>NZ_JAIUKX010000001.1:0-2582281 GCF_020165935.1 Bacillus sp. RAR_M1_44
GGCAAGTAGTGACCTTTAATGGCAGTACGTATGTAGTAAATACTGCACCACCGACAGGTACACCAGATACTTCCCCAGACTACACATTACTGGCTGCAGCAGGATCAACTGGAGATACCGGACCTACCGGTGCTACTGGTGTAACTGGTGATACCGGGCCTACCGGTGTAGGATTAACAGGAATTGAAGCGTTTGATCCGGTAGTAAGTCCTACTTACCCGGTAGGGCAAGTAGTGACCTTTAATGGCAGTACGTATGTAGTAAATACTGCACCACCGACAGGTACACCAGATACTTCCCCAGACTACACATTACTGGCTGCAGCAGGATCAACTGGAGATACCGGACCTACCGGTGCTACTGGAGTAACTGGTGATACCGGGCCTACTGGTGCTACTGGAGTTACTGGTGCTACTGGGCCTACCGGTGCTACTGGTGTAACTGGAGATACCGGGCCTACCGGTGCTACTGGGCCTACTGGTGCCACTGGAGTAACTGGAGATACTGGGCCTACCGGAGCCACTGGTGTAACTGGTGCTACTGGGCCTACCGGTGCCACCGGAGTTACTGGATCCACTGGAGATACCGGACCTACTGGTCCAACCGGTGATACTGGTGTAACTGGTGATACCGGGCCTACTGGTGCCACTGGAGTTACTGGTGATACTGGTCCAACCGGTGCCACCGGAGTTACTGGAGATACCGGACCTACTGGTCCAACCGGTGATACTGGAGCCACTGGTGCTACTGGAGATACCGGGCCTACTGGTGCCACCGGAGTTACTGGTGATACTGGTGTAACTGGAGATACTGGTCCTACTGGTGCGACTGGAGATACTGGCCCTACGGGTGCCACTGGTGTAACTGGAGATACTGGTCCTACGGGTGATACTGGTGTAACTGGTGATACCGGGCCTACTGGTGATACTGGAGTTACTGGAGATACTGGTCCAACCGGTGATACTGGTGTAACTGGTGATACCGGGCCTACTGGTGCCACCGGAGTTACTGGAGATACCGGGCCTACCGGTGCCACCGGAGTTACTGGTGATACTGGTGTAACTGGAGATACTGGGCCTACCGGTGCTACTGGTCCAACCGGTGATACTGGTGATACCGGACCTACCGGTGCTACTGGAGTAACTGGAGATACTGGCCCTACGGGTGCCACTGGTGTAACTGGTGATACTGGGCCTACTGGTGCCACTGGTGTAACTGGTGATACTGGGCCTACTGGTGCCACTGGTGTAACTGGTGATACCGGACCTACCGGTGCTACTGGTGCAACTGGTAATACCGGACCTACCGGTGCTACTGGAGTAACTGGTGATACTGGAGCTACTGGCCCTACCGGAGATACCGGACCTACTGGTCCAACCGGTGCGACTGGAGTAACTGGAGCTACTGGCCCTACCGGAGCCACTGGTGTAACTGGTGATACTGGGCCTACTGGTGCGACTGGTGTAACTGGTGATACCGGCCCTACTGGTGCCACTGGTGTAACTGGTGATACTGGGCCTACTGGTGCCACTGGTGTAACAGGAGATACCGGACCTACCGGTGCTACTGGTGCAACTGGTAATACCGGACCTACCGGTGATACTGGAGTAACTGGTGATACTGGAGCTACTGGCCCTACCGGAGATACCGGACCTACTGGTCCAACCGGTGCGACTGGAGTAACTGGAGCTACTGGCCCTACCGGAGCCACTGGTGTAACTGGAGATACTGGGCCTACTGGTGCCACTGGTGTAACTGGTGATACCGGACCTACTGGTGCCACTGGTGTAACTGGTGATACCGGACCTACTGGTGCCACTGGTGTAACTGGTGATACCGGGCCTACCGGTGATACTGGTGATACCGGACCTACTGGTGCCACTGGTGTAACTGGAGATACTGGACCTACCGGTGCCACTGGTGTAACTGGAGATACGGGTTCTACCGGTGCCACTGGTGTAACTGGAGATACCGGACCTACCGGTGCCACTGGTGTAACTGGAGATACTGGGCCTACCGGTGCCACTGGTGTAACTGGAGATACTGGGCCTACCGGTGCCACTGGTGTAACTGGTGATACGGGTCCAACCGGTGATACTGGTGTAACTGGAGTTACTGGTGATACGGGGCCTACTGGAGCCACTGGTGCAACCGGAGATACTGGAGTAACTGGAGTAACTGGAGTAACTGGAGATACTGGACCTACTGGTGCGACTGGTGATACTGGCCCTACCGGTGCAACTGGTGTAACTGGTGATACTGGTCCTACCGGTGCAACTGGTGTAACTGGAGATACTGGACCTACCGGTGTAACTGGTGTAACTGGAGATACTGGACCTACCGGTGCTACTGGTGCAACCGGAGATACTGGACCTACCGGTGCGACTGGAGTAACTGGAGATACTGGACCTACCGGTGCTACTGGTGCAACCGGAGATACTGGACCTACCGGTGCGACTGGAGTAACTGGTGATACTGGGCCTACCGGTGCAACTGGAGTAACTGGAGATACTGGACCAACCGGTGCAACTGGTGTAACTGGAATCACTGGTCCAACTGGAGCTACCGGAAGCACCGGTCCAACTGGAGCTACCGGAAGCACCGGTCCAACTGGAGCTACTGGAAGCACCGGTCCAACTGGAGCTACTGGAAGCACCGGTCCAACTGGAGCTACTGGAATCACTGGTGCCACTGGAGCTACTGGAAGCACCGGTCCAACTGGAGCTACTGGAATCACTGGTGCCACTGGAGCTACTGGAATCACTGGTGCCACTGGAGCTAGCGGTCCAACTGATACGGCACTTTATGCTGGAAATACAACAGGTCCTACAATCATTACTATTGCTGGTGGTACGAACATTGCTTTACCAAGTAATCAAAATATTAATGGATTTACGCCGAATGGTTCAAATGATACATTCACAGTCCAGCAAACAGGTAAATACTATATCACATATCAAGTAAATACCACTACTGCACTTTTAGTGAGCACAAGGCTATGGTTGAATGGATCAACTGCTATTCCAGGTTCAATTCAGTCCTCTGCCGTATCCACAACTTTTATGAGCAATACAGTTATTGTCAATTTAACAGCAGGAAATACAATTTCATTACAATTTTTCGGAGCGGTTGTAACAGCCATTCTAATAGGTGGTGGTGCAACCGGTGCATCGCTTACCATCATTAGACTCAGCTAAGTGAGACGAAGATAAAAAAAGAAAGGCTCTGTCAGCCTTTCTTTTTTCTATCTTCAATTACGCTTATACAATGGTCAATATCAGGAGATTGCAAAAGGTGAAAAATAGACTGTATGAAAGAAAACTCTAAATTCCACCATTCTAATAACTGAAGTTTTTCAATGATATCCGAAGAAAACCGATATTTCATGAGCCGCTGCGGGTTCCCTGCGACAATCGCATATGGAGGCACATCTTTTGTAATCAGACTATTTGCTCCAATGACTGCCCCGTTTCCTATCTGTACTCCTGACATGATTGTTGCTCCATATCCAATCCAAACATCGTGCCCTATACACACATCCCCTTTTGATCGTGGATGTCCTTTAATATGGGCAGCATCTGTGAAAATTTGATTGAAGGGATATGTGGTGACCCAATCTGTTCGGTGTTCACCACCAAGAAAAACTTTTACTTCGTTTGCGATGGAACAAAACTTCCCTACATTCAGCGTTGTTCCTTCTCCCCACGTCAAGACTTGAAAATCTGGTCCGGCATAAGTGAAGTCACCGATATCATACGAACTGAGCTCACTTCTTTGATTTAAAAACATAGAAGATCAGACCCCCTACAAAGTAATCGATCTTCGTATGTATATGCCAGATGATAGGCTCACATTATGATTGGACAAGTGCAACGATCTGCTTTTTCTTCCATACCAGTCGATAATAGCCGTATTGGAGCAATAAGTTTACAAAAAAGGCTGCAGGATATCCTATCCATATTCCTTTGATCCCAAGCGATGTATGGTGTGATAGCACATAAGCCACTGGTACTTCAACAAGCCAAATGGAACAAATACTAAAGATGGTCGGCCATAGAACTGTGCCACTTGCTCTCATTGTGGCTGCAACGATTTGTGCTGTTCCAAAAATGAGATAGCTCCATAGGGTGATCACGACCAAACTATATGCAACATCAATTGTTGCAGGATCTGTTAAAAAGATAGATAAAATTTGTGGTGCGAAAATATAGACGAAAATAATAATCAATCCGCCTATCGCAAAGTTTAGCCCCAGCCCAATTTTAATGACATCTTTCAAACGATTCATGTTTCCTGCGCCAATGAATTGTGCGGCGAAGATAGAAACAGCAATACCAAGGCTCACTGCGGGCATCTGTACATAACTTACGACTTGGTTAACAACGCCATAAGCTGCGGTCGCCTGTGATCCATAATCGTTGACAAAAGAAATGACAGCAATTTCTGATAAAGAAATGAGAATCATATTAATACTAGAAGGGATACTTAACTTTAATAGCGTTTTTAATAAATCCCCTTTCATCAATAGATGCTTTCTAACCGACGCATCAATGCGCAGCGGGTGCTTTGTTTTATAAAGGTAGATATGAAGAATGATAAACGTAACGATTGTAGAAATCACAGAAGAATACGCAGCACCATATAAACCAAATGCCGGTAAACCAAGCCAGCCGAATAATAAAATCGGTAGCAGTAAAATATTTGTTCCTGTACTAATCATTAAGAAATAAAATGGAGTTTTTGAATCTCCTGTTCCTCGTAAAAAAGTTGTATAGACAAAATAAAGAAATAAGATGGGCATGGAGATGAATAGGATTCTGGCATATGCCGCACTTTCCTCCACAATATTTGCAGGTGTCCCCATCAGGTGTAAAATATCTGTGGCAAAAAAACCTCCAATGACAGCTAAAGAAAGTCCGATTAAAAAGGTGAACGAAAGCGTTGTACCGATAATTTCCTTTAACCTCTGCTCATTTTTTGCTCCGTATGCTTGTCCAATCAGGATCGAGCTCCCTGATCCAATCCCAATGGAAAAAGAAACAAGTAAAAAGAAAAGTGGAAAGAATGCAGAAATCGCAGCTACTGCATCCTCTCCAATCCATCTACCGACAAGCACAATGGAAACAAGCTGTCCAATTGATTGCAAAATATTGCTTAATAAAAGTGGAATTAGAAAGATCGACATGGTTTTTACTAAAGATTGATTATTATCTAACGTCATGATGGTTCTCCTTCTCTGTCTAAAGATCCTCAGCTAATATGCTGACAATGCGGTCTTCTATCTCTTTTCCTTTTTCGTCATCAACGAGATGATTCAATAAGATGGAAAAAGCAAGTGTTTTTCCACTCTGCGTTTCAATATATCCAGATAGTGTGCTGACCGTTGATAGCGTACCTGTTTTTGCACGCACTTTTTCTAGTGTAGCTGGTTCTTTCAATCTGTTTCTTAATGTACCTCCCACCATACGCTCACTTGCCCCAGCTAACGGAAGTGCATGGACATAGGTGTTAAACCATTTTTCCTTTTGAATGTTTGTCAAAAATAACGTGAATTGGTTTGCAGATACAAGGTTAATGGGTGATATGCCTGATCCGTCTCTCAACACAGTCATAGATGCATCGATGCCATAGGCAGGAAGACGTTCATTCAGCACGTCAAGCCCTTTGTCAAAACTTCCTTTGTTCTTTACCCGCTTCCCAAGTTCTTTTAACAGAATTTCTGCATGTGTATTGTTGCTTAATTTCATCATCGGAACAAGAAGATCGGACAAAGGCATTGATGAATGGGAAGCGATTTTTTTCGCTTTTTTAGGAACTTGTTTTGTTTTGAGTGGTCCTTTCAGCTGAATCCCCTCAGCCTTTAGTGCTCGTTTCATTAAGTCTAAAGCATACGTTGTCGGTTCCCATAATGCGACCCATTGTTTAGACGAGGATGCTTTTAGCGGAATCGTCCCAGTCAGTGTAATTTTGTTTGTACCGTGAGAGCGTTTAAAAGATATTTTCTTCTTTCCGCCTTCTGGCACAGTTTTCACTTGATTGATAACTAGAGCGATGTCAGTCTTCGGGATCATCTCATAGCTGGCCTTCTGCCCTGCTTTCTTTCCCGGCTTAACTTCGAGAATGATCGTTCCTGCATCATAATCCTCATTCGGTGAAGCAGTAAGAGCAGATATTTGAGCGCCGTAATATTGATCTTCATCACTCCACGGCAGATCGATGGAATACCTTGTGTCATCAAACCAAGTATCATCAGCCGCAAGCTGTCCACGAATCGTATGTATTCCGGCCTTTTTGACTTGTTTGGCTAATGCGGCAAAATCGCTTTCTAACAATGTCGGGTCTCCAGTGCCTCGGAGATAAAGATTGCCGTGCAATGTTTTCTTTTGGATTAAACCATCCATCCAAACGTCTGTTGGAAAAGTGTGTGTTTCACCCAGTAGATCGAGTGCGATAGCAGATGTGAGTAGTTTCATATTAGAAGCAGGAGTCAGACGGATGTCCGCTTGATGTTCATAAAGAAGGGAAGTGTCAGAAGTATCGCGTACGCTGATGCCAGCAATCGCGCCCTCTAGATCAGGTGCTGTTCGAATGAATTCGTCTAAGGATTTGATCCAATTTGATTGATCATCATGAGCCGTTAGTTGTTCATCTTTCACTGAAAAAGGGAGAAATAACATCGACAAAATACATAGTTGTAAAAATATGACCTGTGAGAAACGTTTCACGCAATCCCTCCTTTTTAAAAAAGCAGCCAAATTTAGCAGATTATGTTCATTATACACAAAAGAACGTTTGTTCTCAAAGGTTTTTTAAACAGAAAAGTCAGCTTTCTTTGACGAAAACTGACAGGCCTCTTTTACCTTTTTTCAGGATTCCAGCCATCGCTTCCGCTAACCACGGCTTGAACGGTGATTTGACTTGCTTCGTTTTTTGTTAATATCGTTGACCACTTCACCCGGTTTGCCACATGACTCCCTGCGCCCGTTGATCCATATTCTTTATATCTAGCCGTTTTTTCGTTGTCTTTATTATCCCAGTTATGCCATCCCTCAGCTTTAATATGTTCATCCATTTTTGTTTGGAGGAACGTGACAGCCGAATGAGGTCTCCACGGACGGCCTAAGTACACAGATTTAGACGCGGCCGTTCCTTTATTTAATGTGGAATCAATAAAAACGTAGCCATACTTTTGCGCTTCTGTTGTGGATGCCGCTGTAATATACCCATTTCCAAGACTTTTTATTTCAGCTCTTTTAAATACAGCCGTTGCTGAACCAAAGATGAAGTCAACCGTGCCCTCGATATAACAATCTTCATAATATTGTCTCCCTGTGCCAGTGGCATAAAGTGTATCTTGATACCCGAGAACACGTACGTGTTTAAACACAGCCCGGTCCCCGGATACATAAAGGGCAACCGCCTGCCCTGCGTTTCGGCCAGCTGTATTTTGAAACGTGATATTTTCTGCATAAAAATGATTTGCCCGAATCATTGTACTAGAGCTATTGGTTGTGCTCCCGCTGCTTGCATTTGTATCATCATACGTCAGAATCGTCTGATACTGATTTTCTCCAATAAAGGACACATACGGCTTATTTTGCGGAAGAAGAATCTTTTCTTTATACACACCATTTTTAATATATATCGTCGTTTGCTGTTGATTGTTCACTGGTATCGCATCAATGGCAGATTGAACTGTTCGAAATGTCCCATTTCCTTTTTGATCGACAATAAGCACACGGTTTGTTTGATGGTTGTGTCCAGCTGCTTGCGCATAAGCTGAGTCAAAAAGCAGTAAGGCCAATACCATCATCAGCAGTCGTTTTCCGTACTTCACCACACATCTCCCCCTTATATTGTGAACGTTTTCATTGACGTATTCTTTTTGATCCTATTCAGTTATAAAACAAAAAAACACAAAAAAACATCCACTGTGTTAGGTTGTGGATGTTTTTTCATATTTCATCGCATAAATTCCTTCATTTTCAATCCATTCACAAAATAGGACGTCTTTATAGGAGGATATGTGCTGCTTTTTCAATTGCTCTCTCAGCCACGCTTCATCAAATCCAGCTTCCTTTAAATCTTTTTTTAAAATCTCTCCGTCGATAATAAACGTTCTAGGCAATGTGACTTCTTTTCCTTTCACGTTCACATCTTCGGCTGTAGCTGGTGCATATTTCATTTTCGGAAGCACACTCACAGACCCATCCGTTTCCAAAATGGCAAATTCAATTTCATTAAGAGCAAAATGCCCTTTCGCCCGAATCAGTGTCTGCAGCTGATTTAAATCGAGCATATTTTTCTTTAATCGATTGTAGTGAATCTTTCCTTTATCAATCACAAGAGTCGGTCTTCCTTCTAAAAAGGCGCGAATGGATTTGAATTTTTGTGAAAGCCATTCAACTGTGTAGATTAAAACGCCCCAGACTGCAACTGCAAAAAGGATATGTAGCACGCTGACTTCTGGATCAAAAATGGCGTTACCGACCATCTCCCCTAAAATCAGTGCAGAAATAAAATCAAACGGCGTGATTTGTGCAAATTGTGTTTTCCCTAATAGCTTTGTAATGGAAAATAAAGCAAAAAATCCGATAAAGAGTTCAATCAAAATATTAAAAAATGGCACACATATACCTTCCTTTCTCACTGCATGTACTTACAGCATGTACAGGAAAGGAAGGTTCTAAACCATTTATGAAGGCAGTAAAATAAAGACGTCGTCTCCCTCAACCAATGCTTCATATGTTTTCACGCATCCATGATCTGGTTCTTGAACATTTCCTGATGAAAGATTGATTTTCCAATCATGCATTGGACAGAAGACATGATCTCCGCTCACCATTCCTTCAGCTAGTACACCGCCTTTATGAGGACAGCGATTTTCAATGGCTTTGAACTGCTTGTTAGAGGTTTGAAAAACAGCTAATTCAAGTGGACCGGCTGCGACTGTTTTCCCTAGCTGCAACGGGAAATCTGATATTGTACCAATATGAACTTTTACAATTGAAACTGTCATCTGATCTCATCCCTTCAATTGATTTAGACGGAAGCAGTTGCCTTTTGAAATAATTGTCTTGTTTCTGTTTCGTTCTCTCGAATCTCTTGCCACGGCTCTTCATAAGTTGAAAGTGCGATGTCCATTCTTTCGATGAGTGCTGCACGTTTCTTGTCATCTAGCAGGACCGTTTGGATATGATTCAATCCAAGCCGTTCAACCCAAGCGGATGTTCTCTCTAAATAATTTGCGGTTTCTCTGTAATATTGAAGGTAGGCTGCGGCCATTTGTTCTACTTCTTCTGCTGTACTTACTTTCATTAATAAGTCTCCAGCTCGTAAATGTGTCCCTCCATTCCCGCCAGCATACAATTCAAATCCCCCATCGATACCTACGATGCCAAGATCTTTAATCCCAGATTCAGCACAGTTTCTTGGACAGGCTGATACGGCCATTTTGACTTTGTGCGGTGTGGCAAGTCCTTCAAATTTCTTTTCAAGTGCGATCCCAAGAGAAATGGAATCCTGCGTTCCGAATCTGCAAAATTGTTCTCCAACACAAGTTTTGACGGTTCTTAATGATTTTCCGTAAGCATAACCAGACGGCATATCTAAATCAGCCCATACTTTTGGTAAATCTTCTTTTTTGACACCTAAAAGGTCGATTCGCTGACCTCCAGTCATTTTTACTAGCGGGATCTCATATTTATCTACGACATCAGCTATTTTTCTCAAGTCGTTTGCATTTGTAACACCCCCGTACATACGTGGAACGACCGAATAGGTACCATCGTTTTGGATGTTGGCATGCATTCGTTCATTCACAAATCGCGAGCTTTTTTCATCTTTGTAGTCAAGCGGATACATCATCCCTAAATAGTAATTCAGTGCAGGCCGGCACTTTGAACAGCCTTCTTCTGTTTCCCAGTCAAGTACACTCATCACTTCTTTGACATGCTGCAAGCCTTTCTCTTTGATTTCATGTATGACTTCATCTCTTGATAAGGTGGTGCAGGCGCAGATGGTTTCTTTTTGCGCAGTGCGGTTTGCATCATCGCCTAAAGTGTGCCATAAAATCTCTTCCACAACAGGTTGGCAGCCTCCGCATGACCGAGAAGCACTTGTACATTGCTTGACCTCTTGTATAGTCGTTAGGCCTTCTTTTTGAATAGCTGCCACTATTTGACCTTTTGAGACACCATTACAGCCACAAACGATATGGTCGTTTGCCATTTGTTCAATCGTGTTTTCTTGCGCCAGCTCATTTGATGTTAAGACAGATACTTTTTCCATATCTGACATATCAACACCTTCTCTAATGTACGAGAATAAACGTGGTCCATCGCTTGTTTCTCCAAACATGACGGCGCCGACTAATCGGTTTTGCTGGAAGACTAGTTTTTGATAAATACCTTGCTGTTCATCAAAAATTTTAATCGCTTTTTTCTCATCGTTTTCGATAAAATCTCCAGCTGAAAATACATCAACCCCTGATACTTTTAGCTGTGTCGATAGTACAGATCCTTCATAAGGCGTCGGGGCCATATCACAAACATGCTTCGCAAGCACGTTTGCTTGATCGTATAATGGCGCAACAAGACCGTACGTTTGTCCTCTATGTTCAACACATTCTCCGACTGCGTAAATCCGCGGGACACTTGTTTCCATGAAATCATTGACGATAATCCCCCGGTTCACTTCAATGCCGCTCGTTTCGGCAAGCTTGTGATTCGGTTTAATTCCTGCTGCCATGACCACCATATCTGTCTCTAATGTAGAACCATCTGAAAATGTTAGCCCTTCTACCCTTGTATCTCCTAAAATCTCATTTGTCTGTTTTCCTAATAGAAAGCTCATGCCTTGTTTTTCTAAAGCTGCTTGCAGAAGCTGACCTGCCACCGGATCGAGCTGCCGGTCCATTAGATGAGAGCCAAGATGAATGACGGTCACTTCCATTCCTAAGTTTAGTAGACCACGCGCGGCTTCAAGTCCAAGGAGCCCGCCTCCAATGACGGCTGCTTTTTTGTACATCATAGATGCTTTGACCATTTCCTCTGTGTCTTGTAATGTACGAAAAGCTGTTACCCCTTTTTTATCGCTCCCTGGAATGGGCGGGATGAACGGGAGGGACCCTGTCGCTAAAATTAAACGGTCATAATGCACGGTCCGTCCTTGATCACTCATAACGGTTTGATTGTCTGGATCGATCTTCACAATGGTCTCATTTGTAAACAGCTGAATATGATGTTCTTTGTACCAATTCCAATCGTTTAACGTAATATCCTCTGTCTTTGTATCCCCTTGGAGAACTTTCGATAAAAGAATCCGATTATAGTTAGGATACGGCTCAGTTCCAAATACAGTCATGTCGAATCGTTCATTGTCTGTTTTTAAAATGTTTTCGAGCGTTCGGATACCAGCCATACCATTCCCTACTAATACGAGTTTTTCTTTCATGAAAAACACCCCTCATGTGATCGTTTTTTAGAAAGTACCATAATCTAAACAAAGATGGAAAATACATGTTAAAATTTCTCACATAGTTTTCAATTCTCGTAGGCTGACAGCTGTACAGGACAATATTTAAAACCTGGCATTTTACTGTGTGGATCTAACTGTTTACCAATTAATAGGTTAATTGATTGATGTTTATTCCAGTGAAACGGAACAAACACAGTATCTTTTCGGATGCTATCTGTTATGTGGCACCTCATGATGACACTACCTCGTTTTGACTGGATGGTGACGAGCTCCCCGTGCTGAAGTCCATAAGCTTCGGCTGTGTCAGGATGAAGCCCTACATAAGCTTCAAACTGCCGGGCAACAAGAGAGGTGCTTTTTCTTGTTTGAACGCCCGTTTGGTAATGAGCCATCACCCTGCCGGTCGTTAAATAGAGTGGATATTCTGGACTGACTGGTTCTTTTGCACCCTGTTGTCCATGTGCAACGACTGCAAATTTTGCTAATTTATCAGGATGTGAGAATTGATGCTCAAATAGTCTTTCTGTTCCTCGGTCTTCCAAATGAGAGCAGGGCCATAATATGCCTTGCGTCTTCCTTAACCTGTCATAGGTCATACCGGAATAATCGGCTTTGGCTCCTTTCGTTGCTGTTCTCAATTCCTCAAAGATGTCTTCTGCAGATGAAAAAGAAAAAGAGCCGCCTTTGCCTAATACTGCTGCTATTTCACAAATGATTTGCCAATCGTGCTTTCTTTGGTGTTTGAGTGGATAGGTTGCTTCTCTCAGCGTAACGCGTCCTTCTATGTTCGTCATGGTCCCTTCGTCCTCTAAATATGACGAAGCTGGTAAAATAACATCTGCGAGTGCAGCCGTCTCAGAGATAAATAAATCAATTGCGACAAAAAAGGACAGCTGCTCGATGGCTTTTTTGATAAAGCTTGCATGCGGACCTGATTGAACAGGATTAGAACACATTAAAAAGAGCGCTTTTATCTCTCCTTTCTGCATTTTTTCAAACATTTCAAAAGCAGATACACCTTTTCCAGGCAGTTCTTTTTCATCGATCTTCCATATTTCGGCCATTTCTTTTCTATGTACTGGGTTTGTGATATCACGGTAACCAGGAAGCTGATCTGCTTTTTGTCCATGCTCTCTTGCACCCTGTCCATTTCCTTGCCCAGTAATGGCACCATATCCACACCCAATCCGGCCAATTTTCCCAGTAACAAGCAGAATATTCAGGAAATTACGAACGGATGCTGTCCCGTCTATTTGCTGCTCAATGCCTCTTGCAGTCAGAATCATTCCTGTTTTTTCGCGGGCGAATTTTCTCGCTATTTTTTGAATGACTTTCATCGATACACCGGTTTGCTGCGTAATGTCTTGCAGGGACATGTGTGAAATATGCTGTTTCATTTCTTGAAAACCTGATGTTCGTTTTTTAATAAATTCTTCGTCTAGTAACTGTTCATGAAGCATGACGTGTAAGATTCCATTTGCGAGTGCAGCATCTGACCCAGGCCTTAAGCTGACATGTAAGTCAGCTAGTTTGGCTGTTGCTGTTTTTCGCGGATCGATCACGATGAGAAATGCCCCGTTCTTTTTAGCTTCTTCCAAATACGGTATGAGGGTCGGCTGACATTCCGCTATATTGGTTCCAACCAATAGTAAAACCCGGGCATGCTTGATGTCACGAAGCGGAAAGGTTAGACCCCGATCAAGTCCAAATGTTTGGTTAGCTGCTGTTGCTGCTGAAGACATACACAGTCTTCCATTGTAATCAATGTATTTCGTTTTAAGGGCGACCCTTGCAAATTTTCCGAGTAAATAAGCTTCTTCATTTGTAATCGATGCACTACCATACACACTGATAGCATCGTTCCCATGTTCCGTCTGAAGGGTTTGAGTGCGTGCTTTGATTTCGTCAAGTGCCTCTTGCCAAGTCACTTTGACAAATTGACCGTTTCTTTTGATGAGGGGGTGATTCAATCGTTCCTTGTGCAGTGCGTGCTGGTGGGCATGCTGCCCTTTCATACAGATCCTGCCGAACGTGGTTGGATTATGAATACCTATCGTCTGGTAGCGTGTTCGCCCTTCTGCGTGCTGCTCGACTAATTGCATTTTGCACTGCATACTGCAAAACGGACATTGAGATGGGAACACCCTTTTTCGCTCTTGCTGCTCTGATGTTTGCTGCACATATTGTAAAAAAGATTGATTCATACATTCACACCCTTTTGTCTACTTTGCTCAAATTGCTCGCAGAGCTCTTCTCTCATTTCCTCATCGAGCAATTTTTCTCGGATGGAAATGATGCCGTTTTTTTGGATCCAGTCTCCAATAGATTCTTGAAAATATGCACGTTTTCTATAGTCTTCAAGCAGTGCTTTTAAAAAAGGAATCAGCTCATCCGTTCGGCTCACAGAATAAAAAAGCTGACCTGCCTTAGGTTGACGTATGCTGCCTCCTATATAAATGTCCCATTCATCCAGCTGCTTCTTGATGCAGATGTCATAGATGGGGCTGAAATGACATACGCAGGAAGGACCAGCGATATGAATCGATGTGACTGCAGGTAAAAGCGTGTTTTCTAGTTGTCTTTCGATCTCCATGACAAGTGTTGTGACAGATGGATCGTGACGACAATCACATGATAGAACATGAGAAAGTCTCTTGCTTTCTTGTGGCATGATGTGTCCATGTTCTTTTACAATATGGTCGGCCTCTTGTGAAATACCGATCAGCCGAATTCGTTTATTCTCCGTTAGTTCTACGTGCTGAATTTGCTTTTGCTCTAATAATCCGGTTATCATCTGTAAAAATGTCAGATCAAGACGGCCACCATATAACTGAGGCATTAGTATGTGCTCATGATCTGATGGGCTGTCTTTTACGAAAAGATCTTGAAACTGCTCAAGATAGTATGGAATGGCTGCTCGGCACTTGTCACAGCCGTTATCTGTCATCCAATCAAATTGTCTTCTTACTTGCTCTTCATTCAGCGGCTGCTGCTTTTTTACATACGAAAAAATGGTCTCTTCCTCTACATTTGTGCACGAGCAAAACGTGTCCAGTGCTTCCGTTAGCTGATTTGATGAGACATGGCAGCAGGCACGAACAAGCTCTTGACAGCCTCCGCAGCCCGTTGCGGCCCCTGTCTGTTTTTTTATCTCTTCTAAATTTGTCAGCTGATGGACCGATATGCTTTTGAATATCGCTCCCTTCGTCACCGTGTGGCATTGGCAGATGAGATCCTCTGTTTTTAATGAATCTAAAGGGGATATCTGCTCTTCATTCAGTGATTTCATGACTACGCTTTTATCACGCCCCACTTTTACATCCTGCAAAAGCTGCTCAGCTCTCTCAAGTTGACCAACTAATACAACGCCTGTGAGCACATCATGTTCAAACACTAGTTTTTTATATACTTCTTGTTCTTCATCTAAGTAAGTCACCACTGAAGCGGAGGGGTATCGGTTTACAATACTGCCAGCAGAATAAATAGATATGTCATTTGCTTTCAATTTTGTTGAATAAATGGCAGGAGGTAAATTCGTGACCAGTTCATCTAATAAATGATTCGCAAGCACGTTTGCTTGTTCATAAATAGGCTGCACAAGACCGTGCACCATTCCCTTATGCTCTGCACATTCTCCAATAGCATAAATATTCTCAACGTTTGTCTGCATGACATCATTTACAACAATGGCTTTTCTTGTATGAATGCCGTGCTGTTTTGCAAGCTCTATATTCGGACGGACCCCTGTTGTGAAAACCACGAGATCAGCATCCACGATGTCTCCACTTTTTAACAGAACGCCTTCTACTCTCTCGTTTCCTAAACATGCAATCGTATGAGCATTTGTTTTTACCTGAATCCCCTTGCGACTTAATTGTTGAGACAAAAGCCCTGCAGCGGTTTCATCTAATTGGCGTTGCATAAGCCAATCCGTGTGATGAATCAAGGTTGTCTTCAGTCCAGCGATCTGTAAACCAGCGGCCACTTCCACACCAAGTACACCACCTCCAATGACTGCTGCACGCTCATAGCGTAAAGAATCAGCGTAAATGGCCTCATAATCGTCAATCGTACGAAAAGCATAGACCCCTTTTTTGGATACGCCTTGTATAGGTAGAAAATGAGGCGATGAGCCTGTGGCGATAACCAGTTTGTCATACGGGATATTCCGGCGTGCTTCTGTCATGAGCAATTGACGCTTTGTATCGATGTGGACAACTGCTTCGCCTGTTTGGATGGTGATGTCATGTTTGGTGTACCATTCTTTTGGCTTTAGTTCAATTTGAGACAATGATTCACTTTTTTGTAAAACCGATGAAAGTTTTATTCGGTTGTAGGCCGGGTGCTTCTCTTTTCCAATGATCGTGATGGAATAGCGTTCTGGCTGATTCTTTACGATATGCTCGATACATTTCATACTCGCCATGCCGTTTCCGATAAACACGAGTTTACGTTTTGCCATGTGAGATCAACCTTTCTAGCTTTTTGCGCCAAAGCAATGTTTGCCTAGATTATGGCACACATTTGTAAAAAAGTGTTTATCCATGTCATTTTTTCTAACACAATACTTCCATTCCTTCTATCAACTCGCTATCTTTAAGTCAGAAAATTCAAAATAAAGGAGTGGTTTTGTGAAACTCTCAGAATTGACTTCTAGTGGTCATCCTAAGACATTGTTTGGTTCATTTTTATATTTTGACGTGAGTTTCATGATTTGGGTTTTGCTGGGGGCACTCGGTGCTTTTATTGCACAAGATTTTGCCTTATCGACAATAGAAAAAGGCATGATTGTAGCCATTCCGATTTTATCCGGATCTTTTTTTCGAATTGTGCTAGGCCTATTAACAGACCGAATGGGACCTAAAAAAACAGCGATGATGGGCATGATTTTGACCACCATTCCGCTTATATGGGGGTTTTTCGGTGGTACAACCCTTTCAGAGCTAGTACTGATCGGGATTTTATTAGGGGTTGCAGGTGCGAGTTTTGCGGTCGCTTTACCGATGGCAAGCCGCTGGTACCCTCCTCATTTACAAGGGGTAGCGATGGGAATTGCCGGCGCCGGAAACAGCGGAACACTGATCTCGACACTCTTTGGACCAAGGCTTGCGGAGATGTATGGCTGGCATACAGTGATGGGGCTCGCTCTTATTCCTTTAAGTTTCGTCTTTTTGTTTTTTATTTTCACAGCAAAAGATGCACCAAACCAGCCCGCCCCTCAGCCGCTTCGGTCCTATTTTTCAGTCTTTCAAGTGAAAACAACGTGGTTTTTCTGCCTGCTTTATGCGATTACATTCGGTGGTTTTGTCGGCCTTTCAAGTTTCTTGAGTATTTTCTTTGTGGACCAATATGCGATTTCAAAAATTCATGCCGGTGATTTTGTGACGCTTTGCGTGGCGGCAGGCAGCTTCTTTCGGCCAGTTGGCGGTTTGATTGCCGATAAAATTGGCGGGATGAAAGTACTGCTCGGTTTATTTGCTTTGATTGGTATCTGTTTAGGGGCAGTGAGTAGTCTACCTGCTTTACCAGTGGTCATTGCGCTTTTATTTGTCGGAATGATGTGTCTTGGTATGGGGAATGGGGCGGTGTTCCAGCTTGTGCCGCAAGTGTTTCATAAGGAAATTGGGATTGTGACTGGAATTGTAGGGGCTGCAGGAGGCATTGGGGGATTCTTTTTACCAAACGTTCTTGGCAGTTTAAAAGAAATGACGGGCTCCTATACGTTTGGCTTTTTGACCATTTCTCTTTTTGTTCTTGCTGTCTTCCTCTGTTTGGTTGTCTCCCAGTTCAAACGTAAAAAAGTCATTATCCAGCCAACCATGTCTGAATCATAAAAAGCCATGACCACTCTTTGGTCATGGCTTTTCTCTATATATGGTAAACACCCTTTGTTTGACCTATTTTGGCAGAACCGAACTCCCCATTAAATAACGGTCTACCTCATGCGCCACTTGTCTGCCTTCGTTAATTGCCCAGACAATCAAGCTTTGACCGCGTCTTGCATCTCCCGCTGCAAATACGCCTTCTACATTCGTCGTATATTCCCCATATTTTGCGTCAATCCGATTGTTTTTGCTGTCCACGCCAAAGTGTTTCACTAGCGGCTGTTCAGTTCCCTCAAAACCAATCGCAATAAAGACTAGCTGAGCTGGCCATACCTTCTCTGTTCCTGGAATCTCATGAAATTCAAACTTCCCTTGCTCGTTTTTCACCTTTTCCATTTGAATGGTATGAAGCTCTTTTAACTTCCCATTTTTATCAGCCACAATCTTTGTGGTTTGAATCGAATATTGCCGCGGATCTTCTCCAAATTTTGCTTGTGCTTCTTCGTAAGCATAATCTAGAGAGAAGACATAAGGCTGTTCTGGCCACATGTTATCCCCTACACGTGTATCTGGAAGCTTTGGATGCTTTCCGAATTGAACAACACTTTTTGCTTTTTGGCGAAGTGCAGTTGCGACGCAGTCAGCGCCTGTATCTCCTCCGCCAATCACAATGACGTCTTTCCCTTTTGCGTCAATAAAGTTTTTATCTTTGAATCCTGAATCAAGCATGCTTTTTGTTGCGAGTGTTAAATAATCCATTGCCAGGTGAATCCCTTTTGCTTCCCTGCCTTCAATTAACAGGTCACGCTGCTTTTGTGCACCTGTACAAAGGATGACCGCATCAAATTGCTCTTTCAGTTCATCAGCCGTGATATCCACACCAATTTCTGTATTGGTCACAAAGTCAATGCCTTCTTGTCTTAGCAGTTTAACTCTGCGCTCAACGACTTCTTTGTCGAGCTTCATATTCGGAATACCATAAGTGAGCAGTCCACCAAGACGATCAGATCGTTCAAACACGGTTACAGCGTGCCCTGCTTGGTTTAGTTGGTCTGCACTTGCCAGTCCTGCTGGTCCTGATCCGACAATGGCAACCTTTTTCCCTGTACGGCTTGAAGGAATTCTTGGTGTAATCCAGCCATTTTCAAAACCTTTATCAATGATCGTCCGTTCGATATTTTTAATCGATACTGCTGGATCATTGATCGCGACGGTACATGAGCCTTCACAAGGTGCTGGACATACTCTTCCAGTAAATTCAGGGAAATTGTTCGTTTTTTGTAGTCTTTCAAGCGCTTCTTTCCATCTGCCCCGGTAGACAAGGTCATTCCATTCTGGAATTAAATTGTAGATCGGGCAGCCAGAAACGCCGCCCCTGATCTCCATCCCAATTTGACAAAACGGTGTTCCGCAATCCATACATCTAGCACCCTGCTGTTTCAATACCTCATCTGTATAAGGAGCTGAATATTCTTTCCAGTCATTTTGACGAGTGAGAGGGTCACGTTCATTTGGCTTTTCTCTTTTATAATCCATAAAACCTGTTGCTTTGCCCATTGTCCTCTCCCCTTTCTTAATGAGCGACGGCTGCTTTTTGCCCGTTTGCCGTTTCTTTATTTTTCGGTTTTGTGTTTGCTTCAAATGCGAACATAACAGCTTCCTCGTGGCTGAGGCCTGCTTGTTTTTGTTCCTCAATGCTTTGAAGCATCATTTTGTAATTTCTCGGAATGATCTTAATGAATTGATTCTTTTCTTGTGCCCAGTTCTCTAGAAGCGCTGCTGCTTTTGAGCTGTTTGTATAATCAAGGTGTTCCTGAATCATTTGCTTCACTTCTTGTTCTTCTTCGTGAACTGTGAGTTTTTCAAACATGATCATTTCCATGTTGCACATTCTTTTGAACTGTTTTGCATCAGATGTATGCACGTAAGCGATACCGCCAGACATCCCTGCACCAAAATTTTTCCCGACGTCACCTAAAATGACAACACGTCCGCCAGTCATGTATTCACAGCCGTGATCACCGATTCCTTCAACGACCACATTGACACCTGAATTACGCACGGCAAATCGTTCACCTGCACGGCCGTTAATATACGCTTTTCCGCTTGTCGCGCCGTAAAATGCAACGTTACCGACAATCACGTTCTCATGTCCATTTTGTACAAAGTGATCAGATGTTTTGACAGCAATTTTGCCTCCAGAGAGTCCTTTGCCGATATAGTCATTTGAGTCACCTGTTAAATATAAGGACATCCCCTTTGGAACAAATGCGCCGAAGCTTTGTCCAGCTGAACCAGTGAACCGAAGTGTGATCGTATCCTCTGGCAGACCTTCTTCTCCGTAGCGCTTAGACACTTCACTGCCCGTAATCGTTCCAGCTACACGGTGAATGTTGCGAATGTTTAGTGACAGATCAACCGGTGTTTGATGATGGAGCGCTTCCTGTACGTAAGGGAGAATCTCATTCATATCCAGTGATTCATCAATTTTATGATTTTGTGGCGTTCTGAATGTGCGTGCTCCCTCTGGCTGATAAAGCAGGGTTTCAAGGTTCAGCTGTCCTGCTTTCCAGTGTGCTTTTGCTCTTTCACTTACTGATAAAACATCCGTACGCCCAATCAATTCATCCATTGATGTAAAGCCAAGTTCAGCTAAAATTTCTCTTACTTCCTCTGCAATAAACATCATGAAGTTGACAATGTGATCAGGGTCACCCATGAATTTTTTGCGAAGTTCCGGGTTTTGAGTAGCGACACCGACTGGGCAAGTATCTAAATGACATGCTCTCATCATGACACATCCTAATACGACAAGTGGAGCTGTCGCAAAGCCGTATTCTTCTGCTCCTAAAATCGCAGCCATGACAACGTCGCGTCCTGTCATTAATTTGCCATCCGTTTCAAGAACGACTCGCTCTCGAAGGCCGTTTAAGACAAGGGTTTGATGCGCTTCTGCCAATCCAAGCTCCCAAGGAAGTCCTGTATGTTTAATACTTGTTTTCGGAGAAGCCCCAGTACCGCCATCATATCCACTAATTACGATGACATCAGCTGTGCCTTTTGCAACACCTGCTGCAATCGTTCCAACGCCAGCTTTAGAAACTAGCTTGACGCTGATGCGTGCGTCACGGTTTGCGTTTTTCAAATCATGGATCAATTGAGCCAAATCCTCGATCGAATAAATATCATGGTGAGGCGGTGGTGAGATTAGGCCAACACCTGGCGTAGAACCACGTACGTCTGCGACCCAAGGATATACTTTATTCCCTGGCAGCTGTCCGCCTTCTCCAGGCTTTGCACCTTGCGCCATTTTAATTTGCAGTTCATCTGCATTGACTAAATAATGACTTTTCACACCAAAGCGGCCAGAAGCAATCTGTTTAATCGCACTTCTGCGATCATCCCCGTGCTCATCTACTGTAAAGCGTGCAGGATCTTCCCCGCCTTCTCCGCTGTTGCTTTTGCCGCCAATTCGGTTCATCGCAATCGCTAGTGCTTCATGCGCTTCTTTACTTAATGAACCAAATGACATCGCACCTGTCTTAAAGCGGCGCACAATGGATTCTGCAGATTCAACTTCTTCCAGACGAACTGGCTTTTGTTTTGAATGAAAAGCAAATAGATTTCTAAGGAAACCAATTCGTTCTTCATCCGCTGCCTTCGTATATTGTTTAAATAAATCATAATCTTCGTTGCGGCATGCCCACTGAAGGGTATGAATGGTTTTTGGGTTAAAGGCATGATGCTCTCCATTTTTTCTCCACTGGAATTCACTGCCTGATTCTAGCGTTTGATCAGTTGATGCCTGATACCCAGCCTCATGACGAAGTTTTGCTTCACTTGCAATGGTGTCAAGATCAATACCGCCTAGCTGAGAAGCTGTTCCTGTGAAATACGCCTGGATGACATCTTCACTAATGCCGACTGCTTCAAAAATTTGTGCGCCTCGATAGCTTTGGACAGTGGAAATTCCCACTTTAGACATTACTTTAACTACGCCCTCAGTCACACTTTTCCCAAACTTTGTGACAGCTTCATCAAAGCTAATCGCAATCGCTTCTTCAGCAATAAGCTGTTTGTATGTTTCGTAAACGAGGTACGGATGGATCGCATCTGCGCCGTAGCCAATCAGTGCGGCAAAATGATGAACCTCTCTTACTTCTCCGGATTCGACGATTAAGCTCACCTTTGTTCGTAAGCCTTGACGCACAAGATGCTGATGAAGTGCACTCAATGCAAGAAGTGGTGGAATCGGCACTTTTTCTTCCGTCATGTCACGATCGGAAAGAATTAGTAAAGATACCCCTTCACGAATGGCTTTTTCTGCCTCTTCAAACATCGCATCAAGACCGCGTTTTAGGTCATCAGTGAAAAGTGTATGAATCGTTTTGCTTTTAAAGGCGTTATGAACAATCGTTTTCAAGCCGTTGAACTGCCCGCTTGTTAAAACTGGTGTATAAAGTTTAATTCTTCGGCATGAATATTCATTTGGATGTAAAATATCTCCCTCAGCACCTAACCAAGTCATGGTCGATGTGACAAGCTGCTCACGAATGGCATCAATTGGCGGGTTCGTCACTTGAGCAAACAGCTGTTTGAAATAAGAAAACAGCGACTGCGCACGATCTGATAACACAGCAAGCGGTGTATCACTTCCCATCGAGCCTATTGGGTCCTTGCCTTCTTCTAGTAAAGGAATTAAATACTTTTGAATGTCTTCGTACGTATAATGGAAAGCACGCTGACGCGTTAACAAATCACTCATTATACTAGAATTTTCTGAATTTTCTTCCGAGCGATTGACGTGAACCATTTCTTCATCGAGCCATTTTTGATAAGGAAGTTCATTCGCAATCGAAGATTTCACTTCTTCATCAGAAATAATGCGTCCTTCTTCTAAATCGATTAACAGCATTTTACCTGGTTCAAGACGGTCTTTATACTTCACATCTTCTTCATTCGTGTCGATGACGCCAACTTCAGATGAGAAAATGATATGATCGTCATTTGTCACGTAGTATCTCGCGGGTCTTAATCCGTTACGATCTAAGATGGCGCCGATTTGTTTACCATCCGTAAACGAAATCGCTGTTGGGCCATCCCATGGCTCCATTAACGAACTATGGTATTCATAAAATGCCCGTTTCTCTTTTGACATGTGCGTATTCTCCGTCCACGGCTCAGGAATCAGCATCATCGCTGTATGAGCAGGAGTACGCCCTGCAAGCACGAAAAATTCAAAGGCATTGTCTAAAATGGATGAATCACTTCCGTCTGCATTCAGCACTGGCAAAATCTTGTCTAGATCTTCTCCGAAGGCTTCAGACACGAATTGTTGTTCTCTTGCTCTCATCCAATTGATGTTTCCTCTTAATGTGTTAATTTCTCCGTTATGAATTAAGTAACGGTTTGGATGCGCTCGTTCCCATGTCGGGAATGTATTTGTACTAAATCTTGAATGAACGAGTGAAAATGCAGAAACAAATGTTTCATCCTGTAGATCAAGATAAAAAGCATCAACTTGATCTGATGTTAAAAGCCCCTTATATACGATGGTTTGACTCGACAGGCTGACAAAGTAAAATTGTTTTTCCTCTGCTGTTCCCCAGTTTTCAGCCTGCTTGCGGATGACGTATAATTTTCGTTCAAATGACAAACGGTCTGTAATGTTGTCGTTTGCTCCGATGAACACTTGCCGGACAACCGGACAGCTCTTCGCTGCAACCGTTCCAATTTTCCCAGCATCAACAGGAACCGTTCTCCAGCCAATTAATGTTTGCCCTTCTTGTTTAATGAAGCCGTTGATCTTTTGTTCGATCGCTTGACGCGTTTTGGCATCATCATCTTTTGAAAAGAACACCATTCCTACCCCGTAACGGCCCTTTTCAGGAAGTGCAAGGTCTTGACAGTTCTTTCTAAAAAAAGCGTCTGGCAGTTGTACCATTAAACCGGCACCATCACCTGTATACGGATCACTGCCTTGCCCGCCGCGGTGATCAAGCTGGCACAGCATTTGCAATCCCTTTTTGACGATGCTATGTGTCGCCTCCCCTTTTAAATGGGCGTACAGTCCGATTCCACATGCATCATGTTCAAATTCAGGACGGTAGAGACCTTGTGGTTGTGGTAGTTGATTATAAGTCATCGTTTCTCTCCCCCGTTTAAAAGATCCGTTTTTTCACAGTAATAAAATCTCACAAACTCTGTAACTTATTTTAAGTTTTCAAATTAATATAAACAATATATAATTTAGATCAAAACAATCTCTTTTTGAGATAGATGGGTGTGAAGTGCAAAAATGGAGCTTCGTCAATTACGTTATTTTGTAGAAGTTGCTGACCGTGAACACGTGTCAGAAGCGGCTGAAAACTTACACGTTGCCCAATCTGCCATCAGCCGGCAGATTGCCAATTTAGAAGAAGAACTTGGAGTGGCTTTATTCGAACGAGAAGGACGAAATATCAAATTAACGAAAATCGGCAGACAATTTTTGGACCATGTCAGAACCGCCCTAAAAGCGATAGATTACGCCAAAGAACAAATTGATGAATACTTAGACCCTCACAAAGGGACAGTGAACATTGGATTTCCTACAAGTCTAGCAAGCCAAGTGCTCCCTTCTGTCATTTCCGCATTTAAGCTGGAATATCCAGAGGTCGATTTTTTACTTCGGCAAGGTTCCTATAAGTTTCTGATTGAAGCTGTCAAAAATCGAGACATTGATCTTGCCTTTTTAGGACCCGTCCCGACAAACGATCCTCAAATAGAAGGAAATATCTTGTTTTCCGAAAGCATTTATGCCCTTTTACCGGTTAGCCACCCCTTTAGCGGACAAAGGAGCATTCATTTAAGTGATTTAAGAAAGGATCATTTCGTGTTATTTCCTGAAGGGTATGTGCTGAGACAAATTGCGGTTGATGCTTGCAAGCAGGCAGGCTATGAGCCTACCATTTCATCTGAAGGAGAAGATTTGGATGCCATAAAAGGTCTCGTATCGGCAGGAATGGGTGTTACCTTATTACCCGAAAGTGCCTTTTATGAAACAACACCGCGATTTACAGTGAAAATTCCCATTGATTTCCCTCAAGTGAGAAGAACGGTCGGAATTATTGCTTCTAAATCGAGAGAGATGTCTCCTTCTGCCCATGATTTTTATATGTTTGTAAAGGACTTCTTTTCAAAAATTGAACAATATAAATAATTCATTAAAACAAGACATTTCATTTGTAGAAATAATCCCTCTTTGTATATGATGAGTTACAGAACAACAGACTATATGGAAGAAAGGTAATCGTATGAAATCAATTTTATCGTTTTTAAAGCCCTATCGGCTATCCGTTGTGTCCATTGTGATTCTCACCTTTTTAAGCAGTATGCTCCAGCTGTATTTACCGACGCTTACGGCAGATATCGTTGATGTCGGGATCGTCCAAGGAGATGTCGCTTATATATGGAAGGTTGGGGGCTGGATGGTGGCTTGTTCTTTACTTGCCATCTTGCTCACGATTTGGAAGTCCTACTTGTCATCTAAGACAGCTCTAGGCTTCGGGCGTGATATGAGAAGACAGCTGTTTGTGCATGTCGAACAATTCTCATTAGAAGAATTTCAAAAAATCGGGACATCTTCCTTTATTACAAGATCCACAAATGATGTGAAACAAGTTCAAGATGTCACGATCATGATCTTACAAATGATGACACGGGCGCCTCTAATGCTCGTTGGTGGAATTATTTTGGCTGTATCTAGAGATGCTGTGTTATCTCTCATCTTTTTAGCAGCTCTTCCCCTTCTTGGCGGGTTCATTTATTTGGTATCAAGAAAAGCGATCCCCCTCTTTGGCCAGCTTCAGAAAAAAACGGACCGGCTGAACTTGATTATGAGAGAGTCGCTTTCAGGCATTCGGGTCATTCGTGCGTTTAACCGAGTAGATGACGAAAAGGAACGTTTTCAAGAAGCCAATACATCGTATAAGGATACTGGTCTTAAGGTCAATCGATTAATGGCGTACTTGTTCCCTTTTATGCTCATTATCATGAACTTCACGAATATCGGCATTGTCTGGATTGGCGCTAATCGGATTGATGCCGGACAGATGGAAGTCGGGAATCTGATCGCCTTCATTCAATATGCGATGATGATTTTAATGGCACTCATTATGCTTTCTATGAGTTTTATTATGGTGCCTAGAGCTCAGGCATCAGCTAAACGGATGAATGAAGTGTTAAATCTAGAACCAAAAATTAAAGACAAAAAAGAAGCTGTCACTAAACTTGATCAGCCAGCCCAGTCCATTCGCTTTGAGGATGTGTCATTTTATTATTCAAATGCTGAAAAACCAGCCGTTCAAGACATGACGTTTGAAGCCAAAAAGGGTGAAACGACGGCGATCATTGGCAGTACAGGTTCCGGGAAAACGACCCTTCTTCAGCTGATGACACGTTTTTATGAAGCAACAGAAGGAAAAATTATATTAGATGGTGTCGATATTAGAGAATTGCCTCAAGAGAAACTGAGAAGTCAGATGGGTTATGTTTCTCAAAAAGCCATTTTATTTAGCGGAACCATTGCTGATAATGTGCGCTTTGGCAAACGAGATGCTACAGATGACGAGATTTGGCAGGCACTGCGGACAGCACAGGCCGAAGAATTTGTTTTGCAAAAAGATGGCGGAATTCACGCAGAGATAGACCAAGGGGGTTCGAATCTCTCTGGCGGTCAAAAACAACGTCTTTCGATTGCAAGAGCACTCGTAAGAAAACCTGCATTCTACCTGTTTGACGATAGCTTCTCTGCCCTTGATTACAAAACGGATGCAAAACTTCGGTCAGCGCTAGAAGCTGAAAAAGAGCATGCTGCTTTGATTATTGTGGCTCAAAGAATCAGCACAGTGAAGCATAGCGATAAAATCATTGTGTTAGATGATGGAAAAATAGCAGGTATCGGTACACATGAACAGTTACTGAAAGATAACCTTGTCTATCAAGAGATCGTCGCATCACAGGAAGGTCAGGAGGTGGAGCAAGGATGAGTAAAAAAATGTCTTCTGGAATGGGACATAAAGGCGGTCACCCAAGGGGCCCAGTACAAAAACCGAAGGAATTTAAAAAAACACTTCTTCGTTTAACGGGCTATTTAAAACCGAGGAAATTTCAGCTGATCGTTGTCCTGATTGCAGCGATCGGTTCAACCGTTTTTAATGTCATCAGTCCAAAATTACTTGGGGATGCCACCTCTTCCCTATTTGAAAGTTTTACACAAGGAACTGGTGTTCAATTTGATGTCATTTCACGCATTTTATTGTTGCTTGTTCTATTATATGTCGTGGCATCTCTCTTCTCATTCGTGCAGCAATATGTAATGGCGGGTGTCTCGCAGCAGACCATTGCTGAATTAAGGCAGGAAGCAAATGACAAGCTCACACGTCTCCCCCTTCGTTATTTTGATAAAACAACACACGGAGACACGCTGAGCCGGGTGATGAACGACATTGATAATATTAATACTTCTTTACAGCAGGCACTCACGCAAGTGATCACATCTGTTATTACAGTCATTGGAATTGTCGTCATGATGCTTTTCATCAGTCCGCTGCTGACGCTGCTTGTTTGTTTGACGCTGCCTCTTAGTTTGTTTGCGATTCGAGGCATTACATCATTTTCGCAAAAGCATTTTAAAGCACAGCAAAAAGAACTAGGGATGATCAATGGACATATTAATGAAATGTTCACAGGACATCAGACGGTTCGTGCGTATGGCTATGAAAAGAAAGCCATTGATACATTTGATCAATTAAACGAACAACTATATGAATCTTCAAGAAAAGCACAATTTATCTCCGGCTTAATGATGCCGATGATGACCTTTATTGGGAATCTTGGCTATGTGGCGGTAAGTGTTGCTGGCGGAATTCTTGTCATTAATGGGAATATTCGTGTTGGGGATGTGCAAGCATTTATCCAATACACACAGCAAATGTCGCAGCCGCTTGTGCAAGCATCCAGTGTTGCAAACTTAGTTCAATCTGCTATCGCTTCTGCTGAACGGGTGTTTGAAATTCTGGATGAGGAAGAAGAACATGCGGAAGAAGATGCAGCGATTGATCTTAAATCCCTTTCCGGAGATGTGGCCTTTGAGCACGTGCACTTCGGTTATGAGAAAGATCAACCCATTATTAAAGATTTGAATTTACATGTCCGAGAAGGACAAACGGTTGCCATTGTTGGGCCAACAGGCGCTGGAAAAACAACGATTATTAATCTGTTAATGCGCTTTTACGAGCTAGATCAAGGCTCCATTCGCATTGGCGGCGTAAAAACCACCGACCTCAGCCGAGAGCAAGTGCGTGACTTATTTGCGATGGTTCTTCAGGATACATGGCTCTTTGAAGGCACAATTTATGACAACATCGCATATGGCAGACCGAATGTTTCAAAAGAGGATGTGTTGAAGGCCGCTAAACATGCCTATGCAGATGATTTCATCCGCACCCTTCCAGATGGATATGACACACTCTTAACAGAAGATGCCGGCAACCTCTCGCAAGGTCAGCGTCAACTGTTAACCATCGCCCGTGCCATCTTATCTGATCCGAAGATATTAATCTTAGATGAAGCAACAAGCAGTGTCGATACACGGACAGAGATGCATATTCAAAAAGCGATGAATGAATTAATGAACGGCAGAACAAGCTTCGTCATTGCACATCGACTTTCAACGATTAAAGATGCCGATCTCATTTTAGTCATGAAAGATGGCACGATTATTGAAAAAGGAACTCATCGTGAGCTTTTGAAAGAAAAAGGTTTTTATGCAGACCTCTATATGAGTCAATTTGCCGAGAACCAAGTCGGTTAAACAGCACCAAAAAGGATAGACAGCATGTAAAAATGCCTGTCTATCCTTTTTGTGATACCTTAAGCTTCCCGTTTTCTGACTTTCACACTGAGTTTTGTCATGTAATCCGCTTCATTTTTAGACATCAGAGAATGAAGTAAATACTCCTCAAAGACATCTCCATCCAGTATCATATCCTCTGCTTCGATTTGATCTAATAAACGTGAATAGGCAGTCTCCATCTCTTCATATGTTCCTTGTTGATACATGACTGCATATAGACCCGCTGGCTTTTTGACTGCATCTGGCCCTTCCATTCGGCAAAACAGCCTATCAGACTGATGATAATGACGCTGCAAAAACTGCTCCTTGTTTAAAACAGAACCATTTGCCGCAGCACCTTTAATCCCAATTCCTTTCAGAAATTCTCCTACAATTCGAGAAATTTCTTCTACAGGTGTGTTTGAATCAATCGGGTTTGATGTACTGAGGACGATCGGTTCCTCTGGCAGTTCTTGAAACAAGACCTCCCCTGTTTTCACTGATGATAATTCATTCGTTGTCTCGATCACACGAAAAAGAAAAGATTGAATATCCTGTAGTTTTTGGATCTCCTCTCCGACCTTTTCTGCTTGCTCAATCGCCAGGCTTTGCAATTTATCTTGAGAAGGCTCAGTAAAGTATTGTTTTAATTGCTTGATCGGAAATTGAACAGCACGAAGGGATTGAATGGCCATGAAATGGTCAAATTGTTCAAATGTATAATAACGGTATCCATTTTCCTGAACACCTGCCGGCTTAAACAAATCGATTTTATCATAATAGAGCAGTGTATCTTTTTTCACTTCAAATAATGCCGCAAATTCTCCAGTTAAAAATGTTTTTTGACCATCGCTCATCATTTTTAGGGCTCCTTTCTTGACTATGGAGTTACTCCATCCTTTATGATAACATGCATAAACACCACGTATGTGGAGAAAGGATTTACACATGAACAAAATCGCACAAGATCAAGTCACATTATCACTTGCAAATCAAGAAGACTTCCCTTTGATGAAAAAGGAACTGCAAGATGCTTTCACTGCTGGCATCATTGATGCATTTGGGGATGCAGAAGGTGGACCAATTCCTCCTGATGAGTCGATTGATGAATCTTTTTATTCGACAGAGAACCTTGTCTATCATATTTTACTAAATGGACAAAAGGCAGGAGGGGTTGTTTTAAAAATCAACCATCACACACACCGCAATTCGGTGGACCTATTATATATCTCTTCATCATCTCATAGCCGCGGCATTGGTCAGGCAGCATGGAAAGCCATTGAGGCGCAATATCCAGAAACGAAGGTGTGGGAAGTTGTCACTCCTTATTTTGAAAAGCGCAACATTCATTTTTATGTGAACAAATGCGGGTTTCAGATTGTTGAGTTTTATCACTTACACCATCCAGATCCGAGCTTCCCTCATGAGAAGGATCAAGAAAATGACCCTTTAGCGCCTGAGGCATTTGAATTTTTCAAATTTGAGAAAGTCATGAAAAAAGATTGTTCAAGTTCATAAAAAAACTCCCTCTTATGGGGAGTTTCAGATTGTTGACAAAGGGCTAAAATGGACTTTATTTTAGCCCTTTGTCTTCTTTTTCAAGAGTTGTCAGTGCTTCAGCATCGTTTCCATGTCGTTCCCTTTTTTCTCTCTTTTTTTATCATACACTAAAGAACACTACCCCAAGGAGAAAGGTAGTGTTCGTTACATTCATTTTAGCTTCTAATCTGACCATCACCAGACAGAAGCAGCTTTGTCGTTGTCAGTGCAGGAAGTCCCATTGGCCCTCTTGCGTGCAGTTTTTGAGTAGAAATGCCAATTTCAGCGCCATATCCTAGTGCACCGCCATCTGTAAAACGTGTAGATGCGTTATGGTAAACAGCGGCCGCATCGACTTCGTTTAGAAAGATTTGTGCGTTTTTTTCATCCTCTGTTACGATGGCTTCTGAATGTTTGGTCCCGTACTGATCAATGTGGTGAATGGCGTCCTCAATTGAGTCAACCACTTTCACCGCAAGATCCAGACTTAAATACTCATCTGTCCAATCTACTTCCTCCGCAGGAACCGCTTCGGAAAAGAAAGGTTGAGCGTCTTGATCTCCATGCACAGTGACTTGGTGCTGAAGCAGTGCTTCATTCAATGCTGCACCATTTTCTTTCAGCCAATCGCGATGAACGATCAGAGTCTCAAGCGCATTACAAACGGCCGGGCGATTTGTTTTCGCATTGATAACAATCTGAATGGCTTTTTCCACATTCGCTGTTTGATCAACAAAAACATGGCAGTTCCCTGTCCCTGTTTCAAGAACTGGAATGGTCGATTCTTCTACAACGGTTTTGATTAAAGAAGCCCCGCCTCTCGGAATTAAAACATCTATCCATTCTTTTAGATGAAACATCGCTTGAACCGATGAACGGTCTGTTTGTTCAATAAACTGTACCGCATCACGAGGAATCTTTGTTTGATCCAATGCCTCATGAATGACGCGGACGATGGCTTTGTTGGAAGAAATAGCGGAGGAACCGCCTTTTAAAATCACTGAGTTGCCTGCCTTAAGGGCAAGCCCTGCTGCATCGACAGTGACATTCGGTCTCGCTTCATAGATCATCCCGATCACGCCGAGCGGTACTCTTCGGCTTTTCACATGTAAGCCGTTTTCAAGAGTCCATTCATCCAATATTTCTCCAACAGGATCTGTTAATCTCGTCACAAGCCGCAAACTTTCCGCAAACTCATGAATTCTCTCTTCATTTAACATTAATCGATCCATTAATGCTTCAGAGAAGCCCTTTTCTTTTCCTGCCTCTAAATCCTTTTGATTTTCCTGTAAAATAAAATCACTTTGCTGTTCGAGCGTTTCTGCTATTTTCAGCAGTGCCTCATTTTTTTCCTCTGTTTGAAGTAAGCCTAGTTTTTTTGATACGTGCTTTGCTTTTTTCGCTTTTTCTTTGACCGATGTGACAACTTCAGCTGTCAGTGTCATGAAATTCCTCCCTTATGATTAGCAAACTGGTATTGATAAATCTAAATGACAAACAAACGCTTCAAGATCTACGACATGCACCACTTCATCCTGTAGCAAGTCACCGTTGAGTGCGAGTTCGTCGGACGCATAATTGACAATGCCAAGCCCTATTTCTCTTTCATCTTGATCTAAAATACGGACTACATCGCCTTTTTTAAACGAACCATTTACATCGACTATGCCGTCAGAATCCAGACTTTTCTCACGATGCATGAGAAGCTCCTGTGTTTTCTCTTGAACAACGATTTCGCCTTTTGGGCCAGAATGAAAAGCAATCCACTGTTTTTTATAATTCAGCGGCGCTAAATTTTCGTCAGCTGTAAAATAAGTGCCGTCCTCTGTCCCATTAATGGCTTTGTCTAAAATGTGAGGCGTATCGGCTTTTCCCAAAAAGCCATTGATGCCTGCGGCCATTGAAATTTTAAAGGCATCGAGTTTTGATTTCATTCCGCCTGTGCCAACGCTGCTTCCCGCATCTCCAGCGGCTGCTTCGATGTCTTCTGTGATTTCTGTGACTTCTAGAATTCTCTTCGCATTCGGGTTTGTATGAGGGTTATCTTCATACAAGCCATCAATATCAGATAAAATAGCGAGGAAATCCGCATCAATCAGTCCAGCTACTTTTGCAGACAATGTATCATTATCTCCAAACTTCAACCGATTGATCGTCACTGTATCATTTTCATTAATAATCGGGATGATCCCTCGATCTAATAACACATTCATTGTATTTCGCACATTTTGATAGCGCGTTTCATCTGAAAAATCGCTTCTTGTAATTAATAGCTGTGAAGCAATATAACCGTGCGATAAAAATAAAGTAGAATATGACTCCATTAAAAGCCCTTGCCCTATTGAGGCAGACGCCTGTTTTTCTGGCAGTGTTTTCGGTCTATCAATAAATCCTAATTTTCGGTAACCAGCTGCAACCGCACCAGATGAGACCAAAATGACTTCGTGTCCTTCATCTTTGAGTTTTACAATTTGATTGACGAGGTTTTCTAGTTTTTTTAAACTAATCTCACCTTGAAAGCTAGTAAGAGAGCTGCTTCCGATTTTCACAACAATTCGTTTTCTCTCTTTATCTGCGTACACCTTATCACTCCTGTATTGAGGCTCTATTTATATCGTTACTTTTTGTTTTTGCTGTTCACTTATTTCTTTTGATCGATTGGCGGCATGTTTGACGGCCTGCTTGATGGCTTCTCCTCCGCCAAAATCATCTAATGCATCTAGTCCTGCAGCCGTTGTTCCATTAGGTGACGTAATTTTTTCTCTGAGGACAGAAGGGTTTTCAGCTGTTTCTTGCAGCATCTTCGCTGCACCGAGAAGTGTCTGTGTACCGATTTGACGGGACATTTCTTTTGATAAGCCAGCTTCTTCTCCAGCCTCTTCGATTCTTTCCATTAAGAAATAAAAATAAGCTGGACCGCTTCCGGCAATTCCTGTGAAAATATCCATTTGCTCTTCCTGAATGGTATATACTTCTCCCATTTCAGATAAAAGAGCCCGACTCATGCTTACATGTTCATTTTTCACATCACGTCCAGCAGATAAAGCGGTCGCCGACGCCCCAATCGTACTTGACGTATTTGGCATTACTCGCATAACAGGCTGCCCTTCATGCAGCATGTCTTCAATATACGATGATTTCACACCTGCAAGCACAGACAGGATGAGCTGATCTTTCTGAATATGAGGTTTTAATGATTCAAGTGCTGTTTCAGCATCCTTTGGCTTCATTGCCAGGATCAACATATCCATCTCTTCAAAAGGAAATGAATCCATTGTGGCTGTTTGGATTCCGTAGCGTTTCGTTAGTTCGTTTAATCGCTGCTTATTTTGCTTGTTTGTTGCGTAAATGTGGCTGAGCGGCATCTGACCTGATCGCACAATACCTGCAATCATTCCTTCCGCCATAGAACCTGCTCCAATGAAAGCAACTTTCTTTTGATCAATGATATTGATCCTCTCCCTTGTTCGCTTTTTGTTCGTGTTTTTCGCACGTTAGTTATCGTAACATGATGAGAAATCGTGTCAAGAAAGAGCCAGCGCTTTTCAAAAGTCCCGAATACCAGCTGAACAGCTTGCGGTATATATGTTAGCCGTGTTTTTTCAAATCATCAATTTAGATCAAAAGAACTATACAGATTTGAATCATAGTACCCTTTCGTTCGACTGAATTCACCATTTTATTTTTGGTTTCGGTGACTTCAATTCTAGTTTTTAGAAAGCGCTATCATTTTTGATGACTTTCTATTTTCCTATAGGACGAATGTGTTTGAATCTTTCGATTAGACTATTGACATATTTTAGAAAACATGTCCGTTGAAATGCGTTTTTCGTGGTGATACCGTGAAAGGGAATCAAGAGAAAAAGGAGCGTTCATAATGAAAGTAAAAGAAAATTACGTCAATGTCATCCCAATGAAAGAAATCCGATCTACTGATGACCTTCTTTTCCCATTCCCTATCTACAATGAATTACGATCGCAGGGTGATATTCGATACGATGAAACGAGAAAGTGCTGGGATCTCTTTCGATATGCTGATATTCAGTCCGTTCTGAAGCAGCCAAAAGTATTTTCATCACAGCGAGGAAGAAGTACATCTAAAACGAGTATTTTAACAATGGACCCTCCAAAACATACCAAAATGAGAGCACTCGTCAATAAAGCCTTCACGCCAAAAGCGATCAAACAAATAGAAGAAAAGATCAAAGACTTGACCCATGATCTATTACATCAAGTAAAGGATCAACGGACCTTCGATATTGTCCAAGATCTTGCCGCTCCCCTACCTGTCATGATCATCGCCGAGCTTCTCGGGGCAGAAGTGAAAGACAGAGAGCTGATCAAAAAACATTCAGATGCTCTAGTTGCAGGAGCCAAAGATGATTCAAAAGAAGCTGTTCAAGCCGTTGTCGACATGCAAAAACAAGCAGAAAAAGAGCTGTCAGCGTACTTTGCTCATTTGATCCAAAAACGAAAAGAAACGCCAGCCGATGATTTAATCTCCCTTCTCATCCAAGCGGAAATTGACGGTGAGCGTTTATCAGAAAATGAACTACTTGGCTTTTGTATACTCTTACTCGTTGCTGGTAATGAAACAACAACGAATTTAATCACAAATGCCGTACGACTTTTAACAGAACAGCCGCATATCGCCGAATCAGTGCGGCAAGACCTGTCTCTCATTCCTCAATTGACGGAGGAAACGCTGCGCTATTATCCGCCTGTTCAAGCGATTGGGCGAGTTGCAGCAGAGGATGTTCAGATTGCCGGTTCTCACATTGAAAAAGGAGACTATCTCATCAGCTGGGTGGCATCTGCGAATCGTGATGAACGAAAATTTGAAGATCCAGATACGTTTCGTCTTGACAGAAAATCAAATCCACATTTGAGCTTTGGCTTCGGCATCCATTTTTGTCTTGGTGCCCCTCTCGCCCGGCTTGAGGCTCATCTAGCACTTGAGATTTTACTCCGTACGTTTCGAGAAATCACCTGTGCGGCAGATCAGCTGAAACCAATTCAAAGCACGTTTGTGTTTGGGGTCAAAGAATTCCCTGTGCAGGTCACCCGTTTTTAAAGTCCCTTTCATTAGGGGCTTTTTTTCATATGCTTATCCTTACCTTCCTCGTCTGAACATGCTAAAATAAAGTCCATATGTACAGTGATCACGGAATTCGGAAAGGAAGCTAAACGTATGACCGATTACACAGCAATGAAAGACGGAATATTCAAATCAGTTTGTTCGTTAGATTGCCCTGACCAGTGCGGTCTTTTAATCCATAAAGAGAACGGAAAGATCGTTAAAGTTCAAGGAGACCCAGATCATCCAGTCACTCAAGGAAACATTTGCAATAAAGTGCGGAATGTCACAGCTCGTTTATATGATGAAAAACGTCTGACAACGCCATTAAAACGTGTAGGTCAAAAAGGTGACCGGCAGTTTGCACCAATTACGTGGGAAGAAGCGATTGAAACCATTCGTCAAAAATGGACAAAGCTGATCGAAGAAAAAGGACCAGAAAGCATTTTGCCTTACAGCTTCTATGGGAATATGGGGAATCTTAATGCAGAAGGAATGGACCGCCGCTTTTTCTATCGACTTGGCTCAAGTCAGCTAGACCGAACCATTTGTCAGTCAGCCGGAACAACAGGCTATAAATATACAATGGGCGCAAGCATCGGGACAGACCCAGAAGAGACCATTCACACGAAACTATTTATCTTTTGGGGCATCAATGCGGTTTCAACCAATATGCATCAAATCACGTTGGCACAAAAAGCTCGAAAGCAAGGGGCTAAAATTGTCGTCATTGATGTGCACAAAAACCAAACGGGCCGGATGGCAGATTGGTTCATTCCGCTTCGCCCTGGCACTGACAGTGCGCTAGCTCTTGGGATCATGCATGTCCTTTTTAAAGAAGACCGCACAGATGCGTCATTTTTAGAGACTTACACGGTCGGTCACAATGAACTTCGCGAGCATGTGAAGCAGTATGATCCAGAAACGGTTGAACAAATCACGGGTGTCCCGAAAGAAGACATCATCACACTTGCGAGAATGTACGCAGAGACATCGCCATCTCTCATTCGTATTGGCAATGGGCTACAGCATCACGATAATGGCGGCATGAGTATTCGAACCATCTCCTGCCTCCCTGCCCTCACCGGTCAATGGCTGCATAAAGGCGGCGGTGCGATGAAATCGAACTCTTCTTTTCTTAGTTATAATGAAATCGCTCTTCAGCGACCGGAATTATTAAAGGAACGCGAACCTAGAACATTTAATATGAATCAGCTGGGCAGCGTGCTAACGAACGCAGAACCTTCTATTGATTCTCTTTTTGTCTACTCTTGCAACCCGGCTGTTGTGACACCTGAAGCAAATAAAGTAAGAGACGGTTTGATGCGGGAAGACTTATTTACGGTTGTCCATGACTTGTTCATGACAGAGACAGCTACTTATGCGGATATTGTTCTGCCAGCGACATCTGCCTTTGAAAACGAGGATTTTTATACTTCTTACTGGCATCATTACATTCAAATTCAAGAACCTGTTATAGAACGTTATGGAGAAAGCAAATCAAACACTGAAGTGTTTCGTCTTTTGGCTCATGCGATGGGCTTTGAAGATGAAGCCTTTAAAGACACAGATGCGGAACTAATGGAACAAGCTCTTCATCATCCTGAAAATCCGCATTATGAAAACATTTCATATCAAGCGTTAAAAGAGAAAAAGTGGATCAAAGCAAAACGAGGGCCTTTCGAAGATTTAAAGCTCCCTACCCCAAGCGGGAAAATTGAGCTTTACTCTGAACAAATGAAAAAAGATGGATATCCAGCCCTTCCAACCTATGTACCTTTATTCAAGGAAAGTGATTATCCACTAACGTTTATACCGGGACCAAACCATAATTTTCTTAATTCCACCTTCTCTCTTCATGAGAAGCATCAAAAGCTAGAGAAATTTCCGAAGCTTCATATGAATGAACAAGATGCAAAAGAAAGACAGATTGAAGATGGGGACATGGTTCGTGTGCTGAATGATCGAGGAGAATGCGAGCTGATCGTGTCAGTCGGACAAAATGTGTTATCTGGTGTTGTTGTCAGCCAGGGATTATGGGCAGACCAAAAAGGCAAAAAACATTTGGTGAATGGCCTCACACCTGATCGTTTGGCAGATATGGGCGGTGGTGCGACGTTCTTTTCCGGCAGAGTCGAAGTTGAAAAATTATGATAGAAAGAGCCAGGAGTTTTGCTCCCGGCTCTTTTCTTTGACTTTTTTAGTTGCCAATAAACAGCTGATTGGTCATCACATTTGCACTTCCGCTGCTTTGGTAGCCTTCTACAGTAAATGCCGTTTCATACATTTTCCCCATTGGCATCCCTAAGCTTTCCCATTTTCTAAAATGCGCACTGACGGAGACCGTTCCGCTTGTACGTTTCGTTTGACGTACACTCCAATATTGCTTGAAGGTTGCGATCCCGATAATGGAAGGCTGATTGACACGGGTTGTTTCATAAATGTCATATGTGCCTCCATCAGCATAAAATGATCCTTTATACGCTCCTGTTGGACGATATGTGCCCCATGAATCAACAATGTAGTATTCTGCTAATGGAGATTGTGTCCAGCCATAGACACATAGATATGAATTCCCGCCTGGGTTAAAACTTGCGTTGTAATTGATGGAGATGTTGCCAAGTTGATGGTGAGTTCTAGTGGAATCAAACTTTTTCCCTTTTCTAAATAAAGCATTTCCGATATTGTTCCAGCCTGCACTAAATGCCCCGCCGTTATTGAGTGTCATCGAGGTGTTTCCATAATCCTTCCATAATTCATAATCGTACCCGCTATGGTTACCCATTTCATTATTCGTAATGGTTCTCGCATGGGCTGGTACAACCGTCAGTATAAGCGTCAGTCCAATACACATCACAAACAACAGTCTTAATTTTCTCAAATTCATCGTCCATTCCTCTCCTTTTTCATCCTTTTGATTCTGTCATCTCTAAGATGAAATGAATTCATCACCTCCTTTCATGCCCCACTCACTACTAGATTATCGATACTGTGCTAGACCCGCATGAATGTCTCTTGTGTGTGTATAAATGCTTTGATACAAACGAAAGAGATGATCATATACATCGACATGCTGTTGATTTGGTGTCAATACGGCCGCTTGATGGATAAACTGATCCGCGCACGCCTCAAGTGACTCGTACCAGCCGCATCCAACTGCTGCAAGCATCGCTGCACCTAATGCGGGCCCTTGCTCATTTTCAAGCTGTATCACCTCAGCTTGAAAAATGTCTGCCTGCATTTGAAGCCATGTATGACTTCTCGCACCTCCACCAATAGACACGATGGAATCAATGCTTTTTCCCGCCTGCTTGAATAAAGCGATCGATTCATTTAATGAAAAAGTGATTCCTTCAAGCACAGCTCTAACCATATGCGCTTTTTTATGCCGGCTGTCTAATCCAATGAAGCTTCCACGAATGACTGAATCTGCATGAGGCGTTCTTTCCCCAACTAAATATGGCGTAAATAGCAATCCATTTGCGCCAGGCGCTATATCTTTTGCTCCGGCTAAAAGGTCTTTAAACGAATCATTTGGAGCAAGTAAAGATTTAATCCAATCGAGGCTATAACCTGCTGATAAAGTGACTCCCATTGTATAAAAAGCGTCTTTTTTTGCATGATGGAACAAATGCAAGTTTCCATTCAGCTCTCTGTTATGATTTTCTTCATAGGAAAGAATGACACCTGATGTGCCAATGCTGCATAATGTGTGACCTGATGATAAAATGCCGGCACCAATGGCACCGCAAGCATTATCCGCTCCACCCGCAAAAACCTTCACCTCTTCTGCCATCCTGGTTTCCTTTGCGATCTGCGGCAAGAGTGTTCCAACCTCCGCCTCCGATGAAACGAGCGGCGGGCAAATACGAATCGGAATATTAAAGGTTTGACAAATCTCCTCACTCCATGTTTGTTCTCCCATATCCAACAGTAACGTACCAGCCGCATCAGAATAGTCCATATGAATAGCACCGGTTAATCGATATCTGACATAATCTTTTGGAAGTAAAAACAAATGGATTCGTTGATCAATTTCTGGTTCATGTTCCTTTACCCATAACAACTTTGGCAGTGTAAATCCTTCTAATGCCTGATTTTTTGTGATCGCTTGCAGCCTGCCTCCTAGCTTTTCTGTCATGCGCACGCATTGCGGTGTTGTTCTTGTGTCATTCCACAAGATGGCAGGCCTGAGCACTTGAAGGGATTCATCCAATAAAACAAGGCCGTGCATTTGTCCAGAAAAACTGATGCCTTCTACTTGCCTTGACTGAACAGGCTTTCTCTCCATCAGTTCTGTCATTGCGGCCATCGTCTGCTCTACCCAGTCTTCAGGATTTTGCTCACAATAACCTGGTTTGCTTTGAATGAGGCGGTAAGATTTAGTTGTCTCGCAGCATACCCTCCCGCTCTCATCTACTAATATCGCTTTGACTCCGCTCGTTCCAAGATCAATTCCCATCACATACTTCATGTGTTCACTCCTTCAAAACATCAGCCCGCTCCATTAATCTTCTAACAAATATTGATTTAATCTGGCTTTCAGCTGTTCCTCTCTGCCAGATTCGTTTTTGATGAGCGGATGTTTCAGTGCATATTCTTCTAATGTATGAAAGTTTGCCTTTCCTTCTGAAATCTCCCGTCCAATTCCTTCAGAAAAACTACGGTACCGGTGCTTGATCACATCTTCAAACACACGGTCTTCTATGAGTCTATGAGCCACCCGCAGCCCTTTTGCGAATGCATCCATCCCCGCAATATGGGCATACAGAAGATCTTCCAGTTCAAAGGAGGCTCTTCTGACTTTTGCATCAAAATTGAGACCGCCTGTTCCAAGTCCGCCATTTTGCAAAATTTCATACATGGCGAGTGTTGTGGCATATAAATCCGTTGGGAATTCATCTGTGTCCCAGCCTAGAAGGGAGTTTCCTTGGTTGGCATCAACGGAACCGAGCAGTCCATGAATTCTTGCTACACGCAGCTCATGCTCAAACGTATGACCCGCTAATGTCGCATGATTGGCCTCGATATTTAATTTAAAGTGTGTATCCAATCCATATTGTTTTAAAAAGGCGATTGATGTCGCTGCATCCGTATCATATTGATGAGTTGTCGGTTCCTTCGGCTTTGGCTCAATTAAAAATTGACCTGTAAATCCAATTTCTTTTGCATAATCGACCGCCATATGCAAAAAGGTCGCCAAATGGTCAAGCTCTCTTTTCATATCTGTATTCAGTAGTGTGTCGTAACCTTCTCGTCCTCCCCAGAAAACATAATTTTCTGCGCCGAGTTCCTTTGCTGTTTCGATGCCCTTTTTCACTTGTGCAGCTGCATAGGCAAATACATCGGCATGACAGGATGTCGCTGCACCGTGAACAAATCTTGGATGCTTAAACATATTAGCCGTGTTCCATAGAAGCCGAACCCCGCTTTGCTGCATGTAATCTTTCATTCTTTCTATGATGATGTCTAACTGCTGATTGGTCTCTTGAAGCGTGTCGCCCTCTGGTGCAATATCACGGTCATGGAATGAAAAATACGGAACATCCAATAGATCAAAGAGCTGAAAAGCCACTTCCAATCTAGCTTTCGCCAAATCCATTCCGCTATAAGAATCCCAGGCCCTTTTCATCGTGCCAGTTCCAAACATGTCTGTTCCATCAGCAGTCAGTGTATGCCAATAAGCGACGGAGAATCGCAGGTGATCTTTCATTGATTTTCCGCCAATCATTTCGCTCGGATCATAATATTTAAATGCGAATGGGTTCTTTGAATGTTTTCCTTCATATTGAATGTTGCCAATCCCCTGTAAACGACTTAACGAAGTCATATTTGATTTGACCATAAGTGATTCCCCCTATATATTCACTTAGTAAGTTGATTCAACAAACAAATGAACAAGTTGACCAACTAATCTCTTTGAATTTTCTATATTTTTTAGTTTTTTAGAAATATTTTCGTTATAATAAAGTGAAAAGCATGTTTTATAGAGAATAAACACGACAAAAAATGGCTTTTCTTCACTTAATCTAAAGACGAAACAAATGGAGTGGATACAATGGATATTGCGGATCAGAACTTTGTGAAAAAAATAAATCAAAAGCTATTGCTAAACGAAATTCTGCACCATGCACCAATTTCCAGAGCAAAATTATCTGAACGCACTGGGTTAAATAAATCGACCGTTTCTTCTCAAGTGAGTACATTAATGAAAGAACATCTTGTTTATGAAATCGGTCAAGGCGAATCTAGCGGCGGAAGAAGACCCGTGCTTCTCATGTTTAATAAACGTGCAGGTTACTCTATCGGCATTGATGTCGGTGTTGATTATGTCAACGGCATTTTAACAGACCTTGAAGGGTCGATGATTCATAATGAGCAGCTCAAGCTCCCATCCAGCACACCTGATGTGACCGTCCGTATTTTAATTGAATTGATTCAGCAGTTACGTTCACACATTCCTTCTTCTCCATACGGGCTGATTGGTATAGGGATTTGTATACCTGGTCTGGTCGATGCAGATGAACAAATTGTGTTTACGCCTCATTCAAAATGGAAAAATGTCGATCTAAAAACAAGTCTCCAAGACACATTCCAAGTACCGGTTTTTATCGAGAATGAAGCAAATGCCGGTGCGTACGGTGAAAAAATCTTTGGTGCTGCTAAACATTATGACCATCTGATCTATGCAAGTATCGGCACTGGTATTGGAATAGGCATCATTATCAATCATCATTTATATAGAGGCACGAACGGTTTTTCTGGTGAAATGGGACATATGACGATCGACTTTAATGGACCGACATGTAGCTGCGGAAATCGTGGTTGCTGGGAACTGTATGCATCTGAAAAGGCACTGTTCCAATCGCTCCAAACAGATGGTCAGCCATTCACCTATCAAGATATTGAGCGACTGGCGAAGTTAAATGATATGAAGACACTCAATGCCTTGCGTAACTTTGGCTTTTACATTGGGGTAGGTCTCACAAACGTTCTGCATACCTTCAACCCACAAGCCGTTATTTTACGAAACAAGGTCATTGAATCTGAGCAGACCGTTCTAAGTGTTATTCAAGATGAAGTATCCTCTAGAATGGATGCACAATTCAGCTCACGGGTGGAGCTGCTTCCTTCATCATTAGGACAAAACGCACCAGCCTTAGGGATGACATCTCTTGTCACTGAAGCTTTTTTGCGTGATGTCACGCCTTCACCATAATGGAATACATGTTAAAGAGAGACAGCCTTTAGAGTGTTGTCTTTTTTTATTCAGTTGTTTCTTCGTATCGAAAATACTTAAAATCGGCAGGCAGATGTTCACCGCTTGTGTCTTGGCACTGCATTCCAACAAAAGCCCCTGTAAAGAACCCCCCTCCTCGAATAAAATCATCTGATAAATGAGTCGATTCAAGCGGTACATCTATTTTTTCCCACTCTTGTTGATCAAAAGAATAAGAATACGTGTACGTCTCTCTCTGAACGGTCACTTTTAAATACACATACGGAATCTCGTCTGGGATGATGATTTTTTTGATCAGCGGCTGAGAAAAGGTCAGATTTTCACACACAGATAATTCAAGGATACGGCCAAGCGCCTCGTCATAAGTCACCTGAAGTGCAGTCCAATTTTCCGTATTATAATAATTCACAAGACCTGCCGCTTGCTGAAAGTTTTTCGGAAAGAAGGAAACCGCTGTCTCTGCTTCAAAATAAAAGCTTTGCCAGCGCCTCGCAACAAATGCTTGGGTAAATTTAGACGTTAAAGATTCCTGCCCATACAGCCTTAAATGATGAGGATTTTCCGTCACTGAACCAATCTGATCCGTAAATGGGATTCTTAATGTTTGAAAATGTCTATTTAACGATGAATCTTTAAATTCATCGACTATGTGATAGGTTGGAGAGAACTCTTTTACGCTCATCGCAGGCGCTTCAACCTCTAGAAGCCCCTCTTTTCCGCCTACCACATACGGCCAGCCATCTTTCCATTCAAGCTTTTGTATGGCTGTCTCTCTTCCTAAAGGGCACCAGCCTCTTTGCTGAAAAATGGATTCCTTCCTTGAATGAATTGGGCGGCCAGTCAGATGAGCCAAATACCATTCATTTGTATGCGTTTGTACAATGGAAGCATGCCCGCATTTTTGTAGTGGATGGCTAGGCGCGTGAAAAGCCGTTAAAATTGGGTTGTCAGGATGAACCTCATACGGCCCATCAATACGCGAGGAACGAGCGATTGTGGCTGCATGTTCGTAACGTGTGCCCCCTTCAGCTGTTAATAAATAATAGACATCATTGATGTAATAAAGATGTGGGGCTTCTGTCAGTTTGATTGGCGTGCCTTTAAAAATGACCTTCCGCTCACCAACTAGTTTTTTTTCAGATACACTATATTCCTGCAAGGCTATACCTGCAAAGGAGTGATGTTTTTCTCGATGGTCCCACAGCATATTCAACACGTATTTCTTTCCGCTTGGATCATGGAACAAGGAAGGATCAAACCCAGAACTATTGAGTCGAACCGGATCGCTCCACTCGCCATCTACTGCATCAGCTGTGACCAAATAATTATGACCATCCTTAAACGGACCATCTACTACTTTAATATCAGAATAGATGAGCCAAAACTGACCATCCGCATAACTTAAACACGGCGCCCAAACCCCGCCGGAATCTGGATTTCCTTTCATATCGAGTTGAGAAATTTTTTGCAAGGGACGCGCGGCGAGCCGCCAGTGGACGAGATCCTTCGAGTGATAAATTTGCACCCCCGGGAACCATTCAAATGTAGAAACCGCCATGTAATAGTCCTCTCCCGCACGGCAAATACTTGGGTCAGGGTTAAACCCTTTGAGCACTGGATTGGTAATGTTCATTGAACTTCCTCCTCTTTCAGAGAGCTACATTTTAAAGTCGTCCATATGATCGATATACACCTTATCTCTATTCTCAAGCTCTCGTATGACTTTTTTATGTTTTTCTTCATCTAGGTTATAAAAATTAATATCAACCATCGCTAAAATGAGTAAGCATACAGGAATCACCGTTGTCGTGATTAAAATGCCCAGTAAAGCTTCTGGTGTTTGCACTTGATTTGCAATATAACCAAATCGGTCAAGGACAAGCCCTGGAACGATGCCGCCTAAGGCCATCCCAAATTTAAAGAAGAAGCCAATCACTGCGTAAATCAGTCCACCCATTCTTTTCCCTGTTTTATATTCGCCATATTCAACGGTTTCAGGAATGAGTGCCCACATGTAAGCACCTGCTGTAATACTCCCTGCAGCCGCAACGAGCCTGAAAATAAGTATTAAAGTGATTTGACTCGGCGGGATCACAAGTAAGGCAAGAAGGCCTACAATATTCAGCAATAATGAATAATTCAGCAGCTTTTTCTTTCCTAACAACTTGTGTAGCTTAGGAATAAACGGCAACACCATTAAAGCTGGCAGACTGCCAATCAGGCCGTACCACTTCACTAAATCTTCTCTGCCGAGGTTATACGTCACATAATAGATCCCGACTGAGTTGCTGATCGAGTTCACACCAAAGATAATGATAAAAAATATGCTTAACACAACAAGCGGACGATTCACTCGTAACTGGACAAAGAGATCACTGAACTTGATCTTTTCCTCTGGCTTTTGAAGCGTGACGCGCTCATTCGTACTTTTAAAACAGAAAATCAGTAATCCGCCCCCAAGTACGCCGAGAAATGCCATCGTGATCTGCCAGCCAAGTGCTGTATTTCCTGTTGTATCACTCAAAAACGTCGCAAGAAACGGAACAAAAAAAGCAACCACTAAACCACCGAGATTTGCAAAAAGCATACGAACAGACGTAATACTGACGACCTCTTGGTTATTTCTTGTCATTGCGGAAGTTAAAGCACCATAAGGAACATTGATGAACGTGTATGTAAGCGATAAACCAACATACGTGATGTACGCATAAATGAGTTTTCCCATTTCGGAAAAATCCGGTGTCGTAAAACAAAGAATGGCAAGAACGGCAAAAGGTAACGCACCAAATAACAAATAAGGTCTAAACCGGCCAAAACGGCTGTTCGTTCGGTCAACCATCGCCCCAATAAACGGATCTGCAAGCGCATCAATGGCCCGAACCACCAAAAACATCGTCCCTGCTGCTGCTGCTGATAATCCATACACATCCGTATAAAAAAATAATAGATACGTAGAGACAGTTGCATAAATTAAATTACATGCGAAATCTCCTGAAGCATACCCCACTTTTTCAGACATACGAATCTTCTTTAAATTCTCACTCACCATGAGTTTTCTCCCTTCTTCACTTAGCCTCTTCTAGCGGACAGATGGTGCAGGGCAGCAGCAATCAATAGGTCGAAAAATAAAGCGCTTTCAATTTGTTGTAAAAATGAAGCTGAACATCTCTTTCTTTCAGCTTAGCCCACACAGCAGCAAATCATTCGCTTTAAACAATAGATCAATAGATGATCGCTATCTTAGTTTATCGATTAAACAAACTAAGATGAATTCATTTTATAAAATATGATCTGACTTTTCAATATTTTTCGAAAAAATAATCCAAATAATTGATTTCTTGTCATTTTTTCTAAGATATGAGGAGATGAACCTTCTTTTTATCTTCCAAAAACAAAGAGAACTCAAATAATGGTTGCATTCATACCAATCCCATGCTATATTAATCAAGCGATGAGCTGAATTGTGTAAGTCGGGTAACACGTCTCTTTGAGACATACACGAATGTGGCGTGTGGTTATTCCGCCTCAATACGCAAAAGACATCTTCTGATGAAGATGTCTTTTTTCTTACCCTATTTTGGTGCCATTTTCAACCGGCTCATCGGTGGCAAGCAGGACAACGTCTTCTTTTGACGGCATGCCTCCTAAGACAAGCACCTCTGATTTAAACCCGGCAATTCTTCTTGGCGGGAAATTGACCACTGCAATAATTTGTTTCCCAGTGAGATTCTCAGCCTGATAACGTTTTGTCAGCTGTGCACTAGATTGTTTTATGCCAATCTCATCCCCAAAGTCAATCTTCAGCTTGAAAGCAGGCACTCTCGCTTCTGCAAAGAACTCTGCTTCTACTATCGTCCCAACACGAATGTCTAATGCTAAAAACTGTTCAATATCTGCCATTAGAATCTCTCTCCCTTTCAATCTTTCATAAAAGATGACCACTTGTCTTCCACTAATTTCTTAATTGTAGCACACCCTACTCTTCTAAAAGAAAGGGTTAAAAAGACTATTCATTGAAAATCCTTTTTAGTTTACATAATCATTTTATAGTAGTCTATTAAATATTTGCATCATGAAAATGAATTCGGTAAAATGGCAAATAATCCTACTGCTTCCTCCCAAATATATCAGGGAGGGTTAACACTTGTTTACATTATCAGATATGTGGACGTTTTGCTGGTCGTTTTTCGTCATTCTTCCTATCGTTGCCATCTTGCATCAGCTGGGCCATATTGTAGTCGCATGGCTGTTTGGAGCAAAGGTTTCGTTTGCACTTGGCCGAGGCAAAAAAGTATTGAAAATAGGCGTCGTTGAAATTAGAAGAATCTATTTTCTAGATGCATTTTGCCACTATGAAGAAATGAGGAGAAATAACCGTTTCTCACACATACTTGTCTACTTAGGCGGATCATTATGCAACCTGCTCAGTGTTCTCATATTGAATACAATGATCGCCAATGATTTCCTGCCAGAACATCAATTTTTCTATCAATTTGCTTACTTCTCAGTCTACTATGTATTTTTTGCTTTACTGCCAGTACAGTATGCAGATCATCATCCGAGTGATGGGCAAGCGATTGTGAACATCATTCGTCACGGTGAACCATGCGACATCATTGACTAAGATGAGGGGCTTTCACTGGCGATTTGATACTGAATCGTTAAAAAAGGAATACCGAATAACTTCATTTGATGAATTGCTGTGAGACTTTTTTCCGTCTCTGCTTTCATATGAAAGCTTTCTTCCATTGGCAGTTTCATGGTGATGAAAGACGTATGCAAATACAATCCTTCATCGCCCGTACTGCCTTTTGGACTTTTACTTTTTAATAGAAAATCTTCCTTTTCATTCAAAGGTTTTAAAATTGCCGTAAGCTGTGAAAAAGGAAGCGGCAAAGCAATATTCATATAGACTGTCTCTTCATCATGGTGCTGAGCATAGAGCGCATAAAAGACTTGCTCGCCTTTCTCATTGCGCCTGACCCACACACGTACATTCTCCCTTTCTTCAAGAGGATGTTGAAATCTTGAAAGACTCCCCGACATTTCATATGGCATTCGTGATGACCCTAAATAGAGCTGTCCTAGTTGTCTAAAAACAGGTTGAAGCAAAAAGACAAACGGCCTTACCCACCAATGAAAACAGACGGCTGCTTTTAACGTAAAGGACATCGGGTCTTCATAAAATCTGCGAATAACAGGTGACACACTCTCTGCTGAAAATGCCTTTCCATTTAATTGGTCAAGAGAATCGACTAAACCAATCTTCTCATCATGCTGCATGTCGTCATGTTGAAAAGACATGATCTGAAAACGACCGTGAACTCTCGATACCGGAAAATCCTTCTGTTTCAATCGATCAGCTGGTCTTTCAATCAACCATCCAATGAGGCCTGGTAAAATAACCAAACTTGCATTGATACTGCCATGAAACCAAATCATTTGATCCATGCTGATGTAGGTAACATGTAAAAGCATTCCGGCAGAATAAAGGAATGATAGGACGATCGTTCCCATTAACATGATGCTAGAAAACACAACAAACCCTTTTGCGACAGTTGAACGAAAAGAAGTTGTCATACATAAAATTCCATACAAATAAAGTGCGATCACATAAAGAACGACGCTGAACGTATCAAACAGGCGAGAATAGCTGATTCCAACAGCAATCATCACTGGCGACAGTAAAATAACCCAGCCACCCACTTTGTATAGCGTCGTCTCTTTTTTCCGCTGCCTCCCCAATAATCCATAAAAGATAGGGATAAAAAAAGCCGAATAATGAAAATGAATAGCGGTCAAAAGTACAATCATCGGTGAAAATGTCATCACTTGTATATCTGCTATGTACAGCCAGAACCAAAGTCCACCTAGAGCGATATACATACATGCGCCATCGATCATCAGCTCATGAAGCGGATGGGCTCCTCTTTTCAGCAAACGGGTGAAACCAAATAAAGCCAGAATCATTGTAAAGAAAAGCCATCCCAATGCAAGCCAAAGAGAATGATAAATGAATGCGCCTGTTGCACATAGAGCTGCTACTGGAAAGGCTTTCATTATGAAGCCGATCAGCCCCTTCTGCTGCCGTTTCTTCTCTTCCTGATAAAAAAAGTGTAAGAAAGCGGGAAGAAAAAATAAAATCACAATCAAAACAAAAAATTCTGGTATGGGAGCTGTCGTCAAACGTGTAAGGAGAAAGCAAGCCATCAACACGATGCTACACATCAAATGCCATTTATTCATGAGATGACACCCTTTCCGTAAACCGGCCCTTATACGTAAAAAGAGTGCCAAAAAGGCGATTTTTCACTTGAACATCAATCGTATACTCACCTGCACGCTCATCGTACCCTTCTGTTACATCAGATTCACCATAAAGCCAAGAAGGGAGCGGCCACTCCCGCCCAAACAGCAAAAACTTTTGCTTACCTGATTGAATGTGCAAGAATCCTTTTTCCGTGACTGTAAAATGAAGCTCTGACACAAGAAGCCTAGGTTTTCCAAAGTAGTCTAGTACTTGATGGCTCTTCTGATCAATGATCATATCTGCATCAAAATGTCTTTCCTTGTCAGGAAAATAGAACGTTCGAAACCAGTGCATCCCTTCTTCTCCCTTACTTGTCGTAAAAGGCTTGTTCACAATTTGGAAGGGAATATTTCGCCCTCTTTCAGGAAAAAAACAGCGAAACAATGGACCGACTTTGAATAACAATCGGATGAGCTTTGTCCCGCCTCCTATTTCCTCCATGATGCCTTCGGCCGTAAACGCGCGGTTATAACGTTCTTTTAATGTTGGATGCAGCTTATCGTAGTCCTTTACTTGATGATGATGAACGACCATGTCTACCTCCCCTTTTTCGTTTGATCGAAAACACATCTACACAATCTTTTAAATTAATCATTCCTGCAACGGATAAAATGAAAAATGCACTCAGCACCAGCGGCTCGTGCAGAGTCGTTTCTGGCGATAAAATCCCTATACCAAGCATCAGTAGCAGAAAAATGCTTTGAAGGATAAATATATATTTTTTTGGCAGTTTAGGCATGAGCCATGATACACCTAATAGCGCATAAAACAATCGAAATCCGGTGCTATGATCAAAAGCAGAAGGTGAAAAAGGAATGATCGCTTGACATAACCAGACGATGGCAAACAACAAACAAATGCCATAATGGGCAAGTGTTCTTTCAAGAAGCAAACGGGGATGCGTTCCCTTTTCAAGCCACGTCTTTAATGCGCCAAAGCTAAAGGCAGTCATAAACCCCATCATTGGCCGAAAAAAGAACCGGTCTGCCCATTTCCACCCTTTTCCTTCCTTTGTTTCATAATCAAATTGCGTTTGAAACACAATGTGATCATTCGTTTTCATGTATTTCCAATACCCTCCGCCTTCTTTGATGAAAGACAAAGGGTGTGATGATTTAAATTGAAGTGAGGATGCTCTTTCATGACGCTCATCCTTCACGCTCGTTCGATACGCTCCTGTCCCAGTTACACTAATGCCAAATCCAAGGTGTTTCTCATACAAAAAGGATTGGGGCTGTTCATCACTAGGTCCATTTAATGAAATTGTCGAAAATCGCAAATCCCATTGTTCATGAAGCTTTGGATTTTGCGTATACTCCCATACTTTTTCAATAGGTGCTTGAATGGTTGTTTCCACATAAACAGGCTTTCTTTTCATCTGCCTCTACTCCTCTATGTGAATTATTTCACATAATAAGCATACCATGTTTCACAAAACTGTCAAATCTTTATTGGTTTTTTGCCCAAAAAATGTTTTGATTTGTTTACATCTCCTTCATCATATCGGTTCGATACATAAAAAAGACCTGTCAATGAGACAGATCTTCTTGCTCTTTGATGCCTGCAATATAAAGACGGACCGCATAGCTCACACTATCTTCAAGCTGTTCTTTCCGTTGAAATCCTTTTTTGTTTGAAATATCTCCAAAGCCGTGCAGTAAGCTTCTGAGACCTCTGACGACATGTGTCATGTCCTCTTCTTTTACACCAAAACGAGACATGATGGATTGGACAAAATCAGCAAGATTCTCTGCAGCCACACTGACTTCTTTTTCATTCATATGTGAAAAAGCAGCCTCATAAAGACCGGGATGCTGACGAACAAATTGAACATATTGTCTTGCAAATGCTAAAACAGCGTCTTCTTTTTCCAGCCCCGCTGTTACTTGTTTGCCGGCCTCACAAAGCATTGTCAGCCCCTTAACAGCAAGAGCTGCCTGTATTTCATGAAGACCGGATATATGGTTGTAAAGAGATGGTGGTCTGATGTTAAGCCGTTTGGACAATGTAGCAATAGTCAAAGCGGAAAAGCCCTCTTCATCGACAAATTCGATGGCAGATTCAACAATTTTTTCTTGTGTGATACCCATTCTTGGAGACATGGCTTACTGTCCTCCCTTTTGTAGCTGATGCTTCCTTTTTTCGATAGCGGCTCTGAGCTTTGCCTCAGGCTCTATGATGAGATCACCGTGTCCTGCTGCGAGACAAGACAAGGGAAATGCCAGTAATTTTTCAGCGCTTTTTAGTGCTGTTTCTGCATCCCAAGTGGCAAAAGCCGGGAATGGGAAAGTGAAGCGAAACTCACCCGTTACAAATAAACCGCCTTTTGTCACAACTGCATCACCCGCAATGACAATCCCTGACTTTTCATCGTATAAAGAGATGCTTCCTGGTGTATGTCCTGGTGTGGCAATGACTTTAAGTGACCCAATCTCGTCCCCTTCTTCAACAAGTACGTCTGGTTTTGTGTGAATGTCTTTTGAAAAACTGCCTTTGACTTTTTTCTTCGGCTCACCAGGAAGTAAAGAGAAATCGCCAGCAAACAGGCGAGCATCTCGTTTCGATAAATAAACAACTGCCTCTGGAAAAGCCTTTTTCACTTCATCTAGTGCGCCAATATGATCCATATGACTATGAGTCAGAATAATTTTGTTAATGGGTTTGTTTAATTGATGTGCAAATTCAATTATCGAGCTTGCTGCCATTTTCAAAGCTGCATCAATTAAGATGAGTTCATTCTCTTCCTCAAATACATAACAATTTACCGGAAAAATACGCGGCATGAGTGTAAGCTGGTGCAAACGGTCAAATGTTGTCACTCTCATCTTGTTTTCCCCCTAAAACTAATGTCGTTAGTTTTATATTAACTAATAGTATTAGTTTTAGCAACTATTTTTTCATCGACTGCAATATAAATATCAATTTGCGCTTCTTTTGGATCAATCGATCGTTCGTCGTACCATTCAAAATCGCCAGTATATGTTCGCAAATAACGCTGATCCCAACTCCAAATCTGCTGCCATGTTTCAAACACAACCTCTTCAATCGGGCCCTTTCTCGTTTGAAATCTTGCGTAGGTGGAGCCTGGAATCTCTTTTGCATCTTGTGCTAGCTGCTGGTCAACCAATTGCCCCGCTGTGAACAAATAAGCGCCATTTTCATCCTTTTCATAATCTGAATACAGCCCTATGACTGGCGCATGGCCCCCGTCGAGCTGCTGCGTGAAAAATTGCTGCCAAAGCGGTGCAATCTTCCGCTCGTTTGTTTGCTCCATTTCATTTGTTGTTCGAACAGATAATCCCTTGATCCATTGTTTCTGTAAAATCACGATATCGTACATACATTCTCATCTCCTTTTTTCCATCATATAAAAAGAAACCTGACAACATTATGTCAAGTTCCTTTTGGTTTTTGAAATTGTTTCAACTTGAGATCAAACGCTTCCCGAACGGATGGCGGAGAGACAATGTCAACATCTGGCCCTAAATAAAAAAGAAAGCTATATAACCAATCATCCTGAGGCAATGTGATTGTGGCAAGATAGGTACCATCTGCACATACGATGAATTCATTTTCATCTATCCATTCCTTCACTTTACCAACAGAATCTTCAGTCAACCTGAGCGTTAGTGTACTGACGGAAGGTTCTTCATGCCAAGAATCATTCCAAGGCTTGTCTTCATTTTTTATTCGTTTAGGAAGAAAAGATACTGAATGCGTGATAAGGTCTGACATTCTTTTGAGTTTAAACAGGCGAAACGCTTTTTTCACGCAGCAATACGCATACAAATACCAGTGTCTTCCTTTTAAGACAAGTGTATAAGGCTCTACTTTTCTAGGAAGTGTTTCGCCTTTTGCATTGCGATAGGTGAACTGGATATATTGATGCGCTGAGGCAGCGGTATGAATGAGCTGGAGCTTCTTTTCTAAGTAGCTGTCTTTCCCCCAAGAGCTTAAATCAATAAAGACAAGTTGCTGTTTCTCATTTTGAGGCGGGATCAGGGATTTCATTTTCTTTAGTACATGTTCACTTTCTTTAAAGGTGTATGCACTCGTAATGCTTTCAAGAGCTGTTAAAATCAGTTCAATATCATCATCGGTGAATAATTTTTTCTCTAGACGATAGTCGTCAACGAGTGAAATTCCACCCCCTGCGCCTTGTTTTGTGACAACTGGAATCCCCGCTTGATTAATCGTATCAATGTCACGGTATATGGTTCTTACGCTCACTTCATGTAGTTCAGCGAGGTCTTTCGCCTGTACTTGCCGTTTGCTAATCAGTATCATCACAATGGACAAAATGCGATCGATTTTCATGACTTTTCCTCTTTTTCATAAATACAGGTTTTGATTTGATAAAAAAAGAAAGAATGGTAATGATAAGTAACAGCCAGCATTCGTTTACATCCCTGCCTGTGCAGGAGGAGGTTGCATCATGACACATCACGTATGGCAGTTGTTCATGATCGGGATCGTCATGCTCGTCTGGATCATCATTCGAATGAATCGAATGAGACGCTATCAGCTTGTGCGCCCGGTAAATCTTTTCATGAGAATGTATGTATTTAGTCTCACTGCCCTTATTCTCTTATCAGAAGGATGGCAAAATCACAGTATTTTTATCTATGCCGTCATTGGCATGATCTTCGGGAGCAGTCTCGCCGTTCACGCCTATCAGACGATTCAGATGAAATTAGAAAATGGCCGGCTGTATATGAAAACAAGTAAATGGATTGAAAGCTTTATTTTATGTTTGTTTTTATCTAGGCTAGCATTTAAATCGGTCAATCTGACAACACATGCGATCACCAAAATGGATATCGTTGAATTGTATCAGCATATTGTCAGCGATGATGCGCTGACAATACTCAGCTTTTTCCTTCTAGCGGCTTACTATATTGTGTTTTCTTATCAAATGATGAAAGCAAATAAACGATCAACCCATGTACATCATGCATAAAAAACCTTCCTATATAAAAGTAGGAAGGTTTTTTCTCAATCATGCTGTGCATGGTGTATCATTTGTTCAAGCACTTCCATCACATGCTGATCTTCAGGACTGTAAAAAATCGAGGTCCCTGCTCGTCTAGATTTCACGAGACGAAGATTTTTTAAAAAGCGCAGCTGATGAGATACGGTTGATTGCATAAGGTTTAGTGTTTCTGCTATATCATTTACTGAATGTTCACCTTGAGACAGCAAATGCAGAATACGAATACGCGTCGGATCAGATAAGGCTTTAAATGTTTGGGAGACAAGAAATAGACTTTCTTCGTCCAGCTCCATCCGTTCCTGTTCTTGATTTGTATTCAGTTCTTCCTTCATTTCGCTTCACCTTTCTTGTCAGTCAACTCACGACTTATTCTATGTATCATCATATACCAAAACGTGTAGCATGCAAAGCTTCCACACCTTTTGAAAAAAGATTTATTCAAATAGCATTGACACGTGGTAGCATTCTTTTTAAAATGAGCATTATTTATACATTTTTTTAGAGGAGCTGATAGGCAAATTGACTGAAGAGCCAAGACTAAAACGCAGCCTGACTGTTTTTCCGCTTGTTGTGATCGGGCTTGCTTATATGGACCCACTTGTCGTATTTGATTCATACGGCATTGTTGCTCAGCTGACGAAAGGACACGTTGCTGCAGCTTATATCTTTACTTTACTGGCATTACTATTGACAGCGCTTAGCTATGGGAATATGGTGAAGGCTTTTCCAAAAGCAGGATCTGCATATACATACGCGCAAAAAAGTATTCATCCTCACGTTGGCTTTCTTGTAGGCTGGACACTATTGCTAGACTATTTATTTTTGCCTATGGTGAATTTTGCAATCGGAAGTGCTTATTTAACCGCAGCCTTTCCTAATGTACCTCATTACATTTGGATCATCATACTTGCTATCGCCATAACGACTGTCAATGTAATCGGTATACGTCTTACAGCCAACATTACAGCGCTATTTGTGACCTTTCAGGTGATTGTCGCTGTGACATTTGTTGGGTTTATTGTTTATGGGCTCACGCAGCATGCAGGCACGGGAGAGATACTGTCAACCCGTCCGTTTTATTCAGCGAGCTTAGATCCCGCCCTTATTTTTTCCGGCGCGACGATTTTATGTTTTTCTTTTCTAGGATTTGATGCGATTTCGACCATGTCTGAGGAAACAATTAAACCAAAAAGAACGATTCCTCTCGCCATATTTTTAACGGTCGCCATTGGAGGTGTGCTGTTTACCCTCACCTCTTATTTTTTACAGCAGGTGTTTCCAAATTTTCAACAGTTCAAGCATCCAGATGCCGCATCACTTGAAATTGCGGAATTTGTAGGCGGCGCGTTTCTCCACTCATTCTTTTTAGCCGGCACCATGGTCGCTGTCATCTCTTCCTCCCTATCATCACATGCGAGTGCCGCAAGACTCTTGTATGCGATGGGAAGAGATCAATCATTACCAAAGCGTTTCTTCGGTTATATTCACCCAACATTGAAAACGCCTGTATTTAATATTTTATTAATTGGTGTTTTCTCGTTAACCGCAGTTATTGGTGAGCTTGAGGTCATTTACTCGTTTATCAGCTTCGGGGCATTAATTGGATTTACGTTTGTTAACTTGTCTGTTTTCGCCTACTATTTCATCAAACAAAAACAAAGAGGTGTATTAAACACACTGAGGTATGCCATCATCCCTCTTTGCGGAACGGCTTTTTGTATTTGGCTCTTAACAAGCATCAGTACAAATGCATTAATCATCGGCATGGTGTGGCTCATGATCGGTTTTGTTTATTTCTGCTATAGACTGAAAACAAGAACAGAATTTACGTTTGGTTATGATTGAATATAAGGTTTTCACTTGGTATCCTGTGCAGGATATGGCATAATATAAAGGCTGTACTTCCCTTTTAAAAGCGGGGCAAAACAGGGGTGAACTGACCTTGAAAAAGAAAAAAACAGGATGTTTTGCCATTTCAGGCTGTTTCACGATTTTTCTGTTTGTTTGCGTATTAGCGGCCATTGTCATTTCCTTTAATCAAAAGGAGTTAAAAAAGCTGCCGATTGATACGGAATCAATTGTTTTGTCGAGATTGGATGATTACAAACCGCTTGTAGAAACAGAGTTAAGAGATCAAGATTTAGATCAATATACCGCGTTAATTCTCGGTATGATGTATCAAGAATCAAAAGGCAGAGGCGGAGATCCAATGCAGTCCTCTGAATCTCTTGGTTTGAAACGAAATGAAATCAATGACCCTCAGAAAAGCATTAAACAAGGAGTCCATCATTTTTCGACTATGTACAAGCATGGGAAGAAAAAAGGCGTTGATTTGGAAACCATTATTCAAAGCTATAACATGGGAATCGGCTATATTGATTTTGTTGCAAAAAACGGGGGAAAACATTCCGAAAAATTGGCAAAGCAATACTCCAAAAAGCAAGTGAAGCGAAACCCTGAAGTCTATACATGCGGGGGCGACAAAGATAACTTTCGCTATCCGTATTGCTACGGTGATTTCACTTATGCTGAAAAAGTAAAAGAAAAAACGAAAACAGTTGAAGAAAAGATGAAATTGGCTTCATCATCCACACCATCATCGTAAAAAAAGCACTTCCTAAACGGAAGTGCTTTTCATTTTATGAATGCTCTTTCCCGATTTCCGGCAGGATCGTTTTGGCTAAATGCTGATCCATTTCTTCATATTCATCATAATGAATCGTTTCATATAGTTCTTTTCTCGTTTGCATGTCCTCCAGCATTCCCTGCTGCGTCCCTTTTTCCTTAATCTCTGTAAATAAACGCTCATACGCTTTTGCAGCAACTCTCAGGGATGATACAGGATAAATCACCATTTGAAAGCCAAACATAGAAAATTCGTCTGTATGATAATAAGGTGTTTTTCCAAACTCCGTCATGTTTGCAAGGAGCGGCCCTTTTATATTGTTTGAAGCATACGTGAAATCTTCTGCTGTAATCAGCGCCTCAGGAAAAATGGCATCTGCTCCTGCTTCTAGATAGAGATTAGCCCGGTGAATGACATCCTCCATCCCGTTTACTGACTTCGCATCCGTTCTTGCGATGACGAGAAGTGTAGGTGCCGCTTGTTTGATCGCTTTGATTTTCGCCATCATTTCTTCTACAGAAACAAGTAATTTTCCGTTTAAATGTCCGCATTTCTTCGGCATTTGCTGATCTTCAATTTGAACAGCCGCTACCTTGCTCTCAACCATCTCTTTTGCTGCTCTGGCTGCATTTAATACACCGCCATAGCCAGTATCCATATCAACTAAAAGAGGCAGCTGAGAAGCTCGAATGATTTCCTTTGCCTTTTCCGCCATTTCAGTGGAATGAATCATACCAAGGTCAGGAAGCCCTTTGCTTGCGCAAAAAGCGGCACCCGATAAATAAAGCCCTTGAAATCCCATTTTCCTCGCATAGAGCGCAGACATTCCATCGTGAACGCCTGGAATTTGAAATAAAGCGGATTTGTGCATTTGCTCTTTAAAAGCTGCGGCTAAGTCAGCTTGATTTACTTCATCATTCACGATCCACACACTAGCCCCCCCTTATATGACAAATAAATCCATAAATGCTGGTACTGTCGTTGTTTTTAATTGATTTGGATTTTGACAAAGTGAAACAATTTGATCGACTTGTTTTTGTGGAAATCTCGTTTTCAAATGATATGCCCATTTCTTTTCAAGCAGCGGGATCCCTTCCTGCCTTCTTCTGCGATGACCCAGCGGATATTCAATTTCGATTCGATCTGTCATCGTTCCGTCTTTAAAGAAGATTTGAACACAGTTTGCAATTGATCTCTTTTTCGGATCTAAATAGTCTTCTGTATACTGTTTATCTTCTTTGACGATCATTTGATCACGCAAACGGTCAATGAGCGGATTCTGCGCCGTTTCTTCTTCATAATGATCAGCGGTCAGCTCACCATAGATTAACCCAATGGCTGTAATATACTGCAAGCAATGGTCACGGTCTGCCGGGTTGTAAAGCGGTCCTTTTTTATCAATAATTCGAATGGCTGATTCATGTGTCGTAATCTCTATCCTGTCAATCTCATCTAAACGGTCTTTTACCGCGTCATGTAGAATGACAGCGGCCTCAGCGGCAGTTTGCGCATGAAATTCTGCTGGATAGGCAATTTTAAAGAGTACATTTTCGATCACATATGACCCGAGCGGCTGGGCAAGTGTGAGTGGTTTTCCTTTCATTAACACATCTTCAAATCCCCACTTTTCTGCACTGAGGGGCGTTTGATAGCCCATTTCTCCTTTCAATGTCATCATCGCCAGTCTCACCGCACGGCTTGTAGCATCCCCTGCTGCCCACGATTTCCTTGATCCTGTGTTCGGGGCATGCCGGTATGTTCTAAGCGGTGAATTATCCACAAAAGCTTGTGATAACACATGCTGCACATCTTCTTTCGTTCCGCCAAGCATTGCACATACGACTGCACTTGATGCCACCTTGACAAAAAGAACATGATCCAAGCCATTTCGATTCAAACAATTTTCTAAAGCAAGAACACCTTGTATTTCATGTGCCTTTACAATCGCATGCAGTACGTCATTCATCGAAAGCGGTTCTTCTCCGTTTGCAAGCCTCGTTCTGCTGATATAATCGCTTATAGCCAATATCCCGCCCAGGTTATCTGAGGGATGGCCCCACTCCTGTGCAAGCCACGTGTCATTATAATCTAACCAACGGATCATACATCCTATATTAAACGCCGCTTGAACAGGATCTAATACAAATGAAGTGCCGGGCACTCTTGCTCCGTTAGGGACAACAGTTCCAGGTACGATGGGTCCAAGATGCTTCGTACATTCTGGAAAGTTGAGCGCCAGCATTCCGCAGCCGAGTGTATCCATGAGTACATACCGAGCTGTTTCAATGGCCTCTTTGCTCGTAATTTCTCCATCCACGGCATAGGCTGCGATGTCTTCTAATAGTTGATCTGTTTGATTGGCTACTGCTGTTTTATTCATCTTCATTCCCCCGTTTTTCCTTCATCATTTGAGACTTTTAATCCTCTTGGTCCTAAATACCTTACTCTCGGTCTAAAAATCCGATTGTGTGAATGCTGCTCGATGACATGCGCTGCTAATCCGCTTGCTCTCGCAGCAAAGAAAATCGGTGTATATAGTGAAATAGGAATGCCGAGCACGTAATAAATCGGTGCTGCGTAATAATCAAGGTTTGGATAGAGGTTTTTCTTTTCTTTCATGTATGCCTCGCCTGCGACGCACATGTCATACAACGTCGTGTCTCCTTTTGATTCGGTAAGCGTTTTCAACGATCGTTTTAAAAGAGCCGCTCTTGGGTCCATTTTTCTCATATATACCCGGTGTCCAAAGCCCATCATTTTTTCTTTTGCGGCTAATTTACGTTCGATGAGCGAAAGGAAACCTTCTGTTGTTTTGCCTTCGAGCAGCATGTGCATGACTGCTTCGTTTGCGCCTCCGTGTAAGTCACCTTTTAATGAAGAAATCGCTCCAGTAAAAGCACCATACATGTCAGAATGAGTAGATGCAATGACTCTTGCTGCAAATGTTGAATTCGGCAGCTCATGCTCACTATAAAGCGTGAGTGTTTGGTCAAATGCTTTGATTTCGTCTTGTGCCGGAGTGCGGCCTGTTAACATCGCTAGAAAGTTTTCAGTGTAGGATTTGGTCTGGTCTGGAGTAGGTGTGGTGTCTTGTGTGAGAATATGATAGCTTCCCGCAACAATCGCTGGCAGCTGGCCAAGTAATCGAACGGCACGCGCTTGTTGGCATACTTCTGATCGATCATTCAGTTGTTCATCGTACCCTGCAAGAGCAGATAAACACGTTCTCATGGCATCCATTGGGTGAGTGGTTTTTGGCAGTTTTGTCAAAATGGTTTGAATGGTTGGATGTAAGCTTGTTTGTGAGGAAATATCTTGCTGAAATTGGTGATATTCCATTGCATCTGGTAATCTTCCGTAAATGAGCAGATAGGCTGTTTCTAAGTACGTCTTGTTTTGTGCCAGCTCGATGAGGTCATAACCGCGAATCACAATTTCTTCTTGCTGGACATCTAGGAACGAAATTGACGTTTCGCTTGCCACAATGTCTTCAAGCCCCGGTTTGTACTGCAATTGTTCAGTCATCATATAACCCCCGTTTCGTTCAATTGTGTTCTCCAAACGAGCAAACGGCCAGACATGATGTGATTCTATAGGTGGGAAGATACCGTGCAAGTCGGATACCCAATTCCCATTTTATCCAAAGCACTTCATCTTGTAAATAAAAGAACGTATGTCCAAATGGACATACGTTAGCTGTAGTATGGAGAAATCATGATATATACGATGACACCGGTTAGACTGACATAGAGCCAAAGAGGCATGGTCCATCTGGCAATTTTACGATGACGTTCGACTTGCATTTGTGCGCCTCTAAAGAGAGTGATCAGTGCAAGCGGTACAATGACGGCAGATAAGACGATATGTGTGATGAGAATAAAGAAGTAAATCGGACGAATGATTCCTTCTCCCCCGAAGTGTGTATCAGCTGCCATTGAATGATACGTCACATACGAAATTAAAAAGACAAGTGTTGTTGAAAAAGCCGCAAAGATAAATCGTCTATGGGCTTTAATGTTCTTTTGTTTAATCATAATGAGCGCTGAAAGTAAAAAGATAAACGTAAAACTGTTCATCACGGCATTCAGTAACGGCAGAAATGTAATATCCAGATGACTAAATTTATCTGTTTTTGGCATGAAAAATAATAAAGCAATTAAGCCATTTATGGCAATTGTTAAAAAGACAACAATGCCGGTGAAATTTTTCGGTTTTTGATTCTGTTCGTTCATGTTTGAAAACCTCTCTTTATTAGTTCCGACTAAGAGTATGTTATTTAACTTTCTCTCTAAAGTCAATGAATTCGCTGTCTTCGTCGAATTTTAGACAAACTTGCCGATTGCCTGCCTTCTAGCGGCTTGAAAGATCCACTCACTTCCTTTAGAATGGGAATTTGTGTGGTTTTTATCAACTCTTCTATGAAAGGAGCAATAGACTTGTCAATCTTACAGGAAACAACAAAAGATGTGAAGACATTAGAGCAAGAATTACAGCAGTTGCAGTTCCAAATGTATCGAATGCAAGAAAATATAAAAGATATTTCAAAAAAAGCAAAGATTATTGGCATTGATCAAGCGAAGGAAGATGAATGGATGATCGTCTCTGCAATTGAGAATGCAGAGACGTGCAAAATCATGTTAAGCGATTGCGAAAAAGCTTTTCGCGGACAATCTGATTTTTCCTTGATCGCGGAATATCCTGAAGAAGGAAAGATTCACATTGCCGATATTAAAGGCCCGCCTGATAATGGCTATGGATCAATTTGTATGAAGCATTTAAAAGAAATCGCAAGAGAGCAAAACATTCCAGTCATTACTGGCGACCTCGTCAAAAGAGATTGGAACCATGTGGACCGCCTGATTCATTTTTATGAAAAACACCATTTTGATGTCCAAATTAATTGGAAAGAGCAAAGCGGAGAAATTTATTGGGTGGACAGCTAACGACACAAAAACCAGCGTTGAGAGCTTATACGCTGGTTTTTGTCGAAAATGCGAATTTTTCAGAAAAATATGTGTATTTCCGGCCAAAAAAAGGTATAATAAAAGCATCAGGCCGCCACCTGATGCTTTCTTCCAAAAACAATAGACTACTAGTTAAGTACTTTCACTTTGACTGATTTTACGCCCCAATTTTTAGCTTGGGATTTGCTTGGTACGTGTACATCAATTTTGTTACCTTTAATTGCGCCGCCAGTATCTGCTGCGATGGCTTCACCGTAGCCTTCAACATAAACCTTACTTCCTAATGGAATGACATTAGGATCTACTGCGATTACTTTTGCATTTGGGTTTTTGTTTAAGTTTACCCCTGTTGCAGTGATACCTGAGATGCCACCATCATTTGCTGTATAAGCCGTAGCCGTTACAGTCATTTCTTTTTGAACACTTTGACTAGCAGAAGATGATTCTGCTTTAGCTGTTTCCTTTTTAGGAGCAGCTTTTTTCGTTGTTTGCTCTTTTTGGACAGGTGCCTGTTTTTGAACAGGTTCTGAGCTTACCGGAGCTGAGCTTTGACCAGCAACACTTAGTGTTGAACCAATCATAATTATATCTGAGTTTAAGTTATTCCAAGACTTAATATCGCTAATTGACACATTGAATTTTTGAGCGATTTTCCAGAGGCTGTCCCCCTTCTGGACTTTGTACTGCTCCTGAGTTTTCTCTTTTGAAGAGATTGTCAATTTATCTCCTACATAGATCATGTCTGTAGATAAATTGTTCCAACCCTTTAGGTCCTTTAGAGACACATCATTTTTTTGAGAGATTCCCCAAAGTGTATCACCTTTCTGTACAGTGATTTCCTTTGCAGAAGCTTGCTGTGCTCCTAATGCTGTTGTTGAGATTGCTGCAACAGCAACCAAGGACATAATAGTCTTCTTCATAAAGTAAATCCTCCCTTGTTAGCTTTTTATGGCGGCTAACGAGTGCTATCGTAACATATGTAAATGTCATTTCAATAACAAAACGATATGTTTTAGATTACAGTTCCTTTACATGAAACATCTCTCTCCATTGGTAAATCAGCCCACTAAATGGCTCAATTCCGCATCATATCAAGGTTTTGAAGAGATGGAAATCATCATGATGAAAACGCGTCCAAGTGAAACGAAAAAAATTTATTTTCCTTCTTCAAACTCTTTATTTTTTCTCTTTTTCTATAAATAAACGAATTTCTTCTAAAAAAACATCTCCATATTTCTCTCTTTTTTGTGCGCCGACACCTTTAATATTTAAAAGTTCTTCTTCTGTTTTAGGCTCTACTGCTGACATTTCCTTCAATGTTTGATCAGAAAAGACAACAAATGGCGGAACGCCCTGTTCTCTTGCCAACTTCATTCTGACCATTCTTAACTGCTCAAATAATCCATCATTTTCTTGAATAGCCTCTGCCTTTATCGCCTGCTTTTTATAGACGGTCTCCTGCCCCACTAACACTTTCTTTCCTTTTTGTGTCACTTTTAGTGTTGGAAAAGCTCCTTCAGACATGTGTAAATACTCTTCCGTAATTAAAAATTCAATGAAATCACTGATATGTTGGGCTGAATGCTGTTTCATTAAAGCATAAGTAGGAAGCCGGTCGAAACCAAAATCAAGCACTTTTTTGTTTTTAGAGCCGGCTAATACTTGAGCAATCATCATTTTTCCGAATCGTTCGTTCATTCTAACGGTACACGACAAAACCATTTGTGCTTCTCTCGTGACGTCTTCACGCTCTCTCTCGTCTAGACAGTTGCTGCATTTTTGACAAGGGGCACTTGATGATTGGTCAAAGTAGTCCATCACAAATTGCTGAAGGCACTGTTCCGTATGACAGTAGTCTACCATTTGTCTCAGCTTGAGCAATTCATGCTGATACCGTACTTCATCTTCTGTTGATTGTTCAATGAGAAAGCGCTGCACGCGTACGCCTTGCGGTGAAAACAGCAAAATGCATTCACTTTCAAGCCCGTCTCTCCCGGCACGTCCTGCTTCTTGGTAGTAACTTTCAATATCTCTTGGAATTTGATGATGAATGACAAAACGCACATTAGACTTATTAATCCCCATACCAAATGCAGATGTAGCTACCATTACTTGAATATCATCATTTAAAAAAAGATTTTGCTGTTCTTCTCTCACTTCATCATCTAATCCTCCGTGATAAACACCCGCTTTGATCTTTTGCTTTTTTAGACGATGATAAATTTGATCTGCTTCTTTTCGTGTGGCTGTATAAATAATGCCTGACTCAAGACTGTTTTTCTTCATATATTGTGTGATGAATTGGTCGCTGTTTTGCCCTTTCACTACTTGAAAAGACAAATTTTCTCTAGCAAAACCAGTAAAGATTGTTTCTTCTTCGTCCATGCCAAGTTGCTCACATATATCCTGTTGGACCTTCTTTGTAGCAGTGGCTGTCAATGCTACAATAACAGGCCTTTTTGAAAGCTTGTTTACACATTCTTGTATAAAGCGATAGCTCGGTCTAAAATCATGTCCCCACTCAGATATACAGTGCGCTTCATCTATAGCCATTAAAGGAATCGTCAATCGATCAAGCAGCTGAAAAAAACGTTCATTTTGTAAGCGTTCAGGGGTGATATAAAGCAAATCATACTCCCCCTGTTCACATTTTTTCAGCCTTGTATTCATTTCACCTGCTGAAAGTGTACTATTTAAAAAGGACGATCGTATTCCCATCTCATTTAACGCATCAACCTGATCTTTCATTAAAGAAATAAGCGGAGATACAACGATTGTCGTTCCTTCCATCATAAGGGCAGGAATCTGGTAGCAAACCGATTTCCCTCCACCTGTCGGCATAATGCAGACCGTATCCTTCCGTTTATTCACAATCGATTCAATGGCTTGTTTTTGTCCTTGTCTAAAAGCATCAAAGCCATAATATTGTTTAAGAAGTGCTTCAGCTTGTTGTAACATCCAATTCCCTCTCCGTCGTTTGTTTTGTCTATTTTAACATACATTTGTCCATCCACATTCGGTCTGTTCAAAATCGTATTTTGGACAAAATAAAAAGCCATTTTCCAAAAATGGAAAATGGCTTGAATCATCCTAGGAAAAGCTGCGGATGCCGTAATCTAAGTAAGAAAGTTTTAAACCACCACTCCTCAAAGTGGGTGTTTGCAGAAACGTTCCTGTCTTCCTCTCGAAGGAGGCGTGACATTCCGGATTCAATATAAAACTCCCTATTACAGCTTAAAGGTTAAAACTTAATTAACATTACGCGCATCGCAGCCTTTAAACTATACTACACGAAAGTTTATTAAATTTCAAGATATGTTTTTTCTAAAAAAATACTCATGTATACAAGATTTTTGTCTATGTAGACGGGGGAAAACATTATGTTGAGAAAACATAAATTCCTCTCATCATGTTATTTTTCCTCATCTACATCAACATCTTGCTCTTCTTCTAGCCTTTCATACGTATCTGAACGCATTTGATCCATTGTTTCTCTATTTGTTAAATCACGCATTTGCTCAGAGAACGAACGGTCAAATTCATTTGGATCTTGATTGGTTTCTTCATTTTTCTTTGCATCAATTGAATAACGAGTATAGGGTACTGCTTTCAAACGTTCATATGGAATGTCTTTTCCTGTTTTTTCACAAATTCCATATGTTCCGTCTTCCATCCGCTTAAGCGCTGCATCAATTTCACCTTCGAGCTGATCATCGACTTGATCCAGCGTCTGTTCGGTCATGCGGTCTAAATAGATGCTTCCGTGATCTGCGATATGGTTTCCAACACCATTTGAAATCTCATTCGATTCGGCCAGCATGGATTCTTCTTTCTTTTTTGATCCTTTCACATCTTCTTTTAATTGAATAAGTCTTTCATACAAATCAGCTTTTTGCTCTTTCGTTAAGCTCACGGTCAATCACTCCTTTCTTTTTACCTTCCCGCTCCATGCGAAATGAAAACATCAAAAAAGCCGCCGCCTCTTTGGCAGCAGCTTTCTTCATTTAAAGATTGCGAAGTGCTTCTTCTACTGGTGTATCACCTTTGATTAAGTCAAAGGCTTTATTTTTCACATTGGATTCCGTTAAGCTTTCCACTAAAACAGTGGCTACATCTTCTCTGGAAATCTCAATGTCACGATCGTCTGGAATATGAGCCGCCGCTTCTATTTTCCCTGTCTTCTCCTCATGCAGCAGTGCTCCTGGCCGCACAATGGTGTAAGAAAGACCAGACTGTTTTAAATGTTCATCGGCTTTTCTTTTCGCTTCATAATAAATCTCCATACTGCCTTGTCCTTTTCCTTGATGAGGATCGTCGGCATTATAAGAACTCAGCATCACAAAATGCTGAATATTTTCTTTTTTGGCTGTATCAACGAGGCGTTTTGCCCCCTCTTGATCAACAGCGATGGTTTTATCTGCACCTGTTTTTGAGCCTGAACCAGCTGCAAAGATGACAGCTTCTGCTTGCTTCACAGCATCTGTCACATCCTTTTCAAGATCACCGATGACAGGCGCTGCACCAAGTTCTTTTAGCGCATCTGCTTGTTTTTCATCTCGAATGAGAGCAAGCGGCTCATGTCCTTTTTCTTTTAAATATCGAATGACAAGTCTCCCTGTATGTCCGTTTGCTCCAGCAACTAATACTTTCATTGTTCATTCTCCTTTCTGTATCTGTTTCATCTTTATCCTTTTTTGATGTGATTCAAACACACGAATAGAAAAAAGCCTTTCCCACTGTAATGGGAAAAGCTTAAGGGATATGCGATAGATAAAAATAAGAACAAAGAATGAGAAAAGTGCATGTGATCTATGTAATCGCATCGTTGATCAGCAAAGATGTTTTGTTAAAATGGCCTGCACGTCACTCAAATCTGTATCTTTAGAAAAATCGAGTTCAAATACTTTTGAGCTTGTAACAAGCAGCATACCAGTGTCCTGATCAAACACGCCAGCTTCTTGAATGGCAAAACTTTCAATTGATCGATACGGCAAGGAGACCCTGACTTTCTTTTTAGAAAATACGCGGTTATCGCCAAAGATCAGTCGTTTATTAGTGAAACAAATTTGGTCGTGACGCAGTCTGTAAACAGCCTCAATTCTTTCTCCTTCAATTAATAAGGATTCGAATTTTTTATGATCATTTTGTTTACTGACAGAAAAAATACCCACGTAAACCCCCTCTTCCTGCATCAAATTCCTTTATGACAAAACGGCCACACGGCTCTGTGGGTACGTTTTATTCTCACTTATAGAATACGCTATAAATCGTCGTTATTCCATTACGAATAGATTAAATTTCATTTAACTTTTTCTTTTTGATCCGATGCTCTTTCCTCTACTTATTTAGACTGTTAAAGCAGGAAAAAAGTTTCATTTTTTTTCAAGAAATCATTCGTTATGAGACCATAAAAAAACAGTGATTATGTAATATCACTGTTTTAAATGACTATTCATCTTTCGGGGTATCAATCGTTCCTTCGGCATACACATCAGAAATCTGCTCAAGCGTAATCGCCATATCAGCATCTTCATTGTCATGCCAAGCATTTTGATGTTTTTGCTCTTCTTGCTGCTGCTTTTTCATTATCATCACCCTTTACTGTTTTTCTTAGTATGAGTGATGACCCTCAAAATCATTCAGCAGAATTGTCTTCGAAATACTCTTTGTAATACCCGCCTACTTTACCCGTATTATCAACGACAAAGAGAAATTCCTCTGTTTCATTTTTCACATCATATGTGTGTCCAACCGTTAATGCCCGGTCAACCATATATTTTTTCGCATTTGTATGTACACATTTTACTTGTTTTACCGTTTCAGCCGTTTGCCAGTTTTGATGGATCATGATTTAAAAACTCCTTTTTTCATCTATACATTTATTGTAGCCAATTTTTCGTGAAATGCAATGAGTGTTATCGATTGCTTTCAAAGATGTCGTGTAATATGATAAATGTATACGTTTACATATGTGTGCGTATAAAATTGCTTCATGTCCACTTTTTCCACCTAGAACTCGCAGAACAACCCATATCTTTAAGGAGGTTTGTTTATTTATGAGCTCTACAACACTTCAAATCAGTTCAAAACTCGAATCTTTTCTCCAAGGTACGAAAAAACTCTACATTAACGGTCAGTTTGTCACAAGTCATGATAACAAAACATTCTCTACGCCTAACCCTGCCACAGGAGAAACCCTTATTGATGTATATGAAGCAGGTGCAGCCGACATTGATGAGGCAGTAAAAGCTGCTAAAAAGGCGTTCCATGGACCTTGGCGTTCTATGTCTGCAGCCGAACGTGCCCGCTTGATGTTTAAGCTGGCAGATTTAATGGAAGAACACCAAGAAGAACTGGCCCAGCTGGAAACACTTGACAATGGAAAACCAATTAATGAAACAACCAATGCGGATATCCCTCTTGCCATTGAGCACATGCGCTATTATGCAGGGTGGACCACGAAAATGACTGGACAAACCCTTCCTGTCAGCCAGGGATATTTTAATTATACCCGCCATGAGCCTGTTGGCGTTGTGGGACAAATCATTCCTTGGAACTTCCCGCTGCTCATGGCCATGTGGAAAATGGGTGCTGCACTAGCAACAGGCTGCACCATCGTTTTAAAACCAGCCGAACAAACACCGCTATCTGCTTTATATTTAGCTGAATTAGTGGATAAAGCCGGATTCCCAGAAGGCGTGATTAACATCGTTCCTGGATTTGGTGAAACAGCTGGTGAAGCATTAACCGATCACCCTGATGTCAATAAACTGGCTTTCACTGGATCAACAAGTGTTGGGAAATTGATCATGGAGAAAGCAGCCAAATCCATCAAGCGTGTTACTTTAGAGCTTGGCGGAAAATCGCCGAATATTATTTTACCAGACGCCGATTTAAAGAAAGCCATTCCAGGTGCATTAAACGGCGTGATGTTTAACCAAGGCCAAGTGTGCTGTGCAGGATCAAGGGTCTTTGTGCACCGGAGCCAATATGATGAAGTCGTCGATCAAATGGCTAAATATGCGACATCATTAAAACAAGGAGCTGGTCTTCATCATGATACCCAGATTGGGCCTCTAGTGAGTAAAGAGCAGCATGAACGTGTGTTAGGTTATATCGAAAAAGGGAAGTCAGAAGGTGCAACAGCCGTAGTCGGTGGTGACTGCCCTTATGAAGCAGGCTATTTCGTCTCCCCTACTGTCTTTAGAGATGTAGAAGATGAAATGACAATCGCAAAAGAAGAGATCTTCGGCCCAGTTCTATCTGCGATTCCTTACGATTCCATTGATGAAGTGGTCGAACGGGCCAATCAATCTGACTATGGGTTAGCGGCAGGACTTTGGACAGAAAACTTAAAGCATGCCCACGATATCGCTGCACGCCTAGAAGCAGGAACCATTTGGGTCAACTGCTATAATGTCTTTGATGCCGCCTCCCCGTTTGGCGGATATAAACAGTCAGGCCTTGGCAGAGAAATGGGATCATATGCCCTTAACAACTATACAGAAGTCAAAAGCGTGTGGATTAATCTGCAAGACTAATCATTTAAGAAAGCCGATGACGATGTCATCGGCTTTTTTTGTGCTGGCATGTGACAGGCCGACTCCTGAATATAGTGATAAAGGAAAGGAGCATGGCCGAATGCAAGATTTTAAAACGAGAGTCTACGAATATATCGATGAACTGCACATGCAGGTAGAACGCAGACAAAGAGAAGATGGCGCATTTATTTTCTGCTTTGAAGGACCTATGATGACAAATGCTTTTTTCATTATGCTGTTAAAAGCCGTTGGTGACCCCGATCAGCAATTGATCCATCAATTGGCCGAAGCAATACATGCCAAACAAAATGAAGATGGTTCCTTTTCTTTGTATCATGACCAGTCGGGACATCTCACAGCTACAGTACAAGGTTATTGCGGCATGCTCGCATCTGGCAGATTTCAAAAAGACGAGCCCCATATGGAAAAAGCAGCACAATATATTCGCTCAAAAGGTGGACTAAAGAACGTTCATTTTATGACAAAGTGGATGCTTGCCGTAAATGGCATGCACCCTTGGCCCTACTTCTATGCACCTCTTTCCTTTTTACTCATCCCTACGTCTTTTCCGCTACACTTCTACCACCTTAGTGCCTATGCAAGGATTCATTTTGTACCCATGATGATCGCACTGAACAAACGGTATACCTCTCATGCTACGTTTCCATCATTAGCCCATCTTGATGAAAACATGTCTAAAAATCCATTTGACTGGTTTATGGCAAGAGAAGAACGTTCGACGGATCACTTCCTCATGTATATGCGGTCATATACAGCCCTCGACAGCCGGATCGACTTTTTCGGATATGAAGCGGCAAAGCGATATATGTTTGACCGTCTTGAAAAAGATGGGACGCTGTACAGTTACTTAAGTGCAACCATCTTTATGGTCTATGCCCTCATGAGCCTTGGGTACTCCCCTGGACATCATCTCATCCAAAAAGCAGTCAGAGGTATGAAAAAGCTCGTCACCTCCTGTCAAGGCAAGATATATGCTGAGAATTCCACCTCGACTGTGTGGGATACAGCGCTTGTCAGTTACGCTTCTCAAAGAGCAGGAAGAAAACGACAAGATCCCATGATCATGAATTCCTTCAACTATTTGCTGGACCGCCAGCAAATGAAGAAAGCGGATTGGGCAGTTCATAACCGGCATGCTGCTCCTGGTGGCTTTGGTTTCTCACATATCAATACGAATAATCCTGATTGTGATGACACGCAAATTGTGTTAAAAGCGATCCCAAAAAAATACGCTCCACTTCAGTGGAAACGAGGATATGACTGGCTTCTCTCCATGCAAAACCGTGATGGCGGCTTTTCTGCTTTCGAAAAAAATCAAGATCACTTTCTGCTTCGTCACCTTCCGCTTGAATCTGCGGAGGATGCGGCGATTGATCCGTCAACTCCTGATATTACTGGTCGTGTGCTCCATTTGATTGGTTTAGAAGAAAAAGATACTGCTTCACCCTCGATTCTCAGGAAAAAAGATCGATGTGTAAAATGGCTCATTGACCACCAGGAGAAAAACGGATCATGGTTTGGCAGATGGGGTGTTTGTTATATTTATGGAACTTGGGCAGCGTTAACAGGACTGAAAGCGGCTGGCATTCCCTCCTCACACCCTGCTGTGCAAAAAGCGTGCCGTTTCCTAAAGCAGATTCAGCTTGAAGATGGCAGTTTCGGAGAATCGTGTAAAAGTGCAGAACTGAAAACCTATGTCCCGCTTTCCTTTGGCACAGTGGTTCAAACCGCATGGGCGACAGAGGCGCTCCTCCAATATGAGAAAGCAAATAACGCAGCCATTTTGAAAGCTGTCTCCTTTTTAGTGAACCATCACCATACTGAAGAAGCCATGTACTATCCGGTCGGCATTGGACTGCCAAAACAATTTTACATCACCTATCATAGCTACCCATTTGTGTTTCCGATGATGGCTTGTTCTACATTTTTAGAGGAAATGAGGCGTATACATGAATAAAGAAGAATATCGCTCACAGCTCAAAGAGTGGCTTAGCACGATTCAACATGTGTGGCAAGATGATAATATCCATCGAAAAGTGGAACATTTACGACTCAAAATGGAGGATGATGATTCCAGTGAACAAGAATGGTACGAACTAGCCGAAAGGATTGCAGAAGACATGCAGCATCCACACGAAGAAGTGCGCGATGTAGCAGCTGGAAATCATCAGTTACCACCACTGCCTTATCGGTATGACGCGCTCGAACCTTATATTTCAAAAGAAATCATGTACTTGCACCATCAAAAGCATCATCAAACTTATGTTGATGGTCTAAATCAAGCTGAACTTGCGCTAAAAAAAGCAAGAAGAACCAACGACTTTACCATAATCAAGCATTGGGAACGTGAGCTTGCCTTTCATGGGGCAGGACATTATTTACATTGTATCTTTTGGTTTTCCATGAGTCCTTCAGGGAAAAGAAAACCTACTGGTCAAATGCTTCGTCTCATTGATCAATCATTTGGCAGCTATGAGGCGTTCAAGTCACATTTTTCAGCTGCTGCCAAACAAGTAGAAGGTGTCGGATGGGCGATTCTTGTATGGTCCCCTCGATCTCAGCGTTTAGACATTTTACAAGCAGAACGCCATCAGTTCCTCTCACAATGGGACATCATCCCCCTTCTTGCTCTTGATGTGTGGGAGCATGCCTATTACCTCCAATATCGAAATGAAAAGGCGCAATATGTAGACCGGTGGTGGAATGTCGTTGACTGGCGTGAGCCAGAAGCAAGACTAAAACAGGCTCAACAAGTGAAATGGACACCTTTTTGATCGCATACTCCACATAGTTCATTTACTATGTGGGTTTTATTAGTTAACATAATAATATTATGAACACCCATTACAAAATCATAGGTTGTTTTTTCAGAAAATTCATTTAAAATAGAAAAGATATGAAAAGAAAGAGAGTTGAAAGATAGTATGAACACCCTTTTACACATTAGTCACTTTGCAGGAAGAACATTCGCTATATGGGTCATTGTCTTTGCTTGTCTAGGTTTTACTTTTCCTGCGGCATTTTCTTTGATTGGACCTTATATCCCTTTTTTACTGGGCATTATTATGTTTGGCATGGGGCTGACGCTGTCTTCTGAAGATTTTAAAGAGCTTTTTAGAAAGCCTCTTTATGTATTGATCGGGGTTTTAGCGCAGTATACACTGATGCCACTCATAGCATTTTTATTGGCCTATGGGTTACATTTGCCTTCTGAAATCGCTGTTGGTGTCATTCTCGTCGGCTGCTGTCCAGGCGGGACTGCATCCAATGTAATGACCTTTTTAGCGAAAGGGAATACGGCCTTATCTGTTGCCGTGACAACGATCTCGACCCTACTTGCTCCCATTTTGACCCCTGTTTTTATTTATATTTTTGCAAAATCTTGGTTATCTGTATCACCGGGTGCTTTGTTTTTGTCGATTGTCCAAGTTGTCTTAATTCCGATTATTTTAGGTGTCATCGTCAAATTGTTTTTTAAAAAACAAGTGACGTATGCTGTACAAGCACTCCCGCTTGTATCTGTTACTGGCATTGTCGCCATCATTGCAGCTGTTGTCAGTGCAAATAAAGAACAGATTCTGCAATCTGGACTGCTTATTTTTGCCGTTGTTGTTTTACATAATGCTCTTGGTCTATTATTGGGTTACCTCATTGCAAAATGGTGTAAAATGGACATTCCTTCTCAACGAGCAATTTCAATAGAAGTAGGGATGCAAAATTCTGGACTTGGCGCAGCCCTTGCAACCGCACATTTTTCTCCACTTGCCGCCGTTCCCAGTGCCATTTTTAGCGTATGGCATAATTTATCTGGCTCTTGGCTGGCAACATTTTGGTCAAAAAGAGGCTACTCAGAAAATAAAGACCAAAAAAGCTAGTACCCTCATCGGTACTAGCTTTTTCTTTCGATTATCCTTCAAGCAATAGCTGTTCAGGATCTTCAAGTAGATTTTTAATCGTGACAAGGAACCCAACAGCTTCTTTACCATCGACAATACGGTGGTCGTATGAAAGAGCTAAATACATCATTGGACGGTTTTCAAAGCGTTCTTCATCAATTGCAACAGGGCGAAGCTGAATTTTATGCATACCTAAAATTCCAACTTGAGGACTGTTTAAAATTGGTGTTGAAAGCAGAGAACCAAATGTTCCTCCGTTTGTGATCGTGAATGATCCACCTTGTAATTCATTGAGCGATAATTTGTTATCTCTTGCTTTTTTCGCAAGATGACCGATTTCTTTTTCAATTCCTGCAAATGATAGTCTATCTGCATCACGGACAACTGGTACCACAAGCCCTTCATTGGCGGCTACAGCAATACCGATGTCATAGAATTTTTTAATGACAAGCTCATCACCTTGAATTTCTGCGTTGAGAAGTGGATATTTTTTAAGTGCTGCTACCACTGCTTTTGTGAAGAAGGACATGAAGCCCAGTTTCACATCGTTTTGTTCAAGGAAGGCATCTTTGCGACGCTTTCTTAGATCCATGACAGCTGTCATATCGACTTCATTAAATGTTGTCAGCATCGCTGCCGTTTGTTGAACTTCAACTAAACGTTTTGCAATGGTTTGTCTGCGGCGTGACATTTTTTCACGCTCAACTGGTTTCCCTGCTTGATCATTTTGCACCGCAGCATTTGCTTTTGGCGCGGCTTTCGGTGCACTTGCAGGAGCTTCATTCTTTTGGTAAGAAGCTACATCCTGCTTTCGTACCCTGCCCAGCGGATCTGCGGTTGGAATCTCAGATAAGTCTAACCCCTTCTCTCTCGCTAGTTTTCTAGCTGCTGGAGAAGCGATCGTTCTGCCATTACCAGATTTCGGCTCTTCTTTTGCTGCCTCTTCTTTTTGTTCAGCTGCTGGTTCTTCTTTCGAAGCTGGTGCAGAATCTTGCTCAGGTGCTGGAGCTGCGGACTCGCTTCCGCCAGCTTCACCTGCTGCAATCGTTCCGATGACTTCTCCAACTTGGACAGTGTCACCAGAATCTTTCAGTACTTCTTTTAGAACACCAGATTCTTCAGCTGTCAATTCGACATTGACTTTATCTGTTTCAAGTTCTAACAGGTATTCCCCCTGCTCAACATAATCGCCCGGCTGTTTTAGCCACTGAGCAATTGTTCCTTCCGAGATTGATTCCGCTAGTTCAGGTACTTTAATTTCCGCCATTTTTCATTTCCCCCTTAGTTTTTGCGAGTCAAGCTATCAGATACAATTCGTTCTTGTTCTTTTTTATGAACAGTTGGATCACCCTCAGCCGTACTTGAACGTCTTCTGCGGCCGATGTAACGTACTTTTACTTTTTCAGATGCAATTTCACGTAAATATGGCTCAATATATCCCCAAGCGCCCATATTTTGCGGTTCTTCTTGCACCCATACGATTTCTTCTAAGTTCGACAGTTTTGATAAAATGGCTTTAATATCTTTGGCTGGGAATGGATATAATTGTTCCACTCTCGCAATATGAAGCCAATCTTTTGAGTCTTCCATTTGAGTAAAACGATCACTAATATCGATCGATACCTTCCCGCTCGATAGCACAAGGCGTGTTACTTTTTCATGATCATGCACAAGGCCCGGCTGTTCAAGAACTGGACGGAACTGTCCATCTGTTAGTTCTTGGACTTCGGATAATGTGTTCGGGTTTCGAAGCAGACTCTTCGGTGTCATGATGACAAGAGGACGAATCTCTTCACGAAGCAGCATTTTCGCCTGTCTTCTAAGAATATGGAAGTATTGAGCTGCACTTGTCAGGTTCGCAACTGTCCAGTTATTCTCAGCAGCTGATTGCAAGAAGCGTTCTGTTCTTCCACTAGAATGTTCTGGACCTTGTCCTTCATATCCATGTGGCAAGAGCATCACAAGCCCTGACTTTTGTCCCCACTTGGCGCGGCCTGCTGAAATAAATTGATCAAAATACACTTGAGCCGCATTTGCGAAGTCTCCAAATTGAGCTTCCCAAATCACTAATGTTTCAGGAGAATAGACATTATAACCATATTCAAACCCGATGACAGAGCCTTCTGACAGTGGACTATTATGGACTGTAAATGATGCATTTGCATCACTCAGTTCATGAAGAGCAATGAATTCATCACCCGTTTGACTGTCGTGAAGAACAAGGTTTCTTTGAGCAAATGTGCCTCGCTCAGAATCCTGTCCGGTCATTCGAATCGGCGTACCGTCTTTTAATATAGATGCAAATGCCAGTGCTTCACCAAGTGACCATTCCACTTTGCGATCATCTGTAAACACTTTTGCACGTTTTTCAAGGATCCGCTTTAGCTTACCGAATACTTGGAAGTCTTTCGGCCAGCTAATTAATTCTTCATTCAGCTTTCTTAATACATCAAACTCTACAGATGTATCAACTGCAGGGAAGCCGTTAGATACAGGCTCTGGCAGTTCGATTTCTTGAATCGTATGTTCTTTCTTTGAAGGTACTTTTTTATAAGCTTCTTCAATTTTTGCCGTGACAGCCTGCTCAATTTCTTCTCTTTGTTCTTTTGACAGAAGGCCCTCAGTGACAAGCTTATCTGCGAAGATATTCTTGACCGTTTTGTGCTTTCTGACCGCATCGTACAGCATTGGCTGAGTAGTAGAAGGCTCATCCATTTCGTTATGGCCATATCTGCGGTAGCCAATCAAGTCAATTAAGAAATCCTTTTTAAACCGTTTACGGTATTCTACCGCCAGCTGAACAGCTGCTAAACAAGCTTCTGGATCGTCTGCATTGACGTGAACAATTGGAATCTCGAAACCTTTTGCAAGGTCACTAGCGTATTTCGTTGAACGAGATTCATTGCTTTCTGTGGTAAATCCAATCATATTGTTGGCAATGATATGGATCGTTCCCCCCACTTGATAGCCGACTAATTGACTTAAATTTAATGTTTCTGCGACAATTCCCTCTCCAGGAAATGCAGCATCCCCATGAATTAAGATGGCTAACGCTTTTTCAACGTCTTGAACTGGATAGCCTTTTTGAGTACGCGATTCTTGAGCAGCACGAGTGCTTCCTTCAATAATCGGATCAATAAATTCCAAGTGACTTGGGTTATTGGCAAGTGTGACTCTTGCACTCTTTGTATCTTCATCTTTGATTTGGCGGTCAGCACCGAGATGATATTTTACATCCCCTGTCCATCCGTAGCTGATGCCGATAGAGCCTTCTGATGGTACAAGCTCTTTATTAGGCGCATGCTGGAATTCTGAGAAAATGATCTCATATGGCTTTCCTAACACATGTGCTAATACATTTAAACGGCCTCTATGTGCCATTCCAATGTTAATATTTGAAGTCCCTTGTGTAACAGACTCGGATATAATTTCATCAAGTACTGGAACAAGTGCGTCTAATCCTTCTATAGAAAAACGCTTTTGTCCAACAAATGTTTTATGAAGAAACTGCTCAAATTGCTCGACTTCTGTTAATCTTTTGAGTACAGAAACTAGTTTATCTGCTGGTTTTTTCTTAAATAATTCACCAGACTCAATAGATTTAGAGAGCCAGTTGCGCTCTTCGAAGTCATGTACATGATCAAACTCAAATGAAATGGTACGCTTATACGTATTTCTCAAATGGTTAATGGCTTCTATGCCGTTTGAAATGTGTTTAGGTGCATCTGGACTAATAATTGATATTGGAATATTCTTAACGTCTTCTTCAGTTAAACCGTATTCCTTTAATGGAAACAGCTCTTGTAATTCCTTTTCTTTGCGAAGAGGATTGACGGAAGCATTTAAATGGCCATACGTTCTGATGTCTTCTGCCAGTTTAACGACTGATGCTATCTTTTGGATTTGTTCAGAAGTAACTACGCTATTTTCTTTTTTCCCAATTTCCTCCTTCATTTCACTCGGTGGTGCACCAAGTTCATCAAATATGCCTCTTATGTCTTCATCAACACTAGTAGGATCCTGGACATATTGATCGTAGAGCTCGAGCACGTAGCCGAGGTTCGGACCATGAAATTCTTCCCAACTCAACGGTTGTTTCACATCATTTTGAAACATTTTGAACACTACCCCCAACTTTGATCATCAAGTGATTGAACACTATCTCGATATAACTTCCAGAACACAATGACCAAATTTATGTAATAAAACGCTTCCAATCATATTCTACCACTGTTTCGGATTACTTTCTACATTCTTTGTTCAATTAAAGATAAAAAATTCAAAGAAAAACAAAAAATTTAAATCATTCCGAAAAATATTTTAAAGAAAGGGGCAAAACCTTATGCCCCAATGCTTTTATGCAGCAATTTCTTGAGTAATGGATATAGCACATCTGGCAATGTATCGACATCCGGTACAAAAATGCTGAACTTGCCATACATATCTTGGATCGTTTTCATCTGCGCCTCTTCAATCGGAGAATTGGATAAAAACACATTGATGACTTCAATTCCCTTTTTTCTCGCTTCGAGAACCGCTTCATGTGTATCCACGATCCCATTTTGTTCGTAGCTGAATGCAGCCGGCTCTCCGTCTGAGAAAACAATGAGGAACTTTTGCTCTTCTCTTCGTTTTAAAATCATTTTTGTCATTTGGCGAATCGCATAGCCGTCCCGGTTATCCTCTTCTGGCTCAAGTGACATGATGGATGGTCCTGCGTCAAATAAGGAATCTTTGAACGATACGACGGTGTTAAAGTAGTTCGGCTGACTTGTTTCAGTTGCGTCATTTGTATCTTCCCAGAACCCTACAATTTGATGAGGTACCTGCACTGATTTTAAAGCTTCATGAAACAGAACAATCCCTTTTTTTGTCTCATCCATTTTGTCAAACATACTCGCAGAACAGTCAACTAATAAAGTGAACACAGCATCAATTTGAGAAGATGGCGCTTGTTTTTTATAAAATAGTCGAGGATTGGACTCTGTAAAATAACGAATGAGCTTTTTACTGAGACGTCCTGCATGAAGATCTGTTTTTGGCCATGATTTTTTATGCTCAAGTGTTTTTTGAATCATTTGTTTTAAGCGTTTCTGATAAGGCTCGATTGCCTTTGCGTGCTGCCTGTACACATCTACTTGCTCTGGTGAAGGAGATTCTGGTGAAATCATGACTGGAAATGCATATTTGTTTTCTTTTCCATTCTCATGCGAATCTGCCCCGCTTTCTTCTCCTTCTGCCTCTTCTAGTGCTTCAAGCTTTGAATAGTCTTTTCGATGGGTTTGTTTGGCTGAACCTTGAACCGTTCCAAGCGCCTGATCTCCATCGTCACCTTCTCTTGCCGCATCTTTACCGAGATCGCTTTTACCACCGTGTTCTAAATCAAATTGAAGGAAACTTTTAGATGGTGCTTCCGTTTCTCTATGCCATACTTCCATATATTCATTATGGATGTCTTCATCCCCCTCTTTTTCCCGATCGACTTTTATATCCTCACTTAATTTTGGCTTTCTTTTGAGGTCATGGAAAAGCGGTTCTTTTGCCGCTTTTTCATAGTCCAATTCTGGGAAGAAAAAGTATGTGTTCAGCATATCCTTTTCAAGGAGCTCATCGAAGCCTTCTGTCAATTCCTTCACAATGATGGCGATATCAGATGTCGAGCGTGCGTCATATACACGTTCAAGACTTGACTCAATAAACGGAATCATTGGATCTATCCGCTCATGAAGGGGTGGAATTTCTTCAAGCGGAGATTCGGCTGTCAGCTTCACGTATATCGCACAAAAGAGTGCATCTGTTAAAATACTGCGCTCTTGGTTAATCGTTAATTGTGTTTTAAAGTGACGTCTGTAAAGCTCTCTTCTCCGTTTAAATACCTTTTTTGTTCCTGGGCGGTCACGTTTAATCCGCTCTTCAATGCGGATATCTTCAAACAGCATAAACAATTGTTTGCACACATCAGGAATGGATAATGTGTGGGCATAGGAAATGATGTCTTCAAACACTGTAAGATCGCTATACACTGTCCCTACTGCTCGCAGAAACACATCACTTTTTAGGCCTGCCATCATATCCTCTTGATGACGATCATCCCAAAAATGGCTGATGAAAATTTTCTTTTCAAACGGTTCATAGTACGATTGAACACCGTATTCAAGCTCCACATCATCACTTTTGGCAAGTGTTTTGGCTAAATCCGTTAATTCCATAAATAGAAATGAATCGATTCTGCTGTCATTAAATTTGATGAATTTCAAAAGTCAGAACCTCACTCGAATAATGTTTGAGCGATATTTCTTACCGCTGCTTTTTCCCGGTCATCTTCTAGCTTCTCTACAATTCCTCGTTCAATTGCACGAAGCGGCGGAATATATTGCGCAAGATCACATGTATCTAACAGTGCGCGAATGGATGCGGCTTCTTCACTGACCTGTCCATTGTGTGCTTGGACGATGAGATCTGATGAGAGCTGTACGAATTGATCGATTAACCGCTCATCCTTTAATACGGACTGAGTGTGCAGTACTTCTTTTAAAATGCCACCGCCAATGTAAGGAACTTCAATGACGACAAAACGGTTTTTCAGTGCTTCATTGAGCGGCACTGTCCCCACATATCCCTCATTGATTGCTGCAATCACGCCAAAACCTTCTTCTGCTCTAACGACTTCACCTGTAAATGGGTTTGTCATCATTTTTCTGTAATCAAGCACACCGTTTAAAATAGGCAGTGTTTCTGGTTTTGCCATGTTGATTTCATCAATATATAAAAGGTGTCCTTTTTTCATTGCTTTTGTAACGGGTCCTTCAATGAATTCTATAGAAGCAACTTGTCCATCATTATGGATGGTTTTATAGCCAATAAGACTTTCTGCATCAAGGTCAACTGAGCAGTTTACACTGTGCATCGGCTGTTGAAAGAAAGCGGATAAAGTTTCTGCTAGTTTGGTTTTACCTGAGCCCGTCGGTCCTTTTAACAGAACATTTTTTCCTAGGGCAAGTGCAATCATGGCATCTTGAATAATAGACGTATCTTGTGATTCATAGCCGCCTGTTCCGATAAGCGGACGAAATTCTTCTTCGAGAACTTTTCCTTTTGCTTCGATCATTGCTTGAATTTCTTCTGGGAGTGATGGTTGGTTAAACATATATGATTAATTCCTCTCTTCGATCATTTTCCTCACCAAGTATACTAAAAAAACCTTTATGCACTCAATACATAAAGGTTCGTCTTCTGTTATTTTACCATTTCTTTTGTGATGGCTCCGCAAGCAATGCGTTTCCCTGAGTTGCCAGAAGGGTTGCTTAAGTAATCATCTGCTTCTGCATGGATGATGAAACTTCGCCCGTTTTGATCGATTAATTGATTTGGGCCTCCCTTTAACGTCACATCTGGTACATTCACGACAACATCAATTTGTCCATCTGCCCCTACCTCTAAATTAGGCATATCTCCAGCATGATGCCCTTTTGGGTTGTCGAAGCCATGCTCTCTATGGGTCGGATTAAAATGTGCACCTGCTGTTTCAAAATCTGGCGTTTCACATATTCCTGTTTCATGAATATGAAAGCCGTGAGGACCTGGTGGCAGTCCTTTCGCTTTCACATGCAGATCCAGCCCATTTTCTGAGGACTCTCTTATTTCAATGCTCCCTATTTTTTGCCCGCTTTCGTTTATGAGTGACGTTGTGACTGGTGCTTGTTTAGGTGCGGCAACTTCTCTTGTTTCTTCTGTCGTTTCTTTTTTCGGCGGTGCATGACATGCTGATGCGGTAAAGATCAAACATATCATGATCATCCACACTGACTTTTTCATTTATGACTGCCCCCTTTTGATATCAGTATGGACAATCACAGCAACGGGCAAACAAAAAAAGCCGAAAATCGGCTTTTTTAGAAGAAACGTTTTGCGCCTAGGTAGGCTTTTTTCCAATAAGGATTGCTTAAGTTTGAAATTCCTACTCCGCTGTCACTTGCATGAAGGAAATCTCCTCCACCTAGGTATAGTCCCATATGAGAAGGACCTGCTTTGTACGTTGTGAAATAAACAAAATCTCCAACTTGTGGTGTGCTGACAGGCGTCATCATATTCCAGTATCCTGCTGTACTCAATCTAGATACTGATGAAACCTTATTAATGAGATAGTAAACAAAGCCGCTACAATCAAATCCAGCTGGTGTATTGCCACCCCATCTGTAAGGAATGCCTGTGAGTTTTTTACCTTCTTGAATCATTGTCGTGATTTTTGCATTCATTGGAACGTCAGTTTTATTATTGTTGACCGGTGTTGTTGAACCGTTTGACGTAGAACCATTAGATCCAGTTGAACCGGAAGCTGTTCCGTTGATTTTTAATACTTGTCCAATTCTCAGCACATCACTTTTCAAGCTGTTTGCTGTGCGGATTGATTGAACCTGCACCTTAAACTGATTCGCAATTTTCCATAATGAATCACCTGATTTAACCGTATAAGATGTTGTTTTACTACTTGAAGACTGATTGCTGTTTGAAGGCGTGCTAGGTTGAGCAGGTGCTTTCGGCTGACTTGGTTTTGACGTCACCGTTCCTTTTACCTTCAATACTTGATTTGGATAAATCATATCAGATTTTAGCGAGTTCAATGTTTTAATTTCACCAATCGACATATTTAACGAATTGGCAATTTTCCAAAGTGAATCGCCTAATTTCACTTTATATGTACTAGATGCTGACGACGAACTATTAGAATTCGTTGATTTGTTACTTGAGCTAGAATTAGATGTTGAGTTTGAATTTGTGGACTGGCTGCCGCTCGTTTTCGTCGTTCCAGACACTTTCAGCTTTTGTCCAGGACGAATGAGGTCACTGTTTAAGCTGTTCAAACTTTTCAAACTTGCAACTGACATTTTGTGATTCTTCGCAATCAGCCATAATGAATCCCCAAGCTTGACTGTATAGCTAGATGTTGTTGAAGCACTTGATTTCGTTGCTTTTGAACTTGTTGATGAGCTGGATTTTGAACTTTTTGCACCAGGAATCTTTAAGCTTTGTCCTGCAAAAATCATCGTCGTTTTTAATTGATTAAGAGATTGAAGTTCCGAAATACTTGTGTTGTACTGTTCGGCAATCTTCCAAAGTGAGTCACCGCTTTTCACCTTGATCGTCTGTGCTTCTGCCGGTGCAGCAATAACAGCTGAGCCTGCGATCGCTGAAACTGTGAGGCCGGTTACTACTTTTTTCTTCATAGATAAATCTCCGCCTTTCATGATTTCGTTCCATAAGACTTATGTACTAGTTTTGAGTTTAGCATTTAATGGTTCTGCTTCTCTTGCACTATTTTATCTTTATTTCTATTATATTACTCGACATGAAGACGTTGGGCAATACTAAATAGGTTAGAGTAGCAAACTCAAAATGCTAAAACAAAGCCATATCGTTTCTATCGGCTGTTTGCTGTATTTATAAACAATTTTTAAGGAATTTTTAAGTTGACGTTTAGAAATTTGTCAAAACAAGCACGTTGCTAGTTTCATAGTTCTATTCTACATGACAAATTTTTCTGTATCAAATGACTTTTTACTTAATTGCCTGTTTTTTCTTCTCAATAAAAAAAGCACCCTTCCCAATGAAGAATGCTGTGTTCATGTTTACTTTCTGATTTCTTGATCTTTTACAGTTAACGGATAGAGGACGCCTTCTTTCGCAAACGACATTTTCCCTGTTTCTTCTGATACAACAAGAACAAGGGCATCAGTCATGCCAGAAAGTCCAATGGCTGCCCGGTGTCTTGTGCCTAGAGAAGGGCTGACTTTTTTTGAGGTGAGCGGTAGGACATTTGCAGCGGAAACAAGCGTGTTTTCTTTTACTAAAAGGGCGCCATCATGAAGTGGGTTTCCAGGATAGAAAATGCTTTCTATTAATGATGCGCTAATTTTCGCATGGAGGTTTGTCCCTTTTTGTATATAATCCTCCACCTCATCTCTCCTTTGAATCACAATCAGTGCGCCATGCTTTTGTTTTGATAAGTTCTCAATGGCTAAAGAAAATTGAGCAAAACCTGGTGTGAATTCTTCCATATATGCTTGTAAATAAAACGAGGAAGCCTCTGCATGCATTTCATTAAACTGATCATGCAATGATTCGAGTTCACAAAGAAGGCATTGTTCCGTCTGGTCAAGCGATTCGACGATTTTCCTTGCATCCATCATAATTTGCGTTAAATGAGATTTCATTTCTAACTTAAACATCGCTTCTTCATTTGTGCGATTGATCATCTCACCATGTCCCTCCTTCTTTCGCTTGTGTCATAAAATAACAAATTGTGCACATTCTATTTGCATGGAGGTGAATTCAATATGACCATTCAAAAAGTGATTCAATATGCTTGCAGCATTTTAGGTGTTGTCAGTCTTTCTTTTATTTATGCCCAAATGTTCAAAAAAACGAAGCCCTCAAAGAAAAATAATCCGACGGAGAATTGATTTTTTTACATAGCGTGATATAATTCCTCTCGTTATTTCTGTTCAGAGAGGAACTTATGATGAGAGAAACGAATAGTATTCGAGCAAAGTTGGCACAATTTTTAACCATATTGATTCCGATTTTAATTACACAGGCAGGTCTTTCGCTCATCACATTTTTAGACACGGTGATGTCTGGAAAAGTGAGTGCAGAAGACCTAGCAGGTGTAGCGATCGGTTCGAGCATTTGGACACCTGTTTATACTGGTCTCGCTGGCATTTTAATGGCTGTTACCCCTATTGTGGCTCAGCTGATGGGCGGCGGCCGCAGGGAAGATGTTCCTCGTGCGGTCTTCCAGGCCATTTATTTATCTTTTCTTTTAAGTATCGTGGTGATTGTCATTGGATCGATGTGTGTTCCTTTTATTTTAGGGCGACTTGGGCTTGAACCATCCGTAGAAACCATTGCCCGTCATTTTCTCAGCTTCCTTGCTATTGGAATCATCCCGCTTTTTGGTTATTCAGTCATGAGATCGTTCATTGATGCATTAGGAAAAACACGTGTAACGATGTTCATTACGTTAACCGCACTTCCTATTAATTTTGTTTTAAATTATCTCTTTATTTTTGGAAACTTTGGGTTTCCAAAGCTTGGCGGTGCAGGGGCAGGTCTTGCATCTGCGCTGACGTATTGGGCGATTTTCATCATGAGTATTTGTATTGTCATCAAAGCCGAACCGTTTGCATCCTTTCGGTTGTTTCAGACATTACCTCGCTTCAACGTCGCACGAATGGGTCAAATACTGAAAATCGGTATCCCTATTGGGTTTGCGATCTTTTTTGAAACAAGTATTTTTGCAGCTGTCACACTCTTAATGGGTCACTTTGATACCGTGACAATCGCCAGTCACCAAGCAGCAATGAACTTTGCTTCTATTTTATATATCCTGCCGCTTAGTATCTCAATGGCTTTAACGATTGTTGTAGGTTTTGAAGCCGGTGCCATGCGGTATAAAGACGCAAAAAGCTACAGCTATATTGGCATTGCAACAGCTGTTTTGTTCTCATTATGTACCGCAGCACTCATCTTGTTATTTAGACCTGAGATCGCTGGTTTATATACAACTGAATCAGCTGTTTTACAAATGACACAGCACTTTTTGATGTATGCGATCTTTTTCCAGCTGTCAGATGCGATCGCTGCACCCATTCAGGGGGCTCTGCGCGGCTATAAAGATGTGAATTACACACTGATTGCTGCGTTTGTCTCTTACTGGGTCATCGGCCTTCCAGCTGGCTACTTGATTGGCACGTATACCTCATTTGGAGCGTTTGGTTATTGGGTTGGGCTGATTACTGGGCTTGCCGCAGGTGCCATCGTCCTATTTGTTCGTCTTAGGTTGATTGAAAGACGTATGCATTCTCATACAACAGGAAAAGGCAGCTGACTGAAGTCAGCTGCCTTTCATTTAGTCATTCCATTGATACGTCCAGAAAATTTCTTCATCAAACCATTTTTGAACGACTGGTTCTTTGTTTTTCAACTTTTGTTCAAGCTCTCTTAGCATGCCTTCTGTTTGTGTTCTATGCGCTCTTAGTGCATTTAATTTGATATCGGCTACATCCGTAATATCAATCACAATATCGGCATTTCCTAGCACTTCTTCTCGATTTTTCGTAATGGCCATGCAGTATGTGACGGGACGGTCTTCTTTTTTCTTGCGGTATAGAGCACGAATGACCGCTTCACCTGTCGCATCATGATCAGGGTGTACGCCATGACCTGGATAAAACGTGACAATAAGAGTTGGTTTCACTTCATCAATTATGTGTTCCATCACATCCGCTAAATACTCATCATCTTCAAATTCCAACGTTTTATCTCGAAGACCAAGCATTCGCAAGTCTGTGACATCCATTTCTTTACATGCATTGATTAATTCCTGTTTTCTTAATTCAGGAAGTGTCTCACGGTTAGCATATGTTGGACTTCCCATATTTCTTCCCATTTCTCCAAGTGTCCCGCATGCATACGTCACTGGAATTCCACGTTTTCTGCTTTGCGCGATGAGCCCTGCGACCCCGAAGGATTCATCGTCGGGGTGAGGCAGCATCACAAGTACATGTTCGTTCATCACTGTTCCCCTCTCTCCTACACCTGAAATGGTGTTTCACTAATTTGTAATGAGATCGCTAGTTTTCCGTCTGGCAGGTGTCCTGCTAACAGCAGGCGACCTTGTTCATCAAACACGTAATCGGTTAAACCTTCTGCGTAAATCCAGCCATCTTCTGTTTTCATTCCGACACGGTATGGACCTTGTCCTTTTATTTTTGCCTGTGAATAGACAACTTTTGCGTTGCGGATATACGCCACGACCGTCATATTTTGCTCATTCACATGAGCTGAATAAGAACCAGTTGTCGTTTCAAGATGAACGAAGACTGGCCGATTTAAAAACGATTCAAGATGTGCTGTGACATCTTCCGTTTGAATTGGTTTCATGAGTGGTTCCTTCCTTCATTTTGAATTAGTTCTCGCAGCTTTTTTGTATGTAAGCTAATCAGCTGTAGTTGATGACCCTGCTCAATAGCACTTTCTAAAATTCTTTCCACAGCGAGTACATACTTTTGATGTAATGACTTTCTTGCGCGAGGATGGGTGCGTGCATCAAGCAAATCATCTCGTATCGCCTCGTGTAATGAAGTCATATCCACTACATCAAGCTGCCGATTTTTCCATAAAGATTGATAAGCGTGTGCAAGCTCATCGACTGATGACATGTGATCACCTCTACAGTTTTGGTAACAACTTATTATGACATGATCCGCCTGCAAAAAAAAGCAAACTGCTTCGTCTCTTTAATGAGAATTCGCTGTTTTTTTCATTCGCAGTTGAGAGGTTGTAAATAGTAAAATCGCCACCCAAATACAGAGGAATGTCACGATTTTTGCTCCAGATAAGTGTTCGTGATACACAAACAGCCCCAAAAAGAGTGTAATGGTCGGTGCAATATACTGCAAAATACCAACTTGGTATAAAGGAATTCTTTTGGCTCCTTCAGAAAATAAAAGAAGCGGTACAGCTGTAAAGACACCTGCAAAAAATAATAGCCCAAGAGAGCCGAAGCTGCTCGGATTCATCGTGACAACAGGTTCTTTTAAGAAGAAGAATAAGTAAACAAGCGCAGCTGGTGCAAGAAGCAGTGTTTCAATGGTTAATCCAATGGCACTCGTAAAGCTCATCCTTTTTTTAATCAGTCCATAAAACCCAAAACTAAAAGCCAATACGAAAGCCACGACAGGAAATGAGCCGTACTGAACAGTTGAGATGATGACACCAGCTGCAGCAATGAGAATGGCGGTGGTTTGCATTTTATTCAGTCGTTCTTTTAAGAAAATGATGCCTAGTAAAACTGATACAAGCGGATTAATATAATACCCTAAACTCGCTTCCAGCATCAGATCGTGATTTACAGCCCAAATGTATACATACCAGTTGACCGAAATTAAAATAGCCGATAAAAGTAATGAAAAAAGTGCTTTTCCATCTATCATCAGACCTTTCACAGTCTGCATCGCTGGACGGACTTGCTTTAAATATAAAAGAATACCGCACATAAAAACAAAGGACCATATGATTCTGTGCGCTAAAATTTCGCCTGACGAAATATGCTCCATCAGTTTCCAATATAATGGGAACAATCCCCATAATGTAAAAGATGCAGCCGTATATAAGACACCTTTTGATTGTTGTTCGTTCAATCTAACCATTCCTTTCTAAACCTATCGTATATTATAGCACGCACATCACATTATGGGCATATACTAATTCAGGGCATTTAGAAAGGATGATTTGCATGTTTGACTGGAACCGATTATTCCCTTTTCAAAAGCAATTTTCAAAAGAAGCGTTAAAAAATTCAGATCCTAAAGACGTTGAGCAATATGTCAATCAAGTCATGGAAAGTGTTTTCGGCTCCAATTATTCTGCTCAATTCCCCTTTCAGGATCCGCTGTCTCAGAAGCAGAAAGAAAGAGAGACAGACGATAAAAAAAAGAAAGAGCCGAATGTTGAAGTATTTGAGACGACAGATCACGTGTTTGTCAAAATAGAGCTCGATCGTCCGAACACGGAAAAAGTAAAAATCAAACATACAGCCAATCTGCTGTTTATTGATCATTTTCCTGAAGAGAATAAACAAAAGAAGGTTGTCCTGCCTGCTGCTGTGAAAAGAAAAGGAACGAAGGCTTCGTATCAAGATGGTATTTTAGAAATTATGTTTTTAAAGCATGATGATCCAGGCATTTCTGAAATTGATATTCCATTATAAAAAGCCTGCTTTGAAATGGAAGCAGGCTTACTCTTTTTTCTTAATAATATGGTGGATATCCGCCGCCATAAGGTGGTGGAACAGGCGGTGGTGGAGGCGGGTAATATGGACGAGGATAATTAAAAATCGCACTTCCTAGAAATCCGCCAAGCAGTCCGCCGACTAAAGGAGCGCCAAAACCAAAAAACAAAGGGACTCTAGATTCATATGGCGGAATGCCAGGGGCACCGCCTCGAAAATACGGAGTATGAGGGTACATGCTTTTCTCCTCCTTTGTCATGTGCCTAACATCAGCATATTCATTAGAAGACAAAACGTTTGGGCAAACCTAAAACTAAGCTTGCTCCTTTTTTTCATGAGATCCAGCATACTCCCCTGCCCAGCGCGATACTTCTCCGAACACACCATGTAATGCACTCCCTTTTTCGGTTAGACAATAGATGACTTTGACTGGCGTTTCAGGAAGTACAGTGCGCTTTATGATTTCTTCTTGCTCAAGCTCTTTTAAGCGTTCTGCGAGCATTTTTTGACTGATGGATGGAATAATGTCCGTCAGGTCTTTAAACCGCTTCGGACCATCAAGCAATACATGAATGATGAGACCATTCCACCTTTTGCCAAGAAGCAAAAAAGCTTGCTGAATGTTTGGACATAATTGAAATTCCATATATTTCAGCCTTTCTTTTCATAATCGTTTGACAAACTAACGGTGTACAATTTAAAATATATCTCTAGTTACAATAAGTAAGTTTCTCACTTTTTTATTTATTGTACCATACTATTTGCAAAAACGGGAGGAAATATCCATATGGCGAGCGATCAAAAAACGATTGACATTTTAAAAGAAAGAGCTTCAGTAAAAGAGTATGATACAACTCATGAAATGACAAAAGAAGAGTTAAAAGAGCTTCTTGATATCACAACAAAAGCACCATCTGCTTGGAACCTTCAGCATTGGCATTTCACTGTGTTCCATAGTGCTGAATCAAAAGCAAAGCTTCTTCCAATTGCTTACAACCAAAAACAAGTCTCTCAAGCATCAGCTGTGATTGCTGTGCTAGGTGACCTTGAAGCCAATCTAAAGGGTGAAAAAATCTACAGTGAGCTAGCAGAACAAGGCTTCATCACAGAAGATATTAAAGAAACACTGATGACGCAAATCAATGGTGCTTACCAAAGCGAGCAATATGCACGTGAAGCTGCGTATTCAAACGCTTCGTTAGCTGCTATGCAGTTAATGATTGCGGCGAAAGCAATGGGATATGATACATGCGCAATGGGCGGTTTCAGCAAAGAAGCGTACGTAAAAGAATTCAATGTGAGTGGTCGATACGAACCAGTGATGTTGATTTCTGTCGGGAAAGCAGCAAAAGAAGCTCACAAAAGCAATCGTTTTGACATCGAAGAAGTATCTGATTTCCTATAAAAAACGGCACAGTCTCAGCGTCATGCTGGGGCTTTTTTATTTGCTCTGAATATTATTTTTCCATACTTATTTTCAAGTCTTTCTTTCTCATTCTTCACTATTTACCTCTTTTTAAAAATGAAAGCGTTATATTAGTATGATATTCATAAAAATGATTGTTTTTTCTGAAAATGGTCTTGTGATCTAATCTGACAACTGCTATTATTATGAAATTACAAAATATTAGAGGAGGAAAACATGAACAAAAAACTGATACTGGCGCTACTCATCGCGATTCCATTCATTGGACAGCTTGCACTGCTCCCCTTTGTGAATCGTATTCATCCATTTGTCATCGGGCTGCCTTTTTTCCACTTCTGGCTCTTACTATGGATTGTACTCACACCCGTTTGCACATTTATCATTTACAGGATGCAACATTCAAATGGAGGAACTGACGAATGCAAGGAAACTTAACAGCTTTATTGATTACTGCAAGTATCATTTTCATCGTCGTGGTCATCGGTTTTGCCGCTGGTCGTGATAAATCATCAAGACAATCAGTCGAAGAATGGTCTGTTGGCGGGAGAAAATTTGGCGGGCTTCTCGTCTGGTTCCTTGTTGGCGCAGACTTATATACTGCTTATACCTTTTTAGGGCTCACAAGTACAGCTTATACAGCGGGAAGTGTTGCTTTTTTCGCTATCCCCTATTCAGTTCTTGCTTATTTTATTGCGTATTTTTTCTTACCAAAACTTTGGACGGTTGCAAAAAATCACAAGCTGACAACACTTGCTGACTATGCACGTGAGCGATTTGACAGTAAACTGTTATCTAGTTTGATTGCCATTGTTGGTGTACTCATGCTCATTCCATACATTTGTCTTCAGCTAAGCGGGATTCAAGATACGTTAACTGTCGCTGGAACGAGTTATATTAATGTGAATGCAGTTGTTATGATTTCATTTATTTTAGTTGCACTTTATACATTTTTCAGTGGTATTAAAGGTCCTACATATACAGCCATTATTAAAGATATTCTTGTTTGGGTGATCATGCTCTTTATGGTCGTTTCCCTCCCGATTATTCATTTTAACGGCTGGACACCAATGATGAATACGTTAGCTAAGGAAGCTCCACAGCTTCTGACGATTCCTGAAAGCGGCCCTAAAGGCATTTTGTGGTTTATTACCGCATCAGGTGTTTCTGCACTCGCATTATTTATGTGGGCTCATGCAGCAACTGGTGTTTTCACAGCCAAAAGCGCAGATGCCATCCGTAAAAACAGTATGTTTTTACCTCTTTACAACATTGTATTGATTTTGGTCATCTTCCTTGGCTTCATTGCCTTTTTAGTCTTACCGGAAGATACAAATCCAAGATTTGCTCTTCTTCATTTAATTCAGACGTCATATGGCGGCGTGATGCAGGGGCTTGCGTATTCAACGATTGCACTAGCTTCTCTCATTCCATGTTCGATCATGGCCATTGGGGCATCGAATTTATTTGCCAATAATTTGTACCGTGATTTAATCCATCCAACTGTGTCACCTAAACGGTTAACGATCATTACACGTTCGATGGTATTTATCGTGATCGGTCTTGCTCTTTTATTCGGTATGCTGTTCCCGACTGCGCTCGTCACGCTTCAGCTGATCGGTGTTTCTGGAATGGTTCAAATTTTCCCAGCCATTGCCATCAGCTTGTTCTGGAAAAAACAATCGAGAGAAGCAACGATTGCGGGGCTCATCGTAGGAATTATCGTGACCTTTACAGCGAATATGACACAAATGACATTCGGCCTTTATGAAGGCTTTCTCGGTTTACTAGCAAACGTTGTGGTCATCTTGATATTGAATCCATTCTTCCAGAAGAATGTCGCATCTAATGCTGTGACAAGTGATTTGTTTGAAAAGAATGGGAAAACAACGGAACCTGTGGCTAACAAAGCATAACACAAGAAAAAAGCAGTCCCCTGATGAGGACTGCTTCAGCGTGTAGACAAACCCTCGCATTCTTTGTCAGTCCTGCGTGCTGGTGCTCACGAATGTCAAATTCGCTCCGCTCCAGTACTCGTCCTTCCTAGACTTCAAAGGTTTTCTATCACGCTGAGCTGAAAAGAAGACAAAGGGCTAAAATAAAGTTCATTTTAGCCCTTTGTCAACAATTTGAAGCAGTCCCCTGATGAGGACTGCTTTTTCTATTTCATTTCTTTTTTCAACACTTCAATGGCTTTTTTCATTTGCGTATCATTTTTCTTGAGCTTATCTTGGATGTTTGTCATCAGTACCGTCGTTGTGTCCCCTGTCAGAATACCATCAGCCTTTAGATCGTGATCTGATTGGAACCTTTTCACGATCGACTGGAATGCTTGATCATATTCTCCATTGGCTTTTGCTTTGTAGCCAAGCGCTTGGAACATTTTTTGAGCCGCTTTGACTTCATCTCCATCATCATTCAGTTGATACGTCTTTTTCGGACTTAAGTATGGCAGGTTCGCATAACTCGGCAGAGATGCTTTCACCTGTGGCTCAATTCCTTTTTTGTGAATCCAAGACCCGTCTGGTGTCAGCCACTTGGCAATGGTTAATTTCACACTAGAACCATCATTGTAGCTTTGCGCATTCTGAACAGTCCCTTTACCAAATGTCTTTTCTCCAACCAGTTGAATGCTAGAGGATTGGTGCAGAGCTGCCGCCATGATTTCAGCAGCACTCGCTGAACCGCCGTTTACAAGAACAACTGTCGGCTGATGAACTTTGCGTTCTTTTTCCGCTTTGTACACTTGTTTCTTTCCTTTTTCCTCAACCTGCATAATGACTTTTCCTTTATCGATAAAGTCATTGCTCATTTCAATTGCTTCTGTCATAATGCCGCCTGGATTATCTCTCAGATCAATGACAAAACCTTTTGCCCCTTTTTTCTCGAGGTCATCAATCGCTTTATCTAACTCTTTAGACGTCGTTTCAGCAAAAGACGTGATTTGGATTTCGCCTATTTTATCTTTTGTTAGTTTTGCATACACCGTTTCAAGTGGAATCGTATCTCTTGTGATCGTGACATCCACATTTCCAACACCTTGTCGGTTCAAATGCAGTTTGACATCCGTTCCTTTTTTCCCTCTGATAAGAGAAACGGCTTTATTCACTGACATACCTTTTGTACTTTTACTATCCACTTTTAAAATACGATCATGAGGTTTCAAACCAGCTTTTTCAGCAGGAGAGCCTTTAATCGGTGCGACAATTAAAATTTGTCCATCCTTCTCTTCTACTTGTGCACCAATTCCTTCAAATGAAGATGAAATGGTGTTGTTAAACCCTTCGGCTTCCTCCTGATCCATATATGTAGAGTATGGATCATCAAGTGATGCAATCATTCCTTGAATCGCACCGTCTACTAGTTTTTGATCATCCGTTTTTTCGTAATACTCGTTTTTTACCTTCGTATATGCAGCCATGAGTTTACTAAACTTCTCATCTCCTGAAACGCTGACAGCACCTTGTTTTGTGATCACAAATGTAATCGCTGAGGAAAGCGCTGCTGTTACCAGAATGGCTATCACGAACTTGAATTGTTTTTTCAAAAAAACACCACCTTTATCTCCTTTCATTATTATCAAGGACGATTCTTCATCCGTCAACCAAAGGATCAAACTTCTATTTGAAAAGATAAGCCATTTCGCCCTGCAATGCATAATCTTTAGAGAGAAACATGATAAAGAAAGAAGGGATCCCATGAGTGACTATGTAGAAATGCTTGCCTATTTTGGTGTATCAGGTGCCCATCCTGGCGGAATTGAGCTAACAAAAACGATGATTGAGCATCTTCACTTGGCGTCTGACGATCGTATACTGGATGTTGGATGCGGCACAGGACAAACAGCCGCCTATCTAGGACATTTAGGTTATGAAGTAGAGGCGATTGATACACACCCTTTGATGATTGAAAAAGCCAATCTGCGATTCGAGCGGGAACAACTACCTTTCCGTGCACAGCAAGCATCGATCGAACACCTGCCATTTGCGGATGACTCGTTCTCTCTACTGATCAGTGAATCTGTTTTAAGCTTTACCCATTTACCTGCTGCGCTTGCTGAGATCAAACGGGTGCTTGCTCCTGGAAAACAATTGATCGCAAATGAGGCTGTGTTAAAAGTGCCGCTCCCCTCAAAAGAACAGGCAACCATTCGGGAGTTTTATGGGTTTCACTCCCTCTTTTCATTTCCTGAATGGAAAAAACAGTTAGCGTCCGCAGGATTCCGTGACATTCAGATTCTCTCATTTGATGAGCACATGGTGCAGGAAGAGCCGACCGAAATGGAATTATCAGATGAAATACCACCTTCTCTTTATGATACATTACAGACACACTATGACCTGATTCAAACACACCGAGAACATCTGAGTCACCTTGTATTTGAATGTACAGTATAAAATGAGCGAATCTCCTATATGTTTTGTCCAAACTCTATGAAGTCTTTCGCATAGGATAAGAGTGAAAAGAGTTTGTCATAAGGAGGAAAAACATGGAGCGCTACTATAAACTTTGTCAGCAGCATATGGGGAAAGTAGCTAGAATTACTGATCGAAATGGCAGAGTACATGTTGGACGTATTGAGCGGGTGTCAAACCGCAAAGTTTATATCCGTCCAGTCGGCGGGTCCCGCAGGGGCTTAGGCTTTGGCTATTACGGAGGTTATTACGGAGGCTATTATGGCTGGGGTCCAGCTTATGGCATCGGTCTCGGTTTTATTACCGGCTTCGCATTAGCAGGTTTGCTCTTTTTTTAAAACGGCGTATAAAAGAAGGCCTCCCAGCTTCGGGAGGCCTTTTATTTGTTTATATTTTCTTCACTTTGTTCATATACTCTTCGAATGTTAAATCATGATCGTGCATCGCTTTTGCAGCTTCTTTCCCTACATAGCGCAAGTGCCACGGCTCATATTCATATTTCGTGATGTCTTCTTTCCCTTTTGGATAACGGATGATAAAGCCATATTTATAAGCGTTTTTGGCTACCCATTTACCATCAGGTGTTTCACCAAATTTTTCAGAGATTTCAAAGCCGGCACTTTTTGAGGAAATATCCATAGCTAAACCTGTTTGATGTTCACTTTCGCCTGGTAAGGCTACGGCTTCTTGGGCTTTTTCTTTCCCTTTTAGTTTCACTTCACTATCAAAAATGACCTTTTGACGATCATAGGAACGATAGCCCGATACTGCAGCAAGCTCAAAGTTTTCCTTTTTAGCACCTTTGAATAACTTCGCAAGTGCCTCCGCTGCTTCTTTTCGAATATATCGTTTTTCAATATCCTCTGAAAAAGAGAATTCCACTTTTGGTACAACGAGATCAGAAGGTTTATAGGTTCCTGGCAGTGCATATTCTTTGTTCACTAAAGCAAGCACATTTTCAGGGTTTTGAATGGTCTTCAGTCCGCTCACTACCTTGATGTCATTGAAATATTCACTCTTTAACGTCAGCTCTTGATTAGATGAATCTGCCGTATCGTTTGAGTTTTGCTGGGATGATGAACTTGCTGCGTTCTTTTGTTCGTTTGTTTTGTTAGATTCAGTGGTACCGCTTTTCTGATCCAGCAACTGGCAGCCTGATAATGCGGCCGTCAAACCAAGAATCGATGCGATTGAGAGTATTTTATAGCTTTTCTTCATGACATACCTTCCTTTTGCTCTACTAAAAAAATAAAGATGCGCTACATCGTAGCACACCCTTTATACTATTATAAAACAGAATCTAGTGCAATTAAGATCATTTCGTCAAATGTCGTTTGACGCTCTTCAGCAGTTGTTTCTTCTCCTGTTAGCACATGATCGCTCACTGTCAGAATCGACAACGCTTTTCTGCCAAATTTTGCAGCAAGCGTATAAAGAGCCGTTGTCTCCATTTCGATCGCTAGAATTCCATATTGGTCCATCAGCTCAAGTGGTTTTTCATTATAAAACTGGTCTGCTGTAAATACATTCCCAACACGCACAGCTACATTTTTCGCTTCTGCTGTGTCGTAGGCTTTTTTCAGTAAACCAAAATCAGCACATGGTGCGTAATCAATCGGTCCAAATGCCACACGGTTCATTTGAGAATCTGTTGATGATGTTTGAGCTAAGATGACGTCACGTACATTGACATCTTTTTTGATCGCTCCGCAAGAGCCAACACGGATTAAGTTTTGAACATCATAGCTTTGGATCAGCTCATTCACATAGATCGAAATAGACGGTACGCCCATTCCAGTACCTTGTACAGAAATGCGTTTTCCTTTATATGTTCCAGTATAACCATACATGCCGCGCACTTCGTTATAGCACACAACATCTTCTAAGTATGTATCTGCAATATATTTCGCACGAAGCGGATCGCCTGGCAGCAATACCGTTTCTGCAATTTGTCCTTTTTCTGCTCCAATATGTACACTCATTTTTTAGCCTCCACTTACGTTTAACATGTGTTTAGTCCCATTTATTATAAACGATTGCGTTCAAAAAAGAAAATACCAGCTGAAAGTAAAGCTGGCATCGTCGTTTATATTTAACTCATCGTCATTAGGCGTTCACTGCGTTTCCATCCTGCCGGAAAGAGCTGGTAGTAGCACTTCCCTTTTTTCTGGTCATCAATCACAACGATATCCCCAGTTGTGATAAACCGTGCATTGTAATCATTAGGGACTGTATCTTGTACATTAAATGTCGAGAATGCTTTTTCCAGTACATCAAGGTGTGTCCTGCCGCCAATCTTTGTCCGGTACACAGGCTGATGCCCGCTTTCTGCACCATATTCAGGTGTTTGATAAATGGTTAAGTGATAAGCTGAAGGTTTCTTTTGAAAAAATCTCAACGTCAATTGCATTCAAATCCCTCCCCTTTTATATAAAATTGGCTGGGATCTATGAATTTCCTTCTTCTATTTTTGTCGAATGACGGACAATTTTTCGTCAATCTTTTTACATATGAGAAATAAAGCTAGTCCTATCGCAAAGCCCCCTGCTACATCAGTGACATAATGAACACCGATATACATCCTGCTGATGCCGATCATCAGCACATAGCACCCTGTCACCATGTAGACTGCTTTTTGTCTCTTTTTCAGCCACGGAACCATTTCAATGAATAGATAGGCGATAAATGGATAGATCGTTGCTGCATTCATAGAATGTCCGCTCGGAAAGCTGTAATAGGTCTCATTCACTAGATGATCAAAAGCTGGACGCTCTCTAGCAAACAGTCCTTTCAGTTCATGATTGACCGTTTTTTCTGCTATATATAGTAGAAAAAGCAGCATAATAGAGTGGTAGCGTTTATACATAAACAGCACCACGCTAAAGATGAGCATGATTGGGACAAGCAGCGCACTGATACCAAAGTCAGTCAAAGTCAGCATGACATCATTTAAAAAAGGAAGTCTGATGTTTTCAAACGATAAGATGATCTGGTTGTCCAACTCCTGGAACATGCCAGACACCATAAGCGCTGCGATGGCGCCAAACAAAAGGAAAAAAATGATGACATACACGCGAAACAATTCCCCTCCCTTTCTACTCAGAATCTCTTCAAAGTATAGTGCCTACCACGCCTCTTCTTCAACTATCATTGCTTTCCTCAGCATATATTCAAATGTAATATCGGCAAGCTCAAACGTTTCCAGTTCAGATGGTATGTACCCTCTTTTGACCAGCTCCGTGTAGAAGAATTCTGCAATTTCCTCTGTATCAATCACCAAATCTGCTTCTTTCATTGCTTTCCGCCTCCTTTTTTATGATGTATGAACGTCGCCTTATTTTTATTACAGTTTGTCATAATGGCTCATTCCATACATATAAATGCAGTAAACGAAAAGAAAAGGGGCATGAGGCAATGAAATGGTTAAGCATTTTAGATGGACATACTTTTGATCAGGTGATGGGCCGTATCTTGAGGGGATGGTTTTATGTGATTGCTTTTTTCTGTGTTCCTTACTTTTTATTCGTGTTAGGACAAGTCTTCTTTTAACCAAAATGCTCGTTTAAACTTTCCAAAATAAAGTCCATCATATCCTTATATTCTGGGTCTTTGAAAAATTCATAGAGAATTTTATAATCATTGTAAATATCAAGAAGCTCATCCACTATAGATACAGCGAGAAATTCTAGTGATGCTTCGCTTTCTTGTTTCTCTTCTAACTGTAATAGAGCGGTTTGCACCATATCTTCCTCTATTTCTTTTGAGGTTTCTCCAACGTAATGCACAAAAAGAAGCTGATGAACAAACTGATCCATCTCATATTTTCTTAGGACAAGCGTCAAGTCTTCTTCTTCTGTTTCCAGCCATTCTCCGTCTTTTAACCTTGTCAGTTCATAAATGACATCTTCCCAGCCATCTTCAAGGTAGCGCCATATCTCAGTCCGATGGCCAATGATTTTAAATAGCTCTTTCCCGTAATCCTTTACATATACAACATCGCCAATGAGGAACTCATATTCAATGTCCAGCTTTTCTGTATCTACAATCACCCCGTCGTACTCATCGTAAAGCTGGAGTGATGTTTCAAAATAAAGCACCTCATTATGATTGACCTCATATAGATAATGTTGGTCAATTTGATGGACTTTTGTTATCGTTCCAACTGTGCCGTACATGACAACGACGACAATATCCCCTACTTTATATTTTGGTGCTTTCGCCTTCATTCTGTCTCCCCCTTGCCCGACTTTTGGTCTTAACGTATCGTATGCCGGCGCAAGGAATTCTGCATGGGCAACCACACCATGCAAAACGCCATTTTATTTCTTCATGAAAAAACCGCTTCTTCCATACGGAACAAGCGGGTGTGTGTGTTATTTTTTTTTGACTTCTACTTCGTATTGCTCAAAAGCCTCATCAAATGTCGTCATGGAGCTTAAATAGTCCCCATTTAACTCTAAATAGGCACATAGCTCATGATAATCAGTGGATGCTTTAGGAAAGCTGTGATCTTCATAAGCAGCATTTGCAAAATGACTGATTTCATCCTTCGGTTTTGGATGTCTATACTTCATTAAATAATGGTAAAACGACTTCACCTGTTTTTCCCTCCGCGACACTCTATTTTGTTGTTATATTATACAGGAATTTGATGACTTGTATAGGCGGAGGTACAACTTATGAAGAAAAATCAAAGTAATTACGCTTTAATAACCGCTCCATGCTCATTAATTCTGCATATAAGATTTTTTCTGGAAGTTTTGTTTGATCGACTAAAATTAATTGATCTTCTATCTCTTTTACTGTCTCATCCTTCTGATACGTCATCCCGCAATGCGTGCAAGAAATCGAAGGCGTTTCCAAAATCTCAATCGATTGTGTGCCCGTGATGAGTTCCCAATAGACTGTGGTCTGTCCTGCGTTCGCTTTCTTCTCCTCACACCAATCACATGTCAGCAACTTTATTTCTCCTCCTTTACGGTTTGTTCTTTTTTGAGCTGGGCTTGATATTTCTTCTCTTTTAATTCATCTCGTTTTTCACGTTTGTTTTTGAGCGTATCATGTTCAGGATTCGTTTCATAAGACTCTCTTCGTTTCATTCGGCTTAAATTTTCAGGCGTAAAGGATCTTGCTTCATCCTCAAATAGAGCAGTTATGCCAATGGCGGGTTCTTTCTTTTCTTCATAGATTTCATTAAAATACGCATCTGCTTGGCCTGCGACGTAATGTTCTGGCTCCGGATAAGAGGTGATCACACCTTCAAAGTTACGCAGGACCACTTTCTCTGGGCTTTGAGATAATAAATAATTTGGCTGTAAGGTGATCTTACCTCCTCCGCCTGGTGCATCTACAACAAAGCTTGGCACGGCATAACCACTCGTATGTCCTCTTAAGCCTTCAATGATTTCAAGGCCTTTTGAAACCGGTGTTCTAAAGTGGCCGATCCCCTCAGATAAATCACATTGATAAATATAATAAGGTCTGACGCGAATCATGACGAGATCATGCATCAGCTTCTTCATAATTGGAACACTGTCGTTAATTCCTGCTAGGATCACCGCCTGATTACCAACAGGGACGCCAGCATTGACAAGGCGCTCACACGCTTCTTTCGCTTCTTTTGTGATTTCAATGCTTGTATTAAAGTGAGTGTTCAGCCAAACTGGATGATATTTTTTTAAAATCTCACACAATTCATCTGTAATTCGCTGCGGAAACACGACCGGTGCACGTGTTCCAATTCGAATGATTTCAACGTGAGGAATGTCTCGTAAGTTTTTCAAAATGTATTCAAGCACTTGGTCATTAATTAACAGCCCGTCACCGCCTGAAATTAACACATCCCGCACTTCAGGGGTTTCTCTAATATATCCAATGGCGGCATCTAATTGCTTTTTCGGCACGCCCATCCCGATCTGACCGGAAAAGCGCCTTCTCGTACAATAGCGGCAGTACATGGAGCACTGATTTGTGACAAGAAACAGCACACGATCTGGGTAGCGGTGCGTTAAACCTGGAACAGGTGAATCCTCATCTTCATGGAGCGGATCTTCGAGGTCATATTTTGTTTTATGAAGCTCCTCTGCAATTGGTACAGACTGCATACGAATTGGGCATCTTGGATCGTCTGGATTCATCAGTGAGGCATAGTAGGGTGTTATGTTGAGTGGAATGGTTTTCGTGGAAATCTTCACCCCTTCTTTTTCCTCTTCTGTTAAGTTCACGACTTTTTCTAAATCTTCTAGCGTTTTGACCGTATGCGTCAGCTGCCAAATCCAGTCGTTCCACTTTTCCTCGGGTACGTCCTTCCAAAGTTCAATGTCCTTCCAATGTCGCGCAGGTTGATACAGTTTTTGATTCATATCCATTCCCCCTATCAGCATTCACTTTATACTATGCAAGTTATGTGCCAACATGGGAAAATGCCCCTATTCTTTACAAAAGGAGCTTTTCCGTCACATTCACCTGTTTGAAGTGCCTACTTTTCGGCATCTGTATATTTTTTTAGTTTATACTGCAATGTTTGTCGAGGAATTTTTAAAGCGGCTGCCGTTTGCTTAATATTCCCTGCGTGCTGTCTTAAAGCTTCTTGAATCAGCGTTTGTTCAAATGACGTCACTTGACTTTTTAATGAGGACTCTGGCGGATGACTTTCTATCTGATGCGTCCGCAAATGGGCAGGGAGATATGCTGGGGTGATTTCTTCTGCTTCCTTTGGCATCATCAAGACGGCATGCTCGATCGTATGTTTTAATTCTCTGACATTCCCTGGCCACTGATGGGCCATAAATACTTGGACAGTTTCTTCTGAAAGGCGGTTGACGTTTTTAGAAAATTGCTGATGATACGTTTGAATAAAGTGGCGGGATAACAACTGGATATCATGCTTCCTTGTGCGAAGCGGCGGGATATGAAATGATGACACATGCAGTCTATAAAATAAGTCTTCTCTTAACATTTGTTTTTTAACGGCTTCAAATGGGTTGATATTGAGGGCAGTAATCACTCTGACATTTACTTGAACCGCCTTTGCATCACCTATCCGGCGGACAACACCATCCTCTAACACACGCAGTAATTTTGTTTGAAGCGTAAGCGGCATCGCTTGCAGCTCATCAAGAAAAAGCGTACCACCATCTGCTAATTCAAACAGCCCCTTGCGATCTATTGCGCCCGTATAACTTCCTTTGACAGACCCGAATAAAAGACTTTCAAGCAGCGATTCTGGAAGAGCAGCGCAGTTTTGCGGGATAAAGACTTGATCTTTCCGATCAGATGCATGAACAATCGCTTGTACGAGTACCTCTTTTCCTGTCCCAGTTTCCCCGAAGACCATAACCGATGAAGGATATGCAGCAGCTTTTTTCGCTTTCTCCAGCATCTCTTTTAAGTGTGGATCATTTGTTAAAAATGAAGAAAAATCGAGCATTTGAGTGGTCTCCGCGGCACCATCCGTTCGTTTTTTTTGATCTAAACGATTCGAAAGCGCTGACAGCTTCGACACATCCTTCGCTACTTCTACCGCCCCAATTAACTTGCTGCCTTCTATAATCGGCAGTGTGGTGTTGACGGTCTCAATTTTTTCTCCATTTTTATTCAAATAGGTTTGCAAAGAATGATAAATGGGTTTTCCTGTTCTAAGTACATGCATGAGTGTACTTGTCTTTTCAGTTAATGAAGGATACACGTCCAGTATGTACTTGCCAATCACCTCTTCTTTCGCTAAACAGTCGAACTTCGCTGCATTATGATTATAAAAGATGGTAACCCCTTGATCGTCTACAACGTGAATCGCTTCATCGATGGCTTCTAAAATTAATTCAAACCAATCCGCTCTTTCGACAACCTTCCCCACTATTTCCCCCTCACTTTCTATGCCGAAAATCCGGCACGTATTGCCCAATTTTCAGCGGCTTGATGATGTTCAACGTGTTCCCCTATCCTTTTCACGTTTCGCTTTTTCCTGTCGATCTCCTGCTTTTTTCATCTATTCTAAAAAAAGCACCCCTCTTAGGAGGAGTGCTTTCGTCCTGACATCTGATAAAGAGACAAGTCAAATTCCTGAAGTGACTCCATATACAGCGGCACAATTGGCTTTCCTTCTTGAAAAAATGCAAATTGAGAAGGTTGTAGTTTGATTGGCTGATGGTAAAACGCAAATATTTTCACTACCTCAGGGACAATTCGGCAAAAGGTATCATGCACAAATAAATAGACATCTTGTTTCCATTTAAACAGCCGTCTATTTGGCGGGCTGAATATAGGAGATACTTGAATGATCTTGCCATCCTTAAACGTCTCTAGCTGCTGTTTTGTGACCGTGTATATCTCCTTTTGATGAAACTGAAAATATTGCACATCACGTCTTGAAGCAAACCGTCTTTTTGTTTGATGTTCAATATAATAAAATGTCCTGCCGTTATCTGCTGTGACGACTGTATAATTTGGGACTGTCAGCGGCTCGTTCATTTCATATTTCATCGTACATAAGGAAGGAACACGAATCGCACGCCTGTTCTTTTCATTCACCCAGCGCTTGTCAATTAGATGAAGACATCCGTGAGCGATTTGATAATAAGCGCCATCTCTTTCAATCACAGTTCCGTCAATTAAGTCGTAGGGCATACTCGAAAACATATGATGGAATGATTGTGGCGTTTTATATGTGGTATCAAGTACTTCTTGTAATGGAAAGAACGCAGCAAAATGATTCAGTCTCATCCAAAACACAGAATCAGCATGATGCCAATGTTTTGGTTCGTCGGCCCAGTATTGTCCGTATTTTTCATGAATAAACGAAAGCAGCCGGCTTCTATGCATAACAGAGCAATGGTCGACTTGAAAGGATGCATGCTCCAACACTTGATCAGCTTCTCGAACGAAGCTCGCCGTTTCCACCAAATGCTGATTCACATGCACGACACGCTGCGAGGAATAGACGATATCTATGTGAGGCTTCGATTGAAAAACCTCGACCATTTTCTCTAAACGATCTTTTCTGTAGACTGTATCATCAGTTACATAACAAACCAGCTCACCTGTTATACGTGTTAATGCTTCATTAATTAGCGTTGCATAACGTACAGTCTTCAGCCGGTTTGCAGGATGAATTTGATGAGAATACAATTGAATGCGCTTATCCACTAAATAAGGCTGCATCTTTTGGATCGTTTCTTGTTCAGAGCCATCATCCATGATCAAAAGCTCCCAATGCTGATACGTTTGTTCTACCACACTCTTTAGCACACGTTCAATGAAATCAGGTTTGTTGTAGCTTGTTAATATCACTGATACTTTCATGACCATTATCCTTTTTTAAATAGATTAAAAAGCCCCCCAGCTGACAATGTTCACATAAGGAACACTTACTCTTAGCTGATTTGTCGCATTTTTAAAGACTGCTACTGAGTCAAACAATTGTACGACAACCACGTTTTGCAGCACATCTCCATTGACTAAATGAACACGCGGCAGCGGAATGCCGAGCTCAAGCCACGGGCGCAGCAATTCTTTAATCTCTGACGCACTCCCTTCCTCACTTTCCTCTAAAAGATGAAGAAGAAGTATAATCAACACAACTTCTAGTATTCCTTCTGTTTCTAGTAATTCTTCGTTCCAGCCATTTAATAGTTGTTCAAATCCCATTCAGATTCCCTCTTTCTTCTCGTTTGATCTTTACTAGAGTATGAGGATCACTTCATTTAGCATCAGCATTTGAAAACATTTTTCAAAAATGTGTGAAGTCATTAAATGAAAAAAAGAACAAGGAATGAGCATTCTGCTTATACCAAAAAAAGAGAACGGCATATACATAGTGGTGTGTTTGAATGGATGAAGAAAGGATGGGGAAAACATGAGCGAAAAGCGTGCCGAATTAAAAAAAGAGCTATTAAAGCTGTTTTTCAAACCGCTTAGTCATGCGTTAACAGTTAATCTCGAAGAAGGAGGAGTTCAAGTGGAAGAAAAATTGAACGATTTATTTAGTGAGGTGGCTGCTGAAGCATCACCTTCAAATTCTGCTACAACACTCGACGTATCTCAACCAGCAAGATGGATTTTCGCAAGACTTGCACCTGGAACAGTCATTAGCATTGTCATGGATTCAGGTGACTTAATCGGACCCGTTCAATTCGTATCATTCGATGCTTCAACAGGTGTTGTTTTCGTCACACAAGAAAGCTCTGTGACACCTACGGGCTCTGCAACGACTCTATTAGATGTAGATAAAGTAGAAAGTGTTACGTTCACATCTTAATGTGAGAGGGCCATCATGAAGCTTCTTTATATCAGCTCTGGCTACGGTGGAATCTATCGGATGTTCGATCAATGGATAGAAGATAGCTTCATTGATTCCCCCTTTTCATGCGTCAAAGTGGAAAGGGAAACTCTACCCGCTTATATGCACAAAATCCGGACATTCTCTCCGGATTTTGTTTTCATGATGATCGGTGATCATATTCCAACAGAACTGCTTCATCAATTCAAACAAGAAAAGATCCCCGTTGTACTGTGGATGACAGAAGACCCTTTTTATATAGATGTGTCAGCTGCATGCGTAAATGATGCACAGCTGATCTTAACGATTGACGAAGGTGCTTTGTCATTTTACAAACAACTAGGCGCTAATCACACGCACTACTTTCCCATTCCAACCAATACACACGTATTTCAGAAAAAAGAATCACCACATGAATCGTGCATTTATGACATTGCACTCATTGGCTACCCTTATCCAAACCGCATCAAAGCCATCGATACACTCTTACATCAAAACAAATGGCGCATTCTCGTAGCAGGAAAAGAGTGGCATCGCGTGTTGAATAAATCACGCAGACGATATCGTGATCTCACACTGATGACCCACTGGCTGAGTCCCGAGCAGATGGCAGACATCTATCAAACATCAGCCATTGTTCTGAATCCGCACAGGCCCGCGCAATTTGCCTATAATCAAAACAAAGCCAATGTTCAAAATATGAGTCTCAACAACAGAGCCTTTGATATCGCTGCAAGCGGAGGCTTTCAGTTGACAGATCTACAACCGTCACAGGCATTTTCAAGCTTCGCTTTTTACACACATGGAAACGATTTGATTGAGCAGGTCGAGCACTATGTAACAAACCCTCAGCAAAGACAATCGGTTGCAGAGAACAATTACGAGCAAGTCATTCGCTGGAACACATTTGATACGCTGCCATACAGACTTTATGAAATAGTCAAAAGCGCCCTATGACCGGGCGCTTTTTCTAATCGACATCATCTTATGCCGTTCCTTCTGCATCTTGTCGAGCCAATAAAATCTTCTCTGCCTTTTTCCGATCTTCCTCACTTTTCACAACAAGCGATTGCGCATGATCCATCATATATGCACCAACAGATCCTTCTAAAAAGGAATGAATGCATTCTTTTGCATATGGAACATGAAACGCATAGACAGCTCCATTTAAACGTCCATACGTATAAGGGTGCTTCTGAGTTGGTACAAAAAAATAATGATTGTCCTTATACAGGCTGGCTTCATTGGTGTCATGAAGTGTCCAAGTTTCATTTGGATTTTCTAACGCCTCTGTAAAAGAAGCCGCACAATCATATCCCCCCTCTACTAGAAGCTGCAAGCAGTTCTCAATATCTGCCGTCTGCCTTAGTGGTGATGCTGGATGCAAATACAAAACAATATCAAACGTCTTTCCCTCTCGTTCTAAATAAGCAAGTGCATGCTTCACAGCTACTAAAGAAGGTGTTTGTTCCGTCACATGTGTGCTTGGCAGTTCAATCACATTTGCTCCATAGTGGGACGAAATAATTTGAGTATTCACATCCTCTGAAGATACGATGACTTCATCTAATTCAATCATTTGTAATAATGGCTGAATAGTCCAATAGATCAGCGGCCGCTCCGCCAATACGCGAATGTGTTCAGCATGATGCCCCTGCTTGCTGCTAAAAGCTGGTATCATGGCTAAAATACGATTTCCCCTATACATGTATGATCTTCTCCCCTCGCGCAGCTCAGTATCAGTGAATACATTCTGAGAGCTGAACTGATCGCCGTACTGAAGTCTTCAGGTGCCTCGCTATTCTACTTAATCTTCTATCTCTACATATTCTATTAAGTCGTCAAGCAGATGGTTATAATTGGTTCACCTAATTTATGCATGAAGTGGTTCTTTTCCTCAAACGTCTTCCTCTCTTTCACATATGATGCAAAGTAGAGAAATGAGAGTTGGGGGATTAGATATGTCCAAACAAATAGAAACGAGTTTGAAGACCTTTTTTCGTGACAAAATCATCTTGGTCACAGGCGGTACGGGTTCGATTGGCCGGCAGATTGTGAAAAAATTAACAGCCTGCTCTCCTAAAAAGGTCATTGTCTTCAGTAAAGATGACAGTAAACAATACATGATGAAAAATGAATATGCGGCGCATCCAGAGGTTGTATTTGCACTTGGAGATGTGAGGGATGCAAGCCGCGTCAGGCAGCTTGTCAAAGGGGTAGATATCATCTTCCATGCAGCTGCACTCAAACAAGTACCCACCTGCGAAGATAATCCGTTTGAAGCTGTCCAAACCAACATCATCGGCGGACAGCATGTCATCGAAGCAGCACTTGAACATGAAGTCAGTCATGTTGTCAACATTTCAACCGACAAAGCGGTTTCTCCGACAAATGCCATGGGAGCTACAAAATTAATTTCAGAAAAATTGTTTTTTCAAGCGAATGAAAGTATTTCAAATCAGAAAACGAGGTTTTGCTCTGTCCGGTTTGGCAATGTGCTTGGATCAAGGGGTTCCGTCATCCCCATCATGCTTCAACAGTTGTTAAATGAACAACCTCTAACTGTAACTGATCCTAAGATGACACGCTTTTTTATGTCTATCGAAGAAGCTGTATCTCTCACGCTTGAAGCAGCTATCATGATGAAAGGCGGCGAAACGTTTATTCTCAAGATGGAGTCATTACAGCTGGCTGATCTATTGAAAGCATTTCATGAATATGCCGGTCAGATGAACGTTCCTTCTCCTGATATTCTCGTTGTCGGCAAAAGACCTGGAGAAAAACTTCACGAGGAGCTCACATTCCCTCACGAGGCAGATGCACTGTTTGAACATGAACAATTTTACGCCATTTTACCAAGACCACATCTTCACCCTCATTTTCAAAAAGTCCATTTGACCCATTACACATCGAACGAAGCACCGCTCATTACAAAAGAGAAACTGTTTCACATCATTGAACAATTACATCATACCCACCATAAAAAATAAAAAAATCGTCACACGGAAGCAGCTGACTTCCATGTGACGATTTTTTAAATCAATTATTGAAAGATGTGTTTCAAATGACCATAGCCTTCTTTTTCAAGATCATCCTTCGGGATAAACTTTAAAGCGGCAGAATTAATACAATACCTTAGACCGTTTGGCCCTGGGCCGTCAGGAAATACATGACCAAGGTGAGAGTCGGCCGTCTTGCTGCGAACTTCAGTCCGCACCATGCCATGGCTCGTATCTACTTTCTCTTCTACCTCTTGATCTTCAATCGGTTTTGTAAAACTTGGCCAGCCGCAATGGGCATCAAATTTATCTAAAGAAGAAAACAATGGTTTGCCTGAAATGATATCTACATAAATGCCCTCTTCCTTATGGTCCCAAAATTCATTTTGAAATGGCGGCTCAGTTCCATTATTTTGCGTCACTTCGTACTGCATTTGGTTTAATTCTTTGATGCGCTGCTCTTTTTCGTTAGCCATTATTTATCACTCCAATGAGATTGAATAAAACCTGCTCTGCCCGAACCGACATGGTATCGTTCGTAGTGCATTTTGTTCTTTTTATAATAATGCTGATGATATTCCTCAGCAGGATAAAAAGGACTAGCCTCTAAAATTTCTGTCACGATTGGCTTTTGGAAAATTCCACTTTGGCTCAGCTGCTCTTTTGATGTTTCTGCAAGTTGCCTCTGTTTTTCATTGTGGACATAAATCCCTGTACGGTAGGACTCTCCTCTATCACCAAATTGTCCTCCATCATCTGTTGGGTCTATTTGCTGCCAATATAGTTCTAATAGCTTCTCATACGGAAAAACGTCTGGATCAAAGGTAATTTGAACGGCTTCTCTATGGCCTGTCGTATTTGTACATACTTCCTCATAGGTTGGATTCACTGTATGTCCGCCAGTATACCCTGATTCAACTTTGATAATGCCTGGCTGTTCATCAAAAGGTTTAACCATACACCAGAAACAGCCTCCAGCAAATGTGGCTAATTCTTGTTTTTCAGACATATTAGTGCCCCCTTCATTTAAAAAATGGTATCATCATATTATAACATGATAAAAAATAATGAAAATGATACGACTTGTATACCTAAAAACAAAAGAAAGCTTTCTGTCGTATCTTAAAATATAATGGGGGTTTAATGATTGGAACAAAGAAAACAAATGATGTATGAAATGGATACTTTACTGAGAACCGTATTTAAGCAAATACGTTATGAAATTAACAGCCTGCTTGAAAACGAATTATCTCGGAATGAATTTCTCATTTTAAATCTGCTGCGTGAACAAGGCGCAAAAAAAGTAACGGAATTCGCCTCAATTCTCGGTGTATCAGCAAGCCATATTACAGCTGTAACCGACACACTTGTAGAAAAAGGCTGGATCACTCGTATCCGTTCAAAAGAGGATCGACGCATCATCAAAATCCACTTAACCGATAAGGGTAAGGAAATTACTGAGCATTTTGAGAAAAAGAAAACAGAATACTTCATGGAACGATTTGAATCATTTGATGATGAAGAACTGAAAACGATGATCAAATTATTTAAAAAGCTGGATAAAAGTCAAAAAGATTAAGCATAGATTTTAGCGTGGAGGACATGCTACGGATAAAAAGGTGGAATGAACCATGACAAGTCCATATCTGTGTCCGAACTGCAAAACCAACAGAACGCGTTTTAATCTCATCGAGCAGCATTCAGAACCTGTGAAACTTGATCCAGCAACTGGAGCTATTGTCGAAACATATGAAGGAGATCAGCTTTCTCCTTTTCACATGAACTATCAAGGACCGAAAATCAAAGTCCAGTGCGGCGTTTGCGGATTAATTGAGGATGAAAAAACGTTCATTAAGTTGGCTGAATATCATCAATATTCATCTCCTTCTTAATACGAGAGCCTGACACTTTTTGTCAGGCTTTTTTCTATGTTTCTTTTGCCTATACAGATCGTCCCTTTCTTGCATACGCTACAAAAAACACATTGCAGAGAAAGAAGGGATAAAGACGTGCAGCAGCTCTACGAGATGAATCAATTTCTATATCGTCCATTAGCTACCTTTCCCCCATACCATCCGAGAAACACCATTTCCAAAGCTGTTATTCGATTATTTCACGCTGCACCGGATTTAAGTGAGCTTGCTGTATTTGTAAATCAACAGCCAATCCAAAAAAAGCTACCATACGGTCAGCTGTCTGCTTATATGGAATGGGATGAGGGTGTTTATGAGATAGAAGTATTCAAGCTGGCTACAAAAGAAAAAATTCTTTCTTCTCGTATGTTGATTAATGGAAACGAGACTTACACGCTATGTATCACAGGAGCTCGTACCGGCTTTGCGTTGCTCACAGAAAAGCAAGACTCGCTGATTAAGCAAGATGAGCTATCAGCACTCACGTTTATCCAGCTGTCACCAGACCTCCCTTTCATTGATATATATGAACGAGATCAAGGCATGTTATCAAAGGAGCTCGGATATGTGAACGGCACCCAAACCCACCACTTCTCTCCGAATAAGTATCACTTTGAATTAAAAGCTGCCGGTACTCAAAGTGTACTGCTAGATATTCCGAAAGTTCACCTGCAAACAAAGCGGGCCTATCTTATTTTACTTCATGGATTTGCCAACGGAGAGCCAGAGCTAATGGCAAAAGTCGTCTTGTCTCACCAAATGTAAAAAGAGCCTTTCCAAATGGAAAAGGCTCTTTACGAGACATCTTCAGCTTTTTCTTGTTTTTGAAAATCAAAAGCAAGAATCATGGTACCTAAAAATAATGCACAATAGGCGATATTTAAGTAAAACTGGTCGATATTTTCTGCTTTTAAATGAGAGGCAGCTGTCATGCCAAAGTATGCAGCAAATAAGAGCGACAGTAAACTAAAATATTGATAGACTCGCTTCATCGTTTCACTCCTGACTTACACGTTCTATTGCTTTGGATGATAATATGAGAATTCAATTTCATCATTCTCAAGATCAATTTTGTTCGCTTTGACATACATATCATTCGTCAGCGGCATTTCTGAAAGGCGCACTTCCACCGTTTTTTGGTCTGGTTTCACATGAACGAAATCAGGCAGTTCATAGAATTGACCCATGTAGCTTAAAACAAAACTGATTGGGATGCTTAATTGCCCAATTGAAAAGTCATCTACTTTCAGCAGAACATCCCCGTTATCTTCAACAGTTGGTGTAAATGATACATTTGCATTAATCGTTGAAGAAAAAGCTTTGATTGCACCTGTTACTTTCACATCTTGGTCAATCGCAACATGAAAATCGGGCATATCGCTTGATCCTTGGTTTTTCAAATAATCATTGACAAAGCTGGTGAGCGATTCTTTTGAACTAGAAATGTTAAAAGCATACTCGCTGTTCACTTCTTTTTTCGGAGCGGATTGATCGCTCGGCAGCAGCATAAAAATACCGCATACAAGAACAATCAATAGATTAATTGACAGTAAAATAAAAAATAAACTCTTCCATTTTTTCATCTTTTCACCCTATTCCTTCGGCAGTCCTTCTTTTTTCACTTCTGAGAATAAACGATTTGCCATAAGAGAGTACCCCTTTTGGTTTGGGTGGAAATCATCATCTGCCAGTAATTTTTCATCTTGATCATCTTCAAATAAATCTGCTACATCGATCATATCAGCATTGCCGTCTTTTTTTAGTTCTTTTTCGGCAGCAGCATTCCAGTCTTTGACGACCTCATCAATATCTCTCAGCTCAGACAAGCTGAACTTAAAAGGATTGTACATACTGACATACATGATTTTTGCATGGTCATTATGCTCTCTTAATTGAGCAAGAATGGTCTTAAAACGCTCTTCAAAAGGACCTTGCTCTTTTTGAAAAGGAGCAAATGTCAAGTTGAGCACATTTTGACGGACGACATGCATTAAGTCATTTCCGCCGATCGTAAAGAAAATATAATCAGCGTCTTTCAATCCATCCTGCACTTTTTTTTCTTTTAATCTTTTTAATAAATCTACCGTTCTACTGCCTTTAATGGCATAGTTTTTTAATGTAACAGACTGTACACCGTCCACCGCTTCTATCTTGTCACGGGTGATGCCGGCATACCCTTTTTTATTTTGATCTCCGATTCCTTCTGTTAAGGAATCTCCAACCGCTGCGATCGTAATATGTTCTTTTACGTTTTGTGTGTCTTCTAGTTTATCCTTTATGCCAGCCTCTTGCGCGGAACATGCAGAAAGAACAAAAGCTAGAGACATCACAATCAAAATCAAACGAGCCTTCAAACGATGATGTCCCTCCTTTTTCTGATTAAAAAAGTGTATCATGTTTTCACTCATTTGAACATCCTTATGCTAGCTTCGATTCAGTGTTTTGATGTCCTTGATGATTTCATCATATGGCGTATTTTGAACACCATCATAGTTTTTCATCACTTTTCCTTCTTGATCAACGAGGAAAAACAGAGATTGATGTATCACTTGGTCTTCGTCTTCAGGTTTTTTCACAATCGTCTTAAAGCTTTTCATTGCAAATTTTTCAATCGCTGACTGCGAGTAACCAGTGAGAAAATCCCAATTTTTAAAGGATAATGGATATGCTTTTGCAAATTCCTTTAGCTTTTTCGGTGAATCCACCTCTGGATCGACGCTAAATGAAATGATGTGCGCATCCAATTTTTCTTCTTTTAACCGTTTTTGTAGCTCTGTCATATGTGCGGTCATCGGCGGGCAAATCGTTTCACAGCTTGTGAAAATAAAATCTGCCACCCAGACTTTCCCCTTTAAATCGTCGAGCGACACCTTTTGACCATCCTGGTTTTGATACTCAAACGGCTGGATTTGATAATTTAATGCATCCTTGATTTGTCCATTTGAACATGAGACTAAAAGAAGCACGCTTATAATCGTAAGCGCACCAAATAAGGCTCCCCTTTTTGTATACATGACCATTACATCCCCTTTTCAATCAATCGGTATAAAAAGTAAAGCCTATAGCGCCCTTACCAGTATGACAGGAAATAATCGGTGTTGTATAAGCGATGTCAACTAGTGCATCAGGTGTATGATCAAGCAGTGCTGCTTTAAGCTTTTCTGCAAGTTCTAATGCGTCTGCATGTGCAATCCCAATGGCCTGAACGGTTTTCCCTTTCACCGCCTGTACATACTGTTTTGTCAAATAGCGGACAAGAGCGGAGTAACTTCTCACATTCGCTTCTGGTGTGTATATGCCGTCTGTTAAGCTGGCAATTGGTTTAATATGAAGAAGTGAACCGATCAGCGCCTTTCCTCTTCCAATTCGTCCACCTTTCACGAGATTTTCTAATGTATCGATTGTGACAAATAGCTTTGTTTTAAGACGAATTTTGTCCATTTCTTTGAGGATGTCATCACGGCTTGCCCCTTTTTTTGCAAGCTCTGCTGCTTTGGTGACTTGAAACCCTAAACCATAGGAAATAAAATTCGAATCGATGACAGTGATATTTCCGTCTACCATTTTAGAAGCGCTTTCAGCAGTTTGAACCGTACCACTCATCCCACCAGTTAAATGGATACTAATGACTTCGCTTCCATCTGCCGTCAGTTTTTCATATAATTCGACGAATTGACCGATCGCAGGTTGAGACGTTTTCGGCAGTACCTCAGCGGCCTCCATTTTTTCAATAAATTCATCTGGCTGTATGTTCACTCGGTCAATATAATCAACCCCAGAAATGGAGATATTGAGCGGAATGACATGAATGGAAAGATCATTGATTTTTTCTTGCGGAAGGTCCACAGTTGAATCTGTTACAATTTTAATTTGTTTCACTATCGTCTCATCCTTGCTGTCTTAGTCTTTACATATGATATTACCTTATTTCGTGCATACTTGAAAACAACTGTCAGAACGTTTTTGAAATTGTCACATTTTCTTCTTTTCATGTAAAAAATCCTTGCCAAGATGGGTAGCCGCTATTTAAAAATGGCCGCTCACTCTCTTTGGCAAAGATTCCAATTTACGCATTGTGTTTTAGTGTAGGCTCTTGGTAGATCTGTTCATATGTGCTCCACTTGACGTTACGTTTCACATCCTCCCTGAAAGAGTACACATGCCTCTTTCCCTTAGATACATAGACTTTTTTCAAGAAAGCTTCAAGTCTAAAGGTGAGCATGAAACCATAGGATTCATCTCCCTTTAAAACAGGGACTTCTGTTACCTTGATCTGAGCTCCATCCATCCGTCTAAAACATATTGTTTTGAGCAGCACAAACGATCAATCCTCTTTTCCAATTATCTGTTAAGCCTAAATAAATAGGTGGAATAAATCTTGATCTTTATTCACTTCAACATAGTGGAAGCCTTTTTTATTCATTCGGTCAATCAGCGCTGCATAGTCATCTCTTTCTTTCAATTCGATCCCAACAAGCGCTGGTCCTTTGCTTCGGTTATTCTTTTTCGTATATTCAAAGCGTGAGATATCATCATTTGGCCCTAACACTTCATCTAAAAATTCCCTGAGAGCACCTGCTCTTTGCGGAAAATTAACGATGAAATAATGCTGGAGTCCTTCATAAATCATGGAGCGTTCCTTGATTTCTTGCATTCGGCCAATGTCATTATTGCCTCCACTGACAATACAAACGACATTTTTCCCTTTAATCTCCTCACGATGTGCATCTAAAGCTGCGATCGGTAAAGCACCCGCTGGCTCAGCTACAATGGCACATTGATTATACAGCTCTAAAATGGTTGTACATACTTTTCCTTCTGGTACAAGACTAATCTTATCGACAACAGACTGAAGCGATGTAAACGTCTTTTCGCCAATCCGCTGAACCGCTGCTCCATCTACAAACTTATCTATTGAATCAAGTGTGACAACCTCTCCTTTCTCGTGGGAAGCATGAAGTGAGGCAGCACCAAGTGGCTCGACTGCAATAATTTCTGTTTCTGGTGCGATATTTTTCATATACGTGCCAACGCCAGATAACAAACCTCCGCCCCCAACACTTGCAAATAAAAAGTGAGGCTCCACTTCGATATCATTTAATATTTCTACAGCAGTTGTTCCTTGTCCTGCCATGACATCTAAATCATCAAATGGATGGATAAATTCCCGCTTTTCCTTATCTCCGCATTTGACTGCTTCATGATACGAATCATCAAAGGTATCTCCGGTTAAGATAATGTCAACATATTCTTTTCCGAAAAGCTCCACTTGAGATACTTTTTGCCTTGGTGTGGTAGCAGGCATAAAAATTTTCCCGTGGATACCTAAATATTTGCAAGAATAGGCAACGCCTTGTGCGTGATTTCCTGCACTGGCACAAACAATGCCGTTTTCTAGTTTTTCTTTTGGCAACTGGCTCATTTTATTAAAAGCGCCTCTTAATTTAAAAGAACGAACAACCTGCAGGTCCTCTCTTTTTAAGTAGACATTACATTCATATCGTTCAGAAAGTCGCTCATTTTTTTGAAGTGGTGTATGAATCACTACATCCTTCAAATTTTGATGGGCTTTTAAGATGTCTTTCACTTGAATTAGCGTGTTTTCTTTGAGCAACGGTTTCATGTACAAGATCCTTTCTCTTTAACCTTATTTAATTTGTCATTATAACATGAATATTCAAAAAATAAACCAATAGATCATGGATCGGAGATAAATTTCATGAACTTTTTCGTTTTTCTATACATTTGTTCTAATTGGGTGTTATAATAAAACCAATTAGAACCAAAAGAAAGGAATCGCTCGATGACCACACATCCGTTTGCTAATATATATGGAGAACACCAAGATATAAAACACGCCATTCATTTGGCAAAACAATTCACGAAAAACGATCAGCCTGTGTTGATCACAGGAGAAATTGGAACAGGCAAATCACGCTTTGCACAAGAAATGGCCCATTCATTTGCTGCGCAGGCTTCGATGAAACATATCTACTGCCCCATTGTAGATGAAGAGACTTTGCAGGAAGCATTTACTCATGCGGCAAATCATTTGATTTATTTAGACGAAGTCAGCGCACTTAGTATTCCTATGCAGCATCAGGTCATTCGTTTTCTCGAAGTTTCTCCTGCAACAAAAATCATTGCTTCTTCGTCTTTATCATTAGAGGCGATGAGCGTTTCGTCCAGTTTTTTACCTGAGCTGTTTTATCGGCTCAATGTGCTTCATATCCCTCTCCCGCCCTTAGAAGATCGAAAAACAGATATTCCTATTTTAACCGCTGCTTTCTTTCAGGAACTGAACATGACGCCTGACATCGACTCAAGTGTGTGGGAAGTCTTACAGCAATATTCGTTTGAAGGGAATATCCAGGAGCTCAAAAATATCGTTCATTATGCAGCTGCAATTCTCGAAGGGCAAACAGTTTTCTTGCATCACTTGCCACCTTTTGTATTATTACCACAACAAACAGCTGGTAAAGGAAAAAAAGAAGAACACCAGCTCACGCTTATGGAGAAACAAGAATTTGTTTTCTTACTCGAAGCCATTAAGTCTCTAAATGAAAAAGGAGAAGCAGCCAGCAGACGTATCTTGTCTGAGTTAAGCAAACAAGGCGACATCCCGCTGACCCCTCAACAAGTCAGGAGTCGATTAGATGATCTTGAGAAAAAAGCCTATGTGACAAAAGGGAAAGGCAGAGCTGGAACGAAGATTACACTTGAAGGTCTCTCATTTCTGAAGTCGCTTGATGGTTATATACCGGTTCAATAAAGGAGGACATCCATTGTTTACTGTAAAAGAAGAAATTGCCAACGCAATTACACATGGCATTGGCGTCATTTTATCCATTCCCGCCATTGTTTTTCTCGTTTTATTCGCTGTTCAATACGGCACTGTCACTGACATTATTAGCTTTTCGATATTTGGCGCGTCGATGCTGCTGCTTTATTTAAGCTCTACTTTGCTTCATAGCATTCGGCACAAAAAAACAAAAGATGTATTTGAAATTCTTGACCACTCTGCGATTTATGTATTGATTGCTGGTACATATACGCCATTTTTGCTTGGCCCATTAAAAGGCGCACTTGGCTATACTCTTCTTGCAATCGTATGGGCGCTTGCTGCAGGCGGTATCGTTTTTAAAATCTTTTTCGTCAAACGGTTTATCATTGTATCCACCCTTGTTTATTTATTAATGGGCTGGATGATTATCATCGCAATTAAACCTCTGTACATTCAATTAACAGGAGCTGGATTCAGCCTCTTACTATTAGGCGGTATTTTGTATTCAGTCGGAACGATCTTTTATATTTGGCGGAAAATTCCCTATCATCATGCGATTTGGCACAGCTTTGTTCTCGGCGGAAGTGCATCCATGTTCTTCTGCATTCTATTTTATTGCGTCAACATCCCAGCATGATCAAAAAACCAGCATCCGAATGTGGATGCTGGTTTTTTCTATGCGCGCTTTTGTGCGTAATCACTCATCTTGACCGGTGCTTTGATATGGATATCGACATTAACTGGACGAAGTCTTTTGACGATCTTCCCTGTTAACAGACGGTCTGTGCCGCTTGTTTCAACCGGAACAAGTGAGCAGTTACATTCTTCAGCAAGCGTTTCTGCCATGACACGATACTGTTCAGAAAGCAACAGACTCTGGCCAGATAGAACTCTCTCTCTTGCTTCTTCTAATAACGCCTCATCAGATTGATTCTGCTTGATCACCGCCATCTTCTTCAACCATTGTTTTAAGATGGGATAGCGAAACAGATGCGGTTTTGCCATAAAAGCAAATGGCTTCTCTAAGTGACCAATCAGCAATGTCGTTGTCACTGGATGATGTGCTTCTGTGACATAAATAACAGGACCATCTGGCAGCTTTTTTTGCTGATGAATGGTCATGACCGATCCTGATTGATCAATACACCCTCTGGAAAACCTTTTTGCATGCTCATGGATGAGATGCATTCGTTTCGTATAGGAAATGCGTGGATCCGTTAATTCATGATCATACAAATGCCTTATACTTTTTAAAAAGGATACAACAACATAAATCGTTAAAAACCAATAACGAAACAACCGTACTCCTCCTACTCACTTATCCTTCTTTTCTGTCATAGACGACAAATTCATAATTGTAGGGGTTCTTTTCGTCACGATGGCCTTTTTCACGTGATACAACCGTCCAATGATCTTCATCGTAATAAGGGAAGAAACGGTCGCCTTCAAATGAATGATGAATGTGCGTGATATATAGACGATCTGCGTATGGCATCATTTCCTCATACAGCTTAGACCCGCCAATGATCAATAATTCTTCCTCGGTCTTCGCAATGGTTAAAATATCATCGATTGAATGGACTACCTCGCATCCTTCAGCTTGAAAAGAAGAACTTGTGGTCAACACGATATTCCGGCGGTTAGGCAGTGCTCGTCCAATTGATTCAAACGTTTTTCTGCCCATGACAATGGTATGGCCACTTGTGACTTTTTTAAAATACGCTAAATCAGCGGGTAAATGCCAAGGCATTTGATTATCTTTGCCAATGACTCTGTCTTTTCCTGTCGCCACTATCATGGAAATCATACACTGACTTCTCCTTTAATATGCGGATGTGGATCATAGTTCTCAAGCACAAAATCATCAAACGTAAAATCAAAAATACTTTTGACATCTCTAGTGATGCGAAGCTGCGGAAGTGTGCGCTCCTCACGCTCTAACTGCATTTTGACCTGCGGAAGATGATTTTGATAAATATGAGCATCTCCTAGCGTATGAATAAACTCTCCTGGCTCAAGGTTTGTCACTTTGGCAATCATCATCGTTAGAAGTGCATACGAAGCAATATTAAAAGGCACACCTAAAAAGATATCTGCCGAACGTTGATAGAGCTGGCACGATAATTTACCGTTTGATACATAAAATTGAAACAAGCAATGACAAGGAGGCAGCGCCATCTGATCAATTTCTCCTGGATTCCACGCACTGACAATCAATCTTCTCGAATTAGGATGATTCTCAATATCATGGATCAGCTTGCTGATCTGATCTACTGTCTCTCCGTCTCCACTCGCCCATGATCTCCACTGCGCACCATACACACGCCCTAGCTCTCCATTTTCATCTGCCCATTCATTCCAAATACGGACACCATTTTCTTGAAGATATTTGACATTTGTATCACCTTTTAAAAACCACAGTAACTCATGAATGATTGATTTCAGGTGTAATTTCTTTGTTGTTAATAAAGGAAACCCTTCCTGTAAATCAAATCTCATTTGGTAACCGAACGTGCTGATAGTGCCTGTTCCTGTTCTGTCACCTTTTTCATCCCCGTGCTGTAATACATGACGGCATAACTCTTTGTATTGTTTCATTTTTTTCATCCTTTATTTATGTTCTTGTTGTAGTTTACCTTATTTCTGCTTTTGTTGAAACCAAAAAAACATGTCTGCATGATGAGCAGACATGTTTTTCTTTTTATGCTTGATTCACTCGATCCTGCTCTTCGTCCTTAATATCTTGGTGAGAGTGAGCTATGCGGCTTGCTGCTGCTGCGGCAAGCGCAGCGACAAGGTCATCAAGGAAGGTGTGTACTTCACCAGGACGACCTTCATCTAATTCTCTAATAATACCAAATTTCTCTTTGTCTAGATAACCGAAGTTGGTCAAACCGATTGATCCATATACATTGACAATGGAAAGCGGAATAATCTCATCAATTCCATATAGCGGTTCATCTGTTTCAACTAAATGCTGCAAAGGTTCTGGCAAAAGCTTTTTTTCTGCCAGCTGATCAAGAGCAAGTCCTGTCAAAACTGCGTGGACAATTTCCCTTTTATTCAGCACTTTTTCAACATTTTCAATGCAGACACTAAGTGGAAGATTTGGGTTGTATTTCTCTTGGAGTTTCAGCACAATATGTGCAATATCTTCTATTTTCACTCCACGCTCGTTTAACATCTGTTTTGTAATGCGAACCATTTCGTTCATTGTATACTTTTTCAATTGGCATGACATCTCCTTCTAGTGGCTCATCCAGCTCGGCGGGGTGTTTTTATCCCAGTAAATATTACCGAGTTCATGATGCGTCTGGAATCCATCTTCTGCTGTATGGTAGTGAAAGTTAAACCAATATCCGCTGTGAGGCGGCTGATCTCTCCTGACATGAAAACGAAGCAAATCTTCTCCAGTCTTTCTATTATAAATGTGGAAGATTTTTTCCCCATTTCCGCTTGAAGGCTGATCAGTTAAAACAACATCTTGAAATTTTTCGTCATCTTTGAAATTTGTTAAAAAGTCGGTTAGCACTTGTTCAATTTTGGGTTGAATCTCTTCTCTATACTCGTCCTCAATGACAGGTGTGATTTTACGACCAAATTTGAGAAAGGATTGGTTTTCTGCACTTGATAGAACCTCTTGCTTATATTGCTCAAAGGGGTCTACCCGCTCTTTGTTGTCTTCTTGCGATAGTTCCCAGCTGCGCGTATCATCTGATGTATCATAAACTGCTGTATAAGGTGATTTATCAGATGAAGAAAGTTCAGATGGCTTGTCTGTCATCAAAGCCGATGGAGGAGAGATTAAACCAAAAGTCGCAATCGTAAAGAGTGCAACAAGCGTTTTTCTCATCCACATTTTCATGATATCTAATTCCTTCCATAAGTTATCATACTGCTATTCTAGCATATAATGAATTTTCAGTCATTCAATTTGGTCATTGAGTTGAGACTTTCTTTTTCATGATAAAACGTTTACAATGACAGTAACGACGACTAAAATTTGGGAGGAATGGATATGCTTGAAGGGTTTTTCATCACAGCTTCCTTGCTGACGTTATTTTATTTTGTCTATATGGAGATCACCGATTAAAAGCCCTGAAATAGGGCTTTTTTAATTGTTAAGAGTGATTAAAGTTTTGTTGATTTGTCTTCTTCTATTGAGATATATCCGTAATGGAATTGGGCGGTTTTGCGTTTCATCACCTGAAATTGATAGGAATCAGTGGTAAATCGTGTGCTTTTCCAATGATCTTTTAAAACCACTCTTTTTCTAGCCACTCTCATTGCTTCTTTCACAGCGGTTTCATGGTTAAAATGATGCTCAGCTGCATGACGAAGCGGCATCATACTAGCAGACTCTTGTATGGTTTCTTCAAACATTGGGTCAAAATAGACGATATCATAGGATCGATCAGGGAGCTTCTTTAACTGCTCAATACTATCCCCGCTGATAACAGATATCCGTTTCATTGCTTCGTCTGCCTCTCTCACACCCGTTTCCCATGTGCTGAGTCCTTCTCGAACAAGCAATGCCGTCATCGGATTTTTTTCAATGCCTGCCACTTCTCCATTGGCGCCTGTAGCGCAGCTTGCGGTAATCGCATCTGATCCTAACCCAAGCGTACAATCTAAAAAGGAATCGCCCGGCTTTAATTGTGCTGCTTCTATTAATGGATCTTTTTCACCACGAAGGATCCGCTTCACCCTAAACATCGCTGAGCTTGGATGGAAAAAGAACTTTTCACCATTTGGCTGATACCATTCAAATCGTTCTTTCCCAACAACGAGTACATCCCCCCGCTTGATCGCAAGCTGTTTGACAGATTGTTTGCGCCGCTCGATATACTCACCATGCAAGTCCTTTGCGAGGGCCTTTGCCGTTTCAATTGTTTGTTCATTTGCTCTAAAGCTTGTTGTAATGAGCATGACGTTCCTCCATCATAATCAAGAAAAAATGCCCTGATGGATCACAGGACATTTCAACATTTGTATTAGCAATGTTTTTCAAATGCAGATAAGACGTTCTTCATAATATCTTCCATTTCATGACCTTCAATTTCGTCACGCGGGATAAAGTGAACGAGTTCATTTCCTTTTAAAAGTGCCATAGATGGAGAAGATGGCTCCTCACCTGTGAAGTATTCTCTCATTTTAGCCGTTGCTTCCCGGTCCTGACCAGCAAAAACCGTCACCATTCGATCTGGTGCTTTTTCTGCTTTCATGACAGCTTGAGTAGCAGCAGGGCGTGCTAAACCAGCAGCACATCCGCATACGGAATTGACGACAACAAATGTTGTTCCTTCTGCTTCCTGCATCGTTTTTTCTACTTCTTCTTCAGTCGTCAATTCTTGAAACCCTGCACTTGTCAGTTCTTGGCGCATTGGTACGACGAGCTGACGCATATATTCTTCATATGCCATTGACATAAAAAAGCCCCCTCTATAATCCTTATGTTGTGAATAAAGGATACTATAGAGAGAGCCAATTTTCAAATGATCAATTTCACATTAAATTTTCATGATTCCGCCTGTATTGGCTGATGTCACAAGTTTTGAGTATCTGGCAAGGTAACCTGTTTTTACTTTTGGCTCAAAGCCTTTCCAGTTTGCTTTTCTTTTTTCCCATTCTTCTTCCGGGACATCTACGCTTAAAATGCGTTTTTCGATATCGACAACGACATGATCACCATTTTCAACAAAGGCAAGCGGGCCGCCTTCTGCTGCCTCTGGAGAGACGTGTCCAATAGACAATCCGCGAGAAGCACCGGAGAATCGTCCGTCTGTAATTAAAGCAACCTTTGGACCAAGTCCCATTCCAACAATTTGTGAAGTTGGTGCTAGCATTTCAGGCATACCTGGACCGCCTTTAGGTCCTTCATAACGAATAATGACAACATGTCCTGCTTCTACTTTTCGATTAATGATTCCTTCAAGTGCTTCCTCTTGGGATTCAAATACGATCGCAGGTCCTTCATGACGTGTGATGCCGTCTTGTACACCGCCTGTTTTAATGATTGCTCCATCTGGCGCAAGGTTTCCAAATAAAACGGCTAAGCCGCCCTTTTCAGTAAATGGCTTGTCAATTGGATAAATGACGTTATAATCTTTTACCTCATGACCTGCAATGTTCTCGCCTAACGTTTTCGCTGTGACGGTCATGGTATCTAAATGAAGAGCCCCCTCTTTTTTGGACAATTCATTTAGTGCAGCGGTCACTCCGCCAGCTTCATGTAAATCTTCAATATATACATCTGAAGCTGGAGCAAGTTTCGATAAATGCGGCACACGTTCTGCGACTTCATTGATGCGTTCAAGTGAATATTCAACGCCTGCTTCGTTTGCAATCGCCAATGTATGAAGAACTGTATTTGTTGAACCACCAAGTGCCATATCTAAAGCAAATGCGTTATCAATCGCTTTTTCCGTGACAATATCACGTGGTTTAATGTCTTTTTTGATTAGCTCCATCAATTGTTTTGCTGATTTCTTCGCAAATTCTCTTCGTTCTGGTGAAGTCGCCAGAATGGTTCCATTTCCAGGAAGAGCAATCCCTAGCGCCTCTGCTAAACAGTTCATTGAGTTTGCTGTAAACATACCAGAGCAAGATCCGCATGTTGGACAGCCAAATTGCTCTAATTCGTTTAACTCCTCTTCATTAATTTTCCCTGATTGGTATGCGCCTACGCCTTCAAAGACAGAAGAAAGAGAAATTTTTCTGCCATCACTTGTTCTCCCAGCTTCCATCGGTCCACCACTGACAAATACAGTTGGGATATTCACACGCATGGCAGCCATCATCATACCTGGCGTGATTTTATCACAGTTAGGAATACACACCATGCCATCAAACCAGTGTGCAGACACCACGGTCTCTACTGAATCAGCAATGATTTCACGGCTTGGCAATGAATATCTCATCCCAATATGCCCCATCGCAATACCATCATCTACACCGATTGTATTAAATTCAAATGGAACACCGCCAGCTTCACGAATGGCTTCTTTCACAATTTTTCCGAATTCCTGAAGATGGACATGCCCTGGGACAATATCAATATAGGAATTACATACGGCAATAAACGGCTTGCCAAAATCCTCATCTTTTACCCCAGCTGCTCTTAGTAAGCTTCGGTGAGGTGCTCTGTCAATTCCTTGTTTAATCATATTACTGCGAAGTTCTGCCATCTGTTTAAAAAGCCTCCTATACTACTAGTCTTGTTGACTGTATGATTTTGAGTTCATTTTATTTTACAAATTTTCTGTTTATTTAGCCACCTATAATAGATAGTGACTGATTTCTCTGCTGAAGCAAGTGCTCAGCAAGGATTGTGTCATAAAATCTGACCTCCAATATTCTATATTGGTACTACTATATAGAGTTTTTTCTCATATTTCAACAATATTCAAAATAATTTTTCTAAAAAAATTTTTCTGCCAATAAAAAAGCCATTTTCAGAAAACAAGCTGCCTTTTATTGGCAGCCTGCTCGTCTTTCTTATGATTCTGATGCATTTTTTCTACTTTCTGTCATTTGCTTCCACACAGAGCCTTTTGCTTCTTCTCCGTGCTCAATTCGTTCGATGGCCATTTTCACTTGAAGACTGACTTCAAATTCAGGGTCCTGTTCCGCTTCTTTTAAAGCTTCTAGTGCTGTTTCGTCACCTTCTTCATAAAGGAACATGGCCGCACGCCAGCGGACAAGCTTACTTGGGTCCTTTAAGGCTTGAATCATCGCTTCAATCGCACTAGAATCACCAAGATCTGAAATACAATCTCCAGCAGTTCTTCTAACCGTCACTGTTTTATCTTCAAGCCCTTTATACAAAATAGGCAAAATGTCTGGATCTTCAATCATGCCAGCATTCACAACAGCTTGTCTGCGAATTGATGTTTTTGGGTCCTCCATCGCTTTCATTAAAACAGGTATATCTTTTTTCTCTGGCTGCATTTGCTCTAAATGAGCAAAACGTTTCTTCCAATCTTCATCGCGCAGCATCTCTTCTGTCACATCATATGCTTTTCGGTTCACTTGTTTATCTACAGCCTCTTGACCTTCCTTCACTGCCTCTGTTAAACGGGATAAACGCTCGTCGTCATATGCAGCTTGCAGCTCTTCTGTGACTTCTTGACCGATATCAGCAAATTCTCCAAAACGTACGCCATGTTCTTTCCACACACGTTCAAATACAACATTATCTGAACTGCTTCTTAGCTTTAAAATCGCTGCCTGGAAACGTTCAGGCATTCCAAATCGTTCTTCTCTTTCACCGTCTGTCAACTTCACCTGCATCGGAATCCCATTAAACATTTGAACAAACACTTTGACTTCTCCAAATGTGTCATCACCTGACTGCGATTCTCCCTGAAGACCTTCTGTTTCTTGTCCAAAGGCTTCTCTGACTTGCTGTAAAATACCTTGCCAGTCAAATTTCGCATTACGCTCAACCGCTAAGAAATCGGCTACATGGTAAACACCTTTTACACCTTCAATGGTTAAAATGCGCTTGATCATCTCTGGCGCTTCGTCTTTTTGATCTTTTTTGTAGTTATTGCTTTTACCGCCTGCAAGCGCTTCTGTCAAAATGACTTTCATTGTATTCGGGCTTGGCGTTGGTTCTATGGCAGTTATTTTCATCTATACATCCTCCTTACACACATAAAGACCCTACTCATCTGTAAGGCCGCATTCTTCTTTCCATGTCTTAATAAATAGACACATAAACTCATGCCGCTCATGAGCCAGCTGCTTTCCAGCACGTGTGTTCATCAAGTCTTTTAATTGAAGCAGCTTTTCTTGCATATGCAAAAGTACTGTGCCTTGGTGAGCACCCTCTGTATAGTGAGGCTCCCCTTTTGCACCTGCATATGTAAACACCCTTGCAATCCCAGTTGCACCTATCGCATCTAGCCGATCTGCATCTTGAACAATGGCCCCTTCTAATGTCACTGGCTTATGCTGCATATGCCGGTGACGAAAAGACATCGTTGTAATGATATCCATGATATAGCGAATATCTTGCGTGTCCACTTCCCACAAAAGGAGCTGCTGCTTGAGATCATGCGGTGAAAGCTTCCATTCACTAGACAGCTTGTCATCAATGACATCATGGACAATCGCTGCCATTTCAATGACAAAAAGCGACCCGCCCTCCTGTTGTGCAATATGGACGGCAAGCTGGCGCACACGATTGATATGAGCTTCATCGTGTCCAGTCGGTTCATTCTTTAGCTGTTTTGAAACAAAGGAGGCAGCTGCCTCCAATTGTTCTTGCTGCTTACTCGAATACATGCTTATTTCTCCAAAAGAGCGATAATGGAGCTTTCTAATTCTTTTGGTAGTGTTTTAGGAGAGAATCGTTCAGTCACTTCTCCGTTTTGGTCAACGATAAATTTTGTGAAATTCCATTTCACCGTTTTTGTACCAAGCACACCTTTCGCATGACTCGTTAAGTATTTGAAAAGCGGATGCGCATTGTCACCATTGACATCTACTTTTGCAAACATCGGGAAGGTCACACCATAGTTTAACGAACAGAATTCTTGAATTGCTTCTTCCCCTTCTGGCTCTTGATTCATAAATTGATTGCACGGAAATCCTAAAATTTCAAGGCCTTTTTCATGATATTGATCGTATAACTCTTGTAATTGTTTAAATTGAGGGGTCAGTCCACATTTGCTCGCTGTGTTCACGATGATCAGTACTTTCCCTTTGTAATCTGCCATTGATTTTTCCTGACCGTTAATGGTCTTGACCTGAATATCATAAATTGACATCTCATAGCCTCCTAGGATTCACTTTTTCCTATCGTAACATGCTTCTTTTAGAAAATCGCTTTTTATGCTTCCTGCTAAAAGAGTCCAGTCACACTGCCGTCTTCTAATAAATCCATCTCAAGTGCCGCAGGTTTTTTAGGGAGACCTGGCATGGTCAGAATGCTTCCCGTTAGTGCAACGATAAAACCTGCTCCTACAGATGGTTTTAACTCTCGAATCGTAACGGTGAAGCCTTTTGGTCTGCCGATTAAAGCCGGATCATCCGATAGTGAATATTGCGTTTTTGCCATACAAACCGGCAAATGGGCCCAGCCATTTTTCTCAATTGCAGCTAGCTGCTTTCTTGCTTTTGATGTAAGGTTGACGCCGTCTGCACCATAAACCACTTTGGCGACTTTTGACAACTTTTCTTCAATGGAATCTTGCTCCTCATATAAATAAGAAAAGCTGTTTTCATTCTTTTCAATGAGTGTCGTGAGCTCTTCGGCAAGTGCTACGCCGCCAGCTCCCCCTTCTTCCCATACATTGACGGCTTTGACTGGATGTCCATTCGTTTCGCACCAGTTTTCTATTGCTTGAATTTCTTCTTTTGTATCGGTAATAAAACGGTTCACTGCAACGATGTATGGTAGACCGAAGGCTTGCACTGTTTCAATATGCTTCTCTAAATTATGTATACCTTCTAATACAGCCTGTGCATTTGCTTCCTTGAGCTCTGTTTTCTGCATTCCGCCATGCATTTTTAGCGCCCTGACAGTTGCTACAATGACAACAGCGCCTGGTTTAAAATCACCAGCTCTTGTTTTGATGTGAAGAAATTTTTCCGCGCCGAGGTCTGCACCAAATCCCGCTTCTGTTACGACGTAATCTGCTAGTTTTGCCGCCATTTTTGTGGCAATTAAACTATTGCATCCATGTGCAATGTTGGCAAAAGGACCACCATGAACAAGCGCTGGAGTTCCTTCAATCGTTTGAACAAGGTTTGGTTTCAGCGCATCTTTTAAAAGCAAGGTTAATACGCCTTCATACCCTAGATTTCCAACTGTGACCGGTTCACCTTCTTGATTGTAGGCAACAACAATAGAAGAAAGACGTTTTTTTAGATCGTTTAAGTCGTCTGCTAAACAGAGGATGGCCATCATTTCGGATGCAACCGTAATATCAAATCCATCTTCTCTAGGGTACCCATTTAATTGACCGCCAAGTCCTACGACCACTTGTCTTAGAGCACGATCGTTTAAATCTAACACTCGTTTCCATACAATTCGGCGTGCGTCGATTCCAAGCTCATTTCCGTGATGGATATGATTATCAATAAAAGCAGATAAAGCGTTATGTGCAGATGTGATCGCATGAAAATCCCCTGTGAAATGAAGATTAATTTCTTCCATAGGCAACACCTGTGAATATCCGCCGCCAGCTGCACCGCCTTTAATACCCATTGTGGGACCTAGTGAAGGTTCACGCATGGCAATAATCGCTTTTTTCCCAATTTTCTCGAAGGCTTGACCGAGGCCAACTGTTACGGTGGACTTCCCCTCACCTGCTGGCGTTGGGTTGATCGAAGTCACAAGAATCACATTTCCTTCTTTTTGTTCCTTTAAACGGTCAAAAATAGTCAAAGATATTTTCGCTTTTGTGAAACCATAGCATTCTAATTCTTCGTCATGTATGTGTAATTTTGCTGCGATGTCTTGAATCGGTCTCAGCTTTGCCTTTTGGGCAATGTCAATATCTGATAAATGCTTTGTGATCATGATTAATGGCCTCCTTTTTTGACAGAAACAGCTTTCTTTTTTGCTCTATTTTTCATTGTAACATAATTGAAACATTGAAATATCGCCAGAAAGTTCCTATAATGAAGTGAAATTAGCTTTGGTTCAGGGGGTGGCGAGTTGCCTATTAACATACCAGTTCATCTGCCGGCAAAACAAATACTAGAGAGCGAAAACATTTTCGTCATGGATGAGACAAGGGCATTCAAACAAGATATCCGTCCTTTGAATATCGTGATCTTAAACTTAATGCCAAAAAAAATACAAACTGAAACGCAGCTGCTGAGAATGCTCGGAAATTCTCCTTTGCAAGTGTATTTTACATTTTTGATTCCAAGTACACATACACCGAAGAATACATCGAGAGAGCATCTAGATGAATTTTATACGACCTTTGACTCGATTCGCCATAAAAAATTTGATGGCATGATCATTACAGGTGCACCAATTGAGCATTTAGCTTTCGAAGAAGTTTCCTATTGGAAAGAACTGCAGGACATTTTGGACTGGAGTAAAACGAATGTGACGTCTACTCTCCATATATGCTGGGGGGCACAGGCTGGTCTGTATCATCATTATGGCATTGAAAAAATCAAGCTTCCAGAGAAAAAATTCGGTGTTTTTGAGCATCTTGTCAAAGAGAAAAAAGAAAGATTAGTAAGAGGTTTCGATGAAGTATACTATGTCCCACATTCTAGGCATACAGATATTAATACAGAACAATTAAAAAACACGCCGAATCTAAAAATATTGAGCACGTCTGAGGAAGCTGGTGTTTGTTTAATTGTTTCAGATGATGATAAACAAGTATTTTTAACTGGACATCCTGAATACGATACAGATACATTGAAGCAGGAATATGAAAGAGATTTGTTGAAACATGATACAGTCAAAAAACCCGTCCACTATTTCATAGAAGATGGAGACACATTAGTTCCAGTGAACCGCTGGAAAGCCCATGCTACTTTGCTGTTTATGAATTGGCTTAATTACTATGTTTATCAAGAAACACCATATGTGTGGGAATAAAATAGACTGTAGTCTGATGATAAATGCTTAAAATGTGTTAAAATACAAATGGCTCTGTCTTCCATTATCAATTTAGTCTGTTTGTTTTTTAAAATTAGTTTAATTCTTTCGTAACGAATGATATGCTCTCGCTGTTTATATGTTATCTTTATGTATATGTAGACCTATGAGATTTATAGTTTTCGTACGAAGTTTTGTTGTTGTTGATTACATTTGAGGTGAATATTCTTGAATACCAATAAAAAAATATTAATCTTGACCGCAAATTATGGAAATGGACATATGCAGGTTGCAAAAACACTGTATGATGAATGCAAATCCCAAGGGTTTGAACATGTGATAGTTTCTAATTTGTATCAAGAATCAAATCCCATTGTGTCTGAAGTGACTCAATATTTATATTTAAAGAGCTTCTCCATTGGGAAACAATTTTATCGCTTGTTTTATTACGGTGTAGATAAAATTTACAATAAACGCAAATTTAACATTTATTTAAAGATGGGAAATAAGCGTCTTGATGAATTAATTCAATTACACAATCCGGATATCATCATCATTACATTCCCGATGATTGTTGTACCTGAATACCGAAACAAAACAGGTAAAGTCATTCCAACATTTAATGTGATGACAGACTTTTGTCTTCATAAAATTTGGGTACATGAAAACATTGACCGATACTATGTTGCAACCGATTATGTGAAACAAAAGCTAGTAGAAATCGGCACACATCCAAGCGATGTCAAGGTAACAGGCATTCCGATTAGACCACAATTTGAAGTAGACGTGCCTAAATCGATCATCTATAAAAAATATGGATTATCATCAGACAAAAAAGTCCTTCTCATTATGGCGGGTGCCCATGGTGTACTAAAAAATGTGAAGGAACTGTGTGAAGCACTACTTCTTGACAGTGAAGTACAAATTGTTGTTGTGTGCGGTAAGAATGCAGCGCTGAAGCAATCGCTTAGCGAACTTGAACAAGCACACCCAAATCAATTGAAGGCGCTTGGATATGTGGAACAAATTGATGAATTGTTCAGAGTAACGGACTGTATGATTACAAAACCGGGCGGGATTACATTAACAGAAGCAACAGCAATTGGTGTCCCAGTTATTCTTTACAAACCTGTTCCAGGACAAGAAAAAGAAAATGCTCTTTTCTTTGAAGATTACGGCGCTGCCATTGTCATCAACAGACACGAAGACATTTTAGAATCTGTCACCAACTTGCTGCAAGACGAAGAAAAATTAGAATCCATGAAACAAAACATCAAAAAATTACACTTAAAACAATCTTCTCAAACCATTTTAGAAGATATCGTCGAACAATCAGATCTGATCATGAGCAACAAATCGTATGCTCAAGCATTATCATAAAAAGGTGTCCGTCATTGACGGACACCTTTTTTCTTTTAACCTTGATTTCCATTCGTTGTATATACTTCTTCAAACGGCTGAACAACAACAAAGCCACTTCCGCTAAACTTCATTTGAATGGACTCTCCGCTTCCCCTGCCAATAAACGTTTTGAACGATACATCTGTCACAAATTCAGTCTGCAAATCTCCTGACCATGCGACCGTCGCATTCGGATCTGTATAAACAGAATCACCTGGCTGAACAATCAGCGTCAGCGGTTCGTAATGACTTGTGATTGCCACAAGACCTGGTCCTTCAAGTTTGACATTAAATAATCCGCCTGCAAGCATGCCAGACACCTTTTTCATTAATTTAATATCCCACCGAACAGACGGTTCAAATGCGAGCAAGTCGTTTCCATTAACGAAAATAGACTCCCCTTGAGCCAATCGAAGAATCGAGATTTTTTTCCCTTGGTCTGCTACATATAATTTCCCATCACCTGTGGCCTTCATCAAAGAGGTTCCTTCTCCTGATAACATTTTTTTGAACATCTTTGAGACACCGTGTTCAAACACACCTTCACGTTCAAACTTTATTTTCCCGCGATATGAAACCATGGAGCCTGTTTTTGCCCAAATGGTATCCGTTAAATTAATTTCTAACAATCTTGGTGTTTCAAGTTCAAAGACCCCTTCCCCTTTGTCTTCTTGCTGCGTATTCTGAACAAACTCCTCAATTGTGTAACGATTCATGACGCACCTCTTTCTGTATTTTTACTATATACGGACAAGTTATACGTTAGGTTTCATGAGATTAGGACGTTTTATAGATAAATGTCATTCACTAAAAAAACAAAAAAATCAAACATTCTGCTCAAAATTTGGCTTGCCTGCTTGACGCTTTACTTTTGATGGTGTATAGTGGAACCATCATTTAACAACTTCTTAAGTCGTTAGGTGATGAAAAATTTTTTTTAGTATGCCAAAAGGTGTGCTACAGTACTAGGAGGAAAAAGCAATATGCAAAACGGTAAAGTAAAATGGTTCAATAATGAAAAAGGTTTCGGCTTCATTGAAGTTGAAGGCGGAGACGATGTATTCGTTCACTTCACAGCTATCGAAGGTGACGGTTACAAATCTCTAGAAGAAGGACAAGAAGTTTCTTTTGAAATCGTTGAAGGTAATCGTGGACCTCAAGCTGCAAACGTAACAAAAATCTAATCAACTCAATCAATGATGAAACGACAAAATAAAGAGAGGCGTATGCCTCTCTTATTTGATTTTCAGCTGAATTTCAATCGCTAAAATATTTTGCTTTAATCTTTGTTCAATTTCAGAGATATCTTTTTCGAGAAAAGGTCTTCCCTTCTTTGCTACATCTACCAGTTGCTCTAGATCACTGTACACCTCTTGAAATGTCCGATGTAATACCGTTTCAAAATCCTTATTATCCATGCCGGCCTTCCCCTTTTCCTCTATTATCCGTCACTTAGTCAAAAAGTAACTCAACCAAAACTTTCTATAGTTATATCGGCTCATTTTTCAGAATATGTTCTTTTTTTACACATTCTATTCGTTTTTTTTCGTGAGCGTATGATACATCTAGGGGAAAACCGGAGTGTATGCTTATTTTTTGAGTAATTCATTCCCGTATTGTTTGATCTTCTCTCCTACCGTGCATTGCTGTATACAAAAGGAGTGCGCATATTTTTTGCCAAATTCTTTACGAAAGTGCTTCTTAATCAAACAATCTGAACAATACGTGTCTTGAAGATCTGTTAATTCTTTTACTGCTGTTTTTTTATCCACTTTATTCAGCTCCGTCTGCTTCTAATTTCAACTTACTTTCGATGGGGACGTCTGCAAGTATCTGTCTGGCAAGCTGATCTGCTTCTGCATTTTGTTTACGATCGATGACTTCATATGTTGGCGTGAGCTTCAGCTCTTTAATCGCAGCCTCAATTCGGTCGAGCCATTTGTTATGTATATCATCATAACAAGGCCATTCCCCTTTGAGCTGATTCATCACAACAAGAGAATCTCCTCTAATCGTAACAGAGTTTCTGCTGGCTCCCAGTTCTTTTAAAGCTTTTACCGCTTCAAATAAAGCCGCATACTCTGCCTCATTGTTCGTGGTGCTCTGAAAAGGCTGATTCTTCCTTAATCGGTATGCATCCTGTCCGAGCTGATAATACACGACAATTCCAAGCCCAGCATCACCTGTTTCTTTGCGAAAACTCGCATCAAAATAGACCTGAAGCTGATCGGGTTCAAGCCTAAGTTCTTCGTTTAGCTTTTCAAGTTCTTTCGTCGACCACATCGCACCCTTTTCATCTTCAAATGATAAAAGTGACTGCGGTTCTTTTTTGTCTATATGTTTTGCTAAAAGCAAGGCCTCTTTGAGCTCCATCCAATCTTCTTGGAAAAAAGCAATGGACCCAATCGATTTCACTTTCATTGTATAGTGCGCTCTTAGTTTCATTGATCACATCGCCTTCCCATACTTTTAAGGTAAACGTTCGTTATGCTATAATCAAAAAGTTACATTTTACATTTAGAAAGGAAGTTCATGTCACTTGTTTAATGAAGGTATTTGGATCTTATTTGCGATCATTAATTTTATCATTGTTCTTCTATTTTATAAAGGATTTGGCAAGATGGGGCTTTTCGTCTGGATTGGTTTTGCAACAGTTGCTGCCAATTTACAAGTGGTCAAAACCGTTGAATTATTTGGCTTAACGGCAACACTTGGCAACATTTTATACGGCAGTGTGTTCTTTGCAACGGACGTCCTCAATGAAAAATATGGACAAACCGAAGCGAAAAAAGCTGTCTGGATTGGCTTTGCCACCCTTTTAACATTAACTGTTGTCATGCAGGAGGCTTTGCTTTTCCATCCCGCTCCATCTGACATTTCCCAATCATCATTAGAAACGATATTTGGCTTTATGCCAAGGGTCGCTCTTGGTAGTCTTGCTGCTTATATCATCAGTCAAATGTTAGATGTTTATGTATATTCGTTTATTCGCCGGATATTTCCTTCAGATGGTGCGCTCTGGCTGCGAAATGCGGGGAGTACAATGATTAGCCAGCTGCTTGATACACTCGTTTTCACAACCATTGCCTTTCTTGGGACCTACCCATTCCATATATGGATCGAAATTTTCATCACGACTTATGTGATTAAATTTATCGTCGCTGCCATTGGCACACCTTATGCCTATGCGGCGAAAAAAATGGTTCCGATTGATGAAAGGGGGAAATAAATTGCCAGCTGAAATATATATTGACGGTGCTAGTGCCGGAAACCCAGGTCCATCTGGCATCGGCATATTCTTGAAATATGACGGAAAAGCTGAGTCTTTCTCCATTCCTCTTGGCATCATGAGCAATCATGAAGCAGAGTTTTCAGCGCTCATTGAAGGCATGAAAATTTGCGTAGAAAAAGGATTACGGACCGTTTCATTCCGCACTGATTCACAAGTAGTGGATCGTGCAGCCAATGCAGGATTTGCTAAAAATCCATCTTTTCGTCATTTCATCGAAGAAATGCTGCAGCTTCAAAGCGAATTTGATTTATTTTTCATTAAGTGGATTCCGAGCAAGGAAAATCAAGTGGCTGATCAGCTCGCTAGAAAAGCGATTCACCTTTCAAAAGGATGAATCGCTTTTCTTTTGGTTATGCTAATGGGTGAGGTGATACGAATTGGGTAAAGAGAACAGAGGCCGTGTCACAAACGGAACGACTCCTCAAGGTGATGCGCAGACAAAAGATAAACAGCCAATATCGCAATTAGAAAATAAGGCGAAAAAAAGCAACACAAAGGGCTAAAATGAACTTGATTTTAGCCCTTTCTTTTTTTCTAACCTTAACTGATTCCTAATTGATTTAAGCGGTTAACCATTGGTTCGATCCCTTTAATTTGATGCAAGCGAAGCATTGCCGCTGCCCGCTCTGGGTCCATTTTTATTTTTGTTTCGTCAATCGGACAGCTGAGTGGTACATCACATTTAATTTCTGCCAGTATACGAGAAAGCTTCAGATCTTCTAATCCTGCTTGCATTTTCTTTTGCTGAGCTGCCGTTAATGCATGAACATTTTCTAACAGTCGATCAATCGTTTCATACGTTTGAATAAATTTCAATGCTGTTTTTTCGCCGATTCCTTTTACACCAGGATAATTATCGCTAGAATCACCCATCAGCGCTTTCATATCAATCAGCGCCTTTGGAGAAATGCCCATTTCCTCTTCAAAAATGGCTTTTGTATAATGCTTATAATTCCCGATGCCTTTTTGCATTAAAGCCACGTTCACTTGTTCATTCAAGATCTGCAGCAAATCTTTATCTCCTGTTAAGACGGTCACATGTGCTTCGTTTTGATAGATTGATGCAAGCGTTCCAATACAATCATCTGCTTCAAAACCTGTCACACCAATGTTCATGATCCCCAGTTCTGCTGTCGCCTCTTTTGCTAAATCAAACTGCGGGATAAGCTCAACAGGCGCCTCGCCTCGATTGGCTTTATAATCTTGAAACAATTCGTTCCGGTATGTCTGGCTTCCCATATCCCAGCAGCAAACGATATGAGTCGGCTCAAATGTTTGGACAGCTGTTAACAAATGCTTCAAATAACCATTCACTCCATTTGTCGGCACACCACGATCATTTATCATAAAATTGCGATGGACAGCCGTCGCATAAAACGACCTAAAAAGAAGTGCCATTCCATCTACAAGTAATACGTGTTTATTCATTCATCTAAACTCCCTTTTTATAAACAATACTCCTATTCTATCATAGAACATCGAAACGAACATAAAAAAGGCGCCTTCTTCTTTTTGATAAAGAAGAGGCAGCCCGATTACTTTTTACCATATTGCATTTTTTTCGTTTCCGCTTCTGCGTAGGATGGCATGCCTTTTTCCTTCGGCATGCGCTCCTCCTGCTGCTTTACGTTTTGCTTTTTTGCCATGATCATTCCCCTTTCTGGTTCATTTGTTAAGATGACCAAAAATGAGAAAGTTACTCTTTACTTCTGTTTACGCTGGGTGTATTCCTCCACCATCTCAATCGTGACATGTTTACGAAGGGGAACAATTCCGCCTCGGGCAAGCTCATTCATTTTAGACGTAATGGCATTGATCTCATCTGTTGAAAATGGTTCATTGTGTTCACATTTTTTCACAGCCGATTCAATCGCCTGCTCTCTTTTTTGTTCAAGTGCAAGAAAAGATTGGATGTGGGCATGTTGTTTCTGTGAATGTGCAGAAATTTCTTCGTGTACGCTCGTCATCGTCTATCAACTGCTTTCTTTTTTATATAGTCTATCATGAATCATATCGTTTTCAACTGGTTCTTCCATTCATTTGTTTGTTCATAAACTTGTTCAATGACCGCCTGTTTTTCAGCATCTGTTGTAAGGCTCGTCATAAATGTCTGTTTTTGCTCATTGAGCTGTTGGAGAGCATCTTGTTCGTACCTTTCCGTATAGGTCTTCACTAGCTTTTCATATCTGCTCAGCAACTCTTCTTTTTCGTTATCTGCCCAACGTGTTGTCATTTGATGTAGAATATCTCGAATGGCTTCAATAAACGTAGCCTTTTCATTTTGTTCAAAGAAGGCTTTCGCTGATTTTTGTTTCTTTAAAAGTGGCTCAAATGGTGCAATCTCTGCTTCGACTTCAATTTGTTTTAGCTCAGCATTTTTCTCCTCAGGGGCTGACAGGCTGAGAGAAAAGTAAGGATCTTCCGCACATGCAGCCTGCATCCCTTTTTCCCACTCCTCCTGGAAATAATGGTGGATAAACGATTCCATTCGGATATCAAGCGCCTTGAGCTCCTGCACAAATTCAAATTCATACTCCTTTAACGCTTTCTCAAGTGCCTTTTTTAACTGCTGACCAAAATTCCCTTGAGATATGCCAGGATAAAAGGCAGACTTTAACAGATCATTCGCAAATAATGAAAGCCGCTGTACAATATGATAGAGCTGTTCATGCACGTCTTTTTTTACGCTTTCAGTCACAAGCTTAGACCGTTTCACAACTTGCATTTTTTCGAGAATGGCTTCATAGGATGTCTTGATGTTTTTCTTTTCAGCTTCTTTCTCATCTTCTGATTGATGCAAGGTCGCACGTAGTCTATCGACCGTTGTACATAATGTATTAGCTTCAAAATGCAAAAGTTCAATGGCATCTTTCGTTAATTCTTCCTCAATAAAATAGTCGAGCTGTTTTCTCAGTGTTGCATATTGATTATAAGATGTCGGCTCTTTCCCTTCGATCTCTTCCTTACTAGACACATGATGCAGGTTTGGATTGCGGATGCCTTCTTTTGTGAGCTCGCTTCGTACATAGTCAAATACGGTTTCAAGCTCTGCTTGATCCTTAGCCAAATCAGCTGCATTGATGATAAAGAACATTTTATCCATGCTAAAGGAATCTTTTACGAGTCCAAGCTTCCGTAAAAATGAGCGATCAGCTTTTGAGAAAGAATGCTGATAATACGTTAAATAAAGAAGGGCGTCTGCATCCTTCATATACTGGAAGGCGATTTCTGTATGACGCTTATTCATACTACTTGCACCTGGTGTATCGACAATCGTCAGCCCTTTATCTGTCAGAGGTGTACTTAAATACACCGTCACTTCCTTCACCACACAAGAAACAGATTCTTCCGCTACATAAGGCTTTAATTCTTGAAGTGTGACATGTAAATTCGTTTGGTTGTCAATGTCATCATGAAACTTGGCATAGGCTTGTAGAAAATGTTCTACAATGATTCGGTGATCCTGTTCGAGCTGCCGTTTTTTCAGTACTCTTTCCAGCTTTGCCTGAAACGAATCTCCTTTTTCTGTTGTGATCGAAAATCCAAGAATCTGATCGAGTTCCTCTAGAATGTCCTGCTTCGTTTTAAACACCACTTTGACACTTTCATGAGGATGATCTTCCGTAGGTCGTGTCAGTTTGTTAATTGTTGCAGTTGTTGGCGTAGGAGATGATGGTAACACCTTTCGTCCAACAAGTGCATTGGCAAAAGAAGATTTTCCAGAACTAAAAGCGCCAAATAAAGCGAGTGTAAATTCTTTTGCCTGCAGCCGCTCTGTTCGTTTTTCAAAGGAATCTCTTTGAGACTTTAGAATAGCTAAAGGCGATAAAATGCGGGAAAGCTCTTTAAATTGTGCAATCGATTGTGCTGTTGTTAAATGCTGCGATTGACGGTATTGATCGCGCTCTGTCCGTTCAGCAGCTTGATCGCTCTCTTTAACATGAATTGATGCGTGATTCTTCTCCAGCTGGTCGTGCTGCATCCATTGCTTTTTCGCATAAAACCAGTCGCCTGGGATATGATCATCCGTTCCGTTTTGCCAAATATCCCATAAATGCTGAATATCCTGTCTTATTTGTTCATTTTTTTCGTTATACCCCTCAAGGCTCTGAAGCTCTTGTTTCGCTTGCTCCCGTTTTTCCTCTTGCTTCTCCTGTTCATTCTTGAGCTGGTCTTTCAAGGTTTCAATCATCTGTTCAATCAATTGAAGCGCTTGCTGTTTCGCCTGTCTTTTCAATGCTTCACCAGCATCTTTCGCATATTGAAGAACGTATTCGTTAGAAAAAGTTGCCCCTTGGTGAATGACCTTTTCAAGCAGGGATTCTTCAATAGGTGTCTCAAATGCCATGGCTTTGTCTAATAACGCTTCGCCAAGCTGATGCTGTTTTATTTCTTTTTTAAGGAGCTCGGCAATGTGCCAGTCAACTTCCGCTTTCATTCTCTTTTTTACATCTGCTAAGAAATCATTTGCCCGCTTTTCCTTTTCCTGCTCGGTTTTATTTTTTGCAAAAAGTAAACCCACTTTAAAGCCAGGTGCTTTTGATTCGATATAGTCACTTGCAAGCTCTCGCATCTTAAATGGCGTGAGGTTTGCATTTTTTAAGATGTTCTCTACTTCAGAAGACACTTCATCTTCTACCTGCTTTGCACCATTTTCAATAAATCGGCGTTTCTCTTCTAGTTCTTTCACTTCATTCCTTTTTTCTTGCAGCCGCGCGTCAAGGTCCTCTTCATGCAGTTCTTCTTTTAACGAGTCTATATGTTCTTTTAAAACATGTTCGATTTTCTGCTCTGTATAGGCTCGAAGCGATGCTTTAGGCATGGTTTGTAATTCTTGTAGTTTCTTCACTAAACGGATCATTTCGTTTTTTGGGTGTGCCTCATCCGTCACAGAAGTAAAATATAGATGTTCTTCCTCAATGCCTTCTTTTAAAAGCATCTCAACGACTTGTTTTTTGTAGTCTTCAAAAGTTGTCTCTTGTTCATCGTGCCGATCCACTTGATTAACGATGAAATAAAGATTTGGTACTTTCTCTTTAATCGAGCGAATGAAGCGAATGTTTTCTTCAGAATGGACATGGTTATAATGAACGACATAAAAAAGAGCATCCGCTTGATGAAGAATCGAAGCAGCGGATAAAAAGTGCGCATGATCCGTTGAATCAATTCCCGGTGTATCGATGAGTGCCACTTTTTCTTCAAGTCCACTATAATCACCGCTAATTTCCACCATCTCAATTTGTTCCCCATCTTTACAAAAACGCTGCACCGCTTCTTTATCATAAGAACCGCTCATTTTTGCAAAACGTCCATCAGACGTATGGAGCTGAACTTCACTGACCCCTTTCCTGACAACAACCAAGTTTGCACTCGTTGGAATTGGGCTTGTGGGCAGGATGTGATCATGAAGAAGATGATTCACTAGTGATGACTTACCAGCAGAATAGTGGCCGGTAAATGCGATATATACTTCTTCTTCAGCTTCCTTTTTCATAATAGATGCAAGTTTGGCTGCGCGCTCGTGATCATCCCTTTTCAGAAGGCTTTGATATAAAGCACCTGTAGTTTGAACGAGCGAATCTCGAATAGACAAGTCTTTCATGACGATAAACCCCTTTGTTTTTAGAAAAGTCAGTTATGTATGTGTACCATTTTACACAAAATAAAGAGATTTTTCTTCTGATCTGAGGAAATAAAAAAATCTGCTGCCCGATCAGTCGCAATGGACTGCAATCAGGAAGCAGATTTTTTTGAAACACCTTTTAATACGAAGCCAATCAATAAGCTGTATACACAGACCGTACCGAGTAAGAAAATCATTGTCATGTGATCACCGTCCATCCTTCATGATTGAGAATGTTTATCATTAATGAAAGTGTAGCACAATTGATAATGATTTTCAATATTAATTTAGTAAATACTGATTCAGTGCTTTTTCTTCTGTTTGAATTCTGACCATCATCATCCATCCATTTAAACACGTAAACAAAATGGCAGTAATAAATGCGTTAAATAGCAGCGGAATGAACATCAGTTCAATCGCCACCACCACATAGTTAGGATGCTTTAACCAGCGATACGGCCCCTTTTTCACAATCATCGCATTTGGAACGACTAAGATTTTTGTATTCCAATACGTCCCAAGTGAACATAGTGCCCAGTACCGAATCACCTGGGTCGCAAGCAGGAACACAAGCAGCAATAGGAAAAAACGAGACGGTTGACGATGCAGCAGCCATGTCTCTCCAATAAGCGAGAGGAAAAAAGCTGCATGCATAGCGACCATATAAGGATAATGGCTTGCACCAAATTCAATCGCTCCGATCGCCTTCACCTTCTTTTCATTTCTTTTCGCCACAAGCACTTCAATGAGGCGCTGACAAATGAAAATGCCAATCACTATCCAGAAAATCATCACGAGAGTCCCTCCCATTTCATGAGCAATAATTCTGACGAAAAGCCTGGACCAAGTGCTCCGCAAAGCCCCACCTGTCCTGCATCTAGTGACTGATGTTCAAGAAAATGCTTCATGACATATAAAACAGTGGCAGAGGACATGTTTCCATGCTGTTTCAGAACCTCTTTTGAAGAAAATAGCTGATGCTCTTGTAAAGATAGGCTTTCAAGATAGGCATCAATCACTTTTTTTCCTCCAGGGTGAGCAAGAAAAACAGATACATCCTCTGTTGAAAACCCTAGCTGATGTAAAAATTGATCCACTTGCTCTTTTAACCACCCAGAAATGATGGACGGAATATCACGTGAGAAGATGACCCGAAATCCGTCGGCGGTAAAATCCCAACCCATCACATCTTCAGAATCTTTCATGGTCACTGACTGCGTGCCAAGCACTTTAGGTACTGTTTTTAACCGCGTATACTTAGAGGCAGCCTTTTCTCCAGTTAAAAGAACGGCCGCCGTCCCGTCACCGAACAGCGAGGTTCCAATTAAATTGCTTTTTGATTGATCTTGTGGCTGAAAAGTGAGGCTGCAAAGCTCACAGGCAACAACGAGCACTTTCGCTTCTGGATACGCCCTGATGTATTCATAAGCTCGGGATAAGCCTGCCGCCCCGCCCCCGCAGCCTAACCCCCAAATTGGCACTCGTTTCGTATAAGGAGAAAATGGAAGAACATTCATCAGCTTTGCATCAAGACTTGGCGTTGATAACCCTGTACTGGAGATGAAAAACAAAGCATCAATCTCATCAAAAGGAACTGGCTTTGTAAGGAACGCTGTTTCATGCAGACAGTGAAAAACGGCTTCTTTCGCATGAGCCAATGCTTTTTCGACATAGAGATTATTTTTCTCTTCAAAAGAGTGATGTTCTTGATACCAATCAATAGGCTGTACAAACTGCCTGCTCTCTATTTCGCCATTATTAAAAGCTTTTAATAGCCGATCAATATCTTTAAACGATCGTTTAAATTGAGATCTTGCAAATTGAGCAGCTGCTTGCTGATCCACATGATGTTTTGGCAGACTTGTTCCAACTGAAAGAATGTATGCCATCGGCTTCACCTCTTTTTTCGCTTAATATCCCCAATCAAAAAAAGGATATACATGCCAAAACGACACAATTCAGTCAAAATATTTTCCTTCGTCTAACTTTTTGTCTTGACGACAATTGATAAATATTGGATAATATAGGTGAAAACATGATGTAGTTTTCCTCCTTCACAGGTTCGTTCCAAGCCAAGCGAACCTGCTTTTTTTATGCAATTTATGTTCGGTGATTTAATGAAAAAAAAGAACTCCGTTAATTGGGAGTTCCTCTGTGACATGACCTCTCTTATGAACATCTTAAGAGCAAACCCTCACCTAAATCTTTTCGAGGATTGACTTAATAAAAGCAGTTTTTTCATGTGCGTATTTGTGTTTGTCATTTCCATGTAATCTTGATAATTTAAGTTTAAGCTGTTGGTACTCACTTCTAGCTTGCTCATTATTTCTCAAGTAATCTCTGAAATTTAACTGTTCAAGTAAATACTTATTATGTCTTTGATACATATGGATTTGATGTGTTCGTGGTTCTCCTTTATTAAAGTAGTGTCTTTCAGGTAATACGTCTGTTCCTTTATATGAGTAACCGAGTCCTTCCAACGCTATTACACATTTTTCTCCATCAAAAAAATGTTCTATTTCAATTGCAATATCAATAATTGGCTTAGCGCTTAAACCTTTTACTGCCGTACTTCCAATATGATGTACATTGATTGTGTATGGACCAATATCAGCTATTATCTGGCGCTTTTCTTTTTCATATTCGTTTTTCCACTCCATAGACCAAGGCACTAAAAAAACTTCCCCTCTTGGTAATCCCAACATTTACTTATCCCACCTTTTAACACCCATTTGGAGAATGTTAATAAACCAACTTTATCATAGGTCCCATATGGAGAGAGCAGACAGATTTCAACAATCATCCTATTCGTTTAGATCTATTTCTTGGTTGATGTCATTCAATACGATTCTTAACCATTCACTCTCATCTTAGTTTTATATCTAAAGAACAAAAATGATTATTAATAGAGTTAGTTAACATAGCTTTATGCAAAAAAACATCTCTCAAATGAGAAGTGCTGACCGTAGACAAACCCCACCTTTCATTTAAACATGAATGGATCACCTTTTTTTCTGATCAACACAAATAGATAACCATAAAATGCTAATTTATTTGATAATTTTATATGAAAAGGGGGTTTTTTCCTGTATACTTAATCAATATGAGCACCATGAAAAACAGTGAAAAAAGACAGAATCTACTACATGATTCGGCACAAAATTTAATTGACTGGAGTGATTGTCATGAAAAAGGTGTCCAAAAAACAAACACCCTACAACACGATATTTCTCTCGAAGATAATTGGTTTAGTGCTTCTTACACTGTTTCTCTTTTTTATCTGGGATATGTCTAAACCCCATTTGCAGGCGACAAATGGGCAAGCAACAATTGTTACTAGCAGTGACTTCCGAGACACAAGTATCAGTCTGAAAGCAAAAGATCATTCTACAAGAACATTGGATCAACAATTTAAGACCAATCCAAACCAACAGACAACGAATAAAACGGTCTTTTTAACATTTGATGATGGTCCTTCTGCTACATCAAATCAGCTGTTAAATGTCTTAAAAGCACATCAAGTGAAGGCGACATTCTTCATGCTTGGACCGCAAATCCAAGCTCACCAAGCAGCTGTGAAAAGACTTTATCAAGAAGGACATCAATTAGGGCTTCATGGCATGACGCATGATATAAACCGCTTTTATCAAAGCAGTGAGTCTCCCGCAAATGAAATGAGAGAAGCTCAGCTCATTCTTGCTTCTGTTACAGGCGTTTACACCCGTCTTGTGAGAACACCTTATGGCAGTGTTCCAAATTTAACATATGATCAAAAAGTACGTTTAAACCAAAATGGCTTTATTTACTGGGATTGGACAATTGATAGCCTTGACTGGAGATATAAAAACTCACAATATGTTCCAGAGGTATTGAATCAACTGCAAATGTTTGAGAAAAATAAACCATGGGAACCAAAAGTGATTTTAATGCATGATCAACCCTCTACCACGAACTATTTAGATAGCCTGATTACACAACTAAAAGCAAGGGGCTATACATTTGCAGTCATTAACGAAACAATGCCGCCGGTACAACATTAATAACACTAATCACAACAAGCCCGTATCCAAAGGATGCGGGCTTTCAGCTCTCCAAAGAGAAGTGATTACATAACAGATTGCTTAGGTTCTTCCATTAGCTCCTGCTCTGTTTCTTTTTTAAAAGGAATCATGTGATAAATAATATGAAGCAAAATAGCGGTAAAGCTTCCGGCGACAATTCCGTTACTTGTTAACAATTTAATCGATTCTGGCAAATGCTCAAACATTTGCGGCACAACCGTTACTCCGAGCCCGATGCCAACTGAGCATGCGACAATGAGCAAGTTTTCCTGTTTGGCAAAATCGACGCGTGAGAGCATTTTAATCCCGTACGCAATGACCATTCCAAACATGGCGACCATTGCACCGCCTAGAACGGATTTTGGAATAATCGTTGTAAATGCCGCGATTTTAGGAAAAAGGCCAAATACCATTAATAATACACCTGTCACCACAATGACCTGATTTTTCTTCACACCTGTTAATTGGATCAATCCAACGTTTTGGGAGTAGGCTGTGTATGGAAAAGCGTTGAAGATACCGCCTAATAAGACGGCAATTCCCTCTGCACGATATCCCTTTGCTAAATCCTTCTCTTTTAATGAACGATTCGTTAAATCTCCGAGCGCAAAGTATACACCCGTTGATTCGACTAATGACACAATGGCAACTAATGTCATCGTCATGATTGGTGCAAATTCAAAAGTAGGCAGCCCAAAGTAAAAAGGCTCAATGATGCGGAAAACTTGTGCATTCGCCACTTCTGCTGTCTCCACCTTCCCTAAGAAAGCAGCAACTGCTGTCCCAAGTAGAATGCCGATTAAGATGGCAATGGCTTTCATGAATCCCTTTGTAAATCGATAGAGAAGGACAATGATAAACAATACAAGAAAAGCAAGTCCAAGATTCTCAAAAGAACCATAGTCTGCACTTCCTTCACCACCTGCCATATTGTTCATGGCGACCGGAATTAAGGTAATTCCAATGATCGTGACGACGGAACCTGTGACAACGGGCGGGAAGAATTTCACAAGCTTCCCAAAGAAAAATGAAAGAGCAATGACAATACACCCTGCGGCGATAATACTTCCATATATAGACGAAATTCCATATTTAGAGCCAATCGCAATCATAGGAGATACCGCAGTAAATGTACAGCCTAGTACAACAGGCAAACCGATGCCAAAAAAGCGGTTTTTCCATACTTGAAGCAGTGTGGCAGCGCCGCACATGAAAATATCTGCCGAAATTAAGTACGTCAGCTGGGCTGGCGTGAGCCCAAGCGCATCTCCAACAATGAGCGGGACAAGAACCGCACCTGCATACATCGCCAGTACATGCTGTATCCCTAGCGAAAGGGTTTTGGCTTTTTTAGCGGCACTCATGATTGTACCTCGCGTACAAACGTGACTTTTCCTTCCTCGAGCGATTCGATACGTGCGAGTGACTCGACTCTATAGCCCATTTGCACAAGTTCTTTTCTTCCAGGCTGGAATGATTTCTCGATAACAATTCCAAAACCAGCTACTTTTGCTTTCGCTTGCTTTGCGATTGCAGCTAGTCCCTTAGCGGCTTCTCCATTTGCTAAAAAGTCGTCGATAATTAACACACAATCATCCTCACTAAGGTGCGTGTTAGAGACAGCAATCGTACTTTCTACTTTTTTGGTAAAAGAATACACTCTTGCTGTCAAAAGGTTATCCGTTAAAGTCAGTGATTGCCGCTTTCGGGCAAAAACAACTGGCACATGAAGGGCAAGTCCAGCCATGACAGCAGGTGCAATACCAGAAGATTCGATTGTGATAATTTTAGTAATTCCATCATGCTTAAATAATCTAGCAAACTCTTGACCGATCTCATGCATTAACACAGGGTCAATTTGATGATTTAAAAAAGCATCTACCTTTAGCACTTGATTTGACAGAACGATTCCTTCGTTCTCGATCTTTTGACGTAACAATTCCATCATTCTTCCTCCCAGCATATTAGCAACTTTCATTTTTTTGCATAAAAAAAGCATTGCTGTCCATTAAGGAGCAAGCAATGCGAAAACGATCCACGGGATCTTCAGCTCATACAAAAGCTGTTTCATTTTGCTCACTCATAGTCGGACGGTATCGGTGTCCGGTAGAAACTTGCGTGCCTTCATCACGCGATTATATGAGTGTTTCATAGTGTTCAAATTATAACAAGATTTCAGACGCTTGGAAAGCACTTTTCTAGAAAAATACCGAACTTAAATAATCATTAAGCTTTAAACGTTCGTTTTTAGAATATTCAACCAGCAAAAAAGCACCCTTCTGATCAAAGGGTGCCTTTCATTTATGATAAATACAGTTTCGTGTACTTATCTGTTAAATAATCAATTAAGTATTGAACATTTAATTCTTCACCAGTTGCGTCTTGAATGATTTCAGATGGCTTTTTCCGTTTTCCATGCTGATGGACATGTTCAGTTAGCCATTCTTTTATCGGTGCAAAAGACCCATTTTGAATCAGTTCATCAAAATTCGGTAAATCTTTGATCATTTGCTGCTTTAATTGCGCCGCATACATATAACCAAGTGCATATGAAGGGAAATAACCAAAACTACCATCAGACCAGTGAACATCCTGCAAAATACCAAGCGCATCGTTAGGCGGCGTAATGCCAAGATATGCTTTATATTTTTCATTCCATAACGCCGGCAGATCTTCAACGGCTACTTCTTCATTGAAAATGGCTTTTTCAATTTCATAGCGAATAATAATGTGAAGTGGATACGTGAGTTCATCTGCTTCAATTCGAATGTAAGTCGGCTTCGATTCATTCACCGCATGAACAAATTCTTCTAAAGTGACATCTTTAAATTGTTCAGGAGATGCCTCTTGCAGCTTTTGATAATACGTTTTCCAGAAATCTTCATGTCTGCCGATAAAGTTCTCAAAGAAAAGAGACTGTGATTCATGAATACCCATTGATGTGCCGTCACATAAGAGCGTTCCGCTCAGTGCCTCATCAATATTTTGTTCATAAATGGCATGGCCGCATTCATGAATGGTGCCAAAGATCGCCATGCGAAAATCGTACTCATCATAACGCGTCGTCACACGTACATCCCCTCTGCTTAATGTCACAGCAAATGGATGAACCGTTGTATCAAGTCGTCCTGCGTCAAAGTCATACCCTAACTCTTTTAAGAAAAAGAGACTCAGCTCTTTTTGTTTGTCGATCGGGAAGCTTTTCGATAAAAACGAAGTATCCGGTTTATTTGGCGAAGCTTCAATTTTTTTCACGAGAGGAACGATGGCGTCTCGAAGTGCACCGAATTTTTGATCGAGTTGTTCAACCGTCATATCCGGCTCATAATTATTGAGCAGCACATCATATGGTGTTTTTTTCACGCCCCAGTATTGAATGAAACGCTTGTTAAAATCAATCAGCTGTTTTAAATAGGGTGCAAAGAGTGAAAAATCTGATTTCTCCCTTGCTTCTACCCAAACATGTTCTGCTTTTGATTGTAGAATGGAGTATTCTTTAAATTCTTCTTTTGGAATTTTGCTGTTTTCATCATATTCTTTTTGCGATAATTCGAGTGCCTTCTGCGTGTCTTTTGAAAGCTTTTCTTTCTCTTTATTTAATGCATCAAGAAGATTTCTCATTTCATCAGAAGTCTTCATATTAAAGATATCGCTGGATAATTGACCGATGGTTTCTGCTCTGAAATCAGCACTTTTTTTAGGCGCTTGTGTTCGAGAGTCCCAATAAAGTAAATGAAGCGCCTCTGTATAATGGGCGATTTTTCCTAGTAATTGATAAAACGCTTTCTCTTTTGATTCAAGACTCATGCGTTCGTTCCCCCAATCAATAAAATATGTATGTACGTTTCAAGGCTACTTCAATAAATGTTCTTTTGTCAATGAAAAAGGAGGATACGCTGATCGTATCCTCCTCTTATTGAATGGTTTTCTATCATTAAGAGATCACTGGCTTCACTGGAAGAACGGATTCAATTTTACTTTGTAGCTCAATATCTTTCTGACTGCCAAAGTAAATATGAATGCTGCCAGCATCTTGGCTTGTCCGAATCAGTCTCCCAATGCCCTGCCTTAGACGAAGCAGCATGTATGGAAGGTCCACTTCAGTAAATGCATCTTTCGCTTCATTCCGTTTTGCTTCAAATACTGGGTCATGCGGTGGATATGGAAGTCCCCAAATAACCACATTTGTTAGAGACTGTCCTGGAATATCCAGCCCTTCCCACAGGTGAACGGAACATAACACAGATGTTTCATCCGCTTGGAACTTTTGAACAATGGTACTGATCTCCTCGTCTCCTTCAAAATACACATGGAAAGGCAGTGATTCATTTGATGCATCGAGCTGCTTTCTAAATACATGCAGTTCATCAAATGAAGGGAATAAAATAAGAGATCGACCGCCATTTTCTTTTACCTGAGCCAGCACGTGCTGACCTTTTACATCTGACTCTGTCATTGGCTGCTGAATTCCGTGGAAATACATTTGCATTTGCTCCTCATAATCATACGGCGAAGCCACACTCATAGATAAGTAATCTTTGATCCCAAGGCTTTCAGCTAAATAATCAAATGATTGGTTTTCAGACAATGTTGCAGACGAGAAAATATAAGGGATTTTTTGTGAAAATACCTTTTCACCAAGCACCTCTGCTACCGTTTTTGGCATGACGACAAAGGTTGTATCTAATTCCTGTTTCTCCAGCCAGCTAATGGCATTTTTCTGATAAAGCGACAGAGAATACGCCATCTGTTCAATGTACTCTTCCACAACAGACAATTCATATTGATCAATTGTGTACATCTCTGATTCAAATACGAGCGCTTCTCCAATCTTCTCAAGCAAATCACATAATTCACTTGCTGAACGCTTCACCTCATCTACACGACCAATTTCAAGGCGGTGTGATCCTTTGATTTCTTTGGCATTCGTTTTTAAGAGGTAAAAGAATTGATCGTTTGTTGCAAGTGCATCTTCAACAAGCTCTGCAAACTCTTCACGAATATCATTTTGCAAAAGACGCTCCAAAAACGTCTCAAGTGTTGATTGTTTCACTCGGTATGTTAGCGCTTTTTGTGCTGCAAATTCAAGAAGATGTCCTTCATCAAATACAACAGAGCTATGCTCAGGAAGGAGCGGCAGCTGTCCTTCACGTTTACGTGACTCCTTTGTCCATACATGCTCCATGTAAAAGTCATGAGAACAAATGATGAGGTCTGTTGCTTTTCGGTAATGGTCTCTTGATAAATTCAAGCCACAGCGGTGCCGCATGTCGCACGTTAAGCAGTCCTGAAAAGAGTCATAGCCAATTCTTGACCACTCATCATTTGTTAATTCTGGATACTCTTTTCGATCACCATACGGATAAAATGTCTGCATCCCATGAGATTCATGAACAAATGAAGGAAGCGATTCATAAATGTCGAGCCACTTCTCATCATCTTCACGTTGCATCGTTTTCTCTAGTTTCTTTAAGCATAAATATTGATCATGCGATTTACTTAATCTCGCATCTATTTGAATATCAAGGTGATTGGCAATTTTATAGATATCACCTTCTTGTTTGACGAGCTGTTCAATTAACGTTTCATCTGCACATGCAATGATCGCAGGTTTCCCTGTATACCTTGCATATGTGACCGCAAATAAAAGATAAACGATTGTTTTGCCTGTGCCTACCCCAGCTTCGGCAAACATCACACTTTTTTCTTTAAAGGCTCTTTCTAACTGAAAAGCCATGAATATTTGTTCATCTCGAAGATCAAAGCCCTTTTCTGGCAAAATGTCATAAAACACATCACCAATCCAGTTGCCCAGTTCTTCGTAAAAATTATGTTCTTTTGTTAATGAAAAAGGCAAACGAGACGCTGTCACCTGCTTCAACCCCCAACTTTTGAATCATTCAGACATTCAATAGTACCATTTATGCTGGGGTATGACAATCTTTTTTTAAGAGCGCAGGCGATGTTGGTAGCTTTCCTTCATTAAAAATGCGTGCTCTGAATGGTCTATGTAGTTTTGAGCCATTGCTAAGTTCTCGATGGCTGCCGTAAGTTTAGCAGATTGTCCTGTTTCAATCCCTTCTATTTCTCGGGCTGTTGAAGCGAGTGCTTTTTGAATTAACTGAAATTGATCATAATGAATCATGAAGACACCTCTTTTTTTAAAATCAAGTTCAGTTTATTCCGTCCCGTCAAGACTTATACCTGTTTAGCATAAAAAATCCACACCTTCTCGTGGTGTGGACATTTGTTACAATTCAGTTGTTTCTCTTCTAGGTCGGCGTTTTCCCCAGTATTGATAATAGTCTGTTTTAATAAATCCATTAAACAGTTTTCTCTTTTTCGTCGCTTTTCTTCCGAAACATTCTTCGAATTTTTCATGTGACGTTAAAATGTAAATGGACCACGTATCTAGGTTTTTCAATGCTTCGCCCATGCCTTGATACATTTTTTCCACAGCTGGCTTATCGCTGAGACGTTCACCGTAAGGCGGATTTCCGACAATCACACCATACTCATCTTTTGTTTGAAAGTCCTTCACTTGCATTTGCTTAAATTGAATCAGTTCACTAAGTCCAGCTTCTTCTGCGTTCAGTTTCGCGATCTCTACCATACGATGATCGATATCGCTCGCGATAATGTGAAGCGGCTGATCATAGTTCGCCTTTTCTTCTACTTCAAGGCGTGCTTTGTTCCAAACGTCCTCACCAATCCATTCCCATGATTCAGATGCGAACTCACGGTTAAATCCAGGGGCAATGTTTTGTCCAATCATCGCTGCTTCAATAGCAATTGTGCCTGATCCGCAAAAAGGATCGACAAACGGACGGTCAGGTGTCCAGTTCGTTAATAAGACAAGCGCCGCTGCAAGGGTTTCTTTAATCGGAGCGCCCCCTTGATCTGCACGGTATCCACGTTTATGAAGACCCACACCTGACGTATCGAGCGTCAGCAATACTTTATCTTTTAAAAGTGCTACCTCGATTTTGTATTCAGGGCCTGTCTCTTCTAGCCATTCAGACTGTATGTTGTAAGATGATCTAAGTTTTTGCGCGATAGCCTTTTTGACGATGCGCTGACAATCCGGCACACTGGCAAGCTGAGATTTAACAGATTTACCAATGACAGGGAATGTACTATTTTTCGGTAAAAAAGCAGCCCAGTCAATGGCTTTTGTCTGCTCAAAAAGCTCGTCAAATGTTCTAGCCGAAAATTCAGCAACTTGGACCTTGATTCGGTCTGCTGTACGCAGCCATAGATTCGCACGGCAGATGGCAAGCGCATCTCCTTGAAAAATAACTTTTCCGTTATCTACGGTGCACTCATACCCGAGGTCTTTTACTTCTTTTGCAACAATCGCTTCAATTCCCATTGGCGCTGTTGCGATGAGTGTATAGGTTTTCATTTGTTTATCACCTGTTTTCTCGTTCTTTTCTTAATCAAGATAAAAGCTCTCCATATGTAGAAATAGGAGAGCTTTGATTTCATCATGTTTATGATAACGGATATAACGTTCTGTAAGCCATGTTTTGTTCCATCGTACTGCAAACGGCAAAAGCCTCGTACTCAGGTGGTAATCATCTATCTACAGAATTCTCTGTCCTTCTCTCCGTTTGGTTCCTTTGAGAAAGTTCCCCTACCAAGTTTGGGTTTCTCGCTCGAGGGGTTTACCGCGTTCCACTCTCACCATTTCTAGTGAGACTTCGTCACTGTGGCACTTTCAAGGATACTTTGCCATATCCTAAAAGGACGTAGGCATTTTTCCTGCCGTCAGCCTTTCCCAGGCTGCCCTGGCTTATTTTTTCGCCAGGCACGAACACTACGGGCATCTCAGCACCGTGCGAGCATGGACTTTCCTCTGCAATGTCAAAGCATTACAGCGATTACCCGAACGTTAATCAACATGCGTTATTATAAACGACAATGTCATCTGACACAAGCTTTTTTGGTATTACTCAATCATAAAGTTTGCTGCCGAAAACGTGTTTCTCAAGATTAGATAGTCTTTTTAAAATATCAAAGTTTGTTGTATTGGACTGTGCAGGCTGTCTTTTCCCTTGCTCAACCGCTTCTTCAAGCTGTTTTGACAAGTGAAGGTTTTCTTGTTGGAGTTTTTCAATTTCTTGATGGAATGTCTCATAGTCTTTAATAACCATATCTAGAAATTTATCGACTTCTTCTTGTTTATACCCTCGGACACCTGTTTTAAATTCTTTTTCTAAAATTTCTTTCGCAGAAAGCTTTACTTTATCAGCAAGCATCTTTTTCACCTCATATCGTGAATTCATAGTATATTTTTTCAGAAATACGTGACGTTGTCAAATTTTCTCTTGCTTTTAGTCAAAAAACGGATCTTCCGCCTCAACCTGTGCTCTTAAATCATCCATTGTGATATACATAATTGGGTAGTCGGTATAGGTTTCAGCTTCTTTGATCATATATTTTGGCGAGCCTTCGTGCTCGGGATCATATAAGACGAGAAGGCCGTCCGTTTTTTCAATAAAAAAGCGGTTCTTTTGTTTAAATTGTGCCGGACTTTCATACGGTCTATGCGTGACACTTTCTACAAAATCAGCTTGTGCAAGAACGCCTTCATACAGCTCTTTATTTTGTTCAATCCAGCGCTCTTCCTGTTCATAAAATGGTGTAATGACAGCAAGTTTTAAATCTGGAAACTCCTCTTGAAGTTCAAAGACCACTTCAGCTGTCCATATTTCTGCCCCTAACTGACCTGAAATGAGCACCCATTCCAGCCCGTCTTCAATGAGTGCCGTCAGCCTTTTCCGAAGTTCCGCTTTTATGTATTGAAGTGCAGGCTCGTCTTGTTTGAAGATCCCAAGCTCAAATGGCTTGTACCCTGTGACAGCAATAATTTTCATTTTTTCACCTGCTTTTAAAAAAAGGGACTTATAAAAGTCCCATTTCACTTTATCTGTTACAGCAAGGTCCACCGCAGTTAAAGTGTTGATGTGTTGCCGGGTCCACCTGAGAAAACGTATGCGGGAAGTAGTGAACATGTTGGAAATTTTGGTGATGAACATTTGTTACATGCTGCGGGTGGATGTGCGGCACAATTGTAGTTGACTCACTATGCGTACAGCAGTGATTCGTTGGATGTACAATTGGCTGTGTAACATTTGGATTGCAATGATGATGATGGTACATGTAGCATTCCCCTCTCCTTGATTTTCTTACATTATCAATGTATGAATCAAGAGGTGTACATGTACTAATGCATTAACCTATTTTAAAAGTTTGCAAGAAAAACATCTTTATAGTTTGAAAACACAAAAGCGACCAATATGACAACAAGAAAAAACAAGTAGAAAAGACCCTTATACATGCTCTACGCTCCTCATTCAATATCTAACGTTATTTTACAGGATTCGTGAGTTTTCTACAATAAAAGTGCTAAACAATTTTTATTTTCGGCCGAGAGCCGAACGTTGTCATTTTTTGCGCTTTCCCAGGCAATAATTTCATTGCCCAGCTTTTCTTAAGAGCCGCTTTTCTCGCTTGTCAAGTTCCACAATGTCTCGTTCACTTAAAGACGATTGTGATAACAATGTTTGGGTAATGGAAAGGGCTGCTTTTGGATCTTTTTGACGGTGTTCTTCATACTTTGCTAGCTCTACACCCGCTTTTAATCTTAAATGAACATCACTTGATTCAAATAGACGCCTCCATATGCATGCCGCTTCATCCCATTGTTTTAATCGCTTGTACTGTAATGATAGGTCATAAGCTGCTTGATCCGCATGCTCAAACGCTGCTCCCGTTAATTCTTGCAGGTGCTTTGTTGCTTCCTGCACATCACGGTGAGCAAGATGCCACTTAGCTAATGCATATTTCTCATCGTCTTCCTTCACCGCATCTTTGGATAAGATTTTTTTAGACAAATGAATGTAGAGACTGATTAACGATAAGACATCAAGTTCATTGTGAGTCAAAATTCCTTCAATCAGTTTCGGGTTTTGTTCCTTTAAAAAGTGAAAATAGATCATTGGTGCGAGGAACCCCGGTGTATCTCCCTCTCGATTGACGTCCAGTTCCTCTTTTTCTACAACCGAAAGAGCCATACGCTCATATTTATGTTTCCACAATCTCCTTGACCCATGCAGAAGGTCAAAATGACCAAATTCAGGTAGAGCAGGTATTTGATCGCGTAATAATGTATGCCTCGTTTTGACTTGAGGCCAGTCAAATGATTTTCCATTATATGTCACGAGTGATTCGACATCCACCTCACTAAGAAAGCTTTTGTAAAGTGCCGCTTCATTTCCTGGATTCGTGAGCAGATGTTGTTTTACCACTACTTTATCTGAATAAACTCTCGCATGCCCAAGCAGAAAAATCATATTTCCCGTTCCGCCAGACAGTCCTGTTGTTTCTGTATCGAAGAAAAATAGCTCGTGAGGCTTGTAGCCTTTTGCAGAAAGAGAATGCTGAATCTCACTTTTGTTCCATGCACTCACCATCTCCGGCAGTTCTGCAAATGAATATCGCCCATGCTGATGCTCAAGTGGATAGGTCACTTCCCGAATGAGGCAGAAAGAGTCTTCAAAGTAGTAAGGAGCTGCACTTAATTCCCCCCACTCTTTTAGAAATGGGATGGTTTCAGCCGTCACAGTGTGCGTTTGTCCCTCTTTTACTGCCACACGCTTTTCATCTGACTGATTGTGCGACAGGTGTTTTTTCATTCTGTTTAATTTTCCTTTTAATGACATGAGTACGTCTATTCCCCCTTCCCTTAAAATCCTGCCATCAATTGAATGATACTGCTTTTTCCATCGATCTCTTTCATTTCCATGCCAATACAAGATGGACAGCCGTTCTCGCAGCTGCATCGCTCAATCAGCTGAGTGGCTGCACGGGCAATTTCATCAAAGCGAGCCTGCACCTCTTTACTTAAACCGATTCCACCTGGGTAATGATCATATAAAAATACGGTCGGTTTCCCGGTATGGGCTGCCTTTATTTGAGAAATGACATGAATGTCTGACCGGTCACACATGACAAACGCCGGAACAATATGCTGAAGAACATTGGCAATACCGAGCAAGAGCTGTTCAAGTGTTTTTTCTTCAAATGTCCGCTCTGCTTCATGTAATTCAAACCAAGCAGCACTCGTATGAATCTCTTCTTCAGGTAAGTGAATCGGGCCGGAACCGATATTTTCCCCGGTTGACAATCGAATTTTTTTGAAAATGGTCGGCATTGCATTGACGGTCACATCACCGTAGTGAACAGATACTGCTTCCTTCTCTGTTGTCTGATCAATTTCAAGCACCTTGAGCTGAACCGCTAAATTCGCATCTGTATAGTATTCTACATCGACTTGTTTCACATAAGCCTTAAGGTGTTCATAATCTAGCTTTTCCACTTGATACTGAACCCCTTCATGTAAATAAATCGCTTCATCATGAAGTAAGGTCATCGCACTGAATCGATCCATCTCACCAATAATTCGAACGTTCGCTACATCGGATTGATCGACAATGACGACATTTTCCTGACTTGCAGATCTCAGACTGATGCCATGAGCCGGGAACGATTGATCTGACCAATAATAACGGTTCCCGCTGAAATGAAGAACCCCTTCTTCATGTAAGTATTGCAAGATTTCTTCTACTTCCATACCGCCAAACTGTTCATCTTCTCGAAACGGTAGCTCGTAGGACGCACATTTTAGATGATCGACTAGGATGATAAGGTTCTCAGGATTGATTCTTGCCGATTCAGGTGGTCTGTTAAAGAAGTATTCAGGGTGTCTGACAATATATTGGTCAAGTGGCGATGAGCTTGCGACCATGATAATGAGTGCTTCCTCATGACGCCTTCCAGCTCGTCCTGCCTGCTGCCACGTACTCGCTACACTGCCAGGATATCCGGTCATGATACAGACTTTTAGCTGTCCAATATCTACTCCTAATTCTAGTGCGTTTGTGCTGACTACACCGAGAATGTCTCCTTCCCTTAAGCCTTTTTCAATCATGCGCCGCTCTTTCGGCAAATAGCCCCCGCGGTAACCACGGATCGATTTAGGACCAATTTCTTTTTTCACTAGTTCTTGAATATGACTTAGGATAACTTCAACTCTTACCCTACTTCTAGCAAAAACAATCGTTTGAATTTTTTCTTTTAAAAATGTTTTAGCGAGCTGATTCACAACACTGGCCGCACTTTGTCTAATATTTAATGGCTTATTGACGACTGGCGGGTTGTAAAAGACAAAATTCTTTTTACCGCTAGGTGCTCCGTTTCGTTCAATGAGATGCACCTTGCTTCCGGTCAGCTGCTCTGCAAGCTCTTTTGGATTCGCAATGGTCGCTGAAGTACAAATAAAGGTCGGGTCACTTCCATAAAATGCACAAATTCGCTTTAGTCTGCGAATGACATTGGCAACATGACTGCCAAACACGCCTCGATATGTATGAAGCTCATCAATGACAATATACTTTAAGTTCTCAAATAAACTGACCCATTTCGTATGGTGAGGCAAAATCGCTGAGTGCAGCATATCTGGATTTGTAATGACAATATGTCCTGCCTGTCTGACGCGCTGGCGAATCGCTGGGGAGGTGTCCCCGTCATAGGTTTCACTGTGAATTGGAACATCCATCTCATGAATGATTTCGTTTAATTCACTTTTTTGATCTTGCGCGAGTGCTTTTGTTGGAAATAAATAGAGGGAGCGGCTTGTCTGATCTTCTGCGATCGACTGAAGAACTGGCAGATTGTAGCAAAGCGTTTTACCTGAAGCTGTAGGTGTCACAGTCACCACATTCTCACCATCCATCACACGTTCAAAGGCTTCCTTTTGATGAATGTATAGTTCGCTCACACCTCTTTTTTCAAGCGCCACTTTGAGCCTGTCATTTACTCTTTCAGGAATTGGAGAAGTCCGTGCAGGCTTCGCTTCAATTTCATGCCAATGCTCGACCTGTTCGTCTTTTTTTAAATCTTCTATGAGTTCGTTCATTGTTTTCTTCTTCATCTGGTATCCACCTCTCATTCTAGTGTACCGAATATTTGTTTGCATGACTAGGCGGCAATTTTTTGATGCACCGCTTGTGAGCAAATATTTTGATGTGTTGTAACAATATCTATTACACTTCTATAGTGAAATGATTTTATTAAGGAAGAAGATGATGAGATTGAAAAACGAATTTAAGCCTTTATTTGAACCTTTTACATTTCCAGGGGGTGCCTCTATTGATGGCCGTTTAGTCGTTGCACCAATGACACACTTCGGTTCTCATGAGGATGGCACGATCTCAAAGGAAGAAATTGATTTTATCACCGCTAGATCAAGCGAAATGGGCATGGTCATCACCGCATGTGCAAACGTGACGCCAGATGGTAAGGCGTTTGAAGGACAGCCTTCTATTGCAAGAGATGAAGATATACCTGGCCTTCAAAAACTTGCTTCTGCGATTCAAGCGAAAGGAACAAAAGCCATTATGCAAATTCATCATGGCGGCTCTCAGGCTCTCCCTCATTTAGTCCCAAACGGTGATGTCGTTGCGCCAAGTGATGTATTTAAAGATGGAAAACAAATTGCGAGAGCTTTGACAGAAGAAGAAATTCCTCACATCATCGACTCATTTAAAGAAGCAGCAAGGCGCGCAATCCAAGCGGGATTTGATGGGATCGAAATCCATGGAGCGAACGGATATTTATTACAGCAATTCTACTCCCCGCATAGTAATCAGCGTACAGATCAATGGGGCGGAAGCGAAGAAAAGCGTCTGGCATTTCCAATTGCAGTAGTAGATGCAGTGAAAGAAGCAATCAAAGAGCATGTAACAAAACCATTTATCTTTGGGTATCGATTATCACCTGAAGAACCAGAAACACCTGGTTTAACCATGACAGAAACATTTACTTTAGTGGACGTACTTAAGACAAAAAACCTTGATTACTTGCATATTTCTTTAATGGAGATTGACGCTAAAGCAAGACGTGGTGCTGATACAAGTAAGACGCGGATGGAATTATTAAAAGAGCGCTGTGGTGACACGCTTCCACTCATCGGCGTCGGCAGCGTCATTACAGCTGAGGATGCACTGAATGCATACAATCAAGGGATTCCACTCATCGCTGTTGCAAGAGAAGTCATTGTTGATCCCGATTGGGCAGTAAAGATTAAAGAAGGCAGAGAAAACGAGATTGAGACCGTCATTAAACGCAGTCAAAAAGATAAGTACTTGATTCCAGAAGGTTTATGGACTGTCATGGAAGCAAGTAAAGGCTGGGTTCCAATGGAGGATTAATGTCCTCAATCAAAAAACTACCCTATCAACTCAGGGTAGTTTTTTTGGATTATTTCATTTTCACTGTAAAAAGTTTGGACGTCTGCTTTTCTACAGAGCCCTTAGGTTCTTTGGTAAGATGTTCTACTAAATCACCATTCATGATGACAATTGGTGTCACTGTGCTTGCCGCTTTTTCTTCAATCAGCGCTAAATCACACGTAATGAGAGGATCACCTGCTTTCACTTTATCCCCTTCTTTTATGTGTGCTTCAAAGCCTTCACCATTTAATCCAACCGTTTCAAGTCCGATATGAATCAGAAGCTCAAGCCCCGAGAGTGTTCGAATCCCAATTGCATGTTTTGTATGGAAGAGTTGAATAATTTCACCATCTACTGGTGACACAATGGTGCCGTTTTTTGGTTTTACAGCTACGCCGTCTCCCATCATCTTTTGAGAAAAAACGGGATCTGGTACATCGGTCATATCCATTAACTCTCCATCAACTGGAGAATAAATGACTTCTTCCTTTACATCATCTTGGTTTTTTCCGAAACCGAATAATTTTTTCAGCAATGTTCATTTGCTCCCTTCAAGCTTTGCTTCTAGATCTATTCAGCGTATAAACATTCTCGCTCATACACCTTGCTTCATTCAACACTATTTAATCATAATTTTTTCCTCTCATCAATTGATAACCGCCTGAGCCCCTTTTGCATAGGCTGTAGATGAGAGGTGATTCAAATGAAACATGAAAGTGAAAAGAAACACGAGTTGTTAGCAAATGAAGACATTCTATATGAAGCGATTGAACAATTTTTTGCATCATCGCCGTTTCACGACATTTTAAATAGTGCAGAGGCGCTGATGACCACGAGCCATTCACTTGCATCCATTACAACCGATGTGACAGAAGATGATCAATATGTATATATTGAGATTCGATTTCCAGACCATTTTGTCGAAGGTGATATCGCACTAGAAGTGAAAGCGCAATATTTACACTTATCGGTACAGGAAAAAATCAAAACAGACATGACTTCCTCCTATTCGAGCTTTACCAAAACCATTTTAATGCCTGCAAAAATAGATGAAACCAATATGAAGAGCGTTTGGAAAGATCAATCTCTTCGTGTGACTGCGCCAAAACAAACAACCCAATAGATGTATATCTATTGGGTTTTGCTATGCTTTAAAAATGCTTGTAAATCCTTTCGCCAATGAGCCCACTTGATTCATTGTACTCATCATTTGTCCAGCAGTATCAAACATTTTATTAAAATCGTATTGCCCATTCGTTTTTTTAAATTGTGACAGCACACTTTTAAATTGAGATGATTGCTGTTTTTGTGGCCTTGGCAAAGGATAAGGATTCATAGGTTGCTGCATAGGCATCATGCCCGGCGGCTGCATTTGCGGCTGATTCATTGCTTCAGGCTGCGGCTGATAAGGCTGGAAGTTTTCCTGATATCCAAAAGGCGGCTGATAGCCTGCAGACGGCGGCTGGTTCATTTCACCTTGATATGGGGGCATGAAATATTCTGGAGGCTGCGGAGGCTGCTGCATATCTGGATACGGAAAAGGCCGTTGCTGAAATTGATTCATTTGATAAGATGGCTGGTTTGAATAAGGGAACATGTATCTCGCTCCTCTCGCTCTGAAAACATATTGAAGTCAATGATATATTATGTTCAGGAAGCAGAAGATGTGCCTACAGCAGCCATAAGAAAAACGCAGACTGTTTCATCAGCTGCGTTTGTTGATTTCTTCTATTAAAAGGTTCAGTGTATAAATCACTGACTCAACTAAATTTTTCACACGAGGTGCATGCTGTTTGCCAAAATAAGATTGCAGCACAACCTCTTTTCCATTTTCTTGGACGGCTTCAAGCTGTTCTTGATGTAAGTATCTAGGTTTGACCTGATGAATAAATGAGGTAGCAGCAGTAAGCCACTCTTCCATTTGCTGATCAAATTTGACAACGGCCGGCTGAATATCGTTGTAAAAATCATAAACTGGGTATTCCTCTTCTGCCTTTCCCTTAAGGTACTGCTCGTATGCTTCTTCGATCCACGTGATCAACTCTTGTGTATGTTCAAGTAATGTTTGATTATCCAAAGTGTTCACCTCTATGAACCATCCTATCAAACGTTTACTTATTGCTCAAATAGAAAAGCTATCCGGCGTGATATGCGGGTCTTGCCTGCAGCTTATACTCTGCTGCATGAATTTTCAATTCACATTCCTTCACTTCAGATTCAAGACGGTCAATGATTTGTTCTTGCTCCTCTACGGCAGCGTTTTTTGTTTTTTTGACAGCTAAAGACAGTTCTTCTTCCACCGCATCAATCTTTCGCTCAATTTCCTCTAACAACTGCATAATGGATTCTTTTGATACAAATTCGCTCATCATCAGATTCCTCCTTTATCATCTCTCGTTACATTCTCTTTTCTTTTACTCCCTCCTTCATACATGACAAAACTAGAACTAAATCGCCAATCTAAGTGAAGATAAGCGCAATTTCTTCCATTTCGACACGTGCTTGTCCTTCTTTGTATGATCGCGTCCGATTGTGTAAATTCTAAGGACAAAGGAGGTAGATGTCATGAAAAAGCAGCAAGCACCAAAAGAGCAAAAAACAAAAGGGAAAGAAAACAGTACAGATCAGCTTGATAAAAAGCTCGGCGGCCCTAACCGTCCATCCACGTAAAAAAAGCAGGTACCCCCTGCTTTTTATTTATGCAAAAAATAGTGTTCTAATGAGAAAAGAAAACGAAGCTGCCTTTTTTTATGAAAATACCAGTCGGTCAGCTCAATTTGTTTTGGTAAACGCTCTGCTTCAAACAAGGATGGACTCAATTTCTTTTGAAACCAATCTTCCCTTTGATCGTCTAATGAATGTGTCATGACTGGATACACCGTTCTGAGGAAAGGGCTTGACCTTCGCGCAATCCCTAAAAACGGTTCAAAATCAAATCGAGATCCCGTATGCGGCACGGTATGCAAAAAATGATAAAAATCCGAAAACAAATCGGCTCGAAACAATAGTTTTGCTAGTTTTTTCCCTAACGTAATGCGCTCTTTTACTTGGGAAAACTTTCGTATGGTTAAGCCGTACAAATGCCCGTCTACTGTCGGAAAAACGACGGTTTGAAAATGTGCCCACTCGCTGAAAAGATATTGAATCGAGTGAAAAACATTCTTTTTCAGGAGAGGATTTTGTATAATAGGAGATTGTATAGTATATTGTTCATTTATGATGAGTGCATGCAGCAATCGCTCTCTGTCACGCTTTTGCCAAAATCGTTCCCACTCAGCGCTCATAAAACGAGACACACCGAAATGGGGCAGCAGATGAAATAAAGGCTTGCGGCACCTTTTTGACCATTCATACAAGAGAAGCTGCGGGTAAGCATCTGAAAAGATCAGCCAATTCGCTCTTTCATACGCTGTAAAGAACAGATGCCCTTGCTGATCCGTTAAACCCGGATGGAAGAGCTCGCCTTTTAAATCTGTCATCGACCATCCAGCATTTCTCGAGACAAAAGAAGCAAGCAGAGACCATTTCATCTCTGGATGACGGTCATAAAAGCGCTTGTACGCATTTGTCCTTGTCAGGTTGTCCTTATTTTTCGCTTTCGTTTCATGTAAAATATGCTGGGTAATCATGTGCTCTTGTTGTGACAACATGGTGATCTCTCCAATACAAAATGCATTAAAAGGAGGCTGAAACTTGATGATTCGGTATCCTAACGGAAAATCGTATCAGCCCATTCAACAAATTGGGACAAAAAAAAGAATCAGCGGCGAATCATCTTATAGTAACCGCGGGATGACGCTTGAAGCTGACTTAAATGAAACGAACCAGTACTATTTGGTCAACGGGATTGCAGTCATTCATAAAAAGCCTACCCCTGTTCAAATTGTCAATGTGGATTATCCAAAAAGAAGCGCTGCTGTCATTAAAGAAGCCTATTTTAAACAATCCTCCACAACAGACTACAACGGGGTATACAAAGGGCGCTATATCGATTTTGAAGCAAAGGAAACCAAAAGCACCACCTCGTTTCCGCTCAAAAATTTCCACGACCATCAAATTGAGCATATGAAACAGGTTGAAAAGCAAGGCGGTATTTGTTTTGTTATTATATCCGCATTTGGTTCCGTTTATTATTTGTCCGCTACTGACCTCTTCTTCTTTTGGGAGCGGCAGCAGCAAAACGGCCGTAAATCCATTAGCAAAGATGAATTAATGGAAGCAGGTCACCTCATGACACTTGGATATTCGCCAAGAATTGATTATATTAAAGTAGTGGAGACACTTCATTTTTCGGATGAAAGCAAGCATCATTTACGTTCGAAAAAGGTTTAACACGAAAGGTTGAGATGTGATGTCTGATCAATTTACAAGTCGTGAACAGCGACGTAAAGCAAGTCAAGAAAACAATAAGAAGCAAAAGAACAAAAAAGGCAAAAAGAAAGCAGGTCTATTTAAAAAAATATTTTTATCTTTACTCGTGATCGGTCTTCTTTGTTTAGTAGCCGGAATCACAACTTTTGCCGTTTTTGCATCAAGCGCTCCTTCTATTGATGATAGCAAGCTAAAAACGCCGTATTCTTCAAAACTTTACGATAAAGACAAAAAAGTCTTTGCAGAAGTCGGGGCGGAAAAAAGAACGTATGTCTCGATTAAAGATATACCCGACGTGGTAAAAGATGCGTTTATTGCAACTGAAGATGCACGTTTTTATAAACACCACGGGATTGATCCTATCCGTATTGGCGGTGCTCTTGTCGCAAACGTCGAGGACGGTTTTGGAGCAGAAGGTGGAAGTACGATTACACAGCAGGTTGTGAAGAACTCCCTGCTTAACAATCAAAAGACGTTAAAACGTAAAGTACAGGAAGTGTGGCTCTCGATTCAGCTTGAGCAAAAATACTCTAAAGATGAAATTTTAGAAATGTATTTAAACCGTATTTTCTTCTCTCCTTATGCTTATGGTGTTGGGAAAGCGGCTGAACAATTTTTCGGAGTGACAGATTTAAATAAACTAACTGTTGCACAGGCTGCCACACTTGCAGGTATGCCGCAAAGTCCTTCTGCCTATAACCCAGTGAAACATCCAGAGGCAGCGGAAAAACGTCGTAATATCGTTTTAGGCCTAATGAAAAAACAAGGCTATATTTCAGAAAAAGATTATGAGGAAGCAAAAGCAACACCTGTCAGCAAAACAGTTGTTTCAGCTGATAAATATAAGAGTCAAAACTCAAGTAAGTACTCTGCTTATATTGAAGAAGTCATGGAAGAAGTACAGAAAAAAGCCAAAGTAGATGTATCAACAGATGGATTAAAAATCTATACTTCTCTTGATCGAAAAGCACAGGATCATCTGGATGACATCATCAATGGGGATTCAGCCGGATTTACGAAAGGTATGCAAGCTGGAGTCACCCTGCTAGATACAAAAAATGGTGAAATTCGTGCCATTGGCGGTGGTCGTGATGTACCAGCCGGCGGCTTTAACTATGCCACTGATGCAAAACGCCAGCCGGGATCTACAATCAAACCAATTTTAGATTACGGTCCTGTAATTGAAAACAAAAAATGGTCAACATATCAGCAAATTGATGATGCGCCTTATACGTACTCTAACGGTACACCAATTAACAACTTTGACAGAAGACACTTAGGGAAAATGTCGATGAGAAGTGCTTTGGCACAATCACGAAACATCCCTGCTTTAAAAGCTTTCCAAGAAGCTGGTACAGATAATGCTGTTCAATTCGCCAATAACTTAGGTTTGGACTTACCTTCTGACATCCCTGAGTCTTACTCAATCGGCGGATTTGACGAAGGTGTCTCTTCTCTTAAAATGGCTGGTGCATTTAGTGCATTCGGTAACAACGGATACTATAATGAACCGCATGCTGTAACGTCTGTTGAATTTAATGACGGAACGAAGCTTGACTTAACGCCAGACTCAAAAGCAGCCATGAGTGATTACACTGCATTTATGATCACAGATATGCTGAAAACTGCTGTACAATCTGGAACAGGTACACTCGCACAAGTACCGAATGTTCAAGTAGCTGGTAAAACAGGTACAACCAACTTTACACAAGATGATATTAATAAATACAACATCCCTTCTGGCGGTGCGAAAGATTCATGGTTTGTCGGTTACACGCCGCAATACACAGCAGCTGTGTGGACTGGAATCGGCAACTCAAAAGATGCGGACGGCAAAATGTGGCTTACGGATTATGAACAACGTGTTGCCAAAGTTGTCTTCCAGAAATTAATTTCTCAAATTGATGATGGAAGCGGCTCATTTGAAAAACCAGATAGTGTCGTTGAAGCAACGGTTGAAAAAGGATCAGATCCAGCGAAGTTAGCTGGACCAAACACACCAAGTGATAAGAAGACAACGGAATACTTCGTCAAAGGAACTGTCCCAACAAAAGTTTCTGACACATATGAAAAGAAAGAAGCTGACAAACCATCTGACTTAAAAGCGGTGTATGATGAAGAGAAAAAATCGATTACACTCACTTGGGGTTATGATGACGATGCAGATGCAACATTTAATGTAAAGCAAGCGGTCGATGATGGCGGCTATAAAGACATTCAAAACAGCTCTTCTAAAGAAGCCGTCATCTCTGATGTGAAGCCAGGATCCACCTATAAATTCCAAGTGACAGCGACTGTAGACGATGTCACAAGTAAAGCGGCTTCTACCTTCCTCACCATTAAAGATGACGAAGAAGAGGAAGAAAAAGCAGATGATGAGAACAAAGAAGAAGAAGAGCCACAGCAACCTGATGATGAGCAGACAGATCAAACTGATGATAATCAAAACCAAGGTGGCACTGATGAACAGAAGCCTGATGATAAAAAAGATCAAGGCGGAAATACCGAAAACGGCAATGGTGGTTCAAGTGATGGCTCAGACAGTACAAATGGAAACAGCAACTCACAGAGCGATGCCAATAAAGATAAAAAGAAAGACGACGAGAAAGCCAATTCTCAAAGCTCAAATACTCAGTCAAATTCTACTTCTCGCAAAGAAGACGAATAACAAAAAAGCACTTGCCCTATGTGGCAAGTGCTTTTTTAACGATTTTGTTTAAGCTTTCTGAGTGCTTCGTATTTTCCATACTGCTTTTTGAGCTCTGTGTATAACTCGTCCAATTGAATAAAGCAATGATATTGGGTAGGTTTAAGCAAAATAAACTCTAATCGTTCTGTCCAGTTAATGGGGGCTACTGGAAACGTCTGATGTTTGATTTCCTCCCAATCAATGGTTTGAAGCTTCTCTCCTTTGATCCAGTAAAACATTGCAATCATACTGACAATGCCTTGCAGCATATCATCCTCTTCACACCGAGATTTTCTCGTTTGAAAGCGAGGAAGCATGTTGTCTTTTAATTCATTCCACAGATCAAACATCAAAGGAACAAATTCTTCCGTTTTCTGCCACGGTTGCTCATCTAGTAAAGGTTCTGAAGATAGATCAAATGCGAGTGGATTGTTTCTTAATATATCCTTCTTTTCGCCGCTTACCTCTATCTTTTTCTCTTTTAGCTTTTCGACATATGAGGTGAAAACAGCTGCCCCGCTCATGCCAGCTTCACCAGCCCTTTTTTCAGCCTCTTCTGCCCTTCTCTACACATATCAAGAAGTGGACAAGATTCACACTGTGGCCGCTGCGCCTTACAGTGATATCTGCCGAAAAAGATGAGACGATGATGGGTTACGGACCAATCCTCTTTTGGCACCTTCTTCATTAAGGTTTGCTCTACCTCAAGAACAGAATCCTTCCAGCGGCAAATCCCAAGTCGTTTGCTGACGCGCTCGACATGTGTATCTACTGCAATGGCGGGAATTCCAAAAGCGACAGACACAACGACATTTGCTGTTTTCCGCCCAACTCCTGGGAGCTTGATTAGCTCATCTCGATCTCTTGGCACTTCACCGCCATAATCTTCAATCAGCATTTGGCTTAATTTTTGAATGTTTTTTGCCTTATTACGATAAAGACCGATCGAACGAATATCCTGCTGCAACTCTTCAAGCGGCACACTTAAATAGTCTTCTGGTGTTTTATATTTTTGAAATAGATGTTTGGTCACTTTGTTCACTAGAACATCTGTACATTGCGCTGAAAGTGCGACAGCAATCACTAGTTCAAATGGATTGGAATGAACAAGCTCACACTCAGCCTCTGGAAACATATCCCCTATAATATCTAAACATTCATTGATTTGTTTTTTTGATAACATGCCTTCTCCTTTATTGGTTATTGTTCCAGCCAATTATAAAAAGGAACTTGTCGTTTATATGAAGATGTTTCTTCTTTTGAAGGTGGGGCTTTTTGCTGCGAACGGAAATGCTGGCTATGCTCTTTCGCTTCTTCCGCTGTTTTCAGCCCTTTCTTTTTCCACTCAAATAAAATTCGATCGATATAGCGAAAATTTAATTTTCCGGATAAAACGGCTTCTCTTAGAGCAAGACGAATCATCTCAGCATCATGATGGTCTTGATCCATCCAGATCGAGAGTGTTTCCCCTTCAAGAGGAGAAAGTGGTCTACCAAACTCATCTTCAAATAGCGCATATAAAGACTTTTCAGCCTGCACATGATTCTTTTGCAGGTCTTTCGCCTGTTTTGCTTCTAAAAAGTCATACAGCACACCCCATAAGGGTTCTACCGAGTACCGGTCATGCTGAATACCAGACCTGTCTTCAAACGGCTGGATCGAAATAAACCCTTTTTGAATCAAATACTGCACCATATAAGCACATTCTTCGGCCGAAATGGTCATACCATGTGAAAGCTCTTCAAATGTCTGAAAAAAGACGCCTTGTTCTTCATTCATTTTAATCTTTAACATGACCATCATTTGTGATTCATTCAGTCCTAATTGCTCATAATGGGCAATCAGCAAATTAGGCAAACTGGTCGAACCCATTTTCTGCATATCTATAAATTGCTGCCTTTTCATCGGATACACCTCTTCACTTTCAGTATATCACGTTTTCTCATACGTGCTGTCCTTAAGACGTTTGAAAAAGCCTCCATATATTGGAGGCTTTCACGTCTTAAGGATATAAACGGTTTAATAATCTTGGGAATGGAATTGTTTCACGCACATGCGGCGCTCCGCTAATCCAAGCAACTGTTCGTTCAAGTCCAAGACCAAAACCTGAATGTGGTACAGAACCATACTGTCTTAATTCTGTGTACCATTTGTACGTTTCTTGATCTAGCCCATGTTCTTTTAGTCTTGCTTCAAGCAGATCTAAATCATGAACACGTTCAGAACCGCCGATAATCTCTCCATAGCCTTCTGGTGCAATTAAATCTGCACAAAGGACGACATCATCACGGTCTGGTGCAGGTTGCATATAAAATGGTTTTAATGAGGTTGGGTAATGAGTGATAAAGACTGGTTTATCATAGCTTTCGGCGATCGCTGTTTCGTGCGGCGCACCGAAGTCATCTCCCCATTCAATGTCATCAAATCCTTTGTCCTGCAAGAATTTAATCGCTTCATCATATGTGATGCGCGGGAATGGTGCTTTGATGTTTTCTAATTTTGCTGTATCACGGCCAAGTGTGTGCAGTTCTACTTTACAGTTTTCAAGTACACTTTGAACAACGTGAGACACATAATTTTCTTGGTACTCAAGGTTCTCATTGAATTCAACAAATGCCATCTCAGGCTCGATCATCCAGAACTCGATTAAATGACGTTTCGTTTTCGATTTTTCTGCTCTAAATGTTGGACCAAATGAGAATACTTTTCCGAGTGCCATCGCAGCAGCTTCCATGTAAAGCTGTCCACTTTGAGAAAGATATGCATCTTCATCAAAATATTTAGTAGCAAACAGCTCTGTTGTTCCTTCTGGAGCACTTCCTGTTAAGATTGGCGGATCCACTTTCACGAAACCTTCTTGATGGAAAAACTCATATGTAGCACGAATAATTTCATTACGGATTTTCATAATGGCATGCTGTTTTTTAGAACGCAGCCATAAATGACGGTGATCCATTAAGAATTCTGTTCCATGTTCTTTTGGTGTAATTGGGTAATCTGTTGCTTCGTGAATCACTTCAATGGATTTCACTTGTAATTCAAAACCAAGTGGTGAACGTTCGTCTTTTGTTACTTGTCCTGTGACATAGACCGATGTCTCTTGTGTCACTGATTTCGCAAGTTTAAAGACTTCCTCTTCCACCTCTGCTTTTACAACGACTCCTTGAATAAAGCCTGTCCCATCGCGAAGCTGCAAGAATGCAATTTTCCCGCTTGAACGTTTATTGGCAATCCATGCGCCGATTGTTACTTCTTCATCGACGTGTTTAAACACTTGATTAATAGTTGTTTTCAACATATTTCCCTCCAAAGCCAGAAAGAAACTCACCTTGTTAGATAGGTGTGATTCTTTTTTCATACATTTTATTATAACCGTTCTAAATCAGCATGGTCAACGCAAGACAGAAGAAACTATGGTGTTAAATTTTTTTCCACTCGTCCTGTCGTAAAATCAACATAGCTGAAACTATATTGGTTGTTCTCATTTAAGTACGTTACTTCCCAAAGGAGGACGTCACCTTCTCGTGCTAATTGAACATTTTTTAGCTTAGAAATGGTGTTCTCCTTTTGAACGGCTTGTACTGCTTGGTTTGAAGTAATGCCTTCTTTTGCTTTTTTAGCAATGACTTTTTCTTTTTTGCTGGCAGGTACCCACACATAGATCGCTTCGTTTTGTTTGTTTTTACCTTCCACAATAAATTGCTTTTCTTTCCCAACAAAGGTATCCACTTGCTCTACTTGTGCTAATGATGCTTGCTTTTTTGCTCGTTCAATCGCTGCCTCATGACCTTCTTCTTTTTGACCCATGGCCATTTGATAAATCCACGAAAAGCTAATGATGCCAATGAGTAAAACGAGCGCAGCAATGGATGAAATAATCCAAACTATTTTTTTCATGTCAAGCTTCCCCTATGTGCGATATATGGTAAATATCGCTTGATTTTGATCTTCTTGATCTAATGCTAATCCAAACATAAGATCTTCCCTTTTAAGCGTTCTGTTCAGCAAATCGACGATTTTGTATAGGTCTTCTGAATGCTTAATTTGAACAGTTGAAAGTACCTCTATTTTACTTTCCACTTCTAATTCCTCCTCGGTACGTAAATATTGTTAGTCATACTTTTCAATGTGAGAACCGATACTATTTTTACAACGGAACATAAAAAGCCGTTACGATAAATTAACTCCAAACCCACACCAGTGAAAGGCCGCTTATGACAGCGGCTTTTCGTTGTTAAGCTTTTCTATAAACGCCTCAAGCGACTCTTTGGACATCTCGTGAACTGGCGCATGATGAAGTGATTCTAAAAATAGTTTTCCATACGAAGCGGTTTTCACTCGGCGGTCTAAAATCAGCAATGTTCCGATGTCTTTTTCCGAGCGCAGCAAGCGGCCGGCTCCTTGCTTAAAAGTTAACACAGCTTCCGGGAGAGCGACGGCTTTAAACGGATTCTTCCCCTGTTTTTTTGCAGCTTCACATTTTGCTTCAATGAGTGGTGAATCGGGTGGTCGGAAAGGAAGCCTTGCCATAATGACGGTCGTTAGCTCTGAGCCAGGAAAATCCACACCTTCCCAGAAACTCCCTGTTCCTAGCAAGATGGCTTGCTTCGCCAATTTGAACATTTTTGTCAATTTTACAGGGCTCCCGCCTGTCAAACCTTGAGCAAACAATGCCGATTGCATACCTTCTGATTTCAGCTCTTCATACACTGCTTTTAACATCTCATGTGAATTAAATAACACCAATATTTTCGCTTGATCCTGCTTTTCCATGATCTTAATATATGTTGCAGCTTGCTTCACATATTCGCGTTCATCACGGTTTGTGATCGGCGGCATGTCAGCCGGTACAACGACCTTAAGCTGTTTTTCAAGTTCAAAAGGTGAATCAATTTGGACAAGGTGCGGGTAAAAATCTTGCAGGCCAAATCGTTCCAAGCAATAATCAAAGCGTTGATTGATGGTAAGCGTCCCTGATGTGAGGACAACGCTTTTTTTGTTCATAAAAAACCGATCAGCTAGCAGCTCCCCTGTATCTAGCGGCTGCGCGTGCATAAAGACAGCATTCTTGGCACCCTTTGCATCAATCTCAATCCAAACGGTTTCATCATTGTTTGGTTCAAAGATAAACCGGTACAGCGTACTGCAGAATGTCTGCATAAACGACATCACTTGATCGTATTCTTCTGCTTCAAATGCAAAGTGTTCTATGAACTGATCACTTTTGTGAAGCAGCTCATTTTTTTGCTGCTCATACAGTTTCTCACAAGCAATCAATAATGAACAAAGCTTACTCGCTGATTCTTTAATTCGGACCCACTGAGCATGTTTTGAATGATGACGGACTCTATGAATGAGACGATTGATGTCCGCTTTTGGTTTTGTCCTTTTGACAAAAGAATGTACGGTACTAAAAAATGCGTCACTTTCCATCTGAAGCTGCTGAAGATACTCGTCCATTTCAATAAAGGTGTCAGTTGATAAACCTGCCCCATGAAATCTCTTTTTCAATTTCTTAAGCAGCCCGCCATGCAAAGAGCCAAGCTGCGTTAATTTCGCATGAAGCTGGATATAAGACGCACTGTCACCTAGCGTTTCATTGGCTGTTTTTTCAAATTGGTGGGCCTCATCAATCACATAGACGTCTGCATCCTGAAAGATAGAGGCTCCTTCCGTTTGGGATAAAAGCAGACGGTGATTCGTCAAAATTAAGTCAGCGGTTTGAGCCTTTCGTTTAGCCCGTTCATAAAAACAATGTTCTTTAAAACGGCGTTTTTTCGATGTAAATGGCATGTGTACACAGGAGATACGGTCTTTTATATTTGCAGCTCCTGACGGTAAATTCAGTTCAGACAAATCACCTGTTTCAGTGACAAGGAGCCACATTAAAATTTGCGCTTTTGTTAAGACAACATCATAGTTATCATCTTCCTCATGCAGCACATGCTCAAACTTATCTAAACAAATATAATGTGCCCGCCCTTTAAACACACAGGCGGCTGGCTCAAATGGGAGCAATTGCTTGAGTAGCGGAACATCGCGCTGAAGCATTTGCTGCTGCAGTAAAATAGAATATGTACTGATAATGACAGGTTTTCCTGATTTCTTTGCTTCTAAAGCAGCTGGTATAAGATAAGCGAGTGTTTTCCCGATTCCTGGCGCCGCTTCAATTAAAGCATAAGCTCTTTCATGGAACGCATCTCTTACTTTGTTCATCATCGTGAGCTGGCCTTCTCTTACTTCATAGCCTTCTAATGTTTGAGGAAGTTTCTCTTTTATCTCCTCAAACAGCTGCTCGTCGTCAGCGCCTACTGCATATGTCGATTCAGTGATAGGATTGGTCACATCTTTCACAGCAAAAGATCCTACTTCTACAAGCGAATCATCCTGACTCGTGTGATTGGTTTCAAGCTGCTTAATTAATAGTCCTATATCACTTAGAAGATAAGAGGATAATCTGCGCAGCTGTTTTAACACATTTGGCGGTGTATTCCTTAATTGATCTAATAAGGTTAAAAATAACATGGCAGTAACTTCCGCATCACTATCCGCCCTGTGCGGGTGGTCATGTGGAAGCATGAGCTCTTCGCTTAATTCAGTTAACTTATAACCTTCAAGCTCAGGATAAAGAATTCTAGAAATTTCAACCGTATCAATCGCTAGCACATCCAGCTCATTTTTCCCGCATGCTTTTAGTTCATCGTTTAAAAAGTTCAAATCAAAATGAACATTGTGCGCAACAAAATAAGCGCCCTGTATGAGATCATACACCTCTTGGGCAATGTCCTCAAAAAACACCGCGTCATCAACCATGTGCTGCTTAATACCTGTCAGCTGTTCAATAAATCCAGGAATCGTTTTCCCTGGGTTCACATATTTTGAATACCGTTCGACAATTTGTCCATTTTCAATGACCACCGCAGCAATTTGAATGATTTTATCACCTTTTTTTGGTGAATTCCCGGTGGTTTCAATATCAACGACAACAAACCTTTGATCGGTCATAAAATGGACACCTCAATTCCTCGTTCCACTCATAGTGAAACACACTCTGGGCAATATAGCTGAAACAGAACAGCTTCCTTATGATGAAACTGTTCTGTTTCCATGTGAGCGTGCGTTATAAAATCGTTCTTGCAGGCTCTTGCCCAATCATTTGTTCAATTTGATTTTGTTTATTTAACACGACCACTTTAGGTGTGTGCGATTTCGCTTCTTCCTCTGACAACATCCCATAAGCGATAATAATGACTTCATCTCCTGGCTGAACCAATCTTGCTGCCGCACCATTTAAACAAATGACACCGCTCTTTCTTTCTCCAGGGATGATATATGTTTCAAGTCTAGCACCATTGTGATTATTGACAATTTGCACTTTCTCATTTGCCATCATGCCTGCCGCATCAAGCAAATCTTCGTCGATAGTAATACTACCTACATAGTGTAAGTTTGCTTCAGTCACTGTCGCTTTATGAAGTTTCGAGGTCATAAAAGTTCTATACATGTTTTTCACCGCTTTCAGGAACATGGAAAATCACATTATCAATCAGTCTTGCCCGGGAGAACTTCACAGCAATGGCAATGATCACTTGCCCCGTTAAGTGCTGAAGGGGTTCAAGCTCTGGATAGGAGTAAATGTCAATATAATCGATTTCTCCACTTGTTTGAAGAATCTCCTCTTCCACTAATTGATAAATACGATTTACATCATGTTCACCCTTTTCTACAGCTGTCTGTCCTTTTTTTAATGCCCGGTATAAAGCAGGTGCTTCTTGCCTTTCTGTTTCAGACAAATACACGTTTCTTGAACTTTTCGCTAAACCGTCTTCTTCTCGAACAGTAGGAACAGACACAAGGTGAAGATCAAAAAAGAAATCCTTGATCATCGCATCGATAACAGCGACTTGCTGTGCATCCTTTAGACCAAAGTATACATTGGTTGGTGCGACAAGGTGAAACAGCTTTGTCAGCACCGTGACAACGCCGTCGAAGTGTCCTGGGCGTTTCTTCCCGCATAAGACGTCTGTACGCTTTTGAACAGTCATCGTAATCGATGGCTCATCTTTGTACATTTCCTTCACATCAGGTGTAAATAATATATCTACTCCAGCTTCTTCAGCAAGACGCTGGTCTCTTTTCATATCTCTTGGATAGGATTCAAAGTCTTCATTCGGTCCAAATTGCAATGGATTGACAAAGATGCTCATCACCACAATGTCATTTTGATCTCTTGCTTCTTTTGCAAGCGTAAGATGTCCTTCATGAAGGAAACCCATTGTAGGGACAAATCCAATGGAATGCTGCTTCTTTTGATGCTGCTTGATCATTTCTTTTAATTCATGAATATGGGAGACAACCTTCATTCCTTAGTCCCCCCATATAAACCATCAAGGACTTCTTCTTTCATATGAAAGGTATGAGCATCCTCTGGGAATGTGCGTGCTTTTACTTCTTTTGTATATTGTATGAGCGCTTCTTCTAATACAGCATCGATTTGCGCGTATTGTTTCACAAATTTAGGTGTTCTAGACACGCCGTACCCTACCACATCATGGTAAACGAGAACTTGTCCATCTGCTTCAGCCCCTGCCCCAATTCCGATCACAGGAATCTTTAGCATGTCAGTAATCCGTTTTGTCAGTTCACCAGGTACACACTCTAACACAAGGGCGATGGCACCTGCTTCCTCACATTTCAGACTATCTTCAATCAATTTCTGTGCACTCTCTTTGTCTTTTCCTTGCACTTTATAGCCGCCAAGGACACCGACTGATTGAGGGGTGAGCCCTAAATGGCTTACAACAGGAATGCCGCCTCTTGTAAGTGCTTGAATGGATTCAAATACTCCGTCTCCACCTTCAAGCTTTAAGGCATCAGCACCGCTTTCTTGCATAATGCGTGCTGCATTTTTCATCGTTTCTTCTAATGAATAATGATAAGACATAAATGGCATATCCGTCACAACAAATGTGTCTTTTGCGCCTCTTTTGACTGCTTTTGTGTGATGAATCATATCATCCATCGTCACTTGCACTGTGGAATCAAGTCCAAGGACAACCATCCCAAGTGAGTCACCAACTAAGATCATGTCGACTTCCGCTTTTTCCGCTTGCTTTGCAGCTGGATAGTCGTATGCTGTCAGCATCACGATAGGTTCGTTTTGTTCTTTCATTTTGAAAAAATCTAACTTTGTCTTCATTTGTTCCTCCTCATTCTGGAGAGGAGATGGCTTGTCTGATCTCACACGCTTTTATCTCTCATGTGCAGACGAATCATCCCTCTGTCCAAGTCCCTTAGGATCAAGGCAGAAATTTATCGAATTTTTCTTCTTAACAGGTACAGTTCTTTTACAGATACTGCCCACACGAAGTATATCAAAAATGTGCCGGGTGTTCCACTTAAGTTGACTTGATCTCAATGTCAGCGGAGTAGATGTTTTGGATTCCGCCCTCCGTTTCGAGTAAGAGGACCCCTTCATCATTAATCCCAAGCGCCGTTCCAGCATATTGTCCATTGACGGTGCGTGCGATGATACGCTTTCCAATGGTCATCGCATACGATTCCCATAATTGTTTGATCGGAGCAAAACCATAAGTCATATATTCATCATACCTTTTTTCAAAGGTGGACATGATGGTTTGAATCATTGCCGCTCTGTCTACCTTTTCACCCAGCTCCATTTGCAAACTCGTCGCAACATCCTTTAATTCTTCAGGAAAATCATTTGCCGTCTGATTCACGTTAATGCCTGGGCCAATAATGACTGCGTGAACTTGGTCAGCCTCTGCTTTTAATTCAGTCAAAATACCAACGACCTTTTTTCCGTTTAGCAAAATATCGTTTGGCCATTTGATCGATGGACTGAGACCCGTTTGCTGCGCTATGGCTTCAGCGATCGCGACAGATGCTAAAAGCGTCATTTGCGGCGCTTTGTACAGCGGTATTTCTGGCCGGAGAATCAAACTCATCCATATGCCTGTCCCATTTGGTGAATGCCACGTTCTTTGAAGGCGTCCTTTTCCGTTTGTCTGATGATCACTGACAACAAGCGAGCCGTGCGGGGCTCCTTTATTGACGAGGTCATGGGCAATGAGCTGAGTTGAGGCGACTTCTTCTTGAAAATAAATATGCCTGCCAAACAGCTCTGTTTCCAAACCAAACAGAATTTCGTCTTCACTAATTTTGTCCGGTTTACGAAGCAGCCGGTATCCTTTTCTTCTGACCGCTTCGACCTCATATCCCTCTTTTCGCAAATCCTCTATATGCTTCCATACTGCCGTTCGGGAGCAGCCAAGCTCATCACATATTTGCTGGCTTGAGACAAAATCTTGCTCAGATGCTGTAAATAGTTCAATTAATCGTTTTCTAATCGCTGATCGCACGCTATGAGCCACTCCTCTATGGCTTCTTTTCGGTTTTCAAGCTGGTTTTGCAAAACGGCTTTTTTCACAGAAGCAAGCTCTTCTGCAATCCATTTACCAGCTGGCTTTTGCCGAAAGGCCATCAAATCTTTTCCTGACACTGCAAGGTCTTGAAGCTGTTTAATCGGCAGCGCATCATATGAACGTTTCGCCGCCTCCAGCTCATCAAAGAAAATGCGACGCTCATGTTTGAGCTGCGTGATTTTCATACTAGAAAGCAGGACATGTTCACCAGCTTCAAACATTTTTTCCGCATCCCAGTCACAATCAACATATTTGCTAATGGCAACGGCTTCTTTTAAAAGTTTCGTTGATAACTTCCATTCTTTTAAAAAGGACACCGCCTCCGCCTCATCTAGACCAAGTAAATGGATAAAGGCTCCCCACACCTCATCTAACCCATCCAATAAATAATACGGGAAAGCTTGGAACGTTTCATTCAGCTGATCCTTTTTGAGGCCAGGCAATTCTTCATACAATTTGGTGGAGATGAGCACCTTGATGGCTTGCTCACAGTAGCGTCCTTTTAAAAGTTTTTCCATTTCAATCTTTTTGCGCTCAACAGATATGTTGGCAAGCAGGTGTTTATCTTTTTTCATGGCTTCTTCCGTCTCTTTAGAAAGCTCAAACCCGAGCTGGCTTAAAAACCGCACCGCTCTCATCATCCGAAGCGCGTCTTCTTGAAAGCGGCACGCAGGATCTCCAACCGTTTGAATTCGTCTCCGCTTAATATCCCGCTTACCGCCTACATGGTCAATGATGTCACCATGAATATCCATGGCTACTGCATTGATCGTTAAATCTCTTCTTAAAAGATCTTCTTTTAGTGATGAAATAAACGCCACTTCTTTAGGCCGGCGAAAGTCTTCATATTCTGATTCAGTCCGAAACGTAGTGACCTCATAGCTGACCCCGTCAAGTAAAACAATAACAGTGCCATGCTCTTTGCCGACATCTACTGTTTTATCAAATAAAGACTCCACCACATCAGGTGTGGCATCTGTCGCAATATCGATATCCCCAACTTCCCTGCCTAAAAGGACATCTCTCACCGCACCGCCGACAAAATAAGCTTGATACCCATGTTCGTGCAGCGTATGTAAAATAGGGATCGCATGTGTGAATGGTTCATTCATCTTCAACATCACCTTCGATCAATTCTAAGTAAAGCTCTTCATACTCTCTCACAATTTTGTCAGAAGAGAAATTGGCTTCCACACTAGACTTGGCTGCCATCGATATTTGCTGATGGAGCGCATTGTCTTTCAGAATAGTGATGGCATGTTTTGCTGCTCCATCTACATCACCAAGCGGAACAAGGAATCCTGTCTCTCCATGTGCAATCACCTCTGGAATTCCTCCAACGTCTGTTCCTATACAAGGTACTCCGCATGCCATTGCTTCAAGTAGTACAAGACCAAAACTCTCTTTCTCAGAAAGCAGCAGCTTCAAATCACTAATCGAATAGAGCTCCTCCACCTTCTCTTGCTTGCCTAAAAATAACACGCGGTCCGTTAATCCAAGCTTTTTCACAAGCTCGCAAACAACCGATTTTTCAGGGCCGTCCCCAATCAGTAGCAGTTTTGCATTCACCTGTTCAGAAATCTGTTTAAACACATGGATCACGTCATGCACCCGCTTCACTTTACGGAAATTTGATACATGAATGACGACCTTCTCATCCTGCAGAAGACCATAATGCGTCTTCAGCACTTCGTGATCTTCACGCAAATATACGCGCTCATCGACGAAATTATGGATCGTATCAATTTTTTTATTCGGTTTAATCAGATCGTATGTCTGCGCAGCTAATGAATGTGATACAGCCGTTACGCGGTCAGATGATTCGATCGCAAACCGGATGACTTCCTTTAAAGATGGGTCATAGCCTAAAACCGTAATATCCGTGCCGTGAAGCGTGGTGACGACTTTGACAGACTGTCCAGTCATTTGCTTAGCTAAGAACGCACAGACGGCGTGAGGGACCGCATAATGCGCATGAATAATATCAAGCTTCTCTCGTTTTGCCACTTCTGCGAGTTTACTTGCCAGTGCAAGGTCATAAGGCGGATATTGAAACACAGCATATTGATTGACATCCACCTCATGAAAATAAATATTCGGATACACTTTATTGAGTCTAAACGGAATACTCGAGGTAATGAAATGAACATCGTGCCCTTTTTCAGCTAAACGTTTTCCAAGCTCTGTGGCAATAATGCCCGATCCGCCAACACTTGGATAACAAGTGATTCCGATCTTCAATTTTTTCATAATTACCCCCCAAGTAAGTCATCGTCCATCAAAAGTGGCTTCTTTGTCAGAAACCCTTCTGCAAAAGGTTTATTGACTTCCCTTCCATACATCGACTCTCTCATTTTGACAAAATCAATATAACCATTTACAAGCGGTGTCTCCACTGAACTCTCTGTTTTGACAAATTGGCTTTTATACGCATGTAAGCTATCAATTTTTTGGTTCATCTCGTCTGAGATATCGATCACAAAATCTGGACGATGGTGGCCGTTAATCATGTAATAATACATCTGGCTTATTTTATGCGCTGGCTGCTTGTATGAATCTTCAAATTTATGTATACCTGCAGAAAAAGCGGCCTCTTCTACAAGTGAACCCGCATGACCATGATCAGGATGTCGATCTTGGTGGTGCGGGGCAAAAATAAGTTTTGGTTTATATGTTCGGATGACACCTGCAATTTCTTTCATCGCTTCGTCATTCAGATAAAGTCCTCTATCTGGCAGCGTGAGCTGGATTCGAGTTGTGACGCCTAAAATGGCAGCGGCTGCTCTGGCTTCTTCTTTTCGGCTTTCAACCGTTCCGTTTGAAGATAATTCAGCCTGAGTCAAGTCACAAATCCCAACACGTGCCCCTTTTTTTACGTATTTTGCAATCGTTCCACCCATACCGATCTCTACATCATCGCTATGGGCACCGAATGCAAGGATATCAAGTGGTTTCATGCGTTCCTCCGTTTTTTGCTACATCTCGAAAATCAAACGTACCTTTATTTAAATTCCTGACTAAAATTTCGGCAGTCCCCATATTGGTCGCTAATGGAATGGCATACACATCGCAAAGCCGGATGAGTGCAGATACATCCGGTTCATGCGGTTGTGCAGTGAGAGGGTCTCTAAAAAAGAGCACAAGATCCATTGCATTATCAGCAATCATAGCACCAATCTGCTGATCCCCTCCAAGTGGTCCTGATTGGAAACGATGAACGGGAAGCCCAGTCGCTTCTTTCACTCTTAAACCTGTGGTTCCTGTTGCATAAAGTGTATGATCGGCCAAAATATCTCGATACGCAATGGCGAATTGAATCATGTCACTTTTTTTCTTATCGTGAGCGATTAAAGCAATGTTCATCAGGGGTCCACTCCTTATTAGTCGATAATATTTTCTAAGCCATAAACGAGTTGATCAATATGCATCACCTGTTCAACAGAAAGCTTCACACCTGACATAAAGGATGCACGGTTATAAGAATCATGACGAATCGTGAGCGTCTGCCCGTCCATTCCAAACAGAACTTCTTGATGAGCAATCATGCCTGGAAGCCTTACGCTGTGAAGGCGGATGCCATCATAATCTGCTCCTCGTGCACCTTCGATTAGTTCTTTTTCTTCAGGGTGCCCCTGCTTTTTGCTTTCTCTTACTTCAGCAATCATTTCAGCTGTTTTTAGTCCTGTACCGCTCGGAGCGTCCAATTTTTTATCATGATGAAGCTCAATGATTTCAACATCAGGAAAATAATTTGCTGCCATTTTGGCAAACTTCATCATTAAAACAGCACCAACAGCAAAGTTAGGCGCAATAATACAGCCTATCCCTTTTTCTTCTGTTAATTGCTGAAGTTCTTTTAGGTCGTCTTCTGAAAAACCTGTTGTGCCTACAACTGGACGTACGCCATGTTCAAGGGCTTTTCTTGTATGTACTTTCCCGATTTCTGGGGTCGTCAAATCAATTAATACATCCGGTGCTGTTTCTGAAAGACACACGTCAATATCCGTATAAATGGGCGCATCAGATGTTGTATGAAGCACATCTGATAGCTTTTTCCCCTCATGTGTGTGATCAAGTGCTGCTACTAGTTCGAAGTGGCTTGTTTCTTCTGCCAGCTTGACAGCCTCTATCCCCATTCTTCCTCTTGCTCCAGCGATTACAACTTTGATGGTTTGATTCGTCATCTTCTCTACTTCCCTTCTTTTTTCGTCCAGCGGTCTTTGTCTCTTGTATTGAATTTATGCATCACACGATCATGGGCTTCTTCAAGTGATATATTGAGTGAATTGGCAAGGCATGTTAACACAAACAGCACATCGCCAATTTCTTCTTCCATGCTTTTCTCTGTTTCCGTTGTTTTTTTCGGCTTTTCTCCATAGTAATGGTTAACCTCTCTTGCCAGCTCACCTAATTCTTCTGTCAGACGGGCCATCATGGCAAGCGGGCTGAAATAGCCTTCTTTAAATTGTCCTATGTAATCATCGACTTCTTGCTGCACGTGACGCAGCGTTTTTTCATTCGTCATGAAGCTCATCCTCCTATCCATCTCTTACATGTTAGCGAAATCATAAATATTTGACAAATGTTTAAAACTCAGTTTGCTTGTTTCTCTTCCATACCATATAATATTATCGCTGTCTAAGCAAAAAAAGGAGTGATCTTTTGCTAAAAGAAATTCGTCTTAAAAATATCGTATTTATTTTAATAGGATCTGCGATTTTTTCTTTCGGCCTTGTTCATTTTAATATGCAGAACAACTTGGCGGAAGGCGGATTTACAGGTATCACACTGCTTTTATATTTTCTATTTCACATTGACCCATCTATTTCAAACCTTGTGTTAAACATTCCGATCTTTTTTATCGGCTGGAAAATGCTTGGCAGAACCATGTTTACATATACAATTGTCGGAACCGTCAGTCTTTCTGTCTTTCTAGCCATCTTCCAGCGCTTTCAAATACATATGCCTCTTCAGCATGATTTAGCCTTAGCCGCACTCTTTGCAGGCGTGTTTATCGGAACAGGCCTCGGGATCATCTTTAAATTCGGCGGGACAACAGGCGGCGTGGACATTATTGCAAGACTGATCAACAAACATTACCAAGTCGCAATGGGAAGAACGATGTTTATCTTCGACGCATGCGTCATTACCATCTCTCTCACCTATTTAAATTACAAAGAAGCCATGTATACACTTGTTGCCGTATTTGTTGCTGCAAAAGTCATCGACTTCATGCAAGAAGGCGCTTACGCTGCCAAAGGAGCGATGATTATTTCTGAAAAGGATGACATCATTCAAAAGAAAATCACAGAGGAAATGGAGCGCGGAGTGACCATTTTAAAGGGTGTCGGCTCCTATACGAAACAGGAACGCAACGTCCTTTACTGCGTCGTTCCAAAAAATGAGCTTGTCCACCTCAAGAGCGTCGTAACTTCCGTCGATCCTCATGCCTTTGTATCAGTGAGTGACGTGCATGACGTACTTGGTGAAGGCTTCACATTAGATGAACATAAAAAGCCGCTCAATCCCCACTAAAAAAGAAGCCCGATAACGGTGCTTCTTTTTTTATGACTTTGGATAATCGGCTTGTCGCTTTTGCTTTTTTTCTTTTTCAGCACGGTATTTCCTAAACCCAACATACGTTAAAGTGAGTAAAATCATACTTCCTGTTGTTAAAATGACCCATAAAAGCGATGGATCCGCTTCATCTTGATCAACGTTCGCAAACACACTTGATAAATCTTCTTCGAGTTTCGTGAGACGCTCAAGCTTTGTCCCACTCGATGCTTTTAAAAATTCACCTTGTTCAATTACTTCCATGTGCTGCTTAATCGTTTGCAGCTTTTCAGGCGAGACATCAATGGTTAAACTCGGATAAATCATATCATACAATGAAACCAGCTCATTCCAAGTTTCATAGAACATAGTCGATTCTGGATCTTTTACTTCTTTCTTTAATGTCGGAAAAGACCCCATAATCGGCTTCTCGAGAGATCCCCAAAGAGGTTCTGAATTTGATTGTATCGCATCGAGAAGCATTCTAAACTGAGAGGCATACCGAAGTTTTTCGCGCTCATTTAAGTCTTCCTGCGGGAGTCCTTTAATGATATCTTGATAGCCAAGTGTAATTTGCCGAACCTGCGTATTCGTCAGAGTTCCACGCCAATTCTCAGCTTTAAATGTCTTTTCAGCATACAATGCAACTTGTAATGCCTCATCATATTTAGCTTGTCTCGTTAATTGAAAGATTGAATCTGATAGTTCCGTTAATTCTTGCAGAGCTTTAGCAGCTGTTGTTTCCTCACCTTTTGCAGCAGCTGGATGCAAGACGAGAAATAATAATAGAATCATCGCGATTGACTTTCGTTTCATGCAAGTCCCTCCTAGCCTTTCTCCATACAGCGTATGAAGAAAAGGACAAGGTTAGACCAACATTGTTAAGGGAGTTCAAGCTTGACCGATTTTTTCGAGAGGACAAGATAATACGAAATAAGAAGAACGGCAATACTTAACCAAAACGTCACGTAGCCGATCTCATTTGAATAGGCAGAAAGCATAGAATAACGCGGCATCATTCCAAATACATAATCAATCACATCATTATGTAAAATCCATATCCCTGCTACAACCAAATGACGCATGTGAAAACGATAATACGGCGCAAATAACACAGCCTGTACCGCCATCGCAAAGTGCGAACCAATTAGCATATATCCTTCCCACGGAAAATCATCAACAGAAACGAGCACGAAAAGATTCATCCCTACAGCCCATAATCCATATTTGATCAAGGTGACAAGGGCCAACGCTTCAAAATAAGGAGCATGGCGTTTCATTAGAAAGGCTAGTAATACAAATAAAAAGAAAAAGCTTGCCGTCGGACTGTCTGGAACAAAAGGTAAAAAGATAGCCGGCGTCTCAACGAGCTGCGGGATATACCAGTAGTAGCCGTACACAGTACCAAGAAAGTTGACAATGAGCACCAGCACAAGCATGTAGCGTGTGGCTAGCAGATATTGAATCCATCTCATATTTCTCTTCACTCACGATCTGTTAAAATCAGAAAAAAGCTGACAGCGCCAGCTTTTTTCTCCTTTTGAGTATATCCTTGTACTTGCATTTAAACAACTGAATTATTTAGATTTGACCTCAGATAAATATTTCGAGAGCTTTTCAAGTTCTTCATCGCTGCCTTTAAAAATGCCCTTAGGCATGTTGCCTTTTCCTTCTACAGCGATTTTCGCAATTTCCTCTGGTGCTAAACCATTGTCAACAAGTGACGGTCCAGCTGCCCCGCCTTGCATATTATCTCCGTGACAGGAGATACATGTCTGCTCTTGATAGATTTTATACTCTTCAGCTGAGGTATCAATCTCTGCTTCTTTCTTGATTTCACCTTGCTTCGCAGCTGCTTCCCAGTCATGAGTAGCAACAGACTCCCATGTTAAATAGGTTGCTGCACCAACTGCAAGAATCATCATCCCAACTGCAATTGGTCTTCGATATGGCCTGCGTTCAGGACCAGAATCAAGAAATGGTGCGAGTAAAAGAGCACCAAACGCAATTCCAGGCATAATCATTGCGCCAACTACCGTATAGCTCCCTGCAGCAAACTCATATTTTAACAACTGGTACAAAAATAGGAAATACCAGTCTGGCAGCGGAATATAGCCCGTATCTGTCGGATCAGCCATCCGCTCAAGCGGAGGTGCATGAACAACAGTTAGGACAAGAAATCCAATTAAAAAAACAGCACCTACAAGCCATTCCTTTAAAAGAAAGTTCGGCCAAAAGGCTTCGGTTTTTCCCGGATATTCGGAATAGTCTTTAGGTATGTTAGGTTTTCTTTCTGCCGGTATTCTGGAATCTCCGACAAACTTCATCCCTTTTCCCCTATGCAAAGTCATCCCCTCCTCATTGAACATTCATCAAACGCAAAATTTTACAGCGGTCCAGAAATTCCTTGCTTACGAATCATAATAAAGTGGGCAGCCATCAGCCCAAATAATGCCGCTGGCAAGAAAAAGACATGGATAGCGAAAAATCTCGTCAGCGTTTGTGCACCTACAATGTCAGGATGACCTGCAAGCAGCGTTTTAATCTCTTTCCCAATGAAAGGTGTCGCCTCTGCAATTTGAAGACCAACCTTCGTCGCAAATAGCGCCTTCATATCCCACGGTAAAAGATATCCTGTAAAACCAAGTCCAAGCATCACAAAGAAAATGAGCACACCGACAATCCAGTTTAGCTCTCTAGGCTTTTTATACGCCCCTTGGAAAAAGACCCTCAGCGTATGTAAAAACATCATAACAATGACTAGACTCGCACCCCAGTGGTGCATCCCTCTTACAATCTGTCCGAATGCCACTTCATTTTGCAAATAATAGACAGATTCCCATGCGTTTTTAATATCCGGTACATAATACATCGTTAAAAACATGCCCGAAAGGACTTGAATGACCGTCACAAAAAACGTTAAACCGCCAAAACAATACACAAAAGCAGAGAAATGATGTGCTGGATTGACGTGCTCAGGCACTTCATGATCCGCAATGTCTCTCCATATCGGTGTGATGTCCAGCCGCTCATCTACCCAATCGTAAATCTTGTTAAGCATCGTTACCCTTCCCCTTTCGGCACAGCTTTTCCAAGATAGAGGTATCCGTCCTTCACTTGCTGCTTATAATGATCAAGCGGTGCAAGCGGTGGAGTTCCGGGTACGTTTGTACCATCCTTGTCGTACAGCCCATAATGGCATGGGCAGAAAAATTTGTTTGGATTTTTCGGATCACTGTTCCAGTTCACTGTACATCCCAAATGTTTACAGATTGGCGATAAAGCGACAATTTCATCCCCTTCTTTGTACACCCATGCAGACCTAGATTCCTTTGACTCATACCATGCATCTACTTGATCAATTTTAAAGTCAAAGCGCTTCGGTTCTTTTGTCAGTTCATCTACACTGACAACTTGAACCATATCCTGATCCTCTGTTCCTTTTAGCACAGGGTCAAGCGCAAAGCGAACCATAGGCATGAGCATTCCAGCGGCCATAAATCCCCCCACGCCGGTCAACGTGTAATTCAAAAATTGACGCCTGGACACTCCATGTCTCTTCTCGCTCATTTTTTTCTCCCCCCCTCAGGTCGTCAGCTACTTTATAACTGAATTAGAAAAAATTTCATAAAACTAGGACACCCTCATAATATATCAATCTATTCACAAGGTCAACAGCCTAAAAAGCTATGTACAATGCAAATGTAAGGGTTTTTATGAAGGGTTCCATTTTTGTAACAAAAAGTTCAAAATTTGTTCTACACTGTCTTGAATGACTTTTTGCTTTAAATTGACCTTTAAATGCTCAAGCGGAACAGACTGCAATATAAATGCCGATTCGATCACTTCTAGCTGTTCTTTCCATTTGTTATCAGATGTGATAAACACAACATGCTGAAAATGTTCTTGCAATGATTGTTTTACTGCAAGTATGTCTTCTTGCTTACGATGATTTACTTCTAAATATGTATGTGGAGGAAAAAGAAACACTCTGCCTTTCAGTTGTCTTTCAAGATCCTCTGCCACAAGCATTGTAAACTCACCTAAAGACACGGTTTGTTTGATATGGCTTACATCTATCCCAACTAATGGAATGATAGCGGTATCAATGTAATCTTTAGATTGTAAAAAGAGATCCGCGTCCTCCGCCTGAAACTTCATCTAGTTCCCCTCTTTCATCACATAAGCCCTGCCTGTATGGGGCAAGGCTTATTGGCTTGGTTTATGATAATAGGCTTAATTCTTTTGCTAACTTATTAAATGTTTCTTGATCATGACGGTCAAGCGCTTCATCGATTTCTTTCATCAGCCGTTCTTTTTGGAAAGTAGCGATAGAATGCTCTAGCACTTTCTCAGCAAGATCTTTATCTTTTTCATTTTCATAAAGATCTTTAGGAATATGAGGATTTGTTTCAAGTACAGCGGCATATTCCGGCGAACGATATGCAGATCGGAAATTCAATTGAATAAACAAATCTTGCTGTTTATTCAAACGAATATCATGAAATGATTTTTCTGCATCTGTCGTCATGATATTTTCTTTATAAAATCTAAAGGGAACTTCATCCACACAGTGTGTTGACATAATAATTCCCCTTGGGCAAAATTCTGCTTGCTCTACAAAATGAACCTTTTCCATCAAAGAGTCGTGACTCATTAAATAATTTAATATCCAAACACACTCTCTTCGCTTTAACTGATAATGGTTTAAGAACCACCGGATAAATTCCTTCTTTTCATTGACAGAAACAGGGGTCTGCATGTTATTCCCTCCTCTATCGTAAATTAAATTGCTATACATGAATTATTCAACAAACCAGTTCTTCATTCCTGCAAACTATAAGGAAATTTCGTCTTCAATTCTTAAAATCGTTTCTTCAATTTCTTCATTCGTGCCATCTTTCTGAAGAACTTTTCGTAATAACGGCAAGGCTTCTTTTTGTCTGCCTTCTTCTAAAAGGAACGAAGCATATTCATATAAAAAGTCACGTTCCTCATCAAAATCAGGCAGAGCAAGTTTGAAATACTCAGCGGCTTCATCGTATTCTTCTCTTCCGACAGAAGCAGAAGCTGCATACCAATTCCATTTTGGATCTTCTTCCCCAAAGCTTTTAACCTCTTTAATCACATCCAGAATTTCATCAAACATCTCTTCATTTAAATAGATCGCAAGCAGCGTTTGAACCGCTTCAATATATCCTGGATCAAGAGCAAGTGCTTCTTGAAGCAATTTTTTCGCATCTTCCGAATGGCCATTTTTCAAATCAATCTTTGCCCCATATAAATATAACTCTTTGTTATACTCATCCACTTTAATTCCTTCTTTTACTATCTCTAAAGCTTCATGATATAGTCCTTCTTCCTCATAGCTTTTGGCTAAAGGCATATAAAGTGACGAATACGAAGGATCAATATCTTTTAGTTCAGAGAGCTGCTGAATAGCCGTTTTCGTTCTGCCAGCCCTCATCGCTGTAAATCCGTAGCCAAAAAGTGTATTTGGATCCACTTGATCCTTTACAGCCTTTTCATACCATTCAAGGGCATCTTCAAATTCTCCAGCTGTGCTTAATGATTCAGCGAGCCGCTGATATACATTGACACCGCCAATTTCATTTTGTTGATCGGCCACTTTGTAGAAATAGTCGGCTGCTTTCTTTGAAAGACCTTGAGAAAAATACAATTCCCCTAAAGCAAAATCAATGACGGCTTCATGAGGTAGTAACTCTTTCGCTTTTAAAAGCTTTTGTTCACTGACTTCAAATAGTCCTTGCATTTGATACAAATCTGCCATTAACAATAAACTCTCTGGATACGCATCGTCATCTTCAGGAATCGTTTCAAGAACTGCTATTGCCTTCTCTTCTTCATCAGAGTCTATTAACAGCTCTGCATAAAAACAGGTTAATCCTGTTTCTTCTGGGTATAAATCATGTAAATCACTAATGAGATTCCGTGCTTTATCAATATCTCCCCAGTCATAATATAACTGAGCTGCCTGCGCTTTTTCTTCATCATGAAGATGCTTCTCTGCTTGAGCAAGTGTTTGGAGTCCCTTTTCAGTCTCACCCGCCTCAACTAATTTTATGGCTTCTTGTAATGAACTATTCAAATCAAACCGTTCCTTTCTGTTTCCAAAAACCTAAACTGTTGTTACTTCATATCATAATCGACAGCTGCATATCCAGCAAATATGTTGCTCTTTTAACATGAAGCCATTTTTGTGTTTTGAAGACTCTTTTTCAATCAATACTTTACTAAACTGACGATTTGTAAACCGAATACGCTAAAAAATTGTTTTTGAATCAGCAAAATGCTCTTTTTCAAGGTTTCACCTTGAGACAAGCTATGCTATAGTTCTTTCAAATATGCAAAAGGAAAGAAAAAGCCTGAGGAAATCCTCAGACTGTTTGCGTTAGGTATTCAATGTGTTCAAAGAAATTTGGGTAAGATACACGTACTGCATCTGTATCTTCAATCTCGATTGCTTGCTCTGTTATACATGCCGCAATTCCTAACATCATACCAATTCGATGATCTCCGTAGCTTGAGACGACTGCACCGCCTTTAAGGCTTGTTTTACCATGAATCTTCATTCCATCATCTGTTGCTTCAATATGAGCACCTAGTTTTTTAAGTTCTGAAACGACTGTATCAATACGATTGGTTTCTTTCACTTTTAATTCAGCGGCATCTTTAATGATCGTTGTTCCTTCTGCTTGAGTAGCTAGGAGCGCAATAATAGGAATTTCGTCGATCAGTCTAGAGATCATATCGCCTGAAATGTCGATCCCTTTTAATGAAGAGGTAGAGATCGTTAAATCACCGTACGGTTCTCCGCCTTTAGCATCCACTTCTTGAATGTCAAGGTCTGCACCCATTTGTTTTAGCACATCTATAATACCAGTTCTCGTTTTGTTCAAACCGACATTTCTCAATACAATCCGGCTGTTTGGAACGATAGATCCAGCCACTAAGAAAAATGCAGCTGAAGAAATATCTCCAGGGACAAATACATCTGTTGCTTTTAACGTTTGTCCACCTTCAATTGAAACACTTTGTGCATCTTCATGTAGCGAGACACCAAACATTGATAACATTCTTTCGGTATGGTCTCTTGATTTATGCGGTTCAGTTAACGTCGTTGTTCCTTCTGCCTGCAGTCCAGCTAGAAGGACAGCCGACTTAATCTGGGCACTGGCAACTGGAGACTCATAAGAGATAGCTTTTAAATTGCCCCCACGAATAGAAAGCGGTGTATATTCACCATTTGCTCTACCATCGATCTTGGCTCCTAATTGTCTTAACGGACCTGTTACCCGTTTCATCGGTCTTTTGGCAATACTTTCGTCTCCGATCAGTGTACTGTGGAACTCACAGCCAGCCAAGATTCCCATCATTAAACGAATGGTCGTGCCTGAGTTACCAACATCGAGAATATCGCTCGGCTCTTTAAGTCCTTTTAGTCCCTTGCCATGAATGACAACATCTGTCCCTTTTTGTTCGATGTCGACACCCATTTTTCTAAAACAATCAATCGTGCTTAAACAATCAGCGCCAGGAAGAAAGTTTTTTACTACTGTAGTCCCGTCAGCAATAGCGCCAAACATCACAGATCTATGAGAAATGGATTTATCTCCTGGAATATGAATTTCTCCATTCATAGGAGCACTTTTATGAATTTTCATGTTCCTCACCTCAATCAGCATAAAATGTATCGTAATTTGCTCTATTTTTTATACAGAGTTCTGCCCGCTTTCGATCGTCATCTGTTTGAAAACTGATGCGTAAAATCCCGTTAATGTCTTCTCGCGTTTCAATAATACGGATATTTGTAATACTAATGTTTTCATTTGCTAGATATCCTGTAATTTCCGAAATAACACCAGGATGATCAGGCACATCGACATAAAGATCATAAAAAGCAGGGATAGCTCCTTTTTTCCTTAGAGGCAGGCCGTCGCGATATTCCTTGGCCTCTTGGAAATAAGAGAATAACCCCTCAGCATCTTCTTGTTGCACAAAGGATTCAATGCGGTCAATCTCTTTTTTCCATTCATGAAATCGGTCTAAAATCTTGTTTTTATTATGCAAAAGGATATCGCGCCACATTGCAGGATTACTTGATGCAATACGGGTAATATCTCGAAAGCCTCCTGCAGCAAACCGTTTTACAAGAGGAAATTCTTCTTCAAAATGATGCGCTTGATGCACAAGACTGGCAGCAACGATGTGTGGAAAGTGACTAATCACACTTGTCACAGCATCATGTTCTTCGGGTGTCATTTCAATGAAATGAGCATTGGTTCCCTTCAACAGATCCTTCAAACGGTCAACAGCCTGACGACTTGTTACTTTTGCTGGCGTTAAAATGTAGAATGCATTTTCAAATAAAAAGTCTTTCGCTGCAATGACACCTGATTTATGAGACCCTGCCATCGGATGCCCGCCAATAAATTGGTAATGATCAGGCAACGTTTTTTCAGCAAAGTGAACGACCTTTTGCTTTGTGCTCCCTACATCCGTAATCGTGAGCTCTCTTTCAATTCCAGATGCTGCAATATCACTTAACATTTTGACGGTTTGTTGTACTGGCGTTGCCAAAATAATCGTTGCTGATGCTTTTAAGCCTTCTATAAAGGACTCGGCAGTCGCGTCGATGATCCCTAGTTTTGTTGCAGCAATCATTTGTTCTTTAGAGACATCATAGCCTACAATTTTTTTATGTGGAAATTCTTTTTTAATCGACAGTGCAATAGAACCACCAATTAAACCAAGTCCAGCGATTAATATGGTTTCGTTTGCTTCATTCATGTTCATCACCTGATTTTTCGCGAAAATTAAACAAGCTGTTTCAATAGCTTATATGTATATTGGATGAGTTACAACGAAAGCCATATCCCATAAACAGGATATGACTTCATTGTTATGCTACGCACGGATGCCTTGTAATAAATCGGCAAGTGTAGTTAAGATTTCTTCATTTTGCTCCTTTGTTCCAACAGTAATACGTAAAGAAGTTGGGAATCCGAGAGCTTTACCAGATCGAACGATATAGCCCTTTTTCAAAAGTGCATTGAACAGCTCATCTGCATCTCTTTTAAAGTCGATCAGCACAAAGTTTGTTTGAGATGGATAGATAAATAGTCCAAAACGTTCCGCAAATTCTTGATATTGCTTGAGACCTGCTTCATTTTTTTGTCTGCACGATTGAATGAAGTCTTGATCTTTAATGGCTGCACGTGCAGCTGCCTGAGCGATACGACTTGTATTAAATGGCTCTCTCGCAGGTTCAATGGCGGTAATCAACTCCTCTGAGGCAACCCCATAACCTACTCGAAGTGCCGCAAGTCCATATGCTTTAGAGAACGTGCGTAGTACAATGACATTTTGATAGGCTTTTAATAGAGATAAACTGTTCGGAAAGTCTTCCGCACGAACATATTCAAAATATGCTTCGTCTAAAACGACAAGCACGTGAGCAGGCACTTGATCTAAAAACGATACGAGCTCAGATTCTGACAAATGATTTCCTGTCGGATTGTTCGGGTTACACACCCAAACGACTTTTGTGTTGTCATCCATCGCATTCAGCATTCCCTTTAGATCATGAGCTCCTCCATTTAGAAGTGGTACTTCTCTAATCTCTGCATGCTCAATTACTGCATTGTGACGGTATTGCGGGAATGACGGAGATGGGAACACCGTATTTGTATGTTGATCAAGGAATGCCCTAGCAATAATTTGCACAAGTTCATCTGAGCCATTCCCGAATATTAATTGTTTTTCATTTACTTGAAGAAACTCAGCCAGTTCCGTTCTTAAACTTGCGCTGTATCCGTCTGGATAAATCGCTAAATGTTCGAGTTCAGCTTGTATGGCCTCTCTTGCATGTGTGGAACATCCAAAAGGGTTTTCATTTGAAGCCAATTTCACAATTTTGTCTAATTGATATTCTTTTTTGACCTCTTCAATTGGTTTCCCAGGTTGATACGGTTTTAGCTGTTTTAATTGATCTTTGATTTGCAAAATGTTTCACCTCATTTGAATGAATAGAGGGGACTAAATGTTTTTGCATATGTTTCAAATTCTCTTAAAGCCTCTTGGCGTGTATCACTCGCTACTAATTGTTCTTGAAGCTCTTCAATTTTTTTGACAAGTGCACTGCCGACAACGACACCATCACTAATTTTATTCATTGAGTCTACTTGTTCTCTTGTTGAAATACCAAAACCTACAGCAACTGGTATTTGACTCAGCTGTTTCACTTGTTGAATAAAATCTGTAATCGATGCGTCGAAAGATTGTCTGACACCTGTGACGCCGAGAGATGAAACACAATACACAAAACCTTCTGCCTGCTCTACAATTTTTTCTAATCGTTCCTTGCTTGTTGGTGCAACGAGTGATATATATGAAATGTCGTGTGCTTGACAGTTCTTCTGCAGCTCGCTGCTCTCTTCAAAAGGCAAGTCGGGTGTTAAGAGTCCCGAAATATGATTTTTGCGCAGTAAAGCGAAAAAGTATTCTGTGTCTAATTGTAACACAGGATTATAATACGTAAATAGAATTACAGGAATTTTTACGCCGTTTTTTTTCATCTTTCCTGCTAATTCTATCGCTTTTACGATATTCATACCATGATGAAGTGCTCTTTTAGAAGCTCTTTGGATGACAGGGCCGTCCGCTAACGGATCAGAATACGGCACACCTAGTTCAATCGCATGTGCCCCTGCTGCTTGAAGCGCGAGGGCTAAATCAATGGTGATCTCTTCTGATGGATCACCCGCTGTAATAAATGGAATAAATAATTTCTGACCTTGCTCTAATTGAAATGTGATCATTTTGTTTCACCCTCACTTTCAAGCACATTCATTAATGTATGCACGTCCTTATCTCCTCTGCCTGACAAGCAGACAAGAACAATGTCGTCTTCACTCATGTTCTGGCTCATCTCAAACGCTTTTGCTAAAGCATGTGCAGATTCGATCGCTGGCAGGATACCTTCTTTTTCTGTGAGCAGCTTTAACGCATCTAGTGCTTCTTGATCTGTCGCACTCACATATTGAACCCGGCCGCTCGCATGCAAGTACGCATGCTCTGGCCCGATCCCCGGATAGTCTAATCCAGCTGAAATGGAATAGGGCTCAATAATTTGACCAAATTCGTCTTGGATCAAGTATGTCAAAGATCCATGTATGACACCTTTTGTCCCTTTCGTGATGGTTGCTGCATGAAGCGGAGTGTCGATTCCTTTCCCAGCAGCTTCTACACCAATGATATCGACCTCTTCATCTAAGAACGCCCGGTACATTCCTATCGCATTGCTTCCGCCGCCAACACAGGCAACGACTTTATGAGGAAGCTGCCCTTCCTTTTCAAGTATCTGTGCTTTTGCCTCATCTCCGATCATCCGCTGAAATTCACTGACGATTTGAGGATACGGATGAGGTCCAACGACTGAGCCGATCATATAAAAGTGGTCACTGCAATGCTGGACCCAATAGCGGATGGCTTCATTGGTTGCATCCTTTAATGTTCCGTTCCCGCTAGTAACAGGTATGACTTCAGCGCCGAGTAGTTTCATTCGGAACACATTGAGTGATTGTCTTTCCACATCTTCTTTTCCCATAAATACAGTGCAGGATAAACCGAATTTTGCCGCCACTGTTGCAGCAGCTACACCGTGCTGACCTGCTCCTGTTTCGGCGATAATATTTGATTTCCCCATTTTTTTCGCTAGCAGTGCCTGCCCAAGCGCATTGTTAATTTTATGAGCGCCTGTATGGTTTAAATCTTCTCTTTTTAAATAGATTTTAGCACCGCCGAGATATGCCGATAATTGATCAGCATATGTGAGTGCGGTTGGTCTGCCTGAATAGTTATTCAAAAGCGATATATATTCCTTTTGAAAAGCAGGGTCTTCTTTTAATTCACGAAAAGCTTGTTCGATCTCTTCTAGTGGCTGCATGAGCGTTTCAGGAACGAATTTCCCTCCAAATTCTCCGTATCTGCCAATCTCATTTGGATATGCGTACATGGTTCAACATCCTTTCTTCGAGCACTTTCATCTTTGTACTGCTTTTCTTCCCGTTTTCTTCTATACCGCTTGAAAGGTCTATGGCGTCTGGACCAAAAGCAAGCAGATCTATTATGGTATCTGGCGTGATCCCGCCAGCAATGGCGCAAGTTTTTCCCAGTTGTTTTGCATGCTGAACATATGAAGGCACCGCCTCCCATGCAAAAGCTGTTCCAGAACCGCCTCTCATTCCTTTTACTTTCGCATCAATGAGAAAACCGTCGACACTTGGAGCAAATGCCGTCATATGTTCAAGTGTGTCGTTTACATCGGGCTCGTGATGGAACACTTTCCAAACGAGCGCCTTCGTTTGCTGTTTGATGTCATGTGCAACTTCTGGCGTCTCATCGCCATGAAGCTGCACAATATCTAAGGGGAGGTTGTTTGTGATCTCGCACACTTTTGGTGTTTTTTCATTCACAAATACGCCCACTATCTCTTTTTTGCATTTTACTTGTGACAGCCAGTGTTTCACTTGATCTGGATGAACTCGTCTTTTACTCGGGGCAAAAATAAAACCGATGGCATCCGCTTGTGATTGCGAGATGCATGCGACATCCTCTTGTGAGACAGCCCCGCAATATTTTAAATAAGGTTTCATCCTATTCATTCTCCGAACAATGCCTGAACGGCTTTCTCCTGTGATTGTTCCCTCATTAAAGATTCACCAACAAGAACGGCGTTTGCTCCGTGCTGTTTCACAAAGGTCAGATCATCAAATGTCTTTATGCCGCTTTCACTTACTAGTAATACGTCTTTTGGAACAAGTGGCGCGATCTCTTTTGTTTGTTCAACTGTTGTTGTAAACGTATTGAGATTCCGGTTGTTCACACCGATGATCTCAGGAGTGAATAGGTGTAAGATCTTTTCTAGTGTATGTGCTGCATGTACTTCAACGAGGACATCCAGTCCTTTTTCTTTCGCTTCTGTATAGAGCTCATACAGCTTTTGCGGCTCAAGCACCTCTCCAATTAATAAAATGGCATCTGCCCCTATCCGTTTCGATTCTTCTACTTGTATAGAGTCAATAATGAAATCTTTTCTTAGAATAGGACGTGTGATGTGTTCTTTAATAAGAGACAAATATTCGTTTTTCCCTTGGAAAAACGGTTCATCCGTTAAGACAGATAAACAATCTGCATTTGATGCTTCGTATGCTTTTGCTGTCTGTAAAGGATCAAAATGAGGCTGAATGATTCCTTTGGAAGGAGACGCTTTTTTCACCTCAGCAATCAGTCCAATCGAGCGGTGAGGATTCATAAGGGATTCTTTAAATGATCGTCTTTCATAATGTCCATCCTCAGGTAATTGCAAGGTTTTCACATGTTCTTTTTTACGGGCGATAATTTGATTAAGCATAGATCTCTTCCTCTTTCGTTTTTTGTTTTAGACGGGCTAATTGTTCTTTAGCTGATCCGTTTTTGATCGTTTCTAATGCTTTCATTGTTCCTGCCATCAGACTCTCTGCTTTTCCTGCCACATATAATGCGGCCCCAGCATTAAGCGCTGTAATATGAAGCGGTGCTCCACCCGCTTGATAATTCAATATATTCTGAATCAATTTGGCGCTTTCTTCTGGTGATTGGACCTGAATGTCTGATAAATGCCCTTTTTCAAGTCCGAAGTCTTCTGGGTTTAACGTATATTCTGTCATGACACCTTTTTTGAGTTCAATGATGTATGAATTTGCTGTAATGGTTAATTCATCCAGCCCATCATCTCCGCAAACAAACAGGACATGTTCTGGCTCTAAAGGAGCAAGAGCTTTCGCCATGAGCTTTGCCTTTTCCTTTGCATACACACCGATGATTTGCTTTTTGGCCTGCATCGGGTGGCAAAGCGGTCCTAATAAGTTAAATACCGTCCGAAATCCGAGCTGCTTGCGTACGGCGGCTACTTGTTTCATAGAAGAATGATAGAGCGGTGCAAATAAAAAGCCCATGTTTTTCTGCTGTATTTGTCGTCTTGTTTCTTCAGGTGTGGATTGAATTTGAATACCAAGACATTCTAGCACGTCAGCACTCCCGCTTTTAGAGGAGACGGAACGATTTCCGTGCTTGGCGATTTTCGCCCCAGCAGCCGAAGCAACGATGGCAGCAGCTGTTGATATATTAAATGTTGATAAACCATCGCCTCCTGTCCCGCACGTATCAACGACATCAAGTGATCTTTCTACTGGTGCTGCATGCTGCCTCATGGCTTTCACGAAGCCTGTCATTTCTTCGGCTGTTTCTCCTCGATGCGCTAAAATAGATAGACTAGCAGCGACTTCAGCATCTGTTAACGAGCCGCTCATCATATCATGCATCAGGCCATTCGCTTCTTTTTCTGATAGTTTTCCTCCATTAACAAGAGCTGATAGTCGTTGATTCATTTGGCACACTCTCCTTTTCTGAGAAAATATGTTCAGCAAGCTGAATGGCTTTTAGAAGTGCTCCTGCCTTATTGCACGTCTCTTCCCATTCGTTTTCTGGAACGGAATCAGCGACAATGCCGGCACCTGCTTGTATAGAAGCAGTCTGATGTTTGACGCTCATTGTGCGAATGGTAATACAGGAATCGATATTGCCGTCGAAACCAATATAGGCAATACAACCGCCATATGTCTCTCTTGGCTCAGGCTCCATTTCGTTTAATAATTGCATCGCCCTAATTTTTGGGGCGCCTGTCAATGTGCCTGCTGGAAAAGCGGACATAAGCGCGTCTACTGGATGTGTATCCTGCTTCAGCTTCCCTGTCACAATAGAAATAATGTGCATGACGTGCGAAAAGTTCACGACTTTTGTAAAAGTTGGGACAGACACACTGCCGTATTCTGCCACACGTCCCACATCATTTCGAGCCAGATCCACCAGCATGTAATGTTCTGCTTTTTCTTTTTCATCATCGAGCAGCTCTCTTGCTAGTGCATCATCTTCTTCTTTTGTCATTCCTCGTTTTCTTGTACCAGCAATTGGATGGATTTCTAAGTGGCCGTTTTTCGCATGGATTAATCGTTCTGGCGAGCTTCCGACTAAGTCTCGATCTTTTAATTTCATAAAATACATATACGGTGATGGATTGACAATCCGAAGCACACGATACAATTCAAATGAGCTCACTGTCACTGGAATGTCAAAACGCTGAGAAAGTACACCCTGGAAGATATCACCCGCTCGAATGTACTCCTTGATTTTTTCGACATCCTTTAAAAATTTTGCTTTTTCATAGGTAGACGTCACCTGTTCAAACGAAGGGGGTTCATTCATATTCCCTGAGATAATCAGTTCTTTCATATCAATTTTTGTATGAAGCTGCTGTACCATCAGTTCAAGCTGCTTTTGATTTTCTCGATAAACCCGAATTTTTTCTTCCTCTGTTTCATGACCGTTCAGCTGCGTGTACTGAATAAAATGAACTTGGTTTGTTTCGTGATCAAATGCGATCATTGTTTGGCAAACAAATAATGTGCAATTATCTGTCGTTGATGCATTCGGATGCGGCTTGACAGACGGCTCAATGTTTGGAATGAGGTCGTAACTTAAGTACCCTACGGCTCCACCAGTAAATGGGATATCAATTTCAGGTGTCTTGATTAGATATTGCTCTTTCATCCAGTCAAGCAACTCTTTCAGCTCCGCTTTTTGCATCACTGACTTTCCCGCAGCGTCACGAGCAACATAATGGTCTTGCTCGTCATGTAATGTTAAAAAAGGATGTAATCCGATAAAGGAATATCTCGACCAGCTAGAAGATTCGTCTTTGCTTTCTAGCAAATACACAATATCCTGTTTCAGTTTCTCGACAATTTGAATGGGTGAGAGCGTATCAACTGTAATGGTTTCAACAATCGGGATGGTTTTGTAAAACTGACTGTCTCTTAAAAATTGGGTAAGGTTTGATTGGGATTTCATAAGCACACTCCTTAAATGGAATTAAGGAGAATGAGGGGACATCTTGAGGATTTGTTTGAGTATACGAAATAAGCCTAAAAGAGGCTTCGCTCTTTTAGGCAGTATGATTAAATAGAAGTATCGTATCTCTGCTCAACTCTACTCATCTCAACTACCCTAGTCTCATTCTCATCTTCTCTAAGCTTGCAATGCCGTTCACACCTGTGTGTAAACTTCGGCTGTTCATATCGTATTATAATTCCTTGTTTTTTGTCAACTGTAAATCAGGCCGAAGCGTGACAGCCTCTTCCAAGTATATGTGCTGTATGTCTTCCTGCTTGACATCTGTCTGAACGGTCATTAAAACGCGAATGCACTTCTTTAGACCTCCATCAATGTCAAGCTCTTGCATACAAGTGACAGGCACATAGGTCCATCCTTCAAACTGCCTGAGTGCTTTTGCTGGAAAAACGGAGTGAATATCTTGTGTAGCTGAAATCAAGATCTGCACGACACGCTCTGGATCTACTTGGTTTTTTGAAATGATCGCTTCTAGCAGCTGCTTCGTTTTGGTTAACACTTCTGTTTCTGTATCTTCTGTCACAGTTGTAGCCCCGCGTATCCCGCGAAACATCATAGACAGCCCTCCTCCCGTTTCCATTCTTCGAGCCAGTGATACAGCTCATCTTTTGTGAAAGATTGCAGGGTGACGTCTCCAACTTGTTTTAGCAAAACAAACTGAACACTCCCGCCTCTTGCCTTCTTATCACCAATCATGCGATCGACAAATGTTTTGGTTGAAATCGTTTGTGTGACTTGTACTGGGAACCCTAGTTCTTTCATCCACACTTTAAGTTTCTCACGATCTAGGCTGAGTCCTTGCTCTTTTTCACTGACATATAAAGCAAACTGCATGCCAATTGCAATGGCATCTCCATGCGTGATCGCACCGTATCCATACTCCGCTTCAATGGCATGCCCTAGTGTATGACCTAAATTCAAGTATGCCCGCACACCTTGTTCTTTTTCATCTTCTTGAACAATGGATGCTTTCACTTGAATCCCTTGATAAAGCATATGTGCCAGTTCATCCTTTGATAATTCTGTCAACGAACGAATGGACATCAGTTCTGATAAAAAGACTTCACTTGAAATCAGTGCATGTTTTATCACTTCTGCAAAGCCTGATCTCAGCTCTATTGGTGAGAGTGTCTCTAGCATACTTGTATCATAAATGACAGCAGCCGGTTGATGAAACGCACCAATTAAATTTTTGCCGAGCGGATGATTGATTCCGGTTTTTCCGCCGACTGCACTATCATGTGCAAGCAGCGTGGTCGGTACTTGAATAAAATCAATGCCTCTCATATAAGTGGCAGCAGCAAAGCCAGCCAAGTCTCCAATCACCCCGCCTCCTAATGCAATGATGCATGAGGAGCGGTCGAGTTGAAATTGGATGGCTTTCGTATGAATCTGCTCAAACTGTGCAAAAGATTTTGATTGTTCTCCGTTTGGCACCACTACTTTTTGTACAGACCATTTCTGTTTAAGTAATTGAACCATTTCATCTCCATAAAGGGCATCGACGGCTGAATCTGTCACGATGAAGAGCTTCGTGTAGGATCGCCCAGTGGAAGTAATCAAGTCTACGATATTTTGTCTAATCCCATCACCGATATATACAGGATAAGTGGCTGAAGACGTCTTCACTTCCAGTGTTTTCATTAAAACTCCCTCTGAAGCTGGCGCATTTTGTCCACATTTTCTTTAATGCGGTCAATTTGATCAAGACCAAACTGCTCAACCACTGCATTGGCGATTTCCCATGCAACGACTGCTTCTGCCACAACACTTGCGGCTGGAACAGCACAGCTGTCAGAACGCTCAATACTTGCAGAGAAAGGTTCTTTTGTTTCAATATCCACGCTTTGCAATGGTTTGTATAGAGTTGGGATTGGTTTCATAACCCCTCTTACGACGATTGGCATGCCAGTTGACATTCCGCCTTCAAGACCACCTAAGCGGTTTGTTTTTCTCGTATAGCCTTTTTCTTCATCCCAGATGATTTCATCATGAACTTCACTGCCATTTTTAGAAGCTGCCTCAAAGCCAATACCGAATTCAACACCTTTAAAAGCGTTGATACTCAGTACTGCGCCTGCAAGCTTGCTATCCAGTTTACGGTCATAGTGCACATAGCTGCCGACTCCAACTGGCATCCCTTCAACGATGACTTCGACAATACCACCAATTGAATCGCCGTTTTTCTTCGCTTCGTCAATGGCATCCATCATTTTTTGACCAGCTTCACTGTCATAGCAGCGAACAGGTGATTCTTCTGTTACTTTTTGCAAATCTTCAATAGATTCATAAGCGGTATGGGAAGCTTTTACTCCACCAATTTCAAGGACGTGACCAGCCACTTTGATTCCAAGGTGAGCCAAAATTTGTTTAGCTACTGCACCTGCTGCTACACGAACCGTTGTCTCGCGTGCTGATGAGCGCTCTAATACGTTTCTCATATCACGGTGACCATATTTAATCGCACCATTTAAATCCGCATGCCCTGGTCTTGGACGAGAGATTTGACGCTTCATTTCACTCTCTTCTTCTTCAGTAATCGGCTCTGCACCCATGACCTTTGTCCAGTGCTTCCAATCATTATTTTCAACAACAAGTGCAATAGGAGAACCTAATGTTTTCCCGTGGCGAACACCACTTAACACTTTCGCTTGGTCTTTTTCAATCTGCATTCTTCTTCCGCGGCCATGACCTTTTTGTCTTCTAGCCAGTTCATAATTGATGTCATCCTGCTCTATGTAAAGTCCCGCTGGAACTCCTTCAATAATTGTGGTCAGTTGTGGACCATGTGATTCACCTGCTGTTAAGTACCTCATGACTTATTCTCCCTTCATCGCATTAACGCTTTTAAGTAAAACTATAATAACACACTTCCTACTAAAAAGTCAGCTACTACCCCTTCTTTTGATAAAAGAAAGTATCAGCAGAGGTTAATCCAAACTTTTCTGGATGAAAAATTTGTTCTGTAGAACCAACAAATAATACGCCGTTTTGCTTTAAACTGCTGCTCATTTTTAAGTAAATTTCTTCTTTCGCCTCTTCTGTAAAGTAGATGAGGACATTTCTGCACACGATGAGATCCAGCTGTTTTTCATATGGATCTGCTAAAAGGTTGTGTTTCTTAAATTGAATGTGCTTTCGAATCTCATCCTTCACCGTGTAAAATGAAGAATCTTCTTTGGTGAAATATTTTTGCTTGATTTGATCTGGCACCTCTTGCAAAGATCGTTCATGATATCTTCCTTTTTGCGCAGATTGCAGGACTTTATCATCTATATCCGTTGCGATAATTTGGAAGTCCTTCACAAGCGGATGGCTTGATAGCAGCATTGAGAGTGTATACGGCTCTTCTCCAGTTGAGCAAGCTGCACTCCATATTTTTAGGATGCCACTGTTTTTTGAAAGCAGCGGCAGGATTTTTTGATCAAGTACTTCCCAGCGCTGATAGTTTCGGTAAAATTCTGACACATTGATCGTCATTCGATCCATCGTTTCATCTAATAGCGCTTTGTCCTTTTCAAGAGCAGACGCAAATGCCTCAAAATCTTTATAGCCTTTTTTATCATAAAGGGATGTTAATCTTCGTTTCATTTGTGCTTCTTATATAAGTTCAGATCTACCCCAGTTAGTTTTTTCCATTTTCCAACAAATACTTGATACTGATCCATCAATGTCCTCTCCTGTCTCATCTATCTTTGTCCTAGTATAGCTGTTTTTATCATAAATTTGTATCATCTCATGCGAAAATTCGTATAGAAATCTCAATATAAAAAAGCCAAAGTGATCATTTGATGAACACTTTGGCTTGAACATTAATAAATCCAGCTTGAGATCGTTTGATCCCAGTTTGTCAGTTCTTCTTGTTTGAAGAACAGGTTGATTTCTCTTTCGGCACTTTCTGGTGAGTCTGAGCCATGGATAATGTTTTTGCCAACAGTTAATCCATAGTCGCCTCTTATTGTTCCTGGAAGCGCTTCCTTCGGATTTGTCTTTCCAATTATCTGCCTTGTTACGTCTACGACTTGTTCACCTTGCCATACCATCGCAAATACAGGTCCTGACGTAATAAAGTCAACCAATTCACCGAAAAATGGTTTTTCTTTATGCTCTCCGTAATGTGTTTCTGCTACTTCTTTTGGAATGCTCATGAGCTTTGCTCCAACAAGCTGAAGCCCCTTTTTTTCGAATCTTGACACAATTTCACCGATTAATTGTCTTTCCACACCATCAGGTTTGACCATAAGAAATGTTTTGTCCATATACGTTCTCCACCCCGTCGTTATGTATGTATAGGCTTACATTGTTACAAAGTGATCGTATCATTTTTTTTTATAATAATCAATTTTTGACAAAAAATTTCACAAAAAAACCAATCAACGAAACGTTGATTAGAATTTTCGTTTACCAATATATTTTGCAATCGACGCTAATGAAGATTTAGCCCGCCCGCGCGGAAGTTGATCGAGCTGTTCAAATGCTTTTTTCAAATACATTTCACTCACTCGAATGGAACGGTCGATCGCATCTGTTTGTTTGAGATGTTCAATCACAGGTTTCAGCTGCTTTTCCGTCGTTTCACTATTGATCAGCTTCAACTGACCTTCTAACGTCGGGTTCTGAAGCGCATATAAAACGGGAAGAGTGACATTTCCTTGTAAAAGGTCCCCGCCAACAGGTTTACCTAATTCTTCTTCAGTTGATGTAAAATCAAGGACATCATCAATGATCTGGTACGACATACCAACATAGTACCCAAACCAGTAAAGGGCTTTATGTGTTTTTTCATCTGTTCCAGCTGCAATCGCACCTAATTGGCAGCTACCTGCAATAAGCAAGGCTGTTTTTCGTTTAATTCTTCTTAAATATGTACGAAGGTTTTGGTCCATGTTGTATTTATCTTTGACTTGTTCTATTTCCCCAAGACAGAGCTCGACGACCATTTTTGACAAAATTTCATGTGCCATTGGGTGATTGATTTTCGTCATGTACTCGAGTGACCTTGCAAATAAGTAATCCCCCGTGTACATCGCAATTCTGTTGTCCCATTTTGCTTTAATCGTCGGTTTTCCTCTTCTCAGTTCTGCATCATCAATGACATCGTCATGGACAAGTGATGCCATATGAATTAATTCAAGCGCTACGGCTACATATTTAATTTTATTAATATCATAGTCACCAAACATGCCTGAAAGGAGAACAAAAACGGGGCGGATTCGTTTTCCGCCCGCTTGCAGCAAATGAAGACCGGCTTCACTTAATAATGCATAATCAGAGCGAACGGTTTGTTCAAGCTCTTTTTCAATTATATCGATATCATGATTTAGAAAAGAAATCATTGCTTTTAGTTTCATTATTTTCACCCAAATATCGTTTATTCAAAGCTTCTTTCCGATATGTGTTGCTGCTACACCGCCTGTAAATGGATGATACGAGACATCAGACAGACCAGCCTCTTCAAAAAGAGACGCCAGTTCTTTCATGCCAGGGAATGTTTTGGCTGATTCTTGAAGCCATGAATACTCCTGATAGCTTTTGGCAAACAGCTTGCCAAAGAGCGGCATGATGTATTTGAAATAGACATAATACCCTTGTTTAAACCCAATCATCTCAGGCTGTGATGTTTCAAGGCAGACAACCATTCCACCAGGTTTTACCACTCGCGTCATTTCCTTTAGCACTGTTAAGTAATCAGGGACATTTCGAAGTCCAAAACCGATTGTGACATAATCAAATGAGTTGTCCTCAAAAGGAAGCTCCATTGCGTTGCCGTGGAGCAGCTCAATTTGATTGTAGCCGCCTGTTTTCACCTTCGTTTCGCCAACACTCAGCATATTTTTACTGAAGTCAAGACCTTTGACCTCGCCAGTTTCTCCAACAGCGTCTGCAAGCGCAATCGTCCAATCGGCAGTTCCACAGCATACATCTAGTGCTTTGGCTCCTTTTTGAACATTCATGAGCTTCATTGTTTTATCGCGCCATTTTTTATGCTGTTTAAAGCTAATGACAGAGTTCATTTGGTCATAGTTTTTATAAATTTTTTCAAATACACCGTGTACTCGCTGTTCTTTTGATTGCTGCATGACTTACCCTTCTTCCACTTTCTGATGGTACGCAGGTTCATTTTTCATATGATCCAAGCGATTTAATAGCTCTTTTTGAACGATCGGAGATGAAACAAGATGCTCCTTGATTGATCGTTTGGCCTTTTCATAGCCTTCATTCTCAAAGTTGTCAAAACATGTATAGGCGTCCGTATAGCTATCGTTCAAAAAAAGTTTTAAATGTTTGTCGTCTTCTGCTTGTTTCATAAAACGTTTATAAACAAGGAAGTGACTTGCAATTTCATTCCAATGCGTCAATTGAAAGTGCTCAGAAATTCTTTGGAATAGCGCAGATTCCACTGTAGCAACACTTTTATAAAAGTGGGCTGCATCTTGAATGGATCGATCATATAGTCTAATTTTATGTTCATTAATCTCTTTGATCGCCGTGGCGAGAGTGCGGATCATGTAAATGTCTTTCATGTCAGAGAGAAGAGAGTAATAGAGACCGCTGAAATAGTCTCCTGCTAGGATGGTCAACTGACGATTTTTGAACTCGTCTTGTTTGATGGCTGCAGCAGTTGTGACTTCGTCATGGGTATCAAGGGCAATTTGCACAAGCATCGCCGTTAAAATATAATTTTCTTTTTTCTCAGCATCGATTTGAGCTTCATCAAACATTGCATGAAAAAGAAGGAGCTTATCTTCATCGATGAGCGGCGCACGCAAATGCTTCGCCAAGTAAGGATGAGAAAGCTTTTTGTTTAATTTTATATTCAGATTAGATAAAATTCCGTAGATGTCTTGCAAAGATATCACCCTTGTCCCAAAAATTACAGTTTCATATGTAGCTCTCTACATTGTATAGAGATTTATTATACCATATCAGGCCTGACTTTCATGCTATCAAGTGCATAGTCGTGCGTTATTTCTTTGCTTCGCTTTGAATTTCACCGAAGCTTGTTTGAATGACAGCATCGCCCCGCACTTTGATGGCTGATGTGTGCTCAGTAAATTGTGCGATAATGACTTCACCTTTATCGAGCTTTTCGGAATGGTGAAATCTTGTATCGGAACCTCTAGTTAAGCCGATCACATTGACACCATTATCAATGGCTTTAATCACCACAAAATCAGATGCTTTATTTTCACTCAATCTGTTCACCTTCCATCTATGGATTAGTCGTTTTTAATAAATGAAAGCACTTCTGCTCTTGCTGCCGCATCATTTGCAAATGTACCGCGTACTGCTGAAGTGACTGTTTTAGCGCCGGGCTTCTTCACTCCGCGCATCGTCATACACATATGCTCTGCTTCAACGACAATCATCACACCATGTGGATTTAAAGTTTCCACCATACTATCTGCAATCGTTGATGTAATGCGCTCCTGAAGCTGCGGGCGCTTTGCCACGGCTTCTACTGCTCTTGCCAGCTTGCTGAGTCCCGTTACTTTTCCGCCGCGCGGAATATAAGCGACATGGGCTTTGCCATAGAATGGCACAAGATGGTGTTCACACATTGAATGAAAAGCAATATCTTTGACAAGAACGAGTTCTTCATGATCTTCACCAAAAATGGTTTTAAAATGTTCTTTTGGATCTTCATTTAATCCCGAGAACACTTCTTCATACATTTTTGCTACTCGTTTTGGGGTATCAAGAAGTCCTTCACGATCTGGATCTTCTCCAATCGCTTTTAATATATCGCGTACAGCGTGTTCGATTAATTCTTTATTTATTTCACTCATGTATTATATCCTCCAAAGGCGATTACATTTCATTCAGATTCTAGCACACTTCAGATCCTAAAAGCAAAGGAGAGCGTTCTAAACAAACCATTTGATTCAAAAGGAAAAGCCCCTTATCAAAGGGGCTTTTCTAGACCAGTGTGAAACTGTATATGTATAACTCCTTCAATAGGATCATTACACATAACGATTATTTACCTGCCACCGCGTCTTTAAGTGCTTTACCTGGTTTGAAAGCAGGTACTTTGCTTGCAGGGATTTCGATCTCTGCACCAGTTTGTGGGTTACGTCCTTTACGAGCTGAACGCTCACGTACTTCAAAGTTACCAAAACCAATAAGTTGGATTTTGTCACCATTTTTAAGTGCATCTAAAATTGTATCAAAAACAGAATCAACTGCTTTTGTCGCATCTTTTTTAGATAACTCGCTTGCTTCAGCAACCGCGTTAATAAGTTCTGTCTTGTTCATGCCTTTCACCTCCTCCCAAAAATATGCATTCAATAGATTGTTATCATTTCTTCACAATTCATCTTCTTTCTATACACCTTTTTTGAAAAAAAGAGCGTCTAGAAAGCGTCATACATGGCTTTTCATTAGAAAACTTCTCTTTGAAGGAATGTTTGTCCAACAAAGTGAAGATTTTCTGTAAGTAGATTAACACATATGAAATACCATATCAAGCATTTTAAAGGGAAGAATCCTTATTCGTCAAGGATTAAGGGCACTTTTGCGAACGAATATTCCTAATTTCAGCCTGAATCTGACTAATCTTTATACAATTGTCTTTTTATGACTTCACCCGCACGCAAAAAAAGACCCCCATCAATGAGAGGTCTCACATCCTATAGAATAATCGCGATCAGACCGCCTGATCCTTCGTTAATAATTCGTTCAAGCGTTTCCTTTAGTTTATACCTTGCATTTTCCGGCATCAGCGAGAGTTTTGCTTGAATGCCTTCTCTGACAAGCGAGCTGAGTGAGCGTCCAAATATATCGGAATTCCAGATCGAAAGCGGATCATCTTCAAAGTCTTGCATTAAGTATCGGACGAGCTCTTCACTTTGTTTTTCTGTTCCGATAATCGGCGCAAACTCACTTTCTACATCTACCTTAATCATATGAATAGATGGCGCGACTGCTTTTAATCTGACGCCGAATCTTGATCCTTGCCTAATGATTTCCGGCTCATCTAAACTCATATCTGACAAAGCTGGTGCCGCAATTCCATAACCAGTCTGCTTCACCATTTTTAAAGCGTCAGACACTTGATCATACTCCGTTTTCGCATGTGCAAAATCTTGCATGAGCTCAAGAAGGTGATCTTTGCCCCTAATTTCCACACCAACCACTTCTTTTAGGATATGATCATATAGATCATCCGGCGCATACAGATCAATTTCTGCGATCCCCTGACCCATTTCAATGCCTGCTAAGCCCGCTCTTTCGATAAAATCGAATTCACTGAACTGACCTACCACTCGGTCAACATCTCTTAATCTCTTAATATCCTTGACGGTTTCTTTCACTGAATCCTGATAACTCTCTCTTAGCCAATGATCTTCTTTTAGTACCATGACCCAGCTTGGCAGGTTCACATTCACCTCAAGCACTGGAAATTCATATAATGCTTCACGAAGTACACTGAGAACGTCTTGTTCTCTCATACTTTCGACACTCATCGCGAGTACAGGAATATCATATTTTTGACTAAGTTCCTGCCGCAGTGCTTCTGTTTCAGGGTGATAAGGTCTCACAGAGTTGATCACCATAATAAACGGCTTTCCAACTTCTTTGAGTTCGTCAATGACACGTTCTTCTGATTCAATATAGTCATGTCTTGGGATTTCCCCAATTGATCCATCTGTTGTAATCACAACACCAATGGTTGAATGCTCTTGAATGACCTTGCGTGTACCAATTTCCGCTGCTTCATGAAACGGGATTGGCTCTTCATACCACGGCGTATTAATCATTCTCGGACCATTTTCATCTTCATACCCGCGTGCACCAGGCACGGTGTAGCCTACACAATCGACAAGCCTAATGTTGACATCCAGGCCGTCGCTCACGTGAATGGATGCCGCTTGATTTGGCACAAATTTTGGTTCTGTGGTCATAATGGTTTTTCCTGCTGCGCTTTGCGGCAATTCATCCTGTGCTCTTGCACGGTCTGCCTCATTATTGATATTCGGGAGCACCACGAGCTCCATAAACTTTTTAATAAACGTAGATTTCCCTGTACGAACAGCTCCAACGACTCCTAAATATATATCGCCTCCTGTTCGTTCAGCGATATCCTTGAAAATATCGACTTTTTCCAAGTGATCCCCTCCCGGACTTGCTATCCTCGTTTTCAAATAAAATACTCTATACTTCAATCAAACGGTGCTTGAAAGGTGTCAGGACAATATATGTGTATGACGTTGTCCTATTTGAATATGACACCTTTTTTGTTTTGAGAGTATGTTTAGCCATAAAAAAACCTTTCTCCTCATTTATATGCAGAGGAGAAAGGTTCATTCTTGTTTATGACGTCTTTTTTTCTAAAAAAGCCGGCTCACCTTTTTTGTTGATCGTATATGGAACAGAAAACGCTGGTACAAACGGGGTTTCCTGCCAATAGACATCTTGAATATTTTCACCTGGTTTCAGCTTTTGTTTCGTATTTTTCAAAATCTGGGCAAAATCACTGCGATAGTCAACATAGATTTCGCCATTTGAGGAAATCAGTAATGGAAGTGATTCCCCCGTGACAGGGCTCGTCACTGTAGGCGGTGCTTTTAACCCTAGTTTTTTTTCATTTAACGTATATAAATCTTTGGATACTACTTTGCCATATGGCGGATATGTATGTTCATCTTGATATATTTTGATCCTCAGACGTAATTCACTGATCGTTTGTGTCATTTTGACATCAAGCAGTTTCACCGTTGGATTTTGTTCGACGTCTGTGAGGACATAGATATATTCGCCCCCGCCTTCAAAAGATGTCGACGGTACATCGTGTAAATATCTTGGTGACAGACGCTTAAAGTCAATGACATACTTCTGATAAATAGGTGTGTCGCCTTCTTTTGTTTCAATCGGTAAAAGGCCATTTGTCGCTTTTTGAAAGTCTTCAATCGCTGTCTGCACACTTTGCAGCTGCTCTTTATATGGCACGCGGTTTTCAGCTTTGCGATTCTCTGGATAGAGGCACCCCGTAAGTAAAATAAGTGTTAACAGCATGACACTGATTTTTGCTTTGATCATCACATTCTTCCTTTTTCTTTATTCATTGACCGGCCCGCTAAATACAACTAAAAACACAATGACACCTGATATGAGCATTAAGCTGTACGCGACAGTTGAGGCTGTTATTTTCAGAAACCGGCTCTTCAGCTTAAATCTACTCAGATAAATGGTTACAACGGCTAAAAACATGAGCCCCATTGAACCAAGCGCAAACCACATCTTGATTAAAGCAAAACTCATCGTGCCTGTCCCCCTTTAATACAAACGAATTGTAAGCGTTTATATTTCATTCTAAACCAAAATTAAGTCAAATATCAATCATTTTTCCAATCATTCAGAAAAAAGTGCATAAAAAAACTGAAGCAAAGAGGGGGACTCTGCTTCAGTCATTAGGTCGACTATTTTTCCTCATTCTGTAGAGGCAAAGCTCTATTCAAACTTCATTGTTATGTTATGCAAGTCTGCCCCTTCTTGCATCCTCTACACGCCTAAGTTCAGTCTTCCAATTACTTTGTTTGGTTTTCGAACATGTTCACAAGGTCTTCCATCTCATGTGTTTTCACACGTGCCATTAAGGATTCTACAGCATCGTCTACCTTTTTCCCTTCAAATAGGACGCCGTAAAGAGCCTCTGTAATCGGCATGCTGACCTTGTATTCTTTGGAGAGCTGATAAGCGCCTTTTGTTGTGCGGACGCCTTCGACAACCATCCCCATTTTTTCAAGCACTTCTTCGAGCTTATATCCTTTACCGAGTAAATTCCCGCAGCGCCAGTTACGTGAATGAACACTTGTACATGTGACAATCAAATCTCCAACACCTGTTAACCCGGCAAACGTAAGAGGGTTTCCTCCCATTTTTGTGCCGAGGCGGGCGATTTCAGCAAGACCCCTTGTGATGAGCGCTGCTTTCGCATTATCGCCATATCCGAGTCCGTCTGTGATTCCTGCCGCAAGAGCGATGATGTTTTTCAGCGCCCCGCCAATTTCCACTCCAATCACATCAGGGTTTGTGTACACTCTGAAGTTGTTGTTCATAAACAAATCTTGAACAAATTGAGCCGCTTCAATATGTTCTGATGAAACTGTAACAGTTGTCGGATGACGCAAGCCAACTTCTTCAGCGTGACTTGGTCCTGACAGGACAACAACTGCTTCTCTTTTTGCTTCTGGGACTTCTTGTTCAATCATTTGAGAAATTCTAAGAAGCGTATCTGGTTCAATTCCTTTACTGACATGAACAAATGGCACCTTTGACGTAATGAACTCATTTGCCTGTTTCAATACTTCTCGAATGGCCTTTGTTGGCACAGCGACAATAATCGCATCTGTCCCTTCTAGTGCCTGTTTCATATCTGTTGTCGCTTGAATAGATGCTGGCAATGCAACATTAGGCAAGTAATCATGATTTTCATGTTTCTCATTGATTTGATCAATTAATTCTTGTCTATGTCCCCACATGTGTACATCATGATGATTATCAGCTAATACAAGCGCAAGAGCTGTTCCCCAGCTCCCTGCTCCAAGTACTGAAATTTTCTTCATCCTGCTCACCCTTTTTATTTTCTCGCTCTCGCAAATATTTTAATTGGTGTTCCTTCAAAACCAAATGCATCTCGAATTCGGTTTTCTAGGAAACGCTCATAAGAAAAGTGCATAAGTTCTGGATCATTTACAAACACAACAAAGGACGGCGGTTTGATCGCCACTTGTGTTGCATAGTAAATTTTCAGACGCTGTCCGTTATGGGTCGGCGTTGGGTTCATCGCTACAGCATCCATGATAATATCGTTTAGAATGTTCGTTTGAACGCGCATCGCATGATTTTCACTAGCGGTAATAATTGTTGGCATTAACGTGTGAATTCTCTTTTTCGTAAGAGCAGACATGAATAAGACAGGTGCATAATCAAGGAATTGAAAATGCTCACGAATGTTTTGCTCAAATTCCTTCATTGTACGCTCGTCTTTTTCAACAGCATCCCACTTGTTCACAATGATCACAACGGCTTTACCCGCTTCGTGTGCGTAGCCGGCAATACGTTTATCCTGTTCAATAATGCCTTCTTCACCATCAAGAACTACAGCGACAACATCCGATCGATCAATGGCTTTTAACGCTCGAAGTACACTGTATTTCTCTGTTGTTTCATATACTTTCCCTTTTTTTCTCATACCTGCTGTGTCGACAATGACAAAGTCACGTTGGTTGTACGTAAACATTGTATCTACAGCATCTCTTGTCGTACCAGCGATGTTGCTGACAATGACACGTTCTTCACCGAGCATCGCATTCACCAAAGAGGATTTCCCTACATTTGGGCGGCCGATTAAGCAGAACTGTACCACTTCTTCATCATACTGTGTATCTGGTAAGTTTTTGAAATGCTCTGCGACAGCATCAAGCAGATCACCTAGACCGAGTCCGTGCGTTCCAGAAATCGGATACGGTTCGCCAAATCCAAGTGCATAAAAGTCATACACGTCGCTTCTCATTTCAGGGTTGTCCAATTTATTGACAGCAAGTACGACAGGTTTTTTCGTGCGATATAAAATTTTTGCGACTTCTTCATCCGCAGATGTGACGCCATCTCTTCCATTGACCATAAAGATAATAACATCCGCTTCATCCATTGCGATTTCAGCCTGATGGCGAATTTGCGCCAAAAACGGCTCATCTCCAATATCAATTCCACCAGTATCTATTAAATTAAAGTCATAATTTAACCATTCAGCAGAGCTATAGATTCGATCTCTTGTTACACCAGGTGTGTCTTCTACAATCGATATTCTTTCGCCTGCGATTCGATTAAAAATTGTAGATTTTCCAACGTTGGGCCTTCCAACAATGGCTACGACAGGTTTACCCATAGTACCCTTCCTTTCAATCCAGCCGCGATTCAATATGTTCATCATCATGTTTCAACCGGGATTTATAATTTTCATTCAGTTTTATGAAATAAACCCTTCAAACATGAAGGGTTCAACTTATATATTATATCAATTTTTAATCAGACCACAATGAATAACTTAAAAATGTTTGACGATCAAGTAAAGATCTTCTCCAATGCCGTGTGCAATTCCATCTAAAATGGCCTCTAAATTCATGGCATACATGTCAAGCTCTTCTTTATTTTCACAGAAAAAAACGGCTGTTCCGCCAATGACCCGCTCTTTATTTGTTGTCGCCACAGCCAATATAAATTGTTCAATGGTGTTCGCCATGCCCTATTACCTCACTTTCTTTTTAATGAAATCTGTCGGCATTCTAATGGCATTTTCTAAAATAGGCACCTCTTCTAATACACGGACAGCTAAATCTTCACGCTGCCATTGCGGTAAAATGAATACGCCAAGTGTGCCATTATTCAGATCACGTTTTGCGAGCGGACAAAGCGATGGTTCACCAGAATCTCGGTATACACCAAGCACGTTGGATAAATCAAATAAGATAGCCTGCCGCTGCCCAAGGTTTGCGATGGTTGTGGCCGAGTTAAAATTCTTCGGAGTCAAGATGAACCCCATTCCATGCTCTAAAATCAATTTTTGCTTTTCAGGCAGCCCGATATTCATAATGTAAATATCATTTACGTAAAGTCCTGCGCCGTCAAAGCGAAGTTCCCCTTTTTGAATATTCACGATATCCTTTAATTGGCTCCCTGACATTAATAGTTTTGCCATGAAAAAACAAAGAATACCGACCACTGTCCCAACGACGAGCGAGAAGAAAATACAGGCGGTCGTTGTAATAAGGGCAGTAAGAATGGCAATATAATTTCGACTTTCAAAGGCGATCGCAATGCCTTCGATATATGTACTGCCTCGTGAGACAAGCTCATACGAATCCATTTGGGTCAATGTATTTCTTTCCATATTACGCACATCACGAAATTGCGTGGCTGCAAGCGTCAAGAAGGTAATTGCAGTGAATTCTTCCTGTATCAGCGCAGGCATAATAATAGCACCAAGGCCTGATGCAATAAAACCTAGCGCAATGTGAATCACTTGTCCATGAATATATGTGGGATATTGCCGATAATCAGTTCTTAGCATATAAAGCCTAGCCGCCATCCCAAAGATGACACCAATAATCACAGGAAACGTGTAATCCGTCATGTTGATTTTGCAGCCCCTTTTACTGGTTTTCTAGATGAACGGGTGTTCAAGAGTTTTTCAAGCTGACCTACACCTAATAGAAAGACAGCTCCTTGAACAGCCATGGAAAGAAACGAGAGATCTCCTATGACAATGGAAGATGTGAGGCGATGAATCGTAAGCGCATAAAGGGCTTCCCCCAGACATATAGCCATCATCCATAAAGTGATCCGTTCCGTTAACTGATGCCCATATGTTAAACACATCAAGATCAGCAAGGCAAATACAACCCAGTCCACCTTTATTATCGTGAACCAAACTGGATCATATAATGCAAAAATCATAAAAAAGGCATACGCACTGACCATTGAACCTAATTGCATGATTCGCATGATTCGATGAGCAGGCCGAAAGATCACGAATGACATGCAAGCATATAAAAAGGTCATCAAAAATCCTGCATTGATCCTCATGTCTAAAATAGAAACCATGACATGACTGCATATAATATGAATGAGAACACATACGCCCAGCACATTGCGCCATGTGCTTTTCTCCATGATAAATGTCACCATAATCCAAACGAACCATATTGACCAATAATAGTACAATGCCTCCAACCCTCATCACCTCAATTACATTATGGGAAAATCTCCAGTTTTTAAACGTATGAGAAGGTGCGGGATTTGCATGAAATAAACAAGAGGTGACACCCTAATAGTTGAGGAGGGATGTATGATGGGTAAGGATAGACAGGAAAAACGCCTAAAGGCATCAAGAAGAGTTGAATCTGACCGTGATCAATCCATTCATCACAAAGGGGCAACAACTTTAGAAGGCCCGGAAGACGCTCGCAAAAGAAATCAATAAAAAAAGACATGTGATCATCACATGTCTCAGCGTGCAAACAAACCCTCGCATTCAATGTCAGTCCTGCGCATTGGTGCTCATGAATGTCAAATTCGCTCCGCAAAAAGCAGCTGTCTTTCATAGACAAAGGGCTAAATTTCATTTAGTCCTTTGTCTTCTTATTTCTTAAACTATAGTACGTAGTATCCACGCCTCTTTCTTTCAGCCAATGACTTGTTTTCCCTGTAAGCACAATTGGAGCTTGCCGTAGCTCCTCAATTGTCTTCATGCCAAGTACTGTCATCAACATCTTCACATCATCTTGTAGATCAATGATATCAGAAATGAGGCCCTTTTCTCCACCACTCGTCAGGGATTTTAAGAAAAAGCCGGCTAATCCAGCGGCAGACGCACCAAGAGCAATTGATTTTGTCACATCAAGTGCATCTTGAATGCCTCCAGAAGCTAGGACGGTTTGATCTGGAAAGGCTGTATGTACTTCAGCCAGACTCGCTGCAGTTGGAATTCCCCACTGGTCAAAATAGCGAAGTGCTTTTTGACGGCGCAGGTTCTCGATTTTAGAAAAATTCGTTCCCCCAAATCCGCCTACATCAACAGCAGCAACTCCAGCATCAAATAATTTCTTTGCTGTTTCCTTATTCATCCCAAATCCAACTTCTTTGACGACAACAGGTACCTCAATTGATTCAGTGATGGCTGCGATCCGCTCAACAGCACCTCTGAAATCACGATCTCCTTCAGGCATGACGATCTCTTGAATCACGTTTAAGTGAATTTGGAGCATGTTTGCCTCCAGCATGTCAACGGCATCCCGTGCTTGCTGAATTGTCGCCTCACTGCCCAAATTGGCAAAAACGAGTCCATCTGGATTCACCTTTCGAACCACTTCATACGTACGACGTTCGTCTGCATCTTTCAATGCAGCCATTTGTGATCCGACTGCTACTGGAATATTGGTTTCCTTCGCTGCGATAGATAAAGAGCGATTAATCTCATAGGTCGATTCTCCGCCTCCACCAGTCATTGCATTGATAAAAATTGGCGAACCGAAAGTCAGTCCGCCAATTGTCGTATGTGTATCAATTTGTGATGTCGCAAGATCTGGTAAACTGGCGTGAACGAAGGAAACATCTTGTAAACCTGTTGCTGCATGCTGGCCAGTCGACAAAGCATGCTCAATATGCTGTTTCTTTCTTTCTGCTCGCGTCAATTTTGATCACCAAATTATTTTAGTTTATTGAGTTTATCACCAATCAGGTCACCAAGCTGGAATCCGCTTGTATTTTCTTCTTTCGCCTGATATTGACGGTAATCCTCTTCGATTTGTTTTTCAGGATTCTCTTCTAATTCACGAATGCTAAGTGAAATGCGCTCTTCATCTTCATTGACATCAAGCACTTTCACTTTCACAGTCTGCCCTTCTTCAAGGACTTCTTGAGGAGTACCGATATGTTTGTGTGAAATTTGGGAAATATGCACAAGTCCTTCTACACCTGGCAGAATTTCAACAAATGCTCCAAAGCTCACAAGACGTTGAACGGTTCCTTCGAGAACATCACCTTGTTTTACCTTTTCACCAATTTGGCTCCAAGGTCCTGGTAATGTTTCTTTAATAGATAGTGAGATACGTTCGTTATCGCGGTCAACAGCAAGAACTTTGACTTTCACTTCCTGTCCTTCTTCAACAACGTCAGATGGCTTTTCGACATGCGCATGGGATAGTTGAGAAATGTGAACTAATCCATCAATGCCGCCAATGTCAACAAATGCACCAAAGTCAGTCAGGCGCTGCACTTTTCCATCAATCACACTGCCTACTGCAAGCTTTTGCAGGAAGTCTTGCTTCTTGTCTAATTGTTCTTGCTCAACGACTGCACGATGCGATAGAATCACGCGGTTTTTTTCGCGGTCAAGCTCTACCACAACAAGCGAGAGTGTTTTTCCTTTGTAGTCAGTGAAGTCTTCTACATAGTGTGCCTCAACAAGAGACGCAGGAATAAATCCGCGAACACCAATGTCGACCACTAGACCACCTTTGACAACGTCTTTTACTTCTGCTTCAAATACTTCTTTTGTTTCAAACTTTTTCTCTAGGTCTTCCCAAGCGCGGTCTGCATCAACAGCACGTTTCGATAAAATCAAAGCATCGTCTTCGACCTTTGTTACTTTAAGCTCTAACTCGTCGCCATCTTTCACGACATCTGATGCTTTTTCAACGTGAAGACTTGATAATTCACTGATTGGGATGATCCCAGGTTGTTTCACATTGACGATATCTACATTGACATGCTTGTCCTCAACTTTAGAAACAATCCCTTTCACTACATCTCCAACCTCTGGTACCTGAACATCGATTTGATTCATTTCCTCTGTCATTTCGATAACCTCCTTGGTCCAAACCTACACAGCTTAGTTAAAACGACTGGGTGAATATGTGTCCTTAGCATGATGATTGCCAGCCGAATATGTATTATAGAAACATTCAAATCAACAGAATTGCTTGAATGATCAATAAAAATAGTATTAGTATAAACTTCTAATAAAAGACCTTGTTTGTCAAGAGATAAACCTCTAACTTATAAAAGTTTTCTAAAATTTCTTACTGTTTTTCTACACGCTCTGCTGCATCTAAAATTTTACCTGCAACCTCTTGAATAGAAAGAGAAGTCGTGTCAATTTCAATGGCGTCATCTGCTTTCTTCAGCGGTGATACCTCCCGCTCAGAATCAAGCTTGTCACGTCTTGCAATCTCTTCGATCAGCTGATCGTAATTGACATCGTAGCCTTTTTTCTGATTTTCTTCAAAACGGCGTTTTGCTCTTTCCTCTACTGACGCAAGTAAGAAAATTTTCACTTCTGCATCTGGAAGAACATGCGTGCCAATGTCTCTTCCATCCATGACGACACCGCCTCGGTTCCCCAGCTCTTGCTGCCTGCGGACCATTTCTTCCCTAACAGCTCGATGCTTTGCAACAACAGAGACTTGATTGCTCACACGGTCTGTTCTGATGTCTTCTGTGACATCAATCGTGTCTAGATGTACTTTTTGACCTTCGTCAGTTGACACAAGTTCAATGACTGTGTTTTTCAATAACGCATCAAGTGCCTGTTCGTCTTCAAGGTCTACGCCTTGATTGAGTGCTGCAAGTGTAATTGCGCGGTACATCGCACCTGTATCGATATAAATATATGATTTTTTCGCTGCGACAATTTTTGCCACAGTGCTTTTTCCTGCTGCAGCAGGACCGTCAATTGCGATAGATAATTTCTTTTTCATAATACCTCTCCTTGATTGAATCTCCCTTATGAATTGTAACACGATCACCGCTCAAACGGGGGAATTTTCTATCAATCCTTTTGCTTAAATGTCTCAATCCAATCTTCAATGCTCATGTTATTCACACCCTCGTATTGTACGACTTTTGACAAAAATAGTTCTCCTTTCGTCAAGTGAAGGGTGACCTGAACCGCCAAAAGCAGAATGAGCTGAATGAGCACTGCTTTGAATAGCCATCTTTCCATTGTTTTCATACAAAAAGCCTCCAACGCTAGATTCTTTCTCTCTAGTATGGAAGCTTTTGACAACCTTTATTCTTATACTTTTTTCACACGTGTTAGAAGCTGCTGCTGGAAGCAGTACTTCATGATGTGTTGCTGGTGGTCGTTTGTGATTTCAGTAAATTCCATGATCGCTCTTGTTTTCCCCGTCTGTTCATCTTGATAAACACGATTCATTTCTGCAATCGCTTTAATTTTCACTGGTTCTTTAAGTGAAAGTTCAAACTCTGTGACGACCTCGCCATATTCTTTTAGTGAGATACCTTCTGGAACAGCAATTGCTACACCGCCAGCACTCATATTGACAATAAATGTGTCGAAGGTTTCTTCACCATTTTGCGTAATGGACGCTTTCACCATCGTATCCACTCGAAGATATTCTCTTCGCTGAAGCCGGATCATTTCTTCTTTTGGCGGAATCGAAACGACAATCATCGGAATATCTTCTTTTCTTTTCCCAATGACTTTGCTTGTACATTTGTATGGAATTTGATTTTCATCGAAAAAGAAGACGGTGATTTCTGTTTCTTGATTTAAATAGATCGTGCGCCCCGTTTCTTTATCAGCTGGATAATTAATGCAAATATCATCGTTATTATTTTCCAAAACTTTCGATTTTGCAGTTTTCACTTCTTTGTTCTCATTGACATACTCAATTGTGATTGCATCCCCTATTTGTAACATTCCTCATCACTCTTTTCATCTGTGAAATCGTATCCTCTCTTATATTAAACCATGTATAAAACAAAAGGAAAAGGCTTATTCGCCTTTTCCTCGCTTCCTTTTCTATAGGTCTTTATATATAGGTTCTGCATTTTTTAGTTTATCTACTCTTTCTTCTTTTCCAGTATCTGCATTAATGAACATTCGGTACGTGTCGTTTTTAATGGTTCCTAAAAACTCATAGCAGAGAACTTCCTCTGACATATCATTTTGAACAAGAGCTACATGTGTATCCTCGATCTTCACATGTTTATTTAAGGTCTTTTCAGCTTCTTTTCGAGAAATTTTTGGTGCTTTCATGTCACGTTTTCTGTGATTCATTAAATAGTCTTTCGCTGAGAATCCCACAACCTCTCCATCATCTAAAGCGACTTTCATTCGAATACTATCTGGATAAAGCAATACGTTATTCTGTAAAGGGACATAGGTAAATACGCCGATATTATCAAATTGTGCACTCTCATCTAAATGAAATGATTCAGTATCGAATCCATGCTTCTTTAAGAAACTTAGTGCTTTTTCTGAGGCATCATTTAAACTGATTTTTTGTTTGTTCACTTCACGGTTCTGAAGAAGATAAACAGGATGGCCTCCTTTTTCAGTCAAGTCTAAATAAAAGTTTGCCCGGTTGTCAGGGTCAGACATTGACAGGCTGTAGACATCACGGTTCGTTTTACTCCCACTTTTTCTCACCTTAAAATCTTGGTTATGGTCAGGCGCAAATTGCTGGGCGATGCGGATCGCTTCTTTTTTTGAAATCTTTTGGCCTTTTAAGTGGTTGTAGCCTTGCGTTTCTGATTCAGTTGACACATTTGTAGGGCCGAGATCAACATCTGCAAACGCATCAGCATTTCTCTCAACGGTTTTCAATCCGTCAATGATGGTGTTGTCGTTTTTTCGATCTCCATCAGCCAGTGCCATTTCAACATCCATCCATTTTAAATTTTTGTTGAGTACGAGATGCTGCACTTGTCTAAGCTCGTTTTGAATATCTGCCGCTTGATCATATAAAGTGGTAATGGTTTTGTGTGTATCCTTGTTTAATGGTTCATCTGATAAAGATTTAAGTGACGATTTGTAGCTAAAGTCACCGACATTCGCTAGAAACTCTTCTGTTTTGTTAAAAGGCATCAATGTGAGCGGAAGCTGGCTGACATTGTTATGCGCTTCTGATGACATTCTCCATACATCTGCAAGTGCTGGAGATATAGATGTTTGGCTGTTCATCGCAAGTGTAGCGCCAAGTTTATCGTGCAGCTGATCGACTTGATACGTTAGATCATGGAAGGCTCTTTGATAGTTGTTCTCTGCATGAAGCAGCACTGCATCTTTTTCTTGATGCTCCTTATAGCCCCAGTATCCTGTTGAGATGACAGCAATTCCTAAAATAGCAATCAATATTCCTCTGATCATTTATTTACACCTCTTTTTATTCACAGAAAATATGTTTCCCGATTCGTTTAATTTGTGGCCTTCCCCAAATCCATGGGCTTGTTGCTGTATCAGGATTAAAGTAATAAACGGCGCTTTCAGATGGGTCCCAGCCATTAATGGCATCAAATACTGCCTTTTTAGCGGTTTCATTTGGCGCCATATAAAATTGTCCATCTGCTACAGCGGTAAACGCAAGCGGTTCAAAAATGACACCAGCAATCGTGTTTGGAAAGGTCGGGTTGTTTAAACGGTTTAAGATGACGGCTGCGATCGCTACCTGTCCTTCATAAGGTTCACCTCTCGCTTCACTATAAACAGCTTGTGAAAGGAGCTGAATGTCATTGCTTGAAAAACCACCTGGCATGTTGGCTGCTGTTTGTTTCGGCGTTTGATTTGCTTGACCATTTCCTGACTGCTTTCCAGACGAGCTGTTTCCTCCGCTTTGACTTTTTTGATTCTCTTTTGCACCTTGTGCTGTCTTTTTTTGCGTGTTTCTTTGCGCAGGAGCCTTTGTTTGCTGATCAAGAGGTTTCCCGCCGTAGTGCGTAAACTGATTCCCTTTTTGCAACTGCTGTTGCACAAACTCTTTATAGTATTTCGTCTTTTGAACTAATAGGCTTTTTGTTTTTTCCCCTACGAGTCCATCGACTTTCTTTACACCAAACTGGCTTTGAAAATTGCGCACGGCCCAGTAAGTTCCCCAGCCATACACACCGTCTATTTTTCCATTGTAAAAACCATTGTATTGGAGCCTTGCCTGGAGCTCGACGACATCTTCTCCTGTAGCTCCCCGCTGAATCACTTGATTCGTGAAAGCTTCACTTTTTTCAGCTGTCATCAATGAAGACGCGAGCAGAACAATTGAGAAGATAAGGACGATTTGTTTCATGAAACGAGCTTTGTCCATATTTGATCCTCCTGTACTTTTGATGTTTGAATATATGTTTCTTCCGATCCCTATTTTTATACATTCATCACAGGAGGGAATTGGATGGAAAAGACAAAAAACGCCCTAAAGACGTATAGGACGTTTTCCAATTTAAATTTGTACCATCTTCACCGCACGGGCTTTTTTGGCTTTCCGCAGACCAAACCACCATAAAAAAATCATGAACGGCAACATAATATATCCCCAATTTTTCATGCCAAGAAGAATGAAATCATATAAGCCATGAAAAAGGATAGGAAGTATTAAAGAGAGAATCAGCCATTTTCGCTGCTCTTTTTTATCAGAGAAGCGAGCTTTACCTATATAAAACCCCATCACCACACCAAATAAAGCGTGGCTTGATACAGGCAGCAAGGCACGTGTAAACGCGTACTCTACCCCATGACCCACTAAGTACAGAATATTTTCAAGTGTCGCAAATCCAAGCGAGACGCTTGTTCCATAGACAATCCCGTCATAGTGTTCATCAAACTGTACGTGCGCATAGACACTGACCATTAAAATAAACCACTTTAATGATTCTTCTAAAAAACCCGATGTCACAAATGAAATCACGATAGGATTCGTGGCGATATTTTCCTCTTGGAGGACATACTGAATAAACATGGTTGGAAACACAAGTATGACACCTAGCATAAAAGATCTGATGACCATATGAACCGGCTCATTGTCGTATTGATCTTTCAAATAAAAATAACTTAAAAGTGCGATGCCGGGAGCTAAACCTGCTGAAATGATTGCGATCATAATCAGACCTCTTTCCCTACATTATCCTTTATTATCGTACCACGAATCACCCCTTTTTTATATGACTCGAGCCCATTTTCCCAAAAATAATCTTCTATATAATCCCAATTTACATAAAAAAGAACTGAATCCCTTAGAAGGACCCAGTTCTTTTTTTACCCGTTGATTCTTTTGTTGATTTCTTCTGCAATTAACCCGCCATGAAATCTTCCATTTTCAATGAAAATTTCGTTGGCGTTGTTACCAGCTGCAATGACCCCTGCAATGAAAATACCTTCTACATTTGTTTCCATTGTTTGTTCATCAAATGCTGGGCGACCTGATTCTGGATCGATTGTTACACCCATTTTTTCTAAAAATGAATGATCAGGATGATAACCTGTCATCGCAAACACATAATCACTTTTCACTCGATCCGTTTGGCCCTGCTGGTTTGTAAAGACAATATCCTGTTCTGTGATTTCCTTCACCTCTGCACCGAACTCCATTCGAATGGTGCCATTTCGAACAAGCGCTTCAAACTCTGGTAAAATCCAAGGTTTGATGCTGGATGAATATTCAGTTCCTCTATATAAAACCGTCACCCTGCTTCCGCATTTCACAAGTTCCAGGGCAGCATCAACACTAGAGTTCTTCCCGCCGATCACCGTCACATCTTTATCAAAGTAGGGGTGTCCTTCTTTAAAATAATGATACACATGAGGAAGGTCTTCCCCTTTTACATTCATATAGTTAGGATGATCATAGTAGCCAGTCGCAATCACAACATAGTCACATGTATAGTCGTCTTTTGATGTATTTACCGTAAAACGGCCATCTTTTTTCGTCACAGCGTTTACCTTTTCAAAAGCATTCACACGAAGGCTTTTTCGCCTGACCACCTCTCGGTAATAGGAAAGCGCCTGAATACGAACGGGTTTCCGATTTTCAGTGATAAAAGCGACGTCACCGATCTCAAGCTTTTCACTTGTACTGAAGAAGGTTTGGTGTGTAGGGTAATGATAAATACTGTTGACCACATTGCCCTTTTCAATCACAAGTGCATCAATCCCAATTTGCTTGAATGCAATGGCAGCTGATAGACCGCACGGGCCGCCTCCTATTATGATCGCTTTTTCTTGTTTCATTTGTTCCACTCCTGTCGTTTCACTGCAATAACAATTGCTGGGCTGTTTGATTCTTTGCATGATTCCATAAAAAAATCTCCTATTTAAGGATAGGAGATTTTAAGGCGCGATGCAAATAAGTCGCTTAAATCCAGCCTCTGAATCGAGAAGCTTCAGCCATTTTACGTACACCGACCATATATGCTGCTAGTCGCATATCAATACGGCGGTTTTGCGCCATTTCATAAATATTATTAAATGATTTCACCATCATATCTTCTAAACGAGTTTCTACTTCTTCTTCTGTCCAGTAGAACCCTTGGTTATTCTGAACCCATTCAAAGTAAGAAACAGTCACTCCACCCGCACTTGCAAGTACGTCTGGAACAAGCAGTACACCACGATCTGAAAGAATTTTTGTCCCTTCCAATGTCGTTGGTCCATTTGCTGCTTCTACGACAATTTTGGCTTTAATGTTCGCCGCATTATCTTCTGTAATTTGATTTTCAATGGCTGCAGGTACTAAGATATCACAATCTAGCTCAAGCAGCTCTTGGTTTGTAATTGTATCATTAAATAATTTAGTGACGGTTCCAAAGCTGTCACGTCGGTCAAGCAAGTAGTCAATATCGAGACCATCTTCATCATACAAACCGCCGTAAGCATCTGAAATTCCTACGATTTTCGCTCCGGCATCATACATAAATTTAGCCAAGTAACTTCCTGCATTTCCGAATCCCTGAACGACAACACGAGCCCCATTGATGTCAATTCCTTTTTTCTTCGCCGCTTCTTTGATACAGATCGTTACACCTTTTGCCGTTGCAGTGTCACGTCCATGTGAGCCTCCAAGAACAATTGGTTTTCCTGTAATAAATCCTGGCGAGTTAAATTCATCAATTCTAGAATACTCATCCATCATCCATGCCATGATTTGAGAGTTTGTAAACACATCTGGTGCTGGAACATCTTTTGTTGGTCCAACGATTTGACTAATTGCACGAACATAGCCGCGGCTTAGTTTTTCAAGCTCCCTAAATGACATTTCTCTTGGATCACAGATAATACCGCCTTTTCCTCCGCCATAAGGAAGATCCACAATACCACATTTTAAACTCATCCAAATTGAAAGCGCTTTTACTTCTTTTTCAGTAACGTTCGGGTGGAATCGAATTCCGCCTTTTGTTGGACCGACAGCATCATTATGCTGCGCACGATAACCAGTGAAAATTTTCACCGATCCATCATCCATACGTACTGGAATTTTGACCGTTAATAGGCGAATTGGCTCCTTCAGCAATTCATACACTTCTTGCGGATAGCCCAATTTATCAAGCGCTTTATGTATGACGGTTTGAGTTGACTTTAAAACATCTAGCTTATCTTCTGCGTTATGAGCGGCGTTTTGATCGGCTGCCATTAAAATAAACCCCCTAGAAATCTTTCATGATCTACTGCTCCCTTTCAAGCAATAGTATACACCTTCGTACTGGTAAAGCAAAGGTAAAAAGCGTTTTTTATCAAAATAAAATATCAGCGTTTATAAATATAAAAATGGATATAAAAAAATACTGTTGTTTCATCACAACAGTATTAAATATAATAGAAAAAAGTGATTAAAAATACAGTTGAATCGTTTTCACTGCATCTTCCTGCATGATCACTTTTCCGTATTCTTTTAACCGGTGAATGGTTAATGTCGTCGGTGAACCGAACTCCGCTAAAATAGAAATGACCGTATCTGCAGACAGTTCTTCGAAATCATCTAGGCTGAGAAAATATTGACCTTCATAATGGTAAACTGTACCCCCTAAAAGTCCAATACGACTTAAACTACGGGACAATTGAATCACATCTTCAAACGAGGCAAATTGATAGAGCACATGCTTGCTCTCGTCGAGCTTGACTTGCATCTCAATGTAATCTTCATCAAACTCATCATCAGCATCTTCCTGCTGACTCTTTGTCACAATGACGACCATCCCCTGCGCCTGAAGAGAAAATACTTCAACAGCAATCGGTCCATTCGCTTCAAAACCGAGCTCCTGATTCGCTTCGTTCATCATGTCTTTAAACAGCTGATGAACTTTGAACGAATCTTTCCAAAGGTCTTCTTTCGTAAGACCTCGGTCTGTCAGATCATCTAGTGTGAGAAAAATTTTGATTTTATTATAATTCAGACGCTCTAGCCGCATAACGTTCCCTCCTGCCTCTTCTAACACACATCATACTGTAGTATATGAGATGATGAGTCATAGGTTCTTAATTTTGTATTCAGTTTACACTGTGTCAAGACGGAAGACAAGCATGAAGCTATGCTTACGGTGACTTTTATGGAAAATATTGATGGGGCATCAACTTAGCGCGTTTTTAGCGGCATTAAATAGATCAGATGGGTTTCTGGTTCTGCTCCAAGACGCATCGGAATCTTTGTTGTTCCGTAACCATTACTAATCAGAAAGAAAGCACCTTTGACTTGGCCTGTTCTTCCTTTTTCATACGGACCAAATTTCCCAATACGAATTTGACCCCCATGGGTATGACCACTCAAAACAAGATCAATTCCCTCTTCTTCACTCATCAAGTGATGCACATCTGGGTTGTGTGATAAAAGGATATTCACATCTTCTTTGACAAACTCCGGCCGAATCGCTTCATAATCTGCTTTTTCAAGCCGGATATCATCGATTCCGCCTATTTTAATGGGCTGTCCTTCAAAATCCCACACAGTCGTCTCATTTTGCAATGTCGTCACCTGATAGGTATGGAGGATGTCTTTGAGTTTTTGCTGATGCAGCTCATGGTCGTTATTCCCCCACACAAAATACACCGGGGCAATCCTTGCTAAACGTTTCACATTTTCTTCAACTCTAGCATAAGGGACTCCCTTTTCAGCTAAGTCCCCGCCGATCATAATGACATCAGGCTGCTGCTCTTTTACTTCCGCTAATAAAGTATCACTAATTAGACGGCGATGGGTATCAGAAATAAAGAAAATGACTGCAGGTCGATCTGACTGAAGTCCTTCTATTGTAAAGTAATGCTTTTTGATGTTGTTTTGTTTTGCCGTTTTCACCATTTTCGCTGTTACACACACACCTGTTGTCACAGCTGCTATGGCAGCAGTAAATCCGATGGCATATTTCATTATGAATGACTCCCTTGTATCAGCTTTCTTTTATAGGACGCTTGAATGAAAAAAGACGTTTCAACTGTTTAAACGTCTTTTGCTCATTTATTTACTTTCATAATAGAGATTGATGTCATATTGCGTCTGCATGAAGTGGAAAACGGCCTCGCGCTCTTTCCATTGATTTGATTGAGGCCATAAATCTGTGCTTTTCTGTATAATTTCACATCTGAGCTTATGATATTCATCCTCAGCCTTTTCTTCTTTTTTCTTATAATAATACGATGCGTAAAAAGCAAACACTTCAGCCATGATCCAAAACAGAAATACCTCATGGCCAAGCAATGTGGCAATCATCGCTTCCGGCTGCAGGGAGCCCCCGCTATTAGCTGTTATCACAAAATAAAACAGAAGAATCGCAAGTGATAAAAGGGCTGTCCATTGCCACCTTTTGCATTGTTTTGCAAATCCCTCGTATTTGCGCTTCCTTTTGATCAATGTTTCAATCATTTTCTGTGTCGGCTGATCCATATAGCGGCTGATTGCGTGCAATGTCATCACATACACCCTTGTCCCTTTTTTCTACATATGTATGTGCTTTTCGATTCATTCATGTCAAATATTAATTTTCTAATGGGATATTCAATACTTGTCCGCTGTACACGCTATTTCCTTTTAAATGATTGTAAGCTCGAATTTTCTCTTCCCCTGATCGGTTTTGATAATACTTCATGGAAATTCGATACAAGTTTTCCTCTGGTCCAACAGTATGCTGCACGACACGAACAGGCTTTTCTTCCTGCTTCTTCTTCTCTTCTGCTTCTTTTCGCTTTTTCTCTTCCTGCTGTTTTTGAAGAGCGAGCTGTTGCTGCTCACGCTTTTTTGCAGCTTCGGCCTTTTCACGCTCAGCCTTCTCTTTAGCGGCTTGTTCTTTTTTCTTTTGCTCTGCTTTTTCTTTTGAACGCTGCTTTTCTTTATCAGCATCTTTCTTTTTCTTCTCATCATCAGACGCATCCGCTTTGTCAGCGCTTGAATCATTTTTTGTGTCAACAAGTGCTGACGTGACTGGATCTGTGTCAGCACTCGATGTTTTATCAATATAAACACCTTGATTGTTGTTATCGTTAATTTCCTTTGATGTGTAATAAATCAACAGGAAGAAAACCGTGACGACAATAATAGGAAAGATAATAGCCAGTGTCGTAAACAATGGATTACGCACTTTTTTGGTTCGCTGCTTTTTATATTCATGAAAATCTTCTCGTGTAGGAAAGTGAGAGTCATCTGAAGGATGCACTTTTTCTTCTTCAAGATTTTCCTCTACATCATCATCATGAATGTTTGTCAGCTGCTGCTTTTTTCTCTTCATTCTCGACATTTCTTCCATGTTCATCCCTCCCCCAATTTTTAAAACGAATTTGACATGCAAAGACTAGGTCAATGACAAAGTGTGTCATGACAGGAACGAATAAATTTCCTGTCCACTCGTATAAAAGTCCTAAAAAAATACTAATAGAAACCACAAGGATAAACAAGAGTATTTTTGACAAGTAGCGAAAGTGAAGAAGTGCAAACACAATGCTTGCAATCTCCAGTCCAAATTGCTGCTGAACGATCCCGCGAAATAAAATTTCTTCTGAAAAGGCAATGAGCAGCGTTAACCAAACAATATGCGGGATGCTGCGGTTTTTGAACATTTTTTCATTTAATCCGCCATCATCATACATATGAGCTGGAAACACCTTCATGACAATAGCGTCGACAATAATCACAAGCAAAGCGCCGCCAATTCCGTAAGTCAGGATACGCATATCTCGGATCTGCCACAGGGCTGTAAAATCAGTCCAATGATCAAACATAAACATCCCTAGTAAAAAAGAGACAATCAGCATGAGCAGCTGTGTGAAATACAACTGTTCTACTACTTGTCGATCGGTTAATTTTTCAATAATACGGCGATGTTGTTCAATCAATGCTGCGCCTCTTTTGTCAGATGAAATAGACGATCCAGCTCGGTCTTCCAGTGTTTCATTTCATTCAGCTCCAATGGTTGATCTTTTTTTTCGTAATCAGACAGGTCAAGTCCGCATGAAGAACAGCAGTTCCCAAATGAAGCGTCCTCCGTTAGATCAAGCTGCTCATCAAAGTATGATAACAGAGATTGCCTAAAGCAGCGATGGCCAGTGATATGCTCTTTAAACTGCCACACTTTTTTTAGCTTTTCTGTTTGTCTATCCTGCAGCTTTTCTTTCAGCTTCTTCATGAGCAAACGGGGCTGTTCAGTTTGGTACATCGTGTAATAATGCGAGAGCATTCGCGCACGCGTCTCCTGAAGCCCTGCTTCCACCAATTGTTCACGTAATTTCTTTTCATCATTGATCGGCATTTGTGATACTCGGGCTAAGAAAAAATCAATTTCTGGATCATCAAAACCTTCTGCTTGAATCAAATGACTTTGAATATCCGCATCCTCTTCTGTATATAAAAGAACGCTCACACTATTTTTACCGTCCCGTCCAGCTCTTCCAATTTCCTGCATAAATGCTTCAATTGACTGAGGCGGACTCATATGAATCACAAATCGTATATTTGCTTTATCAATTCCCATTCCAAAAGCACTTGTACAGCAAATGAGATCAATTTGACCACTGATAAATTGCTGCTGGATCAGCATGCGGTCCCCCGACTCCATTCCGCCATGATAAAACTCTACACGTTGATGCGTTTTTTGTTTCACCAAACGTGAGATATCTTCTGTCATTTGCCGGGTCGGACAATAAATCAGCCCAGGCCCTTGAAGGGTTTCCACAAGCTCAAGTGCTCGTTTCTCTTTTGCTTCTTTCGTTTCATGCACCTCTTTTAATAGTGCAATATTCGGCCGGTTAACTGAATGAATATGAACATCTGGATGCTCTAGCCGCAACGTTTGCACAGTATCTTTTAAGGTTTGTTTCGTCGCAGTTGCCGTTAGTGCTAAGGCGACAGGATTGCCGAGCGCTTCTCTCCATTCTCCAAGCTTGGAGTATTCCGGGCGGAAATCATGTCCCCATTCCGATATACAGTGAGCTTCATCTACAACGAATAGACCCACATGCATCGCTTTGAGCTGCTCTAACAATACCTCTGACATAAGCGTCTCAGGTGCGACAAATAAAAATTTATATGATGGCAAATGCCGAATAATATGTCTTCTTTCCTGAAAGGACAGTGTACTGTTAAGCGCAGCCACTCGCTTTTCACCGCGCATTTTCATGCGTTCCACTTGATCTTCCATGAGTGATAAAAGAGGTGAAATGATCAGCACTAACCCGTCTGTCAAATAGCCCGGAATTTGATAACAAAGTGACTTCCCGCCACCAGTAGGAAGCATGGCAACCGTATCTTTTTGTTGAAGTACACTTCGAATAATGTCCTCCTGACCTGTTTTGAAGGCATCATAACCAAAGTATCGCATCAGCGTCTGATGAAGCTTATCCACTTGCTTTCACCATCCTTGTCAATGCCAATCGTATTTGAAAATAAGTAAATGAATGCTCGAGACTTTCTTTGATCAGCTTCATCTTGTTGGTTTGGAGCTGACCGGCTACCTCATGTATCGCCTGTTGAGCTTCACTGCTGACATATGGTTCGATCGAGAAGCTCGGCTCATGTATCGAGAGCTCCACAATATGATCTTCAATTGTCGCTTTTTTTAATGAACGAATATGAGCAATTTGATCAATACTGAACCCTTTTTGTACAAGCTCAAGCGTTTTATGGGTAGAGGTGGTCAGCACACGTTTGAATTGAAGATCATCTATCATTCGCTGGATGATCGGTGCCTCACCTTTTTGCGCACATTGAATAAAATAATGGAGCACATTCCAAAAAAGCAAGTAAACATACCATACATCTTCTTTCATCCATTCCGCCATTTGCTGGTACGTCCGTCCGATTCTTTCATTGGAAGTCAATGAATAAACAAAAAGCAGTGCCTCTTGATCAGTTAAATGAGCAAGAAGTGTTTCAAGCTCATGATGGATATCTTCAGAAAGCTTTTTCTTCTGGTGATATTGCGAGAAGAAGGATTTTGTCCAGTTTTGAACCGATATATCTCTTTGAATCGGCACATAGTGTTGTGACCCCGCTGCATGATGTGAAAGGACCTGCACAAGTAAAGACAGTCTCATCCATAACACCTTTGCTTTATCATGATACTTGGCACCATTAAAATAAACTGGCATCGGTTTTTCAGTGAAACACTGCCTGAGCATACTTATTCCTGCATCTGTGGCGATGAATGTATCCCCTGTCTTTCTGATGAAGTGCTGCTCTTTTAGCCTTTGTACAGAGCGGTTCAACTGATCCCTCGTAAAAGCTGGATAGCAGCCGAAGTAGCTAGAAAGCTGAAACAAACTTGCATCCTGTATCGTTTGTGATGATTTTTTCCCTTTAAAAAGATGGTAGACAGCACTAATGGAGCGTTCGCCGTTCAATTTATGTACGCTGTCCATCAACATGACATCCAAGTAATGAATCGTCATTGACCAAAGCACCTGTCTTCCTGACAAAATTCGAATATTTTCTCCCTTTATTTTAACAGATTTCATTGAAGAAGAAATGTTTAAACTCAATTAATGGGGGAAAGTTATGAACAAACCCTTATGTGATAAGCATTCTCAATCACTTTACAGTTGAAATGTGAATTTAAAATCATTACAATAAGGTTTGAGGAAATTGGTTTTTTATCGGTGAAACTAAAAAGGTTAAACCATTTGTTCCATCGAACAATCTGGGAGGTATTTTTTTAACATGGCAAAATATACAATTGTAGACAAAGACACATGTATTGCTTGCGGCGCATGCGGTGCAGCTGCTCCAGACATTTATGATTATGATGATGAAGGCATTGCATTTGTCACGCTTGATGACAATCAGGGGACTGTAGAAGTTCCAGAAGTACTTGAAGAAGATATGCTTGATGCATTTGAAGGTTGCCCAACTGACTCAATCAAAGTTGCGGACGAATCTTTCGATGGTGATCCACTTAAGCATGAATAGGATAAAAGCCCCTTTAAAAGGGGCTTTTTTTATATTAACTATTTTGAAGTCGGCGTTTATTTTCAAACCATGGACGCATTTTGACAAAAATGAAACTAAAGACGATGGTGATGATGATTCCTTTAATAAAGTTAAAAGGTAAGATTCCTGCTGTAATGGTTGTTTTAAGCGCATGATCTGATAGTTCAGGTGCGTTTAAAAACCATGTGTACGCTGGAAGGAACAAGAAGTAATTTAAAATGCTCATCATGACGGTCATAAGCACTGTACCGATGACCATTGACCACGCCATTCCTCTTGCTGATTTGATTTTTTTAAACATAAAAGCGACTGGCAAAATGAATAATGTGCCTGCAATGAAATTGGCTACTTGCCCAACAGGAACACCGGACATACTGCCCTGAATGAGGTAATGTAGTACATTTTTTAAAGCCTCAACGGCAATCCCTGCACCTGGCCCATAAATCAAAATCGCAATAATCGCCGGAATATCGCTAAAATCAATTTTTAAATACGCTGGAAGTCCCGGAAAAGGGAAATCTAATAAAATTAATACAAACGAAATACTGCTAAGCATACTGGTAACAACTAAACGTTTTACTCTACTTTGATTCAATATTCTCTCTCCTTTTCGATCAAATCTTTCGAAAAGAGGATTGTTCAATTTTAGCCACAAAAAAACCGCTCTGAATACATACACAGGAGCGGGAAATTTAGGCTACACAAATAAACGTATAAACAGACATGTTTTCAACGTTTACGAACCTCCATCTTCTCCCATCCAGACTATACTGTCGGCTTCGGAATCACACCGAATCCTGCCAAAAAAGGCTCGCGGGCTTAGAGACTATGCCTCATCACCGCCGGTAGGGAATTACACCCTGCCCCGAAGATTGATCATTATTCAATTCGACATCATTATATATGATATATGAGCATTTGTACAGATAAAAATCCTGAGCAAATTCATCAGTTTTAAGAAATCGTAAAAAACCTAAAATTTATAATGACAAATGCGTAAAAATTGGTTATCTTTTGTTTAAAGGTGTCCATTCTTGATCAAGACACTAAAAAATGTTCGTGTTTTCTTTTTCGCTTTACTGCTTTAATTTGATTGACACAGTGAAAAGGAATATGGTAAATTATCAGATATTTATGACGTTTATTTTAGGAGGAAATCTTACGATGTTTCGAGTATTAGTCTCAGATAAGATGAGCAATGATGGTCTTTTACCACTATTAGAATCAGATTTTGTTGAAATTGTTCAAAAAAATGTAACAGAAGCAGAAGATGAATTACACACGTTTGATGCCTTACTTGTCAGAAGTGCCACAAAAGTGACAAAAGAACTTTATGAAAAAATGACTTCATTAAAAATTGTTGGCCGTGCCGGTGTGGGAGTCGACAACATTGACATTGATGAAGCAACAAAACACGGTGTGATTGTCATCAATGCACCAAATGGAAATACGATTTCAACGGCAGAGCATACGTTTGCGATGATCTCATCTCTCATGCGTCATATTCCTCAGGCGAATATTTCTGTTAAATCAAAAGAATGGAACAGAGGCGCATATGTCGGTGCTGAGCTTTACGGAAAATCTCTTGGGATTGTTGGCTTAGGCAGAATTGGAAGTGAAATCGCCCAGCGTGCAAGAGCATTTGGCATGACGGTCAACGTATTTGACCCTTTCCTCACAAAAGAACGTGCCGAAAAAATTGGTGTCAATGCAAAATCACTTGATGAAGTGCTTGAAGTATCAGATATTATTACGGTACATACACCTTTAACAAAAGAAACTAGAGGACTTCTCAATAAAGAAACAATCGCAAAAACGAAAAAAGGTGTTCGTCTAGTGAACTGCGCACGTGGCGGCATCATTGACGAACGAGACCTTCTTGAAGCACTTGAAAATGGTCATGTCGCAGGGGCTGCTCTCGATGTATTTGAAGTAGAACCACCTACTGAGAATCCACTTGTGGATCATCCAAACGTCATTGCCACTCCGCATCTTGGTGCATCTACAAAAGAAGCACAATTAAATGTGGCGGCACAAGTCTCTGAAGAAGTTCTTCAATTTGCAAAAGGACTCCCGGTCATGTCATCTATTAATCTACCAGCGATGACAAAAGACGAGTTCAAAAAAATCCAGCCTTATCATCAATTTGCAGGAAAACTTGGACGTCTTGTTTCTCAATCGATGAGAGAACCTGTAAAAGAAGTCAGCATTTCATATGAAGGATCTATCGCAAAACTCGAAACATCGTTTATTACAAAAAGTCTGCTTTCTGGCTTTTTGAAAGAGCGTGTCGATTCGACTGTAAATGAAGTCAATGCTGGTATGGTGGCAAAAGAACGTGGCATTAGCTTTAGCGAGAAAATTTCTTCAAGCGAATCTGGCTATGAGAACAGCATTTCCATTGAAGTCAAAGGTGACCTTTCCACCTTTACATTAAAAGCAACGTATATCCCGCATCTAGGTGAGCGTGTCGTTTCTATTAATGGTTTCAATATTGACTTTTACCCAGATGGACACCTTGTCTATATTCAGCACACTGACGCACCTGGTGTGATCGGTCAAGTTGGAAAGATTTTAGGCGACCACGATGTGAACATTGCGACAATGCAAGTAGGCCGTAAAGAAAAAGGCGGCGAAGCCATCATGATGCTTTCTTTTGATAAGCACCTTGAAGATGAAATTGTCCAAACGTTAACTAAAGTGAGCGATATTCTTTCTGTACGTCTGATTGACCTATAAAAAAATGGTAAACCTCATGCTTTTGCATGAGGTTTATTTTGTTGAAACGATTAAACGTTCACCTGTACGTATGAGATTCTTTGTCAGTGCATTGATTTTCTTCAATTGATCAACGGTCATTTGATGTGCTTTAGCAATAGACCAGAGCGTGTCCCCTCGTTGTATGACATATGTATGTTTCTCATATCCATCTACATGGAGGGCTGGCTCTTGGAAACGATCTCTTGCAATGATTGTGAGCGGATCTACTGCATCTTCTTTACTAACTGACCAATTACCCCTGTGCACCTCAAAATGCAAATGAGTGCCCCTAGAGGCGCCTGTGTTGCCTATGATGCCGATCGGCTGCCCTGTTTGTACATGGTCACCATTCTTTACAAAACGCGCATTTAAATGCGCATAGACGGTTTCATATCCATTTGGATGCCGAATAAATACAACTTCACCATATGTAGCAGATACATAGGAACGAGTAACCACACCTTCGCTAGCAGCCAAAATGGATTCTCCTTCTGGTGCAGCAATGTCTAACCCCTTATGCGAACCACCTCTTGTCCCAAACAAATCAGTGACTTCACCTTTGATTGGTTCCACCCACTCGGTTGTTTTCTCTGCATGGGCAAACGGTGATAAGGTCAAGAACAAGAAACAGCTAGCACATATGTAGCAATACCTTTTCATCAGTGACTTCCCTTCTTTGAAGTTCTTTTCATGACAGCTTAGTATACCTCAAGGAAGCCCTTTTCTATACATGAAAAAAGAACGCAATAAGTTGCGTCCTTTAGCGTTCTTTGATAACAACTGGGTTTGGCAGTGCCGGTACCTCTAGCGGTTCTTTTAATTCATATGGGCCTACTTGATCTGTTCCTGCATTTTGTATCGTGACATCTGTAAAACCGAAATCTTTCGCTGTGAGCAGCAGTCCTTCAATAAGTAAAATATGATCAATTGAGTCCGTTAATTGTGCTGATGCTCCAAACGTGATGGTTGCATGTTTACCTTTTGATGTCACTTTTTTAATAGGCTCTTCTTTAATGAGTGGATCGAGTCCTGCATCATTCGCCCGCTTCATCGCCTCTACTGCATCTTTATAAGAAGGATAATCATCTTTTGAGGGCACCAAAAATGTCCCGCTCTTATTTTCTAAAACGTAGTAAGCATGCTTTGTTTGTTTATTAATTGAAATGGTACCAAGACGGCCATTCGTCCCTAATTGAAGGTGCGAGCCATTGACAGACTTGACCTGTACTTGTTTATATTGGCTCCATTTTAACGTTTCTTTGACCATGTCTTTAAAACGGTTGGCTTCTTTTAACGTATCAAGAGACAAATCATTTTTCAGCTGAAAAATCAGTGTATCCCCTTTTTCACTCACATCCACCATATCCATATAGGCTTGAAGAGGTTTTGTCATTTCAGGCAGCTCCAGTTTTTCGTATGTATCAAGAAGCGCCTGCACATCATCATGCTTATTTTCTTTTTGAATACTGATTGGGACAACTTGAGAAGTCGATTCATCTATGTATGAAATCGTCATATACTTTTCTTTGTCAGATGCATAAGCAACATGTGAAGGATCATTTGTGTTTTTTACCGCCTCTAATGTAGCATTCACCTGTCCTTTTTCAGCACTCGAGTCCATTTTCACTTTCTTTATATCTTGAGCAGCCGGCTGAAATAAATGAGGAGAAATCAAAAACGCCATAAATAAGACCACAACGGTTGCGACCGCTGGACCGATCCATCTGGCACTTTTCTTTTTCTTCCCGCTTGCCATCAGCATTTGCTGGTAAATCTGCTTAGATGAACGGTTGTCCTCCACCTTTGGAAGCTGACTGAGTAATACTTTAATTCGTTCTTCGCTCCAATTGGACCTGTTCGTTTTCATTCACTAGCTCCTCCTTCAAAAGCTCCATATGTTTTCGGAGCACTTTCAGGCCTCGGTGCTGCGTTGTTTTGACTTTGCTTTCCGAGAACTTTAGCGCCTTGGCCGTCTCCATGATTGAGTAGCCTTGGATAAACCTTAAAATGATGACGGCTCGTTGATCAATGGTGCAATGATCAAGTGCGGCATAAATTTCTTTGATATTTTCATCCTGTACAGCCAATTCATCTGGGAGCAGGTCTGGATCTTTTACATCCTGTTTATCCCAATCAAACGTGCCGAGCACCCGTTGTCTGATGGTTTGCTGTTTGCGAAACCAGTCAATTGCCACATGCCTTGCAATTGAAAACAGCCATGTTTTCTCGCTGCTTCTTCCTTCAAAAGTTTTATATGAGTGAAGTACCCGAATGTAAACCTCCTGCACGAGATCCTCTGCCTGATTTTTATCTTTTACCATATAAAATAAAAATTGGTACAAATCTTGATGGTACGAATCATATATTTTTTGAAAGGTTTCATGCATAGGAAACCCCTCCGTTCACTTATTTTTGTCGAGTGACTCTCACAAAACGTTACATTACAACTTTATGACAAATATATTACAAGATCGACAATTTGGAAAGGGCTTTTTGTTTAACTTCTCCTTAAAAATATGAAAATAGAAAAAACACTTCATTTTCTTTCGAAAAGAAGTGTTTCTCATGTAACAAGATTCTTCGTCAAGATTAGACGAGTTCCTGCTTTTTTTTCGGAATATAGAAAGTGAAGTGAGTACCTGTTCCAGCTTTACTATGTGCATGAATGGAGCCTTGATGCGCTTCTACGATGTTTTTCACAATCGCAAGGCCCAGCCCCGTACCGGAACGTCCTCTTGTTCTTGCTTTATCTGCTTTATAGAACCGTTCAAAAATAAACGGGAGATCCTCTTCAGGAATGCCGCTTCCCGAATCTTTCACATCCATCTTGAGCCCATTTTCCACCGATTGAACTGAGAAGTGAACTTCTCCGCCTTCTGGTGTATGACGAATGGCATTATCGATGAGATTTGTAAAAACCTGTTCTATTTTATCTGGATCAAATACAAAATACGGTTCTTCTACTTGAATTTCATACGTCAGGTTGATTTGTTTTTCTTTCGCAATTCCAAGGAATTTACGGTAAATTTTTTCAGTCAGCTCTTCTGTATCAGTTGATTCAAGATTCAGTGTAATATGACCAGCTTCCATACGTGCGAGATCGAGAAGATCATTCACAAGACGCCCCATTCGAAGTGATTCATCATAGATAATTTGGGCAATCTCTTTCTTTTCCTCTTCAGATCCGGCAATGTCATCGACAATCGCTTCACTATAGCCCTGGAGCATAGCAATAGGTGTGCGGAGTTCATGACTAACATTTGCAATGAAGTCTTTTCTTAGCTTATCCAGTCTTCTCTCTTCTGTCATATCGCGAAGTACCGCTACCGCTCCTCTGACATCTTGCTGATTATAAAGCGGAGACATGAGAAGAACCCAAGTACGCCCTTGCAGCGTGACTTCGATCATTTGCTCTTTTTCCGTACTGACGGCAGTATGAAACAATTCACGCGCTTCTGGCGGCAGTTCATCCCCATCTTTGATCTTCATATTTTGCTCGTAATACCAAGCCTGCAAGAATCTTTCTGCAGGAGGATTTGTCATGAGGATCGTTCCATCAATATTGATCGTGATGACACCGTCTGCCATACTGCTCAGAATGTTGGACAAATGTTCTTTTTCTTGATTTAAAGCGGTTATATGAAATTTAAGCTGCTTACCCATTTGATTAAAGGCGATCGCCAGTTCCCCAATTTCGTCTTGCGTTAAAATAGGAATCTTTGTATCAAATTTCCCTTTCGCCAAATCTTGTGCTCCCTCTCTCATCTTTCTGAGAGGGTAGGTGACACGAGTGGATAAGAAGAAAGCGAAAATTGTCGTCAGCACAATCGCAATTCCGGCTGCGAGGAAGATATAACGCGTCGTATGTTTTGTTGTCTGCTCTACAGCGAGGAGGGATTGAGAAAGAAAGACCATCCCTTTCTTTCCGTTCGCCTCGTAAGGAACACCTACTACAATGCGCTCATCCTTCTGATTGCCTGTATCAGATTCAGCTCGTTTACTGATTTTTTTTCGTTCTGTCAGTGCTTTGTTCAAATCTTTGTCTGCTTCAATTTGTTCTTTTGTGATCGCAGGAAGCTTCCCGCCTTTTTCAGACGAATACCATTCTAGTCCATCCTCTTGAACAATCGCGATACTTGTCAATTTATCAGCTAGTTCTGATGTAATCGATCTTGCTAGTGATTGATCCTCATGGCTTTCTAAAATGACTGCTACTTTGTTGGCCATTTGTGTTAAGTCAGACTTTGCTTCTTCCACATGGTAATTCTCAATGAACTCTAAAAGAAGCACAGTTAAAATCGATAAAACAATGAGCACGAGGAAAAGAATGGTCAACCATAGCTTTCCTACGACACTTTTCCACAGCTTCATTCAGCGCCGACCTCAAATTTGTACCCGACACCCCATACTGTCACGATTTTTTTCGCTGCTTCTGGTGACACTTTATTTAGTTTTTCGCGAAGCCTTTTGACGTGGGTATCCACTGTTCTCAGATCCCCAAAGAATTCATACTGCCACACTTCTTTGAGAAGCTTTTCCCTGTCATAGACCTTATCCGGCGTTTTTGCCAAGAAGTACAAAAGTTCGTATTCCTTCGGCGTGAGGCTGACTTCTTTTCCATCTGCTGTGACCCGGTGTGCATCATGATCAATGGATAGATGAGAAAACACGAGAACATCTTTTGTGGTTGTTCCAGTATTAAGGTATGACGTTTGCGACGATCTTCTTAGCAGTGCTTTCACACGAAGAACCACTTCACGCGGGCTGAAAGGTTTGACGATATAATCATCCGTTCCTGCCTCAAAACCTTGCACACGGTTGGCTTCCTCACCTTTTGCTGTCAGCATAATAATTGGTGTGGCTTTTTTATCTCGAATTTGATTACACACTTCGATCCCATCTGTCCCAGGCATCATTAAATCAAGCAAAATGAGGTCATAATCGGTTTGAAGTCCTTTTTGAATGGCTTCATCCCCATTTTCCGCTTCATCAATTTCATAATTTTCCCGTTCTAAATACATTTTTAAAAGGCGGCGAATTCTTGCCTCGTCATCGACGACTAATATTTTCGTTTGAGTTGTGTGTTCCATTAGACAATCCTCCTGCTTTCTCCGTTGTTACATACATTTTAACAAAAAGCCGAATCGAATCATAAAAGTTGGCCTTTTTCATGCGATTACGCGTAAGAATGAAGCCCCGCAATCACTAGGTTGACAAAGATAAGGTTAAACATAATGATCGCAAATCCGATTACAGCAAGCCAAGCGGACTTTTCACCATGCCAGCCTCGTGATAACCGAAGGTGGAGATAGGCGGCGTAAAATAAAAATGTAATTAAAGCCCATACTTCCTTCGGGTCCCATCCCCAGAATCTCGTCCATGCAATTTGTGCCCAGATCATCGCAAAAATAAGACCGCCTAACGCAAATACAGGGAATCCTATGGAAACAGCCCTGTACCCAATTTCATCGACTAAATCGAGATTCACTTGTCTTACGAGCGGCTGAAGCAGCGCACTTAGACGTTTGCGAATGATCAATCTCAGCAATCCATAAATAATCAGCCCAACGCCAAATGACCACAGCACTGTATTCACCTTTCTACCTGAAAAAACAGGCGGCAGATCAACCACAGGCTCTAAACGATCTTTTGTGATAAGCTCTCCTTTATGAGGTCCTACTAAGGCAGGCAGCTCATAGACCATGACGCTCTCTTCTTTATTTTTATCTACCCAATTAAATTTCGCTTCATACCCTGTCATTCTAAAGATGGACGTGACAGCGATAAATGCAAGGGTGACCACAATCATAAACATGACCAGCTCTAAGCCAAAGGTTTTCTTCCCCGGTTTTGTTTGATCGACATGCTTCAAAAGAAAAATCACACCTGCCACAAAACTGATCGCCAAAATGGCTTGACCAAGCGCTGCTGTCGTGACGTGAATATATAGCCAATTACTTTGAAGCGAAGGAATCAGCGGTGAAATATCCGATGGAAACATGCTTGCATAAGCAATGATTAATAAAGCGATTGGAAGTGTGAATAAACCTAGCACAGACACTTGATAGACAAAATATAAAATAATAAATGCGAGCACCAGCATCATGCCAAAGGCTGTGGTGAATTCAAACAGATTACTGACTGGTGCGTGACCAGACGCGATCCACCTTGAAATAAAATAGCCAAATTGACTCAAAAAACCGATGATGGTGAGCGTTATGCCGATAAGTGCCGCCTTATTTTTGCGCGGACCCTCTTCTTTCTTTTTTCCTTTAATGGCCCCTCCAAAAAAAGGAACTGCCGCTAAATACAATAGAAAAGCTGCAAATAACAGGTTTTCACTGACTGCCGCCATCTAACCCTTCCCCCTTGCTTTTGCTGATACTTGTTGTATCAGGCAGTTCTTTTTGATCCACTGGCTGTTTGATGCCACTGTCGTGCAGCAACACCTTAAGATCAGACTTTAAGCCGAACCAGTTTTTGTTTGTATGTCCTGCCACAAATACTTTTCCATCCTTTGCCGACAGCCAGATTCTTCTATGCTGCCAGTACATCCCTTGTACGACACCGATCATAAAGATGATTCCGCCAACAATAAGTACCCCGAGTGTTAAGTCTTTTCGAACCGTTAAACCTGTCACGTTTTTTGTTTCAACCCGGTCAAATTTCATTTTATAAAGATTGTTATCAGAACCCTCAACTGTCTCTTGAATCGCGACAAAGCTTTTTTCACCTTTTGGTTTTTCAGGAGAGATCATTTCAAATACGAACGCAGGATTATTCGGATTCCTCGTTTTCGTACTAGGTGTGCCATCTTCGTCAAAATAAAAATCAGGCAAATAACTCATCACCTTGACTTTGTAACCGCTACCAAGATCATATTCTGACTTAGGCTCCAGCAGATTAATCTTCACTGTTCCGAAAGATTTCTCAGTATCTTTTCGAATCAGCTGAAAGACCATTTGATCGAGTTCATTTTGTTTAAAATCCACTTGATATAATGAGAAATTGTCAAACTTAAGCGGTTCATTCACTTTAATATCGTGTTCTGTTACCTGCCTCAGCTTTGGCTTTTCACCAAAAACAACTTCCCCTTCACGTTTGTATAAAACGGCATCGGTTTTATAGCTTTTGACGACTTGACCATCGCCAGCCTTTTCAATCGCATTTTCAAAGACTTCTTTTTCTTTTTCAGATTCATAGCGGTCAATTGAGAACGCATTATTCTTTAAGAAGTATTGGCCTCCCGTCCCTGGGATTGGTGCCGTTTCGCCTTCTCTTACCCATAATGTTTCATCCACGTACATTCCCGGGACAAACCGAAGCATGGATCCAATGAGAAATATAATTAATCCAATATGATTGACGTAAGGTCCCCAGCGGGAAAAGCGGCCTTTTTCAGCTAAAATATGTCCATCTTCTTCTCTTATGCGGTAACGCTTTTGTTTCATTTTACTAACGATGCCTTCATATGTATGTTGATCTAATGTTTGATTTGTTTCGCTGAAAAGACGCTGCCTTCTCATAAAGCCTTCTTTTTTGACAACCCCTTGATTTTTGAGTGCGCGATAAAGTGGAATCACTCGATCAAGGCTGCAAATCACAAGGGAAATTCCGATAGATGCGACAAGGGCTAAAAACCACCAAGAATTATAAAGATCATGGAATCCAAGGATGTAATATAACTTGCCAAACGACCCATATTGCTCCTCATAATAAGTGGAAGCTGATGCACCTGGCGGAATAAACCGCTCCTGCGGAAAAATAGTTCCTAGCGAAGAAGCTAACAGTGTGATGACAATGAGCCACACACCCACTTTTACGGAAGAAAAAAAGTTCCATACTTTATCAACAATCGTTTTGTTGTATGTTTGCGAGCGTCTTGCACTGCCGTCATATCTCATATCAAGCAGCTTTGATGAATTTTTCTCTTTTGCTGCAATGGGATTCCCGCATGATTCACATAGAACAGTACCGATTGGATTAATATGTCCACACTCGCACTTTACCTCTTTCATTCTATGACCCCTTTGGTTTAATCAAATTCATATATTCATAGACATTACGTTCTGTCATCGTTCCCTTTATGACTTTGATTACTTTGCCTTCAGGATTAATTAAAAATGTGGTTGGCAGCGGCGTAATATCATATGCCTCTGTCACTTGACGATCTTTGTCCATGGCAACAGGAAAATTCACGCCATAAGCATCCATAAAATTCTTCACAGCAATATTGGATTCTCCCACATTTACGGCAACAATTTCGACACCGCGATCCTTGAACACTTCATACTGATTTGCCATATAAGGGAATTCCTGCTTACATGGACCGCACCATGTACCCCAAAAATTGAGAAAGACGCCTTTGCCTTTTAAGTCCTTTAATTCAATCCGTTCCCCATCTACCGATTGAAGGACAAAGTTAGGCGCAATAGATCCTTCTTTGACTTGATCCTGTTTGGCAAATACTGAGTTATACATCGTATAACATAGTGCAGCAAGCATCACGAGGAGAATGCCCGTCCGTATGAAAAATCGTCTTTTCTTCATCTGAAGTACCCCTTCCCCATAGACATTCAGGTAAATTATAGCATTCTCCTTCTTTTGATGCTTCTTCATTTTTTGAAGTTTATGTGAAAATTAAAAAGCGCTTTTCCCATGATCCGCAATCGCTCTTAGGCGTTTTACTTCATGCGGCGTCAATTCTCTGCGATCTCCTGGTCTCATGCCTTCAATATGAAGGAAAGCATATTGCTCTCTTTTGAGTTTTAAAACGTCGTGGCCGATTGCTTCAAACATGCGACGAACCTGTCTGTTTCTGCCTTCATGGATGGTTAATTGCACAATACATGTTTGCTTTCGTTTATCAATCGAAAGCATTTTGGCACGGGCAGGTGCTGTTTTTTTATGGTCTAACATGATTCCTTTTTCTAACTTTCTAAGCAATTCTTTTGAAGGGATGCCTTTTAGTTTCGCTGCATACGTTTTATCAATTTGATATTTCGGATGCATGAGCTTATGGGCAAACTCACCATCATTTGTAATCAAAATTAAACCGCTCGTATCATAATCCAACCGGCCGATTGGATACAGACGCTGCGGAACATCATCAAAGAAGTCTGTCACGACTTTGCGTCCTTTATCATCCTCGGCAGCTGAAATGACGCCGCGCGGTTTATAAAGCATAAAGTAAACCGGTTCTTCTCTTTCAAGCTTTAAGCCATTGACTTCAATTTTATCTGAAGAGCCCACCTTTACTCCGAGCTCTGTCACTGTTTCACCATTAACGGTAACTCGTCCTTCTTTAATTAATTCTTCAGCCTTTCGTCTAGAAGCGACGCCGGCATGGGCAATTACTTTCTGTAAACGTTCCATTTGTCTTTCACCTCATGTACTATCTTACTTGCTTGGCTTGAAACAAACAAGCATTCGTGGAAAAATAAGCGTTTCATCTGTCTAATTTCAACAAAAAAGCTGTTTTCCATCCACGAAATAAAAAAAGCACCTGATTAGGCGCCGCTAAATAACAAACTGACGATAATAATCGATGCAATGATCCCAATCAGGTCTGCAAGCAGCCCCACTTTCAGTGCATCTCCCATTTTTTTAATACCAACTGCTCCAAAATAGACGGTTAAAATATAAAGGGTCGTATCTGTTGACCCTTGCATAACGGCGGCAAGCTTGCCGATAAAAGAATCTGGACCATAAGTCGCAATTAAGTCTGATGTCATACCAAGCGCCGCTGTTCCTGATATAGGACGAATAAGCGCAAGCGGCACCACTTCTGTAGGAACACCAATCGCTGTAAACACAGGTTTCAATAATTCCATGACAAAATCAAGGGCACCTGATGCTCGGAAAATCGTAATAGCGACAAGCATACCGACTAAATACGGAATGATTGAAAAGGCAATTTGAATGCCTTCTTTCCCACCTTCTACAAATGTTTCGTACGTCGGTACTTTTTTAATCGTCCCTGCAATCAATATTCCTGCGATGATCAGTGGAATCAAAGCAAGTGACAGCCAGTTAATAAATGCCACAAGATCACCCCCGCCTGCTTCTGCGATAGTGGAAATAGCGATCAATCATAATCGCACCGATACCTGAAATAAGTGTCGCCAAAATGGTTGGGCCTACAATATCTGTTGGCTGATCTGCGCCATAGGTCATACGAATGGCAATGACAGTCGTTGGCACAAGTGTGATAGAAGATGTATTGACTGCTAAAAAAGTAATCATAGACCGGCTCGCCTCATTTTTCCCGCCATTTAATGCTTTCATCTGCTCCATCGCCTTAATCCCAAGTGGAGTGGCAGCATTGCCAAGGCCAAAGAAATTTGCCATGAGATTGGACAGAATATACCCCATCGCTGGATGATTCGCAGGAATCTCAGGAAATAGTTTTGAGATAAAGGGCCGGCATAATTTACTAAAGAAATGTAACAACCCCGCTTCTTCTGCGATCTTCATCAATCCTAGCCAGAATACAAGAACACTAATCAGCCCTATTGAAATGGTGACCGCTTCTTTTGATCCTTTAAAGACCGCTTCATTCACTTCATGCATCGTTCCGTTAAACATTGCATAGACAAGACCGATGACCGTGAGGAATACCCAGATCAGATTGACCATGAAGATCCGCCTATCGATGTCTGAAAGACAGACTTAAACATTTCTTGAAAGCTTTTTTGAGGCATTCGGTTGCGTTTGTTTTCATAAAAAATGGGGACTTGCTCAATCACCTGACCATCCAGTAAGAACGTCATTTTCCCTACTACATCTGGGATCGCTTCTTTGTTTTTTTCCCATTTCTTTTCAGGCGTCAGCATTTCCGTTTCGATTTCCACTAGTTTTTTCTCATCCTCATTTAGTAAATAGTCCACATCCCGCTTAATAAACGCTTTTTTTTCGTAAAAAGTCCCTTTTAACGAAGCGAGCCTGCCTTTTTCAGCAAGCACATACGTTTTATAGTGATCAAATGCATACTCAAACATTGAGATATGATCCTTCCAATCATCCGGTGCATTAATCGTCACAGCAATGAGCGCAGCATCTCCTTTTGCAGCTGTGGAGACAAGCGTGCGTTTTGCAAGTTTTGTATATCCTGTCTTCCCTCCAGTCGAATATTGATACAAACCAGTGAGCAGCTTGTTTTTGTTTTTCCAATAACCTTCGATTGTTTTTGCTTTATAAAAGGTGGTACCTGCAATTTTTTGATATTGCTGATGCTTCATGGCGTATTTCGTTAAGATTGCCATATCGTAAGCTGATGAATAATGGTTTTTATGATCATCGAGTCCATGCGGATTTTGAAAATTCGTATTCTCCATGCCTAGTTCAGAGGCCTTTTGGTTCATCATAAAAATAAACCCTTCTAAGCTGCCGCCAACATGTTCTGCAATGGCAACAGCTGCATCATTTCCAGAGCGCAGCATGAGCCCGTATGTCAAGTCTTCTAAACTCACCTTCTGTCCTTCCTTTAAATAAATCGAAGAACCTTCCGCTTGAATCGCACGTTTTGACACTTTGACCATGTCGTTCATTTTTCCTGATTCAATGGCTAATACAGCCGTCATAATTTTTGTGATACTGGCGATTCTTCTTTTTTCGTGCTCGTCCTTTCCAAATAGGACTCTGCCTGACTGTCCATCTATTAAAATGGCGCTTCTCGCACTCACCGATAATGAGACGTCTGCTTGAGCGTGGGAGGAAAAAGGCAGTAAGAGTGTCAATAGAAGAAGGACTGCTGTTCCAATTTTTAAATAGGGCATGTTCATTCACGTCCTTGTCCGTTTTGTACAAGTGTATGCGCGGCTGAAAAAGTTATGATGCCTCGTCCATAAAAAAAAGCGACTCGATGATTAGAGTCGCTTTTCATTCTTCTTTATACCATTTTCATTTGCTGATGAGATGTTGTATATTCCAGCTCTTCTCTCATCGTTAAAAACTCTTTTTCTAATGAAGAAAACAAACGTTTGACTTCAGCCGATACTTCATGATGGAAAACAATGCAGCTTTTTCCTGTGTAGGCTGAACGGCTATCTTCATACCATGTATCCTTTTTTGGTGTAAAAAATTCTTCAATACATTGATGATAAATACGATGAAGCGTCTGCTGTGCGGCTTGCTGCGGGAATGTCTGCTGCTGCCCGATTTTCCTGCAAACCGCCGCGGCATCCTCGCTATAAACTGCAAGCTTCCGCAATGTACTTAATATGTCACAATAATAGGCTTCCGCTTCCGGGTTTAATCGTTTCAAGCTTGATAAGGTAGCTTCGTTCAGAAAATCATTCACTTCAACTGCAACCTTTGATAAAAAAACGCCTGCTTGATCAACTTGAGCCTTTACATTCATATGTGCCATTTGTTTCGTGTTTACCTTCCCCTCATGGCTTTGTCACCATTTTATCTTTCAAACAAAGGTTTTAGACCTAAAATCTTTGTTATATTTTATCATACATTTTTCCTTATTTTGAACTATTTTATCTCTTCAAATGTTTGATTGAAGTTTTCAAAAAAAAGATCAGCCTCTTCTTGCACCCCATCTGCTTCCACATTCTCTGGAAGTGGCGGTAATTCATCTAAGGCTTTTAAACCAAATTGCTCTAAAAAGGTAGGTGTTGTCCCATAAAGAATCGCTCGTCCCGGACCATCGGCACGTCCTACTTCACAGAGCAGTGCTTTGGCAACTAAACTATGCAGCACTCGTTCTGATTTAACGCCTCTGATCTCCTCGACTTCGCTGCGTGTAATCGGTTGTTTATACGAGACAATGGCGAGCACTTCTAGCGCTGCCTGTGACAAACCTTTCGATGGTGTCTCTACTAATTTTTTTAAATATACGCTGTATTCTTTTTTCGTCAGCAGCATATATGAATCTGCATATTCAATAAGTTCAATCCCTCGTTCTTGTTTTTGATATTCTTCCTTTACGGCAGACATAATATCAAGCAACGCTGCCTCATCAACTTCAAGAACAGACATGAGCTGTTTTCTTGTTAAGCCTTCGTCACCTGCTGCATATAGCAGCGCTTCTAAGATGGCTTTCCAATTCACGATATCAAGCGTCATGAATCGTTTCACTCCCTATGATATAAATATCTTCAAAGTTTCCTTCCTGCTCCAGCATGATTTGATGACTCTTCATCAATTCGAGAACAGCAAGAAACGTCACGACAAGGTGTTCCTTTTGATCATGTTGAAATAAAGTCATGAAATTGGTCCGCTTTTTTGTTTTTCTTAAATGGTTCATAATCTCATTCATTTTGTCTTCAATCGGGATTTCTTGTCTTGTAATCTTTGATGGTGCTGGTTTTGTGATTTTTTTGCGGTTCAATACCTTTTGGAAAGCACCTAACATATCATACACCGTGACGTGTAAGTTTGTGTCCTTCGCTTCTGCTTCTTTTGCAAATTCACTTAAATCACTTGGTGGTTTTGTGAAGGCGTTTTGCCGCTCTTCTTCACGTTCCTTCAGTTCTTGCGCTGCATTTTTATACTTGCGGTATTCAATTAATTTGCCAATCAGCTCATCACGAGGGTCCTCTTCTTCTTCCATCAGGTCTTCATCAAACAGCTCTTCCTCTTGTTTTGGGAGAAGCATTCTGCTTTTAATGCTGAGGAGGGTTGCAGCCATCACCAAATACTCACTTGCAACATCCAGTTCAAGCTCCCTCATCGTGTGGACATATAATAAATACTGCTCCGTAATTTTAGCGACGGGAATATCATAAATATCAATTTCCAAACGGTTAATTAAATGTAAAAGCAAGTCCAAAGGACCCTCAAACGAATCTATTTTCACCTGATATTCCAGCATTCTTTTCTCACCATTTCTACTGTCTTCTAAGTACCGTTTTCATCGGCTAACCTTTAGTATAAGACACGATAAAGCTCTCGTCCAATATAATTTCGACCATGAGGCAGCAGGCAAAAAAAGAAAAACAGTGGATTCGCCCATACCAATGAGGGCATTTATACATAGAATACCATTGTAATCAGAACTGATGAAAAAGGAGGCCGTAACATTATGGGAGATGGTTATTACTTCGGCGGAGGATTTGCGCTTATTGTTGTGCTGTTCATCTTGCTGATCATCGTTGGCGCGGCTTGGGTTTATTAAAGAAACAGAGCGTCCTTTCATAAAGGGGCGCTCTTTCTTCTTTTCTTTTCGGTATGTTAGACTGATAGTGGAAAAGGAGATGACCGCTGTGTATCCTAAAGCGTACGTGGCTTTTTTACATGAATTTCATACGACAAGAGATTATTTTGAGTGTCATGAAATTCTTGAAGAATTTTGGAAAGAAGATCCTCCTCATCAGCGCAAAAAGTACTGGGTGGGTCTCATTCAGCTTGCTGTTGCTTTGTATCATCAAAGACGAGGGAATGGAAAAGGAGCAAAACGGCTGATTTCAAACAGCCTTCATATATTAGATTCGGACCGGAACATACTAACAGAATTAGGTCTTGATGAAGAGGCATTTCTTTTGCTGCTGAGAACACTGAAAAAGAAAATCGATGAAGACATGCCCTACGAAAGTGTGATGCTGCCAATCCGAGATGAAACGCTTCTTTCTTTATGCCAAGAGATGGCTCAAAAAGAAGGCTTAACCTTCGGACAGGAGAGCAACTTATCCCATACATTCTTAATTGAAAAGCATAGACTGCGTGATCGGACGGACGTATTGCTTGAACGTGAAAAGCAGATGGAACGTAAAAAAAGCAGAGGCATATAACCTCTGCTTCAGCATGTAGGCAAACCCTCGCATTCGGTGTCAGTCCTGCGTGCCGGTGCTCACGAATATCGAATTCGCTCCGCTCCAGTACTCGTCCTTCCTAGACTGCAAAGGTTTTCTATCACGCTGAAAAAAAAGAAGACAAAGGGCTAAAATCAAGTTCATTTTAGCCCTTTGTCAACAATCTAAAGCAGAGGCATATAACCTCTGCTTTTACATGTGTGATATTTAGTTTGTTTCACTGTGACACTTATGAAAGAAGCCTTGCGTTAATTCATTTGGAATGAGTGTTTTCGTTTTGAATACTTCTTCCACGGCTAATACCATTTCCTTGCCGATGCCTTGGTCACGATGGGACGGATTGACACTAATATGTTCGATTTGTACTTGGTCGTCTGTTTTCAGCACACCAATCGCACCGACGATATCCTCACCATCTTTCCAAAGGAACAGCTGCCGATCTTCATCCATTTCATACGACTTTATCGTCTGCTGAAGCTGTTTGACGTCTTTCTCACCCGGCATAAAGGACAGGAGTCCCATGGCAATTTTTTCAAAAGACCTCTTGTAACGAATTAACATATATACCCCTCAATATTAAAATTATCCTATTTTCCAGCAAATGTCTTATGAATCACTTGCTCATCACACATTATAAACACTTTTAGACGGTTTTTAAACTCTTTTTCATCAAATTAACGAAACGTTCGATTTAGGTTGGCCATTTCAATAGCAGCTGCAGCCGATTCACTGCCTTTATTTCCAGCCTTTGTACCGGCTCTTTCAATGGCTTGTTCAATAGATTCAGTTGTCAGTACACCAAAGATAATCGGCACCCCTGTTGAGATGGCACTTTGTGCGATTCCTTTAGCCGCTTCATTACAAACATAATCGTAATGTGATGTTGCCCCGCGAATCACGGTTCCAAGTGTAATGACTGCATCATATTTTTTTGTTTCTGCTAGTTTTTTTGCCATATACGGAATTTCAAAAGCCCCCGGCACCCACACGACATCAATATCGTCACCGTTTGCTCCGTGTCTGAGCAATGTATCTTCTGCTCCATCTAGCAGTTTGCTTGTAATAAAATCATTAAATCTAGCGACGACGATTCCAAACTTTAATCCTTCTGCTACTACATTACCTTGTATTGTATTCATATGTTCATCATCCTTTTTTGTGATTTTTATTTTGTTTTCATTGTCGTTGTTTGCTTGTTTATATATGCCTGCAATGCTTCAATCGTCAGCATCTTTAAATCGTGTTCTTTTTGAATTTTTTGTAGTTCGGGTACGCGGGCCATGGTGCCATCTGCATTCATAATTTCACATATGACACCCGCTGGCACTGAACCCGCAAGTTTAGCAAGATCAACAGCCGCTTCTGTATGACCTGGTCTTTCTACTACGCCTCCCTCTTTCGCAATAAGAGGGAAAACATGACCTGGGCGGGCAAAATCTTCTGGTTTTGACTCTTTATTTAACATGGCCAAAATGGTCGTTGAGCGCTCAAAAGCACTTATACCAGTTGTCGTTGACGTATGGTCGATGCTCACTGTAAATGCTGTATGATGTGCATCCGTATTTCGCTCGACCATGGGATGCAGATCCAAGTGGTTCGCAATCGAGGCATGAACTGGTGTGCAAATAAGACCTCTTCCATGTAAAGCCATGAAGTTAATGACTTCCGGCGTTGCATGCTCAGCAAGTGCCACAAAATCTCCTTCATTTTCTCTGTCTTCATCATCTACTACGATAATGATTTCTCCTCGTTTCAGGGCATTTACTGCCTCATCAACTGAATGATACATACAATCGCCTCCTAGAATCCGTGCTCTTTTAAAAATGATGGGGTTAATCGTGATGGCTGCTTTTCGTTTTGCTCTTTTGTTAAAAAGCGATAAATGTATTTACCGATCATGTCACATTCAATATTTACTACATCCCCCATAGATTTAGTCGGGAAAATAGTTCCTTCAAGCGTATGTGGAATGATAGAAACTGTCACATGAGCATCTCGCAAATCGAAAATAGTCAAGCTGACGCCGTCTATTGCGATCGATCCCTTTTTTGTGAGCATATCTGTGAGGGTCTTGTCCATTTTCAAATCATAGTAAATGGCATTACTCTTCTTTTCTACACGGGTAATCACAGCCGTTCCATCAACATGGCCTGAAACAAAATGACCGCCGAATCGTCCATTTGATGACATCGCTCGCTCTAAATTCACTTGGCTACCTGGCGCAAGCTGATCAAGTGATGTCGCTTTGACCGTCTCAGGCATCACATCTGCCGCAAACTGTTCTTTTGTGAAGCTTGTGACAGTGAGACAAACGCCATTGATGGCGATACTATCGCCTAGGTGAACATCTTCTAGTACACGACTGCACTTGATGATGATTTCCATGGCATCTGCGGATCTTTTGCTCAATGACTGGACTGTACCCACTTCTTCAATAATCCCCGTAAACATGTGATCCTCCCTTTCTCTTTCTTTTGTATTTCTCACTTTATGAAAAAGCGATGTTTGGGACATGTGATCGATTGAACACCTTCGTCGCTTTTTATGGTCCATACAAGATGAGGGATCACCTAATAAACACTGCATGCGATGACTATATTGACATACAGAAAGCCCCGGAAAAATTCCGGGGCTGTGGTTTTTTTGCATTAGAAATAAAACTATGATCAACACATATTTTTTGTTCATACATAGCTTTCGTTATCCTTCTCCCATCCAGACTTTCACTGTCGGCTTCAGCTTCTCACTGAATCAACCGTTAATAAATTAACGGGTCACGGGCTGTAAAGCATTTGCTTTATTACCGTCGGTCGGGATTTTCACCCTGCCCCGAAGGATACAATCGATATTTAGCTGTCCTTAGGGGCTATTATAGCGATCCTTGTTGTCAAATGCAACAATCAAGATTTATTCACCTGTTCATAAAAAAAGCCTCCCTATAGGAAAGGAGACTTGTTAATTGACGACTTTTACTACTTTTATAAGACCGTCTATTCTTTTTTCATTACTAAAGTACGCTTTAATACGATCGCCTTTTTTCAGATCGGCCACATCATCTTCAAATTTCTTTCCATTAAAAATGATTTTCGTGCCATTTTTGGCTTGACCGTAATACTCATCACCATCAATTTTTGTAATGGTATATTCATAGATGGTGTAATCTTTATCATTATTCGTTAAACTTTCGCCAATGGCTGTTGGCACATCTTCAATTTTCATGCCATTCATGTATAAATAACCTGCGCCTAAACAAAGCAGTAAAACAAATAAGATTGCGATTTTTAATTTGATTTTCCCCATATTTAGAACCTCCATCATCTGCACTTCGCCTATTTGTATGTTCTATTCCTTCTTTTGATGAAATAAAACCAAAAAAGCTGATTTTCATTAATGGTTACTTATATAACGATTCAAATGGACTTTTGGTTCCACCTTTTCATCATTACATATGATACGAATATGCGTTCTTTATTAAGGGGGGCTTTTTTCCTCTTTATCTGTTAGCAGGGTAAACAAGAAAGACGAGCTTTTTGATTATATTCTTTTCTCTAATGCGAATAGATCTTCCTCTAACAATTGAGATCTTTGAACAGCGATATTTCGGCTGTCACGAACCCCTTGATTATAATAGTAGCTTCCAAGATGTTTTGTGATAAATTCTAATATATTGATGGCTGCTAATTCACCAATCTCCTCTTCTCGTTCTTCGGCAAAGTAACGCTGAATGGCAATCATCATCTGGTTTTTTTCTTCTTTTGTTAATGGTTTCAAAGTATCTCCTGCTTTCTTTCAGCATGATCACACGCTTTTTAGATGTGCACTTTCACTTATTTTTAGAGCTACATATGGTGACACTCACAAATACGAATGTTTGTTCTCTTATCATATCACAAAAACGTGTCCATCACACCCTAAAAGAAAAAGCGTGTTTTAATCAATGGATCAAAATACGCTTTCTTTATATAGACTATTTATTTCAATATGGATAGTATCGTCGCTACAGAATGATCTACAAATGAACGCTCAGGGCGAGATTTCATGAGAACTGTAAGTCCAATAAAAGAAACAACCAGCGCCTGCGCTAAGGCTTTGGCATTCAGACTGCTTTCGAGCTCACCCGAGCGAATACCTTGTACAATTTTTTCTTCAAAAATGACCGAAAGATACATCTGATGCTCTCTTGTGAGAATTTCAAATTTCTCTTCGTGTGGGGCAAGCTCGACTATTGTATTGATGCAGAAGCACCCTTTACTCGGCCCATGTCCATATTCCTCTTCTACTAATTCAGCAAATAATGTATGAAATGCTTCCTTTACAGATAGATTGTTTTGAAGTTTTGTTCGAATGTGGGCAGCATGCTGAGTTGTATATTTGCGTAATGCTGCTTCAAACAATTCCTCTTTATCACCGAACGCTGAGTATAAGCTTGGCCGCTGTATTCCCATTTTTGCAGTTAAGTCGCTTAATGTAGTCGCTCTGTACCCCTTCTCCCAAAAAAGCAACAAGGCCTCATCTAACGCTTTTTCCTCATCAAATTCCCGTTGTCGAACCATTATCAACCCTCATTTCTATCATAAAAATCTCTTCACTAAATCAATCATCTATTTCTTATAACGTTTTTTACTCATCGGTATATTATCATTTTATTTTATTGACATATCATTGTCAAATTGACTAGATCTTCACTACATCATCTTGACTTTAAAACGTTTCTCTGGTTATCCTTAACAGGAATCATTTTATACCAATCAGTATATTATACTTTTCAGTACAAAAGGAGCTGCTGACATGCATGAAAAAAGAAAAAATGAATGCCGTTGAACATTCTGATCTGGAAACAACTCATTTACAAATAAACACCCGATCAACGATGACTCGCAATATGGCTCTACTGTTTGCGACAGCCTCCGGGATGGCAGTTGCAAACATATACTTTGCACAGCCATTATTAGACTCTCTCGCATCCGAGTTTGGTATCAGTTATTCATCCATTGGTATGGTCATTACGATTACTCAGCTTTGTTATGCGCTAGGACTGCTACTGATCGTACCACTTGGTGATCTGTTCAACCAACGGCGGCTCATCGTAGCTCAAATGCTAGTTTCCGTGTTATCTCTCATTCTAGTCGGTATCGCCCCTACCGCCACCGTCCTATTCATAGGACTAGCTGCGGTGGGACTGCTTGCTGTAGTCACTCAGGTACTCGTAGCATTCGCAGCGACATGGGCCGCTCCTGAAGAACGTGGCCGCATAGTGGGCTTGGTTCAAAGTGGAATTGTGATTGGTATTCTTCTCGCACGAACGTTTGCTGGTGTACTAACCGATCTCGCCGGCTGGAGATCAGTCTATCTCGTTTCCGGCGTGATGATGCTGATCATTACTGGCGTGTTGTACCGGTATCTTCCGCGTGCTGACAGCAAGAGAGTCTCCATATCCTATGTGAACTTGCTCGCTTCAATGTTTATATTGTTCAGACAAGAACGAATTCTACGTATTCGTGGCGTACTGGGTTTTCTGATCTTTGTTGTGTTTGGCACGCTGTGGACTTCACTTGTGCTGCCTCTCAGCACTACGCCATACAATCTGTCACATACGGCGATTGGTGCATTTGGCCTTGCTGGAGTTGCCGGAGCATTAGGTGCCGCTCGAGCTGGAAGCCTTGCTGATCGAGGCTTAGGACAGTTAACAACGTGCATCGCCCTTGTCCTATTACTCTTTTCATGGTGTTTTATTTTTTTCACTGAATATTCCCTCATTTTATTAATCGTTGGTATCGTCATTCTTGACCTATCTGTGCAGGCCGTTCATGTGACCAATCAAAGTATGATTTTCATGGTCCGGCCTGAGGCGAGAAGCCGGCTGACTGCTGCTTATATGATTTTTTATTCCCTCGGCAGTGCGCTCGGTTCTATTGTATCAACTAACATATACGCAAACGCTGGCTGGAATGGGGTATGTCTATTTGGAGCCTCTATCAGCGCCTTAGCCCTTTTATATTGGATGATCACCTACCGCTTCACGGCACAGATCACAGGAACATCAGATTTAAAATAAAAAAACACCGCAATTAAGCGGTGTTTTGGATTAAGCATCGATCACTTCGACTTTTTCCATGCCTTGTCCTTGTTCCATATCAAGAACAGCTTCGATACCAGATGTTACTTTGCCAAAAACAGTGTGAACACCGTTTAAGTGAGGCTGTGGGTCATGTACGATAAAGAATTGGCTGCCGCCAGTGTCTTTACCAGCGTGTGCCATTGATAATGAACCTCTCTCGTGCTGATGAGGGTTTCCTTCTGTTTCACATTTAATTGTGTAACCAGGTCCTCCAGTTCCATTACCGTTTGGATCGCCGCCTTGGCTTACGAACCCTGGGATCACGCGGTGGAATTTCAATCCGTCGTAGAAGCCTTCATTCGCTAATTTTTCAAAGTTTGCTACTGTACCTGGAGCAGCCTCTGGGTAAAGTTCAAACTCAATTTTCTTTCCATTCGTTAATTGTATGTATCCTTTTTTCGCCATTTTTCACATTCTCCTTTCAGGTTAAACAACGCTCATTATAGCACATTTTCGGTGATGTTAAACATCCCCTGCTTACCTAATGTGATTTACCTCTTTTGCCATCATTGATAAAATAAAAGAGCTTGATCCTTTTCTCCTAAGGAAATGATCACAGACTGAGCAAATCACTTCATCATATTGGAGGTTTCAAACATCTTTAAAAGAAAATTGAAACGTCAGACTGATTTGTTACGTCTATATGATGGAGTACGATTCAAATCATGTACTCAAAAGATGAGTTTCTCACCATCGAGAAACGTTTTCGACTTGAAGGAGGTCAACATGTTTAAAAAAACAATGCTTGGTATGATGGCAGCGCTCCTTTTACTGATTGGTGCGCCTAAAGTCAGCTTAGCGGATGCAGCTGTCGGCGATGTCATCGTCACACTCGGGCAAGACTTAACACCGGCTGATCGCCAGAAGGTGCTTGACGAGTTGAATCCACCTGAAAATGCGACAAAAATTGAAGTAACCAATAAAGAAGAGCACGAATATTTAGGAAAGTATATCCCTCGTTCTTCTATCGGGACGAGAGCATTATCATCTTCATCCATCACCATTGAAAAATCAGGTACGGGTCTGACCGTGGATACACATAACATTAAGACCATTACAGATGAGATGTATTTAAATGCTTTAATGACCGCAGGCGTGAAAGATGCAAAGGTTGTCGTGACGGCGCCGTTTGAAGTATCTGGTACAGCAGCACTGACAGGTCTATTAAAAGCCTATGAAGTGTCAAGCGACAAAGCCATTCCTGAAGATGTGAAACAGGTGGCAAACGAAGAGCTTGTAACAACATCTAAACTGGGAGACTCTATTGGAAAAGACAATGCTTCTGCCCTGATTGCAAAAATCAAAGATGACATTGCCAAAAATGGAGTTCCTAAAACAACAAAAGAAGTGGAAGAAAAAGTAGATCAAGCCGCTTCTGATTTGAACTTAAATCTAACGCAAGACCAAAAAGATCAACTTGTCTCTCTCTTCGATAAAATGAAAAATATCAATATCGATTGGAAACAAGTCGGATCTCAAATTGATAAAGCAAAAGACAAGATTACAAAATTCATAGAATCAGATGAAGGGAAAAACCTTCTACAGAAGATTTGGGATTTCTTTGTCTCCATTTGGAATGCGATCGTCTCTGTATTTACTGGTGGAAAATAAATGTCATAGAAAAAGCTGCCTGATGATCAGGCAGCTTTTTTTAAGTCGATGATTTCACTTTTGATTGATAAGGTAAATCCAATTTGACAATGTCCTCATATGTCTCACGCTCAACGACAAGCTGCGCTTCCCCATCTTCTACAAATACTACAGCCGGGCGCGGGATGCGGTTATAGTTGTTTGACATGCTGTAGCCATAAGCTCCTGTACAAAAGACAGCTAATAAGTCTCCCTGTGATAACTCTGGCAAATCAATATCCCAAATGAGCATATCTCCACTCTCGCAGCATTTCCCTGCAATGGACACCGTTTGATCATGCGTTTGGCTCATTTTATTGGCGCTCACTGCTTCATATTTTGCTTGATATAAAGCAGGTCGAATGTTATCACTCATTCCGCCGTCAATGGCTACATAATCGCGAATGCCAGGTACATGTTTGGATGAGCCGATCGTATAAAGAGTGGTTCCTGCATCTCCAACAAGGGAACGGCCTGGCTCAATCCAAATTTCAGGCATCTCAAATTCATAGCGGGCTACATTTTCTTTCACCGCTTGAATAATTTTCTCCACGTATTCAGTTGCTGGAAGTGGTTCGTCCTCTTCTGTATAACGGATGCCAAAGCCTCCGCCTAAGTTCAGCACTGTGGAAATAAAGCCAAATGATTCTCTCCATTCATCTAGCTTCAAGAAAATTTTATCTGCCGCAAGGACAAAACCAGCTGTATCAAAAATTTGTGAGCCGATATGACAATGAACACCTAAGAGCTCGATCACTTCTGATTTAAGCACTTGTTTGACTGCTTCGTCTGCTTGTCCATTATGAAGATCAAAACCGAATTTTGAATCTTCTTGACCTGTTGTAATGTAGTCATGCGTATGTGCTTCAACGCCCGGCGTGATGCGGAGGAGTACTTTCACCTGTTTTGACAGCTCTTGCCCAAGCTGTTCAATGAGGTTGATTTCATAGAAATTATCAACAACAATACAGCCGATTCCATGCGCTAATGCCATCTTTAATTCTTCTCTACTTTTGTTGTTACCATGGAAATGAATTTTTTCTACTGGAAACCCGGCACAAATGGCTGTGTGCAGCTCCCCGCCTGAAACGACATCAAGTGATAAGCCTTCTTCTTTTGCCAGCTGGAACATGGCAATAGAAGAAAACGCCTTACTCGCATATGCCACCTGAGCTTTTAGTTCTTCTTCAATAAATGCTTTCTGAAAGCTTTTTGCACGCTCCCGTATTAAAGCCACATCATATACATAAAGTGGTGTCCCATACGTTTCAGCTAAAGAAACGGCATCAACACCACCAATTTCTAAATGTCCGAGTTCATTTTGTCTGCAAGTGCCGTGTAAATACAATGTCATTCCCTCTTTCTCCGCCTCGGCTGAAAAAAGACAGCTGCACAAGCTGCCTTTTGCCGTTTCTCAAAGTTAAAAATACAATATCACAATCTTCAGCCACTTTCAACGAGCGTTAAGAATTTGGCGGAATTTTTGATCTGTTCTGAGGGTGAACGATGCTTGGCCTTACTTTTGAGCCAGGAACAGACGTCCGAATGAGCACTTGCCACAAGGCCTTTCCATTAAAAGGAATGAACGGCCACATATAAGGCGTCTGTAAGGAACGAATGGATGTTAAATAAATAAGTAACAGCGTAAAACCGATGATCAATCCATTCAGCTTAAAGATCGCTACTAGTGCTAATATGATCAGTCGGATAATTTTATTAGCGACACTCAGTTCATAACTTGGAGTGGTGAATGTGCCGATGGCTGCAAGCGAGACGTATAATATGACCTCTGGTGTAAATAAACCGACATCAATTGCAATTTGTCCAATCAAAACGGCTGCAATCAAGCCCATGGCAGTCGACAAGGCGGTCGGCGTATGGATGGCCGCCATTCGTAAAAATTCCACCCCAAAATCAGCAAGGAATACTTGGAGAATGACAGGGATATGGGAGGGTTTGTTAAATCCAATATAGCTTAGGTTGTCTGGCAGAAGATTCGGTTCTAGAATAAAAAGAAACCAGATCGGCAAAAGAAAAGTAGAACATAAGATGCCTAAAAAACGCACCCATCTTAAAAAAGTCCCAACCGCTGGCGCCTGGCGGTATTCTTCAGCATGTTGAACGTGATGAAAAATAGTGGTTGGTGTAATGATGACACTAGGGGATGTATCCGTAATGATGATGACATGCCCTTCTAATATATGGTTAGCGGCTACATCTGGGCGCTCGGTGTATCGCACAAGCGGGAAGGGATTATATCCTTGCTTAATGATAAATTCTTCTATTGTTTTATCAGACATCGTCAGTCCGTCAACTTTGATCCCAGACACTTCTTTTTCGATAATATCAACAAGATCAGGGTCAGCAATGTCTTCAATATAACAAACACAGACGTCTGCTTTAGAGCGCTCGCCTACTTTAAGCATTTTGTATCGCAGTTTTTCATCCCGCACTCTTCTGCGAATGAGTGCTGTGTTCACAATAATATTTTCAACAAAGCCGTCTCTTGCACCTCTGACAACCTTTTCTGTATCCGGTTCCTCCGGCATTCTGCCAGGGTAGCTCCTGACATCAATAATAAATGCGTAATTTTCACCTTCGACAACGACTGCCACAAGTCCAGACAGCACTTGATCCACTGCTTCATCAAGCGTTTCAACTTTTGAGACTTGCTGATTGACAAGACGGTTTTCTACCACACGTGCAAGATCATCTGATTCAGGTTCGTTGTCATTGATTTCAATCAGTTCTTTTAATAAATAGATCACATATTGTGTATCACATAATCCATTTACATAGTAAAGCTGGATTTCCTGATCATGGACATAAATTTTCCGAACGCCAAGGTCAAAGCTGAGACCCATCCCGACATTGTCTTTGAAAAAATCTTCATTTTTCTTTGGATCTCGGTACACATGCACCTTGTCTTTCTTCATGGAAACCGCTCCTTTCTAAAATTAATTCGACTGCCTTCATTGTAATGGGGGACCCTTTGCTTAGATCATCTTTCCGTCCCATCTTGCCAATATCTCCAATGCCGACAACAATCGGAAGCTGTAGTGAATCGAGACAATACACTGTATCTCCACTCATTTTGTGTGGTTCCATTTCTGGAAGTCCATGTTTGTCAACGCCGTATTCTGTCAGTTCACCTTCCCGGTCAATGGAGACATGTACCTTTGTCCATTCCGCTTGATGGGTTTTAGATGCGACTGCAATGGCGCCAATCACTTCAATTTCAGGGTGACGTGCTACGTGCTTCATGGCCGTTTCCCCTGTTCCTTCACCTGTTAGACCAGAATCATCAAACATGACAAACACTGGGTCATACGGCGTTTTCAAAATCATCTGGACCAGTTCTGGTCCTGTTCGTTTGCTCGGATTCCCTTTTGAGCTGGAAATACATCTTCCGCCGACTTTCTTTGCGACAAGCTCAATCGTTTTGGCAGCATATATATCTCCGTCTGTCACTAAAATGACTTTGCGTCTTTGCCCCATATTAGGTTATCCTTTCGGTTTAAAGATAAGTGCAATGATAAATGAAAATAAAATCGCAGCTGATATTCCAGCAGAGGTTAACTCAAAAATCCCAATTCCGATTCCAATAAATCCGTGGACATCGGCCTGATGCATCGCCCCATGAAGCAAGCTATGACCAAAGCTTACGATAGGCACGGTAGCACCCGCTCCTGCAAATTCAATAAATTTATCATAAATACCAAACCCGTCTAAAATCGTCCCCGCCACAACAAAGGTGGTCATGACATGTGCCGGTGTGAGTTTCAGTACATCAAGTAAAAGCTGGCCGATCACGCAAATCAGTCCGCCTGCAACAAAAGCAATCAAATAATCCATTAGCTTTCTCCTCCTGCACGCTCAAATACAACTCCATGCGCAATGGTTGGAATGGTCTCTTTTTGCTGAACCATCATTGGGCTGAGAAGCGCCCCGGTTGCCACAACCAATACTCTTTGCAAATTCCCTGCTTTCATTTCTTGAAAGATGTGACTGAATGTCACGACAGCTGAGCAGGCACAGCCGCTGCCTCCAGCGAATACATTTTGATCAGGTGTGTATATGATTAATCCGCAATCATCATGCTTCCGTCCAAGCTGAATGCCATCTTCTTTGAGAAGATCCTTTAAAATAGGCGATCCAATTCCAGATAGATCTCCTGTTAAGATGAGATCATAATCATCTACTGTTCTTCCTAAGTCTTCTAAATGTTGTTTGATTGTGTCTGCCGCTGCAGGCGCCATAGCCGAACCCATATCGAATGGATCTGTAATCCCAAGATCCATCACCCGTCCGACGGTGGCACTTGTAATTTGAATTTGGGAAGGTTCTTGGCTGATGACGACAGCACCGCTCCCTGTCACTGTACTTGTTGCTGTATCGGGTTTTTGCCCGCCATATTCTGTTGGATTACGAAATTGCCGCTCTGCTGTCGCGTTGTGACTGCTTGTGGCAGCAAGCGCTCTATTGGCAAAGCCACCATCTACTAGCGCTGAGGCAATGGCGACTGATTCCATAGATGTGGAGCAGGCACCAAATAAACAAAGAAACGGGATTTTGAGTTCTCTTGCCACATAGTTGGCTGTCACGTTTTGGTTCAGTAAATCTCCTGCCAGCAAAAGGTCAATATCACTTTTTTGCAAATTCGCTTTTGATAAGGCCATTGATATGGCATCATCCATGAGCTGCCTTTCAGCCATTTCCCAGTTCTTTTGATAACAGTGCATTTCATCATAAGTTTTATCAATGAGATGACCGATTGGGCCTTCTTTTTCTTTCGGTCCTGCAGCTGTTCCTTCCGCATTCACATAAAGCTTGTGTTCAAATACCCAAGATTGCTTACCTGTTAGTTTCACGTTTTATTCCTCCTACGAAAACATCTTTTCCAAGACGTATCGAATAATCCCTACGACATATGCCGAGACGACACCAAACACAATGACGTTCCCAGCCAGTTTAAACATGTTGGTCGCTACACCTAACACAAGCCCTTCACTTTTATGCTCAAGAGCCGCACTTGTCATACTGTTTGCAAATCCTGTCACCGGTACAGCTGATCCGGCTCCAGCAAACTGGCCGATTCTATCGTAAATACCAATACCAGTTAAAATAGAAGAAATTAAAATAAGGGTTGCCACCGTTGGATTCCCTGCTGTCTTTTCATTAAAATCAAAAAAGGTAATATAGAAATTTTGCAATCCCTCGCCTATCGCACAAATCAAACCGCCGACAAGAAAAGCCTTGATGCAGTTTAGTACATAAGGAGGTTTCGGCTGATACGTTTTCACTTTAGATGGATAGTTCTCTTTTAAACTTGACACTTGTTGTTCCCTCCACATTTTTAAATATAAATAAGCCAATGAAATAACGAGCCAAACACCTTCCCTAAGACGATGGCCATGAGCAGCAGCACAATTTTCCCGTCCATTCCAATTCTTTTCGTTAAGATAGGAAGTACATTTAACACTTCAGTGAGTGCGGCTGCAAGCATGCCGACAAAAATGCCAGATAAAAGACCGATCGGAAGCGCTAGCCATTTGGATAAATGCAAATGGACTTGACTTAAAGTAGCCCAGCCGCCAACGACCGCTCCACTTATCACGGCAGCCTCATATCCTTGAATGAAACGCTGCGTTTTCGTTAATTGCATTAATCGAGGGATAATACCAAGCACTGTGAGAAACGCCACAAATCCTGCCCCTACCGTTAAACCGCCGCCGAGCCCAACAAGCACCACAAAAAGCCATTTACCGATCATGAATATCTTTCAATGTTTCTTTGTTTTCATTGAGTGCGACATAATGATCAAGATCGAGCTGATATTTAAACATTTCCACTTCAAGCGGACTTGGCTCTTCGTTTAAACGCTTTTTAAACACATGATTGAAAAATAAAATCATGCCAAAACCGAGTCCAAAGCTATATGGAATTTGTAATAAATAAGGATGCTCAACCGTGTTTCCAGTAATCATCTCGTAAAGGCGGATATGAACAAGCCGCATACTAACATCCTCATGGAAATTCATGATGGCAAGGGCCGCTCCGACAAATAAGAGGAGCCATACAAACACGAATAATACGGGGGACAGCTGGCGTTTGCCTGTGTCTATTTCAACAATGGCTTCTGAGCCTCCGACCGTTTGAATGTCGATGTCAGGCCACGCTTTTTTGATCGTTTTGACCACATGCATGATATCTAACACAACGATGTGACGATCCTTTTTGCTGACATGGTATATCGGCATTTTGCTCAACTTTTGCACAGCACTGTCATCTCCAGTGATTTGGGCAATATCCTCTAAATAAATAAGCTGATCATTACCAGTCTTAATCCGATGGCGCAGCCGAATAAAGATTTGTCCGTCCATCCAAGTCACTTCCTATACGATGGGTTAAAAATAGTATGTGGTGAAAAATGGTTCTCATACTGAAAGAACTTGATTTACCGGTAATTACCACACAAAAAAAGCCAGCCGAATTGGCTAGCTGTCTTTTTGATCCATTTGCATTTGGATTTGTTTTAAAATCTTCTTTTCAAGCCGTGAGACTTGCACTTGGGAAATTCCGAGTCTTTCTGCTACTTCTGATTGTGTTTGGTCTTTATAATACCTTAAATAGACAATCAGTTTCTCGCGCTCTTCTAATTCTTTAATCGCCTCTTTCAGCGCAATTTTATCAAACCATCTTTCTTCTGAATGATCGGCAATTTGATCGAGCAACGTAATCGGATCGCCGTCATTTTCATACACGGTTTCATGAATAGATGATGGTGAGCGGACCGCTTCTTGAGCGAGGACGACATCCTCAGGTGTGATGTCCAGATATTCAGCGATTTCCTGAACAGTCGGCATTCGTCCATGAGATTTAGACAATTCGTCCCTTGCCCGCCTAATTTTATTTCCAAGTTCCTTTAAGGACCTGCTGACTTTGACGGTTCCATCATCACGAATGAAACGCTGAATTTCACCAATGATCATTGGAACGGCATAGGTCGAAAACTTCACATCATAAGACAAATCAAATTTATCAACAGATTTCAGCAGGCCAATACAGCCTATTTGGAACAGATCATCTGGTTCATATCCTCTATTTAAAAAGCGCTGAACAACGGACCAAACAAGACGCATGTTTTTTTCTACGAGGAGGTCTCTTGCTTGTTGATCTCCGTCTTGGCTTTTTTTGATGAGCTGTTTCACTTCATCATTAGACAGCTGTGCTTTTTTTGCTTGCTTTTTTACCTCCACATCCATATGAGCAGCTCCTTAATTACAAAGCGCTTTGCTTTTTGATAGATGCTTTGTTAAGCGGATCGTTGTGCCCATTTCTGGAGATGAGTCCACCATGACATCATCCATAAAGTTCTCCATGATCGTAAAACCCATCCCGGAACGCTCTAAGTCTGGTTTCGTCGTAAAAAGCGGCTGTCTTGCTTCCTCAAGATCTGAAATGCCCATGCCTTCGTCTCGAATCGTCAGATACACAATATGGTCATCCAGTGTGACGCTAATGTGCACCTTGCCGTCTGGATTCCCGTCATACCCGTGAATGATCGAGTTCGTGACCGCCTCTGATACAACGGTTTTGATTTCTGTTAGCTCATCTAATGTTGGATCGAGCTGAGCGATGAATGCTGCCACCGTTACTCTTGCAAAAGATTCGTTTTGACTTAAAGCAGAAAAAGTCAAATTCATTTCATTTGTCATGATGCCACCCCCAATGTTTGTAGCGCAGTTTGCTCTGAAGGCTCCATACGAATAATTTTAAACAAGCCGGACATATCAAATAAACGGTTCACTGCTGGCGAGATCGCACAGACGACCATTTCACCGCCAAGCTGTTTAATTTCTTTGTATCTTCCTAAAATCACTCCGAGCCCAGAGCTGTCCATAAACGATAAATCAGCTAAATTCAGTACGATGTGGCGAATGTCCTCTGTTTCCAAATAATTCGTCACCTTTTGTCTCAATGTCTCTGCGGAGTGATGATCAAGCTCCCCTGTCAACCGAATGCAAAGTACGCTCTCTTTTATTTGAAAATCAATACCAAGGCTCATCTTTTCTTCCTCCTTGCTCTATTTTCGGATAAAGAATGTTTCTCTTTCTTCACATGCAAATCCTTCACCATGACAAAACTAGTGATCATTCGTCACATTTAGATGTTCTTTTCGTTCATAGCAAAAAAGACTGCCAGTTGCAGCAGTCTTTCACCTTTTACTTCCATTTAACAAATTCGGCCATAGCCCGTTTGAAGAACGTCCAAACACCGGCTTTTTCCATATCTTCTTTCGCTTCAACAGGACTTTCATGAAGCACTTTTCCATCTTTTTTCAAGATGATGGTGCCAAGTTTCTTTCCTTTTGAAAATGGGGCTGTGACATCTTGAGTTAATTTAATTTCTTTTTTGATCTGATCGACATTTTCGCCTTTTTTCGTTAGAAGAGAAATCGGTTCAGACGTGACAAGCTGAATTTTTTTCTTTTTCCCTTTGCTCACTTTGATCTCTGCTACGTCTTGACCACGCTTGTACAGAGGATGCGTTGTATATTGACTAAAAGCGTAATCCAGCATTTTGACGACTTGGGCATTTCTGTCTTTTGGTGTACTTGCGCCGAATACAACAGCAATCACGCGCATGTTCCCTTTTTTAGCGGATGCAGTTAGACAGTATTTCGCCTCGCCTGTAAACCCTGTTTTCACCCCATCCACACCTGGATAAAATTTAATGAGACGGTTTGTATTCACAAGCCAGAATTTTTTATCTGTGTTCTGACGAAGATAGTCTTCGTATACACCTGTAAACTTGGTGATCTCTTCATATTTCAACAGCTCTTTCGCCATTTTTGCCATATCATGAGCCGTGCTGTAATGATCTTTTTCAGGAAGTCCTGTTGGATTTTGAAAGACCGTTGAGGTGAGCCCAAGCTCTTTTGCCTTTTTGTTCATTTGCTCAACAAACTGTTCTTCAGATCCAGCAATATGTTCTGCCATGGCAACTGAAGCATCGTTTCCTGACGCAATCGCAATGCCTTTTAGCATGTCTTTAACCGTCATTTCTTCTCCCGGTTCAAGGAAAATTTGTGAGCCCCCCATAGATGCTGCATGATCGCTCGTTCTTACTTTATCAGTCATTTTTAATTTTCCTTGATCCATCGCTTCCATGATGAGAAGCATCGTCATGATTTTGGTCATACTTGCAGGGGCAAGCTTTTCATCACTGTTTTTGTTGTAAAGCACTTTTCCCGTGTCACGTTCCATTAAAATCGCTGATTTGGCTTCATGCGCCAATTCTGATGATTGTTTTTCTCCTGGCTTTTCAATCTTTTCTTTTGCCATCGCTGATGGTGAAACCATTGAGATAAGGATCATTAAAGTAAACAATGCACATATATGACGTTTCAAGTGGCAGACCTCCATTATCGTAATCCTTTCTATTTTTTCCTCATAAAGGCTGTTTTATTCAGAGATCGTTTGATTGCCATAAAAAAAAGCCCTCTGTTTCATGAACAGAAGGCTTTTTTCACACGATCTATGAGAGTTGTTTGACAACATCTTTCACTAAATCCAGGAAACTTGCTTTCACTTTTTCCGTCACTTCGATCACTTCATCATGAGAAAGCGGCTGATCTAAAATACCTGAAGCCGCATTAGAGATGCATGAAATACCAAGTACTTTTATGCCTGCATGACGTGCTACAATCACTTCTGGCACAGTCGACATACCGACTGCATCAGCGCCAAGCGTTCTGAGGAAACGAACCTCTGCCGGTGTTTCATATGAAGGGCCTGTCATTCCTGCATAAACCCCTTGCTGCACAGATATGCCTAAATGTTTAGCCGTTTTCTCTGCAAGTGCCAGCAAATCTTTATCATACGGTGCAGACATATCAGGGAAACGAACCCCTTGACTGTCGTTTGGTCCAATTAACGGATTGGTCCCCATCATATTGATATGATCTGTAATCAGCATGAGATCGCCAGGATGGAAGGACGTATTCACACCGCCAGCTGCATTTGTCACAATACATGTCTCAATGCCGATTTCTTTCATCACACGGACAGGAAATGTCACCTGCTTCATATCATACCCTTCATAGTAATGGAAACGTCCTTGCATGGCACAAACGACCGTGCCTTTCAGCGTTCCAATGACGAGCTGGCCTGCATGCCCTTCTACTGTTGAAACAGGGAATCCAGGAATATCTTCATATTTCAATTTGATTGGATTTTCAATCTCATCGGCTAAAATGCCAAGACCTGAACCTAAAATCAATCCAACTGTTGGTACATATGTCGATGCTTGTTTAATGTATGCCGCCGCTTCTGAAAACTGTGCTCCCACGTGATTTCCCCCTATTTGAGTTGAGATAAAAAGCTTGTTCCGTATTTTGGCAGCGTTGATTTAAAATTATCTGCTACCGTTGCCCCAAGATCAGCAAATGTTTTCGCTGTTGGAAGCTCATTCGCTTCTTGATGCTTTTTGCTGTAAGCAATAAGCGGAACGTATTCTCTTGTATGATCTGTTCCGTGATGAACCGGGTCATTTCCGTGATCTGCTGTGATCACAAGCAGATCATCCTCTTTTAATAGATCAAACACTTCAGGTAGACGTGCGTCAAATTCCTCTAGTGCCTTACCGTAGCCTTCTGGATCTCTTCTATGTCCATAAAGCGCGTCAAAATCGACCAGATTTAAGAAGCTAAGCCCAGTAAAGTCTGTTTTCAGCGTATCAACTAGCTTGTCCATTCCATCCATGTTGGATTTCGTTCTGAGTGAAGAGGTGATTCCTTCTCCATCATAAATATCAGAGATTTTTCCGATCGCAATGACATCTAGTCCATCATCTTTCAGTTCATTCATGACGGTACGATCGAATGGTTTTAATGCATAGTCATGACGATTTGGTGTTCTAACAAATGCCCCCGGCTCCCCGACAAATGGACGAGCGATGATGCGCCCTACCATATATTTTTCATCTAAAGTCAGTTCACGTGCGATTTCGCAAATGCGGTAAAGTTCGTCTAATGGCACAACTTCTTCGTGTGCAGCAATTTGCAGCACAGAATCTGCTGAAGTATAAACGATTAAATCGCCTGTTTTCATATGCTCTTCGCCAAGCTCATCAAGAATTTCTGTACCAGACGCTGGTTTATTTCCAATGATGCCGCGCCCTGTTTTTTCTTTTAATTCATTTAACAGTTCATCTGGAAAGCCGTCTGGAAAGACTTTAAATGGTGTGTCGATGTAAAGACCCATGATTTCCCAATGCCCTGTCATTGTGTCTTTCCCGTTGGATGCTTCTTGCATTTTCCCATAATACGCAAGCGGTTTTTCGTCCGCTGGAATTCCTTTAATTTCTTTAATATGACTTAGCCCAAGCTTCGCCATATTCGGCATATGAAGCCCGTTCATTTTTTCAGCAATATGTCCAAGTGTATCTGCACCTACATCATTAAAATCAGCAGCATCAGGTGCTTCCCCGATTCCTACTGAATCCATCACAATGAGGAAAATACGTTTATACTGATAATCAGGCATAAAAAAGCGCCTCCTTCAATATTCTTGTCCTTTCACCTTTCACAACTGGAGAGGTCAGACATCTCAAGTATAAACCGTTTTCAAGTCAATTGACAACCATAAACGGTCCAAACATAAAAAAGCATGATACACGTTCACCGTGCCATGCTTTACTTATGCCCTTGGATGGAATTTGTGATACACGTCTTTTAATCTTGTTTTTGTGACATGTGTGTAAATTTGTGTAGTAGAAATATCGGCATGTCCGAGCATTTCCTGTACGGCTCTAAGATCCGCACCGTTTTCAAGCAAATGTGTCGCAAATGAATGTCTGAGCGTATGAGGCGTCAATTCTTTTTGAATACCTGCTTCTATGGCTCGTTTCTTTAAGTTCTTCCAAAAGCCCTGCCGCGACATTTTTTTTCCGTGATGATTCAGAAATAAGGCATCGGCCGGCTGTTTTTTGAGCAGCTTGTTTCTTCCTTTTTCTATATACACTTCAATCGCACTTGCAGCAGCTTCACCAATAGGCACGATCCGCTCTTTTCTTCCTTTTCCAAAACAGCGGATAAACCCCATGGTCAGATGCACATCTGCAAGAGTCAGATCAAGCATTTCACTTACGCGAATACCTGTTGCATATAAAAGTTCGAGCATGGCTTTGTCACGGTAGTCAAATGGTGTTTGCTGCTTAGGTGTATCGAGCAGCTTTTCTACCTCATCTAATGATAGAACTTTCGGTAATTTCCGCTCTGTTTTTTGTGATTCAATGTTCCATGACGGGTCATCTGTTGTCACTTTTTCACGGAGCAAAAATTGATGAAAGGAGCGTATCGATGATAGATGACGGACGGACGTTTTACTCGATTTCCCCTCGTCTTTTAACTGTTTTAAATAATGAATAATATGAAGGCGTGTGACGTCTTTTACATCTGTCAATTGTTCATGCGTCATTAAAAAAGACAAATAGTTCTGTAAATCTCTTTTATAAGAGACAATGGTATTTTCAGAGAGTCCTCTCTCTACTGTCATAAAATGAATAAAGTCGGATAATTGATCCTTCAATGGTTTCTACTCCCCGTTTTGATAAAAATAAATCAATCGATCCTGCCAGCTGTCTTGTTTCGGCTGATCCATTTCCATCACTTTTATCGCTGCACCTTCTGGTTTATCATAACGATGATAGCTTTCATATTCTGAATTTATCCATATCATAGCATAATAGAACAGGACGGTAAAACCAGTGAACAAGATAAATACTTTCATTACTTCCCCTGTTGTTTTGAGCCATTTTCGCATGTTCTTCATGTCCTTTCTCGTGTTCTCATTACTTCAGCATATGCCAGGTGGGACAAGGAATATACAGCGAACATGCAAAAAACCTTTTCATCTTGAATGAAAAGGTTCCAATTCGGATTATTTGCCGGATTCATCATCATGACACCGGTGGCAAATACCATGGAATGTCAATCTATGATCCTTAATTTTAAATTTCCAGTCGCGTTCAATAATCTCTTCAACATCTTCTAATAAATCATCTTCTATCTCATCGACTGTCCCGCATTCCATGCAGACAAGATGGTGATGGAAGTGAGCGGCTCCTTCTTTGCGAAGATCATATCGCGAAACGCCGTCTCCAAAGTTAATTTTATCAACAACTTTCAGTTCAGTAAGCAATTCTAACGTCCGATAAACAGTAGCAAGACCAATTTCAGGAGACTTCTCTTTTACGAGGAGGTATACATCTTCTGCACTTAAATGGTCTTCTTCATTCTCAAGCAGTACTCTTACTGTTGCTTCACGCTGTGGCGTGAGCTTATAGCTGGAAGAATGAAGCTGTTTCTTAATTCGATCAATCCGATTTTCCATTGACTTTCCCTCCTACGCCACATTACTTGATCATTATATCAAATGATGTGCAGAGAGCCAACTATAATCATTTTAAATTGATAAATAAATTGATTATTATTTAATAACGATTATAAAATCATCAAAACAGAACACCTGCCAGCTTTTTCATCAGCATGAATGATAAGTATGATTCAAAAAAGGACGAAAGAGCAGCGAGGGTTAAAATCATCAGTAGAACAGAAGCATACCGGCCAAACCAATGGATTGGCGCTTGACTGATGGTTTTTTTCATAAAAAGCTGACCAATTAAACGAATGGAGAACGCAATCGCACAAGTTCCGATCACTAAATACGCAGGAATGAGCAAGATATTTTGAGGAAGCACCGAGATAAAAGATAGAAAAAAACCGCTAAGCCCCATTTGATTGACCAAAAAACCAACAGTAAACCCAACTACAATCCCTTTTAAAAAAATCATCAGAAAAATAAGTGGCAGGCCAATGATGGAAATTCCGAGTATCCACATGAGGCCCAAATATTTCATATGATGCAAAAAGCTTTGCAAAAACATGTCTTTTGATTCTGCTGCTTTCTCATTCGTCAGTTGACCAAAAAATTGATTTAAATAGTAGAATAAATCCTCTTTCTGACTCATTGTCATACTATTGACGATAATGGCTCCAAAAATGACGCCCATTAAAAATAGTACAGAAACAAACAAATAAATCGATACATGATCTTTCACGTGCTGAAGAAGATGTTCTTTCCAAGACTTTTTCCGCATGCGCCTTCCTCCCAAATAGTAAAGGTTACTAGATTCTATGAGAGAGCAGACGAAACATGACAGTTTTATAAAAAGAAAAACGAGAAAGCAGCTGTACACCGCTCTCTCGTTTCCTTTATCGTGCAGCTTTTTGTACGTTCACAAGCCCAGCGCCATAATAAAAAGGTTCGCCAAGTTTTGTTGCCGTTTTTGTCAGCCTTTCACGCAATTCATCATTTGTCAGATTCGGATGTTTTGATAGAATGACTGCCGCAGCACCAGCTACATGAGGTGATGCCATAGACGTTCCACTCTTATATCCATATTCGTTATGAGGAATGGTACTTAATGTTGAAACACCTGGTGCTGATACTTCCACTTCTTCCCCAACAGAGGAATCAAAGGCTCTTTGCTTTCGTTGATCCACAGATGCGACTGCCATGACAGAGCTGTATTTGGCCGGGTAATCTATCGTATTAAGTGACCCGTAGCTCCCAGCATTTCCTGCAGATGCGACAATGAGAATCCCGTTGTCATAAGCTCGATCTACCGCTTCTTTCAGCGCCTCCGATTCACTTGCTCCCCCCATACTAATATTGATAACATCCATCTCATTCTCAATCGCCCATTCAATGCCTTTAATGATCCAGCTATAGTAGCCGTCACCATTTTCATCTGCCACTTTCACCGCATAGATCGAAGCTTTTGGTGCCACACCAACGACGCCTACTTTATTATCTAATGCTGCGATCGTGCCTGCAACGTGAGTTCCGTGTTCATGCGGGTCAACGAGCGGATCGGACTCTGTTGGAACAAAGCTGACACCACCAGTTACATGTAAATCTTCATGCTTGCCGTCGATTCCACTGTCAAGAACAGCTACTTTGACATTCTGTCCGGCATATCCTCGTTTATGTACCTTTTGTGCTTTGATGCTTTTGATGCCATAAGGAACGCTTTGACCGCTTGTTTTTGCTTTTTGGTCTTCCTCAATAAAAGTAACTTCTTTTGCTTGATGTAGTTTTTCTTTTGATGCTTCGTTCAACGAAACTTTCATAATATCTATTTTCTCTATTGATTCTTTCACATGACCGCCGGCTTTTTCAACAAGCTGTTTTTGTGTTTTGTCTTGAACGGAAGAAGAAAAACCGATCATATACTCTTTTTTTGCTTGATCCTTTGCAGATACATCTGATGCGCCGAATGTCATCGATGCCAGTAGCATACTTGCCATACAAAGCCCTGCTCCAAATGATTTGACCTTCACGATACCCACTCTCCCTTTCATTTCTTTTTGTCATTTAACTACATTTTTAGACAAAAAGAAACGACCGTTTGTCCTATTTTTTAAAATTCTTCCAATTATTTGATCTACTTGTCACAAAAAAGCAAAATAAAAATGCTTATGATCCTGTTCATAGCGATCATAAGCATTCCTACCTTTATGTTTTTTCATCATATGCTGCAAGGCTTCTTGTTTTGTTTTTGTCTTTCTTTCGTGTGTACTAAAATGCGGTATATTTCCTCTCGATTGTTCTGGATTTCGACTGTGCTGCCTTTGAAGGTGTTCTCTCTTTTTCTTTGCTTTGCTTTTTCCCATTTCTCAAAACCCCTTTCGTTGTCGTTATGATACATGAAAGCACCTAAAAAAGATAGACGTATACACGCCTATCTCAAATTGTTGACAAAAGGCTAAAATGTACTTGATTTTAGCCTTTTGTCTTCTTTTCAGCGTGATAGAAAACCTTTGCAGTCTAGGAAGGACAGCTACTTTCACGGAGCGAATTTGACATTCGTGAGCACCGGAGCGCAGGACTGACAAAGAATGCGAGGGTTTGTCTACACGCTGAGATAGACGTAGACACGCCTATCTTTCTTTTCTCACCATATCAAGATGCGGAATTCCATCCTCATCATAACAATCTGAGACAGCTTCGAAGCCAAACGATTCGTAGAACGATTTCAAATAAGCCTGTGCTTGGATTTTAATCTTTGTTTCGCCTAATTCACTGAGCTTTTTTATCGCCTGATCGAGCAGGATCTTCCCGTAACCTTTTTTCCGGCCGGCCTTCGTCACAAGGACACGACCAATGGATGCCTCTTTGTACATGACCCCGCTTTGGAAAATGCGGCAATAAGCCACAATCGTGCCGTTCTCTTTGGCGATGACATGCAGCGCCTCTTGATCACGATGATCAATTTCAGGATAAGGACATGTTTGTTCTACAACAAACACATTCACTCTTTCCATTAAAATCAGGTAAAGGTCCTCTTTAGACAGTTGTTCAAATGTGTGACATGTCCATTTAAGTTGATTCATGATTGATATCCACCTTACCGTAGACTCCGCCTCCGCCAGCGATCAGTCCAACTTCACCTTTTCTTGCTTTGATGATGTAATCGGCTGTTTTCTCAGGCAGGACCGTTTTTAATTCTTGTTCTGTTGCTTGATGAAGAATATTCATCTCTGTATGAAAGACAGCTTTTAACTTTTCTAACGTTTTGGCTCCAACACCCGGAATAAAATGAAGGGGAAGCTGGTGAACATAAGGAGGCCTTATTCCTTTGTCACTTTCTTGGTCAGCAAGCTCCTTTAACCGCTCACTCACCCCTTTTGTCATTCGGGTATGGCCGCATGCTTGGCACTTTTCTTGCTCTTGACTGTCAGGTCTTACCCCGCATTTCTCACAGGTCGTATGATAATACTTTCCGAGCCGCGGAGCGAGCCCATAATTTCCAGTGATGTTTCTGCCATCTTTTCCTTGAAGCGCTAGCTCAAATTCAGCAAAGGAGGCATGATCCATTCGGATCTTCGTATATTCTCGCGCAATTTTCCCTAAAGAATGGGCATCTGAATTTGTTAAAAAAGGATAGCGGTTTAGCTCACTTAGCTGGGAGGCCATAGATGTATCACAGCTAAGGCCAAGCTCAACAGCATCAATGAGTTCTGGATCGAATACTTCGGTTAAAGACTTATTGACCCCTTTACCGTATAAACTTTTATGCGGCGTAAAAATATGGGCAGGAATAAATAATCCCCCTAGTTCCTTCACCTTATGCTGAAGCGTTCTCCCATCCACATATAACCGCTGTGAACTCAAATGCACATTTTTCATATGAAGAGAAAGCCATGCGGAAAACTCAGACATTTTACGAAGCGTGGGCATAAAGGCAAGCACATGAATCGGACCTTTTGATTGGTCATCATTGATTTCTAGCTCACTGCCTAAAAGCAAAACGGTCTTTCCAAATGATAAACCGCCATCGCTTAGTTCAGTGTACGTGCCTTCCTCTACACCTTCTATCAATTCTTCTAGGACTTCAGGAGATTGTGCATCAATCACACCAATCATCCCCATCCCTTTACTTTGAGACGCTTCAATGAGAATTTGGTCAATGGTCAATGACCTTGCACCTGTAATTTTGACAGCCCTGCCTGTTCTTGTTCGACCAATATGAATATGGATATCTGCAAAGAATTCCCTCATTTTGTAGACTTAAGTACCTCTTGCAATTGTAAGTATTGAATGGCATAGGCTGTTTTCGCATCATAAATATGTTGTTTTTCGATGAGGTGCAGTGCTTCTTCTAGTGAAACTTCCATCACTTCGACAAATTCATCCTCATCCAGCTCTCGTTTCTCTTCAAGTGGGACGAGCTGATCGGCAAGGTAGATATGAACAATTTCATCCGCAAACCCTGGTGATGTATAAAAGGCGGTCAGCTTTTGGAGCGCCTGAGTTGTATAACCTGTTTCTTCTTCTAATTCTCTCAGTGCTGTATGTGCCGGCTCTTCTCCTTTTTCTAATTTTCCAGCCGGAATCTCAACGATGGCTCTCTCCAGTGCTTTACGGTATTGCTTGACCAAAATGATTTTATTTTCGTCTGTACGTGCAATGACTGCTACTGCACCTGGATGTTTAATGATTTCGCGTTTGCCTGGTTTTCCGTTCGGCAATTCTACATCTTCAAGAACCAAGTCAATGATTTTTCCGTTATATAATGTTTTTGACGATAATGTTTTTTCTTCAAAGTCCTTCAATTTTGTCAGCTCCTCGTTCTACTTTCACTTTTTACTTCATTCATTTTAACATAGATGTTTTAGGAGAAGCCAAAATGCGGATGCCTGCTTCAATGCGCCTTTTGAAATCACCTAGCTTGAATTCCAGAATTGTTTCACTTAATGTGAAAGGATAGGAGTGTGATTGAATTGAAAAAAAGACGAATTGGCACCTCTGATCTCTTGGTTAGTGAGGCGGCACTAGGATGTATGTCCCTTGGGACTGAAAAAGAAAAAGCGCTCTCTTTATTAGATGAAGCCATTGATCTTGGGATTAACTATTTGGATACAGCTGATTTATATGATTTTGGAACAAATGAGGAAATCGTCGGGGAAGCCATTAAGAACAGACGCCAAGATCTGATTTTGGCCACAAAAGGTGGCAACCGCTTTGAAAATGGCAAACCTGGCTGGGAATGGGATCCTTCAAAAGCATATATAAAAGAGGCAGTGAAACAAAGCCTGAAACGACTTCAAACAGATTATATTGATTTATATCAATTGCATGGCGGCACAATTGACGATCCAATTGACGAAACCATCGAGGCATTTGAAGAATTGGTTGAAGAAGGTGTCATTCGCTATTACGGCATATCGTCGATCCGTCCAAATGTCATTAAAGAATACGCCAAAAAATCAAACATCGTGAGTGTGATGATGCAATATAGTTTACTCGACCGCCGCCCAGAAGAATGGTTTTCTCTTCTTGAAGAACAAAGCATTAGTGTCGTGGCAAGAGGTCCTTTAGCAAAAGGATTATTAACAGAAAAACCCCTTTCGCAAGCAAGTGCGGCGATTCAAAAGAACGGGTATCTTGACTATTCATTTGAAGAGCTCCAGCAAATCATCCCTTCGTTAAAGAAAGTCGCTTATGACCTATCACTGACAGAGCTGTCCATTCAATACTTGCTCAAGCATTCTGCAGTCAGCTCTGTTGTTTTTGGCGCAAGCTCGGTGAAACAGTTAAAAGAAAATGTGGCAGCGGCAAATGCACGTTCATTAAGCGACCAAGAAGTAAAAGCTTTGTCATATTTCACAAAACAGTCTGTGTATGAGACGCATCGTTTGAATCAATAGAAGACAAATGGAAGAACAGCTTGCCACTTATGTTTTGTTTTAATGTACAACCCTATTGATGGTGCGATTCTGAAATGAAGTGATACGAGGGAGTTAGACGTGTTTTCTCTCAGGCTCATGTAGTATGTATTCATCTCAATGATATAACATAAAAAAGGGAGCATCGTAGCTCCCTTTTTTAACTTTTATACTTTCTCCAGTCTAAATGACTTTCATCTAGCAGCTCTGAGAAGCTTTTATTTTTTTCTTTTTCTTTCTGTTGCCGAAGGAGGTCTTGTCGTTTTTGTTCTTCTCTTTTTTCTGTCTCAGCGGCCAGGTTCTGCTTCATTTGAAGGAGCTGCTGTTTCACATCATCCTTTATGCCGTCCTTTAGCTTTGCTTGATCTTGATTGGTCTTTTTCACTTTGCCTCTCTCCTTTTGCTTTAGTGTATCATCCGTTTTATTTGCTCAGCAAGAGTCACGCCAAACTCCCAACATGTGGTATGATCTTCATAGAAACCCTTCGGAAAGGAAGAATCAGCTTGAAGAAGAAATGGCTCGCTATACTCGCCTTGGTATTATTTCCACTCGCTGCCATCGGCATTTTTTTTACCAATAAAATGATGTATATACGAAAATTAACGGATGAAGAGCTCATCAAACGAGAATCAGATGAAGGGCACTATCATCACGAGGAGTTTCAACAGCTGCAAAAAGAGAAAGTTTGTATTCCTTCAGCATTTGGTTACGATCTTCATGGCTATTTTGTACCGCTCCCTCATACAACACGCACCATCGTTCTTTGTCACGGGGTTACCGTCAGTTTGATCAATTCCGTGAAGTATATGAAATTATTCCAAAAGCTTGGATGGAATGTGCTGCTCTATGATCATAGAAGACATGGGATGAGCGGCGGAAAAACAACGAGCTATGGATATTATGAAAAAGAGGATTTGGCTCAAGTCGTCAAGTGGCTGAGAAAAAAGCTTGGGGAAAAAGCAATCATTGGGATACACGGAGAATCGATGGGCGCAGTCACAACTTTATTATATGCTGCTAAACCGGATGCAAACGCCAATTTTTACATCGCTGATTGTCCTTTTGCTTCTTTTGAGGATCAGCTTCTGTATCGATTAAAAACGGATTTTCGTCTTTCAGGACAGTGGATTCTTCCACTAAGTGATCAAGTGTTGAAATGGCGGGACGGATACAGCATTCGACAAGTTTCTCCACTTGATGTAATCGATCAGGTGAAAGAACCTATCCTTTTTATTCATAGTCTCCATGATGACTATATCCCTTGTGAGCAAAGCGAGCAGTTATACGCACGCAAAAAAGGTGATAAACGGCTATTTATTGCGCCACATGGTGCGCATGCGATGTCTTATAGTGACAATAAGGAAGTCTATGAACAAGAGGTCGAAGCATTTCTGGAAGCATTTCAATTCAATCAAAATGAAAGAGGAGAATGAACAGCCGTTCGTCTCCTCTTTTTGCTAACTTATACGATAGTCACCACTGTTGTATGGTGTCTGCCCGCCAGCTCCATATGGCTCTCTTCCGATTGCTGCTGACTCATGACCGATAACCCTGCAGTTGCTGCCAATAAAAGAACTATCAAACTCATTTTCATATAAATGACCTCCATTTTGAATTTTTGATATGGCTTGAATTTTCCTTTCGTAATACCGGGTAGAAACTTCAAATAATCCAAGCTCATTATAATAATGAGCCGCATCAAGTGCCAGTTCCTCAATATCTGGGTATAAGCGCTTGTCCTCCAACAAATCTAATGTATCGTCTATGATTTTTATTTCTGCATCAACGTATAATGCTTTTAAAAACTGAAACTTGCAGATGTAAATTTCATCTTCTAATTCACAGGCTTTCATAATACCTTGTTGATAGAGGGTTAACGACTCTTCTATTTGTTTTTGTTTAAACAGGATTTGGGTCAGCATAAATAGTGGGTCTAGAGAGCGATTTAGATGGGTTAAATTCTCCTTTTCAAACACTTCAAGAGAGTCTTTGAGATAGCGACTTGCTGTAGCAAGATCGTTCATTTGGTAATAGCAGTTACCTAAGTTGAAAAGGGCCGAACCTATGACTCGAGGGTTTCCAATTGAGCGTGCTCGCTTTAGAGCATTTTTAAAGTAGGGCAATGCATGTTCATAGCATTTCAAATCATCATAGTTTGCACCGATGACAAATTCACAGTGGATGATTCTCAGCGTGTACGTTCTGTAGGCAGAGTACGTATCTAACGCTTGCAAAGCATAGTGCATCGAAAAGTGGGTTTGTTTCATGTGGTAGTATATTTCTGCTAATTTAAAATAAAATTCTGCTCTTTCTATATCATCTGATATGAGATTGAGCTTTTTTTCTGCGGAACGGTAATAAGCAATGGCGCTCAAATAGTTTCTCTGTTCAAATTCAAACATTCCTGTAAAAAAATGAACATAGTATTCAAGCATATCCGTTAATTTGGTCTGCGAATGTTCAATCGTTTCTAGAAGCTTCTTAATCTCCTCATCATTCGAGGCTTTTTTTGCCGGTTCAAAATATTCAAGCATGACCTTATGTCGAAAATCCATCAGCTGGTAAAAAAGCAGCAAGTTCTGATCTTGCTCCATCTCAAGGATTTCCTGCTCGATCTCGGCCTTTAGCTTCTCTGCTTTCATGACATGAAATCCGCAAATCTGCCTATACCATTCGTTTATTTTGATTCCAACCTGAGGCGATGACAGCTTGAGCTTCAATTCACCTTAGCACCTCCCTCCTCATGTACGATACATGTTGTATTCTATCATATTTCCTCGAATGGAAGAAATATGAAATGTCGTTTTTCGTAAAGTTTTCGGTATCCCGCAATAACCGCTTCCATTGCCGATTTTTCGGCATTTACAGTCTCTATTTTTCTCTTTCTACTTTTCTCATTTTGTCGAAATGTTTGTTAAAAATGACTTTTTATCGTTGAAAAATCTCATTTTTCAAATTAGACAGTTCTCCTGTTTGATGAGATGATGATGGCACAAAAAAAGCCCTCTTCAGCAAAGGGCTTATAACACGTCTGTTACGTGTTCCATATTCTCTTTTATCCAACTGACTGCTAATTCAAGCGTTGGAAATTCTTCCGTTTCAAATGTGACTTCATCTTGGAGAAGCCAGACGTCCTTTTTTACTGAATCCATTCCACCGATTGACCAGTGCAAAAGGCTATATGGATGATTATTATTTAAAAACGACACCCACGTTTTATTTTGTGCCGTGTTTTGTATCACTTTCAGCTTTTGATCCACTACGTTTCCACCTTACTTTACAAGTATACCCATTCTCGGGCTGAGTATTTGTTGAGGACTTTTCAACATAAGTGTATTGGCTTTTTCATTAAAATCAATCGTCATTTCCTCGTCAAAAAACACCTTTTGTGCTGTGTGTATATATAGTTTTAAATCTTGGCTATTATTAAGTGGTTCCCATTCACCTGTTCTTTCACTTGTTAACCAAAGCATTGGTACGCCACTCACTGCACAGCCACAACCTTCTGAATCGTAGCGAAGCAGTAATTCTTTCGTTTCGTTTCCTGTTTGCTGTTTTTCTATATATGTTTTAGCCAGTTCTGTGATGTGAATATACATGGCGAACATCCTTTTTAAATTGATGCTTACATTGTAACACATAAAACACCATAAAACATGACACACGACTAAATCCGAAAGTCATACTCTTTGAAATACACGCTCTTCTCACTAGGATTATATCTATCTATTGGCTCTTTCTGCATCCTGTTTTTTAGAATTATACTGATGACGCTATCAATTTTAAAAGAAGAAACAGGAGGTTTTAGATCGTGAAAAAAAGATTATCTCTCTGCTTCATCGGGGCGCTGATATTGATGTTGAGTTTCACTATGCCAAACATGAAAGCGGCATCTATCCTTGATGAAGTACGAGAAAGCTATGCGACTTATACGGGATCTGGTTACTCAGGGGGCGCCGCTTTATTAGATCCTATTCCATCTGACATGAAAATTACGGCTTTAAATCCCCATGACTATAACTATAAAGGGGTAAATGCGGCACTTGCAGGGGCTTACCTTGAAGTAACGGGACCAAAAGGAAAAACCGTTGTGTATGTAACCGATAAATATCCAGAAGGAGCAAAAGGAGCTCTTGATCTTTCACCTAATGCCTTTGCCAAAATCGGAAATATGGCAGATGGGAAAATCCCAATTAGTTGGAAAATTATAAAAGCACCGATTAGCGGAAATGTAGCTTACAGAATAAAAGAAGGTAGCAGTGAGTGGTGGGCTGCGATTCAAGTACGCAATCATAAATATCCGATTATGAAAATGGAATATTACAAAGATGGAAAATGGGTGAACATGGAAAAGACAGACTACAACCATTTCCTTGGCTTTCATATGGGGTCTACATCTCTTCCTGTTCGAATCACAGATATCCGCGGGGTCATAGTAAAGGATCAATTACCCGCTCTTCCGTCTACTGCTGCTTCACAGGCCTATATTGTAAAAGGCAATGTTCAGCTTCCTAATTAACGAGGAGAAGAGGCAGCTTATTTAAGAGCTTCCTCTCTTCCTTCTCTATCCCAGCGATATGCCTCATTTTCTATTTCTTTTATGATTTCATTCTTTCCTGCCATATAGCTTTGTATATCTTCCGGATACTGATTTGCTAATTGTTCCTTGACAGACGCATACGCTACAGCTCGTTCTGGGTGGACTCTTAAGTAATCTCGAAACAATAAATGTCTTTTCACATCAGGATGATTTCTTTCATAAACATGGACATGATGCGTACGATTCAAGCCACCCTTTTGAAAAAAACGTCTCCCTTTTATACCATTTTCACCAAGCACTTCGTATCCAAGGTGTTCAAATCTCTCTTTTTTCCTATCAATCTCTTCTATATCGCTTACTTCTATTAATATATCTATAATTGGTTTGGCAACAAGTCCTGTAACTGACGTGCTGCCAATATGGTATCCTTCTATCCAGCTCTTTTGAATGATTTGCTTGAGTCGCTGCTTTTCTTGACGGAATTCTTCATGCCATTCTTTTTTGAATTCGACAACCTCAACCTTGCGTCGCGGTGTCCATTTCATTTTTGATAGGGTGAGCTCTTTTGCCACATGAATCACATTTGTTTCAAAAAACCCTAATTTTTCATATAGCCTTTTTGCAGGGGTGTTTTCTTGCCCTGTGGTCAGTTCTATCGGGACATTCTTCTCCATAATTGTCGACATAAGTCTTGTTCCAATCCCCTGCTTTAGCGCTTTTGGATGCACAGCCAATCGACTAATGATCAAACAATCTTTCAGCTCTTCATAAGAGGCTACACCTAATAAGATATCATGTTGCTGAAAACCAATAAATTGCTCTTTTGCTCTCATAACATCTTGAATGGTCTCTTTTAATGGCGGAAGATCAGCATAACCAATTTGTTCAGCTTCTTGTTGGTATGCAGCTAGTTGAATATGTAAGATCTGCTTTGCTACATCACTTATTGTGTGATCTAAATGAACAATCATTTCATCGCCTCCAGCTTCTTCACAAATAACACACGGTCTTCATGAATGCCATCGTAATCTGAAAAGACTGAGATGCCATCTACTGTTTTATCTCCCTTTTCTATCTGAAACCCGAGTTTTGTATGATAAGCAATGGAGACTTTATTGATAGGAGCTGTGACAGCTTTAATTGTTGTTCTTCCTTCCTTTTCAGCCGCTTCATAAAAAGCTTGATAGAGAATTTTACCTATCTTTAATTTACGGTGATCTGGGTGGACGCCAACAAAGTGAATATAGGCTTCATCCGAATGAGATTGTGATAAAAAACCAACCAAAAAGCCGATCAGCTCTCCCTTTTCAACGATAACAAAACTTGTTTGCTGGAAATGTTCAAAAAAGAGCTTTGGCAATTTTGCACGCAAATCTCTGCCTCCCCACCAGCTTTGAATGACGGATGTGACTGCGTAAAAATCTGATGGTTTCACTTGACGTATCATGATGGCCTCGCCCCTTTTCCATTTTGGCTTTCCTTTGATTCATTTTTTCTCAAAAATGCGATTGTTTCAATAGTCTACCTATCTGATCAAATGATTGTAAAGACAGTATGCCCGTCTTTTTTCATGTTCACTTGTTGGTTCTTCGTCTTTCAGCCGCCATCTCCTTTTAAATCTTCACACTTATTTCAAAAAGTTCACTTTTTGTGCGAAAGTTTCATTCATTTGTTATGTTAAGATGGTTCATATAGGAAATGGTACAAATGTTTATTGGAGATGATGAGATTGGTTTGGGTTGTTATTTCACTTGTTGTGTTTAGTCTTTTAAAGCTGCTTGTCACCTCTTTGCCTTCTGGTGTTGTTGAGCGCCTTTTTAGCCGCTACGCCGTACATGCTAAAGTAACAAGTGAGCAAACAAATATTACTTTTCAAGGTCGTTCGCTTGATAAGCAGCGAGCAGCTGAAGTCATTCAACATTTTAATGATGCGATCTTTATTGAACGCTATTATATTTACCCAGGTGATGAAGAACGTTTTCTTCATCCGAATGAAGGGCCAACGCCGCTTACTATGCAAACAAAGCATGGGAAACATGATGTCACCCTTTATCTGTTCCATTATGATGACCATGTGGATGTGGTTCGGCAGTTTACACATAAGCCAAAGAAAAAGCTGATGGCTTATCGTCTGCGTTCTGAACCGCTCCAAACATTCCACAACATGGTACATGCCTAACAATCGTTGCAGCAGACGAGACGAAGTGTTCACCACTTCGTCTTTTTTGTATGGACAGCTTTTGAATGATTTACCAGTATGAATTTCACCTCATGTTGTTTACAATAGGTATAGAACATATGTTCTAAGAGGTGAAGTACAATGAATGAACGAGCCATTCTGCTTGTGGATATGCAGTCATTTTATGCATCAGTTGAGAAGGTGGAGGCGCCTCATTTGGAGAATGTGCCGCTCATTGTCTCTGGAGATCCAGAACGAAGAAGCGGAGTCGTTCTTGCAGCCTGCCCTCTCGCTAAGAAATGTGGCGTACAAAATGCATCAAGGTTATGGGAAGCACAGGAGAAATGTCCTGAAGCAGTGGTCGTACGTCCACGTATGCAGCGCTATCTCGATGTCTCTGTCATGATTACAGAACTGCTTGAACAATACACAGACCTTGTCGAGCCATATTCCATTGATGAACAGTTTCTTGATATTACAGGCAGTCTTACACTATTCGGCTCTCCACATGAGATCGCCCAACATATACAAACAACGATTATGAACCAGACTGGCATTTACGCACGTGTGGGCATCGGCCCTAATAAAGTGCTCGCTAAAATGGCCTGTGACCATTTTGCCAAAAAAAACAGATCCGGCATCTATGAACTGAGTGCCGACCGGGTTGCCGCTGATTTATGGCCGCTTCCAATTGGAAAATTATTTGGCGTCGGCAAACGAATGGAGCATCATTTGAAACGAATGGGCATCAGTACCATTGGCACACTTGCTGCTTATCCGTTAGACCAATTAAAAAAACGCTGGGGAATCAATGGGGAGCTTCTGCAGCGAACAGCTTTAGGACACGATCCCTCCCCAGTCACTATTCACACACATGATCAGCAAAAAGCCGTTGGGCATCATATGACCCTTCCCCGTGATTACGCATCTTTTGAGGAGATCAAAGTCGCTCTTCTTGAATTGAGTGAGGAAGTCGCTAGGCGGGCACGTTTTAAGCATTATCTCGGTCAAACGGTGTCTGTTGGTGTAAGAGGGGCTGATTTTTCACATCCAACAGGCTTTCATCGACAAATGAAGCTTCATTCACCGACACAGTATGGCTCAGATATTGCAGAGGCAGCGATTCAGCTATGCCAGCAGCACTGGGATGGCCAGCCCATTCGCAGTGTAGGCATTACCCTCTCACAGCTGCAGCCTGACAGCCACTATCAGCTGACTTTATTTGATCATCATTTGAAGAAAGATCAACTCAGCAAAGTATTTGATGAAATCCACCTGAAATATGGACCTGCGGCATTGCTGCATGCTTCGTCACTGACAAGCGCAGGGCAGGCATATCACCGCGCCGAAAAAATTGGCGGGCATTACAAATAACGGAGGCGAACAAGCATGAATCCCAATAAATTAACACCTGGATACAACATCATGTGGGAATCAAGCCGAATGATGCTACCAGAGCACCGGGAGCAGCTTCTTGCTCAAAAACGAAAGAAAAAAGAATATACACCTCTACCGCTCAGCTCCGATCAGCTAGAGGAAATGAATGTTTTGATCACACAGTCGATTACCGAGGATCAAGCGATTTGCGTGACATATGTCTCATCCGGCATGAAAGCACAGTTTTGGGGCTGGGTGAAAGCCATTCATTATGAAACACGCCAAATGAAAATCGTGAATGACGAAGATGTTCTAAACCTTTCCTTACATCAAATTATTGCCATCGATCTCAATTGATTTTCACAAAACGAAAACATGATCATTGAAAAAACCCGCTTCGTTTTTCTGAAAAAATCATGACCCATCAAGGCTTAAAACCTTGAAAACGAGGCATATGCTCTTCGAATGAACGGAACGGTTCAAGCTTCTCTGTCATTTGACGGATGACTCCTCCATCAAATTGTGTATTTAATTTGCACAATTTTTCATGTATGATTGGAACATCTTACAAACTCAGGGGAGACACAGCATGAAAAATAACTTACGCACTTTACATCCACTTAGTTGGACGATCATCATCGGCACGATATTCGGCCGAATGGCGACATCCATGAGCATTCCCTTTCTAGCCGTTTATTTGACACAAGTCAAAGGCGCCTCAGCCTCTTCAGCTGGATTGATCATTGCCGTCAGCTCTCTTATTGGGATTGTTGCGAGTTTTTACGGCGGCTATGTTTCCGACCGAATCGGCAGAAAAAAGGTCATGCTTTTATCCATCTTTGGCTGGACACTTGTCTTTGTTGGCTTTGCGTTTGCAGATGCCATTTGGGTCTTCTTTTTTATGAATGCTTTAAATGGACTGTGCCGGGCGCTGTTTGAACCAACGTCTAAAGCACTCTTATCCGATGTCACCCCATCGAGCATTCGGTTGTTTGTCTTTAACTTACGGTATACGGCCATTAACATTGGTGTCATTTTCGGCCCGCTGCTTGGCTTATATCTCGGGTCATCAAAAACGACTTTTCCATTTCTCGTCGCTGCCCTCATTTACTTGTTGTACGGGTTAACGCTGGCATGGCAATTTCAAAAGCATCCAGTGGCTGCTCCAGAAAGCACCAAACAAATCGGCGTCAAAAAAGCTCTTTCCATTATTCAGAAAGATACGGTCTTTAGCATCATCCTCATTGGCGTTACTTTATGTTCATTTGGCTATTCACACCTAAGCTCAACACTGCCTCAATATTTATCGGCATCCCCTATGATTGAGGATGGCCCTAAACTGTTTGGGTATCTTTTATCCTTAAACGCAGTGGTTGTCATTGTCGTTCAGTACCCGCTAATTATGATCGCTAAGCGCTATTCAACGATTTTGTCGTTAACGACTGGGAACGTGCTTCTAGCAGGCAGTTTGTTTGCCATTGCTTTTTCACAAAGTCTCGGTACGCTTGCTTTCATCATTGTCGTGTTTACGATTGGTGAAGTGCTGCTCTTTGCGATGATGGATCTGTTTGTAGACAATATTGCAAAACCTGAAGTGAAAGGGTCATACTTCGGCGCAATGGGGTTTTCTCAGCTCGGCAGCGTCGTCGGACCGTTTGTCGGAGGATTGTGTATTGACTTATTTGGCGCAGCCCATCCCCTTTCTATTTTTTCAGTCTTGGCAATTGTCACCGCTGCAGGCGTTCCGTTTTTACTCATCGGATACTACCGCCTAAAAAAACGAACGGCGGCTGCCGTGGCTGTGAAAGTAAGTGGAGGTCATTAAAAAAACCGCTCTCAATTGAGCGGTTTCAGCGTGTAGACAAACCCTCGCATTCTTTGTCAGTCCTGCGCGCTGGTACTCACGAATGTCAAATTCGCTCCGTAAAAGTAGCTGTCCTTCCTAGACTTCAAAGGTTTTCTATCACGCTGAAAAGAAGACAAAGGGCTAAAATAAAGTTCATTTTAGCCCTTTGTCAACAATCTAAAACCGCTCTCAATTGAGCGGTTTTCTTTATACCCTGCGGATGGCGATCTCTTCCACCTTATGCTGATCGCCTTTTTTTAAAATCAAATCGGCTCTATATTTTGTCGGCAAAATATTTTCATATAAATTTGGCCGGTTCACTGTATTCCAAATCGTGCTTGCCATCTGATCTGCTTCTTCATCCGTCAAATCTTTGTATTGATGAAAGAAGGATTCAGGGTCTTGGAAGGCTGTTTCCCGCAGCAAACGGAACCGTTCTTTATACCAGCATTGAATTTGCGTCTCAGCGGCATCTACATAAATCGAAAAATCGAAGTAATCTGATACAAACACGCGCGGCTCATCCTTCAGATCATCCAGTGCCGGTGATTGCAACACATTGATCCCTTCAATGATGACAATATCTGCATCTTCTACTGTTTCATACACCCCTTCAAGACGGTCATAGGTCAGATGTGAATATACAGGTGCATGCACAGTTTGTTTCCCTGATTTTAATTCATTTAAAAACGAAAGTAGCGCTTTAACATCATAGCTTTCCGGGAAGCCTTTCTTTTCCATCAGCCCCCGATCTTTTAACTCTTTTTGAGGATACAAAAAGCCGTCCGTTGTTACGAGACTCACCTTCAGCCCATCTCCAAGCCTAGATAAAAGCGTTTCAATAATACGTGCTGTCGTGCTTTTTCCGACGGCCACACTTCCTGCAATCCCGATTAAAAAGGGGATTTTCGCATGATGCGGGTAGTTTAAAAAAGCATTGACATGCTGATTTTTTTGTTTTTCTGCAAAGACATGTAATGTCAGAAACCGAATAAGCGGTATGTAAATATCTCGAACTTCTTCTAGCGATAAGTAGTCGTTTAATCCTTGAAGTGCTCTCACTTCTTCTTCTGAAACAGATACCGGCATATATTCTCCAAGAGCGGCCCATGCCTCTCTCGTATGGCGTGTATATAATGTATTAAAATCTAGTCGTTCGTCACCCAAAGTCTTTCCCACCAATCTAAACTAAACTCATAACCAAAAAGACGATAATCCGATTGTAGCTTAAAATGAAGGCGCTGTCTTTATTTTTCAACGAAAGTTTGCTTCTTTTGCGAAAAAAAAGCATTAAATAAAGGAAAATGAGGGTAAATAAGAGTATTCAGTTTGATAGATAGAAGGGAGCACACCAAATGAAATATGTGATGATTGGCGGAGATGCAGCAGGAATGAGCTGCGCTATGCAAATATATAGAGAGGATCCAGACGCGCAAATTGTAGCTTTTGAAAAAGGAGAGATTTTCTCATATGGACAGTGCGGACTCCCCTACTTGATCGGCGGTCTCATTGATCATCACAGAAAACTCATCGCACGCAGCGCTGAAACTTTTCGTGACAAATACGGAATTGATGCCAGATGCTTACACGAAGTGATCTCAATTGACCCGGAGCAAAAAACAGTATCGGGTATTCATTCTAAAACAAAAGAACCCTTTACAGAAACGTATGACCGCCTGTTAATTGCGACAGGAGCAAGCCCCGTCACACTTGATCTAGACAGCCATTCATTAGAAGGTGTCCACGTATTAAAAACAATCCCGCATGCGCTGTCTATTTTAGACAATCTAAAAAAAGACGTCACACATATCACGATTATCGGCGGAGGATATATCGGTTTAGAAATGGCAGAAAATTTAAAAGGGCTAGGCAAAGACGTTCATATCATTCAGCGGGGTGCAACACTTGGCCCAGGCTTTGATCCCGATATGGCAAAATATCTGAAAGAAGAAGCGGACAATCAAGGCATTCAAGTAGTACTTGGTGAAACAGTGCAAAAGTTAAAGGGCAAGAGACATGTAACAGCTGTTCAAACAGACAAACAGACCATTGAAACAGATATGGTCATCATTGCCGTTGGCGTCACTCCGCAAACATCCTTTTTAGACAGCACAGGAATTCAGCGACTTCAAAATGGTGCAATTGTTGTGAATGAATACATGCAGACCAATGTACAAGATATCTATGCGGCGGGTGACTGCGCAGCAACCTACCACCGTATCAAAAAGGAACTGGACTATATTCCGCTCGGTACGACAGCAAATAAACAAGGAAGAATCGCAGGCTTTCATATGACAGGAACAAACCGTGCGTTTCAAGGTGTAACCGGCACAGCGGTGATGAAATTTATGGACGTGACAGCAGGGCGAACAGGTTTATCAGAGAAAGAAGCAAAAGACGCGGGCCTTCCTTTCTCCACCATCACCATCGACAGCACTGACCACGCTGGATATTACCCAAATGCAGAGAAGATGAAAGTGAAACTGATTTACAGAAGCGATGATCACACCTTGCTTGGCGCACAAATCATCGGTAAAGAAGGTGTTGATAAACGAATTGATGTCATGGCAACTGCTCTTTATCAAGGGCTGACTGTGACAGACCTTGAAGATTTAGATATTAGCTATGCCCCTCCTTTTAACAGTGTATGGGACCCACTTCAGCAAGCGGCAAGACGAATATAGAAAAAGGAGTGAAGCCATTGACCATTCAACAAATTGCTACTATTGAAATTCCTGTGACTAATATCCCCCGGGCTGTCTCTTGGTATGAACAGATTTTAGAGATGATCGTTCTACATCAATCAGAAGAAGCCGCCATGCTCACTTTTACTCATGGCGAGGGACCTTCTTTTTATCTCGTCAAAACAAAACACGAGAAACGAATCTACTTTATGAACTCTTTTACAGGAGTTCGGCATAGTATGATCGATTTATTTGTGAAGGATTTAAAAAACTTTCACCAGTATTTAAGCGAGCATGAAGTGACTGTATCGGATATTCAAATATTAGCTGACCCAGACTTAGGCGGTTTTAGCTTTGAAGATGTTGATGGCAATGTCTTTGGCGTCACCAATATTAAGCCCCATCAAACAAAAAAGAAACCAGCCTGTGACCGGTTTCTTTTTTTGTTATTTTTTCATCATCGCTTTACGTGCTGCTTTTTCAAATAAAAACGGGAATAATTGATACAACTTACTGCCAGCATTCATCCATCCTGGTAAATTAATCTCTCTTTTTTTCGTCATCATGGCGGATACGACCTTCCCTGCTACCTTGTCAGCACTGAGCATCATAAAATCAACATTTTTCACATATTCACCACTGCGGTCTGCAATGGTAAAGAAGTCTGTGGCAATCGGTCCTGGATTGACGGTTGTGACATGAATTCCGCTGTCTGCCAGCTCCATTCTGAGGCTGTTTGAAAATCCGAGAACCGCATGCTTTGATGCGGAATAGATGGCGGATTTAGGGGTGGCAATTTTGCCTGCCTGTGACGCAATATTGATAATATGTCCCTTCCCTCTTTGTTTCATCTCAGGAAGGACCTTTTTTGTGCAGGCAATTAAACCAAAGACATTGACCTCAAACATCGACACCATTTCCTCAATGGATGCGTCCTCGACGAGATCGAACACACCAAAGCCGGCATTGTTCACCAAAATATCAACAGCACCCACTTGTTGATAGGCTTGATCAATGTCCTCAAGCTGACTGACATCAAGCTGAACGATGTGACATACGCCGCCAGCACTTATAATCTTTTCTTTTACACCTGTGAGCTTTTCAATTCGTCTTGCCGACACAATGATTTCTGCTCCTTCGGCTGCTGCCAAGTACGCCATCTTTTCACCAATACCGCCTGAAGCACCTGTAATCCATATTCTCTTTCCTGTTAGTCGCCCCATTTATTTCACTCCTTCAATTGCTCGATAGTAGAGGGTTCCGTCTTTTTGCACTTCTTCAATATGTCCAGCCGCTAAAAGCACATCAAGCTGCCCGACTGTCTCAGACATTGTCAGAAATAATGCTTCTTCATACAGGCCTGGAAATAAGGTGCGACAAAGATGAAAGGCGGTCATTTCCTTTCGTTGAAGCAGCTGATACATCGTATTTGCCCGTTTTTCCTGTTTTTTAAATCTTTCTTCGATCAATTCGTGATGAGAGGTAATGAGCTGGCCATGCCCTGGATAAATCGCCTGAATGGGCAAATGCAATAAACGCTTGAGTGATGCTTTATATTGAAGCAGCGATTTTTGACGTTCTGTTCCTTTCACCGGTGCTTCCATTAACGGATTGGAAGAAATGGTCGTAAGCAGCAGATCACCGCCGATGAAATTCCCTGTTGTTTCATCTAAAAAAGAAAGATGAGATTGTGCATGTCCTGGGGTCTCCAGCACTTGGAAATGCTCATGTCCCTTCAAACGATCACCTTCTTTTATGACGTCATCGACATGTGCCGTACATGAATATGTATAGGACTGCCTCACCATTCTTTCACACTCACCTTGACGAAGCGGGACACCTAACTGCTGAAAAAAATCATTCATAAAATGGATTTGACGCTGTTTAAACGCTGCATCCTGACTAATATAGGGCTCATTCAACTCGTGTCCGATGACACGGACATGAGGTTTCATCAGATCTAAAAGACCGACATGATCTGCATGATGATGTGTCAAAACCACTTGATCAATATCATCTATTGATAAATGATGTTCCTTTAATTGCGTGACAAAGGCATGCTGCGCCTCTTGTGTCATCGGTCCGCAATCGACTAAGGTCACGGCATCGCCTTTTAATACATATGCATGGACATCCCCAACCGCAAACGGTGTGGGGATGGATAATTGAATCATTTCTTCTTTCACTTTTAAACGTCATCTCCTGATTTTTGTCTCATAGATCATCTGAACTCACTCTTCTTTATTCATTGTATCTTGCAAAGGGCAGACTGTCATGCGGTTTAGATGGTCAATTTTTTTATCTCTCCCTATTGACACAAACTTGTCCATCGTTGCATAATGAACAACAAATATAAGATGCGCGATGACAAGGATTAGTAAGCAAAATAATGATGCAAGAGAGTGAGGTCCGCCGGCTGTAAGACTTCACCATCCTCTTATTTGCTGAACCTGCCCTTTGAGCTGTTAGGCAAACCTAAACGTTTCCCGCGTTAAGGGACTAGAGCTGAGTATGTATGATTGCATGCTAATTGAGGGTGGTACCGCGAAAAACCTTTCGTCCTTTGCAGACGAGAGGTTTTTTTATTTTCTACAAGGAGGAGCAGCTTATGAGTAAAATTGGATTTATTGGTGCAGGCTCAATGGCCGAGTCTATGATTAAAGGTCTTTTAAAGAGCGGCATTATGTCAAATGAAGATATCATTGTCACAAATAAAACAAATGAAAAACGATTAGAAGAATTACATGCACGTTATGGAGTCAAAACAGATTTCGCTCGTTCCTTTATTTATGAAGAAGCCGATATGCTGGTGTTTGCTTTAAAACCAAAAGATGCGGAAAGTGGCATTTCTGAAGTAAGGCCCCATTTAAATGGACAGCTGATTATTTCTATTTTAGCGGGCATTTCTATTGAAACCATTCAGCATTATGCTGGCGCAAAAACGGCGGTGGTTCGTGCCATGCCAAATACATCAGCGGCCATACAACAATCAGCTACTGGCATTGCTGTCAGTGATGAAGTCACAGAGGCGCAAAAGGAAAAAGCAGTTCAGCTGTTTGAAACGATCGGTCATGTGACGGTTTTAGATGAATCACAGCTGAATGCGGTCACAGCCATTGCCGGCAGCGGTCCTGCCTTTATTTATCATTTGATTGAAGGAATGGAGCGAGGTGCATCGGAACTTGGGATGGACCAAGAGACAGCGAAATTGCTCATTTGTCAAATGATTGCAGGCGCTGCAAATATGCTTCAGGATAGCGGTAAGGAACCTGCTGAATTGCGCAAAGAAATTACGAGCGAAGGTGGAACGACAGAAGCAGGACTTAATACCCTTGCTTCCTATCAATTTGAAGAAGCGATTGTCGATTGTGTGAAAACAGCGACAAAACGCGCAGCAGAATTAAACGACATGTTTTCAGCGAGTACGTATAAGTAAGTGAGTGAGAAAAGCACCTGCCTTGATGACAGGTGCTTTTCATCTATCACTCGATGCTCTCATGGACATGATGGCTTTGATTTGATCGAGGTGATGAATTTCATGTAAAGCAATGGTTTCAGCTAAAATTTGGACTGTCATCATCCCTTCTTCAGGATGGAGACCTGAAAAATCCCATGTATCCTTTTCTAATCGCTGTAGTGTTTTGTTTCTGCTCACTTTTAAGCGCTCGATCAATGCACTGACCTCTTGTGCGGTATACGTTTCATAAGCTCTTCCCTTCACATATATCTCTGGATCATATGATGCGAAAAGCGTGTGCTCATTTGATATTGCCTGCTCTATCCGCTCTGACCAGACTTCTTCTGTATCATACAAATGTCCAACAATTTGTTTAATCGACCACTTGCCTTCCCCAAAAGATTCATCTAATGTAGCCTCATCACATGTCCATACTAACTCCTCAAGCTTACGCAAACTCTCATGAAGTGATCTCATGATCTCTGTTTTTGTTAGTACTCCTGTTTTCACTCTCACAATCCCCCTTCAAATATATGTAAGTATTATTCTATATCATACTCTATTTCTTTAGACAGAAGGTGATTGATATCAAGAAAAGCCCTATCATGACGATAGAGCTTTCACTTAATTCTTTTCTAATAAAGCATGAATTGTTGATTGTAAGAGCGACGGCAAAACGCCAAAAGAGAATGGGACATGCAGCCGTTCTGTCCATTTGTGCGCATCCTTTCCTAATGGACCAACGTTGATGACAGGAACGTTAAGAGCTTCTTTTTCTCCTTGTGGTAACGAGTAGCCTTTTTGGTATAGCGGCATGTTGGCTGTATAATCGTCTATATCTTGATTTTCAAGCTGTAAGTAGCTTAAATCAGATAAACCAGGAAAATATTTGACTTCTTCTACTTCGATTCCATAGATCTCTTTTGCTTCTCTTTGAATCTTCTTTAAGGTCTTTTGAATATGCAGATCGTTTGTTGAAGAAACAGATGGGTAAAATGGCGGACTATAAAACAACACAATCAGTGCTCCATCTTCCTTACAAAGGGTCGTCAGTTCTGATACAATTTTGGTTGAAAAATCACGATCCCCTAGCTCACCCCGGTTGGCAAAGGCGTAGTTGACAATTCGCTCGACCTCCTGCTTGCCGGATCGTTCAGCAGCTTTTTCGTACAGCTCATGATACGTTAACACCGTGATGTTTGTATCGATGGGTGTAAAATGTTTAAAGCGTTGAAATGCAGCGGTTTTCTGTTTGAGATTGGCTTCGATTTGGGCTGCTGCTTGTTTCGCAGTTTCATAGAGGAGCCCGTGAAGCTCTTCACTAGAGCGGTTCATCATCAGCACATTAAATAAAGAAACAGCCGTGTGAGGCGTTTGAACAGAGTAAGCTTCTTTCAAATCCTTTTGCATCAAATTGGTCGGAGGCGGTGTCACTTCACCATCTACTTCCTCACAATAATCACTATTCAGTTCTAACAGCCTGTTTAATTCAGATACCATAAAATTTGCATTTAATCCTGAGAAGGGCTCACCTACATGTGTTTCAATTCCTTTGCAGAAAAATCCCGCAAGTACCTTCCCTATACTACCTGTATAGATGTATTGGTGCGCATCCCCGGGATACTTTTCAAACATCGGCTCACTGTTTAAACACGCGGTATACTCAAGGTCATACTTCTGCTTGAGCTCCTTTAGTTTCGGAACAGCCTCCAGCATTCCCTGTGAATTCACTTCTTCATCTGGCACTGTGACGAGCAGAATATTTCCTTCAAACCTCCCCGCCATCGCTCTTTCTAGCATGGAAAGCTGGACAGTCAGGCCTGCTTTCATATCCATGGACCCTCGTCCAAACAGCCAGTCACCTGAAGCTAAATCCTCTCTTGCCCTTTTTGGAAGAAGTGCACTTTTTTGAGAAAAGGACGCCATTAACTCTTCGGGCTTACACGCCATATTTTGAAATTCTCCGTAATCCTCTGTATCGACGACATCAAAATGACTGAGGAGTAAAACAGTACGTGGCAGCGTACTTCGTTTGACAAGTGCCGTTAAAAAATACCGGCCATCTTTCATTGGATGCAAAGCCAAGTGATCAGGATGCTGCTCAAAATATGGACGCTCCCTCAGCAAGTAATATAAATATTCCGCTAATGCGACTTCTCCCGTTGTACCAGATATGCTTTCATACTGCATAAGAGCTGTGAGTAGCTCCTTTAGTTCACTTTCCGTTTGCCATTTCATCCGTTTATCCCCCTTTGATGTCCATATCTTTCATTATACAAAATCATGTTCAAAAGCTATATGGTTTGAGCACCTTTTATGACGAATGTTTGAATGGCTGTTATAATCGGCTATACCATTCTATGAGGAGGCGAAGGTAATTGGAAACAAAGCTTTTTTCACCTTGGACATTAAAAGGTGTCACACTCAAAAACCGCATCGTCATGTCCCCGATGTGTATGTATTCATCCTATGACCGTGATGGAAAATTACAGCCTTTCCACTTTGCACATTATATTTCCCGTGCGCAAGGTCAGGCCGGATTAATTATGGTCGAGGCAAGTGCTGTTTCACCTGAGGGAAGAATTAGTGATCAGGACCTCGGAATTTGGAGTGATGAGCACATTGAAGGGTTTGCCTCATTAAACGAACAAATCAAAGCGTACGGAACAAAAACGGCCATCCAGCTAGCCCATGCAGGACGCAAGGCTGAGCTAGATGGTGACATTCTTGCTCCATCCAGCATTCCATTTGACGAGCAATCTAAAACACCTCTTGAGATGTCTATCGATCAAATAAAAGACACAGTTCAGGCGTTTCAAGATGCCGCTGTCCGCGCCAAGAAAGCTGGATTTGACATCATTGAGATTCATGGTGCGCATGGCTATTTGATTAACGAATTTCTCTCACCGCTTGCCAATCACCGGACAGATGAATATGGCGGTTCACCAGAAAATCGTTATCGCTTCTTGAGAGAAGTGGTTGATGCAGTCAATGAAGTGTGGGATGGACCATTATTTGTCCGTGTATCCGCTTCTGATTACACAACAAAAGGACTAGATATTGCAGATTATATTGGCATTGCCGCATGGCTGAAAGAGCAAGGAGTCGATCTAATTGATGTGAGCTCAGGTGCTGTGGTGCAAGCCAGTATTAACACATTCCCCGGCTACCAAGTCACCTTTGCTGAGAAAATAAGAGAAGGTGCCGGCATCCAAACAGCCGCTGTCGGTATGATCACATCTGGTATACAGGCCGAAGAAATTTTACAAAATCAGCGTGCTGACTTGATCTTTATCGGCAGAGAATTTTTACGGGATCCGTATTTCCCAAAAACAGCCGCTAAAGAGCTTCGTACATCCATCGAAAGCCCGCGCCAATACGATCGTGCTTGGTAACATCTTTAAGCAAAAAGGTGTCTATTTTTTGAAATAGGCATCTTTTTTGTTTTTAAGAGAAACATCTTTGCCTTTTGTGCCGTCTTTTAGCTAAAGAACCACTTAGAGGAGATGGAAGAATGAACTCGGCATTGATTGAAAGAACGTATCATATAGATGGACATCACTTTTATACAAGGCATCGTCAAGGGAAAAAGGAAGCCACCATTATTTTTGAAGCAGGATATGGAATTTCAGGCGATACGTGGGCGAATATCGCTCGTGATATTGACCCAGAGCTTGGTGTTTTCTTATATGACCGTTTAGGTAATGGAAAAAGCAGTGAAAGCAAGGAAGGAAGAACTTTGCATGATCTTGCGGATGATTTAGATACACTTTTACATCAAGCCAATATTCAGCCGCCATTTCTCATTGTGGCGCACTCATTTGGCTCTCTTGTCAGCCGCTTATGGGCAAGCCGCAGAAAAGAAGATGTTATCGGTATGGTCCTTCTAGACCCAGCAAGTGAGGAGCAAGAGCAGGTCATTCTGCCGCTCTTATCAAAGGAAGAACGCACTTCATATATGGCGCAATTCACAGCAGAATGTACACATGAGGACTTTGAGCAAATGCTGCGTACGATCAAAGAGGAGCAAACGCATTATGGGATGATGCCCCTTCTTGTCATTTCATCAGGCAAAAGCCGCTTGTTTCATCCAGCACATGAAGCTTGGCTGAGGCTCCATAAACGAATGCTCACATTGTCATCCCAAAGCGGATGGATTCAGGCGCAGAACAGCTCGCATTATATTCATCACGATGAACCACATATTGTGCAGCTTGCGATTTATGATGTATGGTGTGCAGCAAAACAGCCTGCTACTTATTATCAAACAGCTAACTAAAAACAAAAACTCCTTGACCGGACATCAGTCAAGGAGTTTTTCCGTTATACCGTTGGTGCTGATTGACTTTTCTCAGACAGCAGCTTTTCAATGCTGACAAGCTGAACGCATAACGTAAAGATGTCAATCGCCTGCTCTAGTTCTTCAAGTGTTGGGAACGTTGGCGCAATACGGATATTGCGATCAAGCGGGTCGTTACCATAAGGATATGTCGCCCCTGCACCTGTTAGTGTCACACCGGCTTCTTTCGCTTTTTGCACAACAGCTTTTGCACAATGATCGAGTGTATTTAAGCTAATAAAATATCCGCCATTTGGTTTGTGCCACTCAGCGATGCCTGTTCCACCAAGCTTTTCATCAAGGATCGAAAGAACGAGGTCAAATTTCGGCTTAATAATCGCTGCATGCTTTTTCATATGTTCCTTCAATCCTTCTGGATTCTTGAAGAAACGAAGGTGTCTTAATTGATTGATTTTATCTGGCCCAATGGTTTGAACTGATAGCTGTTTTTGAATAAAGCTGACGTTGTCCTGACTAGATGCCATCAGTGCAACACCCGAGCCTGGGAACGTAATTTTAGAAGTAGAGGCGAACATAAACACACGGTTTGCATGTCCTGCTTTGTCTACTGCTTGAAAAATATCTTTTAACGTATCAGGCGTATCTGTTAGATGGTGGACTGCATAGGCATCATCCCAAAAAATACGGAAGTCGTCTGCTTTTGTCTGCATGGAAGCAAGACGGTCGACAACCTCATCTGAATACGTAATGCCGTCAGGGTTGCTATATTTTGGTACACACCAAATCCCTTTGATGGCTTCATCTTCTGCAACCAATTTTTCTACCTGATCCATGTCAGGTCCATCCGACTTCATATCTACCGTAATCATCTCTATGTTAAAATGCTCACAAATGGCAAAATGACGATCATACCCTGGGCTTGGTGCTAAGAATTTTACCTTTGGAAGCTTGCCCCAAGGTGTTTTGCTGCCATATACGCCGTGAGTCATGGCACGGGCAATTGTGTCATGCATCATATTCAGGCTAGAATTACCGCCAATGATGATTTGTTCTGGCTTCAGGTTGAGCACACTTGCAAAAAATTTCTTTGTTTCAGGAAGGCCTGTCAAGCCGCCATAGTTTCGCACATCTGTACCATCCTCAGCTGTCATTGCATCCTTTGATGTCACGACATCGAGCATGCCCATAGATAAATCGAGCTGTTTTGGTGAAGGTTTCCCTCTAGACATGTCTAAGTGTAAGTTTTTACTTTTGTACGTTTCATACTCTTTTTGTCGTGCTGCATATAGGTCATTTAATTCTGCTTCACTTAACGCTGTAAAACCGCTCATCTTTGATTGTGCCTCCCGTATTCTTCATAGTGTAATTCGTCATTTGTTTTTTCTTCACCATTTTACCACTACCTGAAAAAGAGCGTCATCATAAATATCAAAAAAATCACACAACTATTTTTGACGATTCATCCAATTTTTACAGGGTACGGTCAATAGGAAAAGAAAAGAAATCATGTGCAGCTTCAGTCAGCGGGAATATATCGCGGGCTTCTTTGAGTAATTGTTTCAGTGACTCTTCCCCTTGGTAACGTGCACTAATATGGGTCAAAATCAGTCTTTTTGCGCCTGCTTCCTGCGCTGTTTTTGCTGCCTGTTCTGTCGTACTGTGATAATAATTATAGGCTAGTTCTGCATCTTCTTTCCCAAATGTTGCTTCATGGACTAACACATCCGCATTCTTGGCAAGCCTTGTTATATTCTCGCACAAACGGGTATCTCCTGAAAATGCAACGATTCTCCCTTTTTTAGGGGGTTCCAAATAATCGGTTCCATCAATCATTCTTCCATCTTCGAGTGTAACGGTTTCCCCATTTTTCAACTTCTGATACAAAGGTCCAGGTTTTACACCGATTTTTTTTAGGTCTTCGGCTTTTAGTGCACCGGGTACATCTTTTTCCACGACCCGATAACCGTAAGCTGGGATCCCATGAGACACTCGTCTTGCTTCTACTTGAAAGGTCTCATCTTCAAAAACGATCCCTTCCTCTATTTCTATGATATGTAGCGGATAAGTCAAATGCGTTTGTGTCGCTGAAAGTGCCGCATTTACAAAAGCTTTAATGCCGCTTGGACCATATATCGTCAATTCATCCTCTCCGCCTTGAAAGGACCTGCTGCCAAGCAGACCCGGGAGACCATATACATGATCACCGTGCATATGCGTGATAAAGATCTTCTCTATTTTTCTTGGTTTAATCGTTGTATGTAATATTTGATGCTGCGTCGCTTCTCCGCAATCAAAAAGCCACACGGCTTTTCTCTCTTCTAAAAGCTTCAGCGCAGTGCAAGTGACGTTTCTTGTTTTTGCAGGAATGCCTGCACCTGTTCCTAAAAAGAGCAGTTCCATTACGATTTCCTCCTACAGCCGGTATACAATCTCTTCATTCATATAGAATACATGAAGACAGGTTAAATGTGAATTCAGCGGAATTTTTGAAAAAAGTCAAACTTGGGCAGAAAAAGTCGAATCAAATGTTTGCTTTACGAACAATGAACCTTTAAAATAAAGAAAATGTACATACATTCTCGGTTTTTACAACAATGCTACGAATAAAGTGAGGTACTTTTCGTGAATACAGAAACTAACTATCCAAAAGCAGTCATTGTCATCTTTGGCGCAACAGGAGACCTTGCAAAACGCAAGCTCTACCCTTCTATACATAGACTTTATCATAGCGGAAAGCTTGGAGATCAATTCGCTGTTGTAGGTGTTGGACGTCGTCCTTGGTCTCATGAAGACCTAAGAGCTGTGGTAAAAGAATCGGTCTCTTCTGATGATGCAGAAGCAAAAGCAGAGGAATTTATTTCTCATTTCTATTACCATGACTTTGATGTCTCAAGTCCTGCTTCCTATCAAGCACTGAACACGCTTCTTTCTGGTCTTGAAGATACATACAGTATCCCGAATAACCGGATGTTCTATTTAGCGATGGCACCAGAATTCTTCGGAACCATTGCGAAGTTTTTAAAAAGTGAAGGCGTTTCAGAAACGACTGGATGGTCTCGACTTGTTATTGAAAAACCGTTTGGTCATGACCTGCCTAGTGCCAAAACATTAAATGAAGAGATCCGAGATGCATTTACAGAGGATCAAATTTATCGTATTGACCACTACCTCGGTAAACAGATGGTGCAAAACATTGAGGTGATTCGTTTTGCGAATGCGATCTTTGAACCGCTTTGGACAAACCGCTATATTTCAAACATTCAAATCACATCGAGTGAATCATTAGGCGTCGAAGACCGTGCGAGATATTACGAGAGTTCTGGTGCACTGAGAGATATGGTCCAAAACCATATGCTTCAAATGGTTGCACTACTAGCCATGGAGCCGCCGATTAAGCTCAATACAGAGGAAATCCGTAGCGAAAAACGGAAAGCATTGCGTGCGCTTCGTCCTTTCTCGAAAGATGAAGTGGATCAATTCTTTGTCCGCGGACAGTATGATGCAGGAACGATTGATGGCAATATGGTTCCTTCCTATCTTGAAGAGCAAAATGTGGACCCAAACTCCAACACAGAAACATTCGTTGCAGGGAAACTTCTCATCGATAACTTTAGATGGGCCGGGGTACCATTTTACATTCGTACAGGAAAACGTCTAGAAAAGAAATCCACTCAAATCGTGGTGCAATTTAAAGACATTCCGATGAACCTGTACTATGGAAACGGGAATTCCATGCATCCAAACTTACTTGTGATTCACATTCAGCCAGACGAAGGCATTACCCTTCACCTGAATGCTCGCAAGCTTGATGGCGGAACGTATGCTAAACCAATTAAGCTTGACTATCAAACAAATTACAACGACATCATGAATACACCAGAAGCGTATGAAAAGCTGATTCATGACTGTTTGCTAGGTGACGCAACAAACTTTGCCCACTGGGATGAAGTGGCACTGTCTTGGAACTTTGTTGATCCAATTTCAGAAAAATGGGCTGAAACCAAAACGTTAAAACCAAATTACCCTGCTGGTTCTATGGGACCAAAAGAAGCAGATCAGCTTCTTGAAAAAGATGGATATCACTGGTGGAATATATAAAATCAACGAAAAAAGAGCAGTCTCCCGATTGAGGGGGTTCTGCTCTTTTTTTAAAGTCGTGTTTTCGTAATTTCAACCGTTGAAAAATCAAATTTATCATAGCGATGATGGCTAAAGGAATATTCAAACGGCCGGCCTGTGTTTAAATAAGCCACCTGCTCCACTTCTAGCACCGGATCCGTAGGGTCACAGCCTAAATATTGCTGATCAAGCTGATCTGATTTAGCCGCTCTAATTTTTTTGTGCGCTCCTGCCACTTTTAAATGAAGTGTGTTTGTAATGTAGCTATAGATAGACCCCAATAAAACCTCTTCATCTATTCCCTTAATGACATTGACAGGCATAAAGGTTTTTTCTAATACATATGGCTCTTCTTCCACCAAACGGAGCCGAATAATGTCATAGACGGGTGTGCTTGAGTCAATGGATAAATGAGCTGCCACCTCTTCACTTGGAAAATGCACATCAAAGCGAATGATTTGGCTCGTCACGTTTTTATCTGCCATCACTTTCGTGAACCCTTTATTTTCATGACCTGATACGTTGATCGCACCTTGATTTAGCGCTGCCTTCACAATAAATGTGCCATGACCTCTTTTTCTAAAGAGCAGACCTTCCGCCACTAAAAGATCAAGCGCACGCTTCATCGTCATTCTACTGCATTTAAATTCAGCGGCAAGCGAGTTTTCATCTGGAATGGGTTGATCTTCTGGATAATATGCTGTTCCTATTCTTTTTCTAATTTCTTCTGAAATGAGTTCGTACTTTGTCATCTCACACCACCAACTGACTTGTTTTTTCATTTCCTATTATAGCGCTTTCTAGCCTTCCTCTCATTCTACACTAAGCCTAGTGCGCTTAAAAGGTTCGAGCCACTTTCATTTCAACCCTTTTATCTTTACATAAGAAAAATACTTGCCCTTTTCAAGGAAAGAGCAAGTATCTTGATTAGAAACCATTATTCTCTGAAACCGATTGAAACCAGTAGCCACTTTTTTTGATGGTACGTTTCCCGTCTTTCTCAAGGTCCACTGAGACAAATCCATAGCGATTTTTATAGGCATTCGACCATGACCAATTATCCATAAACGTCCACAGGTGATAGCCTTTTACATTACTTCCTTCTTGAATGGCTTGATGCACCCATTTAAGATGCTCAGAAATAAAATCAATGCGGTAATCGTCATGAATCATTCCTTCTTCATCCTGAAACCGCTCTTCTCCTTCGACACCCATTCCATTTTCAGAAATAAAGCATTCAATATTCCCATAGTCTGTCTGGACTTTTTTCAATATATCGTAAATACCCTTTTCATAGATTTCCCAGCCGCGGTACACATTCATTTTTCTGCCCGGCATTTCAAAAGAATCGAAATAATGATCTGGCATAAATGGTGCATCAGGGTGAGGCATATGTTCCTTTGCTTTCACTCTTCTGGGCTGATAATAGTTGATGCCGAGAAGGTCGATCGTGTTCTCTTGAATGAGTTCAAGGTCTCCTTCCTCCATAGCCGGCATCAATCCTTCTTTCTTTAACACATCCACTAGCTTTTCAGGGAAATGTCCTTTCACAGCTGGATCTAGGAAGGACCGGTTAAAGAAGGCGTCAGCCATCTCAGCTGCTTCGACATCCCGCGGATTCTGGCTTCGCGGATACGAAGGAGTAAGGTTGAGGATAATGCCTATTTTCCCATCCTGCTTCATCTCTTTATAAGCCGCAATGGCCTTAGCATTTGATAAAATCTCATGAAATCCAACTTGCACTGCCTTTTGGAAATCAACTTCGTTTGGATAATGGAAGCTATACATATATCCACCCTCTACAGGAACAATCGGCTCGTTATGGGTAAACCATTTTTTCACCCGGTCGCCAAATAGCTGAAAACACAATGTCGCATAGCTGACATAATCGTCTACGACCTGCCTGTTTACCCATCCTCCCGTCTCCTGAAGCGCCATTGGCATATCAAAATGATACAAGTTCACAAACGGTTCAATGTCACTCGCTATCAGTTCATTGATCACATCATTGTAAAAAGCCACAGCTTCTTCATTAACAGCCCCTTTTCCCTCAGGTAAAAGGCGTGACCATGAAATAGATAGACGAAACGAGTTGTGCCCAATCTCCTTCATGAGGCGGATATCCTCTTTGTATTTACGATAAAATTGCGAGGTCACACCTGGACCGACGCCCTGAAAAAAACGATTCGGCTCTTTTTCAAACCAGTGATCCCAAATGTTCGGTCCCTTTCCATCTCCTGGATAACTGCCTTCTGTTTGCGTAGCAGAGGCAGAAGATCCCCACCAGAAACCTTCTGGAAATGTATATGATTGACTGTTAGTTTCCATCGACATGCATTGAGTCTCCTTCACCTTTGATGTTTGTTTGTTTCGTTTTTTCTGTCGTGACTATTTTTTCATTTTTCACATTCATACGATCAATAAATTTTAGGAACGGGAACCAAATGACAAACACAATCATTAAATTAAACAGCTGAAGCAGACCGCCCGCTAATGAATTCGTTGCCATGACTCCGCTAATAAAGATCGGTACTGTCCATGGAATATTCACGCCTGTCGGAGGCGGCACAATACCTGCGGCCATCGCAAAATAAGAAATACAAGTAATCACCATTGGCGCCAAAATCCACGGAATGAGAATAAGCGGGTTCATCACAATCGGTAAACCGAAGATAATGGGTTCATTGACGTTAAATAAACCTGGTCCTAAGCCGAGCTTTGCTACTTGTTTCAATTGCTTACTTTTAAGGAAAATTAAAATTGTAAACACAACAGCTAGCGTCATACCGGTTCCACCCATACCCACTGTATAGATTTCGATAAACTGCTTGCTGATGATGTTCGGAACCTCACCTGTTTTTGTGTAGCTTTCTAGATTTTGAATGGACAATGTATTCCAAATCGGGTCCATGACAGAGTTGATAATAATTTGGCCGTGGAGCCCAAAGAACCAAAGAATTTGTATAAAGAAAATAGCGATCAAGGTCGGAATGATACCGCTTCCAAGTCCGACAAGCGGCGCCTGAATCGCATTGTAAATCAAGTCATGCATGTTGGTTTTGAACCCTTGTGTAATGATGATATTGATCAGTAAAAAGGTTGTGAGTGTCAAAGTAGCCGGGATGAGTGCAGCAAAAGACTTAGAAACAGCTGGCGGAACCCCTTGCGGCATATTGATGACAAATTTCTTTTGGACAAAATAGCGATAAATTTCAGCAGACAAAAAGCCTGTGATCATTCCAAGGAACATTCCCTTTGCGCCCAAACGATCGACTGGGATGACGCCTGCAATGGATGCACCGCCCTCTTGCTCTAGTAAAAATGGTGTAAGGAGCAGAAAAGAGGCTAAAGCGATCACACCGCCAAAGACAGCTTCCACATCATAGCTTTTCGATAAATAGTAGCCAATCCCAAATACAACAAACACACTCATAATGCTGATGGTCGCACTCGGTGCAATATTCAGTGCAGACTGAACACCTTCCAGTGCTGTTTGACTCATGATCTTATCTAAAAATGGCAAATTCATTAATACGACCATGATGGAACCAAAAATCGTTAATGGGAACGCAAGCATAAAGGCATCCCTTAATACCCCTAGATAGCGATTGTTGTTCAATCTCCCAGCAATCGGAACCAAAATTGCACTTATTTTATCAAACATTGGTTTCCCCCCTTGTTTACACCCTTTATTGTTTCAGTGATTGCAATATCGGTAAGAGCTCTCCCACAAGCTCTTTTATTGTCATCGTTGACATGAAATGATCTTCGGCATGCATGAGCAGCAAGGAGAATGAAATCGTTTCTCCGCTTGCCTCTTGCTGTACCATTTGAAAATGGATATCATGTGCATTCCGCAAGTCATCTTCCGCTTCTTTGAGAAGGTCAGATGCTACTATTTCATGACCTTCTCTGAATTGTTTAAGAGATTGAAGCAATTTGCTTCGTGCATTTCCGCTGTGTAAGATCAATTGAAAACTGATTTGTTCTTCCGTGAGTCCTTCGAGTGTTTTCTTTTCCATCCTTTAAGATTCCCCCATCAATGAAACCGCTTGTTCATACGCTTTTTGACCATCTGCTAGCCCATACGCCTGCATATCGATGACCTCTACTTCAATCCCATATTTTTGAGCTTCTTTTTGAAGATCCCCTTTTAAAAAGCTCATTTGCGGTCCAATTAATACAACATCGGCATGTGCCATTTCTTTTTTCGCTTGGTCTTGTCCGACTGCCCAAATCTCTGCTTCTTCCCCTATAGACTCAGCATGTGCCTTCATCTTTGTGACTAGTAAACTCGTAGACATACCTGAACTGCATGCTAATAAAATACGTTTCATTTCTCTCACCCCATTGTTGTAATAAAAGCGCTTCCAGTTAATATTATATATTTTTATTTTTAAATGTCTAGACATTTAATTTTATATGTATGTATTTTATTTTAAAAATGACCGTATCATTACTCAAAACAAGCTTTCAAAACGAAAGAGATCTCATCCAGATATGAACGAGACCCCTTTTCTTTTAAAAAATACTCTCCGAATGAACCATAAAGTAGCTTTTTCTTCAGAAGACAGTCTTTGAGAACTTTGTTAAAATAAGTGCGAATGACTTAGCTCATTCAAAAACCCATTTTTTCATCCCATAAATCATGAGAAGTAACTGCCCAGAGATGGAGACAGATTCTATTCCCACTCAATTTGATGGATAGGTAAACGTCTTTTGCTGCTACTTTTCGAATCTATTCATATCTTTGCAATCAAAAGGAGTGGATATCATGGCAGTCACTCATTTGTGTGAAGCCTGTAAAAGAAACGAGATTGATGTTGTAAAAATTTCTGATGAACCAGCTCAGCCTTATCGATTATGCAATGATTGTCATAGGCGGCTCTTAACCTATTCTTTACGTCCAATTGAATGGTATCACTTAGCGATCATCCACTCTCCAAAGAAATTTTTATTGCACGATGATTTTTATGAAGAAAACGGAGAGGCTTGTCAGCCAGAAGAAGATGTATTGGTCACAGCAGAAGAGAAAATACCCACATTGCAAGCGGTTCAACATGATTTGGAGTCTTTATTAGATTTCTCAATCACAAGATGGTTTCTTCACAACGATGTCATCAATGCCCTGAAAAAACACGATACACAAAAAATGTTGATGTCTGTAAAAGCTAGATTTTATGGAACGGAAAATCATGAAGTCAAATCAAGAATGCTGGAGATCGCAGCTGATGTTTTAGGTACTGCAGCTTCGGATTGGGTAAGAGAGCTTTGGGAGAATGATGCCGATAAATTTTTTCATCCGCTTTCTTGGGCAGCAGCCAGTAGTTTACCAGCCGAGGAAGGAATGAGACGTATTTTTGATCAATTGAAATGTGTAAGTGAAAAGGAATTGCCAATGACGGCTCTCTCCAGCCTATATCGTTTCCGTTCACATCACATACTTGATTGGATGGAGTCTCATTGCTCCTCTTTTCACGACAGTTGGGGCAGGTTGGCATCAGCATGCTTTCCAACATGGCTCAGAATGAAATCTTGGCTAAACAAAGGAAGACCTTTCAGTTTAATTGCACTCGATACAATGGCGAACTGTCTAGCAGTTAAAAACGATCCATTTATCGAGGAGTTATCACCTAAAATACTTCGTACAGATATCAATGAAATAGAACCCATTTTATATGATTATCTTCAAAAAGATGGCGTTCCTCGTGTCAAAACGAAAGTAGGCATCATCGTGAAGAACAAAGAAGCCATATTTGAAAAAGGCGAATAAATGGATAAAAGCGTGTGCAATGTTTATGCTCACGCTTTTCACTAGCATGACAACATACTAGATCATAATTTGATGTTGTGTTATCCTCTGAGCCCAGCCCGTGATCAACATATGCACGATTATCCTTTTCCTGCTTGGAATCCCGGGTACTTGGTCATACCGCCGTCTACATATAACGTCAACCCTGTCACATAGCTCGCTTCTTTTGATGCAAGCCAGACAGCACATGCTGCCACTTCTTCCGGTTTTCCGATATAGCCAATTGGTATCAGCTCAATGACGCCCCTTTTCAATGCTGGATCATCAAATTTTTCGGCATTGATGGGGGTATCAATTGCACCTGGTGCAATACTGTTTACGCGAATTTTTTTAGGGGCATATTCTAGTGCCAGCGTTTCTGTCAAAAGCTTGGCGCCTCCTTTACTTGCTGCATAATGGACAAAATGAGGCCACGGGATTTGCTGATGGACCGACGACATATTAATAATCGACCCCTCGATCCCGTGTTCTGTCATATACTTTAATGCATCACGACACCCTAAAAACATACCTGTTAAATTGGTGGACATCACTTTGTTCCAGTTATCTAGCGTCATTTCAGTTGAAGGAACTTCATTTTCAATTCCTGCATTATTGATCATGACATCAAGACTGCCATATGTATCAACAGCTTGATTAATCATCGCCTTCATATCCTCTTCTTTTGATACATCCCCTTGAATTTTCACAGCCTGTCCGCCACTTTTTTGAATCTCAGCAATCGTGTCGTCCGGGTTTTCTTTATCGGAGAAATAATTGATCACTACATTGGCTTTTTCTTGTCCAAACCGGCGCGCCATCGCCTGACCTATCCCTGTACCTGCTCCTGTGATGAGAACTGTTTTTCCTTCCAAATCTGGATACATTCGTTTAACCTCCTATTTTGTAAAACCTAGCAGCACACCACCTGCGATAATCATCAAGCAGCCTGCAATAACAAAGCTTGTTTTAGATGCTTTCTCTTTTAATAAATAAATACCGCCTAAAGTCGAGATGACAATTCCTGTTTGAGACATGGAAAAACTTACTGCTACGCCAATGAGCGGAATCGCCAAGAGAAGCCCTAGATTTCCTGTCGACCACACAAGACCAGCAATGATATTTCTGAATGTATATTTGCTAAATGGGTCTTGCTTTAGACTGATCGCTAACGATGAAAGCAGCATGCCGACAGATTGCGGAACGAGCGCAGACCAGCCATCTATATGAAACCATCTTAAAATGACAACATATCCGACGTAGCCTACGGTTGAGATGAGCAAAATGATGATTCCCTTTTTAAAATTGCCGCCTTCGTTCCCGCCACTCTTTTTTTGACCCAGTGATGTCATGACAACACCAGCAATAATAAATAAAATAGCACAAGAACCAATAAGTATGACCGTCATGGTTTGCCATTCTTTGAAGACGATGACACCAAATAATGTCGTGCTCACAAGCTGCATACCCGTTGATAAAGGAACAGCCTTTGACACCCCTAGAAAGGCGACACTTGAAAGCTGATTCATTTGCCCTATACTCCAAAAGATCCCAGAGATAACGGAAACCGCAAAAATAAGCGGTGTCAGTTCCGGCATTTTGATCAAATAGGCGCCGATTGAAAACAAAAAAGCGCCGAGGGTAATGCCGAGTGTTTGCTGATAGGCATTCCCGCCAAGTTTGACACTGATGAGAACAATACTTCCCCAAAATATCGCTGGGAGAAGTGCATATAAAATGCCCACTTCTATCCCTACTTTCTGTTCTTTTTTACTTAGCATCCCTCTTTTTCGGATTTTTAGCCGAATAGATGTAAACACAAAAAAGACCTTACCAAGGTAAGGTCTTTTGAGGTTTTATACTTATTTCATCCATTCAGTATGGAAGACGCCTTCTTTATCTGTGCGCTCATACGTATGTGCGCCGAAGTAGTCACGCTGTGCTTGAATTAAGTTAGCTGGAAGGACAGCTGTACGATAGCTATCAAAGTAAGCAAGTGCACTTGAGAATGAAGGAACAGGAACACCTTGTTCTACTGCAAGTGAAATCACTTTACGAAGTGATGATTGATAGCTTTCTACGATATCCTTGAAGTAAGGATCAAGCAATAGGTTTTTCAATTCAGGGTTACGGTCATAAGCTTCTTTGATTTGCTGCAGGAAGGCTGCACGAATGATACATCCACCACGGAAGATCATCGCAATTTCACCGTATTTCAAATCCCAGTTATACTCTTCAGACGCTGCTTTCATTTGCGCAAAACCTTGTGCATATGAGCAGATTTTACTCATGAAGAGAGCTTTTCTAACAGCTTCGATTAATGCTTGTTTATCTTCAGCTGATTGAGTTGGCTCAGGCCCTTGAATTAATTGACTTGCTTCCACACGCTCATCTTTCATCGCAGAAATAAAACGTGCGAAAACAGATTCCGTAATGATTGGAAGCGGGACACCTAAATCAAGTGAGCTTTGGCTTGTCCATTTTCCAGTTCCTTTTTGGCCGGCTTTATCTAAGATGACATCTACTAGTGGCTGGTTCGTTTCCTCATCCACTTTTGTGAAAATGTCAGCTGTGATTTCGATTAAGTAGCTGTCAAGTTCGCCTTTATTCCACTCTGAGAATACTTCATGAAGCTCCCCTGCTGATAAACCAGCGACATGCTTCAAGATAAAGTATGATTCAGAGATCAATTGCATGTCTCCGTACTCGATACCGTTATGAACCATTTTGACATAATGTCCTGCTCCATCTGGACCGATATACGTTGTACAAGGCTCACCATCTACTTTCGCAGAGATGGCTTCTAAAATTGGTTTCACTAGCTCGTGCGCTTCTTTTTGACCGCCAGGCATGATAGAAGGACCTTTAAGTGCGCCTTCTTCACCGCCAGAAACACCTGTTCCAATGAAGTGAATACCACTTTCCGCAAGCTCTTGGTTACGTCTTTGTGTATCCTTGTAATATGTATTTCCACCATCAATTAAAATGTCACCTTTCTCTAGGTGAGGAAGTAATGATTGAATGGTTGCATCTGTTGCTGCACCCGCTTTTACCATTAAAAGAATTTTACGCGGCGTTTCAAGCGATTGAACAAATTCTTCAATGCTGTATGTGCCTACAACGTTTTTCCCTTGTGATTCTTGAAGAAATTCTTCTGTTTTGCTGCTAGATCTGTTATAAACGGACACGGAGAAACCGCGGCTTTCAATATTTAGGGCAAGGTTTTTCCCCATAACGGCTAGTCCAACGACACCGATTTGTTGTTTTGACATAATTCTGACGTCCCTTCTAACACACTATATTGATTACTGCTGAAATGATGTACCCTTTGAAATTACCACAACATCACCTCTTTTATCAAGTTTTCAGGCTAGTCATTTCCTCTTTCGTCCTGAAAAAAGTCTTTATTAAAACTTGTACCACTTGTTTTGCTCTCTTTTTCCTTAATGGTCACTCCTCTTTGGATGAGTGGTTTACCGTACTTTTCTTTCAGTCCGTCTAAAAGAGATTGGAGCGGTTCGTCTTTTGCATCTTCTGTATAAGAGAATAAATCAAGCTGCTTGACGGCTGATTTTCGTTCCACAAGATCGGTCCCCGTCACACCTAAAAGTCTTACTGGTTGGTCATTCCAATGCTTTAGGAATAGCTGCTTTGCCGCCTCAAATAGATCTTCCTTTCGATCAGTTGGATTCGTGAGTGTGACGCTCCGTGTAATATTTTTCCAGCTTGCATAGCGAATCATAATGAGCAGCCGGTTCGCCATCACTTCTTTTCTTCGTAATCTGGCACTCACCGATTGCGACAGTTTCTCTATTAATGAGACGAGTTCATCTGTATCATCCGAATCGTGAGGAAGAGTGGAAGAATTGCCGACAGATTTAAATTCGTATATTCTTTCTGGATCTACAATGCCGTCATGCTCTCCGTTTGCCTTTTGCTTTAACCTCGGTCCATTGATGCCTAATAACTCTTTCAGCGCATATTCATTCGCTTTTGCTAAATCTTCAATTGTATGAATTCCGATGGTTTTCAGCTTATCTGCCGTTTTCTGTCCAACCCCATGCATGTCACCAGCAGGGAGCGGCCAGAGCATTCTCGGGACATCTCGTTTACGCAAAATGGTAATGCCCATTGGCTTTTTCCAATTAGACGCCATCTTCGCTAGAAATTTATTTGGTGCAATGCCAATACTCGAAGGAAGCATGAGCTCTTCTACTAGCCTCGTTTGAATATCATGAGCGGTTTTCACAGCATGCTCCGCATAAGGGGTATTGGTTAAATCAATATAGCCTTCATCAATTGAAACGGGTTCAACTAAGTCACTATATTCTCTTAGTATGGTAAACATTTCTTGTGAGGAGCTGCGGTACCGGTCGAAGTTGGGTGTACGCACAATCAGTCCCGGACAAAGCCGCTTCGCTTCCCAGAGTGGCATCGGGGGCTTCACACCGAGTGCTCTTGCCTCGTAGCTGCAGGTCACAACAATCCCTTTGCGCTCTTTTGCATTTCCGCTAATGGCTAAAGGTTTCCCTCTCAAAGAAGGATCATACGCCATTTCTACGGATGCATAGAAACTATTCATATCAATATGAAAAATGATTCGCCCCTTCTTTTGAGAATCAGCCATTTGCTTGCCTCCTTAGGTGATCTACTTTCCTTCACTTCACCGTGATTTCACCTGTTTGTTCCATTAGACATTTCATATGGTGTATAGTACACTGTGAGTAATGAAATGGATGTGATAATCATGATTATTGATACATTCAATGAAGTCTTTTTCCTTGTTGAATTCTTTACGATTATTCTTCCAGCGCTGACCGCCATCGGTATTGCTTTCTTATTAAAAGACTGCCGAATGAACGAGCACCTCGGAGGACATCGTTTAGAAGAGTTGGACGCATCTTGTTTGAATCGAACAGACTTTCTGTTTATCATATATGATCGCATTACAACTTGGATTAGTAAAGTCATTCGAATGAAAAGATCATCAAATGATGATGAAGACCATTCGCTTCCTCTCTCTTATTAGATTTTATTATTGAGGAGGAAATGAATTGAAACGTTTATTGACAATTTGTACGACTTTATTTTTGATGATGGTAGCGTCACCGGCATTTGCTGCGAGTGCGCAAACAAATACAAGCTCTGATGGGTTTTTCCATCATTATTTTGTTCAGCCTTTTTCTGAGTTGATTATCTGGCTTGCGAACTTTTTCCATGATGACTACGGTTTATCCATTATGTTCGTGACATTGATTGTCCGGCTGCTTATTTTCCCGCTTTTTGCAAACCAATTTAAAAAGCAGAGAGTGATGCAAGAGAAAATGGCACTCGTTAAACCTCAGATTGACCAAATACAAAGCAAATTGAAAAAAACGAAAGAACCTGAAAAACAAAAAGAACTGCAAATGGAAATGATGAAAGTATATAAAGACAACAATGTGAACCCGCTGGCAATGGGCTGTCTGCCGATGCTGATTCAAATTCCAATTGTTCTTGGCTTTTACTCGGCAATTCGCTCAACACCTGAGATCGCAACGCATTCGTTCTTATGGTTTAACTTAGGACAAACTGATCTTTTGGTGGCAATCTTTGCAGGGGCCATGTATTTCTTGCAATTTTATGTCACACAAAAATTCGCAAAGCAATCAGGCACCCAAACAGAAGCTGCACTGAAACAAGCAAAAATCATGGGCATGATTTTCCCAGTCATGATGCTGTTTCTATCAATTAATGCTCCCGCTGCTCTTCCTTTATATTGGATGACAAGTGGACTTTTACTCACCATTCAAACGATTATTTTAAATGTGATGTACCAAAAATCAAAAACAAAAGCTGCGGCAAACGATTCAATTAACCCAGCAGCTGAATAAATTATAGCCCCCTTACCTAAACATGATAAGGGGGCTATATTTGTCTTCTGTAGAGCGCAACAAATAAAAGATTCGTGAGCTCCGGCACGCAAAATGACCCCTTATCCATGGATAAGGGGCCTTTGTTTATGCCAATTCCTCTTTCAATCGCTCAGGCAATTGATCAAGATCCTCAATTTTCCCAAGAAACTTATTAGGGTCCACTTGTAAAATCATCTTGTTCTCTCTCTCAACGACGCCGAAGAAATATTCAGATGCTTTTGTGTTCATATGAAATGGCTTGATCTCACTTAGCTCGATATCAATGATATCTTTTGCATCAGAAACAAGGCAGCCAATCATTTGATCGTTTAATTCAAATAGTAGAACCTTAGACTGTTCGGTTACATCCAGAGGTTTTCCGTGTAGCATGACACCTGTGTCACTGACTGGAATGACCTCTCCTCTTAACGACATGAGTCCTTTAATCTCTTTTGGAAGGTTCGATACTTCTTGTAAATAAGGGACCTTCTCAATCGAGCGTATATGCTCTACGCTGATACCAAAATCCTCTTGTCCCACTTGGAAAATAATGATCTTTTGCGTGCTCACAGAGTCTCCTGCCTTTACGATGGATTTGTCGTTTCTTCGATAATGGCGAGAACCATTTCAGCTGTCTTGACTAATTCTTCAATCGGCATTTTCTCATTTTTCGTATGAATATCTTCATATCCAACAGCTAGGTTGACAGTTGGGATGCCATTTCCAGCAATGACGTTTGCATCACTGCCTCCCCCGCTTGTCTGTAGTTCTGAAGGACGGCCAATTTTCGCAGCCGCTTTTTTCGCCACTTCAACGACTTGATCGCCGTGTGAGAATTTAAAGCCTGGATACATGATGTCAATTTGTACATCGGCACTTCCGCCCATTTCTTTAGCGGTTTTTTCAAAGGCTTCTTTCATTTTTGCTACTTGTGCTTCCATTTTTGTCGGTTCTAAAGAACGCGCCTCTGCCAGAATATCCACTTGATCACAGACAATATTCGTTTGTGTTCCACCTTCAAAACGGCCGATATTCGCCGTTGTTTCTTCATCAATACGGCCAAGCGGCATGCTGGCGATCGCTTTTGATGCAATCGTAATCGCAGAGACGCCTTTTTCTGGTGCCACACCTGCGTGAGCTGTCTTTCCGTAAATGGTTGCGCGTACTTTCGCCTGTGTTGGCGCAGCCACGATAATGGTACCGACCTTGCCATCTGAATCAAGGGCATAACCATATTTTGCTGTCATCAGTTTCGGATCTAACGCTTTTGCTCCTACAAGTCCTGATTCTTCACCAGCTGTAATGACAAATTCAATCTTGCCATGCGGTACATTTTTCTCTTTTAGGACACGGATCGCTTCAAACATTGCAGCAAGCCCTGTTTTATCGTCAGCACCAAGAATGGTTGTGCCATCTGTCTTGACATAGCCGTCTTCAATGACTGGCTTAACACCATTACCTGGTACAACTGTATCCATATGAGAAGTAAAATAAATCGTATCTGCCTCTTGATTCCCTTCAAGTGTGCAAATAAGATTGCCTGCTCCATGGCCGGTTGTCTCTTTTGAATCATCTTCAACTACATTAAGCCCTAAACCAGTAAATTTCTCTTTTAGGACTTCAACAATTTTTTCTTCATGTTTTGTTTCTGAATCGATTTGAACAAGTTCTAAAAATTCGTCTAATAAGCGTTTCTCATTGATCATGATGATGTTCCTCCTCTTATAGCGGCATGTTTCCATGCTTTTTTAACGGTCTATCTTCTTCCTTACTGCGAAGCAGGTCAAATGAGCGAATGAGCCGCTCTCTCGTTTCATCTGGCATTAAAATATCGTCGATTAATCCTAATTGTGCTGCCTTCATGACACTAGGTTCATTGTCCACCTCACGCAAAGCAGGATGAACAATTTCGTCTGCAAACGATTTTCCCATGACATCAATTTCTGCCTCTGGCCATGCATATACAAAGTCAGCACCTAAGCCCTTACTATTCATCGCAACGTATGCACCGCCAAACGCCTTTCTCAAAATCACAGTGATCTTTGGAACGGTCGCCTCAGCATACGCATACAGAAGCTTTGCGCCGTGGCGGATAATGCCTGCATGCTCAGCTTTCTCACCTGGCAAAAAACCAGGAACGTCCACAAGGGTTAAAATGGGAATATGAAATGCATCGCAAAATCGAATAAACCGAGCCGCTTTATCAGCAGCATCGAGGTCAAGGCTTCCTGCCAGCACCTTAGGCTGATTGGCTACAAGACCGATGGAAGTCCCTTGTAATCTGGCAAAACCTGTGACGATATTTTTGGAGAAACAACGCTGCGTTTCAAAAAATGAGCCGTGGTCGGTGATCGCTGTCACCACTTGTTTGACATCATAAGTACGTGATGGCTCCTTTGGCAAGATGTTCCCAAGATCGCTCGCATCATGCTTTTGCACCTTACGATGAATGACAGGCCGTCGTTTCGTTGGTATGTACGTTAAAAGCGTTCGAACTGCTTTTAACACGTCTCTCTCATCTTTCCCTGTATAGTGCACATTCCCGCTTGTTTGATGCTGAACTGCTGCACCTCCAAGCCGGTCAGGACAGACCGTCTCTCCTGTTGCTTTTTCTATCACTTTCGGACCAGTTAAAAACATATGAGCTGTTTGCTCCGTCATGAATACAAAATCCGTCAATGCAGGTGAATAAACTGCACCTCCCGCACAGGAGCCTAAAATAACGGATATTTGCGGAATTTGACCAGAGTACAGCACATTCCGTTTAAAAATCTGACCATATCCCTCTAATGATACCACACCCTCTTGAATTCTCGCACCACCTGAGTCTTTTAGACCGATAACAGGCATTTGATTTTTAGCCGCCAAATCCATTAAAGCCGCTATTTTTTTCGCATGCATGTCCCCTAGTGAACCCCCGTACACGGTCGCATCTTGTGCATAAACGCCTACTTGTTTCCCATGAATCAGTCCCGTCCCAGTGACAACGCCATCCCCTAAATGCTCTGAGCGGGAGCCTTTAGCAAATGACTGGATTTCCATAAAGCTGCCTTCATCAAGAAGTTCATGAAGCCGCTGACGAACAGTCAGCTTTCCTTTGTTTCGGTGAGCCGCTGCTCGTTTTTCACCGCCACCCCTTAAAGCTTTCTCGCGCCATTCAGACAAGTCATTGAACGATTCATGCATCTTCCTGTTTCTCTCCTTTCAATGGCGCACACAATTCAAATAGCACACCTGACGTTTCTTTTGGTGAAATAAACGCGATGCGCTTTCCGTTCGCACCATTTTGTGCGTCCTTTTGAATGAGCTGTATGCCGAGCTCGTCAAGTTGACTGAGATCAGCCTGAATGTCACCTGACTTTAATGCAATATGATGAAGCCCCTCTCCTCTTTTTGTTAAGAAGGTATGTAATGTGCTGTGATTTGATATCGGTTCAATCAACTCAATGTGCAGATTACCTAGGGAAGCAAAAGATACCTTGACCCCTTGATTCGGGAGTACTTCTATGTCTGAAAATTCCCAGTTAAACAGCCTGAAGAACGTACGTGCTGTTTTTTGAATAGAAAAAACGGCAATGGCAATATGATCGATTTGATTCATCCGTTCACTTCCTTTGTACATCACTTGTCGCCTGCGTAAAAACGAGCTAGAATAAAGAAAGGTGCGCTCGTCGCAAAAACATTTGATTATAGGGGTGCGATATGTCTCAGAAATTCATGAAATTTATGGTATTGCTCATGATTAGCTTACTGTTAATTTCTTCACTTTTAGCAGGAGCGGCAGCCTTTTTATAAAGTGTTGATAAAAAAGCAGACAAGCAGGTGATTCGTTTTTTAACGAATGGCCTGTTTGTCTTTGGCCAGTTTTTCAAATGCATCGCTTGATTTCGTGATCCATACCTTTGTACCAACTGGAAGCTGATCAAATAGCCGTTCTACATCTTGATTATGAAGACGTACACAGCCTGCCGTAATAAATTTCCCTATCGATGTCTCATCACTTGTTCCATGAATGCCATAGGTTCTCCCGTCGGTTCCTCGCGCATCAAATCCAATCCACCTTCGGCCGAGTGGGTTATTCTTTGCGCCGCCTTCAATATTTTTTCTTCTGTAATAAGGATCTTTCGCTTTGATCATAATCGTAAATTCACCTTCTGGCGTTAAATCAGCTGTTTTGCCAGTAGAAGCCGGGTAGACTTTTTGAATTTTCCCATGATCAATATACGCAAGCTCATTCGTTTGTTTATTAATAATGACATACGGATCACCTGGAAGCGGGTTTTGCCCGAGCGGCCAGATGGGTGAAAGGGACATGGCCAGCAGAGTATAAAATAAAAGACGCATAGGCTCCTCCTTTTTCATTAGATTGACCAATGAAGGAGGAACTCATGCGTCTTTATTCTTTCATCCCTTTAAAATAACTTTTCAGCACCAAATATTGTTCCATTTCCCCGAGAAAATGAAAGAGTGCGGCTCTAGCTTCAAATTCTTCACGTGTTTGCGGAAGCGGCAGTGCATCAAACTCTTCTTTCATATCAATCAGGCGTCTTAAGAACTTATGCGCCGTGTTCCCTGGGTGAATATGTTCTCGTAAATCTCTAATATATTCTGCAATGATTTGCCCATGCTCCGTTGTAACAGAAATGGACGTAATTTTCGGAAGCACCCGCTCAATGATTTCAAATTGCTTTTGTCTCATGTTGAAATAATGATAATACAGATTTTCATGTCTTAAGACATGGTTTTCAACATCACGGTATGCAAGAGCTTTCGCTTCTTTAATCAATTGATGCGTCTCTGGTATTTCTTTTCCTGTCCAGTCTTGTTTTCCGGTCATTAAATATTGCTCGATTTCTTCAAAGATTTTCGCAAAATTCGCTTCAATCTGTTCACTGTATTGTTTCAGCTTTTTATCAACGCTAGGCATATACAGGTTCATAATGAGTGCGACCCCTACACCAATGGTGATGAGTAAAAGCTCATTCCAGATGAGATGAAGCGTAATGCCTCCAGACATATACAAATGAAGGATAATCACTGAACTTGTGACAATCCCTTCTTTAATCCGAAGCAAGACCGTTGTTGGAATAAAGACGAGCAGCATTAGTCCAATGACGAAAGGATGATACCCAATCAGATCAAAAAATAAATAAGAAAATAAGATGGCAAGACTGCATGCGGCAAAGCGGGCCCCAGATGCGAGGAGTGACCTTTTTTTCGTCACCTGAATACAAAGGATCGTAATAATGCCGGCAGCTGAATAGTTTTGCAGACCGAGCATTTGTGCAATGTAAATGGCTAGAGCTGTTCCTAATGCTGTTTTCAGCGTTCGGTAGCCGATTTTAAACATGATGTGATTCACTCTTTTCTGTCTACTTTTGTGAAATGATGAACTTTTTTTACTTTCCCCATTATAATCAAAAAAAGAAGGAGATGTTAAGTCTCCTCCTCGTTTTTTTCATTATAATATTTTTTGTAAGAAATCTTGAGCACGCTGTGAAGACGGAGATTCAAAGAATTCTACAGGATTTGCATCCTCTACAATTTTCCCATCATCCATAAAGATCACACGGTCTGCCACTTCTTTTGCAAAGCCCATTTCATGTGTGACGATCATCAGCGTCATCCCAGATTGAGCGAGCTCTTTCATGACCTCTAATACTTCCTTTACCATTTCTGGATCAAGAGCAGACGTCGGCTCGTCAAAAAGCATGATATCTGGTGTCATCGCAAGGGCACGTGCAATGGCGACACGCTGCTTTTGACCACCTGACAGCCGATTCGGATAATCATCTTTTTTTTCTAGAAGTCCGACCTTTTTTAAAAGCTCCTCTGCCTGCTTGATGCTGTCTTCCTTCGATTGGTTCTTTACATTCATTGGCGCATACGTAATATTTTCTAGCACTGTTTTGTGCGGGAATAAGTGAAAATGTTGAAACACCATACCAATATTTTCGCGCACTTTTAATGCATTTGTTTTTGGATTGGTAATTTCCGTCCCCTGAATCGAAATCACTCCAGAAGTCGGTTTTTCAAGTAAGTTAATACAGCGAAGAAATGTTGATTTTCCTGAACCAGATGGCCCGATGACAGCTACCACTTCGCCTTCTTTAATCGTGGTATCAATCCCTTTCAACACTTCATTTTTACCGAAAGATTTTGTGAGTTTCTCTATTTTAATCATTTGATTTTAACTTCCTTTCCACCGATTTGCCGACGAAGGTAAGAATAAGCACGATGACATAATAGATGAGACCCGCAAAAATAAGCGGTTCAAGATAGTTATAGGTGACGGCACCTGCTTGATAAGCTCGTCTCATGACATCGCCCAGTCCAATGACTGTGACAATCGCTGATTCTTTTGTCAGTGTAATCGTTTCGTTCACAAGTGCTGGTGAAATATTTTTGAATGCTTGCGGAAGCAATAAGTCCTTCATCATTTTAGCATACGGAATACCTAAAGCAACGGCCGCTTCTTTTTGCCCTTTATCAATGGCATTGATTCCTGCACGAATGATCTCAGAAACGTACGCCGCCGAGTTTAGTGAAAATGCGGCTACAGCTGCCCAGTATTGATCAATTTGAAAGCCGAGCAGCTGGGGAAGACCAAAATAAATAATCAAAAGCTGAAGCACAAGCGGTGTGCCTCGGAAGATTGACGTATAAAAATCTGCTAGCCAGATAAGCGGCTTAAATACACTAATTTTACAGAGCGTTAATAAGATTCCTAAAATAAAACCAAGGAACAATGATACCACAACAATAGAAAGCGTTACTTTAAGACCTTCTAAAATAAAGGGCATCTGAGGTATTACATCTTTAAAATCCATCATGATATTCTCCTTTTTTTCCTTCAGATAAAATCAAAGAATAAAACAGGAAAAAAGTTCAACACATGTTGAACTTTTCAGCGCTTTCTACTTGATTTTCATGAATGACGCTGATCCTTTTCCTGACTTACTTTTCATCAGCAAACCATTTTTTAATGAGTTTATCAAGTTCGCCATTATCCTTCATTTCTTTTAATGATTTATTGAATTTCGCTGTTAAGTCGCTATTTTTTTTAAATGCAATGGCTGAACCTTCGTTTGAGCTATTCAATCCAAATGCTTGGAAATCTTTTTCCTTTTTCAAGTAGCCAGCCGCTACTTTATCTTCAATAATAGCTGCATCAAAACGGCCTGCTTTAATTTCTTGAATGATATCAGAAATTTTATTACGATCTTCAACTGTTAAGTTATATTTCTTTTGCAATCCATTTGCTTCATCTTGCTGGATAGAACCTAATTGAACGCCAACCGTTTTGTCTTTTAAATCTTTCTCTGTTTTTATACCGCTAGATTTTTTTGATACAACCAAGTTTTCAGCATTGTAGTAAACATCTGAGAAATCAACTTGTTTTTTACGCTTTTCAGTAGGTGTCATGCCTGCAAGCACAATATCAGCTTTATTTGTTTTAAGAGCTGACACGAGGCTTGCAAAGTCCATATCTTGAATTTCTAGCTTGTAGCCGTTCTTTTTCGCTAGAGCTGTAGCAAGGTCGACATCAAAACCGATAATTTTATCACCGTCTTTTGATTCAAATGGCGGATAATCTGCTGAAGTCGCCATAATGAGTGTTTTGTCGTCTCCTGATGCGTTTGAATTATTAGAAGAAGTTCCGCATGCTGCTAATGCAGCTGCAAGACCAGCTGTCATAAGTAATAATAACCACTTTTTCATATGATAATGCCTCCTAGTATTTAAAATCATGAGTAGATTTGAATATTTATTCACTATAATGTATTTTAAACACTTTCTTTTTGATATGCAATAGTATTTTGCTAAAATTATTTTGATTCTTATGTCATGTAAAACAAAAAAACAGACCGATCAAAAGACCGGACTGCCTTTAAATGATTCATTCAAAAGTAACATGTTACACTTCTTCGCAATACTCATCGAAAGCGGCTTGAAGTTTTGACACCACTTCCATCGGTTCATGTCCTTCGATTTCGTGACGTTCGACCATTTTAATGATTTTCCCGTCTTTTAATAGAGCAAATGATGGTGAAGATGGCGGGAAGCCTTCAAAGTATTCACGTGCTCTTGCGGTTGCTTCTTTGTCCTGTCCAGCAAACACTGTGAGCAATTGATCTGGACGCTTATCGTAATGAACAGAATAACCAGCCGCTGGTCTAGCAATACCGCCTGCACAGCCGCACACTGAATTCACCATGACAAGTGTCGTTCCTTTTTTCGTCAGCGCTTCATCAACTTCTTCAGCTGTTGTCAGTTCCGTATAGCCTGCCTGTTTAATTTCTTCTCGTGCTTGTTTCACAATATCATTCATAAATAAATTAAAATCAATATTCATAACCGTCCACTCCTTCTACGTACCAAACCATTTTAACTACATCATATCAAGGAAAACGCCGGCGGGCAAATGTCTTGTTTCTCCCCCTTCACTTTTTTCAAACGTCGTTTATGACCTGTGGAATTGGGGAAAAGTGATAATAAAGTGATGAAAGGGAGAACTGCGTGATGGCACAATTCAAAAAAGCGATACTCATTTATAACGGAAATGCTGGACAAAAAAACATGGAAAAAACACTAGGTCAAACAGTGCCTCTTCTTTCTTTACATATTGATGAACTCATCCTTAAGCCTACAAAACAGCCGAATGATGCCTATCATTTCTGCCGTGAGATGGATGAGTCGGTTGAATTGCTGATTATACTAGGTGGAGACGGAACCGTCCATGAATGTATGAATGGAATTGGCGGTTTAGAAAAAAGGCCAGCTGTAGCGATCTTACCTGGCGGGACGTGCAATGACTTTTCTAGAACGCTGGGCATCCCTCAGCAGATGCCAAAGGCCGCTCAAATGGTGATAGATGGCACTGAAAAAAAGGTCGATTTAATCAAAGCAGAGGATCGATACCTTTTAAATTTTTGGGGGATTGGTCTCATCGCAGATACCTCAAACAATATTAATGATAAAGAAAAAGCTGTCCTCGGAAAAATCAGCTACTTCACGAGCGCTCTTCGAACCCTTCAGCAGACAGAACCTTTCTATGTACGCATTGAAACGGAAGAGGAAAACTGGGAAGAAGAAGCTGTGATTGTCCTTGTCATGAATGGGCACTTTATCGGTACAAATAAAATAGATCTGCCAAATGCTTCAATTGATGATGGAAAAGTCGAAATTTTAATTTGCAGAAATACGAGTTTCTCTGCTTTAAAAGAGATTTTTTCAATGAACCGTGAAGAGCTAGAGGATTTTAAAGGTGACCTGTCTCTTATACAAGCATCCAGCATTCATATTCATACTAAAGAGGAAATGGATGCAGATACAGATGGAGAAGTATACATGACCGCTCCTTCTTCCCTTGAAGTATTAAAACAGCATTTGACCTTTATCGTTCCAGCAGAATAAAGAAAACGCCTGCATCATTTCGATGCGGGCGTTTTTTTGATATAACGTCTGTATAAATATTCAAGTGCATACCCTAGCAGTGTACCTATCAGAAGGGAAATGCCTAATAAACTATTGGCGACTCCTTTAAATCCACCTATCATCAACAAGCAATAGGCGATTTGAATGATTGAAACGATCGATATGATGAGCAGTAAGCGTTCAGGATGATTGCGTGATTTGGAAATATACCGAAGAAAAGCGAACGCAATGGCTGTGATAAACATCAGACCGATCGTAAGAAAAGCAAAAAAATCTAGTCCAGACATCTCATGGCTCCTTTCTGATTGATATGGAAATCCCCCTCTCATTGTGAGAAGGGGACATATAAATGAGCTTAATAGACGGACGTCTCTTCGTCAATGCCTTCAAGAATTTGTTTAATTCTTTGCAGGAATCTACCGCATACAAGACCATCGAGTACTCTATGATCTAATGAAAGACAAAGATTCACCATATCTCTAGCGGCAATCATACCATTTACAATCATCGGGCGCTTTACAATAGATTCTACTTGTAAAATGGCTGCTTGCGGATAGTTAATGATCCCCATTGATTGAACTGAACCAAATGATCCTGTGTTGTTCACAGTGAAAGTGCCGCCTTCCATGTCACTTTGCTGCAGTTTGCCTTGTCTGACCTTGAAAGCAAGTTCATGAATTTCTTTGGCGATTCCCTTAATCGTTTTCTCATCCGCATCTTTAATCACTGGGACAAAAAGAGCGTCATCTGTTGCAACAGCAATGGAGACGTTGATCGCTTTCTTTTGAACAATTTTATCTCCAGCCCACATGCTGTTCATTTCAGGAAATTCCTTTAAGGCCTGAGCCACTGCTTTGACAAAGAATGCAAAGAACGTCAAATTAAAGCCTTCTTTTGCTTTGAATTGATCTTTTAGCTGATTTCTTCTTGTCACAAGGTTTGTCACATCCACTTCCATCATCGTCCAGGCATGTGGAATTTCATGCTTGCTTCTTAGCATATTTGCGGCAATCGCCTGTCTAATCGGTGTGACCGGCAGTTCAACATCTCCAGGCATTGAAGAGATGGAAGGAGCCGCTTTTGCTTGTGACGGCTTCGCAGGCTCCGTTTGACCCGTACTATCACTCACAGGTGCTGCCGTTTCTTGTGCGCCTCCACTTTCGATAAGCTTCAGCAAATCTTTTCTTGTGATTCTGCCGCCAGCTCCCGTTCCTTGAACAGCCGCTAAATCAATTCCGTGCTCATCTGCTAAACGCAGGACTGCCGGAGAGTATCGTTTCTTTTGACTCTGATCCACACTTGTTTGGTCAGGTTCTGGTGCTTCATCTTGCGCAGGCGCCTCTTCTATTTTCGCACTCTGCTGCGCACTGCCTTCTACTTCAATTTCACAAAACACTTCTCCTACTTGAAGTGTATCACCCTCTGCAGCCGCTAGTTTAGTGATTTTTCCTGTAAAGGATGACGGAACCTCTGCATTTACTTTATCTGTCATGACTTCCGCAATCGGATCATATTTATTCACATGATCGCCAGGTGAAACGAGCCATTTGCTAATGGTTCCTTCTGTTACACTTTCACCAAGCTGAGGCATTTTCATTTGTTCAGTTGCCACTTTGAAACCCTCCTCTTTCTTAAAACGCCGCTAGTTCTCTCATTTCAGCTTCTACCTTATCCGGATTAACCATGAAGAATTTCTCCATTGTCGGTGCATAAGGCATTGCAGGGATATCAGGTCCTGCTAGACGTTTAATTGGCGCATCTAAATCAAACAAGCAGTGCTCTGAAATGATGGCAGCTACTTCACTCATGATGCTTCCTTCTTTTGTATCTTCTGTTAACAAGAGTACTTTCCCTGTTTTTGATGCCGCTTCAATAATCGCTTCTTGATCAAGCGGGTACACTGTACGTAAATCGAGAATATGAGCAGAAATTCCGTCCTTCGCAAGGCGCTCTGCTGCTTGGAGGGCAAAATGAACACAAAGGCCATATGTAATGACCGTAATGTCATCGCCTTCTCGTTTCACATCCGCTTTTCCAATAGGGAGCGTATAATCCTCTTCAGGCACTTCTCCTTTAATGAGACGGTATGCACGTTTGTGTTCAAAGAACAATACAGGATCTGGATCACGCACTGCGGCTTTTAACAACCCTTTGACATCATAAGGTGTAGAAGGCATCACAATCTTTAAGCCTGGCTGATTGGCAAAAATGGCTTCGACCGATTGTGAATGATAAAGCGCCCCGTGTACGCCGCCCCCGTAAGGAGCACGAATGACCATTGGGCAGCTCCAATCATTATTGGAACGATATCTAATTTTTGCAGCCTCTGAAATGATTTGGTTGATGGCTGGCATAATAAAATCCGCAAATTGCATCTCCGCGATCGGACGCATTCCATACATAGCAGCCCCAATACCTACACCTGCAATCGCTGATTCGGCAAGAGGTGTATCCATGACGCGCGCTTCTCCAAATTGCTCGTAAAGACCCGCTGTTGCTTTAAATACGCCGCCTTTTTTCCCGACATCCTCTCCGAGCACAAACACTTTCGGATCTCGCTCCATTTCTTCTTTCATCGCTAGTGTAATAGCGTCTATATATGACATAACAGGCATTTTTCTTCCCCCTTACTCCGCATACACGTAACGAAGTGCGCTTTCTGCATCGGCATAAGCTGCGTTTTCCGCTTCATCAGTGGCTTCGTTTACGATTTGCATGATTTCTTTTGTCATCTCTTCTTTCATTTCAGAAGTCATGACATTTCCTTCGATTAAGTACGTTTCATATTGAATGAGCGGATCTTTCTTTCTTGCTTCGAGCACTTCTTCTTTTTCTCGATAGCTAGAATCATCGTCATCACTTGAATGCGCAGTTAACCGGTAAGAAATGGTTTCGATCAATGTTGGGCCTTCGCCTCTTGCCGCACGGTCTCTCGCTTCTTTGACCGCTGCATACACTTCAAGCGGATCATTTCCATCAACCGTCACACCCGGCATTCCGTACCCTATTGCACGATCTGAAATACGCTCACATGCCACTTGTTTGTCATACGGGACAGAAATCGCATACTTATTGTTTTCACACATGAAAATAACAGGCAGCTTATGCACCGCAGCAAAGTTGGCGCCCTCGTGAAAGTCTCCTTGGTTTGAAGAGCCTTCACCGAACGTCACAAAGCTAACAAAATTCTTTTGCTCTAGCCGCCCGGCAAGTGCGATGCCAACCGCATGAGGAACCTGTGTTGTCACAGGTGATGATCCAGTCACAATTCGGTTTGATCTTTGCCCAAAATGACCTGGCATCTGTCTCCCGCCTGAGTTTGGATCGTCTTTTTTCGCAAAACCAGACATCATTAAATCTTTCGCCGTCATCCCGAATGCAAGGACAACCCCCATATCACGGTAATAAGGTAAAACGTAATCCTCTTCCCTATTGAGGGCAAAAGCGGCACCGACTTGCTGTGCTTCCTGTCCTTGACAAGAGATGACGAATGGAATTTTTCCAGAACGGTTTAACAGCCACATCCGTTCATCAATTTTTCTTGCTAAAAGCATGGTTCTATATATGTCAATCGCTTGTTCATCTGATAATCCTAATTCCTGATGACGCATGTTACTCATCATGTTTCCCTCCTTGATTAAAAATGGATCGCCTTTCCGTCAACAGCCAGTGCTGCCTCGCCAATTGCTTCTGACAAGGTTGGATGCGGGTGGATCGTCTGCCCCACTTCCCACGGAGTTGCATCTAATACTTTGGCTAATCCAGCTTCAGATATCATATCTGTTACATGAGGACCAATCATATGAATCCCTAAGATATCATCTGTCTTTTGGTCAGCAATGATTTTGACAAATCCATCAGACTCTCCAAATACAAGCGCTTTTCCGATGGCCATAAAGGGAAACTTCCCAATCTTGACTTCGTAGCCTTGCTCTTTTGCCGCCTGTTCAGTCAGTCCAACACTAGCGGTTTCTGGGTGAGAGTACACACATTTAGACACGAGCGTTTCATCAAGCGGCTTTGGATCTTGACCAGCCATATGTTCTACTGCAATCATGCCTTCATGTGATGCGACATGCGCCAGCTGAAGACCGCCAATGACATCACCTATTGCGTAAATATGCGACTCTTTCGTTTGGTAATGCTCATTCACGACAATGCCATGATTTTCTGTCTGGATGTCCGTGTTTTCAAGACCTATGCCTTCCACGTTTGGCACTCGGCCAACTGAAAGAAGCAGTTTCTCTGCTTCAAACGACTGAGTGTCTCCACCTTGTTCCACTTGGATCTTGACCAGATTCTCATGCTTTTCGGCAGTATCTGGCAGAACCTTCGCATTTGTCACTAAGGCGATGCCCTTTTTCGTTAAAAGCTTTTCCATTTCTTTAGAAATATCTTGATCCTCTGTTGGCAAAATGCGATCTGCAAATTCGATCACTGTGACTTTTACGCCAAAATCGTTAAGCATGGAAGCCCATTCGATCCCAATCACGCCTCCGCCGACAATCAGCATGGACTGAGGGAGTTCTTGCAGTTCAAGTGCTTCGTCTGATGTAAGGATGTGTGTTCCATCCGCTTCAAGTCCGGGCAGGACGCGCGGTCTTGATCCAGTCGCAATGATGACCTGCTTAGGAATCAGCATTTCATTTTCATCGCCATTCGCCATTTCTACCGAGATGGTGCCCGGCATTGGCGAAAAAATCGAAGGGCCTAAGATACGGCCTATTCCTTCGTATACATCAATTTTTCCTTGTTTCATTAAGTGTTTGACGCCGCCTGCTAATTTGTCGACAATCTCTGTTTTTCTTTTTTGTACGTTGGCAAATTGTAAGGCAATTCCGCTTGCTTCAACGCCAAAATCAGCGGCACGTTTGACCGTTTGATAGACTTCTGCACTTCTAAGCAGCGCTTTAGATGGGATACAGCCTTTATGAAGACATGTTCCACCGAGCTTTGATTTTTCTACGACTGCTGTTTTCAATCCAAGTTGAGAGGCACGAATGGCCGCTACATAGCCGCCTGTGCCTCCACCAAGAATGACGAGGTCATATTCAGTTGCCATGACTTGTCACTCCTTTCTCCGCCTTTTGATCATTTGGGTATTCTTTTGGTGATTCTTCTTCTTTTAAAATGCGAAGCGCTCCTTCTGCTAAGGATTGCAATTCATTTTCGCCTGGGTACACAACAACATCTGAAATCCAGTCAATGTATCCTCTAATGCTTGATGTAATTTGTTTGCTGTATGCAAGGCCACCTGTTAACACTATGACGTCAACAGCTCCTTTTAAAACCGCACTAGCCGCACCAATTTCTTTGGCAATTTGATAGCACATCGCTTCATAAATAAGCGCCGCACGCTCATCGCCTGCTTCAATCATTCGCTCTACTTTTACTGCATCTGTCGTGCCAAGATAGCCCGCAAGACCGCCTTCGCCAATAATGCGTTTGAGCATTTCCTCTTGCGAATATTCACCAGAAAAGCATAAATTGACAAGGTCACCTGTTGGGAGAGTACCTGCCCGCTCTGGGCTGAAAGGACCCTCACCATGAAGACCGTTATTCACATCAATGACTTTTCCTTTTTGATGTACACCAATCGTAATTCCGCCGCCCATATGGGTAATGATCATGTTCAAATCTTCATAACGTTTTCCAAACGAAGCAGCCGTTTTTCTTGCGACTGCTTTTTGATTTAACGCATGAAAAATGCTTTTCCGCTCAATTGTTGGCAGTCCTGAAATACGAGCAATTGGCTGTAGTTCATCTACGACTACGGGATCAACAATAAAAGCTGGGATGTTAAGACCAAGTGCAATTTCTCGGGCAATGATTCCGCCTAGATTAGAGGCGTGCTGGCCAGCATACCCTTCTTTTAGATCTTCAACCATTTGCTCATTTACTTCATATGTGCCACCTTCAATCGGGCGAAGCAGACCACCGCGTGCGCAAACTGCATCAAACTTTGAGATGTTCATCCCCTGTTCATGCAGTGTTTTTAAAATGGTTTCTTTACGGAATGAAAATTGATCAATGATATGAGGAAACTGCTTGATTTCCTCATCTGTATGTCTTAATGTCGTTTCAAAAATAGATCGTTCATTATGAAACACACCGATTTTTGTTGAGGTAGAGCCAGGATTAATCGTGAGAATACGCCATTCTTTTGTCAGCAAAAACAAAACCTCCGTTTCAACTCATTCATCCATTTAGCGACGACTTAAAATATGTTGACCATTTTGCAGGAATTGGCTTCTTGATTTGCGCATTCTTTCAATTCGCTCTTCAGCCAATCGATCTGCCGCTTTATAAGTTGGAATGGCATCACGGTTAGAGATTTCAATCACTCGCTCAATGTTTTGGTAAATGCCTTCTACTTTTTTCATTGCACGATCGGCATTATAGCCATAAAGCTCATCTGCAACGTTAATCACACCACCTGCATTGATCACATAATCCGGTGCGTACACAATGCCCATTTCATGAATAAGATCTCCATGATGAGTTTCTCTCAGCTGGTTATTCGCTGCACCTGCAATGACTTTTGCCTTTAATTTAGGAATCGTCACATCGTTAATGGTTGCACCGAGTGCACATGGTGCGTAAATATCACATTCTTGATCATAAATATCATCAGGGTCTACCGCTTTTGCACCGAAGTCTTCTACAGCTCGCTGAACTGAGTCTTTGTTGATATCAGTAACGATAAGCTGTGCGCCTTCTTCATGCAGGTGTTTACATAGGTTGTAAGCCACGTTTCCAACACCTTGAACGGCAATTGTTTTTCCTTCTAATGAATCTGTACCGAATGCTGCTTTTGCAGCTGCTTTCATGCCTTTATATACACCGTAAGCAGTCACTGGAGATGGGTTTCCTGAAGAACCAAATGCAGGAGAGATGCCTGTGACAAAGTCTGTTTCTTCATGGATAAGATCCATATCTTCTACCGTTGTACCGACATCTTCAGCAGTGATATAACGGCCATTTAATCCTTGAATGTAACGGCCAAAAGCACGGAACATTTCTTCATTCTTGTCTTTTCTCGGATCACCAATGATGACCGTTTTACCGCCGCCAAGGTTAAGCCCTGCCGCCGCATTTTTATAAGTCATACCTCTTGCAAGACGCAAGGCATCTTCGATCGCTGCTTCTTCATTTTCATATGTCCACATTCTTGTTCCGCCGAGTGCTGGCCCAAGTGTTGTATCATGAATGGCAATGATGGCTTTTAAACCAGACTGTTCATCCTGACAAAATACAAGCTGTTCATAATCGTATCGTTCCATATATTTAAAAAGTTCCATTTTCTATTCCTCCTAATACTTTCACTTAATTTGATGTACAGATGGCAAGTGCAATTGAATAGAGCTTGCTTTCAGCTGAATCAGACCGGCTTGTTAAAGCAATCGGTGCTTTCGCTCCTGCCACCACAGCTCCCACTTTTGCATGAGCAAAGTAGATGAGAGATTTATAAAGAATGTTGCCTGCTTCAATGGTCGGCACAAGCAAAATATCTGCATGACCAGCCACATCACTCGTAATATTTTTATGAGAAGCTGCCGTTTGAGAAATGGCATTATCTAAAGCAAGCGGCCCATCAATCAGGCAGCCAGAAATTTGACCTCTTCGATTCATTTGCGCAAGACTTGCAGCTGTGAGCGTCGAATCCATCGCTGGGTTTACGACTTCTACCGCTGATAATACCGCCACTTTGGGCATATCATTTCCGACAGCTTGTGCGACTTGAACGGAATTCACCGTAATTTCTTTCAGCATATTTAAATCAGGCGCAATGTTCATCGCAGAGTCCGTCACATAGATAAAACGGTCAAAGCCCGGTACTTCGAAGGCTGCAACATGTGAAAGGACACTCGCTGTCCGAAGCCCATATTCTTTATTTAGGACAGCTTTTAACAGTACGGCTGTCGGGACATGCCCCTTCATGAGAATATCTGCATGATTTTCACTTACTGCCTGAACGGCAATTTTGGCAGATTCTTCGGGTGAATCTGAATGAATAATATCTATCCAGTCTTCATTAATCTCGTGCTGTTTGACTAGCTCCTTTAGGTTGCGTTTGTTTCCAACCAGCAGGAAGCGAGCGACTTTTCGTTCGATTGCCATTTTGATGGCATGAAGCACTTCTTCGTCTTCTGCATGAGCCACAGCCGCTGTTTTATTCTGCAGCTGCGAGGCTTTGATAATCAGATCGTCAAGCTTCATACTTGCCCACCTTTCCTTGTGCTCGGTTCCTCTTTTTATATGCAAGTTCCGTGCCAGCTTGAAATGTGTGAAAAATAAGCCTTTCCGCAAAGAAATTATGCAATTTCTTGCAGGTTACGTGCATGTTACTGCATGCTATCTTTTGCAAGCTGATACTTATCCATTTTATAGTAAAGATTTCGAATGCTGATCCCTAACGTTTTCGCTGTTTTTGTGCGATTGAATTGATGTTTTTCAAGGGTTTGTTTGATCAGCTGCGCTTCAAATGCTTCTACAGCATCTGAGAGCGTCTCCCCCTCAAATTGACTAACAGCCAGTTCCTGCTGCTCTTTTTCCTCATGCTCGTCTGACTCCATGAAGGCGATATGCGCTTCATCGATCCATTCTTCTTGCGGATTCAAAAAGATCATCGCTCGTCCAAGCACGTTTTCAAGCTCTCTCACGTTGCCTGGCCAGCTATATGATCGAAGTCTATGAAGCGCACGATCAGTTAAGCCGCTGACGTTTCGCCCATAGTCTAAATTGATCTTTTGGATGAGGCGTTTACTTAATGATTCAATATCTTCGAGACGCTGTCTGAGTGGTGGAATCGATATCGGGTATCTGTTCATTCGATAATATAAATCCTCTCTGAACTTACCTTCTGCCATCGCCTTTTCAATATTGACATTTGTCGCTGTGATCACACGCACATCGACCGGTATCGCTTTCGTTCCGCCTACCCGTACAATTTCTTTTTCTTGCATGACACGTAGCAATTTCGCTTGTGTACTTGGCGTCATTTCACCGATTTCATCTAAAAAGATGCTGCCTTGATTGGCTTCTTCAAACAGCCCTTTTTTCCCGCCTCGCCTTGCACCAGAAAACGCTCCTTCCTCGTAGCCAAACAGTTCTGACTCTAAAAGAGTTTCTGATAAGGCAGCACAGTTGACACGGACAAAGCGGTTGTACTTGCGATCACTTTCATTGTGAATGGCATGTGCAAACAGCTCTTTCCCAGTACCTGATTCTCCGCGGAGTAAAATGGTTGCCGGCGTTTTTGCACCCAGCTTTGCCTGCTCAAGTGCGACAAGCATTTGTTCACTTTCTCCAATAATGTCTTCAAATGTGTACTTTGCTTCAAGTGTTCGGATGAGCTGCCTTGCTTTATTTAATTCATTCGTCAATGATTGAATTTCGGATACATCGTGAATGACCCCGACACTGCCTTTTAGAATGCCGTCCACAATAACAGGTGCTACATTGACGATGACATCTTTTTTATTTGGACCAACCTTCATTCTGACGCCACGAACAGGTCTTCTTGTTTCAAGCACCTTTAAGTGCATGCTTTCCCCTTCGGAAATATCAGCTCCTGCTGGTTTACCCACGACCTCTTTATCCGTTAAACCGGTCATTTTCGTATAAGCACGGTTGATCAAAATACCTTTCCCCTGCTCATCGACAACCGATATGGCTTCATCTGATGATTGAATAATCGCCTCAAGCATCGTTCTTACTTCTTTGAGGTTTGTCACTTCTTCCGCAAGCTCCACCGCATCTGTAATGTCTTTAAAGATGGATAAAGCACCTAACATTCTCCCCGCGTCATCAATAATCGGCAGACGGGTGGTCACAATTTGAATTTGCTGATTCAAAAATTGCTTTTGGTTAAATTCCGGCTCCCTTGACCTTAATATATCGGGAAGTTTCGTGTTCGGAATCACTTCTCGAATGTGACGGCCAATCGCATCCTTTTGCGAACACCCCACCATTTTGGCAGCCGATCGATTAAACAGGACCACTTCTTCATCCATATTAATAAAAATCATGCCATCATTCGTTGCATTAAAAATGCGGTCATGTTTATAGGTTTGTTCCTTCAATATTTGAATAAGCTGTTGTTTCTCTGCCATTAATTCTGACATGACATATGCCATCGAGCTTGGCACAATCACAGCATGCTCTGGTTTTTGTTCAATTAGTTCCTTCAGTACAGCAGAACTGCCTGTGGTTTCAATGATGATATCAATGTCATCTTTTATGTATTCTTTCCAATCCGTCGTCGTCTCAATTCCATTCTTTTTCGCTTCATCCATCCCCGGTGCCTCGAGATCAAGGTCGGCGATCGCAATGATTTGAACCGTATTTGTTTTCAGCAATGTTTCAAGCAGTGCTGATCCACCTTGTCCTGCACCGACAATCAAGACTCTCTGCATCCCGTTACCCCTTTATATGAAAAATTTTGCACACCATATTTTTCCGTTGCAAAAAATTGCACAACACCTATATTACCACGTTTTCCTTTCTTGACAAAATATTTTTTGAATTAGACAATGGAAGTAAATGACGTTTAAGGGGACATTTGATGGGGAGAATACTGGCATTAGTGATTATTTTAATACCTGGAGCCTTTGCAGCACTTGGCATTAAGCTGCTGCGTGACACTGTTTTCGGCATCATCATTGCACCATTTCCATATTTATGGCTGCAAGGAATTGCAGGGTTGTTATTTTTAGGGGGAGGTCTTTATGTTGTTGCAGGATTTATTTTATATAGAGACCGTAAACGAAATAAAGTAACAACTCGTTTTAAGCAAAGGTAATCATGAAAAAGACCCGCTGTTGATAGCAGGTCTTTATTTCATTTCTTCTCTTATTTTGACGGCTCGATCAGGAAAATCAGTAAAGATTCCATCAACACCCAAGGTCAACATATTTTTTATTTGCTTCTCACTGTTTACAGTAAACGGTCTGATCACTTGTTGGTCCGCATGGAGAGCGGATACTACTTCTTTTGTCACCCCAGCGCCCTTTATATTCGGATGGTAGCCCTTTGCCGGGATTGTTTTTAAATACATGTCCGGTTGATGAATCACATCCATCGTGAGGACCGCCAGTTCAATGTGCGGCATCAGCTTGTGAAAAAGAGCTAAGCTGCCGTGATGAAATGATGAGACAAGCACTCGATCCTCTATTTGAAAGTGCTCAATTTGCTCTTTTACTTTTTCTTCAATCCCTGGATATCGATAAATAGAGTTTTTTAATTCAATGTTGATCATAAAGGATGGTCTCTGCGTCACTAGCTCTAATACTTCTTCTAATAGAGGAATGGAGACCGCACCCGTTTCTTCATAGAAAGAATGACTGGCATCTCCTCTTTTTAACTCTTCATATGTATAGTCTTTCACTAACCCTTTCATATTGGTCGTTCGGTTCAGCTTTTCATCGTGAATGACAGCTAGTCTGCCGTCTTTGGTGAGCTGAACATCAAGCTCAATCCCATCCGCTCCAGAATGGAGTGCGTGCTCAAAGGCAATCATGGTGTTCTCTGGATAGTTTCCTTTAAAGCCTCTATGTGCAAAAATTTTCGTCATATGCCACCTCTAAATATGATGATTACCTATATTATGACGTGTCTGTTTTCGTTTTGCCAGTTTGAGCACATAAAAAAACCTCTTCTAATAAGAGAGAAGAGGTTGACAGGTAAATTCGATCACGTAATCGCTCTGATGGCTTGCTCTGTCGTCTCTGCGTCAAGAGCAAAAAGGGAAGAAACAACTGCGACTGCTGTAACGATTGTTACACCTAACAACAACTTTTTCATAAGATAACCTCCACTTTCTTTTGAAGTATTTGTGCATCGAATTTCTTTTCAAGAAAACGAATGGCATTTTGATAATCATTTCGTTCCTTGAAGTATTTCGATATTTGTTCAGACAAATCCTCAAGCTCCACATATAATCTATTTTTTTCTATGTAGTCTAATTTTTCAGAGAATACGTCTGCTGCTCCACTATTTTCGCACATCAAATCCAAAATTTCAAATTTTACTATATATTCATTATTTTGGATATCACAGCTATATTGAATCCCCTCTTTAATATATTCTTTCGCCTCATGATCTCCTAAATGAACTAAGGCATTTGCGAGAACATATAAAGATTGGATGAAATAATGGCTATTGTCGCGATGAATTTGAATGCTCATCCCTTTTTTGGCGTATTGCGCACTTTTTTCATAATCAGGTTTTGCGTAATAAAGAACCGCTAAATTGTGATAGCACTTCCCAATCAGCACTTCATTGTTAATGCGCTTACTTTTCTCAAGTGCCTCTTGGTACTTTTCCTCAGCTTCATCAAACTGTAGTAAATCAATACAGTTGCTCGCATGTAAGATCAAGCTGTCAATCGCCTGTGCGGTATATTCTTCATGCGCTTTAAATGTATCAATGGCTTTTTTAATATGATTAATGGAAATGAAATTTTGCTTCAGTTCGTAATAAATGGAAGCGACTTTATGATGAAAAGTTCCGACTTCAAGATCTTCATTCACACGTTTTAGCCGCTGCTCAGCAATCTTATAAAAACTAATCGCCTCATCATATTTTTTGACATAGGCAGCATATTGGCCTTTATAAAAGTAAAAATAAAAATTAATAATGTCATCTGCTTTTTCATCCAGCGTTCCGACACTTTTCATAATCTGATTGGCTTTTTCAATATTTCCAAGTAACATTTCATGTCTGCCGTCGACTAGCTGATAATAAAGAAGAACTTCTCGATCCTCATCTGTATTTTTTAGCAAATTCTGAATTTTCTCTTTATAGACAGCAGATTTTTCTAGGTCATTCTGAGAAATGACCCTCGTCCACTTGCTAATTTCGTTCGCAACCTCAGCAGAGTGGATTTTCAGCTTTCCCATAACCTCACCCTCTTCTTTTCATTATTATAGCATAGTAAAAGAATGTGAAAATTATTAAATTCGACAATGGGAATATTCAGTTCAAATGGCACAATCTCTAAGAAGCCAGTGACTTTAAAACGCCAACCAATCGGGTCAATAGAAATAGAACTTTCGATCTCATTTGCTTTATTTACCAATTACATAAGACCTTTTCCTCTCATCCTTTTTCTTACGAATGAGCGTTTTCTTCTTCTATAAGCCAGTTGATTAGCGTAGCTGATTACCACTATTTTATGTCCTATTCATTTCTTTCATGCTTTATTTTTCATTTTATTCTGAAAATAAAGCGACCCGTTTGTCCAATTTAAACATTAAAGATGATTTTATCAACATATCCATTTTTTAGCAATATTTTACAAAAATAAAAAAACGCCTCATTGAAGAAACGTTTTTTTATGGACGTTGACTTAGCTTGCTCTATGCTCTAAACGCAGACGATCAGCCACCATCGCAATAAATTCTGAATTGGTTGGTTTGGCTTTTGACATGCTGACTGTGTAACCAAAGAGTGAGGAAATGGAGTCAATATTCCCTCTGCTCCAAGCCACTTCAATGGCATGACGAATCGCTCGTTCTACCCTGCTGGCTGTCGTGTTAAATTTCTTTGCAATGTCTGGGTACAATACTTTTGTAATACTGCCGAGTAGTTCAATATCATTGTACACCATCGAAATGGCTTCTCTTAAGTATAAATAACCTTTAATATGAGCTGGCACGCCAATCTCATGAATAATTGTCGTAATGCTCGCATCTAAGTTCTTACGTTTCGGTTCAGGTTTGCTGCGAAGGACACTGTTTTGGATAGATGAAGATCGATGGCTGACTTGTGTGCCGTTTCCACTGACTTGACGAATATGACCTACGAGGTTTTCCATATCGAATGGTTTCAAAATGAAATAGGATGCGCCCAAATCGACCGCTTTTTTCGTTACGTCTTCTTGTCCGAAAGCCGTCAGCATAATGACACTTGGCTGTTTGGTCATTTCATTGTTTTCACGGAGGCGTTCCAGTACAGCAAGACCGTCTAAATGAGGCATGATAATATCTAAGAGGAGAACGTCGGGCTCTTTATCTTTAAATAATGTCAGACATTCCTGACCATTATACGCCACGCCAAGTACTTCCATATCTTCCTGTCCCTCAATATACTCTGTCAAAAGGCCAACAAGTTCTCGATTGTCATCAGCTACACACACTTTAATTTTCTCCACGTTCTTTCCTCCCCAATGTCGATTCCTTAGTCTTTTGCATTTCTCTTCTGAGTGTTCAATTCGACAAAACCATGCTATCCCCTTTAAAAAAGTTTAATTTTCCGAATAATAGAGCATTATCTAGCTTTTTCTACGTTTTTCTTAATGAATCGACGATTATTGCAATTTGACAATACACTGTTTTCCATTTTGTCGAAAAATCTCTTTTTCCTTATTTTATAACATGATGGAAGAGAAAGAAAGGGTAGAAAAAAACTGCCGGAAGATTCGCGGCAGTTTTTCGTCAGCTTGCTTTTTTGTTTTTTTGATAAAGATCAATTCCTGCTTCTGACAGCATCCATTCAATGTGTACGCCGTATCCGCTTGTCGGGTCATTGACGAACACGTGAGTGACCGCTCCAATGACTTTGCCATTTTGGATGATCGGACTTCCGCTCATTCCTTGAACGATCCCGCCCGTTTTGCTTAATAAGCGCTCATCCGTTACTTTAAGCACCATTCCTTTTGTTGCCGGGAATTTTTGCGGTGTTGTGCTGACGATTTTAATATCAAATTTCTCTACTTTATCATGGTCCACAACCGTTAATATTTCGGCTGGACCTTCTTTTACTTCACTTGATAACGCGACTGGAAGTGGTTTGTCTGCTACATGATTTTCAAGTTTTTCGGTTAACTTACCAAATATACCGAATGGACTGTTACGTGAAATATCACCTATCGTTTTTCTTTCGGAAGAAAACCTGGCCAATTTTTCTCCAGGGTTGCCTCCTGTCCCTTTTTCAATGGATGTGACGGTTGATCTGACAATTTCACCATTGTCGACCACGATTGGTTTTTTTGTATCCATGTCAGAAATCACATGCCCAAGGGCGCCATATTTTTTAGAAGATGGTTCAAAGAAGGTCATCGTCCCGATTCCTGCTGCGGAATCACGAATATAAAGACCGATTCGATAAGTACCTTCACTTGCATCTTTCGCGGGTGTTAATGTCGTTTGAAAGGTTTTATGGTCTCTTTTTATGAGTAAATGAAGGGTTTCCCCCGTTTTTCCGGCTTTCTGAATAAATGGGGTGAGGTCATTCATCTTCTCCATTTTGTGACCATTGATCTCAATGATCATATCCCCTGATTGAATGCCTGCGGCTTCACCTGGTGATTTTTTGCCGTCTGCTGTTGTGATTTGATGAAAACCGACAACGAGAACTCCGACAGAGTGGAGTTTGACGCCAATGGATTGTCCTCCAGGAATGACTTTTAATTCGGGAAGAACATCGACTTTTGTTTTCTTAATAGGAAATCCTTTAAAATCATAAACAATTTCGGCTTTTCCCGCCTTTTGTCCCGTTACTTCAAGTTGATTCTTTTTCTCTGAAAGACTAAAGGCTGGTGAAGAAGCATTGGCTGACGCTTCAATGGATGTATCAATCGAATGCTTCTCGTGTTCAAATACTGCGACAGTTGTTGGAATGCTGATATATTCCTTCACTATGCTCATAAACCCTGTACTTATTAAAGAAACAAGGAGAATCACACCAATGGCTTTTCTCATCTTTTCGGGCATTCATTTTTCACTCTCCTCGCTCCTTACCCACACCAGAACATTAATGTTTTGGCTACATCTTTACTTTTGCCTTCTTAGCGAGGATTTATAACCGACACCTTTAGAAAATGATTGGATAAATTGATAAAAGAAAAAGACGAATTCATGCGTATATACGGCGAATATGAGACAATATAAAAAAGGCAGCTGTTGTTTCAGCTACCCTGTCGTTTTGACATCATTTGCTTGGTGCAGTAATTCTTTTGCATGCTGTTTTGTGAGCTCAGTGACTTCTACACCAGCAATCATTCGGCCGATTTCACTCACTTTTTCATCATCACTTAGTGGTTTGACGTTCGTCATTGTTCTACCAGCTTTAGCGCGTTTAGAAATAAAAAGATGTGTATCAGCCATTGCTGCGACTTGCGGCAGATGGGTAATACAGAGTACTTGTGAACCTGCTGCTACTTTATAAATTTTTTCAGCAATGGCTTGTGCTACTCTGCCGCTAACGCCCGTATCCACTTCATCAAATATAATGGACGTCACTTCTTGTTTCGCTGAGAAAATACTTTTCACTGCCAGCATGACACGCGAAATTTCTCCTCCAGATGCTACTTTTGACAAAGATTTCATCGGTTCACCCGGATTTGTAGAAATGACAAATTGCGCTTGATCTATGCCATTTTTCCCGAGCTGTACGGGTTTTCCATCTAAAAGCGGGCAGTCCGTACTGCCAAATGGTGCATATCGAATCGTAAAAGCGGTATCAAAAGAAGACTTCTCCATATATAAATCCTTCAATTCAGCTTGAATTTGCTTCGCCAGTTTTTTCGCCCATTTTTTACGGAGCTCTGACACGTTGAGCGCTTCAAGCAATGCATCCCGGCTTATCGCGTCAAGTTTGTTTTTAAGTGTCTGCAAATGGCTGTCTCGATTTTGGATTTGGTCTATCTCCTCTTCAATCTTAGCCGCATATTCTAAAATTTCCTCAACGGTTGTGCCGTACTTTCGCTTCAGCTGCTTCATCTCATTTAACCTAGACTCAATAAAATCAAGACGGGCTGGGTCAAATTCTAATTGATCAAGCATGCTGCGCATTTGAAAAGTAGAATCTTCTAATAAATAATAGGAGTTTGACACTTGCTCAGAGAGCTTTTTCAGATCGTCGTTGATCTCAGAAACTTGCTCAAGCTCGCTTGAAGCCATTCCAACCCAATCAAGTCCTCCCTGCTCATTACGCAGAGCATTATATGCGTTTTGAAGCGAGGAAAAGATTTTTTCAAAATTGCTAATTTGATGACGTTCCTCTTGAAGCTTCTCATCTTCTCCAGGCTCTAATTGTGCCGCTTCAATCTCTTCCAGCTGAAATTGCAATAAGTCTAACCGGTGAACCATTTCCTGTTCATTTTCAGACAGCTGTTTGAGCTTTTGCGCTGTCTTCATATATTGATCATACGCTTCTTGATACTGCGAGAGAGCAGGTGCAATTTCTTCTGCTCCAAATTGATCAAGCAAATGCAAATGATTTTCATCCTCCATGAGCAGCTGATTATCGTGCTGTCCATGTATATCAAGCAAAAGCCGGCCAACTTCTCTTAAAAGCGAGATGGTGACAAGCTTACCATTAATGCGGCAAATGCTTTTCCCGCTTTGATTGATATCACGGCGAAGAATCATCATTTCATCAGATGCATCAATTCCTTGCTCCTCACAAAGGGCAAATACAGGATGATCTGCTGGTACAAGAAAAAGACCTTCAAGCTCTGCTTTTTTTTCGCCATAACGGACAAATTCGGATGATCCTCTTCCCCCTACGAGAAGTGAGACAGCGTCAATCATGATTGATTTTCCGGCACCTGTTTCCCCTGTTAGAACTGTGAGTCCTTTTTCAAACGAAACCGTTAACTCCTCAATGATTGCAAAGTTTTTAATGGTTAGTTCTGCTAACACTCATTTGACACCTCTTTTTGTAAACCTGATCTCTTTATAGAAGCTCTAAAATTTTGGACGAAACGGTATCCGTATCGTCTGGCGTGCGGCAAATGATTAAGATGGTATCATCCCCACAAATGGTTCCCATAATTTCTTCCCAATCTAAATTATCCATTAAAGCACCGATGGCTTGAGCGTTCCCAGGCATTGTTTTTAGAACGATTAAATGACTGGCAGCATCCATTTTAATAAATGCGTCCATTAAGGAACGCTTTAATTTTGATAGCGGGTTAAACCGCTGATCTGCAGGAAGGCTGTATTTATATGTTCCATTATTTGTTGGCACTTTGACTAAATGCAGTTCTTTGATATCTCTTGATACGGTCGCCTGTGTGATGTTATATCCATCCGCTTTCAAAATATCGACTAATTCGTCTTGTGTTTCGATTTCTTGGCTTGCGATAATTTCTCTAATCTTAATATGTCTTTGACCTTTGTTCATTTTGACCCCCCTAGGCGTTAGAATCTCAGTTTGTCTTTACGTTCTATGTTATATGATGCACACTTCAAAAAACAAGCATTACGTGAGAAACGGTTAATTCTGATCTTTTGACCATGTAAAAAGGAATAATAGCGAGCGATTATTCCGTTCAGCATGTAGACAAACCCTCGCATTCTTTGTCAGTCCTGCGCTCTGGTGCTCACGAATGCCAAATTCGCTCCGCGCCAGTGCTCGTCCTTCCTAGACTGCAAAGGTTTTCTATCACGCTGAAAAGAAGACAAAGGGCTAAAATCAAGTTCATTTTAGCCCTTTGTCAACAATCTAAAAGGAATAATAGCGAGCTATTATTCCTTTTGTTTCAATAATTCATGTGTCAGCCGGCTCAGGACTGTTTTTCTTTTCTTTCAATACGGCATGGGCTTCTTTGACGACTTTTTCAAGTTCAGATACTGGAAGTGCCGTATTCTCTTCTTGATCAGAATGCAGGACCAAGTGGAGGAGAAATTCGATATTTCCATCTCCGCCTGTAATGGGTGAAAAAGAAACATCCTTTACATCATAGCCTTCTTTTGCAGCAAATTGATTCATTTCTTCTAGCACACCAAGATGTACAGAAGGTTCTCGCACAATGCCTTTTTTTCCAACAAGCTCTCTGCCCGCTTCAAACTGCGGCTTTACTAGCGCAATACAGTCGCCGCCTGGGATAAGAATATGCTTTAATGCGGGAAGAATGAGTTTGAGCGAGATAAATGATACATCAATAGATGCAACCTCTGGTAATCCTTCGGTGAAATCTGCCGGAACAGAATGGCGGAAGTTGGTGCGTTCCATGACGATCACCCGATCATCCTGTCGTAATTTCCACGCAAGCTGATTGTAGCCAACATCCACAGCATAGGATTTGACTGCTCCATTTTGGAGTGCGCAATCTGTAAATCCCCCTGTTGATGAGCCGATATCAATTAAAAGCTTTCCTTCAACGGTTAAATCAAATTCTTGAAGTGCCTTTTCGAGCTTTAGCCCACCTCGGCTGACATATTTCAGCGGATTCCCCTTCACAGTCAGCGGGGTATCACGAGCGATTTTTTCTCCTGGCTTATCCAAACGGTTTTCATTTGAGTAAACGATCCCTGCCATAATGGCGCGTTTTGCTTTCTCTCTCGTTTCCATTAGTCCTTGTTCGACTAATAAAACGTCAAGTCGTTCTTTCTTTGATGTCATGATCCAATTCCTTTTCTTGGTGCTGCGGGAAGCAGGTCACGTAACGTTTCAGCAACCTGTGTTTTCGTCAGTCCAATTTCCTCAAGTAGCGCATCGACACTTCCATGCTCAATAAATTCATCTGGAATGCCCATACGTTCTACTTTTATATGAGACGCTTTTTTATCGTGAATATATTCTAATACGCTGCTGCCAAATCCACCCTGAAGCACCGCTTCTTCTATTGTTAAAATTGGCAAACCTTCAGACAGTATCTCATTTAACATGCCTTCATCAAGAGGCTTAATGAAACGTGCATTGACAACACGAATTGATTTTCCTTCTTTTTGCAGTTCTTCTGCTGCCTGCAGCGCCATTTTAATGGTTGTACCGAATGTTAAAATGACAGCATCTTTCCCGGGACGAAGAACTTCCCAAGAACCAATTGGGATGGTTTTCAGCTGTTCATCCATTTTGACGCCTAGTCCATTTCCACGCGGGAAGCGCATGGCGATTGGACCATCATCATATTGAATGGCTGTGTTGACCATATGCTGTCCTTCATTTTCATCCTTTGGCATCATGAGAACCATATTCGGCATATGACGCATGAAAGCAATGTCAAACACACCTTGATGCGTTTCTCCATCTGCACCGACAAGACCTGCACGGTCAATTCCAATGAACACATTGAGATTTTGACGGCAAATATCATGCAGCACTTGGTCATAAGCTCTTTGGAGGAACGTTGAATAAATCGCTAAAAATGGCTTCATGTCCTGTGTAGCAAGTCCAGCTGCCATTGTTGCAGCGTGCTGCTCTGCAATTCCAACATCAAACATTCGCTCTGGGAATTCTTTTGCAAACCCTTCAAGCTTTGAGCCAACGGGCATTGCAGGTGTAATTGCGACAATTCGCCCATCTTCCCGTGCCAGCTTTCTGACGGTTTCACTGACGAGACCACTCCATGACGGTGCGGCTGCTGTCGGTTTCACAAAGTCACCTGTGTCGATTTTGTATGGTCCTGTTCCGTGCCATGTGCCGATCTTATCAGATTCGGCCGGCTTATAGCCTTTTCCTTTTTTCGTGATGACATGAAGGAGAACCGGGCCTTTTGTTTTCTTTGCGTACTCAAGATTCTCAAACAAATCTTCATAGGAATGTCCATCTACTGGTCCTAAGTAAGTAAAGCCCATTTCCTCAAAGAACATACCAGAGACAAGCAAATACTTCAGACTGTCCTTGATACGTTCTGCTGTTGCAGCAAGCTTCCCGCCTACTGCTGGGATACGCTTGAATAAGTATTCAAGCTCGTCCTTTACCCATTGGTATTTACCAGCTGTACGTAGTCTGCCAAGCATTGTATGGATCGCACCAACGTTTGGTGCAATACTCATTTCATTGTCGTTTAAGATCACAATCATGTCTTTTTTTTCATCCCCGATATGGTTCAGTGCTTCTAACGCCATACCGCCGGTTAGTGCACCATCACCGATAATCGGGAGAATGTATTCATCTGTTCCTTTAATGTCACGCGCTGCCGCCATTCCCATTGCACCAGATAATGAGGTTGAACTGTGTCCAGTCTCCCAAACATCATGTTCACTTTCATTTCGTTTAGGGAAACCGCAGAGCCCTTTATATTGACGAAGTGTATCAAACTCGGCGCCTCTTCCAGTTAACAGCTTGTGAACGTAAGACTGATGTCCAACATCCCAAAGAAATTTGTCTTTCGGGCTGTCAAATACTTTGTGAAGTGCAACAGTAAGTTCAACGACACCAAGGTTTGGACCAATGTGCCCACCAGAGTTCGCTAACGACTCAATTAAAAACGTGCGAATGTCCGCACTAAGCTCCTCTAATTCTGCATTTGACATTCCTTTTAGAAACGTTGGATTTTTTATTGATAAAAGATCCAATCAGGATCAACTCGCTTTCAACAAAATTTCTATCTACATATATAATGCCTTATTCCTATGAAAACCAATTCAGGAATAAGAGTTGTCTCATCATGATAAACTGTTTACAGTTTACCACAATTGCTCGAGGACCCTCAAATCTAGGCTGTTTTTAGTGATCTCGTGAGGCAATCAGATCGCATAAATCATGCAGCAAGTTTTGCTCCAACTCAAGATTTGAGACAATTTCTTTCGCACGAGTGATATGTTCATCCAGCTTTTCTTTTGCTCCTGAAAGCGTTAATAAAGAAGGATATGTCGACTTTTCATTTGCTGTATCGGAGCCGATCCGCTTTCCTATTTTCTCTTCGCTGCCTTCAAGATCTAAAATATCATCACGGATTTGAAAAGCAATGCCAATATGATAGCTGAATTCTCTCAGCTTTTCGATCTCATCATCAGGTGCACCTGCCAGTATCGCACCAGCAACCACACTAAAGGTGAGTAGCTTTCCTGTTTTGCGGGCATGAATCGATTCTAATTCAGAAAGAGGGATTTGTTTCTGTTCTGCTTCCATATCATCAAATTGCCCGCCAACCATTCCGAGTGCACCTGCTGATGTAACAAGTTCATCGATGATTCGAAGCTTTTGATCAGCAGGTACATCGTCAGATAATTGCGATGTGATCAGACGGAAGCTTTCAGTGAGCAGCGCATCACCTGCAAGAACGGCTGTTGCCTCGCCGTATACTTTATGGTTGGTCGGCTTTCCTCGGCGCAGATCATCATCGTCCATACAAGGAAGATCATCATGTATCAACGAATACGTATGAATCATTTCCACTGCACAGCCTACTGGTATACCGTCTTCTTCCTTTTTCCCATACGCATTTAAAAGAGCAAGAACAAGCACAGGACGCAGTCTTTTTCCGCCAGCCTTCAGAGAATAAAGCATAGAAGATTTCAGCTCTTCTGGAATAGACAATTCCTGCACATATGTAAATAAATAATCTTCAATTGCTTGTTTTCGTGTTGTTAAAAATTCGTTTAAGTTACTTGTCACCAGCATCTGCCTCCTTCACCGAAAAAGGAGCCAGTTCACCGTCCTCTTTCAAAATGAAATCCATTTGCTTTTCAACATGCTGTAATTTTTCATGGCAAAGTTTTGAGAGCGTCATACCCTCTTGGAAATAGTGGATAGCTTGTTCAAGCGGTACATCGCCTTCTTCGAGCTTTCCCACAATCTCTTCAAGTCCTTTCATGGCCTCTTCAAATGTCATTTGTTCTTCTTTTTGTTTATTTGATTCTGTCATGATGATTGCCCTCCTTCTCAATAACCTCACAAATCAGACGTCCATCCTTCATTGTAATCGTCAGTTGATCCTTCGTTTCTACTTGATTCACACTTTTAATGAGCTCATCTTCTTTATAGGCTAAACTATAGCCTCTTTCCATGACTTGAAGCGGATTTAATGCATTTAGTTTACCAAGAACCGATTGGAACTGCGAATGAATTGTTTTCATTTGCACATTCATGCTCCGAACGAGCTGTTCTGTTTCATTGGCGTGACGTTTTTTCGCCTGAAGCAGCTGCTCTTTTGGATGAAGCGGCTTCAGTCTATATGTTTGGCGGTCAAGTTGACTGCGTTTTTGTTCCATTTGTCTTGTCAGCTGTTTTTGAAAACGATCAAATACCATATCGAATTGCTGCTCTTTTTGCTCTTGTAATCGTTTTGGAAAACGGAAAGCATAGGAGGATTGAAGTGCCACAAGACGGTCTTTTGCTTGTGACGTTCGATTTTTTACCGCTCTTGTTAACCGAATGTCGATTGATTTGATTCGTTCGATTAAGTCGGCTGTGCTTGGAACAGCTAGTTCTGCTGCTCCTGTTGGTGTGGGTGCTCTCATGTCTGCAGTGAAATCACTAATGGTAAAGTCTGTTTCGTGCCCAACGGCAGAAATGATTGGAATGTCTGATGCGAAGATCGCTCTTGCGACTGCTTCTTCATTAAAGGCCCAAAGTTCTTCAATCGATCCTCCGCCTCTCCCGACAATCAAGACATCACAAAGCTGTTTTTCATTGGCTTCTTTAATCCGTTCCACAATCGAACGCGGAGCATTTTCTCCTTGGACTAATGCCGGAAGCACAATGATCTTGGCCTGCTGATAGCGCCGATTGATCGTGGTAATGACATCTCGAACAGCTGCTCCTGTTGGGGATGTAATGACACCAACAACCTCTGGAAATTCAGGAATTGTTTTTTTATAGCGCTCATCAAATAAGCCTTCACTTGCTAGTTTCTTCTTCAGCTCTTCATAGGCAAGATGAAGAGCACCAACACCATCAGGCTGCATTTCTTTTGCATATAATTGATAGCTTCCGCTCGGTTCGTAGACTTGAATTCCGCCACGTACGAACACTTTCATTCCGCTCTTTGGTGAAAAAGGTAGCTTGGACGCGGAGCGCTGGAACATAACAGCTTGCATACGTGCATTTTCGTCCTTTAAGGTGAAATAAACATGACCTCTTGAATGAATCTTCACATTTGATAACTCACCTTTGATCCAAATATCTTCTAAATGAGGGTCAACATCAAATTTTCTTTTTATGTATTTTGTAAGGGCTGTGACCGTCACAAAGGCTTTTTCACTCATGACGTATTCCTCCTCTTCAAAAACGCACATTCATCCACCGGCAGCACGCAGGTGGATGAATGGATCAAGCTTATGATAATGTACGTTTTGCTGATTTAACCGTATTGTGTGCAAGCATCGTAATTGTCATTGGACCCACTCCGCCAGGGACTGGTGTGATGTAAGAAGCTTTTTCTTTTGCTGCTTCAAAGTCAACGTCCCCTACAAGTTTCCCCGTTTCTAGACGATTGACTCCTACATCAATGACAATAGCGCCTTCTTTAATTTGGTCAGCTTTAATAAAGTTTGCTCGACCGACGGCAACAACTAAAATGTCCGCTTTTAACGTATGTTCTGAAATGTTCGCCGTTCTTGAATGACAGTAGGTGACGGTTGCATTTTCGTTTAGTAGCAATTGTCCAACTGGTTTGCCGACGATATTGCTTCGTCCTACAACGACCACTTCTTTGCCAGAGAGATCCACACCTGTTTTGTTCAATAATTCAACAATACCTGCTGGTGTGCAAGGGAGGAATGTGTCTTCCCCAAGTAGCATTTTCCCGATATTTAGCGGATGAAAACCATCTACGTCTTTCTCTGGTGAAATTCGTTCAATGACGGCTTTTTCAGAAATATGTTTTGGCAGTGGAAGCTGAACAAGAATTCCGTGGAATTGATCATTCGCATTGTACTGATCAATCATCTTTAGCAATTCCTCTTCTGTTAAAGAAGCATCTAAATGATCAAGCTGGAAATGCATGCCCATGGCTTCTGCTGCTTTTTTCTTCCCGCGTACGTAAGAAAGTGAAGCCGGATCATCACCGATTAGAATAACGGCAAGACCAGGTGTGACTCCTTTTTGTTTTAGCTCTTCTACTTCTTTTGCTAATTGTTCACGCTTTTCTTTTGCTGTTTCTTTCCCATCGATGATTGTTGCTGTCATGTCGAATCCTCCTATTACTGCTTTAGGTCGTTTTTAATGTTTGAAAGTACACCATTTACAAATTTCGGCGCCTTATCGTCACCGAACAATTTAGCCAGTTCAATGGCTTCATTCATTGAAACACTCACCGGGATATCTTCTTGATATACCATTTCGTACACAGACAGCCTTAAAATGGCTCTGTCTACGTTCGCAATACGATCAAGTTTCCAATTCACAAGATGCTGTGAAATCATGTCATCGAGCTTGTCCTTTTGTTCGAGCACACCGAAAACCAGTTCCTCGAAAAAAGGATCTGATTCTTGTTCATCCAGCGCATGTGTAATGGCCTCTTTCGGATCAATATTGCTGACATCAATTTGAAATAATGTTTGTAGCGCCTTTTCTCTTGCAGTTCTTCTTTTCATTATTTACTCCTTTAACCACTTTATCCGCTTGTCGTTAAGCCATACAGAGATCATAACATATTTTGACCGCAGTCGCACCAAGATCCATGCGAGCTGTGACGAAAAACGAATCACTCCATGCGTGACGTAATCATCATGTTGAATTTTCCCAAAAATGGGCTTTAAAAAACCAAAGAGGCAATGCCTCCTTGGTTTCACTTCAACCCTTTTTACATTTCTTGATCAACTTCGGCTTCAGCTGTTTTTGTATCAAATTGAATGCCGACGACATGAATGTTGATTTCATTAATTGTTAAGGCCGTCATGTTTAAAAGGGTTTGACGGATATTTTCTTGAACAGCAGTGGATACCTTTGGAATGGATAGGCCAAATTCAACCACACAATACACATCAATTGTGATGCCTTCATCAGAGACATCTACTTTCACACCTTTACGGTGATTTTTCTTCCCAAAGCGTTCTGCCACATCAGCAGCGAAGTTGCCGCGCATTTCCGCAATTCCTTCGACCTCTGATGCAGCGATCCCAGCAATGACTTCAATCACTTCTGGCGCAATTTGCACTTTTCCCAATTGATCTTCATCAAGGTTCATTTCAAGCAAATTGTTTTCTGACACGATCATTCACCTCCGAAAGCTGTTATTATTTCATAATTTGATACGTTTCTAAAAACTTCGTATTAAAATTACCGCTCACAAATGTTTCGTGCTCTAGTAATCTGAGGTGGAATGGAATCGTTGTGTAGACTCCTTCAATGACGAATTCTTGCAGCGCACGTTTCATTCTTGCAATTGCTTCTTCTCTCGTTTTACCATATGTGATCACTTTCGCAATCATACTATCGTAATATGGCGGAATCACATAACCAGGATAAGCGGCAGAATCAATACGTACTCCTAAACCGCCTGGCGGAAGGTACATTTTAATTTCACCAGCAGAAGGCATGAAGTTTTTCTCAGGGTTCTCTGCATTAATACGACATTCAATCGCCCATCCTTCGTATACGACATCCTCTTGCGTAAGGGAAAGCTTTTCACCTGAAGCTACTTTGATCTGTTCTTTGATCAAATCAACACCAGTGACCATTTCCGTTACAGGATGCTCTACTTGGATACGTGTATTCATTTCCATGAAGTAAAACTTCTCTTCATTATAATCGTAAATGAATTCAACCGTTCCGGCACCTGTGTATTCAACAGCTTCGGCTGCTTTTACGGCAGCTTCACCCATTTGCTCACGAATATCTGCATTTAGTGCAGGTGATGGCGTTTCTTCCAGAAGCTTTTGCATTCTTCTTTGGATAGAACAATCACGTTCACCTAAGTGAATGGTATTCCCATGCTGATCAGCAAGGACTTGAATTTCAACGTGTCTAAAGTCTTCAATGAATTTCTCCAAATAGACACCTGGGTTCCCGAAGTTTTGAGCTGCTTCCTGCTGCGTGATGGTGACACCGTTAATGAGCTCTTCTTCTGTGCGAGCCACACGGATACCTTTACCACCGCCGCCTGCAGTTGCTTTAATAATGACAGGATACCCAATACCAGCTGCTGTTGAAACAGCATCATCAAGATCTTTTACAATTCCTTGAGAACCAGGGACAATTGGAACACCAGCTTGCTTCATTGTTTCTCTTGCCACATCTTTCGTTCCCATTTTGGAAATTGCTGACGCAGTTGGTCCAACAAAGATGACATTACATTCCTCGCAAAGCTCTGCAAAGTCTGCATTTTCAGCAAGGAAACCATATCCTGGATGAATGGCATCTGTACCTGTTAGTTTTGCCACGCTGACAATATTTGTCACATTTAAATAACTATCTTTTGAAGCAGTCGGTCCGATGCAATATGCTTCATCAGCCATTTGAACATGCAGCGCATCACGATCCGCTTCAGAAAATACCGCAACTGTTTCAATTCCAAGCTCTTTACAAGCACGGATGATTCTAACTGCGATTTCTCCTCTGTTTGCAATTAATAGCTTTTTAATCATGATCGTACTCCTTACTCTGCTTTCACTAGAAAGAGGGGTTGTCCGAATTCTACAAGCTGACCGTTTTCAGCTAATACTTCGACGATTTCGCCTTTTACTTCTGCTTCGATTTCATTAAACAGTTTCATCGCTTCAACGATACATACAACTGAGTTTTCCTTCACTTTAGAACCTGTTGTCACATATGGATCTGCTTCTGGTGAAGAAGAAGCGTAAAATGTGCCAACCATTGGGGATGTGATTTTATGCAGGTTTTCAGACGCAGTTGCCTCTTGTGCAGGGGCTTCGGTCTGAGCTGGAGCTTGTGCTTTAGGAGCTTGTTGAGCTGGAGCTGCTTGGACAGGAGCCACTGGTGCTTGTGCCGCAACTTGCTGAACGACTTCTTTATTTTTCTTTAACTTGATTTTTGCACCTTCGTTTTCGTACGTAAATTCATCAATTGTTGATTCGTCAATTAATTTAATTAGTTCATGAATCTCTTCAATTTTTAACATGGATTTGCACCCCTATGTATGGATTTATCTTTTTTTATAGGCTAGTACTAAAAGTACATACTATAACCATCTTACAGGAGGATTTCGTTGAATTCAACTATTAATGTGATGAGACTCCTCGCACAAGCACCTGAAAAAGGGCGTCAACCCGCATGAAAAAACGCCCTTTTCAGAAAAGGGCGCTTGTGCATTTTTTATTGATTCGATGGCTCAAAAGTGACGGCTACGTTATCAAGCCCTCTCATTTCTTTTGTGACCAAATCAATAATATCTGCTGCTTGGGACTTTGATTTTTTGTCAGAACGTACCGTGATGTTCACTTTATCTCCTTCTGCACTGACGAGCGCATCTTTATATCCTTTTGTTTTGATTAATGTCTCCAGCTGACGCTCTGTTCCTTCTGCCTCACTAAGCGCTGTCATTTGATCATAAGCTTCACTTTTCTCTTGCGCTGTTGCATCATCGCTAGACACGATTTCGTTATACTCTTCACGCTGCTTGCTGCGCTTATCTTCCAGTTCAAGTCTGTAGGTTGTGAAAAGTTCATCATCGGTCTGCTCTGAAACAGCCTTTCCTTCTTCTCCACTTGTTTCAACATCTTCTTGTTTCGCATTGGTTTCTTTGTCAGTTGATTTCTCTTCTGCGTTCTTTTCGGTTCCTTTGTCAGTCCCTTTTTCTGGCTCAGCCTTTTTCTCTTCCATTCCTTTTGATTTTGTATCTTCTACTGTCACAGCATTCTCACCTTGCGGGGACATGATATAGTACACACTTAATACGACAACTAAACTTAGCATCGTTAATAGCCAAACCGTTTGTTTTTTTAACATCATTCCGAATCCTCCTTGATTTTTTTAGGGGCAACAGCCACTCTATGGCTCGGTACATCAAGCACTCGTGTAACCGCTTCAATGATGGTTTTCTTTATTTGAACGTTGTCTACTCCTTGAGCAACAACGAGGACACCTCGAATGTCTGGCTTTTTCGTTTGGACAACAACAGGTGTTTCTTCATTGCCATTTTTAATAATGACAACCTCTTCTTCTTTTGTTTGATCCGTGACACTTCGCACGCCGCCTTCTTTGTCTGTTTCCTCGGTTGTAGTGCTTTTATTGGATTTGTTTTTTTCAAACACTTTTAAAGAGGTTGCGTCTACATTTACCACGATGGAAACATCCTCAACACCAATGATCGTTTCTAAAATCTCTTTCAGCTGATTTTCGTATTCTTGTTCAACATCCTCTATCGAGTTGTTTGACTTACCTGAAGAGGATGGTTTGAACACCGCCTGCTCTTCTGAGGATGTTTTTTTAGACGCAGGAACAGCAGCCTCTTGTTTGCTTGATGGCGGTGACAAAATTTGACTAACTAACATGAATGACACGCCGATGATGAAGACAAGCAGTAAGTAATGGTGCTTCGTTAATTTTGGTTTCCCTTCACCTTTTTCAGGTGCTTGGAACATTGATTTCAGTTTTTGTCTCCAGTCCTTGTTATTCATGATCTGCTGCGTCACCTCCCTCAATGTTGAGCGCAATGTGTTCAGGCCGTGTATTCCATACATCTGCAAGCGTCTCTTTCACCCTCGCCATCTCTTTTGCTGACGCCCCGGCGCTTTCCTCCTTTTGCCTGGAGAGATCAATGTCGACCTTTGCCACCGTTTCTACAGCATCACCTGTGAGCGGGACAAGGACTGCTTTGATGCGAAATTGATCTGCCTCCATATTCTGATCAAGGTGCTCCTCATCTGCCAACACTTCTACGTGTTTCATTTCATAGCTCTCCTTCTCCAGTGGCTCCTTTGCGCTTTTTTCTAGTTGGACAGCCATTTGCTTTAAAATATATGCACGCTGTGAAGCTTGTATTTCTTTTTTTTCTAAATTCATCTGATTTTTTATTTCTTCTGATTGCGCTTGGTCCTTCCCTTTCATGATTTCTGAGAAAATTTGGTCTGGATCTGCCCGGAATAACGCAAAGATCGGATTGAGCATCACGACAATTAACAGTAAGCTGACGACCATTTTTGCATACTTCTGCATGCTTGAATTGGGAAGCAAAAGATCAATCACAATCGCAAATAAAATAAATAGAATAATACTTGTGATCCATTCTGTAAGAAAACTCAAATGGTGTCCCCTCCTTACTTCATCATCATGGTGAGGTTGCCAGCTGTGATGATAACGGTAATGCTTAAAAAGAACATAAGCGATACAACAGCTAATGCAGCAAATATATAAAGAACACTTTTTGAAATGACATCAAGGCAGCTTATAATCGGCCCGCCTCCTAAAGGCTGAAGAATCGCAGCGGCCAGTTTATAAATGAGAGCGAGCGACAGCACTTTAATTGCTGGGAAAGCCGCAATTGAAATCAAAATGGCGACGCCTACAAGACCAACCGTATTTTTCAGCAGCACAGAGGCGCTGATAACGGTATCTGTCGCATCAGTAAACATTCTGCCAAGGACAGGGATGAAATTTCCGGTAATAAACTTGGCTGTGCGAAGAGCGATTCCATCCGTGATAGCAGCAGATGCCCCCTGTACAGAAATGACGCCGAGGAATACAGTTAAAAAAACAGCGAGCCCGCCAATGGCGACATTTCTTAACAGCTGGGCAAGCTGGGTCACTTTGTATTGTTCGGTCAATGTACTGACGATGCTCAAGATCGCTGATAAAAAGATGAGCGGAAGAACGACATATTGAATAAAAACACCGCTCGTGTTCATTAAAAACAAAATCACAGGATGAAAGAATCCGGCTGAGACAAGCCCGCCTGATGAGGCAATAAGTGCTAATAAAAGAGGAATAAGAGCAAGAATAAAACTAGTCATCGTTTGAATGGCTTCTGTTGCATAAGAGATCGCAACATGAAAACTGTTTAATGCAATAATGATAAGCACCATATAAACAAGAGCGTATGCAACTTTACTAACAGTGCTTTGTTCAAACGCATTTTGCAAAAGCTGCAAAAGCGAACAAAAGATGGTGAGTAATATAAGTGTACCTAAGAGCTTTCCATTGGCAATCAGCTCATGAAACAGATAATGAACAAAAGCCTTCAGCCACGTTTGGGGAGACAGCTCTTTATCGCCATCGATCATTTCCTTCACTGTACCTTTTTGGCTTTCAGGCAGAAAGCCGCCATACTCGTCCAATATCGTTTCCCAAAAGTCACTGATAGAATGAAGCTCTAAGGCATCAGCCTGTCCACCCGCAACTTCTTCTGCGACCGGTTCTTCACTTGATAAAGGCACACTTTCTTCTGCACCTGCATACGGAACAATCATCCAAATGAACATCATAAACCCTAGCACAGCTGTCACCCGTTTCATCATCATCACCTCTTTTCCATCAAGTCATGGACGGGATCATACCTAGTATCGTCTCAATGATGACCGTTAAAATCGGTACCGCCATGACCAAAATAAGAATCTTGCCGCCAAGCTCTATTTTTGAAGCGATGGCGCCTTGCCCCGCATCCTTTGTAAGCTGGGCACCAAATTCTGCAATATAGGCAATGCCAATGATTTTCAAAATGGTTTCAACGTATTTCATATTGACGCCGGCACTAGCTGCAATTTTTTCAATCATGGAGATAATGGCATAGATTTGATCGATTAAATAAAGGAAAATGACACACCCAGTAAACACAACAAGCATAAAGGCGAAGGTTGGCTTTTGTTCTTTGACGATTAATGCTAGAAAAGTAGCGATTAAACCAAGTCCAACAATTTGAATGATTTCGATTTGTAAGCCCTCCCCTATCCTTGAAATAGAAATACGGCTTTAATCTTCTTAAACAAATCATCCACAATGGTAGCAACCATAAATAAAATGTAGATAAATCCAAGCAGTGTCACCCACTGTGCGTACTCTTTTTTCCCCATTTGATCTAAAATCGTATGGAGAAAAGCCACGACGATACCCACTCCCGCAATTTGGAAAATGACGTTTACATCAACGCCCATGCTCTCGACTCCCTTCTTCTCACATCAATAACAGAATCAGTAGTAACCCACTTAGAAAACCAAGACTTCTCACCATTTTTTCATTTTTCGCTTGGGCAACTTCAGCTTCTTTTTCCTCTGATTCCAAATGGCCTAAAGCTAACTTGATATATTTTTGCTGAGCCGTCACATCATGCTGACCAAGGGTTTCTCCAAAGTGCTTCAGCGCCTCATATTCGCCTTTTTTTAATACGGTTTTTTTCCATACATCCTCTAGACTTTCATTCCATGCATGCCTCGCAGAAAAAGTTCCGACGTTGAGTTTTTCTGCAAATTGTTCAAATAGCCGATTCACAGGCGGTCCTACTTGGGACGCAATTTGGTCAGCGGCTCTAGCTAAAGGAGTTTGACCATACATAATTTCAGCTTCAAGAGATTGGAGTGCAAATCGGAGCTGGCGGATTTGCTTTGGCCGATCACTGTACCGCTTCGCAAACTCGAATCCTCCCCATGTCGTAGCCGCAACAATGAAAATAGCACCAATAAGCTTTAACATACGTCCACTCCCCGCCTCCTCTTCAGCTCTTGTCCCTCTTGGTCAAATATCCGTCCGATTGTGCCAGGCCCTTTTTCTCTATTTAATTCCACATATCGATCAAACACACGAAGCTGCCATAACGGTTCAAATGATGGCCGTTTAGATAAGTCTTCAAGAGAATATCCATGAGCTGAGACGATAATGGTGACTCCAGCATGGATTGCTTCTAACAGTGCCTGTACATCTTCACTTTTTCCGATTTCATCGACAATGATGACTTCTGGGCTCATGGATCTGATCATCATCATTAATCCTTCAGCCTTTGGGCACGCATCAAGTACATCAATCCGGTGCCCAAAAGAATGCTGCGGCACTCCTCTTATACAACCTGCGATTTCAGATCGTTCATCTACAATCCCTGTTTTTCTAGGAGAAATGGCTGTTGTTCCTGTGCTGACAAGACGTGCTAGATCACGCAGCAATGTCGTTTTCCCGGTTTGCGGCGGACCTATAATCAGTGTGTTACACCAATGTTTTTCATATAAATAAGGGAGAAACGGCAAAGCAATCCCGATCTTCTCTTTTGCGATGCGAATATTAAATGAAGAAATATCTCTTAAGCCTTTGACGAATCCATTTTCGACGATGACCTTTCCAGCAAGCCCAACCCGATGTCCGCCAGATATGGTGATATAGCCCTGTTTTAACTCTTCCTCAAGTGTGTACATGCTGTAATTACTGAGCCTGCCTAATAGCTGAGCCGCATCTTCACCTGTTGTATAATAGGAAAGAAAGCGGGGTTTTCCTCCTTGCATCAGCTCAATTGGGCGATCGGTGCGAATGCGGATTTCTTCTATTTGCGCCCACTCTGATTCTTTTAACATGCTGAGTTCTTGTCCAATTGAGTGCGGGAGAATATCCAACAAACTCCGCAACGAATTCCCCTCCTTTTTTTCTTCTCTAAAATGTATGATGTATGCCGTTAATTATGCCAAGCCATTTCACTTATAAATTCCAACAAGAATAAATACGACACCAATGAAAATAAACACAAGCTTCGCATAGGATAACTGCCCTGCAATTTGATAGATTCCAATCGTCATCGTGATAATAAAAATGAGCGGCCCAATGATCGCTAATATACTATTGATGACAACCGCTTTACGCACATCATTAGTCACTAAAATGAGGATGGCGGCCGTCAGTTCAATCGATGCAGATAAAAACCTCATCCCTGCCATGGCAGCAACTGATGGGTGTATACCCGGGAGAAATTGTTTCATATAGAACCTCCAGCTTTTTTTACACTATATGCTTCGCTAGCTAGAAGTAGTCTTGTTTTTCAAAAGGAAGAGAGATGGATGAGAGAATAGAGTAAGGGGTGTCATAACGAGGCGTCCTATTTTTCAAATAAAAAAAGACTGTAAACACGAGGTTTACAGTCTCTCTGTTCATTACGCTCTTGAAACGTATGAACCGTCAGATGTATTGATCACTAGTTTATCACCTTGGTTCACAAAGAAAGGAACGTTCACGATTAAACCAGTTTCTGTTTTTGCAGGTTTTGATCCACCTGATGTCGTATCACCTTTAATACCAGGCTCTGTTTCTACTACTTCTAGTTCTACAGTGTTTGGAAGTTCTACTCCAAGTGTTTCATCACCGTACATGACGATTTGAACCGACATATTTTCAAGCAAATATTTCAGTTCATCTTTGATTTGCGCTTCGCTTAGTTCAAGTTGTTCGTATGAACTTGTATCCATGAATACATGCTGATCGCCATTTGCATATAAATATTGCATTGTTTTTGTTTCAATTTGAGCTTTCGCTACTTTTTCACCTGCACGGAATGTTTTCTCTTGAATCGCACCTGTACGCAGGTTACGCAGTTTCGAACGGACAAACGCTGCGCCTTTTCCTGGTTTTACGTGTTGGAAATCCACTACACGCCAAATACCGCCGTCCACTTCAATTGTCAGGCCTGTACGAAAATCGTTTACTGAAATCATTTTGTCATCCTCCTACATTTCACCATCATAATATGATAAGTTCTTTCGGTGAGTGGGTCAATCGTTTATTGCCGTCAGCTGTCAGGACAATATCATCCTCAATTCTCACGCCGCCGACATCCGGCAAGTAAATGCCTGGTTCAACTGTCACAACCATTCCCTCTTCTAACACGACATCTGAGCGTGAGGAAAGGCCAGGTGCTTCATGTACTTCCATACCAAGACCATGTCCAGTCGAATGCCCGAAGTATTGACCGTAGCCATACTTTTCAATGATGTCTCGTGTGATGCGATCAGCTTCTTTTCCTGTTAAGCCTGGCTTGATTTTATCCACACCAGCGTTTTCTGCTTCTAATACGATATGATAAATTTCCTTTAATTTGTCGCTTGGTGTTCCTACAGCAATGGTTCTTGTCATGTCTGAACAATAGCCTTTATAATAGGCACCGAAATCCAGTGTCACCAAGTCGCCAGATTCAATCACCTTTTCGCTCGCTCTCCCGTGTGGCAGGCTTGAACGAACGCCAGAGGCAACAATCATATCGAATGAAGATCCTTCTGCCCCTTCTTTTCTCATGAAAAATTCAAGCTCGTTCATGACCGCAATTTCTGTCAGGCCCGGCTTGATGTACGTGAGAATATGATCAAAGGCATGATCTGCAATCTTCGCAGCTTCCTCTAATATCTTAATCTCTTCATTAGACTTAATCAAGCGCAACTTTTCAACTGATTCTGAGACTGGAACAAGCTCGATACCGCTTGCTTTCCCCGAGTACTGCTGGTAGGTGGCAAATGTCATATGGTTTTGTTCAAAACCAAGACGTTTCACCCCAAATTCGTTTGCCGTTTGGACAGCAGTTTCCACAATGTTTCCTTTATGTTCAATGATGTCATAGCCCTTTACTTGATCCTTGGCTTGCTCTGTGTAACGAAAATCCGTAATAAAGGCGGCTCGATCCTTTGAAACGATGGCAAGACCCGCTGATCCAGTAAAACTCGTCATATAATGTAAATTAAAGCTGCTCGTAATCACTAAACCATCTATGTCTAATTCGGCTAAAAGTTTTCTTAGTTTTTCAAGTTTCATGATACTGCTCCCCCTTCACTGACTAAATAACGAATCGCCAATTTATATCCTTCTAAACCAAGTCCAACGATTTGACCTTGGCATACTGGAGCAAGAACCGAATGATGGCGGAATTCCTCTCTCTTATGAACATTTGTGATATGTACTTCGATGACAGGTAACGTAATACTTGCAATGGCATCTCTCAGTGCATAGCTATAGTGGGTAAAAGCACCCGGGTTAAACACGACGCCATCATACTGATCTTCTGCTTCATGGAGCGCATCGACCAAATCTCCCTCGTGATTCGATTGAAAGAACGTCAATTGAATATTTGCTCTTTCTGCAAACTGAAACAAATCCGTTTCTAAATCTGTTAATGTTTTACTTCCATAAACTCCTGGCTCTCTCTTGCCGAGCCTATTTAAGTTGGGCCCATTCAGCACTAGAAAATGAGGCATATGACCACTCCTTCACCCTAATTCACTCTATATCGATGTCTGTTTCTTTTTCCTTAGAAACCTTTCGTTTCCAAAAATAATTTTATCATATGAATGGTGGATTTACACTTTATTCTGTCTTTTTCCCGAGTGCCCTTGCAAGCTTCTGACTCGTTAATTCATTGTATTCAAATGAAATACTGTATCCGACAAACATGCCATATAAAATATATAGGCAAAATGTCGTCACAATGGTGCTTTGCTGCAAATCTTGCACTTGCTTCACATCGGGGAATATAGGATTAAATACATAAAAAACAAGCAGCCACAAAATCCCTCCATAAATCAGTCCCATCCAAAAACCTTTGATCCGTTTGAGCAGTCCATAATAAATAAAGGCTGCCCCAATAGATAAAATCCCTAAAAGTACAATACTCATAAATGTACCAAGTCCGCCTTTTCTCCATTCACCAAGCACAAATGGCTGCAACAGCATATTTGGACTCACCTCTGAAAAATGAAACACATGGGTCAGAAATCCGATAAAGCCCCAAAAAACTCCGCCGACAAAACCTGTGGCTGCTGCCCTTGCCACCATTGAAGACGTTTGTACTGATTGATTTTTTTCTTCTTGGTTTTTCTTTTCATCACGTTTCATATGAACACCTCCAGCAAGTAGTATGTCCAAAATGTCATGAAAAAAAAGGATTTCCGTGCGAGAGTGTAAAATTTTTATAACAGGGTATACTGGCTAAAAAGAGGTAGATAGAATTCTAGTAGATAATCGACCTGTGAGCTAGTGATTTCCCCTCTTTTCCTGTACAATAAAGGTATAAGGAAATGCATGTAAATTACAGGAAACAGGCAGGTTGATGAAATATGTCCAATCAAACGAAACCTCCAGCATATGGAGGGCAGGCAGTTGTGGAAGGTGTCATGTTCGGAGGTAAAAAGAACTATGTGACAGCGATCCGGCGTAAGGATCAGTCCATTGAGTTTTTAAAGCTTCCCCGGACCTCCAATAAACGAACCGCCTTTCTTAAGAAAATCCCTTTTGTCAGGGGTGTTGCTGCACTTGTTGAAGCAAGCGCAAACGGCAGTAAGCACTTAAACTTCTCCAGCGAGCGCTATGACTTAGATCCTTCTGAAGATCATTCTCTTGAAAAGGAACAAAAAAGCTCGAAATTATCAATGATCTTTGGCATTGCTGTGATCGGAGTTCTCTCTCTTCTTTTTAGTAAATTTGTCTTTACTTTAGTGCCTGTCTTTTTAGCCGAACTTGTGCGTCCGGTGTTTTCTGGAAACTTCGCACAAATTGCAGTGGAAACATTCTTTAAATTGATCCTGTTATTAGGCTATATTTACTTTATTTCCATGACCCCTTTAATTAAAAGGGTATTTCAATATCATGGGGCAGAACATAAAGTCATAAACTGCTATGAACAGAATCTTGACATCACAGTGGAAAATGTCCAAAGCCAATCTCGCCTGCATTATCGATGCGGCAGCAGCTTTATTTTATTCACTGTCATTGTCGGCATGTTCGTCTATTTACTCGTACCGACAGATCCTTTATGGGTGAGAGTTCTGAATCGCTTGGCGCTTATTCCGGTTGTTCTGGGCATTTCATTTGAAGTGCTTCAGCTCACAAACAAACTCCGTGACGTGCCAGTGCTTAAAGTGCTTGGCTATCCTGGCCTTTGGCTGCAATTGCTCACAACAAAAGAACCCTCTGATGATCAAGTCGAGGTAGCCATTGCAAGTTTTAATGAACTTCTTCGTTTAGAGGAAGCATCTGCGAAACAAGCATCAGATTCTGCTCATCAAGTGATCTAGTTTATAAATCCGGTAAATTCTTTCGGAGGTGGACAGTTATGAATCGCCGAGTACATCCTGCTTTTACCATTATTTTCGCTTTAGGTGTTTTGGGATTTGTGTATTTACTCACAACGAATCCAGGCAGACTCTTTACGATGCTGCTATCAGTTGTGATCATTGGAGCGGTTCTATTTTTCTTATTTAGATGGCTGATGAATCGAAGAACTGGAACAGAAGGAAATCTTTATCGTAAAGCAGTCAAACAATCAAAACGTCGCTACCAGCAGCCTAAACCAAAAACGAAAAGCCAGATGAAAAACCGGGTCACTCATTTGCGAAGCGTGCCGACTGACCACAAGTCTAAGCCCGTCCTTCTCAAAAAGAAAAGCCAAACACATTTGACAGTCATTGAAGGCAAGAAAAACAAAAAGAAAAATCGCGCCTTATTTTAAAATGTCCAGCTCTTTAAAAATTGCTCGGCCTTCTGTCTGCCTAGATCGACGAGCGCCTTTTTCTTTTCTGTCATGAGATGAAAATCAGTGGCAATGACGTGTTCTACAGGAATAAAAATAATATGACGTTCGTGTTTTGTGGCAATATGTCTTTCGTCATGAGCACCACGCATCGTTTCAAATAGAGCGCCAAACAGTTCAAACGCATTGCGGATGGAATGTTGAGGGCGTTCTTTTTCGTTTGGGGTTAATGTGACACCGACAAACGGTCTTTTTTTCTCTTCAGCAAAAAGCCAAATCGGAAAGTTGCTGAGCACGCCGCCATCCACTATGGTACAAATTCCTTTTGAAGACCTCAGTTTGACAGGTTCGAAAAAATACGGCAGACTGCAGCTCATCCGAATGGCTCTGGCAACAGAAAACCGTTCTGGATTTAACCCATAGGAAGGAAGGTCATCTGGAAGCACAAGGATTTTGCCATTTGTTAAATCAGAAGCGACGATTTTGAGCGTATCTTTTTTCAGATCCCCAAATACGGTGACACCTTTTCTTTTTAACACGTCTGTCAGCCATTTTTCTAGACGGTCACCTTTGTAAAGGCCAAGGCGCCAATAAATAGACACCCACCTGAGCATTTTAAACGGGATGAATTGACACCTTCGGTCAAGCAATTGATGCTCATCCATTTCGTCTAACAGCTCCCGAATCTCCTGACTCGTAAAACCCGCTGCGATGAGTGAAGCAATGATCGCTCCCGCACTTGTTCCAGCGAGACGGACAAATTGAAATCCTCTTGCTTCAAGCGCTTCATAGGCGCCTGCAAGTGCTGCACCCTTAATGCCTCCACCTGAGAACACACCATCTATCTTCATCAAGGAGCCCCCTTTTCTGTCACACTATTAATAGTGTAGGAGCATTTGCCTTTCATTAGAACTATATTCAAAAAGGACACCCTTCGACAGGTGTCCTTTCAGCGTGTAGACAAACCCTCGCATTCGGTGTCAGTCCTGCGCTCCGGTGCTCACGAATGTCAAATTCGCTCCGCTCCGATGCTCGTCCTTCCTAGACTGCAAAGGTTTTCTTTCACGCTGAAAAGAAGACAAAGAGCTAAAATAAAGTACATTTTACCCCTTTGTCAACAATTTAAAAGGACACCCTTCGCCAGGTGTCCTTTTTCTTAAGATTCTTGATTTGTTTGTTCGTTTTTCTTTTGAATCGCTTTCAGCTGAACGGATCGCTCATCGTTTTCTTCAAAGAATTGGACGAGGTCGCCGATGCGGTCAATGCTGTTCCAGCTGAGATGATGCTCAATACCTTCTACATCATCATAAATTTTCTCTTCATCTACACCAATGATTCTTAAAAATTGCTCTAGCAGTTCATGTCTGTATACGAGACGTTTTCCAATTTTTTTGCCTTTCGGGGTTAAAATTAGACCACGATATTTCTCATAAATGAGGTATTCATCTTTATCTAGCTTCTGAACCATTTTTGTTACAGAGGAGGGATGGACAGCGAGGGCTTCTGCAATATCAGATACTCTTGCATATCCTTTTTCTTCTATCAGCATATAAATTTGTTCAATATAATCTTCCATACTAGGTGTAGTCATAAAACCCCTCCAAAATGCACCTTTACTTAATAATCATAACAATTCTACACCATCGCCCATTAAAAAACAAGAAGAGTCCTTCGTCTTAACGCTTGTAATTCCAATCATCTGTGGCGTATTTCGTTTTGGCGAGGTGATGAACAAATGCCAACTCTTCATCTGTCAGCTCATAAGGCACAAGCTCGATATTTAATCCTTTTTCAAACCCTCGTTTAAATGCAACACGCGCATCGTCTATCGTACATGTTCGATCTGAAATTTCATTGATCGCCACCGCTTTGTTTTTAAAGCTGCGCTGCATCCGCTCTCTCACCCGGTCGTTTGGATACAGAAATAAATCAAACAATTTGTCCTCATCAAGATCAATTAAGATCGAGCCATGCTGGAGGATCACACCTTTTTGTCTTGTTTGCGCACTGCCTGCTACTTTTCTGCCTTCTACAACAAGTTCGTACCATGAAGGCGCATCAAAACATACAGACGATCTTGGATTTTTTAAGCTTTCTTTTTCTTTTTCTGTACGAGGAATGGCAAAATATGCATCGAGTCCTAGTTCTTTAAAGCCCTCTAAAATCCCTTCTGAAATGACGCGGTATGCCTCTGTCACCGTCGCTGGCATCTCTGGGTGCTCTTCTGACACGATCACACTGTAAGTCAATTCCTGATCATGAAGAACGCCGCGGCCTCCTGTAGGCCTGCGAACAAATCCAAGACCATAGCGCTCAACCGCTTCCATGTTGATTTCTTTTTCAACATGTTGAAAATATCCAACAGATAATGTCGCTGGATTCCAACCATAAAAACGGATCACAGGCGGGATCAGCTTCTCGCTATGCCAATAAAGCAAGGCTTCGTCCATTGCCATGTTAAAGGCAGGGTCTTGGTTTCCTGTATCAATGAAACACCATTTCTCTTTTTGCATATAAAATCCCTTCTCTTTTACGTAGTCAATGTTAGATAATGGTGGTGACCACCGATTTTCTCTCTTCATCAGTCTATCAAATAGGGAAGGAATTGAAAATAATTCTTACCATTTATGATGACAAGTTTCTTTTGCTTTACTATAATAGTATTTGTCTAAAACGTACCATCAGACAGGTGACTGTGCTGATGCTCAAGAAGGAGTCGAGTCGTATTGCCAATATTCAACTATATCGTCCTCTCACTTTGTGGACTTTTCGTTCTTTATTCCATCGGCAGTTACATTTATCAGCAGCGCATAATGAAAACGCTGACGGAAGCAGAATTTATCAAAGGTTACCGCAAAGCCCAACTCATTGATGTGAGAGAACCAAATGAGTTTGAAGGTGGACATATTTTAGGCGCAAGAAACATTCCCCTTTCACAATTAAAGCAGCGCAAAAATGAAATACGCCCTGACAAGCCTGTTTATCTCTATTGCCAAAATAATTTGAGAAGCGGAAAAGCTGCTCAAACGTTACGTAAAAATGGCTGTCGTGAGATTTATAATTTAAAGGGCGGCTTTAAAAAATGGGGCGGCCGCATTAAAACAAAGAACTAACAAAAAAGACTCTGGGAGCTATTGCCCCCATGAGTCTTTTTATTTTCTTTCAAAAACCAGCACTGGATTCCGTGCAGCCTTTGTTTCATCCATTCGTTTCACAACGGTTGTATGTGGTGCTTCCTGTACGATTTCTGGGTTCTCTTCCGCTTCTTTTGCAATTTGAATCATCGCTTCAATAAATGCATCAAGGGTTTCTTTTGATTCTGTTTCAGTTGGTTCAATCATGATACATTCCTCTACATTTAGTGGGAAGTAAATCGTTGGCGGATGATAGCCAAAATCAAGTAATCGTTTGGCAATATCAAGTGTCCGCACACCTAGTTTCTTTTGACGTTTACCTGAAAGGACAAATTCATGCTTACAGTGGCGGTCAAATGGCAAATCATAATGAGCACATAAGCGGCGCATCATATAGTTTGCATTCAACACCGCATGATCAGTTACAGCCTTTAAGCCGTCTGGTCCCATAGAGCGGATATACGCATACGCTCTGACATTGATACCAAAGTTCCCATAGAACGGTTTCACACGGCCAATAGATTCTGGACGATCGTAATCAAAGAAATAACGACCTTCTTTCTTCACAAGCACTGGCTTTGGCAAATATGGAATCAAATCCTTTTTCACACCAACTGGACCTGAACCAGGGCCTCCTCCTCCGTGTGGACCTGTAAAGGTTTTATGAAGATTTAAGTGAACCACATCAAATCCCATATCCCCCGGTCTTGCTCTGCTTAATACAGCATTTAAGTTCGCTCCATCATAATAAAGCTTCCCGCCTGCTCCGTGAACGATTTCAGCCATTTCTAAAATATTTTCTTCAAAAAGGCCGAGTGTATTTGGATTTGTGAGCATGAGAGCCGCCGTTTCTTCATTGACAACACGGCGCAGGTCGTCTAAATCGACAAGCCCATGTTCATTAGATGCCACCGTAATCGTTTCAAATCCAGCTACTGTTGCAGATGCGGGATTTGTTCCATGAGCAGAATCAGGCACGATGACTTTTGTTCGTTTATGATCTCCTCTTGCTTCATGGTATGCACGAATCATCATGAGCCCCGTCCATTCGCCATGTGCTCCTGCCGCAGGCTGTAATGTCACGGCGTCCATTCCTGTAATTTCTTCTAAATGGTCACCTAAATCATAAAGTAACTCTAATGCACCTTGCACAGTGTCTGCCTCTTGAAGTGGATGCACGTTCGAGAAACCTGCAAGACGTGCCACCTTTTCGTTAATCTTTGGATTATATTTCATCGTACAAGAGCCTAGAGGATAAAAGCCAGAATCGACCCCGTGATTACGCCTAGATAATGCTGTGTAGTGACGCATAATATCCAGTTCAGAAACCTCTGGCAGCTCCGCATCTTCATGGCGGATATACGCTTCATCAAATAAATCTGGGAGCTTCTCCTCAGGTACGTCTAAATCAGGCAGGCTGTAACCAATTCTTCCTTCTTTGGATAATTCAAAAATAAGCGGCTGATCTTGTTTATTCATGACGATCCCCCAATTCCTTGATGAACGTATCAATTTCTTCTTTTGTTCTTAGTTCTGTCACAGCGACGAGCATATGCTGCTGAAGCTCTGGATAATCCCGTCCCAAGTCATATCCACCGATGATTCCTTTTTCAAGCAATCGCTCATTCGCTTCTTTTACAGGTTCATTCAGTTTCAACACAAATTCATTAAAATGAGCGCCCTCTATTTCAGCCTGTAACCCATGTTTTTCTGCCTGCGTCTTAGCATAATGGGCTTTTTGTACGTTTTGATAGGCAATGTCTTTGATACCTGTTTTCCCAAGCGCCGTCATCGCAACAGAAGCGGCTAACGCATTTAATGCTTGGTTCGAACAAATATTTGAAGTCGCTTTGTCTCTTCGGATATGCTGCTCGCGCGCTTGAAGGGTCAGCACAAATCCTCGCACACCGTTCTCGTCTTCTGTTTGCCCGACTAAACGCCCCGGCACTTTCCGCATTAATTTTTTCGTCACAGCGAAATATCCACAATGAGGTCCGCCAAATGCAGCTGGAATGCCAAATGGCTGCGCATCACCAACGACAATATCTGCCCCAAGCTTTCCTGGAGGTGTCAGTAAACCAAGTGCAAGCGGGTTGCTTGAGACGATGAATAAACTTTTCCCTTTATGTGCAATCGGTTCAATGTCTTTTAACGGTTCAACAACACCGAAGAAGTTTGGGTATTGTACAAGGACCGCTGCTGTTTCGTCGCAGACGGCTTCTTCTAATGCAGCTAGATCGGTCTGACCTTTTCGCGCAGGTACCTCGACGACTTCAATATGCTGACCTTTCGCATATGTTTTCAGCACCGCTCTTGATTCAGGATGAACCGTTTCAGAGACCACAATCTTTTTCTTCTTTGTATGACCTGCAGCCAGCATCGCTGCTTCAGCTAATGACGTTCCGCCATCATACATCGAGGAATTGGCAAGATCCATACCGGTCAGCTCAGCAATCATTGTTTGAAATTCAAAAATTGCCTGCAATTCACCTTGAGAAATTTCAGGCTGATAAGGTGTGTACGCTGTATAAAATTCAGAACGTGAAATCACATGATCGACAATCACAGGCTGGTAATGATCATACACACCAGCACCTAAAAACGAGGCATAGGCCACTGTATCTTTATTTTTTGCAGCAAGACGAGACAATTCCCGCACTAGCTCTGTTTCAGATGCGGCTTCTTTGATGTTGTATGCACCTTTGAATCTGACTTTCTCTGGGATATCTGAGAAAAGCTCATCAATCGACTGAACACCGATGACATCCAGCATTTCTTTTTGATCTTGCTCTGTTTGCGGCAAATACCTGTGCTTCATCCTCTATTCCTCCTCGTTATTTGGCTCTTTTATAAAATGGTGTGGCGACGATTTTGGCTTTTAGACGTTTTTTACGAACTTGCACTTCCACTTCTGTCCCAAGCTGCGCCTCTGATGTTTCAATCAAGGCAAGCCCAATATTTTTCTTTAATGTTGGAGATTGTGTACCGGTTGTGACTACACCAATCTGCTTATCTCCTGAGAAGACTGGATAGTCTGTCCGCGGAATCCCCTTATCTATCATTTCAACCCCGACAAGCTTTCGCTTCGGTCCTTCTTCTTTTTGTTTTTTAAGTGCATCTTTTCCGATAAAATCTGCTTCTTTATCCGTTTTAACAGCAAAACCAATGCCGCCTTCTAAAGGAGAAATATCCTTTGTGAGCTCTTGGCCATAAAGCGGGAGTCTTGCTTCAAATCTTAAGGTGTCACGTGCACCGAGTCCACATGGAATCAGTCCTTTCGGCTGTCCTGCTTCTAATAAAGCGGTCCAAAGGTGAACAGCATCTTCTGACTGGCAGTAGATTTCAAAGCCATCTTCTCCTGTGTAGCCGGTTCTTGATACAAGCACCTCTTTTTGCGCAATGATTGCTTTTGATAAAAACGTAAATGGCTTCAATGACGTTACCTCTTCATCCGCAACATCTTTGATGATGTCAGCAGCAAGAGGTCCTTGAAGGGCTAACAAGGCGGTTTGATCAGAGACATTTTTAATCGAAACGTCTTCCTCACCTTGATGTTTCAGCAGCCAATCCACATCTTTTTCAATATTTGAAGCATTGATCACAAGCAAATAGTTGTTCTTTTCTTTTTGGTAGACGAGCAGATCATCCACCGTTCCGCCATCTTCATAACACATGGCTGTATATAGTGCCTTACCGTCTGTCAGCTTTGACAGATCATTGGTTAATAACCTTTGTAAAAAAGGAAGGGCTCCCTGACCTGTGACTTCCACCTCACCCATGTGAGACACGTCAAACAGTCCTGCTTTTGTTCGAACAGCTTCATGTTCTTCTTTAATGGAAGAAAATTGGACAGGTAATTCCCAGCCCCCGAAGTCAATGGTTTTTGCGCCAAACGTTTCATACGCATGAAAAAGCGGTGTTCGTTTCAACATCAATCGTTTCCCCCTTTTTTCTTACAGTGCACATCACAAGCTGAATTTTCAGAAAAAAATCACAGCAAAAAAGGACAGAGCGCTCCCTTTTATCAAAAAGAAGTCTCTGTCCTTGCACCTGAAAGTTTACAGCACAACATCATTGTGCGTTTTCCCCTTTGGTGGTTTGCTAAAAATCGCTGCGCAAACACTCTCCAGAGTTGCGTCCGGTAAGAGTACTTTTGCCTGAGAGATTCACTGAACCAATTCAGCTTGCTCCTTCGGCGCCTGTCAGTGCAAAATAACCGCTAGGTCTCTCCCCATACCATCATCCGCTCATATTCTTCACCTTTATTGGACATACTATCAAAATGGGTGACTTATTCTCTAGATCACTTACCAACATCCTACCATTAGAAATGGATGAAGAGCAACAGAAAAATCATTAACATTTTTAAAATAATCATTCATTATCGTTCGCTTTTATTGATATATAACATCTTTTAAATCGCTATCAAAAAATGAAGCGTTTAAAAACAGAACGATTTTATCATCACTCTACCAGAAAGGCAGGCGGTCACATTGAATATTCAAACGATATTTGATCAAAAATGGGCAAGTGAATTTCAAAAGCGGCTTACAGCAGACGGTCCCTGGGCGAATTGGGATATGTACCGTTTAGCAGCACAGGTACAAAAAGTGACAGCCATTGATTCATTTGAAGGACTGCAAGCACCTGCGCACCTGCCTGCATTTACTCCTTTAAAACACCAGCTCGAAGTCGCTAGAAGAGTCGTAGAAGAGATGAATGGGAAAGCCATTTTAGCAGATGAAGTGGGTCTTGGAAAAACCGTTGAAGCAGGACTGATTATCAAAGAATACATGATTCGCGGACTTGCCAAAAAGATTCTCATTCTCGTACCCGCCTCCCTTGTGTCCCAATGGGTACAAGAACTGCGGACGAAATTTTACATAGATGCTGTCGAGCAAAAGAAGAGCTATGTGTGGGAGCAGTGCGATGTTGTGGTTTCCTCAATTGATACAGCCAAAAGACAGCCGCATCGAGACACGATCTTATCCATCTCCTACGATATGGTCATTATTGATGAAGCACACAAACTGAAAAACAATAAAACGAAAAACTATGAGTTTGTGAGAAATTTGAATAAAAAGTTCTGCCTACTGCTCACAGCCACACCTATCCAAAATCGGATAGGAGAAATTTTTAATCTCGTCTCGCTGTTGAAGCCAGGCCATTTAGGTAATGAAACACAATTTAAAGACCTCTTTGCCAAAAAAGATCTTCAACTTGAAGACCATGACCGGCTAAAACAGTTAGTCAATAAAGTCATGATTCGGAACCGGAGACAAGACACTGGCATCGAGTGGTCAAAGCGTCATGTGAAGACAATTTCTATTGATTTCTCCCCAACAGAACAAGCATTATATGATGAAATTTGTAAGTTAAAAGAAAACCCTTCCTATACGAAGCACATGTTTTCAATTATGACCTTAGAACGAGAATGCTGTTCGAGCCGTGAGGCCGTCTATATGACCATCAAAAAAATGCAAGAAGAGGAAAAACACATTCTAGGCGCTTCTGCTATGATGCAAATCATGGAGAAAATCAACCAGGTAGAACAAAATTCTAAAGCACTTGAAGTCGTTAAACTCATTCAGCAATTAAATGAAAAAGTCATTATTTTCACTGAATACCGTGCGACACAAATTTATTTACAATGGTTTCTCCAGCAAAACGGCATCAGTTCGGTCCCTTTTCGAGGCGGGTTTAAACGGAGTAAAAAAGACTGGATGAAAGATTTATTTAGAGAGCGGGCGCAAGTGCTCATCGCGACAGAAGCAGGCGGCGAGGGGATCAACCTTCAGTTTTGCAACCAAATCATCAACTACGACCTTCCGTGGAACCCAATGCGCTTGGAACAAAGAATTGGACGTATTCACCGGCTCGGTCAAGAGCGGGATGTCCACATTTACAATATGGCAACTAGCGGGACAGTCGAAGAACATATTTTAAAACTTTTATATGAAAAAATTCAGCTGTTTGAAAACGTCATTGGCGATCTAGATGATATTTTAACCCGAATTGATATCCAAGATGCTGAAACAGAATTGCATCAAATTCTCTTCCAGCACGAGTCTGACGTAGACATGAAAAAGAAATTAACCCAATTTGCTTCCTATTTAACAGAAGCACAAACACCACTTTTAGAAGAAAGACAGCAAGGTTCATAAAGGAGAGTTGACCAATGGAGCAGCGCGAGATTCACACATTTCTTCTCCGTTTCTTTCAGGCAAATCAATGCGACATACTTGAAGAAAGTGCAGGGCACATGACCGTACAGCTGACAATCGAAATGGATAAATTGATCATGAACCGCCCTTTTTATTGGCATTGGCTCGAAAAAACGGGAGGCGTACCTGAGCCGCGGCAATTGACTTTGATCACCGATCAAAAAAAAGCTGATGACTCGGTCGAAGGAGAATTTGTCCACTTCGGCTCCCCTCGTTTATTCCAAATATTCGAGGTTGTGAAACAGCAAGGCCGTTTTATTCGGCTGTACGAAAAAGTCAGACCGCTCACAAACAGCCAGATCGCACTGGAGCCGTGGCTTGGTCTCAATGTCAAAATATCCTATCTGGCAGACCGTAAAAAAGATAAACTGCTGTCTCTTGGACTTCATCTAATACGCGGAGAAGTCATCGAACAATTTCAAGAGAAGCTGGAAGCGCGTGAGCTATCGTCTCAAATTCCTGATTATTGCTTCACAATGAGTACGATGATTAAGCCAGAGAGCGGCGTCAAACGGCTTTACAGCCTGATGGAACGTTATGCCTATGAAGAGCCGGACGATTGGGCAGTAAGAGCTGTTCAAAAGTGGAAAGAAGACTCGGAACTTTTAAACCAATTTTATGAAGGGACTTCAGACACATCTGTAGAATATGAAATAGAAAGACAAGCACTTAAAACTTTATACGAACCAAAAATCAGTCTTACGATTGAAAATGGCGGACTTTTTTACTTACAGCAAAAAAGAGGAGGCTGACTTAGCATGTCTCCCTCCCTTTCATGTGATATCAAATTTTCGATCAATCAAAAGCAACGTTTGTCTGTTTGTATTGGGCGGAAACATGACGCAAGCAATCTATGAGGTCTTATCACCTGTGTTTTTCCATTTCATGCGTTAAGTGCCTGAAATACACGATTCAGTATTTTAGGAGGGTATTTGTATGGAAAAGAAAACGAAGTTATTAGACAGTGAATGGGTTCAATTATTACGCGAAGCGCGCAAAGCAGGACTAACAGTTGAAGAAGTCCGTCATTTTCTCAAATCACGCGAAAAGTCCTCTGAGTCTCCCCCTATGGCAAGAAGTCATTCTATCAAACCTTTCTGAATGTGCTATAATATCGAAAGGAAGGTGATGACATTGATTGGCCAGCGTATTAAACAATACCGCAATGAAAAAGGCTACTCACTATCAGAACTGGCCGAAAAGGCTGGGGTAGCGAAGTCTTATTTAAGTTCAATAGAAAGAAACTTGCAAACAAACCCCTCCATTCAATTTCTTGAAAAAGTCTCCGCTGTTCTGGACGTCTCGGTTCATACACTGTTAAACGAAAATGATGAAACCGAATACGATGGTCAATTAGATAGTGAATGGGAAAAACTAGTTCGAGATGCAATGACATCAGGGGTTTCGAAAAAGCAATTTCGTGAATTTTTAGATTATCAAATCTGGAAAAAAAAGCAAGAAGAGGAGTAATGCGCATATTTTAGCGCATACTCCTCCAATTGCTATGCAGATCTTGTTATCAGTCTAAAGACTGACTTTATTTTTTATCTTCGCTGTGTGCTTTTTCGTTTTCTTTCACGTAGCCTTTTTCATCCGTATGCTTTTTTGGATTGATCGTTAAACCATTCCACTGAGTCGCTTCGAAGGAAAGATCAACTTGAATCGCATCGCCTTGGTATTTATTTTGGATATAGTTACCCGCTTTATCCTTCGTCTGGTCATTGACAAATTCAATGATCATTTCCATTTTATCGTAATCAAACGGATTCTTTGGAATGCCGTCATACTCTGGAGCTGTTGATCCATCAACGGTGGCAACATTAATTTTACCACTTTCATGTAAAAACTTCTCATCGACGGCATGACGAAGCTTTTCAAATGCGGTCTGATCCTGCTTTGACGTTAATAGATGCAGGTCAAGCAGGTTTGCATGGTCTAAAATAATATTTTTCGGGTATCCATTCCCACCTTCGGCTCCAACCGTTAGAACACTCACCTGAAATTGGCTGAGGAATTCTTCAGCTGTATTCTTCCCGCCATTTTTCGCTGATGTTCCATCTTGAAACTGGCTATAATCAAGACTCATCAGGACTTGATTAATTGCAAGAGACCCTTTATTTTCAAAATTAAATTCCTTCTTTATACGGTCACCGGGTTTTATGTTCGCAAGGTTGATGGCGCCGGAATTCTCTTTTGCAGATAGATTCAGCTCTCCTGTAGAGTAGACCGCGTTTGCCGTCTCAACATCATTAAATGCAGCCCACGTTCCCCCTCCAATTAAAGCAAGACCTAATGCTCCTGATAAAACACCTAAACGAATTGATTTTTTCATTGCCATGATTGAACCCCCTAATAAATTGTTTTATTGAAACCTGATTTAGGTTACAAACGAAAATTTATGCTTGTTCCTCTGACATATGTAACTCAGCCGTATGTCTTCGATGTTTGGCAGCACCAACAAAATGAATGGTTGAATAAACAAGCAGCATCACCCCTGGAATAATGAGCAAAAGAGCGGTCCCAGCAGAAGTTCCTGCATACGAAAGAAGCTTTCCTGCATAAGGAATGTTCACGCCCGTATACTGCGCAGTCACTTGATTCGCTTTGACGAGCGTGCCGTCTTGATACATATTGTGGTCTCCTTTTGTCTCAAAGGCTTTATTTACTCCTTTTCCTTTCACCCCAACAATGCGGTGAGTCACAAAGGATTGGTCTTGCTTCGTTTGAAACGTAATAATATCCCCTTTTTTGAGTGTTTCAGGTGAGGTGACATGTTTCACGACAATCAATGAACCAGTCGAAAATTCAGGTTCCATTGATCCAGATAATACTTGCTTGAACTCATAACCAAAAATCTGAGGATCTCCTCCTGTTGTTCTTGATGACAACACGACAATAATACACACAATCATCATCGTGAAGACCAGCGCGTAAACAATACTCCCAGACATTTTCATCCACTTTTTCATACCTTTCTCCCCTTTACATATCATGTTTCATTCAAAAGACTAGTCCCCTTTAGGACACCTTTTCTTGACAATTCGAAAGCTGCATATGTTGAGACGTAAAGAATGGCTTTTCAGAACCACCAAACCCTTTAGGATAATAGATTTTAAACACATAGATTCCATTTGTTTTTGCTTTAACTGACGTGACAGTCGTCGTTTCTTCTGATGAGAGGGACTGTATAGCACCTTTTTCAATAACATGGCCATCTTGTAATGACATCTGAACACTCTCTACTTTATGTAGTTCCCACTTCCATTCAGAGTGCGCGATGGGTTGTCCAATATTTTTTAGTGACATGCTCAGCTTTTGAGGCGCACAGACTGTCCCCTCAATGATCGTTTGATCGATCAGTTTCAAATGGCTTCTATCCCATTTCTTCGGCTGGCAATGCTGATCTGTCTCTTCGAAATTTTCACATGTTTTCATGACAAAATTCGAATGCTCAACATCGTTAAAAGAAGCATTAGTAGACGTAATAAAAAAAGAAGTGAAAATCAAACAAATAGCACAAAATAGTACAAAGAGCGGCTGTTTCATTGAATCTTTCAACTCCTTGAACAATTGTTCTTTAAAAAGAACGATTACACTCAGTATAAGGAATTACCTATAAAATCCAAAACGTCAAATTAGTCCATTTTGTTCTTAAACAAGAACATTACCGAGAAAATTCTTCCATTTTCTCATTCTTTCGCCATATTCAATATTTTTTTCTGTGACATTTGTACTTCTTAAAAATTTACATAAAAGTGCAGGATTTGGTCAGGATAATAATTGGTGAGGTGATGTTAGTTGAATTATGGAAGAATCATGATCATGCTCAGTTTACTGTTAAGCCCTTTGATCCAAAGCGCCCATCTAGCGGAGGCAAAAGGAATCACTGCTGCCTCAGATCAATGGGAAACAAGGGCCGTCAAAGAAGCAAAAAAACGGTATCCATTAGCACATGTTTTATTCAAACAAAAAGTGTGGGACCGGCACCGGGAGAAAGAATCCGTGAAGCAATATCATATTACGTTGAAAGATCAGGCCAAAGAATTTGGGGTATATGTCACCATTTCCTATAACCCTTACTCGAACAAGGTCAATAAAGTCATTGTTGTCGAAGAATACAGCTAAAATGGCATTAAAAAAACCGCCTTCTGGCGGCTTTTTACTTTTGTCGATGACGTTGACGTTTTTTTAGCATCATTGAGAAGCCAAAAGGCAGAACACCGAATAAACGCTGAGAAAATGGTGGTTTTGTCTCCATTTTTTCCTGTTTATGTTCTTTCCGCTCGTCACGTGGTGTATTCATATATTTAATGATTTCCTGCGTCATATATTTTACATAATCATTTGTCTTCATCGAACACTCACCTCTTCTTCCTTAAAGTGTTACCAAGAAGAGTATCGTTTTATACACTCTCTAATGAGTGCTGATCCATTGATTGATTTCTCCTGTCTCTTTATTCAGCTCTAGTTCCCGCTCGTCAGTTACACCACCCTTTGTCTCGATGTTAACCAAGAGGCGGACTAGCTTTTTTCTGTCATCGCACCCAATTCGCTTCAACGTCACTCGACCTTCTTCTGTGACAATTGGGCTCAATGGCTGATTACAAATACGATTTAATTTGTTTGCAGCTTCATTTAGTCCCATTCGAAATAACTGCTGTTTTTGATAAAAAGAAATCGTGAGCTCTGCACTTTTCAACTCTTTTTGAAACCCAATGGTCATTGAGCCTAGAATCAATAAAAATAAAAGAATGACAGCAAATACGTGAGGATAAATAAACCCGTCTTCTCTTTTCACGTTTTAGGAATCACTCCTTTGTAAGTGAAAAAAACAGCTTCATGTACTTGACCAAATACATCTGTGACTTGGAGAGTGGTGGTTTGCTCTTTTGTTCTTACATGGAATTGTTTCACCTTTTGTAATAAAGGGAGATGGCCTGCCTGATCCGTTCGTTTACGAAGCATCTCTTGATACGGCTCAATCGTCACCACTCGCCCTTGACTTGAAATATACTCCAGAGCTGTTCCATTTTTCACCGCTCTTACAGCGACAGCACAATTTAGATCCTCCTCTAATTGCAGGACCGTTTGTTTCCACTCCACTTGCGAAAATTTGTTGATTTCTGCAAACGGATGAGCTTTTTCAACAATTGATAAAAGCAGCATGCAGCCAAAAGAAAGCAGCAAAAATAGCTGCAATTGCCATATTGCTTGAGCGAGTGTAAAGCCTTGTTCATCGCTCCAAATGTCGAAAGCAAATCGTCTTCTTTTTTTGTACTTTGTATGAAACACATCCCTTCTCCTGACCCCAAATGAATTCATATGTGATCTCGCCTCGTTTCTTTGTACTTGTTTTCTTTTGACCTTCTATAAAAGCTTTATTCATATACTCATGTAAAATTTGATAAGCTTCCAGTTTGCCTCTTAATTCTTCTTTCCCTATTGTCAGTTTTTCAAAGGATGGCACGAGCACAAGAGCAGCAAATAGAAATAGATGGCAAGAAAAGAGCATCTCAAACGTACTAAATCCTTTATTGTTTTTGAACATGAATCCGCCCGCTCCCTAAGTAAATCGTGAGTTTATATATTTGACTGCCAAATTGAACAATGAGAGAACCGCCGCTATTTGGATGTCCGTTTTTATTAAAGTGAAGGCCTTGTTGGAATGTAGAGTGCTTGATGGTACCTTTTTTGTGTGCATGAGAAACAATGATCTGCTTACTATTCCGCTCGATGACTTGATAAGATACATTGGTCGGGTGAAACTCAACAGTTACTCGTGTTTTTTTAATAAATGCAGTATAAGATGCCAATTGAAGATCTTGTTTTAGCAAGTTCACTTGCTTTTTTGCTTCAGCACTTTCTAATATTTTGGGAACTTTTCCACCTATTATCGATAATAAGATAGAGAAAATCATGACGATCAAGAGCTGCTCAATGAGTGTAAATCCTTTCTCCTGGAAAAGCGATTTATTCATTTTTCACATCCCCGTTTTGAAGGAAAATTGCCTTTCCATTCGGACAAGTTAATCCCTTTTTGACATAGCCTTCTTTTTCTAATTCAGCTAAAGATGGCGTCTTGCCATCATGCTCTAATTCATATGCCATTACCTGTGTACTCACCATTGATTTCAGCCCTTCACAGCCCTTTGCTTGAATGCTTTGATGATGCCGAGTGATATTTGGAATGGTAATCAATAAAAGAATGGAGATCACAAGCATGACAATTAACATTTCTAACAGGGTAAATCCTTTATCATTCATGCCTTAGCCCTCCTTTTCACACTTGTTCCATTAGTTGATACATTGGTAAGAGAATAGATAAATACACAATGAGTATAAGAAATGCTGTTAAGCCATAGATGACAGGCTGCAGCCATGAAACCCATTTTTCAATTTTCAATTCTGCATTCTCTAAAAGAAATTGACTATATGTGTACATTTCTCTTGCTAGCATTCCGCTTGCTTCCCCATGATTGATGACAGCTGCAAAATGCCTTTCGAAAAAAGGGGACCGGCTTATTTGATCTTCCATACTCTCACCCTTTCTTAACTCTCCTATCATTTGTTCAGACATTTCTTGAAGGAAGGGTAAATAGGTCTGCTGTTTAAAAGCTTGCAAACTTTCGTAAATTGATAACCCAGCTTGGAGAAGTCCACTTAGCTGAAGAGAAAAAAGATACGTATGCATCAGCTGTACCCCTTTAAATAACACTGGCAGCCTGCTGATGACTTTCAATTTCTCAAGGGTCGATTTTTTCTTAAAAAAGAGCTCATAATATCCAAAAAGACAGATACATATACAACCGATCATGAGCAGCAAAGCGTGTAGGAATTGGAAGAGGCCAAACATCCCTTGAATGAGCCATGACATGTTTGTATTCATAGATGAATATAATAAAGAAAATTGAGGGACGATCATTTGCTGAACAATGATGAGCACAACAAAAACCGTAAACATAAGAAAAATTGGATATCGTAACATACGCTTGAATGTGTCTACCTGCATGATTTTTTTCTCTAGAAAACGGGCGCTTTGTTCAAGAGCTCGCGCTAGGCTGCCATGTTTCTCTGAAAAACAAAGAATAGCGACGGCTTCCCGCTGAAAATGAAGTCGCTCAAGTACAACGTAAAAAGGCTCCCCTTCAAGCAGCCACTGAATGCCTGGCGTTAATCGCTGCTGCTGTTTTTTTGATAACTGAATATTCACCATCGTTAGTGCATCAACCAATGTATATCCGGCTTGAATCAATTGAGCCATTTTCGATAAGAATTCAGCTTGTTCTTTTTTAGACCAGGCTTTAGAGGCTCGCTTCTTCATAAACCCATCGATGATATGTGCTTTTTGATAAATAGCCGAGTGCCACTCCTTTCCGAATTAATCTTTGGAGTGTTTCGTATGACGAATGAGCGTATTCTCCTTTTGCCTCTTTGATACACTCACCAAGCTCCTTTCCGTAAAGCAATTCAAATACATTTGTTCGTCTGACTGGTCGATTTAGTTTGCAATAAAGCTCACACGTTTCGCCGCAAAATGGACATGCGAGTTCGATTAACCGCTGAGCAGCAATGGCAACCATTGTTTGTTCGAGTTCATTCATCGTCACACCAAATTCCAGCATTCGATAAAGAGCTCCTTTTGCATTTTTTGCATGCAGTGTGCTCATGACTAAATGACCTGTCAAAGCTGCTCTAATAGCTGTTCTGGCTGTTTCCGCATCTCTTATTTCTCCAAGCACAATCATATCTGGATCATGTCTTAAAATAGCGCGTAAACCTGCCGCATACGTGATACCAGCTTTTTCATTTACTTGAACCTGCAGCACTTCTTCATTTCTTGTTTCCACAGGATCTTCAAGGGTAATGATATTTCGATTAAAATGTTTTTTGGCAAACTGAATCAATGAATAAAGTGTTGTCGTTTTCCCTGAATTTGTTGGTCCAGTAAATAAAATGAGCCCATGCGAATGATTCAGAAACGATAATAATCTCGCTGAAGCCTTCGGGAACAGTGACAAATACTTTGTTTTCGGCACATGATCCTGCGGTAAAATCCGAATCACTAGACTTTCATCATTTACAGTCGGTAGTGTAGAGAGCCGAACAAACACTTGACCGCGTCTTAGCATCACAGCCAATGACCCATTTTGTGGTCTCCTTCTTTCACCAATATCCATAGAAGATAAAAATTTGAAATGAGCAATGAGCCGCTCTCCGCTCTTTTTGTCAATGATCCGCTGCTGAATGAGGTCAGCGTCTACACGAAAAGAGACTGAAGCTTCCTTTTCTCTCGGAACAATATGCACATCAGATGCTCTCATGCGGCATGCATCTTCTAGCAGCTCTTGTCCCAAATATTCAATACCATACAAGTGGTTCACTCCTTTCAGTGACCCCATTGTATGATGGCGGAACGTACCTGACAAAAGCGTATTTTATGATTTTCATGACTGAAAAGATGTGAAAATGTTCAATTTGAGGTGTATTTCATCTATAAATAACAGAAGCGCACATCAAAAAACTTGACTTTTACAACAACGGGTTTCGTTCAGAGGAGAAAATAAAAAAGAAGTGCTATTGGCACCTCTTTTTATGATCATTTCATTTGGTTCTTTCATTATGGGTGATCTGTTACAAGGAGGTGTCTCCAAATTTAATCCTCCTTAATAGGTTAATGATTTGAAGATAAAGAATATCCTTTCGTGTCTGATTTATGGATAAAAAAGAGACCAAATCTGTATGCGAATTGGTCATCTCATTCATATGCTCATTATATTGTATCTCCTTGTCAACGGACCCGTTACTTTTACTAGTAACATTTTTTGGTTCACGTTGCTTCTTGCTGTTCTTCAAAGATACGAAAGCCTCTTTTTTCTAAAGCTTTTGCAAGGCTGTGTTCAGTATTTACTTTTGAGAAATCAATGCCGAGTTTCACTACAGTTTGAGCGATTTCTGGGCGAATGCCTGATATAATCGTCTCAATTCCTAGCAACTTCGCACTATCAACCACTTTAAACAGCTGATAAGCAACCATCGTATCAACAACAGGAACGCCAGATATATCAATAAATAAATGGGTTAGACGCAGTCTAGATGCCTGTTCTAGTACTGATTCCAAAATGATTTTCGCCCTGTACGTATCAATTTCACCAATCAGCGGCAAAATACCGATCTCTTTTGAAACTGGAATAACAGGCGCACTAAGCTCTTGAATCATTTCTCTTTGTGCATTAAGCTGATTGATTGTCACGCGGTCATACTCTTCTGATAAACGTGCAATCATGTCATCAAATGTTGCGTGAAAATGCTGATTCCAATCGCACACATCTTTGAGTGTCACTTCAAGCTCTGTTTGTTGTGTAAAGGTCTCAATTCTGGAACAAAAAATGTGGCGGAACACCTTAAATTGTCCGATGATTTCATATAAAGGTACTTCATGAACAGCTCGATCGCGGGCAATATCAACTGACCACTTTTTTAGATGGTCTTCTACTTTATCTGATAGCGTGACTAACGTTGCTGCAATCGTTTGGATAAATGCTGTGTTTTGTTCTTTCAGCTTCTTTTCTGTCTCCTCTGAAGCATGTTTGGAATATAATGAGCCTTCTTCTGTTCTTGTTTTCAGCCATTCTTCGGTCATGACAGGGGCTTCTTTAAGAATAAATTCATATAATTGCTCAGATTTTTCATTTTTCATTTCTGTCGTTCGCTCCTTTTTCACTTACAACTAGTGACAACCAACTTTTTATGTATAAATGACCGCAGATGGTGAACAATAGCATTACACGTTTCATATTGGGCTATAGCCAAGTGGTAAGGCAATGGACTTTGACTCCGTGATCGTTGGTTCGAACCCAGCTAGCCCAGTTCAGCACAAAAACGAAGACGGCTGAAACATCATTCAGCTGATCTTCGTTTTTGATTAGGAAACCGATTGATGAATCGCTTTCTTTTTTGAAATTTTCATGAGTTCTCCTGGATTATAGCCGACCACTAATTTATTTCCATCAATGATAATAGGTCTCCGGAGCAGCTTTGGCTTTTCAATGAGAAGCTGAAGTACCTCATTTACTTTTAGATCATTAATATTTAAATTTAAGCTTTTAAAAGCTTGGCTTCGAGTAGCTAAAATTTCATCCATTCCTTCTGTTGTTAAGGAAAGGATTTTTTTCAATTCGTCTAGAGTTGGCGTTTCTCTGAAAAGGTGACGCTCTTTAAAATCAATTTGATTCGCCTTTAACCAATGTTTTGTTTTGCGGCAAGACGTGCAGCTTGGGTATGAATAAAAAGTAATGTCACTCATTAGTCTTCCTCCTTAGGTCGTTAACCTTTTCTCTTATGGACTAAGTACCCTCATAAATTTAGGCATAAACACTTTTTCATCACTTTTTCAAAAAAATTTTTTCTAACGAAAGAATGAATGTTCACACGTTGTCAAAAATGTAAATGTTTACATAACAAGTGATCATCAGCTATAATATGAATCAAAGGGGTTTTTTAAGGGGAGGGAAAGAAATGAATCGCATGTTCCGCGTTCTTGGGTTTTGGACGGGTATTTTTGCTGTCATGTTCTATTTAGGACATATGAAAGATGCATCCTTGCTGTTCTTCGGTCAAACCGTTCTTTTTGTATTTTTATCCTACTTGAATTTATCCGAAAGAATGTATATTTACATTTTCGGAGCGTACTTGACGATTTTCTTTGCCGGATTTACATATTATTCGATTTTCATCATGGTTCCCGGTACCGGACATTAATAGAAAAAAGCATCTCTTTTGAAAGAGATGCTTTTTTCGTGCGTGCGATTATAAAGAAAACCCATTGATAAACGGATTTTGCTCCTGTTCTGTAAGCACAGTTGTTTCCTCGCCATGTCCACTTAACACAAGAGTTGATTCTGGCAATGACAACAATTTGTCATGTATCGATTGAAGTAGCACGTCTTGATTACCGCCCGTTAAATCAGTTCTCCCGATACCGCCTTGGAATAAAGTATCACCAGAAATCACAAATCCCTCTTCCGCTGAATAGTAAGACACACTGCCAGGTGAATGACCTGGTGTGTGGAACATTTCTAATGTAAACGATCCAATTTGAAGAGGTCCTTCTGACGTAATCAATTGTTCCGCTTCTTTGACCGTAATTCCGTTACCAATTAGTCGAGCTGAACCGTTTAGCTGAGCATTTGTCAGCCATTCTTTTTCCTTTTCATGGACATAAAGCGGAATTCCCCATTCTTGACGCACCTCATCTGCTGCACCAATATGATCAAAATGGGCATGTGTCAGTAAGACTGCAAGTGGTTTCAGCTGTTTTTCTTTCACATAAGAAATTAGCTTTTGCGCTTCGCCGCCTGGATCAAAAATTAAACATTCTCCTTGTTCATTTTTCCAAATATATGCGTTCGCTTGCACATAGCCTAGTGGCATTCTTCTCCAATTCATTTTCATCACCTACTACTTTTTTCATTCTTTTTTATTATGAAGGCTATTCAATAAAAATTCAAACAATCGTCAACTTGAATGTACTCGACAAGCTTTATGAAAACGGTTAAAATGAAAAGAAAGGAAATCAAGGGGATTGATGACAAAGGGGGACTTTCATATGATGCTCGTCATTATTTTTGGTCTAGTCACGATTTTAGCCGCTCTCGGCATCTATCGCTCACTCAAAAAAGTGAACGTACTGGCCATTGCTTTCGCTGGCGCCACATTTTTGGTTTTTGGATGGTTTACCGTCATGACCATCATCTATAGCGGTTATCCAACTGCACATTAAAAGCCTGCAATCAGCAGGCTTTTTCTATTGATTCAAATGTTTATTCACGCTTTCTAATTTGCTTGAAAGGGTGGTCGTTTGATCTCTTCTGTCATCTATGCGGATATTGGTTGCTACTCGGTGTAAACCCTTTTCAAATGGAGCTTCATGAATACGCTGAATGACCTCAAATAAAACGGATAGCTCCCCTTCAATTAAAGTATTCATTGGTGTGAGCTGATATTTGATTTTCCCTTCTTGTTGAAAGCCCTCTAACAGTCTTTGTACGTCTGCTACATAAGCACTCACGCTTGGTGTATCAGTGCCTATTGGAATGATGGTGACATCTGCTATCGCCATGGTTCTTGCTCCTTTCAATGATATCCTATTTCTTTCTCGTTCTCATTGTAACCCATCGTGATTCAAAAATGCCATGATCATGTGGCGTTTAAGCTTGGTTTGTCCCGTTCTATCGTCAAATCTGCTCTCTCTACCTTCCCAATATTTGTGAAAAGGAGCAAGCATATACCTGAAATAGCCTCTATCAGTCCTCCTGCTGCAATGACATAACCTGAACCGAATAACGTCGCCATATAACCACCAATGAGAGCGCCTAACGGTATCATTAAATACGAGATCATGTTAATAATCGCATACACTTGCGGCTGATCCTCCGCTTTTACTGACAATTGAATCATCGTATGTTCAGGTACATTGACTGCACTGATGGCTGCACCTAAGGCAAATGCAGATATAAACACAAGTGGTAATAAAGCATTCATCCCTGTAATGAAAAATGCAATTCCATCAACGATCCCTGCCCCGATAAACAACAGACCGTATCGATTCACTTTCACCTTTGTTAAAACGAATCCCATCAAAAATGCACCTAATGCCGTGGTCACTTTGATGAATGAATATACTACTGGTCCACTATGTAAATCTTCTGTTAAATAAATAACCGACAATGCCTCCCACGGTGCCGCAGCAAAATTGGAGCAGACACAAAAAATGGCTAATGGAAACAAAATATGATGACTTTTCACAAGTGAAAATCCTCTTATTAATCGTTTTCCGTATGATAATCCTTTTTTTCCTTTATCCATGATCGCTTCCGTTTTATATGTAATCAGCAAAACCAGCAAAGCAGACATGAGGTAAAGAGGAATAATGACAAGCATTGTATATCCTACCCCTACAAATGCAATCATGACACCACAAATCGTCACAGTCACAAGCCTGACCACATGACTGGCTGATTGAATGGTTGCATTCGCCTTTTGTATCACATCTTCATGCACAAGCTTTGGAATAATGGACACGGAAGCTGGTTCATAGGAACCACCAGTCGCTGAATGCAGCAACATACCGCCAATGATGAGTGCCAAAGGAGAAAAATCATAAAAGTAACTCACCACAATCACAAGTATAATCGCCGCCCGAGTTAAATCAGCAAAGCACATCCAAAATTTCAATTGATGCGGCTTCATCATTGGGGTAATAAACGGCCCAATAATGGCTTGAGGGACAAAACTAACGGCAATAAAAAATGCTGTTCCAATTGCTCCTTTTCCCCCTAGCACTAAAAGCCACAAAATGGTGTTAAAAGATAAACTATCAGCAGTAATTTTACACATTTTAGAAACAAATAGATAAGTAAAATTCCGTTTCCACAGGCTTTGAGCATTCAATCATCGACATCTCCCTAATTCATATCCTTTTTTTTACATCCACTCTTTCACAATAGCTTACAGGGATGCTCTCGTCAATCACATCAGCACGATTTTTATTGACCATAAGAAATTGATTGGTTTGAACGTATTAAATGATTGTTGACAAAGGGCGAAAATGAACTTAATTTTAGCCCTTTGTCTTCTTTTCAGCGTGATAGAAAACCTTTGCAGCCCTAGGAAGGACGAGTACTGGTGCGGAGAGACTTTTACCTTCGTGAGCACCGGCACGCAGGACTGACAAAGAATGCGAGGGTTTGTCTACACGCTGAAAGCACCAATTAGGTGCTTTTAATACTTACATGCTTCCCACAATAACCGCTTTGTTTTTTCATAGATCGAATCAAATTGACTCATAGAAAGCGGGTTCTTTCCTCGCCCAAGTTCCACCGTATAGCCCTCACTTTTACATTGATAAATAAACCAATCTCGATAACCTGCATAGCTATCAAGATATTGAATCGCTTTGTAACCGCTCACCCGTTCTAACCGTTCGACCGTCTCTTTTGAAATGGCCGGTTCGTGGCCAAGAAACCCCCAGTATATCTCTTCTCCTTGTGTATGAAGGGCAATTAGCCGGTCAAAGCGTTTTCGTAAGGCGAGATGTGCCATTGCTTTCGCTTCTGGTTCTGTTAACGGCTGATGCCCTGGGAAATCCCTATAAGACGGTGCCTTCGGCTTATTACGATAATATTCGATTTCCCAATAAGCAGGAAATTGATTGTTTAAATCAATTCCTCGAATATTCGCCTTCCATTCTCGATAATCGGAAAATCCACCATTTAGCGGTGCGAACTCCTCACGGCGCAGCCCTAAAGATTCTGGACCATTGCGAACCAAATCAACACCGTCTGGATTTACCATCGGGACAATAGACAAAGCAGTGGTCTGCAATATACGAACCGCTTCGTGATGTCTTGCTTGCACTGGGTCCGAGGCCGCTAAACAAAGTGATTTAAGCCATTTTAATAAAACGGAGGTCGTGATCCATTCATTTGCATGAAAAGAGGCATTAACATGTATGGAATGTAAATGTTGTACAGGCTCCGTACGGATTTCATAAATGGGCGTATCAAGCACTGATTGACCAATCACACTCATCTGAAGAAAAGGAAAAACAGCTTTCAAATATTGAAGCTCTCGTTCTAAGTGAGCGCTATCATATTCAAATGTTCCGCTGATCCAATCATCTGATTGCTGGAGCCGATAAGGCGCAATGAAGCTTTGCACCTCACCTACCGATTGAAATGAATGGCTCCCTTCTGGAAGTCTATACCCTGGTAAAAGGAGGTGATCCGTATTTGACTGATTGGATAAACGGAAAGCTTCTTTCCCTATACCAAGCTGCTTTGCCACATCCTCCTTCCTTGCCTCATCCAGATGCCATTCAATTGTGCCAAACGACTTTTTCATTTACATCCCTCCCCTCTCACACTATATGAACCAGTAAGTAAAAAAAGAAAACCTCTGCATGTAAATAGCAGAGGTTTCTGTTAAATTAAGACGCCTTTTTTAGCTCAGTGTCATCTTCTTTTTTAGATGGTGAATGGTCCGAGTTGTTTCGGTCATAAAATCTAAGGAGATCTCCATAGATAATTTGATCAGAGAATTGAAGCTCTTGTTTTGCCTTTTCTTCATAAGACTGACAACCAGACTCATCTTCTCTCGGCTCACCCGTTTCTTTGTTGTAGCACACACCAGCTGTGAAAACACTGTCCTTCGTAATAAAACTTCCATCTCGAAGCACTGTGAAGTCATTTGTATCTTTTGATAATAGGTCATGACCAAATTGAATTTGCTTGCTTGTATCGATTCCTAGAAGGTTCATGACTGTTGGACGGATATCCACTTGGCCGCCAACTGTATCAATCTCTTTTGGATGTTTATCCGTGATACCAGGAATGTGTACAACAAATGGTACTTTTTGAAGCTGAACTTCTTCAAAAGGTGTAATGTCTTTGTTTAAGAATTGTCCCATTGCTTCGTTATGGTTTTCAGAAATTCCGTAGTGATCCCCATATAACACAAAAATGGAGTTATCGTATAACCCTGCTTCCTTCATTTTTTTAAAGAAAAGCTTGAGTGCCTCATCTTGATAACGCACTGTAGGGAAGTATTTGTTCAACGTTTTGCTCTTTGAGTCATATTCATCAATGAGCTTATCTTCTTCATCTAAGTCGAATGGAAAATGGTTCGTTAATGTAATCAATCTCGTATAGAACGGCTGCGGGATCGTTTTCATTAAATCCACTGACTGCTCAAAAAACGGACCATCTTTTAGTCCCCAGCCAACTGAATTTTCTTCATTTACATCGAATGATTTAATATCAAAAAATTTGTCGTAGCCAAAGCTGTCATAGATCAGGTCACGGTTCCAGAAACTTTTGTTATTCGCATGAATAACAGAAGAATGATAGCCTTCCTCTTTTAACAACTCAGGTGCGGCTTTGAACTCGTTGCTTGGATTTGTGAAAAATACAGCTCCTCTTCCAAGCGGATAGAGTGAATTATCAACAATAAACTCGGAGTCGGATGTTTTCCCTTGACCCGTTTGATGATAGAAATTACTGAAATTGTAGCTTTTCTTGATCAATTTGTTTAAGAACGGCGTGATCTCTTTCCCATTCAATTTTTCATTGATCACAAAGCTCTGGGTAGACTCAAGCGATACTAGAATGACATTTCGTCCTTTTGCTTGACCAAACGTCTTTTCATTACGGTCTGTTTGATTTGCGCTTACATAGTTTTCAATTTCAGTTAAACTATTGCTGTCGGCAAGTGCTCGCTGAGCGGATTGCTTCGATTGCAGAACCCCATCATAAATATGGAAGTTATATAAGCTGATGTTTTTCACTAGCATCTCACGGTCAAATGAACGAGTTAACAGCTCTGGTCTTTCTGTTTCAGCCAAACCAAGGTTAAAAAAGAAAGTGGCTGCCACAAATAAATAATAAGCTGCACGTCCCTTACGTGAAATCGTTACATCTGTTCTAAAGGAAGGCTGTTTTTTATAGAGCCAAATTAAAATGATGATATCAACAAACATCAGAAAATCAACTGGTTCAATTAAAGAGGTAATACTTGACCCGAGGTCACCCATATTGTTTGTTTGAAATAGGACGGGGATGGTTAGAAAATCACTGTAGAATCGATAAAATACAATGTTAGCTAACAAAATAAATGTCAGAACAAAACTCGTCACGATGATATATCGATTGCGATTTTTTTCTTTAAAGAATAAACCGATACCGAAGATAAACAAGAGAAAGCTAAGCGGATTAATAAACAGGATAAATTCCTGCATGAAATTTTCAATTTTGATATTAAAGCTAGATTTATAGATAACATAGGTTTTCACCCACATTAACAAAGTCGCAATCAGTAAAAATGAAATCGCCTTTAATCTTTTCTTTCGCATTGTAACCTCCTTATGCTAAAAACGCACTCAGGTTAGGGACATCCCCAATTATTGGTGCTTCTTCAAAAATAACTAAAGTATATCTTATCCTGTCTATGCTGGAAAATCAATGTCTTTTTCCCCATGACAAACTTATGAATATGCTAAACATTCAATTTCATGCCTATCTATCGCTGATTTTAATAAAAATGACATCATTATGACATTTTTGTTCAAGACAGCCACTTGTTTTTTGCCATCCATGCACCGCCGATCACGCCTGCATCGTTTCCTAGTGAGGCAATTACCACTTCAACATCCTCAGCACATGGCGGGAAGGCATGATGTTTGACGACACGCTCTACTTTACTGCGAAGAAGCTCGCCCGCTTTGGATACACCCCCGCCAATGACGATTTTTGTTGGGTTTAAGGCACTAGCCAGATTCGCAAGGACAAGACCAAGATGGGTTGTCACTTCATCTACGACACGCATCCCCAGTTCGTCTCCGTTTTCTGCTGCCTCAAATACATCCTTTGCAGACAGCGAAGTAAGTGAGCCAAGTGATGATGTATGGCTCTTTGTTTGTAATGAATCCTTTGCGATTCGGACGATACCTGTGGCAGACGCAATGGTTTCAATACAGCCTGTTCTCCCGCAGTTACATGGTGCTCCTTGAAATGGAACGGCACAAATATGACCAATTTCTCCACCAGCACCTGTTTCGCCTTGAACCACTTCTCCATTGACAATAATACCACCGCCAACCCCTGTGCCCAGTGTAACCATCAGGATGTTTTTGGCGCCATCACCTGCACCCTTCCACATTTCACCGAGTGCAGCAATATTCGCATCATTTTCGATGACAGATGGAAGTCCTGTCTCTGCCTCTAAATGGTCTTTCAAGGGATAGTTTGTCCAGCCCAGATTCGTTGTTTTATAGACAATTCCGGATACTTTATCCACTGGTCCCGGTGCCCCCATACCGATCCCAATTAGGGCTGATTTCGGCATGCTGATCTCAACTAGTTTATGGTCAATTGACTTGGCAATGTCGACTGTAATTGTCTGCCCAGATTTATCCGTAGGAATCTCCCACTTATGCTGAATTTCACCATAAAGATTAATAAACGCAAGCTTAATTGTCGTACCGCCAAGATCAACTCCTACAAACCAATCCCCTGTCATATGTCCTCCACCTTCACATTGTTTTTCGGTTTAATTTGGCTAGTTCCATTTGAAGGATGGTCATTGCGTTTGACCATTCAGTTCGATCGATGATGCCCGATGTGTACATTTCCTTCAATTCATCTGCCATAAATTCTAATTCCACTTCACGATCTCCGAAATACACGTAATTTCCAAATCTCATGAGCAGCTGCTGTACATCATATAACGTTTTCATTATTTTCACCATTTCTCTAAATCAACAGATAGGATAAGCGTATTCATAAATACGCTTTCAGTCAAGTCATTCAACGTGTTTGAGTGTTTTCAATATATTGTTTCAACTTTAAAAATTGGTCATTTTGCGGATCTTGTTTTAATGCTTTTTCGATGAAGTCGTCTGCCTCCGCTGTCTCGCCTTTTTCTACATATAACAACGATAAGTGATACAATTTATTCGGCTCATTAGGATCTTTTTCAAGCGACTTTTGCAAATACTCAATGGCCTTGTCAAGATGTCCAAGCTGCGCTTCGGAAAGCGCATATATATGAAGTGCTTCAGCTGAGGCATCCTTTTGCTTTACATATTCCTCTAGACGCTGACTTGCTTCGCTATAGTTCTTTTCATCAAATAAACTCGCTGCCTCGCTAGTTGCCGCCGCTTCTTTTTGATCGTCTGAATGAAACCCTGTATACAATCCAAAGCCGCCAATAAGGAGGAGAAGAAGACTAGCAAGAAGCATTTTGACAGGCTGAAACTGTTTAGGAAGACGGACCGCTAAAGCGGCTAAAAATCCGCCAGCGAGCCCCCCAAGATGCCCTGCATTATCAATCCCTGATACAGTGAAACCTATCCCTAAATTGATGAGGATAATCACGATAATATTTGTCCCCATCGTACGAAAGAAGAGCTTCCGGTTAGAGATCGCTAAATATAGCAATGCGCCTAAACAGCCAAAGATCGCACCTGATGCTCCTGCTGCGATGGCTGTATTAAACACAAAGCTCGCTATGGAGCCAAAGATGCCGGAAATTAAATAAATGAGCAAAAATCTTCCTGAACCATAAATTCTCTCAACAGCCGCTCCAACGGACCAAAGAGCAAATGTATTAAAGAGTAAATGCGTCAAACCAATGTGTAAAAACATAGGTGTCACAAAACGCCACCATTCACCCTCTAAAATCAGCATATTATTTTTCGCACCAAATGCTGTTAAAGTGGCTGTATTGGTACTTCCACCAGATAATTCAAGTAAAAGAAACATCACCACTTGGACTGCGATTAACATATAGGTAAAAATCGGTCTGCCATTTTGAAAAACGGCCCGTTCTCGTTCACGCTGCTTTTCCTGATCTTGAAATGCCTGAAGCACGTTCATTTTAAGCTGCATCACATCTTCGGCTGTATCTGCTTTCGCCTCTTCTACATCAATCGAAAGTGATGTATTCAGCCATTTTTGTAGCTCGTGTCCATCGTTTTGAAGGGTTTCTTCATTCAGTAAAACAGGTGTCACCGTCACCTTTTGCTGTTTTTGCGGTTGACCGTTTATGTCTTCCCAATCATCTACTGGATGATCAGCTGTAAATTGTAGCTGCAGGAGATGAAGAGAACGTTTACGCATGGCTTCTCTTAATTGATTCATCCGAAAGGCCTGCTCTTCCATATCTCGAACGATCTCCTGTCTAAAATTCACATCTCTTCTATATAGACGGATGAGATCATATCCTGAGTTTCGTGGTGCTTCAAAAAAGATTTCATCTTCTGGGTACGGACTTTGAATCATCTCGTATCCTTTTTGTCTGAGTTCATCAATCACTCGCCAAAATAGACTATCTATGACATTCATTCATTCGCGCTCCATTTTTTACATTATTATAGCAAGAATTACTCTTATACGCATTTCTCAACAAAAAAATCCCGGCGTTTGCGGGATTAGAATGCTTGGCGAATAAATTTCGTCCGAAAATATGGGATTTTCATTAGCCATTTAATAAAAAAGTGACGCACTTGGTTTTGACCTAAGATCAAATTCATGACCCGATAACGATTTTGCACAAGAACGAATGCAAACAGTGTGAACACAATACTCCAAATCATTTTATTCATCATATTCCCTCCTATGTTCGTATCGTGGCTTAAATAGGATTTGTTTATGCATGGACCATCATTTTTATCTCTTACCATGCGATCTACTTTCACACTCTAATCCCTTGTTCTTTTGATTGAATATAATAGACCTCTTCACACTCTGATTGATCATAAGAACCGCCAAATTGATGAAGGTCGATTAAATTTTTGAACGCTTTGATATACTCTCTTCTTATTTTTCCGACTCCAAAAAAATCAAGGTGTGTATGCCAAAAATAAACCCATGAATCATGTTCGAGTTGTAAGTCAAAAGTATTCACTTCCTCCCACAAATTACGGAAGTATCTTTTCTTTCCTCGAAATTTTTTCAATATATGACTCCTACTAGATAAAATGCCCTGAGCTAATGAAAAGATCTCAACACAAAAAGCCCGTTTTTGGACAATGAGCGGGCTTTCACTTTTGATATAACGTACCTTTTTCACTGACAATCATAGATACCGGTATGTCGTGCGCTTCAGCCGGAATATGCCTCGTCTGCTGTAAAGACAAACAAAGGGCAATGGTTCCCCCGTGGTAGTCCGCTAAGTAGCGATCATAATAGCCCCCACCAAACCCAATCCGGTAACCACGCTGATCGAAGCACACCCCAGGAACAATGATCAAATCAATGGCTTCTTTATGTAAAGCTGTAGACTCAAGAGGGTCTGGCTCCAATAGTCCAAAGTAGCTGGATGTCATCTTTGTTTCAGGTGTATATTCATAAAACACCATCTCTTTTGTTTTCGGAAAACAGGTGGGAATACAAACTGTTTTTCCTTCTTCCCACGCTTTTTCAATCAGAGGCATTGTCGGTATTTCTTTTCCCCTAGACATAGTCAAAGCAATCGTTTTCGCCTGTTTCCATTCTGGCAGCTGCAACACGTGTTCATGAAGTAGAGAAGCGTGGCGATTGAACTCTTCAGCGCTTATTTGATCAAGCAAGGCCAATGTTTGAAGGCGGAGCTCCTTTTTCATACAGGTTCATCTCCCATCATAAAAAAACAGCAGGAAAATTCCCTGCTGCTTACTTTGTTTCACGATGTAAAGTTTGTTTTTTATCACGTGAGCAATACTTTTTGAATTCAACGCGATCTGGATTGTTTCGCTTATTCTTTTTAGTAATATAGTTACGCTCACCGCATTCAGTGCAAGCTAGAGTAATATTTACGCGCATGTTTTTCCCTCCAAACTAAAATCAATTCACATTCAGACCTAACTATAATACCACTTCTAGCTAAGGAATGCTAGAATGTTTTTTCACCAATTTCATTTTTCAATGCATTCCACCCGCATCCTGATCCATATTGTCTGGTCATGTGATGAAAAATCGCCTTCTCCCCTATAAAAACACGTTCTTTGTCGTACTGTATACATGAGAACCCCCTCTTTGTTCCACAGCTTTTTTTCATCTGATCCGTCTTCTTTTATTTTAACAGCGGGCAAGGTTTTCATACTCGGTTTCCCTATAAAAAGAAAAATGATGAAAAAAAGGTGATTTTTTCAGCAATTCCTTTTGAAACTAGCTTTTTTATGGTATAAAAAAGAAGGGTCGAAAACTGTCTGAAACAATCATGAGAGCCTTTTTTGGCTTTCAGCATTAAAATATGAATAAAAGGTGATGAAACATGGAAATTGCAATTATCGGATTGCTTGTTGTCAGTATTGTACTGATCGCATTCTCATATTTTCAAAGAGAGCCGATTAAAGAAGTCGAACAGGAACTTGAAACACTTCAACTATCTGCAATGCAAGAAATCTATAAACTGAAAAAGAAAATGAAGGTTCTTGAAGAAGAATTGCTTGAAACAAACATCGTTGTCCGCAAGCATTCAGAAATTGATCCATCTATTGCAAGACAAATCATTTCAAAGCATCAAAATGGCATGTCTCCTGAGGCGATTGCGCGCGCTGAGCATGTATCTGTAGAAGATGTGAACATGATCATTAAAGACAACGAGAGGGTGCTTGTATGACGAAAAAAAGCATCCAAACGTTTGCAGCAGGTATGATTCTTGCAACTGGTGTTCTGGCGATCGTCTTTTTCCTTACTGGAAAAGATGAAGCGGCAGCTGATTCTACAACAAAAGAAACCCTCGCAGCGAAAGTGACAGACACTGACGTGAAAAATTACTTAGACTCTAAAAAAGAAGTCTCCGTCAGCCGTGAAACATATCAACAACTTCTTGATTATAAAGAAAAAGCGCTGAAAGCAAATGAAGACGGCGATTCTCAGAACGATAAACAAACAACGGACAAGCCAAAAGGCAAAACGGTTAAATTCGTGATTAAAAACGGTATGAGCACAAGTGATGTTTCAGACATGCTTGAAAAGGACGGAATCATCAACTCGTCTAAAGATTTTAATGATTATGTGATAGACGCAGGCTACCATAAAGAAATTCGTGCCGGCAAATTCAATTTAAAAACAGGTATGACATTCAAACAAATCGTCAAAGCTTTAACAAAATAACATCAAAAACCCCCTGGCGGCATTGACCTCCAGGGGGTTTTTGATTATCCAAATCGTCCTGATATATAATCATTTGTTCTTTGATCATTTGGCTCTGAGAACATCACATTCGTATCATTGACCTCAACAAGCTCGCCCATCAAAAAGAACGCTGTTCGGTCGGATACCCTTGCCGCTTGCTGCATATTATGCGTCACAATGGCAATCGTGTATTTCTCTTTCAGTTTCATGATCAATTCTTCAATCTTTAATGTTGAAACAGGATCAAGCGCAGATGTTGGTTCATCCATTAATAGAATATCCGGGCTTGTGGCAATGGCTCTTGCGATACAAAGACGCTGCTGCTGACCGCCGGAAAGACCTAATGCAGGCGCACTTAATCGATCTTTCACTTCATCCCAAAGGGCAACATCACGAAGCGCTTTTTCAGCGATTTCTTTCAATTGCTGCTTGCTCTTCACCCCGTGAATTCTTGGCCCGTAGACGACATTATCAAAGATAGATTGAGGGAATGGGTTTCCTTTTTGAAAGACCATCCCGACGTTTTTACGCAGTTCCACTAGATCGACACGACCTTTTAAAATATTGTCACCGTTATACATCATATCCCCGGTGATTTTCACACCTGGCACTGTTTTGACCATGAGATTTAAGGTCTTTATAAAAGTTGACTTTCCGCAGCCGGACGGACCGATAATCGCTGTGACCTCATGCTCTTTAATGTCTAAATCAATATGCTTCAGTGCGTGATGCTGTCCGTACCAAAGGTTCATATCATTCACACGAAACACTTCTTTTTTGGCTGTTTCAGTTGCTACTGCATTCATCAAAATCCACCCGCCTTATCCGAATCGACCATTAATATAGTCTTCTGTTTTTTGCTGCGCAGGACGTGTAAAGATACGTTCAGTCGCATCGTATTCCACTAGATCACCATTCAGGAAAAAGGCTGTATGATCAGATACACGTAACGCTTGCTGCATATTGTGTGTGACAATGACAATCGAATAATCATGTTTTAATTCCGATAATAGCTCTTCAATTTTTGCATTTGAGATCGGGTCTAAGGCAGAAGCCGGTTCATCTAATAAAAGCACGCTAGGTTTCATCGCAAGGGTACGTGCAATACAGAGGCGCTGCTGCTGGCCGCCTGATAATGATAAGGCAGATCGGTGCAAGCGATCCTTGACCTCATCCCATAGTGCTGCCTTTGTTAAGCTTTCTTCTACCGCATCATCAAGCACTGATTTCCTTTTTTCACCCGCATATTTTAGCGCATGCGTAATGTTGTTGTAGATGGATTTAGGAAATGGATTTGGCTTTTGGAAGACCATCCCGATTTCTCTTCTTAAATTCACCACATTAATACGATCATCCAAAATATTTAACCCTTCGTACATGATCGCCCCTTCACTTCGTGCACCTGGAATTAGGTCGTTCATGCGGTTAATACTGCGTAAAAAAGTCGATTTTCCGCACCCTGATGGGCCGATTAATGCCGTAATTGCATTTTTTTCAATTTCAAATGAAATTTGATTGACTGCTCTTTTTTCACCATAATAAATACTTAAATCCTGCACCTGTAGAATCTGTTCCGCTTGAAGTGGAGCCTTTTTTGCTGCAATCTCTTTTTTTTCTGCTAGCATTTGAACCATTTCCCCTTCACACCTCTCACTATTTATTTTGACGTAAGCTTCTTATGAATAAATGAACCAAGCCATCTAGCTGCTAAGTTGAATACTAATACAGAGAGCACAAGTACGGCTGATGCACCATTTGCAATGGCCTCTGCATCTGGAATAATCCCCTGTGTATTGACGTTCCATATATGAACGGCTAATGTTTCTGCCGGTCTAAAAATATTCAGTGGTGACGTATCGGAGAAAGGACTCCAGTTTGTAAAATCAAGACGCGGTGTTGAAAGACCTGCTGTGAAAAGAAGAGCAGCCGCCTCACCGAAAACTCTTCCCGATGCTAAAATTGCTCCAGTTATAATGGATGGAATCGCACCTGGGATCAGAACCGTCTTCACTGTATGCCACTTTGTCACACCGAGCGCAAGCGATGCTTCCTTTTGATCCTTCGGTACAGATCGAAGTGCATCTTCTGTCACCCTGACCATCACTGGCAGATTAAAGACAGTCAGCGCAAGGGCTCCTCCGATGATCGTATAGCCCCATCCTGTTAAATTAACAAACATCAGCAAACCAAACATACCGATGACGATCGATGGCAGAGAAGATAACACTTCAATACATGTACGAATAAAATCAGTCACTTTGTTTTGAGGTGCATATTCTGCCATGTACACCCCGCCGCCCACGCCAAGAGGCACGGTAAACAGCATCGTAATAAATAGAATGTAAAACGAGTTAAACAGCTGATCCCTAATACCGCCACCAGAGCCAATCGCACTTGAGCGGGTAGTCAAAAAGTCAAAATTTAATTCTTTGGCACCGTTGAAGATGATATAAGAAAACAAGCCAACAAGTATCGCCGTGATAATGGCGGCACATAATCCAAAAACGATTGTGGCAAAACGATCGGTCATTTTGCTATTCATTAAATCTTCCTCCTAGATGACAAGTATCTGATAATGAGTATGAACATAAATGATACAACTAGAAGGACAAGTCCCATTGACCAAAGTGTATTGTTTTCAACACTTCCATACGTTGTATGTCCCATGTTTAACGTAATAATGGTTGTTAATGTACCAGCTGTGTCCATAATACTTTCTGGTAGATTACGCGTGTTTCCAATGACCATCTGAACGGCAAGGGCTTCTCCAAATGCTCTTGCCATTCCAAGCACGACTGCTGTCATTAATGTCGGAAGCGCTGCAGGTACAAGAACACGTCTGATCGTTTGCCATCTTGTTGCGCCTAATGCATACGATCCCTCACGTAAACTTTTTGGAAGTGAAGCCATTGCGTCAGTTGCAATGGATGTAACAGTTGGCAGAATCATAATAGACAGGACAATCGTTCCTGCTAACACACTGTGCCCTGAACCGCTTGACTTGAAGTGTCCAATAAACGGCACCAATACTGTAAGACCTATGAATCCGTAAACAACGGATGGAATCCCTACAAGCAGTTCAATCACTGGCTGGAGAATTTTCCGTCCCCATGCAGGTGCAATTTCTGTCATAAAGATCGCTCCTGCGATGCCTAGCGGTGCTGCTATGAGTGCTGATAGAAGCGTGACAGCGATTGATCCAAAGATAAACGGAAATGCGCCGTATTGCGGATTTTCTGCTGTAGGGTTCCAATTGATACTGGTTAAGAACTCAATTGGGCTTACACCATTTACGATGAAAGATTGTAAACCCTTAATACCAAGGAAGATTGTGATGGCAATTGATACAGCAATCATTAAGAATGCGCAAAATTTCACCAAAATACTTCCTCTTACTTCATCCATTTGCCTATTTTTTTTCGAGCTGATCAGTCGATCGCTCGCTTCTGTATGTTCTATCTGTTTCATCTTTTTCTACACTCCTATGAATGTCATAAAAGGAAAAGTGAAAAGCTCCACTTTTCCTTCATCATCAATTCAAGACCTTTTACTTATCTGTTTGTTTGCCTGTTGCGTCTCTTTCTACTTTCATATTAGAGACTGAGATGTAGCCTTGGTCTTTAACGATTTCTTTTTGTACTTCGTCACTCATCAAGTAATCTAAAAATTGTTTTGCTAAACCTTCTGGCTCACCTTTTGTATAAGAGTGCTCGTATGCCCAAATTGTATATTTACCGCTTTCTACATTGCTTTCTTCTGGTTTCACACCATCAATGCTAAGCGGTGTAATTTTGTCATCTGTTAAATAAGAGAATGCTAGGTACCCAATCGCACCTGGTGTTTCTGCAATCAACTTTTTCACTGTGTTTGAAGAATCCTCTGTGATTCCTTCTGCAGGTGTCGCGCCGTCAAGTGCATATTTCACAAATGTTGCACGAGTTCCTGATGAGTCTGGTCTGTTCACAAGTGTGATTTTTTGGTCTTTCCCGCCAAGCTCTTTCCAGTTTTTGATTTTACCAGTGAAGATTTTTTTCAATTCGTCCTTTGTGATGTCTTTGACACCAACTTCAGGGTTAACAGCTGCCGCCATTCCAACAACTGCTACTTTGTGGTCTTTTAAAGCTTTTGCGTCGATTCCGTCTTTCTCTTCTGCGAATACATCTGAGTTACCAATTTGTACAGATCCTTCTGATACTTGAGAAAGTCCTGTTCCTGAACCGCCGGCTTGTACTTGAATATCGGCTTTTGGATGTTTATCCATGAATTTTTCTGCTGCCGCAAGAACTAAAGGCTGCATCGCAGATGATCCTGAGATGGTAATGGAACCTGATGCCTCATCTTTGTTTGAAGCATTTCCTTTACTGTCTTTTGAATCTCCGCTTGAGCTGCTGTTTCCGCATGCTGTGACGAATGCTAACAATGCGATAGTAAGGAAAGTAAGCAGCCATAATTTGTTCTTTTTCATTTCAAGAATACCCCCTGAATAATTTGTCCTACGAGTAATACATTAAAGGTTCTTTATTAATTTCGTTTAAATGGAATGTTAAGGTTTTGTAAATGTCGAAGATTTGTAGAGAAATTGCGGGGTTTTTTATGATTTTTGTCAATTTATATCGAAAAGTTTGAAGAAAATATAAAAAAACGCCCACAAAAAGTGAGCGTTTTTACCTAGAATAGGTCTAGTTATTTGTTTCTGCTTCATTTTCAATTTTGTTTTTGTTCTTCGCTTGTGTATCATTGCTTTCCTGTTTTGATTTCAGTTCAAAGTACTTGTCTAATACTTGTTCACCAATATCATTTGTAATCGGATAGCGCTGGTTGTAATCTTGATACACCCAAGGCACGACAACTGAAATCGCTACTTCTGGATTATCAGCAGGCGCATACGCAACAAGTGTTGTGTTATACGTCGGTGTGCCGCGTTTGCTTTTAATCGGGCCGTCATAGAATGATTGAGCGGTCCCTGTTTTGCCAGCTGGATTGTATTTTTTGTTGCCAAAGTTCGAATAAGCTGTCCCTCTTGGGTTCTGCATCACAAGCTTGAATCCTTGCTGTACGCGTTTGATCTCATCACTTGTCATATCGAGCTTATTCAGTACATCCGGCTTGACGGACTCCGTTACAGCCCCAATGCCTCTTTGCGGATCTGGCTCTCTCACTTCTTTTACAAGCTGAGGACGTAAACGATAGCCGCCATTGGCAATCGTTGAAACGTATTGCGCCATTTGCAGCGGTGTAAACGTGTCATATTGTCCAATCGCATAGTCAAGTAACAGACCAGATTGTGTAGATGTTCCACGATAGCCAGTTGCTTCGTTTGGCAGGTCAATACCTGTCTCCACTCCAAGACCAAATTTACTAAAATTGTAACGGAACGTATCAAACGCCTTTGTATCAATTGGGAGCGGCTGATTCTTACGATATTCCCCTTTCCCAATTGCAATCGCTGTTTTAAACATATACACGTTTGATGAACGTTCTAGTGCGGTTAAATCATTAATGAGTCCCATATTTTGATAGGATTTTTTCGGCGGTGACTGAGCGATATAGAGCGGTTCATCGTATTGGGTGCTTCCAATGTGAAGGACGCCTGTTTTATAACCTGTCAGTACAGTTGCCCCTTTTACTGCTGATCCCATCGCATATGATGATGTCATCGTTCCTAGTGCATAGTCATCAAATTTGTATGTCCCATTCTTATTGGTAATCTGTTTACCCGCAATCGAGAGCACTTCCCCATTTCTCGGGTCCATCATGACAACAAACGCACGATCAAGAAGTTCTGTGCCGCCTCTTTGCTTCGCACTTTTCAAGTTCTTTTCGATGATTTTTTCCACCGCTTTTTGCAGCTGAATATCAATCGTCAGCACAAGGTCTTTCCCGCTCTTTCCTTCTGTTAACACTTTAGAGCTTGTGACATTGCCTTCTTTATCTGTTGTACTTTGTTCTTTTTCTTTTTGACCTTGCAGCACATCTTCATATTGATATTCAAGATAGCTTTTTCCTACACGATCATTTCGGCTGTAGCCGAGTGATAGATAATGTTCAAGCAGTGACGACGGAAGACCTTCATCACTTGAAGACACACTGCCGAGCATACTGCGGAGCAGTCCTTTATAAGGATAGCTGCGTGACCAGTCTGTTGTGACATCTACACCTGGCAGCTCGTCCAAATGCTCAGAGACGTAAGCAATTTCACTTGGTTTTACATCTTCATTTTTAATGAATTGAGGCGTAAGTGCATAGCCTGCGTCCATCTGTCTTTTAATCGCAAGCACTTGCAAATCTTTTTTCGTCAGTTGATTTAATTCTTTGTCTGTGATGCGTTTCAGCTGGAGCTCGTATAGTTTATCATCAGAGACCTTATCGTCACCCTTTAAATCGGCTTCTTTTTGAACAAGCTTTTTCGCTTCATTCGGATGGGTTAAGATCCAGAAATCTTTTTTATCACGATCTGTGATTTTCTTCGTACTTACGTGAATCATATCCGCTAATTTTGTTGCCACTTTGAGCCGCTCTTCTTGTGAAGTCGTCGAGGTTCTCGTATATGTAATGGCATTTAGCGCTTTATTGCTGACAATCGTGTTATAGTTTCGATCATAAATTTTTCCGCGCGGAGCAGATGAGCTGACATTCACGTCTTCTTGTTTTTCTGCCTGCTTTTTATAATCTTCTCCATTCACAATCTGCACAAAACCGAGTCTGACCACAACACCGGTAAAAATAATGAACGCAGCTAAAAATAATAAATTCAGCCGGATCGGAAGTGTTTTGCGCCCTTCCTTTGCGTCTTTTTTGTTTTTCTTGTTTCTCATCACATCACCTTTTCTATCAAGAAAGAAATGGCACCCCTTTTTATGTATAAAAGGTGCCATCATCATTTTAGCGGTTTTTCTATCATTTATCTAGAAATTTGATGTTCCATTGGTAAGAAATTTTACCTTTCTCCCTTCATAAGGTTCGTTTGAGAAACAGGCTTTTGACCGTCAGCCTCTTCTATATCAGCTGTTTTCTCTTTTAAATGAATGTCCTTTACAAAATAATAAATAAGGGTGTGCCCCGCTCCGAGTACGACAAGTGAAGCAGGAATTCCAAGCCGATCGCCCAGTAAGGTGACAGATAAAAGAAAAAAGACAATCGAACAAATACGCCCTGCATTTAAAAATAGTTCTCTGACGACAATATATTCAATTCGGGCTTTTCTTGCATATCTAGCATGACCGATGACATCGTAAGTTAAAGAGACATACGGAACTAGCAGAAGCGGGTAGCCGATCGCAATGGCTACTGCGTACATAAGCAGTGATACATAGGACAAGTGAAAGACGATTAAAAATAAAGCGCCGTATAAAATAAGCCCGCCAAACATAATCGCTTTTTTGCGCCATTTTTTCTTAATCAAACGAGTAGCAAAAAAATAGGCAAAAAAGGCAACACCTGAATTGACTAGACCAAATGTGCCTAAAGCAAGCTCACTGTTTGTTGCAATAAACACAAAGACACTGATTAAAAAGACAAACACGCCTTCACGGAGCCCCTGAAAAAAGTGAGCAGTTGTGATCTTACGCCAATTCTCGTCCGCATGGCGCTCTTTCCAAATTTGCTTAATGATAAATTTTCCTTTTGATTGTCTCCTCTTGAGGAAAAAACTCATCACAACCGCTAGTGAAAACAAAAAAAGCGATAAAGTGAAAATCACTGTATAGCCTGTATCATCCGTTAATTGAGAAATCACAATTCCTGCAATGAGCGGCCCGATCATACCGGCTGTAGAGGTAAGCACTCCTAAAAATCCATTAAAGAAATCCCTTGTTTCAGGTTCAGTAATCTCAAAAGTGAGCACGTTAAAGGCAAGCCAGTAAAAACCATAGCCGATTCCAAGCACACTGCCTAATAACACGAGCCGAGCTGCCGCTTGCTCTCCTGCCATGAGAACAATTAAGTAAAAAGCGGCTAAGAAGATGACACCGAAACGAAGGACAAATGCACGATCTATTTTTTTAGCGAGCCGTCCAGCAAATAAAAAGGTAATGGGCTGAAGGACAACAATCGCCAAGTTATAAATCGCAAGGTCTGTAAATCGCCCAGACTGTTTCCATAAATACACGTTCACAAACGTATTCGAAAGCGCAATCGCAAGTGCGTATAATCCGCCAATCGTGAGGAGGAGCAATAAATCTCTTGTGACATCCATGTCCCCGAACATTTTCTTTAATCTGCTCATATCATTCATTCTCCTTTTCTACACAATAGTCTGTCTCATCAAAAGGCAGATATGTAAAAAAGGAGGGAAAATATAAAAAGACCCGCTCTCAGAGAGAAGCAGGTCTTTTCAAATCAAATCATTTATTTAGCTTCGCTGTAAAGGCGAGCCACTTCATCCCAGTTCACAACATTCCAGAATGCTGAAATGTAATCAGGACGACGGTTTTGGTAGTTTAGGTAGTAAGCATGCTCCCAAACGTCTAGTCCTAGGATTGGTGTTTTTCCTTCAGTTAAAGGAGAATCTTGGTTTGGTGTGCTTGTAATTTCAAGTTTGCCATTGTTCACAACAAGCCATGCCCAACCAGAACCAAAGCGTCCTGCAGCTGCTGCAGCGAAATCAGATTTGAATTTTTCAAATCCGCCTAATTCTTTTTCGATCGCATCTGCAAGTTCACCAGTTGGTGCGCCGCCACCGTTTGGTGAAAGAAGCGTCCAGAATAATGAGTGGTTCGCATGTCCTCCGCCATTGTTACGTACAGCTGTACGAATGTTTTCAGGCACAGAGTTCAAGTTAGCCACTAGCTCTTCAATTGATTGATCTTCAAGAGCTGATACACCTTCGATTGCTTTGTTTAAGTTTGTTACATAAGTGTTATGGTGTTTTGTGTGGTGAATCGTCATTGTTTCCTTGTCGATATGTGGTTCTAATGCATCGTAAGCATATGGTAATTCTGGAAGTTTAAAAGCCATGGTTAAATTCCTCCTTAGAAATGTATGTACTGAAATGCTTCCTTAGTAAGCAAGCAATTCACCCTAATCAAAGAGTATCAAAAGAAACGGCTTGTTTCAACGTTATTGCTCATGATCTGAAACATTTCAGTGTTTATTTTGTATTTAACCCTTCTGAAAGAGTGTTAAACACCGATTTTCCATTTAGCGAAGCACATAAAACAAAAAGATTCCCAGCATCAGTGCTTGAATCAACCCTTTTGCAAATACGCCTGACACAAAACCAATTAATGAGCCAAGCCCCACTTTCACACTTGTCTTCAGATCTTTTTGATGAACGAGCAGCTCTGCGATGACACTGCCGATAAATGGACCAATGATAATTCCAGCAATCGGAATCACAAAAGGACCGGCTAAAAGCCCAATGGTACTTCCCCAAATGGCCGCCCGGCTGCCACCAAAGCGTTTCACTCCAATCAGGTTGGAGACATAATCCGCGGCAAATAACACAGCTGTAAACATAGCTTGAATGAGCCAAAAGGTGAGCGTCAATTTCTCAAAGCTAAAAAAGAGCCCATATAAAATAAACCCAAGAACCATGAAAACCACACTAGGAATGATTGGATAGACAAGTCCCACAAACGCAATGATAAATGCACAGCCGATCAAAATCCAATACAGCACGTCCAATCCCCTGCCGCCTCCTTTTTATATGCTGTATACATTATGCCTCATTCCTTCTATCTTAACCAGCAATGAAGGCCGTACTTGTACTGGATGGATAGACATTGATACAATGTGAGAAATAGAAAAGAATGTAGGAAGTGAATCGGTTGAACGTATTTAGTTTATTGTTAAAAGGAATTTATTCACCAAAAGATATTGCCAGAGCACGTTTTACTGGGATTGGAAAGGCCATTTTATTCATCTTTATCCTTTCGATCATCGCAGCTGTCCCCCAGGGCTATCATATGAGCAAAGAGATTTCAAATGCGATGTCAGGATTTCAGCATGTGATAAAAAAAGATTTACCCGACTTTTCCATTGAAAAAGGAACGCTTCAAGCGGATCAAAGCACGCCGATCGAAAAAGAAGAAAACGGCATCACGATTATCTTTGATCCCGCTGAAAAAATAAAATCAAGTGAGCTTGAATCAAAACAAACAGCCATTGCGTTATTGAAAGAAAAAGCAGTGATTGCCATTGACGGACAAATGACAGATATTCCATACCAGCTGCTTGGCGGAACACTCACAAAAGATGAACTTGCCAGCGTCACAAACCAGAATCAAGCGATCATTATCCCTGTCATTTGTGTCCTGCTGTACCTATCTACTGCTGCTCTCATGTTCATCAGCGCAACATTCCTAGCCATGCTTGGCACATTTATTAAACGAATGCAGCAAAAAGAGCTGTCCTTTCAAATGCTTTGGAAGCTCTCTGCCTATTCACTCACATTAACAACCGTCTTTTTCGCCATCATGAGTGCATTAAACACGCCGGTTGCGAACTCATTTTTATTAAATTGGGTGATTAACTTTATTTTCTTATATCTTGTCGTTAAAGAAATACCTGCAAAAAAATAAGCTCCCTCATTTTGGGGAGCTTTTTTATTTGTCTTGACCCTATGACTCATCTGGATGGATGATCGCAAACATATAGTGATCCTCCCACTTATCATTGATCTTTACTTTTTTACGATGAAGTCCCTCATTTTCAAACCCTGTCTTCTCAAGCACACGAATGGAACCAATGTTAGATGGTTTTACGCCAGCCTCAATGCGGTGAAGGTACAATTCATAAAAGGCATAATCGATAATCAAACGAATCGCCTCTGTCATATACCCCTTCCCGCCTTGCATTTCATCAAGCACATATCCAAGCAAAGCCCCTTGAATCGGTCCTCTTTCAACAGAATGGAGTGAGATCGTTCCAATTAATGCATCTGTTTCATTTAAGAAAATACCGTGCATATAGGCTTCATCTTTTGCACGCCTTTGCATACTGCGGTTAATCCGTTCCTTTTGACGAGGTACAGTAAAAAAATCATCCTGAACCAAAGGTGTAAATTGCTGAAAATAAGTGCGATTCTCTCGTTCAAGTGTTAATAGAGCTTCTGCATCACTTTCTGTTAGTGTTCTTACATATATATTCTGACTGATTTTCTTCATATACTCTCCCCCTTTTTTATTTTATCATAATAAAGAAAGGGCTTAGGCTTATCAAAGATTTTTCCGATTACAAGTCATAATAGAACTCACTAGAACCACCCTTCCTAGCTTTTTCACTCTTTTTGTTCTATCAACTCAGGGACAAACATACACTGAAGTAAACTCTTAAAAGCGGTGAGTAAAATGCGGCGAATGATTTTTTTACTAGTCAGTTTGTTTGTCCTCTTTATTATCTTTTTTGATTTGAAAAATGGAACGATCCCCGTTCAGGAAGGCCCTGCTGTTCCCGCCAGCGCCTTTCAAACAGCTGAAAAACAGGCATATAAAACTGTCACTGTTAAACAAGGACAAACCGTCGTCTCTATCGTACATACAAGTAAGCCATTAGATGAAGTGATCGAAGACTTTGAAGCACTGAATCAAGGCGTCAAAGCGAACGAAATTCGGGCAGGCAGCACATACAAGTTTCCGGTCTATAAGAGATAAAACGTTAATTCCTTGTCATTCATACGAAGAGACTGTTACAATATGAGATGTAAAACACGTCGTACACTGCAAACGAATTGCATGTACACTAAGGAGCGATTGACAAGTGAGTGAAGTCACACATCGTACAAAAACGCGTCCCGTCAAAGTGGGACCTTTAACTATAGGTGGAAACAATGAAGTCGTCATTCAAAGTATGGCGACAACCAAAACACATGATGTCGAAGCGACAGTAGCTGAAATTAAACGTTTAGAAGAAGCTGGCTGTCAAATCGTGCGTGTCGCATGCCCAGATGAGCGTGCAGCAAATGCGATTGCGGACATTAAAAAACAAATCAACATTCCCCTTGTTGTCGACATTCATTTTGACTACAAGCTTGCACTGAAAGCGATTGAAGCAGGTGCAGACAAAATTCGTATCAACCCAGGAAACATCGGAAGACGAGAAAAAGTCGAAGCTGTTGTGAAAGCGGCAAAAGAAAAAGGCATTCCAATTCGTATTGGGGTAAACGCCGGTTCACTCGAGAAAAAGATTCTTGATAAATACGGCTATCCAACAGCAGATGGTATGGTTGAAAGTGCACTGCATCACATTAAAATTTTAGAAGACTTAGATTTTCATGACATCATTGTCAGTATGAAAGCATCTGATGTAAACCTTGCGATCGAGGCATACGAAAAAGCAGCAAAAGCCTTTGATTACCCTCTTCATCTTGGGATTACAGAATCAGGTACGTTATTTGCAGGTACGGTCAAAAGTGCAGCTGGTCTTGGCGCAATCTTGAATATGGGGATTGGTAACACACTCCGTATTTCATTAAGTGCTGACCCGGTCGAAGAGGTCAAAGTGGCACGTGAATTATTAAAATCATTTGGCCTTGCATCAAATGCAGCAACACTCATCTCTTGTCCAACTTGTGGACGAATTGAAATTGACCTCATTAGCATTGCAAATGAAGTCGAAGAATATATTTCTAAAATTAAAGCACCAATTAAAGTAGCTGTTCTCGGATGTGCTGTAAACGGTCCGGGTGAAGCGCGTGAAGCTGATATCGGCATCGCTGGCGCTAGAGGTGAAGGCCTTTTATTCCGCAAAGGTGAAATCGTTCGGAAAGTGCCAGAAGAAACAATGGTCGAAGAACTGAAAAAAGAAATCGATAAAATCGCTGAAGAACATTATGCAAAAATGGAAGCTGAAAAAGCAAAACAAGCGAACGCATAACAAAGAACGCCTGACATCACTGTCAGGCGTTTTTCTGTTCCTGTCCTGTTAAAAGAACGGGGTGATAAAGATGCCAAGGATGACGGAAACGATTCCGATCCCGATTGACCACGCGCCAAGCGCATGTGCTCCTTTTCTTCTTGCAATATAACCAACGACGATTGCCGCTACCCCTAATAGCACCGGCAAGACAAATAATGAGATAATCGCAATCGCGAGTGCTGTATAGCCTATCCCCTTACTGCCTGAATCGTCACCTACATGGTCACGTTCTCTTCTGTCTTCACGATCTCTTGATGCTTGATATGGCTCTGCTATTTCAGCAGCTGTTTCCTCTAAATAGCCATCATCATTACTAAAGTGTGTGTCGATTTCACGATCATTTCTTCTGAAATCTTCGTCTCTTTCCATGATCAATTCCCCCTTTTGGTTAATAGAAAGGAGCTTTTTTAGTATGAGCAAAAATGTCTGTTTCATGTTTGCTAAAACTTGCTGGAATTGTGAATTGATTATGTTACACTTTAAGAGGATAAATATGAGGAGTGTGGGCATGTTACGTTTAGGAATTGATATCGATGGCACAGTCACGGCGCAGGACACCTTTGTCCCCTACTTAAATGAGTCGTTTCAATGTGACATCACACTAGATGATATGACGGAATATGATTTGACGAAGCTTTTAAAGATTTCAAATGAAGAATTTTGGGGCTGGATGAATGAGTATGAGCCTCTTATTTATAAACAGGCAAAGCCTGCCGAGGGTGCAAAAGAAATCCTCAATCAAATGAAACATCATCATCAATTGATTTATATCACAGCCAGAAGGCAGCATCACTCAGACATCACCTACAAATGGTTTGAGGAGAATCATGTCCATTATGACGATATCGAGCTTGTTGGCGGACATCATAAGGTGGCAGCTGTTCAAAAACATAAGATCGATGTGTTTTTTGAAGATCACCATGGCAATGCCACAATGATTGCAAAAGAAGCTGACATTCCAGTGATTCTGTTTAACTCACCGTATAATCAAATGCCAATTGATGAACGGATCATTCGCGTGAATAACTGGCAAGAAGCATCCCAATGGATCAAACAGTATGAAAAGCGTCTGCAAATTGTTTACTAAAACAGATCAAAAGCCGATACGTTTTTAATGTATTGGCTTCAGATTGTTGACAAAGGGCTAAAATGAAATTTATTTTAGCCCTTTGTCTTCCTTTTCAGCGTGATAGAAAACCTTTGCAGCCCTAGGAAGGACGAGTACTGGCGCGGAGCGAATGTAACATTCGTGAGCACCAGCACGCAGGACTGACAAAGAATGCGAGGGTTTGTCTGCGCGCTGAAGCCGTTCCGTTTAATGTATCGGCTTTTTGGTTGTACGATGATGTCCTTCTTTTATTAAAAAATGATAAAGTGCACCCATCATACCTGCCTGATTGAAATAATAGCACGTTTCCAGTGTCACCTGTATGTTTTTCCATGCATGCAAAGTATGTAAATGTTTCTCAATGTTTGGAATCAAATCGGGCCTTGCACTCACGCCCCCGCCAATGAGGATTTTCTCTGGATTGAGAACTGTTGCCACATTGTAAATACCAATTGCGATTCGTTTGTACCACTGATCGATCATCTTCTCAATGGCCGGATCATGCTTGGCTTTTTCAAAGATTTCTTGACCGTCGATTTGCTGACTTTGTGGAATGCCCTGCTGCTCTTTGTAGCTTCGGATCAATCCAGCTGTCGAAGCACTGCTGTTAAGTGTCGTAAACTGACCGTTTTCTGTTTCTGTCAGCATCATGCCAAATTCACCGCCGCGAAAAGAGGCACCGCGAACAAGCTCGCCACCAGCAAAAATACCACCGCCGACACCAGTCCCAAGCGTCATACATATAAAGCTGTCACACTCTTTCGCATGACCACTAAATTTTTCAGCCAGAGCTGCACAGTTCGCATCATTTTCTACTTCTACACGAAGTGATGTTTTTTCTTCCAAAAGCGTTTTGACATTTTGGCCATTTAAAGCAATAATCGCTCCTGCAAATTCCGTATAACCCGTTTGACTGTCAACAAAACCCGGAAGACTCATCGCAATCCCTTTGATATCCCAAGTCCTTTGATACTCTTTCACCACGTTCTCCATGTCCTCTAAAAACGGCTCAAGCTGCCTGCAGTTTGTTTCGTAGTCGCCGCTCGTGATCAGCTCACCATTTCGATCCATGACCCCATGCTTTGTTTTTGTTCCGCCTACATCGAAAACAACATAATATGCCACCTTTGACCACTCCCCTATTTCAAAAGACTCAATGATGTTTCAATAGATGATCTATTGTTCTCATTTTAATGAAACAGCTATCCTTTGTAAAACGTTTTCAAGATCACAAAACAAAAAGCCAGCCCATCGGCTGGCTTCTTTCATGAATGAACTTCTTTCGGTTCGCAAGAAGGACACGTTCCGTAAATTTCAAATTTATGTCCGCTAATGTGATAATCCTCTAGATCAGCATCAAGCTTGTCCATAGGGCAAGCGTCAATTTCCTTTGTTTTACCACACGTCAAACAAATAAAGTGATGATGATGATGGGAAAACGAACATTTAAAACGGAACAGTTTCTCCCCTGATAATTCCGTTGTCTCTAATATCCCAAGATCTTCATATAAAGACAGGTTTCGATAAATCGTATCAAAACTAAGCCCTGGGTAATCTTCACTTAAAGCTGTTAATACATTTTTAGCGGTCAAGTATTTATCAGAATCAGAAAACAATTGAAGCATATCTTCACGTTTGCTTGTATATTTATAGCCTTTTTCCTTTAATAAATCAAGCGCTTCTTGTACGTTCATGATGATTCCCCCTTCTGAATTTCCCAATACTAATACACCCGATTAAAATCAAAATAGACAGCATCACAATGGTTCCACCCGGCGCTAAATCAAGATAATAACTTAAAATCAAGCCGACCATAACAGACAATTCCCCAAATAAGATGGAAAGGAAAATCGCCTGTTTAAACCCTTTTGCAATCCGAATACTTGCCGCAACTGGCAGTGTCATGAGTGCGGACACTAGGAGTGTACCGACAATACGCATCGATGCTGCGATGACAAGTGCAACGACTAAAATAAAAATAAAATGAATCCACTTCGCTGAAATACCAGAAGCCTTCGCATGTTCTTCATCAAAAGAAAGCAAAAACAATTCTTTATACAAGAGCACAACCACTAATACAACAACAAGTGAGATCCCAACAATAATCCAAAGATCGAGCCTTGAAACCGCACTGACACTTCCGAACAAATAACTGAACAAATCTGTATTAAAACCATTTGCAAGTGAAATGAAAATAACAGAGATCCCAATACCACCCGATAAAATAATGGGGATCGCCAGCTCCTGATAATGTTTATACACAGAGCGCAGACGTTCAATAAACAATGAGCCAGCCACAGAAAAAGCCATTCCTAAGTAAAGCGGGCTAACCCCTGTCAAAAGTCCAAACTTTTTATCAAGGAATAAACTTGCCGCTATCCCAGCAAGTGATACGTGACTAAGCGCATCTGCGATGAGAGAGAGCCTTCTCACGACAATAAATACACCAAGTAAGGGCGCAATAAAGCCGATCAGCATACCTGCGATAAACGCATTTTGTAAAAATTCATAATGAAAAAATGGAAATAGCATTATTCATGTCCCCCATGATGGTGATGATCGTGATGAATCACTTGAATGTCATGCCCGTAAAACTGAGAAAGCGCCTGATCATCTATCGAATCAAACGTTTCCGCATCTCCATGAAAATGAAGTGTCTGATTTAAACAAGCCACATGCGTGACTTTGTCAGAAACGGTTCCTACATCATGTGTAACGAGAATTAAAGACATCCCTTTTTCTTTGTTCAATGTTTCTAACAGCTGATAAAAGCCCTCTACTGTTCTTTGGTCTACACCCACAGTCGGCTCATCTAAAATAAGCAGCTTCGGCTGACTGACGAGTGCACGAGCAATAAATGTACGCTGCTGCTGACCGCCTGAAAGCTCACCAATGTTTTGGTGTTTTAAGTCTTGTATGCCAACTGAGCGTATGGCCTCATCTACTTGAAGCTTATCTTGCTTAGTCATGCGTTTGAATAAACCAATCTTCGCCGTTAAACCACTTGCCACGACCTCGTATACAGAAGCAGGAAACCCTGTATTAAAGCTATTCGCCTTTTGAGAAACAAATCCAATTTGATCCCAGTCTTTAAATTTTTGAGCAGGTGTGCCAAAGAGCTTCAATTCTCCCTGCTGGGGTTTAATCAAGCCAAGCAGGCATTTTAATAAGGTTGTTTTACCAGATCCATTCGGTCCAACAAGTGCTAGAAAGTTTCCTTCCTCTACCGTTAAATGAATGTGATCGATGACATTTCGCTGTCCATATGAATACGAAATGTCCTTCATTTCAATAATTGGCTTTGCCATAAATCTTTCCACCTTTAATCCAATATAAAAAGAATGATTACGATTTATATAACAAAAAGAAAATGGCAAAAGCCATTTTCTTTGTCCATACATACATTTCATTATATAAAAGAAAGATAAAAAAGTAAAATAAAAGCTAATGAATGGCTGTTTTGAATTTACCGCCTTTTGTTTCATGCGTATCCATAATCGTAATAAAGGCTTGACCATCAATTTCAAACACGATAGATTTCAGTTTCGTAATTTCAAGTCTTGTCACGACGGCGTAAATGACATCTTTTTCTTCATCAGTATAACCGCCTTTTCCTCTAAGCTTGGTCGTTCCCCTGCCGAGACGATGAAGAATCGCATCTGAAATTTCATCATAATAATCCGAAACGATAATGACAGCTTTTGTTTCATCTAGTCCTTGAATGACAGCATCAATTGTTTTCATTGCCAAATAATATGTCATGACAGAATACATAGCTTGCTCCGGTCCGAAGACAAAGCCCGCCCAAATAAAAATGAACACATTGACGATCATGACAAACTCACCGACGGAGAAAGGAATTTTTTTCGTCAGAAGAATTCCTAAGATTTCCGTTCCGTCCATTGAGCCTCCATTCCGTATCACAAGCCCAACGCCAAACCCGAGTAACAGCCCCCCAAATACAGTAGCTAAAATCGGCTGCGTCGTAAATGCCTCTACATGATGAAGTGAAGATTCAATCACGGCCAAGCTGACAATCCCAATCACAGTGGAAACCAAAAAGGTTTTCCCAATATGTTTGTATCCTGATATCATAAATGGAATATTTAAAATGACAACAATCGTCGCAAAATTAATGAATGGGTTATCCGTAAAAAGATAATCCAGAATAAGCGAAATACCGATGATGCCTCCATCAATAATATTGTTTGGCACTAAAAATAATTCAATGCTGACTGCCGCACATGCAGCTCCTACTAGAATCAGAAAAATTCTCAAAATAAAATGAGGCACTGATTCCTTTTTATGCTGTTTACTATTTGCCATACGTTCTCCCTTCTACACATGTTTAGTTTTCAATGAACATTTTATTCACTTTACTATTTTATCATTTCACAGAGTAAAATAAAATTTTTTGCACATTTTCCGTTTTCGCCCATACATTGATACAGAGGGGAGGAATGGAATTGATTTTAATTCAAAAAATTGTGTTACAGCGTCTGAATCAGATCACAGCAAATGACTTGTTAAGGTATGCGAAACAGTACGGGGTCAGCTTAACATCAAATCAGGCTGCTGAGGTCGCCAAACTCATGAATGGGAAAAACGTCAATATTTTTAATGATGCAGAGCGCAACCGGCTGCTTAAGCAAGTGGAAGCGATTACGTCTAAACAGACAGCACAGACCGTCAATGATCTGTTTAATCAATTCACAAATTAGGCAAAAAAGGGCCGCATTTAGCGGCACCTCATCACATTGCATGCACTTTTTATTGACCCGTAATCTTATCTAGTAAACCTTCATCAAATTGCTTTTCTTTCAGCATCGCAATTTCGAATTTGTAAGGTGGTTTCTTGTTCTTTTTATCTTCACCTACATAAGGCGTTTCTAGAATCTTAGGCACATCTTGAAGCTGTGGATGATGAACGATATAGCTCAGGGCATCAAAACCAATTTCTCCAAAACCGATATTTTCATGTCGGTCTTTTCTTGCGCCTTGTACATTTTTACTATCATTAATATGAAGAACTTTGATTCGGTCGATCCCGACAATTCGATCAAATTCTTCTAATACTCCATCAAAATCACTCACAATGGGATAACCTGCATCGTGCGTGTGACACGTATCAAAGCAAACAGAAAGTGCTTCGTTATGTGTCACACCGTCAATAATTTGGGCAAGCTCTTCAAAGCTTCTTCCGCACTCTGATCCTTTTCCCGCCATTGTTTCCAGCGCAATTTGAACCTCCTGCCCCTTCACAATGACTTCATTGAGACCTTCAATGATTTTTTGAATTCCAGCATCTGCACCTGCTCCGACATGCGCACCTGGATGAAGAACAATTTGTCTTGCACCTAGCGCTTCTGTACGCTCTATCTCAGAGCGAAGGAAGTCCACTCCAAGCTCAAATGTCGCTGGATTCACTGTGTTCCCAATATTGATAATATACGGTGCATGAACGACGATATCTGTCATACCATGCTCTTTCATATGCGCTTGTCCAGCTTCAATATTGAGATCTTCAATTTTTTTACGGCGCGTATTTTGCGGTGCACCTGTATAAATCATAAAAGTATTTGAACCATAAGAGGCAGCTTCCTCACTCGCTGCAAGAAGCATATGTTTTCCGCTCATGGATACATGTGATCCAATCTTCAACAATGTGTCCCCCTACTTTCCGTTACGCTTTGACTTTCTACGTTCTTGTCTTTTGATCTTATCCATCTCACGTGTCATTTTCTTTTTATATCCAGGTTTGACGGCTTTCGGTTTTCTGACAAGGCGTTTTGCTTTTTCTTCAATTTCATTTGGTGCTTTTTTACGTCTTTGACGCTTCAAACGATCATCTGCATCTCGCCATTCGCCATGAACAATCGTTTTGTTTTCAAACACAACACCCATTTTTTCAATTTGAACGAGTGCATCCTCATCAGCGAGATCATAAATGGTCATTGCAATGCCAGATGAACCAGCGCGAGCCGTTCTTCCCACACGGTGAACATAAAAATCAAGATCGGATGGGAGCTCATAGTTAATCACGTGGCTGACGCCCTTAATATCAATCCCGCGGGCAGCAAGATCAGATGCCACAATATATGTGAACTCCAAATCTTCAATTTGTTTCATCACTTTTTTACGTTCACGAGGCGTTAAACCACCATGAAGTACCCCAATTTTCATTCCTTTTTCTTGTAGGAATGAGGCAATTTCATCAACAGTTGATTTCGTATTGGCAAAGATGATCCCTAAATAAGGCTGTACATTCGTCACCATTTCATGAAGTAATTTTAATTTATCACGCTGTTTAGATGGAACTAAAATATGCTGAATGTTTTCAGCCGTAATTCGTTTCGGTTCAACATGTGCATATTTCGGATTATCCATATATTTTTTGAGGAAAGGTTTTAATTTTTCTGGAATAGTTGCTGAGAACACGAGCATTTGCAGCTGTTCTGGCATTTGTGAACCAATACGATCCACATCTTCTAAAAAGCCCATATCTAGCATAAGGTCTGCTTCATCAATGACAAGAGATGTTGCTTTGTACACATTCAGCGCTTGCTCATGAATAAGATCAGCAATACGTCCAGGAGTGCCGACCACTAAGTGCGGCTGATTCTTTAGCTTTTGAATGGATTTCTGCTTGTCCGTTCCGCCAATGTAAAGCTTTGCCTTGATTTCTTCTTCTGGAGTCGTATTTTTTAAGATCGTTTGTGCTTCTTTAAAAATTTGATTCGCTAATTCTCGTGTTGGTGCAGTAATGACCACTTGTACTTGCTCTTTGCTTGGATCAATTGAATGAATAAGCGGCAATAAATACGCATGGGTTTTCCCTGTCCCTGTTTGAGACTGTCCAATCACGCTTTCACCTTTTAAAACAGCAGGGATGATTCTTTTTTGAATATCAGTCGGCTCATAAAAGCCCAGTTCATGAATAGCATCTATAATAAAAGACTTTAATTCATATGTCGTAAATTTCGTTTCTTTCATGTTTTCACTCCTTAAGGCAATGCCTTTTTGCTCATCTCCTCATTATAGCTGATTTTCAGCAAAAAAACCATGTCCGCTTTTCTCACAGGAAACCAAATGATACTTCCTTGCATAACCTATGAAGAGAAAGAGAATGCAGTAAGGGAGGTACAAGTATGTTAGGGCAAAGGCCTATGGGCGATTTTCAGCCGCATCGCCCCTCACGCCGGCACCTTGGAAATGGCGGACAGCCCGGGATTTTTCAACGGAGACAGCAGGCTCCGATCGAACAGCCTTTTCAAGGGCAAGGCAACCAATTTCAACAAATGATGCCTCGCTCTCCGTCTGTACAAGGCGGCGGTCTACGCGGGATGGGTGGCATTCCTGGAGGCGAAAGCCGTGCACTAGGCGGCGGAGCCGGAATTAAGGGCATGCTGGCAAAATTTCTTCCTGGAGCTGGAGGAGCAGGGATCTCTGGAGCTGGAGGTGGTGCGGGATTACAAGGAATCCAGAGCTTCGCAAACCCTGCGAACCTTTCAAGCATGTTAGGAAATGTTCAAAAAGTACTCGGAATGGCGCAGCAATTCACGCCTATGATTCAGCAATACGGTCCTTTAGTCAGAAATTTGCCTGCCATGATTAAACTCTATAGCCAGCTTGGCAGTGCGGATGATGATGAAACAAATACGAATGATGCAGACGAAGAACCAAAAGAAATCACTGCAGAAACAGACGGTCCGCACGAACCAGTTGATGATGAAATAGAAGAAGGAAAAGAAGAAGAACCAGAGGACATCCTTGTCAAAAAAGGGACTGTACACACATCAGCTGCTCCTGAAGCAAAACCGAAAAAAAGATCGGGCAGTTCCATTCCTAAACTATATGTCTAGTGACCTTTTAAAGGCGAAGTGTTTCCCATGTATAACAATCTTTGATATATGCGCTTACTTTGGCTATAATGAAGGAAGAGAATGATCAAAAGCCGTTTTTCACGGCTTTTTATATTGTTCTTCTCTAGCAGCACTTCCCTACAGGAGGACGAATAAATGAATGTAATTAAAATTTCGCCGCGTGGCTATTGCTATGGCGTTGTAGATGCAATGGTCATTGCTAAAAATGCCGCACTTGATAAAAACTTGCCACGCCCAATTTATATATTAGGTATGATTGTGCACAACAAACATGTCACAGACGCCTTCGAAGAAGATGGAATTTACACACTGGACGGACCAAACCGTCTGGATATTTTAAAGCAGGTTGAAAGTGGCACAGTCATTTTCACTGCTCACGGCGTATCTCCTGAAGTCCGTCAAATTGCAGAAGAAAAAGGCCTTGTCGCCATTGATGCGACCTGTCCAGATGTCACGAAAACACATGAACTCATTTCAGAAAAAACAGCTGATGGATATGACATTATTTATATCGGGAAAAAGGGTCACCCTGAGCCAGAAGGAGCCGTCGGTGTTGCACCTGACAAAGTCCACCTTGTCGAAACAGAAGCTGATATTAAAGCGCTCGATTTAACGTCAGATAAACTACTCATCACCAATCAGACGACAATGTCTCAGTGGGATGTTCATGATCTGATGGAGCTCATTAAAGAAAAATATCCTCACGTCGAGTACCATCAAGAAATCTGCCTTGCGACACAGGTACGTCAGGAAGCTGTGTCACAGCAAGCAGGCCAAGCCGATCTGACCATTGTGGTCGGCGATCCAAAAAGTAACAACTCAAATCGTCTGGCGCAAGTGTCAATGGAGATTGCAGGAACGCAGGCTTACCGAATTGGTGATCTCAGTGAGTTAAAGCTTGAATGGCTCCAAGGGGTAAAAACAGTTGCCGTTACTGCAGGTGCTTCCACACCAACACCTATTACAAAAGAAGTCATTCGTTTCTTAGAAAACTACGAACCTGATGATGAATCAACATGGAAAATTGAACGGACGGTTCCTCTTTCTAAGATATTACCTCGCGTGAAAACAAAGAAATAAAAAAACGTCAGAGCTGCTATGCTCTGACGTTTTTGCTTACACAAATTGAAACGGGTTTGTGTTTGATTCTGATACAAAGAATTGCACATCATATTTTTTATCTGTACATAGCGATTCTAGCTTTGTCTTCACGCCCTCTTTCATGATCTTTTCTGCGTAATGACCTGGGTCCACTACATTCAGTCCGAGCATCATGGCATCGTGAGCGACATGGAAATAAAGGTCGCCAGTCACGTACACATCTGCACCCATTCTTTTCGCTTGATGGATATATTTATTTCCGTCTCCTCCAAGCACAGCTACTTTTTTCACGATCGCTTCCTGATTTCCTACAAAACGCGCTCCATTCACATCTAACTTCGTTTTCACAAATTGAGTGAAGTCTTTAAGTGTCATAGGTTCTTTTAATTCTCCAATACGGCCAAGGCCTTTTTGAATAGGAGGAAGATCTGTCGTGTGTACACTGTAAGCCACTTCTTCATAAGGGTGTGCTTTGATCATTTCACGAATCACTTGTTTTTCAATACTTGCTGGGAAAATGGTTTCGATTCGTACTTCTTTCACAAATTCCAATTTACCCGTCTCACCAATAAATGGCACAGCTTCTTCTGATGGCAAAAAACTGCCTGTCCCTTCATTTGAAAAAGCGCAATGACTGTAGTTGCCAATATGGCCAGCTCCCGCATTTCCTAAAGCCGTCCTGATGGCCTCTTCAAATTCCACTGGAACATACAAGGCTAGCTGCTTAATTGGATCTTCGTATGTTGGAACTAGCACTTTTGTTTCCCCGAGCTCTAAAGCCTCTGCAAGCAAGTCATTGACTCCTCCATCAGCCACATCCAGGTTTGTATGTGCTACATACACCGCAATATCATGTTTGATGCATTTCTCAATGATCCGTCCTGCCGGCTGATCTGTCGCCACATGTTTTAATGGACGGAAAATTGGCGGATGGTGGGCAATAATGAGATCCACCTTCCGCTCAATTGCCTCATCTACCACATTTTCTAATACATCTAAGGTGATCATGACATTGTTCACTTTTTTATTCAGCGTTCCAATCTGGAGCCCGATTTTATCACCTTCCACCGCATATGCCTTTGGTGAAAATTGCTCAAATAATTGGATGATTTCATGCCCGTTCACTGTTTTAGCCAACAGTCAAAACCTCCTTTAGAATTTTTATTTTCGCATTCAGCTCTTTCAGACGTTCTTTGTTCTCTTCCGTCGGCGCTGTTTTTTGAATCTGGCCTTCTATATGCTCCATGTGCTGGAGCTCATTCATCCATTTGCGCCGGAAGACATCATTTTGCTCTTTGGCAAGAAACGGACCAACGAGCATGCCTGTTTCAATCGACATGCCTTCATAAGCTTTATCTTTGTCGCCAGTTTCGGCAATGATGATTTCGTATATCTTGCCATCCTCTTCTAAAATCACTTCATCCATCAGTTCATACCCCTCTTGATAGAGCCATAAACGAATATGGTGAGCATGAATATTAGGCTGAAGAATAAGCCGCTCCTGCCCTGTGAGCTTGTGTTTACCTTCATTTAGAATGCTTGCAATGAGTGCTCCGCCCATTCCTGCAATCGTGACAGCATTCACCTCGCCTTTTTCAATCACTTCAAGGCCATTTCCTTTTCTGACTGAAATCTGCTCATCTAATTCAAGCCTATGTACTTGCTGCTTCGCAGATTGAAGCGGTCCATCAGTAATTTCACCAGCAATGGCTTTCAATGCTTTATGATGTAATATCGCATAACATGGCAAATAGGCATGATCTGAGCCAATATCAGCAAAGACCGCCTCTTTTGGTAAAAAGTCTGCGACTCTTTTTAATCGTTTTGACAAATTCATTTCATTCATCCATATCACTACTTTTCTTTAATGTTCATACTTGTCTATCTTATATAAATTATGGACTTTTTAAAAGTCGTTTTCAAATGAAAAAAGCTCTTCTGATGAAAAAGAGCTTTTTGCGCTTTATTATTTAATTTTGGATACCCATTCTGACATTTCATCGAGCTTTTCATTCGGAATTAGCCCGCCCGGCATCCCATTTCCGCCTTCTTGAATTTTTTTCTTGATGTCTGCTACTTCAAGCTTGTCGCCAACACCTTTTAATGCAGGACCAGCGCCACCTTCGTAGTTTTCCCCATGACAGCTAATACAGTTCTGCTTATACAATTCTTCCGGCGTCGCATTTGCGGTCTCTTCTTGCTTTTGCTCTTTGCCCCCAGAGGCAATTTTGTCTTCATCTTTCAGCCCCTTCATTGATAAGAAAAAAGTGAGTCCAATACCTAAAATGGCAATCAATAAGAATGGTATAAGTGGATTCCGTTTCATTTCTTTCATCCTCCCCTTTGTGAAAAACCCCTTTGAGACTATGCAAACAATTCTAATTCTACTTTAATTTTACAAAAAGTAAACGAATTATGATACAAAACTTTGGTCAAGTTCACAGATTAGACAAAAATGATTCAAAATGAGAAATGAAGCCTTCAGCACATTTAGATGTATTTTTTATACATCTTTTCTCTAAGAACGTTGCAAATTCATTTGTTATTCAGTAAAATATAATCAGGTCAAAAAAGCGTTTTCATTTTGATGAAGAAAGAACGGATCTCTCTCAAGATCCGTCCGGTTTCTATTCTAAGAAGTCTTTTAATCGTTTACTTCTGCTTGGGTGTCTTAATTTACGAAGAGCTTTCGCTTCAATTTGGCGAATACGCTCTCTTGTTACGCCAAACACCTTTCCTACCTCTTCTAATGTGCGTGTTCTTCCGTCATCTAGTCCGAAACGCAGTCTCAGCACATTTTCTTCACGGTCCGTTAGCGTATCTAATACATCTTCAAGCTGCTCTTTTAAGAGCTCATAGGCAGCATGGTCTGATGGAGAAGTCGCCTCTTGGTCTTCGATAAAATCACCAAGATGCGAGTCATCTTCCTCACCAATAGGTGTTTCTAAAGATACTGGCTCTTGCGCAATTTTAAGAATTTCTCTTACTTTCTCTGGTGTTAAATCCATGTCTTCCGCAATTTCTTCTGGCGTTGGTTCTCTACCTAGATCTTGTAGAAGCTGTCTCTGAACACGGATTAATTTATTAATGGTTTCCACCATATGAACCGGGATCCGGATTGTTCTCGCCTGATCGGCAATCGCACGTGTGATCGCCTGTCTAATCCACCATGTCGCATATGTTGAGAATTTGTATCCTTTGCGGTAATCAAACTTCTCAACCGCCTTCATGAGCCCCATGTTTCCTTCTTGAATCAAGTCAAGGAACAGCATACCACGACCAACATAACGTTTCGCAATGCTGACAACAAGACGAAGGTTCGCTTCCGCTAATCTTCTTTTTGATTCCTCATCGCCTTCTTCAATCTTTTGAGCATACGTAATCTCTTCTTTAGCAGATAGCAAATTGACGCGCCCGATCTCTTTTAAGTACATACGAACAGGATCATTAATTTTGACACCTGGTGGTACGCTTAAATCATTCAGGTCAAATTCCTCTTCTGCCTTAGCCAGCTGCTGAACATTTGGGTCTTCAGTCTCTTCATTTTCACTGATGAGTTCTACACCCTGTTCGCCTAAGTATTCATAGTATTCATCCATCTGGTCTGATTCAATTTCAAAGCTAGACATACGCTCTGCAATTTCTTCGTATGTTAAAACGCCCCGTTTTTTACCCGTTTCAGTGAGCTTATCTCTCACCTGTTCAAAGGTTAATTCAGTTTCAGTTTCGTGGGCTTGTTTATCAGCCATTATGGATCCCTCCTTCCAAAGCTTGCAACGAATTCTAAAGTAACTTGCGATTTGCTTCTGCTCTGCCTTTCTCTCTCTATCAAACAGAATGAGCAAATAGGAATAAAATAAATAATGATGAAGGCAAGATGCTTGCGGTCTTATGCTCCTCCCATTAAAGGATTCATTGCCAGCCGTAAGTCTTGTCATAAATAGTAGACGTATTACTTCAGCGAACGGTTCAACTGAATAATTTCTTTTGCAAGTGTTGCCGCTTTGAAGAAATCTTTTTGCCTCTCCGCCTCTGCACGTTCTAGTTCTTTTTCCTTTATCATTGACAAATTCCGATGATTCAACACTTTTTTTACATAATCACTTAATTCAGCTTCACTTAGTTCGTCTCCAACTTGAATCATGAATATATCCGTCAGGAGCTGATTAATCACATCATCTTCTATACGGTTCATCAGATGCTGCGGGGTCGGCTCCTTGCCTTCTTCATACAATGCATAAATGTATGTTGCCAGCGCTCTGTGCGAATCTATATTAAATTCAAACCCTATCCTATCAAGCACTTTTCGGATCACGTCATCATTTTTCAACATATGTGCAAGGAGCATTCGCTCTGCGTTTTCATATGCCGGCCTTAGACGTTTTCGTCTTACCTGTGTTGACAGATGTGCACGCCGCTTTTCAAGCCCATTTTCTTCTTGCGAGCTCTTGGCCTCTTGGCGCTGCTGCTTTTCAAAAAGCTCCAATTGCTCCTTTAATGAGTCAAGTGAAATGGAGAACTCCCCGGCCAGCTGCTTCATGTAAATCTCTTGTTCCAAGGAACCGTTTAATCGGCTAATTTCTCGGAGAACCTGCTTCATGTAAGTCAGGCGGTCTCCTTCGTCAGACAAATTCTTTCCTCTTCGGAAAAAATTCATCTTAAATGTCATTAATGTCACACTTGCATCTATGATGTCATTCCTAAATTTCTCGCCGCCATATTTACGAATGTAATCATCTGGATCAAGTCCATCTGGTATCATGGCAACGCGAACTTTACATCCTCTTTTTCCAAGCAAATCTGATGCTTTCATGGTCGCTTCATACCCGGCCGTGTCAGAGTCATAACATAAAATGATCTCTTCAACGTTCCGCCTAAGAAGCTTTACGTGCTCTTCTGTTAAAGACGTACCCATTGTTGCAACACTTTCGCCAACACCACTTGTGACAGCCGAGATGACGTCAGCAAATCCTTCGAAAAGGACTGCACGTTCGCGTTTTCTAATATGCATACGCGCGTCATGAAAGTGATAAAGCAGCTTACTTTTATGAAAAAGTGGCGTTTCAGGACTATTCATATACTTTGGCTGCTGATCACCAAGTGATCTTCCAGAAAAAGCGACGACCGTCCCATGATGATCATGAATCGGAAACATGACACGATCTCTAAAGCGGTCAAAAAAACCTGTGCCGTTTTCTCGTTGAATCAAAAGACCAGCCTTCTCCATCATCGCAGGATCAAACCCTCGTTTTTCTAAAAACTTGGTCACGAAATCCCACGAGTCGAGAGCATACCCGATCTCAAACTTGGCAATTGTTTCATCCGTAAAGCCCCTGGACCTTAAATAATCGAGTGCGTTTTGACCTTCCTTTGTATTTACCAGCAAATGGTGGTAAAATTTCTTAAGAAGCTCATGCGCCTCAATCATTTTATGATCTGCTGTATCCTCTTGCTGTGAGGAACTGATCTGCGCATTCGCTACATGATCCGGCAAATCAATATGGTACTTATCAGCAACATGTGAAACGGCTTCAATAAATGAGTAGCCTTCCATTTGTCTGAGGAACGAAAATACATTGCCTCCTGCACCACAGCCAAAACAATGGAAGATTTGCTTATCTGCTGAAACAGAGAATGAAGGAGTATTTTCACCATGGAATGGACAAAGACCGAAGTAATTCCGACCTTGTTTTCTAAGCTGTACGTATTCTCCAATCACTTCGACAATGTCTGCGTTTTTTTGGATTTGCTCCAAAAGTTCATCTGGTATACGTTTGCTCATCCTAATAACACTCCGTCGTACATTATTCGCCTTTTAATTCAAAAATCCTTCATGATTCGACAGGATTTTTTGTAGTTGGGCAATAAATCGCTTTTTATCCTCTTCTAAAAGCTTTTTGGGACCTTTTCCGTATACACCTTTTCTTCGCTGTTTACTGGAAACATGCCTGCGTTCCAAATCAAAATCAATTGTTTCGTTTGTGTACATTCGTCCTCTTTCAGACAGAACAATGACTTGTCTTGGAAGCAGTAAGGAGGCCAGACCAATATCCTGGGTGACAACAATATCGTGCTTGACAGCTAAGTTCGCAATGACTAAATCTGCTGCTTCCTTATGTGTATCAACAAACCGCCAATCTTCAAGTGGTGATCGTTTGGTTTGAAAATGCTCATATGAAGCAATGAAAGTCACAGGTACTTGAAATTGAGATGCGACAGAAAGGATTTCGTCTTTTACAGGACAAGCATCTGCATCGACATAAATCGTCCTCTCTTTTTTACGTTCATTCAGGTGACTAATTCTCCATCCCTCCACCTTATTCCTGCTTTAGAGAAGCAAAAAGACCATACTTTTCCCCCATAAAGCAATCAACAGTAAAACTCATTTTGTCGAAAAGTTATGTTCAGAATCACTTGACTTCTGCCAATATTAGTTTATTCGTTCTTGACTTAACTTAAACCTAAAATCAATCATTTTATCACAATTTTTTATTATAATACAAATGCAGCAAATATGCTATTGTTTTTGTTTACCCGTTTCCCACCATAGGAAAAACCCAGGAGGAGCATCCTGAGTTTATTCGGAACCTCTTTTGGTCAGCATTTGATGAATGACATTTGCTGTCTCCTCAACTGCTTTATTCGATACATCAACAACTTGACAGTTAATGCGGTCAACCACTTTTTCAAAATATTCTAGTTCCTCTTTAATCCGCTCGATATTCGCATAAATGGCACGGTCATTTAAACCGAGTGATTTTAAACGTTCTTTACGGATATGATTCAGTTTGTCTGGACTAATTTTCAGGCCGATGCATTTTTTTGGATCAACTGAGAATAACTCCTCTGGCGGATCAACTTCAGGAACAATCGGAACGTTTGCTACCTTCAAGCGTTTATGTGCTAAGTATTGAGAAAGTGGTGTCTTAGACGTACGCGATACACCAATCAGCACAATATCAGCCTTTAGAATACCTCTTGGGTCCCGGCCATCATCATATTTCACAGCGAACTCAATGGCTTCTACCTTTTTAAAATAGTCCTCATCTAATTGACGTACACGACCTGGCTCATGTTTCGCTTCATTTCCATATGCCGTCTCCATTTTATCAATAAGTGGACCGATAATGTCATAGTACACGACGCCATTTGCTTCTGCTTCTTCTATTAAGAATTGGCGCATTTCTGGCACAACAAGAGTAAAGCAGACGATCCCATTATCTGCTTTCGCCAGTGAAATGACTTCTTTAATCGTACCGACATCCTCTACATATGGGATTCTTCTAATATTCGAGTGGTCGGATGAGCCGCCATCAAATTGGCTAAGTGCCGCTTTGACCACGAGCTCTGCCGTTTCTCCTACTGAATCTGATACAACAAAAATTACGCGATTACTCATAACATCCCCTCGCAGTCTTCTGTAATTAGATAATTTCGTTCTCTGATAAGCTAACAAGTATTTTCGTCATGTTTGTTTTCGTAATTCTGCCGACCACTTCAAAGCCTTTATCCGTATCTTTTATAACAGGAAGTGCATCTATTTGCTTTTCAATCAAGTGCTTGGCCACATCCATAATAAAATCTTCTTTGCGGCAAACGGTAATGTTCGGCATTCTTGTCATAATAATATGGACAGGTATAGATGGAAGCTCTTGTTTCCCAATACTTGCTCGAAGGAGGTCTTTTCTTGATAACACGCCTGTTAAAATAGAGTGATCGTCCACAACGAATAATGTGCCCACATCCTCTAAAAACATCGTACAAATCGCATCATAAACCGAAACATTCTCGTGTATCACGACCGGAATGGACTGAAAATCTTTCACTTGAAGTTTTTTCAGCTTATCTGCCAGAAGCTGCGTGCCTGTTTTGCCTGTAAAAAAGTAGCCGACCCTTGGTCTTGCTTCTAAAAAGCCAGACATCGTTAATATGGCTAAATCCGGTCTGAGGGTAGCCCTTGTTAAGTTCAGCCGATCGGCGATATGCTCTCCAGTGATCGGACCATTCTCTTTGACAATCTGTAAAATCTGCTCTTGCCGTTTATTTAACTCGATTGTACTCACCACCTTTAAATAGAGAGAGCGAATCCTTACTTTATGTATATCAATTTCATAACTCATCATATTATAGCGCATCTTCGTCCGAATGAAACAAAAATCCACTCAAAAACCGTGAATTAAATGAGTAAAAAACGATTGCCCTTCGAAAAAGGCAACCGTTCTTAGGTATTTATTTTACAATTAAATTGTTCATATTCGCAAATGATTGAATGACTTTTGCAAGTTTGACCATTTGTGCCAAACGATTTTGTTTCAGTTTTTCATCATCGGCATGAACCATGGTATGGTCGAAATAATGAACAATTGGTGCCTTTAACGTATCTAACGCTTCAAGTGCTGAATGGTACTGTCCACTTGCCATATGCTCGTTGACGGCTTTTTCCGCTTGCTGATACGCTTCAAATAGCTTTTGTTCGTGTTCATTTTCAAACAGTTCAGGCTGAATCTGTGCGTCTTCCCCTTTTTTACTGATTGAAATGACGCGGCCTAGTGCCTCAGCCGTTTCTTTGAAACTCTCCTGTTTCACGCTCTCTTCAAGAACAGCCGCTTTTTTCACAACCGCATATGGTTCAATATTTTCAACATCAAGGACTGCTTCCACCACGTCATGACGGATATGTTCTGCTTGGAGAACATATTTCAAACGGTGTGTTAAAAATTCAATGAGAGCAGCTTCATGTTTTGCATCTACTTGAGCTAGTGCTAAAAGCTCTTTAAATGAAAGATTCCATTGGCGGTCGAGCAGGATTTGAACGATACCGCTCGCTTGTCTTCTTAATCCATAAGGATCTTGAGAGCCCGTTGGAATGACATCAATTGAGAAGAATGAACAAATAGAATCTAGCTTATCCGCCACTGCAACAATCGCCCCAATAAGTGTTGACGGCGCATCGTCACCGGCAAAGCGCGGCATATAGTGCTCGTTGATACTCTTTGCCACTTCTTCATGCTCACCAAGTGCTCTAGCATATTTTTCACCCATGATTCCTTGCAGCTCTGGGAATTCATAGACCATCTGAGTCACAAGGTCAAATTTAGAAATACTGGCTGCTCTTGCAGCGCGTTTAGACGTTTCTTCATCTGCACCCACATGACTAGCAAGGCGGACGGCAATGTCTGTTACTCTTTTCAGCTTGTCGCCAATCGTGCCAAGTTTCTCATGGAATACGACTTTATCAAGCTTTTGAATGTTGTCTTCAATGACGAGTTTTTCGTCTTCTTTATAGAAAAATGCCGCATCTGATAAACGTGCACGAAGGACCTTTTCGTTCCCTCTTGCCACATTTTCAAGTGCCTCACTGTTTCCGTTTCTGACCGTAATAAAGTGCGGCAGTAATTCCCCTTGTTCATTTTTCACTGGGAAATAACGCTGATGCTCTTTCATTGTCGTGACAAGCACTTCTTCCGGCAGCGCAAGAAATTCTTCTTCAAAAGAACCAAATAGAACGGTTGGATATTCAACGAGATCGTTCACTTCTTCTAGAAGCTCAGGATCAACTGGAATGACCCAGCCTTTTTCGGAAGAAAGCGCATGTAATTGCTCAGTAATTAATTGTTTTCTTTTATCGGAATCTACAATGACAAATTGATCTCTTAATGTTTGCTCATAAGAAGCTGGTGTGTCAATGCTGGCTGTCGTCCCTAGGAAACGATGTCCTCTAGTCTCCCGTCCGCTTTTCACTCCTGCAATTTCGACAGGAATGATCTCTTGACCAAATAAACAAACAATCCATTTAATTGGACGGATATAGCGTAAATCTTCGCTTCCCCATCTCATGTTCTTTGGAAAACTCAATGAAGCGGCAATGTCCCCCAATGCTGGAAGAAGGTCTTTGACTTGTTTTCCTTCTTGAAACTTTTGGACATGGACATAATCCACACCTTTGATGTCTTTGAAATACAGATCATCAGTTGAAGCGCCTTGTCCGCGGGCAAAACCTTCGGCAGCTTTTGTCCAATTGCCTTCAGCATCTTGAGCAATCTTTTTAGCCGGTCCTTTTGCTTCTTCTTTGATGTCCTCTTGTTTTTCTGCAACACCTTTAACGAGTGCAGCTAGACGTCTTGGTGAATTAAATAAAGCAACGTCTTCGAATGAAATATTTTGCGCTACGAACCAAGCTTTTACTTTGTCACCTAGCTGCTTTGTGCTTTCTGGCATGAAACGAGCCGGCATCTCTTCTAAGCCGATTTCAAGTAATACATCTTGTTTATTCATGAGAAGCCGCCTCCTCTTTTAGCATAGGGAATCCTAGTTTTTCTCGTTCTTCGTAATATGTTTTAGCTACTTTTCTCGCTAACTGACGTACTCTTCCGATATAGCCTGTTCGCTCAGTCACAGAAATCGCGCCTTTGGCATCAAGCAGGTTAAATGTGTGAGAACATTTGAGTACATAATCATATGCCGGGTGAACAAGCCCTTTGTCCATTTGGCTATGTGCTTCTTTTTCATATGTTGTAAATAAATCGAACAGCATATCCGTATTAGATGTTTCAAACGTATACACAGAATGCTCGTATTCAGCCATTAAGAATAAATCTCTTACAGTAAAGCCATCTGTCCATTCAAGGTCAAATACATTTTCTTTGTCCTGGATGTAAGAAGCAAGACGCTCAATTCCGTATGTGATTTCAACAGAAACTGGCTTACATTCTAAACCGCCGACTTGCTGGAAATACGTAAATTGCGTAATTTCCATTCCATCAAGCCAAACTTCCCAGCCAAGTCCTGCGCAGCCAAGAGATGGGTTTTCCCAGTTGTCTTCAACAAAACGAATATCATGTTTCAGCGGGTCAATGCCAAGCGCCTTCAATGATTCTAGATACAGTTCTTGAATATTGTCAGGTGATGGCTTAATGATCACTTGAAATTGATGATGTTGATACAATCTGTTTGGGTTTTCTCCATATCTGCCGTCAGCCGGGCGTCTTGACGGTTCTACATAGGCTACCTTCCATGGCTCTGGTCCAATGCTTCTGAGGAACGTGTATGGACTCATCGTTCCAGCACCTTTTTCTGTGTCATATGCCTGCATTAATACGCAGCCTTCATTTGACCAATGCTTTTGCAGTGTCAAAATCATGTCTTGAATATTCAATGATCGCACCTCCATCTTTTTTACACCATCCGCTATGTATGGCGGTGGGGCCTAGAACCTTTTTGCAAAACACAAAAACTCCCGTCTCTATGCTCACAAGGTTCCTTGCAAACATAGGGACGAGAGTTTTTCCCGCGGTTCCACCCTATTTGCTGGTGTCGTAGCACCCAGCCGCTTTGTTTTACGTTGCTCAAGAATGCCTTTCGTTACGTGTCCATCCTTAGCTCACACCGTCCTAAGGTCGCTTTTATGGCTGATACGTAAGTACTTCTTTCTGTCAATGCAACATATTTGATCTTAGATGATCTTACAAAAAGTCACGAGAGATGTCAACTTTTGTTTTCACCGTCCATTAGCTTTTTCATGGATTCCATTTGATTCATGAATTTTTTTGATTTTAAATAAAGACCTGAATACTCTTCATAATAATGATCGAGCACTTGACGAATTTCTTGTTTCGTTTGTGGTTTCACGTCAACCTGACCAAGCCTTGATAAATCAAAATAATGAAACAAACGGAGCAGTCTTGCTGCTGCTGGGGATAAGGGCAGTTTATATGGATCTTTAGAAAAGCATTGCCTACAGATGAATCCGTTATCTCTAATTGAGAAATGGAACTGCCCTTCTTTTTGACCGCAGTGTACACATTGGTCCAGTTCAGGCTTCAACCCCATCACTGACAGCATTTTGACCTCTACGATAAATAAAATAATATCAGCATCTGTGCCTTCATTGAGATGGCGTAAAGATTGAAGAAGAAGTTCAAACAAGTAAGGGTTTGGCTTCTTTTCTTCTGTTCCTTTATCAAGTAATTCTGTCATATATGCGGCATATGCGGTCAGAAATAAATCTTCCCGAATGGTTCGCATGCTTTCCATCATTTCACCTTGCTGGAGCGTTCCAAGTCCTGTTGATGATTGGATCAGGAAGGTTCCGTATAAAAACGGCTGGCTTATGGCTGACAGGCGGCTGTTCGATTTCTTAGCGCCTCTTGCCATCACACCAATTTTCCCATGTTCTCTAGTGAGCAGCGTGACAATTTTGTTTGTTTCGCCATAATCTGTTGTTCTAAGGACGATTCCTTCACTTTTAATGAGCATTTGTCTACACTCCGAGCATTGGAGGGGGTCAAGAATTATAAGATTGGAAAATCAAGTCGTGCTATTTCTTCTTCAAGTACATCGGGTCTTTCCAGGTTCTCCTTTTCTAACTCTTTGAAAAGCAGATACGTGTCAACGCTTCCTGTTTGTGAAAATACGTTCCATGTAAAATTCAACATAAAAACCCCACCTTTCTTTATTAGAAGCAGCAACGCTACATCCAACATATTAATTTTATCTTGACCAGGCTACCTCCATTTCATGATAAACAATTTTTACTAATCGAACCGCACCATTGTCAGATCTACTAACAACTGTATCGGTTTTTAATATTCGTCTTCTCTAAATCCGAAATCACGAAGATGTGTGGATTTATTACGCCAGTCCTTCTGCACTTTTACCCAAAGCTCTAAATACACCTTTGAGCCTAAAAGTGCTTCAATGTCTCTGCGCGCTTTTTGTCCCACTTCTTTTAATAAGCTGCCGCGCTTACCAATCACAATCCCTTTTTGTGAATCACGTTCTACGACGATGGTCGCTGCAACATGAATCTTGCCGTTTTCATCTGGCTTGATCGATTCAATTGCAACCGCAATACTGTGAGGGATCTCTTCTCTCGTTAAATGCAGCACTTTTTCACGAATTAATTCAGAAATAATAAATCGCTCTGGGTGATCTGTTACTTGATCTGCCGGATAAAATTGAGGGCCTTCTGGAAGATAACCTTCAATTTGCTGAAGAAGAGTATCAATGTTGTTGCCTTCAAGTGCTGAAATTGGCACAATTTCCTTAAATGGGTAACGTGTGCGGTATTCATCAATTAAAAGGAACAGTTCATCCGGATGAATTTGGTCAATTTTATTGACGACAAGGAACACCGGTGTCGATGTTTGCTTTAGTCGTTCAATGATGAATTCATCACCTTTTCCATAGCCTTCCTGTGCGTTGATCATAAACAAGATCAGGTCGACTTCCTTGAGTGTATTTTGAGCCACCCTCATCATAAAATCGCCAAGTTTGTGCTTCGGTTTATGAATTCCTGGTGTATCGATAAAAATCGTTTGTGACGTGTTCGTTGTCAGAACACCTTGCACTTTGTTTCGAGTCGTTTGGGGCTTATCACTCATAATCGCAATCTTTTGTCCAATTACACGATTAAGAAAGGTCGATTTACCTACATTTGGTCTTCCAATAATTGATACAAATCCTGATTTGAAGCTTTCGTTAGTCATTTAAATCCTCCGGTGAAAATGCGCCTGGCAATAGTTCGTTTACTGTCGTTTCGTATATATGACCTTTTAAGTTCGTTAGAATCACTGGCATATCAGGTGCACATAGCTCTGAAATGACCTGTCTGCATGCGCCGCATGGTGAAACAGGCCGATCTGTATCAGCCACTACTGCAAGCATTTGAAAAGATGTGATGCCCTCTGAGTACGCTTTAAAAAGTGCTGTTCTTTCCGCACAATTACACATACCATATGCTGCATTTTCAATATTGCAGCCGCCATACACTTTTCCGTCATGCGATAATAATGCTGCACCGACTTTGAATTTAGAATAGGGTACATATGCAAAATCTCTTGCTTTGACTGCTTCTGAAATCAACTCTTGTTTGTTCATTCTAGTTCCCACTTTCAGAAGAAATGGTACCACTGTCACATTTATATTTTACATAATTCACGTGACATTTTCACGCCCATTTCTAAAAATGTTAATAAATAGTAATATTGTTCTATTGCATGATCTTCGGTAAGAAGATGATCAACCCAATCATAACCGAAATGGCGGCGTAAACGCAAACAGCGCCTGCTGCGGCGTCCTTCGCTCTCTCAGCAAGAGGATGCTTCTCTTCTGTGAAAAGATCTACTGTATGTTCAATCGCTGTATTCACAAGTTCTAACGCAAACATCCCGCCGCATAAAAGCAGAATGATCATCCATTCAACCGGATGAATGTGAAACCAAAAGCCGCAAATCACCACGATGATGGCTGCGACTGTGTGAAACCGAAAATTCCGTTCATTCAAGAAAGTTCGCCATATTCCTCTAAATGCATAATAAAAACTCCGAAAAAAACGGACAAGCGGCGTTCGCTTCTTACGATGATCTCGAAAGGCCATAATCATCCAAGATTTTTGTCTGTTTGGCGAACATTTCTTTTTCATCTTCTTCTGTCATATGATCATAGCCAAGCAAATGAAGAAAACCATGAATCGTTAAAAATCCTAGCTCTCTCATGAAGGAATGTCCATATTCCTCTGCTTGCTCTTTCGTACGATCAACACTAATGATAATGTCACCAAGTACAGGCGGAATGTCATCAGCTCCAATGATTTCAATTTCCCCTTCGCCTTCTTCCTCAAGGGCAAATGAAATTACATCTGTTGGTGCATCTTTTCCTCGGTATTCTTTATTAATTTGATGAATTTCTTCATTTGAAACGATCGATACTGATACTTCCGCTTGATCTTTTACCTCAAGGGCATCCGCAGCAAATTGAAGAAGCTTTTCCACTTCTTCAAGCTGCTCTTTCGATACTTGTCCTGTTTCATCTATTAAATCGATTAACAATGTCATTTACTTCACCTTCTGCTTCGGGGCATCTGGATATTCAATCCGAGAATGGAAAATCCCCTTTAATGTTGTACAAATTGTTTGGCTAATAATATTTAATTCTTTAAATGTCAGATCACATTCACTAAATTGCCCATCCTGCATCTTATCTGAAATAATGCCTTTGACAAGCTTTTCAATCCGCTCAGGGTTTGGATTATGCATCGAACGAACCGCCGCTTCCACGCTGTCAGCCACAGAAATAATGGCCGCTTCTTTCGATTGCGGTTTTGGACCAGGATAACGAAATTCTTCTTCTGTCACCTGATCATCCCGTTCTTTTGCCTTATAGTAAAAGAACTTCAGCAGGGACTTTCCGTGATGCTGTTCTGCAATGTCCACAAGTTCCTCTGGAAACTTCTTTTCTCTCAGCATTTCAGCACCATCTGTCGTATGGGCAATAATAATATTCTTGCTCAGCTGAGGAGAAAGCTTGTCGTGCGGATTATCAATGTTCATTTGGTTTTCAATAAAGTATTGTGGTCTCTTCGTTTTTCCAATGTCATGATAATAAGCTCCAACCCTTGCTAACAATCCATTTGCACCGACTGCTTCACATGCAGCATCCGCTAAATTCGCCACCATGACACTATGATGATATGTACCTGGCGTCTCTGTTAAGATCTTTTTCAGCAGCGGATGATTCGGGTTCGATAATTCAATAAGCTTCATGGTCGAAAGAATACCAAACATGCTCTCAAAGACTGGCATTAACCCAATAACCAAAATAGCCGATGCAAACCCTGACACAATCGCCATGATGAGGTTCACACCTATTTCAAGCCCTGATGGAGAAGAATTTTGAATCAGCGTAATGGACAGCACAACAAGTACATTCACCAAAGCTACCCAAAGCCCCGCCTGCAAAATTTTTGATCTCGCATTATGTTTTCTCAAAAATAAAATCCCCGCCATCCCGCTTATTAGATAATAAGCACAGATGACATAGTTAAAGACGCCTGTTACTCCTTGATTAAACATCATACTGCCGCAAAGGGCAAATACAAGGCCGGAGAAGATCGCCAGCCGCTCATTGATCAGCAGCTTAATCAGCATAGTGCCAAGTGCCACAGGCACGACGTAGCCGATGGTTGTATATTTGGTTTCCTGGAAGAGACTGAATACTTCCATGATGATTAAAATAATGGTGAAAATAAGCGAGTACAGCAGTAACGATTTATTCTTATGGACGAGCGACTTTTTCCTCGATTCCAGTGAGTGGACAATCGCCGCTAAGAAAAGACCGATTAAGATGATAAGACCGCTTACAGGCTTAAACAAATTGGAGCTGTTTAAAAGACCGGTCAGTTCTAATTTACGATACACTTCACGGTCAATGAGCTCGCCTTCTTCCACTAAAATTTGCCCTTGCTTGATTTGAACCGGCTGGATATTATCAGCTGCTTCTTGTCTTTTCTTCTCTGTTGCCACCGGGTCAAATACATAGTTTGGAATAATCGCAAATTCACCAATTTCTTTCGCTGCATTTAAATATTTTGACGGAATCGAATTGTTTTCAAGCTCTGCTTTCACTTGTTTCTTTTCATCTTGCAGCTTAGAAGCTGTGATTTCTTTACCCATGAGCGAATTGACCACTGTGATGATGGAGTCCTTTGTAAAAGAAAGGTTTTCGTCACTTGCTTGGAGCAGTGCTTTAATCGATTGATCCGAAACAGCTTCCTGCATATCGGTTGTGAGTTTCTCTTTTACACGCTTCACCATCTCTTGATCTGTTGGCGGGTTCTCTTTGTCATCAGCTGCTGCTTTCTTCTCTTCTTTAATGGCTTCAAAGAGGGATGAAATGAGGTCAACACGATTATCAGAATACGCTTTTTTGAGTGTATATTGGTCTTCCACTTGATCCGTTGCTTCTTGTTTCTTTTCTTCTGTTGCTTCTTGGTCATCAACGGTAGACGGAGAATAAATGGTCTGTTCGCTCACTGAAAACAAATCTAGGTCGAGCGATTCAGGCTTTACATGGAAGAAGAGCACCACAAACAGGATGGCCGCTAAACCAGCGTATAGCAGTACGTTTAAATAGCGTGAGCGCTCCATTTTCTGAGGTTCTTTTTTAGACAGCAGCCTTTTGCGCTTACTGCCTTTCTGATTCTTTCTCAAGGAAAGTACCTCCTTTTTTACTTTAAACCACGATCGAAACAAAATGACCCGATTAAGGCGATCGGGTCACTCAGTTCATTTTTGCTTTTCGTATGCTCCAATGATCTTCGCCACAAGCGGGTGTCTGACCACATCTGTCTGATCTAATTCAATGAATGAGATACCCTTGATCTCAGCAAGCATGTCCTTTGCAGCTGCAAGGCCTGACTGCATACCTTTAGGCAAATCAATTTGTGTAATATCTCCTGTAATGACCATTTTAGAACCAAAGCCTAGTCTCGTCAAAAACATTTTCATTTGAGCTGGCGTTGTATTCTGCGCTTCATCTAAAATCACAAATGCATCATCAAGCGTCCGCCCTCTCATATAGGCAAGAGGGGCAATTTCAATCACTCCGCGCTCAATTAAACGTTCCGTATGATCACTACCAAGCACATCGTGCAGAGCATCATATAGCGGTCTTAAATAAGGATCGACTTTTTCTTTTAAATCTCCTGGCAAAAAGCCAAGACTTTCTCCTGCTTCAACAGCTGGCCTTGTCAGGATAATCCGTTTGACATGTCCATTTTTCAGGGCATGTACGGCGTTGACCACTGCTAAATACGTTTTACCTGTACCAGCAGGTCCAATCCCAAAGACCAGATCATCTTTTTTCATTGCCGCAGCATATTCACGCTGGCCGATCGTTTTGACTCTGATCGACTTGCCTTTGGCATTTTTCGTAATTTCATCTTCATACATATTTTCAAAATAATTGAGCTTGTCTTTTTGCGCCATTTTAATGGCATAGACGACATCCCGCTCAGAAATCTCAATTCCTTTACGAATGAGATGTAAGAGAGATGTAATCAAACGGCTCACAGTATCTCTTGATGCTTCCTGACCAGAAACATACACTTTCTCTCCACGTGTGATAATGGAGACATTCAGCTCGTTTTCCATCAGTTTCAGATAAGCATCTTGATTGCCAAATAAAGCAATGGCTTCATTTGGGCTATCCAATTTTTGTTGAATCTCAAGTAAATGTTCTGTCATTCTCTAGTCTCCCTGAACAATAGGTGTTGGTTGAACAATATCTTCTATTACTTGGTAAAGGATGATTAACTTAACTTTACCATTCCCTGTTGTCTCGTGCAAAACTTTTTCACTTTTCACCTCACCTGTTTGACCTAGCTTTTCTTCTAATTCTTTTTTACCCATTTTAATCCCTGCTTGAACCGCTTCTTTATTTGTGTATTCTCGATTTATTTTTTCACTTTCTCGTGTGATTTCCTTTTCATAGGAGAACGGCAATTGCATATTCAAAAAATGAAGCGGGTGAACTTCTTTTTCTGTTTTCGGCTGCTGAAAATCATCTTTTTTAAAGGAAAATCCCCAAAATGGGATGGAGCCTCCAAATAAGGAGAGCTTGTGCTTTGTCTTCATTTTACCCGTAAAGACATCAAAAGATGTTCGGAGAGGGACAGAAACTTCAGATCGGTACCATGTTTCACCATAGATTTTCGCTTTGGCTCCGACCGTTTTTTTCTGATCTTCACTCCCAATTAAACCTGAGACGAGCATCTGCCCTTTTTTCACATGTTCATCGACCTGGGCAAGCGGTTCCCCCTTTTCTACATACATTCTCGTGATGACCGCCTTTTTCTTGGCAACGATGTGCTGAGGACTCGTATATTTCTCCTTTTCAGGTTCATTTTTTTCGACCACTTTCATTTGAAACGTCGTTCCGTTCAGTTCAACTCCGACCCATGTAATGCTCTGGATATTGGTCGTCAATGACTTTTGTATTTTTTCAGGTGTCCCCATGAGAAACTGAAAACGCCCTTTTTGTACCCCTATTTCGTCCAGATGCTTTCTCATTTGGTGTTCTGTTTCTGGATTCGCACCTTTAATCTCAATTTTCCACACCATATTTGAAAGAGCCAATATCGTCACTAGGAAAAAAGCCATCCCGAGGGTGAAGCCAATATTTCTTCTCGACCATAGAAGAAGAAACGGGAACCCTTTCTTTTGATGAAACGAACATTTCACCTCATGATGTCTGCGCACTTTTCTAAAGGCATGTACATCTGAGAGGCGAATAAATAAGCGCACGCTGTCTTGACGGCGGCTCACTTGAAAAATTGTGATCCCCTGTCTCGTGCACTCATTGATCAGCCGCTCAATACCGCTTCCTCTTATCTCCACTTCCACTCTGCCAATAAAATAGGCAAACCATTTGTTCTTCACGTTTCTCCCCTCCGTCAGTTAAGAATCAATATAACGGACCTCATCGATTTTCCCCTCTAATAAGATCTCTTCTGGCAAAATCGTTTTAATCACAAAGTCTTTTCCTGAAATAATGCACTGTCCTTGCTTGAGCATCAGCCTTACCTCTTGATCACTGAAAAGTAAAAGCCCTTTATGGTTCTCTATGTAAATATGGAGTCTGCCAACCATCGTAATACGGGGAAGATCCATCATCACGTCCGGAGGGATTTCAAGTGTTCTTGTCAGCCATGCTTTAAGTCGATTTTTTCTTTTTCCCATTCAATAAGAACCCCTTCCCACCTCATGTGTATGAGATCAAACTGAAAGATGGTGAGACTGATGAGAAAGCCTCTATATCATCCTATTCCTTAGCGGTTCATATCATGCTAATGAATCCCGTAAAACAGCCGTTTCATCATTTTGACTAAGAAAAATCTCCATTACGCAACAAAAAAGCCCCCTTAAGAATAAGGGGACTTTCTTCTTTATCTTTTATATGGTCGTTTCATCGTTCGATGCGGCTTTTTCGCACGAGGCTCTCCAAATACTTCACCAAGGATCATCCCTTGAACGACCGTATCTTGGTTGAGCTTCTCAATGATTTTCGGCTTCATTTCAGCAGATGCTGCCTTTGGCCTAGTAAGCTGTCTTTCAAGCGATTGAAACTCTTTATTCAGCTCGCTTTTTCTTTCTTCCATTTCGGCAAGTGTAGCGGTATAACGATCCTGTAAGGACTGTGAACCTTGTTTCTTCATCCCGCCATGGTCATGTACATCGCCAAAATCGTCAAGTTGGTCCGTTACGACCGGATCTGGACTTGTTTGTTTTGTTTGCTTTTGCGGCACTGGTTTACGCTGAGGAGCCGGTTTGTTTTGCTGGCTCTTTTGTTCGTTCTCCTCTTGTTTACCGATTTTCCCAAAAACCGCAGAAATGATACCGATGATAATCGCGATTAATAGCGGATTTTCAAATAGAATGTCCAATGGGCTCCCTCCTTAAAGCGTGAGAGGATGCTTATTTGTTTTCATTATCAGATGGACCTTTTGTCATTTTGCCAAATGAATCTCTCATATCCGTATCAGCATCGATATTTTTAATGTTCATGTAGTCCATAACTCCAATATTACCTTCACGTAGTGCTTCGGCCATTGCAAGTGGTACTTCAGCCTCTGCTTCTACTACTTTCGCGCGCATTTCTTCAACTCTCGCACGCATTTCTTGTTCTTGTGCAACAGCCATCGCGCGGCGTTCTTCTGCTTTCGCCTGTGCAATGTTTTTGTCGGCTTCTGCTTGGTCTGTCTGCAGGATTGCCCCGATGTTCTTACCGATATCAACATCTGCGATATCAATCGAGAGAATTTCAAATGCTGTACCTGAATCTAATCCTTTACCAAGAACCGTTTGAGAAATCATATCAGGATTTTCAAGAACCTTTTTATGATTATCTGATGAACCGATTGTAGAGACAATCCCTTCACCTACACGAGCAATGATCGTTTCTTCCCCTGCACCACCGACAAGTCTGTCAATGTTTGCACGAACTGTAATACGTGCTTTTGCTTTTACTTCAATCCCGTCCATCGCAACACCTGAGATAAATGGTGTTTCAATGACTTTAGGGTTTACACTCATTTGGACAGCTTCAAGTACGTCACGTCCTGCTAGATCGATTGCCGCACAGCGAGCAAAATTCAATTCGATATTCGCACGCTGAGCTGCGATCAGTGCGTTGACAACGCGGTCTACGTTACCACCTGCAAGATAGTGGCTTTCTAATTGGTTAATCGTCGCATCAAGACCTGCTTTATGCGCTTTGATGAGCGGGTTGACCACTCGGTTTGGAATCACTCGGCGAAGTCTCATTCCTACAAGTGTAAAAATGCTCACTCTTACGCCAGCCGCTAAGGCAGAAATCCACAGCATCACCGGTACAAAGGTGAAGAAGATCGATAGAACGATCAAACCTGCTGCGATAATCACAAATAATAGTAAAGTAGATGGATCCATTTTATTCCTCCTATAAAATCAGTATATCTATACTTTCCTCACGACAATGCGTGAGCCTTCCGCTTTCACAATTTTTACTTGTTCATCCTTATCGATAAAAGCACCTTCTGACACAACATCAATGCGCTCGTCTCCGAATACAATCGTACCAGATGGACGAAGTGCTGTTGCTGTCACTGCGATTTGTCCTACAAGATCATCTCTTGTTTCATTTGAGACATAACCACTTTCTTTATTGGTTGAATCGGTTAAAATGAACTTTTTAAAAAATTTCATACGTTTCCCCAACACCTTTGTCAATAAAATAACTGCTATGATTGAAACAGCAGTGGCAATCAAGATGGAAATCGCCATTTCTGTAAAGCTTCCAGCTGCTAAAAATAAGCTGACAACGACACAGATTAGTCCAATGACACCCACGATTCCCCCTGGCAAAAATAATTCCAGAATGATCAACACAATCCCTGCCAAAAACAGGAACAATGTCTCATATCCTGCAAAACCTGCCACGAGATGACCATAAAAGAATAGAAGAAGCGCTGTGACTCCCATGGTGCCTGGGACCCCAAAGCCGGGAGAATATAATTCAACAATTAACCCTAAGCTCGCGATGGATAAAAGGATAGGAATGACGATCGGATGCGTGAGAAAACGCGCAACCTTTTCAGCAAAGCTCACTTCATCGTATTGAACAGAAGCATCTGCTAAGTTCAACTTCTGAAGCAAGTCATCCATATTTTTCGCTTCTCCTTCTGCATAACCGAACTGAAGTGCCCGATCTGTGTTAAAGGTCAGCAATTCTCCTTTTGGTGCACCAGCTTCTTTTGCGTCTATATCTACATCTGCCATCGCAAGAGCATATTTTGGATCACGCCCCTGCTTTTCAGCAGCGTCACTCATTTCAGCAAGCCATAGAGATTCAGATTTTTGATCGGCAGCGTTGCCTTCACCATCAATAATCGCAGCAGCCCCCATCTTTCCGTTTGGGGTCATATAAATTTGATCGGCATTTAAGGCAATGAATGCCCCGGCTGAAAGCGCTCTATGATTCACAAACGCAGTCACTGGGATATCGGATGCACGAATGGTATCGGCTATTTCAAGCGCCGCATCGACTGCACCACCTGGTGTATTGATGTCGAGAATGATGTGCTTCGCCTGTTCCGACTTTGCCTGCTCAAATGATCGTTCAATGAATTTAGAAAGTCCTTTTTCTACTGTATCTTCAATTGGGATAACATGAACTTTCTGATCTGCTGATTTCGCGGTCAATTGAACCCCTAATAACAAGCATATTATAAAACAACTGAAGAGAGCAATAGAAATTTTCATTTTTTTCATCTATTTGGTGATCCCCCCTCTCTTTCTTTCATTTTACCGTTCCTTTACATACGTTACAAATGTATCATAGGTTTCATTTTTATATGACAGGTTTATGGAGACATAAAAAAAGTACCCTTCTAACATGAGAAGGATACTTTTTTATTGAGACAGTTGCTCGCTGACAAGCCTGTTAATCACAGCACCATCAGCTTTACCTTTTACTTTTGGCATAATAGCGCTCATCACTTTACCCATATCAGCTTTCGATGAAGCACCGGTTTCGGCGATTGTTTCTTTCACAACCGCCTGCAGTTCTTCTTCAGAAAGCTGTTCAGGTAAATAAACGTCTAAAATGTCAATCTCTTTTTGAACTTTATCTACTAAATCTAAGCGATTAGCTTTCGAAAATTCATGGAGGGAGTCTTTACGTTGCTTAATCTCGCGGGAAAGGACGGTTAGTTCCTCATCTCCGGTCAAACTGTCTTTCTTAAGCTTTATTGCTTCATTTTGCAGTGAAGCCTTTACCATACGAATGACAATAAGCTTGTCTTTCTCTCGGTTTTTCATAAAAAGCTTCATATCAGAATTTAATTGCTCAAGAAGACTCATAAAATCCACCCTCTTTAGAATTTACGTTTTCTAGCAGCTTCAGACTTTTTCTTACGCTTTACGCTAGGCTTTTCATAAAATTCACGCTTTCTTGCTTCTTGCAATGTTCCAGTTTTGGATACACTGCGTTTAAAGCGACGAAGAGCATCTTCAAGCGATTCGTTTTTTCTAACGACCGTTTTTGACATTCTCTTTCCCTCCCTCCGAATACACCAATCGACTGCATTAAAAAAAGATATACATGCAAAACATGTACCTAGACATTATAATATAAGCCTAGGTTGAGGTCAACTAAGTGATTTGGAAATATATTTTCGTCATGAGCAGGTAGACAAGTCCATATATTCATTGGTAAGAGGAGGACTTTTCTATGATGGCGATCATTTATTTTTGTGCACTTATTTTCATTTTTTTATGGGCAATGGGTTTGCTTAGGAAAGGATTAATGACGCTCACGTCGTCTCGTATTGAGAAATCACTTCTTCTCTTTACAGATCATCCAGTCAAAGCATTCTTGGTCAGTATTGTGTTTACAGGGGTTCTTCAAAGCAGTTCGGCGTTTATGGTCATCGTTATCGGCTTTGTGAGTACAGGCATTCTCACGTTTAAAAAATCCATACCCATGATTCTTGGAACGAATATCGGCTCAACATTTACGACAGAATTTATTGCCATTAAGATGGACGTGTTTATGTGGGTTCTGATTGCAGCCGGTCTTTTATGTATCATTTTGGGCAGGAAGTCTTTTCGATATGCAGGAAAAAGTTTATTTGGGCTTGGCATGATCTTTTTTTGCATTCAAGGTTTTTCAAAAATTGCAGGGATGATGACCAGTCAGCCAGAGACGCTGCGTTTCCTTGAAATGATGCAGCATTCCGATTGGACAGCTCTTCTCTCTGGTACAGTTCTCACCGCGATTGTTCATTCAAGCTCTGTATGTATCGGTATTTTGATGGGATTTATGAATGAAGGGACTGTCGCTCTAAAAGAAGGCATCAGCTTTGTTTTAGGATCCAATATCGGAACATGTATTACTGCCGTGATGGCTGCTATCTCTGGCGGTTATGCAGCCCGCCAAACCGCGTATGCACACGTCGTGTTTAATGTTCTAGGTGTTCTTTTATGTCTTCCTTTTCTCGCCTTTATCACAGAGTTTGTTGCGCTTTTAGCAAGCTCTCCTGCCCAGCAGATTGCGCACTTTAGTCTGCTGTTTAATGTTGCAAGTTCTCTCCTCTTTTTCCCGTTCATCCGCCCTTTTCACGCCTTGATTTTGTTCCTTCTTCCGAATCGGTCAACATAAAAGAAACCGGCTTGCCTAATGGCTGCCGGTTTTTCATTCATTATGAGGTCATTCTCACTTGATCCGTCTGCACGTCATCACTTATACGGACGAATTGTCCTTCGTTATAAGGATAACCTGCTTTCGTAATCTTCACTTTCACCAAACGGCCGATCATGTCTTCTGTTCCTTCAAATACGACCTTCATGTAGTTATCAGTATATCCTACATACAGATTGTGCGTTCCGTCTTGTTCTTTGAAGGATTCTTCTGGAATAATCTCTAAGACATCGCCTTCATATGCCGATGCATATTCTTTCGCAAGCTGATCAGAAAGAGCAATGAGGCGGTGAACGCGTTCGTTTTTCACATTCTCATCTACTTGATCTTCCATCCTTGCAGCAGGCGTACCTGTCCGTTTGCTGTAAGGGAACACATGGAGCTCAGAGAATTGATGGTCTTTGACAAAATTGTATGTTTCCATAAATTCTTCTTCTGTTTCTCCTGGGAATCCAACGATCACATCTGAAGTGACAGCAAGACCTGGCAATGCTTTTTTGAGCTTCATTAAACGCTCTGCAAAGAATTCCATTGTGTATTTACGGCGCATTCTTTTCAGTACAGTATTAGAGCCAGATTGAAGCGGAATGTGCAAGTGTCTCACAATTTTATCTGACTGATCGAGCACTTCAATCACTTCGTCTGTAATTTGACTTGCTTCAATGGATGAAATGCGGATTCGTTTTAATCCCGCCACACGTTCATCTAATTCTTTCAGAAGCTTAGCAAAGTTATAATCCTTTAAATCTTCACCGTATCCACCTGTATGAATACCTGTTAATACAATTTCTTTGTAGCCAGCATCGACAAGCTGCTGCGCTTGATTGATGACTTCTTCTGGATCGCGAGAACGCAGTAATCCGCGAGCCCAAGGGATAATGCAGAATGTACAGAAATTGTTACAGCCTTCTTGGATTTTTAATGAAGCACGTGTTCTGTCAGTAAACGCAGGAACATCTAGTTCTTCAAAGACCCGTGCTTTCATGATATTGCCAACTCCATTGATCGGCTGTCTTTCTCTTCTGTATTCTTCAATATAACCAAGCAGTTTATGTCTGTCTTGTGTGCCAACCACAATATCAACGCCAGGAATCGCCATGATTTCTGCCGGAGACGTTTGTGCGTAACAGCCTGTTACACAAATGACACCATCCGGATTATGACGAATGGCTCTTCTAATGACTTGGCGGCTTTTTTTATCGCCTGTATTGGTGACGGTACATGTATTAATGACATATACGTCTGCTTTTGATTCATAATCTTTTCTTTCATAGCCAGCTTCTTTAAACAGCTGCCAGATGGCTTCTGTTTCGTAGTGATTGACCTTACAGCCAAGTGTATGGAACGCTACTGTTCCCATCATGATTCACCTCTTAATAACTCTGTTTGATAAGATATAGCAGAAAGCGCGTAAAGAGGAGCTGTTTCTGTTCTTAAAATGCGTGGTCCAAGCCCGCAAATGACTGCACCATGCGCTTCAAGTTCTTCAATTTCCTTTTCTGCTAAACCGCCTTCTGGACCAAAAACCACTAATAAGGTTTGTCCGCCCTTCATCTGTTGGAGCACCGTTTGAAACCGGCTTTGCTCGCCTTCTTTCGATGATTCTTCGTATGCAACGACACATTTATCGAATTCACCGGCCAGTTGAATCAGCTCTTTAAATGTTGATACTGGATGAACGCGCGGAATGATATTCCGGTAAGACTGCTCGGCAGCTTCTTTCGCAATTTTTTCCCAGCGATCTCGTTTTTTTAATGACTTTTTTTGGTCAAGTTTTGTAATCGAACGAGTCGCTTGAAACGGAATAAAAGCACTTGCGCCAAGCTCGGTGCCTTTTTGGATAATCCATTCAAGCTTATCCCCTTTTGGCAGACCGCTTGCAATCGTCACCTTGATCGGAAGTTCTCGATTCTGATTCGTCCAGCCTTCCAAGTGACAAATCACTTCTTCCTTTGTTATTGTATCAATTTTACTGAGCGCTTCAAAGCCGTCTGTCGTTAAGCAAAGGATGTCTTCTCCTGCTTTCATCCGCATGACGTTTGCAAGGTGATGAACATCTTCACCCTTTATGACGATGTGTCCCTTTTCCGTCACTTCTTCTTTTGTGAGGTCGATAAAATATCGTTGCATACGTGTCCTGACACCTACTCGCTTTATTTTTTCGCTATTATGCTGACCCAATCTTCCATTGACAGCACTTCAACAATCTCAAAACCGGCTTCTTCTAAAGCCGTTTTGACTTGTAATTTCTTTTGTCCGATAATGCCTGATGTAATAAAGTAACCGTCTTTCTTCAATAGATCATACGCTTGATCTGTAAAGCGCATGATGACCTCTGCAAGGATGTTGGCCACAATCACATCGCGTTCACCTGAAATCCCATCAAGTAAATTATTTTGTTTTACCGTTACTTGCTCGCTCACACCATTTAATTCGATGTTCTGCTTTGCACTTTCCACTGCAACGGTGTCGAGATCAAATGCATGAATGTCTTTTGCACCGAGCATTGCAGCGGCAACACTTAAAATGCCAGATCCTGTTCCAACGTCAATCACCGTGTCGTTTTCCTTCACATAGCGCTCAAGCGCCTGAATGCAAAGAACCGTTGTTGGATGTGTACCGGTTCCAAATGCCATTCCAGGGTCCATTTCGATGATCAATTCATCAGAATGAACGGGTGTGTACTCTTCCCATGTTGGGACGATGGTAAATTTCTCAGAGATTTTCACAGGATGATAGTATTTCTTCCATGCAGTCGCCCATTCTTCTTCGTTTACTTCACAAATTGACAGTGTATTTCGTCCAAGGTCAATATCATATAAAAGAAGATTGTTGATGGCTTCTTTGATCTCATCTACCGTTTCCATCAAAAAGCTATTCATCGGAAGGTAGGCTTTGACGATAACCCCTTCCTCAGGATAATCATTCGGATCGAGCTGGTAGATCTCACCGTATACATTTTCACGTTCCTTGACTAAATCAAGCGGGTCCTCAATCACGACACCACTTGCACCTGCTTCATGCAAAATATTGGTGATCGGTTCCACCGCTTCATTTGTTGTATGGACGCTAATTTCTGACCACTTCAATACTACCAACTCCTTATCCGTCTTACTCGCCTTTAAATGCGCGTTTCACCTTATCGAAAAAGCTCATTTCTTGTTCGTCCGGTTTATTTCCGCTCACTTCAGCAAATTTTCTAATGATATCTTTTTGATTTTCAGTTAAATTCGTCGGTGTTACGACGCGTACAACGATATGCTGATCGCCTTGACCATAACCGCGTACATTTTTTACACCTTTTCCTTTGAGTCTAAACTTCGTACCCGTTTGTGTGCCCGCAGGAACTTTTAATTTGACTTTCCCATGTAATGTCGGCACTTCAATTTCATCACCTAGTGCAGCCTGCGCAAAGGTAAGCGGCATTTCGCAGTAGATGTCATCTCCATCTCGTTCGAAGAATTCATGCGCCCTCACATGGAAAACAACAAATAGATCGCCTGGAGGTCCTCCATTTACACCTGGTTCACCTTGACCAGATACTCTAAGCTGCTGACCATCGTCCACACCTGCTGGGATCGTCACATTGATTTTCTTACGCTTACGCACTTTACCAGATCCACCACATGTTGAACACTTATGCTCAATTTGTTTACCAGTTCCGCTACAGTAGTTACATACTCTGCGGTTGACTACTTTACCAAATGGCGTGGATTGCTCGACATTTAGTTGACCTGATCCGCCGCAATGTGAGCATGTCTTCGCCTGTGTTCCAGGTTTTGCACCTGATCCATGACACGTTTCACATGATTCCTCGCGGGGAATCTCGATCGTTGCTTCTTTCCCAAATGCCGCTTCTTCAAATGAAAGGGTCATTGTATATTGAAGGTCCGCTCCTTGACGTGGTGCATTTGGATCTCTTCTTCTGGCTCCGCCGCCAAAAATACTAGAGAAGATGTCATCAAAGCCGCCGAAGCCGCCAAAGTCTCCTCCACCGCCAAATCCGCCGCCACCAAATCCTTGGTTTGGATCAGTGTGACCGAACTGGTCATAATGTGAACGTTTTTGATCGTCAGAAAGGGTTTCATAGGCTTCTTTTACTTCTTTGAATTTATCATCTGAGCCAGCTTCTTTATTAATATCAGGGTGATACTTTTTTGAAAGCTTGCGGTATGCCTTTTTGATTTCGTCCTTTGAGGCGCTCTTACTCACGCCAAGCACTTCATAGTAATCACGCTTACTCATCTCTTCACACTCCCGATTTTCTCACATAAATACGATTGTATCATTTTAAATTGATCTTTTTCAATTCCTTTTCATCGTTGAAAAGAAAAAAGTCAAAGCCAAGAGATCCTGACTTTGACTTTCTGACGAGTACGTTTCAGCAGTCTTTTTCAAAAGTAAAGGTGATTATTTTTTCTCTTGATCGTCGTTTACTTCTTCGTATTCTGCATCCACTACATTGTCATCTGCTTTTTGAGCACCTTCAGCGCCTTCTTGCTGAGCTTGTGCTTGTTTTGCAGCTTCTTCATAGAGCTTTGTCGTTAATTCTTGAACGATTGTTTGTAGCTCATCTTTTTTCGCTTTGATGTCTTCAAGCTCGCCTTTTTCGATCGCAGCTTTTAGCGCATCTTTTGCATCATTCGCTTTTTTCACTTGCTCTTCATCGATTTTGCCTTCAAGATCTTTTAATGTTTTTTCTGTTGTAAACACTAATTGATCTGCTTCATTGCGCACTTCGATTTCTTCTTTTTTCTTTGCATCTGCTTCAGCATTTTCTTCTGCTTCTTTGACCATTTTTTCGATCTCATCATCAGAAAGACCTGAAGAAGATTTGATTGTGATGTTTTGCTCTTTGCCTGTACCCATATCTTTCGCACGTACGTTGACAATACCGTTTTTATCGATATCAAAAGATACTTCGATTTGTGGTACGCCGCGTGGTGCTGGCGGGATATCAGTCAATTGGAAACGACCTAATGTTTTGTTGTCTGCTGCCATTGGACGCTCACCTTGTAAGACGTGAATGTCTACAGCAGTTTGGTTGTCAGCAGCCGTTGAGAATACTTGAGATTTGCTTGTTGGAATGGTTGTATTACGTTCAATCAGCTTTGTGAATACGCCGCCCATTGTTTCAATTCCTAAAGAAAGTGGTGTGACGTCAAGAAGAACAACGTCTTTGACATCTCCTGTGATAACTCCACCTTGAATTGCCGCACCAAGTGCAACCACTTCATCAGGGTTTACGCCTTTATGAGGCTCTTTACCTGTTTCTTTTTTGATTGCTTCTTGTACTGCAGGAATACGAGTTGATCCACCAACAAGGATGACTTTATCAATCTCGCTAGCAGATAGACCAGCATCTTTCAGTGATTGACGTACAGGTGTCATTGTACGCTCTACAAGGTCTGCAGAAAGCTCTTCGAATTTAGCACGCGTTAGCGTTAATTCTAGGTGAAGAGGACCTGCATCTCCAGCTGTGATAAATGGCAGTGAGATTTGTGTAGAAGATACACCAGAAAGATCTTTTTTCGCTTTTTCAGCAGCATCTTTTAAACGCTGAAGCGCCATTTTATCTTTAGAAAGATCAATGCCGTTTTCTTTTTTGAACTCAGCCACTAGATGATCGATGATGACTTGGTCAAAATCGTCTCCACCTAGACGGTTGTCCCCAGCAGTTGAGCGTACTTCAAAGACGCCGTCTCCAAGCTCAAGGACTGATACGTCAAATGTACCGCCACCAAGGTCATATACAAGAATCGTTTGATCTTCATCTGTTTTATCTAAACCATAAGCAAGTGCAGCTGCTGTTGGTTCGTTGATGATACGTTCTACTTCAAGACCAGCAATTTTACCAGCATCTTTTGTTGCTTGGCGCTCTGCATCGTTGAAGTAAGCAGGAACTGTAATAACCGCTTTTGTTACTTCTTCGCCAAGATAAGCTTCAGCGTAAGATTTAAGGTGTTGAAGGATGATTGCAGAGATTTCCTGCGGCGTGTAGTTCTTGCCTTCAACTTCTACTTTATAATCTGTACCCATATGTCTTTTAACAGACATGATGGTGTTCGGGTTTGTAATTGATTGACGTTTCGCTACTTCACCTACTTGGCGCTCTCCATTTTTAAAAGCGACAACAGATGGTGTTGTACGTGCTCCTTCAGCGTTTGCAATAACTTTTGGCTCGCCGCCTTCGAGTACTGCAACACATGAGTTTGTTGTTCCTAAGTCAATACCAATGATTTTACTCATATTCGATGACCTCCCATTATGTAGTTATTGATTTACTTTTACCATTGATGGACGAATAACTCGGTCTTTGAGTTTATAGCCCTTTTGCAATTCTTCTACAACGATGTTTGAATCGTAGTTTTCATCTTCAACTTGCATGACGGCTTGATGAAGGTTTGGATCGAACTCTTTGCCGACAGCTTCAATTGGTTCAACGCCTTCATTTTTCAACGCTTCTACCAGCTGGCGGTAAACCATTTGCATACCTTCTAACAAACTTTTCGTCTGCTCATTGTCTGGATCGATTCCAAGCGCTCTTTCAAAGTTGTCGAGAGCTGGGAGAAGGTCGCTGACAACATGTTGAGAACGATATTTTTGCACGGTCTCCACTTCAGTTCGAGCACGGCGTTTATAGTTTTCAAAATCTGCTTGAACACGCAGAATTTTGTTTTCTTTTTCATCTAGAAGCTGCTGCAATTCATCAATCTTCTCTTGGAAGGCAGGCTGTTCATCGTGCTTTACTTCCTCAGTTTCTGCTTGAACTGCTTCTTCTTGTGCTTCAACCTCTGCTGCTTGCTCAGGTGTCTGTTTTTCTTCTGACATTGTGTTCACCTCCCTCAAAAGATTCAATTATACGAAGGGGCAGTGCCCCCACCTTTTATCACCCTACTCATCATACAAATTGGAAAGTGCGTTTGACAAGTCTTTTGATACATGATGCAAAAGACTAACAACTCTGCCGTAATCCATACGGGTTGGACCAATGACAGCGATGGAGCCGAGTGATTTTTGATCAATCGCATAAGTTGCTGTGATTAAACTGCAGTTCTCCATTGCTTCCAAATTGTTTTCTGAACCGATTTTAATGGTGATTCCTTGCTGATTTGGATGAAACAGCTGCATGACATCATTCTTTTGTTCAATCAGCATCATGAGTGAACGAATACGGTCAATGTCATGAAACTCTGGCTGGTTCAACATATTAATCTTCCCGCCAAAGAAAAGTTTTGATTCATTTTGTGTTGAAGTGAATGTGTTACCAAGCGCATCTAAAATATGATCATAGTCTTTTAAATGCGTGCGAAGGAGCATCACTACTTCTTTATACATCCTGTCCTTCAGCTGATCCATCGGGACTCCGGCTAAGCGGCTGTTTAAAATATTCATCAGCTTCTCAATATCGGAGACATCAAGATGCTCAGAGAAGGTAATGGTTTTGTTTTCAACATGCCCGCTGTCTGTAATCATAATCGCTACTGCTTTATTAGGCTGGACGGGGACAAGCTGAATTTGCTTCAATCGATTTTCACTTAGCTTTGGACCAAGGACAATCGATGTGTAGTTTGTGAGATCTGATAAAATTTCCGCCGATTTTTGAACTGTTTTTTCCAGCTCAAAAATTTTCTCCTGAAATACTGACTGGATGAGCACAAGCTCTTTAGATGACAGTTTTCGCGGAGAGAGCAAATGATCTACATAATAACGATATCCTTTTTCGGAAGGAATTCTTCCTGATGAAGAATGGGTCTTTTCAATAAAACCGAGTTCCTCCAAATCAGCCATTTCGTTTCTAATCGTCGCAGAGCTGAATGTAATGTCTTCTTTTTTGGAAAGAGTCCTTGATCCAACTGGCTGCGCCGAACGAATAAAGTCATTAATAATGACTTGTAGAATCAAAAGCTGACGATTTGTTAACATCATCATCACCCCTGTTAGCACTCTCTTTCAACGAGTGCTAATTGTATAAACAAAATTACCAAACTCAAATTAAAATGTCAATTATAACTCACCGAGAAACGCTTGAAATACTTCATTTCCTAACAATTTTCCTTTTCTTGTTAAACGAATGCCAATCTCATCCTGTTCAATGAGACCTTTTTCTGCTAATTCTTCAAGAACGGCGGGAAAGAGTGCTTCTGGTGATGCTCCAAATTTCGCTTGAAAGTGAGCACTTTTCACGCCTTCAATTTTACGCAAACCTAAGAACATTTCTTCTTCAATCTGTTCTGCTTTTGTCACCTGATGCGTTTCCTTATATGGAAACCCTGTTTGTTCAATGAGCTCTAAGTAATGCTTCACTGGTCCAGCGTTCACATTACGGACGCCATCTACATATCCGTGCGCTCCTGCGCCAAAACCAAAGTAATCTTCGTTGCTCCAATAGGTGAGGTTATGCTGGCTTTCAAAACCTGGTTTGGCGTAATTGCTAATCTCATATTGTTTGAGTCCGTGCCGCTCCATTTCATCCATGACGAGCTCATACATTTCAGCCTCACGTTCTTGCGGTGGTAAATGCAGTTTCCCTTTTTGCATTAAATTGTAAAAAACCGTCTTCGGCTCGACAATCAGCGAATAAACCGAATAATGTTCTGCACCTAATGAAAAAGCGGTCTCTAGTGAATGCATGACATGATGCTTCTCTTGATGAGGCAAACCAAACATCAGATCAAGACTAATGTTGTCAAACCCAACTGCTCTTGCTCGCTCGAAAGATGTGAGAACATCTTTCTTTTGATGAACCCGTCCGATTTTTTTGAGCAGGTCATCTTCAAATGTTTGAACACCAAAGCTCAGCCGATTAACGCCTGCTGATTTTAAGACATTCAATTTCTCAAGCGATAGTTCGTCTGGGTTTGCTTCTACTGCAAACTCGATTAAGTTTTTGGTAGGTTTTAATACGCGGTGAATACTGTCCATAAGCTGATCTAACTGGCTGGTTGTCAGTGATGTCGGGGTTCCCCCGCCAATAAAGATCGTCTTTAGTTCTTGCTCCCCTTTTCGATCGATCGTGTGCTGCATTTCTTTTTCAAGAGCGGCTAAGTATTCATCGACCGGCTGGGTTTTAATGAAAAATTTATTAAAATCACAATAGTGACAAATGTGCTCACAAAATGGAATGTGAATGTATGCTGCTTTCATTTGTTGACACCTTCTTTACAGGTAAAGAGCCGCAGTTTATCGCTGCGGCCTCTTCGTTTGTTTTCGACTATAAACGTCAAGGCGAGCATTGTAAAGCAGGTTGCCTTGAGGATGTTATTTTTTCGGTGTGCTGTCGTCCATTTTCAGCACGGCCATAAATGCTTCTTGTGGGACTTCTACAGAACCCACTTGCTTCATGCGCTTTTTCCCTTCTTTTTGCTTCTCAAGAAGCTTTCTTTTCCGGGAAATATCTCCACCATAACACTTCGCTAGTACGTTCTTGCGCATTGCTTTAATGGTAGACCGAGCAACAATTTTTTGACCGATCGCTGCCTGAACTGGTACTTCAAAGTGCTGGCGCGGAATCAGTTCTTTCAGCTTTTCTACAATGATCTTTCCGCGTTCATATGCATAATCGCGGTGAACAATAAAGGAAAGTGCATCGATTTTTTCGCCATTGAGCATGATATCCATTTTCACTAGAGTGGATGGGCGATAGCCGATTAGCTCGTAATCAAAGGATGCATACCCTTTTGTATTGGACTTTAATTGATCAAAGAATTCGTATACGATCTCTGCCAGAGGAATTTCGTACACAATGCTCACGCGGTTTGCATCAAGATATTGCATATCAATGAAATTGCCGCGCTTTCCTTGGCAAAGCTCCATCACAGAACCAACATAATCATTTGGCACCATCATTGTTGCCTTCACGTATGGCTCTTCAATTCGCTCAATCTTTTGCGGATCAGGCAAATTGGATGGATTATCTACAACGATTTTTTCTCCGTCTGTCATATACACATCGTAAATAACACTTGGCGCTGTCGTAATGAGGTCGATTTTAAATTCACGTTCAATCCGTTCTTGGATGATTTCCATATGAAGCATGCCAAGGAAGCCACAGCGGAAACCGAAGCCAAGTGCTTGGGATGTCTCTGCCTCATATTGAAGTGAAGAATCATTTAATTCAAGCTTTTCTAACGCTTCACGCAAGTCGTTATATTTCGCTGTGTCAATTGGATAAAGGCCGCAGTACACCATTGGGTTCAGCTTTCTATATCCAGGCAGAGCTTCTTTCGCAGGGTTTACCGCACTTGTGATCGTATCCCCTACTCGTGTATCACCAACGTTTTTAATGGCAGCTGTTAAATAGCCAACATCTCCAACAGTGAGTTCGTCTGTTGGCATTGCTTTCGGTGTAAATACGCCAACTTCAAGCACTTCAAATTCTTTGCCTGTCGCCATCATCTTAATTTTTTGACCCGGTTTTACGGTTCCTTCGACAATTCGTATGTAAGCAATGACGCCACGATACGCATCGTAGAGAGAATCAAAAATGAGGGCTTGAAGTGGTGCTTCTGGATCTCCAGCTGGTGCCGGCACCTTTTCGACGATTTGTTCTAAAATATCCTCGATCCCGATGCCCGCCTTAGCAGAGGTGAGAACAGCTTCAGATGCATCCAACCCGATGACATCTTCAATTTCTTGTCTTACACGTTCAGGCTCTGCACTCGGCAGATCAATTTTGTTAATGATCGGCAGGATTTCTAAGTTGTTATCAAGAGCTAAATAAACGTTCGCAAGTGTCTGTGCTTCAATGCCTTGTGCTGCATCCACCACAAGAATTGCACCTTCACAGGCAGCTAGGCTTCGAGATACCTCATAGGTGAAGTCGACATGCCCTGGTGTATCAATCAGGTGCATAATATATTCTTCTCCATCCTTCGCCTGATATTTCAGCTGGACAGAGTTTAATTTGATCGTAATGCCGCGTTCACGCTCTAAGTCCATGGAATCAAGTAATTGTTCTTTCATTTCTCGTTGCGTAATCGCCGCTGTTTTTTCCAAAATACGGTCAGCCAATGTGGATTTCCCATGGTCAATATGGGCGATAATGGAGAAATTTCGAATTCTTGATTGCCGTTCTAATCGTTTTTCTTTATCTGTCACAATCTATCACTCCTACTATAAAACGCGGGTTGCGCTAGGTTAGATTATATCAATAGGGCTGTAAAGATTCAATCGAAATCAAGAAAAGCCGCTCATCGGTTAGCGGCTTTTGCGAAAAGGTGTGATATCTTATGAAATAACATCCAACATGATGCTTACAACAGTTTATTTACCATTCACCCAATCATAAAGTGTACGGGCTGCATGCGTCATACCATCTGATAATGCTTTTCCGGCCTTAGAGAAGGCATTAAAGCTCTCCATTTCTTCTAGCTGCTTTTGTTTTTCTGCTAAGTCTTTTTGTGTGACAGCTGTTCCGAGGATAGAAGCTTCTTTTTCTTGATCATCATTCGTTTGCACAGTGAAGGCCCCTTTTAATTGCGGATCATGATACCCTTTCATTTGCAGCATGCCATTATTGGCTTGCTGCATTCCTAAAAAGACACCGAATAGCAATACGAGCGATAAAATAATGGTTTTTCCGATAAATGAGCCCATGTCCTCCACCACCTTAAGACCGTTTTTTCTCATCCTTTGCTTTGCCGTCTACCTTTTCTGCGTCCCAGAAAATTTCACTGAACACATCAGCTGCTGCATTGGATGCGTTTTTCAGTTCTTCCATATTATTATCCACACCGCCAAATTCTAATAGGAGGGCTTTGTCAGATAAATCTTGATTATAGATTCCATTATCACCAATTTCTCCTTTGGCAAACACACCGACACTAAGTCCTTTATATTTTTTCTCCATCAAATGGTGGAACTCTGTCGCCAGCTTTAAGTTTTTCTCATAGCTTTGATTTTTCTTCCCTACAACAAAAGCGATTCTCGCATATTTCTTGCCTTTGATTTCTACTGTCGTATCTTTCTTTCTTCTTGAATCCCGGTGAATATCGATTAAGTAATCTAGATCATCATTTTTAGCGAGAGCTTCTTTTACAACCAATCTGGATTCATTATATGATTGAGGATACTTCAACCCTTTTTTCAGCAGTCTTTTTTCAATTTCTGTTTTATCCACTGTGTTGCCGATTCCTTGCTGATCGAGCGCTTTACCAAACATCTCCCCGACAAGGGTGACGTTCACTTTTGAGTGGCGCGCATTGTTTGGGTTTGTTTCTCCTTTTAAAAATGGTAAATATGATTCCGTATTATGTGTGTGATAAATGTATACAGCTTTTCGTTTTCCTGTCGACTGGTCCGGCTCTTTTGCAGGCGTTTTCGGTTCATCTTCATCAAGCTTGTCCAGCTCAGCTAGATTTGCTTCTTTTTCATCTTTGATGACTTCACTTGGAGGCGGCGATTCCATTGGCATATTCGTATAGTCTGTACCTTCACCTGCTAGGATGATTTTTGTATCAAAGTGTTCAAAGCCTGGCAGCTCTCTTCCTAGAAAACTGCGGGGGTCTTCTAAATTGATACTTGTGGCAAGTTTGAGTGACAGCCCGGAGAAATGAAATCCTTTTTGATCTTCAGGGACTGCTGAGGCAAAATATTGATTTTCCATCCCCATTAGAGTTGCAAAGAATGCCCCTGACAGCTCATCTGCCACACCATATAATGACGCTTGAGGCCTAAGCTCAGGTTTTAAAGACGTCAAAGCCCCTGACATGACAAACACAACCACCAGAGAGACAATAAACAAAAAAATACTCTTCACTACTTTTGTTCCATTAATCGCAACGACCAACTGTCGAGGACGGCGAGGTCTTTTTTTCATGATTTACTCCCTCCAGCACGCTTTCTAGTAATTACACTATGAGCGAGCTAGAGAAAGTAGAACTGATTAATGATTATAGGAACCCATGTTGTCTTGAGAGATTTTTTGATGAAGTGCTGTATTTAACCCATTGGCGAGGACGTTCGCCATGTCATCAATGAATGTATCCACTTCCTTCGGTGTGACCATTAGATTTTGTCCAAGCGGTGCAAGCACCTCATGGATCAACTGTCTTTTTTCTTCTTCAGGAAGCGTTCCGACGATTCCTAAAAAGGATTGACGCGTTTCATCATCTGGCAAATCTTCTTCATTCAGCACTTTTTTCTTGCCAAATGTCAGACCCGCTGGTACTAAAGATCGGGAAGGTCTATCATCTTTCAGTTCTCTACCAAAATGCTTTAACACGTAATCAATCGTGTCACTTGCGATCGTCACTGCATCGACCACTGTTGGTACACCAATGGCAATGACTGGAATCCCCAAGGTCTCTTTGCTTAATTCTTTTCGTTTATTTCCGACACCCGATCCTGGATGTATACCTGTATCAGAAATTTGAATTGTCGTATTCACCCGTTCTACTGCACGTGCAGCCAGTGCATCGATGGCGATCACAAAATCTGGTTTAGATCGTTCAATGACACCTTGTATAATGTCACTTGTTTCTATACCAGTCAGCCCCATGACCCCAGGCGATAATGAAGACACTGGGCGATAGCCTTCCTGCACATTCTCAGGCTGTAATTCAAATAAATGGCGTGTCACCAGCAAATTTTCAACTGTGAGCGGCCCTAAAGCATCCGGCGTGACATTCCAGTTTCCGAGTCCTACGACAAGACAGCTCGCATCCGCCTGAATGCCGTGATCTTTTAAAAATTGAGCAAAATGATGGGCAAAAACTTCAACCACTTTTTCTTGCATCTCAGAGTCTTTCTCCCGAATTCCTTGCGCCTCAAGCGTCAAGTATGTCCCTGCCTTTTTTCCGGTCAACTCTTCTCCTTCTGTCGTAATCTCCACAGTGCGGATGCGGATGCCGTGCTCTTCCTTCTCCTTCTCAACAATTCCTTGAATACCGTCCTTTTTGACCACATTCGGATCGTTCTCTTGTTCTAGTATCTCTTTTGTTTCAACGGCCAAATCGGTCCGAATTTGATAAGCGCTTAAATCGAGTTTCTGTTTCTTCATGAAAAGGCTCCTTCCATCAAGTAATTAACAGTAGTCTTTCCATCTCTTTCAAGAAACATTCGAGCGCTTCATCAACGAAAAATACTTTACATTTATATTGCATTCTAAAGGTGTGTTTGATAGAATACAATTTGTTCTATTGTGAAGATTTAACCTTAAGACAATTGTGTTTAGGTTGTATCTTAGGAGGTGAAACACATGCCAAATATTAAATCAGCGATCAAACGTACAAAAACGAATAACGAACGCCGTGCACACAACGCAACAATCAAGTCTGCGATGCGTACTGCGATTAAACAAGTTGAAGTTTCTGTAGCTAACAACGATGCTGAGCAAGCAAAAGCTGCTCTTTCTTCTGCTGCAAAACGCATTGACAAAGCCGTTAAAACTGGTCTTGTACACAAAAACGCAGCTGCGCGTTACAAATCAAGACTTGCGAAACAAGTAAACGGACTTTCTGCATAATGTTTGCAACGCCTCAGTGATGAGGCACCTGTTTAACTGTACGTCCGTCCTGAACGGCTCAGCCATAAGGACAGACTGGCAATTATACATCTAAACAAAAACGACCCTCTTTTGAGAAGGTCGTTTTTTTATGTTCAAGCCCCTAATAACCGAAGCAGGAACAATTCTAATAATAGCTGCTTGTCCTTTTTACCCGTTTTCATTTCATAATCAATCGTGGAGAGCTCTTTGACGATGTACTTTAGCTCTTCTTCTGAAAACAGTCTTGCCTGATCCATCGCGAGTTTGACCCGAAATGGGTGGACTTTCAGGTTTGACGCAATTTGTTTTTGCCCGTATCCCTGCTGAGCAAAGTACTTTGTCTGCAATATCAACCGAAATTGATTTGAAATGAGTGCCAATATTTTAATGGGCTCCTCATTTTGCTTTAGGAGATCATAAAACATTTGCATCGCTTCAGACCGGCGCCTGTTCACAATTTGGTTAATCAGTTCGAAAATATTCTGCTCCAAACTTCGTGCAACGAGCTGATTGACATCCGCCAGCTCAATTTCCTCTCGCTGCCCAATATATGTACTTAGCTTTCGAACCTCTTGAAAAAGTGAGGACAGGCTCCCGCCACATAACATGACAAGCTGTTCTGCCGCTTCAGCCAAGATTGTTTTTCCTTCTGTTTTCACTAATGTAATGGTGAAATCTGTTGTTTCTTTCGGATTTAACTCTTTCGCCTCAACTACAGCCGCTTTCTTTTTTAACAATTTGGTGATTTTCTTACGTTCGTCCAGTTTTTCATATGGTGCTAATAACACGAGAATCGTGTAGGGTGCTGGCTTTTCTAAATAAGCTTCTAACACAGAAAGCTGATGCTCGATCTTTTCTTTTTTCTTTTCTGCAGTGAGGAAATAAGGGTTTTTGATCACAACGAGACGCCGCTCTCCCATAAACGGAAATGTTTCTGCGTCCGTCACAGCCTGCTCAAGCGGCACCTCTTCCATATCGAAGACAGAGTAATTAAAATCCTTTGTTTCTTCGTCGACGACAGCTTGTCTCAATTTTGCAGCTGTCTCTTGAAGTAAATACGTTTCTTTTCCATATAAGCAATAAACGGGATGGATATCCCCTTTTTTTAAATTGTTCCATACTTCAAAGACCATTCGCTTAAATCCCTCTCTTTCACTTCCTCCTCTATCCTAAAGTGTGTAGAGACATTAGTAAAGAGGAAGCTGAAAGTGCCGCCTCCTCATTTATAGTAAACGTCTCACGTAAGCTCCCGGGTCAGCTTACTGTCAGACGATATTCACAAAATGATCATGAAAATGGAAAACGGTTACTTTACCTTCTAGTAATTCCAAATGAGTTCAAGTATACTAAAAATAGCCAGGAGGGATGAAAATGAATGAATTTGAAAAGAATGTTCAAAGCAAGCGGAATGATGTGACCGACTCAGCTGTTGGTTTTATCGTCACATTCGGATTTTTCGCCTCAATGTTTATTTTGGCAACAGTGATACACCTCGTTGGATCTTAACTACATGAATGCAAGATGACTGCCGTTTTGGCAGTTTTTTTATTGATTTTGTAAGATATCATATGGAGGATGAGCGTAAAATGTTCCATCCTCTTCAAGAAATTCATAGGTCACACTTCCATCGATATCTGTACGATACACCTTTGTTTGATGCTCATTTAATTTTTTCAAAACTTCTTGATGAGGATGGTGATACCGATTTCGTTCACCTGCTGAAATCAGTGCATATGACGGGTTCAAATGCTGAAGCCATTCTTCACTTGTTGATCCTTTACTCCCGTGATGCCCAACCTTCAAGACATCCGCTCGTAGCTTGGGGTAAGCTTGAATGATGTCTCGTTCCCCTTCTTGTTCAAGATCCCCAGTCAGCATAAAACGCTTGCCGCCAAGCGTAAAGGTGAGGACCAGTGAATCATTATTTTTACTCGTCACCTGGTCACGTGCGGGATGCAGAACGTCAAATTTTTGTCCTCCAATTCTCAGCTGATCCCCTCTTTCTAACTCATCTATAGGAATCCTTTGATCAGCCGCTTCCTTTAAAAGCTGCGCATCCTCTGGATTTCGAGCAAAGCCTTTTGGGATTGCAAGACGTTTGACTTTATTTCGCTTTATTAACCGCATCGCTTCTCCCATATGATCTTGATCTGCATGGGTAAGGATGAGGACATCAAGTTTTGCTATGCCTTTAGAATGCAGAAATGGAATAAGGGTTTGATCCCCAATTGTAGATACTTTACGTCTTTTTTTCCATGGCTCTTCTTCAAAAGAAAGCCTGCCTCCTGTATCAACTAATATATGCCCGGTTCGATAAGGTAGCTGAATAAACAAACTATCCCCTTGTCCTACATCTAACATCGTGACCTCTCCTTTTTGAAGAAAATTCGGCGTGAAATAGTGTACAGCCAGCACACAAACGAGAATCAAAATCGGCACAAGATAAGATTTGATAGAAGTTTTACATTCCATCACAATGAATAGAAAAACAATGGAGGAAACCTCTAGGAGCACATGCCACCATGTCGATTTCATAAAAATGAGAGTAAGACTATCGTAAGCAGCCATGTGTGCAGACAATTGATGACTAAACTGGATCACCCAATCAAGCAGCTGAAACAGTGTTTGTCCAAGCGGAAGATAAATGATAGATAAAAGAAAAAAGAATAAGGACAGAGGCATGACAACCATTGTATAAAAAGGAACAAACATCATATTTAAAGGAACACTCAGCAAGGAAAATTGTTGAAAATAATATAAAAGAACAGGAAGCGAAGCAAGCTGTGCAATCAAGGAAATGAGAAATAACTGCATCACCGAACTTTTTGCTTTTGATAAAATACTAGTGGATAGCAAAATAAATAAGGTCACCACAAATGACAGCTGAAAACCGACATCAAATATATAAAGTGGTTGAATAGCTAATAAAAGCAAGAACGCTGCACTTAACACGACCGCAGAAGGCTGTTTCATTTCTTTTGGCAGGCTTGTGATGACTAAATAAATTCCAGCCATGAGACAGGCTCTTAACACAGACGGTGCAGCACCTGTTAAACAAGCATAAACCGGCAAAAAGGATAATAAAAAAATACGCGCTGTCTCTCTTGTCACGCCAGCACGGAGTAGACACCAAAATAAACAAGCGAGCAATGTTTGAACATGAAGTCCTGAAATGGCTAATAAATGAATGATGCCAAGCATTTGATAATCTCTTAATGTATCAGGGTCTATTAAATCACGATCGCCAAAAATAAGTGCCTGCACAATCCCAACAGAATTCTTCGGAACGTGATCTTCTAGAAATTTCAACCCCTTCTGCCTAATAGATGAAAGGTCATGTGAAGGGCTGTCATGTTTCGTGCAGCTTTTCATAGACTGCGTTAAGAAAATAGCATCAATGCCTTTTGTTTTTAGAAATTGATCATATTGAAAGCCATTCGGTATGGTTGCTTGTTTAGGCAACCGCATCTCACCTGTCATATGACAGCTCATACCTGGCCCAACATCTTTTAGCGCTTCTTTTTCACGCTCCGTTTGAATCGTATAAAATGCCGCTAGTCGACGATTCTCTGATGAAACAGTCGCTGAAAAGCGATTGCCATCTATTTTCGGGATCGTTTCAATCACAACCGAATGAGAAAATGCTTTTTCTTGCATGGGATGATCCGTTTCAAAAAACTGATGCACCATAAAAATGAGCATATAGATCGTTCCACACAAACTGACCATTAAAAAGAGCTGGGTTGTTTTTTTCAGCAGACTGAAAAGAAGAAATACTAGAAGAAAAAGGAGAAAATACAAATGAAGATGATATGCGGCCAGAGCAATTCCAGCAGCTGCTGAAATCGCCCCGAACGGCAAATACTTAAACATAGGAAGTAAATAATTGATTCGCCTTTTCATGCATTTGACGAATTTCTGTTTCGCTACGTCCTGATTCACTTAGTTTGCCTATTAAATCCGCAACAAAGGCTAATTTTTCTTGGTTTTTTAAGTCAATAATCATCTCATCTAGTTCTACCTGTTCTGTTTGAACTCCGGCCTGTTCAAATAAATCAACAGCATATGGATGATTTTTATAATCCTTCGCATAATACACTGTTCGAATACCTGCTTGAATAATCGCTTTACAGCACTGCAAGCAAGGAAAATGCGTCACATATATTTCAGCATCAGCCGTTGGTGCACCAAATTTGGCACATTGTAAAATAGCGTTCATCTCCGCATGGATTGTACGAACGCAGTGATGATCTATGACATAACATCCTACATCTGCACAATGTACGTCGCCGGCAATGGATCCATTATATCCACCTGCGATAATGCGCTTGTCTCTTACGATCGTTGCCCCAACAGCTAGCCGCTCACAGGTGCTTCGCAAAGCAAGCAAATGGCTTTGAGCCATAAAATATTGATTCCATGAAATTCTCTCCACGAGCTGATCCCTCCAAAATGATGTATGGTATTAAGTGTACATGCCTTTCTTCTATACCGTCAATTCTACTTAACCGTCAGTTGATTTTTCAGCCGTTCAATGGTCTTCTCTCCAAAACCCGAAATATTCCGCAAATCTTCAATTTGCTGAAATTCTCCATGTTCTTCTCTATACGCAATGATGGCTTCCGCTTTGGCTGGGCCTATTCCGTTAATGGTCTGCAATTCCGCTGCATCAGCTTGATTGACATTCACCCCTTGACTCTGTTCATTTCCCGGCGGCGTATTAGCCGCTGCTGTTTGTCCCTGCTTGTCACCTTCCCCCTTCTTTCGTACATAAATCATAATACTATCCTCTAATTTTGCTGCTTGATTGATGTCAACTATATCTGCCTTGCTCGTAAAACCACCTGCTCTTTTAATGGCTTCTTCAACTCTGTCCTCAGCCATAAATGCATAAACGCCCGGCTTCCGTACAGCTCCTTTGACCTCTACTACGATGGATGTTGGCTCTTTTTCTGCACTCTCTTGTTTTTCTTCTAATGTGACTTGCGTTTCATGTTGTTCTTTCAATACACCTAGCTCGGCGCTGCCTTTCTCTTTTCCTGCTAAAAAGAAGAAACAGATGATGACGAGGATAATGATTCCCGCTATCAGATAAAGACTGTATTTTTTCAACGAAATGAGCTGCTTCACTTGTTCACGCTTCTTTCAATCATATTTTCACGCTGCTTCACATACTGTTTAGAAGATAACAGATCCTATGCGTCTAAGGAGGGAGAACGTTTGAATATAGGGTTAATCGGTACAGGAAACATGGGTACCATACTTACTGAGGCATTTATTGAATCAAAAGCAGTCAATCCCTCATCCATCACCATTACAAATCGGACCATCGAAAAAGCGTTCAATATAAAAAAGAATCACCCAGAGGTCGAAGTGACGAAACAGCTTTCAGGAGCTGTAACAGATAAAGATTTCATCTTTGTTTGTGTCAAACCACTTGATATTTATCCGCTTTTAAAAGAACTGAGCCCACTTTTAAAAGAACAGCAAACCATTGTCATCATTACAAGTCCGGTTCATCCTGAACAGCTTCAAGACATTGTTCCTTGTCAAACAGCCAGACTGATCCCAAGCATCACCAACCGCGCGTTATCAGGCGCCTCTCTTTTAACATTTGGTTCATCATGCAATGTCACGACAAAAGCAGCGCTCAGACAACTCGCTTGCCGCATTTCAACACCAATAGAAATTCATCATTCAATCACACGGGCAGCCTCAGATATTGTCAGCTGCGGTCCTGCCTTTATTAGCTTTCTTGTTCAGAAAATGATTGAAGCAGCTGTTGAAGAAACGGATATTTCAAAAGAAGAAGCCACCACCTTATCAGAAGATATGCTTGTAGGACTTGGCCGTTTGATTGAAAAAAGGGTGTATACCCTGCCTACACTGCAAGAGAAGGTGTGTGTAAAAGGCGGCGTCACCGGCGAGGGTATTAAAGCACTTGAAGCAGGTGTTCAAGATATGTTCCATCAGCTTTTCCAGAACACTCATGACAAGTTCGATGAGGATGTAGAAGCGGTTGCGCATCAATACCCGCCGAGTGTGTTTACTGATGATCTCAGAAATTAAACATGTTCGCAACAAGCGAAAAAAGGGTTTTAAAAAACCATCGTTCCATTAAACGATGGTTTTTGGTTTCTTCGCTGAAATAAAATATCTTTCTGCACATTCTTGAGGTGCTTCATTTGTAAAATCAGCGGTCACTTCAATCTGTTCAAAGCCAGCGGACTCAAGGAACGCTGCATATGTCTCAAAAGGAAATGTACGCTGTTCGTGCGTTTCATCATAACGCTCATACACGTCTCCGTCTTTTACAAAAAAGCTTAAATCATGAATGACCGAATATGGATGATCTCCTTGATCACTCTGCCAAATATAGCTGATCTCTTCATCTTGATCGGCATAAGTAGAGCCAGGAAATACCTCTTCCATTTTATAAGGGGTATGAACATCAAACAATAAAACCCCACCTGTCTCTAAAAGCTGAAACATGTTTTTAAAGGTTTTTTTGACGTCATTTTCGTTTTTTAGATAATTCAAAGAATCACAGCAAATAACCGCTGCTTGAAAAGTTTGTTCAAACCCCTCAAGCTCTCTCATATCTTGATGTAAAAATTGAATAGACTGCTTATGAGCCTGTGCTTTTTGCTGCGCAAATGCCAGCATCTCTTCACTTAGGTCAATTCCTGTGACCATGTGACCTTTTGCAGCTAACCGAAGAGAGATCTCTCCAGTTCCACAACCTACATCGATAATCGCACTATTCGGCTTGATATACCGCAGTATCCACTGAACCCATTCATCATAAGGGGCATGTGTCATGAGCTCATCATACACACCTGCAAACCCTTGATAAATCATGAGTTAATGCCAAGTGAAAGCGTTTCTCTCGGCGCATCTCCCCAAAGCTTCTCTAAGTTATAGTATCCTCTTTCCTCTTTGTGGAACACATGAGCAATGACATCTCCTAAATCAATCAAGACCCATCTTGCTTCGTCAAAGCCTTCCATCTTTTTAACTTCGATGCCGCCTTCTTCTGCAAGGTGTTTCACTTCTCTTGCAATGGCCTGTACTTGTTTGTCAGAATTCCCGTGACAAATGAGAAAATAATCTGCAACAAGTGAGATCCCTTGCATATTCAGGGCAATAATGTCCTCTGCCCGTTTATCATCGCACGCACCTGCTGCGATGTTTAAAATTGATGATGCATCCATCAAAATTCCTCCTTAGTTGTTCTTTTGCACAAGTGAGTTATAAGTAGCAAGTGTATCTGGGAAAACTGGCTGATTCTTTTTCATTAAAAAGCTGACGGTATTTTTTAAAGATTGAATCAAGGCAAGGTCCAAATCCTGCTCTGCTAACTCTCTTACTTCCTCCACACCAGGAAAATGGCGTCCTGGCTCTATATAGTCAGCGACATAAATGACTTTTTCAAGCAATGTCATATTCGGTCTGCCGGATGTATGGAATTCAATGGCTGTTAAAATATCTTGGTCGTCAATTCCAACTTCTTTTTTGACCAAATAGGCACCGACTGGGGCATGCCAAAGCTCAGGTGAATATTTAAGCAATAGAGGGTTCATCTGTTCTTGCTGGATGATGCCCTTCATTTCTTCTTTCGGTCTAAATTTAGCATAATCGTGGAAAATAGCTGCGACCTCTGCTTTTTTCACATCTGCACCAAAACGTTCAGCTAATGAAATGGCCGTCTCCATGACCCCAATTGTATGTGTATATCTATGCTCTGTTAACTGCTGTTTGACACAGTTTAAAGCTTCTTCACGATTCATATAAATGATGCTCCTTTATATAACACTCAACCGCTTTCGGAATCAAATAATCAACAGGTTGCCCCTGCTTCATTCGCTGCCTAATCAATGTCGATGATACATCAAAAGCCGGAACATCTGCAAACAAAAGAGGATACGCCGTACTCCCTTCATAACCTGGTCTTTTCATCCCAATAAAGGTGATCATCTGAAGCAAATCATCGATTCTGTGCCATTTCGGCAAATACTCGACCATGTCCGCTCCAATCATAAAAAAGAACTCATCTTCAGGATGGCGCTTCTTTAACAGCTCAACCGTATCTACTGTATAAGATGGGCCCTCCCGCTCCATTTCAATAAGCTCAACTCGAAAATGAGGATTTGTCTGAATCGCTTTTTCCACCATTTTTACGCGGTGATGACTCTCTGCTCGTTTTCGGCCCGTTTTATGAGGGGGCTGGTGATTTGGGATAAACCAAATTTCATCAAGCCCTACTTGGAAACGCACCTCACTTGCCATCAGCAAATGCCCATTATGCGGGGGATCAAACGTACCACCGAACAATCCTATTTTTTTCATATCATATCCACCTCTACGGCAGCTTAATTTGTTTATTTTCCTTTGATTCCTTATAAAGGACAATCACATTTCCGATCGTTTGAACGAGTTCAGCTTTTGCACCTTTTACAAGTGCTTTTGCAACCTCTGTTTTGTCCTCGTCGCAGTTTTGCAATACGCTGACTTTCAAAAGTTCTCTTGCTTCAAGCGCCTCGGAAATTTGCTTGACCATATTGTCATTTACCCCGCCTTTTCCAACTTGAAAAATAGGTGATAAATGATGTGCTTGCGCACGTAAAAAACGTTTTTGCTTACCTTTTAACATGGTGTTCCTCCTAATTTCTCTATGACAATTGACTTCATTTTTCGGGCGTCAGGTGTAATGCCCGTCCACAGTTCAAAGGCTCTTACCGCCTGACCAACAAACATGCCGACGCCATCGACTGTTTTCAAACCTAACCCGGCTGCTTCGCTTAGCAGCTTTGTTTCTATTGGATTATACACAATATCACAAACGACCGCTGTTTTTTTTGCGTTCGCTAAAGAAATGGGGGTTTCTTCAACATTCGGATACATACCAATCGAGGTCGTATGGATGATGACATCATATTCCCCAAGCCGCTCTTCTGCTGTATTTAATGCTATCGCACGAGATGTAATTTTCCCATCGGCACTTTCAATTAAAGCCTCAGCTTTTTCAATGGTGCGGTTGGCGATATCAAATTGTTTCGGTGCATACTCAGCAATTGTCGTGTAAATCGCTCTTGCTGCTCCACCAGCACCAAGCAGGAGAAATGACAGCTCTGATAACGGCTGATCCAACGCTTCAAGCAATGAATGAAGAAAACCCTCTCCATCTGTATTGTACCCAACGAGTTGACCATTTTCGAGGCGAACCGTATTGACGGCACGCAGACGTTCAGCTGTCACATCAATTTTGTCAAGGTACTGCATGATGTCTACCTTGTGCGGAACAGTGACGTTAAAGCCGCTGATTCCTAAGGCTTTCATACCGCTAATGGCATCTTTCAGGTCGTTTTCTTCTACTTGAAAGCCATGATAATGTCCATCAATTCCAGCATCCTTTAATGCTGCATTATGAATATCTGGAGACATTGAATGGCCAACAGGGTTACCGATTACTCCGTATAAAGGTTTCAAGGTCTCTCCCCCTCTGAACATTTAAATTAACGAACGTCTCATAAACACGTGCACGCCTTTTGGCGCATACACTTTGATTTGTTTCCCAGCATCATTCGCCGTCACCCAGCCTAATCCTGAAAAAACAATGTCCATTTTTGGCTGATCGATGGTGAAAGTGTGCGGAACGAGCGGCGGGAAATCTTCCATTCCCTCTTTTGATGGCGGTGAAAGCAGTTCACCTGCATGCTTTTCATATAAGTCATCTGCATTCTCCATCTTTGTCCTGTGAATGTTGAGTTCATTTGGCATGTAGCAAACAAAGGATGTTCTGCCGCCTTTTACATAATCAAATCGAGCCAGTCCGCCAAAGTAAAGCGTTTGAGCTTCATTTAACTGGAACGTTCTCGGTTTCAATTCTTTTTTCGGCGTTAAAATCTTTAAGTCATTTTTGCCGACATAGTGCGCCATTTGATGGCGGTTGATGATCCCCGGTGTATCGAATAAAGCAGACCCGTCATCAAGCGGGATTTCAATCGCATCAAGTGTTGTCCCTGGGTATTGGGATGTGGTGATCACATTCTCTTCTCCAGACACCTCTTTGATAATGCGGTTAATAAATGTTGATTTCCCAACATTTGTACAGCCGACAACATAGACATTTCTGCCCTCACGGTAATGATCAATGGCCTCCATGACCTCAGGCACACCTTGTCCTCTGCTCGCACTGATTAAAAACACATCAATCGGATTGAGCCCATTTTCTTTTGCTTCCCGCTTCATCCATTGAACAAGACGGTCTTTTTTCACGGATTTCGGTAAAATATCTACCTTGTTGCCGACAAGTAAAATGGGATTACCACCAACAATACGGCTCAGTCCATTAATCCAGCTTCCGTTAAAATCAAAAATATCAACGACCTTGACGATCAGAGAATCAGTCTCGCCAATGCTGTGTAAAATATTTAAAAAGTCGTCTTCTGTTAAAGATACATCCTGAATTTCATTGTAGTTCTTTAACCTAAAACAGCGCTGACAGATCACATCTTCTTTCAATAGAGATGCTGCCGGCGCATATCCTAATTGATCTTTATCTTCCGTCTGAATGGCTACACCGCAGCCAATACAAACAACCTTTTCCATTATTACTCTTCCTCCCACTGAATGTGGCCCTTACGCTTTAAGGCTCCTAAAATTCTGCGTTCAATCTGCCTGTTAAACTTCGTGAAAAATCCGTCCGATGCCGCAACAGGTACAACCAAAATGGTATGGAAGCCATGCCTGTTTCCGCCAAGCACATCTGTCATAAGCTGATCGCCAATGACAACCACATCTTCTTTCTTCAATTGCATATCAGCGACGGCCTTATTAAAGGCTCTTCCCATCGGTTTTCTCGCTTTATAAATAAACGGGATATGAACCGGCTCAGAAAAAAGCTTGACCCTTTTTTCATTATTGTTCGATACAATCGTCACCTGTATCCCGTGATCTTTCATCTCTTGAAACCATTCAATTAAACGTGGGGTCGCACTTGGACGATCCCATTCTACTAGTGTGTTATCTAAATCCGTAATAATTCCTTTTACATTTCGTTCTTTTAGTTTTTGCGGCGAAATGTGGAAAATACTTTTCACAAATTCATCCGGTAAGAAATACTTCTTTAGCACAATTTGCACCCTTTCTTCCATTGGTTTTTCAGCGATTGTGTCGAATCAAATCACAATTTGTCTGTCTATCGAATACAATGAAAAAGTTTTCGACATATGATGAGGACCTTCAACAGGTGTGGATAATTTTACACACATTATCCACCTATATTTCATCACGCTTTCATTCAATTATAAACACTCTACCCACAAGTTATCCACTTAACCATGTGGATAACAGAACGATTGTTCTTGTTTCCCATTCATGGTAGATTAAAGGTACTTCAAAGACATTCGATCAACCTATGATGATATGTCTTTTCCTCAAGTTTTATGCCAACTTTTTCAGGGGAGGTGTTTTTCCCATCATATGGGTTTCTAGTATGAAAAAGCTGTCAGATGATTTACTTATAGAATCGTATTATAAAGCAAATGAAATGAACTTAAATCGCGACTTCATTGAATTAATTGAGACAGAAATGAAAAGACGTTCGCTCGGGCATATGCTCTCTGTTTCCTCTTAATTCCATATATCCAGGAACCATGCCTCCCGAGCACTCTCCTTTTTAAACTCAGGTGACTGATATTATATCACTTGCGCTATAGGCTTACTACTATTTTCCGTAAAAAACACCCCTTCTGATCAAAGAAGAGGTGTCTTATTTGCAAGGCTGTTCATTCCAAAACCATAACCCTCCACCTACGACCAAAATGACGACAAGGAACACAACAAGAAAAGCGTAACCGATTCCTGCTCCTTGAGCTGGATAAGGCGAACACGCAGGGTAAGGATAAGGACATCCCCACATATCAGTTACCTCCTTCTAAGAAGATATACTGTTAGACTATGCTGGATGGATCGTCTTGTTTAGGCAGATGGCCTGCATTTAAAAATGTTTAATGACATCACGCTCTTTGATTTCGTTATAAATGATTCTTGCCCCTTTTGGTGTCATATGATTGCCAGAAGGGTCAATGAGGCCAGACTGAATCAAGGCGTTGTCACTATCTTCACCCGCTTCTCGGATGAACGCTTTCCAATTGTCGACAAGCGGCACCTGCTGTTTTTCAGCTACTTGTCTTGTGATGTCATTGTATGAGTTTTGCCAAGCTCTCGCCCCGCCTCTCTCAGCAAAATAAGATGACTTATATCTAGAATAATAATACAAGCCCTTTTTGCCTCCTTCCACCACAGGCACGCACGTCATGAGGATCGGGGTAATTCCCTCTTTCCTACTTTCAGAAATGAAGTAGGATAAGTTTTCTTTAAATCGTTTTTTGGTCACACGGGGATGTTTCCCGTCTAGAATCGCCGCATCATTTGTACCGAACATGATGAGGACGTAAGTTGGTTTTTGTTTTAAAATATCCTGCTCAAAGCGCAGCTTCGCATCTTCTGTTGTCTGCCCGCCAATCCCGGCATTGTGTACCTTGATTTGGCCGCGCTCGACGTTTTTCATGAGATTCACCCATTTTTCAGATGTGGGATAATCTCGAAAATCCCAGTTCGATCCTCTTGTGTTACTGTCACCAAATGCAATCACACTTTCCTGCGCCTGCTTCGAGCACCCAGCCGCAACACATATCAGGATGAAAAGGAAAACAAATTTCTTCACAACATTCACCTCCAAAAGCCCTCTTCATATAGTAAACGACAAGACTTTTGGTTTCAATGAATGACTGTTTCTTAATGTAATTGAACCGGCAGATAATCTCTGTCATGGTGCAGCAGTTCGCTCACTTTCACAAACTCATAGCCCCTTTTCTTTAGTTCAGGTACGACTTGTTTCAGCGCTTCTACTGTCTGCTTACGATTTCCTCCGCCATCATGTAAAAGGATGATATCACCGCCCTGAATATTCTCAATAATACGGCTGGCAATTTTGTGTGCACCTGGCCTTGACCAGTCCTTCGGATCTTGCGTAAAGGACCACATCACGACATCGTATCCTTGCTTAGAAAGAATGCGGAATGACTTCATCGTCAAGCGCCCGCCCGGGGGACGAAATAATAAGGGTCCGCCCGGCTGGAGAGAAGCGATATGAGCCGCTGATTCTTTTAATTCTTGCTTGATTTCTTTCGATGACAAAAGGTCAAAATACGTATGGTTCATCGTGTGATTGCCAAGCTCATTTCCTTCGCTCACAACCCGCTCTGCGAGGAGGGGATATGCATGAATACGGCTTCCGATGACAAAAAAGCTGGCATTCACTTCATGCTCTCTTAGTACATCTAGTATTTGACTTGTGTATACCGGATGAGGCCCATCATCAAAGGTTAACGCAATCTTTTTCCGTTCCTCTCTCATGTCCCAAAAGGCTCGTCCCGTTTTTTCTAGGTCGATTCTTTTTAATGTACGCGCCTCTATGTTATCAGGAACAAAAGCGCATAATACCAATATACATAACAAGATATGCAACCCTTTCATCAGACCGCCTCCACAGAACATCATTACACATTAAATTGCCCGCTTTCTGATGAATTCATTCAAGTTTCGTGATCGTCTACGCTTCTTTTTCACATAAAAAAAGCCGGCCCATCAGGCCCGCTTTTTGTTTCACGTTTGGTTTCTCTCTTCAACTGTCGAACGTTGCTTAGAATTCATACAGACACTCTCCTTCTTGGATTTGATTTTGAGCCCATAGCAATTTTTGATAATACTGGTTGGACTTCTGGTATTGTTGAGAGGCTTCTAAGGCTGTCGCAATTTCTAGTGAGATATCCTCTATATAAGAGTATAGGCTAAGTTTTTCCAAATAATCAATGGTTTTTTGCAGTTGTTCTTCATTGATTTCCTGAACATATAAAGCATCCAGATACTCAAACATATGACAGAACAGCTGGTCTTCATGCTTCTTTGCGGCCAATTTCCCATCCTCTAATATGCGCCTTGCTTCAGTCTGCTCATTTTGTCTAAAAAGCAGCTTTGCCAGTGTATAAAGTGTATGAGGCAGCGTGGGAAGCAGCTCTTTTTTGGCGAGGTCAGCCGATTCGGTTAAATATCGTTCTGCTTCTTCTCGATAACCTAACTCCCCATAACATTTCCCTAAATTATAGAGTGCTGAGCTATAAATGCGCGGGTGATCAATTTCGGATGCGAGTTGTTTCGCCTTTTTCAAGTGAGGCAGTGCTCGATCTTTACGTTTTAAATCTTGATAATTTCCCGAGATGACAAAGAGGCACTGAATAATGCGAATGGAATATGCATCATGCTGATCGTATATTTCAAGCGCTTTTAAAATATGGTGCATGGAGACATGCGTTTGTTTCATTATATAGTAGGCTTCTGCTACTTTAAAATGAAACTCGGCCTGCTCAATATCATCAAATACCATAGACAGCTGTTTTTCTGCCATGCGATAATATTTGACGGCCTCCAAATATTCTTTTTGACTAAACTCATGCATGCCACGAAAAAATGCATGGTAATAATGCAGCATATCAGATAACTCATGATTGGAATTTTCGATTTTATCGACAAGGTTAGATACTGAGAAAGGTTGATATTTTGAAGGGTGTATATAGTCGAGCATAATTTGGTGCCGAAAACACATGAGCTGATAATAAATCAGTAAATGCTGGTCCTCTTCCATACGTTCAATTTCCGCTTCTACTTCTGCTTTCAAGATTTCCGCATCTGGAACACTGAACTGCCGTATCATTCGATACCATTCATTAATTTTCATACCGACATGTGAAGAAAGAACCTTCCCCATGTTCCGAAAAAACCCCTTCCTTTTCGGTCTAATATTACATATTTTAGCACGCTTCTAGACTGCCAAGCACCGCAAAGAAACCGCAAACATATGAGAGGGGCAGCAAAAACATACGCACAGAAGCACGTTTCTTTCAAATAAGATGATTTTTTCATCGTACAGACACAGACAATCCTTCCTTCACATACATTTGAGGATATAGGCAGCGGCCTAAACATGGTGGAGGTGAAAATCGTGGCAGGAGTATTTACAGCGATGGGATTGATGGTCAAAGAATTGGTGTTTTTAGTGTCCTATGTCAAAAACAATGCCTTTCCACAACCCCTTTCGGGAGATGATGAAAAAAAATACTTAGCCCTTATGGCAGAGGGCGATGAACACGCAAGAAACATGCTGATTGAACATAACCTTCGGCTCGTCGCCCATATTGTCAAGAAATTTGAAAATACAGGGGAAGACGCTGAAGACCTCATCTCCATCGGGACGATCGGACTCATTAAAGCCATCGAAAGCTATTCCTCTGGAAAAGGAACAAAGCTGGCAACATATGCGGCGCGGTGTATTGAGAACGAAATCCTCATGCATTTACGCGCACTCAAAAAAACAAAAAAGGACGTCTCTCTGCATGACCCCATCGGTCAAGATAAAGAAGGCAACGAAATTTCATTAATTGACGTCTTAAAATCAGAAAATGAAGACGTGATTGATACCATTCAGCTCAACATGGAGCTTGAAAAAGTAAAAGAATATATCGACATTCTCGACGGCCGGGAAAAAGAAGTCATCGTCGGCCGGTTCGGTTTGGACTTAAAAAAAGAGAAAACGCAGCGGGAAATAGCCAAGGAGCTCGGAATATCGCGGAGCTATGTGTCCCGGATTGAGAAGCGAGCGCTGATGAAGATGTTTCATGAGTTTTACCGGGCGGAGAAGGAGAAACGGAAGCGGGAGAAGGGGAAGTGAAAATGAACTTCCCCTAACTTCTAACAAAAACAGACCTTATTAGGTCTGTTCAGACCGTAGACAAACCCCACCTTTACTTCAAGTAAAAGTGGGGTTTTCACATTTTTTGATAAAAACATTATGTGTTTTACGCTGGACATGGCTCTTTCCATGTCCAGTTTGCTAGCTTTTTAAGATTCATGGCAGCGAAAGTAAGCATCGCCTGCATTGAAACTTTTTTCAGTCCTCGAAGTTTCGTCCAACGCATACCATGCTTTTCTTTTGCATCCGCAAAAACGCGTTCTATTGTTTCTTTCCGTTTTGCATAGATGTCTTTATTCATTTGTGTCAGCCTCAGATGGTCTGCTTCATCTAGATAGTCCTGCCAAATATGCCGATGAATTTGTTTAGTGTGATTTTGACTTTGTGTACAGTTATTTAAAAACGAGCAGGATTTACATACCTCTGAATCAGATGCATATTGCTTATAGCCTTCTCTAGTCGTTGTACGATAAGAGAGAATTTGCCCGTTGGGGCAAATGTAACAATCAAAATATGCATCATACACATATTCATTCTTTTTCAAGTAACCAGCTTTTGTTCTTGGACGAGTGTAAGGCATGACAGGTCTTATCTCTTGATCCATTAAAAACTTAGCGATGTAAGGTGTTTTATATCCTGCATCTACTGCGACTACATTTGGTTTTCCGACTTTTTCTGTCACCTTTAATACGAGTGAATCCAACATACGACTATCATGAACATTTCCACCTGTGACCAGTGATCCTAAAATAAATCCTTTAGAATCACAAGCCGTATGAAATGAATAGGCAAATGATTTTTCTCGCTCATCCTTCACATAGTAACCACTCTCTGGATCAGTCGTACTTACTTTGATTTCTTTTGTCTCTTCTTTATTCTGTAGGGGTAAAGGCTTTTTTCCATGTTCTTCACGGTCAATATTGATCTCCTCATGAAGCTGATTTTGATAACTTCTCGTCTCTACTCGAACGATTTTCTTTTCAAGTTTTTTCTTATTGGCATTCGCTTTTACATGAGTGGAGTCAATGAAGGCAATAGAAGGGTCAACGAGTCCTTTTTTCATCGCTTCTCTTAAGATTCGGTAAAAAATTTGTTCGAATAAATCTGTATCATGGAAGCGCCTCACGTAGTTTTTACCGAAGGTAGAAAAGTGCGGGATTTTCTCGGAAAATCCATATCCAATAAACCAACGATAAGCCACGTTGGTTTCAATTTCTCTAATGGTTTGCCGCATAGAGCGAATGCCAAATAGATATTGAATTAAGACCATCTTAATGAGAACAACGGGATCAACACTTGGTCTACCGTTGTCAGAACTATAATGATCTTTGACAAGATCATAAACGAAATCAAAGTCGATCGCTTGATCAATTTTTCGTACAAGATGATCTTCAGGCACTAATTCATCTAAGGCCACTACTTCTAATTGATTTCTTCTTTCTTCTTCACGTTTCGATAACATGTTCATCCCCCACAGAATTGTGTTATTACCCTTATTATACAAAAAAGCTTGTAGACTTTGTCTACAAGCTGAACAGACCTTATTAGGTCTGTTTTTTATTTCGGCACTAAGCTACTGTCTCGCTGCATTTCTTTTGATAATAGCTGCCGCCTTAGCCCTCAAGAACAATGGCAAGATTTTGGTGATGAATTTTGGGTCATGCACTTAGACATGAAGGAAATCAACTGATTACACCCCACTGTTTAGAGAATTGTGGAAAATGAAGGACAAACGGTTTGCATATAAGTTTTGTATTTCAACTTTTATGTTTAGAAAAATAATAGCTATTCAGACTTATAATAATTTCACAAATGAAATATCAGCACTTTTTAATGTTACATACGAATTCACCACCGAACGTTTCGTGACTTTAAACCCGTGCTATAAGTCATGAATTATTTCGTCTAATTTTGTCGAAAATCATCACTTCAACATTTTTTGTATTATAATGTTTCCTGTATTACTAAAATATGTATATAAAAGGGTGTAGACAAATGAAAAAAGCTAAACTAATTTTATTCTTATGCTTTATGGCAGTTCTAACTGCTTGTGGTAACACTAACAGCTCAACTGAGCCGGCAAAAAAAGAAGAAACGAGTAAAGAGGCTTCAAAAGAATCAACACAAAAAGAGAATAAACCAACATCAGGACTTCTAACCGAAATTGGCCAATGGGATAAAGATAAAAATGGTTCAACACTAACTTTGAAAAAGATAAATAACAAACAAAAAGAAATAGATTTAAGTCCTATTAAGATGAAAATACACGATGTTAAAGTATTTGAATACAGTAATTTAGGTGAACAAGATAAAGAGCTTCTTTCTTATAATAATTTTGAAAAAGATAAATACCATAGAATACAAATCACTTATACGACTGAAAACACTTCCGATAAAGATGTTTTGTTTTCTGGTGTTGATATTATTACCACTAATACAAAGAAACAAATTGAAGTCTATAAGACTAATTTGACTACGGATACAGGTGTTGGTTCTTTGTATGGTAAAGTCGAAAATGAAGGTATGGTTGTAGTTCCTTTACTGGTAGATGATGTTTCGGATTTGAATTCAATCACACTTCACTTAAGTGATGTCTATCTAAATGACGAACCTGAATTATTGCATGATGGGGCAAAAGTTAAATTCGATTTTTAAATTCTGCACCCCCCTTTTGACTTTAATAATGAAATCCTGATGCATTTACGCGCACTTAAAAAAACAAAAAAAGACGTCTCTCTGCATGACCCCATCGGTCAGGATAAAGAAGGAAACGAAATTTCATTAATTGCCTTCTTACCATCTGAAAATGAAGATGTGACTGATACCATTCAGCTCTACATGACCGGTCCGGTTTGAAGTTAAAGAAAGAGAAGGCGAATTGAGCAGGGAATTTTAATAGAAAACATTTTGCAACAGAACAGGCCTTATAAGGTCTGTTTTTATTTGTTTAGGCTCTTACCATTCATGAATTATCTTTTAATTTTAAAAATGGTTTCGGTATATTTTTTTGCCCTTCAAATCTGAAAAGTATATAATTAATATACTTGTATGACAAATAAAGAGGGGTGATTTCTATTACATTCAATCCTGTTTCCAATAAAAAATTATACATACAAATTTATAATCAGATCCTTTCTGAAATACAGTTAGGCTCTTTTCAAATAGGAGATAAACTTCCTTCAGAAAGGGAATTATGCGAACAATTTGGTGTCAGCCGCGCACCTGTTAGACAAGCCCTCAGTGCACTAGAAATGAATGGTATTATTTATTCACGTCAAGGAGAAGGTGTCTTCGTTAAGAGTACGACCATACACAATGAAGGGTCCATCTCTATGAAATCGGCATCACCTGAGGATATCGTGGAAGCTAGAATGCATATCGAGCCTTTAATTATTCATTTTGCGGCTTTGAGAGCGACTGACGAAGATATTTTAGAACTGAAACAAACCATCAAAAAAATGGAAGAAGAAACACATTCAGGTGTATACGTCCCGGCAACTGACGAGCAGCTACATATGGGAATTGCAAAAGCGTCACATAATGATTTATTCATTACCTTTATGTCTTCCATTACGAACGCTATGAAGCAGCAGGAAATGTGGAGGTTTATACGTGATCGAACCGTTACCCGTTCTGACTATCGTGAGGTCAACTTTCAGGAGCATAAACTGATTATAGAAGCACTCGAAGAACGGAACGCAGCAGAAGCTGTGAAACGTATGACTGCCCACATGCAAAACCTATATGATCGATATTGGAAAAGCTAGGATCTTCCACTTCCAAATACGATATGAGAAGCTTCTTTTTATTTAATCGAAAAATAAGACGCATACAACAAGTAGAAGCCTTGCTGTTATGCGTCTTTGTCTTTTTAAGTTCATTTATTTTCCGATGCTCGGCACCCTTCGCATATTCCGTATAAGACTTTAACCCCTTCAGAGCCATAAGCGATGTCAATGATTTCTCCACATTCCCGGCAAACGATCGTATTTTGTGGTACATTTGTCTCTTTTTCCATGAAAATTTCAGCTCCAATCGTTTTATCCTCATGTATTGTCTCGTTTTCTTTCAGAACTTCTCCTGACAGCTAAATCACCACAATATTTCCCCTTACTACTTCCATCATAGTTTTTTTATGACCCTCGTTTAAATAGACTTTTCTATACTGGATTTTTCTGTACTTGCTTTTACAACTAGTGCTTTTCCTGACTGTTTAACTAAAAACACAATAATAAAAGAAGCCAGTATCATACTAACACCTAAAAAAATCATACTGATGTGAAAAGAACCTGTGACATCCTTAATGTACCCGACTATATATGGCCCAAAGAAACCGCCAAGATTGCCAATACTGTTGATTAGTGCGATCGCTCCACCGGCGGCTGCTCCTGTTAGAAAAGAAGGGGGAATGGCCCAAAATGGAGAATAAGCACCAAAGGCTCCGCACAAGGCAATGGTTAAAAACACAAAGGATAAGATCACACTGGAATTTGCTATATAACTGCTAATGATCATGGCCATCGCACTGACAGTTAAGCAGGCAGATACATGCCATCGCCTCTCGTTTTTCTTGTCAGAATGATTCCCGACCAGCACCATTACAATGATAGCGACGGTATACATGAAACCTAACAGCCAGCCCATTCCCTGCGTACTTAAGGAAATGGTGTCAGATAATCCTTTAGAGATTGTCGGCAAAAACATATTGATGCCGTAAAACCCAACCATCCAGCAGAAATAGCCTGCCGATAAAATGAGTACATCTCGATCTTTTAAAGCTTGAGTGAATGTATATCGCTTGACCTGTTCTTTCTCAAGCTTTTCTTTTGTTGTGACATGAATCAGCCACTCTTTTTCATCTTGATTCAGCCATTTTACATCTTCAAGTTTGTCATCCAAATAAAAGAATGCAATTACTCCAAGAATGAGTGCTGGAATCGCTTCTAAAATAAACAGCCACTGCCATCCAGACATATCCAGCCAATCAACACCTAATAGAAATGTAGAAAGTGGTGCACCTAGGGCATTCGCTCCCGGAATCGCCAGCATAAATCCAGCAATGGCTTTGGCATGATGTTTGGTTTGATAAAAACCGCTCAAATAAAACACCATACATGGATAAAAGCTAGCTTCTGCCGCACCCAATAAGAAACGTGCTGTATAAAACTGCCATGGTTCTTGAACAAAAGCCATTAAAATCGCAATAATTGCCCATGTCACCATAATTCGGCTGATCCATTTACTCGCACCGATCTTTGCCATAATGGCACTTCCCGGAACTTCTAATAAAAAATACCCTAAAAAGAATATTCCAGCCCCAAGTCCAAATACAGCATTTGAAAATCCCAAATCTTCATTCATTTGAAGAGCAGCAAATCCAATATTCACACGATCTAAAATAGCGATAACAAAACATAATGATAAAAATGGGATAAGGCGAAGTGTAACTTTACGAGTCGTCGACTTTTCTAATGCTTGTTGATTCAACATGATTCCCCCTTCAAGTTGCTTTGTCCAACTGCGTGAAGATGTCTAAATGGCATGACACATTTTTATTAAGCGCTCACAAAATATCATTTCATCAATCATTTTGACTGTGACTCTACTTCCTTTTTATTTAAAATAGAGTCAGGCATGTTCATGTGCCTGCTCCATTTCTTTCTACTAGTCCATATGTGAACCACCATTGATATCGATTTCTTCTCCTGTAATGTAGGATGCTTCTTTAGTAGCCAAAAATGTAATGGCGGCTGCGATTTCTTTCGTTTCACCTGGTCGGCCAAGTGGTATATTATCAATTACTTTTTCGGCTTCATCGATAGGAAGTGACTTCCAAATATCCGTATTCACAAGGCCTGGTGCCACACAATTCACTGTGATACCATCTTTCCCTACTTCACGGGCAAGGTTTTTAGAAAAACCTAATACTGCTGCTTTGGAAGCTGAATAATGTGCTCCTCCAAATACGCCTCCTCCCCTTTTAGCCGATACAGAAGACAGGTTGATAATACGCCCATATTGCTGCTTGATCATTGGTTCTAGCACGGCTTGTGTACACAAGAACAAACCAAACATATTTACATTAAATACTCTTGTCATATCTTCAAGTGTCATGTTCTGAACGGTTACTTTTTGAGAAATACCTGCATTATTCACCAATATGTCAATGCGGCCAAACGCCTCAAGCGTTACAGCCACCATTTGATCAATTGATTCCTTATTTGTTACATTTACTACTACGCCTAACGCTTTTCCTCCGGCTTTTTGAATGGCTTCTACTGTGAAGCGAATCCCTTCTTCATTGATATCTGCTACCACGACAGCAGCACCCTGTTTAGCAAGTGTTAGAGCGATTGTTCGGCCAATTCCTTTTTCAGAACCGCTCCCTGTTACAATAGCTACTTGATTGTTTAATGTAAACATTGTAAATAACCTACTTTCAAATGTGATTGTTCAGCATGTCTTTTGCTGTATTTATGATGTTTTCGATTGTTATTCCATTTATTTCTAAAAGTTTTTCGTAAGGTGCAGATTCTCCAAAACGGTCTTGCACTCCGATCCGTTTGACTTTTCCTCGACCTTCTTCTGCTGCTACTTCACATACAGCACTGCCTAATCCGTTCAAAATGTTATGATCCTCTACAGTGATCATACGTCCAATATCGAGACACTCCACAACCGCCTCTCGATCTAGAGGTTTGATCGTATGCATATCTAAAAGTGATGCTTCAATCCCTTGTTCTTCTAGTTTTTTAACCGCTTCCAAAGCAAGGTATACTGTATCACCATTTGCAATGATCGCAATATCTTTGCCAGACCTTAATTTTTTGGCTTTTCCAATCACAAACTCCTCATGTTCATCATAAATCATCGGCACAGCATCTCGGGTAAAGCGCAAATACATGGGGCCATACGTATTCGCTGCCTCTTTGATCAATTTTCTCGTCGAATAGTAATCAGAGCCCATGATGACCGTCATATTGGGAAATGTTCTTAAAACGCCCATATCTTCTATCGCTTGATGACTTCCACCGTCATTTCCCGGTGTCAATCCTCCGTGCGAGCAGGCAATCTTTACATTCAAATTCGGATAGCATATTTCTTGACGGATTTGCTCTGCCATGCGCAGCGAGCCAAAAACTGCGTAAGTGCTTACAAATGGAATTTTTCCAGTTGTCGCAAGACCAGCTGCCAGCCCGGCACCATTTTGTTCGGCAATTCCAACGTTCACATGCTGATTGGGAAGCTGTTTTATGAATTCTCCTGTTTTGCATGATTTTCCGATATCAATATCAATCACGTAAATATGTTGATTCTCTTTTCCTAACTTAACAATTTCATCACCGAAGGCTTCACGTGTCGCTTTTTTCTTAATGACCGCTTTTTCAGTTTGGCTCATGATCTCAAACCTCCTGCTAATTCTTCTAATGCCTGTTCATACTCTTTCTCATTTGGCGCAACACCGTGCCATGAGCAGATATTTTCCATGTAGGAAACGCCTTTGCCTTTAATTGTGTCTGCTACAATACATTTCGGCTTTCCATTTTTCATGTTTTTCACTTGATTCAATGTTTCGACTATCTCTTCCATCGAATGTCCGTCAATTCGCTTTGTTTCAAACCCGAATACTTCAAACTTCATTTCTATGTCTTGCAGCGGCATGATTTCCTCGCAGAAACCATCAATTTGCAGACGATTATTGTCAACAAAAACAATTAAATTATCAAGACGATATTTGACTGCGGTTTGAACCGCTTCCCAAATTTGTCCTTCTTGACATTCGCCATCGCCTACCATCGCAAATACCCGATAATCTTTTTCATCCCGTTTACCCGCAAGCGCCATACCAACCCCACAAGAAAGTCCTTGGCCTAATGAACCTGTTGAAATATCAATTCCAGGGCATTTCTTCATATCAGGATGACCTTGAAACGGTGAACCGTACTGTCTCAATTTGTATACGTTTTCAAAAGGGACATAACCTTTTAGCGCTAAGGCAGCATATTGAATAGGTGCAACATGGCCTTTCGATAAAACAAAACGATCACGATCTTCCCAGTTAGGATTTTGGGGATCGATATTCATCTCTTTGAAATAAAGGGCCGTGATGATATCAGCAGCTGATAAAGAGCCGCCAGGATGCCCCGATTGCGCTTCATAAATCATCGTAATCGCCGTTTGTCTAAGTTCAATCGCTTTTGCTTTTAAATTCGCCAAACTTACATCTTTCACTGGATCACCTCATTTTATTATTTGAAATCCAATCTTATATTCTTAGTTACTTGTTCACTTGTATGACAAGTAATTTATGAGAACACTATACAATTCTTGAAAGCATTTGTCTATCTATTTTTTGAATTTTTAAACAATCAATGCAGATTTGTATTAGATGCTCTTTAGATTACATAGAGCAAAATTTTAGAAAATCAGTATCCAACATAAAAAAACATCACTCGTCATTTTCATTGAGTGATGTTTCACATTCTGTATTTATCTCACTACCCCGTTTTCTTTTAAAAAACGCTCAAACAGCTGATTCCCTTCCTCTTCAATTTTGTCATCTTCAATAGAATACTCCCCAATCAACAGCCCTAAATCTTCATATTTTTCATAATGTTTTAAAAGCGTTATCTCATACCATGTATGGTCAAAGAATAATTGCCACTTTCCTGTTTCTAAACTCTTAAAAAACACCCCTTCAACATCAAGACCCTGTTCGTAATAGCCAACATGTACATGCATGGTATCATCTAAACGACACATTTTATTCTCCTTCTCGTTCCCCGTAAAACTTTATAGACCTTGCTGAAAATCAATCGTCCTCAACTCCACCCATTCAACACTATCAGGTACCGATTTTGTTTTTAGAAAATGTTGAACGATTTCATAAGCTTGATGTCGATCGACGTAGCTGCATGAAGGTACATACAATGGTGCGCCTGCAACGACATGCTTGATCGTTTCTATCTTCTCTTCTTTTTTAAAAGGAACCAAAAAATCTGGATATCTCATAAGAAAAAAGCCATAAGGTTCATGATAAAAGAAAACAAGACTTTCCGTTTCCCAATCTTCATCCACTTCAATAGAAGATTCTCCATTCCCTTGTTTCCAATAGTCTTCACCCTTATGGAAGAAGATTTCTTTCACCCATTCTTCTCCTGGATTTTCCACTGGAGCACCGGTTGGTCCATAATACAATAACATTCCATTCTCTCCTTATTCATTTATTGATCCCTTGTTCTCTTTCCTTCAAATGTGTAAAATGGACGCGTCTGTTTATTTAATTTTAGCATGCTGAATAACTGCGGATTTAGTTTTTCAGCATCTTGAGTGCTTACCCATTTTACTTCTTCAATATCATGATCAGGATCTAAAATATTCATCTCTCCCCCGATGATTTCCCCAAAAAACGTAAAAATAAGTGCGTGATGCATGTTATCTTGAAAGAGTATTTCCCGAACAGAATGAAGTTCATTTATTTTGATCACATATCCTGTTTCTTCTCTCACCTCACGGATCACAGCTTGCTGCAGATGTTCTCCTTCTTCCACTGCACCACCGGGAAACTCCCAATAACCTTTGACATTCTTCACCATTAAAATATTTTCATCCATGTCATAAATCAAAGCTGATACCACGTCAACTCGCTTCAATTGAATCCTCCTCACCCATTGTCGAAAATATAAAACGAGCGGTTCATATCAATCTTTTCTCATTATACTGTATCCTTGTTACGAAAGAGTGGAGGGCTTAGCTCGTGGATCATTATGCTCTTGCTGATTGTCCAAATCAGATTTACGAGGAACATCGTCTCTCTTTTGAGACAATTAAGGAATCAAATGAGAAAATCATCGAAAACAGAAAAGTAAAAAACCTCCTTCATTTAGCGGGAGGTTTGTTTATTTGATTCTCTTTCAATTGTTTCTCATCACATAACATATATCTGATCCGCTGTAGATAATGGAGCGCAATATGACCGAGACAGAACATAAGCCCGATCATCGCGAGAATATAGATAGGCAGCATCAAACCAGGTACATTGTTTATGACAAAAGCCAAACCAACTACTGTCAGCATAATGAGGCTAATAAACCTTATCAATACCACTTGAAGTCCCCCTTCATATTCACCTTAACAGATTTTCCCTTTATTTTCATGACCTGCTTAAAAAAAGATGCGAATCCACTAAGATTCACACCAAAAGGGGTATTACCTATTCGGCTCATTTCTCTTCTCACGCGCTTCCTTCCACTGCTCAAGCTCAGACACCGTCAATAATTGATATCCTTGTTTGGTGAGTTCTTTGATAATCGTGACGGCTGCGTTGGCTGAGGTGTCATAGATGTCGTGCATTAAGATCGTTTCACCGCTAGATGCATGAGTTAGAATGTAGTTCGCGACGTATTGGCTGTTTCGATATTTCCAGTCTTCAGGATCCACATCCCAAAGGGTCACTTTCATGTGAAGAGCTTCGTTGATTTGCCCGTTTGTCCCGCCATATGGTGGTCTAAAATGAGTCGGTGTGAACCCGCTCGCTTTTTCAATGATTTGCTGCGTGTCTTCTACTTGTTTGACCGCTTGTTTTAAAGGAAGTCTTGTAAGCAAAGGGTGGTTATAGGAATGGTTTCCAATTTCATTTCCACCCTTTCTGATTTCACTTAACATATCGGGATAATACTGAACCCTGCTGCCTAATACAAAAAATGTCGCATGTCCTTTGTTTTCTTTTAAAGCTGTTAAGATTTTTGAAGTCGTTGATGGATTTGGTCCATCATCAAATGTAAGGGCAATGGCTTTTTGATGTGGGTTAATTACTCGCTGTTTTGGCAGTTTTACGATCTTTCTTTTTGCGATCGGTTCTTTTTTCTCGTTTTTGTTCTTTTCTTTATTGATGTATTCTGGCTTTAACATTCCTTTAAGCAGTGTTTTTTTAATCGCCAGCACTTGAGGGCCTTGATGATTTGGAGCGATTTGTCCTCTTGGAAAGTAGAATTCGATATAGCGATCCTTGATGGCAAAATACTGATAATTCTTCGCCACAGGAGACGTTCCCTGTTTGAGCAGCGGCTGATTTTCAGCTAGCGTTCGATCTTTTTTTAATTCCTCAAAAGTCATATGAGATAATTTTTGAAGATTATCCTTCTTTGATAGAAAGATATCGTTGATTGATAAAAATGTCTGTTTCTTGAAATCAAAGTTCATCACCTTCGTTTGATTGACGCCTTGCTTTCCGCCCTTCACTTCATATGTATTGAATTTGATTGCGACGGTTTGCTTGGCATAATGAATGATCTCATAATCGATGTTTAATTCGTATCGTTTTTCTTCATTGACATCACTCGCTTGACTAAATGATGTTTTAAACTTTTCTAACGCTGTCTCTGCAAATCTTTTGATCTCCTGATCTAGTTTTTCTTGATGAAACAGCGGATAGTTGACAGCATATCTCATGAATTTCCCGTCATTCACAAGTGTGACTATTTCAACTTGTTTGTAGCTCGCATCTTGTTCTACTTTTTTCCTCTCTGTCCCGCTTGCTTGCTGATTATGATAAAACGCAGCGATACCGATGACGACCGCAAGTACACATAGGACGAGACTGATCTTCCCTTTCGTTGACACAATGATTCTCCTCTCGTGATGCCGTCCTGTCTAAATGGCGTGTGTTTGTAGGATAGACTTTTCGAAGCCCCTTTTTAGTTTGCAAAAAACACATTTGTCACATTTTCGACATATTTTACGAGAGACATATAAAAAGGGCTTGATTGCTCAGCCCTTATTTTTGCATATACAGTTGGAATAACTTTGTTTCTTCATCAATAGAGCGTGCCTGGTCAAAAGCTGCTCTGACTGTCTTTGAGTTGTTCACCAGCTCATACAGCATGGTGAGAACAAAAATAAATGACGCATTTCCATCAATGTAGTCATCGGGCGCTGTATAGGATATCGCCCCTGTTTCTAAAAAAGCTTCTGCCAACTTTTTTTCGCCTAGTGTACAGCCTGTACATATAATGTGGACTCCATTTAACGAAGCATACCGCTTTATGTCATCCGCACCAAAAGCAGCACCTCTCGGCTCACCCTCTTCGTATACATCTTCTCCTAACTCCGGCATGAGAAACGCTCCTTCTTCTCCGTGAAAGGATAAAAGAATGAAATCCGTTTCGCCTCTATTCCTCCCGGATAAAACATTAATCAGGTCATTCGGTCTGCCTATCCAATGCATATCGACTTTTGCGCCAAAGTTTTCAAGTGCTGCACGAAGCGCAAAGGATTCCAGCTCACTATTTGGTCCGGCTATCAACGTGATGCGCATGACTGGCTGGCTCATTTATATCCCCTCCAAACGATGATAAACATAGCACCATTTTTTCCTCATCTACATAAGCACCATTTATTTTTAGTGCTTTTTCCTCTACCGCATACGACTTAAATCCAACAGACTTGTAAAGATGTTTGGCTGGGGCGTTTGTTGTGACCACTGTTAAATATATTTGTTCGATGTCTTTTTTTTCGCGTGCAAAAGAAAGTACTTTTGTCAGAAGTGCCTTCCCCATTCCTTTTCCGCGTCCACCGGTCGTTACATACATCGCTGCCACATTGGCACGGTGCTTTAATTTCTGCAAGGTTTCTTGTATGAGTGTAACCGAACCGACCAGCTGACCTTGATGAAAGGCGCCGAATGTCCACATAGATTGTGTAGAGGCAAAACGAGCCTTATATTTATTCTTCGTATCTAGCTTCTCTTCCTCGTAACTCATAGCAAAACTCTCTGGATTTAATCGGAGTGCTTCTAATCTCAAGTTCGCATATTCCTGAGCATCTTCTGGTGTTAACAATCGAATATTCAGAAAATCGCCTCCATCAGAATGAATTGATACTTCCAATTTTATCTTGAAAGAAGCTTTTGATCAAAGAATATTGGTTCATTTACATATAGCACATTTCTTATAGACTTTTAGGCTCTCTCTCGTTTTTGTGAAAACAAGGTCATTTTGATCATGTTCACTCGATATTTCCTATCCAAAACGATTCTTTTCTCACTTATCTTTTCACTTATTTTATATTAACCTATAACTAATTCATGAAAAAAAAGAAAAAAAAGGATTGATATGAACAAAAACATATCATAAGATAGAATAGTAATAAAAAGACAAAAAAGGGAGGAATTTGATATGACAGAAACAAGAAATGAAATCAAACTACATGTTCTTTTTGGTGCTTTAGCAGTAGGATTCCTTATGCTAGCTCTTTTTTCCTTCTCGCTACAAGTACTGCCAGTTGCTGATCTAGCAAAAGAATTTGGTATTCCAGGCAGTGTTGCCGCTGTGGTTCTTAATGTGGTTGAAGCGGGTGGAGCTGTCACTACAATTGTCTCCATTTTAACTGCTGTAGGTTCAGGCGGTCTTTCTCTTATTGCTGCGGCTGGTAAAGAGACAATTCGTCAATACCTTAAAAACGAAATTAAGAAAAAAGGCCGTAAAGCCGTTATCGCTTGGTAATTTATTTAACGACTCAATAGAAGGAGACTCTGTTCTCCTTCTATTTAAATTTTTGTGCAGGTGAGAAGATGTTATATCCATTATTATCACTACTTCTATTCATTAGACTGGAGCAACAGTATTCTAATATCGCTCAGTTCGTTATACGAAAAATTCCATTTCTCAAGTCGTTTTCTTCAAAACAGTACATATTTTTTTCTTGTATTCTTGATATCATATTCGGATGCATGATTGTATTCGTGATTTCTTCATTTCTTTACTCCCCCGTCTATCAAATAGAATGGGAAAGTGCTTTTGTGATGTTTTTATTTTTATTTTCTATCGTCAAAGGAATTGAATCTTATAGAAGAACTCATCTTCTTCCTTTTAAAGAATTGATACAGCTAGCACCTGTTTCCTCTAGACAACTTTTTCAAACGCTTCTGTTTTCTGAATTGATTTGGCTTGTGTTTACGAGTTTGAGCACTTATTTGATCTATTTTTTGTTCCAATATGATATTGTTCAAACACACGATCTGGCATTCTGGTTAAAACATGTCAATGTGATGCTGACAAGTATCTTCCTATTTATCATCAGCAATAAGATATTCGGTGCTTATATTTATAACATCGTCGTAAAAAAAATCGGGGCCATTCGTGTCCTCTTTTTTGCAAGCATCGCTTTGCTTTTTTTCTTTTTCGGAAGGGTTCTCATATTAAACATCATTTTCCCTTTTTATCACACCTTCCAGCAACTATTTCAATCGATCTCATCGCTTGCAGAGGATTCGTTTTGGATCACTCTTTCAAACAAGCTGATCTCTTTATATCAACATGATCTTCAGCAAATGCATCATGCTTTATTTTCAGATGGCTCTGTTTTTCTACAATTTCAAGCCCTTTTTAATTCACCTATTACATTGATTGTTGTGATACTAGGTAGTGCGCTTGTCATGAGAAGTCCTGTTCGATGGATTCCAACGGAAAAAGATCAAGACCAAAGCTCAAAGCATTTTCGGGATTTATTTTATTGGTACTTTCAAGTACTGCATAAAATTCAGGGTTTGTTGTTTAGACAAAATGTGTTGATTCAAAAAGACATCAAGCTGCTGAAAGAAAAAAGGTGGCTCTTATCTAAAGAATTTTTTAATTATATGTTCATGTCATATGAAGCCTTCTTTTATATTGGTGTTTTTACCGGATTGATCTCGATCATCGATCATCAAGCCTTGCAAATTCAGCTGCTATTCACACTCAATATTATGATACTAGCAAATCAATCTTATGAGATGAGAATGCTGACACCTTCTATTTTTGCTTTAAGTGCTGAAAAAAAGAACATTTGGCTTTACGAGCTTTCTCAAATATCTCTTTTGCAATTTTTCTTATCAAAAATCCAGTTATTTTATTGTTTATTTTCCATACCAGCACTCTGTTTACTATTCATTAATCTATCTATTATGACTGTGTATCAACTGTTTCATGTTCAGATGCTCATTCAACTGGTGGTATTAGGGGTTGGCTTTTTCATTTTTCCTTTGATTCAGCTTTACTTGTTTCCATTCACAACGAAATTCAATTTTATTCATGAGCATGAAATAGGGACAACAAATGAGGAACTAGAGATCATCGATAAAGGTCAGGCATTTGCCAGAAACTTTCTTGTTCTGCCTTTTATGTACTATTTGATTTTGACCTCTTTTCTCCCTATATTGCAGGAGTCCTCAGGGCTCGTAAACGTGCTGTTCGCTATATATTTTGTGATCGTTTCAGTGATTTGCTGGATATTATGCCGCAAGACCATTAATAAAGGAATTGAGTATGTTGAAAAAAATAAGATATTTTCTATCGGAGAATAGATTGATTCTACGTCTCGGCTATTTTTACGCCGGTGTATTTATTGTAGCTTTGCTCATTGGAAGTCTCCTTCCTTATGATCAGATTCCTTATTTAAAAAAGGATGAAAACATATTTTTTCTCTCTATTTTTTCAAACAATTTACAGGTTGGGCTTGCCATTCTAGGTATCGGGGCTTTTACTGGCGGCATTATGTCTGCTGGCATTCTTTTTTATAATGGCTATATCATCGGAAAACTCATTCAGTTTTTGATAGCCCATCATGAAGTGAAGCAGTTATTCACTGGCCTCATGCCGCATGCTTTTGTTGAGGTTCTTGGTTTGATCCTCTTTTCAATCGTCAGTGCTTTTCCATTCATTTATCTTTACCGGTTTATGAAAGGTAAGGCCATTGATGTAAGAAAGCTGACTCGGACTGTGGTTCAGTTAATCTTTTCCGCTGTAGTGCTCTTGTTGATTGCCTCTCTTTTAGAGGAATATGTCAGCCATGTACATCTATCTTAGAAGAAAGGAGAATGTGGTTCTATGGAGCTACTTCTACGCCCTAAACAATTTTTCAATCAACATCAATCGATCAAAACCATTGTAGGTCTTGTCTTACTATCTTTATTTGTTTCGACTGTTTTTTTAACATTTTTTATCATTGATTTGTTAGTAGAGGAGCCTTTATCTGCTGGAAAACAATTAGCCAGCATTGTGTTTATCTTTTTACTGACAATCCCGCTTTATTTCATATTAAATTTTCTCGGTACTGTCGTGACTTCGATTTATATGTACTTTTTTCATAAAACGTTTATTTTGCGCAAAATGTATTTTGTCATCTTGCTTTATAATGCGTTGCTTCTATTAGTGAATAGCGCAGCAATCTATTGTGTGATGGTACTCGATTTAGATCATTATTTTATCTTCATCCAAACGGTTTCTTTTTTGATCAACTTGTACCTTTTACGCATCCTATATGATGGGATCATTTATTATGCTAAAGGATCAAAAAAAGCCGCCCTTGCGACCGTCATCTTGTATATGCTGGTGACCACTGTTTTTGTTATTGGAGGATTTATCAATGGCTAGTTTGCAAGTGTCTCAGCTATCTTTTCGTTATGAAACAACTGAAGAAAGCTCTCCCCTCCTTGATCAAGTATCCTTTCATCTGAAAGAAGGTGATCGTGCTTGTATTATCGGAAAAAACGGCAGCGGTAAATCGACACTTTTAAAGATCATCGCAGGTCTGCTTCCTTCAGTATCCGAAACGGTTTTACTCAACGAACAGCATCATCCTGGGTCAGCTCTTTATAAAGGGTTGGTTGCGTACATCCCAGATAAGCCTTTGGTTTATGATGCGCTGACTGGTATTGAGCATATGACTCTTATACAGTCACTATGGAAAATGAATCAGTCAGAAAAAGAGGTATACAAAAAGACCTTTCTCTCGCTTTGTGATGCATTTGATTTAACTCATGCACTCAAGATGCCTGTCAAACAATATTCACTAGGTATGAGATATAAGCTTTTCTTTAATTGTATGGCAGCCAGATCACCAGAACTAATCATTCTTGATGAACCTTTTACATCTCTTGATGAGGCATCTCAAATGCAGTCTATTTCTTTATTAAAAGAAGAATTCTCTGATCAATGTGTTTTATTTACAAGCCATCAGCGCTACCTTTATTCAGAATTAGGAAATCGTTTTTTCGAGCTTGATCACGGACAACTAAATGAAATAGAGCGTTAAACATACAAAAGGCATCCCATCACAGGATGCCTCACTTCTATATACCATTATCTTACCATTTACAGCGTTTGACCGGGCGGCAGCAAGGATTCTTGATATCACTGCCACAGTCATATTCTTCCACAATATACTCATTTCGAGTAGATTGCGTTACAGGGTAGTAGTTTTCAATTCTTTTGATGTTTTTATTGACGTTTGTGATATGAGTTGGATGAATCTTTCTGATCGTTTGTTCATTTGTTGTCGTGTTGACAATTTGACGTGTAGGGGATACAACCGTTTCAACTTCTCCATGATTCCCCCTGCGAGGTCCAAAGAAAAAATTGTCTAATCGATTCCGGCTCATCTCAACACCCCTTCAAGTTGTCTTTCACTTACACTCTATCGTATGTAAGAGGCGCGATTAGTGATTAGATGCTTGTCTATTTTTGATAAAATCCGCTGGTGATCTAGTCGTCTCTTTCTTTACAATAGGACAATTTTAACATATTATACAAATGACCTCTTGTGAAGGAAAGGACATTCATTGATGAAAACAAGACATAAGCTTTTTTCATTTTTCATCCTGCTCGTCGTGATCATCACCCTTCCCTTGCTGTCGCCTATGGTTTTTACAAATGCGACTGAAAGAGGAGCGATACGGCATGCCATTTATCAAGAAGGCTACCCTTACCAAAGCTATTTTGCTATTTTGCAAAAAAAGGACGGTGTAGACCCTCAATATGGTCAGCTGTATGATGTGTATTGGCAGGCTTGGAAAAGTGAGACGGGAATGACGCCTTCCGTCTGTTATTCAAAAAAGATAGAAGACCATGAATTTAAGGTCAGCTGCGGAACTGCACCGTAACATTTTTCAATAACTTTAAAATAAGAGGTGAACGATTTGATCAACACAACACAAACCATCGAACGAAACAAACTGGACATTGCACTTGAACTGACGCAATTGCACTTGAATCGATATGAAGCAAATCATCCTGATCAGCTGAGTGAAATTTATGCGAAATATTATGCGCTTCTTGAAGTGCTGGACGTATCCTCATCTGATCAATTAATGGATTTACTGCCAGATGAACTGAAACAAATACTTGATTAAAAAAACCATCTATCCTGTGTGGATAGATGGTTTCCTTTAGACACGTGCAGCCATATCGGTTTCGATTTGTTCTAAGCTTCTTCCTTTTGTTTCGACTAATACAAAGCGAGTGAACAACAGGCCAATTAAGCAGATGACCCCAAATGAAGAGAAAATGACGCCAAAGCTGAATTGGTCAGCCAAGATTGGGAACACAAGGCCAACTGCTAATGATCCCGTCCAGTTAAAGGCAGATGAAATGCCCGCTCCAATGCCTCTTACAGAAAGTGGGAAAATTTCACCAATAATAATCCATGTGATTGGTGCCCATGAGAAGGCATAGCACAAAATAAAGCAGCAAAGTGAAATCAATGTGACCCAGTTTAATATGCCTTCACTCACTCCGAGCGCACCTAATGCCGCTGGTGCAAAGAAAGACAGGGCCATCCCCGTTCCCCCAACTGTGAGAATCGTTCGGCGGTCGAACCGGTCGACGAATTGTAAAAAGATCACGGTCGTCACAACAAATATGACACCAACAATGACGGTAAAACCTGCGGCAACTTGCGGAGCAAGACCTACATTTCTTGCGATACTCGTTGCATAATACACAATGGAGTTCGCCCCCTGTATTTGCTGGAGTGTTGCCATTCCGACCCCAATAAAGAGAGCCATTCGGAATTTCTTTTGAAATAATTCACGAATGCCTGAGCGTTCTTCTTTTGCTACTTCTAAAATTTCTTGCATTTCTGCTTCAATCTCTTCACGTGATGAACGAAGTGATCCTAATACTTCACGTGCCTTATGAGCCATTCCGTGTTTAATTAAATATCTTGGAGATTCAGGAAGTTTCAGCATGCCAATATAAAGCACGATCGCAAATAAAGCAGCACTTCCCAGCATCCAGCGCCAGCTGTCTGGAATTGGTTCAAACACAAATGCGACGATATAGCTAAGCAATAATCCACTCACAATCATCAGCTGATTCAGGCCGGACAATTTCCCACGAATTTTGGCCGGAGCGATTTCAGACATGTAAGCAGGCACGAGCGATGAGGCTGTCCCTACAGCTGTTCCTAAGAAAATCCGGGCAATGGTTAATGAGATTTCTTCTGGTGCAATGGCTGAGCCAAGCGCACCGACAAAAAAGATAATCGATGACACCAAAATGAGCTTTCTGCGGCCAAACTTATCCCCCATCAGACCGCTTAAAATGGAACCAATGATCGCCCCGCCCATTAATGAAGAAACGACGATGCCAAGCCATAACGGGCTGAGCTGAAATTCTTCCTGAATGTGCCCTTCTGCCCCTGCGATAATACCAATATCATATCCAAATAAGATACCTGCAAAGGACCCGAAAAAGAAGATAAATTTACTTGATACTTTTTTCTCCAAGTGGATGACCCCCCTCACTTAATAAACCGCTTTCATTTCTCCCTGCCATTCTACCGTTCACAGTAGAATGCATTTCACCCTTCTTTATAAAACCACATATTCTGCATTCACAAGCTTTGCAAAATGAACAATTTGATCAACCGTTAAATTGAGAGATACGACTGTATGATGACCTCCGCCGTGCTTAATCCATGCTTTGACGCCATCTTGAAAGTTCGGTTTGATTTTCCAGAGGACTCGTGCCACCGGTAAATGTGGTGCTGCTTCCTGCGGCTCAAAGGCTTCCACTTCTTGAATCAGCCATTTGAAATGTGTTCCAAAATCAGCAATGGAGACAACAACGCCCTCGCCTGCTTTTCCATCAAACACAAGACGTGCTGGGTCTTCCCGGTTTCCAATGCCTAGCGGAGACACGACAATGACAGGTTTTGTATGTGCAAGCGCAGGATCTACTTCTAGCATATGAGATTGCAGCACTGCTTCCTGACCAGCAGTCATTTCATATGTGTAATCTTCCATAAAACCAGTCGATTGATGATGGCTCATCACCTTTAATAAACGATCCAGTGCGGCGGTTTTCCAATCCCCTTCACCCGCAAAGCCATATCCCTTTGCCATCAGTCGCTGAACGGCTAAACCCGGAAGCTGCTTCATACCATGTAAATCTTCAAAGTTTGTCGTAAAGGCATTGTAGCCGCCTTCATCTAAAAAACGCTTGATGGCAATTTCATATCGTGCCTGCACTTTCACACTTTGTTCCCATTCTTCCGCCGAATAGCTCCCATAATCCACGTCATATAACGTTAAATACTCAGCAAACAGAGCATTAACTTCTGCTTCTTCCACAGCATTTACATAGTTCACAAGATCGCCAATTCCAAAGTAATCAACAGTCCATCCCAGCTGGATCTGCGCTTCAATTTTATCTCCTTCTGTCACAGCAACGTGGCGCATATTGTCACCAAACCGAGCCACTTTAATGTGGAAGCTCTCATGATAGGCAGCCGCAACGTCCATCCAATCAGCGATTTGCTGCTTCACCTCCTGCTTCGACCAATGACCTGCAACGATTTGGTTTTGCTTATTTAAACGTGCATTGATATAGCCATACTCTCTGTCTCCATGTGCCGATTGATGGAGATTCATATAGTCCATATCAATCGTGTCCCACGGAATGTTTTCATAGTATTGAGTGACGAGATGCAAAAGAGGCTTTTGCAAAAGAGACGTACCACGTATCCACATTTTTGCTGGAGAAAACGTATGCATCCAAGTCATCACACCGATGACCTCATCACGATAGTTGACCTCTTTCATCAGCTCTGTGATTTGATCCGCACTGACCGCCAGTTCCTGCAGAATAATTGGATAAGGCAGCAAACCGCTCTCATTTAAGGCATCTGTTATCTTTTGCGCATCTGCCTTCACTTGCTTCAGTGCCTCGTCCCCATATAAGTGCTGTGACCCGACGACAAACCAACATTCTTTCTTCTGACTTGTTAACATAGAAATCCCTCTTTTCTTTATCTTGAAGGTTTTTGTCCGTAATACGCATGTGTTCCATGTTTTCTTAAATAATGTTTATCTAAAATCACCTGCGGAAGAGGCTCCGCATATTCGTTCAATTGCTTTGCAAACAGGTTCATTTTCGCTACTTCATCTAAAATGACACTGTTCGTTACCGCACTTTTTGCATCTTTTCCCCACGTAAAGGGACCATGACCTTGTAGCAAAATACCAGGAACCGCCATGACATCTATCTGTCTTTTCTCAAACGTTTCAATGATCAAGTGTCCTGTTTCCACCTCATACCCGCGATTCACCTCTTCTTCTGTGAGAAATCGAGCGCACGGAACAGGTCCGTAAAATGTATCTGCATGTGTTGTGCCCATTGCTGGTAAATCAAGTCCAGCTTGCGCCCATACCGTTGCCCACATTGAATGGCTATGTGAAATGCCGCCAATTTCCTCAAAGTGTTTGTAAAGAACAGCATGTGTGGCAGTATCGGAAGAAGGATTGAATTCTCCCTCGACCACTTGACCGTCAAAATCGACCACGACCATGTCTTTTGCTGATAATTTGTCATACGCTATGCCGCTTGGCTTAATGACAAACAGTCTACTGTCACGATCACACGCACTGACATTGCCCCATGTAAATTTCACAAGTCCGTACTTTGGTAGATCTAGATTCGCTTGAAACACTTCTTCTTTTAAACGCTCTAACATACAGGTGCCGCTCCTTTCTGTGGCGTCAAATGTTCTACTGCCGCTTTTTCTATCGGGAGTCCTTCTTGATAGCGCTTTATAAATTCCTCAAAACCTTTAACATCCAGTGGATCAGGATCAATAAGCTCTTCTAATGTATGGGCAAATACTTGATGCTTGAGAAAATGGCTCAGTGTTTGCTGCTGGTGATTGATCATATATGAAGCAAGGACCGCCATCCCAAACGCACCGCCTTCTCCCGCCGTTGATACGACGGATACAGGTGTCCCGAGTGCAGCAGCGACCATTTTTTGCCCAACTATCGGTGTTTTAAATAAACCGCCATGTCCTAGTAAGCGATCAATCTTGACTTGTTCATGTGCTTTTAACCGATCCATCCCGATTTTCATTGCGCCAAATGCAGAGAAAAGATGCGTCCGAATGAAATTAGCAAGGGTAAACCGGCTTTGAGGAGATCTAACAAAAAGGGGTCTTCCTTCTTTTAGTCTCGTAATATTTTCACCAGAATAATAGCCATAGCTTAAAAGCCCGCCCCCATCATGATCTGCTTCTAAAGCTTGATTTAATAGGGTTTCGTACATTCTTTCTGTTTCAACTGGCTGACCCATTGCTTCAAACGCTTCTCTGAATAGATTCATCCAAGCGTTGAGGTCACTTGTACAATTGTTGGCATGAACCATCGCGACTGGTAGGCCATCTGGTGTCGTGACAAGATCCACTTCTGGGTACACACCTTTTAGATGATGCTCTAACACAATCATGGCAAATACAGATGTCCCAACTGAAATATTCCCAGTTCTCTTTTCCACACTGTTTGTTGCGACCATTCCTGTTCCTGCATCACCCTCTGGTGGGCAAAAAGGGATACCTGGCTGCAACTGTTTGCCTTGGTCTAAAATCGCTGCTCCAGCTGCTGTTAACACACCAGCTTCTTCGCCTGCTAAATAGATGCGCGGCAAAAGATGACGAAGCTTCCACGGATAGCCTTTTTCTGCAATCAATGCTTCAAATTGATGAAGCATCACTTCGTTGTAATCCTTCGTTTTTTCATCAATGGGGAACATTCCCGACGCATCGCCAATTCCGATGGCCTGCTTCCCTGTTAGCAGCCAGTGAATGTAGCCGGACAACGTGGTCACATACTCTAACCGGGACAGATGTTTTTCCTCTCCTAATATCGCTTGATATAAGTGAGCGATGCTCCATCTTTCTGGAATATGAAATTGGAATACATCTGTTAGCTTTTGACTCGCCTCGGTCGTTGTTCCATTCCGCCACGTTCGAAACGGGACGAGGACTTCTCCTGTATGATGACAGGCGACATAGCCATGCATCATCGCAGATATCCCGATGGAGCCAATGGTTTGAATCGTCACCCCATACAATTGTGCAGCCTGTTCTTTCATTTGACGGTATGCCACTTGAAGACCTGTAATGATCTCAATTAAGTTGTACGTCCATATTCCTTTTTGAAGAGAACTTTCCCATTCAAATGCACCTTGCGCAATTGGCTGAAACTCTTCATCTATTAAAATCGCTTTAATTCGTGTGGAACCAAATTCAATGCCCAAAGATGTCCTGCCTTCTCTAATGGCTTTGGCCGCCTTTTCACGATTCATTTTGTTCACCTCCAAGATGATAACGGTTTCAAATATCTTTTTCGTTTGATTCACCTTTACCTGTGCACAAAAATAATATAATATTTGTCCGTACATATGTCAATAATAAATATATTTGTACATACATAATCAGACAAAAACTTTCATATTCTCTAAGGATTAGACGGTAGACACTGCAAGCGCCTGTTTTTGATTGAGCAACCATGTTAAAATATGTCCATACAAGTTCTTCTCAACCCGAGTAGAGGATCAACTGTGAAAGAAGTGAAACGATGAAAAAGAAGTACCAGATCATTATAGATGATATAAAAAGCAAAATACTGACAGGGGATTACCGGATCGGGGAGCGTATTCCAACCGAATCAAGCTTACAAGAGATGTATCAAGTAAGCCGGCATACAGTGCGAAAAGCCATCTTGGAATTATCGAGTGAAGGTTTTTTAAGAAGTGAAAAAGGCTCAGGCACATTTGTCACCAATCAATATCAAACAAAACCTGCTGGACATGCTCATATGAAAACGATTGGCGTCATCACCACATACATATCCGATTACATTTTCCCGTCGATCATTCGGGGCATCGAAAGCCGATTAAATGAAGAGAACTATTCTTTGTTACTGGCGAGTACAAATAACGATGTGGAGCAGGAGAAAAAAGCGCTTGAAATGATGCTGTCCTTTGGTGTGGACGGATTAATTGTCGAACCGACAAAAAGCAACTTATATAATCCAAACATTTCGTACTACCTATCCTTTAAAGAACAGGATGTACCGCTTATTATGATCAATGCCTACTATGAGCAGTTAGAGGTTCCCTTCCTTTGTTTGGATGATGTGAAGTCCAGCTATTTAGCAACAAAGGAGCTGATCACCTCTGGACATCAGCACATTGGACTGATTTCAAAAACAGATGATTTACAAGGAAAATATCGAATGAAAGGCTATATTCAGGCACTTGGTGAAGCGAAGCTCAATTTCCTACCAGAGCATGTTCTTTTTTTCGATACAGAATCGAAGCAGTATTTGGGCGATCATATCAAAACCTTTTTACAAGCACACCAGCATGAGCTGACCGCCCTTGTTTGCTATAACGATGAAGTCGGGTTAGAAGTAGCAAATGTATGTAGTGAAATAGGTTTATCTATTCCAGATGATCTTTCCATTATTGGACAGGATAACTCGTATATTGCCCAAAAAAATGCCCATGTGAAACTGACAACGCTGACACACCCTCAAGAGCAAATGGGACGAGATGCGGCAGACTGGATGATTAAAAAAGTACAAGGGAAAAAGAATCTACCTGATCGAACATTTTATGAGCCTGAACTCGTTCCTGGTGAAACGATTAAAGAGCTGAACGAAAGATAAAATGAGCCCTCTTCATAGAAGGCTCATTTGACTTTAGGCTCTTGTTCAAGCATATTCATCACATCATAGGCAATTCGGTCGGGAGAATCTTGCGTGATACGATTACGATAGTTAGACAAGACGACCACTCCTGTTTTTGAATGCGGGCGGAAGCCCATGAAGCTGGAGAAACCAGAAGTTGCCCCATTATGGCAAATCAATCCCGTATCATCTATGACCCACCCGAGTCCCATTGACATGTTTTTCCCTATCTTCACCTTTGGCTCGTGGGTCATTTTCCATGGAGAAGCGGCGTCTGCACTCATGTGTGCAGAGAGAAATGAAAGCAAATCAGTGACCGTCGACCGAATCGCACCAGCCCCTTGATAGTCATGCATCTGAAGCGGAGGAACCTCTTTTCCATTCTCTTGATGACCGAGGATCATCTTCTCTTGGACATCCTCCTTGATCGTAATAAAGGTGTTCGATAGTTTCAGCTCATCCACGATATATTCAGTCAGCAGCTCTTCATATGTTTTGTGAAGAGACCATCCCATGATCAACCCGAGGAGTCCCATCCCTACATTGGAGTAACGAGATGGGTATTCTTTTCGCTCATTCCATTTTTTCGAGTGTAACAATTTCATTAATTCATCAAGGGAGTATTGACAGTACATATCTCTTCTCACTTTTGGAAGGAACCTTAGTTGTAAATCTCTGAGAAAACGATATGAAGGAAGTCCAGACGTATGGATTGCCAGCTGTTCTATTTGAATGGGGTGATTCTTTCTTATTTCAGGACAATACAGTGAAATGGAATCGTCTAGCTTCATCTGCCCTTTTTGAATCATGCTTGCCAATATACTTGTCGTAAAGACTTTTGAAATAGAGCCGATTTCAAAAATGACCTCCTCAGGCTGGACGCGCTGCCGTATGGGGTGATCTCCGAAATGAAAAACGTGTCTTTCTCCTTGATGAATCAGTCCGATCACAAGCAGTGCCTGTTTCTTTTTCTCCGTATAAGAAGAGGCAATTCGCTGTACTTCTTGTTTGAGCATCATCAATGGATCATCATCCTTCCCCTTCATTTTGATCTACAATCAATTGATCAAGCTTTGTATAAATGGATGTCAATGTGTTGATCTCTTCGAGGCTTAATTTTGAATAGTATTTTTCAATGATCGCAAGTTCTATCTTTCTCATATTCTCCAAGTACGTCTTTGCCTTTTCAGAAAGTTCAACGTGCAATTCCCGACGATTTTGCGGGTTGATGCTGCGGCGAACCCATTCTTTTTTTTCAAGCGTGTTTAACAACTGGCTCACAGCACTTTGGGTGATGCCTAGTTGCTGAGCAATTTGAATAGGTGAGCTTCCCCCTTTTCGCTCTACGAAATCAAGGACAATGTGCTGCTTATCAGTTAACTCATCTACAAATAACTCTTCAAACTCTAATCGGAGCTTTTGATGGATGCGCGCTTCGATTTGGTTTAATTCTTGAATCATCGTTGTTTTGGATGTCACTGTCATCACCTTCATAATTAAGATAACTTAAGTATAAAGGTGTATTAATTATTAATCAACAAAAATCCCTATCTTTTATCAAAGATAGGGAAAATGCCGATTATAATTCTTCTTTTGGCGAGGGCACTGCACATACGCCATCTGCACATGCTTCTTCAAATGAAGCATCAGCCGCTTTCTCCGTTTGCGCTGCCTCTTCTGTCCAAGCCGTTTCAAGTGCACGAAGGAACGTATCTGCTGGCTGTGCACCAGCAACCGAATATTGATCATTAATCAAGAAAAAAGGCACAGCAGAAATCCCGAGCTGTCTTGCTTCTTTTTCGTCTTCTCGCACATCGTCTGCAAATTCTTGCCCGTCTAGAACCTTCTGTACTTCGTTCTGATCAAGGCCTGCTTTTTCTGCGATATCTAAAAGGGTTTGACGATCACCAACATGCTTTCCATCTGTAAAATACGCTTGAAACAGCTCTCCCATGACGAGATCGCCTTTTCCCATTTTTCCAGCATATTGAGCGAGCTGGTGGGCATCAAAGGTGTTTGTCAAAACGAGTGGATCGAATTGAAAATCGATTCCTTTCTCCTTGCCCGCCTGTTTCACCTGTTCATTCATCGCGATGGCCCGGCTACGGCTCATGCCATATTTTTTGACAAGCATATCATGCACATCATAATCCACTGCAACAGGTGCATTCGGATCAAGCTCAAAGCTTTTAAACTCTACTTCTACCTGTTCTTTATGAGGGAATTGCTCAAGCGCTGTTTCCAACTGTTTTTTTCCTATATAACAAAAAGGACAGGCGATATCTGACCAAATTTGCACTTTCATCTTCATCTTCCTTCCGTTGCTTACGTTTTTTCTTTTGAGATGTAACTATTATAGTTACATCTTATCCTATATGTCAAGTGATCCTTCTTTTTAAGTACCATGTATTAAAAAAACCTTTCCTTCAAAAAAGGAAAGGTTTTCATCACGGCTATTCTAAGTTCGCATGGTGACCGTACATTTTATGGGTGTCGAGCTTTTTCATTTCCATCAATCTCAAGATGACCGCATCGTACATAAGAAGCAAAGTTTGCTCAAATAATGAGCCCATCGGCTGAATCGTATGATGATTTCCTTCATGTTGATCCTTTGGCGCACCTGAAAGTAAGATGACTTCATCCGATAGATCAGCTATAGGTGACTCAGCTGAAAGCGTGAACGACGCCACGCTTCCGCCAATCCCCCTTGCCTTTTTCGCGAGCACAAGCAGCGTCTCTGTTCGGCCAGAACCGCTCCCTACAATCAATAAATCCTCAGATGTAAAAGCAGGCGTATTCGTTTCACCGATCACATAAGCTTCGACACCAATATGCGTGAGTCTCATCGCAAACGATTTCCCCATCAAACCAGACCTGCCAGCCCCTGCGACGAAGACCTTTCGAGCCGCTAAAATGCTTTTGACAAGCTGCTCTCCTTGTTCGTCTTGAATAGCGGGCGAGTGCTCAGAAAGCTCGCTTAGAATGGCTCTCACATAGTCACTTATTTTCATGATTGTGCAATCAACTGCTTCATTTGCGCAGCCACTTCTGCTTTATTGTCTTGAGCCGCAATGCCGCCGCCGACAATAATCAAATCTGGATTTAATTTGACGACTTCAGGCAATGTATCAAGCTTAATACCACCTGCAATCGCTGTTTTCGCCTGTTTGACCACTTGTTTAATGGTCATAAGGTCCGCAAATGAGTTTTGACCAACCGCTTGCAGGTCATAGCCTGTGTGCACGCAAATATAATCTACCCCAAGCTCATCCAGCTCTTTCGCACGGCCGGCGATATCTTTGATCCCAATCATATCAACTAAAATTTGTTTCCCTCTTGCTTTTGCTTCCTTCACCGCTCCTTGGATAGACATATCTTCCGCTGCCGCAAGAATCGTGACGATATCCGCTCCAGCTTCAGATGCCTGCTGCACTTCATAACCGGCAGCATCCATAATTTTAAGATCCGCCAGCACACGTAAATTCGGAAACGCCTGTTTGACTTCTTTTACAGCACGAAGCCCTTCGTTGATCACAACAGGTGTCCCAATTTCCACCACATCAATAGACGCTTCTACTTCTTTGATCAGCTCGATCGCTTCTGGTATATTCACTAAATCTAACGCTAATTGTAATTTCATGAACGTTCACTCCCGTTTTTTCATCTCATCTTCAAGAGCTCCGTGAATAGGGCTTCTTGAACGATGAAATGAGTATAACAACAGGATGGAAGCAATCCAAGTACGCACTTTTTTTTTACATACTATACTTTTTCGCATATGGTTACAAAAAAGACACTGTCTTTTCGACCAGTATCTAAACGTACTGACAAATCCTCGCATTCGGTGTCAAGTCTGTGTTGTGATGCCGCTCCAGTACTCGTCCTTCCTAAACTGCAAAGGTTTTCAAGTCACGCTGAAAAGAAAACAAAGAGCTAAAATAAAATGATTTTAGCTCTTTGTCTACATCTATCGTCTTTCTATTTATCATCCTTTAAAAAATTGCTATCGAGATATTGTTTTCCCCAATCATACATCGCCTCTAAAATCGGCATTAAGCTTTCTCCGAGTTCCGTGAGAGAATACTCAACCTTTGGCGGAACGACGGGATAAACCTCCCGGTGCACAATGTGATCTTCCTCTAATTCTCTTAGCTGATTGACAAGCATTCTTTGCGTAATCCCAGGCATTAACGACTTTAACTCACCAAACCGTTTTGTCCCTTCTCTGCCAAGGTGCCATAAGATCAGCATTTTCCACTTCCCGCCGATAATATTCAGCGTCAGCTCTTTTTCACAATTGAACACTTTATTTTCCATTCTTGATGACAACAATATACACTCCTTTAATCTCAAACCACTTTATCATATACTGAGGCAAAATGGATTGCCCTAGCATACAGTCTTTGTTATTGATTTTGTTTTTTGACGAAAGCCATCACAGCCTTTGTCATCTCTTGCGCTTCTTTTGGCGCTCTGTCAGATCCAAACCATTTATTTAAATCACTGTGGCTCAGCGAATGAACCCGAAACACAAAATTAGAGCCTTTCTCATGATTGAGTTTTTCTGCAAATCGGTACACTTCAGGATTTTCCCAGCCTGTGACCAAATAAACAGGCGGTACATTCGTTTGATTCATATAAGTGACCGGTGATGCCTTTGTCCAGTTTTCCTCTTGTTTGCCAAAGACTTTTTTGTACGATGGAATGGCTTGTATAAATTGATTGATGTTTAACGGCCCATCTAAAATCACGATGGAATTGATCGTTTTTGGCGACAGTCCCACACGCTTTAAGTAAGTCGAATCTGTGGCCACCAGTGCCGTCAAATGACCGCCCGCTGAGTGACCCATGACATTGATTTTTGATGAGTCAATTTGATACTCATCTGCATGATCCTTGACCCATTTGATGGCGTTTGCCGTATCATCTGCCATCTGCTCATAGTTGGCATCAGGGTGAAGCCTATAATTCATCGAAACAAACACATACCCTTGACCGGTAAAATAATCCGCCTTTGAAGCGACTCTATTCTTATCGCCGCCTGTCCAGCCTCCGCCATGGAGATAGATCATGACTGGATGCTTCTTCTTTTTGTCTTCTTCTTTTCCCTTTGGCATATAGATATCCAGTGTTTGCTGTTTGTTTTGTGTGTCTGCATAATGGATGTTTGTCGTCGGCTTAGGCTGGTTGAAACGGAACACAAAAAATGCGCATACCAATAAGCCAGCGATGACTGCTGCAAATAAGAGCCATTTCATGATTCGATTCAATGTCATTGCACCTTTCTATATTGGGATGGGGAAGCATGATTCGCACATATGTAGAGAGACTAGCCCGATTCATTTGAAACGACTTGTATGACTTGAATCGTTTCACAATAAAAAGAAAAATACTGTTCTTCATAATCTTCGACAAAGTAATTCAAATATTCCCAGCCTCTATCCAAAAGTTGAATGTTCAAAAAAAGAGAGGAATCGTTTGTTAACTCCAAATCTTTGATTTGAACAGAAGAGACGTTGGTAAATTTCAGATGAATGTCTGCTTTATGGGTTGCAGATTCGTATGGGATGTGTAGATGAATACAGTTGATCAAGTCGTAATGTTCATTATACTCTTTAAAGTAGTGAAATTCATTGATTTGCTTTAGATGGTTGATATTGAAATCAGGGATTTGTTTCTGGACTTTTTCATCTAAAAACCATGTCATCGTTTGTCCTCCAAGAGGTTATTGTAGAAGTGCAATGATTTGTTTTCTTGTTTCTTCATGGTATTGAACATAGGAGTGCAGTAAAGGATATGATTCAAGGATCTGTTGATACGATTTGATTTGGGGATATTGCTCTTCAAATGACTGACGCAGCACGTTTAACTGTTTTTTCGGTATTCGTTTATGATCGATCACATAACTTAAGCTGCCTGCAACAAGTGAAAAAAACATATAAAAATCATCTGAGTACATACCGGTTTCTTCTTCAAAAGAGACGATTTCATCTGGATAAGATGAATCTAATAAGTATTGATAACGTTGTTTTACATCATCGAATAAACCTTGTTTATCACGGCTGATTCTCATGGTTTTTTCCCCAATCTCTCATTGTTTTTAATTCTTATTTAGATGCTAATGAGATCTTCCTATACACTGCAAATAAATTCTTGTGAATTGAAACATACGTTTTTCGATTCTATTGCGAGTAACATCCCATTGATGTTAAATAGAAAATTTGCATTTGAATCAAATTCTTCAAGAAGTACATTTTTAAGGTTCCCTATCCCATTAGGATGGTAACTACATTCAAAAATTTGCCAATTCATCTCTTCTTGTATCAATTCTTCAAATCTATCATTACCCTCACCCCCATTATAATAAAGACTCGCCACATTCATAAATCGCAATTCATGTTGAGTAACTTTATTTAATTCTGATACTTTTACGCTCAGTACTAATTCTTTATGAAACAAATCAAATGTGACTCCGAGTACATTACAACCCCCATCTAGATAATCGATCCATTTTTGTACACTATTAAACATCTCATTCACTCTCCTATTTTTTCAGGATGAACTCTATTCTTATCGTGTCACGGAGTTTGTAAATATTCTTCAAATGAAATAAAGTCCGCTTTTTTTCGAAATTCGCTTAAGATTTTCTGATCTCCTGTAAAAATAACATCTGTCGAATCAAAAAATCCGATTTCAAACACGGCTTGAGGGATAACGGATGTATAATTCACGTTCCAATATCGTTCATTATCTTCAATTTGAGGTATTGAAATAATATTCAAATGATCTATATGACGAGGCAATGCGGTCAAAACAGCGAAAATAAAAGAATAAGAATAGTCATGTAAGAATTTTTTGAAATGTTCATCCTTCAGAAATAAAAAATCCGTATAATCCGGCATGACTTCTGAATGAGATTGATTATTCCGATCATGAAGCATTGGGAGTGTCACATCACTTATGACCCAATGATACTCTTCTACGTTTAAATTGATTTTCTTTATTAATTCATTTACTTCGAATAGATTTTCCTCTTTTGCTAATACGATTCTCATTACTTGCTCCACCTCACCGATTTAAAACATCAGACGAAACTAAAAATATTCCACAGTATCAAAATCTGACCATAATCTCCAGTCAGTGTTCGTGTTTATATTTACAATGCATGTTGGATCTTGATAGATCAAACTCTTCGCAACCGATTGAAAAAAAGGAGATTGACTAGGGAGTTGGCTATGCGTTTCTGGATGAAACCATGATTCAGTTGTGTAGAGCGGTTTATCATATACATGCTGAACGATGTCAAATTGTTCTTGATCTGTCATCCATAAACTATCCAGCAAATCTTGATGTTTGGCCATTTCTCTTAACAAAGTAATCCATTCATTTTCCTCTGTTACATCAGCTTGGCATGACTCTGGTATTTGAACATGAAAATAGTCTCCATTTAATCTAATTAGTAAAGGATGCTTTGTGAACCCATGTTCTATCTCATCATCATCTATTATTTCATGATGATGATCCACGAAATCAAAAAGCTCATCCAGTAGAAAATTGATTGATCCATTCTTCAAATCATGACCAATCGCAAAAAAATCAATAGACGGTCCTACCTTCGATAAACCGAATAATTGAATCGTGATCAGCCAATTTTCCTCTCTAGTAAATAGAGAAAGCTTCCCTTTGGCAAAATCAAAGTTCCCATTATCTAATAATGGAAACTCTTTATTTAGAAAAGACTCATCTAGTATAGATAACACATTGTCTATTTGATTCATGTCTTCCTCCTTATGAAGTTATTTCATTCTACGTTTGTATAATTTCGAATCAGTTCTTTTCTAAAATCATCAGGAAGTTTTTGATTCGGAAATACAACTGAAATCCAGCCTAATACAATCTCATCTAAAATTCTCCACGTTTTTAACAATTGTTTATTCATTTGTTCTAATTGAAGAATCGCTAGTACTCCTATCTCATAACCTCTGTCGCCATAAATGATCCATTTCGCAGAAGGGGAAACCCATATCACACGTGAAGCAATATCCATTATGCTATCATTTACACTCTCTATCGGATAATCCGTTAAGAGATCGAGGTAATCACTTGGTGTGAGGTTTAACGGTACTTTCACCCAAGGATAATAACCAAAATCATGATAATAATCATCCATGCTCTTCTGCTCATCTAATACAGCCATGAGTATATAGTCATCATGATGATTCAAAGCTAAACCTTTTAACATTTCCCAACCATCATCTGATAACAACCAATGGAATTCTTCGAATAAATAATGAGGGGTTTTCGTTTTCAACACTTGATCAGGGAATGTATTCGTACTGTGAATGAGCGAATGAACAAACGATAGAACATGTTCAAATTCTTTTGGATCGGATATAAACAAATGTTTCACTTTATGCTCCTTTCATATCTTCGGGTAAGTCTATCATCAGTCATTAATAATTCATTTCACCGCTTGTAACATGACGCATAATGAGAGAGCATTTGAGTGTCATAATCATTGAATGTTTTTTGATCCTTCAATAATCCTTCAAACCAATTTGCTAAAACAGGGTGATCCATTGGTTTCCACCCTTCTTTTAATAACCTATTTTTCACAGAATCTTTTGTTGATACCATTCCTATGATACAAATTTCCATATCTCTATCTGCCCAAATCGCCCACTGCAAAGAATGAGCTAACCAGACAACTATATTCGAATTCGTGATTATATTATCCGCTATGGAACCTTTTGGGTGCATCCATAGTGCATTTACATAATCCTCACCTGAAATGTTCACACTCGCTTTCAGCCAATGATAATAACCAAATTCCTTCAAATAATAATCAATTGGATCTGGTTGAAGGACTGCAGTCAAAAATTCTCTATCTTGTGTAACAGTTGATAACTCTTTTATGGTTGGTAAAATATCATCACTCAATGCCCAATCAAACTCTTGAAACAAAAAACAATCAAATGTCTTACGAAAAACTTGTTGTGGCAGCTCTTTATTTGTTTCAAACACATGGTCTACTAAATTCTGATAGAATTTGAACTCTTTTTCTGAACGAATAAATAAGTCTTCAAGCCGTTTCAAACAACTACCTCCACTCTTGTCGAACTAGTAGTTTTTTAATTCTTCCTCTATATCTTCTTTTAATGTTTGAATTTCAATTGACACCGAATTATTTCGATTATAGAAAATGGACGGATTGATTCCATCTGCTAACATTTCCGGCAGCCACTCTTCTATAAAATCGTCTAAATCAATCATTTCTGGCACTGTTTTTTCCCATTGATCGATCGCACAATAAGCGGCATAATCCTCTGTCGGCCAAAAATGAAGCTGCGGTACACGATAATCATCCTCTGACATCACCCATCCCTTCTCGTTTCTTAATGACCAAACCTCTTCAAAATCAACAATCTTTTTGATGAAATAGTCATAACGCTTTTTCGCAGGTAATTGCATGGTGGTTTCTAATTCTTTCGGATGCATGGACATTGCGTCACTCCTTTTATATATAAATGGGCTTAACCATAAGAATTTAGCAAGCTCATATATAGGAACTATTTGTATTCTTCTAACCAGTCATTCAAATCATCTACAGGATGTAAGTAAGAATTAGGTGAATCTTTCAAATCAATTCCACTTAAAAGAATCAGCATATCCCAAACTTGATCATCGTCTATTTCTGGATCGTCTGCAGAAACGTAAATTTCAGCCCAATCAGACACTTGTTCTCTTGTGATCGTCCCCTTTAAGACATTTCGTATTTTATTTAAACGGTCTAGCATTTTTGGTTCAGCCATTTATTACACCATTCCTTTCTCAAAACTCATTTTACGCTGTAAACTGCCTATATTTCATATTTAATAATATCCTCCATTGACATACCTTTAAAATATAATGAAAGAATGCTTATAATAGTGTATTCGCCAAGCATACCAATCGGGTTAAATATCATTTTAGCCGTTTTTGGGTCAGCAACCTCTAAGTCCATAACAGGTGCATTGTGACCTTCTTTCCCCTTGCTTACGTAATAATTTCCATCTCGGTATTCCACGAATTTCAGATTTTGAAGATCCTCTTCTTTTATAAAATCTTGATTTATTTTTGTGATGACTTTCCATGAACCATTTAAAAAGCCTGTCAGACCTGTATTTGCAACAAATAGTTCATTCTCTTTTTTCATCAATTGTTTTAACTCATTTTTTTCTATTCTTTCATCAACAAACAAATCATAGTATTGGATTAAAATATCATCATATTGATTTTTCCCCTCACCCGAAATGATCAAAGCATAGCTCAATTTCCCAACTTCTTTTAATGGGAGTTCAAATATAGCTCCTGGTTCCACTTTACTTAAAGTTTTTACTTTTTTAGTTGTTATTTTAATATCCGTTACTTCTTTGTCGTTTAAATCATCAAAATAGTGACTACCTCCATTGTTTAAAGCCATCATAATTGTCAAAAGCATCTCATCAATCGTTGGCTTCTTCTTCAAATGTTCCTCAGTCATTTCATAGAATTGTTCAATCGCTTCTTCAAAAATATCTAATCCATCATCACCAATTATGATGTTCTTTTTCTTATGTTCTTCTTCCCAAAAGCCCATTTAGAATACCCCTTTATATATTGTGTTCTTTAGGTTATTCTCACACGATAAACGTATACTTGTATAAACTGTTTTATTTGCACGTTTGAAAAGTGCCACTTCATGATCCGTTAACCACTTAAGCTCTCTCATATGATAGGAAATTTCTTCTAAGTAAGTATCGGTTTTAGCAATTAATTTTTTATCTAAGATATTTCTTTTATTGTCTTCAACTACAAGATAAAGAGTAAACTGTTTTAAATCTAATTCGATAAGTGGGTAAGCTTTTCTTTTTTTATCGGGACTTAGTTTTGTTCTCCCTTTAATCTCCGCTTTATATTCCTTCTCCTTCATTTTCTTAAATGTTGCTTTGACTAGCTGACTGTCCCAATTCTTCAGTTCACAAAGATAGAGTATCGCTTTTTCCAAAGTATCTGCTAAGATCTTTTTCTTATTTGTTGCATTTTCAAATTCACTGTAACGGAAGGGTACTTCCAGCTCGTACGTATTTTTTATAAATAAGATGTCTGGTTCATCTTTTGAAGTACTAATTAATTTGTAGTCTTTAAAAGGCCCACATATCAAAACAATAGCCGCACAATCTTTCGTTTTAAATTTCTTTTCTAATTCGTATAAAAACATTTCAGTCATACAAAGGGATTGGCTGGCTAAGTTCCCACGATCTTCATCTGACATTAATTGTATATTTTTGAAATGCACTCCTTATAAGCCTCCTAATAAGATTTTATTCATCATGGCTTTGAATGGTTTGCTCATTCTTTTTCCTTTACTTGCTTTCTTTACTACAAATGCTCTACTTTATCTTGTTCCCATCAAAGCACCTTTTCTCTCCCTTTTAGACCGGTTGAAAAAATCCTAGTTGCGTAGGATTTGAAGAATTTCTGTTGCTTCTTTATACAATTCATCAATTAATGGTATAATCATTCCCCGCAAATCTGATTCATTTTCAAATGCTATTAAATATCCTTTTTTGCTCACGAGATTATTCGATACACAAATCCAAATATCAAGATGGTCTATACAATAGCCTTGATCACCTTCTTCACCATCATGAAACTCTTCGCCATTTAGATAATCTACTGAAAAATATATGGATGAATGATATCCTGCTGTAAAACAATCTGAGACTTGAATTTCTCTCCCTCTATATTTTTTTCCATATACGAATCGTCCAAATTCAGCATTGATCGTTAAACCTAAATCTTTAAATTTTGCGTGTTTTTCTTTCACTAGATTCAGTGCGATATTTGTTATTTCTTTTTCGATATCTGCGATAGATTCTTTGGTCATCGTGTTTAATTTAACTTTCTTCAACTTTTCCTCCAGTATAAAACCCTCCCTAATTCCTAGAGAGGGTTTTAAATTTAATACTAAAAGTAATTCATGACATTCTTGCTGCTACATTAATTTACTTCTATAAAGCTTATTTCCTACCAAAATATAGAGATATTCTCCAACTACTTTGTAAGTAGGATCACACTGTGAGGGATCAATTCCATCTAAAAATAATTTCATAATAAACGTTTCATCGTCAACTATTTTAAAAGCATACTGTTTATTTTCCATATTATTAAATAACAAGATTTGACTCTCAGAAACATATAGTTGGTCACAGTACCTGTATTCTTTTCTATCTAGGTGGTACATTTTCTTTTTTTGACATGACTGATTTTCAGGGTTTAAATCGTAAGAAAAAGCTGAAATAACAATTGTTTGCTCTTCTTCATAGCTAGTGTATAGTTCTGAACCTAGAGTTTGTATTGAAGAGCATTCATACATTATCCCTTTAAATTCTTCCTCAAATAACATTTCTCCTATAATTAAGTTAATACAGTAAATTCCTTTACCCTTAGGATTTAATTCATCAAATATCCCCTCTTCTGACATACCAATCCATAATAATCCGTTTTCATCCAGATGAAATGTATTAACACCTAGTAAAAATGAACATATTTCTACCATATTATTTTGTTTTAAATCTAAAAAATTTATTTTACATATATAATCTTGTTCAAACACAATGACAATGGTATCGTTTATTTCTTGTATTAAATAAATATAGCTATCAGAATCAAGTTCATTTAATGATTTATTCATTATAATAATATGATCCTTGACTACTTGAAGTATTAGTTGATCATCAATAAGAAATACCTTATATATTTTCTCATCTCTTCCAACATTAAAATAAATTAGATCTTCTTTTGGAAAATCAATTACTTTCTCTGTAGTTATTTTACTTATCAATAATCTCAACTCCTAATATGGAAAGCTTGTTCTTAAAGTACCATCTTTTTGGACTACCACTCTAACTCTCTTTGTTTTTTTTCCTTTCCCATTGACACCAACATATTTTTTATAAGTTTTCTCATAAACTGTTGAGCCAGGTTTATTCCCAGCTCTAGCCTTTCCCGTCTTCAAGGTATCCCGTGTAGTTCTTTTTAATGTTTTATTACTTCTAAATTTCCCCTTATTTTTCTTTTTAGATTTTGCAGAGTGACCTGATTTGATATGGTCCCAATCAACACTCTTTACTTTTCGTTTCCCACTGCTTTTCGCAAAATTATAAGCCCTTTTCGCTCCCTTTAATTTTCCACCACCCAAAAATCCTGATACGGTTGCAGCAGCTACACCTTTCCAATCTTTCCCTGATTTATGTGCTTTGTATCCATCATATACCGCAAATCCTGCATTGACAACAAACCATACCCAATGGCCGTCTGGGTCTACATTCATGACTGGGTTGTTGTTTCCATAGGTATATCCGTTTTGATCTAGTGCATCTCCATCGCTTCCTGGGTCTGGGTCAAGTGATAGGAATACGCCATTTTTTGGTTCATAGTAGCGGGCGATTAGATAGTAAAGTCCTGTTTCTTCGTCGAAGCGGTAACCTGCATAGCGATATGGGTTGCCTTTTACTTCTTCATCTTCTTTTACTTTTGTTGGAACGCCCCATGTATCGTATTCGTACTCAGCAACGATTTTTCCTGCACTATTTGTGATGGCTATGACATCACCGTGTGCATTGTAGTGATAGAAATATTTTTTCCCGTTTTGCGTGAATGCAAGGAGTTGTCCACTCTCACCGTATGTGTATGCTTTTGTGACTACGTTATCTTTATCTGTTTCGTATAAAACATTCAGGCTATCGCCGTCATAAAAGTAATTGGTGACTTTTCCATTCACTGTTTTTTGAATTCTGTATCCACGCTCATCATATTTGTAAGTGACAAATGGCTTGTCTTCGCCTTTTTTCGTGATGGCCGTTATGTTATCTTCTGCATCCCATTCATAAAGGAATTGCCCGTCAGACGTTCGGTTGCCATTTTTGTCATAAGTTAAAGTCTCATCATTTACCTTTGTCAGTTGGTTCATGATGTTGAATGATGCGTTGATTGTTTTTTTAGTGCCATTTTTTTCAGTCGTGACGGTTTTTCTGTTTCCAAACCCATCATATGTGTAACCAATGACCGTGCCATCTGGATAAGTTTCTTTGATCAATTGATCTAATTTTCCATATTCATAACGAATCTTCCCGTTGCTTCCTTGATCAACCTTTATTCTGTTTCCATTTTGATCATATTCGTAAGCTTCGTTTAAGATCGTTACCCCTTGGCTTGTTCCAATGTGCAAATCATTAATTAAATTGCGCTCATCATAAGCAAAACTAGCACCACTGCCGTTACCTGTAATAAAGGACTGAACATTTCCATTTTCATCATAATCAAACGAATACGTAGAACTCGAATCCTTCATCTGCGTCATTTGATCAAGCTTATTGTAACTGAATTGGTTCGTCCCTTTTTGATTTCCGTGTGTCCATTCAAAGGATTTCAGTTTATCTGAATCGGCTGGATACGTCCAAGTTTGGCTGCTGCCACGCTCTGCTAACTTTGTGATGCGGTTTTGTTGGTCGAACGTTCTGTTTTTGGTTGTGTTTTGTTCTTTGTTGACAACCGTTGTTTCGTTTCCGTTTTTATCATAGCTAAAGTTATATTTTTCTGTTCCATTGTATGACTTGGATTTCACTCGGTCTGTTCCATCATACGTGAGAGACACTTCATGTCCATTTGCAGAAATGGTTTTGATTAAGTTGCTATTCGCATCATATTCACTTTTCAACACATTCCCTAATGGATCAATGGTTTTTGTCAATTTACCCATCAGATCGTATTCAAACTGATACGTCTGATCTGACTCAGCACGAATGGTTTTCGACCGTTCATTGCCCTCTTTATCATAGGTTCTCACAATGGATGTCCCGTTAGATAAAGTGATTTTCTTTAGCTGATCAGCCTGGTCATATTCAAATGTTGTTTTTTCGCCTTTCGCATCTGTTTCAGAAAGTTTTTTGCCTGTTTCATCGTAGGCAGATTGAGATGAGTAACCAAGCTCGTCCTCTTCTTTAACTGCATAGTTCCCTTTTTCGTCGTAAGTGGTTTTCGTTAAAAGACTTCCTTCTACTAGACGGATATCATCAAACCAAGCCGTTCCAGTCGCGCTTTTTTGGAAAACAATCTGAACGTCGACTTTTTTCAATGGTTTTGTTTTTGGTATGACAACCGCCGCTCGGTTCCACTCCTGTGTACCGGTTGGAAATTTCGCATTAAACGTTCCTGTTGTGCCATCTGTATACGTAACGGACGCTTGAAGTGAGTAATCATTTTCATTTGAGGCTTTAACATTTTCAGCCTTAGACATCCCAGTCAAGGTGACATACACAGATTGATCATTCGCACTTTGTTCAATCGGTACAGATTGTTTATAGATGGCATTTGCTTGAGTTGAAGAAGTTCTTGTCATTCTTAACGAAACGTCATCGTTAAAGCCTTCTTCATTATCTAATGAACCACCTGTTCCGCTCCAGCTTGTTGTTTTATCCGTAAAGGAATTATTTTTGACTGGATTATAACTTGATGAAACTTCGCCTTTTTCTAACTGAATTTCATCGAACCAGGCTTTTCCTTTTCCAGCCTTATCTCGATGATCCACTTCCATATAGATCACAGCTTTACCTGCATGAGATGGCGTCGTAAACGTGACTTGGCGTTTAGTCCAATCGTTTTTGCCTGATAATGTGCTGTAGCCGTTGCTGATCCATTGAATTCGTTTGTTGTTTGTATCTCTTAAATCGATGTTAAAAAATGCTCTTGCTTTCGTTAGCTCTGTCTTGATTTTTCCACTCAGTGTATACGTCGTATTTGGCTCTAGTGTCACTTCTTGAGTAGCAGAAGAATAGCCAAGTTCAGTTCCTTCAGTTGTCGATTGTGAACTGATCTCTAACACTCGACTGCCAGACAAAGCACCACTTTTTCCAGCTGTTTGCGCTAATTTCCCATCATCCTTAGATGCTGTAAGCTTCCAGCCAGTTAGCGTATCTTCAAAACTGCCATTTTTTAATATACTCGCACCTGCAGCAAGTTCTTTACTCGTTTGTACCAAATTCCCATACGAATCATAAATACTTGCTGAAGACATATTTCCACTTTGATCCGTTTCAGATACAGCATCTAATCCATCATAGGCGATATCTGTAATATCTCCTTCTGTATCTTTTACTTTAGTGACATCGTTGTTTTTGTTATACTCGTAGGTTTCTGTCCCGTAAGCATCTTTCGCTTGAATGACGTTGCCATTTTTGTCATACGAATAGCTTTCTGTAGCTTTTCCTTTTTCTACATCATTGGGATCAGTTTCTTCAACGATTTGATTTCCTTCATATTTGGTTTTGGTCGTAATCTTCAAACCTTCCGCATCATCTACAACTTGAATTGGATTGGCTGCTTCGTTATACGTATACTGTATTTTTCGACCATTTGGCTGCGTCAGCATGAGTGTCTTTTTAGACATATCATATGCATACTCAAAGGTTTCTTTTTTTGCATTGATCGCTTTGACTAAACGGTGATTTTCATATTGGTATTCTGTAAAAACAGGCTGATCTTCTGTGCTGTTTTGAGAGAATTGTTTAATCAATTTTCCTTCTTTGTCGTATTCATATGAGATACTCGTTCCATCTGAATCAATGACTTTTACTAGTAAGCCTGCATCATACTCAAATGAAAGTTTTTTCCCTTTTGGTCCTTGAACCGAGGTGATATGACCATCTTCATCATATTCCATCGTTATTTTTCGGCCAGATGCATCTTCCATTGATATGAGCTGATTGTTTTCGTTATATTTGTATGTCGTTGTATTTTTATGTCCATCTACAATCTTGGTGATTTTCCCACCGTTTTTACTAAAGTGCGCAAAGGTTTGATCCTTCGTTTTTAACATGTATTCATCTTTTGATTCCGTTAATTCAAGGAAAATACCGGTTGGTGGTTGATACGTACCATCTGCTTTTTTTGTAAAAACATGAGTTGTGGCATCCTCATCAAGATAGATGGCACCTTCTTTTGTTGGCGTGATACTAGTTTCTACATCTGCGTACCACCCTTGTCCAAACAGGTGGTCAGCTGCATCTAAACTGTTATAAGTTCGACCAATTCCAAGTCCCGGTCCTCTTCCATCAATCGACATTTCTTCTTCACTGACAATCACATTACCAGTTGCACCATTCAGCTGACCGTCTGGTATATCAATAATCGACCAGTAATCCTCTATTCCAAGGAATTCGGCACCTTCATGGAATGTCGGGTTAAAGGCTGGTGTTGGAATGGTTTCTCCATTTGCATCGTAAGCGGAAAGGGTAAAGGAGTAGTTCTTGCGTCCTTTATAATTTCCATTCGCATTTTCATAAACTGGTGATGGGTCTAGCGCTAATTCCCCGCCTTTACCATCTGTATGAAGCACATATTTCCCACTTGTAACTTCAGTAGGAGTCGGCCAAATATTCTTATTTTGTGTTGTCCAATGATCGACATCACCAACATCAAATGATTGATATGCCTTACCATTATAGATGTTAATTTTATATCCTTTTGCATTTTTTACTTTGTCCCAATGTAAATTGATATAACCTGTTTGGCTCTCTTTCGTATTCGTATAAGCATATCCAGATAAAGCTTTTGGTCTAGATAGATCAGGTAAAGTTGGTCCAGATGGCGGTGAAGCAATAGCTTCTCCATCTTTATTGTAGGCAATCACTCTGAAGGAATAATGTTTTTGAGCCGCATCTCCTCCAGCATTTTTATAAGTCGCACCAGGATGAATTGGAAGCTCAGCCCCTTTTCCATCTTGGAGGTGCAATGCAAATTTACCTGCTTTAATTTCAGCAGCTGTTGGCCATACTTTTTTTCCTTTTGTTGACCATGATGTTTGATTACCGAGATCCAATGTCTCATAGCTTTTCCCATTAAACATTTGTATTTTATAACCGGTCGCACCGGAAACTGAAGTCCAAGAAAGATCAAAGTAACCTGTTGCGTTATTATTATTAAATCCTTTTGTACTAGGTGCTTTCGCTCTAGCCACATTCGGCACGACAGGTTTTACTTTTGCTGACATTGCGCCTTCACCTTGGTCAAAAATCGCACTTACAGCTACCCAATAATTTTTGCTTGTCGCATAATTACCACCTGAGTTTTTGTAAACCGGGGAAGGATCAACTGCTAATTCTGTCCCCCCTTTTCCATCTAAATGAAGTTTATATTTCTTAGCTGCAATCTCACTTGCTGTCGGCCAAATATTCTTTCCTTTTGTACTCCATGATGCTACATTTCCAACTGAAATGGCTTCATATTCTTTTCCGTTGTATAGCCACACTTTGTAACCTTTTGCGCCAGACACCTTGTTCCAACTTAAGTTTAAGTAACCTGTCCCATTTCCATTACTAAAACCTTTTACAGTTGGTGCATTTGCTTGTGGAATGGTATATGTGACTTCAATGACTGGTTTTTTGGTTGAGTTTGTTGATGAGATTATTTTTTTCCAATGGTCTTGTCCATTTCCATTAGCATGTAATTTAAAGCCATAGTTAGCTGTTCCGCTATTCCAAGCTTTGATGGTCGATGTCACATCATAACTCGCCCATTGTCCTTTATATACGTTGGCTTTACCGATGTTTTTAGAACTTGGTTTATTGTTCCATGTTAGCTTTGTATGATCATAGTTGGCATTCACTGTATCAAGCCAAAGACCAGTTGCTTTCGTCCCGTAATATGAATGAGCAACATACGTTTTGAGCGTCGCTTTTGTTACATTCATATTTTGAATCGGTTTGAATGAATTAAACTTCATGAACGCGTAGTTTGTACCAGTTGTTTTATCATAATAACCGGTTTTCAGGACATAACTTTTCAGATTAGCATCCCATTTTTGCGTAGATGTTGAATAGTTTGTTGTTGGGTATGCACTCATAATGAATGTGTCTGATGAAACAGATAAAGAAGTCGATGGATCGATAGACACAGGATAAGCTCGTTCAGGATCCTTAAGCCATTTCTCATCAGCTGTTACACGAAGTAAATAGCCATCATCTTCTTTTTGCAATTCAAAGCTCACATCTTCTGATCGAGCCACTTCGCCTGACTTTTCATCTAGATTTGAATCGGTCATAAACGGTTTTGGAACTTGAAAAATGGTCTGTTTTTTCTGATCAAAGAATCTAATAGAACCATCTTCCTCAATTTCTCCAGTTAGATCTGTCTTTATTTTAAATGTAAAAGAATTGTAGCCATCATATCGTTTGAGTACAATATCTTCTTTGATATTTTCATTAAAAGTAAATGATCGTAAATCAATATGTGGAAATACCTCTTCGTATGTAAGTTCGTTGGTGTTTTCTTTAAATTGTGCAGAGGTATCTTTGGAACGAATTTCTGATTTGTTTGTTCCTGAAGCTTTTAAAATTGAAAATTCAATTTGATGCTTCTTGTGTTCGAATGTAGCATAAAGCCCTTGCTTCATTTGTTTTTGAAAGGTTGAATCTAACCTTGCATTTTCCGTTTCTATTTCTTTTTTCGAAGTTGCTTTTAACTCTGGAGAGATGTCCTCCCACTCAGCATCTGGTGACTCTTTTATATGAATGGGGTCAGGATATACTTCTTGCGTAAATACTCCCTCTCCTTCATAGAAAAGTTTGCTATTGGCTGTTCTTTCCGAAAGAACTTCTCCGTCTTTACCAATTTCAGCTTCATCAATCCCTGCTATTTCAAGGGTTTTTGAATCGTCTGTTTCTGGCATGCTGTTATGACTTGATTTTGTATTTTCTACATGTTCTTCTGCAAAAATGTCAGAAGGTAACATTGATATAAGCATCACAAAGGCTAGAAGCGCTGCAATATTTCTTTTCCAATTTACTTTTCTTTTTAGGTTCATATTAATCTCCTTATCATATATTTGTAACATTTGTAACAATACGTCATATATCATAATATATTTAAGATAACGTTTCAATATTTTTCTAAAAATATATCATCCTTTCAAACTAACCCAAGTATCATCTTTTTATCAATATATCCCCAAATTCACTCATAAAAAAAGCACCCTAAACGGATGCTTCTACCAAATGATATTTTTTCAAAATACGATAGGTGATTTCTTTTGCTTCTAGTCCGGTGCCTTCTATATTTGTGGCGAAGATGTAGGTTTTGTTTTCATGTTTGATGAAGCCTGCGTACCAGCCGATTCCTGATCCGGAGCCTGTTTTTCCGTATAGCGTGGTGTGTTTCTCTTCTTCTTGTATCATCATTCGTTTGACGGTTCTCATAACCGATAGGTCAAATGGGAGACTTTCTTCATATAGCTGTTTAAGGAAATGAACTTGTTCTACTGGAGAAATGCGCAACGTACTGCTTAGCCAAAATTGATCGATTCCGCCAGATATGTCTTGATTCCCATAATGAATGGCTTTTATCCAATGGCTCATGCGTTCTTCCCCGATATCACGCGCCATGGCTTGATAATACCAGACGACTGAATCTCTCATGCCAGAGCCCAGTGTATGGTCCTTATTCCAGTTATCAATCTCTCTTTTTACTCCGTCCCAATATTTGATGTCGTATTCATCTTTAACTGCGCCAGTTTGAAGTCCGATTAAGGCATTTGCTATTTTAAACGTTGATTGTGGTGCAAAGCGCTTGTTCGCTCTTCTTTTGTTATACACCCATGGTGATTTTTCTTTTACTTCTTGAATCACAAATGTGCCTTCCCGATCTTTCATGAATTCATCGACAGACCATTTTGGAGATGTTCCTTCACTTGATGCTGGCTCGCTCATACAAAGTGCTGCAAGCATCACGGCAGCAATCAGCCATTTCATCTTCTTTTTTTGCAAACAATCACCCTCTTTGCTCATGATTGCAATTGATTGTAGCATGCTGACTGATCAGAAATAAGAGCCGCTCGTCCTCTTTTTCAATAAAAAAAACCGGTTTTATCCGGCTTTCTGTTTATTGTACGTTCCATTTTTTCTCTTCAATCGCTTGCTTTGCAATTTTTGAAATTGTCATATCGTCCATTGGTGGGTTATGAAGGCCAGCACGAATGTCTCGATAGTAACGTTGAAGCGGGCAGCTAAGGCTTAAGCTTTTTGCACCGACTAAACGCATGGCTTTATCGACCACTTGCAGACTATCATTAACGACTGTATGCTTCACAGCACCGAATTCATTGATTAACAGCTCTCTTTTCTCTGGCTGCTCATACAATGTTGTCGTTGAATAGATGACATGGCGTGCTTGCTTTAGTAGTAAATCAATTTCGCCAATCAGTGTTTGGACATTTGGCAGTTCGCTAATCGTTCCGCTAATACTGTTCGGTGAATGGGTGATGGCATACTGAACAGCATAGTCTCTTGCCGCTTGTGCAATCCCTAAATAGCAGGAAGGAATATGTGCGATCCAAGGGTTTAACGTACCGCCCCGAGGTCCTTTTTGCACTTCAACCAACATGTCATCTGGGACTTCCACTTGATCTAGAATTAAATCATGGCTCTCCGTTCCTCTCATGCCAACAACATCCCACGTTTCTTCTATAGAAACACCTTTTGTATCACGGTGAATTAAGAAGAAGCCCATCGCTTCTTTTTCTTCGATCCATACACCGACAAGAAAATATGTGAGTGCTGGTGACATCGTTGTGAATGATTTCCTGCCACTGATCACCCATTGATCTCCTGATCTCGTTGCAGTTGTTCCAGGTTTGCCTCCTCTTGTTGGACTCCCTGTCTGCGCCTCACTGACGGCCCGGTTCACAAGAGCCCCATTTTTGATTTCTTCAGCAAAAAATTGCAGCTGCTTCTCATTCCATAGTTTCTTTTCATAAATTTCACCAACAACTCCTTGGTGCCAACCGATCGATAAGGCAGTTGCTCCATCCATACTTCCTAGTGTTTCTTGAAAAAGGACCATATCCTTTACAGATTGACCCCCGCCCCCGTACTCAACAGGCAGAGACAACGTTGTATAGCCCAGTTTTACTAATGATTCGATATTCTGTTTAGGAAAATAGGCACCCTCATCATGTTCTTTTGCAGATTGTTCGATCGTTTCACGAAGGGATTCTAGTTGATCTAGCCAATTTTTTTGAAAATCTGTATCGACAAATAATGCTTTAGACAAAACGTATCCAACTCCTCTGTTTCTCGCAATCTATCATATCCGATTTATCCAATAGGTATTATTAAAACACACTTTACTTATAGGATTTAATGTGTTAAATTTTATCAATATTAAGTACATATGTCAAAGGAACGTGATGCTTTTATGATTTCTGCTACTAATCTACATAAATCCTATGGGTCAACTCATGTGTTAAAAGGAATTGATTTCACCGTACAAGAAGGTGAAGTGGTCGCCATTATTGGACCGAGCGGATCAGGAAAAACAACCCTTCTCCGCAGTTTAAACAGCCTTGATATCCCAGACAAAGGAACGCTGACATTTGGAGAGGCCACGATTCAATTTGAACAATATCGAAAAAAAGATCTTCTAAAACTCAGACAGCAATCGTCTATGGTGTTTCAGCATTATCACTTGTTTCAAAATAAACGAGCTCTTGAAAACATCACAGAAGGATTGATTGTGTCTCAAAACATGTCTAAAAAAGAGGCGGAAAAAATCGGAGAGCAATTGTTAACGCGAATTGGGCTGCTTCATAAAAAAGATGCGTTTCCAAGTGAATTATCCGGAGGTCAACAGCAGCGTATCGGAATTGCCCGTGCGCTTGCAATGAATCCTGCGGTGCTTTTGTTTGATGAACCAACGTCCGCACTGGACCCAGAGATGGTCGGAGAAATCCTTGAAATGATGAAAGATATTGCGAGCCAAGGCATGACGATGGTCATTGTGACGCATGAAATTTCGTTTGCAAAGGATGTAGCGGATACAGTGATCTTTATGGCAGATGGGGAAATCGTTGAAAAAGGCTCACCAGAAGACGTCCTGATGAAGCCTCAGCATGAACGGACGAAACAATTTTTATCAAGAATTCATCGCGGGATGTGGCAAGGATTGGAGGAAGACAGATGAAGCGCAAGACTTTATTCACTGCCGCTAGTATCCTTCTGTTTCTCCTCTCTCTCATTGGCTGTAGCAGTGTGAAAACAACAACAGATGATGGCAAACAAATTGTCAAAGTCGCACTAAGCGCAGAAGTCAATCCGCCTTTTTTAGCCACAAATGACCGCAACGAGCCGATTGGCTATAACATCGATTATTTAAATGAAGTCGAGAAACGTTTGCCACACATTCATTTTGATTATATCTTTGGCGAGGAAGAATCCAATTTAATTGGGATTGGCGCTGGGAAATTTGAAATGGCGGCTAATTGGTTTTTTAGTAATCCTGAACGTGAAAAACGCTTTCTTTATCCTAAAGTTCCATACGGCTATTCGATGACAGGTTTAATTGTGAATGAATCAGAGCAAGATATTCAATCTCTAGACGATATGACATCAAAAAAGCTCGCTCCCGTCAGTCCTAGCGGCGGCCTTCGTTCCATATTAAATCAATATAATGAAGAAAATGATCGGAAAATTCCGCTCACGACCATTGAAAGCCCTTCAAACGAACTCAATTTAAAACGAGTCGAAAGTGGACGATCCGATGCGGCTTTTATGAATATTTCGACCTTTGATACGATTCAAAAACATCTTCACCTGAAAGTCAAAGTGGGCGGCATTGTCTCAAAGGAACCTATTTATCTTGTCTTACAGCCTAGTCAAAAGAAACTAGCATCACAATTGGATCGAGTGACACAAGAGATGATCGAAGACGGAACATTACCTGACCTTGCGAAGAAATGGTTTGGCGTTGATTTCTTTCAAGATATTGACTATATATCAGAGCAAGGCTATCAATATGAAGAAAGGAAGGAAGCGCCATGACGTTTACAGCTGGAGATTGGCTAAGAATCTTTTTACAGGTGGTTGATCGCCTGCCACTCACATTTCTTATGATTGTGGTGTCGTTGTTTTTTGCCATCATCATCGGATTGCTGTTTGCTTGCATTCGAATCAAACAAATTCCAGTGCTGAAACAATTGGCGGTCATTTATTTGTCATTTACACGAAGTACGCCGCTCATTGTTCAGTTATTCCTCATTTATTTTGGCCTGCCTCAGCTTTTACTCATGGCCGGAATTCAAATCAATCATTGGGATCGTGTGTTATTTGTGATGATCACATTCTCGTTACATACGGGCGCTTATTTATCTGAAGTCTTTCGCAGTGCATATTCCTCTGTTGGGAAAGATCAGCTTGAAGCAGCTTACATTGTTGGGATGACAGATTCGCAGGCATTAATGAGGATCATTATTCCGCAAGCCTTTCTCATTGCACTTCCGAACCTCGGAAATTACACCATTGATCTCGTGAAAGATACCGCCATTGCATTTACAATCGGACTCATTGATATGATGGGGCAGGTCAAAATCATCCTAGGCAATAACTACGGGATAGGGATGTTTGAAGTGTACGTCATCATTGCAATTGTGTATTGGCTGATTTGCATCAGTATTGAACTGATCACGATGCTACTGGAAAGAAAATTTGTGAAAGGCCGCACCAGCCTGTCACGCTAAGGAGGCGATTTGATGCAAACCATTGATATATCATTTGCGATTGACCAAATACCACATATTCTAAAAGGCGTTCCCTTTACCTTATTGATTGCACTTGTTTCAATGGCTGTGAGCCTTTTGATTGGATCTGTTTTTGCTTTCATTCGCCTCTTTCGTATCCCTGTGCTCCGCCAGCTGGTCACGCTCTATGTCTCATTTTTTAGAGGAACACCTCTCATTGTTCAGTTGTTTGCTTTCTTTTATGGCATTCCATTTGTTCTGACCAAAATGAATAGCACTTTTGGGTTGACCTTTCACCCGGATATGGTCTCCCCGCTTACCGTTGCCCTTATCACCTTCAGCCTGCATTCAGCCGCACATTTAACAGAAGTGGTCCGCAGCGCACTCCTTGCGGTAGATAGAGGGCAGCTTGAAGCGGCGAAAATCGTTGGCATGACCACCAGACAGGCGATGATTCGCATTATTTTACCGCAAGCGTTTGTGGTTGCCCTGCCAAACCTAGGGAATCAGCTCATTCAGCTGTTAAAAGCCACATCCCTTTCGTTTACAATTGGTGTACTGGAAATCATGGGAATCTCTCGCATCATTGCAAATGACGGCTACAAATTTTTAGAAACGTATCTGGTCTCTGCTTTGATCTATTGGATGCTTAGTATTTTCTTTGAACTCGCTTTTGCTTTGTTAGAGAAACGAGTCAGCGTGTACGGAAAATCTCTTGGACGTTAAAAAAGAGAACGGCATCTGCCATTCTCTTTATCGTCCTACTTATTCAGCACTGACTAAAATTTTCACTTGATCTTTTTCATTGATTAATGCATGGAAGCCATCTTCGATCACATCGTCCAGCTTGATTTTCTTCGTGACGAGTGTATCTGCAGAGAAATAGCCTTTTCTCATTAAGTTTAATACAGATGGGAAAACATCTCTGTAGCCGATGATTCCTTTGACTGTACGTTCTTTAATGACAATGTCATTCGGCATAATTTCTGCGCCTTTTTCCCAAATGCTCACAATGACTGTTTCACCTGAAATTCTAGTTGATTGGATTGCTTGCTTCAATACAACAGGTACACCTGTCACTTCAAAAGAAACATCGACTCCACCATTTGTACGGTGTGCGATTTCTTGAACAACATCTTCATACTGAGAAGGATCTACAATGATCGCTCCAAGTTCTTTTGCTTTTTCTTGGCGCTCTTTTGATAATTCCACTGCATAAATGTCAGTAGCACCAGCTGCTTTTAATGCTTCAATGACAAGTAAACCGATTGGCCCACAGCCAAACACAGCTGCTGTATCCCCAGCTTGCACTTTACTAGAACGAACCGCATATAAAGCAACTGCAGAAGGTTCAACAAGTGCACCTTGCTCATATGAAATTTCGTCTGGTAACAAATGAAGTAATTCTTCATCGACAGATACATATTCAGAGAATCCTCCACCGCCACCAGCAAGTCCTAAGAAGCCCATGTTTTCATCTAAGTTGTAAGCACCTTGGTGCCCGTGAGTTGCAAAAATAGGTTCAACAACCACTCGATCGCCTACTTTGTAATTACTCACGCCTTCTCCAACTTCTACAACTTCACCAGAGAACTCGTGTCCCAGTGTAATGGGTGCTTTTTCTTTTGTAAGTGGATGAGGTTCATTCACAGGAATAAAGATCGGTCCGCCTAAATATTCATGTAAATCACTACCGCAAATGCCGCACCATTTTACTTTCAGTTTCACTTTTCCTGGAGCAACTGTTGGTTCATCAATTTCCTCTAGTCGAATGTCCTTTTGATCGTGCCAGCGTAGTGCTTTCATTTGTAAGACTCCTTTTCTCATCAATTTAATTAACTTACTTAAATAATGATAACATAATTTTTTTAATTTTCTAAGTAAGATGCACTATTTTTTTGACAGTCAATGGACGAAAAATGACAAAACATAGCAACAGACAAATAAGAAGCATACATAGGCAGCCAATTATGACAGAAGTACGTATCGATAAAACATGCGCCAATGCGCCGCATATTCCTGTCATCATCATCGTCAGAACTGCTTCACATAACGCATAAAAACTTGCCACTCTCCCCATAACCTCTACCGGGATATTCGTTTGATAAAAAGTCATAAAACCGGTGTTTGCAAATGCTAAAAAGAAAGCGAGAACAAAAAAGCCAGCTGCTGCGACAGTCAATGTGCTTGAAAAAGCATAGATCAAGTATCCAAAAGCCACAAACAAACTTCCCGCACCAAGCATCACTGAAATAGGCAGCCTTTCGACAATGACTGTATTGAGACATGCCCCTGCGATAATCCCTGCTCCAGCTACACTGACAAGAAACCCATATTCGGTATTGGTCAACATCAGCACTTCCTTTGCAAAAGCTGCTTCAAGTGAGTCAATTGCAGTCGGCAGCACCGTGATGGCGGCACTAAATAATAAATACACGGCCATCACTTGACGGGATGTGAGACTGAAACGAAAGACAAGTTTTGCATCTTCCTTTAATACCGAGAGAGAAAAGCCCTTTTGTGCCCCGTCTGCTTTTGACAAAATCGGTAAACACATCGTCAAAACAGCAGATATCAAAAGGCAGATTGCATTTACATAAATTGAAAGGACTGGTGTACCAATGAGAAAAAGCAACCCTGCTACGGCGGGTCCGAGTAAAAATCCACCAGACTGAAGCAAAGATCGAATGGCATTAAACCGTTTTCGTTTATCCGCCGGGATTAGTGCTGTCATATACACCATCGAAGCTGGATGAAACATGGCTTGTGCCATATGAATGAGAAATAGCATCACATATACGATCAATAAGTGGCCTGAAAATAAGGCAAAGGGTAAACAAGCAATCAGAACGGCCCGGCATAGATCTAGACTGATCATGACATTCCGCTGATTCAGTCTATCTACTAAACTACCAGACCAGCTATTTGTTAAAAGAGCCGAGACAGGTTTTAACATATAGACGGCTGTTACAGCAAGAACGGAGCCCGTTTCCTGAAAAATCAGTAGATGGAGAGCAATCAAATAAATCCATTCTCCTATATTCGCAATACCAATCGCTCCAAGTAACATGCTCATATCCCGCCAATGTTTTTTCATCGTGGTGCCCTCCTTTTTGTCATAAAAAAATCCCGCCCCCAAGACATTTCTGTCTTGAGGACGGGATTGACTCCGCGTTGCCACCTCAGTTCATTCACCTGTTACCAGATGAACCTTAGCAGGTTATCGCTAACCCTTCTCTATAACGGGAGAATGCCGCTTCACCACCATCACAATGAATCCGGTGCAGAGCTAAGAGGCTTGGTTCTGTAACGCTTCCCAGCTCCTTCTCAGCTTCACGGAGTTCTCTGTGTGAGGCAGCCATTACATACTCTTCTCTATTTGCGCTTTATCTTTTTTTCATCACGATCTTCAGCTGAATTGTTCTATATTGTACTGCGCCTCCGTCAAGACGTCAATGTTTTTTCATGTTAATCCGCATAAATCATTTTTCTAGTCATGCCGCCATCAACAACCAAATCGGTTCCTGTCACAAATTGATTGTCTTCATCTGTTAAATAAAAACAAGCTTTGACAATATCCTTTGGCGTTCCTACTCGATTGGAAAGGTGCTGCTGATGGTCAATTTCTCGCAAATTTTTCTCATCCTTCGTTTCAATCCACCCAGGGGAAATGCTGTTTACTGTTATGTGATCCTGACTAAAAGAAGCAGCCAGCGCATGAGTAAGTGCTGATATCCCGCCTTTTGATGCAGCATACGCTTCTGTATGAGGCTCTGACATGGTCGCACGGGTAGATGAAATATTCACAATGGAACCGCCGTTTGGATTCTCTTTGATATAACGTGCCGCTTCCCTTGCACATAAAAAAGCACCTCGTAGGTTTGTATGCAGCACATGATCAAACTCATCAACCGTTAGCTCATAGGGCGATTTTGTACACATAACCCCTGCATTATTGATGAGAATATCGATCGTTTGATAACGAGCCACAGCAGCCGACATGATGTCTTGAATATCCTTCTCTTGTTTCACATCCGTTTTTTTAAAAAAAGCCTCAAAGGACTCCTTTTTCAGCTGATCTTCCAAGCGCTTGCCCTTCTCTTCGTCAATATCCGCAAGCACAACAAGCGCCCCTTCTTTCGCATAGCCATACGCGATCGACTCACCAATTCCATTGGTTGCGCCAGTGATTACGACTGTTTTATTGTGAAAATTCATCGTTTATCCTATCCTTTCTCTCATGAGATGTTGTCGTCTATCATACCACTCATGTATACACGATACCTAGTCAAATGGGACATAGAAAAACCACCACCTAAATCATACATTAGGAGGGTGGTATATTTGTAATTCTCCATATTGACGACATAGTCGTTTGCTTCTTGTGTAAAGTCTGGGAAAGTTTGTGTTTATCATTCAGTCAGTCTATTCGGCTCTTTATCTGTATGACTATATGAAAAAGCAGCCTTTAGTATATCTAAGTAGTCCGCTTTCGTAACGGCACGAACATTGCTTTTTGTAGAGTTATTTTGTTCTGCTAGTTCAGCCATTTTTTCAAAATCCTCTACTTTTACATAAGATAATTCTTTTAGTGATGGAATACCTAAATTCTTTGTGAATGTATACATACCATCCATTAATTTTTGAATCGCCACATCATCTGCATCCGTTTTATCTGCAAAGCCCATAATGTTTGCAAGCTCTATGTGCAATGATTTGTTTTCAGCTGCATTAAATTGTATGACATAAGGTAAAAACACAGCATTTGCGATACCATGAGGCGTATCATAAAGACTGCCGAGCGCTTCGGCTAAACAATGTACGGCTGCTACATCAGCGGAACCGAAGCATAAGCCAGCGAGTAAACTGCCTTCCTGCATTTTGTATCTTGCTTCTAAATCAGAACCGTCTTCATACGCCTTCGGTAAATAGGTCACAATGGTTTTCATTGCGCTTGCCCCCATCGCCTTAGAAATAGGGTTTGTTTCTTTACATGTATAGCCTTCAATCGCATGGACCAGTGCATCAACACCTGTTGCCGCTGTTATACTTTTTGGCACCGTAGAAGTAAGAGCAGGATCCAAAATCGCAATAGTTGGCCGAAGCAAGGCATGTTTTAAGGTGATTTTTTTATGTGAAGTAGCTAACGTAATCACAGATGAACGGGTCACCTCAGAGCCAGTTCCAGCAGTGGTTGGAATACAAATTAAGGGTGATACATTTGTATACGCCTTCTTCCCTGCAATATACTCTTCAGGATTACCGCCATTTGGACCTAATAAAGCAATGGCTTTTGCCGTATCCATTGGGCTTCCTCCACCAATCGCAATTACCGCTGATGCTTGTACTTTTCTAAAGAGCTCTGCACCCGTTAGACATTCATGATCTCTTGGGTTGGGAGATACTTGATCAAAGACAACAACGGAATAACCAGCTTCTTGCAAATATGCTTCAATAGGCGTCACCAATCCTGCGCTTTTTACACCAGGGTCAGTCACAATCATAATTGTAGCACTAGGCAATACAATGTCCTCTACAATAGAGGCAATATCTTTAGATTTTCCAGTCCCCATGATCATTTTCGTATGACAATCATATTCAAAATTTATCATAGATTTTCTACCCCTTCATTTGTTGATTTAATCGCTTGTTTTTCTGCTCCCCACCATTCTATTCCTTTTAAACCAGGAATGGTAGAAGCGTAAAAAACAGGGTTTTTTCCTACCTTTCTTTGTCCCATGTAATCATTAAGAGCCGCAAAAGCAAATTTGCCTAAAATCGCAATGGCAACCAAGTTAACAATAGCCATAATCGCCATCGACAAGTCCGCTAACGTCCAAACGATTTGTAAGTTGGCGAGAGCACCAAACATGATCATCATTAAAACAGTGATTCGATACACGAATAGCGCGGTTACACTGTGATGAATAAAACCGATATTGGCTTCACCGTAATAGTAGCCACCTACAATGGAGCTAAATGCAAAAGTAAAGATCGCAAATGCTAAGAAAATACTAGCCCAAGAACCGAAATGCTGCGCCATTGCAGCTTGAGTAATTTCAATACCTGACAAATCACCTGCTGTTTCTACTGTTGATAGCATAATAATAAATGCTGTACAACTACAAACAACTAATGTATCAAAAAATACGCCTAATAATTGAACAAACCCTTGTTTTACTGGGTGTGAAACATGGGCAGCAGCAGCTGCATTTGGCGCACTTCCCATCCCTGCTTCATTGGAAAATAAACCGCGTTTGACACCGTTCATTATTGCAGCGCCGATTCCGCCTCCAACCATTTGCTCTAATCCAAACGCGCTTTTCATAATACTTGCTAATGCTGCGGGTACATCAGCGATATTTGTGACAATCACATAAAGTGCTAAGATAATATAAAACGAGGACATGATTGGCACAATGATTTGGGTAAAGCGGGCAATTCTCTTTACACCACCAAAAATGATGAGAGCCGTAAGAATGGTTACGAATACCCCCATGCCAATTGGACTGATACCAAATGAATATCGAAAGGCATTTGTGATGGTGTTCGTTTGTACTGCATTAAAAATTAAGCCAAAACTAAGAATAACAGAAAAGGCAAAGATCCTACTTGGCCATTTCAGTCCAAATTGCTTTTGTATATAATAGCCTGGCCCCCCTTTAAAACCATCACTTGTTCTCACTTTATATATTTGAGCGAGTGTACTTTCGACAAATGCAGAAGCTCCCCCTAAAACTGCTGCAAACCACATCCAGAAAATAGCTCCAGGACCACCAACTGTGATGGCAATAGCAACACCTGCCATATTTCCAGTTCCAATCCTCGTCGCTGCTCCGATAAAGAAAGCTTGCATTGAAGAAATATCTTGACTCCCTTTTATTTTTGGAGCTTTTTCAAAAATAGAACGGAAGATCTCTTTTAGTAAGACAATTTGCATAAACTTCATTCTCACCGTAAAGTAGATTCCTATTCCTATTAACATAATGACTAAAATATATGTCCATAAAAAGTCATTTATTGAATTGACAATCGTTTCAAACAAAGCCATCCCCCCTATAAAATCTGAACATTCTAAATAATGAAAGCGCCTACTTTTATCATAGTAAAAATGATATGATCTATCTATAGAAGTTTTCTGATTGCATCAATCGGCTCATCCGATTTAGGAGGGATTGACGTTGGAAATAAAGCAACTGATGATGTTCCAAACAGCATCAAAAGTATTAAACTTTACAAAAACAGCACAAATACTTGGCTATGCTCAATCTAGTATCACGGCAAATATCGCTGCATTAGAAGAAGAGTTAGGAACCCCTCTATTTGAAAGGCTTGGAAAAAGGGTCATTTTAACTGAAGCTGGCATGAAGTTTCAAGATTATACGGATAAGATTTTAGGTTTAACAGGAGAAGCATTAGAGGCTGTTGGCGGGATGAGTGAGCCAAGCGGCATTTTGAGAATATGTGCATCTGAAACACAATGTACCTATCGACTTCCTCATATTTTAACGGACTTTCAAACAACGTATCCTAAAGTAGAACTGATTTTCCGTCCCGGAATAGCTGAAAAGGATGTTTTAAATCTATTACTGGAAGGACAAATTGATGTCGCCCTATTATCGATGAATCCTGTCGTATCCTCACATTTAATTGTAAAAGAATTAAAAGATGAACCGATGGCCATTGTATGCTGTCCAACAAATCCATTGAGCAAAAAACAAAAAGTATATCCTATCGATTTAGACGAGCAAAGATTGTTGTTAACCGAAGACTGCGATTATCGTTATGCCTTCGAACACTCTTTGACACAGGCAGGAGCAAAACCGAGAAGTAAACTAGAACTAGCAGATGTAGAAGCCATAAAAAAATGTGTAATGGCTGGTTTAGGAATTGCTGTACTTCCCGAAATTTCTATAAAAAGGGAAATAACAGAAGGCCATATGATTAAAATCAATTGGATGGGACCCTGTCTCACAACGAAAATCCAACTATTCTGGCATAAAAATAAATGGATGTCTCCTGCTTTGAAGGCGTTTGTTGATTTAACAGAGGAATATATCCTTCTCAATGGGTAATGTGAAATATTTACTTGGGCAGCCTTCAATTTCTTTCACCATTAAATATTAACGAGTTATCCAATCATTTAAAGTAAATCACGTGTATACAAAAAGCCCTCTACATAGCTATAGAGGGCTTTTTAGAAGAACAAAGGATTAATAGGATCTGATACTCTTCAAACCAATGATCATAAAGACCACCGTAAAAGCAATTAAAACCGTCGCATCTAATAATAAGATAGAAAGATTAACATTGCCGCTCATGATCTCACCAAAACCAGACATCATCCATGTTTGCGGTATAGTCAAAGAAATCTTCTTCATAATGTCTGGAACGATATCTAAAGGCCAATAAATACCACCCAGCATGCACGATCCTACAATGACAATTGCACTAAAGATTTCAGCTTGTTTTTTTGTTTGTGATAAAGTAGCTATCATAAATCCTAAACTTACGACAAGGCCTATAACAAATGATCCGAACAATAAGATAAGAAACAGGTTGCCTAAGTAGACATTAAAGAAAATAGATAAGATGGTCAAAAGAACACCCAATTGTATCCATCCAAGAAGGAAATATGCCATTAAATAGCCCAGAAGTACATATATTTTATGGATTGGACTCGAAAGCAATCTTTGCCATGTATAATTTTTATACTCCGAATGTATAGATGACAAAGAGCTTGAAATCGCAAACATCATAAACATAATGGTAAAGCCAAGCGGTATCAAATTTGGTTGTTGGCTTGCTTGACCATTTTGATTTTTTTCGGCCAATGAAATCGTACCAGATTCATTTAACTTGTTCAATGCATTGGTGAGAGAAACACTTTTCTGCTCTTTCACACCCTGATTGATTTGATAAATGATGGCAGCTGTCTCTTTTAAATAGGGAGATAAGACTGCATATTCTTCAGTTTTTTTATAAACTGTCACATCAAAAATCTCTTTATTTTCTTTTAAATGGGACTCTAATTGATCAGAGACTTTAACCGACGCAATTACCTTTTCATCAGATACTAATTCTTCCGCTTCAATTTCAGACGCCTTTATCCAAAGAAATGTCGTGTTCTTTTTGAGCAGTTTTAATATTTCCTGATTGAGTTCGTTTTGTTGAGGATTTTGAACAAAAGCAACTGTGGGTTTCTTTGTATCTGATGCCGTGCTGCCAAAGATAAAACTAAATATGATTGGCATAACAAATAAAAAAATGAGAGCCAATGGAGACTTTAATGTTTCTTTTAACTTTAACGTGATAATGGCTAATATTTTATGCATAGCGATGCTTCCTTTCAAAAGACATTCTTAATAAAGCAATGATGAAGAAAGCTAGTCCCATCCCGCAGCTAATTAATAATCCGCTTTGAATTTCACTAAAATCAGCACCTGCCATACTTTTCAAAAACATTTGAAGTGCAAGAGAATTAGGTAAAAAATAGCTGATATCAATCACCCATTGTGGGAATAAGTATAAGGGCACCATACTCCCGCCTAAAGCAGCTAACACTTGAGTGCCTAAAATCCCCACACTATTAAACGTTTTTTCTCTTTTGATAAAAGAACCAATCAGCACCCCGAAACCCGCAGCATTTAATATAAAACTACATCCGATCATAACAACAGTAAAAGGCTCTCCCCAGTTCACCTTAAAGACAAAGCTAGTAAATAAAATAATGACCGCAAGTTGAATCATACTCATTAAAATAATGCCCAATAACTTTCCAATGATATAACTAGTATTGTTTAATTTTGATACTAGTAGTCTTTTATAAACTTCTTCTTCTTTTTCCTCTATCATACTGCCAACCAAGAAAACAACAGTCATTAATAAAAAAAGCACACCCATCCCGCCTGCGTAGTATTGGAAGGATGTAATCGGCTGGCTGTTGATATGAATATTCCTTTCGTTCACTAGTTCTTTTTTCAGTTGATCAGACACGACCTCCACTTCTTTACCTTGATTCAACGGCACCAGAATACGATTCATATGATAATTTTGAAAGAATTGCAAAATCACATTTTCTAGGACCATTTCCTGTAAGCTTGAATTAGGTCCTTTCAAAATATTCAATTGCACATGATCATGATTTAATAGGCTTTTTTCAAAATTCGGCTTGATGATTATACCCATTGTAATGTCTCTACTATTTAAATCTTTCTCTAGCTGATTTTTCGAGGTGACCTTCACTTCAAATATGTCACTGAGTTCACTCTTAGACAATGTTGAAAGAAACATTTTACTTGTAGCGGACTTATCTTGATCTGTTATTCCTACTCGAAATGAATTGATCCTAATTTCGCTATCTTTCTTCATGTTATCTCCAAATGCTGCACCTAAAATAGCAATTAATATGATAGGCATAAAAAAAAGTGTAAAAAAGCTTTTCTTATCCCTAAAAAACAATAATAGATCTTTCAGTACAACCCAAATACTCATATACTTACCTCTATTCGGTCTAGTCTCGTAATTTCTTACCTGTTAAATACAAGAATACATTTTCTAAATTTGGTTCTACAACTTCTGCTGAAATTAATTGAACATGTAATGCGGTTACACCTTGAATAAGTTGACTTAGTAAATGCTGAGGATTGTCATCAAATAATTTGATTTGATTTTCCTGCACCGTAAAGTCATTCAATGGGTGGTATTCATTTATATATCGGCACACTCGCTCCATATCCTTTTGTCCTTGTTCACATTTAATCGTAAAAATGATTTCTCTCTTTTCTCCAACAAGCTCAGCCAATTCACTTAAATCACCTACCTTAATGAAAGAACCTTGATCCATAATAGCTATTTTTTCACATAGATATTCGACTTCCTCCATGTAATGACTCGTATAAATAATCGTCATTCCTTCACCATTTAACGTTTTAACTGTTTCTAATATATGATTTCTGGATTGCGGGTCTATACCCACTGTAGGTTCATCCATTATTAATAGTTTTGGCCGATGCAAAATCGCACATCCGATATTCACTCTTCTTTTCATCCCTCCTGAGAATACTTTCACCTTATCATTCGCTCTATTGCCCAGACCAATTAATTCAAGGATTTCTTGTACTCTGCTTTTTAATTCTTCTCCTTTAAGTCCATACATTTTCCCCCAAAACGTTAAATTTTCTTTTGCTGACATATCTAAATATAAAGCGATCTCTTGTGGAACAATACCAATCAATTGCTGTGCATGCTTTGTTTCTTTATGTAGATCAATGCCTCCAATCGTAACAGTCCCGCTCGTTGCATGTATAAGTCCTGTCATGATACCGATTAAGGTTGATTTCCCTGCACCATTAGGGCCCAAAAGCCCAAATGATTCACCAGGTTTCAAGTGGAAGTTAACCCCTTTTAATACTTGTTTACCCTCATAATTTTTGATGATGTTCTGTACTTTTAGCAATTGTAATCTCTCCTCTATTCTTCCTATCTATCATAATCCTGTCCAATCATTGCCAACTGTTTTATGGTATGTCTTTCAACTAAAGATCATTTTTTCCAATTTACTCATTTTACCACGTTATGAAATGTAGAAGAACAGTATAGGTCTTTTTATATTTATAAACAAAAAAACTTACAGGAAAAATCCTGTAAGTTTTTTTCGATGGATCATTATTTAGAAATCATGCCATGCGGGTCAATCACAAATTTCTTCGCCACACCCGAATCAAAATCGCTATATCCTTTAGGGGCTTGATCAAGGGAAATGACGGTCGCATTAACGGCTTTGGCGATTTGTGCCCTTCCGCTTAAAATAGATTTCATCAAGCTGCGGTGATATTGCATGACAGGGGTTTGGCCTGTCACAAAGGTATGGGCTTTGGCCCAGCCAAGTCCAATTCGCACTTTCAGAGATCCAACTTTTGCATCTTCATCCACAGCACCTGGATCTTCTGTGACGTAAAGTCCTGGAATTCCAAGTTTACCGCCAACTTTGGTAATATCCATAATTGTATTTAAAACGGTGGCTGGTGCTTCTCCTTGATCTCCATGACCCGAAGCTTCAAAGCCGACACAATCGACCGCACAGTCGACTTCTGGCTCTCCAAGGATGTTAGTCATTTGTTCACCGATTCGATCATGTTTTCGTAAATTAATCGTTTCGCAGCCAAAGCTTCTCGCCTGCTCGAGCCTTTGTTCATTAAGATCGCCGACGATGACAGCAGATGCGCCAAGGAGCTGAGCGGAATGCGCTGCTGCAAGACCTACTGGCCCTGCACCAGCAATATAGACGGTAGAGCCCGGCTTTACGCCAGCCGTATAAGCACCATGAAAACCTGTCGGGAATATATCAGAAAGCATCGTCAAATCAAGTATTTTTTCCATCGCCTGATCTTTGTCCGGAAATTTGAGTAGCTGGAAATCAGCATATGGCACCATGACGTACTCCGATTGGCCGCCAACCCATCCGCCCATATCTACATATCCATAAGCTGAGCCAGGTCGATCGGGGTTCACATTTAAACACACATGGGTTTTTTGTTCTTTACACATGACGCAGCGACCACAGGCAATATTAAATGGAACTGATACGAGATCACCCTTTTGGATAAACTCTACATCTCGTCCAACTTCAACGACTTCACCAGTAATTTCATGACCAAGGACAAGTCCTTCAGGCGCAGTTGTACGCCCTCTTACCATGTGCTGGTCGCTCCCGCAAATGTTTGTTGTCACCACTTTTAAAATGACGCCATGCTCACACTTACGTCCAACATTGGCTTTAGGTACACCAGGGCCATCTCTTAAAACCAAATCAGGGTATCCAATATCCTCAACTGCTACATTTCCTGCTCCTTTGTAAACGACACCTTTGTTTCCCGACATGTTTTCATTCCTCCCTTTTTGTTTAAAAATGAAGTCTCTCCAAAATTCTCTCTTTCTCGGGCTTTTTCCTTCTTTTAACCGCACATTGACTCAAAAAGTAAGTGACAAATGTCTATCTAGGAGAGAAAAATGTACTTTCCAGTCAAATAAAAAAGAAAATATTGAAAAAAAAGCTAAACATTTGCAGAACATTGTCGATATAAGGAATAAGCCAGACAGGTATCCTTAATCGACAAACAAATTCCTTATATATACTATCATTCCTTACACACCTGGCTGGCCCCTACATATGAAATGAATGCAAAAGACTCTTCTTGTGAAGAGTCTTTTTTATTGACGAATGGTCCATTTCATCGCATGCAAAAAGGCTCCTCTGACGAAGAGCCTTTTTTAATTGCTTGTTCATTACCTGGGAAATATTTTCATCATCATTTTAAGGCTTTGATACAGATGTATGTATCATAATGGTAAACAGAGACGTCTCTAAAGTGATACGCTGAAAAAAGACAGCTGATGTCTTCTTCACTGTACGTTGAAAGAGACTGTGAGCGTTTTTGTTCCTTCATTAGTTCCTGCTTTTGAAAAGATAAGAATACTTCTCCATCCACTTGAAGAACACGATATACCTCTTTCATAACTTGTTCGATATCTGGCAAGTAATAGATGGTCTGCACTGTGAACAATTTATTGAATGATCTGTCTTCAAAAGGTAATTGCTCAGCTTTTCCAAGTGTGATAACGGCTTTTTCCTGCTCGACAAGCCTCTTATGTTTTCTTTTCGCGTATTTTACCATATGACGCGAAGCATCGATTCCATATACTTTTCCTCGATCAAGTTTTTCCGCTACTTTAGATAATGTCATACCTCTTCCAGTACCAATTTCTAAAATCCGGTCATTTTCTTGTATATTTAAGAGTTGAATCGTCCATTGATTGATATTATGATGATTTTTTTCCATATAGCGGGCAACCCATTTTGAGAACAAGCCTTTTGGTTCCCTCATTTGTTTTCCAATCCAGCTTTGAATCAATGTCAACACCTGCTTTGCACCAGTAAATAAAACTATTTACGAATTTTCTTACTTTTCATATCGGCTCTCGCCTAACAAAAGTTAAGACCTAGTCCTAATTTCTTTGTCTTTTATTAGACGGCACCTTTTCTGAAAATGTTTCGCACGTCATGAAAAATATTTAAACAAATAGGCATTTTCATTAATTGTGCTCAGATTGATTTCGTTTTCCGCATGAGCTGCATATTTTATGAATGTATCTTGATTAGATAAAGGTGGTGCTAGATTATGGGCTTTGGCGGTTATTCTGGAGGCTACTGCGGTGGCTACGGTGGCGGTTTTGCAGGCGGATTCGCATTGCTTGTTGTACTGTTCATTTTGTTAATCATCATCGGTGCAAGCTGGATTTGCTAATGTAAAAGGAGCAGGAAACGATAACGTTTCCTGCTCCTTTTCTTTAATACCAATAGGTTGGATAATTGTACATATAGCGTCTGAGCATTTCTTCTTGCTCTCTTTGCATTCTGTATGGATTGCCGTACCCGTGCTTTAAAGAATGCGGAATAGACGCATACCCGTGCCCCACTGACGGAAACCTCATATATGGTGACATTGACATTCATTGATCACCTCACAATCTCCTTTTACGGTTATCATATGTGCAGGTGATCAATGTGGAGCGTGTCTAAACCTGGTCCTTCTCCCTTGTATAACAATCAAGCATTGCAAGCATCATAAACATGTCAATCTCCTCCTTTTCATGTTTTTATTGTCCTTTTTAGTTCATGTACTTTAGTTGTTTCTGCTTCATTTCTTCATAAAACGTTTCGACTTGTTGTTCATAAAGAACGGTTTCAATGTCTTTGTATTTACGTTGGATCGTCAAAGTAATAAAAAATAAATGGATTGTCATATACGCTCACCTCCCTTCAGTTCGCAGCACGCGAAATAGCCCGCAGATCTTCTTTATCAGTTGACCTGCGGGCACACAAAAATGCAGATCAAAAGACAGTGTCTTCTAACCTGCGATGGATGATACGTGAAATCCTCGTTTACTTAAACAGTTTTGTAGCGTGAACCGTAAAAGGTAAAGGAAGGACACGAGCTCTTCCACAGGCTGATGACATGATGAAATTGGTTGTTGAATTGATCACAAGTAGATACGAATAACATATTCTTCAGCCTCCTTTACGTTTTTTATTACTTTGTAAGTATATCCAGCAAGCACCATTTTGTAAACCTGTTTTTAGTAAATTAGATGATTTTTGTGTGTTTGACTAAATTTCTACAGTAATTCTTGTCCGATTATCCAGTGCAATTTAAAAAAGTCTCCTCATCACATGAGGAGACTTTTCGACTTAATCTTCATCTAGTTCTTGTAGCTTTTTTTGAAAAAAGATCGCACGTTTCACGCAAAGGAAAGCAGCCAATAGGAAAACACAATCAACTGCCAGCATCAGCATTTTTGGTGATGCTTCTATGTGCTGATTCGGTAAAATCGTACCAATATATAAAAAGGTGCTGACAGCAAGCAAAATAAAAGCGTATTGCTTGTAATCTGTCACTAAACCATCCCACTTTTTCTTCACTTGATTCACCTTCCCGTTATCAATGTCTATTGATAGCTTACCATAGTGAGAGAAAGCGGGGGGCATGTAAATCTATCCATTCGTTACTGCGTCGAGCCCTTGTTCAATATCATGTAATAAGTCATCAATATCTTCAATACCGACAGAAATACGGATTAAACCATCTGTGATGCCAAGCTCTTCTCTGCGCTCTTTTGGAATGGATGCATGGGTCATGCGAGCAGGAACAGAGATTAAACTTTCAACCGCCCCTAGGCTTTCTGCGATTGTAAACAATTTCAATTGGCTTAAAAACACGTCGACGTTTTCTTCTTTTCCAATATCAAAAGAAATCATACCGCCAAAGCCTGTTGCTTGAGTTTTTGCAAGCTCATGACCTGGGTGAGCGCTTAAACCTGGGTAATAGACACGTGTAATCGCAGGATGTTGTTCTAAAAACTCAGCGATTTTCTGCGCGTTTTGTTGATGTGCTTCCATTCTTAGTCCGAGCGTTTTCATCCCTCGCATTAGAAGCCACGCATCTTGCGGTCCAAGAATACCGCCTGTAGAGTTTTGAACAAAGTGCAGTTCTTCACCAAGCTCTTCAGTAGCTGTCACGACAAGTCCGCCCACCACATCACTATGGCCGCCTAAATATTTTGTGGCACTGTGCAAGACAATGTCAGCCCCATATGAAATCGGCTTTTGAAAATATGGGGTAAAAAACGTATTATCGACAATCATCCAGATGCCAGCTTCTTTTGTGATCCGGCTTATGGCTTGTAGATCGGTCATTTTCAGCAATGGATTGGTTGGTGATTCAATATAGACGGCTTTTGTTTCTGGTAAAATTGCTTTTTTCACCGCTTCAGGATCACTTGTGTCTACAAATGTGGCTTTAATGCCAATCCGGTTGAGCACCTTTGTCATCACACGATAGGTTCCGCCGTACACGTCATCAGTCAGTACGATATGATCTCCGCTGTTAAACAGCATCATCACGGCTGCAATTGCAGCCATCCCTGAACCGAATGCATAGCCGTTTGCCCCGCCTTCAAGATCACGAATGACTGTTTCCAGTGCTGTTCTTGTTGGATTCGCAGTTCTGGAATATTCATATCCAGTGTGCTCGCCTGCTTTAGGCTGCTTATAGGTGCTGACTTGATAAATAGGAACAGACACGGCTCCTGTTTTTTCATCACCAGTGATTCCACTATGAATCATCATTGTTTTTGGCTTCATTTTATTTTCCTCCCTCATAAATACCTTTACTTAGATAACGCTCACTGCTATCAGGAAAAATGGTCACGATCACCGTCCCAGGTGATGCCTTTTTCGCTTCCTCTAAAGCGGCAAATAGAGCGGCTCCAGACGAGCTTCCGATCAGAACACCTTCCTTTTCAGCTGCTTCTTTCACCATTCGGAAAGCATCATCGTCACTGACGGTATAAATTTCGTCAAATAAAGTCGATTCCATATAATCTGGAATAAATTCAAGGCCAATTCCTTCCGTTCTATGCGGTCCCGGCTTTCCGCCATTTAAAATAGATCCTTCTGGTTCCACGATCACTGTTTTTATCGCTTCTTTTTGCTCTTTTAAATAGGTAGCACAGCCTTGAAACGTTCCGCCAGAGCCCGCTCCTGCTACAAACACGTCTATGTTCCCCTGGAGGTCAGACCATATTTCTGGCCCGAGTGTTTTATAGTAAGTCAATGGATTTACTTGGTTTTTAAATTGTAAGACACAATAAGCATTGTCAAGGCTTGCCTCTAGTTCAAGGGCTCGATCAATCGCACCCTTCATCCCATCTTTTCTTGGTGTATGAATAATTTCTGCACCAAGCGCCTTCATGAGCTGTTGTTTCTCTTGACTAAAATGTTCTGGTACACAGAAGATCGGATGCAATTGATGTTTTCTTGCACTTAGCGCAAGCCCGATGCCTGTGTTTCCTGCAGTTGCTTCAATAATGGTTCCGCCTGGGCGCAGTTTGCCCGATGCCAGCGCTTCTTTAATCAGCATATCACCTAAGCGATCCTTAATACTTCCGCCTGGGTTCATCATTTCAAGTTTTGCATAAACATCAACACCTGCCGGCACACCCATCCCTGACAGTTTTAAAAGCGGTGTGTGGCCAATTAATTCCGTAATATCATGTATGACAGCCATATAAATCCCTTCCTTTGTATGGAAAAGAAGGGGGAAACCCCTTCTTTTATTGTGTTTGCTTTATCATACGCAGGACAAGGTCTGTTGAGTGAATCGCTGCTTGCTCTAGAAATTGATCAAAAGAGATATTGGATTCTTTCCCAGCAATATCTGACAACGCTCGAACGACCACAAATGGCGTTTCAAATAGATGGCAAACTTGCGCAACTGCAGCTGCCTCCATTTCCACTGCATACAGCTCTGGGAATTTCTCTCTCACAAACGCGACACGACCAGGATCATCCATAAATGAATCTCCTGTTGCAATCGTTCCTTTTGCCACTTGAATATGATCGATTTCTGAAGCAGATTCCTCTGCCAGCTTCACAAGCTGATCATCTGCGATGAAAGCAGCTGGTAATCCTGGCACTTGTCCATATTCGTAATTAAAGATCGTCACGTCCACATCATGATGTCTAACATCAGTAGAGATGACAATATCACCTACATTTAATGAGTGATGGAAACCGCCAGCTGATCCTGTATTGATCACATAATCTGGCTGAAAGCGGTCAAGCAGAAGTGTTGTGCTGACCGCTGCATTCACTTTTCCAATCCCTGATTTTAATAAAATCACTTCTTTATCTTCATAAACACCTGTTGTAAATTCACACCCAGCGATGTTTTCTTGTGTGGCATTCTTTAGTTGGTCTCTTAAAATCGTCACTTCTTCTTCCATTGCACCTATCACTGCGATTTTCAAATCAAAAACATCCTTTCATTCCCTTTTCTTCGCTTCTACGATCCACACAAAATCATTCATTTGATGAAAAGATGTGCTAAAACCTTCTTCTTCAAAGATTTGCTTTAACACACCTATGGATGGATAGTATTCCGTTTCTAAATCCTCTGCAAGCTGATCGAATCCAGCGGCTTTCGCTTTGTTCGTTGCAGCTTGATGTGCTGCTTGATTTTGAAACATTGTATCAGCAAAGACTATTTTACCACCTGAGGGAAGGATGTTGCCATAGGTGTGGATGGCTTGTTTTTTTTCTTCGTCCGTTAAATGATGGAAAGCATATGAACTGACGATCGTATCAGGCTCAAAAGGTGGAGCTGGAAACGATAAAAAATCTCCGTCATGAAATACATTTGGTATTCCTTTTTGAAGAGCCGCTTTCTTCATGGCCTCTGAAGGTTCAACGCCAAACACTTTCTTATCTGCTTGAAGCAGTGCCGCCGTTAGGTTTCCTGTGCCGCTTCCAAACTCAATGACATGTTGACCTGCACGGCGAGTAATCTCTTTTAGAATGGCCGGATACCGGCGAAATACTTCTTTATACTGCTCGTCATGACCACTTACAGTGTCATCATAAGATTCAGCCCAATGATCAAATAAAGAAAGAAACTCACGTCCCATTTTTCTTTCCCTCCACTTTATCTATTTATTCCTATCCGTATAGTATGTTTTATTCCGTCGAACAGTTCCTATCCTACCACATCTTCTGATTCTTTCCTACTAAAAAATACTGGGCGGGGTAGAAAAATATTTGCCCTTTTGAATGGGAGAGATTATGATGAATCTAGAGCATGGAGGGATGAATGAAATGGATTTTCAACTGGATTTTTTAAAGGACAAAATTGAATTTTTTGAAGCAACGTCTTTAAAAAAACTTGAACAAAAGATCCAAAAACAAATTGAACATAATCAGGCGATCTTGCTGACTGTTCATTCTGTGAGTCATCAAACGACTGTCATTGATGATAAGATTTTGTATACAGCAGTTGTTCATTTTAAAGCGAATGTCTCATAAAAAAGATCAGCGTGTAGGCAGTCAGGTCTGTGCGCCCGGTGCTAGTCCTTCCTAGACTGAAAAGAAGAAAAAGGCTAAAATGAAGTTCATTTTAGCCTTTTTGCATGCATCTTTTTTATTTTAATTTTTCAACCTTCACAGGTTTCCAGCCTTTTTCGTCCACCCACGTAATTTCTACACGGTAGCGTTCACCTGTTGATTTATCACGGATGGTTCCTTTTGCATCTTGAGGTCCTCCGTTATTTCCTAACCAAATAACAGTCATTTGATCTTCTGAGATTCCTGTCGCATAGGACATGGCTTTGATCATTTCTTTCCAGTCTTTTGAGTTAGCATCATAGGTTGCTGTATGTGATCCCGATTGCTCTGTTCCTACAGGCTCCCAGTTATCGTTTTCATATGTTTTGTCTACGTCACTTGTTTTACCGCCATCTGTTTCTGTGGCATCTTTTAACGCATCTTTGTTTGGCTCTTCTTCATCATCTGTTTTCTTTGTATCATCTTTTTTGTCAGATGAATCGTCTTTTTTCGCATCCGCATCATCGGATGTATCTTTCTTTTGATCTTTCACATCTTCTTCTGAGTTTTGTTTATTTTCACTCGATGCAGGTGCTGTTTTGGATGGTTCGTTGGCTACATCTTTCGGTGGTCTATTAAAAATTAACAAACTCGATGCGACAACCAAAATAAGCACCACAACGATACCAATTAATATGTTAAGCACCATATTCGCCTTTCTGCGCTTATCACGATGTTCAAATCGAGAATTTCTACTCAAAATCTCTGCACTCCTTTGCCTCTGTTCCCTAAGTCGTTACTATTCTAACATGACATGAAGGGATGTTCTATGTCTGTTTCTTTTCAATTTCATTGACCTTTTTTACAATATCATAAAACGCTTCATTTGTCTTAGCCCGGCCACTTGCCTCATCAAGGTGAACAACGACGAGAGCGTATTTTGGTTTCTCTGCCGGAAAGTATCCGGCAAACCACTTGTGATAAAGTGGATTCCCCTGTTTATCTTTGCTGCCGGTTTGGGCAGTGCCTGATTTCCCTGCTATATGGAACGGCAGGTCTTGAAATCTTCTTCCTGTTCCTTTGTCAGACGTCACCACCTGCCTTAAGTACTTTTGCAAGGTTTGAGCTGTATAGCGGTCAATACTGTCACCATCAGGTCGTTTGTTTTGAAAGGATAGCATCGTTGTTCCGTTTTGATACATCACTTTATCTGCAATCCTCACTTCTTTTCGTTCTCCGCCCCTTGCAATCGTTGCCATCATATTGGCAATTTGTAAGGGGGTTGTTTTGACATTTTTTTGACCAATCGCCGTTTGCGCAATGGCTTTTTTGACATGCTTGTCTCTTTTATCTCCCCACACACTGCCTGTTTCTTCACGATCAAACTGTTTGAATTGTTGCTTATGGTATACATCCCCTTCCCAGCCGGCTCGATCCACAAGCCCAAGCTTTGAAGCTGTCTTTTCAAGAATTTGATCATCTGTTTGGATGAGCTGCTCAGCGAGTGTCGCAAATGTATAATTACAGCTTTGTGCAAAGCTTTCAGACAGATTCAGTACTTCCTGCTTTCCTTCTGGCTCTCCATATAAATTCTTTCGACAATCATACATCGTTTGTGGCTGGTTCAAGTTTTTTTCAATCGCTGCGGTAAGTACGACCGTTTTAAATACAGAACCGGGAGCCATTGCGGTCAGCATGTAATTTCTTGCCTCATGCCGGTTTTTGCTGGTCACATTTGGAACACTCGCCATCGCCAGCACACTGCTATTTTGAATGTCGAGCAGAACCGCTCCGCCTTTTTCAACACCTTGTGCTTTGAGAACATTCTCCATTTCCCTCTGCATGTCTTCGTCCATAGTTGTCTGCACTTGCAGCGGATAAAACGAATGAGCTTCTGCTGTATATTTGACGTCCATCCCAAACAAAGGGTTTCCCCTTCCGTCCACATGATATAACAATTTTGTGTCTTGCTCTGGTAATAGAAATTCGTCAAATGTACTTTCCAAACCAAATGTACCGATCTCAGTGCGAATCGAAAGCTCTTTTTTGTCCGGATAACGTTTTCTCAAGAGTTCTGGATTCTCGCTTGTGAAACCTAATGTGTGGAGGGCAAGTCTTTTTTTGTCCTTCTCTTTCATATATACGCCGTAAACACCTGAATATTTCATATCATTGATGTCTTTCAGCTTTTTTTTCGTGATATCATCTTTTAAAATGAGTGGTTTCTTCGTTTCTGTCAGCTGGCTCTTCAATTCATCTTCTTCCATCTCAAGTATAGAAGCGGTTTGTTTTAAGTGAGGGAGGTCATATTGCAGGAAAGGAAATATGATGACTGCAGGCTCTTCTTTTGTGAGAAGTGCCTTCCCGTTTCGATCTAAAAATTCGCCACGTCCGTCTGAAATGACTACTTCTTCTGTCCGCTGCCTGACACTTTCTTGGATCAAATTAATATCAAGCTTTGAAAAAGATTCTGTGAAAAACAACTGAATTTCCGCTAGTCTAAATAGGAGACCGAGCAATAAGATAAAAATAATGACACCTGTCCATTGGATTCTTCTTGTTTTCAGCATAAAAACACCTCGTCCCTATTGTGGACGAGGTGTTTATCGTATAAACGTAATTATGAAATTTTTACAATTTGGACGAACATTTCTCCGCCAGGTGTTTGAACCGTGACTTTGTCGTCTACTTGTTTGCCTAAAAGGCTTTTTGCAATTGGTGAATCGTTTGAAATTTTGCCTTCAAACGGATCAGCTTCTGCACTTCCTACAATCGTATAAGACTCTTCTTCACCGTCCGGTAATTCAACGAATGTCACCGTTTTACCGAGTGAAACAATATTTGAGTTACCTTCATCTTCAATAATTTTGGCATTACGAATCATATTATCAAGCGTTGTAATACGACCTTCTACAAACGCTTGCTCTTCTTTAGCAGAATCATATTCCGAGTTTTCAGAGAGGTCTCCAAAACTTCTAGCGATTTTAATACGCTCTACAACCTCTTTACGTTTAACCGTTTTCAAATATTCAAGCTCTTCTTCTAATTTGCGCTTTCCTTCTTCTGTCATTGGAAATACTTTCTCTTGTGCCATGAATCATTCACTCCTTCTATTAATCCTCATCATACAAGCTTTCTGCATGTGAGTGACGACTGAAATATACAAGAATGAGGACATATTCCGGCCCTCATTCCTTCTGTCCCATATTCGTAAAAGTCCATCTTACATGGCGTCCCTTTTAGATGCAACTATTATGCCTTTTTATTAGGCAGGAACAGCAGCGGTCTCATGATGATGTATTATCTTCATCGCACAAACTGTGGAAAGGCACAGGAAGCTCCTGTACCTCGTTCGGCCATTTCGATCATATGTAGAAGAATAGCTTATCCATTCTCCATCTTCCAATACATAATATGGTCAGTGTACGATATGTCTATGCTATATTATTACAAAATTGCATTTTGATCAAGAATTGTTTGAAAATTTGTGATGATTTGTTTGTCGTTTTTTTAATATACTTTTACAAAGCAGGAATAACTGAAACTTTCAGCATCCCATCGTGATTTTCCTGTCTTCATTTCGCAGCATTGTTTTCCTATCATATCAAATCTTTTATTCAGAGGGCTGCTTCTTACAATGCTCACCGATGATTTCGGACTAGCCATTACTAAAGTATTGACTACAAGAGCATGATGTTGAAAAGACCTTTACGTCGTAAAGGTCTTTGTTCTTCTCCACCATTTACTCTCCGCGGTTTTGAAGAATCGTTTGAATTTTTGTCACCATGAGATCAATGGCCACATGATTTTGACCGCCTTCTGGGATGATGATATCCGCGTATCGTTTTGACGGTTCAATGAATTGATTGTGCATCGGTCTGACGACAGATACATATTGTTCAATCACGGAATCAATCGATCTGCCTCTTTCTTTCGTATCACGTAAAATACGGCGAATGATCCGAAGATCTGCATCTGTATCCACATACAGTTTAATATCCATTAAGTTTCTTAGACGTTCGTTTTCAAGAGCAAAGATTCCTTCAACGATGATGACATCTTTGGGTTCAACATGTACCGTCTCTTCTGAACGTGTGTTTAGTTTAAAATCATAAATCGGTTTTTCAATGGACTCGTACTTTAGCAGCGCTTCTACATGCTCAATCATCAGGTCATTGTCAAAAGCAAGCGGATGATCATAATTGGTCAGCAGGCGCTCTTCAAATGGCATATGACTTTGATTTTTGTAATATAAATCTTGCTGAAGCATGAGGATTGAATGCCCTTTAAATTTTTCGTAAATGGAATTGGTGACGCTCGTTTTACCTGAACCCGAGCCGCCAGCGATTCCAATCACCACTGGTTTTTTCCCCATGTGCCGGTTATTTCCCCTTTCTCATCATGTTGCTAGGGTATACTTTTTGATCAAGCTTAAATTTCACAATTTGCAGTGGATGACGAGCGGCATCGAGTTCGTTCCCTTTTTCGTCCCAAATCGTCTCAATCTTGCATGTGAAATTTTCGATTTCTGGACCGAAAAATTCAACTTCGTCGCCAGCTTTAAAGAAATTACGCTGCTGTAATGTGACAATTTGTTCTTGTTCATCATAATGAAGTACAAGTCCGACGAAATCAAAGGTCGTTTTCTTTCCGTGAATGCCAAACATTTGTTCATCCGTCCCTGGTACACCTTCAAAAAAGGCAGGAGCCGTGTCACGGTTGGCACATTTGTCTAATTCATCGAGCCATTCTTGTTGAATGACGAAATTGTCTGGATCCGCACAGTAAGCATCAATGACTTTACGATAGACACTGACAACTGTTGCTACATAATGAATGGACTTCATTCGTCCTTCGATCTTTAAGCTATCAATTCCCATTTCGATCATTTGCGGTATGGATTCGATGAGTTTTAAATCTTTTGGACTCATCGCAAATGGTGCATCTTCTTCACCGAATAAAGGCGCTTCCTCAGAGCCTTCTAGTTTATAAAGATCATAATCCCAGCGGCAAGATTGGCAGCAGCCTCCGCGGTTTGAATCTCTCGCTGTCATATGGTTACTGAGCACGCAGCGGCCAGAATAAGCAATACACATGGCCCCGTGAATGAACGTTTCGATTTCAATATCCACTTTTTCTTTCATTTCTTTAATCTCTAGGGCGCTTGTTTCACGTGCAAGGACCACACGCTCAAGCCCTTCTTCCTTCCAAAACTGCACCGCTTTCCAATTTGAAAGAGACTGCTGTGTGCTTAAGTGAACTTCAAGCTTTGGAGCTACTCGTTTGCATGTTTCAATAATGAGTGGATCAGCGACAATAATTCCCGCAACACCGGCTCCTTCAATCCCTTGAAGATATTCTTCCAGCCCGTCCATGTTTTCGTTGTGGGCGAAAATATTCGTTGTCACATAAATGCGAGCACCGTATTTGTTCGCAAATGCGACACCTTCTGCCATTTCTTCGATTGAAAAGTTATCTGCATTTGAACGAAGTCCAAATTCTTTCCCGCCAATAAAAACAGCGTCCGCTCCATAATGCACAGCAATTTTTAGTTTTTCTAAGTTTCCTGCTGGCGCTAGCAGTTCTGGTTTTTTTGTAATGACACGTTTTCCATCGATCATTTCAGAAATTCCATCTTTTAAAAGTGCCATTTCCTCTGCCTCCTTTTATCTTAATAAACCGTTTCTTTAAAGAAGAACCCTGTATCGATTGAGCGGTTGACAGGCTGGATCTGTTCAATACGCTCCAGCCATTCATCTTTCTGATCTTCATAGGCTTCCTTATCAGTCACTAGTAAATCAATGGCTTTTCGATAGAGGGATGTCACCTCTGTCATATAAGAAAGTGACTTTAAAATTCCGTCAATTTTAAATGAGTCAATGCCTGCGTCGACAAATTCTTCTAATTCATCAATCATACATACATCATTTGGACTCATAATGTGTGTGCCATTTTCATCCTCAAAAATAGGATATTTGTTTTGACGCTCCTGGTCGTGAAGGAATAGACCTTCTTCCATATTTCTGCCTTCCACGTCCATTTGTTTGCCTTGATATTCAAAATAGTTGCCAACAAGTGTCCGTTTCGATTGGAACATACAGGTCATGCCGTGGACTTGAATTTCAATCTCCACTTCAGCGTTTTCTTTGATATCAATCACGCTATCCATATTGAGTTCTTTGGCAAGAACAGCACGTGTTGCGCCTTTTCTGCCCCAGTAGTTACAAGTGTAATAGTTTGTCCCAGTTGTTTCTGTACTCCAGTGCAGATTCAAGTTGACACCTGTTTCTTTTGCGGCCATGATCACTGCCGGATCTCCAAAAACGACACAATCCACGTTTAATCCATCGAGAAAGGTTAAATAATCTCCAAGCAGTGCCACACGGTCATTATGAAAAATCGCATTCATGGCGACATATACTTTTTTGTGATGTGCATGTGCGAGTTGAACCGTTTGTTTCACATCTTCTCTTGAAAATTCACCTGCAAGACGGATTCCATATGTTTGTTCACCTATTAAAAATGCGTCAGCACCCGCTTCAATGAGCGGCAGTACATCCGACACCTTGCTTGGTGTCACAAGCAATTCTGGTTTTTTCATGATTGGTCACCTCTTTTTGTACTAATAGCGATCCCATCTCCAACCGGAATGATACACGTTTGGTAGTCAGGGTTTGACATCAGCCATTGATTGTATCGATCAATTTTTCCTATTAATTGTTTTTTTCGTTTATCTTCAATTTCTTCTTCATAATTTGTCGCAACTAAGCCTTTAAATAATACGTTGTCTGTAATAATCATTCCGTCATCGGACAGCATCGGTTCAAACAGCTCAAAAAAGCGTTGATACTGACCTTTTGCCGCATCAATGAAGATCACATCATAGGGCGCCATCGTCTGAACCGTTTTAGCTGATTCGATCGCATCGCCAAAAAACACGTGAATTCTATCTTTGAAATGTAATTCTTCAATATTTCGTGTCGCTTCCTCATAACGTTTTGCATTTCGCTCAATCGTATAGATTTCAGCATCTGGCAGAGCTTCTGCCATTCGAATCGCTGAATAGCCAATCGCTGTCCCAACCTCAAGAATCTTCTTCGGTTTTTTCAAAGAAAGCAGCTGCAATAACAGTTCAATGCTCACCTTTTCCATGATTGGCACATGATGCTCTTTCGCATACTCCTCTAATTGAGCGATGGCATCAGGACTCGGCTCAATTAAATCTTCAATATAATCATTTATTTGATCATCTTCGATTGTCATTATATGTCTAGCTCCTTCATGACCTGAAAAAGAAGAGTCCTGCCTGCTGCAGCTCTCTTTCTCGTCAATCTTTCGTTCATCTAAGTAAAAACAACCCGATATATTTTACCACAAAGATGTGGTAATTGCGAACCTATAAAATGGATATAACAACGAAAAAAACTGCAGGCAATTTCACCATTGTCTACAGTCTTTTTCCTCTCACATGGGCGTTAGTTGCTGCCTGTGATGTATTTCGCTTTTGCTTTGTTGTGATCATTTAACGTTTTCGTAAAGACGACTTCGCCATTTTTCTTTGCTAGGAAGTAAACAAAATCTGTTTTCTCTGGATGGAGTGCTGCTTTCCAAGAAGATTCTCCAGCATTGGCAATAGGTCCAGGCGGAAGCCCTTTGTTTGTATACGTATTATAAGGTGATTTCACTTTTAAATCTTTGTAATAAACACGGGACTTATGCTCGCCAAGCGCATAAAGAACGGTTGGATCTGTTTGAAGCGGCATGTCCTTTTTCAACCGGTTATAAAACACACTTGAGATTTTTGCCCGGTCTGTTTTTTCGGTTGCTTCCATTTCTATTAGGGATGCCATCGTTAGGACATCATGGATGGACATCTTTCTCTTTTTCATGTCCTTTTCGTACGTTTTCACATATTGATCTGTTTGTTTAATCATCGTGTCAATGATTGTTTCAAGTGATTCATCCTCACGATAAAACGGATACGTCGCCGGGAATAAATATCCCTCTAACGGATGCTTGACTTGTTTCCCGTTCACTTGTGATGTCACCGTTTTCGGGTATTTTTTCATCAATTTTTTAATAAAGGCTGGATCATCCAGCTTCGCTTCAACTTCTTTCGCTGAAAAATTCGTCTGGTTTGCAATAATAGCTGCAATATCAGACAACTGTTTCCCTTCAGGTATCACAAGCTGAAATGCGTAATCTGTCCCGCCAGATGTCAGCTTTTGAATCAGCTGATCCGCATCCATTGTTTGTTTGAGATGAAAATAGCCCGCTTTAAAGCCTGACGCTTTTTTGTACTTTGCATAGTAAGTGAAAATCGTGTCATTTGAAATCAGCTCATTTTCTTTTAAAATGCTCGCAATTCCACTGACAGATGTTCCATTTGGAATATGAATATTAATGGTTTGTTTGCTTTTTTGATCGACCGGCCCGAGTGCTGATTTTACATATAAAAAACCTGATAATGCTGCAATGATGATCACAGCAAGTACAGATAACAGGACGATCCCCATTTTTCGTTTAAAAAATGGTCGTTTCTTTTGTTCTGAAAACATGCATGGCCCTCCTCACATCTAGCTTTTATAGTACATGATTCGACGGAGTTCGGCAATTACTTGCTCATGCATGTCATGACAGAACTTGCCATAGTGTGGCTAAACCGACACCGCCTCCACTTCCAATTGCAGCCATGACATAGCTTCCATTCGGTAGGGCGCGGGCTTCGTAAAACAGTCTCACCATCATAGCAGCTCCCGAGGCGCTATATGGATGCCCAAGACAAAGCGCACCGCCTCTTTTATTGATACGGTCATAAGGAATACCTAGTGTCCGGGCAATGAGCACTACTTTGAGCGCAAACGCTTCATTGATTTCAAAAAGTGCAACATCTTCTATCTTCACCTGTTCTTTATGTAAAAGTTTCTTGATTGCATCAATTGGTGAAGCAGCAGGATAATGCGGGTCTATAGCGGTCACGGCACTCCCGATATACCGCAGCATAGGGCTGAAGCCTTTTGCCTCCGCTTCCGCTCTTTCCATCACAACGACGGCAGCTGCACCATCTGCTTCTTTACAGCTATTGGTCACAGTCACAGTACCTTTGCCTGGTAAAAAGACAGGTTTTGCCCGCTTTATCAAGCTTGCAATCGGTCTTATTTTAGCTGCCGCTTCATCTGTACTCATCCCGCCAATCGGAACAATTTCTTCTGAATACGTTCCTTGCTTGAATGCGGTTATACTTCGTTCCCAGCTTAAAAGTGCATAGTCATCTTGCTCTTGTCTCGCAACTGAAAATTTCGACGCCGTCAGCTCTGCCGCTTCCCCCATATGAGGGTCCCCTATCCACTCTGGAGAAAAGCGGGCCCTTTCTTTCATTGGTGACCGAGAAATGCTTTCCGTTCCACCAGCGATATACATTGATCCCTCCCCCGACTGAATCATGATGCACGCTGTTCTAATGGCTTCAAGACCGGAAGCACACTGCCTATCAATGGTCATACCCGGAGTATGTAATGAAAGCCCTGCTTCTAACGAGGACAGACGGGCAATGTTGCCACCACCCCCGACGACATTGCCTAAAATGATGTCATCTGGCTTGGTCACGTTTGAAAAATGCTGGATCAAGGGCGCAGCTAGATGCTCTGACCGGTAATCCTTCAACATTCCATTTTTCTCACCGAAGGGCGTCCGCTTCGCTTGTACAATCACGGCTTGCATGATAATTGTTCCTCCGCCCACTTTTTCATACTGGCACGAGCGATTTTCCCTCCTGATGTTTCGATCATTTTGTCCGTGACGAGCCATTTTTTTGGTACTTTGTATGCCGCTAATGTTTCTTTTACAGCTTGCCGAATAGTTTTTGTTTGTTGTACATTCTCAATAATGGCAACAGGGATTTCCCCCCAATATGGATCAGGAAGTCCAATCACGATTGACCGATTCACCTCTGGCTGTTCATTCAGCACACGCTCAATTTCCTCTGGAAAAATATTCAGTCCCCCATAGACAATCATGCCATTCTCGCGGCCGCTCATATACAAGTAACCATCCTCGTCAAGCCACCCCATGTCATATACGGTCAGCCACTCTGCGGGCGGCTTTTCATCTTGTAAATAGCCTGAAAAAGACATTGGGCTTTTCACATAAATTCTCCCGATTTCATTTGGCTTGCAAACGGTTTGATCTGCCCTCCTGATTTCAACCTGAATAGAAGGAAAAGGCTTTCCGACAGAAGTAGGCTTTTGCAAAAAATCATCTGAAGATAAATAGGAGACAAAGCTCAATTCTGATGTTCCATAAAAATCAAAAAATGTGATGTGGGGATTGCGGTTGACGAGCTGTTTTTTTGAAGAGTTTCCCCAATCTGCACCAGAAGACAGGACAAGAAGCGGATGTTTTCCGAAGGCATCCATTTGCAGTAACGATTCTGTCATGGTCGGAACCGTATAAATAGCCGTGATGTCTCCTCTTTCTAAGATGTTCTTTGCTTTCTCTGGCACAAATTTTTCTAACAATGTCACGGTGCCCCCGAAATAAAGTGTGCTGATCGCACCGTATAAAAAATGAGAGGATAAAAGTGTGCCCAAAATCAGTACATGATCTTGATGTGTGATCCCAAAGACGGAAGCTGTCATTTGAAAGCTCTCGATCCATGACTGCTGGCGTCTTATAAAGGCTTTGGGCGATCCCGTTGATCCTGAAGTAAATCCCATATAAAAAGCAGGATCTTCCTCCGTATTACTTTTGTTTGATTGAACGATTATGCTGAGACTGATTCTTTCTTTCCATTCAGATAAAGAGAGCACTGGCATGTCCAGCTTGTACTTTTCAATCCTTTTGATAAATCGATCTTCCACAATGACAAAGTCCGCGTCGCTTAATAAGAGCTTTTCTGCGCATTCCTTGTCACTCCACCGCGGATCAAGAGGCACCGCTGTCCATCCTGCAGAAGCTGCGCCAGCAAATAGTTGGAGAAACGGAACACCATTTGATACTAAAAAAGCGACTCTTTTTTGCTGATGAGGCGTTTCTTTTAACCATTGTGCAGATGACTGCACACGCTCATGCCAATCTTCATAAGTGATCTTCTCTTTTTCATCTATGATCGCCATCTGACCTGGCTTCACTTTTGCATGAGCTGCATAGCTTTCCGTCATTCTCATCAAACTGCTCGCCTCCCTCCATGTAAGTCCCTTTTTCGATATGACATCGCTTGAATGATTTTCACCGTGAAGACGGCACATATCCCTGCTTTGATCAGATCACCCGGTAAATAAATGACGCTGAACAGAGCTGCTTGCGTGATCTTTATATGCATCATCATAGCTTGAAAGGGAATTCCGCCTATATATAATATCCCGATACTGCATACCGCATAGATCAAAAATAGTCGTAAGGCCGTCACTTTCTTCAGCCGGTTCAGCCACAGGCTGATCATAAAGGCAGCCACTGGATAAGCAAGTAAAAAACCACCGCTTGGCCCAAAAAAGACCCCTATTCCGCCTCTCCCTCCAGATAAAAGAGGTGCGCCTGCTGCCACTATTAGAAGAAACAGAAGTAAACTAATCAGCGCTTGCTTTGGTTTTAACAGCCCTCCAGCAAGCAAAAGACCTGCGGTTTGTAAGGTGATTGGTACAGGTGTAAACGCAAGAAAAATAGGCGGAATCAATCCTAACATCCCAATAACTGCTGTCATTAATGCCATTTGCATCATATCGTGAATTTTCAATTTTCATACCCCTCACTCGATTCATTGTTAAAAATAGAGTAAAAGGTACAGATCATTATGTCAACTTAAAATAATTTAAAGTTTACATAATGAATGTAAAAAAGAATTAACTTAATATAAAACTTTAATTCCTCTAGGCTTGAAATTGAATGTCGGCATTAACATCATGTCTTTAAATTAAACTTAAATTAACTGTAGATCTATTTATTTCCTGATTAACTAAATGCTATTATTTTCTTGATAAGGATATATTTCATTAATACCTATATCTTAGTGAAAGTACATACTGGAGGAAACACATTTTGCGTAAAATCTTTTATATTTTAATGATACTAATTGGTTCAGTAACTCTTTTATATCTAGGCGGATGTAGTCAAAAAAAGACCGTTTCAGAAGATCATAAAATAGAGTTTAAAATTGAGGACAAAGAATTTGGTCATACAACTATGCTCAACTATCTTGTGACAAACTCTGTTTCAGCCATTGGTGATCGTTTAATTTTAAGTGTAGATGACCATAGTCCTTCAAAGATGGCAAATAAAGTAGTTGAATTTAATAGAAAGACACAGAAAAGCAACATACTATTTACAACCACTTTCGAGCGTTCTTCCATTCAAGGTTTAAAAGCTAATAAAGACTGGGTCGTTTGGATTGACAGTGATGAATTAGGCGGACAGATGAATTATTACGTCATGAATTTGAGCACACAAGAGATAGAGTCGATCAAAAAGAATAACACTTCGGAGACATTAAGTGACACTCTTGAATTAACAGGTCATCGTGCAGTGTGGATATCTCATGATGAAGAAAAGGATGCTACTCACATTTATATGAAAGATCTCAAAAAAAAGCAGACAAAAAAGCTCTTTAAACTAGACTCAATGAATAACGCCCATCTCTCTGTTCACAATGATAAGCTTCTCTTTTTTAATAAAGACAATGGAAAGCAGCAAGCATACATTTACAATCTGACTACTGAGTCGCTTAAAAAAATCCCATTAAATCAAAGTTTAATCAATAATAGTCAACTCATTAACGACCATCAATTTGTTTACGAGAAGGCTTTTACTGACTCGGAAGGAACAATCAATAAAAGCCAATTAATCTTTTATGACATAAACACAAAACAATCTAAACTAATTAAGAACACTGACTCGGGTATCGGATCGATCGTGATTGATGATCATAATCGATTTTTCGTCGAAACAGATGAACCTAAAAAGAGTGGTTACACGATACTTAAAGAGAAGAACGATTCCATCAAAAAAATTGGTTCCATAAAGAAAGAAAATTATTTTCATTTAACATTTGATCATGGTCTTTATTTACTTAACTTTCAAAATGCACAACGAAATAATCAAAAGTTAACCATCACTTCAAAGCTTCCATAAATAAAAAGGCCTGTGATCATGCAGATAACTCTCATCTGCTTCACAGGCCTTTTGTTCGTTCTATTCTTCTTCGTCTTCTTGATCTAAGAACGTATTTAACGTTTCTTCAATCATGTCCCACTCTTCATCCGTTTCAATTGGCTCTAATTCGCCATCTTCACCGTCTTCGTTTGGTGTGAAGCTTGATGCATGAATTTCAATTTCTTCGTTATCTTGTTCAGAAATTGGGTAGTAAAGAACATATGATTTGTTAAAATGGTCGCTTTCAAAAGTAAATAGTACTTCGCAAAGCTGCTCATTTCCATTATCATCAACGATTGTAATTTGCTTTTCTCCGTGTTCCATTTGATTCACCTCATTTTAATTTAAGCTGTCTAAGTACCCTTGAAGGATCATAACAGCCGCCATTTTATCAATGACTTTTTTACGCTTTTGTCTGCTCACATCTGCAGAGATGAGCATTTTTTCTGCTGCCATCGTTGACAGACGCTCGTCCCAAAGCACAACAGGAACATTGTAAGTGTTTTCTAACACTTTCGCAAATGATTGGCTGGCCTCGCCTCTTGGACCGACCGTACCGTTCATATTTTTTGGAAAACCAAGGACAATTTTATCCGTTCCATATTGCGAGACGATCTCAGACAGGCGGCTGAGACCAAAGTCTCCGCCTGCTTCATCAATTTTAATGGTTTCAATCCCTTGAGCTGTCCATCCCATTTCATCACTGATTGCCACACCAAGGGTTTTCGTGCCTAAATCTAAGCCTAAAATTCTCATGTTTTACGCCTCTTTATGTGTCTCTAAGTACGATTTAACCAATTCCTCAATTAATTCGTCTCGTTCTAGTTTACGAATTAGGTTGCGTGCATCCTGATGTCTTGGAATATAAGCAGGGTCGCCTGACAGCAAGTATCCGACAATTTGATTGATCGGGTTGTATCCTTTTTCTTGGAGTGCGTCATAAACTGTTATGAGCACTTCATTCACATTGGTTTCAGCTGAATCATCAGAGAAGTTAAACTTCATTGTCTTATCAAATGAACTCACTGCTTCTTGCACCTCTCTTCCAACATTCTACTAGCAAGCTTTTTTCTAACCGCTCATCTAATACCATTATTCTACACTACATTGACTGATTATAAAACGGATTTGACAGATTCTTCGACAGTTGCCAGTGCTTCTTCAAGCTTTTCTGGCTGTTTCCCGCCTGCTTGTGCCATATCTGGGCGTCCGCCTCCGCCTCCGCCGCAAATTTCAGCTGCCTGCTTCACAAGTTTTCCTGCATGAAGACCTTTTTCAATGACGTCTTTTGTCACACCGGCTGAAATGTTGACTTTTCCATTTTGAACGGCACCAAGTACGATGACAGCTGAACCTAATTTCGCTTTTAAGTCATCAACCATCGTTCTTAAATGGTTCATGTCTTTGGCGTTTACTTTTTCAGTTAACACGTTCACTCCGCCAACTTCGATGACTTTTTCTAAAATAGAGCCAGCTTCTGCTTGACTTAATTTCGCAAGAAGTGATTCGTTTTCTCTTTGAACTTCTTTTAAATCAGCCTGCAAGGAAGCGATGCGTTTTGGTACATCTTTTGTATTTGATTTCAGTTCATTAGCTGCCTTTTCTAAAATCGCAAGCTGATCATTTAATTCTTCATAAGCACCTTTACCTGTTACAGCCTCAATACGGCGTGTTCCAGCACCAATACCCGATTCAGATGCAATTTTAAACAATCCGATCTCCGCAGTGTTTTGAACGTGACAGCCTCCGCATAACTCGATGCTGTAATCACCCACTTGCACCACACGGACAATATCGCCATACTTCTCGCCAAACAGCGCCATTGCGCCCATTTCTTTTGCTTCAGCAATTGGTTTCAGGTCAATGGCAACCGAAATGCCTTCCCAAATCTTTTCGTTGACGATTTTTTCAATTTGTGACAATTCTTCTTTTGTTACTTGTCCAAAGTGAGAAAAGTCAAAGCGAAGTCTGTTTTCATTCACAAGTGAACCCGCTTGGTTAACGTGGCTACCCAATACATCTTTTAGCGCTTGGTGCAAAAGATGTGTCGCTGTGTGATTTTTCACAATGCCTTTTCGAAGCGCTGATTCGACTTCTGCAGTGACTTCAATGCCTTTTTGAACCGTACCACTTACGACGACTCCTTCGTGGACATGCTGGCCGTTTGGCGCCTTTTTCACATCTTTGATATCAATGATCGCTTCGGCACTTTTTAACGTTCCTTTATCCGCCACTTGTCCGCCGCTTTCCGCATAGAAAGGTGTTTCATCTAATAAAATTTGCACCGTTTCCCCTTCGTGTGCTTCTGTGACAATTTCACCGTTTTGAAGCAATTCGATAATACGAGCATCTGCAGTTAAATTTTCGTAGCCCACAAACGTACTTTCTGCTTTTATATCGCCTAAAGCCCCGCCTTGAACCTGCATACTGCCCACATCTTGTCTGGCATTTCTTGCACGTTCACGCTGCTTCTCCATTTCTAGCTGGAAGCCTTCACGATCGACTGTCATGTTCTCATCTTCAGCATATTCTTCTGTGAGTTCGACCGGGAATCCATATGTGTCATAAAGCTTAAACACATCTTTACCGGAAATTTGTGAGCTGCCATTGTCTCGTTCTTTTTTGATCACTTCTGATAAAATGGCTAACCCTTCATTCAGTGTCTCATGGAAACGCTCTTCTTCATTTTTGATCACTTTTGCAATAAATTCTTCTTTTGCTTGAACATCTGGATAGAAATCCTTCATGATCTCCGCAACAACTGGAACTAGATCATACATGAATGGACGGTGGATATGGATCGTTTTTGCATAACGCACAGCACGGCGCAGCAAACGTCTTAACACATAACCTCGGCCTTCATTAGAAGGAAGTGCTCCGTCACTGACGGCAAAGGCAACAGTACGAATATGGTCAGCAATGACTTTAAATGCTGTGTCTTTTTCTTTTGACTCCCCATAGCTTTCTCCAGAAATCGTTTCTACTGCACGAATAATCGGCATGAACAGGTCTGTATCAAAGTTCGTCGGTACGTTTTGAATCACAGAGACCATACGCTCAAGACCCATTCCTGTATCAATGTTTTTCTTCGGAAGCGGTGTATATGTACCATCTGGATTATGGTTAAATTCAGAAAAAACAAGATTCCATACTTCTAGATAACGTTCATTTTCTCCGCCTGGATATAATTCAGGGTCGTTCATGTCGTTGCCATATGCTTCGCCGCGATCATAGAAAATTTCTGTATTCGGACCACTTGGCCCCTCGCCAATATCCCAGAAGTTGCCCTCTAGACGAATAATTCGTTCCTCAGGGACACCCATTTTATCTCTCCAAAGAACATATGCTTCTTCATCCTCTGGATGCACTGTTACAGATAACAGATTCGGATCAAAGCCAATCCACTCGTCACTTGTGAGGAATTCCCAAGCCCATTCGATTGCCTCTTCTTTGAAATAGTCTCCAATAGAGAAGTTGCCCAGCATTTCAAAAAACGTATGATGACGTGCTGTTTTCCCTACATTTTCAATGTCATTTGTACGAATTGATTTTTGTGCGTTGCAAATACGCGGATTCTCAGGCACGACGCGGCCATCGAAGTATTTCTTTAATGTTGCCACCCCGCTGTTAATCCATAAAAGTGTTGGATCGTCATGCGGTACGAGGGACGCACTCGGTTCGACAGCATGTCCTTTTTCTTTGAAAAAATCTAAAAACATTTGACGTACTTGAGCTGAAGTTAAAGTTTTCATCATAAATCCTCCCTTTTTTATTCTCAATCTTCACACAAACGAAAAAACATCCCGCCCTATGCAAGCAAAAAACTACTTACACAGGGACGAGATGCTCTCGCGGTACCACCCTGATTATAGACATATGCGTCTATCACCTTCACATCCGATAACGCCGGAAGAGAGCGGCAGTGTTTATCTGCACTCGGGACTAGCTTCCGTTAAAGGTCTGATAAGGCTTTTCTCAGCAAACAAAGCCTCTCTCTGCAACAGCTTTTTAACGTACTCGGGTCCGTCATTGAATTCAATATGTATGAATCGAAATTATTATAGACAACTCGGCTCGTCTTGTCAATGAACGCTTCGTCTCATGAGAATATATTGCACAATGATGACCCTCATAATGGCTGCGGACGGCACGGCTAAAATCATCCCAATCAAGCCAAACAACTCACCTCCAGCGAGTAACACCAGCATGATTACGACAGGATGCATATGCAGGCTTCTCCCGACAATGATCGGACTCAGTACATTGCTTTCTAAAAATTGAAGCACGGCTACTGTAATTAGCACAATGATCACTGACTTCACTGAGATGGTAAAAGCGATAAAGACAGCTGGAATCGCTCCAATAATCGGGCCAAAATACGGAATGACATTCGTTGCGCCGATTAACATACCTAGTACAAGCGGATATGGAATATGAAACAGCCAAAGAACAATGGCAGCAGCACCTCCAATTAAAGAACAGACAAGCAATTGCCCTCTAATATAATCCCCAAGTGAGTCATCCACTGCTTTCACAAAGGCATGTCCCCTTTTTCGAAAGCTTGGCGGGGTTAAATACCATGCTGCCCGCTTCATCGTGTTCATATCTTTCACCATATAAAAGACAAGAAAAGGAATAAGTGCAGCAACTAAGGCGTAATCAAGCAATACTTTACAGCTAAGAATCATCCGCTCTGCCCCATTTGCGGCATACGTCTCAGATTGGACAATAAAACGATCCAGCCGTTCATGTAGTCCATCAGGCCAGTGGCTTGTATGACGATGAACATGTGATAAAGCACCATTATACGTTTCGGCAAGCATGGGAATTTGCTCCGACAATTCATTTAATTGAGCGATTAAAACCGGTGCCCCTTTATACACAGCCAAACCAATGCCGCCAAAAAACAGCACATATATCAATAAGAGACTGACCGTCCTTGGCAAACCTCGCTTATGTAGTCTTTCAACAATTGGATAAAGAAGATAAGAAATAAAAATAGCGATAAGAAGCGGGATCAAAACCGCTTTAAGCAATAAAAAAATAGGCATCCATAACTCGTCGAGCTGAACCAAAATGAGTAAAGACGCAAGGACAAGCAGTACACCTGCAGCATATATTAGAAACTCGATCGGACGTTTCTTCACCTTTTTCACCTCTCTTCTTATTGTTTAACCAACTTCTGCAATTATCCATGTAAATAAAATTTGTCCTAACTTTGTTAAAAATGAATACACATGAAACATACGGCTCCATCCAAAGTCACTGTTTGCTGTAAAAATCTCGTTAGAAAATATTCCATTATTTTCTTATTTTCGCCTCATTTATGCTAGAATCCGCTTTAGCTCAATCATTAGAAGAGGAGGTTCTTCATGATCACATTCGAAGAAGTCAACAAGCATTACGGCCAGTTCCATGTACTTAAGGACATTAACCTACATATTCAAAAAGGTGAGGTTGTTGTGATCATCGGTCCTTCAGGGTCTGGAAAAAGCACGATGCTCAGGTGTATCAATCGTCTTGAAAGCATTGATGAAGGAAAAGTCCTTGTCAATCAAGTGTCTGTTCAGCATCCGAAAACAAACATCAATCTCATCAGGCAAAATATCGGGATGGTGTTTCAGCACTTCCATCTTTATCCGCATAAGACGGTGCTTGAAAACATTATGCTTGCGCCGATGAAGGTTAAAAAAGTGAGCAAAGAAGAAGCAAAGGAAACAGCTGAATTTTATTTAAATAAAGTTGGCATTCCTGAAAAAGCAGACACCTACCCTTCTAGACTCTCAGGAGGACAGCAGCAGCGTGTGGCAATCGCAAGGGGACTTGCAATGAAACCTGAGGTCATGCTTTTCGATGAACCAACATCAGCTCTTGATCCAGAGATGATTGGTGAGGTGCTAGATGTGATGAAACAGCTGGCAAGGGAAGGAATGACAATGGTCGTTGTCACGCACGAGATGGGGTTTGCCCGTGAAGTCGCAGACCGTATTGTGTTTATTGATGAAGGAAGAATTCTTGAAGAATCTACACCAGCTGCCTTTTATGAAAAACCGCGCGAGAAACGCGCTCAGCTCTTTTTAAGCCGTATTTTAAATCACTAGGGGGAATGAATTTGATGAAAAAAATGAAACGCTTTGGCCTATTACTGTTGATGACTTGCTGTATGATCGCTCTCGCTGCCTGCGGCTCTGCCGAGAAAGGCTCAACCGATGCAAAACAAGGCAGCTCATTAGAAGCCATTAAGAAAGACAAAAAAATCGTTTTCGGTGTGAAAAATGATACTCGTTTATTTGGTCTAAAAAATCCTAGCAGTGGGGATATCGAAGGGTTTGATATTGATATAGCAAAAGCGATCACTAAAGAAATGCTCGGTGATGAAGGAAAAGCAGAATTCAAAGAAGTGACATCTAAAACAAGGATTCCTTTACTGCAAAAAGGAGATATTCATGCCATTGTTGCCACAATGACGATCACAGAAGAGCGTAAAAAAGAGGTCAATTTCTCAGATGTATACTTTGAAGCAGGACAATCACTGCTTGTGAAAAAAGGCAGCGACATTCAATCGATTGATGATCTTAAAAAAGGTACGAAGGTGCTTGCAGTGAAAGGGTCCACTTCTTCTCAAAACATTCGCGAAAAAGCACCAAAAGCATCCGTTTTAGAATTTGAAAATTATCAAGAAGCCTTTACAGCCTTAAAATCAAATCAAGGGCAAGTTCTGACAACTGATAATGCAATTTTATTTGGCATGGCAGACGAAGATTCAAATTATGAAGTCGTTGGCGGAACATTTACCGATGAGCCTTATGGCATCGCTGTGAAAAAAGGCGATGAAGAATTGACAGAAGTCATTAATAAAGCGTTAAAGGCATTAAAAGACAATGGAGAGTATGACAAGATTCATAAAAAATGGATCAAAGAATAATCAATTGACTCGATCAACCTCAACACCCTCAGGAGAGCCGCTTGCCGGCTCCTCTGTTGATTAGGAAGGAAGTGAACTGATTGCTGCGGTTTTCCATTTTAACTGAGAACTTCCATCTTTATTTAGAAGGGTTTAAATATACGATTGGTGCAAGTGTCATTGCGTTGATTGGAAGCTTTTTCATCGGTACACTCATTGCCATTATGAGAATTGCGCCACTAAGGCCGCTCAACTGGTTAGGGACGGCTTACGTGGAATTTATTCGGAATATTCCGTTATTATTGATCACCTTTGTGTTCTTCTTTGGTTTACCGGTACTTGGCATTGTGGCAGATGGCTTTACAGCAGGAACCATTGCCCTCTCCATTTATACGTCTGCTTTTATCGCTGAAGCCATTCGTGCAGGTATACAAGCTGTACCGCTTGGACAAATGGAAGCAGCTAGAGCTTCTGGCCTGTCATATGGCGGAACGATGCGATATATTATTCTGCCGCAGGCAATCAAAATTGTCATTCCCCCACTTGGGAATCAATTTATCAATCTTGTGAAAAACTCGTCTATTTTAGGTGTCATTGCAGGGTTTGATCTGATGTACCAAGGAGACCTTATCGCTTCGAGAACGTTTGTGACATTTGATGTATACATCTTTGTTGCCATGTTCTATCTTCTATTGACCATTCCGCTTAGTCTAGGCGTTGGTTATTTAGAAAAAAGATTAGCCCGAAGCCACTAGAAAGGAGGAAACACAATGGATTTTATAGGTGCCTACCAGCCCGATCATCTCGCCTTTTTACTTGAAGGATTTGCTGTCACCTTAAAAGTGGCTTTTATCTCCATCATTTTAAGCTTTATCATCGGATTAGTCGTTGGCACATTGAGGTTCGCACAAATCCCTATTTTATCAAAGGTGCTTGCGGTCATTGTTGAAACCGTCCGGAACCTGCCGCTTTTGCTGATCATCTTTTTTACGTATTTCGCCCTGCCTGAAATCGGTATTAAGCTGAGCATCACCGCCTCTGCCATTGCGGCTTTAACCGTGTTTGAATCCGCCATGCTGTCAGAAATCATTCGCAGTGGGTTAAAATCAATTGATAAAGGACAAATCGAAGCGGCCAGGTCCTCTGGCTTAACGTATATTCAAACGTTAAAAATGATTATCATGCCACAGGCGTTACGCCGAATGGTACCGCCGATTGTCAGCCAATTTATTTCTCTTTTAAAAGATACATCGCTTGCCGTTGTGATTGCCCTTCCAGAATTATTGCATCACGCACAGATTTTAAATGGTCAAAGCCAATCTTATTTACTTCCTATTTTCCTCTTGGCGGCCATGATGTATTTTGTTGTTAACTTCAGCTTGTCCTTACTTGCACGGAGATTAGAGTACAGGCAGGCATAAAAAAAGGACATCCGCTCATGGTGGATGTCCCTTTTTGTTTAAAACATTCGCATAACTCGTTTTCTCATCTTTTTCATATCCCGCTTAGATGGCATATCATATCGACTTGCAAAGTGATATGCGAGTGCACCTGCACCAAGCGTTAATAGTGAAGAAGTCATTTTGCCCATTCGAAATTCCCCCTTAACACTTATAGTTGAATTGAACGTTCATCATCACTAAACAGGTCGTCTAAACTGCTTAGTGTACCGTCTTCCTCCACTTGGTGAGTAGATATTTTGCCTTTTGACAGCGTCAATTCAATAAAACAGCCCCAGCAATAATATTGATTGACCCCAATTTTTCCGATGTCTTTACATTTGCAATTTGGGCAAATGAGCATATTCAGCACCTCTTTACGTTCGGTTTAGAACAAGTGCTTCCTTTTGAACGTCCATCAAGGTTCCGGCAGCATGCAGCTGCTTTCGAATCCCTGATAGCTCTGTAAAGAAGCCGTCCGAGAGTTCATATGCTACGATTGTGCCCGAATTCATGCAAAAGTATACATCTTCCAAAACACCTAATGTTTCACCATCTGGCGTATGGATCATTTTCTTTTTTAATTTCGAAAAGAAGAAGGATGGGGCGGAGGCATCTATTTCGACTCCCTTCTGGCAGCTCACATATAGACCTTCGTCTGTCAGTTTGTCGCCAGCTGAGAATGGAATGAAAGCACAGTCTTTCTTTTTCCCATCTAATACATATCCTCCGCAGCTGCCGCCGGCTAAAAAGCAAATATCTTTGATCGCCCCAAGTGAATGAGACAGCTCGTCTGTATAGATCGTCAGTCCTTCAAGCTCTCGACATGTTCTCAAAATGTGATCAACCACCTTTTCGGAACAGTCTTATCGTGTGCGTTTCCTCTATGACTCATACGAAGAAATGGCTTCCATGAAGGAAGCCATCAGCGTGTAGACAAACCCTCGCATTCTTTGTCAGTCCTGCGTGCTGGTGCTCACGAATGACAAATTCGCTCCACGCCAGTACTCGTCCTTCTTAGGGCTGCAAAGGTTTTCTTTCACGCTGAAAAAAAAACAAAGGGCTAAAATCAAGTTCATTTTAGCCCTTTGTTTAACAATATGATGGCTTCCATGGAAGCCATTTACTCTTGCATAAAATCAAACGGAGTGATTCCCTCCATGCCAATATTGGCATCGTGTACGCTGAAAGGAAGTTCTTTTTGGAGGGCTGCTAGCTCAGCATCCATGACTTCTTCCGTTTCAGTAAGACGCATGGTTAAAGACGTTTGTCTGAGGGAGTCTTCATTATTTTTCACGCCCCACTCTAATGCTGATTCCTCGCCGCACAAAATTAAAAACTTTTTACTTCGTGTAATGGCCGTGTAGAGCAAATTTCTTCGAAGCATTCGATAATAACTTCTCACGACTGGCAGCACCACGATTGGGAATTCACTGCCCTGGGATTTATGAATTGAGCAACAATAAGCGTGTGTAAATTGATGAAAATCTTTTTTCGTAAACGTGATTTCATTTCCATCAAAGGAGATGACCGCCATATCTTCTTTTTCTGTGTTTTCTTTCGCATAAAAGATCGAGACAATTTCGCCAATATCTCCATTAAAAATGTTATTCTCGGGCTGATTGACAAGCTGAAGTACCTTATCACCTGTCCGGTAGACGACATCACCAAAAGGAATTTCTCTTCCTTTTGGCTTTTTAGGATTCAGAATTTGCTGAAGCATTTTATTCAGTTCATTAATGCCTGCTTTTCCTTTATACATCGGGGCAAGCACTTGAATGTCCTTTGCTGAATAACCCTTTTGAGCAGCATTACTGACCACTTTCTCGATGACTTCTTTCATTTGGTCACTAGAGCATTGAATAAAGGATCGATCCTTCGAGCGTGCAGTAATATCCTTTGGCAAAACACCATTTTTCATATCATGCGCAAGCTCAACAATTGTTGAACCGTCTGCCTGCCGGTAAATATCAGTTAATGTAACTGCCGGTATAGCTTGTGACGCAAGCAGGTCTCTTAACACTTGACCAGGCCCGACAGATGGAAGTTGATGTTCGTCTCCAACCATAATGACTTGAATATGATCTGGGATCGCCTTAAACAAATGGTTCGCCAGCCAAATATCCAGCATACTCGATTCATCAATGATAACAAGCTTTCCTTCAATCGGCTGGTCTTCATCATGTGAGAAGCCTTCTGATCCATTCCAGCCTAGCAACCGGTGAATGGTCACAGCAGGAAGTCCAGTGGATTCTGTCATTCGTTTCGCAGCACGTCCAGTTGGTGCGGCAAGCACGAACGGAAATGCTTCATCCTTTTTATAATCACCCGGGTCAAGAGATACGCCGTGAAGATCGCTGTAAAGCTCGACAATCCCTTTAATGACCGTCGTTTTCCCTGTACCCGGTCCGCCTGTTAAAAGCAGCATTGGAGACATGAGTGCCTTTTGAATGGCTTCTTTTTGGGTTGGTGCATACTGGACACCAAGCCGTTCCTCCAGTTCACCGAGTGCAAGCAGAAATTCTGATTCAGGAAATTGATCTGCATATTCCGTTTGAGCGACAATTTTTTGAATGCGTTTTGCCACACTTTGCTCCGCATAAAAGAGCGACGGATGATAACAGCGCTCATCTTCAATGATCATGTCTTTCCCTTCACCAAGTGCAATAATCTGATTGGCAACGTCCATTTCAGTCACTTTGTAGTCATTGCCGGTTTGATTCAGTAGTTTACGGGTTTCGACGATCAGATCTTTCGTTTGTATGTACGTATGACCGTCTTGCAGGCTTGCTGTCTCAACGGTATACAAAAGGGCTGCACGAATGCGGTCTGGATCATTTCCAGATATCCCTGTTCTAGCGCCGAGTTCATCTGCTTTAATAAATCCAATCCCCTCTACGTCTTTGACGAGCTGATAAGGATTTTCTTCAATTTTCTGCAACGTTTCACTCTCGTACGCTTGGTAAATCTTCATGCTAAGCTGAGGACCAAAGCCATATTGATTCAGGCTGATCATGATTTGCTCAAGCCCTTGATGCTCCTGAAGTGTGGCAGCCAGCTTATCTGCCTTCTTTTTTGACAGGCGAGGGACGTCATACAAAACAGACGGATCACGCATAATTTGATGAAGCGTCTGATTGCCAAGCTTGCCGACGATTTCTTCCGCCGTCTTTTTTCCAATCCCTTCAAACAAGTCACTAGAGAGATAATGAATGATGCCTTGCTTTGTTGTAGGGACTTCCTTTTGAAAATGAGTGGCTTGAAACTGCTCGCCAAACTTCGGATGACTTGTGACCTTGCCATAGAAGGTGTAGGTTTCCTCCTCATGAAGCGCTGGGAAGTAGCCTGTGACAGATGCTGTTTTTTCCTCTAAATTCTCTGATGTTTCAATGACTTTTACTTTTAACACCGAGTATAAATTACTTTCGTTATGGAAAATAACGGCTTGAACCGTCCCTTTTAAAAACGGTTCGTCTTCAAGCTTCATTTGATCTGGATGTTCCTGCACAGGTCTTCCCTCCTTCCGGTTATTCTGCCTCTTGAATTAGCTTTTGCGCATGCAATGCAAGCATATGATCAGGCTGCACGTCAATGGCTTTTCCTAGCATTTCAAGCGCTTCATCTTTTTTTTCTAAATACGCATACGCAACGCCTGCATTATAAAAGGCGTCTGCATGCTGCGGATCTCGCGCAATCACTTCAGTAAAGACTGCGACCGCTTCCTCCAGCAGATGTTCATTCGCTAAGCACATACCAAATTGAAATCTTGCTTCGTTATCTTCTTCGTTTAGCTCAACTGCACGCTGAAGATAAGGCATCGCAAGCTTCGGCTGCTCTAATTTCATCAGTGTCTGCCCTAACATATAAAACAAATCACTGTTTTCCATTCCAGCTTGTAGCGCTTGCTCAAAATAGTCTTTCGCTTTCATAAAGTCTTCTTTCATCGTGTAGACATTTCCTGCTCCGTAATAGGCTGCAGCTGCTGTATGATCAAGTTCAATGGCTTTTTGAAAGAAGTTCAAAGCACGTTCAAATTCATGAACACTTGAAAGTAAATTCGCAAAGTTAATATATGGAACCGGGTCCTTTGGGCTTTCTTCAATGGCTTTCGTAAAAGCTTCAGCTGCCTGTTCGATGTTCCCTTGATTTAAAGCTTCAATACCGATTTCGTTATGATTCATTCGCTCTCTTCATCCTTTCATTAAAAAACCTCAACAGCGACGTTGAGGTTTTTAACACATGTTACACATACGACAGCTTTTGGCCATCTTTAAAGACATCGTCAATGGTCCCGCCGCCAAGACATTCTTCGCCATCATAAAAAACAACAGCTTGTCCTGGAGTGACAGCACGAACGGGTTCATCAAAGATCACCATTGCTTCCTGCTCACCTGTCATTTTGACTTTTACATGATGGTCTTCTTGACGGTATCGGAATTTTGCTGTGCATGTGAGTTCACCGTTTTCGCCGACAATATGAGGACGAGTCCAGCTGATGTTAACAGCTGAAATACTTTCAGAGTATAAAAGCGGATTGTGGAAGCCTTGTTCAACAAATAAGATATTTTTCTCTAAGTCCTTCCCAACAACGAACCACGGATCACCGCTTCCGCCAATGCCAAGTCCTTGGCGTTGACCGATCGTGTAATACATGAGTCCATCATGTTCACCTTTTACTTCTCCGTCCATTGTCTGCATCACACCGGGCTGTGCAGGCAAATATTGGCTAAGGAACGTTTTAAAGTTTCTTTCCCCAATAAAGCAGATGCCCGTAGAATCTTTTTTCGTTGCTGTTGCGAGCTCTGCTTCTTTCGCTAATTCACGCACTCTTTTTTTCTCTAAATCGCCGATTGGGAACAACACTTTATCAAGTTGTTCTTGAGTCAGCTGATTCAAGAAATAAGTTTGGTCTTTGTTTGTATCAAGACCTCTTAGCATTTTGACTTCATCGCCGGTTCTGTCGACACGGGCATAGTGGCCTGTTGCCAAATAATCCGCTCCAAGCGACAATGCATGCTCAAGAAATGCTTTGAACTTAATTTCTTTGTTACACATGACATCTGGGTTCGGCGTTCTGCCTGCTTTATATTCATCAAGAAAATATTGAAACACTTTGTCCCAATACTGTTTCTCGAAATTCACTGCATAATATGGGATTCCAATCTGGTTACAAACACGAATGACATCCTCATAGTCCTCCGTTGCTGTACATACACCATTTTCATCTGTGTCATCCCAGTTTTTCATAAATATGCCGATCACATCATAGCCTTGCTCCTTTAACATGAGCGCAGCAACTGATGAATCGACGCCTCCGGACATACCGACCACAACTCTTGTGTCTTCAGGTCTTTTTGTCATCTTCATCAACTCCAATTTCAATGAAACAACGTGCGCGTTTCGTTCTTCAGGTGCCTAGCTGTTTCATTTTTCACACACGAACAAAAGGGAGCATTTATTTGGCTAGGCGTTTCACGACAGCCGCTATCTTATGCGCCGCCTGCTTCACATGTTCCTCTTCATTTCCAAGACCGAAGCTTATTCTGACTGAGGATGTCAGCTCTTTTGCTTCTTCACCATACATGGCGCTTAATACGTGCGAAGGAAGGACAGATCCAGCCGTACATGCTGACCCGCTTGAAACAGCAATCCCTTCCATATCTAAGTTCACAAGTAACGATTCAATAGAAACGCCCGGGAAGTGGACATTTAAAATATGCGGCAATGTCTCTTTCGGGTGTCCATTGATAGAGAAATTGAGTGATTCCTCTTCGAATACTTGCAGCATCGCTTCTTTGAGCTTACCATAATGCACTGCTTTTTCTCTTCTATTTTGCTTTGTTAATTGAACTGCTTCTGCAAGCCCAATGATTCCCGCCACATTTTCAGTGCCAGCACGGCGTTTTCTTTCTTGTTCTCCTCCGAATAGCTGCGGAGAAAGTTTTACACGCTCATTGACGTATAAAAAGCCTGTTCCCATAGGGCCATTTAGTTTATGACCGGACGCAGATAAGAGGTCGATATGAAGTTCTGTGACATCAATTGATATTGTCCCAAATGCCTGTACTGCGTCTGTATGAAAATAAGCAGTGTGTTCGTGTAAAAGTTGACCAATTTCTTTGATTTTCTGAATCACACCCGTTTCATTATTGCCATACATGATGGTCACAAGAATTGTATCGTCTCTTAGTGCTTGTTTTAATTGATCAAGATGAATCAATCCAGTGTGATCCACATCTAAATACGTCACATCAAAACCAAGCTTCTCTAAGCGTTCGCATGTATGCAGCACTGCATGATGCTCAGTTTTTGTTGTGATGATATGTTTTCCTTCATGCTGCCTTGCCATTGCAACACCTGTAATGGCCAAGTTGTCTGCCTCTGTTCCCCCGCTTGTGAGGATGATCTCCTGCTGCTTACAGTGTAATTCTCCTGCAATGACTTCCCTTGCTTCATCGAGCCACTTTCTTGCCTCGCGCCCATATGAATGAATACTAGAGGGATTGCCAAATATCTCTGTAAAGTAGGGCATCATCTTGTCCACAATTCGCTGATCCATCGGCGTTGTGGCTGCATGATCTAAATAGATACGTTCCATTTCCGGTACACCTCTGATCTAAATATAGAACATATACGCCTCTTGATCCTCGTCATCTTTATAGCTTGCCAAGTCTTCAAGAGTTGTATTGTCTAGTACGTCTTTTACTGCATCACGAATACGAATCCAAAGTGCACGCTTTGCTGGCTCTTCGTTTTCGATCACTTCTACAGGACTAATAGGTCCTTCTAATACTCGAATAATATCACCGGCTGTAATCTCGTTTGGCTCATGGGCAAGCACATAGCCGCCATACGCTCCACGGATACTTTTCACAAGACGTGCATTGCGAAGTGGTGATACAAGCTGCTCTAAATAATGCTCAGACAAATCATTGTTTTGAGCGATTGATTTTAATGATGTAGGGCCTTCGCCATGTTTTTTGGCTAATTCGATCATGATCGTCAGACCATATCTGCCTTTAGTAGAAATTTTCAAGTTAAACACCTCTGCGTTTTCTATTTCTATGTCATCAATTATTTTTCTGATTTCATATACGCTTATATAGACCAAAAGCAATTATATCATACTTTTAGCCAACTTTCATTTGCGGGTTCTGAGCTCAAAACGAGGACGCATCCCTTTTCTATTTGAAGAAATTTCGGTACTCTATACAAACAAGACATTGCTTTAGGAGAGATAATCATGAAACCTTTAGCGTATCGGATGCGCCCAAGTCATATTGGAGACATTATTGGGCAGGAGCATCTCGTTGGAGAAGGTCAAATTATTAGACGAATGGTCGAGGCAAAACATTTGTCCTCGATGATTTTATACGGACCGCCGGGAATCGGCAAAACATCCATTGCCACTGCAATCGCTGGCAGTACAAGCATTGCCTTCCGTACATTGAATGCGGTGATTCATAACAAAAAAGATATGGAAGCTGTCGCCGCTGAAGCGAAAATGAGTGGTCAAGTCATCTTGATTTTAGACGAAGTCCACAGACTCGATAAAGGGAAGCAGGATTTCCTTCTTCCGTATTTAGAAAATGGCATGATTATTTTAATTGGCGCGACAACAGCTAATCCGTATCATGCGATTAACCCAGCCATCCGTAGCCGGACACAAATATTTGAGCTGAAGCCGCTGGAAACAGAACAAATCAAAGCTGCATTATCTCGAGCTTTACAGGATGAACATCGCGGGCTTGGCGGTTATTCGGTCAAAGTTGATGAGGAGGCAATGAATCATTTTGCAAATGGATGCGGAGGAGATGTGCGTTCCGCTTTAAATGCGCTTGAACTAGCCGTTTTATCGACAAAATCGGATGAATCTGGACAGATCACGATCACTCTAGCTGCAGCAGAAGAATGTTTACAAAAAAAGAGCTTCTCGCATGATAAAAACGGTGATGCCCATTATGATGTCCTCTCGGCTTTTCAAAAATCCATTAGAGGGTCTGACGCAGATGCGGCACTTCATTACCTTGCAAGACTCATTGAAGCGGGAGACCTTGAAAGCATTTCGAGACGATTACTTGTGATGGCTTATGAAGATATTGGCTTAGCCAGCCCGCAGGCAGGGCCACGTGTGTTAAGCGCTGTTCAAACAGCTGAGAGAGTTGGTTTCCCAGAAGCACGAATTCCACTCGCTAATGCCGTGATTGAACTGTGTCTTTCTCCAAAGTCAAACTCCGCTTACCAAGCGATTGATGCGGCACTGCATGATATTCGCACGGGGAAAATTGGTGAAATTCCCGTTCATTTAAAAGATGCCCACTATAAAGGAGCAGCAGCACTTGGAAGGGGCGCCGATTACTTATATCCGCACGATTATGAAAATGGCTGGGTGAAGCAGCAATATTTACCTGATCCGCTGAAAAACAAACAATATTATGAACCAAAGCAAACTGGAAAATTTGAAGGTGCACTAAAGCAAGTGTATGAAAATTTAAGACGGCAAAAATAAAAAAAGCCCCCTGCTCTAAGCAGGCGGGCTGTTTATTTATCTTTCACACGTGTAATCGGAATATCTTTTAACAGTTTCATAATGACATGACCACCCATGATCAGTCCAGCCACAGATGGAACAAACGCATTGGATGAAGGCGGCATTTGCGCCTTACGAATTTTCGCTTCATCATTTCCAACTTCTTTTCTCACATCTTCACGAATGACAATCGGACTTTCATCAGAGAAAATAACTTCAATTCCCTTACGAATGCCTTCCTTCCGCAGGCGTGTTCTGACGACTTTCGCAATTGGGTCTGTATGTGTTTTCGAGATGTCATCAATTTTAAAACGTGTCGGATCTGTTTTATTTGCAGCACCCATACTCGAAATAATGTTCACATCGCGTTTCAGGCACTCTTTCATTAAATGAATTTTATAATGAATTGTATCTGATGCATCAATAACATAATCAAGTGGATACTCAAAGAATTGTTCATATGTTTCTTCTGTATAGAACATTTTGAGCGCAACAACTTCACATTCTGGGTTGATGTCAGCAATTCTTGCCTGCATTAAGTCAACTTTAGGCTGACCAACCGTTGATAGCAAAGCTGGTAGCTGCCTATTTACATTTGTAATATCAATATCATCTTTATCAACAAGAACAATACGGCCAACACCTGAACGAGCAAGGGCTTCTACTGCAAAAGAACCTACGCCGCCTACTCCAAGCACTGCAACTGTACTGTTTTTTAATATATTTAAGCCTTCCTTGCCAATGGCAAGCTCGTTTCTTGAAAACTGATGTAACAAGTGCCTCACTCCACCTTTATTTAAAATGAATCGAAAGAATCATATCATATTCAGCGTTCTCCGTCATCCTTCTCAAATAGAAAAAAACACAAAAAAGTCCCGATCACGCCGCCAGCTTTTCCTTCGTTTTGAACCCCGCACCATGCAGGTGGGTGCTTTCTTCCTCACTTTATAAGTCCTCAGAAGAGGCATTTATGCAGAAAGGAAAGGCAAGCTCCCGTAGAAAAAAATGTTCGGTCAAAACTAGGTAACCACCGTACGTATCAGGACTTTATTTATTGGTTGATGAAAGCATATCATAGGCATGTCCCTTTTTCAAGCGTTTACATGCCTATAAACATGCGCCTATTTTACTGTTTTACTTTTGTTTTAATCGCCAAACTCAGTTCATCTAGCTGCGCTTCGCTTACAGTGCCAGGAGCATCTGTGAGAACACAGCTTGCACTTGCCGTTTTCGGGAACGCAATGGTATCTCTTAGGTTAGATCGGCCGGCAAGCAGCATCACTAAGCGGTCAAGTCCAAGCGCAATTCCGCCGTGCGGAGGCACACCATGCTCAAATGCATCAAGAAGGAAGCCGAACTGATCGTACGCTTCTTCTTTAGAAAAGCCAAGTAAACCAAACATTTTCTCTTGAATGTCCTTTTCAAAAATACGAATAGAACCTCCGCCAAGCTCATAGCCGTTCAGCACAAGATCATACGCTTGAGCTTTCATATCTTCTGGACTTGTTTCAATTAATTCAAGATCATCACGAACTGGCATTGTGAAAGGATGGTGGGCAGCATAGAAGCGGCCTTCTTCTTCATCTTTTTCAAGCAGCGGCCAATCGACAACCCATAAGAAATTGAAGACAGACTCATCGATGAGTTTAAGCTCTTTGCCAAGTTTTAAGCGAAGTGCGCCAAGCGCATCATGGACAACAGACGTCTTATCTGCAACAAAGAGTAAAAGGTCGCCTTCTTCAACTTGAAGCTGTTCTTTTAATTCTGCTTGTTTTGACTCATCAAAGAATTTAGCGATTGGTCCTTTTAACTCTGTCCCTTCAGCTTTTAGCCAAGCAAGACCTTTTGCACCATAGTTCGCTGCAAATGCACCAAGTGCATCGATGTCTTTTCTTGAGTAGTTTGCTGCAGCCCCTTTGACATTAATCGCTTTGACAGCTCCACCATTGTTTACAGCACCGCTGAAGACTTTGAAATCTGAGTCTTTTACCGTGTCTGAAATGTTGACAAGCTTCATGTCAAATCGGGTATCTGGCTTGTCAGAACCATAGGAATTCATCGCTTCATCATACGTCATACGAGGTAATGGCAATGTCAGGTCAACACCTTTGACATCTTTCATCACCTTTGCCATCATCTCTTCAGCAAGCGTCATGATGTCTTCTTGGCTCATAAAGGACATTTCAATATCGACTTGTGTAAATTCCGGCTGACGGTCAGCACGTAAGTCTTCATCTCTAAAGCAGCGAGCGATTTGATAGTAGCGGTCCATCCCAGACACCATGAGCATTTGCTTAAATAATTGCGGAGACTGCGGCAGCGCATAGAATTCTCCTTCGTGTACACGGCTTGGCACAAGATAGTCACGAGCACCTTCTGGCGTACTTTTTGTTAAAATTGGCGTTTCAATGTCTAGAAAGCCGTGATCATCTAAGAAATGGCGGAATGCTTTTGTGACTTCATGTCGCATTTTCATCGTTTCAAACATCGCAGGGCGGCGAAGATCTAGGTAGCGGTATTTTAAGCGCACATCTTCTGATACCTCATCTGCTTGATCAGAAATCACAAATGGAGGCGTCTTGGCTTCATTTAAAACAGTGACCGTGTCGACTTGAATTTCAATTTTGCCTGTTTTTAAATTTGGGTTGATCGTGGCTTCTTCTCTTGCGACCACTGTCCCTTTAATATCAAGGACATATTCATTCCGAATCGATTCTGCTGTCTCAAGAGCCTCTTTTGATTGGTCTGGATGAAAGACAACTTGCACAATGCCTGTACGATCACGCAGGTCAATAAAGATTAATCCACCAAGGTCACGACGTTTTTGTACCCATCCTTTTAATACAACTGTTTGACCGATTTGGTCTTCTGTTACTTCTCCACAATAAAAAGTTCTACCAAACACAAACATTCCACTCCTTCTTTACGCTTTCTGGTGGGCTTTCATCATTTGAATCAGCTCATCAAGCTTCACTTCAATTTGTTCACCCGTTGTCGTATCTTTTACATTTACAATTTGCTGCGCCAGCTCATCTTCACCAAGAACTGCAATAAACTTGGCTTTCGAGCGGTCTGCGGCTTTAAATTGTGCTTTTAGCTTTTTCCCTGTATAGTCCATTTCACTTGAAATGCCTTCTTTTCTTAGGCGATTCAATAAGCCAACAGCATAATCTTTTGCTTGATCTCCTAATGCCGCAATATATAAATCAATGCCGTCTTGAACAGGAAGCTCAATCTTCTCTGCATCAATCGCTGATAGGAAACGTTCAATACTCATCGCAAAGCCGATACCTGGTGATTCAGGACCGCCAATTCCTTCAACGAGTCCATCATAACGGCCGCCGCCGGCTAATGTTGTGATCGCGCCAAAGCCTTCTGCATTACTCATAATCTCAAAGGCAGTGTGATTGTAATAATCAAGACCGCGCACTAAGTTCGGATCGACGACATATTCAATGCCTAGATCGGTTAAGTACTGTTTTACTTTTTCAAAATAAGTCCGTGATTCTTCATTTAAGTAATCTTGAATGGATGGTGCCGTTGCCATCAGTTCGTGGTCGCGGTCCTTTTTACAATCAAGAATACGCAATGGATTTTGATGCAAACGAATTTGGCAGTCATGACAGAATTCATCAATTCTTGGTTCAAAGTGCTCGACAAGTGCTTGACGGTAATCTGCACGGCTTTCTTTGTCACCAAGGCTGTTAATGACGAGTTTTAAGTTGGAAAGACCCGCTTTCTCATACACACTCATCGCTAATGAAATGACCTCTGCATCAATGGCAGGATCTTTTGAACCGATCGCTTCAATTCCGAATTGATAAAATTGACGATATCTTCCCGTTTGCGGACGCTCATAGCGGAACATTGGTCCAATGTAGTACAGCTTTGTAGGCTGTGCAGGCTGTGCAAACAGTTTATTTTCAACATAAGAACGGACAGTTGAAGCTGTTCCTTCTGGGCGAAGTGTGATGCTACGTCCTTTTTTGTCTTCAAATGTGTACATCTCTTTTTGAACGATATCTGTTGACTCGCCTACTCCTCGTGCAAACAGTTCCGTATGCTCAAAAATCGGTGTGCGGATTTCTTTGTATTGAAAGGCTGCACATGTATCTCTCGCAATTTGTTCAACATACTGCCAGCGTTCTGATTCTCCCGGTAAAATATCCTGTGTGCCTCTTGGAATATTAAAACTCATTTTTCGTCCTCCTACGACCATCATTCATTTTTTATGTGGACATATAAAAAACCCCCGCCTCTACTATGTGTATAGTAGGGACGAGAGTTATACCCGTGGTGCCACCCTAGTTGGAACATGATCTAGCCATGTTCCCGCTCAAATCCTTAACGCAGATTCACGTTCTCCGCCTAATGACTCATTTTTTGAGTGTTCAGCAGGAAACCTACAGAGTGTTCTTTCGTGATAAATGCCATGCGGATTCGCTTTCAGCCTAAGGCGATTCCTCTCTGCTCACGCAATTTACCCTACTATTCTCTATCATCAGTTCCACATTTTAAATTTTCAAGTGTGTTGATTTATATTATAATAAGGTCGGTGCTGCCACTCTGTCAACCCTTGCCGTGTCTCTTTTTCTTTTCCAGCTCTTCTTTTGACGTGCATCCGTACTCAGATGCCGTTTCTTCAAGGAAGCCTGGTTGATCCATTTCGTCGTGCTGCCAGCGATCGATATCACGATGTCCATTATATTGCACTCGTCCTAATTTTCTGCTTAATCTCATGTTTGTACATCCTTTTATCACATTTTTATCTAGTATAAACAGATTGATTCATTTTTATTAGGGAAACCGCAAGGAATTCATCCATTACATAACGAATTAACATTCATCGGTTTTACAAGGGAGGGGAAAACACCGTTTTGAATCTGAAAACACACCATCACATGATGTTGCTGCTCACCTGTTTTGTCCTCATTGCCAGCACTTGGCCAATGACACATGCGACGGCTCAAACAGATCGAGCTGTCGTTGCAACAGATGAAATCAATGTGCGAACCGGACCTGGTTTAAGCTACGGGATCGCAGCAGTTGTGAAACGAGGAGAAAGCTACCCGATTCTCACTGAACAAGGAGAATGGGTACAGATCGGGCTATCGAACGGACAAAAAGGCTGGGTCGTCTCATGGCTGATTACTAAGTCATCTGATGCACAAAAGCCTGCTAAGCAAAAGACGCAAGGTCAAAGTACGCAAGGAAGCAGTTCGATTACGTCAACAGCCTCCGACCTTCGCATTCGGACAGGCCCAGGGACTTCCTATCAAGTCATTGGCACTTTTCCGCAGGGCGCTTCCGCTAAAAAGCTGGACACAAGCGGCGAATGGACAAAAATATCGTACAAACAAGCGGAAGGCTGGGTCCACTCTGATTATATTTCTGGCGGACAAAACGCTTCTTCATCCAGTTCAGCTGAGCCCGCTCGTTCTAAACAGTCCGGCACAGTTGGCGTATCAAGCTTGAATGTTCGAAAATCGGCGGCACCAAACGCACAAGTGGCCGCTTCACTTTCCCGCAACACTCAAGTCACCATTTTACGGGAGCAAAATGGCTGGTATGAAATCGAAGCAAAAGGCGTTAAAGGCTGGGTTGCAAGTTATTATATTGTCTCAAACCAAGGAACAAGTGCAGCACCTGAAAAGAATTCTTCCTCTTCGTCATCTCATCAGAAAGCGTACATCGTTTATGATGGAACGAATATTAGAAAAAGCGCTTCTACCTCTGCTGGAATTGCAGAAAGAGCAACAAAAGGAGCTGCTTATCAAATTGTTCGTACACAAGGTGACTGGTACGAGGTGACATTATCAAACGGCGGAACAGGCTACGTGGCGAGCTGGGTCGTTCAAACAAAGAAAAATAGCAGCGAAGCACCAAGACCTCAGCAGGATTCATCGTCTAGCACTGGATCTTTAAAAGGCAAAACAATTGTTCTTGATCCTGGGCATGGCGGAAAAGACAGCGGCACGATCGGCGCAGACGGTGCATTTGAAAAGAATATCACGATCAAAACCGCTCATTTGCTGGCGGGTAAGTTAAGAGCTTCTGGAGCAAATGTCTATTTAACAAGAAGTGATGATACATTCATCAGCCTTCAATCGAGGGTTGCCACTTCACATTACCGAAATGCAGATGCATTTATTAGTCTTCATTATGATAGTTTTATGGACCCAAGTATCAGAGGGAGCACCGCATATTATTATCAGGCATCCAAAGATCAAAGCCTGGCGACAAGCGTTCATACGGAAGTCGCAAAACGATCACAGATCCCTGATAAAGGAGTCAAATTTGGAGATTATTTTGTTTTAAGAGAAAACAAGCGCCCTTCCCTTTTATATGAACTCGGCTATTTAAGCAATCCTCAAGAAGAAGCGATCATTTATAGCGCCTCTTACCAAGAACGAGTGACAGAAGGAATGACAGAAGGATTAAAACAATATTTCCGATAGAAAAAAGAGGCCGCTGCGCCTCTTTTTTGTTTGATCGCAAAAGAAAAAGACTCTAAACAAACTCTCAGCAAGAGTTTATCTACAGTCTAATGTCTTTCTATTCTTTGCTGTCCATCAACATGGTGACAGGCCCCGAATTGGTCAATGAGACGTCCATCATCGCCCCAAAACGTCCTGTTTCAACATGGATGCCTTTTTCTCTAAGCGTTTCATTGAAGCATTCGTAAAGTGAATTCGCCACATCCGGTTTGGCAGCTTTCATAAAGTTCGGCCGTCTGCCTTTTCTCGTATCACCATAAAGGGTAAATTGAGACACAGACAGTACACTTCCTTTTACATCTAACAAAGAATGATTCATTTTCCCGTTTTCATCTTCAAAAATACGCAAGTGTGCGAGCTTTTCAGCTAAGTAATGCACATCTTCTTCTGTGTCTTCATGTGTAACCCCAACGAGCACCATATAGCCTTCATTGATGGCACCTGTGATCTCTTCTTCTACTTTCACAGATGCACTCGTCACACGCTGAACAACAAGCCTCATAGACGATATACTTCCTTTCTAATTCATGAATCGGCGAACAGAGTAAATGTCTTTGATTTGTTTAATGCGTTCTACCACTTTGTGCAAATGGTTAATATTTTGGATAAAGATCGCCATATGGATCGTCGCCACTTTGTTACGATCAGACTTCCCAGAAACAGAGGAGATGTTCGTTTTGGTTTCGTTGACTGCTTGAAGCACTTCATTAAGTAAGCCGCGCCTGTCATATCCTAATATTTCAATTTCCACATTGTATTCTTTACGGTTTCGAGCAGGCTGTTCATGCTCCCACTCAACCGGGATTAACCGTTCCTGCGCTTCTCCTGTCTTCACGTTCGGACAGTCATCACGGTGAACAGATACGCCACGGCCTTTTGTAATAAAGCCAACAATGCTATCACCAGGAACTGGATTACAACACTTAGATAAACGGACAAGCAAGTTATCAATGCCTTTCACTCGCACGCCAGCTTCCCGTTTTTTCCCGTGATATGGTTTTGACTCTACAGACACTTCTTGAACGGTTTTCTCTTGTTCTTCCTGATCTCTTTGTTTTCTTTCTTTTTCCGTTAAACGATTCGCCACTTGGAGTGCCGTAATTCCGTTATAACCGACAGCTGCATACATGTCCTCTTCATTTGAGAAATTAAACTTATCGGCCACTTTTTGCAGATTTTCAGCGGTCAAAATGTCTTTGACATCGAACTCAAGGTTTTTGATTTCTTTCTCCACAAGTTCTCGGCCTTTTTCGACATTTTCTTCACGGCGCTGTTTCTTGAAAAACTGTCTGATCTTGTGCTTCGCTTGGGAGGTTTGGGCAAGTTTGACCCAATCCTGGCTTGGTCCATAGCTATGCTTAGATGTCAGAATTTCAATAATGTCACCTGTTTTTAGCTTATGATCAAGTGTGACCATTTTACCGTTGACCTTGGCTCCGATTGTTTTATTCCCAATTTCCGAATGAATCCGGTATGAGAAATCAATTGGAACAGAACCAGACGGCAGCTCTATGACGTCTCCTTTTGGTGTAAATACAAACACCATATCAGAGAAAAGATCAATTTTTAACGATTCCATAAATTCTTCCGCATCTGTGGATTCATTTTGGAATTCAAGGATTTCTCTAAACCAAGACAGCTTCTTCTGGAAAACGGCTTCTTCCGTCGATTCTGCTGACTCTTTGCCTTCTTTATACGCCCAGTGTGCGGCAATTCCGTATTCCGCAATTTCGTGCATTTCCACTGTACGAATCTGAACTTCAAGCGGGTCCCCTTTTGGACCAATCACCGTTGTATGAAGAGACTGATACATGTTCGGCTTTGGCATCGCAATATAATCCTTAAATCTGCCTGGCATCGGCTTCCAGCACGTATGAATAATACCAAGTACCGCATAGCAGTCTTTAATGCTGTCAACCAAAATACGTACAGCCAGCAAATCATATATTTCATTAAACTGCTTATTTTGCATGACCATTTTGCGATAAATACTATAAATATGTTTCGGTCTGCCGGAGAATTCAGCCTTAATGTTCACCTCAGACACGCGGTCTTTCACTTCATTGACAACCTCGTCCAAGTATTCTTCACGTTCCGCTCGTTTACGCTTCATGAGATTCACAATCCGGTAGTATTGCTGCGGATTTAAATAGCGGAGGGCTGTATCTTCAAGCTCCCACTTAATCTTTGAAATCCCTAATCTGTGCGCAAGCGGTGCAAAGATCTCAAGGGTTTCATTTGAAATTCTTCGCTGCTTTTCCTGCGGAAGATGTTTGAGTGTTCTCATATTGTGAAGACGGTCTGCCAGCTTAATTAAGATGACGCGTATATCCTGCGCCATTGCAACAAACATTTTACGATGGTTTTCAGCCTGTTGTTCTTCTTGTGATTTATATTTAATCTTTCCGAGCTTTGTCACACCATCAACAAGCATGGCCACTTCTTCGTTAAAATGCTCTTTTAAATCTTCTAATGTCACATCCGTGTCTTCGACAACATCATGCAAGAAGCCGCCTGCAATGGTCGAAGGGTCCATTTCAAGATCAACAAGAATTCCCGCCACTTGAATAGGATGGATAATATAGGGCTCACCGGATTTCCGGTATTGTTCCTTGTGAGCATTTTCAGCATATTCGTATGCACGCTCTATAAATTGAATATGTTCAGCGGACAGGTATTCTCTTGCCTTATCAATGACCTGCTGCGCCGTTAAAACTTGTTCGTTCGCCATGGAATCACCTTTTTAAATGAAAACTGTATTGTAGTTTATTATCAAGAAAAATTCGATAGATGTAAAGAGAAGAAGTCCGCTAAAAGATTTTTGATAGGAAAAAAGCACCCTTCTTACTGAGTGCTTTTTGCGTAAAACTCCATTAGTATTGCATTAACGTCAAGATGTCGTAACCGTCAAGCTTCTTTCTACCATCAAGATACGTCAGCTCAATTAAAAATGCAATCCCTGCCACAACGCCGCCTAATTCCTCAACCAGCTTGATGGACGCTTCAATCGTTCCACCTGTCGCAAGCAAATCATCTGTGATCAGTACACGCTGACCAGGACGAATTGCATCTTTATGAATCGTTAATACATCTTTACCGTATTCCAAACCGTAATCGACTTTGATGACTTCACGAGGAAGCTTTCCTTCTTTACGAACTGGGGCAAAACCTACACCAAGTGCGTATGCTACAGGGCAGCCAATAATGAATCCACGCGCTTCAGGTCCAACAATGAGATCAATGTCTCTTTCCTTCGCGTATTCAACGATTTGATCCGTTGCATAACGGTACACTTCGCCTTTATCCATTAACGTTGTAATATCTTTAAATTGTACACCTTCCTTTGGGTAGTCAGGTACAACTGTCACATATTGTTTTAAATCCATCTTTTCCTTTTCCTCCTCGTACGTCAAAGCACAGGTGAGACTTCGCTCATCATGCTATTCAGCCATTCCTTCAGCTCTTTGGCTGAAGAATATGTTAGTGTTTGATCGAGTTCCATCAATCGTTGTTTTGCTGTATAAGACGATGATGCGGTTAAATCTTTTTTAGGGGCATCACGCACTATTGACAGCACACCATTCTCTATTTTAACAAAACCGAGTTCAAAAAACACCTTTGTCATAAAAATGATTGTATCTTTTGTCCAACCTCTATGTTTGGCAAGCTCCATGCCTTGTTCTTTAATAGGAAAACTTCCCCGTTTGAACAAGAACCCATAAAACCATTTGAATTGATCACGGCTCGGGAATGAGGACATAAAGTGATCTTCTTTCCGCTGAAACACCGTATAAATTCTTGCTGGTTGTTGATTTTCTAAAAGCAGCTTGAGCAAGTGTTCATCGGCAGGAACATCGGCAAAGATCACATACTTTTCCTGCACATCAAACGTGGATACATTTTCTGCATCAATAAGGTGAATCGGAATATCCACCAGCTCCGATTGCTTTTTTGTTTCTTCGTCAAAACAGAAGACCATTGTTTTTGCTGGATCAAGTGTTGATACTTTCTTTTCCCAATCTTTTTTCCCGCGTAAATCAAACAGCTGCCATTCATCGACTCTAGCGTCTTTTAGCATGAGCTGAGGTTTCTTTCGGTTATTCCATTCATTAATCGAGACCTCGCCAACGACAGAGATTTGACTCCCTGGGACAAGTTCTTCTTTTAGCTTGCCTTGGTGAAAACCGACACAGTCGAGCAGCTTGTCTTCGTCTTTTAGTGACATTTTAATGTGATTTTGATTGGCCCCGATCGTTCGGATGTCTTCAAGCTGGGCGTCTTCAATCATAATGAACGGCTTAGGATTCTGCATGCCAAACGGGGACAGCAGTCCCACTTCTTCAATGGCTTGCACCGTCATTTCGTCCACTTTACATACTGCATCGACCCGTTGAATTGGAATGAAATCTTCTTCTGTCAATGTTTCATTTGCATATTGATTCAATCTTTCCCTAAGTAAAGGAACATCATCCGCTTGAAGTGTCATTCCTGCTGCCATCGGGTGTCCACCGAAATGCGGCAGGATGTCACGGCACTTGCTCAAATGGAAAAATAAATCAAAACCAGGAATACTTCGAGCTGACCCTTTCGCCATCTGCGTTTCTTCATCTATTCCAAGCACAATCGCCGGACGAGAAAATGTATCCGTCAATTTTGAGGCAACAATGCCGACAACGCCTGGATTCCAGCCAGCTTTTGCTACGACGATAGCAGACTGGTCAGCGCCTGTCTCTTCAACCATTTGAATGGCTTCTTCCGTGATCGTACTCACAATTTTCTGCCGTTCTTTGTTCAATTCTTGTACAAAACGAGCGAGTTCTTCTGCTTCATCCATATCCTCAGTCATGAGAAGATGAACAGCCGGATCTGCCTGCTCAATTCGTCCAACAGCATTCAGCCTTGGCGCAATTTGAAAGCCGACCGTTTCCTCATTTGCTTCTTCAAGAGTGGCGCCTGCTTCTTTTAATAACGCTTTTAACCCAAGCCGTCTAGATTGACGAAGCTGCAGAAGACCTTTTTTGGCAATCCATCTATTTTCATCATGCAGCGGGACAAGATCCGCAATTGTACCGATTGCAGCAAGATCTAATAATTCTACTGGGAGTTTACCGAGGAGTGCATGTGCCACTTTAAACGCAACACCGACACCCGCCAGCTCTTTAAACGGATACTCACACCCAGGCTGCTTAGGATGTACAATTGCAAGTGCCTCAGGCAGTTCCTCGCTTGGTTCATGGTGATCTGTGATGATCAGGTCTAATCCTATTTCTTTTGCAATACGTGCTTCATTTACAGCAGCGATCCCTGTATCCACGGTGATAACAAGCGATGCTCCTTGCTCTTTGATATATCGGAAAGCCTGTTCGTTTGGCCCATATCCTTCTTTAAATCGATCTGGAATATAAAAGTCTACCTTCGCAGATCGTTCTTTAAGTGTATGTAAAAGTACAGACGTACTTGTCACACCATCTGCATCATAATCTCCGAAGATCACAATCGATTCCTGCTCTTCGATCGCTTTGTTGATGCGCTCTACTGCTTCTTTCATTCCTTTTAATAAGAATGGATCATGAAATTCGGCTTTTTGATCAAATAAAAAAGACCTCGCTTCTTCTACTTCTTCGAGCCCTCTTTGTACAAGAAGTGATGCAGTCAGCGCTGAAATATTCAGATTTTCAGAGAGTGATTTCACTTTTTCTTCGCTAGGATGTTCATATTCCCAACGCATTTTGGATAATAACATAAATTCACCCCTCAACCACACTATTATACTAGAGTGGACTGAGGGGTTTCAATTTTTATTTTATGAAATTGTACTGGAAGATTATTTTTCCTTCCGGTCAAAAGACGCTGGCTGTTCTTTTAAAGGTGTGACATTCGTTTTCTTTTGAACGTCTTTGTCCGCCTTTTTATGAGAAGAAGCAGGGCTTGCTTTAGCGGCTGCATGTTCAGCTTTTAATGTTTTTAATTCACGTTTTAGTTTCACAATTTGGAAAATCCCCGCAAAAGCCACAATGAGTCCGCCCATAAGAACAGAACCGATAATGACAAGGATCAGCGGCCATTCAGCCGTTCCAAATAAGTAGTCTACCTGTACAGGCCGCACGTTAATAACAGCAAATACTGAGACAATTAATACGAAAATAAATGCGAGTATGATGGTCCATTGTTGTTTATTCATCTACAAATCCCCCAAGCTTTTTCTTTTATTCTTCCCTCTTTCTTGTCCTTTTTAAACACCGAAAGAACATGGCGGAAGGTTTTCTATCAGCATGGGCGCTTAGCTGCTGAGTTTTTCTTTAATGAGGCTCTTTAATTCTTTTCTTTCTCCAGAGATGACAAGGGTGTCTCCTTCTTCAATCACCGTATCTGGTCCTGGATTTAAAATTTTCTCATGTGATTTTCTCACAATGGCGATGACTGTTACTTGATAGTTTTGGCGAACACTCAGGTCTCCGATCGTCTGGTTAACAGCCGGTGCGTTCTTTTCAATCTTAAACCATTCAATGATGAGTTCATCAATGGCCACCTCCACTGTCTCAAGCGCTTTTGGTTTATAGACCATGCCGCCTAAAATAGCCGAGATTTGTCTTGCTTCTTCATCGCTAAGCAAGATACCAGAAATACATTCTTCGTGATCATCTTCTTGAAAATGATACATCTCTCTTCTGCCGTCATCATGTGTGATAATGGCAAGCTTCTCATTATTTCTTGTGATCATTTCGGCTTTGTGACCGATACCTGGCAGTTCAGTTTCCCGAACCTTCATAACAGCCCCTCCAATGAATAAAAGCCAAATGCCCCAAACGGACACTTGCTTTCTATACTGATCTAAACGTATGTCATTATAGCAAAAGACCATTTCAAGATCAATGAAACCCGAAATGTTTTTACATATCATCTTATTGTTGTGACGATGACAAGTATGATGCATGAAAAAAAGACTGCCAAGCTGGCAGTCTTTCTTGTTTAAATATCTTGTTCTGTGTCGATTTTAGCCGGCTTTTTCAGCTCACGACCTTTCCATATCAGCCAAATTTGTGCCGCAATGTAAAGGGATGAATACACCCCTGTTAATAGGCCGACAAGTAAGGCAATAGAGAAGTTTGTAATAGATGCTGAACCGAAAATGAGAAGTGCAATCACCACTACAAGTACAGTGAGTACAGTGTTCACAGAACGCGTAAAGGTTTGCTGTAAACTTAAATTCACAATGTACGATAAATCTTCGATCGTTTTCGGTTTGCGTTTCTTCATTTGCTCACGCACCCTGTCGAAGGTGACAATCGTGTCATTGATTGAGTACCCAATGACCGTGAGTATCGCTGCAATGAAGGTGACATCCACCTCTAAGCGCGTAATACTAAAGAAGGCAACGATAAAGAATGCATCGTAAAGCAGAGAGACAATGGCTGCAATCGCCATTTTATACTCAAATCGGACGGATACATATAAGATAATCCCGATAGAAGCAATGATGACAGCGTATAATGCGTTACGCGCAAGCTCTTTTCCAACCGTCGGAGACACTGTACTTACGTTAGGCTCCGTTCCGTATTTATCTTTGAAGTAATCTTTCACTTCAGCAATTTTTTCTTTATTCGGAACACCGACAAATCGAGCTGCTGCTTGATTTTCTTTTTGCCCCGATAACACAACACTGTCTGTCTCAAGGTCTAGCTTTTTAAAATCTTGCTCCACCTGTTCTGTTGACAGTTTATGGTCACTTTGAATATCAACTCTAGTACCACTTGCAAAGTCAATACCTGCATTGAGCTTGAAGATCGACAGCACAATGATTCCAGCAATGGTAATGGCTGCTGAGAAAATCATAAAGCCTTTACGTTTGCTGACGAAATCCCATTTATCAAATGGTGTTTTCGGTTCAGTATTTTCAGTTGTTTCATGAATATCAATGATGTCTTTCTGACGAACACCAAACCAGCCTTTTCTGCGATCGAGATAACGGCTTTCTACAAGTAAGCCAAGAAGGAATCTTGATAGGAAGACAGCCGTGATAAAGCTTGTCAAAATTGATAGGATAAGCATGGTTGCAAACCCTTTGACAGAGCTTGTTCCAAAGAAGAATAGAACCCCGCCGGCAATAATACTTGTTAAGTTTGCATCAAAGATCGTGGCAAACGATCTGCGGTTACCCGATCTGAAAGCAGAACGGACAGATTTACCGAGCTTAAGCTCTTCTTTAATCCGCTCATACGTAATAATGTTGGCATCGACAGCCATCCCTACCCCAAGAATCAATGCAGCGATTCCAGGCAGTGTCATGACCGCCCCCATCCAGTCAAAGACTTGCAGTGTGATATAGATATAAGCTGACAGTGTAATGACAGCAACAAGACCTGGTAATCGGTAATAAAACAGCATGAATAAGAAGATAAATGCTATTCCTACAATTCCTGCGAAGACTGTTTCGTTTAGTGCTTGCTCACCAAACTGTGCACTCACAGATGTTGAATATTTTTCGGTTAATTTTACTGGCAATGCGCCGGCATTTAAAATGCTCGCAAGGTCTTTTGCCTCTTGAACCGTAAAGTTTCCTTCGATTTGTACGTCACTGCTGTTAATTTCTTGGTTTACATTCGGCGCAGATACATACTTATGATTTGATTTAGAGACTTCTTTTTTGAAGGAATCTCCCTTATGATAATCAAGCCAAATGACAAGCTGATTGTTTGGTGCCATCGCCGCTACTTTTTTAGTCACGTCACCAAACTTTTTCGCATCCTTTAGTTTGACCGTCACAATCGGCTCATTCGTTTGATTGAATGTTTGTTTTGCACCATTTTCAACAAGATCAGATCCGTTTAGAAGCTCTTTGTCATTCGTATCTCTGAAGGAAAGCTGTGCTTCAGTCGATAGAATCTCCCGTGCTCTGTTTTGATCTTTTACACCCGCAAGCTGTACGCGAATACGGTTGTTTCCTTCAATCGAAATGTTCGGCTCACTGACCCCAAGCACGTTGGCTCTTCGGTTTAAAGCCTCTACTGTACTGACGAGAACACCATTTGTGATCTTGTCTTCTTTTTTCACTGGGTGTACATCATACAGAACCTCAAATCCACCCTGTAAGTCCAGCCCTAGCGTCATATCTTTCGCAACAGGCTTCGTTAATAAGCCCACACCAGTTCCGATTAACAGAACCACTAAGAAAAACGCAAGTATGCGCCCTTTTTTCATTATGTATTTCCTCCTTAAACACCTGAATCCATTTAGATGGCTTATTTCAACAGTTCGTCCAGCATATTCTTGCCATCTTCACTGTCCAAAAAAGCAGACGTTTTAAACGACTGAACGGTTGCATAGTTCATAAATTCGCCAATTTTCACAGATAAAATATCTGCAACCATTTCATGAATCGGATACTCTTGTTTTTTCTTCCACTTCTTATTCTCTAAGTATGACCATAATTCCTCTAAATCTACATCTTTATAGCCCAAAACGATGAATTCTTCAAGCTTACTGAACAGAAAAGGCTTTAAATGGTCTTTGTATATAGCAGCCGGATGTTGTGTCAATGTGAGGCTCCCCCTTTTCAGTTTTTTATCGAGAGACTTGTCATGCTTGGACGATATACACGCATATCTTATTGTATATGATTCTATGTCGTTTGAGAAGGCAGGTGATCTGTGATTTGACGAAGCAAACGTTTTTAAAAGGGACGATTATTTTAATTTTAGCAGGTTTTATTACAAGAATATTGGGTTTTGTCAATCGAATTGTGATTGCAAGGTTCATTGGTGAAGAAGGCGTAGGGCTTTATATGATGGCAGCGCCTACCTTTTTTCTCGCCGTGACGCTGACACAATTCGGACTTCCTGTTGCGATTAGTAAGCTAGTCGCAGAAGCAGAAGCCCGTGGTGACAAACAGAAAACAAAACGCATTCTAGTGATGTCCCTTGCAATAACAGGAACACTCAGTCTGATTTTCACGCCGCTCTTTTTATGGTTTGCCCCTATTATGGCCGAAAATATGCTGACAGATCCTAGAACGGTCTATCCTCTGCTTGCCATTACACCAGTCGTACCCGTTATTGCAATCTCAAGTGTGTTAAGGGGCTATTTCCAAGGAAGACAGCAAATGAGCCCGCTTGCGATGTCGCAAGTACTAGAACAGGTCGCAAGAATTTCACTCGTGGCAGTATGTACAACAGCGTTCCTGCCTTATGGAATTGAATACGCAGCAGCAGGCGCCATGATTTCATCTGTCATCGGGGAAATGATTTCACTTGCTTACTTACTGATTGCCTTTCGTTATAAAAAGACCATCCGTATCCGAAAACGTTTTTTCAAGGCAATTCATGATGGGAAGGATACGTTTAAGCAGCTCATGAGTATTGCCCTGCCAACGACAGGCAGCCGTTTCATCGGCAATATCTCTTGGTTTTTAGAACCGATTGTCGTCGCGCAAAGCCTTGCGATTGCCGGTTATGCAGCTGTGGAAGCAACAAGGCAGTACGGAGAATTGACAGGACTTGCGCTCACCCTTTTGACACTTCCTAGTTTTATCACGTATTCTCTCTCCACCGCACTAGTTCCAGCGATTAGTGAGGGGATGGAACAGAACAAACGCAAAACGGTCGAATACCGGCTCAAGCAGGCGATGCGCCTTTGTTTATTAAGCGGGGGCATTTCATGTATTATCCTTTTCGTGTATGCAGAAAATTTAACCCTCTTCATGTATGGTTCATCTCATGCCGCTGTCTATGTAAAATTCATGGCCCCTTTCTTTTTGCTCTATTACTTTCAAGGGCCGTTGCAGGCTGTCCTTCAAGCATTAAATTTAGCTGGGGCAGCGATGACCAACAGCTTGATAGGAGCTGTTGTGAAAACAGGCATGATCTTTGTTCTTGCTTCACAGCCAAGCTTTGGCATTATGGGCGCAGCGCTTGCGATACTCATCGGCATCGTTCTTGTCACGTTGCTCCATGCGGCAACTGTCGGTAAAGTACTGCCTATTCATTTACCATTAAAAGAATATGGACTTTGCGTCCTTGTGATCATCGGTACTGGGGCGGTCAGCTTATGGATGAAACATCAAGCGAGCGGACTCTTTTCCGCACCTTTAGAGCTTGTCATGATGATCTTTTTGACGTGCATGCTGTATGTCATTCTATTAATCTGTCTTGGGCTAGTGAAACGAGAAGAGCTACGCCGCATCCCGTTTATTGGGAAGCTGCTTTAGCTCATTCTTTCTTGATCACTTCATCTTTCAAATCAATATAAAAATCCTTCTGATTAAAGCTGCAGTAAGAGATTTGCTCGATGTCATGATAGCCTCTTTTGACAAGCTCCTTTATCAGCCACTGTTCATCATGGTTGATCTGCTTGAGATGATCATGCTGAACCACACCGTCTGCAATAAGCGGGAGCTCAAGCGCTGCATGTTTGCGCTTGTTTTCTTTTTCAACAACGGCGAGCTTTCCTGAAGGCTCCAAGATGGCATATGAGACATCCTGGATACTATCGATGTTATTTTCTCTTAATTGAATCAGCAAATCATCAAAATTGTATCGCTGTTTTCTCATCGCACCCTCATCTATTTTTCCGTTGATGATGAGCAGGGCCGGTTTACCGTCGAGAAAACGCCGGACACCTTGAAATTTTAATGACAAATAGGCAAGGGTGATTTGAATGAAGGTTAACAGCAGGATCGGCCATACTGTATGTAACATGTGATCCTCTACTTCTTCTATGGCGAGCACCGCAATTTCAGCGATCATCATAAAAATAACAAGATCTAAAATACTCAGTTCCCCAATCTCCCTTTTGCCCATTAAACGAAAGATAAACCAAATGAGAAAATATAAAATGATCGTTCTCATGGAGATAATTAAGATGTCCTGCATATGATGTAACCCCTCCTTCTCCACCATAGCTTGTGTCAAAACACTTTATTTATGTAGAAAAGAAAGCCTCGGTTTTTATCACGAGAAACATGTCTATTTTTTCTTCTCCGTGAATACATTTTAGTAAAAGACAAGCTTCGGTCAATTGGAGAGGAGACGAATCACATGCAGGAAACGAAACAAATAGGAAAAGGCATTTTATCTGGCTTAATTGCTATTTTTGTCGTGATGATTGTCACAAGCTTACTTGTATCACTGATGCTTACCTTCACAAGTATGCAGGAATCATCGTTTAAATGGATGATCATGATCTTGTCCTTTGCGGCACTTTTTCTAGGAGGAATGATTTCTGGAGGGAAAGCAAAGGAACGGGGCTGGCTCATTGGCGCCATGACCTCTTTTATCTTTTCACTCACTGTTTTTTTATTTCAATATTTAGGGTTTGGAGAAACCTTTTCACCAGAACAATTCATCTATCATGCAGCCTTTTTGGGAATTTGTATGCTAGGGGGAATGATTGGCGTTAATCTTCGGGGCAAATAAAAAAAGAGCGAATGATATCGCTCTTTTTTTATCGCTATGTATTGGAGGATTAACCTTTGTCAGCTAATTCTCTAATAGCACGTCGGTCGAAAGTTAAACGGTTGTTTTCGCTTGTTTTGATGACCACTTTTGATTCATCAATGTAGTCGATTTCACCGTGTAAACCACCGATTGTGACGATTTTATCGCCTTTTGATAAAGATTGCTGCATCTGACGCACAGCTTTTTGTTGCTTTTGCTGTGGACGGATTAACAAGAAGTAAAGCACAGCAAACATGACAACAATCATAATGATTGAACCCATACCACCATCCATTCTATCTCACCCCTTTCTAAAGCATTGTAAAGCTTTTCGTTTATGCGTTAAAAGTTTTTCGCATTCGGCTTGTTAAAGCCATAACGCTCAAAAAACTCTTCTCTAAAATCACCTAAACGATCCTCACGGATAGCTTCTCTCACTTGCTCCATTAATTTTAACAGAAAATGAAGATTATGATAAGTTGTTAATCGAATTCCGAACGTCTCATTTGTACGGATTAAATGTCTAATATAAGCACGTGTGTAGTTTTTACATGTGTAGCAGTCACAGTTTTCATCGATTGGTCTGAAATCACGCTCATATTTAGCATTTTTCACAACAAGGCGTCCTTCACTTGTCATCAGCGTACCGTTTCTTGCAATTCGCGTTGGCAGTACACAGTCAAACATATCGACACCGCGGATCGCACCGTCAATTAATGAATCTGGTGAGCCAACACCCATTAAGTATCTTGGCTTGTCATCCGGTAAAAATGGCGTTGTGAACTCCAGCACACGGTTCATCACATCTTTTGGTTCACCAACAGATAAACCTCCAATGGCGTAGCCTGGGAAATCAAGTGAAACAAGATCTTTTGCACTTTGTTTACGAAGCTCTTCGTATTCTCCGCCCTGCACAATGCCAAACAGCCCTTGATCCTCTGGACGCTGGTGCGCTGTTAAGCAGCGCTCTGCCCATCTGCTTGTCCGTTCTACAGACCGTTTCATATAATCGTACTCTGCTGGGTACGGAGGGCATTCGTCAAATGCCATCATAATATCTGAGCCGAGCGCATTTTGAATCTCCATCGCTTTTTCAGGAGAAAGGAACAACTTATCTCCATTTAAGTGATTACGGAAGTGAACGCCTTCTTCTTCAATTTTTCTAAATTCACTTAAAGAAAACACTTGGAAACCGCCTGAATCTGTTAGAATCGCTCGATCCCAGTTCATAAATTTGTGTAGGCCGCCTGCTTCTTTGACAATGTCATGCCCCGGGCGCAGCCATAGATGATACGTATTGCTTAAAATGATGCCTGCTTCCATTGCTTTTAACTCTTCAGGCGCCATTGTTTTCACTGTAGCCAGTGTACCAACTGGCATAAATACAGGTGTTTCAAAGGAGCCGTGCGGTGTATGAACGCGTCCAAGACGTGCACCTGTTTGTTTGCATGATTTAATGAACTCATAACGTATCGGTAATTGCGACAAAAATGAGCCCTCCTGTCTTTGTTGTATGATGTTATTGAATCAGCATGGCATCGCCAAAACTGAAGAATCGATATTCCTCTTTTACAGCCTCATTGTACGCTTTTAGGACGTGTTCTCGTCCAGCTAATGCACTGACAAGCATAATTAAAGACGATTTTGGCAAGTGGAAATTCGTGATCATGCCATCAATTGCCTTAAATGTGTAGCCTGGGTAAATAAAAATCGATGTCCAGCCGCTTGACGCTTTGAATTCACCATCATAAGCACTTGCAATGGTTTCAAGCGTTCTTGTCGAAGTTGTTCCGACTGAAATAATTCGCCCGCCTTCTTTGCGCACTCGATTAAGCTCTTCTGCCGTTTCTTCATTCATTTCGTAAAACTCTGCGTGCATTTCATGTTCTTCAATGCGTTCAGCACTGACCGGTCGAAATGTGCCAAGTCCTACATGGAGCGTAATAAACGCAATATGCACTCCTTTTGCTTTCAGTGCATCCAGCAGTTCATTTGTAAAGTGAAGACCGGCAGTAGGCGCAGCAGCGGAACCAACCTCTTTGGAATAGACGGTTTGATAACGCTCACGATCGTCAAGCTGCTCTTTAATGTACGGAGGCAGCGGCATTTCACCTAAGGATTCAAGTACTTCATAAAAAATGCCTGTATACTGAAACTCAACTTTTCTTCCGCCATGTTCCAGTTCTTCTGTACATACCGCTTTTAATCGTCCATCACCAAATGTAATGACTGTTCCGTTTTTCACACGTTTTGCTGGTTTCACGAGCGTTTCCCATTTGTCTCCTTCTTCTTGTTTCAAAAGAAGCAGCTCCACTTTAGCACCCGTATCCTCTTTCGTTCCAAACAGACGTGCAGGCAATACACGTGTATTGTTTAAAACGAGACAATCACCCTTTTGAAAGTAATCTGTGATTTGCGAGAATGTATCATGTGTGATGTCACCTGTTTGTTTATTTAAGACCATCAGTCTTGATGCATCTCGTTTTTCAAGCGGCACTTGTGCAATCAATCTTTCTGGTAAATCAAAATCAAATAGTTCTAACTTCATTTCCTTCACCTATTCTGTAGTTAACTAGTTAACGTTATTTCATCCGTCCGAAGACATTGAGTAAAATGGTTAGGACGATGCTAATGACAATGCATGTAATCACAGGAAAAAAGAACGTTACATTCCCTTTTTTCACGAAAATATCGCCTGGAAGTTTCCCAACCAATTGAAACACTAAACCTGCGGCAAAAAGGACACCACCTAAAATCATCAACATTTTAGGGAATTCAGTCACGAATCGGAACCTCCATATGAAAATGTTCATACGCTTCTCTTGTGACGACCCGCCCTCTTGGTGTTCTTTGCAGAAAACCAATTTGCAGTAAATACGGTTCGTACACATCTTCAATCGTATGTGATTCTTCTCCAATTGTCGCTGAGATCGTATCAAGTCCAACAGGACCGCCTCTAAATTTTTCAATCATACTTAAAAGCAGCTTATGATCGATATGATCAAGTCCGAGTCTGTCAACTTGCAGACGCTCAAGAGCATCTTCTGCAATGTCTTGTGTGATCGCATGATTTCCAAGCACCTGCGCAAAATCTCTTACTCTTCTGAGCAGACGATTGGCGACCCTCGGTGTGCCTCTAGATCTTCTTGCAATCTCTTCAGCTGAACGAATGTCGATCCCAATCTCAAACAGCTCGGCTGTTCTTGCTACAATGTGAGCCAAATCTCTTTGCTCATAGTATTCCAATCTTGCATGAACCCCAAACCTATCACGAAGCGGCGCTGTTAAAAGCCCAACACGGGTTGTAGCACCTACAAGCGTAAATGGCGGTAAATCAAGCCGCACAGAGCGTGCTGTATCTCCTTTTCCAATCACGATATCTAGACAAAAGTCCTCCATCGCTGGATATAGCACTTCCTCTATTGAACGCTGCAAGCGATGAATTTCATCAATAAACAGAACATCGCCAGGTTCAAGAGATGTTAAGATCGCCGCCAAATCGCCAGGGCGTTCAATCGCTGGTCCAGACGTTGTACGCAGCTGAACATTCATTTCATTGGCAATGATCGACGCAAGCGTTGTTTTCCCAAGTCCCGGCGGCCCATATAAAAGAACGTGATCCAGCGTTTCCTGCCTCATTCGGGCAGCTTCAATAAATACGCTGAGATTATCCTTTACTTTCTGCTGGCCAATATATTGACTAAGCGTCTGTGGACGCAGACTTTGCTCAATGGCTGATTCATGGTTGTCTGCTTCAGTTGAGACGAGCCGTTCATCCATGAGACATCACCCTATTTCAACATTTTTTGTAAAGCTTTTTTCACATATTGATCGGTTGTAAGATTCTTCTCTTCTTTTAATAAAGGAAGAACCTTTTTGATTTCACGATCACCATACCCAAGGACACTTAAGGCTTCAACCGCTTCATCTAAAGCGCTTTGCTGCGTTTCAATCTGGATATGATCCTCGTGGTTAAATAAGTTTCCTATCATTTCAGGCACCACATCTGCGAGCTTCCCTTTCAGATCTAGAATGATCTGTCGTGCTGTTTTTTTGCCAACACCCGGGAATTTAATGAGAAAAGCTTCATCCTCTCGTTCGATCGCTGAAATGACAGCGCCAGGGTCACCGGAAGCAAGAATCGCAAGCGCACCCTTCGGTCCAATCCCTGTGACATTTAACAGTTTTGTGAACAACGCTTTTTCTTCTCGTGTTTGGAATCCATATAACGAAAAAGCGTCTTCCTTTATGTAATGATACGTATAAATCGTTTCTTGTTTTGTTACTCGATAGATAAACGGATTTGGGGTATAGACTTGATATCCCACTCCGCCGTTTTCAATGACAACATATTGCGGGCACACATAATCAATGGTCCCTTTTACAAACTCTATCACCGTTTTCACCTCTTTGACTGTTCTCCATTGTAACATAAATCGAAGAGAAAACCGTAATAAAAGTTAACATACGTTCGCTCAGCCTTTTTTCATCGTCAACCCATGAAAAAGAGCTTGCGGTCTTCACACCAGCAAGCTGTCATACGATTAAAACGATTGTTCATTTCGGTAAGGTTTCATGACTTCAAGCACATGCTCAAATTCATCTTTTGTTCGAAACGGAATGCCTTGTGCAAGCTGCTGCTCTACATGACTTTCCAAGCGGGACGTATCAATTTGAAAAAAGAGATGAATAGGCTCCGCCCACCCGTCAGGCCTTCCATGAAACGTAGAAATCACGCCGTCTTCTGATAATCCGATATATCCATTTGCTTTACTCAAAGGCGATATATCGTCAATTTGCTTTCTAAAAAGGGCAAAATCCTCTCGCTGTTCTACCAATGTCCAGCCCTTATACTGGGCCCAAAATGTGTCTTTGTCTTCTAATGATGCCCGCTGTCTTTCAATACTTACATCGCCGTCTAGATAGACCTTTTCAAGCTGAACGTTGATGGTTTTTGACTCTTTTTGCAAGTGTTCTGCTGCTTCCATATCAAGAGCGAAAAAGAGTACACTTGTCATGATAAGTCCTGTAACGAAATACTTTATTTTCACTTTCACTATTTACACCTCTTTAGAACATAAGATCGATGCATGACATATGTAGTTTGACCCATTTTGCTCCACATTAACCAAATCGATGTCTTGACACATATTGAGCGTCTTTCGTTGTATCCTTCGTGCGTAAATGTTATGTTTTATACAATCCATTGCTCTACCGAATCACATGGTTTTTTCATCATTCGTTTTTCAGCCGCATAAACTGAAACCAAAGAAGGTGAAGTCAATGTCAGATGTCAAAAGATTAGCCGAATCGATTCAATATCAAGAAGAAAAGCGTTTTAATAAGCTCGTCTTTAAACCGGCTGAGCTTGAGCTGTGCGGCAAAGGAAGAAGTGCCTATGTATTTTCATACAAAAAAGACGACAAGAAAATGGCGTTAAAAGTCTTTTTTCCTTCTTATCGAAACATCGCCCGCAAAGAGGCTGCAATTTATGAAAAACTTTCCGGCTCCTCATATTATCCTGAGATTTACGAGTCTGGAGATCAGTATATTTTAATGGAATATATTAAAGGTTATACTTTCTATGAATGCCTGACAAAAGGAATTCCGATCAAAAAACAAATGATTGAACAAGTAGATGATGCATTGGAAGAAGCACGCGCGAAAGGTTTAAATCCTTCTGATATTCATCTGCGAAATTTAATTTTAACAAAGGATGGCCGCGTCAGGGTCATTGACGTCGCCCGCTTCACGCAAACGAAAACATGTCATCAATGGGATGATTTAAAAGCTGCATACGTCTATTATCAAAAACCTTTTTTCCCTAAAAAAGCGCCGCGTCTGTGGCTTGAAGTGATTGCCTATTTGTATAAGAAAAACTGGCTGTCTCGAGGTCAGCTGAACAATCGAAATGATTTTACTGCATAATGAAAGCCGCTCGAAAAGAGCGGCTTTCAGATTGTTGACAAAGGGCTAAAATGAACTTTATTTTAGCCCTTTGTCTTCTTTTCAGCGTGATAGAAAACCTTTGCAGCCCTAGGAAGGACGAGTACCGGCGCGGAGCGAATTTGACATTCGTGAGCACCGGCACGCAGGACTGACACCGAATGCGAGGGTTTGTCTACACGCTGAAAGCCGCTCTCTTTGAGCGGCTTTCTGTTTTATTCTGTTTCTACATGGATACTATTCACATTTAATAGGTTAATGATTTCATTATTCAGCTTAAACCAATGATTGGCTTCCTCAATTTTTTTATACACATCATAGGTAGCTGGACGTTTCAGCTCGAAATCGAGCACTTCCCCATTGTTCATATGAAATGTTACCTTAAATACTTTCATCATAAGATCACCTTCCACTCTGTCTTGTTCACTAACCGAATCGGTCAGCTCTTTTCATTCATTCTCTATTCAATCCGTTTCCCCTGCTTCTTTCCTTCTAAACACAAGAAGTTTAAATTTTGTTTAAATTCGCACAACATATCTATCTAGATACGCTTCAAAAGAAGTATATTGAATGAAAAGGAGGCTGTCTTTATGAAACAAAAGAAAAAACGAATATCTCCAGAGAGACAAACAGTTCTATTTCATTTAACAGATGCCTTCATCCCAAGTGTTGAAACGATGGCGATTGCAGTAAGAGCATTTTTGCACCTCGTAAGAAAAGCCATTTCAGCCGTTTTATAAAACCCCGCACTAGAGGAGTGCGAGGTTTTTTTAGGATTGATAGATTTGGCTGCCTTGATTGATAAACTCTTTTGCCTTCTTCTCCATCTCTCTTTTCACTTCTTCTGATTGGTTGCGGATGTCATGGGATATTTTCATACTGCAAAACTTTGGTCCACACATGGAACAGAAATGAGCGGTTTTAGCACCTTCAGCAGGCAATGTTTCATCATGGAATGCCAGCGCTCGTTCTGGGTCAAGTGACAGATGAAATTGATCCCGCCATCTGAATTCAAATCTCGCTTTTGATAAGGCATCATCACGCTTTTGAGCAGCAGCATGTCCTTTTGCTACATCAGCTGCATGTGCGGCGATTTTATAGGCGATGACGCCTTCTCTTACATCTTCTTTGTTCGGCAGACCTAAATGCTCTTTTGGTGTCACATAGCACAGCATGGCTGTTCCGTACCAGCCGATCATCGCCGCACCGATCGCGGATGTAATATGATCATATCCCGGTGCAATATCTGTTGTTAGAGGACCTAACGTATAAAAAGGTGCCTCTTTGCATATCTCCATCTGCTTATCGACATTCTCTTTGATTTTATCCATAGGAACATGACCAGGTCCTTCAATCATGACCTGTACATCATGTTTCCAAGCGATCTCTGTCAATTCCCCTAACGTTTCCAGCTCTGCAAACTGCGCTTCGTCATTTGCGTCCGCAATGGATCCAGGTCTGAGCCCGTCCCCAAGCGAAAAGGCAATGTCATACGTTTTCATGATTTCACAAATTTCTTCAAAATGGGTATACAGAAAGTTCTCTTGATGATGAGCGAGACACCATCTTGCCATAATGGCTCCGCCTCTTGAAACAATTCCTGTGACACGGTCGACTGTGAGCGGAATATACCTTAACAGGACGCCCGCATGAATGGTGAAGTAGTCAACCCCTTGCTCTGCCTGTTCAATTAATGTGTCTCGGTATACTTCCCACGTCAAATTTTCTGCGATTCCATTCACTTTTTCAAGTGCCTGATAAATTGGGACCGTTCCTACTGGGACTGGGCAATTGCGGATAATCCATTCTCTCGTTGTATGAATGTCCTTTCCTGTAGACAGGTCCATCATCGTATCTGCCCCCCATCTAATTGCCCATGTCATCTTCTCCACCTCTTCTTCAATGGACGACGTCACAGCTGAATTGCCAATATTCGCATTAATTTTCACGTGAAAATTCTTTCCGATGATCATCGGCTCACTTTCAGGATGGTTGATATTCGCTGGAATGACCGCTCTTCCACTAGCCACTTCCTCTCTAACAAACTCAGGACTTAGCTGTTCTCTCAAAGCGATAAACTCCATTTCAGGCGTAATGATGCCCTTTTTCGCATAATGCATTTGCGTCACACAAGCACCTTGTTTCCCGCGGAGCGGCACATGATGAAAATCTGTATGGGCCGCTTGATAGGATTCTTTCCCATTCAAGCGATATCCATTATCTTCTGGCTTTACTTGACGCCCTTCATAACTTTCAGTATCTTCTCTTTCTTTAATCCATTTTGATCTCAGGCGCTTTAATCCCTTTGTGACATCAATATGAGCCTCCTCATCTGTATACGGTCCACTTGTATCGTACACACGAATCGGTTCATTTTGGATATCACCTGCTTGTGTCACTGTATTTGTGAGCACAATTTCTCTTTTTGGCACCAAAATGTCAGGTCTTGAGCCTTGTTCATATACCTTTCGACTACCTTCAAAGTTTGATAATAAAGATTGCGTTGATGGAACATTTGTCTTTTCATTCATTTGCTGTTCTCTCCTTCTTTTCGTGTGACCGGTCAGGATGGAATCAGCACCAGCAAAAAACCAGATTCTATGTAAAGAACCTGGTTTCGTCGTCAGAAAAAAACATGTATGCCATTCATATGGCACATGTATCATCTTCAACTTCCCCACGCTGGTACGAGCCAGATCAGGTCCAAAGGGTTAAGAAGCTTGTCTTCTCTCTCAGCCCGCATTTCCGGGCACCCCTAGTCACTTATATTGATTTCCACAACAGTGTAGCATAGCTGAGAAATGAAAAAAAGAAGTTTTAGGAAAATAGTTCCTTTCCCCTACAATGAATACACGATCTTCACGATATACATCTTTCTATACACGATTTATCTCTCTCATTTCGATTAAATAAGAAATAATCATTGATCCTTTTCTCCTAATATGTATAATTAATCTAAACGGAGAATTTTTATACAAACATGATTCAAAGGAAGTTCTAGTCGATTGCAAACATTTCTTACATTTATCGTCGTTGGATTCTCAATTGCTCTACCTGTTGGAGCGATCACGGTTGAAATGACAAAGCAGGGATTGAAAAACGGATTCTTTCATGGATTAACTGTAGGCGCTGGTGGTATGACCATCGATATATTGCTCATCTTGGCTTTATATGCTGGATTTGCTCAATTTTTATCTTTGCCCTTTATCCAAATTCCGCTCTGGCTGATCGGTGCCATCTTTTTAATGATTCTTGCCTACGATTCGATTAAAAATGCGGATCAAGACATCCATTTAGCAGGAGAAAAAGTGAATAAATCATTCGCTAAAACATACCGAAATGGGCTGCTCGTCGCAGTATCCCCTGGAAACCTTGTGTTCTGGGTATCTGTGTTTGGTGCTGTACTGGCAGATGCTTATACGAATACAAATTCATCTGAATTTATATTGGCTGCTGCGGGTATTTTGGCAGGGATTCTTCTTCATGACATCGGTCTTCTCACGATTGTTTCCCTAACAAGAAAAGTGATGAATCGAACAATGATCAAGTGGACATCCATTATTGCCGGTATTTTATTACTTGGGTTTGGCTGTTATTTCTTTTATGAATTTTATATCGGGATCAAAGTTTATTTTTAAAGAAAGGCTAAAGTTCGTCATGAACTTTAGCCTTTTTTATTCCCGCCTAGCGGGTCATGCCTGTCTGACCTGTTTCAAATTGCGTTTTTCTCATATCTCTGAAGCGTGTAAATACGCCTTCGTCTTTAATGACTTGGACAGCTCTACCATCTGCATAACGAGTCGCTGCTTCTTCTACTTGTGATACACCCTCTGATGTCAAGCGCCCATCTGTTTTAAGAGCAATATACACATTTTCATCCGTCACCATGACTTGTGAGTCTGTCACATGGTTCATTTTGTTCACTCGGTTGGCGATTTTTCTTGAACGCTGGATGTTCTCTTGTTTATCGTAGCCAGAGAACGACATTTGATTATGATAGTTCATATCTCCATGACTGTAGCGTCCATCTCCACCAGTCAGCGGCATTCTCACTTGATCCTGTGTAGGGCGTGAACGATAATCAACATTCGTTGTATTTCTTCCGTTCATTCCCTCCATAAGCTCAGAAACCGGTCCTTGATGATCTTGATTGTTGTCTGTTGCCTGTTGATTGGAGTGGTATCCAACTGGCTGGCCTGATTGATTATGACGTGTATCTACACCCGCATTGTTATTTGTACCACATGCCGTTAATCCAATAGGTAGAAGCACTAAGGCGATTGCTTTTTGCCATTTTTGTCTCAAACGAAAAACCCCCTGTACAAATTGAATCTCATGAGCACAAAACAGGCTCTGTTTTAGCATGTACAGTTGAGGACAAAAACAAGCTGTCAGTTATAAACAAAAAAAGGAACGATTGAGATCGTCCCTTGTGTCATTAATCTTCTTCGTCTTCTTCTGGTCTTGCAAAGACAGATGGGTTTTGATAAGGCTGCTGCATATAAGGCTGAGCTGGATAAGCACCCATTTGACCATATGGAACAGGGTTTGGATAATGTCCAGGCCATGGCTGATGATGCTTCATCCCATCATCGCATCCGCAGTCTTCCTTGCCATATGCTTCATTTGGAGCGTTTGGATAAAAGCCTTGATTGGCATTCGCATTCGCTCCTGCATTTGGATGCATATGGTGGTGCCAGTGATGCCCATCGTTTGCATGATGCTCATGATGTTCACCGTAATAAGCCGGTGCTTGATACGCAGGATAATACGGCTGAGCCGCCGGGTAAGGGTACGGCATCATGTGATGGTGATAATACGGCTGTACCGGATAACAAAGGCCTGATCCCGGTAAAATAGGAGAAACGGGTACCATTTGTTGCGGATATGGATACATTGCTGGCATGTAATGACCATAACCATAATAAGGATCATATGACTCTTGATGATGGTGGTGATGCTCTTTATTTTCAGCCATGCCCCCTACTGCTGCCCCTCCAACATTCGGCATTTGCGGGAAATTAGGAAGGTTTGGGTAATTACTATGCTCCATTTCTTTTCCCTCCTCTTTTTGATGTGGGATATGAATGAATGGATCATATCCCTTTGCCACTTCATCTTTGAAATGATCCTTATTTTCATGATGAAAATGGTCCTTGTGATCTTTATGATCCTTTTTCTCATGAACATGATCTTTCTTTTCATGAACGTGATCTTTTTTCTCATGATGTTCTTTTTTGGGAGGAGGCGTGAATGGCTGGTAGAGATTCGTCTGATAATAGTTTACATCAACTTGTGGAAAAACTGGCTGCTCAATCTTTGGTACTGGTGGCACATAAGGTACCGGTTCATTCGGTTTTTCCTTCGGCTTCGTATCTTGAACTTGCACGACATCCTTTGGCTTTTCTTTTACATACGGGTGTTCTTTTGCTTTTGGCATTTCTTTTGCTTTGTGATGATCGGTTTTTACAGGAACACCACTAGATGGAATTTTGATTTTCATTCCTGGCATGATCAAATCTGGATTACTGAGCTGTGAATTTAATTTTTTCAATTCTTGAAAGTCGACTCCGTACTTCTTTGAAATTTTCCAAAGGGAGTCTCCTTTTTGCACAATATGAATTTTCAACGTTTTCCCCTCCTATGCAAAACGTGAACGTAGCGGTTATGTCAGAAGTACAATATGTTTCAACATAAATTTATGCCTATTTACAAGCCGATATGATAAAAACTTGTTTTCTGATAGGAGGGGACACTTCATTATTTAATGGTCAGCATCTTATTTAAAGCGAGCAATGCCTCTTTTGTCGTCTCTTCATTCACTTGAATCAAACCGACCGGCTCCCCTTTTTCAATGCTTTCAAGTGACCATAGTAGATGAGGCAGGTCAATACGGTTCATTGTCAAACATGGACACATATCTGGATTGAGGGATTCAATTTGTTTGTCAGGGTGCTGGTCAATGATGCGTTTCACTAAATTCATTTCTGTTCCAATGGCCCACTTGCTTCCTGCTGGTGCCTGCTTGATCGTATCAATAATAAATTTTGTTGAACCAGCTAGATCAGATGCCTTTACGACTTCATGCGTACACTCTGGATGAACAAGAATCTGTATGTCACGGTCACGTTTTCTCATTTGTTCAATATTCTCAATGGTAAATTTCTCATGAACAGAGCAATGACCTTTCCATAAAATCATTTTGATTCGATGAAGCGGTTGGTCGGTGATGAGCTTTTCTTCTATTTGATCCCAGACAGCCATTTCCTCTAGCGGAATCCCTAAATCATAGGCCGTGTTACGCCCTAAATGCTGATCAGGAAGAAAAAGAATCCGCTCTTTTTGGGTCAGCGCCCACTCCAATACTTTTTTAGCGTTTGAAGATGTGACAGTCGATCCGCCATGTTTGCCGACAAATGCTTTAATATCAGCCGTTGAGTTTACATAAGTCAGCGGAAGGATCGTATCTCCAAACAGCTCAGTGAGCTGATCCCACGCCCTGTCTGTTTGTTTCATATTCGCCATATCTGCCATTGAACAACCTGCTCTCATATCTGGCAAAAAGACGTGCTGATTCTTTTTTGATAGCATATCGGCCGTTTCTGCCATAAAATGAACCCCGCAAAATACAATGTATTCTGCTTCGTGATTGTCAGCAGCAATTTGTGCAAGCTGCAATGAATCACCTGTCACATCAGCAAATTGGATGACTTCATCTTTTTGATAATGATGACCCGGTATAAAAAGCTTTGATCCAAAGGCGCGTTTAATCTCTAATACTCTCTCTTTCATTTCATCATAAGAGCGCTGTTTATATTCATCTGGCATCATGGCTGTATGCTGCGCTGCTAACACATCAAGCATGGACATGAGTCGTTCCCCCTTTATGGCTGAATTCCATATTCATACTAAAATCGAATGATGGAGCAGAATGTGTGAGGAATCCAAGTGAAATAAGGTCTACACCTGTCCCCCGGTAGTTAGCCACATTCTCTAACGTGATGCCGCCTGATGCCTCTGTCAATATAGTTTCAGGGGTCATTTGTTTAAAGCGCTTCACTTCGTCTGGAGAGCAGTTGTCAAACATGATGACATCTGCTTTGGCTTCAATGGCTTCCATCAGCTGTGCTTCTGATTCAATTTCCACTTCAATTTTCACCATATGACCAGCGTATGCTCTTGCTTTTTCCACAGCTTCCCTGATAGAACCACAAGCCGCAATATGATTATCTTTAATCATCACCCCATCGGATAAGCCAAAACGATGATTCTTTCCGCCTCCGACTTTTACTGCGTACTTCTCCAGCATGCGCAAACCGGGTGTCGTCTTTCTCGTATCACATATCGTAATAGATGGATCAGCTAATCGCTCTACTGCTTCATTCGTTAGTGTAGCAATCCCTGTCATTCTTTGCAGGATATTCAACACCACCCGCTCCCCTTTCAGCAAGTCGTTGACGGGGCCTGTTATTTGTGCCAGTACAGCCCCTTCCTGAATCCAATCACCTTCCTGGAAAAACAGCTCAGTTTGAACTTGTTCATTCAGCAGTTTGTATCCCATATCAATGACTTGTGTCCCGGCCAATACGCCTGATTGTTTCGCCATGATGTAAGCTGTTCCTTTCTTGTCTCCAAAGATGGCATCAGCGGATACATCTCCAAACCCAATATCTTCTTTTAAAAAATGAGTGAGCATTTGCTTTAACTGTAAACGTTCCATTTGGCACCAATCCTTTCATTTTTTACGGTATAAATATGGCCCTGTTCATGTACAATCTGTTTTGCTCGCCACGAAGCATCGTGCCGATTTGGATAATCGGTGCGATAATGACCGCCCCTGCTTTCTGTTCGGAGTAATGCGGATTTGACAAGGCATATGGCTAAAGCCCATTGATTCGTTATTTCGATCTGTTCATTTGTGATATTCTTCACATTGATTTGCTGAAAAGAGACTTGTTCTAAATGATCGAGCAAAGTCTGTAAGCCTTTCTCATCTCTCACAATTGCGGCATATGCTGTCATCCATTTTCTGAGCTGAGCCTGTGACACCGTTGGGACAGACCATACTTCTTGAATGGAAAGAGCAGGGTTTTTATCTTGCTGGGCTTGCAACCGCTCAACATACCGTGCCGCCTTGTTTCCTAAAACGAGACCTTCTAAGAGCGAATTACTTGCCAGTCGATTGGCGCCGTGTAAACCTGTACAAGCTGCTTCACCAATGGCGAAAAGTGATGGAACTGTTGTTTCTCCATGTTCATTCACCTTAATTCCACCCATTAAAAAGTGCATACCGGGTGAAACTGGCAGCCTTCCGCTTGCCATATCAACTCCCGCACGCTGACACATCGAAGCAATCGCAGGAAAACGTGAAGAAAAATGCGGAATATCACGGATGTTCAGATAAATGGAATGACCGAGTTGCTGCTCATGGAAAATGGTCCTTGCCACCACATCTCTAGGCGCTAAATCGCTCTGCGGGTGGATTCCTTCCATGATCCGCCTGCCTGATTCATCTTCTAAATAGGCGCCCTCTCCCCTGACTGCCTCTGATACGAGACCGATCGCTTTACCTGAAGTGGTCAAAAGGGTCGGATGGAATTGCACAAATTCGAGATCTACTAGCTGTGCCCCTGCGCGATAGGCCATCATCAGACCATCTCCTGTCACAGACGGATCATTTGTGTTTGTTTCATATAAGGATCCACAGCCGCCAGTGGATAATACAACTGCATCTGCGGTCATTGTATGTACATGACCTTTTTCGTCTTTCCACACAACACCGGTACATATCCCTTCATGAACTAATAGATCCATGACATGCTGGTTTTCGTATACATGAATGTGTGAGCCGAGCTTCTCTTTCAAAAACTGCACGAGGGTTTTTCCCGTTTGATCTCCTCCTGCATGCAGAATACGATGGGTCGTATGGGCTCCCTCTTTACCTAACTGCGGAATTCCCGTTTCATCTCGATCAAATGGGCAGCCCTCTTCTACGAGCTTCTTTACAAGATCTTTTCCATGACGGACGATCTCCTGTACAGTTTTGTCATCATTGTGACCACACCCCGCAGCTAAAGTGTCTTGCACATGCTGATCGACAGAATCATGTACGGAAAAGGCTGCAGCGATTCCCCCTTGTGCAAGCATGGAATTACTAGAGGAAAATTGTTTTTTTGTCATCATGATGACTTGGCAGTTCTCTGAGATCGTATTCACAAAGGAAAGAGCCGCAATGCCCGACCCCACCACAATGACTTTTTTGATAGATGACACAATCGCCCCTCCTGTCATTTACACCTGTCTTGACACATATCATTACATAACACTACAATAAATACAAGAAAAAATTTTCACACAGGAGATGGATGGATTTGATTTATTTAGATTATGCAGCTTCTACACCTGTTTCTGAGGAATCACTGCATGTATTTCAGCAGTTGAGCAAAGAATGTTACGGAAATGCGAGCAGCCTGCATGATGCAGGAGGAAGAGCAAATGAAATCTTGGCTTACAGCAGACAATCACTTGCAGCGATTCTTGGAGGCGAACCTGATGGTATTTACTTTACAAGTGGCGGAACTGAATCCAATATCCTTGCGATTCAATCGATCATAAATGGGCTACCTCCACATAAACAGCATGTCATTACCACATCAGTAGAGCACCCTTCCGTTCATCATGCGGTCAATGCCTTGCAGCGTCTCGGTGTGAAGGTGACGTTCATAGAACCGAATCAAGAAGGAATCATCACAAAGGAGATTCTCAAACAGGCTCTATTGCCTGAAACCGGACTAGTATCCATCCAGCATGCCAACTCAGAAACTGGGATTATTCAGCCATTAGCTGAATTAGCAACGCTCTTAAAAGAAAGAGATATTCTTTTTCATACAGATGCAGTGCAGACATTCGGAAAAATGCATGTGTCGATTAAAGACCTTGGGGTTGATGCCCTCTCCATTTCGAGTCATAAAGTGTATGCACCTAAGGGCGCCGGTGCTGTCTATATGGGGGCACATGTCCCTTGGAAGCCTATATATCAAGATACTGTACAGGAAAATGGTCTACGCCCAGGGACAGTGAACGTTCCATGCATCGGTGCTTTTGTTGCCGCGAGCGAGCAAATCATGTTGAAAATAGATCAACAGCAGCAGCTGGATATTCAGCTTCGTGATTATTTTCTTCAGCAGCTAAAAAAACGGAAGCTGCCTGTCCGCATGCTGCAAGAAAGTGACCAGCGCCGCATGCTGTCTCATATTATTGGTTGTTTTTTTGAAGGGTTTGAAGGACAATATGTAATGTTAGCTTGTAACCGGCATGGGATTTGTATATCCACAGGAAGTGCGTGCGCTTCTGGTTATCACCACCCTTCCCCTGCTGTGAAGGCATTACATGTATCAGATCGTGATGCCCTTCAATTTATTCGACTATCATTTGGACGAGGATCATCAAAGGATGACATCGATCAGCTTTTGCATACATTTGAGCGCTTGCAAAAGGAGAAGAAAGGAGCATAAAACGTGGAACGAGAGAGAAAACTCATTGGCGAAGAAAGAAGAACCGCCATTTTAAAGTGGCTACAAGAGACTGATACACCACTCACCGGAAGTTTTTTAGCTAAAAAAGCCGCTGTCTCACGACAAGTCATTGTACAAGATATTTCATTACTAAAAGCAAAAAACGAACCCATTATTGCTACAAGCCAAGGCTATGTGTATATGGCACAGCATACACCGGAAACTGAAATTGAACAGATTATCGCTTGCAAGCACGATCCTCATCGTACAGAAGAGGAGCTGACACTGATTGTAGACTACGGTGTAACGGTGAAAGACGTGATCATTGAGCACCCTGTCTACGGGGAGCTGACGGCCTCTATTCGAGTGAGTACGCGCAAACAAGTGGCTGACTTCGTTCATCATATTTCTAATACGGGCGCCTCCTACTTATCAGAGCTGACAGACGGCGTACACTTACATACCCTTACTTCATACAGCCAAAAGCAGCTTGACCAAGCCATTCAAGCGCTTGATGACGCTGGATTTCTCATTAAAGACTAAAAAAATAGTGTCCCCAAGAGGACACTATTTTTCATTCGTTAATTCATATGTTTGATAGCTGCCGAGTAATTTCACTTCACAGCCAATCGCTTCTAATTCTTGAATGGCGCCAGGGACAAGTACATCATCCATCTCTTTTTCGATATCAATGATAAATAAATAGTGTCCAAGGCCTGTTTTTGTCGGACGCGATTCAATTTTGGACAAATTGAGATTCCGCCATGAAAAAGCTGATAACACGCGGTGCAATGCACCTGACTGATCATCCTTTGGCAGGCTGACAACAATGGTCGTTTTTGGCTTTGAAGAAAAACCTGAATTCATTGGGAACGATGCCTTCGCCTCTTTATGTAAAATGACAAAACGTGTATGATTGTGCGGATAATCATGAATGTCTTTTTTCGCAATCGTCAATCCGTACGTTTTTGCGGCGATTTCATTCGCAATCGCACCAACAGCTTCATCTGGATGCTCACTGATGTATTTCGCTGCATAGCCTGTTGATTCCACTGGCCGATGCGGGATATTAGGAAACTGTCTCTTCAAAAATTGATGACACTGCGCAATGGCGTGCGGATGTGACTGAATCACATCTAATGTCTCCCAGCTCTCCGCTCTCGATGGATGGACAAGCAGGTGCTGGCGAATTGGTGCTGTCATTTCGCCCACAATGGACAAAGCGTCCTCATGAATTAAATAATCAATCGTTAAGTTCACAGATCCTTCGAGTGCATTTTCAAGTGGAACGACCGCCAAATCTACTTCTCCCTTTGACACGGCATCCATACATTGCGGAATGGTTGCATAAGCCCGCTGCTCTGCATCTTTTGGAAAACAAGAACAGACAGCCAAATGAGTAAATGTGGCCTCTGGTCCAAAGTAACCTACCGTTAATTGCTTCATCTGCTATGATCTCTCCTTTTACGCCCCAGAACCTAGAATTTCAACTTTTTCGACAAATTCAAGTTTTCTTAATTGATTCATGACTGTATTAATATCATCTGCCATGCCGGCCGTACTGATCGACAGGGTAACATTCGCTCTTCCTTGCAGCGGAATCGTTTGGTGAATGGATAACACATTACAACCAGAGTCAGCCACAATTTGCAGTAGCCTAGACAGAGCCCCAGACCGATCCTCCAGGTGGAAAAACAATGTGATGATCTGCTCTTTGACCATCGTATAAAATGGAAAAACAGCATCTCGATATTTATAAAAAGCACTGCGGCTTAAATCCGCTTTTTGAACAGCATCGGCAACTGAATCCGCTTTTTTGCGATCGAGAAGCTTTTTGACTTCAAGCGTTTTTCGCATCGCATCCGGAAGTACATCCTCTCTTACTAAATAGAACGTTTCTTCTTTCACCTGTTTTCTCCCCTTTTAAAAACGGGAGAGCCCATGAACTGGACCCTCCTTTTGATCAATCGATAAATTCAAATTCAAATTCAAGCAGACGAATGATGTCTCCATCTTTTGCACCACGTTCACGCAGGGCATCATCAACGCCCATTCCGCGCAGCTGTCTAGAGAATCGTTTCACTGACTCGTCTCTTGAGAAATCTGTCATCTTAAACAGTCGCTCAAGTGCTTTACCAGTTAAGACAAACGTACCATCAGGATCTCTTGAGATCTCAAATGCTGCTTCTCCTTCATCAAACTTGTACATCACACGGTTATCAGAGAGCTCTTCTTCATTGTAGAGCGGGAATTCCGGTGTTGTTTCAAGCTGATTGGCGATTTCAAATAAGAGCTCACGAAGCCCTTCTCTTGTGATCGCACTAATTGGGAACACTTTATAGTCATCTGTTAATTTTTCTTTAAATGCCGCTAGATTGTCAGCTGCATCCGGCATGTCCATTTTGTTCGCTACAATGATTTGCGGACGCTCTGTCAATCTCATATTGTATTGCTCAAGCTCCTCGTTAATCGTCACGTAATCTTCGTATGGGTCACGCCCTTCAAGTCCAGACATATCAATGACATGGACAATGACACGTGTACGTTCAATGTGGCGTAAAAATTGATGACCTAAGCCAACACCCTCGTGCGCTCCTTCGATCAGTCCTGGCAGATCCGCCATGACAAAGCTTCGGTTATCGTCTGTTTCAACAACTCCGAGGTTTGGCACAAGCGTTGTAAAATGATAATCCGCAATTTTTGGTTTCGCAGAAGAGACAATCGAAAGCAGCGTTGACTTCCCGACACTTGGGAAACCAACAAGTCCAACATCTGCAAGTACTTTTAATTCTAAGATGACGTCACGTTCTTTACCTGGCTCACCGTTTTCAGACAGCTGTGGTGCAGGGTTTGCTGGTGTTGCGAAGCGTGAATTTCCACGTCCGCCACGTCCACCTTTGGCAATCACAGCCCGCTGTCCATGCTCTGTCAAGTCAGCTAGTACTTGTTCCGTCTCAGCATCTGTCACAACTGTACCCGGCGGAACTTTAACAATCATTTCTTCCGCATTTCGGCCATGCTGGTTTTTACTCATTCCATGCTCACCGCGGTCCGCCTTGAAATGACGCTTATAACGAAAGTCCATTAACGTTCTGAGTCCTTCGTCTACTTCAAAAACTACATCTGCACCATTTCCGCCGTCGCCGCCAGCTGGCCCGCCTTTTGGCACATATTTTTCACGACGGAACGCCACCATACCGTTTCCGCCGTCACCGCCTTTAACATACACTTTAACCTGATCTACAAACATAACTTCCTCCGTTTCTCTGCATCACATATCTCGTTCTTGCCTCAAACAAAGCTCAATCATGGACTCGTGATTCGTCACATGAAATTGCGTTATACTCATACATGGATAGTTTGCGTCATGAAACGCATTTAACGCATCCAAACTTGTTAATTTTCCTTTGAAATCAAAATATAAGATCACATCATTCTCTTCATGATCCGTTTGGAAAGTGACCGTTAAATGATTTTCAGTTTTTTGGCAAACTGATTGATCGAATATCGAAAACAACTCCCGTGATACCGTTAGCAGCTGCGATTCATATGCTGATAAGTCTCGGGTTTCACCAAGCACTTCATATTCTAGGGTGATAAAATGCGACTCCCAATTAAAGGTTAGAAAGTAATAGGCCAATTGGGGAATTTTTAAATTTGAGAGTTTGGATTCATGCTGTGCTTCAATGACCATTTCTTCTATTATTTCGAACACTCGGTCATATTTTTCTAATGTCAAGTTGCCTTTGATTAACTGCAATTTATTCATCCAGTCGTGTCTTGAACGACTAAGCAGATGGATCAATTCATTCGTTAATGCAACGTGAGTTAATTTTTCGTTTTGTTTACTTGGTATCTCTTCCATTATCGCACTCCCAATCGTTTGGTCTCTCTTTTAGGAGTCTTATCATCAATATGTCTCCCTGAATTATAACAGAGAAGACAGCTTAGAAAAACACTAGTTATGTGAGGAAAGGTTGTTTTTTCTGATCGTATAGGAGAAAATGAGGCAAAGTCAGCAAACATTCTTTGATATTTATGGAGTGCATCTTCTTTTATCATCTTCGGTACTACTTGTAAAAAGCGCAAAAGCTCCCTGAATAGTGAAAAAAACTCCAGTCAATGACCGGAGTTTTTAGCAATTATTGTGCCGCAGGATATACGCTCACTTTTTTACGGTCACGACCGAAACGTTCGAATTTAACTGTTCCGTCGATTTTAGCGAAAAGAGTGTCGTCGCCTCCGCGTCCAACGTTTTCACCTGGATAGATTTTCGTTCCACGTTGACGATAAAGGATAGAACCACCAGTTACGAATTGACCATCAGCACGTTTAGCGCCTAAACGTTTAGACTCAGAGTCACGTCCGTTCTTTGTAGAACCTACCCCTTTTTTAGATGCGAAAAATTGAAGATCTAATCTAAGCATGAAGTTCACCTCCTATTTTTTTGTAGATATTCTCACATAATCGTGATAATCTCGTTCAATTGTTTCTAAGGAAACGACCATGCCTTCTAAAAGCAACTGGGCTTTTTCAAAGGTGACTGGATCTGTATCAGCTGGCAGTTCAAAAGAGAAATACCCGCCTTCATCTCCAATATCAAGCAGTGGATCCATTCCTGTCAGTGCAATAATTGAATTGACTGACCCGAAAACAACAGCAGATACACCTGCACAAACGAGATCCTGACCTTTTTCAGCAAACTCGGCATGTCCAGTCATCTGAAAAGACGTAATGCTTTCATCTGCTGGCGACCGAGTAATGGTTGCTTTGATCATATCACTCACACGCCTTAAGCGTTGATTTTTTCGATAACAACTTTAGTGTAAGGTTGACGATGACCTTGTTTCTTGTGGTTGTTTTTCTTCGGTTTGTACTTGAACACAGTAATTTTCTTACCGCGACCTTGTTTTTCAACTTTAGCCGTTACTGTTGCTCCAGCAACTGAAGGGTTACCCACTTTGACAGTGTCTCCGCCGACAAACAATACGTTTTCGAAAGTAACTGTTTCACCTGCTTCAGCAGCTAGTTTTTCAACATAAACAGTTTGACCTTCTTCAACTTTTACTTGTTTACCACCAGTTTCGATAATTGCGTACATCTCTGCACCTCCTAATAAACTCAGACTCGCCGAATACAGGGGGCCAATAGGCACTTTACACCTGCTCCGCGCGGTTGTAGCACGGGTGCTACATATCCATAACATTAAAAAATATATCAAATTAGACGCTGAATGTCAATGTATTTTCACCATTAGTACGGTAAAAGAAGATCTTCCATGGAAGAGGTGGTTCTTCGATCTGAAAAATAAGCATGGAGCAATTCATTTTCATCAAGCTGGCTCATTTTCACACCATTCCGTTCGATAATAATGGGATGCTTACAGCCCCTTTGGAATCGCGCCATCACTTCATATATTTTCTCCTCAGCACCCGCTCTCAGCGGAATGAGTTTCTCTACCTTTTGCTCTTTTTTACCGTAATAACGTTCTAGTAAAAAACGTACCCTGATATAATGCCGCTGCCGGTGCTCCATCACAAGCGAGTAGGCTAAAAAAGTGAGCAGGATCCAGCCGTTGAATTGCAGCGGAGCAAAACAGAGCAACCCTGCTGTTAAAAGACCAAAAAAAATGAGAGAGCCTTTTATTGCAAGGGCATGTGCCTGTTGAAAAGGGTAAAAAACAGATAAGAGCAAAAAGAATAATTTTCCGCCATCAAGTGGCCAAATGGGCAAAAGGTTCACTAGAAAAATCGCTACATTATAAAAAGTAAACATCGTAAAGACGTCATATGAAATAAGTGAGGCTTCCATGAGAAGCCAGGCGACGAGCTGGAGCGGGACATGCTGAAGAGGTCCGCATAAAATGACCGCCAGCTCTTCTTTTAGCGGACGGTTCCCGTGCTCTTCTACTTCTACCGCCCCGCCAAATGGCAGTAAAAAAATCCGCCGAATCCGCCAGTGATAATAACAAGCAGCCGCTGCATGTCCAAGCTCATGGACACAGACGATAATGAGCAGACAAAGCAGCGGCTTAATTTGACCTGATAGCATGGCAAATGCCATGACTATCCAAAGGAGCGGGTGAACATGGACCTTTGTCAGCATGAGCAGCCATCTATTCAAAGGTCATCACCTGAATGGGATCAATAAACTGTTCATTTTGCTTAATCGCAAAGTAATATGTCCCCTTGCCTTGTTCATCGAGCGCAATTTGACCAATTTTTTCCCCTTTATCGACAAAATCGTATAAAGCCACATCAGCTTCTTTTAGTTGGCCGTACCAGCTGTAGCTGTTATCTGCATGCTGCACCACGACTGTGAGCCCCGTATCACTTTTCTTTTTCACTTCTACGACATAGCCTTCTTTCATACTATCGATGGCTTCAGCAGATGTTTCAACTTTCACTCCGGCACCATTTTGCGTAAAGGATTCCTGCACTTTGCCAGAGGCAGGGACAGCCAGCTCTTGATTGGCTTGTACGTCCTTTTGTCCTTCTTTTTTATCGGTCAAAAAGGCAAGTGGGTTTCCGACAGTTTTCTCAAACCACCGGTTGGCGGCGGCAAATTGAAAATCTTGTTCAAAGGTTTGACTGATCATCGGCTTCAGCTGCTGAAAAGGCCCCGCCTGTCCTTTAAATGAAATAGCGGCAATCAGTACTAGAGAGGCAGAAAGTAAACATTTAAGCACAAACGTATTTGAATGAAATAACGGATGGCGAAATTTTTTCGTTTGGTGAGACGTTGACTCGTAGGAAGCCGAGCCAGAATGCTTTTCTTCTTCTGTTAACATGACCCATGGCGGAATATCATCTTTCTTCTTGAAAGCTGCCTTCTTAGGGGCAGCAGCTGGCTGCTTCATTTTGCGGCGCTGCGCTATTTTCTTTCGATACTCGTCCACTCTTTTCATAAGATCACCCTTTACATACAAACAGTTTGTACATTTTATGTGGCGACCTCATATGATATGCAACAAAAAGACCGATTCTCATCGAATCGGTCTCATCTCACGTGAATCATTATGCTCTTACACCGAAAAATGCTTTCAGCTTTGCAAACATCCCTTTGTTTTCTTCTTCAAAGGATTGAAGAGGAACAGATTCACCTAGTACGCGGCGAGCAATATTGCGATACGCAATGGAAACTTTATTTTTAGCATCCATGACAATCGGTTCACCATTGTTTGAAGCCTTAATAACATCATCATCATCGGCTACAATGCCGAGAAGATCAATTGATAAATGATGAACAACTTCATCCACATCCATCGAATCGCCATTTTTCGCCATGTGTGTACGAATGCGGTTCACAATCAAACGAGGCGGTTCAATATCCTCTTGTTCCAGCAAGCCGATAATTCGGTCTGCATCTCTCACAGCTGAGATTTCAGGTGTCGTGACCACAATCGCTTTGTCAGCACCTGATACAGCATTTTTAAAGCCTTGCTCAATTCCAGCAGGGCAATCAATGACAACATAATCAAAGTCTTGTTTCAATGATTGAATTAATTCTTTGATCTGCTCCGGCTCTACCGCCGTTTTATCGCTTGTTTGAGCAGCAGGTAAAAGATACAAAAGATCCTCGAACCGCTTATCCTTCACAAGCGCTTGGTGAATCTTGCATCTTCCTTCTACTACATCGACTAGATCATAAATAATGCGGTTTTCAAGCCCCATCACGACATCTAAATTCCGAAGGCCGATGTCGGTATCAACTAGACACACTTTTTTCCCTTGAATTGCTAGTGCTGTGCCTAAGTTTGCAGATGTTGTTGTTTTGCCAACGCCGCCTTTTCCTGAGGTAATCACAATAGCCTCGCCCAATTTCACATTCCTCCCTCAAGCCTTGTCAGATTAGGTCTTATATGAGCCAATTGCTGCAGGCGTTCAATGATCATATTGCCATCTATATCTAAATAAGCACATTCCATTTCATTTCCATCTTCTTTTTGATCCGGTGCACGGTTAAACACTTGTGCGATGCGAAGCTGGGTTGGAATCATATGAGATGCCGCAATCACAGCTTGTTTGTTTCCATTACATCCAGCATGCGCTACACCTTTTAATGCACCGAGCACAAAAATATTCCCCCCAGCACGAATGGTTCCACCAGGGTTGACATCTCCTATTAATAAAAGATCCCCTTCGACATAAAGCACCTGTCCAGAGCGTACAATTTTTGCTACAGAAGTAATCTCAGCCTCTGCTTTTAAACGTCTCGCCTCTTCAGTTGACATGACGTCACTTTCAATAGAGTGAATGACAAGATGTTCATTTTCAGACACCGCTTCAGTCAAACGCTTCTCCTGATTCTCTGTTAAATATCGAAAACCAAGTTTAATATGCACATTGACTTTATGTCCTTCTCTTCCATCTGTATATTGCTCAAGTAAAAGAACCTCTCGCAAGCCAGAAAGAAGGTCTTCAAACGAACAGTCATCATTTAACTGTAATGTTAATCCGTTTTTTGTACCTTTTATTGTCACATACTGCTGTTTTTGAGTTTTCAAGATGCTCACCTCAACAACATACTCATTTCGCCGTAATTGGACAAACTCCTGCTTTTATTCGTCGATCAGTCCTTGTTTCACATTGATGAAAAAGAGCCTAAGCGGCACAACAAGTATGAGAGACGCAGCAGTATTTAAAAGAATCGTTGGAATAAAGCGTTCGATGACATACGTATTAAAAGGCATAATATTTGGTTGAATCGTCGCTTGAACACCGTACACATAAAACTCCATCACTGCAACAGCAATCACCGACAGAAAGACAACGACTAACATATTCGTTTGGAGGACTTTGAAGGCTTTTGCTAACAAATAGCAGAGCGCACCAAAGCCAAACATATGAACACCAAGAATACCTGTATACGAAATATCATATAAAAGTCCAAAGACAAATCCATAAATCACACCATATTTTTGATTCACAAAAGCTGTCATAAATACAAGTGCGAGTAAGATGAAATGAGGTGCTAAAATTTGATTATCTGAAACAAATGGGAGCTTCACTAAATCGACAAAAATACTGTCAAATACGAAAATAAACAACATGACGAAAGCAAGAAGGACACGTTTCACGAGCCTTCCTCCTTCGTTAATTGAGATGCATCTGCCGTACTTGTGCTGCGATTCACAACAATCACGCGGTCTAAATTATTGAGTTCAGCAGCTGGTTCTACATAAATAATTTTTGTCAGTCCGTAATGGTCAGGCTCAATTTCGCTTACCTTTCCAATCGTCAAGCCCTGCGGGAATACGCCCCCTGCTCCAGATGTTTCAACAAGATCTCCTTTTTTGACATCCCCATCAGCATCGGATTTTAAAATGTTCATTGTCAGCATTTTTTTCTTGCTGTCATAACCGTTAATAATTCCATTGAGTTCTTCTTTGCCCTTTTTCGCAAAAATTTTCGTTGAAATTCTATTATTTTGATCTGTAGAGCTTAGCAACCTTACAGTCGACGTAAAATTGTTGAGCTTATCACTTTCAATTTTCCCAATTAACGCACCACTCTCATTGGTGACCGCCATATCTTTTTCAACGCCTTGTTTTTTCCCTTTATCAATCATGACAAAACTATCCCAAAGGGACGGGTTTCTCGCAATGACTGTTGAAAGAATGGGCGTGTAGTCACGAATAGAGTTCACATACCCGAGCTGCTTGCGAAGCTTTTTGTTCTCATCTTCTAGTTCTTGAAGTTTCGCCTCATATTGGGTTTGTCCATCAAGTTTTTTTCGAAGTCGCTCGTTTTCATCATATGTGTTCTTTAAATCTTGTACGTTCCCATAAATACCGGCAATAAATTGTGATGGTTTATGAAAGACACCTTGAAAAAAGCCTGTCGTATCCCCCACTAATTTTTCCGGCCATGAAGCACCTCTGCCGCTTTTCACTGAAAAACCAATCATGGCCACCAGTACGATGACACAGACAAGGAGCAACATTAATCTTTTATTCATAAAAAACTGCGGCATGTCTTACACCTCTTTATTTACGCCCAATTATCGATTATCTTTAGATTTTCCTTTGAACAAGTGAATATGTTCTAGTGCTTTCCCTGTTCCGATCGCCACACAGTCAAGCGGATCTTCAGCAATAATGACCGGCATTTTTGTTTCATCACTAATGACTTTGTCAAGATTACGTAGCAATGCACCGCCGCCTGTTAACACAATTCCACGGTCCATAATATCTGCTGCTAGCTCAGGTGGCGTTTTTTCAAGTGTCATTTTGACCGCATCGACAATTGTTTCCACCGTATCGCGAAGCGCTTTTGCAATTTCTTCTGCCGTAATAGAGATCGTTTTTGGCAGGCCTGTTAAAAGGTCACGGCCGCGAATGTCCATCTCATCATGTACGTCAGGCTGCGCAGAACCGATTTCCATTTTAATCGCTTCTGACGTGCGATCACCAATCATAAGATTATACGTTTTACGAATGTAGCTGCTGATCGCATCATCCATTTCGTCTCCTGCAACACGGATCGATTGAGATGTCACAATACCGCCAAGTGAAATAATGGCTACTTCTGTTGTACCGCCGCCAATATCTACAACCATGCTTCCAGTTGGCTCCCATACAGGAAGGTTAGCACCGATTGCCGCAGCAAATGGCTCTTCAATAGGGTATGCGTCACGAGCACCAGCTTGTCTTGTTGCATCAATGACTGCACGCTCTTCTACTGCTGTAATACCAGATGGTACACACACCATCACGTAAGGTTTACGAGCAAAAAGACCTTTACCTTTTAATGCTTGATTAATGTAATATTTCATCATTGTTGCTGTCGTCTCGTAGTCTGCAATGACTCCGTCTTTCATTGGGCGCAGTGCCACAACATTACCAGGTGTACGACCGATCATGTTTCTAGCGTCATTTCCAACCGCCACTATAGACTTCGTATCAGTTTCCAAAGCTACGACCGAAGGTTCTCTCACAACAATGCCTTTTCCTTTAATAAAAACAAGCGTATTCGCTGTTCCAAGATCTATTCCAAGGTCTTTTGTACCAATTCCAAACATATGTATGTATCTTCCTTTCTTAAACCAAAATTCCCTTTAGGGAAAAACTCATAAACTCTATTATATCGTAAAACATTGAAAAAAAAAGTGTTACAAATACCCTTTTTCCTTCAAACTCACAAATTTTTGATCACCGATCACTAGATGATCAAGCAGCTGTATTCCAATCAGCTTCCCACATTCAAAAAGTCGCTGTGTGACTTCAATATCTTCCCTGCTGGGCGTCGGATCTCCAGATGGATGGTTGTGCACACATATAAATGAAGCGGCCGAACGTTTAAAGGCCTCTTTAAAAATTTCGCGCGGGTGAACAATCGACGAATTTAGACTTCCGATAAACACAGTATGTTTATGAAGAACTTGATTTTTGGTATTGAGATAAAGACAAACGAAATTCTCCTGCGTCAAAAATCTCATATCTTCCATCACAAAATTCGCACCATCTTCCGGCGTGCGGATCACATAACGATTGTCCGTCGTTTGATGGTGTAATCTAGTGCCGAGTTCTAAAGCAGCTAAAAGAGAGATCGCCTTCGCTTTTCCAACTCCTCGAATCTTTGACAATTCTTCAATCGAAGCTTCCTTCACAGAACGAAGACCACCAAATGTTTGTAAAAGTCTTGCGGACACTTGAAGAACTGATTCCTTTTTTGTGCCTGTTCTCAAAAGAATCGCGACAAGTTCATGGTTTGATAAGCTGCTTGGACCATATTTGACAAATCGTTCGCGCGGCTTTTCATCATGAGGAAAATGCTTTAGCAGCATAGGGAAATGATTCAAGATCTACACTCCTTTTTTGATTCCTTCCCGTCATCAAAAAGGGGTGATACCAAATGTTTCAAGCACTCTGACTGTTTTAGCAATAGGGAGTCCTACAACGGAAAAATAATCACCGTCTATTTTTTGTACAAATAGGGCACCTTTTCCTTGAATGCCGTAACTTCCAGCTTTATCAAGAGGCTCACCGGTTTCAATATAGCGGTCTATTTCATCTTGTGTAAGCGGCCAAAATGTCACGTCTGTCTGTTCATAAAATGTTTCTTTTCTATTCTCTGATTGAATCGTGACACCAGTCAAGACTTGATGTGTCTTACCTGACAATAATTGAAGCATTGAGACTGCATCTTCCTTGTCTTTTGGCTTTCCAAGACATTTGCCATCAATTGCAACAATTGTATCTGCACCAATGATCACAGCTTTGGGATGTATTTTTTGAATATCATTTGCTTTTTGTTCTGCCAACCATTGGACGTTCTCAGCAGGAGAAAGGTTTCGATTTATTTCTTCTTTTAAATCACTTGCTTGAATGTCATAAGAAAACCCTGCTAAATCAAGCAATTCTTTTCTTCTAGGTGATTGAGATGCGAGTATTAACTGGTTCATGTTTGTTCATCCTTTCAGGGTTTAGCCTAAGAAGTAAGATACCCATTCATCCTATCAAATGAACATCTTACCGACAATTAACGAAAATGCCATTTTCATGTTCCTACATCATTATGTTGGAAGCAAAAGAAAAAAACTAGTCATTTTTTGACTAGTTTGGCTGTTAAAAACATGATTTTACGTATTTAGTTGATCCAATAGCGCTTGCTGAGATTTCCAGCCATTTTCAGCAGATGGGTCATTTAAAAGCTGTACAGCTTTCAGCAAACTGCTTTTAGCTGGTGCGTCAGTTGTTTTGGCATTTTCAAGTTCAGAAATCAGCTGAGTGACTTCTTTTTGATCCACATCTTCTCCTGCAATCACCTTAGAGGATAAGACAGATGCCTTCTCTATTAAACCTGTCAGCTCATCCGGCACTTGAAATGAGAGCTCTTTTCCTCCCCATGCTTCAAAGTGCTGATCGATCAATTTTTTCCCAACGGCACTTGTCATCCCTTGTTCTGAGGCAAGCCCGGCAATCACATAATATCCATCATCCATTGATACCTTTTTACCTGCATATCCTGCCTCTTTTAAACTGTCCACTAAGTCATCTGCTCCTTTTTCAGAAGAAAACTTCCCAGCCTGCACCACAAAGGTTGAAAAATGACCTGATGCACTTTTTTCACCTTCATTGTCCTTTGACGTATCTGCAAGATCAGCCGGTGGCGCATCTCCCCCAGCTTTCGCCGAAGGTCCGCTTCCAGATGCTGAGACGCTGATATGATCGCCTCCTGATGGATTGGCAGACCCATCTTTACTTAAACTTAATGCAAATACACCGAGGCCTGTCCCTAGAACGACTGCAAACACAATCGTTGTCATCACTCGTTTGAAGGGACCGCGGTTTTTACTGAACTTCTGGTCAAAAGAACCTTTTTTCTTTTGATAAGGTGTGACGACCTTTGGATCCGAATGATAAATGTGATCAGCCGCATCGTCCCATTGAAAATCTTCTTCTTTCGGTTTAGACGGTTCTTCCCCGGAAGCAGCTGTCTCCTGTTCCGACTGCCTCTTTTCCTCCCAGTTCGAAAACGTCACTTGATCCTCTTGCTGTTTTTGAGGTTGATGCTCTTCTCCATGCAGCATTTCTTCCTTGCCATTAATATTGACCTTTAACCCTTGTTTTTTTGCCTGCCTTTTTTTCACTGTCATTCCCCGCTTTCTGACATTGTTTGTAAGAAAGACCTTTCTGTCCAATGAAATAGCGCGAATGTAACCCGTCCTTCTTTCTGTTTCACACTTTAACATAGCCAATAAAAAAAAGAACAAGACTTTTGTCGGCAGGTTCAAAAAGTGTTCGCCAATTTTCTCATCCGAAAAAATCGCGAATTGGGTTTAACAGATCACCACAAAAAAGATAAAACCAGAAAGAACAAGCGATGGCAGGAACAAAAGGAAAGGGTTCATTTGCCTTGTAAGAAAACACCTTTGCGTAAACCATTCCCGTGACAGACGAAAGAAAAAGAATGATCAGAAACGGTTTAAATCCGAAGCAAAATGCAAGCACACCAAATAGTTTGACATCCGCTCCCCCCATACTATTTGGCTTAAAATGTTCTAAACTATAAAACAAAAGAAGACAAATAAGAAGGGATGCCGCTCCTTCCCACCAAATAAAAAGTGGTTCTAGCATGCGGTATATGACGAAAAGAGGAAAAAAGAAGAGAAAGAGCTCGTTGGGTACTCTCATATAAAAAAGATCGCTCACGACAGCAATCACGAATAAACTACATAGACTCACAAGAAAAAGGCCCTCATAAGAGAAACCAGCATGTCTATAAACGAGTAAAAAAAGGACGCCTGTCAACAGCTCAACCAGTGGATAAAGCAAAGAGAGCCGGGTTCCACAATGCTTACATGACCCTTTCAATACAATATAAGAAACAAGCGGGAGCATGTCGTGAAAAGAAAGCGGCTCTTTACAAGCTCCGCAGTGTGAACGAGGAAAAAGAATGGACCGCTTCATCGGAAGCCTCTCACCAACTAGATGAAAAAATGACCCCATAACCATGCCTGTGAAAAACATAAAAAAATCAATCAAATTAGGTAACTCCTTCCGGAAATAGAATAGACCGGATTGTACCATAGCGATTCACCTTTGATCACCTTGCGAAAAAGTGAATTTCCCCCTCTCCTACATATCAAAAGAAAAAAGACGCACACTGCATAGAAGCAATTTGCGTCTTTTCCTTACTGTAAAATACGACTTCGTACATCTGAGATAAAATAAAGCGAACCTGTCACCAGAATCATTGCTGCAGGGTCAGCGCTTTTTTTCTGAATAAAGTCAAGCACTGTACGAGGGTCTTCATCAAACGATTTTGCTTTTAAATGGCTGCAAGCATAAAGCTTTTCCGCTGATTCAGCTCTTGGAAAGTCAAAGGAAACAAAATGAATCGATGAACTAATCCTTTCAAGCTTTTCGATCATTTGTTTGTAAGGTTTATCTTTTAACGCACTAAAACATACATGAACCTGTTTACTAGAAAAATGAGCTTGTACAGTTTCGATTAAACGGTCCATTCCTTCTTCGTTATGAGCACCATCTAAATAAACAAGAGGCTCATCTTGGATCTTTTCAAATCTTCCAGCCCACACCGCTTGCCGAATTCCTTCATACACTTGCTCATCTAGCACATGGATATATCCTTCTTGCTCCAGCCATTCGATCATTAGAACGGCAAGGGAGGCGTTCTGCATTTGATGCGTTCCGATCAACCCTGTCTCTAGCTGCGAGTACTCCCTTTTTGGGGTAGTGAATGTGAAGCGTTCACCTGTTTCCGTCGGCTGCTGGTCCTTAAAGGTACAAGTATCATATAACGAGATAAACGGCGCATTCTTTTCTTTGGCTTTGTGTTGAATCACAGTAAGAGCTTCCGCTTGATGAACGGCCGTGATCATCGGAATCCCAGTTTTAATAATGCCAGCTTTTTCTGCGGCAATCTGATCAAGTGTGTCGCCTAAAATGGCCATATGATCGTGACCAATCGACGTAATTGCTGTTAAGATGGGAGCTGCCACATTTGTAGAATCAAGTCTTCCGCCAAGTCCTGTTTCCAAGAGGACAAAGTCTACTTGGTGCACATGGGCAAAATAAGCAAACGCACATGCTGTAATGATCTCAAACTCTGTTGCTGCACCAAGCTCTGTATCATCTAATTCATCAACTAAAGGCTTGATGTCGTTCACCAAACTCAGCCACTCTTCGTCCAAAATCGGCTCCCCATTAACACTAATTCGTTCATTGAACGTTAAAATAAATGGTGAGGTGAAGGTTCCAACTGAATAGCCCGCTGACTGTAAAATGGATCGCGTAAATGCAATCGTTGATCCTTTTCCATTTGTTCCAGCTACATGCACCGCTCTTATTTTTTGTTCAGGATGGTCTAGTCTGTCCATCAGCCATTTCATTCGTTCAAGTCCCGGTTTGACACCGAAAGCGAGTCTGCTATGAATCCATTCAATGGCTTCATGATAGGTTATAAACAATGTCATCTCTCATTTCATACGAAATTTTCAAAAAAGACGACTCCATTCCGTTAGGAGCCGTCTTTTAAACATTATGCTTTCAGCTCTTCAATACGCTTTTGAACAGCTTCGCGTTTTGCGACATAATCACGTTCTTTCGCACGCTCTTCTTCTACGACACTTTCAGGCGCTTTTTTCATAAAGCCTTCATTGCCAAGCTTTTTCTGAACTCGTTCCACTTCTTTTGTCAGTTTATCAAGCTCTTTTTGCAGACGAGCAATTTCTTCATCTAAGTTGATTAAGCCTTCAAGCGGTAGAATGAGTTCTGCTCCAGAAATAACAGCCGTCATCGCTTTATCACTAGCAGGAACATCCGTGCCAATTTCAAGCACACTTGGATTCGTAAAGCGTTCAATATATGAACGGTTCTTCTCTAAACGTTCCTGTACATCAGATGTGGATGCTTTGATATATAGCTCGACTTGTTTGCTCATTGGTGTGTTGACTTCACTGCGAATGTTACGAACAGAGCGAATCAGTTCAACAAGCAGTTTCATATCAGCAGAAGCTTGTTCGTTGGAAAGCTCCGGCTTCACTTCAGGCCATGCCGCTACAGTAATGGACTCACCTTCATGAGGTAGATGCTGCCAGATTTCTTCTGTTAAGAACGGCATAAACGGATGAAGAAGTCTCATCGTTTGATCTAATACATACGCAAGGATCGAACGAGTCGTTTTCTTCGCTGCTTCATCTTCTCCATAAAGCGGAAGTTTCGCCATTTCAATGTACCAATCACAGAAATCATCCCAAATGAAGTTGTATAAATGTCTGCCCACTTCACCGAATTCATACTTGTCAGCAAGCTGTGTGACACTTTCAATCGTTTCATTTAAGCGTGTTAAAATCCATTGATCAGCAACTGATTTTTCTCCTGTCAAATCAAGCTCATCGTACGTTAAACCATCCATATTCATGAGAGCAAAACGGGATGCGTTCCAAATTTTGTTCGCAAAGTTCCAAGTGGATTCAACCTTTTCAAAGCTAAAACGTAAATCTTGACCTGGAGAGCTTCCAGTCGCTAAGAAATATCTCAATGAATCCGCTCCGTACTTGTCGATGACCTCCATTGGATCAATTCCGTTGCCAAGTGACTTACTCATTTTACGCCCTTGTTCATCGCGAATAAGACCATGAATGAGGACGTCTTTAAATGGTTTTTCTCCTGTGAATTCAAGACCTTGGAATATCATACGAGATACCCAGAAGAAGATGATGTCATAGCCTGTTACAAGCAGGTTTGTTGGATAGTAGCGCTTGAAGTCTTCACTGTCTGCATCCGGCCAGCCCATTGTAGAGAAAGGCCAAAGCGCTGAACTAAACCATGTATCAAGTACATCGTTATCTTGCTCCCAGTTTTCAATATCTTCTGGAGCATCAAGTCCCACGTATACTTCCTTCGTTTCTTTATGATACCAAGCCGGGATGCGGTGGCCCCACCATAGCTGACGAGAAATACACCAGTCACGGATATTTTCCATCCAGTGTAAATACGTCTTTTCAAATCGGTCTGGAACAAATTGAACTTGCTCATCACCTTTTTGCAGATTGATGGCTTCATCTGCGAGCGGCTGCATTTTCACAAACCATTGTGTTGATAAATATGGCTCCACTACAGCGCCACTGCGCTCACTGTGACCAACTGAATGCATGTGGTCCTCAATTTTGAACAAAATGCCTTCTTCTTGAAGATCTTTCACAAGCTGTTTACGACATTCGAAGCGGTCCATTCCTTTGTATTGAAGTGCGTTTCCATTCATTGTGCCATCTTCATTCATCACAAGAATGCGCTCTAGGTTATGACGGTTTCCAAGCTCGAAGTCATTCGGGTCATGAGCCGGCGTAATTTTTACAGCTCCTGATCCAAATTCCATATCGACATAGTCATCCCCGACGATTGAAATCTCTCGGCCTGTAATTGGTAAAACAACTGTTTTCCCAATCAAATGCTGATAGCGTTCATCTTCAGGATGTACAGCGACTGCCGTATCTCCCAGCATCGTTTCAGGTCTTGTTGTCGCAATTTCAATCGAACCTGATCCATCTGCAAGCGGATATCTCAAGTGATAAAACGCACCTTGTACATCCTTGTAGATGACTTCAATATCAGAAAGGGCCGTTTTTGTTGCTGGGTCCCAGTTAATGATGTATTCTCCGCGATAGATCAATCCTTTTTCATACAATTGAACAAACACTTGGCGGACCGCTTTATTCAAGCCTTCATCTAATGTGAAACGCTCACGCGAATAGTCTAGACCTAGACCCATTTTCGCCCACTGGCTGCGAATAAAATCGGCATACTCTTCTTTCCATTTCCACGTTTCTTCTACAAATTTTTCACGTCCGAGATCATAGCGGCTCACACCTTCTTCGCGAAGCTTCGCCTCTACCTTGGCTTGTGTTGCAATACCCGCATGGTCCATTCCTGGCAGCCATAAAACATCATAGCCCTGCATCCGTTTCATACGAGTCACGATGTCTTGAAGGGTTGAATCCCAAGCATGCCCTAAGTGTAATTTTCCTGTCACGTTTGGTGGAGGAATGACGACTGTATATGGATCTTTCGTTTTGTCATTTTGTGCTTCGAAGAATTTCCCTTCAAGCCAGTACGTATAGCGGTCTTTTTCAATCGCATTTGGATCGTACTTTGTTGGCATTTCTTGATTATTTGTTTCCATTTGTGTTACCTCCACATTTTTTCGGCTGATGAAACATAAAAAAAGCCTTCTCATCCTTATAAAAGGACGAAAAAGCTTTTTCGCGGTACCACCTTTTTTCACGAAACACTTAGACGTGTCCCGTACTCTCTAAAGGATAACGGGGATCTCCCGAATTTCTCTACTACATGTTTCAAGAAATTAAGCTCACAGGCGACCTTCCAAACAAGTGCATCCTAGAAAACCTTTCAGCTATTGGTTTCCCTCTCTTTAGGGTCTTGCTCGTACTCTTCCTGATCCACGCTTACGATATATCACGTTCATCAGCTTATACTCATCTTTTATTAATATTACTAAATGCCTTTTGTTTTCGTCAATCATCTTTTCCGCTTTTCTTCTTCTTTATACAAATTGGGCAGGCACCCTTTGCCTCTTTGCCCATATGATAATAACAAAATAAAGAAGGAGGGCGTTTTATTTTGAAAAAGATCAATCCTTACACACTCCCCCCATGGCTTAGACAAATTCGGGCAGTTGCCTCCCAAGTCGTTCTCCCGATTGCCATATTTCAAGGCTTTCGTACGATCATTTTTCCCACAACATTTGACGTCCTCATCTTAGGAATTCTCATATTTCTCGCCTGTGCCTTTCATCTTGATTGGTTTTAAGAGAGCTGAATGTTGCAGGCTCACTCTTATGTATAGGTCATCCCTCGTTAGACATTTCATAGCGCAACAGCAAACAACCTCGTCACTCTTCTGATGACGAGGCATTTTGTTCTTCTTCAAGGCGTCTAGCCTGCTCAATTTCGTGTATTTTCATGACGGTCGGCTCAGAATTTTTCATTTGCCAATACGCCCTTAACAGCTCCTGACAACTTTCCATCTCATCCTGTCCGCCTGCTTCATAGGCTTTCACCGTATCAAACAAACCCTGCGGATAAGCGAGGTAGCTCAAGAACAAATGAATCTCTTCCTCACGAAGTTTATTTCCCTTTTGATACGTATAAAACAAAGATGTGCATTCAGGACAAGGAGTAGGGTAGGTTTTGAATGTGCGATAGTAAAAGGTCAAAAGGTCATAAATGGGGGCAGCCTTTTTAGACCGCTCAAAATTGGTGAAATGTCCTGTACCTACATCATTGTACAAAAAGTGATGGATTGACAGTTGCCCATGGTTTAACACAATACGTGTCGTCTCTTGGTCTTTCATTTCCTCATGCCAATCCTCTAAACGTTCAAGTGCAAATTCACTTGCAGACATCGCTTCTGAAAAATACATAGCAGCAGCCAGCTCAAATGGCGACATATACCATGTTTGTTCTGCCCGCTCGATAAATCGTTCATACATGTCTTTCTCTGTTTCCCATTTGCTTTTCATTTGAGTGTAGTGAGCCTCTATTTCCTGCTCAGTAATGTCCATCATAACTTCTGTTCGTTTATGAAGTCTTGCAATCTCTTGAAATAAATATTCATGTTTATCGTCCTGCTCTTCTCTCTTTTCATTCGTCAGCCATGGCATGAGATAATACGTGTACTGGCTTTCTCGATGATTAGAGAAAAAGGAACCGCTCTTCGTGCGATAAATCGGCACAAAGGAGCGATAGCCTTTTGATTCTAGTTCAAGCATTTGCTCTGTAAACTGCATGTGTCGATGGGGTTTTACTCGCTTTAGTGCAAATACGCCCTGCTTTGTATACACTCTAACGACAGCTGGACTGACAGGTTCGATATATTCAGCCTCAAGCCCATATTCGTATAGGACAGATTGGATTTCATCCACGTTCTCTCACCACATTTTCTCGGTCCATCATCTCATACTATGCATTGCTTTTTTGATATTCAGGAATATAAAGAATCTGCCCTTCTTCAAGCTCTGCATCCACCGACAATGAATTCGTTCGAAGGAGCTGCTGCACATTCAACTGATATCGCTCACAAATACGATCGACCGTATCTTCTTGCTGAACTATACATATTTTCATGCGAGAAAAATCTTCCTCCTCCTGCTTAGCGAACAGCTTCGTTAAATAAAGAGAATTCTCACTGCCAGACGCTTCTCTCTGGTCATGTTCAAACTCCTCAGCTTCTTGAGCTGATTCATACACCTTTGGTGCTTCACGTTCATATAATCGTTCGAACTGATAGCTGTCATCCCGCTCTTCCTGTGTCTGTTCCATCTGATAAGCAGGTGATTCAAAGGCTGGATAAGCTGGCGGCTCTTCTTCTTCCTTGCTCTCTGCTTCAGGGTCTTTCCTCACTTCCACCTCAAAGAACGTATCATCCCGCTCCTCTTCTTCTAACAGTTTAGGCGGGTCAAAGAATGGCGGCTCTTGTACTTGAGCTTCTGGGAAGGAACGATACCCAAGCGCCACGGCTTCTTCTTCCTCATATTCCTCCTCTTCTTCTGCTTCTTCCACCATCACCGTCTCGATGTCTATTTCATCCTCTTCTTGTTCAGTTCGCGCTTCATGTTGCAATACGGCCTGCTGTTCTGCATTTTCTTCATGCTCTTCACGTGGCAGCATTTCTTGCTCTTCATATTCAGACTGCGCCTGATATTCATAAGTGACATCGCCATATTCCTCTTCAGCACGATGGACAAATTCATATGGCTCTTCTACAAGCGATTCAGGCGTTCCTTCATCTAACAGACCTTCAATGGCCAAATCAGCCTGAATCGTGAGCAAACGGCTTTCTGTCAGCTGGTAATCAAATGCATCAATAAACACAAATACATCATTTAAATGACTAATTTTGTTCTTGGGGATCGTGATATCCACCGGAAATTGATGCAGCAGCTCCGCCGTTCCGTCCTCTCTTACCTTCACCTCATCAGCCTGCCTGTATGATGCATAGGAACTGGATTCACCCATTAGCTCCTCTTGATTTATGTTGTATTCTCCTGTTAGCTCGAGTGAACCTCTAATGGAAACATAATCATTCACTTCTTGAACGAGAATGTCAGGATCGAGAGAAATTGACAGCAACTCACTGACTTCCTGTCCGTTTTTGAAATAAATGGACTCTTCTACCGAAAACTGTAATCGATTGTTTTGAGACAAGTCGGTGTCCTCCTTTCATCTAATCCTTCAAAATAAAATTAGATGTCAATACAGGTGTATGAAAGAGGCGGTGAAAATATGATTGGTTTTATGCAAAGCAAAAAGCCGATATGTCTCCATATCGGCTCAGCGTGTAGACAAACCCTCGCATTCGGTGTCAGTCCTGCGCGCTGGTGCTCACGAATGTCAAATTCGCTCCGCTCCAGTACTCGTCCTTCCTAGACTGCAAAGGTTTTCTTTCACGCTGAAAAAAAGACAAAGGGCTAAAATAAAGTTCATTTTAACCCTTTGTCAACGATCTAAGCCGATATGTCTCCATATCGGCTTTTGGTTACTGAGCTAATTTTTGAAATACCTTTTCAACTGTCTCAATCGTATACTCGATGTCTTCATCCGTATGAGCAGTTGATAGGAACAGCCCTTCGAATTGTGAAGGTGGAAGGAAGATGCCGTGATCAGCCATTTCCTTGTAGAATTCAGCGAATAAAGCGAGGTCAGCTGTTTTCGCTGTATCGTAATTGACGACTTGTTCGTTTGTAAAGAAGAATCCAATCATGGAACCTGCACGGTTAAATGTTAATGGAATCCCATGTGCTATCGCCGCTTTTGAAATGCCTTCTTCCAAACGATCTCCTTTGCGTCTAAACTCTTCATAAGACTCAGGTGTCAGCTGTTTTAATGTTTCAAGACCTGCTGTCATCGCAAGCGGGTTACCGGATAACGTTCCTGCTTGATAAATCGGGCCGCTTGGCGCAATTTGTCTCATAATGTCCGCTCTACCGCCATAGGCACCAACTGGCAGACCGCCTCCGATGACTTTACCAAGACATGTCAGATCAGGCGTAATGCCAAAATAGCCTTGTGCACAATGATAATCCACACGGAAGCCTGTCATGACCTCATCAAAAATGAGTAAAGAGCCATATTGCTCAGTGATGTCTCTCAATCCTTGCAAGAAACCTTCCTGCGGAGGGACAACACCCATATTTCCTGCAACTGGTTCTACAATGACACCTGCAATGTCGTCTCCAAATTCTTCAAAAGCGACTTTGATGCTTTCTAAATCATTGTATGGAACGGTGATCGTATTGCTTGCTGTACCTTCAGGGACACCAGGGCTATCCGGAAGTCCAAGCGTCGCCACACCCGAACCAGCTTTAATAAGCAAAGAATCACCGTGGCCATGATAACAGCCTTCAAATTTCACAATTTTGTTTCTGCCTGTAAAACCACGTGCTAGACGAAGCGCACTCATCGTCGCCTCTGTTCCAGAGCTGACCATACGAATGACCTCAATAGAAGGAACTCGTTCTGATACAAGCTTAGCTAATTCATTTTCAACTAAAGTAGAAGCACCGAAGCTTGTACCATGTTCAGCTACTCGTTGAATACTTTCAACCACACGGTCATTCGTATGCCCTAAAATAAGCGGTCCCCATGATAAGACGTAATCAATATATTCATTTCCGTCAATATCGTATATTTTTGCGCCTTTTCCTCGTTCCATAAAAATCGGGTCTGTATTGACTGATTTAAATGCGCGCACAGGGCTGTTCACACCACCCGGCATTAACTGCTGCGCTTCTTTAAATGCTTGCTTTGACTTTTCATAGCTACGTCCCATTTCAACGTCCTCCTGTCTATCCGTTCTTTATTCTGAGAGCCATTTTGCTGCATCTTTTGCATGATACGTAATGATTAATTCTGCGCCTGCACGTTTCATGCTAGTCAGCATTTCAAGAACAAGCTCTTTTTCAGAAATCCACCCATTTTGAGCTGCTGCTTTCACCATTGCATACTCTCCGCTCACATTGTACGCAACAACAGGAAGTGTAAATTCATTTTTCACATCACGCATGATATCTAAGTATGAAAGTGACGGCTTCACGATCAAGAAGTCAGCGCCTTCTTCTACATCAGACTGCGCTTCTCTTAGTGCTTCTAAGCGGTTTGCAGGGTCCATTTGATACGTTTTACGATCTCCAAACTGCGGTGTGCTATGCGCCGCATCACGAAACGGACCGTAAAAAGCACTTGCATATTTCACAGCATATGACATGACAGGCACATGAACAAAGCCGGCCTCATCAAGCGCCTCACGAATTGCGATAACAAAGCCATCCATCATGTTTGATGGAGCAATGATATCTGCACCTGCACGAGCCTGACTGACAGCGGTTTTCGCTAAGAGCTGAAGAGATTCATCATTTAAAATTTCTCCATCTTCAACGATTCCGCAATGTCCGTGATCTGTATATTGGCATAAGCAAGTATCAGCAATGACCACAAGCTCAGGGAAATGCTTTTTGATTTCAAGCGCTGCTCTTTGAACAATCCCATGATCGTGATAAGCTTCACTGCCTACATGGTCTTTATGGTCTGGTACCCCAAAAACAATGATAGATTTAATCCCAAGGTCAACAAGCTCTTGGACTTCTTCTTTCACAAGATCAACTGAAATGTGATAGACACCCGGCATTGAAGGGACTTCTTTCCGGACATTCTCTCCCTCTACAAAAAAGATCGGATAAATGAAATCAGAGGGTCTTAAAAATGTTTCTCTCACCAATTCTCTCATTCCTGCGCTTGTACGCAATCTGCGGTGTCTGTTAAATTTCATCATTGGTTCAACTTCCTTTCAGATAAACGGCACATCAAATCAAGCATCCCGTCTATCGTATAAGTATCTGGGGTTTCAGAAGAAATCCCGTATTGAAGCAGTGCCTCTTGTGTAAGAGGACCGATGCTCACAAAACATGTGTCTGATGCAGCTAATCTATCGATATCAGCCTCCATGGCGTGCATAAAAGAATGAACAGTGGAGGAGCTTGTAAATGTAATAAAATCAAATGATTGCTCCATCATTGCCGACTTGAGTGCGATAATTCCGTCCTCATCCTTCACTGTTTCATATATAATCCACTCTTTTACGTCAATGCCAAGCGGAACGAGGGTATTCTTCACCACATCTCGTGACAGATGGCCTTTTGCTACAAAGACACATTCTTCTGGGTGTACATGATCAATTAAAGCATCTGCCAGTTCTTCTGCTATAAATCGCTCTGGAACCACATCCACTTTTAGGCCGTGCTGCATCAGATAGGCAGATGTTTTTTCACCTACGGCCGCCACTTTCAAGTGGGATAAGCTTTGATGTAATTGATGCTTCTCTATATAACTAAGAAAAAAAGACGCACCATTTACACTCGTAAACACAAGCCAATGGCTTGCTTCTAAATCTTCTAAAAATGCCTTCGCTTTTTCTTTTGTCAGCGTTGGTTCAAACCTGATAAGAGAGGTTAAAACAGCATGGCCGTTCAGCGCTTCAATTTTCTGCTGAAACGCACCCGCTTGACGTTCATTTCGAGTGACAAGCACCGTCTGTCCGTAAAGCGATTTGGCTATCGTCATTGGGAAGACAGATCCTTTTTCACCTTGTCGATCAAATCTTTTGCTCCCTTATCCGCCATTTGCTTCGCACATGCTGTTCCGATTGCCTCAGGGTCAGTACCTGTTACGGTTTCTCGAATAATCGTATGGCCGTCCGCAGATGCCACAAGACCTGTCAATTCAATTTCATCACGCTCATTCATCGTTGCGTAACCAGCGATCGGCACTTGACAGCTTCCATCCATTTGCTTAAGGAAGGCTCTTTCAGCAAGGACCGTTTTCTTTGTATACTCATTTGTGAATTGAGCTAACAGCTGCAAGAGCTCTTCGTCATCTCCCCGACATTCTATCGACAATGCGCCCTGCCCCACAGCAGGAAGGCAAGTATCAGGAGATAAAAATTCCGACACGACTTCTTGACTCCAGCCCATTCTAGACAATCCGGCAGCCGCTAGAATAATCGCATCATACTCTTCATTTTTCAGTTTTTCGAGTCTCGTATCAATGTTTCCACGGATCCATTTAATCTCAAGATCTGGTCTCTCCTGAAGAAGCTGGGCACTGCGCCGTAAGCTGCTCGTTCCCACAACCGCTCCCTTTGGCAGTTCATGAAGACGGAGATGATCCTTTGAAATCAATGCATCCCGCACATCTTCACGCTCAGGAATACAGCCGATGACTAAACCTTCCGGAAGAGAGGCCGGCATATCTTTCATGCTGTGTACCGCCATGTCAATGTCATGGTTCAGCATTGCCTGTTCAATCTCTTTAACAAACAGACCTTTTCCGCCAACCTTTGATAAGGTCACATCTAAAATTTGATCACCCTTTGTCACAATCTCTTTAATTTCAAAAGAATAAGAAGGGTTTAGTTCAGACAACTTTTGAATGACCCATTTTGTTTGTGTAATCGCAAGTTTGCTTCGTCTAGAACCTACTTTAATTGTACGCATTACGTCTTCCTCCCGACAATGCCCTTAAGACTCATCATTATTGAAACCAATGAAAGGTTGATAAGCTACCAAGCAGAAAATAATTGATCATCAGCACAAGAAATGAAGCGACATTCCATCGCGCCACGATTTTGCCCTGCATATTTCTCACCAGTCTAATGTATAAGTAAAAGCCGTATAAAAACAGCATAATAAACGAACCGAGCACCTTTGCATCTGTCCAGTACAACGTATCATACGAAATATATGCCCATATAATGCCAAGAATTAAACTAAGCAAGAGCATCGGCACGCCAATAATATTTAAGACATACGCCATGTGATCAAGCTTTGATAAGTCTTCAATTCTCAAAAGCCATTTTCCCCACTTTTTCTTTTTCAGCAAACGATATTGAAATAGATAGAGTAGTGAAAAAGCAAATGAAAGTGAAAAAGCGCCGTATGATAAAATGGCCATCGTAATATGAATGACGAGCAGCTCACTCGTCAGCTTTCCCGTCAGTTCGGCAGAATGAAGATCGGATGGTGTAAAGGTGTGAATCGCCATCATGGAAAAACCAATCACATTTGTAAAAAAGACAATAAATTCAATACGTAATACTTTTGTCAAAACAAGTGACAATGTCACAAGCACCCACGTATAAAAATATAACCCCTCTGCTACATTCAACACAGGGAATCGGTCTGTTTCCATCATAATATAAAACATGTAGACTGTTTGCAGCAACCAGACAATAGAAAGCAACCAGAAAGCCATTTTTCCAGCCTTCCGGTTGTGTTGAAGAAAATCTATGAAATAGAACAAGACACTGAGTGCATAGATCAAGATCGTCGCTTCACCTAGTCTCGCTACAATGGATTCCATCATCGCCTAATCACTCACTGGCAACTGTAGCAAGGCCTTGTGCCATATTTGATTTGAACAGTTGAAATGCCCCTTGCTCCACCTGCATCGGCTCTGCCTTTTGCTCTTCATCTTCAACCTGTAAATCAAAGATTTCTTTAAAGAGTAAAAGTTTTTCCTCTGCATTCGGCTCCCCGGCAATTTCTTTAGCCTTTAAGATAGGATCTTTCAGCATTTGATTGATGATGCTTTTCGTATGTTTATTTAACAGCTTCATTTCACGATTTGTGAGGTTTGGAAGCTTTCGTTCGATGCTTTGCATCGTATCCGCTTGAATCGAGAGTGCTTTTTCTCTTAAAGCAGAAATCACAGGAACCACTCCGAGCGTATTAAGCCATTGCTTAAATTCCACAATTTCAGCTTCGATGAGAAGCTCCACCTCTTCAGCTACTGCACGGCGCTCTTTCAGGTTAGCTGCCACAATGCCCTCAAGGTCATCAATGTCATACAAAAAAGCACCTTCTACTTCAGAAATAGCTGGATCTAAATCACGTGGTACTGCAATATCCACCATGAATAGAGGTCTGCCTTTTCTCTGTTTGTTCGCTTTTTCGACCATTTCCTTTGTGATCACAAATTGTTTAGCCCCAGTAGAGCTAATTAAAATATCCGCTTCAGATAAAGTTTTTTCTAATTGATTCAAGCTCTTAGGCTCTCCTGAAAAACGACCGGCAAGTTCTTTGGCCTTTTCAAACGTTCGATTGATGACTGTTACCTGGCCAATCCCTTGACCTTGAAGGTTTTGAGCCGCCAGCTCGCCCATTTTACCCGCACCAAGAATAAGGACATGCTTATCAGAAAGACGTCCAAAGATTTTTTTGGCAAGTTCCACTGCCGCATAGCTGACAGATACAGCATTAGACGCAATATCTGTTTCCGCATGAGAGCGCTTCGCAACTGTTACCGCCTGCTTAAATAAATAATTGAAAACGGTACCAATGGTCTTCTCCTCTTGAGCGACTTTAAAGCTTGAGCGCACTTGACCGAGTATTTGTGTTTCACCAATGACCATAGAATCAAGTCCACAGGCAACCCGGAATAAATGCTCAACTGCTCCATCATTTTCATAAAACTTCAAATATGGAGAGACATCTTCTTTTTCTAAACCGAACCAATCTGCTAAAAATCTTTTTATATAAAACCGACCAGTATGAAGCTGATCTACAACTGCGTAGATCTCTGTTCGATTACATGTTGAGATGACGATATTCTCTAGAATGCTTTTTTCTTCTTTAAGCTTGGACATCGCTGTTCCGAGCTCGCTCGGTTCAAAGCTCAGCTGTTCCCGTATCTCAACAGGGGCTGTTTTATAATCTAAACCCACAACAAGAATATGCATAACTTCAGCTTGCACCCCCAACGCCCTGTCTAATTTATAATAATTACAATATAGAATTTATTATTTATAATGATTATAACATATATTCATTTTTAACTGGATAAAAATTGTGAACAGATTTCAAAAATGTTGTGATATAGTAGAAAAATGTTCGACATCGAATGCCATATCATCACTTCAAGCAATTTACCAGATTTGGCGCGTGCGGACAAATGATCTGCTTATAAGAAGGTGACATCTTTGAAGAAGAAATCTATTTTGCTACCGCTCACTTTGCTGGCTGTAGCGCTATATGCCATTCTCTCAGGAGATCAATTTGACATTTGGAAAGATCAGGAGAAATGGTATACACTTGTACTGCTTTTTGGCCTTGCTTTCTTATATCAAGGAAAGAAGGAGCAGGAAACCTCTCATGTGTTTATCGGTATGCTCATGACAGGCCTTGCGCTACACTTTATCCTTCAGCCGAAATTAGAACACTGGCCAGATACATTTACGATGATTGTGTTCATCATCGGCCTCGCACTTTTGATGAAATCATCACAGAAAAAGGAATATCAAATAGAAAGTGTTGTTCTCATTGCACTCGGTCTATTCCTTTATTTCTTTCAACAAATTACGAAGCAACTTAGCACACTTTCCATCCCTACTTCCGGTTTTGAATTGTACTGGCCATATGTATTGATTGCCGTCAGTCTCCTCTTATTATTTTTAAAAAGGAAATAACTTATACAATAAAAAGGCATCTGCATATAGCAGATGCCTTTTTTTAGCTGTTAATCTTCGCAAGGATCGCATTCCAGGCTTCGTCTTTTCCCTTTTTTGTTTCAGAAGAGAAAAGGATTAATTCATCTGAAGGGTCAATGTCGAGTGTCTGTTTGACGACTTTCGCATGCTTTTCCCATTTGCCTTTTGGAATTTTATCGGCCTTTGTTGCAATAATGATCACAGGAACTCCATAATATTTAAGAAATTCATACATGTTCACATCATCTGCGGATGGCTTATGACGCAGATCCACAATTTGGACGACTGCTTTTAACTCTTCACGCATTGTAATATACGTTTCGATCATTCTCCCCCATGCTTCGCGCTCTGTTTTTGATACTTTGGCAAAGCCATAACCTGGGACGTCCACAAAATGGAGCATATCATTAATAATGTAAAAATTAAGCGTCTGGGTCTTTCCTGGTTTAGAAGACGTCCGCGCTAAATTTTTCCGATTAATCAATGAGTTAATGAACGAGGACTTTCCAACATTTGATCGTCCAGCAAGTGCGATCTCAGGCAGTCCCCCGCTCGGGTACTGCTCTGGTTTCACCGCACTAATGACGATATCTGATTTTGTTACTTTCATCTTCCCTCTCCTACTAACGCTTTCTCAAGCACCTCATCTAAATGTGAAACCGGAATAAAAGTTAATCCTTCTCTCACACTTTCAGGAATGTCATCAATATCCTTCTCATTGTCCTTTGGAAGAATAATCGTTTTCAGTCCTGCACGATGTGCGCCTAATGCTTTTTCTTTTAATCCGCCAATCGGAAGCACTCTTCCTCTTAACGTAATTTCTCCTGTCATGCCAACCTCTTTTGAAACAGGACGTCCTGTGAGTGCTGATACAAGAGCCGTCGCAATGGTAATACCAGCTGATGGCCCGTCCTTTGGAACCGCACCCTCTGGAACATGGATATGAATATCGTGCTTTTCATTAAATTGAGGATCAATGTTCAGTTCATCTGCTTTTGAACGAATATAACTGAATGCCGCCTGCGCAGATTCTCTCATGACATCACCGAGCTTACCTGTTAGCAAAAGCTTGCCTTTACCCGGCGAGAGTGAGACCTCAATGGACAAGGTGTCTCCGCCAACTGTGGTATATGCAAGGCCTGTGACAACGCCGACCTGATCGGTCGTTTCCGCCTGACCATAACGGTAAAGTCTTTTTCCGAGGAATTCAGATAAGTTCTTTTCCGTCACTGTGATACGTTTGCGGTCTTCAGCCACAATTGCTCTTGCCGCTTTTCGGCAAATCGCCGCAAGCTGACGCTCTAACCCGCGGACTCCTGCTTCTCTCGTGTAATAGCGAATCATATCATAAATCGCTGCTTCACGAAGCTGCAAGTTCCCTTTCTTTAATCCGTGCTCCTTTAGCTGCTTCGGCAGAAGGTGATCTTTCACAATTTCTGCTTTTTCAACTTCCGTATACCCTGCAATCGTGATAATCTCCATTCTATCACGAAGTGGACCCGGAATGGTTGCTAAATTGTTGGCAGTTGCGATAAATAAGACTTGAGACAAATCAAATGTCTCTTCAATATAATGATCGCTAAAATTATGATTTTGCTCTGGATCTAACACTTCAAGCATCGCAGAAGACGGATCTCCCCTAAAGTCAGAAGACATTTTATCAATTTCATCTAAAAGAAAGACCGGATTCATTGTGCCCGCCTTGCTCATCCCGCGAATGATACGGCCCGGCATCGCACCTACATAAGTTCTTCGATGACCACGGATCTCAGATTCATCACGTACACCGCCAAGAGAGATACGGATAAACTTTCGATCAAGTGATTTGGCAATGGATTTAGCAAGTGACGTCTTCCCTACCCCAGGAGGTCCTGCCAAGCAAAGAATCGGTCCCTTTAATGAATTTGTCAGTTTCTGAACAGCAAGATATTCGAGTACCCGCTCTTTTACTTTTTCAAGCCCGTGGTGCTCGTCATCTAGAATTTCGCTTGCAAGCTTTAAATCTAGACGATCTTCTGTATAAGTGCCCCACGGCAGATTGATCAGCCAATCAATATAATTGCGAATGACAGAACTCTCAGCAGAGCTTGAAGGGATTTTTTCATAACGGTTCAGTTCTTTTAAAGCCGTTTCACGAACGGAATCTGGCATGCCGGACTCTTCAATTTTAGCCATAAGCGTACTGACTTCGCCTGTTTTCCCCTCTTTGTCTCCAAGCTCTTTTTGAATAGCTTTCATTTGTTCGCGCAAATAATATTCTTTTTGCGTTCGCTCCATTGAACGTTTGACACGCTGGCCAATTTTCTTTTCAATCTCTAGCACTTCTTTTTCATTGTGAATGAGACTGATGACCCGATTCAACCGTTTTTTGACATCGACTGTTTCCAGCACTTCTTGCTTGTCTTTTAATTTCAAAGGAAGGTGGGAAGCGACGATATCCGCCATTCTTCCAGGTTCTTCAATATCCGTCACCGTTGCATATGTTTCAGCTGAGATTTTTTTTGAAATTTTTATGTACTGATCAAAGTGATCTAACAAAGTGCGCATGAGTGCTTCTGCTTCTGCGTCCTTTAATTCTTCTTCTGTCAACTCTTTAATATCGACTGACGTATAGTCTTCTAGCTCCATGTAGGATTCGATCTGCGCTCGATTTAAGCCTTCGACGAGCACACGGATCGTTCCATTTGGCAGCTTCAGCATTTGTTTAATTTTTGTGTAGGTGCCGACTTTGAAAATTTCCTCTTCACCTGGTTCATCTATTGAAATTTCCCGCTGTGTTGCTAGAAAAATCATATGATCGTTCATCATGGCCTGTTCTAATGCTTGAACAGACTTTTCGCGCCCAACGTCCAAATGCAAGACCATTGTTGGATAAACAAGCAAGCCTCGCAGTGGAAGGAGCGGAACATTCTTTTTGATTTCATCTGCCATGTTGATAGACACCTCCGTCACTAGTATGAATCATTATAATATACCTGTTTCAGTCTTGTACAATGTAAAAGACTTGAGAAATGATGATCTTACCGTAGTATACCCTTTCTTTTTATCTTGAAAAAGAAAAAAAGATCTATTTCACTAAAAAATCCCCATATGAGATGGGGATTAAACAGATTTCCTTTTCATTTCTTCTTCTAGTCCATCTTTCTTCTCATCTGGCGGATTGACCAAACACTGATCCAGCACTTCTTGGAAGTGCTTTACAGGCACAATCGTAACCCCTTCAATCTCTTTTAAGATCGACTGCTGATTGTCATAAGGGATGATCACTGTTTTGACACCTGCTTGTTTGGCTGCCTTGATTTTTGGTATGACACCGCCGATCGGCTTCACCTGACCTTGTAATCCAATCTCACCGGTCATCGCCGTTAAATGATCAATCGGGATTTGATGAATGGCTGAGAAAATGGCTGTGGCCATCGCAATTCCAGCAGACGGCCCATCAATCGGGGCACCAGCCGGAAAATTAATGTGGATATCATATTCATTTGTTCGTATGCCTAAGTTTCGAAGCACGGTTAATACATTTTCAACTGAGCCCTTCGCCATACTTTTCCGTCTGATCGATTTAGACTGATTGCCGATGCTTTCTTCTTCCGCAATACCTGTAATATTGATACTGCCTTTTTCAAGCGCTTTACAAATGTTCACTTCAATTTCAAGCAGAACCCCGCTGTTCGGTCCATACACGGCAAGACCATTTACTACTCCTACCTTTGGCTTTTCCGGTACTTTTTGTTCATATCTTGGTGTCAGCTGGCTTGAATGAATGACCCATTCTACATCGGCGATCGTAATATCTTTTCGGTTTTCAGTGACAGCCATACCTGCGGCGATCTGTACCATGTTGACCGCTTCACGTCCATTTTTCACATAAGATGTTAACAGGTTCAGTCCTTCGTCACTTAATTCCTTCTGTATTTTCTCGACTGCTTTAGCTGCAACAATTTTCAGCTCATGCTGATCCAAATCCTTGAAGAAAATCTCCAAACATCTTGATCGAATAGCCGGCGGAATTTCGTCCGGTGTTCTTGTCGTGGCGCCAATCAGTCGAAAATCAGCGGGCAACCCATTTTGAAAAATATCATGGATGTGATTCGGGATCTGCGTATTTTCTTCACTGTAATAAGCACTATCTAAAAACACTTTTCGATCTTCTAGCACTTTGAGCATTTTGTTCATTTGAATCGGATGCAGTTCTCCAATTTCATCGATAAAGAGAACGCCGCCATGAGCATGTGTGACGGCTCCTTGTTTCGGCTGCGGAATGCCGGCCTGTCCCATGGCCCCTGCTCCTTGATAAATGGGATCATGTACAGAACCAATCAAGGGGTCTGCGATGCCTCGTTCATCAAATCTTGCCGTTGTAGCATCAAGTTCAACAAATACTGCATCTTTTTTAAATGGTGAATCAGCGTGACGCTTCGCCTCTTCCATCACTAGACGGGCAGCAGCTGTTTTTCCAACACCAGGCGGCCCGTAGACGATGACATGTTGCGGGTTCGGTCCACACAGGGCTGCTTTAAGTGCACGTATACCGTCTTCCTGCCCTACAATATCTTGAAACCCCTTTGGCCGGACTCTCTCTGATAAAGGTTCACTCAGTTTAATGGATCGCATCTTTCTGAGTGCTTCCATTTCTTTTTTTGATTCTTTATCGATCGTCACCTTTTGTGTGCGCTGATTTTTCAGTAAGTTCCAAAAGTACAACCCGATGACGATACCAAAGAACAGTTGTATGAATAATACGATTCCTGTCCAGCTCAATCGGTGCTCCCTCCTTCATCTATCGTTATGTATTGGTTTCTGTCTGCTAGTATTTCCTAGAGCTGGACGGAATAAACACAACTTCCACGATAAATAAAAAACTCCTGAATCAAAAGATTCAGGAGTCATTCAAATGGGCTTATGCTGATGTTTTTGTATCTTTATTCACGACTGTACCGTCTTTTAAGACAAGACGTGGCGGCTCACCATCAGCAACCGTTGCACCAGTAATGACACATTTCTCAATATCATCACGAGATGGAAGATCAAACATCACATCAAGCATGATGCCTTCAATGATGGAGCGAAGACCACGAGCTCCTGTTTTACGCTCAATTGCTTTTTTCGCAATTTCGCTAAGAGCATCTTCTTCAAACTCAAGCTCAACATCATCAAGCTCAAGCATTTTTGTATATTGCTTAACGAGCGCATTTTTAGGCTTCGTCAAGATTTCTACAAGTGCTTTTTCATCTAACGGCTCTAGGCTTGCAATAACCGGAAGACGACCGATGAATTCTGGGATTAAACCGAAGCGAAGTAAGTCTTCTGGCAGAACTTTTGATAGAAGGACTTCTTTCTCAAGATCTTCAATTTTATTTTCCGCACCGAATCCAATGACTTTTTGACCTAGGCGGCGTTTGATGATTTGCTCAATGCCGTCAAAGGCTCCACCACAAATGAAGAGGATATTTGTTGTATCAATTTGAATGAATTCTTGATGAGGATGCTTACGTCCACCTTGAGGCGGTACACTAGCGACTGTTCCTTCAAGAATTTTCAAAAGGGCTTGCTGTACACCTTCCCCAGATACATCACGAGTGATAGAAGGGTTTTCTGATTTTCTTGCTACTTTATCGATCTCATCAATGTAGATAATGCCTTTTTCAGCTTTTTCTACATCATAATCTGCTGCTTGGATCAGCTTTAGTAAAATATTCTCTACGTCTTCCCCAACGTAACCTGCTTCTGTTAAAGACGTCGCATCTGCAATCGCAAATGGAACATTTAAAATACGTGCAAGCGTTTGAGCAAGTAATGTTTTACCGCTTCCTGTAGGTCCAATCATAGAAATGTTACTTTTCGAAAGCTCAACATCATCAATCTTACTGTTGGAATTAATCCGCTTGTAATGGTTATAAACCGCTACAGCTAAGGATTTCTTCGCATTCTCTTGTCCGATGACATATTCATCAAGAATTTCCCGGATTTCATGAGGTTTCGGAACATCCTTGAATTCAACTTCTTCCTCAGTACCGAGCTCTTCTTCAACTATTTCCGTGCAAAGCTCGATACATTCATCACATATATATACGCCAGGTCCTGCGACCAGTTTACGCACTTGATCTTGCGTTTTTCCGCAAAACGAGCATTTTAATTGACCTTTTTCCTCGTTGAATTTAAACATTCTTTCACCCCTTATTCTTCTTCACTTGCCTGTAGCTAACAGTCAGCTACCCTTCTGGGTCCAGTATGTATGCATTTTACCATACTTTCCTAAAAGACGGTAATGATGTGTTTGTAACACTGCACATTGAGATATGTATGACAGAAAGATGCGACTTACACTATCGTTTCCAAAAGAAGCGATGATAAGTCAAAAATTGTACAAAACAAGGCACGAGTCACTCGCGCCCTGTTTTATTATTATGCACCATATTAACGGTTTTCTACAAGAAAATCAATTGCTTTACGAACTTTTAAATCTTCTTTCATTGCTTCAGTAGAACCGATCGCTTGTTTGATATTTTCAATAGGCATGTTGTATGCTTCAGCCATTTTTGAAAGTTCTTCTTCCACTTCTTCATCAGACACTTGTAAGTCTTCTGCAGCAGCAATTGCTTCAAGAGTAAGATTAGATTTTACGCGTTTAGCAGCATCTTCTTTCATTTGCTCTTTTAGCGCATCTTCATCTTGTCCAGAGAACTGGAAGTAAAGCTCAAGGTTCATCCCTTGCATTTGAAGACGTTGTTCGAATTCTTTCATCATGCGGTCTAGCTCAGTGTCAACCATCGCTTGAGGAACGTCAACTTCCGCATTTTCAGAAGCTTTTGCTACTAGCTCTTCACGAAGTTTGCCTTCTGCTTCGTTTTCTTTTGCTTCTTCAAGACGTTTCTTCGTTTTTTCAGTTAATTCAGCAATCGTTTCTACTTCTTCATCAACATCTTTAGCGAACTCATCGTCAAGTGCTGGAAGTTCTTTTGCTTTGATTTCATGAATTTTCACTTTGAATACAGCTGGTTTACCTGCAAGGTCTTCAGCATGATATTCTTCTGGGAATGTCACTTCAACGTCTTTTTCTGCACCTGCTTCAAGACCAACCAATTGCTCTTCGAAACCAGGGATGAATGAACCAGAACCTACTTCAAGAGAGTAGTTCTCAGCTTTTCCACCTTCGAATGCTTCTCCATCAACGAATCCTTCGAAATCAAGAACAACTGTATCGCCGTTTTCAATTGCGCCTTCTTCTTTGACAACAAGCTCAGCTTGACGGTTTTGCATAGCTTTTAACTCTTCTTGGACATCTTCATCAGATACAGATGTGTCGTCTTTTTCTACGTTAAGACCTTTGTAGTCACCAAGTTTTACTTCTGGCTTCACTGTTACTTTTGCAGTGAAGATTAAGCTTTCGCCTTTTTCGATTTTCTCAACATCGATTTCAGGGCGGTCAACCGGCTCGATACCAGCTTCGTCGATTGCTTTCGGATATTCAACTGGAAGAAGAATATCTAGTGCATCTTGATAAAGAGATTCTACTCCAAAACGCTGCTCGAAAAGACCACGTGGTACTTTCCCTTTACGGAATCCAGGGATTGATACTTGCTTAACTACTTTCTTAAATGCATCATCAAGTGCTTTGTTAAATGTTTCAGCGTCAACTTCTACTGTTAAGACACCTTCGTTACCTTCTTGTTTTTCCCATTTTACTGACATGTGTGTTTCCCTCCAAAAATCTATTCAGATTGTGCGTTGTTACATTCTAAAGCATCATAAAGAGTTCGTCCAATCAAAAACCACGCACTCCGCTAAAGAAGCGGTCTTATGTATACAACATTTGACTTGATTATACATAACGTCTTTCAACCGTTGGAATCTTACAACCGCACGATATATGCACAAATACAACCATTATATTATAACATAACAAGTCCGTCTTTCAACTAAATCGACAAATTACAAATAAGAAATTTCTTCAATATCTTTCAGCATTGTACAAGCTTCTCTCAGCTCTCGTTCGTTAAAATCATACAATAAATGCAATTCTTCGAGGTCAATCTCGATACCATGCATTTCATAGCCGACTTTATGAAGTGCCGCAGCCCAAAGATTCGGATCCGTATATTTAGGAAGAAATGGATATAGCACAAATAAGTGCCGGCGCCATAACTCTTCAACCCCTTGATAAAGGGTTGGGTTCTCATTGCCGAGAGTGTCATCGAGCTTTCGAAGGACTTGCTGAAGCAGTGGCATTTGCTCTGGCTTGACAGCCTCAGAAGGAACAAGCGTTAAAGAATCACCGAACTTCGTCACATGAACCGGCTTTGCCACATCATGATCTGACAGAAGTTGCAGGATCAATGATTTGACCAAAGGGTTTCCATCAGGCTTTTGTAGGATCGTATTTAATAGACCCATATGTGGCGTGATGTTTCGGTCTTTCAGCGAATGGATGAACTGCACCTGCTCTTCTGGCCGCTCGAGCATTTCATCTATATTGATTTCTCCGCTGCCTTCCTCGTCTTCGTCTAAAATCTCTTCTGGTGATTCAATCATCTTTCTGCTAAATTCAAGCAGTTTATAAAAATGCTCCGCGCTTTCTGCTGGAAGGTGATTTTCTTCAAGGACAGCCTCAATTGTTTGTTTGACTTCCTCGTACTCTTTCAGCTGAATTAAGATGGTCATATACACTTGAAGCACAGTGAAATAGTGTCCATATCCTTCATGTAGCATCTTTTCACATACTCGCTTTGCATCCTGCAGCTCACCAAGCTCTAGAAAACAAATCGCCATACCGAGATGAATATCGGATTCTTCATCGTCATCATACGATTTCGCTTCTGAAAATAAGTGAAGCGCCTCTTGATACTGTTTATCTTTTAATGCTGCCATTCCTTTTTCAATCAGTCTTTCTTTCAGACCAGGAAACAAAATGACATTATCTTTCTTCTTGTCATGTTTCATGCTTACGTTCCTTTCGGGCGCATATTTTTTATCAGTTTACCAACGAAGGTTAGTAAACACAAGTAACGAGAGGTTTTCATGCAAAAAAGAAGCCGTCACACCACGGGGACGGCTTCTCGTTGTTTATGCACGCAGCCAGTTGCTACGTTTCTCTTCAAATGCCTGAATCTCATCTTCTAGTAACAATGTTAATGAAATCTCATCATAGCCATTCAGGAGCATTTCTCTCCAGTGTGGATCTACATCGAAAGGAGTAACATTCCCTTCATGGTCTTGAATCTGTTGTTTTTCCAGATCAACTGTCATTTCATATCCTTTGTTTTCATATGATGCAGCAAACGTTTTCCACACATCATAATCAAGGCGGATCGGAAGCATCCCGTTTTTAAAACAGTTTTGATGGAAAATATCGGCGAAAGATGGGGCAATGACAATTTTGAAGCCATAATCATCAAGTGCCCAAGGCGCATGTTCCCTTGATGATCCGCAGCCAAAGTTTTCGCCTGCGATCAAAATAGAGGCTCCTTCATAAATCGGCTGATTGAGTTCAAAATCTGGATTCGGACTGCCATCTGCTAAATATCGCCAGTCGAAGAAGGCAAATCGGCCATATCCTGTTCGTTCGATTCTTTTCAAAAACTGTTTCGGAATGATTTGATCTGTATCTACATTTATACGGTTAAGCACAGCGGCTTTTCCTTTATGAGTGACTAAAGGCTCCATCTATGACACAACTCCTTACACGACTGTTTTCTCTTGATTAAACTTCCTGACATCGACAAATCGGCCATGTATGGCAGCCATTGCAGCCATTGCCGGGCTGACAAGATGCGTCCTTGCACCCTTCCCTTGACGTCCCTCAAAGTTACGGTTTGATGTAGATGCACAACGTTCACCTTCTGGCACCACATCGTTATTCATGCTGAGGCACATACTACAGCCAGATTCTCTCCATTCAAATCCTGCTTCTAGGAAAATTTCATGAAGACCTTCTTCTTCTGCTTGCAGTTTGACACTTTGTGAGCCAGGAACCACAATCGCTCTGACATGATCGGCTACTTTTTGGCCTTCAATCATAGAAGCGGCTTGGCGTAAATCAGTCATTCTTGAGTTCGTACATGAGCCAATAAACACATGCTCAATCGTAATATCTTCAATACGCTGATGCGGGTGAACCCCCATGTATTCATAGGCACGTTTTGCTTCTTTTTGGTCATCTTCTTGTGCAAAGTCTTCAGGTCCTGGAATGGCTGCATCCACAGGTAGCACCATTCCTGGGTTAATTCCCCACGTGACCATTGGTGAAATATGATTTCCATCTAAAACAATGGTTTTATCATAGGTCGCACCCGGATCTGTTCTTAGTTCTTTCCATTCTTTGATCGCTGCTTCAAAATCTTCACCCTGCGGTGCGTATTTGCGTCCGCGGCAATATTCAAAGGTCACTTCATCAGGTGCGATCAATCCTGCTCTTGCGCCTGCTTCAATTGACATATTACAAACGGTCATCCGCTCATCCATTGACATGTTTCTGAATACTTCCCCAGTGTATTCAATGACATAACCTGAACCGAACTTCACGCCATGTGCACCAATGACTGCTAAAATGACATCTTTGGCTGTTACCCCTTTTTGAAGCGTTCCGTCTACTCTAATTTCTAGTGTCTTCGGACGCTGCTGCCAAAGTGTTTGTGTGGAAAGCACATGCTCAACCTCACTTGTGCCAATCCCAAAGGCAAGTGCACCAAATGCACCATGAGTAGATGTATGACTATCTCCACACACGATTGTTTTCCCCGGAAGTGTTAAACCAAGCTCTGGTCCAACGACATGAACGATTCCTTGGTCTACACTGTGAAGGTCAGCTAGACGGACCCCAAATTCAGCACAGTTGCGCTCTAGAGCACTGACTTGCTTCTTCGCAATCTCATCTTTGATCACAAATCGATTCACAGTCGGAATGTTGTGATCCATCGTCGCAAATGTGTTTTGTGGTCTTCGCACCTTGCGCCCTTTTTGTCTTAATCCTTCAAATGCTTGAGGTGACGTCACCTCATGCACCAAGTGCAGATCAATATATAAAAGGTCTGGTTTTCCCTCGCCATTTTTGACAACATGCTGATCCCATATTTTTTCGATGATTGTTCGAGGCATAACCCTTTTTCCTCCCTCTACCTAATTCAACAAGATTTCTATTTATACAATGGTTTTCGCCCGTTGTTTGAGTGCATCTACAACGGCTTTCGTGATATCATCAGTCGTTTCATACGTTCCCTCTTTTGATGCTAGGTCCTTTGTTCGTTTGCCAGAGGCAAGGACGGCTTCCACAGCTGCTTCAATTGCAGCCGCTTCTTCTTCTAAAGCAAAGGATGTTCTAAGCAAGCTGGCTGCTGACAATATAATAGCCAGAGGGTTTGCGACATTTTGCCCCGCAATATCGGGTGCTGAACCATGAATCGGCTCATATAAATGAAGGCCGGTGCTTGATAAACTAGCAGATGGCAGCATGCCGAGTGAGCCAGTAATCATAGATGCTTCGTCACTTAAAATGTCACCAAACATATTCTCTGTCACGATGACATCAAATTGAGCGGGCTTATAAATCAGCTGCATCGCGGCATTATCGACGAGCATGTGCTCATATGCGACATCTGGATATTGGGATGCAACTTCTTCTACCGCATCCCGCCATAGTTTACTCGAAGCGAGAACATTTGCTTTATCCACAGACGTTACTTTTTTCCGTCTCGTTAATGCCATGTCGAACGCTTCTTTTAATACACGAACAATCTCTTCCTTTGTATAAAGAAGTGTATCAACCGCAGCTTCTTTTCCTTCATCATCCGTGTAGCGCTCACTTGGTTCGCCAAAGTAGAGGCCTCCAGTTAATTCACGAACGATGACGAAATCTACTCCGCTAATGTGATCTTGTTTTAACGGTGAAGCCTCACTCAAGCTATCAAATACTTTGACAGGGCGGATGTTCGCAAATAAGTCCAGCTGCTTGCGAATGGAGAGCAAGCCTTTTTCTGGGCGAAGTTCTGGCGGGTTTTGATCCCACTTTGGTCCGCCAACGGCTCCTAATAAAATCGCATCTGCGCTTTTGCACACTTCTACTGTTTCTTTAGGGAGCGGATTGTTTTTTTCATCTATCGCTATACCGCCAATGAGAGCTGTTTCGAATTCAAATTCGTGTTGAAATTGAGCCGCTGTCTCTTTCAGGACAGCGACAGCTGATGTGACGACTTCCGGTCCGATTCCATCGCCGGGCAAAAGTGCAATTTTCTTTTTCATGAGTCCCTTCCTCCTTTCTTATGAGATGGCGTGATGTTTCTCAATTTCTATTAGGTTTGATTTAAAGATTAAATGTCTATTCACTGCATTGACGTAAGCTTTAGCCGATGCTTCCAGCACATCTTGCGCTACACCGCGTCCTGCTGTTTCTTTTCCTTCTATTGAAACAGTGACATATACTTCCGCTAGTGCGTCTCTGCCTTTTCCATTTGATTGAATGCGATAGTCTAGCAAATGAATTCTTTCCTCCATACAGCGCTCAAGCGTGTTGTACACAGCTTCTACACTGCCTGCACCTGTAGCTGCTTCTTGAATGACTTCCTGCGTTTCTTGATTTTTAAGAGAGACTGTTGCTGTCGGCATTTGCTCTGTTCCATAGTGAACTTGAAGACTTTCAAATTCATAGCCGATTTTCCGGTCTGCTACTTTTTCTTCTAATATAATAGAGATCAAATCATCATCTGTGATTTCTTTCTTCTTCTCTGTTAAGTTCTTAAAAGTTTCGAAGAACTTATTGATCTCTTCTTCAGTCAATTTAAAGCCGAGTGTTTTTAAGCGGTCTTTAAACGCGTGTCTTCCGGAGTGTTTACCAAGGACAAGCACATCTGTTGTGACGCCTACAAGCTCTGGAGAGATAATTTCATAGGTTGTTTTTTCTTTGAGGAATCCATCTTGGTGAATACCTGATTCATGGGCAAATGCATTGTTTCCAACGACTGCTTTATTACGCGGTACAATCATACCTGAGTATTTGCTCACTACATCACTTGTGCGCTTAATTTCATTCAACTGAATGGTTGATTCGACTTGGTAAAAGTCTTTGCGAATATGAAGGGCAACTGCAATTTCTTCTAAAGCAGCATTTCCTGCGCGCTCTCCAATACCGTTGACAGCTGTTTCAATTTGATCTGCTCCATTTTCAATGGCAGCAAGTGAGTTCGCTACAGCCATTCCTAAATCATCATGACAGTGTGCTGACAAGATGACTTGATCGATATTTGGAACGTGTTCCTTCATATATTTAAAGATATTTCCGTACTCTTTTGGTGCTAGGTATCCAACAGTGTCAGGCAAGTTAATGACACTTGCGCCTGCGTCGATCACTTTTTCTACAATTTCTGCTAGGAAAGAAAGATCTGTTCGGCATGCATCTTCTGCTGACCACTGAACAACTGGGAAGCGCTCTTTCGCGTATTTCACCATTGAAACAGCTTGTTCAACCACTTCTTCACGTGTTTTCTTTAGTTTATGCTTGAGGTGAATGTCAGAAGTCGCAATAAAGACGTGTATTCTTGGTTGAGCTCCATCTTTTAATGCGTCCCATGCAGCATCAATGTCACCTTTCACACATCGTGCAAGTCCTGCAACTGAACAGTTCTTAATCGTTCTTGCAATTTCTTGTACGCCTAAGAAATCCCCTCGGGATGAAGCGGGAAAACCCGCTTCAATGATATTAACCCCAAGGCGCTCAAGCTGCTTAGCAATGATTAGCTTTTCTTGTGCATTTAAGTTCACTCCTGGTGATTGCTCTCCATCTCGAAGTGTTGTGTCAAAAAAATTAATTTTTCGCACCGACGCTCACCGCTTCCTTTTTCTTTCCTTGTTTAACGAAAGGCATCATTTCACGAAGCTTTCTTCCGACGATTTCAATTTGGTGCTCATTTTCATTTGCATTGATCGCATTGAAACGTGGACGATTCACTTGGTTTTCAACAATCCATTCTTTCGCGAATGTTCCGTTTTGGATGTCAGTCAAGACTGCTTTCATTGATTCTTTTACTTTTGCATCCACAACGCGTGGTCCTGATACGAAGTCACCCCATTGCGCTGTATCAGAGATTGAATATCTCATACCTTCTAATCCTTCTTCATACATAAGGTCAACGATCAATTTCAGTTCATGCAGACACTCGAAGTATGCAAGCTCTGGCTGATACCCAGCTTCTGTTAATGTTTCAAAACCTGCTTTAACTAATGAAGTAAGACCTCCACAAAGAACTGCCTGCTCACCGAATAGATCCGTTTCTGTTTCTTCTTTAAATGTTGTTTCAAGAACGCCTGCTCTTGCTCCGCCGATTGCTTTTGCATAAGCAAGTGCTTTGTCTTTCGCTTGACCTGATACATCTTGATAAATAGCAAATAGTGCAGGTACACCAGCGCCTTGCTCATATGTTCTTCTGACAAGATGTCCTGGACCTTTTGGAGCCACAAGATACACATCTACGTCACTTGGAGGAACAATTTGATGGAAGTGAACGTTGAATCCGTGTGCGAATACAAGAGAGTTGCCAGCTTCTAATTGATCTTTGATTTCTTCATCATATACTTTCTTTTGCTGTTCGTCAGGAAGTAATACCATGACGACATCTGCTTGTGCTGCTGCTTCTTTTACTGTGAATACTTGATGACCGTCTTCTTGTGCTTTTGTATAAGATCCGCCTTTTCTCACACCGACAATCACATCTACGCCGCTCTCTTTTAAGTTCAATGCATGTGCATGACCCTGTGATCCGTAACCAATGATAGCTACCTTTTGACCGTTTAATACGTTTTCTTGAATATCACCGTTATAATATACTTTTACCATTTGACTCTCTCCTTTTGTTTAGACAATTGAAATTGTTTTATTTGTTTGCGGCTTTTGCTGATTATCTCTCGCAAAGGCCGTGGTGCCAGTTCTGGCGACTTCTTTAATGCCGTATGGCTTAAGTAATTCAATGAGTGCTTCAATTTTTGAAGACTCACCTGTCACCTGAATGACGACACTCTCTCTGCTCACATCTACAATAGAAGCCCTAAACGGTTCAATGACCCCCGTGATCTCCATTCTAGATGCTGGTGCAGATACGACTTTTATCAAAGCCAGCTCTCGCTGAACGATTGATTGGTTTGTAATATCCGTTACTTTGAGGACATCGATTTGTTTGTTCAGCTGTTTTGTCAGCTGTTCGATGTCTTTCTCTTGGTCTACATGGACGACGAACGTGATGCGTGATACATCTTGAATCTCAGAATGGCCGACCGTAATGCTTTCAATGTTGTAGTGTCTTTTAGTAAAAAGGCCTGTGATTCTGTTCAGTACGCCTGATCGATTTAATACAGTCAACACAATAATTCTTTTCAAGGTTTCACCCCCACCATCTCATGAAGTCCTTTCCCCGGTGCTACCATCGGGAATACTTTCTCATCTCTCGCTACATTGACATCGATGAAAACAGGCTCTCTAGACGTTAATGCTTCTTCGAGCTTTTCTTGCGCCTCTTCGTCTGATGAGATTCTGATCCCTTTAATGCCATAAGCTTCAGATAATTTCACGAAGTCTGGCTGCTCTGAAAATTTAGAATGTGAGTAGCGTTCTTCGTAAAAAATTTCTTGCCATTGTCTTACCATTCCAAGACTGTGATTATTGAGAACAATCACTTTCACTGGAAGGTTCAGCTCACGGATAACGGCAAGTTCTTGCAGGGTCATTTGAAAACCTCCGTCTCCTAAAATCGCCACAACCGTTGCCTCTTGATCAGCTAGCTGCGCGCCAATCGCTGCCGGTAAACCAAATCCCATTGTGCCAAGCCCACCAGATGTCACCCACTTATCGGCATTTTCAAATGGATAGAACTGTGCAGCCCACATTTGGTGCTGTCCGACATCAGTTGCCACAATGGCTTCACCTTTTGTAAATTGATGAATGTATTCGATCAGCTTTTGAGGCTTAAAGCCTTCAGCTTCGTTTTCGACATACCAGAGTGGATATTCTTCCTTCCACTGATTTAGCTGGCTCTTCCACTCGTCTGATTCACCTTGTTTCCCGTCCTGCTTGATAAGTTCTTGAAGCACTAGCTTACTGTCACCAACAACTGGGATATGGGTGTGAATGTTTTTACCAATTTCCGCTGGGTCGATGTCAATATGAGCCACCTTCGCATGCTTTGCAAAATGATTGAGGTTGCCGGTTACCCTGTCATCAAATCTCGCTCCGATTGAAATGAGTAAGTCACATTGATGTAGTGCCATGTTCGCTGCATATGTGCCGTGCATACCCGCCATTCCTAGGAAAAGAGGATGCTTTGCCGGGAATCCGCCAAGCCCAAGCAATGTATGAGCGACAGGGATTTGCTGCTGCTCTACATATTGCCTTAATTCTTCCGACGCTTTGCCATGAAGAACGCCAGCTCCTGCTAGAATAACTGGTTTCTTTGCTCTGCTTACAGCTTCTACTAACTTGCGAATTTGCAAATAATTCGGCTCAATTTTCGGCTGATAACCAGGCAAATCAATTGGCTGATCGTATTCAAATGTCCCTTCAATACCAGCGACATCTTTTGGAATATCAATCAAGACTGGACCAGGTCTGCCGGTTGTTGCGATGTGAAATGCCTCTTTAATGACACCCGGTAACTCTTCTGGACGTCTCACTTGATAGCTGTGTTTTGTGATTGGCATTGTGATACCAAGTACATCTGCTTCTTGGAATGCATCTGATCCAATGACTGAGGTTGCCACCTGTCCAGTGAAGATAACCATAGGTAGTGAATCAATCATCGCATCTGCAATTCCTGTGACTAGGTTTGTTGCCCCCGGTCCTGATGTGGCAATAACAACGCCTGGTTTACCAGATACTCTTGCGTATCCCTCCGCTGCGTGAATCGCTCCTTGCTCATGTCTTGGCAGAACATGAAATAAACCAGAATCGTAAATTTTATCGTAGATTGGTAAAACGGCTCCGCCAGGATAACCAAAAATGACTTCTACTTTTTCTCTTTTGAGTGCTTCAATTAACATGAGTGCACCGTTCATCGTTTGTGGTGCATTTGATTTTTCCGTCTCCATTTGTACATTTGTCCCCATTTGATTTCCTCCTCTTTGTCTTGCTTCAGTCAAGTCCTTTCACCCTTTTCCATTCAAGATAGAGATATGAGACCATATAAAAAAGCCTTCTCACCCCACAATGACACTACTTTTCACTAGGTCAAAGGGGCGAAAAAGCTTTGTTTTTCGCGGTACCACCCTTGTTCACGGCAAATCATGCTGCCGTCTCATGGACATCTTTCATCCATTTTGGTAACGAGTGATGCAATGTCACTCGGTCTGCCCTACTATCATTTCAAGCAGACACTCAGAGGTGAGTTCACTTTAGAAAGTAACACCGGTTTCCAGCTAGCACCGGCTCTCTGTAGATACTGACTCTAAAGCTACTAGTCCTCTTCAACGTTTATCGATATCTATTTAGCTTGCGTGAATGTTTTCATCGGTAAAGACTACTTTTTCTCCTTCTTCAACGACTCGCTTGCGGAATTGTTCAAGAAGTTTGTTTGTGTGGAACCCTGGTTTTCCTTCGCCAATGATACGGCCGTCAACTTTTACAACAGCGATGACTTCGGCAGCGGTTCCTGTCAGGAAGACTTCTTCAGCTGTATACACATCATGCCTTGTGAAAGGTTCTTCTTTCACTTCGTAGCCTAAGTCTTCTGCGATTTCCATGATGGCATTTCTTGTGATGCCTTCAAGTGCGCCGATATAACCTGGCGGTGTATAAAGCTTGCCTTTTTTATAAATAAACACGTTGTCCGCTGAACCTTCAGCCACATACCCTTGATCGTTCAGCATCAGCGCTTCACTCACACCGGCCATATGGGCTTCAATTCGGACAAGAATGTTATTCAAATAGTTTAATGATTTCACTTTCGGACTCAATACGTCAGGACGATTTCGTCTCGTTGGTACTGTCACAATATCAATACCTGTTTCATATAGGTGCTTTGGAAAGATGGCCAGCGGCTCTACAATGATCACTGTGTTGGCTCTCCCGCAGTTGTTTGGATCTAAGCCAAGATCACCGGCTCCTCTTGAGACAACAAGGCGGATATAGGCATCTTTTAGGCCGTTCCTTTCAACTGTATGAATCATTTTTTCAGTGAGCTCCTCAAGTGAATATGGAATGTTCAGCATAATGGATCTAGCGGAATCATACAGGCGATCTAAGTGTTCTTTCATTCGAAAGATATTTCCGTTATATACACGTATTCCTTCGAACACACCGTCACCATATAAGAAGCCATGATCATAAACTGAAATTTTCGCATGCTCTTTTTTCACGAGTTCATCGTTTAAAAAGATCCACTGTTCCTTTTGGTCTTCCATCTTCAGTGAGCACCCTCTCTTTCAAACAAAAAGTAGTTGAATTTTCAGACACTTTATATTGAAGTGTCTCACGCTTACTCTGCGTGTCTGTTTGCTTTTGTTGAACCCATCTTACGCCGCTTTCCATACAGTGTCAACAGCATTTTTAAAATTATTAGACAATTTAGACTAATCAAAATAAAATGTATACGCTTACACCTTTGCTAGACAAGGAATGAAAAAACTTAAAATTTTTTGTATTTTTTCTTCAATTTATTTACTCTACATGAACGGTTTTCTTTTGAACAAGCTTTTGTGATATTTTTTCACATGGTTTTTGAAGAATATTGTGAGATTTCATTGCGTTTGTTTTTTCCTTCAGCATGCCTTTCTAAAGCGTTTTCCTATGAATTTGTGATAGAATGAGAGCATCTAATAGAAGGAGGGCAATACATGGCTAACATCAGAGGTTATATCGGAACGTATACAAAGGGAGACAGTAAAGGAATCTATTCTTTTACTTTAAATACGGACAAGCAGCAGATTGAACAAGTAGAAGTGGCTGCAGAACTTGAAAATCCTACATATTTAACTGTCTCAGATTCTCAAAAGTTTGTGTATGCTGTTGTGAAAGAAGGGGCACAGGGCGGTCTTGCTGCGTATCAAATTGATGCCGACACCGGCGCACTTCGTTTCATCAACCAAGAGCTTGCCGATGGGGCTTCTCCTTGTCACGTCAGCGTGGACAGCCAAACGAAAACGGCGTTTACAGCAAACTATCATAAAGGAACAGCAGAGATGTATGAAATTGATGCTGAAAACGGCTCAGTGATCCGCACACTGTCACAGGCGCAGCATGAAGGCACTGGACCAAACGAAGACCGTCAAGAAAAACCGCACACCCACTTTATGGGTTTGACGCCTGATGAACAATTTGCGGTGGCTGTTGACCTTGGCACAGACGGTATTTATACGTATAAGAAAGAAAACGGCAAACTTGAGCTTGCCCATACATTTGAAACAAAACCAGGCAGCGGCCCTCGTCATATCACATTCCACCCAACGAAACCTGTGGCATATGTCATGACAGAGCTCAGCTCAGAGGTCATTGTACTTCGTTATTTTGAAGATGGTCATTTCGAAGAGATCCAAACGATCGCAACCATTCCTAATGACTTCACAGAGAATAATCAAGGCAGCGCCATTCATGTGTCTTCTGACGGTCAATTTGTGTATGCAGGAAATCGTGGACATGACAGCATTGCCATTTTCAAAGCAGATCATGACGGCAAACTAAGCCTCGTTGAAATTGCTTCATCTGAAGGAAATTGGCCTAGAGACTTTGTCCTTGATCCAACAGAAGAATTTCTCGTTGGTTCAAACCAAGAATCTAGCAATCTTGTGTTATACAAACGTGACAAAGAAACCGGTCGACTCACTGTCTTACAATCAGACATCACCGTTCCGCATCCGGTTTGCGTGAAATTTTTAGGGTAATGAAAAAAGCCTCCGTTTAGGAGGCATTAGATTGTTGACAAAGGGCTAAAATGAACTTTATTTTAGCCCTTTGTCTTTTTTTCAGCGTAGTTGAAAACCCTTGAAGTCTAGGAAGAACGAGCACCGAAGCGCAGGACCGACAAAGAATGCGAGGGTTTGTCTACACGCTGAAGCCTCCGTTTAGGAGGCTTTTCTTTAAGCAGACGGCATACCGCCATCTTCAAGCTTTTGATCAATGAAAGACGTATCGCTTTTTTCACCGAACCATTTTCCCAGCCTGTCTTTCGCTTTTCCTTTGACATCGTCATCAATGTACATTGCCACTTGAAGCAGAGCAAATGTGATGGCGCCTAGATCATCTGTGTAGCCGATCCCCACCAATGTATCAGGGATCAGATCAATCGGAAGGATAAAGTACCCTAGCGCCCCAATGATGAGGGTTTTCGCTTTAACCGGTACTTCGGGTTTTTGCAATGTATAATAAAGTAATAACACAGCATAGACAAGAGAAACTCCAGCTTTTTGTGCCGTCTTTTTTAACTTTTTCCAAAAGGCATGATCATTAAAATGCTTCTTTGAACGCTTTAATAGTTCTTTTTTCTCAGAACGATTCATCGTATCGCCTCCATATTCAGCATAGCCCTTCCACCTTATTTATACAAGAAATCCACTCATTCGACAAACAAAAAGCAGCAGAAAGCTGCTGCGTTCTACTGCTCTTTGTAAAATTTTTCGATCGCCTTATCGATGTATACCCATCCTTTATACGACACATGAATCGTATCCTTAAAGAAATATGGGTCATACTCATGAGAAGTCAAATCTGCGACTTCATACCCATTATCTCGAATTTGACGATTGATTTTTTGATAATAATCTGTACGTCCCTCTTTCGGAAAACCAGTGTAATCATACCATTTTCCGTTGACGGGAATCGTCACAAATAAAGGCTTCGCCCCTGCCTGTTTTAAAATATCCAGCATGATCTGGAAATCTTTATATTCAGGTGATTCTGCATAAGAATTGTCGCGACGAGAATCCTTCATCTTTTTCATGATCGGCTTCAGCTTGCGATCAAACAGTCTCTGATCAATATAAAACGGGTTGTCCCCTGCTTTTTCAGATCCTAGGACGCTCGCTTCTTTTTCAAGCTCAGTCCATGTTTTCCCTTTCACTGAAGGAGACGGACGAAGCTTGCGCTCATGCCCAGACCCGATCGTATAGTACATGTCTTTCTTTTGAAGCATGCCATAATACATTTTTGCAATAGGAGAAATCGCGCCATAGGCGAATTTGTTCCCAGAAAGCTCTGCTTTAAAAAGCTCTGTGATGACCATGTCGTTCTTTACTGCCTTAAACTTCATGATTCTTTTGATGAGCTCTTTTTTAACAGCTGGATCAATTTCTTTATTATAAGCGAGATCAAGCGCCTGAAGCGCTGAATAGTTAGGAGCAAAGTGATTCTCGTCTGATCCCCATTTGACAAACCACTGCGGGGACACGATAAACACAAGCTTTTTCCCTTTTAATTCATCCATATGCGCTGCAAAGTTCATGGCATGAATTAATGATTGCGATCCACCTTTTCCAACAAGATAAGGTGTAAACCCTTGAGGATTTTCATGAAAGAAATTCGAAGGGTGATATGGATCAAAACGTGATAGTTCAGAAGATCCATAGATCGGCAAATAAGTTGGATCTTTTAGCATTTCATCTTGTAAATAAAGCCCTTGGAACATCCCTGGATCTAATTCTGTGGCTGACTTTTGTAATTTGTCTTTTGGGATCAGATGTGAGAGCCATGCATTTGGTACAAGAAGAACACCAATGAATAGAACAGCCGCTAAAATAAGCGGCCCAAAAAAACGCTTTTTCATTACTTCATCTCTGCCAGCTGCTCAGCAATGTGATTCGGTGTATCCCACACATCACGATCAAATTCTGTAATCGGAACAGTAATTCCAAGTTGACTTTCAATTGCCATAAGTAGTTCTACTGTACCAAATGAATCTAGAAGACCTTCGTCAAAAATTGCAATCTCTGGATTTTCTTTCACAACGTCGTCCTGACAAACCTCTGCAATAATACCGTATACTTGATTTTTAAATTCCATAATTTTCTACTCCCTTAATCATTAATGATGAAATGGTTTTCCTGAAAAAATATAAAATCCGAAACAAATCACATGGAATGTAATAATGATCGACACAACCATTGTGACCTTATTATCCGGCCACCACTTGTGCTTTTTATTCCACTTCTCAAATAAATTGTAACCGGACATCACAACTGCATGGTATAGTCCGTAAATAATATATTGAAGGGCGAGACCATGCCAAGCACCCATCAATAGAAAGAGGACAAAGTACCCAATATTTGATACAGCCATCCGGTTCTTGATCCACTTCTTCTTTGTCATAAAGAACACAAATCTCATAAACACATAATCTCTGAACCAAAAGGATAGCGACATGTGCCAGCGATTCCAGAAGTCTTTAATATTACGGCTGATAAACGGTTTATTAAAGTTTTCTGGTGATTTAATGCCCATGATATAACTCACACCTACAGCAAATGCTGTATATCCAGCAAAGTCAAAGAACAAATACATACTGTACGCATACATATACGTTAACTGTTGAACAAAGTGACTGCTGCTAATGTGATGAATATTCATGAGAATATATGTGTGAATGAGATAACCAATAATGAACTTATATAAGAAGCCAATAAAAATTTTATGAATCCCTGCATATAGAAGGTCACTGTACGCTTCTTTTTCAGGCGGTGTATCCATATCCTTTTCAAACCGGCGATAACGATCGATTGGACCGGATGAAATCGTCGGGAAAAAGACGATGAAATAAACCAAACGGTGAATCGGGATTTTCTTTTTAATCAAGCCGTCTCTTGTCTCGATAATTAACTGAACACCTTTAAATGTTAAGTACGAGATCCCCAAAAAGCTCAGCCAGTTCATTGGCGGCGGTTGATGCGGCTGATGAGTTAAAAAGAACGGTAAAACCTTTGATAGCACAAGCGGCAAAATAGATGCCACCACTGCCATATAGAAGACAGACGCCTTGTTCGCCTTCAACCGGTACGCAAGGTATAGGCGGATGATCAAGACTTGCCATACTGTAAACAAGAACAGCAGCAAAGCGCCATGTGCATCCTTTGAGAAAATAAGCGCGAGTGCCACAACCGTTGCAAACATGTTGTAGCCCTGCATTCTTTTGCCGCGAAGACCAAGAATCATCGTCGGCAAAAGAAGAATACCAATTAGAATGAAGAAAAAGAATGAACTAAACGGAATCATAGAAGAACCTCTTTCGCGATTCTTTTACGGTCAACCTTCCCGTTTGGCGTCATGTACAGCTGCTCAAGATAAACAAACTTTCTTGGAATCATGTACGCAGGCAGTGAATCCGCCATTTCTTTCTTAATCGCACTTGTCAGCTGATATTCTTTTTCAAAGGAATGCTCAGTTGGGACAATGGCTGCAATTAAGTACTCCACATGCCCGTTTGGCTGGAATGGCACAATCACACAAGCATTGACATACGTTGTCTCGCTCACATGATATTCAATTTCTTCAAGCTCCATCCGGTATCCATGTAGCTTAATTTGGTAGTCCAGACGACCGTGGCACGTAATCAAACCATCCTGCGCCACACCTGCGTCACCTGTGCGGTAAGCAGGGCGTCCTTCGTATTCAAAGAACACTTTATCCGTTAAGGCTTGTTCACCTAAGTAGCCTCTCGTGACGCTTGGCCCCACGATGACAATTTCCCCTTTTTCCCCATCAGGGAGTGTCTTGCCTTCTTCATCTAAAATGACGATATCTGTATCCGGTTTGGCATAACCCACTGGTAAAGAATCGTGCTGATCAAGAATCTCCTGCGTGACTTCAATCGATGTAATCGCAACAGTTGCTTCAGTTGGACCATACGTATTAAAGACCTGCGCCTTAGGAAAACGCTCAAGAAGCGCACTTGCTACAGAGACAGGAAGTGCCTCACCGCAGAACAAGAAAACTTTCAACTCTAGTAAAAGCTCTCCTGTAAAGGAAGGGTCCATTAAGCACATTTGCACAAAGGATGGTGTTGATGTCCACACTTCAACGTCAGATTGACCAAGTGCTGCAAACATATCCTTTGGCTTATTGACAAGATCTTTTACTAAACAGTAAAGCGTGCCGCCTGATTGAAGCGCTGGATAGAGATCCATCACTGATAAGTCAAAAGAAAATGGTGCTTGATTTAAGAATGTGCGTCCCTCACCAATTGGGAAGTCGCGGCACATCCACTCTGTAAAGCTTTCTAAATTATTGGCTGTTACCTGAACGCCTTTCGGTTTTCCGGTACTGCCAGACGTATAAATAATGTAGAAAACATCATCTTGTTGAACCCACTGCGTGGATGGCGGTGCTTCTTTTTCAAGTGCTAAAAGCGATGCCGCACTCTTCACTTCAATGTGTTCTTCTACATCTGGTATAGCCTGCTCATTTGCACAAATCAATAGACTGGCTTTTGAGCTTTCAATGATTGAGACGATGCGCTCGACAGGTATTGAGATATCGACCGGAATATAGGGTCTGCCTGATTTCACAGTACCTAAGAAAGAAATCAGCATCTCTGGCTCCATATGACCGTAGACAATGACAGGTTCACTGCCAGCTGCGACTGCATCGATCGCACCAGCCATTTGGTCTGATAGACGCCAAAGCTCATCATATGTGATCGAAGCATGTTGAGAAACAAATGCTGGCTGTGTCGGTTTCGTTTGTTGGTATTCATGAATCGTGTGTAATAGTTTCATAGTTTAATCTCCAATTAAAAATCGTTGTAAATGAATGATCCCGTATTTGCTGTATGGAATCCGTAAATAAAGAACAATAATAGCAAAATAAGTAAGTAAAAGCTTGTATATCCTATCCATTTTACAGACTTATTTTCTGATAGCTTTTTGAATAACATATTGATAACCTCTTTTCTTTTGACACTTATAAAGACGCATGGATCATCAAAAGAGTTTCATATCAAAACATAAAAATTTTAAGAATTGATGAAAAAAAGATGTCCAAAGTATGAACGTGTCTTCAGGCAAAGCTGTCTTATTGTAACAAAGATTTAATGTAATTGAAATGAAATAGAAGCTTAAATTTGCCTTAAAATTGGTGAAAGCTGTCGAACAAACGCAAAAGCCACCTAGTTAGACTAGATGGCTTTGATGTTATTTACTTTTTATATTTATTCACTTCGAACATGAGAATGTTGTTGAATACCACATAGTCCTTTTTACTTTCAAAAGGACCTTTGTTGTTGTCATGCTCGTCAATTTCATAAAACCCAGGACCTTCGCCGGCATCTCGCTTTTTGCCAGGATGGAAAGGTCAAATTACTTCAGCAGTGTGTTGACCAATCTAGTATTTAGAGCTTTAGCACTCACTACTTTTTTCCTATTCATTACATTTTTTTATATTGTTAAAATAAACATACTTATTTGAGAAGGGAGTGAACCTTTCTGGGTAAAATACTTGATGCAAAAGCACTAACCAGTGCCATGGATACAAGGGCAAAACACTATCAGGCACTCCGCGAACAAATGATAGATTTAAAAAAAGCACTTCAAGGTGTTGCCAATCTCGGTGACGACTTCACTGGAAAAGGTGCCGATAACATTAAAAGCTTCTACAAAGAACTCGCCGGAAATGTGGACATGTTCATCAGCTTCATTGATAAACAAAAAGCCTTTCATGAAGGTGTTTCTGGGACACTTGATGATACAAACTTTGGCGGCGATACCTTCGTAGAAGAACACTTTTTAGAGAATGCTGTCCATATGGGTATAAAAAATGCTAAAAGCATTGTAAAAGATCAAAAAAAGGCACTCAAAACGATTTTTCAAGATATTGATGACCTCATTTCACTGGAGGTATTTGATAGCCAAACCTTTGATGAAAAGATCGAAGATGCGGAAGATGAACGAAAAAAGACAGTAAAAGATTTAATAGAGCTTGATCAAAATCTAAAAGATGAATATGCTTTGTCAGAGACGGAGCAGCAGGCTACAATGGCATTGTACGCAGAAATGATGAATGCGACAAATGACGGAAAATCCATTTCGCCTATGAATTTTGACAAGAAAGCGTATCAAAATAGCGAAATCTACAAGGCAAAAAGCGATATTGAGAAGCAAACTTCTGAATATCTAAAAATCAAAAAAGATCAAGGAGAAGCCCGCAAGATCGCAAAGGAACAAGAAGCGCTCGCCAACCGTCCGTGGTATGAAAAAGCTCTTGATTACGGAGGAAATATCGTCAATGAACTGACAGGCGTGAACGATGCAAAACGTGCCGCAACAGGTGTCGATCCAATCACAGGAGAAGAACTCACCGCAGGACAGCGAGTCGCCTCAGGCGGCATGGCAGCAGCAGGCTACATTCCGATTGTCGGCTGGGCAGGCCGGATTTTCAAAGGCGGAAAAGCCGTCTATAAAACGACTCAAGCCACGTCAGCCGCAGTCAGAGCAGTCGACATTTACAAGACATCACAGAAGTCTTTCGATGCGTTGAAAACATCACAAAAAGGCTTATATGGACTCACCGCAACTAACGGCTTCAGCGAAGCGATTACGGGTCGAGACATGTTTGGAAATAAGATCTCAAAAGAACAGCAGGAAGCGAGTATGAATGCGGCGCTGGGGATGCTTTTGCCCTTTGGGCTAAATGGTGTAAGTAATAAATTAAAAACTAAAGCAACACTAGACGTACAGAAAAACTTAAATAAAAACCATCATGAATCTAGAAAAGCTAGTTTAAAAGAAATTAAACGCCAATTAAATATACCAAGAACACAGAATCCTGAAAGTCAAAAGATGGTGCCCTTAACAGATAAGAATGGAAAACGAATATTAAATGAAAAAAACCAACCCATCCTTACGAGAGAACTTACGTATGATGTTAATGGTAAAAAGATTGTTATTCAGGATCATTCAAATGGTCACGATTTTGGAGAAGGAGGCGTCGGAAACCAACCTTCACACCACAATGTAAGACCTGAAAACAACACACGCAATGGTAAAGTTGAAGGTGTAGAAGACCATTATTATTTTGAAAGAAGAAACAATAAATAACCCAAACGAGGAGTTTCCAAATGATTAGAGAAGAAAAGTTTATGAACCCACAAGCGATGACTCAAATTTTTGGGGAGATCCCACAATTTAAAAATGCAGAGATCATGAATATTGATTTAAACAGAGATGGTCCTACCCTATTTATAAGACTAATGACAAAGGACTCCGTGAAGAATAAACCTAAACGTTGGGGGAATTTTGATGTTGTCTACGTTGAATTATCATTCATTGGTGTAACAGATTTAAAAATTAATCATTTAGGAAATAATAATATAATTGATCATTTTGAGATTAGCACAACAGAGAATGAAGGATTTCTAAAAATAAATTGTAAGAATCAAATGCAAATCGAAACCATATTTGATTGGGCAAGGGTTGAACAAATTTCTCCGGGGCTAATTGGTTCTTAAGATAACTTTCGTTTTCATAAACACCAAATATTTAATCGACTCTTAGAGAGCCTCTCTTTATTAAGGGAGGCCCTTCTTAAATCCATTTCCATTAACCAATACACTCTAATAACATTCATAAGATGCATTTTTGATTATCAACATCTTCTAATAATTAATTTAAATTCTGTTGTAAAACTTCTTTTAACAATTCAATACAACTTTCTTCAATGAGGTCATTCGTTCCTAGTTCACCACGGAAGGCTTTCGATAAAAGCGATTTTTTTAAAAGCTCTATACTTTTTTCAAGGGATAAATATTGACTTGCTTCATATTCTTTATCTAGTAAACTCTTTATTTTATGCATTATAACATCATGTTCTTTTAGCGATGGAACTGGAACTAAAACTTCATTTAAAATTTTTAAATTTATGTTTTTTTGTGCGGTTGCAGGAGCGTAATGTTCTAAATCATTTTTAATTGTGCTTATATAGTAATGGACAAATTCTGAAGACACAATCTCCTTAAACGGAACAAAACCGACAACACTATCTGGAAAGCAACAAGGGAACTTCAAAATAGCTGTATCTGCGATATTAGCTGCAATTGTAATACATACAGTACCTATAGGAAATAATTTACTCTGGTTATAACCAAACTCACTTAATGTTTGAGAGAAATCCTCTACATAGTCACTCGATCTAGCTATATCACCAGTTTGAATAAACGGATAATCCCCTCCAAATAACTTAGGATCATTTCTAGGTCTATGTTTAGATTTTCCTCTTTGTAATTCTCCTATTTCACCAAGTTTCTTCCATTCCCAACCATGAGGTAGTTTAAAAGGACCTATATTACCAGATTGTTCTATAGGCTCTAACTTATCACACTGATTTTCTTCTCTCCACTTTCTAGTTAAATCCCCACGAAATGCCTTATCCAAAATAGCCGCCCGACGAAGTTCAAACGTTTTCTTCGCTTCCTCAATCAACTGCTTTGCTTCATCAACTTTACTTAAAAGACGCTCTACTTTTTCAGCAATTCGTTTTTGTTCATTTAAAGGAGGGAAAACATAAGGAATCAAAGACATTTTTCCTTTATTAATTATTGAAACTGTTGTGGCAGAAGAGCGATTCCAAAGCTCATTTTGATAAGTTCCATTTAAAATTTGATAATAATTAAACTTTGGATCAATCATTTTCTTATTAGGAACAAGTGAATTTATTTGTTGATTAGTTGTACATTCAACAGTGTTAAATCCAGCCTTTCCAATAGAACCAATACAACATACCATCGTAGATTCTTTTGGTATAATTCTAGAAACATCTTTGCCCTCTTCAGTCAAATATTCAGAAGCATGAATAACCTCACTACCTTGTTCTAAATCTGCTGGCTTCACAAATGGAAAGTCACCACCATAATACTCACTTTTTTTCTTAGCTGGGGTAGAACCTGTGACTATGTCATTTGTTGTTTGAGTTCTTACCCAAATCCAGTTCTCAGGTACTAGAAATGGCTGCTCATCTTCTGGTACTAATACTCCTTCTAATAATTCCTCAATGGCCTGTTTTTTCTTAATCATTTTACGACCACCTCGTCACTTTCAACCGCCCGCAACTCTTCCACTACCTCATTTAATAACCCCATAGCCTGCTGAAGTTTCGCAATCGCCTCTTCTGCCGATTCAATTGGATCTGGTAAGTTCTCATAGGAAGATAATGATTCATCTGCAATCAATCCGATATCTAAAATGTCACCTTTTTTTGCAATTTCTTCTCGAGTAAACACATTCCAACGCTCATCTTCCACTTTTGAGCGGTCTTCTGCTACATATGCTTTCATGAAGTGTTCAAAGTGTGCCATTGTTAGCTGATTCCGTTTTCCGAATGACGTCATATTGGTGCGGAGATCATATACCCAAACATTCTTTGTATTATCTTGGTCTGTTGTTCCTCTTGTGAAAAATAAGACGTTTGTTTTCACACCTTGGGCATAGAAAATCCCCGTTGGTAAGCGTAAGATTGTATGCAGATTGCATTTATTCATTAAATCGCGTCGAATCTGTGCACCAACCCCGCTTTCAAACAAGACATTATCAGGTAATACAACTGCTGCCCTTGCATGACCATCGTCTTTTAAAGCGTTATAAATTAACTGTAGAAAATTAAGCTGTTTATTGGAAGTTTCAAACGTCAGGTCATCACGGGAGACACTCTCTCCACCTTTTTTCGTCCCAAATGGTGGATTGGTTAAAATGACATCAAAGTTTTTCATCCATTTTCCATTATTAGATAATGAATCCCCTTGTTCCAACCGCCCTTCGATATCATGAAGTAATGCATTCATTAGAGCAAGACGATGGGTCCCCGTGACGAGTTCCATGCCAGTAAACGCTTCTTTCTTTTGGAAAACGCCCAGTTGTGGATCTAAATCATAATAGTTATCTGTCTTATTTTTCAGATACTGGTCTGCCGCAATCATAAAACCAAATGTACCAGCTGCAGGGTCATTGCATCTTTCTCCAGGTTTAGGGTCAATCAGCTGCACCATTACATCAATTAATACACGCGGTGTAAAGTATTGACCAGCACCTGATTTTGTCTCGCTTGCGTTTTTTTCTAACAAGCCTTCATATAAATTACCTAAACCTTCTTCTTTTGCGTTGTACCAATCAAGGCCATCAATGGTCTTCAGAATTTTCTCTAGATTCTTTGGTTCTGTAATACTTGTAGCAGCATCCGTGTAAATCTGACGCAATTGAGCATTCTCGCTATTACCCAACTTAATTAAAAGATGTTGATAAAATGTTTTGAGTTCTACCCCTTCTTTTTCTAGCAAATCATCCCATCTATATCCTTCGGGTATTACATTTTCTGTTTGCTGTTCTTTCATCATTTTTAAAAATAAAATATAAGTTAACTCCGTGACATATTGTTGATATGTAATACCGTCATCACGAAGCACATTACATAAATTCCATAATTTTCGAACGATATCTTGGTTATTCATCTTTTTTCCTCCTGGAAATCTTCTATCTATTAAATCAAATTTGATGATTTTTAGTTGAAAGCGAACCTTTTCATTATAACCCAAAAAAGTGCCTCAATGAAGAGGCACCGTCGTTAGCTGATATAAAGGTTCTCATTGATCGTATTGACAATATGATCAATATGATCACCGAACTCACGTTTCAGTAATTTGTAGCCACCAGACGTTCTAAAAGGTTCTTCCGAGAATGCCTCTTCTGCGGTAGGCGCAAGAACAGGCACTTGAAGTAATTGCTTTTCTATTCTCTCTAACCACTTCTTTTGCCTTGGTGTCCAATCATGCAGTGAATACACTTTGTGCATTGCCTGTTTAATACGTGCTTCATGGTCAACTAGTGCTTCACCTAATGCAGCTTGACGGATAAAACTAATAATATCTGCTGCAATGTCCTCATTTTTTGTCTGTTTCCAAGCGGTTTGTAAATGAGATTGCTTAAAGCCTTTTGTTTCTAAAATCGTCATAAGTTCTCGTAAATCTTGTCTTGTTAGATTTTTTGGTCGTGTACAGATCAGATGCAAAGCGGGAATTTCATTGATATTTTCTTGGATAAATCGAACAAAACCATCCAGATAATCTTCTGGTCGCTTGTTCCCTTCACCATACCCACGAATGACGTCTGTTACTTCATCTTCCTTATCAGATATATAACGTTTTTCACGTGTTACTTGGTACGTTTCCATGTATTCAAATAGAATATTATGTTGTGTGGCTTCTTGCGGTGAGTATGTTTGAATTTCTTTCACCCATTCATCCACATGTTTTCCATTTGATAATTCTTCAAACTTCCCCATGCCTTCTTCGTCAAATCTTTGTTTGCGACGCTGGATTTTTGCTACTAATTGATCACGATAAAACGAAGCTTCCTCATCAGTCGTCGCATTAACAAGAGAATCATACAACTCACCAATACGAAAGTTTTGTTTCTTCACAACTGGTTTCATTTCTGTATAATGTTGCAACTTGTCATATATTCCAACGGCATCGTAGATGTTAAAGTGTGTTTTCCCAATCTCTGGGCAGAGACGAGTCGCACGGCCAAGCATTTGATCATAGAGAATACGAGATTGTATTCTTCTTAAAAACACCAAATTTGTGATCGGCGGCACGTCAATACCTGTTGTGAGTAGATCAACTGTAACAACGACATTAGGTAGTCGCTCATTTTTAAACCGTGTAATGGCATCTAATGGCTTGTAGATATATCCAGTAATTTTCATAATGGCATCATCTTCAATTTCATCGCCACGTTCTTTAAAGGCTTCTTTTAACAAGCGAACAACAAGATCTGCGTGTTGATCAGTAGCTGCAAAGATGAGCGTTTTTTCTTTACCTGCAGGATCAATATAATCAACTAATTTATTTAAAACTGCACGGTTAAACGGTTCTGTAATGACTTTTTTATTAAACTGCTCCACTTCAAAGTGCACAGTATCTTCTAACTTTTCTAGTTGAATCTCCCCTTTATCAACATCATACACTTCTACTTCCTCATCTTTTTCAAAGGTGATGCCCACTTGTGAAAGTTCTGTTTTAAACAAATAAGGGGGCTCATGGTCCACTAGATATCCGTCCAACACTGCTTCGCTATATGAATATTTAAAAATTGGCATACCGAAAATGTCTGTTGTATGTAGAGCAGGTGTTGCGGTAAGCCCTAAACATGCCGCATCAAAATAATCGATAACGCGCCGATATTGACTAATATAATCATTCTGATCACGGAATTCCAATTCTTCCTCTGTCATTTCTCTATCACTTGTATATCCTCGATGCGCCTCATCTACAATGATGAAATCATATTGCCCTACGCTTGGAAGTTTTTCGCTATCGTTATAAAAAAGTCTGCGAACCATTCCCTGCACGGTTGCAATCTGCACCTTCGTTTCAACTTCCGGTGTGAGATCGCCTAATGACTTCACATCATATATATCAGCAAACGAGTAACCTTCAATTTTCGTATCTTTCAGTGAATCCTCTGTTTGTTTACCGAGTGAATTACGATCGACAAGAAAAAGAATGCGGCGACACTTTTTAGACTTAATTAAGCGATACATAAGCGCAATAGCGGTACGAGTTTTTCCAGTTCCTGTAGCCATTGCAATAAGCATTCTTCTGTTTCCTTCTTTTAACGACTTTTCTGCAGCCAGAACCGCATTCTGCTGATAGTGACGCAATCCAAACTTCGTTATATCATCTTCTTCTAGACGCTTATCCGCATCCTTATCATCTTGGCTAAGAAGAAGCTGTAAATCTTCTGGTGAATGCCACCCTTCAAGCGGACGTGCATGTTCAAATGGTTTGCGTGAATCCCAGAACCAAATACCCGATTCCTCTTGAAGCTGTCTTAAATAAGGGCGACCATTTGTTGCATATAAGAATGGGACTTGATAATCACCAGTTGTTGGTGTAATCTGTTCATCTTCTACTTGCATGACATTTTTCGCGTACACTTTTGTTTGACTATCTAATGCCCCAGGAATCGTTTTCTTTTCTGCTTTTGCTTCAATGAAACCAACAAGCTTGAGTCCAATAAACAATGCATAATCAACCCAGCCGCCATCGACCTTCCACTCAGCAATGGCCATATGTTTGTTTTTCTCTGGTAGCGTCCTGTTTTTTTTATAGTTTAGTAAATTCGTGTCTACTTCCCATCCAGCAGCACGTAACTTCTGATCAATGATGATACGTGTTTCATCTTCAGTCAGCTGCTGCCTACGCATGAAGTTTTTGGACGCTTTTCTACGTTTCATTTTCTCATCTGCTTGCTCTAATTCAGCTTGATGGCGAATTGTCTCTAATTCCTCTTCAAGCTGCCTCACTTTCACTTCATACTCTTGTTGGAGCTGTCGTGTATCTATTCCTGTTTGTTTATTTGGCTCTATGTACTCTGGAGCTTGAAAATTCCAATCACCGTATACCTCCATAAACCAAGTCGACAAACGAAAAGCCAAATGCAATAAAGATTTCGCTTCTTCTGTTTTTTGATAACCTGCTTCATGCATGGCCACATTCCCTTTGCGACGAAGCGTTTCAACGATATCTATTAACTCTGGTTCAAGTATTCCTTCTCGACGTAATATATTGATGCGCTCAACTTGTTTCGTGCCATATGCTTCCTTAATATTTTCAGCGGCTAGAATAAATTTTGTTAATGTTTCGGCAAATAACCGTAGTTTCATTACTGTTGTATGTGGGTCATGATATACATTTTTCTCAGCTGTTTCTCCTAAATTGGAAAGTACTGCCCACTTCCCTTGAAAAAATGAAAAATTGCTATTCATCATTATCACCGTTTCCCAAAAGGTTTTATATGTTTATTATACTATATTTATACAAAAATTAGGTAGTCTTAATCCACAACTGACAAAGTTAAGTTAATTAACGTTTATTTAACAAATTTCATATCATTCTTTTTGTGCTTTAAACTTTTTATCGGCAAAAAGAATATTGTTTCAAATAGCCAGCAAGATTTGCCGACAGAAAAAACGATCTGTTATCGCAAGTCTTCAACACTTTATCCTCTTTACTAGACCTCGCTACTAATACTCTATAATCAGAGAACAATAAAAACCCATGTTTTCATGGGTTTCTCATCAGTCCACTAATAAAAAGTCTGTCACAAGGCAAGCAGGTTCTCCGTTTTGATCTAGCCCCCAAAAGCTGGGGTACATTCCGTCACCGAAGCCTGTTGTAAACATAGCCTCTTAAAATAGCTTATTATTTCTGTGCTCTTGGGTTAATAACGTTTTATGATTAGTTGCAAATATTTTTTGTTTATTTTCTCTTCTTAGACTTTTTTGCTTTTTTATTTACTGAAGCATTCAAGTTTTTCTCTAAAAGATAGCTATAAAAAAGTTTTTCTAATAATTTATAGTTTTTGTTCGAACTTAAAATTTTTTGGGCATAATGTATACCAGTATACAAAAAAGCTCCGACAACCATTACTTGAATCCCAAGTATCAACCATAAACCTAGAACTTGATTGAACTCTTCATCTTTTAGAGATGGTTCTTCAACAGCAGTATTTATAATAAGAGTAAACCAACTCGCGATCATCGAAACTAGAATAGAAGGAATAGAAATTTTCAAAAATGTTGTTATAGAAGCTTCTCTTCTATCTTTATTTATTTCTTTTAGTTGAGGCAATATATATTTTTCAATTTGAGTTGTTGAAAAATTATGTTTATTCAGCTTTTCGTTAAAAGCTGAATAAATAACATTTTTTTTTAACTCATCAAAAGTCTTAAAGCCTGACAATTCAGAAAAATAATTCAAACCTTTTATTATACAGTATATAGCTATAAATAATAGTAGCAAGAAAACAATCACAACTGCAATCAAGAATACTTTTCCATGTGAAAATTTATTTAAGAGGAAAATAAATAATATAAATACAATTAAACATGAGACTATTTTTAATATACATTCCACAAAAATCTTGGTCTTTTTTTGCGCCTTCATTTCCGATTCTTCTTTCACTTCATTTAAAAAAGGAGAATCTATTAATAAGTATTTCATTGTATTCACTTTTCTCACTTCTTGTTTAAGTTCAAATAAAATATCATCTACATCAATCAAAATTTCATCACCTCTATTTCTATTACGAAAAAAACAAATAAAAGTTTCATCTAATTTAATATAAGAATGACTATCCTAGGGATAAAACAAATCTTTAAGAACTCTCTAAATCAATATTTTAATTATATTCATAGGAAAGATCAGAACAATATTTAATAAATACTAACAAAAAAGCCAGAAACATTGTTTTATCAACGTTTCTGGCTTTTTAACGGTTTTAAATAAATACGTCCCAGGAGAGATTCGAACTCCCGACCGACGGCTTAGAAGGCCGTTGCTCTATCCTGCTGAGCTACTGGGACATGTTGTTATGTAGTGTGCTGTGGTGTATTACCTCAGCGACAAGATTTATTATATTACTATTGTTCTTTAAAGTCAACGGTTTTTCGAAAGTTTTTTCATAAGGGGCAAATGCTGCACCCTTATGAAATACCTTCCAATGTGACAGTGTTTTCGAGGTCTTGTATGACGTGACCTTCGTCCGTGAAAAACTGTACGTTTGCTTCGCTTCCATCTAGTGTCAGTATAGCATAGCTGCGCTCTTTGCGCACTCTTGGCAGGTGTACGCTGCCTGGGTTAATGAGCAGTTTTCCTCTTAGCAGCTCACTGCCAGGGATGTGCGAGTGGCCAAAGCAGATAATGTCTGCGCCTAGCTCTTCTGCACGGTAGTAGACTTGGAGCAAGGATTGTTTGATGCCATGCAGATGTCCGTGAGTGAGAAATAGTTTTCCGCCTCCGTCCAGTGGGAGCAGGAGTTCTTCTTCAAAATCGCCCATAAAGTCACAATTTCCTTTGACGACTTTGTATCCTTCGAGTGCTGAGTGGTTCGTTTCGAGTTCTGAATCTCCGCAGTGAATCATCATGTCCACTTCAGCCGCATGCCGTTTAGCAATGGTTTGAAGTTCGTCTGTGAGTCCATGACTGTCACTAATGATGAGTATCTTCATGGCTTCATTCCCCCTTATTCATTTGCGTCTAGCAGTGATGAAAGCTTTTGAAGCGCGACCGCTCGATGGCTGATCTTGTTTTTTTCCTCTGGTGATAACTCGGCCATCGTCTGGTCTTTGTCTTTGACGATGAAAATTGGGTCGTATCCGAAGCCGTTTTCGCCGATCGGTTCTTCTGCGATAAAGCCTTCTACTGATCCTTCTACCGTTTTTGTTTCTTTCCCCGGTATACTGACAGCCAGGGCACATCTAAATCTAGCAGTGCGGTCTTCTTTTTCAATGCCTTGCAGCTCACTTAGCACCTTTTCCACGTTCTCGGCATCGTCTTTATGCTCGCCCGCGTACCTCGCTGAATAGACGCCAGGCTTTCCGCCAAGGTAATCAATCGACAGACCCGAGTCGTCTGCAATCACCATTTCACCTGCTTTGGCTTGAATGGCCTCGGCTTTGATGATCGCATTTTCTTCAAAGGTATGTCCTGTTTCTTCGATCTCTTCCGTAAATCCGATGTCCGCTAGTGTTTTGACCGTGAATCCTTTTGGCTCAAGAATGGCTTTGAATTCTTTCGCTTTGCCCGCATTGTGCGTTGCGATGATGGCAGTTTTCATCCTGATCAAACCCTTCTCTTTATTCGATAACTTCTCCTGTCACTGCTTTTTGCTTTTCAATTAATTCTTTGATACCTTTTTCGGCTAAATCAAGCAGTCCGTTTAGTTGTTCTCTTGAGAATGTCGCTTCTTCGCCAGTGCCTTGAAGTTCAACAAAGCGTCCAGCGCCTGTCATGATGACATTCATATCCACTTCAGCTGAAGAATCTTCTTCATAATTTAAATCTAACAGAAGTCCCTGTTTAGAATCAATTCCGACGGATATCGCGGCTAAATAATCAGTGATCGGATTTTCTTTCAAAACGCCTTCTGATTGAAGCTTTTGAATCGCTAGTGTCATGGCCACAAATGCACCTGTAATAGAAGCTGTGCGTGTGCCGCCGTCTGCTTGAATAACATCACAATCAATCCAAATGGTGCGTTCACCAAGCTTTTCTAAATCAACGACTGCGCGCAGAGCTCGTCCAATTAAACGCTGGATCTCCATTGTACGTCCTGTGACTTTTCCTTTAGATGATTCTCTTATCGTTCTTTGAGCCGTTGCTCTTGGAAGCATGCTATATTCTGCTGTAATCCAGCCTTTTCCTTCTCCTCTTAAAAAAGGAGGTACGCGGTCCTCGATAGATGCGTTACAAATCACCTTCGTATTGCCCGCTGAGATTAAGACAGAGCCTTCTGGATGCGTAATGTAGCCTGCCTGTATTTCAATTTTTCTTAATTCGTCGTATTGTCTTTCATCTAATCTCATGTTTTACCTCCGTTACAATATACATTCCGCGCGGGTGTCAGCGGGGTTCTCCTATTAACTTTGACAACCTCGATCCGTTCTAATCGCTTGGAATAAAAAAGAGGCAGCGAATGTGCATGCCTCTTTTTATCCATTATATCAATGTGTGACGTTAAAAACTACCTGTATTCACTTGTTCTGGTCGTGAAACCGGCTTTGTAAGCTCTGTTCCTTTTTCGTTCACAAGCTCTGCCTTTCCGTTTACCTTCACAGACACGCTTTTCACATCTGGCAGCTCTGTTAATGTCAGCACAATGCTATCAAGAACTTTTTGTGATATGACCTTTTTCTTTTCATCTGCACTACCAAAAATGGATTCATTGAAATCAAGGGTCACATGACCGTCTTTTACTTTCGGAACATCATTGAGCTTCACATCTTGATCAAAGTCTGTCAGCAATTGGCTTGTTTTGCTTGGCCCAGAGACGAGCTCATCAATGGCTGCTGTAATTGGATCATCCTCGTCTTTTGGTGCTCTTTTGGTCACCGGGACATAGTACGTCTGTTTGTCAGATTCAGCTAAATAGTAGACGGTCACAGGCTTTGTCGATGTCATATCAGCCGCAGCCTCGTGCTGAATATTAATGCCGTCCTCTCTGCTTAAATCATCTGAAATCGGTGTCCCATTCACAGGCATTTCTTTTAATTCATGGCCATTCATCTTTAATTTGACTTTCGCTACCGAATCAAACTGCGTTAATGTCCAAGTGACTGATTGTAAAATGCGCTGTTCGTCTTCTTTTTTATAGTTTTTGAATTCATTTGAGAAATCAACAACCGCAGTGCCATCTTTAATATCGACAGATACGCTCGTGTCCGCCGGCAGCACGGCTCTGAACCCATTTGGCATCAGGTTAGAAATCGGTCCCCCGTCTACGAGGTATTCAAGTGTTTGTTTCGCACTTCCTTCGTTCTTCGGCAGCGGAATGGATTGAGACACAACATATCCATTTTTATCAATTAAATATAATTCTCTCATGACGGTATCTGCTTGCTTCTCTTCTTTTCCTTCTTTCGCTGTTTGTTTCTCTTCTTTATTTTCTTTCACAAACGTGACATTTTGTGGTGGATCAATCTCTGTTTTCGCTTGGTCTGTTTGAAACAATCCGCATCCTGATAAAAGCATGGCTGACGCAATACACGTAACAGCTGCTGTAGTTCCTTTTTTCAGCATACTTCACCCTCCTCTAGTGGTTTGTACTAGTATGTATACGAGCTCCCTCAGAGGATTAGACCCTTTTCATAAAAAAATAACCCACTTCCATGAGAAGTAGGTTATTGCTGATATACGTGTTCAAGCGAAACCGTTTCGACCTTTCCTGGCAGGTAGCCGAACCAGTCTTGAGCGATGTTTTGAAAGTTTTGTTGCTGCCCTGTTGTGTAAATCGTATGAACAGGCTCTTCCTTCGAGTCATTTAACAGCCCTTTATATGAAAGAATGGTGCTCGCTTCTCTCGCTGTCTCGTCTCCTGAAGAAATGATGTTGACGCCACTGCCCATAAAGCGCTGAATCGGTTCTTTTAAAATCGGGTAGTGTGTGCAGCCCAGAATGAGTGTATCAATGCCTGTTTCTTTCATCGGTTCAAGAGAAGCTTTTACGACTTCATCTGCTGCATGATCTAAAAACGTACCACTTTCCACAAATGGCACAAGCAATGGACATGCCAAACTTTGAACAGTTAGTCCTGCTTTTAAAGAAAGCAGTGCTTCTTTATAGGCCTCACTTTTGATCGTATTGACTGTGCCGATGACGCCAATATGCTGATTGTTTGTGACCTTGATCGCTGTGCGGGCTCCGGGCTGGATTACGCCAATGACCGGGATATCAAGTGTTGCTTTAATTTCATCAAGTGCTATCGCCGTCGCAGTGTTACACGCAATGACAAGCATTTTAATATGGTGATGTCTTAATAGGTAGTGTGCCATTTCCCATGTATATTGAAGAACCTCTTCTTCTGCTCGAGGGCCGTATGGACATCGTTTTGTGTCGCCTACATAAATAATCTTTTCTTTTGGCAGTTGTCTCATGATTTCCTTCGCAACGGTTAAACCGCCTACACCGGAATCAATCACGCCGATGGGTTGATCCAACAAAATCGCCTCATTTTCTTTTCATTTGCTGCTGTAGTTTCGTTAAAGATTGGTTGAAAACGATGGCTTCTTCTTCTGAGAAAGCCCCTAGAAGTTCACTGACGTATTCTTGGCGTTTGACAATCACTTCTTGAATGATCCGCTCACCTTCAGGTAATAAATGAATGCGAACCACGCGGCGGTCAGACGGATCTTTCACCCGTTCAACAAGTTCACTTTTTTCCATTCGGTCAATTAAATCGGTTGTCGTGCTGCAAGCCAAATACATCTTTTGTGATAGCTCACCTATTGTCATATCTCCGAATTCATAAAGCCACTGAAGCCCTACAAATTGAGGAGGTGTAATCGTATATTGATTCAGAATTTCTCTACCTTTTTGCTTAATGATTGCAGCAATATGGCGCAATGATTTTTCAATTTCTGCAACATGGCCTGACTCATTCGTTTCCATTTCATTGATACCTCACTATAGCATCTCACTTTGATTAAAACGTACATTCCTATTTTCCTCGTTTTTCAATGAAATTGCAAGAAGAGACTCATGGAAACCATATAGAAATAACCGGCTCCTCCCTGGTGCGGAAGGAAAACCGGCTGACGTTAGAGCTCTAGCTCACCCATACGCAGAAGCTCGACTACGGCCTGTGAACGACCTTTGACTCCTAGCTTTTGCATGGCATTTGCTAAGCGTACCTTTTGCAAAACGTTATCCGTGCTGTCATTTGAATCTATAATAGATGTTTATTTTCCCATTTGGATCAATAACGATACGATCAATCAGCTTTTCAAACACATGCTTTAAGTCTTTTTCTCTATCCTCAAGTTCTTGAATGACTGCTTTCATTTCAATAATTGAATTCTTCTCATTTTGTACATGTTGTAATGAAAATAAACTCTGTTCAAGATTTGTTATTTTGGCCTGAATGTCGTTCCGTTTACTTTGAAATTCGGCTTTTGTAATCATTTGATCTTCTAAGTACAGTTCTAACAATCTTTTGTTTTGTGTCTCTAAAGATTTCAATTCTGCCTTTATGGCTTTAATTTGTTTTTCCTTTTGTTCAAGAGCATTTTTCTTGAAGTCATGTGAAATGCCCTCTGAAAATGTAATGAGATTTTCAACCACAAAATCTCGAAGTTCTTCATATTTGATCGGAACATGATTCACACATCCATCTTTCCCCGATCTTCTGAAATTACTACATTTTAGGTATTTCCAATAAGTTCGCTCTCCATTTTTCTTGTCTCGATGAGTTTGAATGATCACCATTTTAGAACCACATTTCCCACAAATAATTAACTTTCTCAACTCATTCCAAGGTGTGAATTTTCTCTTTTTATTGACAGTTTTTTTATTGTTAGCTTTTTCCCAATCTTCTCTAGAAACAATTGGCGGGCAGAAATCTTCATAAACAGTCCATTTTTCAGGTGGATTTCTAATGAATTTCTTTCGTCCATCTACCTTTATCGTCGTATGTCTATTAGCAATGTGAACTCCACAATAAATAGGGTTTTTTAAAATAGTCTGGACAGTTGTGAGCTGCCAGTTACTTCTTTTTCTAGGCGGAGGTATTTCACCAGCTTTACACTTCTCCTGCAAAGCGTATGTAACTCTTTTCTGGCCTAATCCCTCGTTGTTATATAAATGGAAGATTAACCTTATGACATCTGCTTCATTTTCATTAATAACGAGGTATTTCCCCTCTTTCATATAACCATACGGTATTCTTCCAGAATGCTCTCCTCGTCTGGCCTTTGCTGCAAGTACCCCACTTATGTTTACGGACATAGATTTAGGTAACTGCTCTGCGAAAAGGGCCGACATTTCAAATTTCATCGAAGCTTTGCTTTCGTACAGACTATCATAATCTTCTTCAAGCGTCACGACACGAACACCGTTAGATACTAAAATCTCTCTAATATAGAGGGCATCTTTCAAATCCCTGGCAAGACGTGTAATGGATTTGAAAATAACCATTTTTATTTCTTTCTTTTCAGCCAATGAAAAAATGTATTTCATTGCTGCCCTATCTTCAAGGACTGTTCCGCTGATACCATCATCTAACAAAACAGAACGGTCATCCCATTCATAGTTGTGTTGCTCGATCCAATATCGACAAACGTCAATTTGGTTTTCCTTAGAACTTATTTGCTCGTCGCGGTCTGTCGAAACCCTTGTATAGACTTTATAAGGGTAATCGTCATATTTGATGATTTCTTCAACTGATTCTTTGCGGAAATGCATATAACACACCCCAATTGTGAATTGTTCTTACTAAATTATAACATCTCGAATGTCAATTCCGTAATATTCTTAATTTGGAAAAAACATTATTTCATCCTCTTTTTAATCCAATAATATGATAGACTTATTTGGAAAATATTTGTTTTGGAGGGTCTATATTGAATCTTATTAAAACTTTTCTCCTTTTAATTTTATGTACCTTATTCATTACTGCTTGTGGCAAAGCAGAAAACACATCCACAAGTAACTCCAGTAAAAAAGAAGAAAGCATTGAAACTAAAAAAAAATTAAACGTAAAGATCACTTTGGATAAAGAAATCACAAACAATAAAATTATTATCCTTAGCGGGAAAAGCAACTTACCTAAAGATACGAAACTAAGGATTCGTCTTGAACAAAAAAATTCCCATAAAAACTCAATAGTTAATACAGCTGTTCAAAAGGATGGATCTTTCGAGTATAAATTCTTTAATGAAGATGACACAGTATTTGATGATGGGAAATATTTTATATATGTTGAAACATTACCGGTTCTTGAACAAGCTGAAGTTATTCAAGAAATTTTTGGAGATAATGGATCTAACCTCACTGGTCCACAGATTAGCGGTGACTCAGAACTAAAAGCAACTGCTGAAATAGATTTAAAAATAAACAATTCTGAAGTTATAACTGAGGAGGAAACTTTGCCTAAAGATAAAGATGCAGAGGAAGAGAAAAATGAAGTTTATACCTCAGAAGAAGTTGAAGATAACAGTGAAGAAGATGAGTTAGATATGATTAAATATGATGCAGAAATAGAAATCAAAAAAATTATCGAAGAGAACTATAAAACCACATCGATTGAAAAAATTGAAATTAACGAAGATATGGGTGTGAGTGAGAAGAACAAGTTAATTGCTCTTGTTTACTTATCTTTTGATGCATTGAACACAAGTAAGACAGCTTATAACATGGTTGAAATGTATAGTGATGACTTAGCTGCAAACATTGGCAAAGATAATGATACAGTCAATCAGATAGCTGTATTTTGGAAAGTTCCTTATATAGATGAAGATGAAACAGTGGCTAAATTCTCGTATGAACGTTCTGGAAATCAAATGAAAATTACCGATAAAGTATCTTCTTTAAAATGACCCTTCAAGTTGAAGGGTTTTTTATTACAATTTATAATCGAACATATATTCTCTTTATAGGGAGGGTACACCGTGACCGATCTTGAAAGGAAGTTATACCGAATCATCTATAACATGAGCAGATTCAGAAAGAACCCCACACTGGAGGACTTAAAGATAAAAACTGGTAAAGACGAACAATCTATAACAAAAGCCGTTAAAAATCTTATGTCAAGAAATGAGCTGGCATGGGATAAGGAGAAGAAGGAATGGCGGTTTAAATGATAATAAAAAGAAATACATGAGGGGTGCCTCGTCTAAGTAATTTAAAGGAATGTTATTCATTGAAATTCAAATCGCTGGATTTTTTTTGAAATAAAAGATGTTTTTATTGACTATAAAGTAAAAATTGATATGATTTATTTATGGTATCATATGTGGTGCCCCCTTCATAGTATAAGGAGAGGAACGGATGTCAAGAATAGAGAAGATGTTTTCAAAAATTACACGTAGCCCAGCCAATACAAACTGGCACGAACTAAAAACATTAGCTGAGTACTATGGGTGTGAAGTTGAAGATGGTGCAAATCACAAGAAAATTTATCACCCATCCTTAAAAAGGCCTCAAACAGTTCCTGTTCATAACAACCGAGTTAAGACTATCTATGTGAAAAAGCTAATAAAGCTTATTGAAGACATTCTGGAGGAGGAATAAGAATGTTGAAAGAATTAGATTACTACATGTCCTTGAAGTATAAAATTGAACTTAGTGAAATATCAGAAGAAGATGGAGGTGGGTGGCTAGCTACCCATCCTGAATTAGAAGGCTGTATGTCTGATGGAGAAACTACAGAAGAAGCAATACAAAATTTAAACGACGCTAGAAGAGAGTGGATCGACTTCTGTTTAAGAAAAGATCTTTCAATTCCTGAACCTAAACGTGCAGATGATCAAGAATATAGCGGCAAATTCACATTACGAGTATCAAAAAGTACTCATAAAAAACTAGTTGAAAAATCTGAAGAAGAAAATATAAGCTTGAATAATTTGGTGAACCAATATATTACTGAAGGATTATCTGGAGGGGTGATGCAAACTCTTTTCCAAAAATCAATTAAACAAATACAACAAGAAAAAATAAATGTAAGCATTAAATTTGCAAATAAAAGTATAAAAAATATAAAAGATTCATCAAATGATAATTGGAACGGTCTTCCTGATGGATTATCTAATTTAAAACAAATAGGAACATATAATAGATTTTTACGTACACACCATTCAAATAGGTTAAACTTCTTTAACTTAGAAGAAGAGGATGATTACAAATATGAGCAATAAAAATATAAATGTAGAAATGCAATTTATAGAAACTAAACTTATTAAATTAAATTTTGATTATAATGATTCACAAACAGAAGCTGCAGAGGTTATAAGAGAAAATAATATAAAAGATTACGCCTATGATAAAGAAAATGAATTGTTATTTATAGAAATAGAAGATAAAATATCTGGTCCTTTTAATTTGAATATAGTAGTAAAAGGTGTATATAATGTTTCATTCGATAAAGATGATGAGGAATTACAAGAAAGAAGTATTGCAAAGTTGTTTGAAAGTACTCAGGAATTAGCAAAATTATGCTATCCTTTACTTGCTGAAACCACTTTACTAACTGGCCAAATATCTGGAAAATCTATTGGAATGCCAATTATAATTAGACCAAAATTACAAGAAGATGATGATAAAGAATAACCCCTCAAATATGAGGGGTTTTTACTTTTACCTGGACGTATTTCGTGGCAGCTGTGATATAAAGACCTGATTTAAGCTTATACATTTTTGACCCGTTGACTGTCACACTCTTATCAATCGTAAATGCTTCACCAGGTTTCACCCTTTTATGCTTTGCTGACCAATTGGCTTTATTATAAACCCATAGCCACCCATCAGCATTCGGCTTCACTACGGCCATTTTAACGCCTTTTGGCGCCGTTTCCTTTTTAGGCTTTGTTTTAGTTGCAGAAGACACCTTTTTTAAACCGACGGCTGCCGCGATTCCTTCCGCATGCCCCTCGGCCAACAAATTGAGGAATGAATCTTGTTTGAGCAGCGCAGCATCTTTTTCCCGATCAATAAAAAGGTTCTCTGTCAAAATTGCTGGCATGTTTGTTTCTCTTAATACAGCAAGATTTTTAGACTTTTTACCGCGGTCTGATGTTTTTGCTTTGATCTTGTTATAAATGAAATCATGCACGGTTTTTTGCTGCTTGCCAGTGCTGGACGCTGCAGATAATTTATCGAAACGATACGTCTCAAAGCCTGTGCCGCCAGCTGCATTGATATGGATGGATGCAAAATAATCAGCGCCCCAATTATTTGCTAGTCTTGCTCTTTGAGACAGATCAATATAAACATCGGTTGATCGTGTGAGCTTGACTGTTGCCCCGTACACCTTTTCGAGAATCGCTTTAGTTTTCTTGGCAATCTTTAATACAAGATCCTTCTCTTTCAAACCATTTTCTGCTGCGCCCGGATCGTGTCCGCCGTGTCCTGGATCAAGCATAATTTTCTTTGTCATATTCAATCTCTCCAATCATTTTTTTGTATAGAAAAAAGCCGCCGATTACTCAGCAGCTTTCTTTTCTGATTCATCTTTTTGACTGTCGTTTTCAATGACGTGAAGACGGTCTGTGATGGAAGCTGGAATTTTAACCCCGATCTGTGCAAGGTTTTCTGTGATAGAAAGCCCTTCATTTGCAATATAGAAAAGCACTGTCCCGAAGGTCAGCACTCCATTTAAGCCCATGATCTGATCGATGATGTTAGCAACAATCACGACAACAAAACTAAGCATTTTCCGCACGTAACCGAACCATGCCGTTCGGCTTCGCAGCTTACCGATCTTCCATGCTTTGATGATACCCGTCAGAACGTCAATAACGCTTAGCAGCAAGAGCAAGTCCAAAAATTTCACTCCGCCGAATAGATATGTTCTTGCAAGATCCAAAGTTTCAAAGTTAATAAACACTATCGTTTCCTCCATTTCGTTAATCACCTCCTTTAAGAAGGCAAAATAAAAAGCACCTGTTAAGATGCTGTTGAACCTAAATCCACTGAGACAGCAGACTTATCAAACTTCAATCCTGTTATCTTTTCAAATTCTTCTTTTGTAATGACTCTTAAAGAAACATACTCCCGCATTATTTCGGGCGTATAAACACCCCAATCCCAAAACACTTTAATGTCGGCCGCCGTTGGATAAATCATGATGCCCCGCCTCTCTGCAGCTGCGAAAGCTGCAATGTAAGGAGAGCGACTTGTTTTTTTAGCAGCGCTACATCATCTGGTGGCGGTGGATCAGGCTGCAAACTATCAATGTATTCTTGTGTTGCTGATTCAAACCACTCTTCTTTTTTGGGATCGTACTTTGCAATAAATAACCCATCTGGTGGCTTTTTATCTGTATAGCCTTTGGGGATTTCCTCTCCGTTTTCTACATCTACTAAGATGTCCTTGTCTGCTTGCCAAATGTGATTTTCATCATATTTATACACCCAAATCATGTTCGCACCTCCCACGCTTACTTTGCTGTAAAACGGACCCCAAACGTAATAAATTCATTGGGGTTAACCGTATTAGAACAAGATTGAACACAAACTCGACCGTCAGTACCTATATAGGTGCGGTGATATTGTGGAACACCCGGTGTCCCCAAACTAGATGCTACACCAATAAAGTGAAATGACTGCAAAGGAAAGAATCCTTCAAGTAATGTAAACGCCTCGACATCATTACCAATCACACCACCAGTAATAGACCCGATGATCTCCACCTCTCCCGAAGCATCTTTTGAGTAGCGTAATGTGTGCGGAAATCCATCTGATGAAACATATTGCTTCCATCCTTTGGACAATGAAGGTGTTTTCCAAGTGACTGCAGCATCTCCGGCTGTTATGAGACGTTTCCAACCTCGAAAGCCTTGTGCATGGAACGTGCCAATCCAAGTCATATTATCAAATGATCTCGTGGCAATAATCCTTTTGTAATTAATTTCATTTTGGACATATGATGTTTCTAAAACTTCAATGTAATAGAAACTGGAATCAATCTCTACAGGCAGATTTAACAGATTTGCTCCCATATAAAAACCCGTTGGCAGTAAAAAAATATCAGTACCGTTTGGCAACCTTGCAACTTTACCGTCGTTAGGTGTAAGCCTGTGCAGCTGGCCGTTATTCCAGTTACTTTTTTCTGATTCTGTTACGTGAATCTTTTTGTTTTCAAGGTGCGGATCGACGTATTCTTTTGCCGTTTCCAGTGCCGCCGCTACTTTATCTTTTGCACCTGCAGGTGTTTCCGCGTGAGCATCCGTGTATTTTTTAGCTGCCGCAAGTGCTGCATCTGCTTTAGTCTGCGCGCCTTCCTTTGTTTCGATCTTATCCAAGTCCTCAAACTTAGCCCTCAGATCATCAATCGTTTGTATAGACTCTTCGTAAAGCTCATTTATCTTTATTCTTAAAGCCTCGAACTCGTCCACGTAATACTCAGTGATCGGCACAAAGTCTTGATCTATAAGCGACTTAGATATATTGAAAGAGAACTGATGCACAGACATAGATTGATCATTTGTATAGTACAAATTCAGCTCAGCTTGTACATTTCCATAATGCTTGATTTCTTCATCTGTCAAAACGTACTCGGCGTGTCCGTTCACTCTATCAACTATCGTTACGTCTCGAATGAATCGGCTGCCGTCGGCCATAACTAATACAAGTTTTCCTGTGACAGCTGCAAGAGACAAAGGTACGCCATCTTTCGTGAGCTTGAAAGTTAGCCTTGCTGTCTGTCGATCCTGTGTCCAAAAATTTATGCTGGTTGATACACTTGAACTGGTATATGCGTTCACATCAAAATCAAGTGGTCCATTCTTTCGAATCATGTTATCACCTCTCTCATGTCACATTCTCTATTGTTTTAATAGGATCAACGCTGTTATCTTTCAAGCTGCCTTCTGCGCCAGCTCCTTTGAGTCTATTTCCAAAATGCTGAATCCTTGAACACTTGCTAGTCAAATACATCGCGAATCTGCATTTTTTCCCTCGCACTTTGTTGAATCTTGCTGCCGATTCTGTGACTCCATCCATGAAGATAATTCCGTAATACGGGTTTGATGAAGAAGTCCTTTTACCAGCATTCTGAATATCGCTGAAATCAACGTTTATGTCCTCTGAATCTCCTGAAACAGAAATCCCCGAATATCCAATTTCACGTAAAGTTGTGTTTGTGACATCAATGTTCTTACATCCTAATTCCACACGCACGCCATTTCCTTCGATGTCTCGTCCAATGCTTAAATCGACTTTGCCATTGCTGCACCGAGTTAAGAGCACCCCATGATGCTTGATGTCTCTAAATTGATTGTGAGACACCAAAAAGCCATCCACATCCGATAAATGGATAGCATGCTTGACCTTTACGCCATTTATTTTGTTTCCTGAAACTTCAACGTCGTCAATTTTTTGAATCCCTTTACGGCCATATACCTGAATAGCATGACGCTCTTTGATATTGGTAAAAGTGTTATCTTTGACTGAAAGACGCTTTACCTTGTTGACCCTGTTCGTAGGATTGCCGTTTGCGTCTTGCGTGTAGACCGATTCAACTCTTGGGATCATTAGTCTTACGCCGGATGCACAATCCTTAAATCTGTTTCGGCTTATTACAACGTCTTCCCATTTGTTCCCTGAAATTGCGTACTCGGTCGTATCTTCAAAATCGTTGTTTTCGATACGAATATCAGAATACCAAAAGCCATCTGTGCTGGTGTGAGAATCTATCCCCCGTGCATATCCTTTTAAGCTTTCGGATCTGCTGAAATAGCAGTCTCGAATAGTGACATGCTTGCTCACAGTTTGATCATAAGCTCCAAATGCGCCGAAGTTGCCCGCCGATCTCATTAAGTCCAGCTGAATCGCAGCAGAAAACCATCTGTCGCCTTTATAATCAGCGAAACCTTTAAACCAGACATTTTCAACTAAGACGTGCTTATTGCCTGCGCAGTCAAAGGCATGACCGCCGCACACATCCTTGATAGTGATGTCCCGTATGATAATGCGCTCAGCATGTGCAAAGCCTATGACTGAACATTGTTCTTTAATCTCTCCCCCTGCGCTATCAAACATTCCCTGACCGTCAATCAGCAAATTCCCATGTCCTTCATAGCCTTTGGTTTGATCGTCTTTGTCACCATTTACAAGCATTGACCCTACAAATCCGCGCCTTATAACGGCACCAGCTTGTAAGGTCAAATGAGTATTTTTATATATGCGGGCTGTCTCCGTCAGCTTGTAATTACCGGGTGGCACTACAATATGCACAGGATATAATTTTGCAAGGCTTAGTGCAGCCTTAAAGCCCGCTGTGAAGCTCCCGTATTTCTTGATGAACTTTTTGAGATTGAGAGAAACTGCAGAATCTTCAATTTCTTGCTCAAGTATTTGGAAATCATAATCAAGACGATCTTTTGCGGTGGGATGAATGGATGCATCCCTAGCGACACGAATATCAACCACTTCTTTAACATCTTTTCCATCGTGATTTAATACTAGATTGATAATCCTTGACCACATGTTGTCTATTCGATTGGCAACAGAGAATAACCCATGTTTGATTTGATTCGACGTATGAGCTATATCGTTTGTTTTATGCCGTTTCAAATCATCTGCATTCTGATTCAAATGAGTTTCTATAGACTGCATATCCTCTCGCAGCTGCTCTGCGTATTTCGAGTTTCGTCTAGTGTCATAGTCCTTTCTAAGCCTCACCATGTTCTCACTCTCCTTTTTTGGCAAAAATAAAAAGACCCTATCTAAGCGTCTTGAGCATGTCGTTTATATATCGTTGTAAATTCTTCATTTTCTTTACTTGATCTACATTAATACGCTGAATGTCCTTGCGGAAGTTCGCAAATGTTATCGTTGGGCTGCTATACGGATTGAGAGGGTTATGCTGAATTGAGACAACTCTCAAATCGTCCTCAAAGGTTATTCCGTCTGCTGTGTCAGCGATGACGTGAATCGTGTCACCTAGCCAAAAATCTTGTTCAATTTCAAGCAATTTCGGTTCATAGATTTTTTGGAATTCTACTTCCACAGTCATTTCCGGGTAAGGATTAACATGTTTCTTTAACGCAGAAATGATACTGCTAGATTTTTTGTATCTCTCATCTTTTATCGGCTCCGCCCAGCGTGGTTTACCTTCGATCAAAAATTTGTCTTCATCAGGATGAATATATAGAACTGGTTCAAATACATACTCAGGCTCTTTCTCTTCTTTTGACTCTTCTTTACCATCTTCTGTAGTTTTGCCATCACCTTTTGATTCAGAGACGGAATCTGTTTCTTTTTGTGCGCCGTATCCCCACGCACGAGTGGTACAATTCTGAGAATCTGTCGTAATAGTAATGCCTGGCATGTTATAACGACTATCAAGCACAAAGTCTATTACTTGACCCATTTTTTTGTAAACATGGATTTTGTAATTATCCACGTCTAACTCTATGCCATAATCTTCAATGATTTCATCCATCAATTCTGTGGAATTCTTTTCACCGAAGTTTTCTTGTTCTGCGGAAGGAATTTCACCCGCTTTTGCATGTATGACATACTTGAAATCAGTTCCTTTAAGAGCAATATCAAGCGCTTCTTTTATGCTTAATTTCTTAGAAACTGTTTTTTCAATTCTGTTATTAATTAACAGAACGGAGAAAATATGCGCAGCTGTAACCGTTTTTGTTAGCACTCCATTTTCCTGATGCAAACTTACATTCGTAATGTAGTATTTTTGATGATTATATTTCTTTTCATCAAGATATAAAACATTATCAACAATTAATAGCTCAAACTCTGCACCATTTTCCTGTGTGCGTGGCAGTGTAAAACTAAACGATTTTTTACCTGTTGGATCGGCTGTAAAATCAACAGACACGCCCGTGATCTCTATGACATCCTTTCCATCCTTACTTGATACGTGAAGCTGTGGAAAATCCACATCAGACGGCAAATTTTGATTGAGTGGCATGTCTATCCCATCGTATTCCTTACTTGGAAACTCAGAGCCCGTTGGTGTTTCTGGTTCACTCGGTTCTTCTGGTAGATCATCCAAATTATCATATTGTGTGAGCTTGTAAGTAAAGATGATGCTGTTTAATTTTGTAGCATAATTGATATCAGTCGCATAACCACCCTTTGCAACAGCAGCAGTAGCTTTTTGGTAGTCTTTTTCACCCACCACATCTTTATAGTGACTAAGCCTAGTGTATAGACTTCCTAGATCAGCAAGGCTCTCTGCATATGATGGATACTTTCTAAAGCGCGCTTGTACTCTAGTTTCATTGCCGTGCTTGTCCTGTTCTTTGGTCCACATTAATACATATTTGCCGTTATAAGTCCCTTTGACTCCAAAGAGGTTGTAGGCTTGTTTAGATAGATCACTCGATCCGAAACCACTCTCAAGGCAACCTTGAGCGATGACAAGGCTTGCAAGCACCTTGTATTTTTTTTGGACCTTTTGCGCTCCCGGCGCTAATTTCTTGATAAAGTCAACCGCAGCCATGTCACCCCTCCTTATGCATAATAGAATCTTGTGTCAAACACAATTTCAATGTCACTTGCGTTTTGAATTTCAAAGTCGTTTCTGCCGATATCGAGTGATGGAAGTCTACCAGATGTCTTGAGCCGTTTCTTGTTAGCGACGGTGTACTGTTTAATAAAAGAAACCTCTCTTGATTTGGATATTTCATCTTCAATTTTCAAACGTTCACCTGTTGTATGATTGATGATTGTTACACCTTTTCCTTTTGCTCTCAACGTCACTTGATAATCATGCCTCAAAGGGTTGATTCTAAAATCTCCGATGTTGTAGATGCTGAACGTTTTTTTGTTCTTGAAAGAATACTCTAGGTCGTCACGCATCTCAATATTCATTCCGGGACTCCATCGTTCACCCTCAAATGTTTGAGGATTAAGCGATGTACTTTTCGATTCAGCAGCACCCAAAACATCGGTGAATTCAACGCTAAAAACAACATGGTTCTTTTCTTTTTCCTTCGGAGTAGTGAAATTCCCCTCACACGTCACTAAAAATCTTCTGTTCGGAAGCAGGTCACATGAGATGTAGTATGGGAAAGGTTTAACTAATAAAGCATATAGTTCACTTCTATAACTGTAGAAATTTTCAGCAATGATTGAGTTCATATATATTTCAAGCTGAATCTGTCTTTCTTTGTACTTCACATCCCGCGGATGTTGTGGCAATACAATTCCGTTAATTCGTTGTAATGACACCGTCTCAAATTCTACGATTGGTGAGGCAGGTGTCAGGCTTAACGGATGGAAATGAGGAAGCAAGTCATTTAGACTTTGCTCACCTAATCCATTGTTAAAATCAATATATAACTCCATTACCTCACCCCACTCATAAATGCTTCTTTTCTAAAACGTTCACCTGTCGTTTGATCTAGCTTTCGACCATCCATGTAGTTGTTGCTATCTTTTGAGATTAATTGTTCAAAGCCTTTTTGCATCATCATTAATCCTTGAGACAGCAGGTCTATTTGTTGAGCCATAAGACCAATTTGCTTGTTTTGGTTCTCGATCATCTGTCTCATATCAGATCCATCTTGCTGCCTGCTCTGAGGCTTGTCTCGTTTATTACTGATGCGATCAAGCATTTGTAAAGCCGTGGAGATCATGCCCTCCCCAAAACTAGGCACTCCAAGCTCTTTGCCGAGATTAGAATACAGCTGTAAAGAGCGCTTACGGTACTTTGGCTCAGTCGTGATAGCATATTCTCGCCAGCCATTTTCCCCTAATTGAGCGATCTGATGATTGTCAATCACACCACCAGATGCATAACCGATGTAAGGGCCACCGCGCGCCATAGACTTTAATCCCGGATGGTTATAGATACCGCCATAACGCTTGTTAAGATAGTTAATTGCAGCAACAATTTGATGAACTGGATGTTTGATGTTTCCATATCCGGGCTTTTTGTAAGCAGCAAATGTGCTTGGTATGAATTGCATAAGCCCTTGTGATGGATGACCAGCTCTGGCGTTGCTATCCCATCGGTTAACTAAGGTCGGGTTTCCACTTGATTCCTTCATGGCAATGGTTTCTAATGCTTTTGCATAGGATGGAGAAATACCTGTGATGCTGATGGCTTGTGCAACCCACTTTTTGACTGCAGCACTACCCCCTACACCTTTGAATGATCCTCCGTCTCCTCCAAAATCACCTAATGATTTTGTTAAAAATCCTAAAGCGCCTTTTTGAATCGTCTTTAAAATACCTGTTCCCAAACCGTCTATCCCTTTGCCGGATTTAAAGGGAATAAGACCGCCGAATATATTGCTGATAATTTTCTTTGGTCCAGCCATCACAAGGTCAAAGATATCTGATCCGAAATCTTTCACCTTGCCGACTGCTTCACCAGCTTTTTTAACGCCTTTTTTAAAGAAATCGCCAACGCCGCCAGCATAACCCGGTAAGCCCTGTGAAGTGATTTTCTTGGTCTGATCATGAGGCAGTACCGATGTTCCACGAGGTAAATCCCAAATTTGCGGACCACCAACGCCAACCATATATGTTCCAACACCCGGAGTATGAGCAAGCTCATATCCTTCCTCGCCAACCAGTGCACGACCGCCCGGGTGGTAGTCAGTACCTTTTGCATATGCCTTACCGGGCGCAACATTCATCTCTTTTTTTCTGCCACCATGTCCACTTGGCTTCCATTCTTTTATAGGTCGACCCATCCCTAAGAATTCTAGAACGTCATTGATACCGCCTGTAATGGTATTTACTACCCCAGCAAGATCCACTAAGAATGTATCCCATTTTCCAAGTGCTTCTCCTGTTTCCCAGTTAACTTGTTCAATATGACCTTCCGCTTGTTTCTTTGCTTCTTCAACAACACCTTTATGAGTTTTTTTAGCTTGCTCTATTGTTTTTTCTTTTTGTTCTTTTGCAGCTTTAACTGTTTCGTCATGTTGCTTTTTACTAATTGTCTTTTTGACGTACCGTTGATCATCCGCCTCTCTAATAACTGCAGCTGCTTCCTTTTCAGCATTACTAATAACCTTATCCTTGGCATCTTTACTATGTTTCACTGTTGCAGCTGCTTGTTTGGCCGATAAATTAGACGATTCTGCTTTTAACTTTTTGGAGATGAGTGTTTGCTCATCTTTGCTTTTCGTAAGAGCCGTTTCAATTTCTTTGCTCATTTCCTTTGTATGTTTTTTAACTTCTTTCCATTCTTCTTTAGTCAATTCACGGTGTTCTTTAGCTGCTTTTTCATAGATTTTTTTTACTTTATTCTCGTGTTTCTCTATTGCCTTTTGCTTTTTCTGATTACCTTCTTCGATGCTCTTAAGAATTCCCTTTTCGTCTTTATCTTTAAGAGCATCATTTTCCGCATAGAATTTACCCAAAACATCTAAGGCTTTATCAGCACTGTCTTGGTAACCTTTTTTCAACGTGCCTGCCATCTCTGAGAATTTACCTGTCATATCTTTGGCTAGATCATCTGTGATCTTTGTTTGATTTCGATAAAGGCTGTCTAATTTTGCATTGGCTTTTGTCTCCATATCTTTATAAGCATTTATAGCTTTAGAAGTGGATTCAGATACTTTATCACCAAAATCTATCGTCGCTGGTAAGACGCGTTTTTTCAGGTTGTCATAATATTTAAACCCTGCTTCGCCTAGAAGCGTGACACCCGTTATTAACATACCTACAGGACCACCAAGCACAGATAAGCCGCCTCTAAGCAAACTCACAACACCTGCACCTTTTTTAAGGATGTTAAACAGGCCAAAACCGCCCTTTGCAAGTTTCAAAAATCCTCCTGCACCTTTTACGGCGTTTACTCCTGCCATGACTATACCTTTACCAAATTTAAGTATCTCAGGAAGAAAAGAGAGCGCAAGACCGCCAACCATACCCATTGGCCCACCAAACATCATTAAACCGCCGCCAGCAATTCGAGACGCACCGCCAAGTCCACGCATTGTCCTTGATGTTCTTGTGGCCGTTTGATTTAGACGGCCCATACGTGTAGTCGCTAGACCAGTGTTTTGTTGTAAACGACCCATGCGAGTAGACATAACGGCCGTTGATGCTGCAGCTGTGTTAATACCTGTCGCCGCAGTTCTTGAAGCGACACCCGCAGCAGTAACTTGTGTCGTGTATACTCCTAGACTTGCTGATGATCCTCTGACAGTGCCTGTCAGATACGTGCCAGCAGTTCTAAGCACTCTCCATCCCTCGGCCATTCTAGGGATGAGACTCAATAACAATAACGAAGCCCCGCCTAAAAGACTGAAAGCTGTAACTGCTGCACCAGTAACGGCGATAGTTCCCATAACAGATGGAGGAAGATGATCAAACCAGTTAACGACTTTTGTTAATCCATCTACCACTTTGCGCACTGTAGGAATAAATTGATTCCCTAATGAAATAACTGCGTTATTTACGGCAGAACGTAAGTATTCCACAGATCCCGCAAGGTTGTCCATTTGCTCTTTGGCAACTTTTTCAGCTATACCGCCACTGTTTTCTATTTCTTTTGTGAATTTGTCGATCTTATCACCGCCTGCATGAAGCAAAGTGATAAAACCAGATAAGGCATGTTGACCAGCCAATTGTTTTGCAATACGAATTTTTTCAGTTTCCGTATAGTTTTTCGTCTTTTCGTTAATCTGATCTATGATGTTTGATAAAGGTTTCATGCGGCCGTTTGCGTCAGTAATACTCAGGCCAAGCTCGTGAATTGCGTTACCAGCTGGCTTGGGAGGTGCCGCAAGCCTTGTTAATGTGGATCGTAATGCGGTACCCGCCATATCTGCTTTGATTCCACTGTTCGCCATGATACCCGTTGCGGCCGCTAATTCCTCCATGCTGACACCTGCAGTTTTTGCTGCTGGCCCCGCGTATTTCATTGTTTGTCCAATCTGTTGCAGCGTGGCGTTTGAGTTGGTGAACGTGTAGGTCATGGCGTCCGCCACACGGTTTGTATCTTCTGCAGCAATGTGAAATTCCGTTAAGATATCAGATACAATATCTGCTGTTACACCTAAATCTGTTTGCCCTGCTGCCGCAGTAGCAAGCAAGCCCGGCATGGCACCGATAATGTTATTTGTCTTATAACCAGCCATTGCAAGGTATTGCATTCCTTCGGCAACCTGTCCGTCTGTAAATTGTGTCGTAGCCCCCAAATGACGCGCCGTTTCCGTGAGACGGCCCATCTCGTCATTCGATGCATTCGCCACAGCACCGACCCTGCTCATAGCCTTTTCAAAGTCTGCGGCCACTTTGACAGCTCCGCCTATTGCGACGGTACCTGCTACACCGATACCTGTTAATGCCTTCCCTGCCATTCCCGCAGCAGAGTAGACAGATTGCAACTCTTCTGATACTTCTCCGGCGTTCTTCTTAAAAACAGAAAAAACACCGGCTGCTTTATTGCCGGTGCTTTGCAAATGCTCAAATTCTTTAGATACATCTCGTAATTCTTTTTCTAACTTTTGATGAACCGCGATGGAGTCATTGAGTTTGCGGGCGTGCATTTGTGTTTCTCGCGCATCACGTCCCTTTTCCCTGACAAGCTGTTCATATCGTTTTCGGTGTTCTTGAACAATTCGCCCTTGAAGACGATATTTGTTGTTAAGGCCCTCTACTTGTGATTGTAATTGTTTTGATCTATCACCAGTATTTTTATATATGGCCGCAGATGCCTTCATTTCAGAGTTGGTCAATCTCAATTGCCTTTGAAGCCCTGTTATGCCTCTATTAAAACCCGAATCATCCAGATTGACCTTAGCGACCATATTGCCAATTGCTTGAGTCATTTATGTACCACCCCGCTTCCCTGACATGGATTTCAAGACTTAGAATATTTGATCAATCGTTACTTCTTTTGTTTTGCTAGTGCTAGATTCAGCGTTCAATTCTAAGAAATGAAAAATATCCATTTGATCAATTTCATGCATCTTCCAACCTTGCTCAAGTAAAGTGGTATAGATTTTATTTAATTGATCTTTGCCGTTTTTTAATGGCTCATTTACGCCTTCATGTCGGGCAAAAAATCTTTTTCTTCCTGCGTTTCCGCCACTTTAAATCCCATGATTTCCATCATGATTTTTCTTACTGCATCCGCAATTTCAAAAGATTGAAAGCCTTCTAGAAACTGATCGTAAGTAAATTGATTCTGAAATACACGTACAATGAATTTGATTCGTTCATTCATGCTTTTAACAATCTCTTTTGCATTCTCCGCTGCTGCTGCTTTTTCATCTAAATCAAAAGCCTCATAGAGAGTTTTTGCGTTTGTTCGTGGCGCAATAAACGTTTTGTGCTTTTTTTCTTCTTCGAACCAAATAGAGATAGAAATTTGTTTTTGAGTCATAGTGACTCCCCCTTATTTTTTATTTTCCAATTAAAAAAGAGAGCTTTTCAGCCCTCTTAAGCACCTTTTCCAATATCAACACTGCTGCTGTTTTCCGTCTTGTCATCTTTGTATGCATCACCAAAAACTGATTTGTAAAAAGCATCAAGATTAAAGTTTTCAGCATCTTCATCAGTAACAACCTTGAAAACGTCATCCTGCTCACGATCAACAAATTCAGCAGATAATTTAACCGTTTGGAAGTCTGTCTTTTCTTCTTTTGTCTTCCACTCATCACCCGGTAAAGAAAAACGACCTTTTACTAAACCAACATGACGAGATTTACCGTTTGCCTTTGGACCTTCAAACGTCATTGCGACCCATGGAGGAATAATGTTCTTTTTGAACAAGTACAACCCGTTTTTGTCCTGTTCAATGCCTAACAGCTTCGCAAGAATTTCCATAGGGAGATCCCGCATTTCAATTTCTAGTTTTGTTGAACCTGTTGAAACAACCAAATCAACAAGTTTGTCATCTGCATACTGCTTTTCAGTTGATGTTTCAGTTTCCACTTTCATATTCATTGCATATTCGTATTTTAAAACCTCGGTTGGCACATAGAATTTACCTTGTTTTTGCAAAGGTGCAAAACGAGCGTTTTTTAGACCAGTTACTGAACTGTACTCAGTCATAGTTAGCCTCCTAGTATTATATTTTTTTCAAAACGATACCCTTTTCTTATCAATCTCTCTTTCTCTAAAAAGTCATTGATGGGTATAGTTGGCGTAAAATCTAAACGCTCCATCACATCCCCGATTGCAGCCATGATGGGTTGCGGATCGGCATTGTGATAAACATCTATTTGGTAGATTGCGCTATCTTGTATGGGCCTGTTATCAGCCCATTTGATCGGTTTGTAGTTGATTTCTTGCAGCACGATATAGGGTGGTTTCAAGCCTGTTCCTTCTGGCACCGCAAGTTCATGGATGTCACTTTCATATATCAAAGACAAAAGCGCTGGATCATTCTCCAACGCTTTAAAAATGGTTTCTTTATAATCAGCTGCACGCCTTATTAAATTTTGATCAATCATAGGTTGCTCAACACCTGTCTGTATTTTTCTGCTACTCTTCGTATAGCCTCGTCCCACTTTTCTTCTACAGTACGCGTGAAGAATTTTTGCGCAGGCTGATGTAAAGTGCCGAATTCAGGAAAATGGATTCTCCATTGCGTATCCTTACGCGACTTCGATTTCGGCCAACCAACAGCCACATATTTCACTCCGTCACCATCAGTGCGAAGCCGGGTAATATCAAGATCATCCTGCATGTGTTTTTGGGCCTTGTCTGATCTCGGTGTATTTGGGTGAAGTTCATCTTTTATCACTGTTGCGCCAGCTGTGAGAGCTTCTTTATGCATTTTGCTTACTTTTCTCTGCATGTTTCCAATGGCGTTTTCTAATTCCTCTAAGCCGTCAATTTGAAGGTTAAACATCACGTCACCGCCTTTGCCCTCACTGTGAGGAAATGAAGCCTTGAATAATTGGGTGTTATAGACTCAATTTCGTAAGTTTCCCCTTTGAATAAGAGCTTCATATGTTCGTCAATGTCTTCCCGGTGGCGAATGGTGAACTTGATTGTATGTTCTTTTTGGATAGCAGCTGCCGCATAATATTCAGCACCTTTTAAACCCTCTGCTTTGGCCCAGCATTCAACCACGGTTTCCCAACCGTTGTCACCATCGACAGGTAAACGAGTCTTTTCTTTTTTCTGCTGAAATTGGATGCGGTGTCTCATGTCATTCAGCATTTACTTCACCGTCCACAACCACGTATTTGAGTTGATTGACCATCGTCGTGAGCACCCCATCAAGATTCGATGTCGTGCCTGATATTTGCCTATTCTCATACCAGTGAGTTGTAAATGACATGACCGCCAGCTCTGCTTGAGCTAAATTGTTAGGGAATTTTATCCCCGTTGCATGCGTGATGTACTCCTTTGCTGCAGCGATGAAATGTAAAATCAAATCATCCTCCGCATCACCATCAATGCGGAGGTATTTTTTCGCTTTTTCAAGCTCTTTTTGTTCTGCCTCATTCATCCGGCATCACCTTTATTCGGATTTTTGATTTTCTATTGCTTCGACTTTTTCTTGAAGGTCAGTGATCATTTTCTGTACTTCTGAATTGATATTGTCCCACTTGACACTACCTTTACCGATTGTCCGGGAATTAACTGAACCATCACCTAAATGTTCATTTTTAATTGAGCCAGCCTCAATTACTGCAGAATCACCCTTATCACCTTTCGGCCCCTGCTCTCCCGGATCGCCTTTTTCTCCTTTTGGACCTTGAGGACCAGTATCACCCTTTTCACCTTTTTCACCTTGCATACCTTGAATAAAGAGAGGGTTTTCTTTACTATTTCCTTTTACGTAAACAGGCGTGATAGGTTTACCGTCAGGCCCAGCCTCTGCAGATGTGAATACTCCATTACTTTCATTCAAAAAATCTTTAGCCATGATACATCAATTCCTTTCAATTTTTCTTATTTTCCAGCGTCTACGGACTTATCTTCAGAAGGTGTTTCAACTGCTGCTTCTTCACCTACAACTAAATCAGTCACAATTACTGCGGCTTCTGGATCAACTACTTTTCCGTCAAATCGTTCAATACCTCTGAAATATGTTTGATCTGTTAGGAATGCATCTGAGCCGATGTCAGTTGATTTGATCTCGAATTTTTGACGATCAAACATAAAGTATGCATTTTTAAAATCTCCGAATAGAATATGAGTTTTTTGTTTATCGTCTGTTACAATCTCGTCATACACTTCAACAGGTCTACCGAATAGAAGGAAGCTATCCTCATTGCGCGGGTCCTCGGCTAAAATCCCGCGGCCGTTTTTATCTTCAATGTTTGCTAGCGTTTCAAATGCCTCTGTATTCATCACCCATTTTGCATTTTTTCGATAGCCTCTTTTGATTTGGTTTTTAACTTTTCTCAAAAACTTAATTGTAATTAGAGAAGGGGCTTTGAGAGATTTATATTTTTTGCTTGTTATAATCCCCTCTACGTTGTTTTCTCCGCCTTTTCCATAGAAGACTTCATCATTTTCAGTTACAGTTGCAGATTCAGAGAGCCATTCTACAATCTCCCTCACAAAATTAATGAAAGAATCATTCAATAATTCGTTTGGGATAGGCAAAAAGCCAGCAAATTTTTTGACGTTGTATGTGATTTGGTCGAACTCCATATTTTTGAGTTCTTTGATCGCTTCTTTTTCAGCAATGTTATATAACTTCCCTGCCGCACCCTTTCTTACTGGATAGCTACCTCCTGGTGCCGTCTTTGGTACAACCCGTACCAAGTTACGAACTGAATTTAATTCTTGAATAGACTTAATTATCTGTTTTGAAATGTCATCCGGTACTGTATACCCGCCATCCTTATCACTTTTGGATGAAAGTTGTCTGTTTTCTCTTAGAACTTCCTGCAGCATTTTTCTTTCTTCGTTACCTAATTCATCATCACGACCAGTCAAGACCTTGAACCATGCATTTCTATATTCTTGCGTTCCTGTTAAGCTGCGCTCTTCATCAGAAAAATCAGATTCAGGATCTCTTTTCTGTTCTGGGACATAATGTCGGTCTTCAATTTCTGGTGCATCGAGTTCTCTTTCCTCAGACATCATTTCAATTCTCTTTTGCAAAGACTTTGCTTCATCCAGCATAGAACGTGCTTCTTCGTCTTTTCCTTCACTTAGTAAATTTCTAGCTTCTTGTTTTTTCTGTGTAAACTGCTGGCGCAATTGACGTTCCTCTTTACTCATCATTACTGGCATAGATTTTCCTCCTTGATTTTGAGCATAAAAAAAGACCCGCTATATAGTCAGGTCTAATAAGTCTAGTTCCAGCCCAATCCTCTTATTTGTTGTGCTTTTTTGTCTTTTTAAAACTTCTACTTTTTCTAGACTTCTTTCTCCTACAACAGCTTCCGTATCGCTATATGCAGGAGTTGTGACAAGTGAAATGTCAAAAATGCGATTGATTCGATTGATTCGGCGCTCATATAACTTTTCTTCTTCATTTCTTGTCCATTCATCAGGTTCTTCATCACCTGAATGATCAAGAGAAAACGAAAAAGAACATTGATTGATCACACCTGCTCTCAAATTTTTCATCAAATCTTGTCCGTAAGTGGTGTCTGTTGGCTCAAATCTAAATTTCAGCCCTATTGCATCAACAGTTAATTGGAGACTACCAGCACCCGTTGAAACAGTGTTTCTTGCTAATGGATAATCAATTTTATGATTAAATAAAGCAATTACATTGGACATATCTGCTTCGTCCAACGCTCCACGGCTGATGATTTCCTTAAACCACCCAAGACGCTCAGACCATTTTTCAAATTTAAGGGCATAACCCTCTACATATTCACTTTTGCTTTCATCATCAAGTGACCTAACTTCAATTTCCGTCGTTAGCTGTCTGATTTCCTTCGGCATTATTCGGATCACCTCCTTTATGGCCAGCTTTAGCCATCTGATATTGATCTAACATATCTAAGAAAGTGTAATTCAGTGAAACTAGGTGTCTGTCCCCATCAGGAATAGCATTCTTTGATTCAAGAGCACGAATTTCATTTATATTCATAGCTCCAATTCGTTCCATAATTTCATAGAATTCAGCTCTTGATTTTGAATCACCGCGTAATTCACTATTAACGTTAAATTGAACATATAGCCCTTGCCTTATTTCATCATCAGTAAACAGCTTTGTATTGATTTCTTGTTCAAAGGAAACGATCCACGGCTGTAAAGTGTTCTTCACATATTCTATAGATTGATGTTCGATATTACTGAATGTAGCGCGGTCCAATTCATTTATCTTATGAAGAGGCACCTTGAATATGGAAGCGATTTGAGCCTTATTGAATTTCATAGACTCTACAAATTCGGCATCTTTTAGAGGCATTGAAATAGATTGATAATCAAGTCCAGCATCAACAATCGCAATACTTTCACCTGCATTTACTCTCTGCCATTCTTTTCTTGCAACCTCTTTTGCCTCTGGTTGTAACAAGGTTGGGATCTTTAAGATGCCTCTTGGAGTTGCATCATTTTTGTACAATTTTGCGTTAAACTTTGTTGCAGCAGATTGAGCACCAATATGTTCCCTTGCAACTTGAATTGGACTGAGGCCTACTATTCCATCTTCCGTCATTCCTTTAAAGTGCAGAACTTCTTCCGAATGCAATTCAGCTCGTTTGTTATTAATGATTGTTTCGTACCACAATATACCTGAGTTAGGATCGAGGTACGGATTTGTATTCGCTGGATTCAGAGGGATTAATGTTTTGATATCACCTGTTTTATCTGAAAGAATCAAAGAATATGCATTTCCCCACGTACAAACATGCGTCATCATTACTTTTTTCCAAGTAAAAGCTGTCATATATTGATTGGGCTTTAAATAGAGCAATTTAAAAACAGGATGGTCACGCTCTCCTGAAATATTCTCTCCCAGCCTCCGAAACATATGGACAGATAGTTTTGCTATATCATCTGACAAAACATTGATACAAGAAAAAACATCAGGATGTTTTAACGAGGTCGATTCACTCACTTTCTCCCCGCTTGCCGTTTTATCACCACCGAAAATATCAAACACCCATTGCGGGACCTGTGACATTCCCCAGGCACTGTCTGAATCTGCTGATCTCTTAGAAAACATACCTTCTAATAACAATTAATCACCTCCTTCGGCTCATTAAAATTGCTGTAAATATAAAAAAAACACCAGTCACTAAAAGACCGATGATTTCATGTATTTTATAAGCTGCTATTGTAATAAAGATTGCCCCAGCAAAAAATACTAGGTCATTTAAGATTGAGTACAGAAAAATCATAACTTGCTTAATGATATTTTTCATTAGAATGAAAAGCCTCCTGACAAAATATACTCATTCAAATCTAAATGATCATCATTTTGACTCGCTCTCACATGAGCATTTATAAGTGCAGCTGCTGGATCAATACGTTGTGACGATTTTGATTTATCAAGCATGATGTTCTCCTGCGCGTCAATCTTTGTGACGGCATTCCCCATCGCCCACGTTAAAAGATCATTGTTGTCATGGATTAATTTTCGCGCTTTAGCTTTCTCACGTAAATCTTTGGTCGGCTCGGATAATGTTTGCACCCCTTGCCTGATCTCGATCATGACATATCCATCAGCTTCCATCTGTTGCGCAAACTGCGTTGCGTTATATGGATCATATCCAATCTCTTTGATTTTCCAACCTTGATCCTTTTCCATTCTTTTAATGTACGCACGGATATAATCATAATCAACGACAGCACCATCAGTAAGAGTTAGCCAACCTTTTTTGACCCACAAATCATACGGTACCTTGTCAGTTTTCATCCTTTCATGAAACGTATCTTCTGGCATAAAGCCATGCGCTGTAACATAATACATCCCATTTTCGAGTGGAAATTCAAAACTGGCCGCTGTTAAATCAATACGTTTTGATAGGTCAATCCCTGCATAACATTCCTTACCTTTTAAATCTGGTAGATCTTCACTCAACCCGCAATCAGACCATGCTTGCATATCCATATATCCGTTTGATCGCATGTTCACCCAAATATCCATATTTTTTGTGAGGAAATCACGCATTTTTTCCGGTACATTCAAAGCCATTTCCAAACGTCGTCTTAAATAATTTATGCCAAACTCGTGTTTTGCAAGTATCGGATTTGCTTTTTCCCATTTACTCTCGTCTTTAATATCATCATCTGCATCTAACTCATTAATCATTGCAAAGTAATGGTCATTTTTCTCTACCATATTTGGATCTAAAAGACGAGAAGCAAAATTGTACTCGACACGGTAAGCAGGATTATTCAATTCAGGTCCAGCAGTTGTGATAATTACCATTAAAGGTTGTGATCTTGCTCCCATACCCGATTCAATAACATCATATATTTCTGATGTTGGATGAGCATGATATTCATCAATAATTCCACATTGAGGGTTAAATCCATCTCCGGTTTTCCCGGCATCTTTTGCAAGTGGTGTGATAATTGATTTTGTTTTAATATGTTCAATTGTCCCATATGCCACCTTATATTTTTTTGATGGTTTATTGAGAAGATCGCTACCCTCAATTTGAGCATTTATTTCTTTCCAGCAAATCTTAGCCTGCTCTTTTTTGGTTGCACCTATATAAACCTCCGACATACTTTCTCCAAGCGCCATTGCTTCATATGACCCAACAGTTGCTAAGCTTTGAGTCTTTGCATTTTTACGGCCAACTTGCCAATACACAGTTGTAAAACGGCGAATATCGGTATCTTTGTGGACCCATCCATAGACATTGCCAAAAATGAAAATCTGAATAGGATCAGGATCAATATTTTCCCCTGCTAATGGTCCTTTGGTATGTTTAAATTGAGTCATCCAAAAAAGAAATCTTCGGGCCTTTTCTTCATCGAATACATATGGAAACTCTTCTTTTCCTTCTCGTTCAACATCATTCAAAAAACGCTGACAGGCCCAAATGTGTTTTTGACAAGCTACAATTTTCCCTTGTAGAACATCATTTGAGTAATCAATCATAAACTGCTTAATTGTCACACGTTATCAAACTCCTTTTCAGCAGCCGTCTTTTCCCGAATCTCCTGTGTTTTGGTGATCGCTAGTTTTGCGCGGGCTGATGGAGTAAGACCAAAATCATTTGCAGCAGACTTCATTTGATCAAAGAAGTTCTTTTGTCTTTTCAATAATGGGTGTTCTTCTCCAATCAATTCAATTGGATTTCCGTCCTCATCAAATCCATCTTTATGAACCATGAGTCCGTCTTCCTCTATCACCTTGGTAATAGAAATATATTGAGAATAGGCATTACAATAGGCGGCCAACATGCTGATGTCTGCCTCCGTTATAATGTCCACTTCCTTTAATAGCTCGGCAATCCGTTTGAATTCCTTTTTAGCCACTTTATCCAACCAGGATGGAGGTTTAATGTTGCTTGATCGCATTTTCATTTTCTGTTCTTGTTCGGCACGCATCGCTAGTTCATCTGTGTTTTTCTTATTTGGATTGCCCTGTATTAATTGAAGAGTTGCGGATTTTGCAGGTCTCGGCATATTTTTCACCTCATTCCGTTTCGATTTTTTCAAATTTATGCTTGTTTTTGATCAAATTCGTGATATGATCGAATTAACAACAAAACCAGTCGTACCAAGCCCTCTCGGCATTTTCGCCGAGGGGGGTTTTCTGTTTTTCGGAAACTTTGAAAAGCGGTGTTTGTTTGCAGATGACGGCTCACCGATCTTCACGAAGCCGTTTCCTAGGGATTTAATGCCGGGGGGTACTATGACCCTCGCTTGCCATGAACCTTGTTGTGACAGCTATTACACATGCTTTCGAGGTTATTTAAATCTAATCGTTTGTTCCAATCCTGCTTTAGCTCCACTATGTGATGAACCATCACAGCAGGAACGACACGATCTTGTTTTAAACAGCTTTGACAAAGGTAATTGTCTCGCAATAGAACAAGTTGTCTTGTCTGTTTCCATTCTCTTGATTTATAAAAACTTGTTGATTGTTTATCGCGAACATGTTTGTTGTAATACTTCGCTTCCTGCTGCTTACCGTCAGCATGAGCAGGACAATAACCATCCCTTGTTAACTCCCTGCACCCTCGCACCTTACACTCTCTCAATGGTTTAGGTGGCATCTGATTCACCAGCTTTTCTCTCATCTATCATTGCAAACAAAACAAAGGCATGAAGATGCCCCACTTTCTGTACAGCATAAAACTCCCTGTACTCTCTTTGATATGATGCTAGATAGGATCGAGCTGCTTCATAGGTCAGAGTCTGGCTGACATGTAGGAGACTGTCTATAGCTTGCCTATCCCTCACACCATAAGACCCAAGCATCCCTAACCCTCTGATGATCTCCCCATCCGCCCATATGCATCCCCTTTTATTAAGGGCTTTGAGACCGTTATACAATTGGTCTGTCCTTATTGCGTGTCCAATTGCTGTGTTAATGATTAGTTCCCTGAGTGAGTTGTCCACGTTGTGTCCCTCCCCAAAATAAAAAGCACCCCGAAGGATGCTTAAAAAATCTTTATGTTACAATCTTATATTAGTCTTTATAATTCAACTGCTTAAATTCAATATAGTTTCGTGGACTCTAGCCTTTAATTGATCCATCTTAATATACATTTGCTGTTTTATAACGTCTTCTTTCACTAAATTCTCTTTGTATAAGAAACTCATAATTTTTTTTGCCGTGTAATCGTCAAACTCATTCTCAATAATTTCATAAATAGTACTGAATTTAATTTTTTTGAATAATGATTTTGAAAACTTTTTATCAAACCAAAAGCAAAATGCAGCAAGAGTATCTTGATCTAAATAATCCGGTATAAATGGCTTTGAAAACCTTCTACCCATTCTCAGGCTTTCAGTTGATCTGTAATATTCGTCTAATTCCCTCACTTCAGAAACCGTATCGTCATTAATAACATCTCGATGTCTTTTCACGAAACCTAAAGAATTAAACATATGGAATTCCTTATTAGTTTCATTAGTAAATTCATTTAACAATTCCACTTTAGGACCTATTATTCTGCTTTTTAAATCGTACCACCAATCTTCTTTCTGTTCATCAGTCAGAAATATAACACTAGTGTTCTTATCTTTAGCATAACGCAATAATTGTTTCCAAAGTATTAAGTCACCATATTTATTTTGTATCATAACACCATTATGAAATTTATGACCTTTTTTCTTATTATAATCTTTATATCCTGGTGGTATCTCTTTTTTCAAACGGTCATCTGCTTCTTTTTCTAATGCTTCCATTTCATCTTTGGTATAGGGATCACCTACTTTGCCATTATAAAGTTTAGTGATTTCTAATTTAATTGAATCCTTATCTGTTAAATTATATTCAGTATTCTTTTCGTTTTTTGCATTTAATTCTTCTATGTGTTTATTGGTTGCAGCCTGGATAATTTCAATGAAATTCTCCACATCACCTTTGTGCCGTTTCTTATAATTACTCAAATCTTGATTCAGCATGTCCCTTATTTTTTCTGGAATTTCATTTAAAGCATTACATACTTTCTTATATGATCCACTCTGTTCTACTAATACTGATTTCCTATTATAATGATATTCCAATGCAACTTGATGAGGCATCCATAAGTTATCTCTATATTTATTTAATAACCCTATTATTTGATCCGATGTTTCTTTAGAATATCTATATAAGTTAAGTAAAACATTTGTATCTAAAACAATGATGGATTCTTCCCATATTTTTTTATCATCTCTGTCAAAATAAAACTCTCGAAACTTTTCTCTCATTGTAAATTCCCCCAATACACAAATTCATATTAGTATATCGGACTAAAACTGTTAATTTTAATCGAATGCAACTTTTGTCGAACGAAAAAGCGACCTCCACAATGGAAGCCGCTCTCAATTTATCACCTAATACCATCATAATCGCTTTAAGACAGAATGCTTTGCTAAGATCGTGCAAAAAGTGTGTCACTAATTTAAAAGAAGCTTATCACCTGGTGTGAATAATCCTTTTGATATCTATTTAAACAAAGTTGATAACCTTTCTCAAATCTATGGAATTCATCGTCTGGCATGTTTTTGCAAACACCATCGTAAATAATAAGAAGACGAAAAGCATCATAAATCTCTATCACTTCATTAATCAGAGCACTTTTATACTTTATTAGATCGTATTTGTTTTTATCAAACTCTGTAAAATTCAAACCACTTTCGTTAAAAAGTTGATTTCTTAGATTTTCTGTGTCAGTAATCATTATTCCCGCATGATTTCTTTTAATGTTATTGAAGTTATCATGAACCTCAAAATCAATAAATCTCTCAATTATTTGTTTTTGATATTCAAGAGACTCTTGTTCTATTTGCTTACGCTCATTCTCTTTTTGTTCACGCTTTTTTTCAAAAGTTTCCTCATTCTTTTTAATTTGAATCCTTACACCAAAGTACGTAGCTCCTGCTGTTATTAGGCCAACTATTATTGTCACTACACCACCAATAACTGCAATTATAATTTCCTGACTCATGAACACACCTCTTCAAGTAAATTTAATTTATTATACAACATTTCCCTTAATATCCAATAATGTTTATCCACACAATCTACAATTTACCATATCTATTAATGCTCCAATCTCTTGCCAATAAAAAAGCGGTCTCCACAATGGGAGCCGCTCTTCAACTTATCACCTAATACCATCATAACCGCTCTAAGACAGAATGCTTTGCCAAGATCGTGCCAAAAGTGTGCCATTCATTTAGCTTTTTCTAATAGCATCAATATCTACATATTCTAATCCGTCATTCCTTTTAATGAAAATATAATTTTTAGACCTTAAAGTTTGTACTAAACGGTTCGTTAGACTCACACCATATTTTGAATTAGATTTTTTCTTCAGATCAGATAGTTTAACATCTTTTATACTTATATCAGGATAAAAATCTTCAATTACCTCTTTAAGATTTCTCACCGAAGGTAGCATCATATCAAAAGAAGATTCTAAACGTTCCTCAGATCCTATCTTTTCATTTTGTTCCATAATAACCCATCCTTTTTTTAGATTATTATACAACTAGATTACTCATTTATCCACCAATTAACCATATCTATTATTGTGTCTTACTGAAAAAACGTTGAAAGCTTTGCTACTCTTATTATTCAGACATTTTCCTAAAATGAGTTGTACAGCTTCTCATTATGAATAGTTGATGAGAAACACCAAACAGATAGTTAGCCGTTATTCCTGTTTATGAAATGACCACAATTGATCTTGTAAAGAAATAATAACTCTTAAATTAAATAGAATAAGCACCGCCTAAAAGGCAGTGCTTCCGATGATCAAGAACTAACCATTTATTTAATTAAAATTGATCAACTTTAATAATTGAATTTTTTTGTAACGGAAAAACTACTTCATATTCATTATAAGTATTCACTGTATTTAGCATATAATCAGGAGAGTCTAATTTTATAGCATCTATAAATCCTCTTATATTAAATCCAGGATTATCATTAGTCGCTTCTGCTGTAATGACTGTATAAGGTGATGATATTAAATTAAACCAATATATTTGATTTAAATCTTCAGCTGATGTCCAAGAAACATAGTGATTATCATAATGAATATCTTTATGACCCCTATGTAATCTTTTTAATTCCCCTTTATATATTATATACTTTGCAAGTTCATTTTTATTGAAATCGTCACTAATTTCCCACTCTTTAAACAGTCGTATATAATCTATCCAAATCTTGTCTGTATGCTCTAAGTCACTTCTCTTTGGTCCCTCTTTGGTGTGATTAACCCAATCGATAAGAAACCTCTCTAAACTCTCCATTTTCCCACCCTTTTTTATCCATTATCTGCTGTAAAATACATTATTACAATCTTTTTCATAAGATTACACCAAAGTAGTCTAATTTTGAAATCCTCACTCCTCATAATTTCTAAAGGATGACTGTATTTGTAACATATTATGATATTGGTATTTCGCGAATTAACTACAATCCATCACTACCATACTTCTCTCCTTCTCACTACACCATAACATATAGTGTGTTGTACTCCCGCAATCGCTGAAATCCTTGTCACATAAAGGTTTCTCTATATCCCTTTAATGACTGCACTCCTTGATATTTTTTGGTGCAGATATATCTAAAAAAATTATATCTTAAACTTCATCATTGCGGAATCCATGTTGTCTTGATTGATTCCAATGTATCTTAATGTGATATCTGGGCTGGTGTGATTGAATATTTCTTGCAGCATGGCCACATCCTTTGTCTGTTTATAAAAATGATAGCCGAAGGTCTTCCTTAATGTGTGCGTGCCTATTTCAGTAATTTTCACTTGCTCAGCCGCTTCCCTAAGAATGCGATATGCAACCGATCTATCAATAGCTTTATTTTCCCCTTGCCTGCTTTTAATCACGTATGAACCGTCTTTGAGATCCTTAGCGTAAGCGATTAATTCATTTCTAACTGATGGCGGTACACGAATCCTCTTTTGCTTCTTTGTTTTTGTTTCTCTGAGGACCAGATGTGTTTTCAACAAGTCTTCTTTTTTGATCTTGAGAATATCAGATATCCTTAAGCCGGTACTGATCCCCAATATGAACAATATATAATTTCTTCTATTTTTCTTTTTTAGATAGGCCTTCATTTGCTCCACCTTTTCAAAGTCTCTTATCGGCTGAACAAAATTCATGAATTGTCCCCCTTGTACACTTCTTCTCTAAGTGCGAAAGCTAAACGGTAAAAGGCTTTATTTTTGAATCGGTAATAGTTCCGCTGGCTGAGGCCCATATCTGCGTAAATCTCATAATCATACATTTCTTCATCCTGCATATAGAGCATAACTAAAATGCGGCGCTCTTTTTGCGTAAGACGATTGATTGCACGCTGAATCCGTTTCATGAATTGATCACGCTCGATTTCCCAATCTATTTTTTTAAGGGCTGCATCCTCGGTCGATGAATGAAACTGATTTGAGAAACTAGGCGGCGTAATGGTGTATGTTGTAGTGATTTTTGGGAGAAAGTCTTCCGGCGTTTGAAGCCTTAACATCTTATACTTATCAAGCATTCTTTCCATCTTTTCTCTAGTTTTTTCCTCGTCGATCTGCGGAATGTCTAAACTTGTTTGATTCATGATAATTCCCCCTTTATTTTCTGCGCATTGCCCCGCCTTTGGCTCTTTTCAGCCTTTGCATGTTTTGCCCCATCAATTCTCTTAAATCTCTGTCAGTGAGCTTCTGCGTGTTCTTTTTCGGCTTTTCCTTCTTCATGGCTGCTCCTTTCCGACAAAAAGAAAAAGGACACCAACCAGCACCCGTAAAAGGTGTTGATCAGTGTCCGCAGGCTCTCCGTCTTGGACTTATTTAGATGTAGCTAGTTTCAGTTTTAACTCTTCGAATCTTTTTACAACATAATCGTAGAGTACTTGGTTATCATCGACTTTTTGGTGTTCACTCAATCCCATTTCATGCATTCCTCTTAATTTCATTGAATCATCGAATCTGTCATTAACTAGATGTATCAAATCAATAGGACAATATTCAGGGAAGTTATCTATAAACCCTTTCATTTGTGTAATTTGTTCATGATCCAATCCGTCGTATCCTTTTGGCGTGTATACATCTTTCATGGCGATTTGATACAATGGCTTATAAATTTTTTCAAATGCATTTTCATCATTCTGTATTGCTTTATTTTCTTCACGAATCTTCTTTTCTTTGAAGTACACTGCAAAGTTAGCAGCAACTGCTGAAAGAATAGCTGTAATAGCAATGGTCAAGATTTTTTCTAATTCCATGATAAAACCCCTTTTTATTTTAATTATACCATGAAATGTAAATCTAACCTCTATTTCCTTTAACATCCTGATAATTGAAAACGAAAACCTTAATTTATCTTGAATCTAACCGACTGGAAGGTACCGATGTATTTTGTCTTTGCTGAATCGGTGTAGCAGTCAAGCTGGATCACGTATGTTCCTCTGCCGGTACGCTTGCGAATTTCTTTAACACTAAACGACTTTAGCGGCGTGGACACTTTGAAGCTGCCCCTTTGCACTAGATTAGTATCTGTTAAGCCGCCACCGCTTCGCTTTTTGTAAACTCCAGCGGTGCAGTATAGCGTGCTCGATCCTTTCTTCTCTGCTCTCCAATCAACAGTAGAAGCGCCTGCATAGTAATTGGTGTCATCCGTAAAGACTCGTGCTTGGTGACCATATCCCTCAGTTTGCCAGTTTGACCATACTGCTTGAGCAGATGGCGCATAAAGCACCGCCGCAATAATAATAGTGAGTGTGATTAGTAGTTTTTTCATTTGTCATCCCTCATTTCGTTCATTTCATATATCTCTATTTCTGCACTGTGAGGACTTCTTAAGTCATCGTCTGCATGCTCCAACACTTTTAATCCTTCAATCTTTTCAAGAGCATATGACACATCTAGTCCACTCGATGCTGTCTTTTCAACCTCATCAAGTACATCATCTAAGACATCTTTCGGAAAATCTTCTGGAATCTCAATAAGCATGCTGCGGTGGTATTTTAGTATCTCTTCTATTTCTAGTTTGATTTTTTTAGTTTTCATCGTGCTTCCTCCTTTAGTGATTCCATATCAACGTTTAAGACCTGTAGCATCCAAAGAAGAGTAGCCATTCCGGCAACAGCTTCTTTATCCGCTCCGTTCGATTTCACGCCTCTTTCTCCAAAATCGTTCATTCGTTCGATGATTTGATTTTGTTGCTTTTTATTGAGCTTCATGTGTTTTCTCCTATCCGAAAGTCGGTTCTGGCTCTTCATCCGGCGTCACTTCATCCTCTTCCCACTCAATATCAAGGTCGAGCTTCACACCGTTTTGACTTAATCTCATTAGCAAGATTTCAAAGTCATTTAGATGTCTTAGCGACTTCAATTCGTTACTTGTTCGATAGTCAATATCCCATTCCTTATCTTTTTTATAGATAGAAATTGGTATCTCAAAATTCAAATCTTCGTCATGCTCACATTCAAAGAATATTGTGGCGTATTCAAAACTGCTCCACGATCTGTCCTCATTACGCTCAACTTGAACACTAACCTCCACCGCTTCATACTCTGGACCAGCTTCAAATTCAACTTCAAGGCCGTCAGTTTCTACTTCCTTTGCCACATACTTCTTCCATTCATTAAAGAGGTCAGACAGTTTGATAGTCTTTTCTTTTTCTTCAATCATTAAATTCTTGAAGTTCTCAAGCAGTTTGCGGTTATCAAATGAAGCTTCTTTTATCGTTTCGACTAGCACATGATCCAGCTTAGTGATGTATTCTGAGTAATCGTAAGTTTCAAGGTACGGGACAATGACACTTTTCAACTTGTTTTCAATGACTTTTCTTGCTTCTCCACCATATGAAGTAAACAGGTCTTCAAGCGCTTTTGAAACGCCTTGTTTCAATTGCTCTGCGATCAGATTTTCAACGATTCCATTTTCTAATTGTTGTGCAATAACATCTTTAATATTTTTTTCAAGGTTCATTATTTTTTCCTCCTAAGCCGCTAGGCTGTTAGTTTGCTTTGCTATATTTGTTCATGTGTTCAGGTACACATAATTCAGGTAAATTCGCCCTGACCAGCTGCTCTGCGAATTGCGGCGGAACACTATTCCCCACCCTGCGTATTTGGTCTGATTTATTACCGATGTTAAATGTATATCCAGGCGGGAACCCCTGCCCTGCAAATAGTTCGTTTGGTTGCAACATACGCAATCCGATGTCTGCGATCCTCTTACCATTTGTGCAAACTGTTGTTAATGCGAAACGGTCTTTGGTTGTAATGGTATGCAATGGCTCGTCTAGCCGCTGACCTACGCCTTGACCGTAATACTTAGTCAAAAATGCAACGGTCACTAATCCGAATCTATTGCCGCCAGCTGTGATTGTGTGTAATGGACGATCAAGCGAAAGGCCTCTTACATCCTTTTCTGATTGCTCTGTGTAATAGCTAATCAAGAAAGCCGCTTTGCTCTTATCCGGCACCATTACAGGACTTGGATTGTTCACAATGAACTTATCAATACCTCGTTTGATTCGTTTCATCGTATTTTCAACAAGGGGCCGTTTTCTGCTGAATATACTAGGGACCCCTATGGACCAATCTATAATCTCGTAAGACGATCGCCACGGCTTGAGCTTTCCTGTTTGAACAAGAAGACTTTTGGGATCACCATGTGTTGGCTTTGGCCATATGATTTCTTTTCCGTCACATCTTGCAACCATGAAGAACCTTTTTCGTATTGTTGGCGATCCATAGTCACAAGCCGTTAACTCTCTGAACTGCACTTCATATCCAAGTGATTCCAGCGTTTTGACGAATGATTGAAATGTCTGCCCCTTTTGCTCTTTGATGGGTTTACCTTCTCTAGAGATAGGCCCCCAGTCTTTAAATTCCTCAACGTTCTCAAGCATGATGACGCGTGGCTTAACTGCAATCGCCCATCTGACAGCGATCCACGCAAGCCCTCTGATGCTCTGTTTTACAGGCTTGCCGCCTTTCGCCTTTGAATGGTGTGTACAATCAGGGGAAAACCATGCTAGACCAACTTTTCGTCCCTTAACTGCTTGTTTAGGATCAACATCCCATACTGACTCACAGTAATGTTCTGTGTCAGGATGGTTCACCTCGTGCATTGCAATGGCAGCAGGATCATGATTGATAGCTATATCTACTGATAAGCCTGTCGCAAGCTCGATGCCTGTGCTTGCTCCACCTCCTCCTGCAAAGTTATCTACAATGATTTCACGGAATAGATTGAGCTGTTTCATTGCATCAACCCAGCAATAACAATGACCGCCATGAAACCAAGCACCGTGAGAATGACAGGGCCGTTTGATTCCCTTTTCGCCATGACGACATTCCCCTCTATGATCAGATCAGGACAATAATCAGCAAGCACCGGTACGAAAAATTTCGGTACGCCTATATATGCAGCTGCATCATCAATCGTCATCGCTTGATTTTTGCAGGCTTTGACGGCTTGCGACAGTTCGATATGTTTAGGTAAATTCATGGTATATCCTCCCCCACAGGGGATAAACCCCTGCTATGGTTTAGTTTTATAACTGAAATCAAATCTAACTCGGTCAAAACTTCCTTTAATCGTTTCGATGATTGTGTGACCATGTTCGGGAGCTTCTATGTAATGCGCAGTGTTGTTGACCCCGTCCAGCACGATCACTTTTACCTTGCCTTGTTCAACTAATGTTGTGAAAGGCTCGTTTTTTGTTAATGAGATAGTCTGCGGTCTATTCACAATCTTCACTCCAATGTGATATAATTAAGGTTCCTAAGCTTAATTACTCACATTGAACTGATGTGAATTCTTACCGCTGAGACTCGACGGATTGATCTGTGCGCTGCCAACGCCAGTCTTTTCGTTTGAGTCTCTTTTTATATGGCTTGGGTGGATGTTGCTGTCTATATGCTGCTAGTTCATCCTCTGACATAACCCACGCTTTCACTGGACCTGCTTTGTATGGATTCACTACAGTTTCCAATATGCTCACCTCCTTTTATTCGTCACGCTGCGGAACGTTGAGATTAAAGATTCTTTCGAGTTCTTCGTCAGTCAGTTTCTCGCAATGCTCCCGCCCATAAGCCCCATTTTTAAGACTCAACCACTCAATCAAAAATTCTCTTTCTGATATTGTCATCACTTGATGCCTCCCCTCTTCTTGAGGTGGCGCATGGCTGCTGTCTTGATCCGTTTTGGACAATTTTCATACCGCGCAATCACTTCCAACTGCCGTGCTGTCGCTTTCTCAAATGGCAACAAGATGCTTTTTCTTTTCATGCTGCTTGTACTCCTTTCCTAGTGCGCCGCCTTTACGTGGCTCGATCTTGCCTAATTCGGCTTGATCTATAATCAGCAACAGGACATCATCAACCTTGCGTGCTAAACGGTTCGCGATGTGTCTGACCGGTTCATGGTCCTGCCACATCTTTCGAAAAGCTATGATGTCCCTCTCGCACCAGATGAAATTGTTTTGCGGGCAAGCATAGTAAACCGGTTGTTGTTCAAACAGCTTTCGTAAATCTCTCTTTTTGTAGCTCATTGTGCATTTTTTGATATACATAGGCTCGTTTGCTCCGACACCGTTCGGACGCTCCTTGATCTTTCCACGCTTGCTAAAATCAATCATTAGCAGCAACACTTCTTCTGATGGTCGGTTAAATAACTCCGCCATTTCAACGACCGATCTTCCTTCGTACCAGTAATCCAAAAACCGTTTAAGACCTACGATCGTCCATTCAAAATTCACATGTTCTAAGATGATTCTAGTAGCGCTCACTTTGCAATTTCCTTTCTTCGCCCAACCTCTTTATGCACAATATGCATGGATGCTGCCAGATTCTTTTCCACGTGCCAGTAACGAGGGTTTAACCCATTCACTACTAGGATTTTTCTTTCTGAGCGTGTTGGCTTTCTGCCGCCTTTTTTCATATTCAGCGCGCCTCCTTATGTTTTTTATATTCGTTCAGACTTACTTCCAGCTGATCTATTAAACTATCAACTTTCTCAGATGTGATTTTGCTCATGTTTTACACTCCCTTAGAACGGCAACACTTCTTTACGCTTGTCCGATGTGTCTTTAAAAATGATGTACTGCTGCTTTTGGGTGATGCGTGATACTAACTTGCTGTCATACATTTGATACAGCTTTTCGCTAGTGAGGTTTGTTGTATAAATCGTCACTTTATCCTGCCGAGCAGATGTTACTTTGTAGATGAGACGATGAATGAAATCACTGGCTTTACTATCCGAATGTTCTGACCCTGTTTCTGCACCGATGTCATCTATCACGAGATAATCGGCTTCACCCATCAACTGAGTCACATACGCTTCTGTGTACTTGCTCTCTTTGTTGCTGAATGAATCTTTAATTGCCGTAGCCGCATCTTCCATATTGATAAACAAACATGATAGGCCTATGTCTTTAGGGTTGTCGGGATCAGGAGGAACATTAAGTTCTCTAAGTGCTGCATATGCAAGATGACTCTTCCCCACTCCCGGATGGCCCTGCAAAAATATGTTGAATACTTCACCTTGTTGCAAGTGTTTAACAAGATCCATCATGCGCTTTTTATTCTTTGTCTCTTCTGGCTCAGATACATCGTAATTATCAAACGTTGCTCGTGAGACAGTTCGATCCCTGAACATGCTGTGCTTTTCCAACATGTTAAATTTCTTCTGACGCTGGCTATATTCAATCTGACTTTCTAAGTCTTTTTGCAATTTCTTGGACTCTTCTTCCAGTTCACATCGAGGGCAAATAACTTTCCCGTTCATAACCATCATTCGCACAGGTTTTACAACATCTTTACTGCCACGAGTGTATGTGTGCTTATTACAGTAATCAGAATGGAAGGTCATTTTGTCGTTTATGACTTCGGCTGCCGCCGCCTTTATGCTGCGCACGCTTTATCACCTCATCACTGTTGTTTAAGTAGCCTTCGAATTTTGTCCCAAAAAGTGTTTCGGGACGAAGGAATTTACTCATGTCAGGGTTATCACGCCATTCAAAGCATTTTGCTAAGATGACCTTTTTAAAATCATCGAATCTGAATCCCTCGTTCCATCTTGCTTTTATTAGTTGCTGTGTCTTTGGTGTGGTGTGACGGTAATTTTTCTCTGACATTTGATTGAGAAGATCCGTTATGAGTTTGAATGGGATTTCTGATTCATCCGCAGTCGGGTTTCCCGACAATATATCTTTATTATTCTTCTTATTCTTCTTATTCTTCTTATTGTCCACTTGTCGTTGACGTATCGTTGACGAGTCGTTGACGTATCGTTCAAACAACTCCCTTATACTGTCATTTTTCACATATGCATAAACCAGTCGTATTAGCGATTTATCTTTGATCTCTCTTAATTCCTTTGCAATACAATCCAGTACTGGTTTTCCACCTTTATTCAGGTTGTATTTAGCCCAATTTTTTATAGCTAATTCTCTTGTTTCGTTGTTATAAACAATTAATTCATGATGGTTTTCGAATCGATCCATAAGGCTGTTTATTGACTCGATGGAATACCCTAAATCAAAAGCCATTTGTTTTTTTGTAATTGAGTACACACCAATTTGAGTAGTGTTTGGATTAGTGATGAGATACAAATAAAAGTATCTGTCCTCTGGTGTCATTTCTTCAGTAACCTTCGGATCATTCCAAAATGTTGTATAGACTTGGCGAAATTTTGCCACGAGTTACTCACCTCTTTTTATGATTAGGCTTGTCCTTCAAAAAAGGTGAAACAAAATGTTTCAAGCCTCTTTAGATTTTTTTGTCTTTTCTTTTTTTACTGGTGTGTAATAAGGCGCCACAGCCTCAGTAAAAAGTTTTTCTCTGTCTTCTGTTCCAAAGAAAACTTCTCCGAGGAACAAGTTGCTTTTCCTCTTTTGCTTTTTGTTAGCCATAAAGATCACCTCGACACATAATATGCAATGTGGACAGTAGGACTACCCACCAAAAAATCAGCAGTTTCAAATTTAATATTAAAAAACCCCAACCAATATTCCTGACAGGTATTAAATTATTCAAAAAAAAGCTTGGCTTTTATGCCAATTTGTTCTGAAATTCTCTCTAAGCTTTTAAAAGTAGGAGAAATTTTTCCGTTTTCTAGTCTCGATATATAAGAACCCGTAAAACCCATCACTTCTGCGAATTCTTCTTGAGAAAGACCACTATCTTTTCTTTTCGTTTTCAACATTTTAGCTAGTTCATCAAGGTCAATCACACAGCACCTCCTAATATTCCTGTCAGGAATGAATATACCACACAGGAATATTATTGGCAAGTCTTTTCCAAAAGAAATATTCCCGTCTGGAAAGTCAGTATGCTATAATTATTATGTAATTTTGGTTAAACTGTTACGATCAAAGGTGGTTTAAAAATGGAGAATAGAAAAATCGGTTTTGCTGTAAAGCGTCTACGTTTAAAAAAGAAGAAAACGGTAGAAGAGGCAGCTAAGGAAATTGGTATATCTCAAAGCTATTTATCTAGAATTGAGAATAACTCACAAATTCCCTCCGTTAAAGTTATAAATAAAATAGCAGATTATTTTGATGTACATAGTTCATATTTATTTTTGGATGAAGAAAGCATAAATAGCTTTACTGAAAAAGAGAACGAATTATTCTCAAGCAAACATATTAATATAAATGACCTTGAAAAATTAAACATTGTTCATGACAACGGCTCTAAAATCACAAAAGAAGAAATTAATTATGTAATTGATCGCCTAAAGGAACTAAGAGAGTTAAGAGAAAATTATTTAAAAGGAAAAGAATAATTTATTTTTTTTTGCTTTCTTCTTCAAGTTTCTTTATTTTAGATATTTCTCTCTCTATTTTTTCAATAAGTTGTTCGTAACTAGACAATATACTTTCCCCCTAATTTAACTAGTGTTTCCTGTTTTTTTGTTTTCCCAAAACAGGAAACACCTCTTTAAAACACGAAAGACGATACCATTTCTGGTAACGTCTTTTTTTACATCCCTACTCTTACTTCTTTCGTTTGAATAATCATTTCTTTTTCACTCTTCATATCAGCGTCCTTCACTCCGGCTGGTAAAAGAAAAATTGTAATTATAAATAAGCTAGTTAATACTTTCATACTTTCACCTCCCCTGACCTTTAAAGTGTAAGATCTAAATCCATTTTTTTCAACTGGATTTTCGGGATATTAGCTCTAAAGTAATCACGCTGTTCAGAGAAAAAGTGTAAAGATAATAAAATTTTATCTGTCCTTACCTCTCTAATTCCATCAAATAGATATGCATAGGGGCGTAAGGATTTATCTAAGTAATACAGTTTAAGTGAACTGCCTTCACTTAGAACCTGTGTAAAATGTGTAACATTATAATCTTCATCAATTTTTTTACACCAGTAATACTGAAGAATAGCAATCTCTTCTTTATTTTGGATAACTTCTTCTTCTCTCTCTGGAAACTCTTCATATAATTTCAAAAGTTGCTTGTAGTAATTTAGTGATTTCTTATACGACTCAAAAAAATAGGATAGGCCAAGTAAATATGTTGCGGTCATGACATGGCTTTTGCTAATACCTGTTTTCATTAAAGACATTGCAGAATCTCTTGCTTTTTCAATATTATTTTCTTGTTTCAGGTACGTGTTTGCAAGAATCTCATCAATTCTCGCTTTAAAGCTCTTCTTTAGAAATGGATCATTAATTTCTTTTAAAAATTCCTTGGCTCTATCAATTGAATACAAACTTAAATCGTACTTCCCGATATTGTAATAGACATATGATTCAAATATTTCAAGTAATGTTTTACCTTCTATAGTTTTTGCTTTAAGATTACTTAATGCTCTTTGGTGTTCAAGCGGTTTAAATGATTCTCTAAAGTCCAAAACAAAGCGGTAAGCATTACAAGCGTCTGGTGCTACAGAAGAATAATTATCAATAATATATCTTATTTCATTAAACATCTGATTGGTGTAATAATATTCCAAAGCGCTATAAATGTATTTCTTATCGAAGCCACTTTTAGAGTATTCTTTCATCAATTGTTTTTCTTCACTAGGTGAAATTTCCCTTACTGTTTCTATGACCATCCAAAAAGCTATTTCTTTTCCCGAAAAAAATTTACTCATATAACCTTTTGTAATCCCGATCGCTTTGGCGATACTATTTTGCGATTTCTCCATTTTATCCAGGTGTTTTTTCAGAACGTCTCTTATATCATCATTTTTAACTGTAATGTGCATACGCTCACCTTTCAAAATCAATTTAGCACTCTAAAGTCGAAAATGCTGTCACAAAATGTCGAATAAGTATGAATTTTTAATCTAAAATTAAAAACAATCCTTTTCTGTTAATTCAATTATAATCCTTTTAAGGTTTATATTAACATATAACTTTTGGAGGAGTTATATGCTGCGAGCTTTATTTGTAAATATGATTAGGATTATTAGCAAGTAATTTCCAACATGATATAATTATTGTTGTTGATTAAATTTAAGTGGTATTAAATTGGGGTGTCTTTATCTATGGATTATAAAAAAAACGAAATAATCGGAATAAACTTAAACAGACTAAGAAACAAGCAAAAACCTAAACTATCAATAAGACGTCTCGCTGAAGAAGTTGGTTTGAGTAATGGGTATTTATCAAAGCTTGAAACCGGTAAGATTAAAGGTCCGTCTTTGGAAGCCATGATGAAACTTTCCGATTTTTTCAATGTGGATCTCAGCTTTTTTATTACCGATCCTAGATATATTGATAACAAAGGCAAAGATGTAGAGACGAATCAAGTTTATGTGAATGGACTGACTCTTGATACAATCAAAAATATTAACATTATAGATGATGATGGAAACCCATTAACAGATGATGAACGAAATTTCATGCTTGAAGCATTAAAGAGTTATAGAGCCTCTAAGGTCAAATTCTTCACAAGCAATATTTCATCTAATGACGATTGATTTTAAGCTTTTTTTTCCACTCCTATTTCTTTCCCCTTCCTCTAAGCACTTTGTTTCTACACTTATTCGAGGATTTATTGTTCGTTTGTAAAAGGTATGCTTAGCATTCGAAATATGATTTCGAACAGTCTTTTCGCTAATAAAAAGCTCGCTTGCAATTTCTTTTGTTGTTTTATCTTGGACGAGCAATTCGAATACTTCTCTTTCTCTTTTGGTTAATAGCGGCTTGGATTGAAACTCTTTCTCCTTCAAGTATTGTAACCCTCCTTGCTAAGGTGAGAGCTCTAGTCTCTATAGAATGGGATTCTGTATAGTCGAGATATCATATGCCGGGTACTTGAGGTAGGTGACGTTAAAATCGAGAATTCCCGCAGATGAGCGTCCAATTTCCTCCCCTTCAAGCCGCACAAAAAAGGACGAGTCCCCTATAGAGACATCGTCCTTGATCAAACAAGCTTTTAAAATATCGAAATGGCTCCTGTTAAAAGAGCAATAAGTGTTGTAAACAGGGCTGTGAGTACGGTCCATAGCAGTGCGTACTTTTGCAAATCACCAATATCTTTATTCAGCATACTCACAAGCAGTAATGTTGAAGCCACAAGCGGACTCAGCAAATGGACAGGCTGTCCGATAATAGAGGCGCGCGCAATTTCTACTGGATCAATTCCGTAAGCTGCGCCGGCTTCAGCTAAGATTGGCAGCACCCCGAAATAATACGCATCATTTGAAAGAACAAATGTAAATGGCATACTCGTCAAAGCGACAATGAGTGGAAAAAATGAGCTGTATGAATCTGGAATCATGTAAATGACCAAGTTAGCAATGGACTCCACCATTTTTGTTCCCGAAAAAATGCCTGTGAAAATTCCTGCTGCAAACACAAGGGTAATGACCGTTAAGGCATTTCCTGCATGCGATAAAATCCGCTCACGCTGATCTTCAACTTTTGGATAGTTGATCATAAGCGCAATGACAAAGCCAATGAGAAAGAGTACAGGAATCGGTACGATATCCAATACAAGTGTTACCATGACAGCAATCGTCAGGAAGAAGTTAACCCAAATCAAGTTTGGTCTCTTCATATCTGCAACGCCATCTTCAATTGATGCCGCCAATTCAGGAGAGATCGAGACCTCTTCTTTATACTGAATCTCGGCAACCCCAATGCGCTTCCGTTCTTTTTTTCCAAGAACATACGCTGTAAAAAGGATAAAAAGACCGCCCCCTATCATCGTCGGGAGTAATGGAATGAAGAATTCCGCTGCATCTAAACCAAGTGCAGCAATCGCACGAGTGGCTGGACCGCCCCAAGGCGTCATTCCACTCATAATGCCTAATGATAATAATGAAATCGTCCCTAAAATCAGTGGGTTCATCCCAATTCTTAAGAAAAGTGGCAGCATAGCTGATACGGTAATCATGTACGTTGTCGTTCCATCACCATCTAATGCAACAAGCATAGACAAAATCGCTACCCCAAAAGCAATTTTCACCGGATCGCCTTTCACAAGACGTAAAATCAGTTTGATCAATGGGTCAAACAATCCAGCATCCAGCATGACACCGAAGAATAAGATGGCAAATAACAATAAAGCAGCAGATGGTGCAACGGTCTTGAGTCCATCAAGCATCATGTCCCCTAATCCGCTGTAAAATCCACCGATTAATGCAAAGATGATTGGCACAACGGTTAGAGCCACCACCGGATGCATACGTTTTGTCATAATAAGAAATGTAAAAGTCACGACCATCAAGATCCCTAAAATAGCTAGCACTTCATATCCCTCCATCCTCTTCTTTACACGATCCACAAGCGCCCCTTTTGCACTTGCGGCCCGAAATGTTAGCGCTTTCTATTTCAAGGATATAATAGCTTTTTTTATAATGAAAATATCGATTTTTTCGTCTATTCAATAAATTTTTTTTATAATTAGCCTTGCTGACTTCTTAAAAACTCAATGAATGCTTTCACAACAGACAAATGAAGGGAATCCGGCTGGTACATGAGCCATGTATCTCTTAAAACAGGCTGTCCATCTTTATACGAAAGACCTTTTACAAATAGCTCATCACTTGGTCTGAGGCAAATTTCCGGGACAATGGCATAACCTAAACCATGCTTCACCATCTCTTTTGACGTATCTTGCCTGTCTGTCTCCATTGTCACAAGCGGAGGCATCGTGAACGTCTCCTGCCACCATCTGTTAATCAATCGTTTTAATGAACTATCCGTGTGATAGTCAATGAGCGGCAGCTTTGGTAGGTCCTTTAGCTGTATTTCTGATTTTGAAATGATACAAAGGCGTTCTTTATCAAGCAAAAATCGCTCTCCATTCCAGTCGTAATCTCCTCTTAAAATCCCTAAATGTACACTTGATGTCCCTAATAAATCCATGACTTTTGTGCTCCATCCTGTGTTCACCATAAATTGAACATGTGGATATTGCTTAGAAAACTCTCTTAAAATTTCCGGCAGTTTATATTGAGCAAAGTTACTCGACACCCCTAACCTGATCGTTCCTTTGACCTTTTTTTGCATATTGAGCATGCCATCTTTCGTTTGCTGGAGCTGCTTGAGCATGTCATTTGCGTATTTAGCCAAGTATTCGCCCTCTGATGTAAATTCAATCCCTCGTTTTCTTTTAAAGAAAAGCTTCATGTCAAATTCCTCTTCAAGCTGTTTCAATCGATAACTTAAGGCAGGCTGCGAGACAAATAATTTTTCTGCCGCTTTTGTAATGTTCTTCTCTTCATATAGCACCTTTAAAAACCGCCAGTCTTTCTCATCCATTGTGTGCCCTCCTTTTGACCTTGTTATAAAAATATTTTATCAGTTTCTCTTAAAATAATGTATTTAACTTATTTCTTATTATACTTTACCATTTTGATTAGATAAATAGTAACTAAACAATTGAGGGTGAGAGCAATGAGAAAAGTTCCAATCACAATCATGCGAGGCGGTACAAGCAAAGGGGTTTTCATTCAAGCCAATGATGCACCTTACGAACACGATGAGCTCGAAGAATTTCTATTAGACATTATGGGTAGCCCTGACCGGCTGCAAGTTGATGGAATCGGGGGCGGTAATTCTTTAACAAGTAAGGTGGCCATTATCGATAAAGCCACTCGTCCAGATGTGGATGTGAACTATACGTTTGCACAAGTCAGCATCAATGAAAGATTTGTCGACTTTAAAGGAAACTGTGGGAATATCTCATCAGCAGTTGGACCGTATGCCATCATTAAAGGACTTGTCCAAGCAGTTGAGCCTGTCACAACAGTACGTATTCTGAATACCAACACGAATAAAATCATTGTGGCAGAGGTAGAAGTCGAGAACGGAGAAGTAAAATTTGAAGGACAGGCAGAAATTCCAGGAGTGAAAGGAACAGGTTCTCCCATTTATTTATCCTTTGAGAAACCTGAAGGCGCTGTCACAGGTAAAACCTTTCCGACTGGAAACAAAATGGATACGATCCAAACAAAGTTTGGAGAGATTCCGATCTCAATCGTTGACATTGCAAATCCAATCGCCTTTGTCCGTGCCAAAGATATTCAATTAAAAGGAACTGAATTGCCTGAGGAGTTTACAGACGAATTGCTGGATGATTTAGAAGTGATTCGCTCCATCGCTGCTGAAATGTGTCACTTTGCACCAAAAGAACTGGCCACATTACAGTCTCCAGCTGTTCCTAAGCTTGCAATTATTAGCGAGCCTGCTGATTATGTAGATACAAATGGAATATTGAGAAGAGCAGCAGATATGGACATCATCGTTCGGATGCTATCGATGCAAAGACCGCACCAAGCACTTGCCATTACCGGATCTGTCTGTGTGTCATCCAGCTGTTTCATGGATCAAACGCTTCCGGCACAGCTGTTTGAAGGTCAAGATGATACACTTCGAATTGGTCATCCTGCTGGTATTATGCAAACTGAAATTGATATCTCTGAAAACAGAGTCAAAGTTATTCGAACCGCAAGAGAAATCCTAGATGGAGTGGTCTTTACAAAAAAAGACTACATGGTTCAACCTCAAATAAAAAAAGAAGCATAAATGAGACGTCATCTTGTCGACAAAGAGCTAAAATGAACTGATTTTAGCTCTTTGTCTTTTTTCAGTGTGAAGATCTTAAAGCAACTCCGTTCTAACATCGAATGCAACGGTTTTCTACACTCATCGAACGAGAAATTGTCTACTTGGGCGGTGCATCAATATCTCCTGCTGAATGGGCTTTTATATGTCCTTGATCATCTTTTAACTGAATATGACCATATCGGTTCACACCACAGCAAATCCCTTCCTGCCATGTTTGCTTTTCACGATCTAATGAAATACGAAGCGGTTGATTCAGCCGATATAATCGTTTGTTATAAAGGGCAGTGAGGGCTTCAAATCCTTCCATTTGCCAGCGTGCATGGTATTTTTCAAAGGCAGCTGCCAAATCTTTCACTAGCTGGTCGGCTTTCACCTCAGTGAGTTCTGATAGGCAAATGGTTTTATACGGAACGTGCTCCGGCTTTGTTTCTACATTGATGCCCACACCGATGTAAATGGCGCTGCGGTCTGCTTCAATTAATGTGCCAGATACTTTCGCTTCATTAATCAATAGATCATTTGGCCATTTGATTGCCAGCTGATCCTCTGCTCTCATAAGTGGTTTGAGTACATCATAAATGGCGAGTGCCGTCAGCGGGGCAATCGTTGATTGGGTGGAGATATCTACTGGCGGTTTTACTGTCATTGTGACAGCCACATTCCCTGTAGGCGTTTCCCACGGTCTGCCAAGCCTGCCTCTCCCTGCTGTCTGCTGCCGGGCATATACGGCAAATGAAGGGATTTCTCCTTGCTGAATAAGCCTTTTCGCTTCATTATTTGTACTATCAATGGTGTCGTATTGAAAAATCTTCATGTGATCTCCTTTTGTTTCTTCTTCATCTGATTTTTTTATTATAACAAAATGAAGCATCTACCCGTGATTCTTTAATGTCGCTGGGCTTGAAAAGTTTCTTTTTCCTCTTCTGTAAACGGCACAGGGGCACCGGTGTCTTTACTTATTTGCACCATCGTAACAGAGCCTGTAAAACACGGTTCTTGCTGCTCATTTTCTCCTAAATAATGAAGGATGAGAGAGCTTGATCCAACCTTTTCCGGCTTTACATACACACGCAGCCTCTCACCGATCTCCACTTGCTTGATGTAATCACATTGAAGGTTTGCCACGACCGTAATCGTCTCTCTCGCGCGCTTCATTCGTTTATCTACAATTCCCGTTTTTTGAAAGAAGGCAATCCGCGCCTCTTCAAAATACACAAACGGGGTGACATTGTTCATGTGACCAAACATATCCGTTTCTGAAAAACGGACGGTTGTTTCCACATAAAATCGAAACGATGCCCTCCACTCTTCAAACGGTTCTTCAATATATGACGGCAGCCTCATTTGATCCACTCCTTATTCGCAAACAAAACGCCTCTCCCGTATTGGAAGAGGCGTTTGTTATGTTATTGCATCCAGCCTCTTGTAAACACTCATCATGATTGGCAAGGAGGACTGAATGTGATGTTATTCTGCGTGATCGCTTCCGAAGAAGTTACGGAAAGCTTGTAATGTTGTATCTCGGTTAAGTGCTGCAATTGATGTTGTGAGCGGGATTCCTTTCGGACAAGCCTGCACACAGTTTTGAGAGTTCCCACAGTTTGCAAGACCGCCATCACCCATAATTTCTTCTAAACGGTCAGACTTATTCATTGCACCTGTCGGATGTGCGTTAAATAGACGAACTTGTGAAAGCGGTGCAGGGCCCATAAAGGAAGACTTATCATTCACGTTTGGACAAGCTTCAAGGCAGACACCACATGTCATACATTTTGAAAGCTCATACGCCCATTGACGCTTTTTCTCAGGCATTCTTGGTCCAGGTCCAAGATCATATGTGCCATCGATCGGCACCCATGCTTTGACTTTTTTCAATGAATTGAACATACGGCTTCGATCAACCTGCAAGTCTCTCACAACCGGGAACGTTTTCATTGGCTGAAGACGAATCGGCTGCTCTAACTTGTCAATTAGTGCTGTACATGACTGGCGAGGCTTTCCATTAATGACCATGGAACAAGCGCCGCATACTTCTTCAAGGCAGTTCATGTCCCAGTTGATCGCCGTTGTTTTTTCACCTTTTTTATTGACCGGATTACGTCTGATTTCCATGAGTGCAGAAATCACGTTCATATTCGGACGGTAAGGGATTTCGAATTCCTCATCATAAGGCTTGCCATCTGCTGTATCTTGACGTGTGATAATAAATTGAATCGTGTTTTTTTCACTCATCTTATTTCTCCACCTTTTTCTTCGAGTAATCTCGTTTACGAGGTGCAATTAACGATACATCGACGTCCTCATAGTGGAATGCAGGTTTTTGGTTTTTCCCTTTGAACGTAGCCATCGTTGTTTTTAGGAATTCTTCATCGTTTCTTTCTGGGAATTCCGGTTTATAGTGTGCGCCTCGGCTTTCATTCCGGTTGTAAGCCCCAATCGTAATGACGCGTGCCAGCTGAAGCATGTTGTCAAGCTGACGCGTGAAGGCAGCGCCTTGGTTGCTCCATGAAGCTGTATCGTTGATGTTAATATGCTTATAGCGCTCCATTAGTTCTTCAATCTTCTGATCTGTTTTTAAGAGCTTCTCGTTGTAACGAACCACTGTCACGTTGTCCGTCATCCATTCTCCAAGCTCTTTATGAAGCACATATGCATTTTCTGTGCCATCCATGCTAAGGATGTTGTCCCATTTCTCCTGCTCTTTCTTCACGGCACTGTCGAATGTTGCAGATGATAAATCTTCTGCAGACTTTTCAAGACCGCTAATGTATTTCACAGCATTTGGTCCAGCAACCATTCCGCCGTATATCGCAGAAAGCAATGAGTTTGCACCAAGTCTGTTTCCGCCGTGCATAGAGTAATCACATTCTCCGGCAGCAAACAAGCCTTTGATATTCGTCATTTGATCATAATCAACCCATAATCCGCCCATTGAATAATGAACAGCCGGGAAAATTTTCATCGGAAGCTTACGCGGGTCATCACCCATGAATTTTTCATAGATTTCAATGATTCCACCAAGCTTAATATCAAGCTCTTTTGGATCTTTGTGAGAAAGATCTAGGTACACCATGTTCTCTCCGTTGATGCCAAGCTTTTGCTCAACACATACGTCGAAAATTTCACGCGTTGCAATGTCACGCGGTACAAGGTTCCCGTATGCTGGGTACTTTTCTTCAAGGAAGTACCAAGGTTTTCCGTCTTTATATGTCCAAACACGTCCACCTTCACCACGAGCTGATTCACTCATGAGACGCAGCTTGTCATCTCCTGGGATCGCTGTTGGGTGAATTTGAATGAATTCTCCATTAGCATAATGAGCACCTTGCTGATAAACGATCGATGCAGCTGATCCGGTATTAATCATGGAGTTCGTTGATTTACCGAATACGATACCAGGGCCACCTGTTGCCATGATGACAGCATCTGAACGGAAGGATTCGATTTCCATTGTCGTCAAGTTCTGTGCGACAATGCCTCGGCATACTTCTTCGTCATCTAAGACAGCGCCAAGGAATTCCCAGCCTTCATATTTCGTCACAAGCCCCGCTACTTCATAGCGGCGAACCTGCTCATCTAGTGCGTATAATAACTGCTGACCTGTTGTCGCACCAGCAAATGCTGTACGGTGGTGCTGTGTTCCCCCGAAACGGCGGAAGTCCAGTAATCCTTCTGGTGTTCTGTTAAACATTACACCCATACGATCAAGTAAGTGGATAATGGACGGCGCTGCTTCACACATTGCCTTTACTGGCGGCTGGTTAGCTAAAAAGTCTCCGCCATATACCGTGTCATCAAAATGCTCATAAGGTGAATCTCCTTCACCTTTTGTATTGACCGCTCCGTTAATTCCGCCCTGTGCACAAACAGAATGCGAACGTTTCACAGGTACGATTGAAAATAGTTTAACAGCTGTTCCCGCTTCTGCTGCTTTGATAGTTGCCATGAGACCAGCTAAGCCGCCTCCGACAACGATGATGCTAGAATTACTCATTGTAGCCCCTCTCCCTCTTCTACTAATCTATTTCCTCTTAAACAAAAGCGAAAATTGCTCTTAGCCCTACATATGAAAGCGCTATAAATATACCTAATGTCACATATGTGGAGATTCTTTGTGAGCGTGGTGAAACTGTAATTCCCCAGCTGACAGCAAATGACCACAAGCCATTAGCAAAGTGGAAAATAGTAGATAAAACGCCGACAATATAGAAACCTAGCATAAATGGAGAGCTTAAAATATTCGCCATCATGTCATAGTTTACTTCAGCTCCAAGCTGCGCTTGAATGCGTGTTTCCCATACGTGCCAAGTGACAAAAATCAATGTGATGATACCTGTAATCCGTTGCAGTCTGAACAACCAGTTTCTTAAGTAACTGAAGCGAGACGTGTTGTTTTGTGCCGTAAAGGCTATGTACACCCCATAAACAGCATGATAGATCAGTGGTAAGAAAATCACGAACAGCTCAAGTGCATATCTGAATGGAAGCTGTTCCATAAAGTGTGCAGCTTTGTTAAACGCCTCTGGTCCATTCGTCGCAAAGTGGTTAATCACTAAGTGCTGTACTAAAAATAGACCGACCGGAATGACGCCAAGCAAAGAATGCAATCTCCGATAAAAAAATTCTTTGTTCCCCGACATTACTTTACCCCCTAGTAAAAAAAGTGCAATTGCTTGAAAATTGTCTTACCCCCGCTTCTTTCAATTGTAAGCACTTTATTCAAATTTATTGACAATTTCATTTTACTCCTATGTCAAAAAAGCGTCAAGAAACCGCGTACATAAATTAAAATTTTCCGAAATTTAAAAGTTTTAAATCAAAATTCGTTTTACTACAATAAGAATTTCTTAGACTTCAGGGAAAACTCTGTCATCATATGCCCACATAAGCTATAATAAATTGTTGAAAGAGGGGAGCCATACAATGAATAAATTCGAATCTAACTTAGAACAGCTAAAAGAAATTGAAGTCAATGGATTTGCCTACGAGCTGATACGCGAAGTTCTGCTGCCTGACATTCTTGGTCAGGATCATTCATCTATGATGTATTTTGCGGGTAAACTGCTTGCTCGTAAATTTCCTCAAGAGTCATGGGAAAAGATCCCCGAATTTTTCCATGATGCCGGATGGGGAACTCTCACGATGGTCCATTCTAAAAAACAGGAAATTGAGTTTGAGCTCGAAGGTCCACTTGTATCGAATCGACTCAGCTATCAAAAGGAGCCATGCTTTCAAATGGAAGCAGGTTTTATCGCTGAACAGATTCAGCTTCTCAATGAGCACGTGGCTGAATCCTATGAACAAGTAAAAAAGCGTGCTGATAAAGTCATTTTAACCGTTAAATGGGATTTAAGAGACCCTAGCTAACACTGTTTATGAAAGGCGATGACTTCGTGTCACGCCTTTTTTATATACCCTTCTATCATAGCACAGTTGGCGTACCGGTTTACGCATGTTTTTCTTTCTTCATATGCTGATGATTTCCAATATAAAAAAGAGGTGTATCTTTTTATGGGATACACCTCTTTTAAAGATTTAAGAATGAGCAGCGGCGCTCACCTTTGATAATTCAAACGCATCATGAAGGGCTTCTACAGCTTTCACCATATCTTCACGATCAACGACTGTTGAGACTTTGATCTCAGACGTACTGACCATTTTCACTTGAATGTCTTTTTGAGCTAACACAGCGAACATTTCAGCCGCAACGCCTGGGTTTGAGACCATACCAGAGCCAACGATAGATACTTTGGCTAATTTGCTTTCTGTCTCAATCTGCTCATAACCAAGCGCACCTTTGTATTCTTCTAATACTTCAACTGTTTTAGACAAATCATCCGTTTTCACAGAGAAAGAGATGGAGGTCTGATTGGTGCTTGTGACAGACTGAATGATGATATCAACATTGATATTTTGCTTTGCAAGTGTCGTAAAAATCGTCGATAGCGTTGTTAAACCGCTTGAAAGGCCGCATACCGTCACGCGTGTCATCTGATCTTCAAATGCAATGCCTCTTACAACTAAATTTTGTTCCATAGATGATTCCTCCTCAATTAACGTACCCGATTCATTTTCAATACTAGAACGGACTTCTAGTGGGATTTGATAATTTTTCGCAAATTCGACCGCTCTCGGATGCAGCACACCTGCTCCTAAATTGGCTAACTCAAGCATTTCATCGTATGAAATTCCTGCAAGTTTTCGCGCAGACGGCACATAACGAGGATCTGTTGTAAACACACCTGGTACGTCCGTATAAATATCACATTTGTCCGCTTTGAGTGCCGCAGCTAGTGCCACTGCTGTCGTATCTGATCCACCACGTCCAAGTGTTGTAATATGTAGATCATCCGCAATTCCTTGGAAACCTGCTACAACGACGACTTTTCCCGCACTCAGTTCTTCTTGGATTCTTGCTTCATCGATGTCCACGATTCTTGCATTTCCGTGCACCTTCTCTGTTTTCATCCCAGCTTGCCAGCCTGTAAAGGAAATGGCATCATAACCTTTTGCTTGCAGTGCCATCGCTAATAATGAAATGGTCACCTGCTCACCAGTTGTCAGTAGCATATCCATTTCTCTTTTGCTTGGATCATCTGTGAGTTCTTTCGCTAGGTCTACTAGAACATCCGTTGATTTGCCCATCGCAGACACAACCACGACCACATCATTTCCTGCCTCGCGTTCAGCGATGACTCTCTCTGCGGCATTGCGAATTTTTTCTGTCGATCCAACAGATGTTCCACCAAATTTTTGTACAATTAGTCCCATGTCTACCACCCTTTTTCAAAAGATCACGTGTGAGAGAAGAGGCTGCGGAGACTGCTCTCTGCACTGCAAATAAAAAAGCAATGAGAGAACAAATCTCCCATTGCTTTAAAATCATCATCAAACGATGCAAACAATGAGATAGCCCTCCAAGAAATACATTCTTGACAGCCCTACATTTCTTCAATGTACAGCCAGCGAATAAAATGAGTGGATTTTATTCACTTCGGCGACGCTCCCCTTTCAGCCCTCTTCCTAGATCCCCTCGATCTCTGAAGGCTTACTCTTGAAGTTCGCACCTCTATCTTCAACAAACAACACGTTCATTTATTAAATTAGTCACATCTTAACAGACTTTTGGAAAAAGTACAATCTATTTTTTTAATGCCTCCATTAAAAGTTCAGCCGTTTGTTTCGGAATACCAGCGTCCTGAAAATCCTGGATAGAGGCTTCTTTCATCTTTTTCACAGAGCCAAAATGTTTAAGCAACTGCTTTTTACGCTTTTCCCCGATACCTGGGACATCGTCTAGAATAGACTGAAAAGCATTCTTCCCTCGCAGCTGCCGGTGAAAACTAATCGCAAACCGGTGCACTTCATCTTGAATACGCTGCAATAAATAAAAGGCCTGACTATTCCGTTCGAGCGCAACAATTTCAAGCGTATCACCCATCATAAGATTCGATGTCCTGTGTTTTTCATCTTTCACAAGACCTGCCACAGGAACAGACAGATTTAATTCATTTTCGAGCACATCTATGGCTGCGTTGATTTGTCCTTTTCCTCCATCGATTAAAATCAAGTCAGGAAGCGGCAGTTCATCTTTTAACACACGGGTATACCGCCTTCTAATGACTTCACGCATGGAAGCATAATCATCAGGCCCCTCAACGGTTTTAATTTTGTATTTTCGGTATTCCTTTTTATACGGCTTCCCGTCTTGGAAGACAACCATAGCGGAAACGGGGTCTGCTCCTTGGATATTGGAGTTATCAAACGCCTCAATCCGGTATGGCATATAAATATTGAGTGCATCTCCAAGCTGCTTCACTGCACCAATTGTCCGTTCTTCATCACGCTCTATAAGCGAGAACTTTTCTTTGAGAGCAATTTTGGCATTTTGATGGGCAAGTAAAAGTAAATCCTTTTTCTTTCCTTTTTTCGGCTGGTGAACGTTCGTCTCAAGCAATTGTTCAATCATCTCTTGATCGACACTGTCCGGCACCAAAATTTCCTTCGGCAGAAAGTGGTTGTTCTTTTCATAAAACTGCCCCATAAACGTGAGAAATTCTTCCTCAGGGTCTTGATACATCGGAAATAGGCTGACATCACGTTCAATTAATTTCCCCTGTCTGATGAAGAAGACTTGGACACACATCCAGCCCTTATCATAAGCATAGGCAAACACATCGCGATCAGATAAGTCACTCATCGTCATCTTTTGCTTTTCCATCGTTGAGTCAATGTATGCGATTTGATCTCTCAGTTCTTTTGCCCGCTCAAATTCTAATTGTTCGGCCGCTTCTTGCATTTTCTCTGTTAATTCTTTCTTGATTTGCTGATGACCTCCGTTTAGAAATCTTGTGATTTCGTCCACGAGCTGTTTATTCGTTTCTTCAGAAATGTCATACACACACGGAGCAAGACATTGTCCAAGATGATAATAAAGACAGACTCGGTCAGGGAGTGTTGCACATTTTCTAAGTGGATATAAACGATCGAGCAGCTTTTTCGTTTCTCTTGCTGCTTGTACGTTCGGATATGGACCGAAGTATTTCCCTTTATCCTTTTTCACATTGCGGGTGACAATCAGCTTAGGGTGACGTTCATTCGTAATTTTAATAAAAGGGTACGTTTTGTCATCCTTGAGCATGACATTGTATTTTGGGTCATATTTTTTGATTAAATTCAGCTCTAAAATGAGCGCTTCGATATTAGAAGAGGTGACAATGTATTCAAAGTCTTCAATTTCACTGACAAGCCGTTGCGTTTTGGCGTCATGTGATCCAGTGAAATAAGAGCGTACCCTGTTTTTTAAAACTTTTGCCTTACCTACATAAATGATCGTATTTTGTCTATCTTTCATTAAGTAACAGCCTGGTTGATCCGGCAGGACTGACAGCTTTTCTTTAATTAATTTGTTCATATTTTCATCCGTCCTTGTTTTCCTCTTTCACTCCTTCTAGTGTATCACGAACACTTGTTTTATACCACGCTGAAAGAAAAGCGGCTCTCGTCTTTACGAGAACCGCTTCAATGATTATGCCGCTTGGGCGTAGATTGGTTTATAGATGTTTGTTGACAAGCTCAGCAAGTGCTTCTTTTGGTTTGAAACCAACAGAAGTTTCTACAACTTCACCGTCTTTTAAAACAAGAAGTGTTGGGATACTCATAACGCCGTATTTACCAGCAGTTTCTTGGTTATCGTCTACATCAATTTTTACAATTTTCATTTTGTCGCCCATTTCTTGATCAAGTTCTTCAAGAACTGGAGCAATCATTTTACAAGGTCCGCACCAAGGTGCCCAAAAATCTGCAAGAACAACACCTTCTGCAGTTTCTTGTGAAAATGTTGCGTCAGTAGCTTTTACGATTGCCATTATTCATTCCTCCAATGTAAATTATGCTTTTTAGTATAGCATCTACCAAAGTGACTTGCGAATGAAATGCTTACGAATCATTTTTTATGAAATGAATTAAAAAACAAACCGTATAATCGCACCAATAACAACAATCGCACCAATGATCATCAGAATGGTTCTAAGCATATGACATAACTCCCTTTCCGCTTCATTTACAATGTATGATGCCCCAACATTCTTCTCATCAAACATTGAAATATGCGATTAAGCCAGATCGACAGTCAACATGACAACCGACATAGGCGGTAGATCAATAGTCAGCTCGCCGTGCTTAACAGCAAATTGCCGAAAGTCCGCAGGCTGAACGGAATGAGGATCATCGAACGTGTTGTGCGCATTCATCCGATCAGCAGTCAGCACACGGCCAGTGACCTTCGTTTTTGCATCGATTCCCTCTATCTCAAGAGATACGTCTGCTTTTTCATGGGGATTCACATGACAGAAACTAATATGCATCTTGTCAGATGACCGCGAGGCTGACACACTGACTTGAGGGATTTTTTCACCCCGGCGTTCATACGAAGGCGCATTCAATTCTACTTCAAGCGCTTCTTCTTCTTGATGCACTTGAAACATGTGAAATACATGATAGGTAGGTGTCAGAAGCATCTTTTCGTCCTGCGTTAACACCATCGCTTGCAGCACATTGACGGTCTGGGCAATATTCGCCATATGAATCCGCTGGCAATGGCGATGAAAAATATGAAAATGCAAGGCACAGACTAGGGCATCTCTTAATGTGTTTTGCTGATACAAAAACCCTGGATTTGTCCCCGGTTCTGGATCATACCATGTCCCCCATTCATCAATAATCATCCCGATTCGCTTGTCTGGATCATAACGATCCATGATTTTTCCGTGTTCCACGACAAGCCGCTCCATTTCAGACGCCTTTTTCAGCGTTGTAAACCACTCATCCTCGTCAAAATCGGTCGCTGACCCTTTTTTCTCCCATGTTCCTGGGACCGTATAGTAATGCAAACTGAGCCCATCCATCCACGGCGCTGCACGCTCCATTAATACTTTTGTCCAATTCACATCATTTGAATTCGCACCGCATGCGATTTTGTAAATGCGCTGACCAGCAAATTCTCTCACATACGTTTGGTAGCGTTTATATAAGTCTGCATAATACTCTGGCGTCATATTTCCACCACATCCCCAGCTTTCATTGCCTACACCAACATACGTCAGCTCCCACGTTTCTTGTTTTCCATTTTGAATCCGCCAATCCGACATAGGTGTCCCTTTAGGAAATGTGATATATTCAATCCATTCTGCTAATTCTTGTACAGAGCCGCTTCCAACGTTTCCACAAATATAAGGCTCACATTCAAGTAATTCACACAGTCTCATAAATTCATGTGTACCAAACGCATTTGATTCAACGGTGCCACCCCAATGAGTATTCACCATCGGCTTACGTTCACTCAGATCCCCGACGCCGTTTGCCCAATGATACTCGTCTGCAAAACAGCCACCCGGCCACCTAAGCACCGGGATATGTAACGCTTGAAGGGCCTTTAGCACATCAGTACGAATCCCCTCAACATGATCAATCTCTGAATCTTTCCCTACCCAAATGCCGTCATAAATTCCTCTTCCTAAATGCTCTTGAAAGTGTCCATAGATGTGTTTAGAAATGCGTCCAATCACTTCATTGACTTTTACTGTCCCATTCACTTATAAACCGCTCCTTTGTTTCGTGATAACATACAAAAAAACCCAGAATACCTAGGCATTCTGAGTGTATGAGCGTTAAGAATGGATATTCATCTTTTTTAACTCTTCATTTAAAAGCGGAACGACTTCGAATAAGTCACCAACTATTCCGTAATCAGCGATTTTGAAGATTTCAGCTTCTGGGTCTTTGTTGATCGCAACAATGACTTTACTGTTGGACATACCGGCTAAATGCTGAATAGCTCCTGAAATCCCGCAAGCAATGTAAAGGTCAGGTGTGACGACTTTACCGGTTTGACCAATTTGCAGGGCATAATCGCAGTAGTCAGCGTCACATGCACCACGCGAGGCACCGACTGCTGCGCCAAGCGTTTGGGCAAGTTCTTTCAGCGGTTCAAAGCCTTCTTTGCTCTTGACCCCCCTGCCTCCTGCCACAATAACCTTCGCTTCAGATAAATCTACACCTTCTGATGTTTTTTTAATGACTTCCTTCACGATCGTTCTTAGGTTTTGAATATCGACAGAAACTTGCGTCACTTCTCCGCTGCGTGACGCATCACGCTCCAACGGTGCCACGTTGTTTGGACGGATAGTAGCCAAAAGCAGACGATCTGTTGAAATGACTTTTTCAAAAGCTTTTCCTGAATAAATCGGTCTAGTGAAAACAAGGTGTTCACCGGTAACGCTTACATCTATTGCATCTGAAATTAAGCCTGTTTGCAGGCGTGCAGCTATTTTTGGTGACAAGTCTTTTCCGATCGATGTATGACCGAAGAGCACTGCATCAGGATTGACTTGATCTAATATTGCCTGAAGCGCCTGCGCAAAACCATCAGACGTATAATATGAAAGATGTGGGTGCTCGACGATCATCACATGATCCGCTCCATAATAAAGCAGCTCATCCGCTTGGTCTTTGACGTGATCCCCTATTAAAATGCCAATCACTTCACCGCCATCAGCCACCTCGTGAGCGGCAGCAATCGCTTCAAATGTCACATTTCTTAATTTACCGTCACGACTTTCTCCAAGTACAACAACTTTTTTACTCATCCTATAAGCTCCCCCTTGTTCTCGTGATATCGTAAAGTGGATGTTTAGATGACTTTTGCTTCATTTCTTAGCAGGTCTGTCAGTTCCTTGACCTGATCCTGAAGCTCGCCGCTCAACACCTTGCCACCCTCTTTTTTCTCCGGTAAGAAACGTTCGATTGTTTTGATTTTAAATGGCACATCGTCTTCATCTAGATCTAGATCGTCTAATTCCAGTTCTTCTAAAGGCTTTTTCTTTGCCTTCATGATGCCTGGTAACGATGGATAACGAGGCTCATTGAGACCTTGCTGCGCGGTGACCACTAGCGGGAGCTCGGCAGAAATCACTTCCACATCACCCTCTGCATCTCGTTCAATTGAAGCTGAGCCGCCGTCGATTTGAATACTTGTAATGGTTGTGACATATGGAAAGCCGAGTAATTCAGCAAGACGCGGGGCCACCTGTCCAGACCCGCCGTCAATCGCTACATTCCCTGCTAAGATCAAGGAAGCTTCTTTATCCTTGAGATAGTGATATAGAATTGTAGAAGCGGAAAATTGATCCCACTCCTCCAAATCATCTTCAACATTTAATAAAACGGCTTGATCGCAGCCCATTGCAAGTGCTGTTCTAATTTGTTTCTCCGCATCTTCATTGCCAACTGTCACGACCGTTACTTCTCCCCCGTGCTCATCCCGAAGCTGAATCGCTTCTTCAATTGCGTACTCATCATAAGGATTAATAATGAACTCTGCCCCATCTTCTTGAATAGCACCAGACTGAATAGAGATTTTCTCTTCCGTGTCAAACGTACGCTTCATTAAAACAAAAATATTCATTCATTTCTCCCCCTTGTGTCGTACTAATCCCTTATTCCCCTTTAAAATTCGGTTTACGCTTTTCAATAAAAGCTTGGATGCCTTCTTTGGCATCATTCGACTGGAACACCTCAGCAAACTTTTTGGCTTCCAGCTTCATTCCGCCATCATATGAGTACACTTTTGTCGCATTCAATAACTCAAGCACATACTCAAGCGTTTTAGGGCTTTTCGCTGCAAATTTCGCCGCCAATGTTTTCGCTGTTTCCAGCGCTTCTTCCTCTGTTTCCGCAAGTTTTGAAACAAGTCCGCAGGCAAATGCTTCTTCTCCTGTAATTGGCTCAGCTGTTCCCATCATTTCAAGTGCTTTAGCTGATCCAACATAGCGAGGCAGGCGCTGCGTTCCACCGAATCCTGGGATAATACCGAGATTTAATTCCGGCAGTCCCAGCTTTGCATCTTTTGTTGCGATTCGAATATCACACGACATTGCCAGCTCAAGCCCGCCGCCTAATGCTGCCCCGTGAATGGAAGCAATCACCGGTTTTGGACATTGTTCAATTCGTTCAAACACTTGCTGTCCTCTGTCTGCAAGGCTGGCATAATCAGACTCTTCCTGCAAGGTCGTAAATTCTTTAATATCAGCACCTGCTGAGAAAAATCTACCTTCTCCATGAATGACAATTGCTCTCACTTCACTGTTTTGTTCAAGCTGATCAAACATGTCGTTGAGTTCAGTGAGAAGCTGAGAGGATAAGGCATTTGCAGGTGGGTGTTGAATCGTGATGAGTGCTGTCTGTTCGTCTTGGTGTAAGCTAAGTATTTTTTCCATGTCAATCATCCTTTTTCAATTGTCTTTAAGATTGATGTATTCCGTTTAAGAGAAGATCATGTACACTTTCTGCGAGTGCAGGCAGGTCATACTTTTGATCATTCATGACCCATGTTGTAGCGGTTTCATCAATCGTCCCAAATACCATTTGTCTCGCTAAGCGGACATCTAGATTTTGTCTAAATTCTCCTGTCTTCTTTCCCTCGGTTAAAATGGAGTCTAGCATATTTAAATACCCTTTCAGCACCTCATTGATTTTTTGGCGCAGTTCAAGGTTTGACTGCCTGAGTTCAAGCTGTGTCACAAGGGCCAAATGATGGTCTTGCGATAGCAGGCGAAAGTGTTCTCGAATGAGGAGAAGAAGCTTTTCTTTCGCAGACGGTTTCTTTTGAATATCGTTTTCCATCCGTTCGATGAATTGTCCCATTTTTTCTTTAAACAACGAGATCAGAATATCCTCTTTGTTTTTGAAATAGAGATAAATGGTTCCGTCAGCTACTCCTGCTTGTTTGGCAATCTTTGAAACTTGTGATTGATGGTAGCCGTTCTCTGCAATCACCACAACGGCTGCATCAATAATTTGCATGTACTTCGGTCTTTTCTGCTTCAATGTGCTTCGTCCCTTTCTAAATTGAATGAGCGTTCATTCATAACTTTATGTTAAAAAGAAACGAGTGATTTGTCAAGTGATGTTCTTCTTTCTTTTCAACCTTTAGCATACCAGAGCAGACACGTACAATTCAAATCATCCGGCCGCTTGACCGGATGATGCTGGTTCATTCTCTCATCGATCGACTGGTTCTTCTGTTGAAGATGATTGCTTTCTTTTTTCTTCTTCAATTAACACTCTGCGCAAGATTTTCCCTACAGCCGTTTTAGGCAGTGATTCCTTAAATTCGTAGACACGCGGCACTTTAAATGAGGCTATTCTTGTTCTAACAAAACGATCCAGTTCATCCTCTGTTACATAGGCATCCTTCTTCGGGACAACAAAGGCTTTTACTGTTTCCCCTCTATACGGATCTGGAATACCCGCCACAACAACTTCTTGTACAAGCTCATGCTCATAAAGGGCTTCTTCAACCTCTCTTGGGTAAATATTATAGCCGCTCGCGATGATGACATCTTTTTTCCGGTCTACGATATAGAAAAAACCATCCTCATCCATATACCCAATGTCTCCTGTGAAAAACCAGCCGTCTCTTAACACTGCCGCTGTCTCATCCGGCTGATTCCAGTACCCTTTCATGATTTGAGGACCTTTGACGATAATCTCTCCATGCTCATATGGCGCTTTGAGTCCACCCGTTTCTTCACAATAAATACCGGCATCCGTATTCGGCCAAGGGCACCCGATACTTCCTATTTTGTTCGCTCCCCATAAGAAATTGGCATGAGTGACAGGAGAAGTTTCTGAAAGTCCATACCCCTCCACCAGCCTTCCTCCTGTTAGTTTTTCAAAACTCTGTTTGACTTCAACAGGAAGAGCGGCCGATCCGCTTAAGCATGCGGTGATGGATGATAGGTCATACTTCTCAATATTAGGATGATGAAGCAGGGCAATATACATCGTTGGTGCTCCTGGGAACAGCGTCGGTTTCTGTTTTTCAATGGTCTTCAAGGCATCCGCTGCATCAAAACGCGGAAGAAGAATCATTTGATGACCTTCTTTGACTGCAAGGTTTAGCACGGTCGTCATGCCGTATACATGAAAGAACGGAATGATTCCAAGAATCCGCTCTTTTCCGCGGTTCGTTTTATACATCCAGGATGTACACATTTCTGTATTGGCTACTATATTTTCGTGTGTGAGCATAACCCCTTTTGGTAAACCGGTCGTTCCGCCTGTATATTGCAAAACTGCGACATCCTCTTTCGGTTGAAAGGATATTTGCGGAATCTGTTCTCCTGACGACTCTTTCATGATCTGTGAGAAATGATGAATGGAATCACTCTTCTCCACTTGGATGACCATGTTGTTTTTCCTTCGCTGGACAATCGGAAACAATATGTTTTTCGGAAATGGCAAGTAATCTTGTAATTTTGTGATGATCAAATGTTCCATACTTGTCAGCGCTTTCATTTTATAGGCCTTTGGATACAGTAGATCGAGAGTGATCAGCACCTTAGAGCCGCTGTCCTCCATTTGATATTCCAGTTCTTTCTCCGTATAAAGCGGATTGGTTTGAACGACAATGCCGCCTGCTATTAAAACCGCATAATAAGAAATCACCGATTGCGGGCAGTTTGGCAGCATAATCGCTACTCTGTCGCCTTTTTTGACACCGATGTCAATCAAGTGACTGGCTAATTTCAGTGCATCTTCTTGTAACTGCTGGTAGGTGATGTTTTTTCCTAAAAAATGAATGGCTGTATGCTCAGGTGCTGCCTCTGCGGAGCTGAATAAGTAAGATTGCAACGTTTCATTTGGGATGGTGAGTTCGTGGGGAATTTGATTCGGGTAATGCAGAAGCCAACGTTTATCTGACTGCATAAAAACCCTCCTTCCTGAACTTTCGTACTATTTTATTATAGCAAACTTTTCCTTATGGCTGTTTGCTTTTTTCAAATCGAGCTCGTTCCATGACACATCTTCATTTTTTCGACGGTGTTTCTATAGAGGCTCTTTTCCCTTCATGATGCCACTTTTCGTATAATCCACCGATCGCACGAAATGACTCATGGACTCTCTCCACGATCTGTTTATGGATACTAGGGTCATTAGGTAAATGTGTGTGGATGTTGTCCACTTGATATTGTCTCATCATGTCTAGATACACAGTTAGAAAGATGGTGTCTTCTAAAATCCAATAAATGACTTCATCCGCCTCTTTTGTTCTTTTATGAAGCACTTTAATCCCTCGTTCATATTGAATAAGAAAATAGCCGGCTGGATCAATTTCAATATAGGGGCTCAAATCATCAAAAAAACCAGTCGTTTGAAAAGGACGTGCAATATACGGTTCATATATGTCTTGGGGAAGAGATGTCTTTTTGAGACAACTGTCAATGCGCTTTATGAGTTCGTCTTTTTGCAAGATTTGATTCATTCTGATTCGCCGCCTTTGATGAGTGAAAAGCTGTCAAGGTTTTCCCTGACAGCTTTCTAGAATGTATTCTTCATTTTACAGGAACATGTAAACGGCACCAATAACCGCAAAAGTGCAGGCAACTACAATTAATACTTTGGCTAGTTTTTCCATGTCGTCTCCTTAAATGCCGGCTGCTACTACATAAGACAGCCCAACAGAAATAATGAGTGAAATAAACCCGACCGCTCTATTATCATTCTCAATCTCTTTGTCTACTTTAAATCGTGGTGTTAAAAATTCAAAAATGAAATAGCTGACGAGCAGCATCACAAAGCCGTATACGCCCCATCCGACCATTTGAAGAAGCGAGTTGTGCTGGGCGATGGAATGCTGAAAGACATTGGCAATCCCAAAAATCTTCCCGCCGGTTGCCATAGCAACAGCTAAGTTCCCCCGCTGAATCTCTTCCCAGTTTTTATAGGAGGTCACGAGTTCAAATATGGTCAGAAATAAGACAAGACATAGGACGGCCACGCTGTAATAGGCGGCAATTTCCACAAGTTCATTTTCCCAAAAGGCTTTCATGCGTTTTCTCCTTTTTACTTTAATTCGACGATGGTGACGCCTGATCCTCCCTCGCCTTGTTCTCCAAAACGAGCATTTTTTACACTACGGTGCTGTTTTAATAATTCCTGGACCCCTTTTCTCAAGGCGCCAGTGCCTTTACCGTGAATGATCGACACACGCGGATAGCCAGCTAAGACGGCATCATCTAAGTATTTCTCGACTCTGCTTAAGGCATTCTCATACCGCTCTCCTCTTAAATCAAGCTCAAGTGATACATGATAGTCTTTTCCTTTGACCGCCGTGATGGCTTTCTCTTGCTTAAATTCCGGTGCTGATTTGATAAATTCCATATCTTTTTCTTTTACTTTCATTTTCAGAATGCCCATTTGGACACTCCATTCTTTGTTACCCGTTTGTTCGATGAGCGTTCCTTTTTGGCCAAACGTCAACACTTTGACTTCATCGCCTGGCTTTAGCTGTCTTGCTGCTTTTTTCACTGGCTCTGATTTTTTCTTACGGTCAAACTCAGGGACAGCTTCTTCAAGACGCTTTCTCGCATCAATGAGTTCATGTTCTTTGAACGAACGATGCTCACTTTTAATGGACCGAAGCTCTTGAATAATCTCTTCTGCTTCTTTTGTTGCTTGTTCAATCTTTTCTGCCGCTTTTTGTTCAGCTTCTTCCAGCAGTTTGTCCTTTTGTTCATTCCATTCAAGGATTTGTTTTTGCAATTCTTTATGGAGCTTCTCTGCTTCTTTTCTATAGAATTCCGTCTCATGCAGTTCTTCTTCTGCTTGTTTTTTGCTGTCTTCTAATGAAGCAATCATCTGATCGACTTCATTATGTTCTGCGTGCATATCTGCTTTTGCACGGTCAATTAAATGATGAGGCAATCCTAGACGCTTGGAAATTTCAAATGCATTACTTCGTCCCGGCACCCCGATGAGCAAGCGATATGTGGGGGATAAGGTTTCAATATCAAATTCTACACTCGCATTTGTGACGCCTTCTCGGTTATACCCGTATGCCTTCAGCTCAGGATAGTGAGTCGTTGCGATGACGCGCGCATTTGTTTGATGAACTTCATCTAAGATGCTCATCGCAAGTGCTGCACCTTCAGCAGGATCTGTCCCCGCACCTAATTCATCAAATAACACGAGTGAATTAGACGTTAAATGCTTTAAGATATCCACAATATTGACCATATGAGATGAGAATGTACTCAAGCTCTGTTCAATAGACTGCTCGTCTCCAATATCAGCAAAGACTTGATCGAATACAGCCACTTCTGATCCTTCTTCGACTGGAATATGAAGACCTGCCTGCGTCATCAGCGTAAGAAGTCCAAGTGTTTTTAAAGTGACGGTCTTACCGCCTGTATTTGGACCTGTGATGACGATCGTAGAAAAATCTTTGCCTAGCTCAATATCATTTGCCACAACCTGATCTCGTGGCAATAGGGGATGTCTTGCCCGTTTTAAATAAATCTCCCCTTGGTTATTCACAGTAGGTTTTGTGGCTTTTTCTGCTTTTGCATATTTGGCTTTGGCGAAAATAAAATCTAATGTCTGAAGTTCATTCACATTATGAAGCAATTCATCAATGTGCTCTGACACACTCGCTGTTAGCATTTGCAAAATCTTTTCAATCTCTTGCTTTTCTTTTAGGCGAGTTTGCTGCAAGGTGTTATTTAAATCCACGACCACTTGCGGCTCAATAAAAAGAGTTGCGCCTGAAGAAGATTGATCGTGAACAATCCCTCCATAATTCGAGCGGTACTCTTGTTTTACGGGAATGACAAACCGATCATTACGAATGGTCACAATGGTGTCTGACAGCATTTTCGAGGCAGATTGTGAACGAATCATTGATTCTAATTTATCTCGTACTTTTGATTCTAGTGATCGTAGTTGCGTTCGTATGGTGCGGAGTGCAGGCGTTGCGTGATCAAGCACTTCTCCATTGTCACCAATACAGCTTTCGATTTCTTTTCTCACGTCTGGCAGTAAAATCAGCGATTCTGCATATGTATGAAGACGGGGTATCTCTACTCCGTCCTCATACATAGAGGTGAGAAAGTGCTTCATGTTTTTTGTGGTATATAACAGCGCCGCAATTTCCATCAGCTCAGCAGGGCTTAATATACTGCCTATTTCTGCTCGTTTGACGCCTCGTCTAATATCCGTTAACCCGCCAAACGGCGCAGATCCTTTTAAACGAATCACATCTTGCGCTTCTGCTACCTCTTCTAGCAGATGCTGAATGCTCTTGATATCTGTGAGTGGTATTAAGTCCTGCGCTTTTTCTTTCCCTAAAGTCGAAGCAGTATAGGACATGACTTTTTCTTTTACTTTATGAAATTCTAATGATGCTAACACTTTTTGTTGCAGCATGGTCCAGCCTCCTAACGACTACCTGTCACGCGTTAAAAACTTTTTCATCTCATTGAGTGAAAATGTATTCACGACATTTGCTTTTGGTGTCCATCCTTTTCTTGCAGCTGTGACACCGACGTCCATATGATCGAGCATGGCGATGTTGTGTGCATCTGTGTTGATCATGATGTTCACACCCGCTTCGTTTGCTTTCATTAAATGCTCTGTTTTTAAATCAAGTCTTGATGGGTTGCTGTTGAGTTCCAGTGCAGTGCCCGTTTTTTTCGCAAGCTCTATGAGCTGATCAATATTTAAAGCATAGCCGTCTCGTCTACCGATCAAACGGCCAGTTGGATGGGCAATTAAATCCACATGCTGATTATTCAAGGCATTTTCTAGGCGCTCCATAATGACTTCCTCCGGCTGAGAGAAGCTAGAATGAATAGACGCAATGACAAAATCCATGTCTGCTAGAAAGTCATCATCATAATCTAACGACCCATCCGGCAAAATATCCATTTCGACCCCTTTGAAAATGTGAAAATGTTCGAATTCTTGATTCAGCTTGTCAATTTCTTTTGCTTGCAAACGCAAACGTTCTTTTGTTAAACCGTTTGCTACTTTTAAATATTGTGAGTGGTCTGTGATCGCCATGTATTCATAGCCTTTTGCGATACATGCCTCTGCCATTTCGCGAATAGAAAAAGCGCCATCACTCCATGTTGAGTGCATATGAAGATCGCCTTTGATATCTTTTCGCTCCACAAATTGCATACTTTCTTTATACGAATCAATCTCTGCTCCGGTTTCACGAATTTCTGGCGGAATGAGCGGAAGTTGGAAATGTGCATAAAAAGCGCTTTCGTCTTCAAATGTTTTCACATCCCCAGTTTCGATCGTTTCAACCCCATATTCACTAATACGCTCACCGCGCTCCTTCGCAAGCTGTCGCATACGAATGTTATGATCTTTTGAGCCAGTGAAATGGTGCAGCGTTGTTGCAAATTGGTCTGTTGTCACAAGCCGGAAATCTACACTGATTTCAAAATCAAGTGCAAGCATGACCGATACCTTCGTATCACCGCTCGCAATGACATCTTTGACATCATCAAGAGCAACAAGCTGCTTTCTCACTTGTTCAGGGTTATCAGTCGCAATGATGTAATCTAAATCTTTAACCGTTTCACGCGCACGTCTTAAACTGCCCGCTCTTGAAAAACGGATGATTCCCTCCATCTGTTCCAGCGCATCATCAATTCGCTCTGCCACATCTAATGCAAAGCCAATTGGCAGTCGTTCTGGCTGCTTCCCTGCCTCCTCAAGAGCGGCAAGAATCTTTTCTTCTGTTTTTTTGCCAAACCCAGCAAGCGTTTGTACTTTTTCCGCTTCACATGCTTCTTTTAAAGACTGTGCATCGTGAACACCAAGCTCTTGGTAGAGCTTAGCAATCTTCTTCCCGCCGAGTCCTTGCAATTTTAAGAGCGGGACAAGTCCTTCAGGCACTTCTTTTTTTAATTGTTCGAGTGTTTCAGACTGTCCTTTTTCGATATACTCTGTGATCACAGCAAAGGTCCCTTTTCCAATGCCGGGTAATGCTAATAGGTCATCTATTTGAGAAAGACTGCGGTCATCTTGTTCCAGTGCCGCAGCTGCTTTACGAAAGGCAGAAATTTTAAAAGGATTGTCTCCTTTTAGCTCCATATAGACTGCAATTGTTTCAAGAAGTTTGATAATATCTTTTTTATTCATCTCTCATCCTCCAGCCGCTTTGGCATCTTCCTATATAAATATACAAACTTTCCCTTCATCCGACAACTTTCTGTCATGGAATGAGAAAAAACTTCTCCAAGAAAGGAGAAGTTCTTAAACTCCATACGTCGACCAGAGGTCTTTGACAAGACCGGACAGGTAAGGGGTGCTATTTACGATCACATCTGCTAACATTGATTTGCTCATCATCGTTTGAAGCGCATCGACTGGAAGTAATGCGGCCACAAACAATAAAATAAACACAAATAGATAGGTTTCAAGAAATCCTAAAACAGCGCCAAGCAGTTTGTTGACCTGTTTAATCACAGGGATACTTGCAATGGTTGTGAGCAATCCGCCGATGATAGCGAGCAGGATTTTGGTCAAGATAAACAGAATGATAAACGCAATGGTATTATAATAAGCTGTTTCTAGATTCCCACTAAAGAAAGCAAGCTGCGCTTGACCGCCGCTAAAATTAGGTGCTGGAATCCACGTAAGCTGTGGTGCAAGTGACTGATAAAACAGAGAAGCCACTAAAATAGAAACAACAAAGCTAATCAATTTAATAAATTGAAGAATAAACCCGCGTTTTAGACCGACAAGCGTTCCCATAAGAAGCAAAAACAAAATGATGATATCGATCACGGTAATTTCATTCCTTTTCTTTTAGATGAAGCTCTAGTTTTTCGTATTGCTCTTTTAATTTCAAGTAGTCGTGGACGACATTGACTGCTGTCAGTACAGCTAATTTGTTTATATCAAGGTATGGATTTTTTTCATTGATTTCTCTCATTTTATCATCAACAATTGAAGCAACATGTCGCATATGCATCTTCGTTTCTTGACCGATGATCGTATAGGACTGTCCGTAAATCTCAACTGTTGTTTTCGTTTTACCGCCGTCAGACAACGTTTCTCCTCCATTCCACGAGAATCCTAGTCTCTATCATAACATGTTTAGACATTGAATGGAAAGACGAGCCCTTCCCTGTTATGGTACACTTTAGAAATCAATGATATCAAGGTAAAAAGGAGTTATCCACTGTGCCCCAATCCGTCTTAAAAGCAACATCAGAAGACATGAAAAAAATGAAGAGCGTGTACGCTCAGCATTTAACTGACACTTTGCCGCCAGGCGCTCTATTTCAAGCAAAGGTTCCCGGCTGTACGATTACAGCTTACAAATCTGGAAAAGTGCTGTTCCAAGGACAAAAGGCAGAAGCTGAAGCGAGTCAGTTCAACCATTTACAAGCAACTGAAACAAAAAGCAAAAAAACACCATCCATCACACAGTACAGCCCACCACCCGGCATTGCTTCCATGTCGGTTATTGGCTCAGATGAGGTCGGTACTGGCGATTATTTTGGACCCATTACGGTCTGTGCGGCTTATGTTGATTCCAGTCAGCTTGCTCTCATGAAAGAGCTCGGGGTGAAAGACTCAAAAGGACTCAAAGATCCGCAGATTATCAACATTGCCAAAGACTTGATCAAAACCATCCCGTTCAGCCTTCTCGTGCTTCGGAATGAAAAATACAATGCGATGCAGGAAAAGGGTATGAGCCAAGGAAAAATGAAGGCACTGCTTCATAACCAAGTCATCACCTCCGTGCTAGAAAAACTGGATGGCAAGAAACCAGAAGCCATTCTCATTGACCAATTTGCCGAACCAGGCATTTATTTCAGGCACCTTGCGGGGAAAAAGATCATTCGGGAGCGTACATATTTTAGTACGAAAGCAGAAGGCATTCACTTATCAGTTGCTGCAGCTTCTATTATTGCAAGGTATGCTTTTTTAATTGAAATGGATAAATTATCAAAAGCAGCGGGCTTTGACATTCCAAAAGGGGCCGGTCCGCATGTTGACAAAGCGGCAGCAAAGCTGATGAAACAGCACGGCGAAGAGGCTTTACGCCAATTTACAAAACTTCATTTTGCCAACACCCAAAAAGCGAAAAAATGGTTATAATTAAAAAAAAGCTATCGCCCATAAAGCGATAGCTCTTTTGATTATCCGCGCAAGACGGCTTGATACGTATCTTCTAATGCTTTCAATACGTTTGTATGAACAGCCGTGACTTCTTCCTCGGTCAACGTTTGTTCTGGGTTTAAATACTGCAGAGAGAATGCAACAGATTTCTTACCTTCTTCCATATGCTCACCCTCATACACATCAAAGACGGAAAGATCTGTGAGCAATTGGCCGCCAGCTTCATAAATGACTTGCTCCAGCTGTCCGCTTGAAATATGCTGATCGACGACAAGTGCGATGTCTCTTGTCACTGCTGGGAATCTCGGAATTGCCGTATATTTCATATCCTCTGTTTCAGACGTCATCACATCTGTTAAATCAAATTCAAATACATACGTTTCTTTTAAATCTAATTCCTTTTCCACTACTGGATGAAGTGCAGCTACAAAGCCAATCACTTTTCCATTTAAATGAACATCGGCTGTACGTCCTGGGTGAAGGCCCTCACGCTCTGCTTGAACATACGTGATCTCTTCTGATACACCAAGCTTTTCAAACAGCCCTTCTGCAATACCCTTCGCAACATAAAAATCGACAGCTTTTTTCTCGCCCTGCCAAAGATTTTTATGCCAAAGACCTGTTAACGCACCTGCCACATGCTCTTTCTCTACTGGTTTTGCGCCTTCCGTTTCCGCTAAGAAAACAGAACCTGTTTCGTAAAAGGCAAAAGAATCAGCTTGTCTTGCTAAGTTATATGCGACAGAATCAAGTAAGTTTGGCAGAAGGCTTTGTCTCAGCACACTTCGTTCCTCACTCATCGGCAAGGAAAGTCTTGTTTGATAAGCTGGATTTAAAGCAAAGGCTGTGGACTTATGCTGATTCGTTAATGAATACGTAATCGCTTGAGAAAGCCCTGCGCCCTCTAAGAAACGTCTCACCTTTCTGCGCTTCACTTGGTATGGCGTAAGACCACCAACGGTACCAGCTGTCGCAGGGAGTGTAGATGGAATATTGTCGTAGCCGTATAATCTCGCGACTTCTTCAATGAGGTCTTCTTCAATCGTAATATCCATTCTGCGGGAAGGAACCGTTACGACAAGCACATCATTTGATTCGCCAACTGTAAAGCCTAGTTTGTTGAAAATCTGAATCATATCTTCTTTTGAAATGCTCATGCCAAGCACCTTGTTCACACGCTCAGTTGATACGTGGATGACATTCATACTTGTTTCAAGGTGATTTTCCTCAACTGTACCGCTTAGCACTTCGCCGCCTGCATAGGTGCTGATCAATTGCGCTGCTCTTTCGGCTGCTGATTTCGTCCGCTGCGGATCGAGCCCTTTTTCAAATCGTGTGCTTGATTCACTGCGAAGCCCTAAGTCTTTAGATGCTTGACGGACGGTTTGACCGTTGAAATATGCCGCTTCTAAAAGAATCGTTGTCGTCTCATCACGCACCTCTGATTCAAAACCGCCCATGACGCCTGCAACAGCATGCGCTTTTGTGCCATTTGTAATGACAAGATGCTTCGAAGACAATGTACGTTCTTGTTCATCCAGAGTTTGAATCATTTCATTTTCAGCCCCTTTTCGTACGACCACCTGCTTTGAACCAAAGCGGTCATAATCAAAGGCGTGTAGAGGTTGACCGTATTCAAGTAAGACAAAATTCGTAATATCCACGACGTTGTTAATTGGGCGGATACCTGCATTCATCAATCTTGTTTGCATCCAAAGTGGTGCTGGCCCAATCTTTACATTTTTAATGATCTTCGCTGCATAAAGTGGATTCGCTTCTTGATCCTCAATTTTAACAGAAATATAGTCTGCTGCTTTTTCAGAAGAAGTGTCATGCGCTGTATCAGGAAGCTTGATGTCTCTCCCTAAAATGGCGGCAACCTCATAAGCGACACCTAGCATATTAAGGGCATCGGCACGGTTTGGTGTTAAGCCAAGCTCAAGTACCGCGTCATCTAATTGAAGCGCTTGAAGGGCATCATCTCCTGGTTTCACGTCATTCGGGAAAACAAAGATACCTTCTGCATATTCTTTTGGTACGAGCTTGCTCTCTACGCCTAATTCTTGCAGAGAACAAATCATGCCATGAGACTCTTCACCGCGCAGTTTTGCTTTTTTAATTTTAAAGTTTCCAGGAAGGACTGCACCAACCGTTGCGACAGCCACATGCTGTCCTTTATCCACATTTGGAGCCCCGCATATAATTTGCACCGGTGCGTCTTCGCCGATATCAACAAGACATTTGTTTAATTTATCCGCATTCGGATGCTGTTCACGTTCAATGACGTGTCCAACGACAACGCCTTTGATGCCTTCGCCTTTATACTCAACGGCTTCCACTTCAATTCCGCTTCTTGTGATTTTCTCTGCTAATTCATCCGGCTGAATGCCTTCTAAATCGACATAGTCCTCTAACCATTTATATGAAACAAACATGTTGATTTCCTCCTCTTAGTCCTGCTTAAATTGCTTCGTGAATCTAATATCATTTGTGTAGAAATGACGAATGTCATCTATGCCGTATTTCAGCATGGCAATACGTTCAACACCCATTCCAAAAGCAAAGCCTTGGTAAGTATCTGGATCAAATCCGCTCATTTTCAATACATTCGGGTGAACCATTCCTGCACCTAAGATTTCTATCCAGCCTGTTCCTTTACATACAGAACAGCCTTTCCCGCCGCATTTAAAGCATGACACATCAACTTCAACGGAAGGTTCTGTGAATGGGAAAAAGCTTGGGCGCAGTCTAATTTCACGATCCTCACCAAACATTTTTCTTGCGACTGTCTCAAGCGTCCCTTTGAGGTCACTCATGCTAATATTGTGATCGACCAAAAGTCCTTCAATTTGCATGAATTGATGGGAGTGAGTGGCATCATCGCTGTCACGTCTATATACCTTACCAGGGCAGATGATTTTCACAGGGCCTTGGCCTTTATATTTCTCAAGTGTACGTGCTTGAACGGGTGATGTTTGTGTTCTCATGAGTGTGTCTTCAGTAATATAGAAGCTGTCCTGCATATCACGTGCCGGATGTTCTTTTGGAAGATTGAGCGCTTCAAAGTTATAGTAATCTGTTTCCACCTCAGGGCCCTCTTCAACGGTATAGCCCATGCCGATAAATAAATCTTCAATATCTTCTACGACAATCGTTAATGGATGTCTTGCCCCGATTTTGATCGGACTTGCTGGTAATGTGACATCAATGGTTTGAGAAGCCAGTTTCTTTTTCACTTCTTCTGCTTCTAGCTGCTCATTTTTTTCAGCAATGGCACCAGCAATCTGCTCTCTCACTTCATTTGCAAGTGCGCCCATTTTTGGTCTTTCTTCAGCGGAAAGCTTGCCCATTCCGCGCAGCACTTCTGTAATCGGACCTTTTTTCCCTAAATATTGAACACGAATATCATTGACTTCTTTGAGCGAGCTGGCTGCTTCAACCTTTGCTATCGCTTCTGCTTCAAGCTGTTTTAACGTTTCTTGCATGAGTGTGATCCTCCTTTTAATATACAAAACCGTCTGAATAAACGGGTGTTTGATTGTTTGAAGACAATAAAAAAACTCGTTCCTCCATAAAAGAAGGGACGAGTTGTGGTCGCGGTACCACCCTTGTTAAGCACAAATATATGTGCGAATAAGCTTCATTGACATAACGGAATCAAACGAATCCGGTCCACCTTTACGCAAAACCTGCGGTCCCGGTGACAACTCCAGAGGTGAATTCCTGTTTCAGCATTCCTTAAATGCACTTTCAGTCTACGATGCATTCTCCCTATTAGGACGCTCCGTGAAACAATCTTCCTCTATCATGGTTTTTAAAATATTAGTTTCATTATAGTGAAAAACAGGACGTGTTGCAACACTATCCGCGCAAATGATAGACAAGAACCGCTGCTGCCACAGCCACATTTAATGATTCCGCTTGTCCGTACATTGGAACATATAAATTTTGATCTGTCATTTGAAGAATCTCTGGATCAATACCTGCTCCCTCGTTGCCTACAATTAGCGCAAATGGACCTTCTGATGCTATGTGTCTATACTCTTTCGCATTTTTTAAAGCAGTGCCATATACAGGTATACCTTGCGCCTTTAATGCTGGAATTGTCTGTTGAAGTGTTTGTTTTAAGATAGGCAGGTGAAAATGAGACCCTTGTGCTGAACGGAGCGTTTTTCCGTTAAACGCATCAACGGTTCCATCCCCTAGGACCACAGCATCAAGCCCCGCTGCATCTGCTGTCCGAATGAGTGTGCCTAAATTCCCCGGATCCTGCACTGCATCTAACAGAAGCATTCGTTCATACTTTTTCTCCTCAAATACAGGAATGGTACAAACCGCTGCGATTTGCTGAGGTGTTTCCGTTTCCGTCATCGCAGTAAAAGCCTCTTCACTTAATTCATACAGCTCAATGTCAGGCTCGATGTCAGCAGGGAGCATGTCAGGTGTTGCGACCATTAACTCTTTTACAACCCCGCTTTTCAATGCTTCTTCTACTAAGTGTTTTCCTTCAACAAGGAATAGCCCTGTTTTCGTTCGTTCTTTTTTTGTATGGAGCTTTTTCCATTGTTTAATGTGTGCGTTTTTAGCTGATTCTATATATTTCAAGCGACTTTAACTCCTTTAAATATCATGAATTTATTATATCTCAAGCACACTACATAATAAACCTGTCTTTGAGACAGAATAGGGCTATCACCATCAAAAAAGGAGTGTGGGCAATGGATTTTAATTTAAGAGGCGCAGTGATTCAAAACATTACTGGCCATAATCAAGAGCAGCTTGAGCATACGATTTTAGATGCGATTCAAAGTGGCGAGGAAAAAATGCTACCAGGGCTTGGCGTTTTGTTTGAGGTGTTATGGCAAGAGGCATCAGAAGATGAAAAAAATGAAATTCTTGAAACATTAGAGCAGGGCTTAAAGCCTGAACATCAGCAATAACAAGAAGCCGGTTTGCTTATTTATGAGCAAGCCGGCTTTGTTCATTTAGCCAGTGATTGGCGTCTCCATTCGAAGAGCTGGATCGCGCCAAATCTCGATCCATTTTTTAATAGCGAACACGATAATGACAAAACCTAAAATCAGCATAATCATCGAAAGCACGGCGTTCAGTACACTGTAGCCAGATGCTTCAGGGTTGAGATAGACATTCGCAACCATCCAATAACCCGCATAATTCACCGTCACATATAAGTAAGCAAGTGGAATTAAACAAGTCAACATATACCGCCTTTTATCCGCAATTTTTAACACAACCGTCGCCCCAATGATTAATCCGACCGAGGCCATTAGCTGGTTTGACACGCCAAAGAGTGCCCAAATCGACCCAATGTCTCCAGAGTAAAGCAAGTATCCCCACATAAAACAAGCAAGTGCACTTGCAAAGACTGACCCTGGTACCCAGTCATTTCGTTTCAGCGGTTTATATGCTTCTCCAAAGAAGTCTTGGATCAAATATCGCGCGACACGGGTTCCTGCGTCAATCGCCGTTAATATAAAGACGGCTTCAAACATAATCACGAATTGGAAGAAATAAGAGGCCAAATGACTAAAGAACGGAATACCCGTAAAGATGTACGCCATCCCTACAGCTAATGTAACAGCTCCACCTGTTCTTCCTTCTAAGTCAAGACCGATTTCTTTGCTTAGTTGAGGAAGATTCTCGACACTCATACCAAGCGTACGGAACACTTCAGGTGTACTATTAATTGCAAAATAATCTCCCGGATGAAGCGCAGTAGCGGCAATTAACGCCATGATTCCTACTAAACATTCTACGAGCATCGCGCCAAACGCTACCGGCTTCATGTCACTCCAACGATCTAGCATTTTTGGCGTTGTGCCAGAGCCAACAAATGCATGAAAACCAGAAATCGCGCCACAAGCAATGGTAATCGAAATAAAAGGCCAGACAGGTCCAGCTAAGACAGGCCCTCCTCCATTTACAAACTCCGTAAACGCCGGAAATTGGATGGTTGGATTAACCACAAAGATTCCCGCAATCAGCGCGATGAAAACACCAATTTTCATAAAACTGCTTAAATAGTCTCTTGGTGCCAAAAGCAACCAAACCGGCAGGGCCGCAGCAAAAAAAGCATAGATTGGCAGGGCAAGAGCAAGCGTTTTTGTATCAAGTGTTAACAAATCTCCAAGTGCTGTTCCTTGAATATTCGGCCCTAGGAATACCCCCAACATCAGTAATATGAATCCCGCAGATGTCGCCAGCTTTAAATTGCCAGTCTTTTTATAATAAAGGCCGACTCCCATCGCTATTGGAATGGTAATACCAACTGCAAAGGTTCCCCAAGGATTTCGTTCTAAAGCATGAAGCACAACCATGGACAGTCCTGCCATTGTAATTGTAATAATAAATAACATGGCGAGCCCTGTGCAAAATCCTGCCACAGGACCAAGCTCCTCTTTCGCTACCTCGGATAGTGATTTCCCCTTTTTTCGCATCGAAGCAAACAAGACCACAAGATCATGAACAGCTCCGCCAATCACCGCCCCAATTAAGAGCCAAAGGAGACCAGGTAAATACCCAAATTGTGCGGCTAAAATCGGACCAACTAATGGACCAGCAGCCGCAATTGCAGCAAAGTGATGCCCAAATGTGACCCATTTGTTTGTTGGCACATAATCTTTCCCATCCTCGAGTGCATGAGCCGGTGTAGGATGATCATCTGTGACCTTTAATACCTTCACCATCATAAACGTGCCATAGAGGCGATAGGCAATCGCTAAAATACACATCGATCCTATCACAATTGAAACCGCATTCATTTAACCATCCCCTTTGTATAAACAATTTGTTACAAATATAACATAAATTGATTGATTTTTCTTTCTTTTAAAACCGAGTTGACAAATAGGAATAATTGATTTAATCTAAAATAAGCTTCACCTACTTCCATAAACTCTCTTTTGACAGAGCCTCAATTGGCTCTGTCCTTTTTATTGATTTCATCTTACATAAATACAAGATGGATCACATGTGCCTTCCTCACTAGAAAAATATCACTTCATTTACTGAAAACAGTTCTTTTGACACAACTTACATTCCAGATTTCATTTCCTGGGAAATTCAACGCAATTAAAAAACCTTTCCCCATACTGAGGAAAGGTTTCATCATTAAGAACCGTACGTAATTTGTTCGACCGTTTTTTGATCAAGTCTTTTGATGACTTCTGTTAAAAGCTTCACCGCATTTTCATAATCATCTCGATGAATCATGGCTGCATGGGTATGAATATATCTGCTTGGAATCCCGATGGATAGTGATGGAACACCATGTCCTGTTAAGTGAATACCTCCAGCATCTGTTCCTCCACCTGGCATGGAATCATATTGATAAGGAATGTTTAATTCATCTGCAGTTTGGACAACAAAATCGCGAAGCCCTTTATGAGAAACCATGGAAGCGTCGAATACGACAATCGTTGGTCCTTTGCCAAGTTTGCTTGTTGCTTCTTTTTCAGTAATACCTGGTGTATCACCTGCTACTCCAACATCAATAGCAAATCCAATATCAGGCTGGATGGTAGCTGCAGCTGTTTTAGCTCCTCGCAAGCCAACTTCCTCTTGGACAGTTGCTACACTGTATGCAATATTTTCATGCTGAGTATCCTTTAAATTCTTCATGACATCAATCGCTACTGCACAGCCGATACGGTTGTCCCAGGCTTTTGCAAGAAGCATTTTTTCGTCATTCATTACTGTAAACTCAAAGTAAGGTACGATTTGATCTCCAGGGAGGACGCCCCATTCCATTGCCTGTTCTTTGCTCGAAGCCCCAATATCAATGAACATATCTGTGATTTCGATTGATTTCTTTCGTGCTTCTGGTGATAAGACATGTGGCGGTTTAGAACCAATCACACCTGTAATGTCTCCTTTTTTCGTCACAATGGTGACACGCTGCGCCAACATAACTTGTGACCACCAGCCACCGACCGTTTGAAAACGAATATAGCCTTTGTCATCGATTTTTGTCACCATGAATCCTACTTCATCTAAGTGACCAGCAAGCATCACTTTAGGCCCATTTGCATTTCCTTCCTTCTTAGCAATTAAGCTGCCAAGGCGGTCTGTAGAGACTTCATCCGCATATGTTTCTATGTATGACTGCATGACTTTTTTTACATCACGTTCATTTCCTGGAATCCCTTTTGCATCCGTTAGGTCTTTCAGCATAGTTAATGTTTGATCTAGTTTTGTCATTCTGTGTATCCTCCTTTTTCTTCATGGTGCATTCTTATTATACAAAACCTCTTTCGTTCAATACGATCTTTTTATGAATATTTTTTCGTTAATCGAAATATTTTTTTAAAAAAAGTTGAAACCTTTTGTCTTTCTCATTCGTAGTACATCAGATAACGGTATTGGAGGTGCATCCTGTCATGTTTGTCATCCTCATTAGACTTGCTCTTGTTGCATTGCTTGTCTATATTTTCTACATGGCGGTAAAATTCTTCTCAAACCCGAGAAGAAAGCTGAAACAAGCACAATTAAAAGAAGGCTTTTATTTTATGGACGAACAGCAAAATGCCCGTAAAAATTTTAATTTCGTCTATAAAGGTGTCTTGTTTGAAGGGGAGAAGCATGTTCCTTCTAAGGATCATCCTCTGTTTGTCCACTCCATTTACGTTTGGACGGAGTCACCTGAGAAGCTAAATGAATTCACATTAGAAGACTTTGAAAAACTTGAGGAAAACATCATTGAACGGTATCCTCAAACAAAAATTGATTGGGATCAGCCCATCAAAAAAATCAAACAAAAAAAGGGAGCAGACACGCCGACTTAACGGCGTCTGCTCCCTTTTCAGATGAGATTGAGATAGACCAATATCACCAATTGGACAACAATTAAAGCAGGCATACCCATTTGAAAGGCAGGATGCTTCGTTTTATGACGGAAATACTGCATGCCAAGAAATGACCCAGCAGCACCAAAAAGTACTGCGGCACTCCATAAGTGCGCTTCTGATATTCTCCATTTGTGTGCTTTCGCTCGGCGTTTATCCTCTCCCATGAGACAAAACCCATAGACATTGACCAAGATAAGCAGCACGATCAGAGCGATATTCATTGATTTCACCTCACATGATGAGAAAAAAAGATCACTCCTTGGCGGAATGATCTTTTATATGACTTACTTGTCTAGTTGTGCTTTTGCAGCATCAGCAAGCTGGTTGAATGCGTTTAGGTCATTCACAGCAAGATCAGCAAGCATTTTGCGGTTTACTTCGATACCAGAAAGCTTTAAGCCATGCATTAAACGGCTGTAAGAAAGACCGTTCATACGAGCTGCAGCATTGATACGAGTGATCCATAGTTTACGGAAGTCACGTTTTTTCTGACGACGGTCACGGAAAGCGTAGTTTCCAGATTTCATCACCTGTTGGTTTGCTACTTTATATAATCTATGTTTTGAACCGAAATAACCTTTTGCTAATTTAAGAACCTTTTTACGACGCTGACGCGACACAGTTCCGCCTTTTACTCTTGGCATTGTAATTCCCTCCTATGTTTCCTATTCCAGATTACTTGATGTTTGCAAGTTGTTGTTTGATACGTTTGAAATCTCCAGCACTTACGATTGCGCTCTTACGCAATTTACGTTTTTGCTTTGTAGATTTGTTAGCGAACAAGTGACTTGTGTACGCATGAGAACGTTTAAGTTTACCAGAACCTGTTTTTTTGAAACGTTTAGCAGATCCGCGGTGAGTTTTCATTTTTGGCATTGGATGTTTCCTCCCTCTGTTACTTTTACTTTTCGACTTTTGGTGCAAGCATGAGGAACATGCTGCGTCCGTCCATCTTAGGTTTTGTTTCTACTGTTGCTACTTCAGCGCAAGCTTCAGAGAAACGGTCTAACACGCGCTGTCCGATTTCTTTATGCGTAATCGCACGGCCTTTAAAGCGGATAGAAGCTTTCACTTTATCTCCCTTTTCAAGGAATTTGATTGCATTACGGAGCTTCGTGTTAAAATCATGTTCATCGATTGTCGGGCTCAACCGAACTTCTTTTAAGCTAATGATTTTTTGATTCTTACGTGCCTCTTTTTCCTTCTTCTGTTGTTCGAATCGGAACTTACCGTAGTCCATGATTCGGCAAACAGGTGGTTTTGCATTTGCAGCAACTAACACAAGGTCAAGATTGGCTTTCGTAGCAATTTCCAGAGCTTCCTGGCGGGTTTTAATCCCAAGCTGATCGCCATTTTGTCCGATCAAACGAACTTCACGCGCACGAATACCTTCATTAACTAATTGATCTTTGCTAATAGTGAGCCACCTCCATGAGATTTTGAATTGAGTTCACAATTCATTTTGACCATTTCGTTGTATGTTTTACAGGCAAACAAAAAGTGTGGGCATATAAAACACCCACACTGCGAACATTTGCATGAAAAAATAAATGTACGGTCAACCTGTCAACTACAAACATGTGTCAATCAGGTGAGAAGCGGGTGCTTCTGCTTGTGATATCTATTCAATTCGTTAATTATTCTACACAATTTTCATTTGTCCGTCAAGTAACCGAACTCTTGAAACAACTTTTTCATTTTAGCATGACGAAATGATTTGGGCAAGCCTTATTTAAAAAGAAATAAAGTCTCTTCAAATCCTTCAATTTTTCATTATCACACCGATATAAATCAAGTTGTATACATAAATAAACAAAAATATAAATCATATTCCATATAAAAAAGGATTATATTTCTATTTTTTTAAAAAAAATGATTGATTTTATAATTCTTTAGACTTATTATTGGAGAAGTATTCAAATTCATTTAATAAATTAAGGAAAAGTAGGGGATTTATTTGAAAAAGTTTTTTAAGATTGGGTGTCTTAGTATCATTATTCTCATTTTGATTATTATCTTTGTATCTTGTATGGCTGGGGGCGGCAGCAAAAAAGATAATACATCAAATACTGGTTCTAAAAATGCAGTAACGAGTAACGAAAAGAAAAATGATAAAGAAAAAACGCATAAAATTGGAGATAAAGTAGCAGTCGAAGATTTTACTTATCAAGTAAACAGCGTAACAGAAGCGAAATCTTTACAAAAACAGTATATGAGCGATGTAACGACAGACGGCAAATTTGTGATTGTTGAAGTAACGGTCAAAAATACAGGTAAAAAAGGCAGAATGGTAGATACTGAGATGTTCAGGTTAATTGGCAAAGACGGCACAGAATACAAATCACTTGCAACAAATAATATGTATGTAAATGATACCGATTCAAGTTTCTTCTTAAAACAAATAAATCCTAAATTATCTAAAAAAGGCAGAATTGCTTTTGAAGTTCCAAACGAAAAGAAATTCTCGCTTCAAGTCTCATCAGGATTAGGATGGACTGGCGGTAAGTATAAGACCATTGATTTATCAAAATAATGTAAGAGTGCACATTTTTGTGCACTTTTTTTATTACTAAATAATCTATTTAAACTCTAAAACTTCTATTGTAAAATGAACATGAGCCTGTCACATGCAATTGAGGGTAACTACATACATAACAAGGGAGAAGATCATGAAAGCCGTATTTTTCGATTTAGATGATACTTTGCTTTGGGATGAAAAAAGCATTCATACCACTTTTCAGGAAACATGCAGGGAAGCGGAAAAGAAATATGGACTTGATCCAGAATTGTTTGAACAGATTGTGCGTGAAGAAGCAAGAAAGCTGTACTCTTCTTATGAAACATATGATTATACTGTTATGATTGGCATTAATCCTTTTGAAGGACTGTGGTCTAATTTTAGTGAGCCGATTAGTGAAGGCTTTCAAAAGCTAAACGCCCTTGCACCAGAGTATCGCAAAAATGCTTGGACGAACGGCTTAAAAGAGGCAGGAATTGACGATGAAGTATTTGGTCAATACTTAGCAGATTTCTTTGCAGCAGAGCGCAGAAAACGCCCGTATGTCTATGAAGAAACGTATCCTGTTTTAGAGCGCCTGAAGGGCAGCTATGAATTACTCCTTTTAACAAATGGAGATCCTAGTCTGCAAAAAGAAAAACTTGCAGGTGTCCCGGAACTTGCCCCTTACTTTAATGAAATTGTGATTTCAGGAGATTACGGGAAAGGAAAGCCTGATCCTGGCATCTTTGAGCACTGCCTTCAGCTGTTAAATCTCACAAAAGATGACGTCATCATGGTAGGAGATAATCCAAAAACAGATATTCTCGGCGCTTCTCGCGCTGGCATCCAAACCGTTTGGATCAATCGTCATGGCAAGAAAAATGAAACAGATGTGACACCAGATTATGAAATTAAAGACTTACACGAATTGTTTGATATTTTAAAATAAACCATAGGAAAAACACCCTTCTCCTGATCGAGATTGGTGTTTTTTCGTTTTCGGCTATACAATTGCTGCTAGACTTTGTGCTTGACGATCTAAGCCGCGTGCTGCATCTCCTACATTCATGAATTCCTCGCTTGCTTGCTTGACAAGATCCCGGTTTGTAAACACGCTTGTCTTTGCACGGCTTGTTCCGTTGCTGACCTTTTCAACTTCTAAATGGATCGCCTTCACATAACGATCCACCTTTACAATCGCTTCCTTTGAATCTGTCGCAAGCTTACGGATTTCTGCCGCGACGACACTAAAGCCATTTCCATAGGAACCCGCATGCGCAGCTTCTATGGCCGCGTTCAATGCGAGCAGCTGTGTTTGGGAAGCGATACTGTTAATCGTTGTAGCAATTGAGCTGATCGACTCCACCTGCTCTGTTAACCCTTCTAGCAAACTCATGTTTTGATCCGTTTCATTCGCAATATGTTCAAAAGAAGCATTTACACTTTGACTATGCTGGATGCCGATTTCCGCTCGCTCCATTAATTTAGCAGACATATCCTTTAGGTCTTCTACTACCTGCTTCATTGTGTTTTCTCTCTCCGTAATATCTGTTGCCACTTTCACGACAGCCACTACGTTCCCCTCTTCATTGAGCACTGGTGTATACGTCGCTTCAAGCCATAAGGTGTCACCGTACTTCGTGATCCGCTGCACCTTTTCCTGAAACACTTGACCATTCTTCAAACGCTTCCAAAACATTTGATAACTTGCGTCTTCTGCAATATGCGGAGGACAAAACTGTCTATGCTTTAAACCAATCATTTCTTCCTTTGAATATTTCATGGCTTTTGCAAAAATATCATTGACCCATAGGACCTTACCTGTGACATCAAATTCAATCATCGCCAGTGAGTGCTCTAACGCACGAAGCACAGCTGATTGCTCCAATACTTGTGTTGATGAAGTGTTTGTTGTTTGAATCATCGCTTTCATTCCCCCAATTTGCCTCTCTCTAATAGTACATACTTACCCATACTTTCGTACTATCTAAACGTATCATTTGCGCAAATGGATCACTAGTGGAGAATTTTTTCCACAAGAAAAAAGCCAGCAACCTCAATAGATGAGATCACTGACTGTTTCGTGCGCCTTCATTATTTTTTTGCTTCTGCGACTGCATGTTTCACAAAAGCTTCGAGGTCCATTGTTTCTGAATCTTGTTCCCCATATTTTCTTACATTGACCGCGCCATTTTCTGCTTCTTGATCACCGACAACCAGCATGTACGGAATCTTTTGCATTTGCGCTTCTCTAATTTTGTATCCTATTTTTTCATCACGACTGTCTAGTTCTACACGCAGTCCTTCAAGCTGCAAACGTTCTTGCACTTTTTTCGCATAGTCTAAATGGACAGATGGTGAAACCGGGATGACTTGGAATTGTACAGGTGCCAGCCATGTTGGAAGAGCTCCTTTGTATTCTTCAATTAAGAAGGCAACGAAGCGTTCCATTGTGGATACAACTCCTCTATGAATGACAACTGGACGATGGTGTTTTCCATCTTCTCCGATATATGTGAGATCGAAACGCTCTGGAAGTAAGAAGTCTAGCTGTACAGTAGACAAAGTCTCTTCTTTTCCAAGAGCTGTCTTTACTTGGACGTCAAGCTTCGGACCATAAAATGCCGCTTCGCCTTCTGCTTCATAGTAGTCATGTCCAAGCTCGTCCATTGCATCTTTCAGCATAGACTGTGCTTTATTCCACATCGCATCATCGTCGAAATACTTCTCAGTATCTTCTGGATCACGGTAAGATAAGCGGAATGTGTAGTCATTCAAGCCAAAGTCTTGATACACTTCTTCAATTAGGCGAACTGTACGAATGAATTCGTCTTTGATTTGATCTGGACGAACAAAGATATGAGCATCGTTTAATGTCATCCCGCGAACACGTTGAAGGCCGGATAAAGCACCTGACATTTCATAGCGGTGCATTGTACCAAGCTCTGCAATCCGAATTGGCAATTCGCGATAGCTATGCGGCTCGTTTTTGTAAATCATCATATGGTGCGGACAGTTCATTGGACGGAGAACAAGATCTTCGTTGTCCATTTCCATGACTGGGAACATATCTTCTTGATAATGCGCCCAGTGGCCTGATGTTTTATACAATTCCACACTCGCAAGAACTGGTGTATACACATGCTCATAACCAAGGCGTACTTCTTTATCAACAATATAACGCTCAATGACGCGGCGAATTGTTGCCCCTTTTGGCAGCCAGAGCGGAAGACCTTGGCCCACCTTTTGAGAGTTCGCAAACAGTTTCAATTCTTTGCCTAGTTTACGGTGATCACGCTCTTTTGCTTCTTCAAGCAGACGTAAATGCTCGTTTAATTCTTCTTTGCTGAAGAAAGCTGTTCCGTAAATACGCTGAAGCATTTGGTTGTTACTGTCGCCTCTCCAGTAAGCACCTGCAAGGCTTAACAGCTTGAATTCTTTGATTTTCCCTGTAGACGGCAAGTGAATACCACGGCATAGATCGAAGAATTCACCTTGCTCATAAATTGTGACGGCTTCGCCTTCTGGGATTGCTTCTAACAGCTCTAGCTTCAATTCATCGCCAATTGCTTCAAAGCGTGCTTTCGCTTCTTCTCTTGAAACTTCAATGCGCTCAATCGGCAAATTGCTGTTAATGATTTTTTTCATTTCTTTTTCAATCTTTGGTAAATCTTCAGGTGTAATCGCTACATCGATATCGACATCATAGTAAAAGCCATTTTCGATGACAGGGCCTACGCCAAACTGGACGTGATGCTCTTTTCCATAAATGCGTTTGATTGCCTGTGCAAGCAAATGCGCTGTGCTGTGGCGCATAATATCGAGCGCTTCTTCACTCTTATCTGTGATGATCTCGATTGTTCCACTTTCTAACAGCGGCGTACGCAGATCTATTTCTTTGCCGTTCAATTTACCGGCAAGCGCTTTTTTCTTTAGGCCTGGGCTAATTGATGCCGCGATGTCTTCTGTTGTAGCTGTTTTGTCAAACTCCTTGACTGCTCCATCTGGAAATGTAAGTTGAATTTGTTCTGACATCTCTAGTCACTCCTTTTTTTGGCAATATAAAAACCCCGCCCCCTGGAAAGGGACGAGGTTGAATAAACGGAATCGTGGTTCCACCCTTTTTCCCGTATTTGCAGCTTGCTTTGTCAAAAGCAAATACGGCTTGTGGTTCAATAACGGGAATTCCCGTCAGCTATTACTAAACAGTTCACAGCTGATGTTCAAAGGTGGTAAAGCAAATGGTCCTCTGCTAGGAAGCTTTCAGCCACGGCTTCCCTCTCTTTAAGCGGGTGTTCATTTGTTCATGTCCTTATCAATACGGTCTCTGTATGAAGTTACACCGTATTATAAAACGTTTTTTCGTGAAAATCAAGAAAGCTTTTCACTTTTCTTTTCCAAATGACTAGGAACAAATTGAACATGCTGTTCCTGAAACGAATGAGGAGGGAATACCTCAACTCTTTCTTGAAAAATATTTTGAATGGTTTGCACCATCGAGTGACCCGTATCATCTGTAAATAGGTCAATCTTTTGTGGCGCAATGGATACAAGCGGTGCAATCAACTGCGAATCAATATACATTGGATGCTCTCTTACAAACTGTCTGTCTATGTATTGTTTTTGATCACGCTCAGAAGCGTACCGAAATTCCCAAATCATCAGGCGGTCCTGATGTACAACATGTACTTTTTCAAGCTTAGGTTCTCTTGACATCACATAGTCTCGAAGGGATTGAATAAAGTTTTGATATTCTTGTTCCATTTTATATTCTTCGATGGATACTTCAACATAGTTCTTCAGCCTTCTGTCATACGCTGAGAGCCTAAATGTCATAAATGAACCAATGGAAAAAACACCTTTCTGTAAAGAAATCGTCTCAAGCTCTTTTTTTAACAGATCCTCCCTCGGCGGGTCTTGATGAATTCCAGGGATATCATCTAGATCCCCTTTCATGATGCTATGTGCGATTGAAAGAATTTGGTGCTGCTCTTCTGGATCTTTAAATAAGTATGTGTTTTCAAGGATGCTGCGCATGCGTTCATTTTCTTTGCATTCCAAAAAAAAGTGAATCAGTAATGTCCGCACAATGTGCTCAATGGCTTCTCCTGATTTTTTTGCTTCTATGAGAAGCCGATCTTTCCCTTGTTGAATCGAAATGTGATGCCGACTGTCCAAGTGTTCAGCAAGATGTAAAAAAGCGGCGGTATCATATTCATCTTCAAAGATTATTTCAAGCATGTTTGTCCCCCCTAACGACATCTGTTACATATATATGGGGGGAACATAAAAAATAGACGCCTAAAATAAATCAGGCATCTTTCTTTTTAAAATCAGTGGCACTGAGATAAAGATCAAATAAATCAAACAAACAATCGCTAAGGCGGCATAATTTCCGCTCACAAAGCTTGATCCAAGGACATTTAACGCCACAGTACCAGGTATTAACCCTAAAAAAGTCGCTGCAGCAAATGCACGATAATTCGCACGTGAAGCTGCTGCGGCATAACTGACAAAATCAAAGTGAATGGGTGCAATGCGTAATAAGAGGATATAAAGAAATCCATGCTCTTGAATACGGGACGTCACCGCTTTTAGCTTCCGATTGCTTGATTCGGTTTCCTGCTTGTTTGAACGGAAGGTTGAGGCAAGCAGGAAAGATCCTGTTGCACCTGCTGTCGCACCAGCTAAGGCATAAATGGTCCCAAGGACACTGCCGAATGCCAAACCTGCTGCTAGCGAAAAGACGGTGAGAGGGACAAGCACAAATGGACGAAAAAGTGATAAGAAAAGAAAGACAAAGGGAGCCAGCATCCCAAATTGAAGAATCCAATTCTTCACATCTTTCGGCGACAGTTGAAGATGCTGTTTGTTGAGCCACCATAGCACAGCAGCTACAACCCCAATCACGAGGAAAAGCAGCCATTTTCTTTTATTCATTGCATCCGCTCCCCTTCACGTGACCTATCTTTTTATAAATGACGGCGATTTTCCCCTTCAAGCAGAACTGGTTCAGCTAGGTAGAGAATACGTTCCATTAATCGAGCTGCCTTCACCTCTTCTTTTTCCCCGCGCTGTGAGTACGTAAAGTGATGCTTTAACTCATTCGGTGAGAAATTAGAAGAGAAAAAAGTCGGCAACTGCTCTGCCATGCGGTATTGCAAGATTGTTCCTAAAAGCTCATCTCGTACCCAGCTTGTCATCGACTCTGCTCCGATATCATCAAGCATTAAAATTGGTGTAGATTTGACCATATTCAGCTTTTCTTCGAGTGTATGATCAGCTAACGAATTTTTTAACTCTCTCACAAATTCAGGCACGTATACAAGGAGAGATGGATACTCTTTTACCGCTAGCTGCTGCGCAATCGCTGCCAGAATAAATGTTTTTCCGACCCCAAACTTTCCATGTAAATAGAGGCCTTTGCCCTTACCTGTTTCATCATAACTTTGCAGGAATTGACCTACTTTTTGAATGACTTCTTGTCTTCCAACCACATTTAAATCAGCAAACGTCGCTTGAAGAACATTCTGCGGAATATACATACTTTTCATAAGTTCTTGCTGTTTTTTCTGTCTATCAAGTCGCAGTTTGACAGGACAAGGGGAATATTCAATATCAATGCTCTGACCTTTGATCACAAGCTTCGGGTGATACCCGTCTAAAATGACATTTACATTCTCTTCCTCTAAGCAGTAAGAACAGCCCTTTGATTGTTGTACATATTCAAAGAGTCTGTTCAAACTGCGATTGATCATGTCTTCTTGGATGTCCTCTTGATGCTCCTTTAAAAAAGCTTTTACATCTTCATCAGCTAGGACACTTTCTTTAATCTGATTGTATCTCACGCGAAAATCTACCCGCCCTTTTAGCTGATCAAATGAACGACCGATCGGTTTCATCTCCATCTCACCTCACATTAATGTGCATTGTACTTTTTCATATTATTAAACTGATCTAACAATTTTTCTTTTTCTCGTTCGAGGTCCTCTGTAGACAAGTTATCTGTCTGTTCTTTTGGCTGTTCTTTCGTTTCAGCTTCTTTCATCCAGTCAGGCAGCTTCTCCTCGCGGATCACTTTTCCTGATCCATATGATTGACGCTTATTTTTTTGCTGCGCCCATTCTGTCATTTGCCTATTCTCTTCTTTGGCAATTTTCATAGCAGCTGCCACGGTTTTAATTTTCTTTCGCACCCAGTGGGCGGCAATTTTCTGCATATATGTTTTGGACAGCTTCATATCCGTTTTTAGCAGTGTATAGTAGATCAAGACATTCATGACCCCAGGCTCTAGCTGCTGCTCAAGCATAATATCTTCAACAATTCTTAAGTCTGCATACGTCGGCTCAATGCCATCTGCCATATCTTTTAGAAGCTCTCTAGGCGAAATATGATCAAGCTTTTCAATCAATTTCGCATCAGGCGCATCTGCACCTGAATTCTGCGTGACATTGTGACGTAAATGTCTTGGCTGTTTTTGATCAATCAGCTTCGGCTGTTCACCTCTGTATTCAATTTGATACCAGTCTCTCGCTGCTTTTCGCAGATCCTCAGTTGATATCATCTGATCTGAACCACAGGCACCTGCGACAATATTTTGCATTTGCAGTGGGGTGATGCCATAGACGACCGCTAACTTCTTAATTGTCTCTTTCACTTGCTTTGTCAAAGCCTTTCTCGGAATCATCATATCCGACATGCCTGCTAACAATAGATCAAAATCAAAAGATTCATCTGAAAGCGGTGCAGGCTGACTTGAGCCAACTGTCACATATTCGTAGCCCTCGTCAAGCGATGACGCCTGATTGATTTCCTCTGTCATCTTGCGCTCTCCTGGCTGCAAGACGTGAAACACTTCTTCAAACGATCGGGAGATGTTCTTTGCATCAGCAGGAACTCCTGGATAAGAAAAATAATCACGAAGCTGCATATATTTTGCTTTCTCTACCCGATGATACAAAAGGACATTCAGCATACCGTCTTGGAAAAATTCATCCGGTCTCAGCGGCGGCACGAGCTCATATGTAAACAGTCTGCCTTCTTCCGTTTCCTGTTCATATGTGCGGAGTAATCCGATCGCTTCAAGCTTTAAGCGCTCCTCAAAAATATCATTTAAATTCGTTTGCAGCATCACCATCAGCTGACGGTGAGGTGCGGGTTTCCCCCACATTCGATTTTGTTCCAGCTCTCCCCACAGCGTCATGTATAAACTGAAAGCGGACATGCCAATAAGCGGCTGATATAAAAGAGTAATAAGCTGTCTATCGATGTCACCGAGCAATGAAGCGCTTTTGACGACATACGGATCGACGGCTAGCACTTCCTTCCAATGCTCTGTCATATGCTGATCCTCCCTTAATACGGTTGTCTTCATTGTACACTCTTTTTGCGTTTTACGCTTTACGCAGGAAAAAGAGCATGAAGAATCTTCAGCTCTTTTTTAGCGTTCTTTCTTTAATAAATCTTTTAATTCATCAATAAATACATTGATATCTTTAAATTGACGGTATACCGACGCAAACCTGACGTAAGACACTTCATCAATTTTCGCCAGCTCGTCCATCACCATTTCCCCTACAAGCTCGCTTTTCACCTCTGACATGCCTTGGTTACGCAATTCCTTCTCGATGTTAAAGCAGACATCCTCGAGCTGTTTTAAAGCGACAGGACGTTTTTCACACGCTTTGATGAGGCCTCTCAGCATCTTTTCCCGGCTGAATTCTTCTCGAATTCCTTCTTTTTTCACCACAATCAATGGCAATTCTTCTAATTTTTCAAACGTCGTGAAGCGATATTGACAGCTTTCACACTCTCTTCTGCGACGGATGGACTTCCCTTCATCTACTGGTCTTGAATCAAGCACCCTTGTGCCAAGGTGCTGACATGTGGGACATTTCATTTCATCAGCTCCGATCTCTTCTTGGAAGTTGTTTGTCTAGTTCTTTATAGAGGGACAAAACAGCCTTTTGACTGTAGCCAAAGTCCGTTGGCAGCGCTGTTTCTGTTGTCACATTAAAATCGACAGCTGTTTCAAAAGGACGAATTGAAATGACAGTCGCCACGAGAAAAGCTTTTTTCGGCGTTCGTATGTTTGCGCTGATTTCACCTCGTTCTGCTGAAACAGATGTCACTTGATAGGAATCGTTTCTTGAAAGAACGGCTTCTACCGCTTGGAAAACTTGAGTTTGTGTCGATTTGTAGTAATGGCTTTTCAGCTCTGACACTGGATGATGGTCAGATGTTTCTGTATGATTTGAAATGAATCGTTTGAGCTTTTGTCCTAAAGTCATACACGTATCCCCTTTGTCATAAACCCTCTTCTTTATTTTATAAAAAAAACCTTTGTTTTCCTAGAACAAAAGTATAGACAGGTTGGATCATGCTGGATGCCCGTGTATGGAACAAATATAAAAAGGAGCATAACACAAAGGCATTTAATGCTTTTGGCCAGCTCCCATTGCAATCTTTTTTATGTTTACAGTGCTTTGGCTTGCGCCTGTTTCACTTGTACAGGTCCCATGCCTCGAGGAATTTCGATGTTTTCTCTTGTTTCAGCACCTAGTTCATCTCCGATATGATCTGCTGCAATATTCGGATCTAGATCGCCGCAAGTATAAACATCTATGCTCGCATAACCATGTTCAGGAAAGCTGTGAATTGTCAGATGAGATTCAGAAATAATGACAACTCCACTTACTCCTTGAGGTGCAAATTTGTGAAAAGCAACCTCTCTTACTTCAGCTCCTGATTTCAAAGCTGCATTTACAAACGTTTTTTCAATAAAATCCATGTCGTTCAGTTTATCACAGTCGCATCCCCATAACTCGGAGATAACGTGACGTCCGATTGTTTCCATCATGGACCCCCCTTAAACAAGAATGAAAGAGTGAAGTTCTAAGCAGCCGGACCGGACATATACCACGGGGGAAAGTTAGTCCAAAGAGGTCCTAACCCTTTAAGTATACCCGAATGAGTCTGCGAACAAGAAGTTCACGAAAAATAGTATACTTTGTTTAGACCCATTTTGCAAGCTGTGTTTTTAGTGGGATTTTCTCTCATTTCTTGAAAAGGGACGTTCAGTCTTCTTCATTTCAAACAGCTGAAAGCTCTTTCATCTGTGAACCAACAAACTTTACAAGATCAACCACTCTGCAAGAATAGCCCCATTCATTGTCATACCATGCAAGAACTTTTACTTTTCTGCCTTCCATCACCATCGTTGTAAGTCCATCAACGACAGCAGAATAAGGGTTTGTGTTAAAGTCTGTGGAGACAAGTGGTTCATCGGTGTAATCTAATATGCCAGCAAGAGATGTTTTTGAAGCCGTTGCAAAGGCAGCATTTACCTCTTCTGCTGTGACATCTTTTTTCAAGTCGACCACAAGATCAACCATCGACACATTTGAAACCGGTACGCGAAGTGCAAGTCCATGTAATTTCCCTTTCATGTGCGGCAGCACTAAAGAAAGCGCTTTAGCGGCACCCGTCGTCGTTGGAATGATGGACTGGGCACATGCTCTTGCCCGGCGCAAATCCTTGTGGGGGTTGTCGATATTTTTTTGATCATTTGTATAAGCATGAACCGTTGTCATTAAGCCGTTGTCGATGCCAAATTCATCATCTAACAGCTTGACAACTGGTGCTAAGCAGTTTGTTGTACAAGATGCGTTTGAAATAACTACGTGCTTTTCAGGATCAAGATCATCCTCATTGACACCCATCACAATTGTAACGTCTTCATTTTTACCTGGAGCTGTAAGTACGACCTTTTTCGCTCCAGCATCTATATGGCCCATCGCTTGATCTTTTGAATTAAATTTCCCTGTTGCTTCGATCACGATATCAATCCCAAGCTCTCCCCATGGAAGCTGCTTTGGGTCTCTATTATTGAGCAAAAGCACTCTTTTGCCATTGACAATCAACGCGTCATCTTCTGCTGTCACATCGCATTCGTAACGTCCATGATTTGTGTCATATTTAATTAAATGTGCTAGCGTTTCGGCAGGATAGCTTGCGTTCACCGCTACAATTTGAATTTGATCATCAAGCATTGCTTTTCTGAAGACCATGCGTCCAATTCTGCCAAACCCATTGATCGCTGCTTTTACCTTCATGAACAGGTCACTCCTCTATTATGTGTTATACTCAATAAATTTATTTATGAAATTAGTATATCACATTAGAATGTAATTGCCAGTATATAAACGTATATTTTCAAAAAAGGGCTGTTCTTTGCAATGAAATTGACGAAAAAAGCATAAAAAAAGAAGAGTACTGTATGTACTCTTACTTATCTGTATGTTCCCATTCGTTTAATATGTTCTCTAATTGCTTTCTAATAAAAGCGAGATCTTTTGTGTTTTCTATCACACGGTCTGCTTTTTGGCATTTCTCCTCAAGAGGCTGCTGGGAGTGAATGCGCTTCAGCGCTTCTTCCTCACTCAGGTCGTTTCGATTCATGAGCCGCGACAGCTGCAAATCAGGCGTCGTGTACACAACAATGATACGGTCGACTAGCCCTTCCAGCTTGCTCTCGAATAGGAGCGGGATATCAAGCACAACAAATGTTTCATTGTTGCTCACCCCTTCATCACGCTGCTCGAGCATTTCCTTTCTGACTTCAGGATGAACGATGGCATTGAGCTTTTTTCTTTTCTCTTCATCAGAAAAAATGATCGCTCCAAGCTGCTGCCGGTTCAGTTCACCATTTGGCAGAAGAACCTCTTCACCAAAAGTTTGAACGATTTGATGAAGGGCAGGCGCTCCTTTAGAAACCGCTTCTTTTGCAATGATATCTGCATCCACCACCCGAATGCCTTTCTCTTTTATCATCTGCGAGACTGTGCTTTTTCCGCTAGCAATCCCGCCTGTTAATCCAATGACGAGCGTCAATTCGTTTCCTCCTTTACAGCTTCCACACCCCAATTAAAATGAGCAACAGCCCTGGTAAGCATGCGAGTTTATCGATCCAGCGCCAATTGGCCAAATAATGACCTGCACGCAGTCCGATGCATACAAAAAGAGAACTCATCACAGCGACCGTGATGCTCATGACAATTGGAGAAAAACCAAGAATCGCTGCACCAATTCCTGCACCAAATGCATCGATGGATAAAGCAATTCCAAGAAGCACCGCTTCCATTCCATTAATGGTGCCAGAGCGGTCAATATCTGCACTTGTAGGCTTTCGCAAAATATGAATGACAAGCCCAAGAGACTGCACTTCTACATTGAGAAGTGTTTTTTCATGAAGGAGCAAATCACGCTCTTTCGCTGGTTTATAAAATTGATACAGAACCCAAAGTCCGATGGCAATTAAGATGCCTCCACCCAGTTTATCTGTCACTGAGACAGGGAGGAATGTCGTGAGCAGGCTGCCAATCAGCATGGAAATGAGCAACACAATTCCTGAACAGCAAGCAATAATAACGATGGCTTTAAATGGAATCCTCATCTTGCGAAGACCATACGTAAAACCTACAGAAAAGCTGTCAATGCTGACGGCAATAGCTAAAAACAGAAGCGAAAACGAAATCATACCTGTACTCTTCCTTTCTGTTCATGCAACGATGATCAAGAGTCTCTAGGCGTCCTTAGACTCTTCTTCACTATATGAAGAGCAGGTGGGCTGTGTGTCAGTCTACACCTTGCTGAAAAAAGAATGTTTTTTATCGTATGCATGGCAAAAAGGAAGCATGCTGACGGCTTACTTTTATGAAGGGCGTTTTTGGCAGGTCACACAAAAATGAGTGCCGCGCCCTCCAACCACTGTTTTTTCTATGATACTTCCGCACGTCTGGCAAGGTTCTCCCCGCCGGTCATATACAAGAAGCTGTAATTGAAAAGTCCCAATATCACCTTGTGAATTGATGTAGGAACGAATGGTGCTACCTCCTGCATCAACAGCCACTTGAAGCGTATCAATAATATGTTTGTGGAGCACCTTGCAAGATGCAAGACTTAGCTGATTCGCTTTTGTTTCTGGATGAATGCCTGATTTAAACAGCACTTCATCTACATAAATATTACCAAGGCCAACCACAATCTTTTGATCAAGTAAAGCCGTTTTGACCACGCGGGAGGTTTTCTTTAATTGCTCCCATAAATATTCTGGTGTAAATGAGTCTGAAAAAGGTTCATACCCCAGCTGTGATAGCGGAAGTTCTTTTTCTTCTTCGCCTGGCTGAAATAGATGCATCGTCCCAAATTTACGGACATCATGGTACCGAAGTTCGGTACGATCTGTGAACGTAAAGACGACGTGTACATGTTTATCATAAGGCTCACCAGTTTCATGTACACGGTATTTCCCTTCCATTCTTAAATGGGAGACCATCACATAGTGGTCTAAATGAAAGAGTAGAAACTTCCCTCTTCTTTCAATGGTTTGAATGGTTTCTCCTACCATCCTTCTAGCGAACTCTTCCGGTTCCCCAGGACGTTTGATGATATTTGGCCATTTGATATCGACCGTTTCAATCGTTTTTCCTTTGACTAACCGCTGAAGAGTGCGCCGGACGGTCTCAACCTCTGGTAATTCCGGCATGCTCCTCGCTCCTTTTTCTCTCTCTTTATTTTGCGTCGTACCAAGATGGACCTGAAGCGAAATCGACTTTTAGCGGCACATCGAGCTGAAGTGCATTTTCCATGACTTCAGGGACGATTTTTTCTAATATGGCGATTTCTTCTTTTGGCGCTTCAAAGATCAATTCATCGTGCACTTGCAATAACAGATTTGTCTGCAGGTTCTCTTCTTTTAACTTTCGTGCCATATCAATCATCGCTTTTTTGATGATATCGGCGGCACTGCCTTGGATCGGTGTGTTCATTGCCGTTCTTTCCGCAAAGCTTTTCACATTAAAATTGCGACTTGTAATATCTGGAATATATCGTCTACGTTTAAGAAGCGTGGTCACATACCCTTTTTGTTTTGCTTCCTGCACGATGTCCTCCATATAGGTTTTCACGCCTTTAAAGCTTGTTAAATAACGTTCAATGAAGGCCGCTGCTTCTTTTCTTGTGATCCCAAGGTTTTGAGACAGTCCATAATCACTAATTCCATACACGATTCCGAAGTTGACAGCTTTGGCCTGTCTTCTCATAGAGGAAGTCACTTCTTCTTCTGAGACATGGAACACATCCATTGCTGTTTTCGTGTGAATATCCATATCTTGCGTAAAGGCTTCAATCAAGTTCTCATCTTGAGAAATGTGCGCGAGTACACGCAGCTCAATTTGAGAATAATCAGCCGCAAACATGAGCCAGCCTTCTTTTGACGGGACGAACGCTTGACGAATCTTTCGGCCTTCTTCTAAACGAATCGGGATGTTTTGAAGGTTTGGGTCTGTTGAGCTTAGTCTTCCTGTTTGTGTAAGTGCCTGATTAAATCTTGTGTGCACTTTATGCGTATCTTTGCGCGTCACTTTCATTAAGCCTTCCACATAAGTGGATTGCAGCTTTCCTATTTGACGGTAATGCAGAATGGACCGAATAATTTCGTGCTTGTCTTCAAGCTTTTCAAGGACATCCGCAGACGTAGAGTAGCCTGTTTTGGTCTTTTTGATCATGGGTAGTCCTAATTTTTCAAATAAAATCACACCAAGTTGCTTCGGTGAATTGATGTTAAATGTTTCTCCTGCTAACCGATGAATGGTTTCTTCATATTCCTTCAGCTTCTTCGTGAGTTCTTCACCCATTTTCTGAAGACGTTCAACATCCACTTTTACCCCAAGAGATTCCATTTCACCTAAGATGAGGGCAAGTGGCAGCTCTAAATCTTCATACAGCTCATGCTGATCATTTTTTTCTAACGCTTCAAGGGTCAAATCATGCAGCGCAGAGATCGCTGCTGCTTTTCTTCCAAGATGGTCTTTTAGCTCTTCTTCAGGTGGAATCGCCTGTTTCGCTCCTTTTCCGTAAACTTTTTCATCGGAAAGGGCAATGTTCAGGCCATATTCCTTCGCCACACTTGCAACGTCCTCATAAGATTTCTGCGGATTGACCACATAGGAAGCGAGCAGGACATCGTTATCGACACCTTTAAGATCGACATCATGCCATCTGAGGGCAACAACCGCTCTTTTGGAATCAAAGACCCATTTCTTCTTCGTTTCATCCTGTACCCATTGTTTAAATGCTTCAGATTGCAGAGCATCTTCTTTTGTCATAAAAAATGCACCGTTCTCATTATGGATCGCAAACCCTATCAAATCGGCTTCGTGATAATTGTCTCCTAGCTGTTCTACCACAAGTGCAGCGTGATCTGTCAGCATGTCCTCCGTAACATCTGCCATTTTCTTCACATCTATTTCATCTATTTCAACTGGTTCATCTGATTCTGGCGCTTCTCCTAAACGCTCTAGCAGCGTTTGAAAGCCCAGTTCTTTATAAAGCGAGATGACCTGCTCCATGTGAGGACCTTCATAGGCGAGCTCTTTGCTTGATACATCTATTGGTGCTTCTACGAGAATCGTCGCCAGCTTTTTACTCATCACCGCTTGTTCTTTATATTCTTCAAGCTTTTCTTTTAGCTTTTTCCCGCTGACTTCGTCAATATGATCAAGCAGATTTTCAACCGTTTCAAACTGCTTTAGTAATTTGATCGCTGTTTTTTCACCAACACCAGGCACGCCAGGAATATTGTCTGATGAGTCTCCCATCAGCCCTTTCATGTCGATGATTTGATCTGGCCTGAGTCCGTATTTCTCTTCAATATGTGCCGGTGTGTAATATTCTACTTCTGTGATACCTTTTTTCGTAATGGCTACTGTTGTATGGTCTGTTGAAAGCTGCGTTAAGTCTTTATCTCCTGAGAAGATCTTGACCTCAAAGCCGTCCTTTTCTGCCTCTACAGCCAGTGTGCCGATAATGTCATCCGCCTCGTATTGCGGAAGCTCGTACCTTTTCACTTGATAAGCATCTAATAGCTCACGGATGAATGGCATTTGTTCTGATAGTTCTGGCGGAGTTTTTTGTCTTCCGCCTTTATATTCCTTAAACGTCTCGTGACGGAAGGTGGTTTTACCCGCATCAAATGCTACGAGCATATGAGTCGGCTTCTCGTCTTCAAGCATCTTCATTAAGATCATCGCAAAGCCATAAATGGCATTTGTATGTACGCCTTTATCATTGGATAATAGCGGTAAAGCAAAAAAAGCTCGATAAGCGAGGCTGTTTCCATCCACAAGTACTAATTTCTTTTGATCTGTCATCTTTTAATCCTCCATCGACTGAGCCGGCTCAGCCGTCTCTTTCGCACATTGTATGTTCATTTTATCAAAGTTTATTTTGAAAAGAAAATAGACGAGCCTGCATAAAAAAGGGACGAAAACAACAAGTGTTTTCGTCCTTCCAAAATTGGCTCCTTGGATGAAGGGGTTCCTATACATCCTACCAATGATTGATTAACAAAACATGAATTCATTGTAAAGATCATGTAAATTTTAACGCCACTTTCCATTCTTCTCTATTTTGACTTTAAACTCACGGTAAACGTCGTCCCTTTGCCTTGTTTGCTATGAACAGAAATCGTTCCTTCATGTGCTTCGACAAGGTGTTTGACAATGGCAAGACCCAGCCCTGTACCGCCTGAGTTTCTACTTCGATCTTTATCAATTCGATAAAACCTCTCGAATATTCTTGGAATTTCACTCTTTTTCATACCGATCCCTGTATCTGCTACATCAAATTCATAGCTGTCTTTCCTCTGTCTTGCTGTGATCGTGACACTTCCTCCCTCTGGTGTATAGGTGAGAGCATTATTGATCAGGTTGAGGAAAATTTGTTTTAATCTCAGCGGATCTGCCATGACATAGACCGGCTCTTTCGGGACACGCACTTGTAGGTCAATGCCTTTTTCAGCAGCCTTTTGTTTTAGCAGCACTTCAATCTCTTGAATGATTTCTGTCGCATTGGCTTCTTGAATATTCAGCTTAAAATGCTGCTGTTCAATTTTCGAGAGATCAAGTAAGTCTTGGATGAGCGTTTCTAAACGAATACTCTCTTTTAGGATGATAGACAAAAATTGTGTCAGCGCTTCTTTGTCGTCAATGGCACCATCCAGAAGTGTTTCAGAAAAGCCTTTAATTGACGTGATCGGTGTCTTTAATTCGTGTGACACGTTAGCGACAAAGTCTTTTCGCATCTGTTCTAGCTGCTTTGTTTCTGTCACATCATGAAAGACAAGAACAATTCCTTTCCATTCATCGTCCGTACTTAAGATCGGAACACCATCGACTTGGAAATAACGCCGCTCGATGTCAACAGCGAGACGTAAGAACTTTCGGACCTTGGTTTCTGTCATGAAAATTTCGTCTATTAATTCAATAATCTCTTCATGGGTAAAGGCTTCATGATACAGCTTGTGCATGTAAATGTGTTTTTGCACTTTGAATTGCTTGCGGAATGTTCGATTGACTAAGTGGATATAGCCCATTTTATCAATCAAAATAATCCCCGCTCCAATGTTTTCAATGACTGTTTGCAGACGATCTCGCTGCATTTCGCCAGCGCTTGTCATGTCTTGAAGACTTTCTGCCAGACGCTTCATTGATGTATTGAGTTCACTTGTTTCAATGATCAGCTCTTCAAAGTTATTTGTATCATAGTTCCCTCGTTCAAGCTGTTTGGCCACCTTTGTGGCATAATCAATCGGCTTTACATACTTCATCGACATGCGATAGCCAAAAAAGACGATGATAATGATGGCTGAACCAAGACAAAAGGCTAATGCAAGCCAGAGCTGACCATCAATCTCATTCAAAGGCTGGAATGAAGCATGAAGAAATAAATATCCCGCCGGTTCGTTTTGTTTCATCATTGGAACTGCATAATGAAACAGCGCATCCTTCTCATCCTCAATGAACGTTCCTTTTGTTTGGAGCTGCTCACTTTTCAGTGTGTTTAAAATGACAGCCCTCTGTTCTGCTTGACCCGTTGTATGTATGATATTCCCCTTCACGTCCACAATCGACGCATTCATATCGAGATGCTGCTTTGCTTGATTGAGAATTTTCTTGTTTTGCTCCGCATTCAAATCTTCCACATTCATTGAAGAAAGGAGAAAACTCGATTCCTTTTCCATTCGTTCGGTTAATTTTGTTTCATAAAAAATATGAAACATATGATCCAAGAAAAGACCAAGCGCAACAAACACAATAAACAGGAGAAAAATGAGCCCAGAAAAAAGGCGGGTTCTCACTTTACTCATTTGGCTTTGGCTCCTCCAATTTGTAGCCTAAGCCTCGAATGGTTTTAATATATGTTGGTTTTTTCGTGTTCTTTTCAATTTTGTCCCGCAAGTGGCTGATATGCACATCCACAATACGAGTATCACCTGCAAAGTCATAATTCCAAACCGCACTTAACAATAGATCACGCGTAAGGACACGGCCTTTATGCTTAGCCAAATAAAGAAGCAGTTCAAATTCCTTTGGCGTAAGCTCTAGACGTTCTTCTTGGAAATAGACTTCGTAATGTTCAGGTAAAATGCGCAGGTCTCCAATTTTGATTTGGTCTGCAATGATCTCTTCCTTCTCTTCTTGCACGGGAGCCGGCTGAGATTGCTGTGCTCTTCTCAAAATGGCTTTTACCCGAGCACCCACTTCTCTAGGACTGAAAGGTTTTGTCATGTAATCATCGGCCCCAAGTTCAAGACCGAGCACCTTATCAAATTCATCGTCCTTTGCTGTCAGCATTAAAATAGGGAACATCATTTTTTGAATTCTCAGTTGTTTGCACACTTCAATGCCGTCCATTTTCGGAAGCATTAAATCAAGCACAATCAGATCAGGCTGTTCACTTGCTGCTTTTTCAAGCGCTTCTTCTCCGTCTCTTGCTGTGACGACATCGTAGCCCGCCCTTTCAAGGTTATAGCTTAGAAGTGTTACAATTGATTCTTCATCATCCACAACTAATATTTTTTTATTCATGTTGTGCCTCCAATTAGTGATTTCCCCTGCATCCGGTTTTTTGTATCTTATGTGAAAAGCGAGAAGTCATGCTTTCTCTTTCATTTTAACGAAAGCTTAACAAGAGAACAATTTAAAATTTCGACAAGATTGGCTTTGTAAACAAAAAGAAGACTCCTCATACGAGAAGCCTTCTCAGCGTGTAGACAAACCCTCGCATTCGGTGTCAGTCCTGCGCGCTGGTGCTCACGAATGTCAAATTCGCTCCGCGCCAGTACTCGCCCTTCCTAGACTGCAAAGGTTTTCTATCACGCTGAAAAGAAGACAAAGGGCTAAAATAAACAACATTTTAGCCCTTTGTCAACAATCTGAAAGAAGACTTCTCTTACGAGAAGCCTTCTTTTTTATTCATATTAAGACAATACTTTCATGACGTTCTTTACAGATTCAACAGAACGGTCAAGCTGACTTCTTTCTTCTTCTGTCAGCTCAAGCTCGATGATCTGCTCAAGGCCGTTTCCACCTACGATTGTTGGAACTCCAAGGTAAATGCCTTCGTAGCCATATTCACCTTCAAGGTATGCAATCGTCGGCATGACGCGGCGTTGATCTTTTAAGATCGCCTCAACCATTTCAACGAGTGAAGCAGCAGGTGCATAATATGCACTACCGTTACCTAATAGGTTGACGATTTCACCGCCGCCTTTTCTTGTTCTTTCAACAATTGCATCAATTCGCTCTTTAGGAATTAATGTTTCCAGCGGGATACCGCCTGCATAAGAGTAACGTACAAGAGGAACCATGTCGTCCCCATGTCCGCCAAGAACAAAGCCCGTCACATCTTTCACAGATAGGTTTAATTCTTGAGCAACGAACGTACGGAAACGTGCTGTATCAAGAATTCCTGATTGTCCGATGACTCTTTCTTTTGGTAATCCTGATTCTTTATAAACTGCATATGTCATTGCATCAACAGGGTTTGTTAACACAACAATGATCGCTTCTGGAGAATATTTAACGATTTCACGTGTCACACTGCGCATGATTTTTTCATTTGTTGACACGAGGTCGTCACGGCTCATTCCCGGCTTTCTTGCAATTCCTGCCGTAATGACCACGACATCAGAACCGGCTGTATCTTCGTAGTTAGAAGTTCCTGTAATATTCGCATCGAAGCCTTGAACAGGACTTGCTTCCAGCATGTCAAGTGCTTTCCCTTTTGTCGGGTTCTCAAGCTGAGGGATATCCACTAATACGACATCCGCTAATTCTTTTTGAGCTGTTAGAAATGCTGTAGTTGCTCCAGTAAAGCCTGCTCCGATGACAGATACTTTTTTACGCTTGTTTGCCATTTCCTTTTTCCCCTTTAACTTTAAAGTTTAAGAATCAAGACAAGTTTTTGATGAGCTCGTCAGCAAACTCAGAACATTTCACTTCTGTTGCACCGTCCATTAATCTAGCAAAATCGTACGTGACGACTTTAGATGCAATTGTTTTTTCAACAGATTGAATCACTAGATCAGCAGCTTCTTGCCATCCAAGGTGCTCAAGTAAAAGCACGCCTGATAGAAGAACAGAAGATGGATTCACTTTATCAAGACCAGCATATTTCGGTGCTGTTCCGTGAGTCGCTTCAAAAATAGCGTGTCCTGTTTCGTAGTTGATATTTGCACCAGGTGCGATACCAATTCCACCAACTTGTGCTGCAAGTGCATCAGAGATGTAGTCTCCGTTTAAGTTCATTGTTGCGACAACATCGAACTCAGCTGGACGAGTTAAAATTTGTTGAAGGAAAATATCTGCAATGCTGTCTTTGACAATGATTTTGCCAGCAGCTTCTGCTTCACTTTGCGCTTTGTTTGCCGCATCTTTTCCATCTTGTTCTACAATACGATCATATTGTGCCCATGTAAAGACTTTGTCGCCAAACTCTTTTTCAGCCACTTCGTAGCCCCAGTTTTTGAAGGCTCCTTCTGTAAATTTCATGATGTTTCCTTTGTGAACAAGTGTCACAGATTTACGGCCTTGGTCAATCGCATATTGGATCGCTGCTCTGACAAGACGAGATGTTCCTTCTTCAGAAACTGGTTTGATTCCGATACCTGATGTTTCTGGGAAACGGATTTTATTCACACCTAATTCGTTTTTCAAGAAGTCGATTAACTTCTTCACTTCGTCTGATCCTTTTGCATACTCGATTCCTGCATAGATATCTTCAGTGTTTTCACGGAAGATGACCATGTCTGTGTCTTCTGGACGTTTCACAGGAGATGGTACGCCTTGGAACCAGCGAACTGGACGTAAGCATGTGAATAAATCAAGCTCTTGTCTTAGTGCCACGTTCAATGAACGGATTCCTCCGCCAATTGGTGTTGTCAGTGGTCCTTTGATCGCGATTAAATATTCACGAATGTCTTCAAGTGTTTGCTCTGGAAGCCACTCGCCAGTTTTATTATAAGCTTTTTCACCTGCATATACTTCTTTCCAAGTGATTTGCTTTTCACCTTTATATGCTTTTTCTACAGCTGCTTCAAGAACTCTTGATGCTGCTTTCCAAATGTCAGGACCGATTCCGTCCCCTTCGATAAACGGGATAATTGGATTATTTGGTACATTCAATACGCCGCCAGTAACTGTAATTTTTTCGCCTTGTGACAATGATATTACCTCCCAGGTTATGTAGTGAATATTTGAAACTTCCAAGCTTGATGTCTGCAAGCCAAGAAGTTTTTCACGTGATTCGTTTTTTGTTGATATGGAGGCTGATTATTGGTTTAGATGGATCAGCCTCCACTATTCTATAAACATTAGTCTCTTTCACTGATCGGAACAAACGTTTGAAGATCAGGTCCAATATAGTCAGCTCTTGGACGGATCAGACGGTTGTTGTCATATTGCTCTAAAATGTGAGCAATCCATCCAGAGAATCGGCTGATCACGAAAATTGGTGTAAACAAGTCATGATCAATCCCAAGACTGTGATAGACAGAAGCAGAATAAAAATCAACATTTGGTGGAAGATTTTTCTCTGATGTCACGATTTCCTCTGCGCGTACAGACATTTCATACCATTTTGGCTCGCCTGTGAGATTTGTTAAGCGCTGGCTCATTTCTTTTAAATGTTTTGCACGCGGGTCACCCTGGCGGTAAACGCGGTGGCCAAAGCCCATAATTTTCTCTTTCTTCTCTAGCTTACCATGAATATAGGAATCTACGTTTTCAACTTCGCCAATTTCTGACAACATCTTCATTACGCCTTCATTTGCGCCGCCATGAAGTGGTCCTTTCAATGCGCCGATAGCTGCTGTTACACCAGAGTAGATATCTGATAGTGTAGCAACACATACACGTGCTGTAAATGTCGATGCGTTTAATTCGTGATCCGCATGTAGAATGAGCGCTTTATCAATCGCTTCAATTTCTACTGGTGAAGGCTCTTCGCCGTTTAGCATATATAAGAAGTTTGCAGCATAGCTGTATTCTTCTTTTGGCTGTACAGGCTCAAGTCCCTTTCGAATACGTGAGAATGCAGCGACAAGTCCAGAAATTTTCGCTTGTAAGCGAATGGCTTTTCTGTAATTCGCTTCTTTGTCCATAATCTCTGATTCGTCATCAAGTAAACCTAATAAGGATACCGCTGTACGAATCGCAGACATTGGATGAACCCCATCCAGCGAATAAGATTTAAAGTGCTCAATGATCTCTTGCGGAATATGAGCATTTTCATTGAGCTGCTGCTTTAACTCGCTTAGCTCCTGCTCATTCGGCAGCTTTAAGTGCCATAACAGGTAGACAATTTCTTCGAAAGTCGCTTTTTCAGTTAAATCATCGATATTGTACCCTACATAAGTAAGAGTATCATCAATAATTGAGCTTACGGATGAAGTTGTTGCCACGATACCTTCAAGACCTCTTGTTGCTGTCATGTTCAATCTCCCCTTTTTAAAAAGATTCCCCTTCGTTGCAAAATTCTCGCTTTTTGAAAGCGCTATCCAACCAAAATAGGCTGGCAGGTTTAGAAAAGAAAATGCTTACATTTACCTATACGGTTAGAGCGCTTTTAGCCTCATATCTCTTGTTTGATCAATGAGTTCAAAATTAAGCCTATTCCCATTATAAACAATAATCAGACATTTGTTAAATGTTTAACTATAATTTTTTTTGATATTTTTTTTTCCAGCCTTCCGGTTCGGGCATGGAATAAAGGGATTTTGCTTCTTTTAATATATTTAATTATGTTTTTTTGCAAAAGCTCACGTCAGAAAAAATATCAAAAGAAAGTGGCATGAGCCACTCTCTTTTTAACCGCTGAAAAATTTCACTGCTTGCATCGCTAAATAGGCAATTCCAGCACCAATCAGCGGGCCAACAGCCACACCTTTGAATAAGCTGACTGCCAAAATCGTACCGAATACAAGTGCTGCTGTGATATGCGGATCGTTTTCGAGTAGCACAATGCCGTTTTTTGCAATTAATGCTACTAATATACCCGCTCCGAGTGCAATCCAAGCATAAGAGGATTTCATTGCTTCTCCAAGCTGTTTAAATCCAATGTCCCCTGTTGCGATCGGTACAAGCACTGCGATCGTGATGACCGTCACACCCCAATTGATACCTTTTGATTGCAAAACCGGGAAAATTTTTTGGTCCAATCCAATGAGTTTAATCGCAATCAGCACAGAAACCGCTAAAATTAACGAATTGTTCTTCGCTATGAGTGCAATGACGAGTAAAAGAATTAAAAATAAATTGGCTTGAGTGAACATATGCCGCCCCTTCCTTTCTTTTTATTGCGACCTTTTCATATTACTAATCTTTTTGAATAAAATGAAGTATCGGACATGCTTGTTTTTTGGAGGGGATTGTGTGAATCACACGTATGTGGCCATTTTTTTGCGAAGTTTGATGATTTTCAGCATCGCCGTTTGTGCGGTTGTTTTTTTATATCAGTCTTTTCCGTTTTTATATCCATTTTGGATTGCATTTGCCGTGTCGTGTTTGATTCATCCAGCCGTATGTAAAATCGAAAACATGACCGGGATGCCAAGAGGTTTTGTTGTCATCATTGTGCTATTACTCTTTTTAGTGGCAGCAGCCGGATTCATGACACTTTTAGTGGCGGAAATCATTTCAGGAAGTGCTTATTTAGCAAAGGTACTGCCAGGTCATCTTGATCAAATGATTGGGATTGTGGAACGTTTTTTCACGGATCAGATTTTGCCTTTATATCATGATTTGACTGCTCAATTTAATACACTTCAAGCAGGTCAAAAGGAGTCGATTTTAGGACAAATCCAAGCACTTGGTGACGAAGCAGCGGCAAAAATCGGGACTTTCCTTTCAAAAACTCTTGAATTCATTCCAGCTTTTTTAGGTCTTTTGCCTGATGCAGCAGCGACGCTTTTATTTTCCGCACTAGCGACTTTTTTTATCACAAAAGATTGGTTTACATTAAAAAAATATGGTTCTCGTATCTTTCCCGCCAAATGGATGCTTCATACACGTGCCATTTTATCTGAAATCAAAAAAGCCATTTCTGGCTTTATGAAGGCCCAGCTTCTCCTTGTTGCCATGACCATTGGGATCGTGCTGATTGGGCTTTTCATCTTAAAGGTCGAACATGCGATTGTGATCGCTCTATGTATTGGTCTAGTTGATTTACTTCCTTACATCGGGAGTGGCACCGTTTTTCTTCCGTGGATCATTTACTCCGCCATGACAGGAAATCTTTCACTCGCCATTGGACTGGGCATTTTGTATATTGTGGTGCTCATTCAAAGACAAATATCAGAGCCAAAAGTCTTAAGTAAATCAATTGGTCTTAATCCTTTAGCAACACTTGTGGCACTGTTTGTCGGGTTAAAATGCTTTGGTTTTCTTGGACTTGCACTCGGTCCCGCTTCTCTTGTCGTTTGGCAGGCGTTTCGTAATGCAGGGGTTTTCAGAGACCTTTATCAGTACATTCGGTATGGTGCGCAAAAGTAAAAGAGACCTGATGCGAAGGTCTCTTTAGCGTATAATCGTATAGCGTTTGCGATTGGACATGTTTCTAAGCCAGCGCTCAAAGAGCGGTTTGATCCGTTTTCTTGTCATGGGAATGAGCAACACAGCACCAATCAGATCAGAAAGGAATCCAGGTATGAGCAGCAGCAAACCACCGATCAGAATGCAGAAGCCATCGACAATGGTGGCCCCTGGCATTTTGCCATATTGTAAATCTCGCTGCACTTTCTGAAATGCCTCTATTCCTTGTTTTCTTGCAAAGTAAGCACCTAATGCGCTTGTTAGCACAATGACTAGCATCGTTGGTAAAATACCAATGATGTTACTTGAGATTAAAAATAAACTAATTTCCACTGCTGGGAACAGAATCAATAATAGTAGAAAATATTTTTTCAAGCCATATCACCTCATGGGGTCTCTTTCATCGAAAGCTGTTTACTTTTTTTAGTGTAACATAAAAAAAGAGAGGAGTCAGACAACTCCCCTCGTGTGTGATTTAAAGGACGCTTGCACGGCCTTTGTAGATCGCTCCGCGTGCTGGATCTACTGTAATCTCTTCGCCTTCTTTTAGAAGTGTTGTGGCACTGTCAAGACCGACAATGACTGGAATACCAAGACTAAGCCCAACGACTGCTGCATGGCTTGTTAAACCGCCTTCTTCCGTGATAAGTGCAGATGCTTTTTCTAAAGCACCCATCATGTCACGATCTGTGCAGTTTGCGACAAGAATCGCACCATCGTACATTTTTTCCTCTGCTTCTTTTCCGCTTTGTGCAATAACAACCGGTCCAAATGCAGATTTGCGGCCAATTCCTTGACCCTTCGCAATGATGTCACCGACAACATACACTTTCATTAAGTTGGTTGTACCTGTTTCACCAACTGGCACACCAGCTGTAATCACGATTAAATCACCATGTCTTACATAGCCTGTTTCAATTGACTTTTCTACTGCATTCTCAAGCATTTCATCAGTAGATGTCGTTTTTGAACCGCTCTTTGCAAATACACCGAATACGAGTGAAAGTTTTCTTGCCACTGATTCGTTTGCTGTGACTGCTACGATTGGTGCTTTTGGTCTATATTTTGAAATCATTCTCGCTGTATGACCGCTCTCAGTAGGTGTCACAATTGCCGCCACATCAAGCTTCATAGCTGTGTGCGCAACAGATTGACCGATCGCATCTGTAATGCTGACTTCTACTTCTTCGCTTCTGCGAGAAAGGATCGCTTTATAGTTAAGTGCTTCCTCTGAACGTGAGGCAATGTTGTGCATCGTTTGCACAGCTTCAACTGGATATGTTCCTGCTGCTGTTTCACCAGATAGCATGATCGCATCTGTACCATCAAAAATAGCATTTGCCACATCACTTGCTTCTGCACGAGTTGGACGCGGGTTACGCTGCATGCTATCCAGCATTTGAGTTGCTGTGATGACAGGCTTGCCTAAACGGTTGCATTTTTTGATTAGCATTTTTTGAACAAGTGGTACTTCTTCTGCCGGAATCTCTACACCAAGATCTCCACGCGCGACCATCAGTCCATCTGATACCTCAAGGATTTCATCGATGTTATCAACGCCCTCTTGGTTTTCAATCTTCGGAATGATTTGAATGTCAGCTGCGTTGTTCTTTTCAAGCAGCTCACGAATCTCAAGAACATCAGAAGCTCGTCTTACAAAAGAAGCTGCGATGAAATCGACACCTTGTTCAATTCCAAACAGAATATCATTGGCATCCTTTTCTGTAATACCCGGCAAGTTCACACTCACACCTGGTACGTTGACACCTTTTTTGTTTTTCAGTGTACCTGTATTCATCACTTTTGTGACGATTTCTTTTCGGTCCTTATTTAATTCTTTTACTTCTAGACCAATCAGACCATCATCTAATAAGATGGTTGAGCCCACTTCTACATCATGAATTAAATCTTCGTACGTCACACTGATTTTTTCAGTGTTTCCCACAATGTCTTCCATACTCACGATAAGATCAGCACCAGCAACTAACTCAATTGAGCCGTTTTCAACTGTACGTGTACGGATCTCTGGACCTTTTGTATCAAGAAGGATCGCAATGTCCTTGCCTAAAGTTTTACCTGCTTTGCGAATGTTTTCAATTCGTGCACCATGCTCTTCAAAATCTCCATGAGAGAAGTTTAGTCTGGCTACATTCATTCCTGCTTCAATCAATTCAGTCAGCTTTTCAATGCTTTCACTTGCTGGACCGATTGTACAAACGATTTTTGTCTTTCTCATTACTGTTCCTCCTAAGGTCTTCTCGTTTTATATAGAGAGCTCTTGTGAAAGTCGGTACATATTTTGATCGACTGTATGCTTTTTATCTAAGATGTCTAAAATATCGTGATGAACGAGTTCGTTGCTTTGAATGCCTACACAGCGTCCGCCTCTTCCTTCAAGAAGAAGTTCTACTGCATACGCTCCTAAGCGACTTGCGAGCACTCGGTCAAACGCACTTGGAGAACCTCCACGTTGAATATGTCCTAAGACAGATACACGCGTTTCAAGGCTTGTCTCCTCTTCAATTCTCTTACCAAATTCGACACCGCTGCCTACGCCTTCTGCGACGATGATGATACTGTGCTTCTTGCCGCGCTCATGTCCTCTTCTCAATCTGGCAATAATTTCGTCCATGTCATAGTCTGCTTCAGGAATCAAAATCGATTCAGCTCCGCCTGCAAGACCTGACCAAAGGGCAATATCCCCTGCATGTCTTCCCATTACTTCCACTACGTATGTACGTTCATGAGATGTGGCTGTATCACGAATTTTATCAATGGCATCAATGACTGTATTTAGTGCTGTATCAAAGCCAATAGTGAAATCAGTACCAGGAATGTCATTGTCAATCGTGCCAGGGACACCTACACATGGAAAACCGAGCTCTGTTAACTTCTTCGCTCCCATGAATGAGCCATCTCCACCGATGACAACAAGTCCTTCAATACCGAATTTTTTTAAGTTCTCAATCCCTTTTTCACGACCTTCAACTGTCTTGAATTCAGGACATCTTGCCGTGTAAAGTTTTGTTCCCCCGCGATGAATGATATCGCCTACTGAACCTATTTCGAGTTTCTCAATTTTACCGTTAATTAGACCTGAATATCCATTATAAATACCGTAAACTTCTACATTATGGTAAATTGCTTTCCTTACAACTGCGCGCACAGCTGCATTCATTCCTGGGGAATCCCCACCGCTCGTTAAAACTCCTATACGCTTCATCTTTTTCACCTCAGAGACCATATATGAATTAAACATACCATTTCCACTGCTTGAAAACAATCATGAGCAAAACCGGATGTTTTCAATACGAATTTCTAAAACCGTACTTATTATACAATTAAATAAAATGTTTTTAAACAAAAGTTAAGAAAGTCATGAAAGCACTTTGTTCAAAAAACAGTTGATTCAAGTGCTCTAAACCTTGTCAAATCAACGTTTTCAGACGTTTCAAATTTTATGAAAACAAAAAAAAATTATTTTCAAATAGCGCTTACATCAGATCGTTTTGATGAAAAAAGACGAAAAAAATAAACGCCAGCCAAAAGGCTGTACGTTTATTTAGTTTACCCCAATATATTGATTTTCAATCGATACTTTGCCGATTGCTTTGTATTTTTGATATCTTTGTTCGACTAATTCTTCAGGCGATTGTTTGAGCAAAGATGTAAGTGACTGTTTTAATGTTTTTTCAATGTAGGCTGCTTGTTGTTTCACGTCTCGGTGTGCTCCACCTTGCACTTCTTTAATAACATCATCTATAATATCTAATTCTTTTAGGTCTGGAGCGGTAATTTTCATTGATTCTGCAGCTTTTTTTGCAAGTGATGAGTCCTTCCAGAGCAGTGCTGCTGCACCTTCAGGTGAAATCACTGAATATGTTGAGTTCTCTAGCATAAATAGGTGGTTTCCTACGCCTAAGCCTAGTGCTCCGCCACTTCCGCCTTCTCCAATGACAATACAGACAACCGGTACACGAAGTCCTGCCATTTCGAAAAGGTTTTTCGCAATTGCTTCACTTTGCCCGCGTTCTTCAGCTGCTTTACCAGGATAAGCTCCTTTTGTATCAATAAAGCAAATGATTGGACGATTAAATTTATCTGCTTGTTTCATCAAGCGCAATGCTTTACGGTAACCTTCTGGATGCGGCATCCCGAAATTACGGCGCAAGTTTTCTTTTGTGTCTTTTCCGCGCTGATGACCAATGACTGTGACAGGAAGTCCTTTAAACGTGGCAATTCCTCCAACGATGGCTTCATCGTCACCATAAAAACGATCACCGTGACATTCGAAAAAGTTATCAAACAGCTCTTGAATGTAATCGAGAGTTGTTGGGCGCATCGCATGACGAGCAATTTGCACTCTGTCCCACGGCTTTAAATTTGTATAAATGTCTGTTTCAAGCTTACTCAGACGTGTTTCAAGGCGCTCAATTTCCGCACTTAAATCCATCTCTGAGTTTTGTGTGAACTTTTTCAATTCATCAATTTTCGCTCGAAGTTCAATGACAGGTTTTTCAAATTCTAGTTCTCCAGCCACTCTCGTTCACCTCCTGTGCTGTGTAATGCTAAGATTTGGCCTAATGTTTCTTTCATTTCTGCACGGTGAATCACAGCATCTAGCTGACCATGCTTCATTAAAAATTCAGCCGTTTGGAAGTCCTCTGGTAGGTCTTCACGAATGGTTTGTTCAATGATTCTGCGACCAGCAAAACCAATTAATGCACCAGGCTCTGCAAAGTTGTAATCACCGAGAGACGCAAAACTAGCTGATACACCACCAGTTGTCGGATTGGTCATCACAGAGATAATCAGACCTTGATCCTCGCTGAACAGCTTTAATGCTGAACTTGTTTTTGCCATCTGCATTAGACTAAGAATCCCCTCTTGCATTCTTGCTCCTCCAGATGCAGTGAAGATGATAAATGGCACCTTGTCCGCTTTTGCTTTCTCAATAGCTAATGTAATCTTTTCACCAACGACTGAGCCCATGCTGCCCATACGGAACGTGGCATCCATGACAGCAATGACAGCACTTTGACCTTTAATTTCACCTTTTCCTGTTACGATGGCTTCATTCAAAGATGTTTTTTCTCTGTCTTTCTGAAGCTTTTCTTCGTAGCCTGGGAAACCGAGCGGATTCTCAGAAATGAGGTGACCGTTAAATTCTTCAAATGTGCCTTCGTCTACAAGGCTTTCAATACGTTGTTTTGCATTCATTTGCAAATGTCTGCCGCAATTCATGCAAACACGTAAATTTTTATCTAGTTCTTTGGTGAGCATTATTTTTTTACATTGCGGACATTTGGTCATGATACCTTCAGGCACATCTTGACTTGCCTGTTCAGAGGGTACAGATGCATATTTTTTCTTTTTACTGAAAATATTCTTGATTGACAAATGACTACCTCCCTTTTTGAAGGGTTTTTTCTTTACACGCACATCCACTATTATAGGACATGTCATAACTGTACCGAAACTATTGTACTTTTTTTGTCAAACGCTGTCATCCTTCATTCAATTTTTTCAGTGGGGAATTGATGAGAAATGAGTATAGGTTTGGGGCGCTGAGTAGTTGGTATATGTGAATTGTGAACGTCTACAAAAAAATCTCATTTAGGATGAAAAAAATTTCGTGAAAGAGAGGAAATGGTGCACGTTTTTCCTCCAAATTCAGAAAAAACGTGCACACTTTTCCAATTCGATTACTCGCCGATAATCGTTAATTTTCTTGTTTTTTCTGCAACAGCTTCTGGGTCTACCTTGATTCTTGAAACGCCCGTTTCCATTGCTGCTTTTGCCACTGCTTTGGCTACCGCTGGCGCTACTCGTGCATCAAATGGTGCAGGGATAACGTATTCCGCTGACAATTCTTCATCTGATACAAGAGAAGCAATCGCTTCAACAGCTGCAATTTTCATTTCTTCGTTAATGTGTGTCGCACGTACATCAAGCGCTCCGCGGAAAATACCAGGGAATGCAAGGACGTTGTTCACTTGGTTCGGGAAGTCAGAACGGCCAGTTCCTACAACACTTGCACCTGCTGCATGTGCATCTTCTGGCATGATCTCTGGGTTTGGATTAGCCATTGCGAAGATGACAGGATCTTTTGCCATTTTCCCAACCATTTCTTTAGTTAAAGCACCTGCTACTGAAACGCCGATAAAGACATCTGCGCCTTCAATCACTTCTTCTAAAGAACCTTCTTTACGATCTTGGTTCGTGAATTTAGCTACTTCATTTTTCACTGCATTCATACCATTCGGACGACCTTCATAAATAGCGCCTTTTGTATCACACATGATGATATCACGTACACCGAAATGATAAAGAAGTTTGATAATCGCAATTCCTGCTGCTCCAGCGCCGTTTGCAACCACTTTAATTGAAGACATTGATTTTCCAGACAGCTTCAGTGCATTCACAAGTCCTGCCACTGTTACAATCGCTGTCCCGTGCTGATCATCGTGGAAAACAGGAATGTTTGTCTCTTTTTTCAAACGCTCTTCAATGATAAAGCAGTTTGGTGCTGCAATATCTTCAAGGTTCACGCCGCCAAACGTCGGCTCAAGAAGCTTCACTGTTTCAACGATTTTGTCTACATCGTTTGTTGCAAGTGCGATTGGGAATGCATCAACACCTGCAAAGCTTTTGAATAAAACAGCTTTTCCTTCCATTACTGGAAGAGATGCTTCTGCCCCAATGTTTCCAAGCCCTAACACAGCACTTCCGTCTGTGACAACAGCGACCATATTGCCTTTCATTGTATAATCATACACTTTGCTTGTATCGTCATAAATATCTTTACATGGCTCCGCTACACCTGGTGAGTAAGCCAAGCTCAAGTCTTTCGCATTTTTCACTTGTACCTTTGATTTTGATTCGAGTTTGCCTTGATTCTCTTTGTGCATATGTAATGCTTCTTCTCTTAATGACATGTGATGAACACTCCTTCAAGTGGAAAATGATTTAATGAATTGCTAAGTTGATAAGCACATACTTGGCAGTTTAAATACACAGAATCTTTAAAATGATAACACAATAGGTGAAATTGTAAAACATATTCAGACGATTTGTCATCATTTAATCACAACGTTTTGTTCACCTAGCAGCTCTTTTAACTGGAAAATGACCGCATGATCTGCATGAACTTTGTATGCATCTGGAAGTCTCATCGTCTTTTTTTGCTTTTCATAATACAAATAGACATCTGCTTCTCCCCTGTGCATGGAGATTACTCGCTTCACTTGTTCTAGCAGCTCCTGCGTATGGTTCTCTTCTTTGACTCGAATGTAGACAGATTCTTTTCTTTTAGAGCCCATCTCTTCCAGTAGAACAGCTTCTTGTACGATGATTTGACTGCTCTCATTCCTGACATCTATTCTGCCTTCAACATAAAGCATTGCGCCCTCCTCAAGTAAGGGGGACAGCTTTCTAAATTGCTCTGGAAAGACGACACCTTCCATTTCTCCCGTTTCATCCCCGAATGTGACAAATGCCATCGATTGTCCATTTTTTGTCCGAATCGATTTCACCTTTGTCAAAAGACCACCCATTGAGATCTTTCGCTTTATATAGGAAGAAAGTCTGATGATTTCCACCGCACCATTCTCTCTTAAGCGATCTCGATACGCTTGTACAGGGTGATTTGATAAATATAACCCGAGTGCCTCTTTTTCAAATTGCAGGAGATCAACAAGCGGCAGTTCGTCTATCTCCGCATATTTTGGCTTAATGGAGAACGTTGTATCCCCAAGAAAGTCCAGTTGATCCTCAGGTGTTAAAAATGACACATGGTCTAACGCAATATCTATCGATGCTAATAACGAAGCACGATTTGGATGAAGCTCATCCATTGCCCCTGAGAAAATGAGGGCTTCAATCGTTTTTCGGTTGACACTCTTTGTTGATACCCTTGCGCAAAAATCAAATAAATCTTCAAATGGCTTTTCCTGTCTTGCTCTGTATATATCCTTTACAGCTGACACTCCGACATTTTTAATCGCTCTTAAGCTGTAGCGGATCTCCCCTTTTTCAACCGTGAATGGAAATTCGCTCTTATTAATAGAAGGCTTCAACACAGATATCCCTTTTTCCTTTGCCTCATAGAAATATTGAGCCACTTTGTCTTCATTTCCAATCACACTCGTTAAAAGACCGCACATAAAATATAACGGATAATGCGCTTTTAAATAAGCAAGCTGAAAGCCGATCATGCTATATGCAACAGCATGGCTTCTATTAAAACCATAGTTTGCAAATTTGACGATTAGGTCATAAACGTCATTTGCAATGTTAACAGGATACTCCTTTTTTAGGCATCCTTCAACAAAATGGCTTCGCTCTTCATCAAGCACCTTTTTATCCTTCTTTGAAACGGCTCTTCTTAGTAGATCGGCCTCGCCCAGCTTAAAGCCTGCCATCTTTGCTGCAATCAGCATGATTTGCTCCTGATAGACGATGACCCCATATGTATCCTTTAAGATGTCATACAAATCTGGATGCGGGTAGGAGACTTTCACTCTGCCATGCTTTCGGTCGATAAAGAGGGGGATATTCTCCATCGGCCCCGGGCGGTATAAGGCATTGACAGCCACGATATCTTCTAGACTAGAAGGTTTCAGTCGCCTCAGCACCTGACGCATACCTTGTGACTCCAGCTGGAAAATCCCCGTTGTATCTCCCGCTGATAACAAATCAAACGTTTTCTGATCTTCATATGAAATGTCACTAAAGTTAATGTGGACGTTTTCCTGTCTTTCAATCTGGTTTTTAATGGATTCAATTAATGTTAAGTTTCTCAAACCTAAAAAATCCATTTTTAAAAGACCGAGATCTTCTAAATAATTCATCGCATATTGCGTCAAATACACTCCATCATGCCCTTCTTGAATAGGCACGACTTGTGTGAGCGGCTCCTCACTTAGGACAACGCCGGCTGCATGTGTTGACGTATGTCTTGGTAATCCTTCTACCTTTAAAGCGGTTTGAAACACTCTTTGCAGCTCTTCAGATTGCTGGAGCAGTGTTTTTAATTCTGAGGAGACTGTCACCGCTTCTTTCAGTGTCGTCCCTGGCTTTGATGGGATGAGCTTTGCAAGGCGGTCTGCTGCTTTTGAATCAATTCCCATCACACGTCCGACATCTCTTAAAGCTGCCTTTGCGGCAAGTGTTCCAAACGTGACAATTTGCGCCACATGCATATCCCCATATTTGTCTTTTACATATGAAATGATTTCATCTCTTCTCGTGTCAGGAAAATCGATATCTATATCTGGCATGCTGATGCGTTCAGGATTTAAAAAACGCTCAAATAAAAGCCCGTGACGGATCGGATCGACATCTGTAATAAACAGAACATACGCAACTAAAGAGCCTGCTGCTGATCCCCGGCCAGGACCTGTGACAATGCCATGATCATGAGCATACTTCATAAAATCCCACACAATGAGGAAATAATCACTGAAATTCATTTTTTGAATGATGCTCAGCTCATACTCAAGCCTTTTGATATATGTGTCATTTGAAGCAATCTGTCTTCGTTTCATGCCTTCTTGGCACACTCTTCGTAAAAATTGATCAGCTGTTGATTGATCAGGCGTCGGATAGGTTGGCAGTTTCGTCTGGCCAAGATTTAAATCGACCTCGCAGCGGTTTGCAATCTCAACCGTTCTTGCCAGCAATTCTGGTTCATCACCATACCACTTCATCATTTCTTCGATCGATCTGAAATGCTTGTCTCCTTGGTCTTCCTCAATTTCTGATAGCTGCTGGCCTGCTTTAATGGCTTTTAAACATGTATATGCGGTTTTGTCCTCTTGATGGATATAGTGGACATCACCTGTTGCCACAAGCGGGATGTTCGCTCTTTTTGAGAGTTCCCTTAGCTTACGAGACAGCTCTTCGCCCTGCTGAAACGGCTGAACGGCTAAATACACATGTTCCTCACCAAAAAGATCTTTTAAATGGCTGGCTGCATCCCTTGCTTCATCTAGCTGATCATGTTGCAGCAGCGTTTCAATATAGCCGGATACGCCTGGTGTGATGGCAATAAGGCCATGATGATAGGCTTTCAGCCATTTCTCTTTCAGGCCGGTTTTTGACTTTGATTTCAAGACACTGCTAATTTTGATCAAGTTTTGATAGCCTTCATTGTTTTTGGCAAGGAGGATCAAAGGATAAGCCTCTGTCTCTTGTTCATCTATGAAGACAGAAGCTGTTAAACCGATAATCGGTTTGATGCCATGTGTTTTACATTCCTTATAAAATTCAACCGTTCCATACATCACATGGTCATCGGTAAGAGCGAGCGCTTGATAGCCAAGTTCTTTCGCCTTTAATACGAGCTCCTTGACCTTCGCTGCACTGCTCAACAAGCTGTATCCACTGTGGACCTGAAGATGAACATAGGACATGCTTAATCCACTCCTTTCGTCTAAATTCATTCTTTCATTATAAAACGCGATGCGGTGAGAAACAAATGTTCTTTCTTTTCCGCTCGTTCATACTTGTCCAGCATTCGCCATATATTGAATAGAGTGAGGTGGGAAAAATGGATGTGAAGGAAGCCTTTATTCCAAACTTTATTAGCTGTTATTTTATCGCACTGGGGGTTATTTTGGGCGGTGCCATTATCGGCGGGGTAGGTGCATATTTATCTGGTCAGCCACCGCTATCAATTATTTCAAGTCTTGCCAACCGCTTAAAAATTTGGGCACTTGTTGCGGCAATCGGTGGAACTTTTGATGCGGTCTATAGTTTTGAAAGAGGGATTTTCGAAGGGAACACACGTGATATTTTCAAGCAGATCTTGTTAATTATCTCTGCTATGGGCGGTGCGCAAACGGGGTATCTCCTGATTACGTGGCTCACTCAGGAGCATGTGTCATCATGAGGGTGCCTGAGCTGTATAAACGTCCAGGCTGGCAGCGTTTTTTTGCTGGGATGATGTTCGGCGCAATTATCAGCTGGCTGATTTTTCTCTTTACGTATGGCACCTTTCAAGAGAAGCAAGTGACACTGCTCAGAAGCCAGCAGCACCATATGGACAGTCTGAAAGAACAAATCACACTCTATCGGGAAGATTTGCATAAATTAAATGAAGACAATAAGCAGCGTCTGCTTATTCAGAGCGTAGATGTTCACCTCGTCAACCGTGAGCAGTACAAAATCCCGGAGCCAGATACCTTGAAATTTGAAGATCAGGTGAAAGAGGATATCTCAGAGGTGATCACAAAGGATATTGAAAGTGTCTATAAAACAAAAGAGCTCTTAAAACGGACCGTGGAAAATAAAGAATATACGATTAGAGAAAAGGCATACCGCGCCAAAGTCACTGAGCTGACCATTTATACAAAGCTATCGCTTGAAGTGCGTATTTCCTTTGCTGAATAATAGATGATGTGGAATTTTTATGAATTTCTGCACTCAATGATCGCTTTTCACTTGTTATTTTTATACACTAAAAGAAGAACGAGATCATCACAAGAAAGAGGTGAGAACAATGGAGGTTTACAGCTATCGTCAAATGGCACGAGACAAAGCAAGCCGGATTAAAGACGGCATGTGTGCTTATGCCGAGACAGAAATGATGGCCCATTTAATTAAAAAAGAATTAAAGCATCAAAATCTCCAAGCCTATGAAGATTCAACTGACATCGGCTGCTGGTTTATCCCTGTATCCAAGTAACCCTTTTCTCAAAGTTCAAAAAAGAGAGGGGGGACTTGAAGCCCCTCTCTCACGATGATGATTTACATACTTCTTCTAAATCACGCAAAATCTCATCTGCAACTGCCCAATCATATATGGACGCACCGGCTGCAAGCGGGTGACCTCCGCCATGATATTTTTTAGCAATGGTGTTAATGACGACGCCTTTTGAGCGGAATCTCACACGAATCTGATCGTTCTCTTCCACAAAAAAGACCCATGCCTTAATCCCTGCAATATTTCCAAGTGTTCCAACAAGCTGTGAGGCTTGCTGCGCTGTTGTTTGGAACGACTCCAAAATGTCACGTTTAATAAAAACAGAAGCTACGCCATTCTCTGATAAGGAGATATGTTGAAAAATATAGCCATTTAATTTCACGACATTCAAATCTGTCTCATACAATTGATTGAAAAGGTCTGATGATGAAAACGGATATTCGATGAGTTCACCCGCATATTTGAGTGTCTTTTTCGTTGTGTTTGGGAAAAGGAAACGGCCTGTGTCTCCTACAATGCCGGCATAAATGAGTTCTGCCGCCTTTGTATTCAGCTGATATCCTTCTTCTTTCCCCTCTAAATACAGCTCATAAATCATTTCACTAACAGAGCTTGCTTCTGTATCAACCCAAAGCAAATCACCATACGGATCTTCATTCGGATGATGATCAATTTTCATCAGCTTATCGCCCATTGAATAACGCTGATCATCAATTCTTGCTTGATTCGCAGTGTCACAGACAATAACAAGGGCACCTTTGTACACTTCATCTGGCACCTCATCTAATTCATATAAAAATGAAAGGGATGGCTCAGGGGTTCCTGTCGCATAAATATTTTTTTCTGGATAGGTGGCACGCAAGATTTCCGTAAGGCCGCACTGCGATCCATATGCGTCTGGATCAGGTCTTACATGTCTATGAATGATGATGGTGTCATATAATGATATGGTTCTAATCAGTTCTTTTTTCATAAATACTCCTTCTTATGCGATACTCTTTTTATTATTAAATCATAATCTACCCAGACAGAAAAGTGAGGAATAGACAATTTATTCTAGTAAGCAAGCCTATTTACGTTTAAAATAGGGTTGTAACCACTTACAATGGAGGCTTGGCACATGCTTGTTTTGATTGTGTTTATTATTTGTTCTGCCATGTTTTATTTATACTACAAAGCAAAGAATGTCCGTACGAACCGGCCGGTCGAAAAGAAATTCTGGTCTGCCAAATCAAGTATGGCACTTGGCTGCTTTGTCCTGCTCTTCGGTGTGAATCAATTATTTTTAAACCGCTCGTCACTGGCATTTGTCATTGGGTTTGTTTTTGTTGCAGTTGGTATCGGCAGTACATGGGCCGGATATAAAGCCTATAAGCACTATCTTCCGCTCTTTTTAAAGGAAGGCGAAAAAGACCACGCATAATAGAGAAAGGGCTAAAATGAACTTTATTTTAGCCCTTTCTCTTCTTTTCAGCGTGTTAGAAAACCTTTGCAGCCCTAGGAAGGACGAGTACTGGCGCAGAGCGAATGTCACATTCGTGAGCACCAGCACGCAGGACTGACAAAGAATGCGAGGGTTTGTCTACACGCTGAAAGGGCGCATTCATGCCGCCCTTTTTTGCCATTTATCCTCTCTCCATCAGCTGCACCATCAGCATCGCTTTGCCTACAATATTTGACTGGTGGTAAACTTCCACTTCCAGCTTTCCAAACTTGCGCCCAACTTCTAAAATATTCGGTTTGATCTGTATCGTGGATTCCATTTGAACCGGTTTTAAGAAATAGACAGAAAGACTTTCTACAATTAGCTCGCCTTTTTTATGAGACTTTAAGAAGCGGTTGGCTGATTCGATTAAAATTTGTGTAAACACACCATACGAAATATTACCGAGCTGATTTGTCATTTGTGGTGAGACTTCATATTGGTACACCGCATCTGTTTTTGGTTTTTCTGTCTCAGTCTCCTTAAATCCTCGTGACACGACATCATCCAGCTTTTCACCGACCTGCGGCTGCTTTTGAATCATTTGCAGCGCCTTCAGCACGTCCTGACGGCTAATCATCCCAATCAGCTTCGCATGATCATTTACAACTGGCAGCACCTCAATACCTTCCCACACCATCATTTGTGCAGCTGAAGCGACAGATGTTTTGCCAATAACGGTCAGCGGATTTTTTGTCATCACCTTTTCAATCGGTGTAGAACGGTCATGGCCTGCAATATCTTTTGAGGTCAAAATGCCGTGAATTTTCATTTGATCGTCTGCTACCGGGAACCGGCCGTGCCCGGTTTCATAATTCTTTTCATACCATTTCTCAAGTTTGTCTTCTGGCGATAAATAGACGGTCCGTTCTATCGGCGTTAAAATATCCTCCACAAGCACAATTTCTTTTTTAATCAACTGGTCATAAATGGCCCGGTTAATGAGAGCCGCTACGGTAAATGTATCGTAGCTTGTTGATAAAATGGGCAGCTCAAGCTCATCTGCGAGCTGAATAATTTCATCATCTGTTGAGAATCCGCCCGTGACCAGCACAGCCGCTCCCGCCTCTAATGCTTGCCGGTGAGCATTGATTCGGTTTCCTACGATCAACAGGTTGCCTGCTGCTGTGTAACGCATCATTGCATCCAGTTCCATTGCACCGATGACAAATTTATTTAACGTTTTATGTAAGCCAGCTCGTCCACCAAGCACCTGGCCATCAATGACATTGACCACTTCCGCATATGTCAGCTTTTCAATATTTTCTTTTTTCTTCTGTTCAATTCGAATGGTACCGACTCGTTCAATGGTGCTCACGAACCCTTTATTTTCAGCATCCTTAATAGCCCGGTAAGCCGTGCCTTCACTGACTTTCATTTCTTTCGCTATACGCCGGACAGAAATTTTCTCTCCGACATCTAATGAATCAATATACGATAAAATTTGCTCATGCTTTGTCGCCAATCCCGTTCACCCTTTTTGTTTTCAGCGTTTTCATCTATATTTCATTATAAAGGCAGGAGGCTTTTAATAGCAATTTGTCTTTTACACGAGCACGATACAGGCAAATAAAAAAGCCGGTAGGGTGCCGGCTTTTGTTTATCATGATTAAATATCGATGGATTCTCCGCTGTTTAATACATGACCCACGCCGCCATGCAAGCTGTCTGCAAAGGCATGAGGATCTTGCTCAATCGGCGGGAATGTACTGTAATGAATCGGTACGACTTGTTTCGCACGAAGCCACTCTGCTGCGATTCTCGCATCGTCTGGTCCCATCGTGAAGTTATCACCTATTGGCAGGAAGGCAAGCTCAATATGATTCAGCTCCCCAATGAGTTTCATATCCGAGAAGAGAGCCGTGTCTCCAGCATGATAAATTGTTTTGCCTTCAGCAGTAAATAAAATACCGGATGGCATACCTGTATACGTAATCGTTTTGGATTCTTCATCAATGACCGCTGAGCCATGGAACGCTTGTGTCAGCTTGACTTTACCAAATTCAAATTCACGTCCGCCGCCTATAGAAAGCGGGTGCGTTTTCACCCCTTGCCAGCCTAAATAAGTGGCAAGCTCGAATGGCGCAATCACGAGTGCGTCATTGTTTTTAGCGATTTCAATCGTGTCTCCGACGTGATCTCCATGCCCGTGCGTGAGCAAAATGACATCTGCTTTCACATCTTGCGGTTTGATATCCGTGTGCTTATTTCCATTTAAAAATGGATCAATCCAAATATGGTATCCGTTTGTTTCAATGTGTACGACTGAATGTCCATGATATGTAGCTTTCATGTAAATATATCCACCTTTCGAATTTGATCTCATTTTGTCTATTCCCTCTATAAAAAGCTGAAAAACTTAGTGCCTGTGAATGACATTAAGACCACCTGTTGCTTCAATGACGGTTCCTGTAATGAGGTCTGAACGGTCATCACATAGAAATGAAATGATACGACCGATATCCTCACCTGTCCCAGACCGACCAATCGGTGTTTCATCGTCTTTTATCTGACGTGCTTCTTCTATCGTTGATTCTTTCATGTCTCCAACGATTTTGCCTGGACACACCATATTAGCGGTGATGCCGTTTTCGGCTTCTTCAATCGCAATGGTTTTCGTCAATGACGCAAGGCCCACTTTTGCCGCTCCAAAGGCTGATCTGTGCATCCATCCTGGCGCATGGTCTGCACCTTGGAAGCCATATGTGATAATCCGGCCAAAGCCTTGTTTTCTCATCATAGGGATCACCATTCGGAACAAATGGAACACTGCGGATAGGTTGCCTTCCATCATTTGATACCATTCGTCTTCAGAGTAATCCGCGAGTTTTTTTCGTTCAAAAATATAAGGTCCAGCATTATTGATCAAGGCATCAATCCGCCCAAATCGCTCTGCTGCCAGCTCGACCATGTTTTTTAAATCTTCTTTGTTTGTCACATCGCCTTGGACAAATTGAAGCTTTTCTTCGTATTCTTGCAGTTCTTCTTTCATCTGCCGGACAGCTTCATCATCACTTCGATAATTCACTGTCACAGAATACCCCATATTCAGTAAAGACTCGGTGACTTTCCTGCCAAGTCCTTTAGAACCCGCTGTTATTAATGCGTGTCGCACACAATCTCCTCCTAAAACAAAGGTTGCAAGTTCATGTGTTTCTTTTATTATCTTTACTTTACTATAAACCGGCTCCCTTCGCACTTTTGAACCCTTTAACAATGAGGGGAAAACCGTATAGGGTGATTCATCCACTTTTTCATATCCCATGAACCATGGATATCGAGAAGCAGCGAAACAAACCGATAGCATTCTCTCACCTCATGAAGCTGGCGAGGAAGCGGGCAAATCTCTTCATATCCTAATTGAACCGCTTGTGCAGCTTCTTTCGTCAAAAGGTATTCGAGTGCAATCAAATCAAACGCAGCTGGTCCAAATACGACATATTCCGTATCAACTAGACTCGCCACTTGATCATCGTCTTCAATATATTGCGATGGATCTAAATCAATTAAAATGAGACTGGCTGAATCAGGAGGACTTAGCGTTTCAAGCTTTTGCTGCACCTTTTCTGCATAATCCTGATATTCAGGCTGATCAGCGTAATAGCGGCTGATGAGTTTGGAGACTGTCTTTTTTAACAGCGCATGGAATTCTCTCAAATGTCTCTTTTCTCCCCCGTATACTGCACCGAAAAAGTTTGTTTGATATGAATGAAAATGCGCTAGTTTCCTCCCGTAATCCCTATAGAATTGTGCTGAACGGCCCTCAAAAGATGTTAAAGGGATTCCTTCTACTTTTTCCATGACATAAAAGTGTTTCCCCGCCTTCTTCACTTTACGAACAACTTTCGGAATATGAAAGGAATTCGTATGAGCCAGCTTTTCATTGATTTCATCAAGATGCTCTTGTACAGTACGGGCATCTACTCCATAAATCATGTTGATCCCATACACAAATTCACTTTCTTCTCTTGCAGTTTTTGGAGATTTCACTACATATTCCGTTTGGTCTTGTAAGGAAATCAGCCACACATCATTAGCCCTGCCGTCGTATGGTTCTCCTAACGTTTTCACTGATACGATAGGCTGATCAAACAAAGCCTGCAGCGTTTTCTTCATGAACTGTTGTCACTCCTTATTCAGCTTGACACTGGTATGCTTTCATTTTCTCCAGTGAAGATCAATCTCCTTTTTCCCATGACAAAAAACCATCCGTATAAACGAATGGTTTTGGCGAATTATGCTAGGCAGGCTTTTGCTTTTTCTAAAGCGAGCTGAATTTGTTTGAATCCAGTTCCACCTGCACTTGTTCTTTTTTCAACAGCAACATACGGATCAAGAACAGTGTAAATATCTTGTTCAAAGTGGCCGCTTGCTTCTGTAAATGTTTCAAATGGAAGGTCACTTAAATAGATGCCTTTTTGAATGCATGTATACACAAGCTTCCCTACGATTTCGTGTGCTTCACGGAATGGCATACCTTTTTTCGCAAGGTAGTCTGCCACTTCGGTCGCATTTGAGAAATCTTCTTTTGTTGCTTTTTTCATGACATCTTCGTTCACTGTCATCGTTTGAATCATGCCTGTGAAGATTTGCAGGCTGCCAGCGATCGTTTTCACCGTATCAAACATGCCTTCTTTATCTTCTTGCAAGTCTTTGTTATACGTAAGCGGCAAGCCTTTCATAATCGTGAGCAGCCCCATCAGGTTGCCATATACCCGCCCTGTTTTGCCGCGGATCAATTCAGCCATATCCGGGTTTTTCTTTTGCGGCATCATGCTGCTGCCTGTTGCGTACGTGTCATCAAGCTCAATAAATTTGAATTCTTGAGAGCACCATAAAATGATTTCTTCACAAAGACGTGAGAGGTGCATCATCACAAGACTGCTATTAGACAAGAACTCTAAAATGAAATCACGATCACTCACGCCATCAAGGCTGTTCTCGTAAATATGGTCAAAGCCAAGAAGCTCTGCTGTATATTCACGATCAATTGGGAATGTCGTTCCTGCTAACGCCCCGCATCCAAGTGGTGACACATTAATCCGCTTCAATGAATCTTGAAAACGCGCTTTGTCCCGCTCAAGCATCCAAAAGTAGGCGAGCATATGATGGGCAAAGGAAATAGGCTGTGCACGCTGTAAGTGCGTATATCCTGGAAAAATCGTTTCAACGTGCTGTTCAGCTTTTTCTACAAGCACTGTTTGAAAAGAAGAGATCAGCTCAATGATATGCTCTACTTGGTTATTCAAATATAAATGCATATCGGTTGCGACCTGATCATTCCGGCTTCTCGCTGTGTGCAATTTGCCGCCAAGCGGACCAATCTCATCAATGAGCATTTTTTCAAGGTTTAAATGAATGTCCTCATAATCCACTGAGAATTCAAGTTCATCCGCCTCCGCCTTTTTCATGAGCGTATTCAGTCCGTCTTTGATCGCAGCGGCCTCCTCATCACCGATGATACCGCATTTATTCAGCATACTTGCATGGGCAAGGGAGCCGGTCAGATCTTCTTTGACTAATTGTTTGTCGAAATGAATGGATGCACCAAACTCATCGACCCATTTTTCTGGTGTTTTTTGAAATCGGCCTCCCCAAAGCTTTTTCATGCTTTAACCTGCTCCTTTTTGTTCACGATGCTGTTTACTTTTGTTGGTAAACCCCAAAGGTTAATAAATCCTACAGCTGCATCATGATCGAATTCATCTGCTTTTGTGTAAGTTGCTAGATTTTCATCATAAAGTGAATATGGTGATTTACGTCCTTCTACAATGGCATGGCCTTTAAATAGTTTCACACGTACAACACCTGTTACGTTCTTTTGCGTTTCTTGTAAGAATGCATCTAGTGCTGATTTAAGTGGTGAGAACCATAAGCCGTTGTATATTAATTCAGCCATTTTTTGTTCAACGATTGGCTTAAAGTGTGCTACTTCTTTAACAAGCGTTAAGTCTTCAAGTTCTTTGTGTGCTTTTAATAGGGTAACTGCACCTGGGCACTCATATACTTCACGAGATTTGATTCCAACAAGACGGTTTTCAACATGATCGATTCTGCCTACACCATGCTGGCCAGCAACTTCATTTAAATGAAGGATGAGATCAGATAATGAATACTGGATTCCGTCAATGGCTGTTGGTTTTCCTTTTTCAAACGTGATTTCAATGATTTCAGGTGTGTCAGGTGTTTTTTCAAGTGGATTTGTCAGATCATAAGCACCTTCTGGCGGCGCTGCCCAAGGATCTTCTAAAATACCACATTCGTTACTTCTGCCCCAAAGGTTTTGGTCAATTGAATATGGGCTGTCTAAGTTAATCGGAATTGGAATCCCGTGCTTTTGTGCATAGTCGATTTCTTCATCACGAGACCATTTCCATTCACGCACTGGTGCAAGAACTTCTAGGTCTGGATTCAATGCTTTGATTGATACTTCAAAACGAACTTGGTCGTTTCCTTTACCTGTACATCCGTGTGCAACGGCTACTGCATTTTCTTTCTCTGCGACTTCCACTAACTTTTTGGCAATGAGCGGCCGAGATAGTGCAGACACGAGTGGGTATTTCCCTTCATACATCGTGTGTGCTTGTGCAGTGCAACAAGTGCAAATTCTTCAGCAAACTCTTCTTTTGCGTCGATCATGTAAGATTGAACAGCTCCGACTTGAAGTGCTTTTTGTTGAACGAATGCTAAATCTTTTCCTTCACCTACGTCCAGGCAGCAAGCAACAACTTCGTAACCTTGCTCCTGTAACCATTTAACTGCAACAGAGGTATCAAGACCTCCGGAATATGCTAATACGACTTTTTTATTTTGTGACATGTTTGAAAAGCTCCTCTCGCTTGTTTTGATTCTGTGAATGTTTTTGCATAAAAATAAGTTTTAATTTATAAACATGCATTTAGTATGTATACACTGTAACAAGGAAAAATTGTTTTTTCAACCCCTTTATGAAAAAAACTCTGCCAAATTTTCTTGGCAGAGTCATTTTGGGCTATTTTTGATCTTTTTCAAGCTCTCGCAAGACATGAGGAAGCTCTGGAATAATGAGTTTGGTCATGGCTAACCGAACTGCTCCGGTAGAGCCTGGTGTGGCAAAAACGGCTTTTTGGTTAATCACCCCTGCCGTCGCTCTAGATAAGATAGCGGCTGATCCAATATCTTCTGTATAGCTCAGCATGCGAAAAATTTCTCCAAAGCCCAGCAGTTCTTTTGAGAAAAGAGGTGTAATGGATTCAATCGTGACGTCCCTTGCTGCAATACCAGTTCCCCCGTTTAACAAGACGGCATCAATCTTCGCTTCACTTGTTCCTTCTAAAACGGCGTCTTGAATCGCCCCAATATGATCTTTCACAATATCATATGCAAGAATAAGATGCCCTTGTTCTTTGAGCAAATCAATCATCAGACGGCCGCTTTTATCTGTTTCTTTTGTCCTTGTATCACTGACGGTAATGACTTTTACATGAAGCCTCGTTTTCGCTTCGCGTTTATGTTCTTGGGCGCTCATCTCTTCACACCGCTCCTTTCATATTGCCTCACATTATAGCATGCTGATTTCAATAGAAAAAAGCCCTTTTCCGCTGAGGAAAAGAGCTTTAAAAGGATGTTACGCTAAACGCATAACGTCTCTTGCAATCATGACTTCTTCGTTCGTTGGAATCACGATGACTTTTACAGGAGAGTGAGGGTAGCTGATGAATGCTTCTTCGCCTCTCATGTTGTTAAGAGATGGATCCCAATATACGCCCATGAATTCTAGACCACGAAGTACACGTGCTCTCACTTCTGAGCTGTTTTCACCGATTCCAGCTGTGAAGATGATGGCATCTACACCATTCATTCTCGCTGCATAAGAACCGATGTATTTATGAATACGGCTTGCAAAAATATCTAGTGCTACTTCTGCACGGTCGTTTCCTTCTTCTGTCGCTTCTTCGATATCACGAAGATCACTTGAAAGACCAGACACACCTAAAAGACCACTCTTCTTATTCAAAGTAGAAAGTACTTCTTCAGCTGTATGTCCTGTTTTCTCCATAATAAATGGAATAAGGGCAGGGTCAATGTTACCTGAACGTGTTCCCATTGCAACACCCGCAAGTGGTGTGAAGCCCATTGACGTATCGATTGATTTTCCGCCTTCAACTGCTGCGATACTTGCACCATTTCCAAGGTGGCAAGAAATCAAACGAAGCTCTTCAAGAGGACGGCCTAATAGCTCTGCTGCACGCTCTGTTACGAACTTATGACTTGTCCCGTGGAATCCGTATTTACGAATACCAAAGTTTTTGTAGTAGTCGTACGGAAGGCTGTATAGGTAAGACTGCTCTGGCATTGTTTGGTGGAACGCTGTATCAAACACAGCAATCGCTGGTACGTCAGGCAGAATTTGTTTAAATGCTTTGATTCCTACAACGTTTGCAGGGTTGTGAAGTGGTGCAAGCTCTGAAAGCTGATCAATGTCATTGATGACTTCATCTGTTAAAACAACAGAATCGCTGAATTTTTCTCCGCCGTGAACGACGCGGTGTCCTACGCCATCAATTTCATTAAAGTCTTTGATGATGTTAAATTCAATTAGTTTTTCAAGCAGCATTTTAACCGCTACTGCATGATCTGGAATATCTGTGACTTCTGTTTTCTTTTCTCCATCTACAGAAATCGTGAAGATACTGTTGTCCATTCCGATTCTTTCAACAAGACCTTTTGTTAAAACGGTTTCTTCTGGCATGTCGAACAATTGGAATTTAAGAGATGAGCTTCCTGCGTTGATTGCAATAATTTTGGACATTACTGTCGCTCCTTTTACTCAGTTGTTATATAAGGTTTCACGTTTTTTCGGTGCTATATTCAACCTGTTTGAACGGGTCTTTTATAGTTTAACGATAAGTCCGAAAAATATCTGACTTTTTCATTTAAACATTGAAAACTTTGCATTTCAAGTACACCTTCGAACTGTTACCGCTTACATCAATAAGTCGTTATTTTCTGAATAATAAAATAGCCAGACATCACTCTGGCTATTCTTTCGTTTCTTTTTCTTCTATAAACCATTGGTCTAATTTTCTCATGACGCCAACCATTGCTTCCTTCTGTGAGAAAGATGGCAGATTGGCAAATAGCATACGTTTCGGTGCTTCGAGCCCCTCTTTTTTCTTTTGCATCACAAATAAGCTTTTGGCATGCTTTTTGTCTTTGAACATAGAGACTGGCAGCTGAATTAACGCATTCATATATGCATGTTCTTTGATGAAATCCTTTAATTGTACGCTTTCTTTTCCTTCAAACAAATCGTTTGGAATAATGAAGAATAAGAAGCCGCCTTCTTTCGTGTAACGAAGACTTTGCTCAATGAATAAATAATGCGCAAAGGAATGACCTTCTTTTGCCTTTAATTCATAGTCTTTAGCGCGCTCATCATTTGGATAATACCCGACAGGAAGACTGCATACAGCAACATCTGCTGGTGAGATAAGAAGCGGCTCAAGGCTGTCCTGGTGGAAAAGCTCTACTTCTTTTTCTTCTAAGTTCGCTTGTGCCCACGCAATTTTAATGAGCACGTCATCAATTTCAGAGGCAAAACCGCGTTTTGTTTCTGCTGTTAGATTGTTGAGGACCGCAAGCAGTAAATTCCCTGTTCCCGCTGCTGGATCAAAGACAACCAGCTCTTTTTGTCCTTCTAAAAATTTATTGACCAAATAGCTGACAAACAGACCAATTGTATCAGGTGTCATCTGCCGGTTTGGATGTGAAATATCCTTTTGTCCTTTTAATACGGCGAGCTGAAACGCTTTACGAATCTGCTCATGATCATAAGAGGCGAAATCTGCTTTCTCTATTAAATCTTTTAGTAAACCGTTTCGATCATTTGCTTGGAAAAAGGCTTCTCCTGCTTCTGCCAATGCTTCAATATAGGAAATGTTCTGTTCCTTTTTTAAACGAATTGAAGCTGTATCGAGCAGCTCAAAAATCGTACTCACTTGATCTTTCTGCAATGCTTTTCTCTCCTCGCTTTGTTAAAAGCTATATGTTCTCATTGAAAAGAGCCCCAGTATGAAGCCGGAGCTCTTGTCGATGCTGCTTTTATAACAGTGATTTCGCAGCCTCAATGGCTTTTTCATAATTTGGATGATTGGTTGCTTCGCTTACATACTCAGTGTAAACCACTTTTCCGCTTGGGTCTAATACGAAGACCGCACGCGCCAATAAACGCAACTCTTTCATATATAAACCAAACGCTTCACCAAATGACATATCTCTATGATCAGATAATGTTTCGACATTTTCAATTCCGTTTGCTCCGCACCAGCGTGCTTGTGCAAATGGTAGGTCTGCACTAATGGTATAAATATTGACCGGACCTAAGCCGGCTGCCTCTTCATTGAAACGTCTTGTTTGTGCGTCACACACACCTGTATCAATAGAAGGAATCACTGAGATAATCGTCACTTTTCCTGTTAAATCAGAAAGTGAAACTTCCCCTAGTGAGTTCGTTAATACCGTGAAATCTGGAGCCTGCTCGCCTACTTTCACTTCATTTCCTACAAGCGTTACTGGGCTCCCTTTAAATGTGATCGATGCCAAAACAATTCCTCCCTTATCAAATGTATGGTTCTATCATAGTAGAGAAAGCAAAAAACTGCAAAGCCTAATCGTCCATTTTGAAAAAAAAGTTAACTGCAGGGCAGCTAACTTTTTAAAGGTCTATGTCATCTAGTTTTCGTTCTTTGTGACGATGCTCCCGTTCATCCTTCTTAAACATGTGCTGAAGACGTTCAATTGCTTGAGGAGCAGAATCCAATATTTTATCGAGCAGATGTGTGTGTTCATCCAAATGAAGCATTCTAACGCCATTTGTTCCCACAATTAAAAAGGCGATTGGTGTAATCGATACTCCCCCACCGCTTCCGCCTCCAAATGGGAGTCTCGGTTCTTTTCGTTCTTGTTCATCAGACCGTTTTTCTTTCTTTTGGTTACCGTTGAATTCACTGCCGCCGGCTGCAAATCCAAAACCAACCTTTGACACAGTGAGAATGACACTGCCGTCAGGGGTTTCGACTGGATCGCCGATGATCGTGTTCACATCAATCATTTCTTTTAAGTTTTCCATCGCTGTCTTCATCAGACCTTGGATTGGATGATCTGCCATTTTCGGGTTCCTCCTTAAACAGATGATTCATTCTTCGTTGCTTGAAGAGAGGCATTCTTTCTCGCCTTTCTCCCTTTTAACCAATGGACAAGTAATCGAATGGCTGCAAGCATAGCATGTCCAATCCGAAAATAAGCTATACATGCAAAGTGTGTCTGTGATACTTTGTGCTGAAAAGCGGGAATCACTTCATAGACGGGTTTGTGCTTAAAGGTGAGGTGCTCCTGCATAAAGGCAAGAAGTGCTCCTTTGACTGACCACACACCACCGGCTGCTACACCTGTTAAAGCTGCGTCATGAAAACCAATCCATGTGGACCAGTGAAATGAGACGATTTTTATATGAATGAAGAACTTTCGCATGATCCGGTTTAGATCGACAATCTCTTTTGTAATACGCTCCATTTGATGAAGGATTTCTTTCACATCACGTTTTCCCACTTTTTTATGCATGGTTTCTTTTTCTTGATTAGGCGTTTTGGTGCTGGCCATTTTCTTTTCACGAATATCAATCGTTTGATCTTCCGTATTCACTTTCACCATCGGAATGTCTTTCTTCAGTCTGACGATTCCATATAAGGTGATGATCTTCACCGCAATATGGTCATTGTCATTTGCATGTGAATAGTCCAGTGAAATGGTCACTTTCATAAAGATCAATAAGATCACAAGGAACAAAAAAGCTGCGATCCAAACGTACAGCACTGTGCTCACTTCCTCCATAACAAATGATGCTTCCTCTACGATTATGGCTCTCCTTCTGGATTTTATACCCAATCACCCAAAAAAAGAGTTTGACCGGTACCCGGCCAAACTCTCTTTGGTTATGCGTTTGATTCTGTTTTTTCATATAAATGTTCATGAACAACCACCGTATCTGCAAAGTAGTCATGAACCCCTTGCTTTTTCGGCGTGAACCCAACCACAGCATAGAGAACAAAAAGCGTATTAATATATCTCCCCACAATTTCTCTAAAGAAAATGACATCCCATGGCAGCTTCTTCTCCGGCTGAAGTGAGACGACTTTGATTCCAAACACCATCTTTCCAAGTGTTTGTTGGAAAATCTTCGTCATGATCGCAAAATAAAGCAGAAAGACAATTGTGGTTGTGACGGAAAATGGGGAAAACCAGCCTCCACCTTTTGACCAGCCAAAGAGACTAAAGATTGGAGAAACCGTCAAATGGTTAACACCCCATACGACGAGCCAATCTAGGATAAATGCCCAAAATCTAATCCAGAAACCTGCAAAGGCCTGCGCTTCAATTGAAGTGCGCTTCGCAAGAGTCGGCCTTGATTCTCCCTCTTGGCTGCGACTTTCCGTTACTTCATCGAATGTAGAATCCATCTATGATCCCTCCTTTATTTTGAATAGAGATACATCGGTTTAGACCCATTTGAGCCAGCCAGTGTTTCTTTTAAGTTCAGAAAATCAATTTCGCTTTTAAAGAGCTTGCTTGCACTCATATTGAAAAGAGAGTTCCAGCCAAAGCTTTGTGAATAGCTGATTACTGTTGCTCCTTTTAGGCCTTTTTCATTTTTCTTCATTGCTTTTAGTGCATCTTCATAGTACCCAAGCTCATCCACTAATCCGTTCGATTTCGCCTGTGTTCCGTCATAGACCCGGCCGTCAGCAATTTTCTTGACGTCCTGCTTAGACATGCCGCGTCCTTCAGAAATGACTTTCACAAAGCCTTCATAAGAGTTGTCAACCATGCTTTGCATGATAGCACGCTCATCTTTTGTCATATCACGATTTGGAGACATGATGTCTTTGAATTTTCCACTTTTAATGGTTTCATATTTGATGCCTAAATTATCTGCCAGCTTTGCATAATTCAAACTTTGCATGATGACCCCTAGAGAGCCTGTTAACGTTTCAGGTGAAGCAAAGATTTTTTTCGCTGGAGTGGATACATAATAGCCGCCAGAAGCCGCCATTGAACCCATGGAAACATAAATTGGCTTCTTCGCTTTCTTTACTTCTTCTAATTTTTTATGTATTTCAGCACTTTCATAGACACCGCCGCCAGGAGAGTTGACACGCAGCAAGACACCTTTCACAGACGCATCGTCTTTTGCTTTATCTAATTCTTTTAAGAACGCACGATGATCATATGCTTCCCCGCCTAAAAGGCTGGATGCACCACCGTTATCTTGAATCGTACCATTAATCTCAAGTACAGCAATTTTACTCGCTCCGCTGCCATCCTCTAGTACCTTTTCTTCGATTTCGTCCCCGAATTGATAGCTCATCTTATTATCATTGAAGCTTTCATACAAGGCCGTCGTGATACTAATCACAATCGAAAAGCCGAAAACACCAAGTGCAATGATTAAGGCTACCCATCTTTTCGCATTCATTTCTTTCTCCTCCTTTTTGTCTCACTTCGTTCATACGAATACACACATGAAATGTTTCACAGGAACTGTGGTTTTTTTACATTTCATTTCAACATATGATAGCACCGATGTGAAATGACGATCAACTTTACATCTTCTATCATTTGCTCATCATGACGAAAAATTGGTTATTTTATCCTCTTCCTACATCTAATAGCTCAGATCATCTCCACAACGAAACGCCCAGACCTCTCTAGCCTCCAAAATGAGCTATTAAATTATGCTCAAAGTCAGCGTTGTCTAATCACTTACAATGACTCATTTCTCAAATGGAAGCCTCTATCATGATGAAGCGTCTTTCTAATATTTTTACTTTCATATGAAAAAAGTGTAAAATGTGAGCAAGGGTTTTTATGTAAGCCCTTTACTACTCGAAATCTATTTTTGACAACAAAGGGGAGAACGTCAATGACAGACAATCGTCGCAATGTATTTTTCTTTTACAAAAAAGATCATGAATTGGATGGACACATTTCTTCTCTGGAGAAGCTCGCTACCGATCAAGGCTTTCACGTCGTAAAGCGTGCAGAAGATGCCCATATCATTGCTTCAATTGGTGGAGATGGTACATTTCTTCAAGCGGTCCGCAAAACGAACTTCCGGGATGACTGCTTGTATGTAGGGGTATCAAAAACAGAGAATTCGCACCTATACTGCGATTTTTCGTTAGAACATTTTGATCAAATGATTGATGCCATGAACACTGAACAAATTGAAGTGAGAAAATATCCGATCATCGATGTAAGCGTTGACAGTACAAACCAGTTCCATTGTTTAAACGAACTGTCGATCCGCTCTAGCATCATTAAAACATTTGTCATCGATGTGTATATAGATGATTTCCATTTTGAAACCTTTAGAGGCGACGGGATGATTATTTCCACTCCGACCGGTTCAACGGCCTACAATAAATCTGTCAACGGCGCCGTGGTGGATCCGATGCTTCCGTGTATGCAAGTAACCGAGCTGGCATCGCTGAATAACAACTCATACCGTACACTTGGAGCTCCTTTCATTTTAAGCAGTGATCGCAAGCTGACACTAAAGGTTGTTCAGGACGGTAACGACCATCCGATTATCGGTCTTGATAACGAAGCGCTAGGTACAAAACATGTCAAACAAATTGACATTGGCCTTTCTGGTAAAGTGATCAAAACGGTCAAATTAAAAGATAACTCCTATTGGGAAAAAGTAAAACGCAGATTCCTTTAATCATTGACAAGCTCCTTTACGGGGCTTTTTTTTCATGCCTTTTTATTCAAGGTCATGGTGTCTTTGAAAAGATATGGTATGATGTCACAAGTATACATGTACGAAAAGGAGAACACGATGCCATTACAACATTTTGATCAATATCCATTAAGCGATGAATTGAAACAAGCGCTAGAAGCGCTTCATTTCCATACACCTACACCCGTCCAGCACGAGACATTATCCGTTGCTTTTTCAAAGCAGGATCTCATTGTCAAATCTCAGACAGGCAGTGGCAAAACAGCAGCCTACGGTCTGCCAATTTGTGAAATGGTGGATTGGGCTGAGAATAAACCTCAAGCCCTCATCCTCGTCCCAACAAGAGAACTTGCCATGCAGGTCAAACAGGATCTGACCAGCCTCGGACGATTTAAACGAATCAAAGCGGCCGCCATTTACGGGAAAGCTCCATTTCAAGCACAAAAAATAGAGCTTGCACAAAAGAACCACATTGTGTGCGGAACGCCAGGACGAATATTGGATCACCTTGAAAAAGGGACACTTTCTTTAGACAATCTGTCATTTTTCGTGTTAGATGAAGCAGACGAAATGCTGAACATGGGATTTATTGATCAAGTCTCTTCTATTATTCAGCATCTGCCGCCAAAGCGGATGTCGATGTTATTTTCAGCGACGATGTCTGATGAAATGAAGGATTTGAGTGAGCAGTTTTTACAATCGCCAAAAGTGATAGAGATTGCTCGGGCGGAAACGACGAAGCAGCAAATCACCCACACGTTGATTGAAACCGAGGAAGAAGGCAAGTTTTCATTACTTCAACGAACGATTGTCATTGAAAATCCAGATAGCTGTATCATTTTTTGCAATACGCAGGAGCGAGTGAATGAGCTGACGATGAAGCTGGATGAGTGGGATGTTCCTTGCGATAAGATTCATGGCGGGATGAGGCAGGAAGATCGCTTTGCCGTCATGGATGAATTCAAAAACGGGGAATTCCGTTATTTGATCGCAACAGATATTGCAGCCCGAGGAATTGATGTCAGTGATATGACACATGTCATTCATTACGACTTGCCATATGAAAAAGAACGCTATATTCACCGGACCGGAAGAACTGGCAGAGCGGGTAAAAGCGGAAAAACGATTGCGTTTATGACAAGGCACGGGCAGCCGCTCATTGAAGACTTAAAAGAGGAAGCTGGTATTCATTTTCAAATTCAGCCTTATCCTACAAAAGAAGAAGCAGAACAGCATGTGGCAAGCTTTGAAGAAAAAATTGAAACACCGATTCAAAAGGAAAATAAGCAGGCCGGCATAGAGAAAGATATTATGAAGCTGTATTTTAACGGCGGGAAGAAAAAGAAACTCCGAGCAGTTGATTTCGTTGGAACGATCGCCAAAATAGACGGCGTTGCGTTTGATGACATTGGGATTATTACCATTCAGGAAACAAAAACATATGTAGATATTTTAAATGGCAAAGGCCCTATTGTGCTAAAAGCCATGCGCCACACAACGATTAAAGGCAAGCAGTTAAAAGTACATGAAGCACGTCAATAAAAAGTGAAGGCTAAGCGCCTTTACTTTTTTTATTTAAAATAAAATAAGCTTACAACCCTTGAACCATCAGCCTTTCCCGCATTCAACATGACAAATGTCATATTGAATACATGATGGGTGCTACTATGAGCATGACACCTTTCCTTCTATACTTTGAAGTAGAAAGAAACGGAAAGGACTTGAACGTTCATGACGACTTCAACAAACACACAGCAGCAAGCCACTTTAAGAAAACAAGTTGGCCAATTCTCTGGTGCTAATTCGAAAAAAAGTATCATTCAACTCTTTAATACATTCATTCCATTTTTGGGGCTTTGGTTTCTTGCCTATTATAGCCTGAACATCTCCTATCTTTTAACCCTCTTCTTTGCGGTGATTGCAGCTGGTTTTTTAGTACGTGTCTTTATTATTTTTCACGACTGCTGCCATCAATCCTTTTTTAAACAGAAGCCGCTGAATCACCTGTTTGGTTTTGTAACGGGCGTACTCACCCTTTTCCCTTATCTTCAATGGCAAAGAGATCATTCAATTCACCATGCCACAAGCAGTAACCTAGACAAACGAGGAACTGGCGACATTTGGCTCCTGACAGTCAAAGAATATCAAGAAGCTTCAGCTTGGACGAAATTTCGCTACAGATTTTACCGTAATCCTTTTGTGATGTTTATTTTAGGACCGATCTTTGTTTTTCTCTTAAAAAACCGTTTCAACGTCAAAAATGCTCGTAAAAAAGAGCGCTGGAACACGTATTTCACAAACGTGAGCATCATTGCGCTAGCAGCTGCAACGTGTCTTCTTTTTGGCTGGCAGGAGTTCCTGCTTGTCCAAGGTCCAATCTTCCTGATCTCAGGATCAATCGGCGTATGGCTGTTTTATGTGCAGCATACATTTGAAGATTCTTACTTTGAAGCAGATGAACATTGGAATTACGTGCAGGCAGCTGTAGAAGGCAGTTCTTTTTACAAATTGCCAAAGCTTCTTCAATGGTTAACAGGCAATATCGGCTATCACCATGTTCATCATTTAAGTCCGAGGGTACCGAATTATCACTTGGAGCATGCACATGATCATAGTGAGCCGCTTCAAAATGTGCCAACCATCACTTTAAAAACAAGTATCGAATCAATGAAATTTAGACTTTGGGATGAAGAAACGAAAGCATTTGTTACCTTTAAAGAAGCACGGCAATCTAAGAAGGTGCCCGCACCTGTTATAAAAGGAGACATTCTGAAGAAAAATGCATAATTGGCGCAAGCTCTTTCTTACAATAGAAGGAGCTTGTTGTATTTGCAGGATGCGCTCATCTGTTCAATTTGATAAAGTAGTGAAAAAGACTGAAAAAATGAAAAAGGTGAATCACGGATGAAAAAACAACTGAAAATTCAAAAACTGCATGGGATTTCCCCATATATTTGGGCGATTTTTTTCATCCTGCCCTTTTATTTTATCTTTAAGACCCCTTCGACTTTAGGCATTGTGATCGGCATTATTTTAAACGTCGTCTTTTTTGCGGTCTACCGTTTTGCCTTTGTCTCAAAGGGCTGGTCGTTATATGTATTCGGCCTTCTATTAATCGCCATTTCGACTGGTTATGTGATGCTCTACAGCTACATTTATTTTGCTTTTTGTATCGCCTATTTCAACGGGCATATCAAAAGAAAAGTCCCTTTCTATATCTTATACTATATCCATCTAGCGAGCGCTGCCGTAGCGGTGAACTTTAGCCTGATCTTAAAAAAGGGCTGGTTTCTCACGCAAATTCCGTTTGTCGTGATTACACTGATCAGCGCCATCCTCCTCCCTCTTAGCATTAGAAGCAGGAAGGAACGTGAACGGCTAGAAGAGAAATTAGAATATGCCAATGAACGGATCGCCGATCTTGTCAAACTTGAAGAAAGACAGCGAATTGCTCGCGATCTGCATGACACACTTGGACAAAAACTCTCTCTCATTGGATTAAAAAGTGACCTTGCCCGTAAGCTCGTGTATAAAGACCCTGAACAGGCTCGTGCCGAACTAAAAAGCGTCCAGCAGACAGCTAGAACGTCTCTAAATGAAGTGCGAAAAATTGTTTCTTCCATGAAAGGCATTCGGATCAAAGATGAAATATTGAACATCAAGCAAATCCTTGAAGCCGCCGATATTGACATGATTTATGATGAAAAAGAAGCGCCGAAACACATCTCTCTTCTTAACGAAAACATTGTGAGCATGTGCATCAAAGAGGCCGTGACGAATGTCGTCAAGCATAGCGACGCCACTGTCTGTCAAATCACGATTCATCAAAAGTCAAAGGAAGCTGTCATTACAGTTGAGGATAACGGCACATTTAAAGGCAGTCATCCATCCTCTCAATCGAAGGGACATGGCCTTGCAGGGATTAGAGAAAGATTGGAATTTGCAAATGGACGCCTGCACATTGAGACAAAAAACGGGACGAAGCTGATCATGAGCATTCCAAATGATTCAGCAGCGAAAGATAAGGAGGAAATAAAATGATTAACATCTTTATCGCAGAGGATCAGCAAATGCTGCTCGGTGCTCTTGGATCGCTTCTCGATTTAGAAGACGATATGACGGTTGTTGGAAAAGGTACAAACGGCCAGGATGCCATAGATTTTGCTAAAAAACACCCGGTCGACATTTGTTTAATGGATATTGAAATGCCCGGGAAATCTGGGCTCGATGCCGCTGAAGAACTTAAAAAGTCTGATGTGAAGATCATCATTTTAACAACCTTTGCTCGTTCTGGCTATTTTCAAAGAGCACTGAAAGCTGGCGTTAGCGGCTACATGCTGAAGGACAGCCCAAGCGAGGATTTAGCAAGTGCCATCCGAAGCGTGATGAAAGGGAAAAAGGTGTACGCCCCTGAATTAATGGAAGACTTGTACAGCGACGAAAATCCTTTAACTGAACGAGAAAAGTCGGTTCTAGAACTCGTCGCAGACGGAAAAAACACAAAAGAAATCGCCAAGGAACTCAGCATTAAAAGCGGCACTGTCCGAAACTACATATCCGTTATTTTAGATAAACTAGAAGTCAAAAACCGAATTGAGGCCATTACTCGTTCCAAAGAAAAAGGCTGGTTTAAATAAGAAAAAAGATCAGGTCATACCACTGCCTTGATCTTTTTTTCTTTTTATCAGAATTCCTCTATCCACTGCTAAAATATCATTGACAACAAACCTCACTTCTATGGTATGATATCTGAGTGATAATAATTATCATTATCACTCATACAACCAAATACACGGCTGATGTGCCGATTTCAAAGGAGTTTACATTCATGAAGAAAATATTGTTCCCTCTGATGCTCATCTTCGTACTTGCGTTGAGCGCATGTGGCAATAGCAGCAACTCTTCCTCAAATAAAGGAAAGCAATCAACGTCATCGGACACGATTACATATCAATCTGAAAATGGACCTGTGAAGCTGCCAGCAAATCCAAAACGTGTTGTTGTTCTCGCCTCTTATACAGGAAATGTCTTGTCACTTGGTGTGAACCTTGTGGGTGTTGACTCTTGGTCAAAAAAGAATCCACGTTTCAAAAAGAAATTAAAAAATGTGGAAGAAGTATCCGATGAAAATGTGGAAAAAATCATGAAGCTAAAGCCTGATGTCATCATCGGTTTAAGCGGTGCAAAAAATGTAGAAAAACTGAAAAAAATCGCCCCTACCGTTTTATTCACGTATAACAAAGTCGATTACCTTCAGCAGCATATTGAAATTGGAAAAGTCTTAAACAAAGAAAAAGAAGCAGAAGCATGGGTCAAGGATTTCAAACAGCGCGCAGCTGAAGCTGGCAAAGAAATCAAAGCAAAAATCGGTGAAGATGCAACCGTATCTGTCTTTGAAAGCGGCACAAAAGATCTTTACGTCTTTGGAGATGCATGGGGACGCGGAACAGAAATCCTCTACCAAGCAATGAAACTAAAAATGCCTGAAAAAGTAAAAGAAAAAGCATTAAAAGCTGGTTATTATGCGGTATCACAAGAGGTCATCCCTGAATTTGCCGGAGACTATATGATCATTAGCAAAAACAGCGAGATGGACAATTCCTATCAAAACAGTGAAATCTATAAGTCCATTCCTGCTGTGAAAAAACATCGTGTGTATGAAGCAAATGCGGAAGAGTTTTACTTTAATGACCCACTCACACTTGAATATCAATTATCATTCTTTAAAAAGCACTTTTTAGGTAAATAAACCGAAGCAAGGGATCTCTTCCCTTGCTTTTTTACTGTCTGCTTCTAGCGGGAGTGCCTGTTTTCCGCTACAATGATGTACAAGTAATTCAAAAAGTGTGGTGCTCGTTTTGTTTAAAATTTTGCTGATTGAGGATGATACAACCCTCTTCCAAGAAATCAAAGAACGTTTAGTCAACTGGTCTTATGATGTGTATGGGATCAACAATTTTCAACAGGTCATGCAGGAGTTCACTTCCATCCAGCCTGATTTAGTCATTATTGATATTCAGCTGCCAAAGTACGATGGCTTTCATTGGTGCCGGATGATTCGGCATCATTCTAATGTGCCCATCATCTTTCTTTCATCTCGTGATCATCCTGCTGATATGGTCATGTCGATGCAGCTTGGAGCTGATGATTTTGTACAAAAGCCCTTTCACTTTGACGTTCTCATCGCCAAAGTAAGTGCTGTTCTTCGCCGAGTCCATGATTATAATGCGGAACCAGCCAACTTAAAAGTCTGGTGCGGCGCTACCCTTGATCTCGAAAATAATACAGTGACAAATGAAAACGGTGAGATTGAATTAACAAAAAATGAGTTTTTTATTCTCAAAGAATTGATTCAGCATAAAAATCATATCGTCAAAAGGGAATCTCTCATCCAAGCTTTATGGGACGATGAACGATTCGTGAGTGACAATACACTCACTGTAAACGTCAACCGCCTTAGAAAAAAACTAGACGAAATCTCCCTTGGCACCTTCATTGAAACAAAAGTGGGTCAAGGTTATCTTGCAAAAGAAAAGGATGATCAATGATGCTGCAAGCATTTCTAAAAGAACGAAGAAGCTGGATCTTGTTCTTTCTTAGTTTGCAGCTTCTCATTCTCTTTGTTGCATATTTGGATACAACGATTCCACTCGCTTCTCTTTTTTATATCGTGCTTTTGTCTACATTACTCTTCATTGTTTTTCTTTTTTTTCGTTACCGGAAAGAAACTGCTTATTACATGCAACTGAAAGCATGGGACGAAAATATAGACCATCAAATACGTCTCAAACCCTCTTCCCCCTTTGAACAAATTGTACAGGAGGCAACGTCAGAGCAAATCGACCGATACCGCCAGATGACGGCTAAGCAAAAGACTGCGCTGGAAGAAGAAAAAGATGAACTACTCTCATGGATACATGAGGTGAAAACGCCGCTCACGGCGATGCACTTAATGATTGACCGCATAACAGAACAGCCGCTCAAATCAAATATGACATATGAATGGCTTAGAATACATTTACTCCTTGATGCACAGCTGCATCAAAGCAGGATCCAACATATTGAAAATGATTTATTTATTGAAAAACTGGATCTCCAAAACATGCTAACGAAAGAAATCAAAGCGCTCCAATCGTGGTGTATGCAAAAAGGAATTGGCTTTGACCTTTTATTAGAAGAGCGAGATGTATTAAGTGATACAAAATGGTTATCCTTTATGATCAGACAAGTGCTGACAAACGCCGTCAAGTACAGCCAATCATCTGACATTATCATCGAAAGCAAACAAATGAACGAACAAGTGGTGCTCACCATCACAGATCAAGGCAGAGGAATTGACCCAAGAGACGTGTCCCGTATTTTTGAAAAAGGCTTTACCTCCACAAGACATCACAATGACGCGGCCTCCACAGGCATGGGGCTCTATTTAACAAAAAAGGGAGCTGACGCTCTTCATATCACGATCGAGGTCAACTCCACGTTAGATCAAGGGACAACATTCACCTTTATTTTTCCGAAAAAGAATGATTTTGTCCATATTGCGAGCATGTGAACATGCAGTTCAAGAAACCCAATCTCTTCATCCAACGACGCATTGAAGAGATTGGGTGATTTTATACAGCCATATCACGCTACTTCACGGCACATTTCTCCTAGCTGTTTCCTTCTATAAATACTCATTAGCAGCCCGACTGACATCATTTCTAGAAGAATATGAGATCCCCCATAGCTCATAAAAGGCATGGAAACTCCTGATATAGGCAATAATCCAAAGTTTGTGAAAATACTTAAGATAAATTTTGCTGCAAATGTGGTTGCCAAACCAATCATTAATATTTTGCCATAAGCAGATTGAACTCGTTTCGCTGTATGAACTACTCTATAAATCAAAGTCACAAACAACATAAGAACGGCCAATCCTGCAAACCATCCGAATGAATAAATGATATACGTCAACATCCAATCAGTGTGAACATCATACAATGCGTACGGATTTATCTGAAAACCATTTGAGCTAAATTCATGAAGTGAGTATTGGTAAAAGTGGGCCATATCAGCTTGATACAGAGAAAATAATTGAACAATGAGATAGACAATACCTGCTGCTGTAAACGGAATAAGCTGTCTCATTCTTGCATGAGATACATACATCATCGTTATGCATATGATCATAAAGGTGATGGTTGCAGAAAGAGATCCGACTATATGTAATAAAATAATGGGTAAAGTGACAATCGCTAACCCTAGCCAGGACTTGAAACCATTCTTCCAATTCCAAGATTGATAAATGCCAGCTAACGAAATAATCATCAGAAATGGAAAAATTTCAGTCAGATTGATCGATCCATTATTTAAGCTTAAAAAGAGAATACCGTTCACTCTTGTCCCAATCATCATTGTAAGAATCAGCATTCCAATCGTTCCTATGTATAAATGCCATGAATAGGGTAAAAAGCGCCGATAATCAAAAGCAAACAGTCCAAGCATCAACGCAAGACCAAATACATAGTAAATGAGACTTTTATAAAAGATATTCGTGTCTTGAAAATGAAGTAAATGAGAATGAAACTGAAAATAATACATTACAAACAGCCCAAATAAACAAGTAGCTAATACAAGAAGTATCGTTTTAAAGTCAACTTGAGTTTTGTGTGTTTCATGAAGCTGCATTCCGAGTATGGCTGCATCTCCAATTTGATCGAGCGCTTGATCTACCGCCTCTTCTTCTGACATGCCCGCACTGACCGCTTCCTCTTTCAGCGTGTATAAATGATCACGAAGCTCAAGCTTTATACTTGCATGTACGTCTTTATTTTTGATTCGTTTACACACATTTTTGATATATTGTTCAAACTTTTTCTCTAGTCCCATACGACTTTCTCCCCGTTCAAAACGCCATCTACTGCATCTTTAAACACAGTCCATTCTTCTTTCTTTTCCTTCATAAACGCTTTGCCTTGTTCATTAATCCGATAATACTTCCTTTTTCGATTGCCATTCCCTTCGCCCCAGTAAGACACAATAAATCCTTTCCCCTCCAAAGTGTGCAAAATAGGATATATCGTCCCCTCTTTAAAGCTAAAAATTCCTTCGGATTTCGACTCCAATTCCTTAATCATTTCATATCCATACATCGGCTTTTCATTTAACAAGCTTAAAATAAGGGTAGCAGTACTCCCCTTTAGAAGCTCTTTACTCACTTTCATCCATCGTCACCTCTAATACATAGATTTACTATGCATATATTTGATATGCATATCTTACATGAAATCAAATACTCTGTAAAGGTTCATCAGAAAAAAACAAGAAATTTGATACATCATAGCGAAAAACAGATAAAATAATTGAATAACAATCTGAATTCTACATAAGGCTTTGACATATGAAACAAGCATGTGACAACAATGTCACATGCTCGTCTGTTTTGTTCGCCAAATCGCAGGAAGTCTGATCGGCTTCTTTTTATACTAGAGATATCAATTAAATAAAAAAGGGGTTCGACAGATGAACATTTTAGAAGCTCGCAAGTTATATAAAAGCTATGGAAATAAATTCAATAAACAAGAGGTGCTGAAAGGCATTGATTTGACGATAGAAGCTGGAGAATTTGTCAGCATCATGGGGCCATCAGGTTCGGGGAAAACGACCCTTTTGAACGTATTGTCATCGATTGATCATGTGTCCAGCGGATCGATTCGGATCGCAGATGCAGATATGACGCAAATGAAAGATCAGCAGCTCGCTGAATTTAGAAAGAAACAGCTTGGCTTTGTTTTTCAGGATTACAACTTACTTGATACACTCACGGTTAAAGAGAACATCCTCTTGCCATTATCCATCTCCAAAACGCCTAAAAAAGAAGCTTTTGAACGCTTTCAACAGCTTGCAGAGGATATGGGGATTTATGAACTAAGAGACAAATATCCAAATGAACTGTCTGGTGGACAAAAGCAACGGACATCTGCGGTACGTGCCTTTATTCATGAACCAAGCCTTATTTTTGCTGATGAACCAACTGGAGCACTTGATTCCAAATCTGCTTCTGACTTACTGAACAAGCTGCAAGAATTCAATCACAAGCGCAAAGCAACCATTGTCATGGTGACGCATGACCCTGTTGCAGCCAGTTATTCAAGACGAGTGATTTTTATCAAAGATGGACAGATCTATACACAATTGAATAAAGGCGCTCTAGAGAGAAAGATGTTTTTCGAGGATATTATGAAAACGCAAGGTGTTTTAGGCGGTGTGAAGCATGAACATTAATCAGCTCGTCTTCCGCAATCTGAAGAAAAACTTAAAAAATTACTATTTATACGTGTTTGCACTTGTATTTAGTGTGGCGCTCTACTTTTCTTTTGTCACCTTGCAGTACTCACCAGCACTTGATGATGTAAAGGGGTCCATTAAGGGCGGTGCGTCGATTAAAGCCGCTTCAGTACTACTCATTGCCATTGTTGGAATCTTCCTGTTATATGCGAACAGCATTTTTATTAAACGAAGAGGGAGAGAAATAGGTCTCCTGCAGCTCATTGGCATGACGAAACAAAAAATTGCCAAACTACTCAATGCAGAAAACTTTATCCTATATGTGGTCTCCATGGCTATTGGTATCATAGCTGGATTTATCGGTTCAAAACTCATGCTGATGGTGCTATTTAAAGTAACCGGCGTGAACGCCATCGCCAACCTGCATTTTTCAGGCATGGCCCTTTTGCAGACACTGATCGTCTTTTTCGTCATCTATGGATTAATTATGTTAAGAAATCGATGGTTTATTAATAGACAGACGATTTTATCTTTATTTAGAACCACGTCTTCTACAGAACAGCGTGTGAAAAAAATCTCTGTGTTTGAAATCATCATTGGGGTTCTAGGCATTGCATTCATCAGCTCAGGCTATTATATTTCTTCTCAGCTTTTTACCGGCACATATACGTCCATGCTTGCGTTACTTTTAGCGATGATTTATATTCTAGCCTCTGTCATTATCGGTACCTTTCTTTTCTATAAAGGCTCTGTTTCGTTCATTGCCAATATCGTACGCAAACGAAAAAATGGCTATCTCGCCATTCATGAAGTCCTGTCTCTGTCATCTATTATGTTCCGGTTAAAATCAAACGCACTGCTTTTAACGATTATTACAACGGTATCTGCGCTTGCCATCGGGTTGTTATCTTTAAGCTACATTTCCTATTACTCAGCAGAAAAAACCGCTGAACAACAGATCCCATCACATTTCGTCATGGGTTCTGAGAAAGATACCGATACCTTCACTCGTGCACTTTCTGACAAACATATTGCGTATGAAACAAAGCAGTTCAAGGTCATTCAAGCGAAGTTTGACGCAAAAAAGATCATGGATTCAGAGATTAAAAATATGAATAATGATCCAGGCGTCTTAACTCTACCTGTGATCAGTGAGAAAAACGCACCAAATATTCATGTGAAAAGCAACGAAGTCACCTTAAGCGGCTACAGTGATTTATTGAAGAAATTCATGCCGATTCAAAGTTCAGGTGATGTGAAACTACTTATTAAGAAACCCCTTGATTTAAAGGTCATTGATATGAAGAAAGATTACCTCATTTCTTACAACTTTACGTTTGGTGGTCTACCTGTTGCTGTCGTCAGTCAAAGTGTCTTTGAACAGCTTGACCAGCAGAAAGACCCTAAACTTCAGATTGAGAATAATCAATATCACGCAGTCAATATAAAAGATGATCAAAACCTTGAACAAGCGAATGATGTGTTTACCTCTTTAAAACTAGGTGACAACAGCATGTCTCAATTGGCTACCACTCAGCAACAAAAACAAACCATCGGACTGATGATGTTTATAGTCGGATTTTTAGGTCTCAGCTTCCTTGTCACATCAGGCTGTATTTTATACTTTAAGCAGATGAATGAAAGTGAAGAAGAACAAAGCTCTTACACGATCTTGCGTAAGCTTGGTTTTACTGAGAAGGATCTATTAAAAGGTATTCGGCTCAAACAGCTATTTAACTTTGGGATTCCGCTCGTTGTCGGGTTGCTTCACAGCTACTTTGCAGTACAGTCAGGCTGGTTTTTCTTCGGCGGTGAACTGTGGACACCAATGCTCATCGTCATGTCGATTTATACGGTGCTATATTCTATCTTCGGATTCCTATCTGTCCAGTATTACAAAAAAGTCATTAAAGAATCCTTGTAATCTCATCCCCATAGGCAGCTGCCTATGGGGATTGTTTGTTTATGATGGCGTTGATTCAAACTTGTGCGATAAAATATGATCTCTTGCCGCATAAGCTTTTTGTTTGATCTCTTCTACGTTCACTCCAACTAGCTTCCCATTTTGTTTCACTGCTTTTCCAGCCACATAGACAGAATCAACATTTGAAGGGTGTGCCGTTTGCACAACTGCCCCAGCTGGATCTGTCATCGGAAGAAGATTCATGCTTGTCCGATCGATCAAGATAAAATCAGCTTCTTTTCCAGGTGTGAGTGAGCCGATTTTGTCATCAAGCTTCAAGGCACGAGCCCCGTTTATTGTGGCTGCTTCAAGCATTTGCTGTGCAGACAATCCAAGTTCAGGCCCTGGCATCGTCCCTTCCATCAATAAAGATTGATTTTGAATCGCCCGCTCCGCCTGTAGTCCGAATTTCATTTGAGTAAATAAATCTCCGCCTGTCGCTGTCACCACATCTACACCAAGCGTTGGCAGAACGCCATTTTCAATGGCGAGCCCTGTGACAGGATATCCGTGTCCCATCATCATTTCAATCTCAGGTGTAATCGAGATGGAGCTTCCGCTGTCAGCTAACATCTTCATTTGATCTGCATCAATTGCATTGATATGCACCATATTCAAATCAGGCCCGAGCAGCCCTGCTTGATGAAGCCGCTCAATCGATCGATCCGCTGCTCCCCAATTTCCAAAGCCAATGTGCATACTGCATAATGCATCTAGTGATCTCGCTGTTTCAATTTCAAAAACGGTCGTCTCCCATGAAGAAAATTCAGGTCCACGAATGGCAAGTCCCATCGTCAACAGCTGATCCGAAGATTGAAAATGTTTTTGTTTCACGCGGGCTGCGTCTTCCATATTCGTAAGCGTACTCTCTCTGTCCCAATACGCTGCATCTCCAGAGGTACCAAAACCAAAGACCGCTCGAATACCCGCATCTTTTAAACCTCCAATGAGTTCTTCTGTATGATCCATAGAATTGATCATCGTCCAGTCGAAAAACGTGGTTACTCCTGCATCTAATGCCTCTAATGCGCCTAAATAATTAGCAATTCGATCATCTGATGGACGTCTCATCGCCCCATAGTTGCCATAATAAATTTTGCTCAAATACGTTTGCAAAGACCAATCTGTTCCGATTCCCCGTATGACAGACTGCCACACATGACGATGGGTATCCACAAGCCCTGGCATGATGACCATGTCAGACGCATCCACAACATCAGCACCGCTTGCTTCAATCGAAGGTCCGACTTCTACAATATGTGCCCCTTCAATTAATAGATCTCCCTTCTCCAGAAAACCTAAAGATGGATCAAGTGTGATAAGAGCCGCATCTTTAAACAATGTTTTCTTCATCCATATCCCCCTTTTCAAATAAAGAGAATGAGTCACTCACTCTCTCTGTCATTTTAAGACATAACAGGTTCAAATTAGAAGAAAAGTGACTCAAGGAATGTGGTTTTATGAGCTGATATTCCGAAAATAGTTGTATATCCGTTTTAATTTCACGTCATGCTTCCCTTTTGGACTTTCCATCATGCCAAATTCAAAGAACTTCACCGGTTTAATCCCGACATATTGCAAAAGAGCTCGTTTCATTAACACCTTGTGGGCATTTTGCAAAAAGAAGAAAGGATAGTGGGTCGGTCCTTGCATTGTCGATACACATACAGCCCTCTTTCCTTTTAACAAGCCTTCTGGAAGCAGCCCGCCTGTTTGACGGTAAGCAAAATTCGCTGCAAACATTCGATCAATAAAACCAAGTAGCATGGCTGGCGGCCGCCCCCACCAAATCGGATAAACAAACACGATGTTGTCTGCCCATTTGATTTTCTCTTGATATTCTTGAATCTCAGGGTCCTTATGCATATCACGTCTTTTTTTCTCTTCATTAAAAATAAGTACAGGATCAAATTTGTCTTGGTATAAATCGATGATTCTCACTTCTTGAACGTTTGGATTTTCTTCACTGCCCTTTAGGATTTCTTTAAAAAAAGCACCATTTAAACTATTGTGATGGGGGTGGGTATAAATAATGAGTACATTCATGGCTTGGCTCCTTTAGTTATCATTTGATAACCAAAAGCATACACCCCTCTTTTTTAGTTGTCAAATGATAATTGTTTTTTGATAATAAATTTGGTATGGTACGTAGGAGGTGAAACAGGATGAAAAACCCACATTTTTTCAAAGAGTTTGTCACATTTGCTTCTACTTTTTCTGAGCTGAAACATGCTATGATGAGCAAGATCAAACCCTCTGATCTAACCACTCTACAATATTTGATTCTGGAGCAGTTAGCCGTCAGTGAGCCGCTAACACCTAGCGAAATCGCCGATTGTCAGCACATGTCTCTTCCGAATGTCAGCAGAGAATTGAAAAAGCTTCACGAAAAACAATTCATTGATAGACAAGAAGATAAAGATGACAAGCGAAAACATGTCATTATGCTGTCTAAAAAAGGCCGTGCGTGTATGGACAAAGCATTTCAACAAATTGAATCCATGCTCATGGACAGCCTTTCTTCCTCTGACCGAAATCAAATGGATGATATCGTACAAGCCCTCCGTCTATTAAATCAAACCATCTTCAAAAAATGATCGAATGAAAAAAGCATGAGCGTATCGCTCATGCAAATGATTTTTGAACACATTAGTAAAGAGATGCTAAAAGATACGTGATGAAACCTACTATGTTTTATTCGTATTCTTATATAAATTTCACAGCAAAACTGGTACACCAAACGTCAATGTATCAAAGACAGCAAGCACTGCCCCTTTACGCTGTTCTTTATGAGCCATTTAAAACCTCTAAATTACATTTTTATAATGTAGCATAGATCCTATTTTGATCATTTCCTACAGGTAATTGAACCATCAGCATGTCTGATGAAAATGAACAGGATGTAACTGATGCTTGCCCCGAGACAGTAGACAACAAAAAAACGCCGGATGTTTTCCATCCAACGCTTCTTCAAATGACATGTTCAACATCACGTCTCTTTTGCTCTATGTATCCTTTATCCAATAAGCTGATAGGCGATATATAATGCAACCAGCCAGATCATGACCGCAGAGGCTTTATTGATCCGGTTCATCCACTTGCCGTTTGTATCTAGCTTTCCTAACATTTTCCCGAGAAGGGCAAGACCCATAAACCATAACCACGAGACAATGATACAGGCTGCGGTAAATGCCAATTTTTCCGCCCCATGATATTGAAGAGAGTTCGTTCCTATCACTCCTATTGTATCGAGAATCGCGTGAGGATTTAAAAGTGAAACGGAACAGGCAAATATGATTTGTTTTCTCACGGGCATCAGGTCCATCTTTTCTTGATTACCTGATGCAGAGCTCGTGTTCCAAACTGACCACCCCATATAAAGTAAAAAGAAAAATCCAATGATAAAAAGACCCATTTGCAAGATAGGAATGGTGAGTACAACAACCGAAACCCCAATGACAGCTAAAGTAATTAAAAGTGTGTCGCAGAGAGCAGCTGTAATGACCACAGGCAGTACGCGATATAATCGAGGCTGAAGGGCTCCTTGCTGAAATACAAATACATTTTGTGCGCCCAAAGGTAAAATAAGACCAAAAGCAAGCACAATCCCATGAATTATCGCAATCGACATTTTCAGAACATTCTCCTTTTCAAGTCATCCTTACACATTTTAACATAAAACATCATGAACGAATTTTACATATTTGATTTGTCCAATAAAAAAAGCGCTGGATGATTTTCCATCCAGACGCTTATTGTTTCTACTGTTATGATGATTTTCGTGCAAGCTCTCTTTCTCTCAGCTCGACACGTCGAATTTTCGCTGACGGAGTTTTTGGTAGCTCGTCAATGAATTCGATTTCTCTTGGATATTTGTACGGTGCTGTTGTATTTTTCACGTGTGTTTGCAGTTCTTTAATCAGCTCATCGCTTTGTGTAGATGCATCACGCAGGACGACGTATGCTTTCACGATTGATCCTCTGATTTCATCTGGACTTGCCACGACCGCACATTCTTTCACTGCTGGGTGTTTAATCAGTGCATCTTCAACTTCAAATGGACCAATTGTATAACCTGAGCTGACAATGATGTCATCCCTGCGGCTTTCAAACCAAAAATACCCGTCTTCATCTTTTTTCGCACGGTCACCGGTAATAAAGTAATCCCCTCGGCGCTGCGCCTTTGTACGCTCTGCATCTTTGTAGTATTCCTTGAATAAAGCCGGCGTTTCAAGATGAACGGCAATGTCACCTATTTCTCCTGGAGCACAGATTTGGCCATTCTCATCAATGATCTCTACTTCATTGCCAGGTGTTGGTTTGCCCATGCTGCCTGGCTTGATGTCCATTCCTTTCAGCACCCCGACTAGCAGCGTGCTTTCTGTTTGCCCGTAACCATCTCGCACTTCGATATTGAAATGTTTTTTGAACGTATCGATGACTTCACGGTTAAGCGGCTCTCCCGCAGAAACAGCACTATGCAATTTCGGCAGCTCGTACTGACTAAGGTCATCTACTTTTGCCATAAACCGATATTCCGTTGGTGTACAACATAAAACATTGATTTCATTTTTTTGAAGCAGCTCTAAGTACGTATCCGGATTAAACTTTCCTCCATAAACAAAACCTTCTGCTCCACTTCCTAAAACAGATAAGAGAGGACTCCACACCCATTTTTGCCAGCCTGGTCCTGCTGTTGCCCATACTTTATCCCCTTCATTAATGGAGAGCCATGCTTTGGCCGCTGTACGTAAATGTGCATACGCCCAGCCGTGTGTATGAACAACCCCTTTGGGATTACCTGTTGTGCCTGATGTATAAGAGAGAAATGCCATGTCCGTACGTGTTGTGTCTGCCAATTTCAACTCGCTTGACTGCTCTTCCTTTTGCGCAACAATGTTTGTCCAGCCATGATCATTCTCACCAATCGAGAATGTTTTGAAATCTTTTGGCTGGTTGGTTCCTTCAAACGATTGAATGAATGATGCGTAAACAATCGCTCCTTTTGCTTCTGCATGTTCAATTCGGTAATCTATGTCTTTAGCGCGAAGCATTTCTGAACAAGGAATTACAACCATTCCTGTTTTTAAAATGGCTAAATAAATGCTGTATGCCTCTAGCATACGAGGCACCATCACAATGATTTTATCGCCTTTTTTAAAGCCTGCATTTAATAGAACATGACCAATTTTATTCGCCTCTTCTACTAATGCTGCATATGTCACATGCGCTTCATGGCCATTCCCGTCCTGCCAGTGCAGGGCGATTTTCTCCTGGTCATGACTGAACGCTTCAATCTCACTGACTAAGTTATATTGTTCTGGTGCAATTAAGTCTTCTCTTTTCATGGTACAGCTCCTTTTAGCCTCTTTCTATGAAACGAATCATGTTTCAATTTACCTATTCTAACACTCATAACTGAAAAATGCTTGAATTAGGACCTACTCCTAGTATTATGCCATAATTTTTTCATTTCGTCTTCTTTTTTAAAAATATTCTAACAATTTATGTACAAAAAAAGAGCGGGAATGAACCCGCTCATAAGCCATAGCTTTTTAATTGTGTGTCTTAGAAAGATCCGCCACCCATATGTTGTTGAGCGTAAGATACAAGACGCTTAGTGATTTCTCCACCAACTGATCCGTTAGCGCGAGCTGTTGTTTCTGGTCCAAGGTTTACGCCAAATTCTGAAGCGATTTCGTACTTCATTTGGTCGATCGCTTGTGCAGCGCCTGGAACGACTAATTGATTAGAACTGCTTTGTCTGTTTTGTTGAGCCATGTGTTCTCACCTCCTTGTGAATATAGAATGTGTAGAAACACATGACTTCATGCGATTGATTTTATGGTAATTATTATGAAATTTTTTATTTAGAATAAATCAGCGAATTTGTCAGCTGCTTTCTTTTCATTTGTGACAACGATTGTTTCGATCTGCTCCACTGCCTCATCAAGCATTGGCTCGAATTCAGCAAAGCTTTCGTAGCGTTCTACTTTTTCAAGTTTTGGTTTTGTTTTTGGAGATGGCGGCGTAAAGATCGTGCAGCAATCCTCAAATGGCTGAATGCTTGTCTCATATGTGCCAATTCGTCTCGCTTCTTCGATAATGTCATTCTTATCCACGGCAATCAGCGGGCGAATGATCGGTGTGTTTGTGACATGATTAATGGCATACATGCTTTCAAGTGTCTGACTTGCCACTTGACCAAGGCTTTCACCTGTAATAATGGCAAGCGCATCACGCTTGGCTCTTATTTTATCTGCAATTTTGAGCATCATTCTTCTCGTTGAAGTCATCGTATAGTTTTCTGGTACTTGTTTGTGAATGAGCTCTTGGATTTTCGTAAAAGGAACGATGTGAAGCTTGACTTCGCCTCCATAAGCAGCTAAGCATTCCGCTAGATCAATGACCTTTTGCTTGGCACGTTCACTTGTATAAGGTGGGCTAAAGAAATGAACAGCTTCAATTTGAATGCCTCGTTTCATTGCCTGATAGCCGGCCACTGGGCTGTCAAAGCCGCCAGAGAGCATCAGCATCGCTCTTCCGCTTGAACCAACTGGTAGTCCGCCTGCACCTTTTACATCTTTAAATGTAATGTACGACGCGTGTTCTCTTATTTCAATTCGCAAGTGAACATCTGGCTGTTTCACATTAACGGTTAAGTTGTCTGTATTCCTTAGAACATGTCCACCAATTTCTCGGTTCATTTCATTTGAATCAAGCTCAAATTGTTTATAAGAGCGTTTCGTTGAGACCTTAAATGTATTTCCTTGTTCATACACTTCCTGAACCGCTGAGAGTGCCGCTTCTTTGATGGCATCAAGATTTGTCTCACATTTCACAGCCAGGCTAAAGCTTTGAATGCCAAATACACCTTTAAGCTGTTCTGAAATCGGTTCAGGGTCTTCTCCGTTTAGCATGATCGTAATGCGGTCTCTGTCAGATGCATACTTTAATGCTTCAAAGTCTTTTAATACAAACCGGATATGCTGTCTTAGTTTTTCGATAAATTTCTTTCTATTTTTCCCTTTTGTTGAAATCTCACCAAAACGGACTAAAATATGGTCATACTTCATGTTGTTATCTCATTCCTTTTAATTTTTTCACACTTTGTGCGATCGATGTGATGATTTGCGGCGCTAGCTCTGGTCCTTGTCCATATGTCAAACTGATTCTCATACTGCTTTTGGCTGCTTCTTCTGATTTCCCCATCGCCAGCAGGACACGGCTTGGTTCCTTTTTCTTAGCAGAACAAGCAGACGTTGTCGAAACGTAAATGCCTTCTTTTTCGAGCATATGCAGAAGGACTTCAATTTGAATACCAGGAACTGAAAAATTCACAATGTGCGGTGCACTATGTGTCAGCGGTGTGTTTATGACGACGCCTTCTATCTTTCCAAGCTGTTGCTCTAGCTCTGTTTTTAAAGCGATCATCTCATCATGATGCTTGTTTAAATGTTCAAATGATTGCTTGATGGCTTTTGCTAAGCTGACAGCTCCAGCAGGGTTCTCAGTCCCTGAGCGAAGGCCAAGTTCTTGCTCTCCTCCTGTGATAAAAGGGGCAAGCACGATCTCTTTCTTTAAAAAGAGGGCACCTGTTCCCTTCAGGCCGTGAATCTTGTGGCCTGACATCGTTAAAAGATCAATATCCATCTCTTTAGGCAGCGGAACCTTGCCAATTCCTTGTACGCCGTCGACATGAAAAATCGCCTCTTTGGCATACGTCCGAATGATGCTTGCAGCTTCCTCTATCGGCTGAATCACGCCTGTTTCATTGTTTACATGCATGAGACTGACAAGCACTGTATCAGGGCGAAGCACTTCTTTTAAATGCGTCATATCTGCACGGCCATGCTCATTTACTTGAATATAGGAAATATCAAAGCCAAATAATGTTTTCAGCTGTTCAAACGATTCGATGACAGATGGATGCTCAATCGCTGTTGTGACAATATGTCTGCCTCGGTTCATCTTGGCAAGAGCAGCCCCTTTGATGGCAATGTTATTTGCTTCTGTTGCACCTGAAGTAAAAATAATCTCATATTGTGTAAAGCCTGTATAGTGAAGGATTTGTTTTCGCGTTTCACTTAATAGACGGCTCGCATCAATTCCAAGTTGATGCAGCGAAGACGGATTCCCAAAAAAACGCTCACTCACTTGCTGATGTACTTTTAAAACCTCTGGATAAGGCTTTGTTGTGGCACTATTATCAAGATAAATCATATCTTAAACTCCTTACAAAAAAACTTAAAAAATAAATGCATTTATATGTTACCATAATGAAGTCAGACAGAGAATTTTCTGAAAATGGCAGTTGACAACTTTTCATTTTCACTATATCATCCATAGTGCAATTGTCATATAAACACCTAAATTGTCAGAATATTTAAATTTGACACAATACACTGATTGAGGAGGGACTATTTTGAAAAATAGTTTAAGTATAAAAGAAACATTGGCTATTGGACTAATGCTTTTTGCATTATTCTTTGGCGCAGGAAATATGATTTTCCCGCCTGTTCTTGGACAATATGCTGGTGAAAACGTATGGCTTGCCATCGGCGGATTCCTACTTACAGGCGTAGGTCTTCCACTATTAGGGGTTATTGCTGTCGCCCTTACAGGTACCGGAGCCAAAGGCCTTGCCGATAAAGCACACCCTAAATTCGGGACTATCTTCACCGTGATTCTGTATTTATCCATTGGACCATTTTTCGCCATTCCGCGAACTGGTACGGTTTCGTATGAGATAGGATTAGCTCCATTTCTCTCAGGTGCCCAAGCCACTTCATGGGTACCACTATTCATCTTTACCGTAGTGTTTTTCACTATTTCATACTTGCTTGCGTTAAATCCTTCAAAGCTGGTTGATCGTATTGGTAAAATTTTGACACCGATCTTATTAACTGTTATTGCTATTATTGTCATTAAAGCCATTGCTACGCCAATGGGAATGATCGGTGCTCCAGATAAAACATATGAGGCAAATCCGCTTTTCACTGGATTTTTAGAAGGCTATAAAACAATGGATGCACTTGCTTCTATCGTCTTTGGAATCGTCGTGGTGACAGCTGTTAAGGACAGAGGCATCACAGAGCGAAAATCTCTTGCAGCAGCTTGTATTAAGGCAGGACTCGTAGCAGCTGTTGGACTGGCACTCGTGTACATTTCACTTGCTTATGTGGGCGCTTCAAGCCCCGATGCCACGGGAATGGTTGGAGCAAATGAAGGAGGAAAACTACTTTCACTTTCTGCCAACTTTTTATTCGGTTCTGCTGGTAACATTGTTCTTGGCGCAGCCATTTTATTCGCTTGTTTAACGACTAGTGTTGGACTTATTTCATCTTGTGGAGAATATTTTTCAAAGCTCTTCCCTAGCCTGTCTTATCGCACAGTCGTTCTGATCGTCTCTTTATTTAGTACACTGGTTGCAAACCTCGGACTGGCACAAATCATTTCTCTGTCGGTGCCTGTACTCGTAGCGATCTATCCACTGGCCATTGTCATTATTTTATTATCGTTCCTTGACCGCTGGATTAACGGCAGAAGAATCATTTATATTACTTCTCTCATCTTTACTGGTTTCTTTGCCATTATTGATGGATTATTAGCTGCCGAAGTGAATCTAGGCGGATTGCCTGGCATCTTGAAATCAATTGTTCCGTTTTACGATTTAGGCATTGGCTGGATCATACCAGCTATTATCGGTGCTGTGATTGGTGTACTTATTTCCATGTTTACCAGCCCACCAAAGCAACTTGCCTCATAATCATCGCAAATCAAAACATCCCCTTCCAAAGAAGAAGGGGATGTTTTTTTATTGTTCTTCATATACTAAAATAGAAAAATTCATGACTTTTGTACGAAAACACATGTTGACATCAGGCGTACATCCTTTATAATTAGTGATTGTTAATGATGAACGGTTACCTAGCAACTAATTAACAGAATATTTCAACATAATAATGGAGGCTTTAAATGCAATGAAGGCAACTTTGTCGACGAAAGATACGGTTATCATAGGTTTTATGCTGTTTGCTCTATTCTTCGGCGCCGGTAATATGATTTATCCACCAGAGCTTGGGCAATATGCTGGGCAAAATGTGTGGAAAGCAATGGGCGGATTTTTATTAACAGGTGTCGGTTTACCTCTTCTAGGGATTATTGCAATCGCTTTGACAGGTCGAGATGCAAAAGGATTAGCTGATAAAGCTCACCCAGCTTTTGGTACAGCGTTTACCGTCATTTTATATTTATCTATCGGGCCACTTTTCGCTATTCCTCGTACAGGAACGGTTTCATATGAAATTGGTGCACTACCCTTTTTAGCTGGTGTACCAGCTTGGCTCTCACTTTTTTTATTTACACTGGCCTTTTTTGGTATTACGTATTATCTTGCGCTAAATCCAACGAAAATTGTGGATCGTGTAGGGAAAGTGTTAACACCGATTAAATTTACGATCATTTTGATTATTATCGTCAAAGCCATTTTGACACCGATGGGCGTCATTGGCACACCTGATGTGTCCTATAGCAATGGATCATTTTTCAAAGGGTTTTTAGAAGGCTATAAAACCATGGATGCTCTTGCATCTATTGTGTTTGGGGTTGTTGTCATCAACGCCATTAAAGGACGTGGTATAACAAGTAAAAAGGCACTCACTTCTGCTTGTATCAAAGCAGGTCTCATTGCAGCTTGCGGATTAACATTTGTTTATCTATCACTTGCTTATTTAGGTGCTTCAAGTACACACGCCATTGGTTTTGTTGGAGATGGTAGTAAAATCTTGGCTCAGTCCTCGCAATTTCTTTTTGGCAGTTTAGGTAATATTGTGTTAGGCGCGGCGATTACGGTTGCCTGTTTAACTACAAGTATCGGTCTCGTGACATCGTGCGGAGAGTATTTCTCAAATTTATTACCTAAACTTTCTTATAAAATGGTCGTTACACTCGTCACATTATTCAGTTTTATCATTTCAAATTTTGGACTTGCTCATATTATCGCTTTTTCAGTACCTGTGTTAACTGCGATTTACCCGTTAGCGATTGTGATTATCGTCTTATCACTTGCTGACAAATGGCTTGGTCATAGAAGACCTGTGTATGTCCTTACTTTGATTTTAACTGGCTGCGTCAGTTTGTTTGACGGCTTAGCAGCGGCGAAACTGCCGATTGGTCCTGTGAAAGATCTCTTTCAAACGATCTTGCCGCTATATGACCTTGGCATAGGCTGGATTATGCCTGCCATACTCGGAGTCGTGATTGGATTTGTCATCTCTCTTTTCACTTCTTCTGCTTCAGAAGAACGCCAAAAACAAGTTTCATAACATGGAAAAAGCTGAAGTCCTAAAATGGACTTCAGCTTTTTTATTGATGCTGATATTCTTTTTCTTGCTGAGTTAAAAGCTTCTGGACGGCTCCAGGTGATGCTTTTTCGACAGCTGCTGCTGCCACTTCAAATGAATCGTTATAATCATAGGCATAAAATCTTCGTTCTGCCTCTTTTAATTGCTCTGAAAGAATGTGGTTTTGACTTCTAAACCGGTTGCCGTATTGTATAATCCGTTCAATTTGATCCACTTTACGAAGCATGTCATGTGTTTCATCAACCACATGTCTGACTGTTTCAGAGGCTTCTTTTAATTGCTGGTTCACTGCTGGCATATTCAGCGGCAAATTCTCTAGCTGCTCCTGCACTTGCTGAATCATCTCCTGCGCTTTTTCAGCACGGTCTTTGATGTCAGCAGGTACACCTGGAATGTTGCTTTTGTGCAGCTGGCGCACTGTATCTGTCAGCATGGTTTTAAGTTCAGCCAATGTTTCTCTTGCCTGTAATTCTTCTTTTCGTAACGATTGAAGGTGATCTTTAAACGCTTCATGAAGCGTTTTGGCATCCTCGATAAAGGTCTCAAGCTGATTGATTTCATCCATTAATAATGTGTATGCGACATGGTCACGATCAAGTTTCTCTCGTATTTGCTTCATGAGCTTTTCAATTTCTTCTAATCGTTTTTCGAATGCTTTCTGCTGATCCAGCTCTCCTGCTGTCAGCTTGTAGCTTTCTTTCACAAGAGCCGTTTCTGCCTTTGTCTGCGTGTGGTCTTGTTCAAGTTTTTCAAATGCTTCTGTCAGCTCAGGCATTTTGCTCTTGATTTCCTGACCTGCTTCTACTTCTGCTTCTAGCTGATCATACAGCGTCTGAATCGCATCATCAATCATTTGCAGAATGCTTGATGCTTCATCTAAGTTGAGTTCATCAATCAGCAGCTTCTCCGCACGGGTCAGCTGTTTATTCAAGTTCTCCAGCTCTTTTGTGATCTGGATGTGCTCTAGCTTGTAGCCTTTGTCTGTCATTTCTTTATAACCGTCTTTCAGCTTCGTCAGCTGACCTGGCACAGTTTGTTTACAGTCTGCGATGAGCTTCGGTACATCATTGATATATAATTGCAGCTGATCGAGTCTGCGGTCTTGCTCAAGCAAAATTTTCCTTGCTGTCATGTAGTTTCCGTTTTCTGTCTCTTCTTCATACTGCTTGATCCCTTCCCAGGCCTCGTCCAAGTCCTGCTCCATTTTGTCATAAAGGGTGCCATATAAATGGCTGTAAGCAAGTAGATTTTTTCGTACCGTTTGATATTGCTCTTTGACCTTCTCGATGTCTTTTCGGTTTTGCTCTTCACTTGTGACAAGGTCTGCAATCTCTTTTAAAATGTCTTCGATGTTTGAATCAGCAGCGGTGAGCAGATCTCCTATATGTGCAAGAACTTGCTTCGCTTTGGAGAATCGATATTTATCAGAATACTCCTCTGCATCATATAATAGCTCCTCTACCTTTGGAAGATGGGCTGTGACGATATCGTCCCACTCTGCACGCCATCTTTCAAAAAACTGCTCTGTTTCTCCGGTCATTTTTAAATGTTTGATTTTTGAAATTTCTTCTACAATTGATCTGTTTAAAATTTCAATTTTCCATGCTTCCAACCGGTCAATCTCTTTATATATATTTTTTCTGAGGAAATAACCGACTGAAAACAAAGCAAGCAAAATGACAATTAAACCGATGATAAACTCCATAATGAGCCCCCTTGTTGTGATCTAAGTGATGTCAGGGTAGTGTCCCGAGTAGACCTGAGAACCCTTTCGTGTCCGCTTTGCATTTGTTTTTTATAAGCAGGATTGTATTTTTGCCAATACGATCCATTCACCGTTTTATGTATGTTTTTTCAAGAAAGTCATTCAGGCTTTCTATCATTTGGCCACATGTATTGATGTAACCTGTTTTTATGTATGCGGAAGCTGTCGTTTTCATTGTTATTATGATACCATGTAACCAGCATTTTTGGTCATGATTTTTCATTATTTTCGCTGATAAACATGACGTTTTTCAAAATATCGACAAGAGGTGACGACATGTTGAAACAAGATGCACATTTACATACGCCATTTTGCCCGCACGGTACGCTTGATCCTTTTCATTCTTATATTGAAAAAGCAATGAAAAAGGGATTTGATTCCATCACCTTTACCGAGCATGCCCCGCTGCCTCCTTCGTTTCGAGATCCAACGCCTGAGCAGGATAGCGCCATGAAGCTTCAAGACCTTGAAGCCTATTTGACGAAGCTGGATCAGCTGAAACAGGAATATAAAGGACAGTTAATAGTAAAAACTGGGCTTGAGGTCGACTATATCAAAGAGTATGAAGAGGAAACAAGTGCCTTTTTAGACTGCTACGGCCCTGAACTAGACGATAGCATTTTATCTGTTCACTTTCTTCCTGCTGGCAATGATTATATTTGTCTTGATTTTGATGAGCACGCCTTCAAGCAGCTGATCAGCATCTATGGCAGCACCGAACACGTCTATCAAAGCTACTATGAACAAATTCATTCTTCTATTCTATCATCTTTAGGTCCATATAAGCCAAAGAGAATCGGTCATATCACCCTTGTCCAGAAATTCAAACAACTTTTTCCATACGAAATGTCGCCAGAACTATGTCAAAGGGTCACCCTTTGTCTTGAAGAAACGGCAAAAAAAGGCATGTCCTTAGATTTTAATACATCAGGTCTTCGTAAAACATATGCCAGAAGTATCTATTTAGATCAATGGATGATTGATCTTGCAAAACAGAAAAAAATTCCGCTCATATTCGGGTCTGATGCCCACCAAGCGGAAGATCTCGGGTATGCGTATGATCAATTTGAAGACATCATGAGTTTCAGGTGAGGATCAAGTGCGGGTTCATTTGGTTCTAACAGATGATGAAGCGACCGGCTCAGTTCCTTATAGTACGTTTGATAAAAGTAAGGCTCGTTTGGGTTGATATAAAGCACCTCTGTTAAATATTGCGGCTGCAAATAAGGCATCATCAGAAGTGATTTTAGCTGGATCATAAATGATGAGAGTGACAGCTGCTTACAAATCACATGGGTGCTTTTTCCTTTTTCAATGATGAGCTGAAACAAGTATTTTTCCTTTGTTAAATAGGTGGACATGATTTCCCTGATCAGCGTTGAATCAATGGTCACTTCTCGATAAACGAAACGGGTTAATTGACGATTTTCATGCTGATAAGATAAAATATCAAAAACCACATGAAGTAAACATTCTTTTGCATGACGGGTTTCCATGTGCTGGATGTGCGATTCAATCATCTGAATATAGCCTTCATAAAAATCGGATACGAGCTGCTCGAGCAGCCCTCCTTTTCCTTGAAAGTAATAAGATATATGGGCAACGTTGACGTTTGCTTCCTTCGCAATCTCACGGACAGAGGTTCCAGAAAATCCTTTTTGGTTAAAAAGTCTGATGGCAGCTTCAATAATACGGTCTTTTGTTTGCACGGTTGTTGATGTTTTCATCCGCTCACCCCTCTTCATGTGTACATACTTCAAGGTGAAGGCGGAAGTTCCTTTAATCATTGCTCGACAAATCCCACATGCGAAACGCAAGTTATGTATTTTTGAGATAGAAAGTAGGAGATTTTCATGTTTCATGTCGAAAAACAGTCTGGCGATCCATCGAAAGACTATCAATTACTCATCAAGCAAGTAGAAGCGATTACGGATGGTGAACCTGATCTCATTGCCAACCTAGCCAATGCTGCGGCGCTACTTTATCACTCGCTTCCTGAAGTCAATTGGGCAGGATTTTATTTAGCAAAAGGCGGAGAACTTGTGCTTGGTCCATTCAATGGACTGCCCGCATGTGTACGCATTCCTTCTGGAAAAGGGGTTTGCGGTACAGCATTTGCGACAGGTGATGTACAGCGTATCGCTGATGTCCATGCATTCCCTGGTCATATTGCATGTGATGCAGCATCGCAATCTGAAATTGTGATCCCACTTAAAGTAAATGGACAAATCATTGGGGTACTCGATATTGACAGTCCAGTGAAAGATCGTTTCAATGAAGTGGATGAAACGTACTTAGTTCAATTTACAGAGGTTCTCCAAAATGCGTTATCAGCCTCTACTGATGCGTCATGATGCTTGAAAAGCAGACAATGTGTCTGCTTTTTTGTTTTGCTTTCTTCCCGGATGAATGCCGACCACGTTTGACATTCTTCTCTTTAAATAGGTTGACTTCTCCTATCTGGCGTCATATAATAGAGTTTGTGTGAAATATGGCAGCCTTTTTGTTCGGCTTTTTTGTATCATTTTGTTCCTTCTATATGGAGGTGCATCTTGTAACTCCCTGCTGCTGGAGCGAGGATGCATGAAAACATAATGACGGAAAAGACAAAGAACAGACGGTTTTTATTTTTCACAAATAAAAACAATAAGGAGGAGTCACATTATGGCTCGCTATACAGGTCCAAGTTGGAAGATTTCCCGCCGTTTAGGCATTTCATTAAGCGGAACAGGTAAGGAACTTGAAAAACGCCCTTACGCTCCAGGCCCACATGGTCCAGGACAACGCAAAAAACTATCTGAATACGGTTTACAATTACAAGAGAAGCAAAAGCTTCGTCACATGTACGGTGTCAACGAACGTCAATTCCGTACTCTTTTTGACAGAGCTGCTAAACTTCCTGGTAAACAAGGTGAAAACTTCATGATCCTTCTTGAAACTCGCCTTGACAACCTAGTATACCGTCTTGGCCTTGCTCGTACGCGCCGCCAAGCTCGTCAGCTAGTAAACCATGGTCACATCCTTGTTGATGGAAGCCGTGTAGACATCCCATCTTTCTCTGTGAAACCAGGTCAAACGATTGCTCTTCGTGAGAAATCTCAAAACCTTGCAGTTGTGAAAGAATCAGTTGAAGTGAACAACTTCGTACCTGAATACCTTACTTTCGATGCTGAAAAGCTTGAAGGAACTTTCACTCGTCTTCCAGAGCGTTCTGAATTAGCGCCTGAAATCAGCGAACAACTAATCGTTGAGTTCTACTCTCGTTAATTTCATGACTCTCTCAGAGAGTGATCAAACAAACCCTAGAGACCTTGATTGTTCAAGGATTTCTAGGGTTTTTTATTTGGTCTTTTGTACGATACTCTCTAGCTACAAATTTACACACAAGAAAATTAGAACACCGATTACTCTTTACTCTTTTTCGTTTTCCTCTTACAATTACATTTACTGGATAACTCACAACTTAAAACAATAATGTAAAGAACGTTAAGGAGGAAAGCAATTTGTCGATTATTTCATTTATGTTAGCACTTATGCTCTTTTCAATTATTATCTATGCGATTTTGAGAAAGACAAAAGTTGTCGATGAAGCGCCTGGAGCTATCGCTGAAATTCTCCTCATTTTACTCATCTTTTTTGCGATTAGTTTTGTCATCATCATTCCAAGTTCTGTACTTTATGTTGTTTCATTAGGAGTGAATTTTCTTTTTGGAGAATATATTACCTATGCATCATTTCTTTCATTATTGACCTTCTGTCTATTCGTCAGTGGGATTGTTCTTTTTTGGTCGATCTTTTTAGTATTCATTGGTAAAGGAATTTCCTCTTTGCTAAGATTTCCTCAATGGTTCACGTTTATCTTTGAATTTCTACTCTCATGGATCGTTGTGCATTTCTCAATTAAGTTTGTCCTTAATATGAACATAGTCAATGTCTCCATTTTGGAGCACGGCACACTCATTTTATCTTTCTTTGTCAGCTTCTTATTTATTGGAATAGATCTCATATACTCAAGTATTGAACAACGAAAACAGCCGCTGGATGAACAAGCAAAAAGCTCCTAGAGATGATTCTAGGAGCTTTTGCTTGCCCAATTTGTGATGAGCTGCTCTGTTGTCAGGACAGTCGCAAATTCATCATGCAGTGTTGCAAGTGAGAGGCGATGGATCGTTTCTGCGTCATAATATGTACCGGTTTGATCTGCGAGTCCAAAGGCGGCTGTCGCATCCGAAATGAGGTATGTATCAAAGCCTAGGTTTCCACTCATTCTTGTTGTGGTAGATACGCAGTGCGGTGTTGTGAGTCCAGCGATCACAACAGTGTCGATCTCGTTTGATCTTAGTTGTTCCTCTAAGTTTGTACCTATAAAGCTGCTGTTGACTTTCTTTTGTATGACCGTTTCTTCATCTAGCGGTTTGGTGACCTCTTTGAAGGAGTGCCCTTCATTTGCTGGATGAAATAAGGAGTGCGGCTGATCCGATGTATGCTGAATATGAATGACTGTCCAGCCTTTTTCTCTCCAAAACGTCAATAGACGATTGATATTCTTCTCTGCATCTACGTTATTCCGTTCTCCCCATTTTTCGTGCTCGAATGCTTTCTGTACATCGACCATAATCAAAGCCTTTTGATGATGTTGCACAAATCCCCACCTCCAAAGAATCTCGTTCATTAAATGTAGTGTAAGGAATGGTGGTTGATTTGTACATACTTTTATTAAATTGAAAAAAGAAACTAGAAGACATATACAGCCTTACTAGCTTCTTTTTATTTTCATTTTATCTAACATCTTTAAATTTGGTTTGAAGTAAAATAACAAAAAACACACTGGCAATTATATAATAAATTCCAATGATTGATGTACTGTTAGAAATAACATCAAATAGTTTAGCTGATTTAACCATAAACATCCATATGAAATAAATGATGTAAAATGATAATGGGAAATAAAAAAAGTATCCTAAGAAATATAACTTTAGTTTTTGTGTCATTTTTTTCCTCCTATTATGTTAAGACGATGGATTATCAACTTATTATGCCCATGGTCCTCTTCCCTCCATGCATTTAGCTGAATACCAAGTAAGGAAAGCTACTAAACCGATAACATTCCCCCCAATTCCAATCTTCAGCAAAAGCTTAGCAGCTTCTTTATAAGCCTTCTTTTCTAGATAGCTCCAAAGGCCACCAGTTAAGGCCACTTCTATCATTGCCACACCAAAATGATCTTTTAATGAATCAATCATACAATCGCCCCAAGTTCCTTTAGCAGCCTGAGTCTTTAAAACTGATGATTTTTCTATCTTAATTCCGCTTTTTTTTATTTCATTTTCTAAAATCTTAAATTCTTTCTTATCTCCAAATCTATCTCTTAATTTCTCAAAATCAAAACCAATCAATTGATTATTTTGGTCATATATACTAGCTCTCTCCATTAAAAACTCTAAATCTTTAGCTAGTAAATTCACATTTTTTTCATTTGAGTTTGTTTTGGCAGTTGCAATTGGTGATGCAATAACGGAAAAACCCAGAAATAATGCTATCATAATAAAAATTGTTTTTTTAAAGAATACTCTGTTTCTCATTATATCCCCCTTGAAATACAGTATTTTAACTTTCTCGTGTAAAATTAAGAAAGAACTTCTTCAATTAATAAAGAAGCACATAAAAATCACGTTAGCTTCCCCCCTAACATCTACACACTATAACATCCTTTTCCAATTAATTATTGAGATAAAAGTTGTATTCTACATTGTGTTAACTTTATATTTATATGCTTAAACTACAATTAAACCAAAAAGCAATTATAGAGGTTTTCGCACATCTTTTCTCTTAAAGCAGCTGGTTATTAATCACTATTTAAAATACCTACTATTATAATGATAACGGTTTTCTGGAATAGGTCATTAATCTCTTTCTAAATTAATTAAATATAAAAAATAATCTTTTTTTCATAGATAACATAAAAAAGACAGCACAAATCGCTGTCTTTTTTCATGATTCAATTCGTATTCTGTCCTCCGCCATTCAATCCTTCTTTCACATAGCCTTTGACTTGGCTTGAGGTTAATAGACCGATATGTCCAACGCCGTGGATGAGGACGTTTCTTGCGCCAATCAAGCGTGAGAGGCTGTTGACGACAATGAGATCGGCTGAGCTATAGACAGATGTGTAAAGAATTTTTTGGTTTGGATCGGTGCCTGGTAATGCTCTGAGTGAAACGAGCCCGTTCGCTCCACCAAGTGTGACGACGTTTTCAATTTTATCTCCGCCGTCTAGGTTTTTAATATAGTATAACGTGTTCGCACCACCCATACTATGAGCCACAATATCTACTTTTTTGGCGCCCGTTTTGGCTAGTACATCTTTGACGAATCTCGAGAGACGCGGGCCATTGTTCAGGTTATTACCTGTTTTGTCTATGAAATCGATTGCAAAAAGCTGGTTTTGATCCCATCCCTGTGATACCAAGTATCGTTTGATCGAAGCAAAGTTATAAGACGCACCGCCCATGCCGTGTACCATTACAACCGGATTATGCGCAGCCGCTTTGGCTTCTTTCGGCTGGATGAAGGCCATTGATCCAACCACTAATGCAAGCGCAATCAGAATTTGCAAACTCCTTTTCTTTAAAACGATCATGTTCATTCCCCCTTAATTTTCTGATACGTCTCTATTTTAAACAAGAAAAATATGACAGAAAAGTGAACAAGGTAATATTTATCAGATGATTTCACAGCACAATACCTAATGAAAAAGCACCATGGTCTTTTTGAAATTAAAACAAAAAGACTACGGGCCTCTCTATCTTTCATATATAATGTGAATAGACAAAAGGAGGTTCTACTAGATGCTATTTACCCAAACACCTGCACCACCTTACTATGCAGTCATTTTCACATCAAAACGAACGAATGTTGAGCAGAAAGAATACGCTGCTGCTGCTCAAAGAATGGAACAATTAGCGAAAGACCTAGACGGGTTTCTTGGAATTGAGAGTGTACGAGATGAGCATGGTGTTGGGATCACTGTATCGTATTGGGATTCATTAGCAGCAATTAAAGAATGGAAAGCACATACAGCACATCAGCGTGTTCAAAAAAAAGGAAAAAAAGATTGGTATGAATCCTATACAACCCGAATTTGTAAGGTAGAACATGCTTATACAAACGAAGATTCACTTCTTGAATAAGAAACAGACAAATGAGAGAAAACCGCTCTGTAAAAGCTTAATTCCTACTTCTGAATAAAAAAGAAAAGCACCTCAATGTATATGAACATTTGAGGTGCTTTTCATGATACTTACTGTTTCATAAGGATTTATTTATACGTTACAAGGAAGTATTTCTTTTTCCCTCTTCTTAAGACGGTAAATTGGTTTTCAATTCGGTCTTCAGCTGAAAGGACATAGTCTTTGTCGGTTTGTCTCTCTCCGTTGATGTAGACGGCACCGTTTGTGATATCTTCACGTGCTTGACGTTTTGATGGAGACAGTTTTGATTCGACAAGAACATCAACAAGTGTTAATTCTTCTCCACTGTCTTTCTCCATTGATGGCACATCTTTAAAGCCTACTTTCACTTCTTCTGCTGTAAGAGATTTGATCTCGCCTTTAAATAGCGCATTTGAGATGTTGACAGCCTGTTCTAGTGATTCACGGCCATGCACAAGTGTTGTGACTTCTTCTGCCAAACGGCGCTGTGCTTCACGTTTTTCAGGGGCTGTTTGCACTTTTTCTTCGTACGATGCGATCTCTTCTTTTGATAAGAACGTAAAGTATTTTAAGTATTTCACGACATCACGGTCATCTGTGTTAATCCAGAATTGGTAGAATTCATATGGTGATGTTTTTTCTTTATCTAACCAGATGGCACCGCCTTCTGTTTTCCCAAACTTCGTGCCGTCTGCTTTTGTGACAAGCGGCATGGTGAGACCGAATGCTTTAGCCCCTTCTGCTTCTGACTTACGGATCAACTCAAGTCCAGATGTGATATTTCCCCACTGGTCACTTCCGCCGATTTGCAGCTTACAGTTTTCATTTCTGTAAAGGTTCAAAAAGTCTAATGATTGCAGAATCACGTAGCTGAATTCTGTGTACGAAATCCCTGTTTCAATACGGGAGCTGACGATATCTTTTGCGAGCATGAAGTTGACACCGAAGTTCTTTCCAATATCACGAAGGAACGTGATGACATTCATTTGACTGATCCAGTCATAGTTATTCACGATAACAGCTGGGTTGTCACCTGCTTCAAAATCAAGGAATTGAGAGAGCTGGCCCTTGATTTTCTCTGACCACTGTTCGACGATTTCTGCTGGGTTTAGTGAACGTTCTGCTTTTTTGAAACTTGGGTCACCAATCAGTCCAGTTGCGCCGCCAACAAGTGCAATGGGATGATGACCTGCTTCTTGGAATCTGCGCAATGTTAAAATTGGGAGTAAGTGACCAATGTGCAAGCTGTCAGCTGTTGGATCAAAGCCGGAGTATAGCTTGATTTTTTCTTCTGCTAATAATTTTGTTAAACCTTCTTCATCTGTTTGCTGCTGAATTAATCCTCTGAACGATAAATCTTCCATCAATTGACTCATATCCAAATCTCCTTTTTTTACAATTCAACATAAAAAACGCCCCTTCGAATGAACGAAGGGACGATATATATCGCGGTACCACCCTGCTTAAAAGACAAAACAACACGTCTTTTCACTTACACTGATAACGGACAGATCCGTTCTTTCACTAATCAGATAGCATATGCTCCTTTTCGTAAAAGCGGTTCGTGAGGGTAATTCGAATATCTCTTTGTACTGACTCGCACCAGCCGTCAGCTCTCTTGGACAGGGAAAGATGATTCTACTGAATCTCAGTCAAAACCTTTTCATATTCAACTAAAGTCATTTTTAACATACTTTTGATATCAAGTCAACTGACGGAAGTGATTAATCTTCCATTGTCGAGAGATCGCCAGCAGGTAAATTCAATTCCCACGCTTTTAGCACACGTCTCATAATTTTACCGCTGCGTGTTTTTGGCAGTTTGTCTTTAAACTCAATTTCTCTCGGTGCTGCATGTGCAGCGAGTCCTTTTTTCACAAACGTACGAATTTCTTCTTTCAGGTCATCAGACGGTTCGTATCCGCTTCTAAGCGCTATAAATGCTTTAATAATTTCACCGCGCACAGGATCTGGTTTTCCGATGACACCAGCCTCTGCAATGGCCGGATGTTCCACCAGTTTACTTTCTACCTCAAATGGACCGACCCGCTCTCCTGACGTCATGATGACATCGTCGACACGTCCCTGGAACCAGAAGTATCCGTCTTCATCCATATAAGCAGAATCTCCTGAAACATACCAATCTCCCGGCATAAAGTAAGATTCATATTTTTCAGGATTGTTCCAGATCGTATGCATCATAGACGGCCAACCTTTTTTGATGGCAAGGTTCCCCATCCGGTATGGCGGAAGTTCATTTCCGGCATTATCTACAATCGCAGCTTCAACGCCTGGAATTGGTTTCCCCATTGACCCTGGTTTGATATCCATGCATGGATAGTTACAAATCAGTTGTGCACCTGTTTCTGTCATCCACCAAGTGTCATGAATTCGTTTACCGAATACAGCGTCTCCCCAGCGGATCACTTCTGGATTAAGTGGCTCTCCTACACTTAACACATGACGGAGTGAGCTGAGATCATATTTTTGAATGAGATCGTCTCCTGCTCCCATCAACATTCTGAAGGCTGTCGGTGCACTGTACCAAACGGTCACACCAAGCGATTCAATGGTTTCGTACCACGTATCAGGGTTGAACCGGCCGCCTAAAATGACATTCGTCGCTCCATTCAGCCACGGAGAAAAAATACCGTACACCGTTCCTGTTACCCAGCCTGGATCAGCTGTACACCAGTAGACATCTTCTTCTTTCAAATCAAGTACCCATTTACCCGTCTGGCCTTGCTGCACCATTGCGCCATGAACATGGAGCACACCTTTTGGCGTACCAGTGGACCCTGACGTGTAATGAAGCAGGTATCCATCTTTTTCATCCATCCACTCAATTTCAAGTTCCTTCGCTGCCTGCTCAAATGCTTCTTCAAAGTGAATTGTCCGCACACCATCTGCATCCTCTTTTTCACCACCGACAATGATGACGGATTCAAGCTTTGGAAGTTCTGCAAACGGAATCCGCTCAAGCAGATCAGGCGTTGTCACAATCACTTTTGCCTCACTATTTTCTAAACGATCTTTGACGGCACCTTCCATAAATGCCTCAAATAACGGACCGACGATCGCACCAATTTTGACAGCACCAAGCAGTAGAAAATAGAGCTCAGGTGATCTTGGCATAAAGATAAACACGCGATCCCCTTTTTGCACATGTGCCTGTTCTCTTAATAGATTTCCTGCTTTGTTTGTCTTGATTTTCATATCCCTGAACGTATACTTTTCATCCCGCTGTGAATCTTTGTAGTGAAGCGCCACCTTGTTTTTACGAAACGAGTCCGCATGTCTGTCAATCGCTTCATAAGCTGCATTTACTTTTCCTGTTTCATACCAAGAGAAATTTTTTCTCGCTTCCTCCCATGAAAATTCCTTGTATGCTTGCTCATAATCATTTAAATGATAGTCCCCTTTTACTGATGGTAGCGTTTCCACTTTCATCAAACAGTCCCCCTTTGCATACGTTTACAATGACCATTATAGTATAGATGACTTTTTTTCTCAATTTTTAAAAAACTTCTGATGAAACCGTTTTAATTATTGTCAGATTTAAGATAAAATAGAGACGACTCACTAGAATTTGAGGCGGTGGATACGTGGAGCATCCTAAAACTTATTATTCAAAAACAATTACGAGAGAAACAGGCACCATCCTGATTGAAGGACCGGTACCTGCATCAGAGCTGGCGAACTATACGTTTCATGAAGGACTAACGGCATTTCGCACGCCTGAGGAACAGAAACAAGCACTTGTTGAAATAGCAGATCTTCCTGAAGGACGTATTATCATTGCTAGGGTGGATGAGCTTGTCGTAGGCTATGTCACGTATTTGTACCCTGATCCGCTTGAACGCTGGTCAGAAGGCAACATGGACAATTTAATTGAGCTCGGTGCCATTGAAGTCGCTCCTCCATTCAGAGGCTGTTCACTTGGCAAGCATTTACTGGATGTGAGCATGATGGATGAGCAAATGGAGAATTACATTATCATTACAACTGAATATTACTGGCATTGGGATTTAAAGGGGACGAAGAAAAACGTGTGGGAGTACCGCAAAATGATGGAGAAAATGATGAACGCCGGCGGTCTTGTCTGGTTTGCAACAGACGAGCCAGAGATTAGCTCACATCCAGCCAATTGTTTAATGGCACGGATCGGAAAAAATGTAAGTCCTGATTCGATCGAGCGTTTCGATCGTCTTCGCTTCCATCAGCGCTTTATGTATTAACGTTCAATTCGTTTTTTTGGCAAAGGGGATTGGTAAACATGATGATTGAACAAATTATGGAACGTGATGTGATCACGCTGCGCAAAACCGATACGATTGAAGAAGCCATTCAAAAAATGAGTGCACATCACATTCGGCATATTCCCATCGTATCTGAGCAGGGATCTGTCATTGGGATGGTGACAGATCGGGATATTAAAAATGCCAGTCCAAGTATTTTTGAAACAGAGAAAAGGCAGCTTTTTATTCAGCGGCCGGTTGAAGACATCATGGTGCTAGAGACGATTACCGCTCATCCGCTTGATTTCGTTGAGGAGATTTCAAGTGTCTTTTTTGAACACGGAATTGGCTGTCTTCCCGTTGTGAGACGCGGCAAGCTTGTAGGGATCATCACAAAAACAGATTTACTTCGTACGTTTGTAAGACTAACAGGTGCAGATCAGCCTGGATCACATTTAGAGGTTGAAGTAGCGCAAGTGACAGAGGGTCTTGCAGACATTACGTCCATTTTAAAAGAGCAGCATATTCAAATGCTGAGTGTACTTGTGTACCCACATGCCAATGAAGCCTCTAAAGTGCTCGTCTTCCGCCTTCAAACGATGCATGCTGATCATGTGACGAAGCTAATTCGTGCAAAAGGCTATAAGGTGCTATGGCCTATGGAGCAGACGATCAAATGAAGGAAGCGACCTTTGTTTTTTCACCATCTTTTCAAACGTACCAGTTTCATCAAGATCATCCCTTCAATCAGCTTCGCGTCTACTTAACTTATGATCTTCTTCAAAAAATGAAGGCGTTAACGGATGATGAGATTGTCGCACCTCGTATGGCGACGCTGGAGGAATTAAAGCTTGTCCATACAGCAGACTACATTCAAGCAGTACAGAGGGCAAGTGAAGGAAAACTGTCCACTGCAGAGGGGGAACGTTATGGTCTTGGCACTGAGGACACCCCGATGTTTGCAGGGATGCATGAGGCTGCTTCTCTCCTTGTTGGCGGAACATTAACAGCGGTTGATCAAGTGATGCTTGGACATTCGCAGCATGCGCTCAATCTTGGTGGCGGGCTTCACCATGGATTTAAAGGGCGTGCTTCTGGCTTTTGTATTTATAATGACAGCTCTGTGGCCATTCAGTATATTCAAAAGACATATGGCGCTAGAATTTTATATATTGATACCGATGCTCATCATGGCGATGGTGTACAGTTTAGCTTCTATGATGATCCAGAGGTATGTACTGTTTCCATTCATGAAACAGGGCGCTATTTGTTCCCTGGAACTGGACAAGTACAGGAAAGGGGTCATGATAAAGGCTATGGCTATGCATATAATATCCCGCTTGACGCATTTACAGAAGACGAATCATTTTTAGAAGCCTATCGAACAGCAGTGACAGAGATTGCTGCTTTTTTTAAACCAGATGTCATTTTGACGCAAAATGGAGCAGATGCCCACTATTATGACCCTTTGACGCATCTATCTGCTACCATGAAAATATATGAGGAAATTCCTAGAATTGCCCATGAGCTGGCGCATCAATATTGTGATGGAAAATGGATCGCTGTGGGCGGAGGCGGCTATGATATTTGGCGTGTCGTCCCAAGAGCATGGAGCCGCATTTGGCTTGAGATGAAAGGCATTACACCACCAGATGCGCTTCCTCAGGAATGGATTCGGGCATGGGAAAAACAATCTCCTGTTCCGCTTCCATCCACATGGCTAGATCCTGACGATTTATATCCACCGATTCCAAGAAGAGCAGAAATTACAGAAAAAAATGCGCAAACGGTAGAAAAAGCACTCATGCCTGTTAGACGAGAAAAGAAAAAGGCATAAAAAAAAGCAGGCGTCCACTGATCAAGTGAGCCTGCTTTCTTTTTTATTTCGTCGATTGTCTTTCTTCAATTCTATGTGGTAATTCAACAATTTGATCTTCTACTTGTTCTTTGTTCATGAGCTTTGTCAAAAGTCTCATCGCAACAGCGCCAATATCGTAAGTCGGCTGAACAACTGTTGTCAATTGAGGGCGCACCATGAGGGATAGTCTTGTGTTATCAAAGCCAATCACTTCTAAATCTTCAGGAATTGATACGCCTCTGTCCTGCGCTCCATGAATGACACCTAGCGCCATTTCGTCAGTCGCTGCAATCACAGCCGTCGGCTTGTCAGATTGCTCAAGCAGATTAGCGAGCGCTTCAATACCAGAGTCATATGAGTAGTCTCCTTCAGCAACAAGCGCTTCGTCAAACGCGATACCAGCTTCTTCAAGCGCACGCTTATAACCAGCAAGCTTTTTCATAGAGTTAATTGGTTCTGACATTGGTCCAGATACAAACGCAATTCGTTTATGTCCTTTTTCAACTAATAGCTGAACTGAATCATAAATGGCTTGTTCATAGTTAATGTTGACTGATGGTGTTTGTGCCTGCTCTTCGACAGATGCAGCAAGTACAATTGGTACAGGAGAGCGCTTAAATTCTTCCACATGCACATCTGTAATGTTTCCGCCCATAAAAACGATTCCATCTACTTGTTTGCCAAGCATTGTGTTTAACAAATGAAGTTCTTTATCAGTATTTTGGTCTGAGTTGCTCAAAATAATGTTGTACTTGTACATCGTCGCAATATCTTCAATTCCTCGTGCAAGCTCTGAATAGAAGATACTTGAAATATCAGGGATGATGACCCCAACTGTTGTGGTTTTTTTACTTGCAAGGCCTCGTGCGACTGCGTTCGGACGGTAGCCGAGACGATCAATTGCTTCAAGCACCTTTTTTCTTGTTGTTGGTTTTACGTTTGGATTACCATTAACAACGCGTGATACCGTTGCCATACTTACGTTTGCTTCTCTTGCTACATCATATATTGTAACATTATTCACATAAATCACTCCTTCAAATACACTTCATATCTATAGCATTCACCAATTGGATAGAGACATGTCAGATACGAGGAAAATAATATCCTATTTGTCATTAAAACGATGAAAAGAGACACATAATTTTTCAATCTACATCAAAATGACATTCTTTTATGAAATTATACACGTTTTTTCTTCATATGAAAACGTTCCCTTTCTTTTTATAACTAAATTAAACAAACTTTAATGAGCTTGTTACCTGTAAATTGAATCATATTTCACCAAAAATCGTCGCGAACGTCAGCTATGACAATGATCTTAGCAGATTCTATCGAATTTTAAAAATGAAAACATTGTGAACAAGCATATTTTTAGCTTGCAATGTGCTCTCTTCCTTTCATTGCCAATCTTAATCGTATTTTTTCATGAAAAAACCGCCGGGCTGTCATCCGGCGGCTTTTCTATTTATGATTATGCGTGAATGTTGACAAGTGGTCTTAACGCATCTAACCATTTTTCGAATTGTGGAATGTCCATTTGCTGCGCTGAGTCAGATAGGGCAACAGATGGATCTGGATGCACTTCTGCCATCACACCGTCTGCTCCAATCGCAAGAGCTGCTTTAGCTGTTGGAAGAAGTAGATCTCTGCGTCCTGTTGAGTGTGTCACGTCAACAAAGACTGGTAAATGTGTCTCTTGTTTCAAGATTGGCACAGCCGAGATATCTAGTGTATTTCTTGTGGCTGTTTCGTATGTGCGGATGCCTCGCTCGCAAAGGATGATTTGGTCATTTCCTTGTGCGATGATGTATTCAGCTGCATTGATGAATTCTGAAATTGTTGCTGCTAGACCGCGTTTTAAAAGAACTGGTTTGTTCACTGATCCAGCTTCTTTTAAAAGCTCGAAGTTCTGCATGTTACGTGCTCCAATTTGGATGACATCGATATGCTCAATCGCTTCTTCAATATGAGCAGGATTCACGATTTCACTAATAACTGCAAGACCGTATTCATCTGCTACACGTTTTAGAATTTTTAGACCGTCTACGCCAAGTCCTTGGAAGTCGTATGGACTTGTGCGAGGCTTAAATGCGCCGCCACGAAGAAGTTTTAGTCCCTGCTGTTTCGCTGCTGCCGCTACTTCTGCAACTTGCTCGTAGCTTTCAACGGCACATGGTCCAACGATGAAACGTTGTTTTCCGTCACCGATCGCTTCTCCATTGATATTTACAATTGTATTTTCAGGTTTTTTCTTACGAGAAACAAGAAGTGCTTTGCTGTGGTCATCTTCTTGAAGCTCTAAACCTGCTTTGAAAATTTCTTTGAAAATATGTTGAATCGTTGAATTTTCAAATGGGCCATCATTTTCTTCAAGAATTTGATTTAGCATTGTGCGCTCTCTGACAGGGTCATAACGGTTGACACCTTGCGCTTCTTTTGCCTTTCCAATTTCTTTTACAATGTTTCCTCTTTCATTGATCAGTTTTAAGATTTGAAGATTTAGTTCATCTGCTTGCTGTCTCAATTGTTCCAATTCATTGTTGCTCATTTTTGTCATCCTTTCCTCTGCCCGCTCTCGCTTTTTATTTTTGATCTCTTATAATAGGGTTTATTATAAACAAAGATTTCGGAATTGTCACGAAAAAATTCTTTATTACCCAAACGCTTTTAAGCGATAAAGTATTATGTGTAAGATTATAGCATACTTTTGATACAAGTAAACCTTTTTTATAAAAAAAACGTCAGCAATCGCTGACGTTTTTCTACATGTTATGTTCAAGCGCTTCTTTTGTAATGCTTGAGTGAGAAGCATGCCACTTTACTTTGCCACCGCTAAAGATGAGTGCCTGCGGGCTTTCGTGCTTGATCCCTGACTTTTCAGTCACATAGGATGAAAGCTCTCTTGTGTTTTGAATTTGCAAGAAATAAGCAGGAACATCCTGATGTTCTGACGCAAACGCTTCAAACTCTTGAAAAGCAGCTTGGCTGATTGGACATGTCAAACTGTGCTTAAAAAAGACAAAGGTTCCGTCTTGATTTGTTAGTTGATCAAACTGTTCTTCTGTTTCTATGAGTTGTTTAGACATGATGTGCTCCTTCCTAACTTAAGCAGCGAGTTAGCCTTTCGTAGATTGTTCTACTTTTTCTTTGACATCTTTGATGCCGTCTTCAATGTCTGCTTTTGCTTCTTGTGCTCTTACTTTTGCTTCATCTGCTACATCTGAAGCTTCATTTGCAATATTTGCTGCAGCATCTTCTGCTTCGCTTTTTACTTGTTTAGCTTTTCCAGCTGTACGATCTTTTATGTCTTTTACTTTGTCTAAAATCTGGTTTGACTGCTCTGCTACGAGCTGAGACAATTCAGATGTTTTGTCTTTCGCAATCGTCACATATTCAGTGCCTTTTTCCTTTGCATCTGTTGTAAGACGATCTGTTTTTTCTTTTAGGGCATTCGCTTGGGTGTTCAAATCATCGCGAAGCTCTTTCCCTGACTTTGGTGCTAAAAATAATGCCGTTGTTGCACCGATAATGCCACCGATAAGTGTTCCGATCAAAAAGTCTTTGCTATTGATTCCGTCTTTGCTCATGATTATTCCTCCTATGCGAAAATGGTTGATTATTGTTGTTTACGCTGTTTCCATTTTTTATAGATTTCAAGTGCTGCGTTACTCCAGCTTACCACATCCGTGACTTTCTCTTGATTTCGTTCAACGGATGAAGTAACCGCACCAGCTGCCTGCTTTATGCTTGTATTAAATTGGTTGATCGAGCCGCCAATTCCCTGCACCGCATCCACAACTGTGTTAAGTTTTGCCGATTTGTCTTGAATATCTTCAGCAAGCTGATTGGTCTTATGTAGCAACTGTGCTGTCTCTGTGGTGATGCCTTGCATCTGTCCTTCAAGACCTTCTAAAGTTGATGCGACATTCTTTAATGTCAGCTGTAAGGATTTCAATGTTTTGGACAAGTAGATGACAAGAATGAGGAAAGCAATTGCGATGAGTGCAACGCTTAAATAGAGAATAATAATCATCTGATACCTCCTTTGCTGCGGGCATATTCAATTCAATACCCTCTCGTTGTATCATTCAAACATCGCCTAGAATGACCGATTGAATAATAATTCTACACTTATTCGCCAATTCCTGTCCACAGCGAACGAAAAAAAGCGGCACATCTTGTCACATTTAGCCCCTTTGTCACATTTTATTCAAAATAAAAAAGTGCCGATTGAATCGGCACTTTTTGACAGGCAATTATACTGCGACTTTCTCATAAGCACGAAGATACTTTTGAATATCTCCTGCCCCCATAAAGACCAAGATCGCATTTTCATGTGCTTTTAGCACAGATGTCTCTTCTTCTTCAATCAATTGGGCTTGCGGAATTTTTTCCCGCAAATCTTCAATGCTTAGTTTCCCAATGTTTTCACGAGCTGAACCGAAAATATCACAGAGGTATACATAGTCTGCTTTTTTCAGACTGTCTGCAAATTCACTTAAAAATTGCTGTGTACGAGTGAAAGTGTGCGGCTGGAAGACTGCTACAATATCACGGTCTGGATACTTCTGGCGAGCTGCTTCGATCGTGACTTCAATTTCAGTCGGATGGTGCGCATAATCGTCAATTAAGACTTGTTCACCGACTACTTTTTCATTAAAGCGTCGTTTCACACCGCCAAATGTCGTTAAAGCACCTTTGATGAGCTCTACATCAATGGCCTCATAGTGGCATAATGCAATGACCGCTAATGAGTTAAGGACATTGTGGTTTCCGTAAGCAGGAATGTAGAAGGTATCATAAAACGTATTACGTACAAATACATCAAATGTGGTGCCTTCTGTGTTTTTCACAACATTTCGTGCTTGGAAATCATTTTCTTCATTGAATCCGTAGTACACAACAGGTACTTTTGCTTGGATCTTGAGAAGATGCTCGTCATCACCGCAAGCGATGATAGCTTTTTTCACTTGAAGTGCCATGTTTTGAAACGCATCGAACACGTCATCAATATCCGTGAAATAATCAGGGTGATCAAAATCAATATTGGTCATGATCGCATAATCTGGATGGTAGCTGAGGAAATGTCTGCGGTATTCGCACGCTTCAAATACAAAATACTCGCTGTTTTCTTTCCCCATTCCAGATCCATCACCGATTAAGTAGGAAGTTGGTTTTGCCGCTTGCATCACATGTGCAAGCAGACCTGTTGTCGATGTTTTACCATGAGCACCAGTAATTGCAACGTTTGTGAATGAATCCATGTATTCTCCAAGAAATTTATGATAACGAATAACAGGAATCCCTTCAGAAAGAGCACGCTCAATCTCAGGGTGTGTATCTGGGAATGCATTTCCTGCAATCACCGTCATCCCTGGCTGAATATTATCTGGGTCAAATGGAAGAATTTTAATATTTCGTTCTTCTAATGCTTTTTGTGTAAAGATATGTTTTTCGATATCCGATCCTTGGACAGTATACCCAGTATCATGAAGAATTTGGGCCAGTGGACTCATACCTGTCCCTTTTATTCCAACAAAATGATAAACAGTCATAATTGTACCTCCAACAAACGTCTATCTGACTTACAGTATATGACGCTCATTTCAATTTGCAACTTGTGATTTTTGTCTCTAGCTGATCACAAATCGCAGCTCCAAATAAAGATTTTTTTCCGATCTTCCTATTCTAATCAATATTAACTATGATTAGTATCCGACAACTTTCCCATTTCTAACACCTGCTTTCGCTCATTTTCATTAAAAAGCGTTCAGACAGGCATGCGAAAAGCGTCCAATTCAAAAATTGCACCTATGTGCTATCATACCATGTTTATCAAAAAAATGAAGTGGTTTGTTTAGATCAATTGTTCTAAGTCACTCAGTGTCATGAGGACCTCTCTTGGCTTACTACCTTTTGCACCAGAGATCATCCCTTCACGTTCCATCATATCAATCAATCTCGCTGCTCGATTGTAGCCAATTCTAAACCTTCTTTGCAAACTGGATGTACTTGCACTATTTTGCTCGATGGCAAATCTGCATGCGTCCATAAACAATTCATCTTCGTCTGTAATGGCAGAGCCTTGGAGCATCAATTCTTCCTGTTCAAAAAGGAACACAGGTTTGCGCTGTTTTCTCACATGCGCTACCACTTCATCAATCTCTCGATCTGATACAAAGTTCCCTTGTAACCTTGTCGGTTTGCCAGAGCCATTTTCTAAGAACAGCATGTCTCCTTTTCCGAGAAGCTTTTCAGCACCTGCCATATCAATGATGGTTCTTGAATCCACTTGGCTTGAAACAGAGAAAGCAATTCTTGTTGGGATGTTTGCTTTAATGAGGCCTGTAATGACATCAACAGAAGGTCTTTGCGTCGCAATGAGTAAGTGAATCCCGCATGCTCTTGCTTTTTGGGCAATTCGGCAAATGCTTTCTTCGACTTCATTTGGTGCGACCATCATTAAATCAGCCAGCTCATCGATGACAACGACGAGATATGGCAGTTTTTCACCCATTTGTTTTTCTTTCACCAGTTCGTTAAATCGTTTGATTTCTCTCACACCAGAGTGTGCAAACAGTTCGTAGCGTCTTTCCATTTCATCTACTACCCATTTCAGGGCAGCTGTTGCTGTCTTGGCATCAGTAATAACTGGGCTCACAAGATGCGGAATGTGATTATACGGCGCGAGTTCGACCATTTTAGGGTCGATTAACAGCATTTTCACTTCATCAGGTGAGGCTTTAAACATCAGGCTCACGAGAATGGTATTAATACAGACACTTTTCCCTGAACCTGTTGCTCCAGCAATTAAGCCGTGCGGCATTTTTTGCAAATCAACCACAACGGGCTGACCGGAAATATCCAATCCGAGCGCCGCCGTTAATGGAGATGGATTGTCTCTAAAGGCACTGCTTCTGATCATTTCTCTCAAGAAAACCATTTTACTGTGAAGGTTCGGCACTTCGATTCCAATCGTGTTCTTCCCAGGAATCGGCGCTTCGATTCGAATATCTTTTGCAGACAAACTGAGTTTGATATCATCTGACAGGTTTGTAATTTTGTTCACTTTCACGCCTGGTTCAGGATGCACTTCAAATCTTGTAACAGAAGGACCTTGCGTCACATGAACAACACTTGCTCTGACATTGAAGTTTTTCAGTGTGGCATTGAGCAGTTCTGCCCGTTCTTTCACCCATGTTCCGTCCTCTTCTTTTTGTGCTGGCGGAACGTCTAAAAGGGCTAAACTAGGAAATACATATCCTTGTGCATCTGCCGTTTTCTTCTGTCCTTGCACGCGCTGATCACTTTTTAACATCATGACGTTAAAAGGAACGGTGGAGGTTTGACCGCTTGAGCGCTTTGGCTGTGGAGAAGACGGTTTTGGTTCTTCACGATTCGGTGCTTCTCGTTTTACTTCGGGCGTTTCTTCATGCTGCTCTGCCATATCCGCGGCGATCTCTGCTTGCCCAGAGTCAGCGAATTCATCTGATGCTTCTTCAACTGGCATGACTTCATCATCTGTTATTTCTTCTTCCGGCATAGAATCATCATCTTGCGAATCCTGTATGATCACCGGTTCTTCATGTTCAAATGCTGCCGCTGACACGTCTGCTTGACTTTCTTCTATCCATGCAGCCTCTGTTGTTTCTTCCATAGCCTCTATGTTCTTCTCTTCCAGCACCGCAGTTTCTTCTACTGGGCTTTCTATCTCCATGTCGAGTGCTGGTGATGCGCTTTCAGCTGTTTCAAATGTAAAGCTCTCTTTTTTCTCAGCATCATCTTCAAGCGGAATCATCGGCTCTTCTTGTTCAACGGTGACTGCCTGTTCTTGCTCCATCTCTAGAGGCTCTTTAGATGCTTCAGCTTGCTCCATATGTAAGAATGCTTCCCGATCGTCTTTGGTCTGTGACAAAGCTTGATCTTGATCCTCTGTCTCACTGAAAGGCTCGTCATATAAACGTTCCATCGTTGATTGAACATGATCTTGATAAGCGAGTTCCTCTTGCAAAGTAAACGGCGTCGTGACAGGTTGCTTCTCTACTTGTTCTTCTGTTTGGGCTGACATCATGTCTTCCAACCGTTGTTCTTTTCGTATAGACGGGATGTTCATTTGCTGTCTTACATTCCGTTCACGCTCTGCTTCTTCTGATAACAGTGTGACACGCTGTGACGTTTCTTCTGCGGATTTCATTTTGACAGAAGATGTGTCTTCTTTGGCTGCTGCATGTTTTGGACGCATATCCTGGTGGTAGCCATAGATGGGTGAAGGGATTTGCTCTGGTTTAAAAGGCTTTTTATTGAGATCAGGCTGCACCGTTTGTTTTGGCTGATAGGTCGTCTGCTTTGCCTTTGGCTGACTTGGCCGCGTGCGCCTTCTTTCTTGCTGCTTTGCTGCCTCACGTGCAGGTTCATCTGGAACGAGAGGAAAGCGGAAATTGCCTTTTGGATATTCATAATACACTTTCGTATCTTCAACTTTTTTATATTCTTTATGCTGTTCAACAGCTGGCTGCTTTGGTGCAATCGGACCTGTTTCAGGCCTCTCAGCTTTTTCTTCTTTTTTTTCTTCTCCTAAAAATACACTAAAAAATTTATCTAACCAACTCATCATTTATCACTCACTTTAACTCCCCTTACGTTTTCTTGGGCGATTTTTAGTATACCATTGCTTTTTCATGCAGAAAAGCGAGAAAAGTGCTACACTTTGCTGTTCATGCTGTCTGTAGATGAAAAAAAGTCACTAAGTACATACTTAGTGACTTTTGGTATAACACATTCTTCGCTCATTTGTACCCGTTTATGGGAGGTTACGCTTCAAATGGTTCGCCAGCTTGGCGGCTTCCTTCTAGAACAAGGATCCCTTTTTCAGCAGGCGCATTCGGAAGATCTAATTCTTTTGCAGAACAAATCATTCCGCTTGAAGGAACACCTCTTAGTTCAGCATCTTTGATCACCAAACCGCTCGGCATCACAGCACCAACCTTTGCAACCACAACATATTGACCTTGATCAACGTTTGGTGCACCGCACACGATTTGTAAGGTTTCATCGCCAACATCTACTTGGCAAATGTTCAGTTTATCTGCATTCGGATGTTTTTCTTTTTCCTTCACATAACCGACCACAAACTTAGGTGATAGATCAACTGTTAATGTTTCACTGACACCGTTGCGGTTCAAAATTTCATTGATATCTTGAACAAGCGTTTCAGAAAGCGGTACAGATCCGTTTTCATCAATTTTCATGTAAGTAGATGCATTGAAAATATTAAAACCTGTTGTTTCTTTTGTGTCTTGATTGAAGATTCTTACGACATCTCCAAACGTTTCATGACCTACTTCTTCTCTTGTTACATCTTTCAATGAAATAAGGAGTGTATCGCCGACACCTTCTGCATTATAAAAAACGTTCATTCTTCAAAATTCCCTTCTACTGCTGTTTTGGTCTGCTTTTTGCAAGAATAAAGATCGGTTCAAGCTTGCCTTCGTCATATAAAAATGACAAGGCCGTAATCGGAACCGTGCCACTGGCGAAGAAGCTCATCGACATTTGCCCTAAAATATCATAGCCTGATTCATTGCGTACATCTGCAATGATGAACACATCTTGATGGGGAACGGAAATAGCCATTTGCCCCTCTACTTTTTGCGCGTATTCTTGTAAAATCGATTCATTTAATATTCTGCTTGCATCGTACCCGTCGTTTGCACGGAAGAAATAAAAACGGTTGCCCGCCACTTCATCCATTTTCACGACAGTCTTTAGTGAACGGACGTTAAAACTTGCGGTTTCTCTGATTCGTTCTTTTGTCCAGTTTTCCTTTTGCAGCATCTTCTCGTCAATTAATCTGTAGGTGCTTCCAAGGTCAAGTGCATAGTAGATTCTTGTCTCTGCTGTATGCTCATCAAAAACGAGCGGAATCTTATCACTTGATGTTTCTGGAAAGGACGTTGAACGAATGACCGGATAAATGTGCTTCTCTTTACCTGAGATGTGCTGCGCTTCACCTTTCATAGCGCTGAGCGCCTCTTTCACATAATAAACGATCTCATCCAGTGTTTCATCAGGCTTTACTTCCCACTTTGCAATAATCGGCGGGAGCTCAAGCGTGATGCCCTTTCCTGTATGTTTATCTTCCACACGAAGCGTATCTTTTTCCCTGTCAAACTGGTGGGTCCAGCTGTCGTTCGTCAGACGGCTTTTCAATTGATTGGCAAGCTGTCTTGATGTCATTTTCGCCATGATAAGACCCTCCTTTCGTTATTTAGAAAGAGAATCTGTTAAAAATGCTTCAATCTCTTCCTTTGTCTTACGATCTTTGCTGACAAAACGGTTGATCTCTTGTCCGTTTTTAAAGACTAAAAAGCTTGGAATTCCGTAAATTTCCCACTCTGCACAAGTGTCGATGAACTGATCTCTATCCACATAGAAGTATTCAAATTCTGGATAGTTTGCTTCAAGCTCTGGCAAAAACGGCTCAATAAATGTGCAGTCAGGGCACCAGTCAGCTGAAAATAGTAATACGGTTAAGTCTTCTTGAATCACTTTTTGTAATTCTTCGTTTGATTCAATTTTTTTCATGTTTGATTCCTCCAGTTTGTATACTTAAATCTCCGAATTGTATATAGCCTTTCTTTCTCATCCATTCTGATACTACCAAACTAATCACTGCCGGGCCAACGATATGCAAAAGAGCAATTGCGAGGAAAACGGATGGATGAAATCCCATGACTGTGAGTGTCATGAGCTGGCCGACAAGACCGCTCGTTCCCATACCCGCTCCTGCCGCATTATTGACCATCCCAAAGCCAATAATACCAATTGGCGCAAGAATCAGTCCTGCAATCGTCGGCGGAATGAGAATGAGCGGATTTTTCACAATGTTCGGCAGCTGTAGTTTTGATGTTCCAATGCCTACCGCAGCAAGACCGCCAAAACGATTTTCTCTAAATCCTGCAGCAGCAAAGCCGACCATCTGCGCACAGCAGCCAATCGTTGCCGCACCAGCAGCAAGACCGCTTAAATCAAGCATCAGCGCAAGCGCAGCGCTTGAAATCGGTGAGCTAAGAGCAAGTCCAACAATGGTTGCAACCAGCATGCCCATGATGAGTGGACTTTGATCAGTCCCCCATACGATCAGCCTGCCGAGCCCTGTCATCACCGCCTGAATCCCAGGGCCGATGAAAGCAGCGGTGAGAAAACCTGTGATAATGGTCACAAGCGGCGTTAAAATAATATCAATTCTTGTCTCACCACTGATCAGTTTGCCTAATTCCACACCAATGAGAGCAGCCACGAAGCTTCCAGCAGGTCCCCCAAGCTCTGCTCCAGCGGCACCTGAAACAACACTTGCGAAAATAATTAAAGGAGAAGCGTTTAAGCGATAAGCAACCGCTACGCCAATTGCTGGTCCCATCAGCCCCATTGCGAGCGTTCCCATTTCCACGATGAGAGGAAATGATAACAGGCCGCCTGCTGTTTTTAAAATCAGCCCTACCACTAATGTAGCAAATAGACCTAAAGCCATATAAGAGAGTGCATCAATAAAATACACCTTTGGCGAAAGGGAAATACCCTTTCTTTTTAAATAAGTCATCAACGTCGTCTTCCTGCTTTCTCATAGGAAAGACGAAGAGGCCTGTCCTTCCCATTATATGTAGTCTTCTTACGATGAAAAATAGTCTCTACCATGAATATCATAATCATATTTTTTTTGCTTTATCAAGCACTTCTTGTGTAACATGAAAAGAAACAGGGCAAACCTTTACTAAGTTTGTGCACAAGGAGGAGATTGTTATGCAATTAACGGTTTATTTAGCTGGAGAAATTCATAGCCAGTGGCGCGATGAAATTAAGGAAAAAAGCCAGTCGTTGAAACTCCCAGTGACGTTTGTTGGTCCAATGGAGAATCATGACCGATCAGATAACATCGGAGAAGATATTTTAGGCGGGCAGCCAAATGCCATCTTGAAAGACGATGCGGCTTCTGATTTGAACAATTTCCGCACCGAACTATTATTAAATAAGGCAGACGTCGTCATCGCCCGCTTTGGTGAGAAATATAAACAGTGGAATACTGCAATGGATGCTTCTTCTGCCATCGCCAAAGGAAAACCCCTTATTTTGATTCGTCCTAAAGAATTACATCATCCACTAAAGGAACTATCAAACAAAGCAAATATCACTGTCGAAACAGTGAATCAAGCGATTAAGGCGTTGTCATACGTGTTTGAACAGGAATAAGAAAAAGGCTGTGCTCTTAATGAGACAGCCTTCATATTATTGACAAAGGGCTAAAATGAACTTTATTTTAGCCCTTTGTCTTCTTTTCAGCGTGATAGAAAACCTTTGCAGCACTAGGAAGGACGAGTACTGGCACGGAGCGAATTTCACATTCGTGAGCACCAGCTTCTACACGCTGAAGGCTGTGCTCTTAAAAGAGGCAGCCTTTTTCTTATCGTTTACACTTGTTGATAAATCGAATCCACCGTGCTTTGATCACAATTTTTCACAAGACGAACAATTAATTCTTTTGCCGCTGCATAATCGTCCACATGCAAGACAGAGTGACTTGTATGAATGTAACGCGCACATACACCAATAACAGCAGACGGTACACCTTGATTTGAGATATGAACACGTCCAGCATCCGTACCGCCCGGCGATACGAAATATTGATATGGAATATTGTTTGTTTCGGCTGTATCGAGGACAAATTCTCTCATGCCTCGGTGCGTAATCATCGTGCGATCATAAATACGAAGAAGTGCACCTTTTCCAAGCTGGCCAAATTGTGATTTGTCTCCCGTCACATCATTTGCAGGACTCGCATCTAGAGCAAAGAACAGATCCGGCTGAATCATATTCGCAGCTACCTCAGCCCCTCTGAGCCCTACTTCCTCTTGTACGGTTGCACCTGAATACAATTGACATGAGAGGGTTTCGTCTTTTAATTCTTTCAATAATTCAATGGCAAGTCCGCACCCATAGCGGTTATCCCAAGCTTTGGCTAAAATCTTTTTTGGATTGGCCATTGGGGTAAAGACCGTTGCAGGAACGATTTGCTGCCCTGGGCGGACGCCAAGCTCTTTCGCTTCTTCTTCACTGTCTGCACCAATATCAATGAGCATATCTGACGGTTTTACTGGTTTGCTTTTTTGTTCTGGTGTCAGAAGGTGAGGAGGTGTGCTCGATACAACTCCCGGAATTGGTCCGTGATCCGTATGAACATCCACGCGCTGCGCAAGCATCACTTGACTCCACCAGCCGCCAAGTGTTTGAAAACGAATCATTCCATTTTTCGTAATGGATGACACCATAAAGCCGACTTCATCCATATGACCAGCCACCATAATCTTAGGTGCCTTCTCTGGACCTTTGCGGACACCAAACACTCCGCCAAGACGATCCTGTATGAGTTCATCGGAATATTTCTCAAGTTCCTTTTTCATAAAAGCACGCACATGGTGCTCATTACCTGGAGTCCCCTGTAGTTCTGTTAAATTTCGGAAAAGCGACATTGTTTCTTCGTTCATTTGACAGTTACCCTCATTTCTATGTAATGACCATATAAATTCCTATAAAAATAACACTCACTTTATACTATAAGAATTCTTTCGGTTTTCCAAGTATCTCTCCAGAAATTTTGAATATGCTTTCAAGTATTCGGATTTCTTAACATCGCTGGACAAGTTTTGTATAATGGAAAAAACAGCAATACGGAGGTGCAGCACGTTGAAGTTAAAACATGTTCTGATTGGTGCGAGTATTGGCGTAGCCGCTGCAATTGTTGCAAAGAAAGTCTTTTTCCCGACGTATATCTCGTCTGAAAAAGCGTTAAAAATTGTGAAATCCGCTTTTAAACAGCGCGGCCCGATTGATGGCTCTTGGATTTATACTGTACCTGAACCGTATACCGTAAATGGTGAAACGATTGATGTGTACAAATCTGGCATTACACGCTCCGCCTTTGGCGAGCTTGAACAGTATGAAGTCATGATTGATGCAAAAACAGGCATGATCGTTGATGTCATTGATTCTGTTGCTTAATTAAGAAAGCTTCGCAAAGACAAGTCCTTGCGAAGCTTTTTTTAGATGGCTTTGATTTTTTTGTATACAGGGTGCCACATGGCGTCTTGCACAGCCTGAATGAGATCATCAGGGGTTTCTTCCGCAATTCCTTCGTCAATCGCTGCTTGTGCCACACGGACAGCCACTGTCGCTGAAACTGTTCGAAGCTGATCAACACTTGGAAGCATCGCAGCACCCGGTTTTCCGACATTGACCATGCTCGCAATCGCTTCAGCACTCGCAACAAACATGCTGTCTGTCATGAGGCGGGCTTTACACACAATCGTTCCAAGACCAAGCCCTGGAAACACAAGGGCATTATTTGCCTGCCCAATTTCATATGTCACACCGCCATATTCAACTGGATCAAACGGGCTTCCCGTTGTGACAAGCGCACGTCCTTCTGTCCACTCAATGAGATCTTCTGGCTTTGCCTCTGAAAGAGGTGTTGGGTTAGACATCGGTAAAATCGCTGGCCGTTCTACATGTGACGCCATTTCTTTCACTATTTCCTCTGTAAATGCCCCACCTACAGTTGAGGTACCAATTAAGATCGTAGGTTTCGCCTGCTTCACGACCTCTAACAAATCAATTGAATGCTTTGGACCATTACGTGCATAGTCCTTCACTTCATCAGAACGTCTTGCATACGGCTTTTGGAATGGCTGAATGTCAGGTGAATCATCTGTGAGCAGTCCCGTTTTATCAATACACCAGAAATGATCATATGATTCCTCTTCTTTGACACCATCTCGCACGATGGCATCACGAATTTGCTCGGCTATACCAATCCCTGCTGTACCTGCTCCAAAGATCACGATTCGGTGATCTTTCAGCGGAACCTTCGATGCTTTTGCACAAGCCAGAACGGCAGCAAGTGAGACAGCTCCAGTTCCTTGAATATCATCATTAAACGTACAAATACGGTCCTTATATTTTTCCAAAATGGCGCGCGCATTTTTTGTACCGAAGTCTTCCCAGTGAAGAAGTGCATTTGGAAAAGTCGCACGGGCAAGCTCAACATATTGATCAATAAACTGATCATAGCGCTCTCCTCGAACGCGGGAGTGCTGATTTCCCACATAAAGCGGATCATTTAAAAGGCTTTCCTGGTTGGTCCCAGCATCAAGCACCACTGCCAGCACACGGCTAGGATCAATACCTGCTGCGGCTGTATAAACAGCCAGCTTCCCGACTGAAATGGCAATTCCGCCAACACCCCAGTCGCCGATGCCTAAAATTCCTTCTGCATCTGTTGCGACAATGAGATCAATTGATTCATCCACTCCGTAAGATGCAAAAATTTCTTCCATTCCTTCTAGGTCATCAATAGATAAATAAATTCCTCTTGGCTTTCTATACTCGTGGCTGTAACGCTGAATCGCTGTTCCTACGGTCGGTGTGTAAACAATCGGCAGCATTTCTGCCAAATGCTCATTTAATAATTTATAAAAGAGCACTTCATTTCTGTCATGAAGCGCAGTTAAATAGACATTTTTCCCAAGTGCGTCTGGCTGTGCTTTGAACTGCTCATATGCACGCTTTGCTTGATCCTCTAGTGTTAACACCTTCGGCGGCAGAAATCCCTTTAACCCAAGCTCTTCCCGCTCTTCCTTTGTAAATGCGACCCCTTTGTTTAAATAAGGGACAGACATGACTTCCATCCCTCTTAACGGTGTCTCGATGACATCACCATGTACACGATAAAATTGATTCACCTGCACTCTTCCTTTCACAAGTTCATTTTGTCGTTATTTTGTGTGAAAGGCGAAAAAACATACAGATGATCTTTTATCTTCCGGTTTCTCTTTTGACCTCATGGGTCATTGCCCCGTCTTCATCCCACTTTACAGCACGGTAGATGGCATCATGATAAAACAAGTACCATGCATTGTTTTCTTCGGCGAATGCCTGCCATTTTTGCTTCGCTGGGATCGAGGTCATTGGATAATCATCGTATGCCAAGACCCATAGCGGGTTTTTATGAGCGTGTGTCGGCATGATATCCGCTAAATGTATAGCCGTTTCTCCCTGACTTGTGAGCGTTAAGATGCTATGCCCATCGCTATGTCCGCCTGTATGATGCAGGCGGATGCCTTCTGTTACTTCGATGCTATCTTCAAATGTCATGACTTGATCGGCAACAGGCTCCCAGTTTTCTTTCCAATATGTATTTCTTGAGCGGATGTTCGGCGCTCTCATTTCGTCCCATTCAATTTTGGACGTGATGATTTTTGCCTGCTGAAAAACAGACACGAGCTCATCGCCTTCACGTTTTGTCAGCCCGCTTGCATGATCAAAATGCAAATGAGTCATTAAGACGTAATCTATATCAGATGGGCGCAAACCGAGAGCCGCAAGTGATTCTTCTATTTTCGTTTCCTCTGTGACGCCATAATTGCGTTTTTGTTTCTCTGTCAGCTTCCCTGACCCGATGCCGGAATCTACTAACAGATGAAGACCGTTCCACCGTATGAGCATTGGATCACACCGTAATTCAATTTGATTTCGATCATTCACAGGGTATTTTTTTGACCATAATGGCTTTGGCACCACGCCAAACATGGCACCGCCATCCATGTGTGTATCTCCCCCATTTAACCAGAACAGTTCCATTTCACCTATTTTCATTGTCTCCATTGCTGTCATCCCTCCTTTTTCTATCGTAGCAAATACAAAGGAAAATCGCATGTGCTAATCTTTTCATCAAAAAAGCTGACCGCAATCGTTCGTTGCAGCCAGCTTTGTTCGCTTTTTATTCAGGGAATTTTACTTCTGATCGATAGATCGGTTGTCCCATGGAAGAGAATTTCTCTTCATATTCTGTCATGACATTTCCTTCGAGACCATCCTCATGTAAATCAAGGCTCACATACGTTAAAAGGAGTCCGTAAGACGAAAAGCTTTTCAAGGAATATTCAAATAGTCCGCGGTTATCGGTTTTGAAATGTAATTCACCGCCTGGACGGAGGATCTGTTCATATCGCTTTAAAAAAGCTTTAAATGTCAATCTCCGTTTTTCATGCCTTGATTTTGGCCACGGATCAGAGAAGTTCAAATACACCCGATCAATCTCATTTTCCGCAAAGACATCTGTCAGTGTCTCTGCGTTGATGTTTAGAAGCTTTACGTTTTCTACATCTGTTTCTTTGATTTTATCGACTGCCGTCACAATGACACTTTTAAATAATTCAATGCCGATATAGTTTATCTCAGGATGAAGCTTGCCCATTCCGGCAATAAAACTCCCTTTTCCTGTACCGACTTCGATATGGATTGGATGATCATTTCCAAACAGCTCATGCCATTTCCCTTTGTATTGTTCAGGGTTGGCTAAAGCAATATGAGCATTTTCAGCTAAGTAATCATCCGCCCACGGTTTATGTCGCATTCTCAATTTGATACACCTCTATTTTCTTTACATTTTATCAAGATACCATGAAACATAAAGAGCCGCAAGACAGCAACTTATCCGCACATATGAAAAAGACCAGCTGCTATTTGGGCTGGTCTGCTTCATGTATAAAATCAAAGCTGAATGCACAGTTTAACCACATAAATGACATGCTTGAAAGGAGCATACGTATGGGATTAAACCGCCAACATCAGCTTCAATTAATCAAAGATATTTTAACTGATCACCAGCTGGATTGCTGCGGGACTGTTGCAGAATATGAACAGGTGGGACGAGTGATTCAATTAATGCTGGCAAAAGAAGATTTGGATGCTGACGTTCGTCAGCTACTAACCGATATTTATGATTACAGCCAAAAAGGCACTTCTGTCAGTTCAATTGATGCACATATCGAAGCGCATCAATCGCATCTATCTGACTGGGTCGAGAACATTCCACTGTCTTAATGGATGTTTAACCGTTTTAAGAGTGCATGTAGCTCGGCTTGCACTTCTTTTTGCGCCTTTTCATTTCCTTTTCTTTTATGCCAAACGACAAACGATACGGTTTCAGCCAGCACATACCATGCCATGCGTTTTCGCAAGTTGTCAGTCAGCGGAGCACCATACATAGAGAGCCAGCTTTCCCAGTTCTCTTCTTCAACATAATGGTATAAGAGCGGTCCAAGATCAATCGCTGGATCTGCAATCATTGCCCCATCCCAATCAATTAAAAAGAGCTGATTTTCATCTGTCAGCAGCCAATTATTATGGTTGAGGTCACAATGGCATACGACCTTATCCTCGAAATGAACTGCCTCCACATGTTTCTCTAAATACTGGATAGCACGCGTGATATCATGTGAGTCAATCTGCTCTTTTAAGATCGATGCCTTGAGATGCATCAAGATCGATGCCGGGTCAAGCGAGTGCTTTTCTAATCGTTTCAGCATATCGAGCAGCTCTTTTGATGTATGAATTTTTCTTAGCTGCTCCGCTACAGGACGGTCATTCATGTCCTTTGGCTTCAGCTCTCTGCCGCTCAGCCAGTGCTGCGCAGTAATGACATCCCCATTTTCCATCCGTTTTGTCCAGACAAGCTTCGGCACAATGCCTTCAGCTGACAAAACCGCAAGAAACGGTGACGTATTGCGTTTTAAAAATAGCTTTTGGTCATTGTGTGTTGCGAAGTACGCATCTCCCGTAGCGCCTCCAGCAGGAGAGATGTGCCATTCGCTACCTAATATTTGTCCCAACCAGTTCATATCAATTTTCAACCCATCATTTCTTAAAATATTTTAAATCATGCTTTTTTAGTCGACAAAATTCAGCCGATTGAGATCAATTGGCTGTTTATTTTTTATTTATATGATCATAAAAACAAAAAGGACAGCTATTGAGAATGAGATGCTAAACAATAGCCGTCCTATAGATTTTATCGCTACCTTCTTATACTCGTCAAGCAAAACTAGAAAATCAGGACAAGAACCTTATGAAAAAGGAAGTCTTTTTTCATGTTTCTTTTGCTCGTGCGCACACTGGCTGCTTCTTAGCCACGTAATTTTAACGATCGATCACTAGCCTTAACAAACACTGGAGTGGCGCCAATCACTTCTCCATCGGCGTGAAATAAGATTTTTTCATCTGCCTCCAAGTAGGCTTCTTCATGCTGAAAAAGGGTGACTCCCTCCATTACAAGGTGCTTTTTAAAAACCATTGCACTTAAAAATAAGAGAACTTTCAATGGATTCAAATCCGTGACAACGAGCGTTTGAAATCCTGATTGCCTCGCACTCGCTTCGGGCGCTGCTTCCAGCCCGCCCCCATAATAAGGGTGATTACATACGATCACAAACCACACTTGGCGAAATACTTTTCTCTCATTTTCAATAAAAAGAGCAAGGTCAAACGGTTTGAATGACCATAACGAATGTAGAAAAGACAGCGGGTAGATGATAAACCCGAGTTTGAGTCGGTTGAGCCACTTTTTCCCTCTAAAATGTACCGTTCTCTTCAAAACATGCGCATCAAACCCAACACCAATATGATTGAGAAAAAGAACAGATTGCGGACTTTCTGCATGATCTTGAAAGGAACCGAGAGAAAATGTTTTCGTCAGCATCCTCTTTTGTTTTCTCACTTCTTTGATCACATCATGACGCTGGATGCCCAGCCCCTTCGCAGCATCATTCCAATGACCTGCTGGGACAAAGCTTAGCTGCACATGATCGATTTCTTTTAAACCATTTAGCACTTCATGAATTGTGCCGTCACCGCCAATGACGATCAACCGTTTCAATCTGTCGTCTTGCATAGCGCTAATCTGTCTCGCCAAAACTTCGGCATGTCCTTCATGCTGGGTAAGAAACGATCTGTATGAGATCTCTACCTTTTGTAATTCTTTCTCTATGCTTCTCCAAGTGCGGAGTCCTTTTCCTTGTCCTGCTGCTGGATTGACGATAAAGTACCATTCATTCATATATTAGCTCCACTCAGGTCTCATTTTTTGGTGACCTTGATATGCCTTTAATCAAGCCATTCCTGCCTTCTTTTGCTGTCTGATTCACCATAAGCGAGCAATGCCTTTGTCGCCTTAAATTGCTGGTGCTTTGTCGGCGCGGTGTTTTTCCGCTGCTTTTCAAACCAATCCTCCGCTTTCTTCTTATCGACAACCTCCATCCCGAATGGAACTTCGGGCAAATCAATATACGAGGTGCGGCTGATGAGGATTTTTTTCACAGGAAGCTCCACACCACTTTGCTGTAAAATTTTTGACACAACAGTTCCAGAGCGAAGAAGGCTTGCGCAAGGGTTCAAGACGGATTGAACAGCTTTTCCAGTCGCCCGCTTTTCCCAAAAACGTTCCTTCGATCCAATATATACGCTGTCTGGCTCTGCTTCTAAGAAAGATAAACAGATGACTTCAAGCGGCGTAATGAGCACTGGACACAATTCCATCTCAGCTTTTTGAATGAGCAGCACCGGCTTGTACATCACAAAATAAGAATCTGGCAGCTGCCTTGCAAGCATCCGCAGCTTTTCATCATATCGAATGTGGTGAGAGACAGTTGAAATATGAGAGATCGTCGAGCTGGCCCATTTTAATTGAACATCGTAAAGATGATCCTTAAAAAAGTGAATCAGCTTCGTTTCATCGGTAGGAACGTTTGTAAAAACACCTTGTTCTATATCTGTTGGCTCGTTAAAAAGACTCAGGTCCCGTTCCTTTTTCATATCGGCTTCTTTTTGCTTTCTTTTTAAGGAGAATTTCTTTCTCTTTTCTTCCTCTTGCTCAGGTGCTTGCTCGGTGGCTTGGTCAGCCTGCTTTTGCACCTGCTCTTTTGAAGCCTTTTTTAACTCGTCCCACCTTTGTTTTTTCAACCGAATAAACTGATTGATGTAATGATGCGGGTCTTGTTCATATCGTGATATATAATCTTGGATTTTAATAATTTGCGCCATCTGCTGCTCACTCCAACCTCTAGAATCATTTATGTAGTGTAAATTGTTTGATCGCGTGATAACGTGGGGTTTCTTTTAGACGAATTTCAAATAAAGCGATACTAGAAACCTCCATCGAATATGGTTCTTTCCGTAAGGGCGCTTGTTCTATATAGGACTGTTCTCTATTCCATTTGCGCGCAATCGTCATATGTGGATGAAAGGGTCTCTTTTCGACAGGATGACCTGCTGTCAAAACGGCTGTTTTTACCTTTTCTCTTAGATCCATCAAAGGCTTACTTTCACTAGGCTTTGCAAAAAAGACTCTCGGCCGCTCCTTTTGACCAAATATTCCTACTTCATTCAGCTTCAACGGGAAAACAGACACCTCATGAGACAGCTGTTCAAGCAGCTCAGATATCTTATTTAAACGGTCCTCTGGAATCGCGCCTAAAAACACAAGGGTGACATGATAATCAGTGGGTTCTGTCCATTTTTGAAAGGAAAGTCCGCTCCTCTTGTCTATATCCGCTTTCATTTGATACGCGAGTTGTTCAGGGATTGGAATCCCGATAAAATAATGACGGCTTTCGGCCATATTTTCACCTGTCCTTTTTAACAAACTTTACGAATCCCCATTGATGATAGTATAACTAAAGTAATGCGGAATGAGAAGAAAGGGTGTCACATGATGAAGGTTGCACAAAATATAGCTGAATTAATAGGTCATACACCACTTGTAAAATTACAGCGCCTTCAGCCAGAACATGGCGCTGCTGTTTATTTAAAACTGGAATCATTTAATCCTAGCGGAAGTGTAAAAGATCGGGCTGCTTACAATATGATCCTTGAGGCAGAAAAACAAGGAAAGCTCACAAAAGGGGCAACAATTATTGAACCAACGAGCGGGAATACAGGAATTGGCTTAGCGATGAACGCTGCTGCAAGAGGCTACAAAGCCATTCTGATCATGCCTGATTCGATGACCCAAGAAAGAATCAATATTTTAAAGGCATACGGCGCACAGGTCGTCTTAACCCCAGGGGAGGAAAAAATGCCAGGCTGTATTCGCAAGGCAGAAGAATTAGCTGCTCAAATTCCTAACAGCTTTATTCCCATGCAATTTGACAACGGTGCGAACCCCGATGCTCATAGAGGGACAACGGCTGTAGAAATTATCGATGCAGTGCAACAGATCGGGCAGCCCCTTGCCGCTTTTGTCGCAACTGCTGGAACGGGCGGAACCATTACAGGCACTGGAGAGGAACTCAAAAAAGCATTCCCGGAATTGACGATACATGTGGCAGAGCCAAAGGGGTCTCCTGTTTTATCAGGCGGGAAACCTGGCAAACATAAGCTTGTTGGCACAAGTCCAGGATTTATCCCACATATTTTAAACGAACAGGTGTATGATGAGATTGTGCAAGTGAGTGATGAAGATGCTTACGACATCACACGAAAGCTCGCCCGTCTTGAAGGTATTTTAGTCGGTCCATCATCTGGTGCGGCATGCTATGCAGCGATTGAAGCGGCCAAGCAAATGCCAAAGGATCACATTGTCATTTGTATGACAGCAGACACGGGTGAACGTTATTTATCAAGTGATGTGTTTCAAGATTAAAAAAGGAACAGGGCGTATGCTCCTGTTCCTTTTTCATCGTCATATGAACAACTCAGACCGTCTTGACCTCAGTCTGTTCGCCTGTCACAAGCAAAACTTGTTCATCAGTGAGCGGGCATAAAGAGAGCGTATTTTGATCTTTCTCTATGATATGCTGCGCGGCTTCACCTAAATAAGGATTGTTTATATGCGGTACCGGATAGCTGTTGATCTCATCGAATCCTTCAAAGGAGGATAACTCTAGTGCTTTCTCCTGATCATCCATCAGTGAGATGTATTCAATGCTTGGCGCCATGATAATACTCCCCGCGGATTCTCCGATATACAGCTTGCCTTTGCCGATCTCTTCTTTCAATACACGATCGAGTCCGTGCTTTCTTAATTCTTGCAGCAAATAAAAAGTATTGCCGCCAGATACATAAATGACATCATTCTTTCCAATGATCTGTGTGATCTCCTGAACCGTTTGCTTGGGCAGATGAACAGTCTCTACACGCATTTCTAATTGATGAAAGGCTTCTTTTGCTGCATCGACATAGTGCGTGACTTCTTCCACTTCACTGGCTGCCGGAATGAATGTCACACTTTTTCCTTTTAAGGTGTCACCTGCAAAGTCAGACAAGAGAGAATAGCTGTCTTTGAATGAAGAGCATAAGAACATTTTTTTCACGGTGAATCCCCTCTTCTCTTTTCTTTCTTATTTCGCCAATTCATACATGGCTTGTGCATATAGCGCAGTTGCTCTTAGTAAATCATCGATTTCGATATATTCATCCTTTTGATGTGCGCAATCAGGTCTTCCTGGGAATAGAGGACCAAAGGCAACACCTGCTTCTAATGACCTTGCATACGTTCCTCCCCCAATTGCAATAAGATGGGCAGGATCTCCTGTTTGTTCTTCGTAGACACGCTGTAATGTTTTCACAAGTGGATGGTCTTTTGAGACGTGATGAGGTGGACTGTCATCAAATTTCTCAATCGCTGCCCCTTTTATTCGTTCAATCCCTTTTTTGACTTCCTCACCGTCCGCAGTTACGGGATAGCGGACATTCAGCCCAAGCTTCGCTTCTTCGTTTTGCGAATAGCGGATTGTGCCAACATTCAAGGTCAAGTCACCACTAATATCATCCTTACAAGCGATGCCGAGTTTTTGTCCTCTTGTGTCTTGATCAAATAAAGCCTTTATTTGTGATGTAAATGCGAGCCCTCTTTCATCTAATTCATGCTCACATAAGAAATTCGCCATATGAATGCCCGCATTTGTGCCATTCGCCGGCTCCATTGCATGAACTGATACACCTTTTAATGTGAATGTCAGTCCATCTGCTGTATGGTTTGCCTCACCGGTTAACTGATTTTCCGCAAGATAGGCTGCAAAAGCCGTTTTTAATGCTTCAGCATCGTGATCGTTTGCTGCTGCCACAATTGCGCGAGCCTCATCTGGAACCATATTGAGACGCATGCCTGATGTGAATTGCTTGAGGATGTAACGCTTGTTTTCTTCTGATTGTTCGTATGTAAAGGATACGATGGCATCTATGATCCCTTTTTCAGCATGAATAATTGGAAAATCAGCATCTGGTGCAAACCCAATTTGTGGCATCGCCTCATGCTTGAAATAGTGATCGACGCAGCGCCAATCGCTTTCTTCATCTGTGCCAATGATGATTCGAATCTTTTTCGACAGCGGCAGACCGGCATCTTTTAACATTTTCAATGCGTAAAACGCCGCCATGGTCGGCCCTTTATCATCAATGGCTCCTCTTGCAAAGATTTTATTTTCTCTTATGTCCGCTGAAAATGGTGGGGTTGTCCAGTCGTCACCCGCAGGCACGACATCCACATGGCATAGCACACCGACGATGTCTTCGCCTTCTCCATATTCAATATGACCAGCATAACCATCAACATTTTTCACTTTGAAGCCCTCGTCCTGCCCTTTTTTGAGCAAATACTGAAGAGCCTCATCCACTTTTTCACCGAACGGTTTTCCTTCTGTGCCGCCTTCTTCATCCAAGACACTTTCAATTTGTAAAAAAGATTGTGTATCTTGAATCAAACTGTCTTTTTTTCGTATGACTTCTGCTTCCCAATTCATTTTTCCATTCCTCCTTGAAAAAAGGTTGCAATCCACCCTTAAAACGAATATTATATTAAGTGTTTTGTAATAATGTTCGTAAATGGAGGATTTTATGTTTCAGTTAAAAGAGAACCAAACCAACATAAAGAAAGAATTACTCGCTGGTATGACGACATTTTTTACGATGGTATATATTGTAGCCGTCAATCCAGGAATCCTTTCAGATGCAGGCATTCCTTTTGACCAAGTCTTTACTGCAACCATTATCGCTGCTGTTGTCGGTACACTCTGGATGGCACTCTTTGCAAACTATCCAATTGCCATTGCACCAGGTATGGGGCTGAATGTCTATTTCACCGTCACTGTTGTCGGTGGTGGGGGTCTCAGCTATCAAACAGCATTTAGTGCGGTATTTGTTGCTGGAATACTCTTTATTATTTTATCGTTAACATCCCTTAGAAAACAACTCATTGAGGCGATTCCAGATAATTTAAAGTACGGGATTACAGCAGGTATCGGATTATTTATTGCATTCATTGGGCTAAGACAGTCTGGAATCATCACTGCTGATCCACAAAATCTTGTGAAGCTTGGCAATTTAAGCTCACCTGTTGTCATTTTGACACTCGTTGGTTTAATGATTTCTGTCATATTAATGGTTCTTCAAGTGAATGGAGCGCTGTTTATCGGCATGTTAGCAACCACATTAATTGCACTTGCAACAGGCCAGCTTCATTTTCCTAAAGTGCTAGTGGATACCCCAGCACTGCCTGAAGGAATGCTGATTACAAACCCATTCGCTGCGTTTGGCGATGTATTTTCCCATCACTTGTATGCTGTTGTCTTCTCCTTTTTACTTGTGACGATTTTTGATACAACAGGAACAATGATCGGGGTTGCGGAACAAGCAGGTTTAATGAAAAATGGTCAGCTCCCAAAAGTACGCAGAGCCTTACTTGCTGACTCTGCTGCAACGACAATTGGCTCAATGTTTGGAACAAGCCCAACCACAGCTTACATTGAATCATCATCAGGAGTTGCTGCTGGCGGAAGAACTGGACTGACCTCTTTAACCGTTGCTGCATTGTTTATTGTGGCCTTGTTTTTTGGTCCACTCGTTCAAGCCATTTCGTCTTTGCCGTCCATCACTTCACCTGTCTTAATCATTGTCGGCTGTTTGATGATGAATTCAGTGTCACGTATTCGCTGGAATGAGCTTGACGAAGCATTTCCTGCTTTTCTTGTGATTCTTTCCATGCCGCTGACATCTAGCATCTCTACTGGGATTTCACTAGGATTTATTTCATATCCTCTTGTGAAGCTGGCAAAAGGAAAATGGAAAGAAGTGCATATTCTTGTGCTCATTTTTGCCGTCTTATTTTTCGTGCAGCTCTTTTTCTTAGAAGGATAACCAAAATAAAAAGACACATTTCTCATTTGAATGTGTCTTTTTTGTATAAATGATTTTTTATTTTGTAAATTTTCTGTGTTTATTTTTTGATCTTTCTTAAGTGATAAACTTCTTTATACGCCTTGTGTTTATTGGGTTGTAACCGGATTCAAATCATGATATATAACATAATTTCATTCATGAAGACAAGTTTAAAAACACGTAAAGTTGACTTTTTGGTGGAACTAGATGCATAATAACGTGTATAATAGAATAAAACATTAAGAAACACGAACATTTACCATTGTTGCATGTCCTTATGTCGCAGTTTTAGTGTAGTAAGTTGTGGTTAGTCAAGTCCATCCGATCTTATTGATAGGGAGTGGTTTTTTGAAACCTTCAACAAACCGTATGATGACTCGAATAAAATCAGTTTATATGTTCATTCAAGAGAAAGGTCTTGTGACGACACAAGAGCTGGTTGATGAATTCGGGATCACACCTAGAACCATCCAAAGAGACTTAAACGTGCTTGCCTATAACGATCTTGTTCATAGTCCAAGCAGAGGCAAATGGGAAACAACGAGAAAAAAAGTAAAAATATCATCATAAGCGAATAATGAACTTCCATATAACAAAAAGAACCGGCGGTCGCCGGTTCTTTTCATTTTGTTGACGAAGGGATAAAATGAACTTGATTTTAGCCCTTTGTCTTAGCGTGATAGAAAACCTTTGCAGCCCTAGGAAGGACGAGTACTGGAGCGGAGCGAATTGGACATTCGTGAGCACCAGCACGCAGGACTGACACCGAATGCGAGGGTTTGTCTACACGCTAAAAGAACCGGCGATATGCCGGTTCTTTTCATTTTCTCTATATTAATCACGATTGATTAAGCTGTCTAACTCTTCCTCCGTCAATTCACGGTATTCTCCTGGCGCCAAATCTTCGTCTAATGAAACAGCCCCCATCGAGAGCCGTTTTAAAAAGATCACTTCATTGCCCACTGCTTGTGCCATCAGCTTCACTTGATGGTACTTCCCTTCTGTAATCGTTAAACGGATTCTTGTATCTGCCTCTTGGTTGGCATCTACTTCAACCTTCGCCGGCTTCGTTCGGTAGTCGTCTAAAATCACAACTCCCTCTTCAAGACGAGTGATGTCTTGATCTCCAAGCGGGTATTTCAGATGAACTTCATACGTTTTCGGGACATGCTTTTTCGGAGATAACAATTGATGAGCAAGCTGACCGTCATTTGTAAGGAGGAGGAGACCGACTGTATCCTTATCCAGTCTCCCCACAGGGAATGGCTCCCTTGCCATATCCTCTGGCTCTAGTAAATCAACAACCGTCTCATCTCGCAGATCCTCCGTTGCTGAAATGACACCATCTGGCTTGTTCATCATGAGATAAATGAATTCTTTATACTCTGCACGCTCTCCATGCACGAGCACTTCATCATTTGTTGGATCGACATGATCTTTCACCTGCTTCGCCACTTCTCCATTCACTGTGACAGCCCGGGCCTTGACCAGCTTCTTTACATCTTTCCTTGAACCAAAGCCGGTATTGGCCAGCAATTTATCAAGCCTCATGCTTCTCCACCTCTTCTTAACTCTTTTTTCTTAAAAATGACGGCATCCGGCTGCCAAGTACACGCTCTAACAATCCAACTTTATAAGATAAGAATATATACACACCGCCGCCAGTAATCATTGAAATCAAAATAACAATACCTGCTTGTACGATTCCTCCTTCATATGAAATGACTTGACTCACAAGCTGACATGTCACATAAGCCACTACAGCCATGATTGCTGTTAAAATACCAATTAAAATAAACCGTTTGAAAATCCTGCGGAACGAATAGCCTGCATGGCGCTTGATCATGATGAACATATACAAAATCGAGGCACTGTAGCCTAATGCCGTTGCAAGCACAGAACCGTTTCCTTGCAGCCAGCTAATCAGCGGGATATTGAGAACCGTTTTAATGATGATCCCTAACAAAAGACTGACGATCGCAAATTTTTGTTTGTTAATCCCTTGTAAAATCGCTGCGTTAATGGTGAATAAAGAAAACAGTAACGCAACAGGTGCATACCAAAACAAAATAGAAGTCCCAATCTCAGGATGCACAGACGGATAGAAAAACCAATAAACTGGTCCAGCCAATGCTGAAATGCCAAATGAAGCAGGCAACACGAAGAATAAAATGACCTGCATCGTTTGATCAATTTGCCGATTCAGCAGCTTGTAATTTCGCGCTGTAAAGGATTCCGTTATGGTTGGAATCAATGTTAAACCAAACGCAGTTGCAAGTGACACAGGAATCATGACAAGCTTCGGTAAATATAACGTCACAATAGACAGAACCGCTGTACTAATATCCTGATGTCCTGATGCAATCATCGCTCTGTTAATTGTATTTGTATCAATATAAGAATAAATCGGAATGGCAAGCCCAACAAACACATAGGGTGCTGCATAACTGAACAGCTCTGTAAACATTTGTTTATAAGATAATCCAGAATAGTCCCCTGTATTCGGCTGCATTGCCAAAAGCCGATCTTTCCGCTTCAGCCAATATAAATAAAGCGTAAATAGACCGCCAAACGCACCAATGAGTGCGGCAAATGTGGCATAACCAACCGCAATAACAAGACCACCGTCAAGCACTTTTAAAATGATAAACGTCGCTGTTAATAGGAAGATGATTCTGACAAGTTGTTCGATGACTTGGGAAACAGCTGTCGGGCCCATCATCGAGTGCCCTTGGAAAAACCCTCGCACAAGACTCATAATGGGTACAACCAATAGACCCAAACTGACCATCCGAATCACATAAACCACTTGATCGACCGTCAAACCGCCCGTTTCATTCGATCCTCCAAGCTGAATCTTGGCGAAAATCGGTGCGGTCAAATATAAAATAGAAAAGGCGATAATACCGGTGACAAGCATGACCGACATACCCGCCCTGAACATTTTTCTTGTTGTCTCATAATCGCCGATTGCATTATATTTAGAGACGAATTTCGATACCGCTGTTGGAAAACCGAGCGTAGCAATACTTAAAAAGATCGTATACTGATTGTATCCATATTGGAATAGCGCACCACCAGTCGCTCCGACCATTGCGCTAAATGGAATTAAGTAAATCATACCAAGAATACGAGAGAGATAAGTCCCTATCGTTAAAACCAACGTACCACGAAGCAGTTTATTAGACATGCGCTTAACCACCATTTTTCTAATGAATATTCAACTTAACTATTTTAACACATCATTTCATCGCACAGGTAACAAATCCAATACAGAAGTCACAAAACCAATCAATTCATATTTCAGCCTTCCCCAATCTTCGTTATAATAGAGAAATGACTGAAAGTAGAAAGAGGAATGTAACATGAAACATTATGATGTCATTGTCATTGGCGGTGGACCTTCTGGACTGATGGCCGCGATTGCATCGGCAGAACACGGTGCATCGGTTCTGTTAATTGACAAAGGAAACAAACTTGGCAGAAAGCTCGCCATTTCTGGCGGTGGACGCTGCAATGTGACCAATCGCCTTCCAGTAGAAGAAATCATCAAGCATATTCCCGGAAACGGCCGTTTTCTATATAGTGCATTTTCTGAGTTCAATAACGAGGATATTATTTCGTTCTTTGAAAAACTAGGTATTGAACTAAAAGAAGAAGACCATGGACGTATGTTCCCTGTCTCAAACAAAGCACAATCTGTTGTGGATGCCCTATTGGATAGGCTCCGCGCGCTCAATGTGACCATTCGAACGAATGAAAAGATTAAAACCGTTCTGTATCAAGACGGACAAGCAGCTGGAATTGTTACAAATAATGATGAAAAAATTTCAAGTCAGGCCGTTGTCATTGCTGTTGGCGGGAAAAGTGTGCCGCATACAGGCTCTACTGGCGATGGCTATGCATGGGCAGAAGCCGCTGGTCATACCATTACAGAGCTCTTCCCAACAGAAGTACCCGTCACGTCAGACGAGCGTTTTATTAAGGACAAAGTGCTTCAAGGTCTTTCATTAAGAAGTGTGGCCGTGAGTGTTTTAAATAAAAAAGGAAAACCCGTCGTCACTCATGTCATGGATATGATCTTTACACACTTTGGCTTATCAGGTCCTGCCGTTCTGAGATGCAGCGGATTTGTTGTGAAGGAACTGAAAAAGCAACAGACCGTCCGTCTTCAAATTGACTTATACCCAAAGCTCAATGACGAGGAGCTATTCCAAAAGCTTCATCGTGATTTAAAAGATGAACCAAAAAAAGCCATTAAAAATGTCCTGAAATCTTGGATGCAAGAGCGCTATTTATTGTTCCTTTTAGAACGAAATGGCATTGATTCGCAGGAGACATTTTCTGGTCTCGCTAAAGATAAACTGCGCGCTTTTGCTCATGATTGTAAACATTTCATCGTCCATGCAAATGGGACGCTTTCTTTAGATAAAGCCTTTGTTACAGGAGGCGGCGTTTCTGTTAAAGAAATTGAACCGAAGAAAATGGCATCCAAAAAAATGGCCGGTCTTTATTTCTGCGGAGAAATTTTAGATATTCACGGTTACACAGGCGGTTACAATATTACGTCAGCACTTGTGACAGGCAGGTTAGCTGGCATGAATGCCGCACTAGAAGTAAAGGAGAGATTTCAATGATTAGACGCGCACTTCCGATTGTCCTTGCAGTTGTCATTAGTTTGACAGCCGCTTTCTTTATGAAGCTGTCCATTACCCCGTTAAAAGTCGCCATTGTTTTAGCGTTTACGATTTTCGCTGTTTGTTTAAAAGAATATGTCTACCGTCTGCGCAAACGAATTGAAGAAAAGTCATCTTCACATATCGATGGTTGATAAATGGAAGGAAAACATGTTACGGTAAAATAGAGGTCGAGTGAGAAACTCGCCTCTTTTTGTTTGAAAATAGTTGAGACAGGGGATATTAAATTAAATCCTCTGCTTAAACGTGTAGAACAACAGGAGAGTGAGATGGTGTGAAAAACGTATCAAGTGTATTTTGGATTGTGATTGCTATCACATTTATTGCCGTTCTATGGGGAGCCCTTTCTCCAGATACGCTACAAAATGTGACAGATCATATTCAAACATACATTACAAATGACTTTGGCTGGTATTATTTATTAGTCGTATCGCTGCTAGTCGGCTTTTGTCTATTCTTTATCTTTAGCCCTATCGGAAAAATTACGTTAGGAAAGCCAGGTGAAGAGCCTGAATTTGGTCTTTTTTCTTGGTTCGCCATGCTGTTTAGTGCTGGAATGGGCATTGGGCTTGTTTTTTACGGAGCCGCTGAACCGATCAGCCACTTTGCCATTCAATCCCCAACAGGCGAGACGGAAAATGCACAAGCCTTCCGTGATTCCCTTCGTTATACCTTTTTCCACTGGGGACTTCATGCATGGGCCATTTATGCAATTGTCGCCCTTTGCATTGCATACTTTAAATTTAGAAAAGATGCACCTGGATTAATCAGTTCCACCTTATACCCAGTATTCGGAAACAGAATTCATGGATGGATTGGAAAAACCATTGATTGCATCGCAGTATTTGCAACGGTGGTCGGTGTAGCTACTAGTTTAGGACTAGGTGCCGCACAAATTAATGGCGGATTAAACTATTTATTTGGAATTCCAAATAACTTCCTAACTCAGCTCATTATTATTGCAATCGTCACGGTCCTGTTCCTCCTCTCTGCTTGGAGCGGTATTGGTAAAGGGATTAAATATTTAAGTAACACAAACATGATTCTTGCTGCATTACTCATGATCTTTTTACTCATTGTTGGACCAACTGTGTATATTTTAAATTCATTTACTGATTCAATCGGACAATACTTATCAAATATTGTACAAATGAGCTTTAGATTATCACCAAATGATCCTGAAAAGAGAGAATGGATTAATGGATGGACCATCTTCTATTGGGCATGGTGGATCTCTTGGTCGCCATTTGTCGGTATTTTTATTGCAAGGGTTTCACGCGGGAGAACCATTCGAGAATTTTTAATTGGTGTCTTAGTGGCTCCTTCCATCCTCGTGTTCCTTTGGTTCTCGATCTTTGGTGTATCTGCAATGGACTTACAACAGAACAATATCGTCGATGTTGCAAACATGTCTACTGAAACGATGCTGTTTGGTGTTTTAAATGAATACCCACTCGCCATGATTACATCCATTCTGGCACTGATTTTAATTGCGGTATTCTTTATCACATCAGCAGACTCAGCTACATTCGTTCTCGGAATGCAGACAACCTATGGATCATTAAATCCAGCGAATAGTGTAAAAATCAGCTGGGGTATTATCCAGTCAGCAGTAGCGGCAGTGCTCTTATTTTCAGGCGGTCTTCAGGCCTTACAAAACACAGCCAAACTTGCTGCTTTACCGTTCTCTGTTGTCATCATTTTAATGATTGTATCCCTGTACAAATCATTAAATGAAGAACGAAGAGCAATTAAACAAGCAAATAAGTATAACAAACCAAGAAGTCCAAGAGTAAAAAAAGCATAATCATCACAAGAGAAAAGTCGTTCCTCATCCGAACGGCTTTTTTTTCTCGTTGAAATAATTGAAGATTGTCATGACATCGCGTATTCCGATAAAATAGTGTTGAATCATCACTTTTCTACATAATGGAGGTTTATATGACGTTACCTACGTTCAAGTACAACCCAGACCCAGTTTCATTACATGTAATTAAAAAAGAGCAGACGATATGCCCCGTTTGTGAGAGAGAACGAGATTATGTATATCATGGTCCCTTTTATTCTGTTGAAGACGTTTCTGGCATTTGTCCTTGGTGCATTAAAGATGGATCAGCTGCTCAAACATATAATGGAATGTTTCAAGACGATGTGAGTTGTGATGACGTCGATCATGAAGAATATATAGATGAACTGATCTACAGAACGCCGGGTTACCGCGGATGGCAGCAGGAATATTGGTTAAGCCATTGCGGGGATTTTTGCGCGATTGTGCAGTATGTTGGTTGGAAAGAAATTGAGCATTTAGAGGAAGAACTCTCAGAGGATATTGAAGAGATTTGCAGTGGTGGACATTTCACAAAAGAGAACTTGAAACAATGGCTCGTGAACGGAGGAGACTTGCAAGGCTACCTCTTTCAATGCGTTCACTGCAAAAAGCATCGTTTACATATTGACGCTAGTTGATCATGGCAAAAGGACCTTTCAGCAGGTCCTTTTATTTTTTATATAAAATGAGCGCTGAAAAACAGTAGAGTTGCTCTCCTCCTTGCTCACAGATCACCGCCACATTGTATTTGATGTCAATAATTTGGTCGTCGTCCATTCCTTTTAAAAAAAGATTGATTTCGCTTTGCAAATCTTTCTCGTGTTCTTCATCAAATACAGCTACCTTCAGCACATATGCCACTCTCCCTTCTCTTGCTACTCTATTTTTATGCAAATAGAGACGGACATATGAACAAAAAAAGCCTTCCATCTTGTCGATGAAAGGACTCCTTTTTACAGCTTCGGTTTTGTTTCTCCTGTCCATGCAAGCATGCCGCCAACGACATTGGTTGCTTGATAGCCTTGGTCTTCTAAGAAATAGCAGACATTCTCACTGCGTTTACCAGAACGGCAAATAATATAATACTCTTGTGTCTTATCAAACGCATCTAGCTTCTCAGGAATATCGCCCATTCGAATATGGACTGCCTCTGGAATCATGCCTTCTGCTACCTCTTCATCCTCACGCACATCGACGAGTTGAATGGCTTTTTCTTGCTCTAGCTTTTGCTTTAATTCTTCTATTGAAATTTCTTTTACTGACACGACTCTCATCTCTCCTTTTATTCACGGTGACACCATTATAGCAAATCATACACATCACTGCGTATTCACCCGCTTGGATTGAAGGAAAGACGGGAATCGTTTCTTCACATCAACTGCCGGCTGCTCGCTTTCAAACTCTATCTTTTTAAACACTTGATAGGCTAGCCACATGTGGCCATATGCGAGAATGCTGATGCTAAAAAACGGCACGATCCCTGGCAAATAAGCAAATAGGATAAAGAGAACAGCCGAGAAAACGAGCATAGAGAGCGTATATTGCAAATACGAGATGCCAAGCAGAAGGGAAAATTTCAAATAAAGACGCTTTTTCCAATCATAATGAGCCAGCAGCGGAAAGATATAAAACAAGCTGACAATAAACAGAAAACCAAAGATATAGATCGCAAAGCGAAGCACGTGTAAAAACCAGCTCGTTGGATAAATATAAGCAAGGTCTACATAAATAATCGTCCCGATGATGACCAGCACCACTCCAATGACATTAGAGCGTACAAATTCTTCGCGGTATACTTTCCAAAAGGTTTGAAAGACGCTGACTTGCTCATGCCCTTGTATCCACTTTCTCATCACAGAAAATAACGCTGTTGTTGCAGGCATAAAGCTAAAGATTCCAAGCCCAAGTAAAGTGAACAAAAGCCATAACAAATTCGTATAGGCGAGTCTCATCACCCACTCACACATGCGCAGCATTCTGCTCATTGATCCATCATGATCCATCTCTCGTCCCTCCTCTCTTTCTCGTTACACCGTCTCTTTTTGAAACAATTCTTCTATTTCAATCGGGCGTTTTTCTGCAACTGAGCGCCACATGCCTTCGCCAAGTGCAATGGAATAAGCACCCGCCTCTGCTCCTGCTGAAATGTCATAAGGAATGAGCGGATCTTTTCCTAAAAATAAATCTGCTAATAATAGCGGATCTCCGCCTCCATGACCACCTGATTGCTTCACAACTTCAATCGTTTCTTTTCCACCAAACATCGGGTAGTATGCAATTGTCTGTTCAGGGAATTGAAAAGGGATTCTCGACGGCACATGAAACTCATTTGTTTCAATCCGTCCCTTCGTCCCGTTAATCGCAAGCCGGTAGCCTTCATATGGCGCTGAAAATTGAATCGAGTAACTTAACAAAGCTCCCTGATCATAAGCCACTGACGCCACGTATGTATCCTCAATATCAATTTCTTGATCAAAAATACAGGCATCCGGGCGATAATTCGAGTATTGCTTTGACTGCTGCTTACCTGATTCAATATGGTCATCCTCCACCTTTGAACGCTCTACCCGCGGATTCCACCTTGCTTCATAATGACAGGTATCTCTTACATGACAGGTTCCGCAATATCGATTCCCTTCACCCTGCAAAGGATTCCAAGGACTTTCATTCCCATAATAATTCAGTGCGCCATAGGCAAATACTTGCTTCGGCTTTTGATCAATCCACCAGTTGACCAAGTCAAAATGATGGGTCGATTTATGAATAGACAGTCCGCCAGAATATTGACGCGAGCGGTTCCACCTTTTGAAATAACTCGCTCCATGATACGTATCAATGAGCCAGCTTAACTCAACAGACGTGACCCTTCCAATCTTTCCATCTAAAATGAGCTCTTTTATCTTTCGGTGGAATGGATTGTAGCGATAATTAAAGGTGACGGTGACCTTCCCTTTGCTTTCTGCCTCTTTTTCCATCACCTGTTTGGCATCTTTTGCTGTTGTGACCATCGGCTTTTCCGTTATGACATCCAGATCATGATCCAGTGCCTGCAGGATATATGTGACATGTGTATCATCTCGCCCCGCCACAATGACGATATCTGGTCTTGCTTCCTTCACCATCTGACCAAATGCATCCTCATGAAAAAATGAGACGCCCCTTAGTGATGGAAAACGCTCCTGACAAAGTGTATACCGCTTCTCATCTACATCTAGGAGCCCTGTAATCCTGTAATGCTCATTGAAATCCTCGGTGAGCGGTTTGATAAACATATTGAAAGCACGGTGACTGAGCCCGCAAACGGCGACCCTTTTCACATTCCCCCACCCCTTTTTCTATTGGTTTTCACGAAGCTGCTTCATGAGAGACAGTGCCTCTTTAGATTTCTCCGCATACACAGGAATGAAGGCGACCATATCTCGATGTAATCGAAAGGTATAGCCATTTAGCTGCTTTGTTCCTTTCTTGATTTGGACCGCATAATCGACTGTATTTCCCGTCTTTGCATCTTCTACCGTATATGGTCCTGCCCCTTCGCCATCTACCCGCATCTCTTCAAGCAGCTGAAAGCTTTCAGGATCATCATATGTTCTAAACATTTCTTCCGGGACAAACATCACGTCCCCCTCTTTTGCAGTTATTTCAACAAGAAGTTTTTCAGGAATTGCAGGGAAGATGTGAACATCGTATGTCTCCTGATTTGGTTGAAAAGCTTTCTCCACTAATTGGTCTTTCATTGCTTTTGACATGTCAGAAAAAATAAGGACATCAATCCCCTCTGTTTTCCCCTGACAGGCGGACAAATAAAAGGCAGCGATGAAGCTGAGGAGCCATGCCGCAGCCCTTTGATGCCGCCTCATACCTTTTGAAACACAGACAGCTTTTCTAGTTCAGTTAACGCCATAATAAAAGCGCCTGCTCCATGCAAATCATTCGTGCTCCGCTCTCTGCCAACGTAATAGTCATAAAATCCCGCAGATGTTCCAATACAAATATCGTTCACCGTAAAATCGCCGTTGTCTTTTTCCTCCGTTTTATATTCAATCAACCCTTGATACGCTTTGACCACGTGATCAACATATCGAAGACTGACATATCCTTCATTCATGGCTTTTGCCATCGCATACATGAATAGACATGACCCTGAGCTTTCAAGCCAGTTGTCGCTATGACTTCCTTTATCAATGATTTGATGCCATAGACCCGTTTCGTCGTCCTGATATTTTGCCACACTTTCCAGCATATCTGTCAGTGTGTCCTTCCACACTTTTCGTCCTTCATGTCCTTCTGGTAAATCTTCGATCATATCGGCTAACGCAAGGACATACCAGCCAAAGGATCTTGCCCAAAATTCTGGGGAACAGCCCGTCTGTTGATCAGCCCATGGCATCACTTTCCGTTCATCCCATGCGTGATAGTAAAGGCCCGTTTTTTCATCTTTGGTATGCTTTCTCATGAGATGCTCTTGATGGATGACCATGTCCACCAGCTCCAATTCTCCTGTCAACTGGGCATACTTTAAAGCAAAAGGTCCACCCATATAAAGACCATCTAGCCACATTTGATAAGCATAATTGTCTTTATGCCAGAAACCGCCCTCAGACGTGCGATTCAGCGTCCGATAAAGCCCCCGAAGCTTTTCTGCTGCCTTCACATACCGCTTCTCTCCCGTTCTTTCAATCAGCGGGAATAAAATGAGCCCTGCTTGAATAGCATCAAGCTCGTCTCTGCGGAATAACAGATTCCCATGGTCATCAATGAGTGAGTCAGCATAATTTTTCACATAATCAAAGTACGCCTCGTTTTCTGTTGCTTCGTAAAGCTTCATCACTCCGCAAAGGAAAACCCCTTGATGATAGTGCCACCTTCCAGCTGGCGGAAGTTCAATCGGTGTATACGCTTTCATTATTGTTTGTGCTAATTTCTCTGCATGCTCAAGCGGTGATCCCTTTTCAATCGATAATGTCATTGGTCTTCATCTCCCCTTTTAATAAATCCCTTCTTCTCCAAACTTCTTCGCTAAACGGTTCGCCATCATGACCAAAATAAGTCCAACGGCTGCTTTAAATAAACCAACTGCGGTACTATAGCTGAATTGTCCTTGCTTCAGACCAGCTGTATACACATACGTATCAAAAATCTCTGCGACTTCCCTGTTGGTCGCATTGAGTAATAAATAGACATGTTCAAATCCAAGCTCTAATGTATCACCAATTTTTAAAATGAGCAGTACAACAATGACACTTTTAATCGCAGGAAGGGTGATGTGCCACATTTGTCTAAGTCTGCCGGCTCCATCCATTTTTGCTGCTTCATATAGCTGCGGATCCACTGCTGTAATCGCAGCAAGATAAATAATGGTTGACCAACCCGCTTCTCTCCAGATTACCTGCAAAATGTACATGGGTCTAAACCATTCTTGACTAAGAAGGAAGTTAATCTTTTCTCCTCCAAAGAAAGCAATCAATTCATTGATCAACCCGCCATCTACCGTTAACAAAACAAAAGATAAGGACACGACAATCACCCATGACATGAAATGAGGAATATAAATCATTGTCTGAACAAATTTCTTAAACAGTGCCAATCTGACCTCGTTTAAAAGAAGGGCTAATAAGATCGGAATCGGAAAGAAAATCACGACATTCATGGCAAATAAAATGAGCGTATTTTTTAATAAGATGAAAAATGTTGGTTCTGTAAATAAGCGAATAAAGTGTTTGAAGCCAACCCACTCACTGCCAAGAATTCCGAGAAACGGCTGGTAATCTTGAAAGGCAATGATCAGCCCCCACATAGGGACATATTTAAAGACAAGAAAATAAAGGAGCCCTGGCAAAATCATTAAATACAGAAATTTTTGACTAAGTAATTGGTTAAGTAAGCGCTTTCTCTTTTCTTTTTTCAAAGCTGCCGCAGGCACACCCTTGGCAGTGACATCCTGTGTTTTCACAGATAAAGCCTCCCCTCATGCTGATGCATGTGTTAACTGTATCTTAAGGATGAAAAATCCGTCTACAATCATATCATCAGATCATATTTACTCAGGGGAAGCTACTCAAAACGTTACATAAAACATAAGAAAATGATCCTAATCTCAGAAAATGATTATTGACAAACCTACCAGATTTTTGGATTAATAAACTAAGGGGAAAAGATTGTTTCGTTTGAAATGGGGGGTTTTATGAAAAGAAAGCAGTATAAATTTTATTACAAGCTGGTGACGTTTTTTTTCGTGCTTAGTACGATTCCTGTTATTATTGTCGGTATTTTTTCTTATCAGCATTCGCAAAAAACTGCACTCGAAAATATTTCAAATGAAAAGCTGGACAGCGTCAAACAAACGCAATCCAATATTGAGCATATTCTAAAGACAGTAGATCATTCTCTCACTCACTATGTCAGTTCGCCGCCTCTCCTTCAAACACTGGCAGAACCTTTAAATCCAGACCAATTCCAACTTTATAATCAAGTCCAGCAAGAACTGAATTACCTGCAAACCTTCGACACTGATCTCTCCAATATTACACTTGTTAGTAAAATGGAAGATTGGTATATGAACAATTCTGGTCTTTATCATGTCTCAAACGGGGATCAAGAGAAAGCGTTAACCTCTTACCTCAATATTCCGAGTCATTCCAGCTGGGCACTTGAAGAAAATAATCCACTTGTCTCAACAAAAGAAGGAAAGACATCCTTTTGCAAATACAATGTGAATTTAATCAAGCAGCTGCCGATGAATAGTGTCCAAAAAAAGGGGATCGCCGTCGCCAGCATTCCAAGCTGCGTGATTGCTGACAACATGCCTGACTTCTCTCAATCTGATAGTATGTTTGTCATTGATACAAACGGAAAAGTGCTGCTACATAATCGAAAAGAACAAATTGGTGACTCGTTAAAAAATCAAGATTTCGTCAAACATGTCCTGTCACTTGAAGAACGATCCGGACAATTTGATATGAAAATCGATGAACTAAACTATCAAATTACGTTTCAAAAATCAGATTATAACGAATGGACATACTTATCCTTTGTCTCCATTCCAGAACTAAAGCAGCAAACGAAATCAATCGGGTGGATCACCTTTATTATTTGCTTTATTTTGTTAGCGCTTTCATTATTATTTTCATGGTTTGGCTCTAGACACTTTTATAAACCGATTCGCTTATTATACGAATCCTTTGCACGTAATGAGTCGTTTTTGCATAAACAGCCTTTCCAAAATGAATTTGAGCTCATCGAATCGAGCATTAAACAAATGAAAGATCAAAACAATGATCTAGAGGAACGGATTGAGCAGCAAGTGACACACTTACAGCAATACTTTATGGTGCGGCTGCTGCTTGGCAAGCTGACGGAAGAAGAGATTCACAACCGATTTCAAAGTCTAGGCTTTCCTCGTGACTGGTCCCATTTGTCCATGCTTGTGACCCAAATCGATACACTAAAAGGAACGCCGTATGAAAAAAAGGATGCAGACTTGCTTTTATTTGCGATAAATGGACTGATTGAGCAAATTATTCCGCTAGAGGAGCATCTTCAGCCAACCGTTGTCAATCAGCATCAAACGACGATTGTTCTCAATCAATCGAAGTCAGAAGAGGAATTTACTGAATATTTAAATCAATTAGCCGAAACAATTCAGCAGCGGATTGAGGAAGAGCTGGGCTTGTCGATCAGCATTGGGATCAGTCGCTCATTTAAAGAGCTCTCTATGGCCAAACATGCTTATATTGAGGGAAAAGAAGCCTTAAAATACAGGCTCAAAGCAGAGAAAAAATCTATTCTTTTATACGAACACATTCAGCAAGGAAAGACGTTTAAAACTCATTTCCCAAAACAGCTGCAGCATGATTTATTTGATGCCATTAAAGCAGGCGATCAAGGCAAGGCAGATCACTATTTACATGTGCTTCTGCAATCCATTTTTTCTAAAAATGCTGGACCACATGAGTACCAGATTGCTCTCGCTCGTTTTTTAAACAATCTCATCGAGCTGATGCATTTGCTAGGCATTGAATTGTTTGAAGTCGAAGATAATAAAATGCTCTATGATACGATCTTTGAGTTTAAAACGTTTGAAGATACAGAAGCGTGGCTGAAACATGAGATCATTCGACCCATCATTGATCAGCTCGGCGCACGTGAAGACTCTCAATATAAAAATATCTCAGAGAAAATCATTCATATCATTCATCAAGAATTTGACTCAGATTTGACATTGGACGAAATCGCTACACGCCTGCACTACAATCCAAATTATTTAAGTAGTATTTTTAGAAAGGAAATGGATATCTCCTTTAGTGAATATCTCTCGTCTTACCGACATCATGTCGCCAAAAACTGGTTGGTGGAGACGGATATGTCGGTGAAAGAAATTTCGGAAAAGCTAAAATACAAAAATCCGCAAAATTTCATCCGCTCCTTTAAAAAGCTGGAAGGCACGACACCTGGGAAATACCGTGATCAGAAAAAAGGCACATAAAGCAAAGTCCCGCTCTCACAAGAAGCGGGACTTTTTTATTTAAACTGTTCATTTAGAATACTGTCTTCCAGCACTGAAAGCGGCTCGCCATACACTCGTTCAATATGGGCTGCACCCCAATCACATAACGCATTCAAAATTCGCTCAAGTGACTGTCCGTATTCACTTAATTCATACTCCACTTTAGGCGGCACTTGTTCATATACAATGCGGTTAATCACACCGTCATTTTCAAGCTCTCGCAGCTGCTGTGTGAGCATTTTTTGCGTGATATTTGGCATGAGACGCTTCAGTTCACTCGTCCGCTTTTTCCCATGTGTTAAATGACATAAAATGACACACTTCCATTTCCCGCCGATCACCTCAAGCGTTGCCTCCACAGAGATATTATATTTCTTCTTTTCCAACGTCTCTTCACTCCTTTTGATGCTGTACAGGCACTTTTTAGTACCTATATTACAAAAAAGTACGTACTTTTTTTTCTGTCATCTATGTTAGATAATAACTCTTGCCGATCGGCTTCGTCTATTAAAATGTCATGAAAGAAGGATGTGAATCACGATGCAAAACAAACAAAATCACTTTGCCCTTCTCGCACTAGCGATTAGTGCATTTGCTATAGGTACAACTGAATTTATCTCTGTAGGTCTTCTGCCGATGATCTCAGAGGACTTTGGCGTGAGTGTCAGTCAGGCCGGCTGGACCGTTTCTTTATATGCGCTCGGTGTTACCTTTGGCGCACCAATTCTAACCTCACTTACGTCAACGATGAAAAAAAAGACATTGCTTTTGCTCATTATGCTCGTCTTTCTCATTGGAAATACACTTGCCACGATTGCCCCGACTTTTTCTGTGCTCTTAATCGGACGAGTGATTTCAGCCCTATCACATGGCGTATTTATGTCGATTGGTTCGACCATTGCCGCAAGCCTTGTGGTGAAAGATAAGCGGGCAAGCGCTATTGCCTTTATGTTCACTGGTTTAACAGTCGCTACTGTGACCGGTGTGCCATTCGGTACGTTTCTTGGTCATGAGCTCGGCTGGCGGACGTCATTTGGTGTGATTGTCATGATTGGCCTAATCGCACTGATTTCTAACTATTTCCTTGTTCCGTCTCAATTGAAACAGGGCGTGAAAACAACGTTTAAGGATCAAGCAGCCTTATTAAAGTCGAAAAGAATGTTGCTTTTATTTGTCATTACTGCTACAGGGTATGGAGGAACCTTTGTCGTCTTCACCTATTTATCCCCTCTCTTACAGCATGTGACAGGTCTTGCGCCTGGAACAGTTGCCTTGATCCTGCTGTTATACGGGATGACCATCGCCGCTGGGAATGTCATTGGCGGAAAAGCAGCGAATAAACAGCCAATGAAAGCACTGATTTATATGTTTATCATTCAAAGTCTCATCTTGTTTATCCTTAGCTTTACTGCTGGATTTATGGCACTCGGGATTGGAACTGTGATGCTGATGGGACTGTTTGCTTTCATGAATGTCCCCGGCCTTCAAGTTGCCGTCGTTGATTTTGCAGAAAGGTATACACCTGGAGCTGTCGATGTTGCTTCCGCTCTGAATATCGCTGCCTTTAATGCAGGTATCGCCATTGGTTCATTTTTAGGCGGCATCGTGACAGATACCCTTGGGCTTGTGCATACTGGCTGGGTTGGCGGCATCATGGTGCTCATGGCTGCCTTACTCACAATGGTGAGTCATCAAATCGAACAAAAAGAATACAAACAAACCATGTAAAGGAGTCTTTCATATGAACAATTTACAAAGTACAAAAACATTAAACAACGGGGTCCGCATGCCAGGATTTGGTCTTGGGGTCTTTCAGGTTGAAGAGGGAACGGAATTAATTGAAGCTGTTAAAACAGCCATTCAATTAGGATATCGCAGTATTGATACAGCTTCTATTTACGGCAATGAAGAAGGTGTTGGACGAGGCATACAACTTGGTCTAGCAGAAACAGGCCTTCGCCGCGAAGACATCTTTGTGACATCCAAAGTGTGGAATGCCGATTTAGGATATGAAGCGACACTAAAAGCATACGAAGACAGCCTGAAAAAACTTCAGCTTGATTACCTTGATCTGTATTTAATTCACTGGCCAGTTGAAGGGAAATACAAGGAAGCATGGCGCGCGCTTGAAACGCTGTACCGTGAAGGAAAAGTCAGAGCCATCGGTGTGAGTAACTTTCAGCCGCATCATCTAGACGAATTATTGAAAGATGCGGACATCATTCCAGCAATTAATCAAGTCGAGTTTCATCCAAAACTCACGCAGGAAAGGCTGTTTACGTATTTGAAAACACATGGCATCCAAATGGAAGCCTGGTCACCACTTATGCAGGGAGAGCTGCTGCACCACCCGCTGATCATGGAGCTTGCAGGCACATACAGCAAAACACCTGCTCAAATTATTTTGCGCTGGGATGTGCAAAAAGGCGTCATTACGATTCCTAAATCAACGAAAGCCCATCGTTTAAAAGAAAATGCCGATATTTTTGATTTTGTCCTATCTGATGAGGATATGAAGCGCCTGTCTGACTTAAATGAAAATAAACGAATTGGTCCTGATCCAGACAACTTCGATTTTTAATGAAAACACCCCCGCTTTTTACTAAGCGGGGGTCTTCATGTTCATCATTTTGATTTTTTAAAGGAAGCTTCATATTCTTCTATGATTTTATTTCCACCATTTGATTTCCACTTCTCTACATCTTTCTTAAATTGTTCTTCGTTGATATCACCAAGAATGAACTTATAGGTCGCATCATCGATGATTTTCTTCAATTCATTTCCTCGCTCTGATGCTGTTTCTGAATACAGGCTTTCAGCAGGGTTAGCGACAATGATGTTTTTATTGTCTTCTTCCAGCTCTTCATATTTTGTACGAACTGCATCGCCTTTATTTTTCAAGTAACGTTTATCAATCCCTACGAGGCTGACAAGCGGCTGTACATCTGTCTGCCAGCTTTTCACTTGGCTTTCTTCCCTCACAAATGTATTTCCATCTTGTTTGTTATAATGCTTTCCATCAATCCCGTATGTCATGAGACCATACACGTCTTCTTCTGCAATTCGGTCAAAGAAAGCCAAAATTCTCTTTAACTCTGCTTCTGATTTGACGCTTGTTTTTGGGAAGGCGAAGATGCCATTATGGCCGCCTGATGCCCATACACGTTCTTTTCCATCTGGGCCTTTGATTCGGTTGATAATATCCACTTCCATGTTTTTATCTGTTGCATCATCTCTTAAGTTCACTGCATCTACCATATTTCCTACATAGATACCCGCTTTTCCTTGTGAGAACAATTCTTGCTGCTGCGTTTTGCTTGTGACTGGGAAGTCTTTGTTTATATAGCCATTGTCACGCAGCTTTTTCATATATTTCATTGTATTCATATACTCATCTGTCATAAAGTCTGGCGTAAATTTGCCGTTTTCCTCTTTCCAATCTGTTGGCATGCCTTCATAAGAACCAAGCGTTTTAAATGCACCGTAAATCAAATCGTTACGGTCTGTAAAACCAATTGTATCGTCCTTGCCATTTTTGTTCGGATCTTTTTCAGTAAATGCCTTGGCTACTTCATAAAGGTCATCCAGCGTTTTTGGTGTATCCAAATTTAAATTTTCAAGCCAATCCTTTCGAATGACAATCCCTTGTCTTGAAAGTGGTCTCTCTCTATAAATGCCATAAAGCTTCCCATCGATAGAGGCATTTTTATTAATCAGTTCGTTCATCTTACTTAAATTTGGATAATCCTTTAAGTATGGACCGATTTCCCAGAACATGCCTGATCTGAACGCATTGATAGCAGATGAATTCTTAATGTCTTGAATCGTCACAATTTGCGGGAGGTTCCCTGCGGCAAGTGCTGAATTTAAACGGTCTTCTTTCACCGCATCAGGCACCCACGTAATATCAAGCTCTGTATTTGTAAGCTTCTCAATCTCTTCTAACACTGAATCTTTTGGCGGCTGCTGATGATACAAAATCGCCATCCATGACAGCTTCACCTTTTTGTCTAAATCAACCTTTTCATCTGATGAGCTTGCCCCTTTACTTGAACAAGCTGACAGAATACCGCTTGCGGCAAATAACAAAACAAAGGCAATCAGCCATAATTTCTTTCTCCCCATAAGATCCCTCCGTTATTCCATCTTTTTAACCCTTTACAGAACCTAGTAATGCCCCTTTGTTGAAATGCTTTTGAATAAATGGATAGACAAGCAGAACGGGAATGGTCGCCACGACGATGACCGCCATTTTAATGGTTTGGTCTGGCGGCGGTGTGGATGAGCCCATATCTGACATATCTCCCTGCATACCGCTTGATACAATGACGATTTGTCTTAACAGGACCTGAATTGGCCATTTCACCGAATCGTTTAAATATAAAATGGCTGTCATGTACGTATTCCAATACGTCACGGCATAAAAAAGTGAAATCGTCGCAATAGCTGGCAAAGAAAGTGGCAGCACGATTTTAAAGAAGATCCCTAAATCGTTACAGCCGTCCATCTTCGCTGATTCTTCAAGGCTTGCCGGAATGTTTTGAAAGAAGTTTTTCAAAATGATCAAATTGAATGCATTGATGGCCACTGGCAGAATGAGTGACCAGTAAGTATCAAGCAGCCCAAGTGTTTTGACGACGATAAACGTCGGAATCATCCCTCCGCTAAACAGCATCGTGAAGACAACGAGAAACATGAGGGTTCTCCTGCCCTTTAGCTCCTGACGAGACAGCCCATACGCCATGAGTGACGATAAAAACATGCTGACCGCTGTTCCAAGTAATGTCACAAGAATGGATACAATCAGGCTGCGATACACAATATCTGTAGAAAAGATATAGCGATAGGCCTCTAGAGAAAACGTCGTTGGAAACAAAATAAACTTCTTTGAGATGACCTCTTCTACTGTCGCAAAAGAGGCGGCAATGACATGGATGAACGGGAGCACACATATTAATGCGAACATGAGTAGAAAAGAGTAATTAAATACATTGAACAATCGGCCTTTAATAGAACGATCTATGTTCATCACGCCCTTTCTTTGTAAGCGTTATCATTTCGTCTGAACATAAGCTGCAGCCTTTGACGATATCGTGATTAAAATGTAACAAACGGGGGAAGAAAGCGTCTATAATCATCATGACAGACCACAGAGATGATCATGCCATTCGTGCTTTTAGCCTCATCGATGAAAAGAAAAAGATCATCAGCTAATGTCATGATTATGCCCTATGCCTGATCGTTTTCTTTCAGAATTTCTGCCGTATTGACATCTGGCCTGTAGCCTAACTCCTGCTTCGTTTTTTCAGTAGACCAAGGTTTTCCTTCGTTTTCTGATGCGGCATAATAAGTCCCGAATGGAACGTCCGTTTCGATGGCAGCCTTGATCATGCCGAAAAGGTCTTCATGTGAAAGAAGCGTTCGTTTCGTTCTTTTTTTAGTGTGCAATCCTTCCATCTCATCTGTCACGACGGTTCCAATTCTCAAATTGATGACAGACATACCTGTTTGATCGTGAAACAAACGCCCAAGCTGTTCGGAAGCAAATTTTAAAATGCCATACACATTTTTCGTTGCTGGTACATCATCAGTCGTAATTTCTCGCCCTAGTAAGGAGTGACCATCTTTTTCATAGCGATCTGTCACATGATTACTGCTTGCAAAAATGACTTTTGGAATGCTTAACCTGGCCGCTGAACGAAACATATTATACGTGCTTATCCAAAACACCTCATTCATTTTTGCAAACTCCTTTTCATTCATCACATCATGCGTCATGTCTATGTTTAAAAGATGAATGATCACATCTGTATCTCTTGGAATGGCTTGAAACAACTCATCATCATTTGCCGCATTTGCAAAAATGACTTCTTCTACACATCTTGTTTGATCAATGATGGTCAGGTCATACTCCGAAGAGAGCTCTTTAGTTAATAAACGTCCGATGACACCACATCCGCCAATCATGGTGATTTTTTTCATCTGTTTCCTCCTTCATCTTCTATCGGAGTAGTATGTCCATGCCGTCTATTGATTACAGCCACTTTTTCAAAAAACGTGTAGCCTCGTGGCGCATAGCAGCCGTTTCAAAATGACCTGCATGTAGACCTATAAGCTGATAACGTTCCTTTAAGGAAGCAGCTTGATAGGCTTGACTTAATGTCTGTTGAATTCGTCCAACACCTTCAGCAGGTGTAAGCTGATCATGCTTTCCAACTAAGCTTAAATGCGGTCTTGGGAAAATCATTTCTTGGATGTCAGCTGCTGTAAAGTGCTTAGCTAAGCTCGGTACATAATAGTAAAAACCGTGTCTATCTAAATGATTCTTTTCAATCAATGTGTGATGATCAACCTGTGCGCAAAGATCCACACACACACTGACCCTCTCATCAAGTGCTGCCGTCCACCATGAAAGAAGGCCGCCCATTGACATCCCAAAAACAGCTAAACGCTCTGGAAGCACATCAGAGCGGGACAGCAAATAATCAATTGCACACATGCTCTCATACAGCATCATGCCCCACATCACTTTTCCTGTTAACAGCATTTCTTTGAAAATTTCACTTTCTGTTCTCCCCCTTCTTTCACCAAATCCCGCATGATCAATCGCCAACACACTATAGCCTTTTGAAGTGAATTCTTTTGCGTATGAAGGCGCTTGCAAATAATGAGCCCCCTTCAATAACTCTTCTTTCCCATCCACATAATTCCCACCATGAGAATGCTGGAACAAGACAACAGGCCTTTTTTTCACTGTATCTTTCGGCTTCACAAAATAAGCCGGAACTTCCTCCACCCCATGAATAGAGAGAATGAGTGTTTCTACTAAGTACGATTCACGTTCCTCAATCTTTAACGTATACGCCTCTACACGATGGCGCTCCGGCATTTCCCCTAATAAACTGAGCAGTTGTTCACGTTTGCTTTCCTTTTCCATTGACGTCACTCCTCATTTTCTTGATCAACTTGTTAAATACGAGATTGATGGAGGAATCACCTTGTTTTCGACAAAATTATGTCCCGGGAAATAAACAACACCCATCGGCTGATACCGATGGGTGCGTTCATTAGTTTGCGACAATATTGACAAGTTTTCCAGGAACCGCAATCACTTTACGGATTGTTTTCCCTTCAAGCTGTTCTTTTATCCGTGCATCATTTTTCGCAAGCTCTTCTAGCTGCTCTTTTGTTGCATCAGCAGGAACCGTTAATTTTGCTTTCACTTTTCCATTTAGCTGTACGACAATTTCCACTTCATCATCGACAAGTTTTGACTCATCATATTGCGGCCATGCTTCATAAGAAATAGACCCTTCATGACCAAGTTTATTCCAAAGCTCTTCCGCTACATGCGGTGCAATCGGAGAAAGAAGTTTCACAAATCCTTCTGCATATTCTTTCGGCAGTGTGTCAGCCTTGTATGCATCGTTGATGAACACCATTAATTGTGAAATCCCAGTATTGAAACGTAAGCCTTCATAATGATCCGTTACCTTCATGACGGTTTCATGGTAGCTTCGCTCTAATGGCCCGCCAGATTGCTCTGTCACTTTATCACTGATGGAGCCATCTTCATTTGTAAACAGACGCCATACACGATCTAGGAAACGACGAGCACCATCAAGACCTGTTTCAGACCAAGCAATCGACGCATCTAAAGGTCCCATGAACATTTCGTACAGTCTTAATGTATCTGCACCATGAGATTCTACGATATCATCTGGGTTGACAACATTCCCTTTTGATTTACTCATTTTTTCATTATTTTCACCAAGAATCATTCCTTGGTTGAACAATTTCATGAACGGTTCTTTTGTTGGAACAACACCAATATCATACAAGAATTTATGCCAGAATCGTGCATATAGCAGATGAAGCACAGCATGTTCTGCTCCACCAATATACACATCAACCGGAAGCCATTTCTTCAGCTTTTCAGGAGATGCAAGTTCTTCTGTGTTATGTGGATCAATATAACGTAAGAAGTACCAGCAGCTACCTGCCCATTGTGGCATCGTATTGGTTTCACGGCGTCCTTTTTTACCTGTCACTGGATCGACAACCTCTACCCAATCTTTAATATTCGCTAAAGGTGATTCACCTGTTCCGCTTGGCTTAATCTCAGTCGTCTTAGGCAAAATCAGTGGAAGCTCTTCTTCTGAAACAGCTGAAGATGTTCCGTCCTCCCAATGAATAATTGGAATTGGCTCTCCCCAGTAACGCTGACGGCTGAACAGCCAGTCTCTTAAACGATAAGTGACTTTCTTTTCACCTTTTTGATGTTCTTCCAGCCATGCAATCGCTTTTTCAATTGCTTCTTCTTTCCCTAAGCCGTTTAAGAAATCAGAGTTGATGTGCTTTCCATCACCTGTGTAAGCTTCTTTGTCAATGTCTCCACCTTCGACAACCTCTTTGATTGGAAGATCGAATGTTTTGGCGAATTCATAATCACGCTCATCATGAGCAGGAACTGCCATGATCGCTCCAGTGCCATATGTGGCTAACACATAATCTGCAATCCAGATCGGCATCTTTTCCCCATTCAATGGATTGATGGCATAAGCACCTGTGAAAATGCCCGTTTTCGTTTTAGCAAGATCTGTTCGCTCTAAGTCACTCTTAGACTGAATTTCTTTGATATATGCTTCAACTGCTTCTTTTTGAGCAGCTGTTGTAATTTTTTCAACTAGTGCATGCTCTGGTGCAAGAACGGCATATGTTGCACCAAATAGTGTATCAGGACGTGTTGTAAACACAGTAAACTGTTCGTCATGTCCTTCTACTTCGAAGTGAACATGTGCACCTTCAGAACGTCCAATCCAGTTGCGCTGCATGTCTTTGATGCTTTCAGGCCAATCAATGTCTTCTAAATCTTCTAACAGCCTGTCCGCATATGCTGTAATTTTTAGCATCCATTGCTTCATTGGACGTCTTTCAACAGGATGCCCTCCGCGCTCACTTTTCCCATCAATGACTTCTTCATTTGCAAGGACTGTACCGAGTGCTGGGCACCAGTTTACAGGTACTTCATCAATATACGCCAATCCTTTTTCGTACAATTTCAAGAAAATCCACTGGGTCCATTTATAATAATTCGGATCTGTCGTGTTAATTTCTCGATCCCAATCATACGAGAAGCCCAATGATTGAATTTGGCGGCGGAAATTATTAATGTTCTCTTCTGTAAATTCAGCTGGATCATTTCCTGTATCCAGCGCATATTGTTCCGCTGGAAGACCAAATGCGTCCCATCCCATTGGATGAAGAACATCGTATCCCTGCATACGTTTCATACGTGATAAAATATCCGTTGCTGTGTATCCTTCAGGATGCCCTACATGAAGCCCTGCTCCTGATGGATAAGGAAACATATCTAGCGCATAAAACTTTGGCTTATCTTCCGAGTCAGATGTGGCGAATGTTTTATGTGTCAGCCAATAATCCTGCCACTTTTTTTCAATTTCCCGATGCTGAAAACTCAATGTGAAAACCTCCTTTAATATGTACGGCTTTATCTGCTCAGATGACCACTGCAAGAATTCAGATTTTTCTAAAATCAACAAAAAACCCTCATCCCTGGAAAGGGACGAGAGATTTTTTGGTTCCCGCGGTACCACCCTTGTTAGCGTCATGAACTGTTCATACGCTCACTTAATATCTTTAACGCAGACATGCGACAGAAGCTTTAACGCAACTGCAACTCTGAGGCGAGTTCAGAAGCAGATTTGATTGACTTTCACCAGCCGTCAATTCTCTAAAGACAAATACTGCTTTCCTACTACTCCTCTTCACTGTTCTTATCGTAACCGTCATCTAAGTAGTATTTTATAGAATTATGATCATAAGTGCAAGCAGGTTTGTATACAATGGGAATGTACCCTAGACTAGGGTAAAGTGAGGATATTATTCGTGTGGAGATCGGTTATGACGGTTGGAGCCTGCATCCTGTGAACGTTCTTCTCTCACAAAATCGAAGCTTCGCAGAACTGCTTCTCCTCCGTAACCTGAAATAATGGATAAGATGATCAAGTGCAGACTAGATTCGGGATTTGAGGATAAGACAAGCAGTGTAGCAGCAATCATCCCAACGAGCCAATCTTCAATAAACCCTAGATAAATAAACTTCTTTGTCATTCTGGGCTTCTCTAGCCTGCCTTTTTTCTTTACGTGACCGAGAATGCCCATGACCCCTCCAATGGCGCAAGCAATAATGACTTGTTGCAGCATTTTCATCACCTTCCTAAAGCCCTTAGAATAGTAAAGCGACTTCAGGCTGTCCAGCCCCCTGTAATGCCATTCTGCTGTTCCGTCATAATCCATGTAAAAGGTCTATTCTCTCTAACGAAGAAAAAAAGCTTGTTTCTTCCATTATATGTGAATGACCCAAAAACAATCTTGATGCATTGGAATCATTTTCACCTAATCCATATTAACTATTTTTGTCATTTTATGAATTATCCTCAAATGATCCCTTCTTTTTCTAATGAAAAGTCTCCTTACTTACTCTATTCTAATGGAGGACAAACTATGATGACAAATTTAACAAAGCGATTGCAATCATTGAAACAGAACATATGTTATGTTACGTTTAAAAAGAATTCATTTGGTTTCAAAAAAACCATCTTAAATGTCTAATAGTAGCAGCAAAGGAGGGTAATATGGTCAGCTCGAACATCTTCGGATTGCAAAAACAGCTTGAACTCATAAAAAAAGCGCTGGATCATGCGCGGATTGGTGTTGTCATTACAGACCCTTCTTTAGAGGATAACCCTATCGTTTATGTGAATCATGGCTTTACACAAATGACTGGATACAAACCAGATGAGATTCTTGGACGTAATTGTCGATTCCTCCAAGGAAAAGACACAAATCAAGAGCAACTTGCCTTAATACGTCACGGAATTCAAAACAAAACACCTATTACCACACAGCTCAAAAATTATAAAAAAGACGGTACTTTTTTTTGGAATGAACTCAATATAGATCCTCTATACATTGAACAAGATGACAAAACATTTTTTATTGGCTTTCAAAAGGACATTACAAAGCAGAAAGAATATGAACAACTCCTAGAAGATTCCTTACAGGAAGTCACCTCTCTGTCGACGCCAATTGTCCCAATCAAAAATGGTGTTTCCGCTCTTCCACTCATCGGAAAATTATCAGAAGAACGCTTTGATGCCATCGTCGCGAAGTTAACTTGTATATTAGAAGATTCAAAGGATGATTATTTAATTGTCGATCTTTCTGGTTTAATTGATGTCGATGATTCCGTTGCAGCGCGAATTTTCAAACTGCATCACCTGCTGAACTTAACTGGAACTGAACTCATCATCACTGGGATCAAACCACAGCTTGCGATGAAAATGAAAGACTTAGATACAGACTTCCAGAGTACGATCACTTATTTAACGGTAAAAGAAGCAATCAAAGGATTGCCATTAGCTGAAAACCCTGTATAAACAGGGTTTTTTTAATTGAACCGCTCCCCAAAATGGAAAAATGAGGTATGATAGGTATAAATAGCGATATAGGGGGGCTGCCAGATGATGATGTTACTCATCATAGGTCTTTTATGTATTTGTTTCGCCATAGGATATGCCGTCAATTTCTTATTACTTAAACACCAAAATCAACCAATCTTTTCAAAAAAACTCTTCTATCCTTTTTTGACCATTGGTCTTGTTTTTTCTATTATGTCATTACCGTTTGCCGGCACAGGTGCTCCGAAGGCACAAGCAGATCCATCTTCTGAACAGCTGCTGAAAGAGCAAAAACAATTAGCATCTGACATTTCTCGTCTAAAGGAAGACAAAGAAACGCTGACAGCCTCTTTAGAAGACGTGACCAAAGAAAAAGAAAAGCTATCCAAGAAATTAGAAAACATCACCTCCGAAAAGAAGACAGTCAAACAGCAAGAAAAAACCATCCATGAGCTTGAAGAGAAAATAGACAAGCTAACCTCTACAAACGAAACACTCAAAAAAGAACACCAGAAAGTAAACAAAGACACCACGTCATCGGCCCAGCGATCTGCTCCTAAAGATGATGGGGCCAATACTAGCGGTCATGAGTCACAAAAAGAAACAAAAAAAGAATCTACCGCCTGTAATATTAAAGGAAGTGTCAACGGCATCTATCACACACCGAGCAGCAGATACTACTCACGGACAAAAAACGTGACCAAAATGTTCTGCTCCGTAGAAGAAGCTGAGCGTGCAGGGTACCGGGCACCAAAACAATAGACATCTTTTGACGATAAAAAAACCTCCTGTCAGCCCACTATAGGTACAGGAGGTTCTTCTTTAAATTTCTCTTCTTAATGCTGTTAATACATTCGTTTTTGTCGCCTTACGTGCTGGGTTCAGTCCAGAAATAATGGCAACTCCTGCACTAATCACTGTTGCTGTGACCACAAGGCTTAGCGGAATATAGGAGAAGGTGATCGAGAATTGATCACTGGATCCCCCTTCAGACATGGAAGACAAAATCGCTGGAATGATTAAATTCACTGCAAAACTAACGATGTACGAGATAATGATCCCGATGATCGATCCAATCACCCCAATATACGCACTTTCCATGAGGAACATTCGCTTAATAATGGAAGGATTCGCACCGATGGCTTTCATGATCCCAATCTCTTGTGTCCGCTCTGTAACGGCCATTGTCATCGTATTGAAAATGCCAATCGCCGAAATAATGACCGCAATACATCCAACAAAGATGAGTCCAATTTTAAAGACTGTAAAGAACATATCCATTCCTTCAAGCTGATTCGTCACAGAGATGACTTGATAGCCGTCATCTGTCAGCTTATCTGTGAGCGCACCGACATTGTCGAACTTATCAGCATAGACAGACGTCATTTTTTCAACATTTCCTGCATCAGGAGACAGATCGAGCACTTGACTAAATTCTTTTTCATAAGCATTCGGAATAAGAATTTTATGATCCTGCTGCCACTCCAAATTCGGTTTCTTCAATACACCGACGACACGGAAATCGAACGTCTTTTCTTTCACCACTTCATTTTCTTCATTCAGTTTTGGCACCTTGATTTGAATGACTTTGTTTAAAATTTCCTTCGTATAGCCTTTTGGCTCTTCCGGTGTCTCCTCACCATTTGATGTCTGATTCATTTCTTTTTCATAGTCTTTTCGTTCTTTTTCCGTCCAAAGTTGTTCTGCCATTTGATACCCAACTACAATTTCATTCGCCGATGTTGGGACTTTTCCACGGTCTAGTTCAAGGCCTGCCTCTTTTTCTTCTTTCATATCTGTCAGTACAGCCTGCGTATCACTTGAGCGATTATCGAGCTCGACGTGAACCGATGGAATGATTGACGTTCTTGCAACGACAGATTTCGCATGATCATATTTCTTTAGATCGTCGACCTTGACGTCCCCTTTTTCTTTGCCTAACACTTTAATTTCTGTGATGATTTGTTGTTTCATGATTTCATCTTGAGCCGATTTTTGCAGACCAAAACCAACCGACGCTAGAACGATTAAGAAAGAGCATGCCATTGTCGTTGCAAGTATGGTCATAAACACACGCAATCTATTTTTCTTCATATTTCTTCTGATGAATTTGACCTGATCTCTAAATTTCAATGGACTGATCCCCTTTCTTTAATACACCATCATGAAGCTGGAACGTTGTGTCTGCGATTGAAGCGACTTCATCGTCATGTGTAATGATGACAAATGTAATTCCTTTTTCACGATTAAGCTGCTGGATAAAGGCTAGAATTTCGCCTTCAGTTTCTGAATCCAGACTGCCTGTTGGCTCATCCGCTAAAATAATAGACGGATTAAGGATCAAGGCTCTTGCAATACTCACACGCTGCTGCTGTCCACCTGACAGTTCATTAGGATAATGTCCTGCGTGATGTTCAAGACCAACTCGTTTCAGCATTTCCTTTACTTTCACTTTTCGCTCAGACGGTTTCACACCTTTTAAAGTGAGCGGAAGTTCAACGTTCTCATATGTTGTTAAACTCCCGATCAATTGAAAGCTTTGAAAGATAAAGCCAAAATGATCTAACCGAAAGTCTGCCCATTCTTTCTCATTAAAGCCGGTCACATTGGTGCCATCAACCATAATTTGTCCGCTTGTTGGCGTAATATATCCCGATATTAAATTCAGTAAAGTTGATTTCCCCGAACCGCTTCGTCCGACGATACATGCAATTTCGCCTCTTTTAATAGACAAATCAATGTCTTTGAGCACAGGAATCTCGTTCTCCCTGCCCTTTTTCCCAATTTTAAACACATGATCTAACGATTGAATTTGAATCATCTCTACTCCCCTGCTCTCTGTTTATCTTTTTCGATAGATTAAGAAATAACTCGTCAGCGCGCCTACAGCTCCACCGATTAACATGCCAGCGATATAACCAAAAATGGAATTGTCTGAAGAAAATCCAACCCAGCCAAATCCTAGAACACCGAAGGCAATGACCAATATCTGAATGGGCCTATCCATTTTAGGGTAAACAAAGAATCGTCCATTTCGTTCAACTGGATGTTTAATAAAACTAAACAAACCAATGAGATAAAATACGATTAGCATCACAATTGGCACGATGAATTCTACACCTGTAAACCAAATTGGATTTTCAACTAAATTTCGAAATTGAAAACGGTCTGTTATATAAGTAATTGGAGCTATGGGCATAATAAAGTAGTCATAACTGATATCAACCCAACTTCTATCCGTTTTTAATAAATAGTCTAAATGAAACATCGGTAGCCAAATTAATAAATAAGGTAAAATTGATGTACTGAATGTAACAATGGCTTGACTAATTGCGCTTCCTGTTAAAGCACCTGCTGCAAGACACAAACTATAAAACATTAAGGTGGACACAAGTGCAATCAAATAACCACTGTTAAACGCAATCGTATATTGTGGTTGAATGCATAAAATGAGTATATAAGTAAAGACATATGACAATACATGAACAAGCGTGATAATTCCGGCACCTAGGAAAAACTTTGTGTGATAAATGGTCGTTCTGCTAAACGGCAAAGATAAAGTAAAATCAATTTGCCCTTTATTTCTTTCAAAACCCAACTGGGTAATTGCAAAAATTAAACTCATCGTCCATGAAAAGGTGATAAACATATCAGAACCGAAATCATAATAAAAGTAATTATCGAGTGGTGTACAAGTCGGATCGTTTAAACAAGTTTGAAAGGATGAGTATCCCATTAAAAAGGATAATGGCGTCGCAAAGACCGCAACAAGCATCACTAAAATGAATGTCAGCTCAGACTGCTTCCATTCCTTATATAACAATTGCCGCTTTACCATCTGCGTTTCCCTCCAAACTTTGCAATGAATACTTCTTCTAAATTTACAGGCAGTTCATGCCAGACTTTTGGTTCAAGCGATTTCAAATACTCTTTTGCTTCTTCATCTGTTTTGAGTACAAGTGCTGTATAGAACACACCCGCTTGATCTAAGATGGCAACGCCTTTTTTTCTAATACTTAAGTTCATATCCTCTTCAAATGCCATCTGGATTTTAACGTAGTCATTCTTTAATTCGTCTAAATCCATAACACTTGTGAGCTGATTTCCTTCCAAAAACCCGATTCGGTTACACATACGCTCAATATCCTCTAAACGGTGAGATGTAATTAAAATCGTTGTTTGTCGTTCTGCCACCTCGTCAATCATCAGCTGAAGAACGTCATTTCTTGTGACTGCATCAATCCCATCTGTCGGCTCATCTAACAAAATGACTGCTGGTTTGATGGCAAAACTTAAAATGAGGGACAGCTGTTTCTTTAAACCTGTCGACAATTCACGGTATTTCACTTTTTCCGGAATCTCATACCGGTTCACAAGCTCATTGGCATATGTCACGTCAAACTTTGGATACAGTTGTTTTAACAGCTTCACAAGCTGTCCATAATTGTACCGGTCAAAGTAGGGATTTACGACTGGCATATACACAATATTTTGCTTCACTAACGGGTGGTCTTTTACGAGTACATCTTTAAAATAAATCTCTCCTTCATCTGGAAGAAGGATTTGCTGAATCAAGCGAAGAAGTGTTGTTTTACCAGAGCCATTCCGGCCAAGCAGGCCAAAGATCTCTCCTTCGCCTATCTTGAAGGAAACGTTGCTGAGTACTTCGCGTCCATTTAATTTCTTTGATACATTTCTGACCTCAATCAACTTGGTTTCCTCCTTTTAGACTTGAGCCGATCTCCTCCAACCACTCTTTGAGTTGATGAATATCAATACCGGCATAATGAGCTTCAATAATGAGTTGCCTTAATTGCTCCTTCATCTCTAACACCTTCCCTTCATTCAGCTTTAACTGTGCACCTTCTGTCACATACGTTCCACGGCCTCTTAATGTTTCAATAATTCCTTCCCGTTCAAGCTCTTTATACGCTTTGCTGACGGTGTTTGGATTCGCAATAATAATGGTGGCAAGCTCTCTCACAGAGGGCAGTTTGTCACCTGGTTTCATCACGCCTTTTAAGCACAAAATTTTTAACTGCTCAATGATTTGTTCATATATTGGTGCAGCGCTTCTTGGATCTATTTGAATCATGATGGCTCCCTCTTTTCTCATTCATGCTTTTGCAGTCCTATCGCTTGATCATGTCCTTGCATTAAAGGGACCGAATTTGGAATAAAATCTTTTTGAACTTCAAAACCAATGAAAACGAGAACGAAAAAAAATGTACATGCTAACGCAACAGCCAGCACCATCCACTTTAAATTGATTGGTTTTTTTTCTTTTTTCATGGTTAAACACCTTTCTTCACGTTTAAGTGTCTATAGTGTATTAGTTGATATAGTACACTTAATACAATATAGACACTTGATTGAAAAGTCAAGGGACTCTAAAAAAAAATAGGCAGACGAACCAGATAAAATTTACGAAACTACTCAAAAGCATTCGTGAAGTCAGATTTGCTTCTGGTTTAGGGTGTTCAACACGTTCATAACTTTCATAATCGCCTGAAAAAGTGGATGGAGCGTTTTAAGGAGTTGCAACAAAATATTTGGAAAACTACCTCTGCTGGTTCCGATGGCTTGATAAGGAAAAGAATGTAGCATTTGAAAAACGAGTAGAGCAAATGCTTGTTTTAGCGTGTCAAAGTGCATAATAAAAGACCCCGAATATTGAGGTCTCTACAATGTTTTAATTAGATACTATTACTTTGTTTTTGGACTTGCTTTTGAACAGTATTAGCACCCACCATACTAATAAAAATATATAGCCTATAACTGTAAAGATAGACCAAACTGCCCCCTGTCGCAATTGACTAAATAAGTGTTCAAATTCATTCATTCCTTCTACTCTACCAATGCTATTTATCAGGCTAATAATCGGAATTGTAACAGTAAATCCAATGGTTAGAATGGACAATCCCCTATGTTTATTTTTCACAACACTGAATATTGCGGTTCCTAATGTTGCTAAGAAAAACAAGTAATATAATGCCCAAAACCAATCAGGAAGAGTCTCCCACATTTCTTCTACCCCCTTGAAGATATTTGCAATTTCTATATATAACATACTTTAACAGAACAAAAACCTATTACAAATATATATCCAAAAACAACAATCTTTGCGAAAACAGCCAAAAAATAAAAACAGACCCTTAAAAGAAGGATCTGTTCATCATTCGTTCTCGTATGAAATACCTAAAATCATTTGGTTTTGCAGACTTTGAATTTGTACACGCGTTCTGTCTAAACGTTCTCTTTGCTGATCATTGGCGACATCTTTTAACTTTTCTAATTCATTCACTGCGTCCTCTAGCATGAGCTGCGCTTTTGAAAATTCTTCTTCGTTATAATGTTCTTGGCGAGAGCTCAAATCAAACTGTTCGCTTGCAAACTCGAGAGTCTCAGTGCTTTTTTGGACAAATTCATCGATTGATTTTCTTGTTGCCATCTTGCCATTCCTCCATTTCATCATCGTTCTCGCCTATTTTGCCCACGTAAAGCTTTTTCACTAAAGAAAATGTTGGACAGATTCAATTGTCCTCTTTCGTGATTTTTGTTAAACTTTAAGGATGCCTATTATTATGCAAGGAGGTTACTGACTTGGATCAGCATAACCCTTTTTTATATTCAAACAGCGAAAAACGTTATCACACATGGAATTATCATTTGCGTGAGCACTTTGGTCATAAAGTATTTAAAGTCGCATTAGACGGCGGCTTTGATTGTCCAAACCGTGATGGTACTGTCGCACATGGAGGCTGCACATTTTGCAGCGCAGCAGGATCTGGTGATTTTGCAGGGAACCGGGCGGATGATCTCATCACTCAATTTAATGAAATCAAGGACCGGATGCATACAAAATGGAAAGACGGAAAATACATGGCGTATTTCCAAGCTTACACAAATACACATGCGCCGCTGCCTGTTTTAAAAGAAAAATACGAAACCGTTATGAATCTGGATGGAGTGGTTGGTTTATCGATTGCCACAAGACCTGATTGTCTGCCAGATGACGTGGTGGAATATTTAGCTGAGTTAAACGAACGGACGTATCTATGGGTTGAACTTGGTCTACAAACTGTACATGAGCGGACAGCGATGCTCATCAACCGTGCTCATGATTATGAATGCTACGTAGAAGGTGTAGAAAAACTGCGAAAACATGGCATTCGAGTCTGTTCACATATCATCAACGGTCTTCCTCTTGAAAACCGAGATATGATGATGGAAACAGCAAAAGCTGTCGCTGATTTAGATGTACAAGGAATTAAAATTCATCTACTTCACCTGTTAAAAGGAACACCGATGGTGAAGCAATATGAGAAAGGCAAACTAGAATTTCTCAGCCAAGAGGAATATGTTCAGCTTGTCTGTGACCAGCTGGAGATCCTGCCGCAAGAAATGATTATTCATCGTATTACAGGCGATGGTCCCATTGAATTAATGGTAGGTCCAATGTGGAGTGTGAATAAATGGGAAGTGCTCAATGCCATAAATGCTGAGCTTGAAAGACGTAACAGCTACCAAGGCAAACGCTTCGTCAGATTGGAAGAAGCGGCAAAATGATTTTAAAACGGATGCTCCCTTTTAGTAAAGAGCTGTTAGAACGTGCTTGCCAAAAAGGCGATATTGTCATTGATGCAACGATGGGAAATGGCCATGATACACACTATTTAGCTGACCTTGTCGGGAAGGATGGACAAGTTTTCGCATTCGATGTACAGAAGGAAGCCATCGAGCAAACAAGCAAAAGACTTGGTGAGCACTACCCTTACGTTCACCTTATCCATGACGGACATGAACAACTTGCTGAGCATCTGCCAGCCGAAGCTTATGGTCACATATCTGGTGCAGTGTTCAATCTTGGGTACTTACCAGGAGGCGATAAAACCGTCACAACTCATGCCCCTACGACCATTGAAGCGATCAAACAGCTCATTGACTGGCTAAAACCTGGTGGTCTGATCGTTCTTGTGATTTACCACGGGCACCCCGAAGGAAAAAAAGAGAAGGACATCCTTCTTGATTATTGCAAAACACTCCATCACGAAGAAGTACAGGTGATCTCTTATCAATACATGAATATTCAAAACGATCCGCCCTTCGTGGTAGCCATCGAAAAAAAACTCAAATCCTCTTAATGGATTTGAGTTTTTTTATTTAATAAGCGTATTGGTCAATGATTTCTTCAAGTACTACTTCCAGCTCTTCTACATCTGCAAGCTCTGATTGAGTAAAGCGGACACGTACAAGCTGTTCTCCGTCATTATACATTTCTTCCAGCCAGCCACGCAGCCCTCTTGCTCTACGGTCGACTTCAAAAATGATATCTAACCCCTCTTCATCAATGAAGAAAATCACCTCTAACTCATCAAGCATTTGACGATAATAGTCGGAAGTCGGTATGAACTCAAATTCTTGAACAAAGGGAAGGCGGCGCCTAAAATAAGGTGCTTCTTCGCAGTCTGCTTCATGAAGGTGAAAGCCTAAGTTTCCAACAGCTTCAAGCACACGATTCACCCAAGGGTGTGCGTTTACAAAAATGCGGTCATGATCAAATTTATCAATACCACCTTGAATATCAAGGTCTGTCACAACAGCAACCTCTACTTTACCTACAGTCATTGGTGTATCAAGAGGAAGGTGAAACGAGAATGTAAACTGCTGAGCTTCCCCAGGCTGAATCGTGAATGATTCAGTCACTCGGACAGAATGGATGGTTGTGTGTTTTCGTTGCTCTTCATCATCTTTTACAATGGTGTACCATGTTTTCAACTTTAAATCAATATAGCGGATATCTTGAGGCACTTTTCCGCCCTTCACATGGACTGTTCCCTTTACTTCTTCTCCCGGTTCATACGCATCTTTCTCCAAAATTGTATCCACTTTTGCTGCACCGATTCCTACACTTGCTGCAAACTTTTTAAAAAATGACATATTCGACCTTCCCCTTTTTTAAGTTTTTCAACAAATATACGTCATAAGGAGTAGATACGATTCATTCAATCCATACTTTTCTCCTATTTTTCGTACACTAAGAATATTATCGGCAGCAAATAAGAGGATTGTAATGAAAAAAGAGGATACGTCTGATCATGGTTCGCCTTAAAAAGTGTACATCGCCCAAGCAAAACCGTTCAAAACAAAAAAGCTTGTAGAAAACCATTTTGTTTTCTACAAGCTGATGAGCTTACTTTATCCTTTATGAAGATTTCATCCAAGGCATTTTCTGATAGGTGCGATAAGCTCTGCCATTGATATAGAAAAAGAACGATGTTTTCCCGCTTGATTTGATCAACCGCTTTGCCAGCTTGTTCATCTCTTTTTGGGCTGTCACTTTTTCATCAGACAAATAGACCGCAAGTAACCCTCTATTGATTAGTTTGTGAAAATTCTCGTGTGGAATGCCTTTCAGCTGTTCATCCGCTTTTTCAATAAAATGCTGTAGTCTATCCATCATCTCATGATGAGAGTTGTAGTACGAGCAAAAATTCAAATCGCCTTCCAGCCTGTCCTCTTCTTGGTCGATTAAATAGTCCAGTAAGATGTGCAGACCTTGAATATAAGGAAAATAGCTTTCGTAAATTTGCTTCGCCTGCTTCTCTGTAAAATCAGGCTGCAGTGCATAAGCCACAAGACAGAAAATGCCCAGCGTTGATCCTGCACATGCGGAAAACTCATACCACTCCATCTTCGGTAAATCCTTTTCATACTGGCGGAACCATGACTCTAATCGAGGTTCACGCTCATGAGGAACCACATGCTTATGTACTTGTAAATCACTATAATAATCACACAGCGTATGTAAATAGGGCTGAATGATCGGATAATGCGCTAGACGTGATAACACATTTTGGCATGTCCTAACAAGCGCATGCAGATATCCATGATCCTCTTGATCATCACGGAATTGATAGTACGGCTTAAGCTCCGCATGAATATCGAGTGCATCTCTCATCGCTTGATGCAGCATATGAAAATCCTTTGGATCAAGTGATGTACTGCGGTCACACAAGTTATCTAAGTAATCGCTAATCGTTTGGTACGCCACAATGAATTCAATACACGTTTCCTTCGCTTCACCTGCAAGAAGAGATAAAATTCCCCCGCCTTCACAGTGAAAGGTTTTACTGGATATGCTCGCTAGTGCCTGCGTTCTCAGTTCTTCATTTTCAATCATTTCTGCATAAGCCCGCCACTTTTTTAGCTCCTGATGAACTAGCGGAAAAATATCTTTATACACCTTCGTCATCAGTGCAAAAGGACGTTCTGGTACTGACAAATCAATCCACCCCCAACTTAAGCTCACAATCAAATATATTGATCAGTAAAGGCTCTTGCCGCCTTAAACACATCTTCTCGCTCGGGCTCATTAAAAATTTCATGATAAAGCCCTTCCCATTCACGGTATGATTTATTGGTTGATTCAATGCCATTGAACCATTTCATCACTCTTGTTTTATCTACAATCTTGTCATCACCTGCCTGCATGAGCAGGAGCGGAATCGACCGAAAGACATTCGTAGGCTGCATCGCCGCATCGATATTTTTGACCAGTTCTCGATACCAGCGAACCGACACCTTCGTCACATAAAGCGAATCATTCGAATCCGCCTCAATCACATCTTGATTCCGTGTGGCAAGTTCGATCGACAGCCCAGATTCGACTTTAAAAGACGGCGCCAGCACATTTAGCCCTTTTGACGCAAAATCCATCAGCTTCTTCGGTTTAAATTGCAGACCTAAACAAGGTGATGATAAAATAAGGCCATCAATCTTCGTATGGGTATACTGCTTGAACCATTCAATCGAAATCAGTCCCCCCATACTATGTCCAAGTAAAAATGTCGGAAGTCTGAACGACTTCGCATGTTCAATCCATTCATCGACTGTATCAATGTATTCTTGAAAAGAACGAATGTGGCCTCTCGCACGTGTCGATGTCCCTTGCCCAGGCAGGTCACCCATGACGACGTGATAGCCTGCATTTCGCCACATTTCGATCAGCCATTTATATCGGCCATGATATTCACTAGCACCATGTACAATGACAATTGTACCAACCGGTCTTTCAGCATGCCAAGTCCACAAAGTAAACACCTCACAAATGTTGTATTAAGAAAGGAAGTCGAAAAAGTGATTTATCCATATCATCAGTTTACACCTGAGATTCATGAATCGGTCTTTGTTGCAGAAAACGCCACCATTACAGGTGATGTCACAATTGGAGAATATTCAAGCGTTTGGTTCCAAACGGTCATTAGAGGCGATGTAGCTCCTGTAAGAATTGGAAAAAACGTCAACATTCAAGACTTATCCTGTCTGCATCAAAGTCCTAGAAAAACACTTCTTATTGAAGATGGTGCTACCATTGGACACCAAGTCACATTACATAGCTCTATCATTCGAAAAAATGCCCTCATTGGCATGGGATCCATCATTCTCGATGGTGCGGAAATTGGCGAAGGAGCCTTTATTGGTGCAGGTAGCCTTGTCCCGCAAGGAAAAGTCATCCCAAAAGGTTCACTCGCTTTTGGCCGTCCAGCCAAAGTCGTTCGCCAGTTAACAGATGAAGATATCCAAGACATGGATCGTATCCGCAGAGAATATGTAGAAAAAGGACAATACTATCGTTCCCTTTTATCGCGTTAACATCATACATGTATCTTCACTTTATCATGTTTTTTTCAGGATATTAAGCAATAACTGTGTACCGCTTGTTATTTTACCCTTTTCCACCACTTTCTATCATGACAAAAAAGGTTTTCAGCACAAAGCTGAAAACCTTTTTCATTAGCTAAAAATAACTTCTTTCGGCTGGTGATTCAACTGCTCTGGATCAATGCTGCGCTCTACATAGATGCTATGCCAGATCATAAAGATCAGGACAGTCCAAATCTTACGGCTATGATCGGCTTTTCCAGCACAATGATCATTTAATAAATCAAGAACATATGCCTTGTTAATGTATTCATCTGTTTGACTGTTTTTAATGATATCTTTCGCCCAAGCGTTCATCTCATTTTTCAGCCAATGACGAATTGGCACAGGGAAACCTAGTTTTTTACGGTTTAACACATGGTCCGGCACAATGCCTTCTGCTGCTTTACGCAATAAATATTTCGTTGTGCCGTCTTTCGTTTTCAGCTCTTCTGGAATTTTAGAAGCTGCTTCAAATACGACCTTATCAAGGAATGGAACACGAAGCTCAAGAGAATTCGCCATTGTCATCTTATCTGCTTTCAGCAGGATATCCCCGCGCATCCACGTATGAATATCAACATATTGCATTTTGTTAATATCACTGTAGCCTGCACTTTCCTCGAAGTATGTTTTCGTCACGTCACGATACGTGATGTTCGGATCATACTGCTTTAAGAGGTTTTTCTTCACTGGCTCTTCAAAGATTTTTGCATTGCCGATATAACGTTCCTCTAATGGCGTACAGCCGCGAACGATAAAGCTTTTCCCTTTCATTCCTTCTGGCATTAAACGAGCCAGACGAAGAAGAAGCTTTTTCAGCATGGATGGTACAGATTCAAAAGGCTTTAGAGATAGCGGCTCACGATAAATATTATATCCACCGAACAGCTCGTCTGCTCCCTCACCTGAAAGAACAACTGTGACTTGTTTTTTCGCTTCTTTTGCTACGAAATACAATGGAATCGCCGCTGGATCAGCCAAAGGATCATCTAAATGCCAGACGATCTTCGGAAGCTCATTCATATATTCCTCAGGAGAAATCACAGCACTAAAGTTTTGCAATCCCAGCTTATCAGCTGTTTCTTTTGCTACATCCACTTCACTGAATCCATCCTGCTGGAAACCAACAGAGAATGTCTTCAGTTCAGGGTGAAATTCCTTTGCGACCGACACGATGAAAGAAGAATCGATCCCGCCTGATAGGAATGAACCAACAGGCACATCACTTCTCATGTGGACTTTTACAGAATCATAGATAGCATCACGTACTTCTTCTACTAATTTCTGCTCTTGTGTTTGTTCAGGTTTGAATTGAACTTTCCAGTAAGTCTTAAATGCAATGTCTTGGCCTGGACGCAGTGTAAACTGATGACCTGGCTCAACTTTGTGCACTTTTTGATCAAGTGTATTTGGCTCAGGAACGAACTGAAAAGACATGTACTGCTGCAAAGCAGTCTCATCAAATAAAATGTTCTCATTCACAGCCATTAAGCTTTTGCGTTCAGAAGCAAAGTACACTTGGTCATCTATTTGTGTAAAATAGAGCGGTTTAATGCCGAAAGGATCTCTTGCGCCATATAATAACTGCGCTTCTTTATCCCAAATTAAAAAGGCAAACATGCCGCGAAGCTTCGATGCCGCTTCTTCTTTATAGTGGCGATATGTGGCAAGAAGGACTTCCGTATCAGAATCTGTGCTGAACGTATAGCCTTTTTTCACAAGCTCTTCTTTCAGCTCCACATAGTTATAAATTTCTCCGTTGAAAATAATCCAATATTTTTCATCTTCATAAGAAAGCGGCTGCTTTCCGTGTTCAACATCTATAATACTTAAACGTCTAAATCCAAATCCTACATGCTCATCATGAAAGTACCCCTCATCATCCGGACCTCGATGAACGATGAGACGATTCATTTGCTTAATTAACTCTTCCTGCTCAGTAGTTTCGGACAATGGACGGTGATTAAATACACCAACAAACCCACACATATTATTGCCTCCACGTTATGTTATTTCTTAAAAGTAGACCTATAATTAGACAGTATTTTGTCCAATTTTGTTTCACATTTTTACGCTTTTTGTAGAATTTTTTTTAATCAAAAGGAAAACCGCTTAAAATAAGCGGTTTTGTATGTTGTTATTCTCCTAATGCTTCCTTGCGAAGCGTGTCGGCTTTATCCGTTTTTTCCCATGGAAGATCCAAGTCATGACGGCCAAAATGTCCGTATGCAGCGGTTTGTTTATAGATCGGACGACGTAAGTCAAGCATTTTAATAATGCCAGCTGGACGAAGATCAAAGTTTGCACGTACCACTTCAATTAATTTCTCTTCAGAGGCTTTTCCTGTTCCAAATGTATCAATTGAAATGGAGACAGGCTGTGCAACACCAATTGCATAAGCAAGCTGCACTTCACATGAATCTGCAAGACCAGCTGCTACGATGTTTTTCGCTACATAGCGAGCCGCATATGCTGCAGAACGGTCAACCTTCGTTGCATCCTTACCAGAGAAAGCACCGCCACCGTGACGAGCATACCCGCCATAAGTGTCAACGATGATTTTACGTCCAGTTAAACCAGCATCCCCTTGAGGTCCACCGATAACAAAGCGGCCTGTTGGGTTGATGAAGTATTTTGTTTCTTCATCGATCAGTTCACTTGGAACGACAGGGCGGATGACATGCTCTTTTAAGTCGCTTTGAATTTGTTCAAGCGTCACTTCTGGTGCATGCTGTGTAGAAATAACCACCGTATCAATACGAACTGGTTTGTTTTGTTCATCATATTCAACTGTTACTTGAGTTTTTCCGTCTGGACGAAGGTATGCAAGTGTTTCATTCTTGCGTACTTCTGTTAAACGGCGAGATAATTTATGTGCAAGAGAAATCGGCAGTGGCATAAGCTCTTCAGTTTCGTTATTTGCAAAACCAAACATCAGACCTTGGTCACCTGCACCGATCGCATCAATTTCTTCTTCAGTCATTGTTCCTTCACGTGCTTCAAGCGCTTTGTCTACACCTTGCGCAATATCAGCAGACTGTTCATCAATTGATGTGAGAACCGCACATGTTTCCGCATCAAAACCATATTTCGCACGTGTGTAGCCAATTTCCTTAATCGTGTCACGCACCGTCTTTGGAATATCGACATAAGTAGACGTTGTAATCTCACCGCTTACTAATACGAGACCGGTTGTTACAGAAGTTTCACAGGCAACACGTGCATTTGGATCTTTCTTTAAAATTTCATCCAAGATGCTGTCTGAAATTTGATCACAGATTTTATCTGGATGTCCTTCGGTCACTGATTCTGAAGTAAATAAACGACGATTTTGACTCATAATGGCTATTTCCTCCTGTACAAGACCACATCATCCCAAGATGAGGCCTCCAATATGATACGGAACTCGTTCCCTCTTATATTTCAACATGTTTATATTAGAGATGTTATTGGCAATTTGTTCATATGATATCCCAAAAATAAAAAAACCATTTCCTTCATTGCGAGGAAAGGGTCTGAGATCGCATGCCTTTCACTCTTATCGCTCAAGGTGTTCTTGTACCTTGCATCAGGTTAGCACCTTGGTTTCTCAGCATGTTCATGCCTTTTTCATAAGAAACCGGTTGCTGGGCTTCATCGGGCCTGTCCCTCCACCAACTCGGGATAAGAGTATCCGTTCAATAAGATATCTTATCTTAAACCCTTGCGTCATGTCAATGGTTCATAGGAATTATCTCCCCTTTTTTTCACCTCATTATTAGCATCACCAAAAAGCATATTTTCATAGCAGAAATGAAAAAACACACACAAAAATGTTTAAATAGTATAGACTATTATTATCAATGTGTTATACTAATCAAAACAAACAAATTCAACGGTAAAGGAAGGGTTTTTTTATGAACTCAGTGGATTTAAAAGAAGATTTGCAGTCATTGCTCTCATTAGAAAATACGCACCAAAATTTATCTGTTCCGAAACTTGTTGAAAAGATTTTGGCACGTAATGAAGGCGTTTTAACTTCAACTGGTGCTGTCCGCGCCACAACGGGTGCCTACACTGGACGTTCGCCTAAAGATAAATTCATCGTAAAAGAAGAAAACTCTGAACATAAAATTGATTGGGGTCAAGTCAATCAGCCGATCTCGAAAGAGGCATTTGATCGTTTATATACAAAGGTTGTGTCATACTTAAAAGAACGTGATGAACTATTTGTCTTTGATGGTTTTGCCGGTGCTGACGAAAAATACCGTATGCCCATTACAGTTGTAAATGAATTCGCTTGGCACAATCTTTTTGCAAAGCAGCTATTCATCAGACCTGATGGATCAACACCATCATCAAACGAAAAACCTTTTACCATCTTATCTGCACCTCACTTTAAAGCAGATCCTGAAACAGATGGCACAAACTCTGAAACGTTTATTATCGTTTCTTTTGAAAAACGTACGATTCTGATCGGTGGAACAGAATATGCAGGAGAGATGAAAAAATCCATTTTCTCTGTTATGAACTACCTGCTTCCTGAACAAGATATTTTATCTATGCACTGCTCTGCTAACGTCGGTCAAGAAGGCGATGTTGCTTTATTTTTCGGCCTTTCAGGTACTGGAAAAACGACGCTTTCTGCAAGTGCAAGCCGCAAGCTGATTGGAGACGATGAGCACGGCTGGTCTAACACAGGTGTTTTCAATATTGAAGGCGGATGCTATGCAAAATGCGTGAACTTAAGTGAAGAAAAAGAACCCCAAATTTACAAAGCCATCAGCTTCGGATCAGTGCTTGAAAATGTAGTACTTGATGAAGAAACACGTGAAGCAGATTATGATGACACATTCTTTACTGAAAATACACGTGCGGCTTACCCAATCGAAATGATTGATAACATCGTGAAACCAAGTATTGCAGGTCACCCATCTGCCATTGTCTTTTTAACAGCTGATGCATTCGGCGTTTTACCTCCAATCAGCCGTTTAACGAAAGAACAGGCGATGTACCACTTCTTGAGCGGTTACACAAGTAAATTAGCGGGAACTGAGCGTGGCGTGACGTCACCAGAAACAACGTTCTCTACTTGCTTTGGTTCACCATTCTTGCCACTTCCTGCTCATGTCTATGCTGAAATGCTTGGTAAAAAAATCGATGAGCACGGCGCAAAAGTATTCCTTGTGAATACAGGCTGGACTGGCGGCGGCTACGGTACGGGCAAACGAATGAATCTTGCTCATACAAGAGCAATGGTGCAGGCAGCGATCGAAGGCGATCTTGACAACGCTGAAATGATCACTGACGACATCTTCGGATTACACATCCCGCTTCATATTCCAGGAGTGCCAGATGAAGTGCTTCAGCCTGCTAAAACATGGGACGATCAAGAGGCTTACAAAGAAAAAGCAAACTTCCTTGCAAATGAATTTAAAAAGAACTTTAAAAAATTCAGCCATGCAGCAAGTGATATTGAAGCAAAAGGCGGACCACTCGTCTAATCAAAAGGAAAAAGCTGAGGGAATGAATCCCTCAGCTTTTTTAGTTCGTTGAATGCAATGACACAAGACGGTACGTCACCTTCGTGATATTGTCTGTGAGCTCCAGCTTTTCAACATGTGCTGTTCCTGTTTTTTCTCCGTCTTTCGTTTTACGCACCTCAAGCGGAATATTTAATGGATAAATGCGGTACCCTTCCTTCATGAGCTCAAACACATTTTCTTCAATTCTTGTCTCTTTTCCTTTTGTGACAATCATTGTATTAAATTCAACAGGCATTCCCATAATGAAAATCCCCCTACTTTCTATATTTCTTTCTACCGTTTATTTTACCACATTTCCGCCTTTTCGGCTGTGCATCCATGTCGTCAGCCGTCTGACAATCTCCCGGTTATGCTGTGGCGGGAAATAATGATGATATCCATGAAAATACCATGTTTCCACAGATTTGCCATGCTGACGCAGGGCATCTTCTAATAAATACGCATGCTCAATGGATACATTCTCATCCAGCTCCCCATGAATGATTAGGACAGGTGCTTCAATTTGGTGCACATGATTCAAGGGCGTTCTAGCCTCATATGCTTCTGGTACCTTATGCGGAGGACCTCCTATTACACGCTTCATCATTCTTCTCATATCCACACGTTCTTCATAGGTGAGCTTCATATCACTTACGCCTCCCCATGTCACAAAGGAAGCGGCCTCATGCTTCATTTCAACAGCGGTCCATATGCCCATAATTCCGCCACGGGAAAAACCAAAGATATGAATGCGCTCCTGCTTCACCTTTTGATGATGTTTCAACAGCTGAAATGCAGCAAATGCATCTTTCCGATCTTCTCCGGCAAAATCCTCGTTCCCTTCGCCTCCTTGATTCCCTCGGTAGAAGGGCGCAAAGACGACAAACCCTTGCGCAGCAAATTGCACAATTCGGCCAGGTCTAACCATTCCCACATTTTTAATGCCGCCCCGTAAATATAAAAAACCGTCATAGAGACCTTCTCCGGCCGGTTCAGCGAGCAGCCCCTTCATCCGAAGTCCATCGGCCTCATATGTCACTGTATATAAGTGAATATGCGGATGTGGCGACGGGAACCTTCTCTTTTCCACAATCACTTGAATTCTCTCCTTTTCATTCGGTGTTACGTTAAATGCTTGATGATGGCTTCTGCGACGAGCTGTCCTGATTTTGTCACCATCGGAGTGCCGCCGCCTGGATGACTTGTGCCGCCAACAAACCAAAGTCCTTCAATATCCTTTGATTGATTATTGATGCGAAAAAATGCCTGCTTGAATGAGTTTGACGACATGCCATAAATGGCCCCATGATACGCTCCCGTTTTTTGCTGTAAATCAAGCGGGGTTTGTACCGCTTCAAATTCTACAAGCTGGTCAAGATCAAAGAGACCCTTTTCCTTTAGTTTTGTTTTCATATGCTGGCCATATGTCTCCTTTAGCATGTCCCAATTTTGCTCTTTTGTCACATATGGCGCATTGGCCAATACAAACAAGTTACTTCTTCCTGGCCCTCCGTTTAAAGCTGGCTCTGAATGACCTGAATAACAGATGTAAAGCGTCGGATCATGAGGAAGCTGTTTTTTCTGAAAAATATCCTTGAATTCTTGTTCATAATTCTCTGGAAAAAACACGTTGTGATGAGACAATTGTTCATAGACTTTAGGGACGCCCAACAAAAGAACAAAACCTGATAACGATGGCTCAATGTTTGCCAGTTTTTGATTTCCAAAGCTCGGGCGGTCTTCTTCATCAATTAATTGGCGATAAACAGTCAGTGCATCTGCCCCCGCAATGACTTGATCTGCTTCATATAACTGCTGATCCGTTTCAACTCCTTGGATTCGCTTATTCTTCACATGAATCTTTTTGACTCGTTCATTGAGATGAATTTGGACACCCAATTCCTTTGCCAGTGTCTCAAATGCCTCAACTAAACGATACGTACCGCCCTTAATACCATAAATGCCTTTTTCTCCTTCTAAATAAGCCATCATATTAAAAATAGCAGGTGCCTCGTATGGAGAAGAGCCAATGTAAGTCGCATACCGGCCAAACATCGCCAATGTATGAGGATGACGAAAATATTGACGTAGCAAGCGCTGAACGGATGTAAAAGGTTTGACTGCAAGAAGGGCTTTCATTAACTTGATATCCGCTTTATCCTTCCAGCTCAATAATAAACGATTTAAAAACTGATCCTCTGCCATTTGAAAAAGCTTCTTCGATTCCTGTAAAAATGCCCGGTATCGCTTTGCATCCTCTGGACTAAAAACTGCAATTTGTGATTCCATTTGCTCAATATCTGGCGTAAACTCGACCGTATGTCCATCTGAAAAAACGTTTTTAGTAAGGGGGAAAATCGGATAAAACGTCACATAATCCTCCATTCGTCTATGACAGGAGGTAAATACTTCTTCAAAATACGCCTTCATTGTAATGGTACTCGGTCCTAAATCAAAAGAGTAGCCAGACGCTTGATGGCGTTGTAATTTCCCGCCTAATGCAGCTTCTTTTTCTAAAATGGTGACCTGGAAACCACGTGACTGTAAGCGAATCGCAGCCGATAACCCGCCAAGTCCGCCGCCAATAATGATCACTTTTTTCATTCGTACCTTCTTCCTTTCCATTCATAGCCTTCTTTTTTCAGCCCAATTTTCATAGAAGCAAAACCAATGGCCATCAGGCTCATGATACTGACAGGCAATAAAAAGGCCATCGTAGACGTTCTTCCATTTTCGATATCAATGACCGCTTTAATGGATACACCAAGCCCGTAGCAAAGAAGGGCTAAACAGAGATTGACCACATCAAAATGAATCAGTGCGATCATAAAGCAAATAACAGGAACTACATAAAGGACGGAGTATAAACAAAAGACACTGCTTAACAAAGCAATGCTTCGATTCACTCCCGGGAACAAATTTTTCCGATATCCTTCCCATACTTCCTGTCCACTCTCATACATTCTCATGTAGACAAAAGAATGAATACTTGCCAGTGTGAACGGAAAGCCCTTCGCTTTCACTCGTTTAGCCAAAGCCATATCATCCACAAGAGAATCCTTGATCGCTTCATGACCACCTATTTCGTGATAACAGTTCTTTTCAATGGCAATAAAGCCGCCATGTGCTGCGGCAAAAGCAGGATGTTGAGATGTTCTGACCCACTTCACTGGCAGATGACAGCCAATCGTAAACATCATCATAGGAACGACAAGATGCTCAAAAGGCGTTCCCGTTTTTTGCTCTGGGAAACCTGAAAGCATGCCCGTTTTTTGTATGCATAACTGCTTGTACACCGCTTCAATAGCACCTTGTTTTAAGCGGACATCTGCATCTAAAAATAACAGCCAATCAGAAGATGCTGCCTCAGCAAGCTGGGAACAAGCATATGATTTTCCAAGCCAGCCGCGCTTCAATACTTGACCTGACTGCACACGAATCCATGGATATGTCTCTGCGAAGCCCTCTGCAATCATTCTCGTCTGATCTGTCGAGTGATCATCCAGCACGATCAGCTCTTTCGGATGGAGACGCTGATCAACAATCGACTGAAGGCAGGCTTCCAGCCGTTTTTCTTCATTTCTCGCTGGAATGAGGATCGATAATGAAATGGGTTCATCAGGTGAAAGAGATGCCGGCTTGAGTACAGGAAATTGCTTCATATTCCAAATCGTAAACATCAATTGGCAGAGCAGCAAAACACTGATGACAATTAAGAAGACCGCCATGTTTTCACCCACTTTTTAAAGGAATCAAACGCATCACTAGTTGACCGGCTTGTCCTTGTCACCTGCCTAAATTGTTCGTTTGTTGAAAAATCTGGATCAGCAATAACCTGTGCTTGATGTGCGTTTAACTGTGTTTCAAGCAGGTCTCCGAGTAAACTTGTTACTTCCTTACTGTGAAGTGATCCGCCAGCTACTAGGACATCTTCTCCAAACTCAACCGATACCGTCGGTTTTTGAAATTGATTAAATGTATAATGCAGCGTCACAGGTTTGATGACGACCTGCTCAAATTGCCTGACTAAAAAAGAAGCTCCGCCTTCCAGTTCAAGCGGCCGTGTGTCTTGGTGCATAATTTTCCCCTGCGGGAAGAGCCACACAGCCCCGCCAGCCTCCATCTTCTCCTTTGCGGTCATTAATGCCTGCTTGACACTTTTCAACTTCTCTTTATGAACTGGAAATGCACCAAGTTTTTGAAAAAAAGCATATTGCTTCAACTGCTTCTCTTCCATCATCATGGCATGATCCAGCTCAGACATTTGTTCTATTAAAAGAAAAATGATCAGTCCATCCCACCATGAACTGTGATTAGCAAGATAAAGAACAGGATGCTTCTCCTTTGGGTCAACCGTACCTTTCATCATGACACAGCGAAAATGTTTGTTCAGTAAATATCGTTCAAGATAAAAATAAAAGAGTCGTCTAAACGATCGGTTTTTGTCGCTTTCTTTCAAATCGAACCCTTCCTTCACACAAGATGACAATGATCAGTGCTAAATAAAAAATGACATCCAGCCCGCCCTTTAATGCTAAAAGACCAAAGAAGAACACCATGGCCTGATAAATACGCCCATTCCAGCGCAATGCCTGCTGATCAATGGATACGAGCGGGAACAGAAATGAAAGTCCTGCTCCAATGATACCCCAGCTGACAAAATTCTCAAAAGGGATACCAAAGAAACCTCCGCCGTCATACCACACCCAAAACTTTCGTTCAGCCGCTACCGGATCTAATATGAGATCAAGCAGCACAATCCATATACCCGTTTCGACGGCTCGCTTCCACTTCGATTGTTGTCTTGATAAAAAAAGACTATTTAAAAACACACCAACCCATGCAAAAGCGATCGTCAAAGGCACTCCCGCCACAAGAAATCCTAGCGTCGGATAATAATCATAGGCCCCAAAAGGAAAATCAGTTGTGATTCCCACCCATTCAACCGTAAACGTCAACACACCCACAATGGCTGCTCTTACGATTACAAAGCTCCATGCCCCGTAGATATTTCGGCCAATCTCAATGACGCAGCAGGCGTAAAGCACAAGAAAGATACCATTCGCAAACTGAAGCCATGCCGGCACTTCAAAAAAGACCATTAAAATAAGACCTACTACATACCAACCAACAAATATCCAACTCAATCTATACACGAAACCGCTCCTTTATTTCTACCAAATTCAAGAAAGCATTCATGCTTCTAGTATAGAAAAAAAGACACGTTCTATAAATAAACAATGCGCTTCTTATTTCATCTAGGCACTCACCAAAAATCCCTTTTGACATACTTTAATTAGTGACCTAGAACAAAGGAGGCGAATTACTCTTGAATCGTTCCATTAAAGTCAGACTGGCATTCATATTCGTTGTCCTGCTCTTTATTCCATTTGTCGCCTGTAAAAAAGACCAAGAGCAGACCGTACAAGTAGCCGAGGTGACCCATTCGGTCTTCTATGCACCGCTTTATGTCGCCCTATCCGAAGGATTTTTCAAAGATGAAGGCTTAGAGGTTGAATTAAAAACCACTTGGGGCGGCGATAAAACAATGACAGCTCTCTTATCCGGCGGCGCTGATATCGCTCTGACCGGATCTGAATCTTCTATTTATGTGGAAGCACAAGACACGAAAGACTCTGTCATGAACTTTGCACAGCTGACACAAACAGACGGTACATTTCTTGTTTCAAGGGAAAAAATCAATCAATTCTCTTGGGATCAATTGAAAGGAAAGGACTTTCTCGGTCAACGAAAAGGCGGCATGCCGCAAATGGTCGGTGAATATGTCCTGAAAAAAGAAGGCATTGATTTGAAACAGGATCTTCGCATGATTCAAAATATTGATTTTGCCAACATTTCAGGTGCTTTTTCCTCTGGAACTGGCGATTTTGTGCAGTTATTCGAACCGACAGCTTCCTTAATTGAAAAAGAAGGCAAAGGGTACATTACCGCCTCCTTTGGTGAGGCTTCCGGCAAGGTGCCTTATACCACCTTTATGGCAAAGAAGAGTTACTTAGAGGAAAACAAAGAGACAGCTGAAGCCTTTACTCGTGCCATTTACAAAGCGCAAAAATGGGTCAAAGCAAAGAGCCCAGAGGAAATTGCCGAGACAATCCAATCTCAATTTCCTGATACAGACCTTGATGTCTTATCAACAGCCATTAAACGCTACAAGCAGCAGAACTCCTACGCAACAGATCCCCTTCTAAATGAAGAGGAATGGAACAAATTACAGGAAATCATGAAGGCAAGTGGTGAACTACCGGAATTTATCCCGTACAAACAACTTGTCGATTCATCCATTGCAAGGAAGGTCACAGATCACAAATAGAACAGGAGGTAGCACATGTCTTTCCTTCAAATTGACCATGTGACCCACACGTACTTCTCTTTAAAAGAAAAAACCACGGCCATCAAACACATCAATATGGAGATCACTCAAGGTGAATTCATCTCATTTATTGGTCCCAGCGGCTGCGGGAAAACAACCTTGCTGTCCATCATCGCAGGCATTACGCCACCCTCTGAAGGTCGAATTTTAATCGAAGGAAAAGAACCGAATCAACAGGAGCATCAAATCGGTTATATGCTCCAGCAAGATTATTTGTTCCCATGGAAAACGATCAAGGAAAATGTCATTCTCGGGTTAAAAATTGCAAAACAAGATTCACATGAAGCCACCTCAGCTGCCCTTAGCTTACTGCCAAAGCTTGGACTGCATGATGTCGAAGAAAAATACCCGAAGGAGCTGTCAGGCGGGATGAGGCAGCGTGCGGCTCTCGCCCGAACGCTTGCAGTTGATCCCGGCCTGCTTCTGCTTGATGAGCCATTTTCAGCACTAGATTACCAGACGAAACTGACATTAGAAGACCTCGTCTTTCACACATTAAAAAACTATCAAAAAACGGCTGTTCTTGTCACGCATGACATCGGCGAAGCCATTGCGATGAGTGATCGCATTTTCTTATTCTCAAAGCATCCCGGCTCTATCCAGCGAATGTTTACCGTTCCAGATGATCTGAGGACGCTCTCTCCTTTTGAAGCGAGACAGACAGCAAGTTTCCAAGAGCTCTTTCAAACGATTTGGAAGGAGCTGAAGACAGTTGAAACACAGTGATCTTTTACATGAAGCCTATCGAAAAAAAATTCGAATGGAAAAACGCATGACGCGAGTCTACCAGTTGATCATTTTCGCCAGTTTCTTTTCGCTTTGGGAGCTTGCGAGCCATTTCAGACTGATTGACCCGCTCATTTTCAGTTCACCATCTGCTGTCTGCCAATTGTTTTTACAAAAATTATCAGATGGTTCATTAATCAATCATATGAGCATTACGCTATTTGAAACAGTGCTCGGCTTTCTACTTGGTACTTTTTGCGGCATTTTATTAGCCGCCGCCTTATGGTGGTCCACCCGTCTTGCAAATGTCCTTGATCCTTATTTGGTTATTTTAAATGCGATGCCGAAAGTCGCTCTCGCCCCCATTTTAATTGTTGCCCTTGGACCAGGCATGATCAGCATTGTCGCGATGGGTGCCATTATCAGTGTGATCATTACCACCATCGTCATTTATACAGCCTTTCAAGAAGTCGATGAGAATTATTTAAAAGTCATGAAAACCTTTGGCGCAAAAAAAAGAACGGTCTTCCGTGAGGTCATTTTGCCAGCAAGTATTCCAACGATGATCTCTGCCATTAAGGTCAATGTTGGTCTTTCTTGGGTTGGGGTCATTGTGGGAGAATTCCTTGTATCCTCAAAAGGACTCGGCTATATGATCATCTATGGCTTTCAAGTCTTCAACTTTACACTCGTGTTCTTAAGTCTTTTCATTATCGCCGTCTTCGCCACCATCATGTATCAGCTTGTTGAATGGCTGGAGCGCCGTTTTCTGCAAAAATAAAAAGCGCAGGGTCATGTCCCTGCGCTTTTTTTAACGAATCAAACCGTTCTTTTCTAAATAAGCAAGACTTTGTCTCAAGACATCATCTTTCATAATAAAACTGAAATTTTTATTTTTTGCGATGGATCTTGGTAAGTCTGCGAAAAGAACGGGTCCTTTCGTTTCAAAATACGTGTCCTGCTTGACGAGCCTTTCAATATCAGCGAAATAAATATTTTTGACAATGACTTTCTCTCTGCCAAGCACCTGATATTGACCAATATACGTTAATTCACGAACAACAGCACCCGTCTCTTCGTGAATTTCTCGTATAGCGGCTTGATCTGCTTCTTCATTTGGCTCTACTTTCCCTCCTGGAAACTCGTAGCCTCGATCCTCATGTTCAGTAAGTAGCCATTTTCCTTGATAGCGGCAAATAGCCCAAACATGCTTAGGATGACTTGAAAAAGGCTGCTCTTCAAAAGAGAGCTTGACCGTATTATGATAATAGTCTTTAAATACATGCATGTGAAATCCCTCATATCCTGTCCTTGCTTCTTGTAAAACATCATACCACAGATCACATTTCTCTGAAGAATTTTTATGAAAAGTGAAACAAACGAGTACTTCTATCTCGTCTGTATGTAAAATAAGTATTCTTGCTAAAACCTTTTTATCATCTCCATCCTCATCCCATTTTAATCATGAAACCTTTTGCCCATGATGACGTAAATCAATAAGTGTTTGTCCTACACAGACGAGGAGGAAACCAGCATGAGCATCACAAATGGATCAAAACAAGAAAATAACAAAGCATGGCCAATGAGGCAACATGAGAAAGAAGACGCTTCTCTTGAGGCAGTGAAGAAACACCTCATGAAAGGACAAAAGTTAGATTTAACAAAAGACAATCCAAATGTAGATCAAATTCAAATCGGACTTGGCTGGGACTTATCTGGTCAGCCAATTGATTTAGATACGCAAGTGTTTCTCTTAAATGAAGAGGACAAGCTTCTGTCTCCAAAACACCTCATCTATTATCATCAGCAGCAAAGCTTAGATGGAGCTGTTCGCCATCTAGGTGATCATCAGGTCGGCGGAGGCTATCGGGATAATGAGATCATCATTATGCAGCTGAGCAGAGTCTCACCCGATATTCAGAAAATCGTCGTAACAGCCACGATACATGATGCACACGAGCGGGCACATCATTTTGGACAGGTGAACAATGCCTACTTGCGCCTTTCCGATCAAATCACACAACAGGAGATTTGTACCTTTCAGTTAACAGAAGATTATTCATTTTGTACATCCATCATTTGTGCTGAACTAACGAGAGTTGAGAACGAATGGAAAATTACCGCAACCGGACAAGGTACGACCCTTGATTTAAACGACCTATGCCGCATCTACGGATTCACATCTTGACAAAGGAAAGGAGCTGGCACAAATGGGATTTCATTTCAACACGATCGAAGAACTGACTTTACAAGCAGAAGGCAACGGGATCTTTTTTGCCAAAAAAGGCGCTATGATTGCCGATCAAGGTACATTTCAATACCGTAAACGATTACTTGGGACGAATAAAGGAAATATGGTCAGCCAAGTATTTAATCATATTAGCAGAAAATTAACAGGTGAAAACCTTGAGATGATGGAAGTGAGTGGACAAGGCACTTGCTACTTGGCTGATTCTAGCGAGCATGTGACCGTCATCAATCTTGAGCCGAACGGTCCTTGGCAACATGTTAGCGTGGAAAGTGAAGATTTACTTGCCTTTACTGAAGAATGTCACTATGGCGTGACACCAGTAGGCGTTGGGATTTTATCACAGAAAGGGCTGTTTACTTCAAAGCTCTCGTATCAAGGTCACGGGGCGCAGGTTGCCATCAAAACAAATGGAAACCCGCTGATTTTAAAAGCACCTTGCCGTGTAGATCCTGACGCCATTGTCGCTTGGACGGGCAAAGCACCGAAAGTCAAATTAGATGTGAACTGGAAAACGTTCATTGGACAAACATCAGGCGAATCCTACTTGTTTGAATTTCATGAACAGGACCAAATTGTGATTATCCAGCCATCTGAACGAACATCTGGAATGCGGGTCGGGATAGATGATAACCGGTACAAACCCCAGAGTCAGAGTACCTCACACGAAATCACCAACTCACAGCAGGAAAATAGAGGCGGAATCAGTGATCTGATCGGCGGCATCTTACAGCCTCGAAAATAAAAGCATGTAGAATGTCTCTACATGCTTTCAGATCGTTGACAAAAGGCTAAAATGAACTTTCTTTTAGCCTTTTGTCTTCTTTTCAGCGTGATAGAAAACCTTTGCAGTCTAGGAAAAACGAGTACTAGCGTGGAGCGAATTTCACATTCGTGAGCACTAGCACGCAGGACTGACAAAGAATGCGAGGGTTTGTCTACATGCTTTTTCAATTCATCAGTCCATTGGTCTCAATAAAGTTCTTTGTCTCTTCGTTACCGAGATCATGAATCATCGAGTAAATTTCTTTTCTTTTCCTATCCATTTCGTCGTTTGGACTATCATAATGATATTCAAGAAATGGAACATGCGCCCGAAAGAAACCTTTCCAATCTGTCATATACTGTTCATCAAAATACTCTCTTAACTGCAAGATTTGGTCATCATCTGCTTCTATCTGAAATTGCCAAGCAGCCGCGTCTCTGTGCTGTGAGATTGATCCGTCTTGAACGGATACATAGTATGTGTGTGTCGCCATCTGATTCATCCTTTTTCCTTTAGTATGACCAGATATGAAGAAATTACGGCTTTTTGCGCAATTTATTTTTAATCATGTCTAACACATCAATAAACAACTGTGGAATGGGAATTCCGAGAGCTCTGGCTGTTGAGACAATCTGGTACGATTCATAAATAATATAAAAGATGAGCGCTAAATCCTTAATTGTCCCCCCAGTCTTCAGCATGACATCGAAGAAATGTGCCATGGATATTAAAGAGATCGTCACAACCTTTCGAACAAGCCTGGTCAAAAAACGCTTCATCGTAAGTTGTCCAGTCACAGATTCTCTTAGGCTTGAACAAATTAATTCTATAGCCATGAGTGTCACTAATATCATGAGTAAATATCCTGCTCCACCAAACAGAAAGCCCATTGCCGACAAACTGACTGTAAACAACGAAAAGATGCCTAAATCCTTGCTCACTTGGCATCAACATCCTTTCATAGTGGAACTTCTTACCTCAATAGTATATGCCGCATTTGATGAATAGCTTGGACGACAAAAAATAAAGGCATGGTTAGCTGTGCAAAAAATTCGTGAAGCGCATAAAAAGAGCCGCCTGTGACGGCGGCTTTCTTGGTTAAACTCTGACATCAATAAACGTAGCGTCTGAATCTTTGGGCTGAACAGCTTGAGGCTGCTGCTGCACTTGATCGAGCATCACCATAGCTTGGGCTGTGTTCGTGGCAAGCTGTGAATTCAATAAACTGATATTAAGTGTTTTTTGAATACTCGCCACTTGCTGGCTCATCATTCCTGCAATTGAGGACATTTTCTCCCCTCCCTTCCCTTTTCTCTTCGGCTGAAAGCCCCATCAATTCAATGGGCTGTCTGTCACAAATCCACAAAAAAAGAATGCCGATCTGTTTAATGATCGACATTCCTTTCACATTCGCTTATCCTAAGTATGCTTTGAGCATCCAGTTGTGTTTTTCAATGGATTGATGAATCGCAAGCAGCATATCACCTGTTGTTTCATCGCCAACTTCTGCAGCCAGCTCCATGCCTCGCTTAAGTTCTTCTGCAATATTAGAGAAATCATCATACAGATTTTTCACCATTTGCTCGGCTGATTCATTGCCTTCCGCTTCTTGAATGCTAGAAATTTCTAAGCACTCTTTCATTGTCGCAACAGGTTGTCCATTTAATGCGAGCATACGCTCAGCCAAATCATCGATATAAGTGGCTGTTTCTGTATATAATTCTTCGAATTTTTCATGGAGTGTAAAGAAGTCTTTTCCCTTTACATACCAGTGATAGTTATGTAATTTTACGTAAAGCACAGTCCAATCTGCTACTTGTTTATTGACGACGTTTAATAATTTTTCAGACATGTTGATTCCTCCTTATGTAGTTGCGTTTAGTATGGGATTACCCTTTTTTTATTATACTGAAACCTGCCATCATTTTCTTCTATTTTGACCGCATGAAATATATGTTAATATGGAAATAAGGAGGGAGTTAGATGCTGTTACTTGGGATTATCAGCTTTATCATTATCTCAATCGTTGTCTTTTTATCACTGTGGACGACATCAAAGGCTTATGATTACAAGCATAAAGTCGATTCACCACAGGATGCTGAACCAAACCAACGTCCTAACCCAAAATAAAACCGCTTTCAATGATGTGAGGTATCTTCTTCTTCAGTAGATGAACTCTCTTTTTTCACATCACCTACATGGATGTTTGTCTTCGGCATATTATGCTGCTGTTTAGCTGTCACATGGACTTGTATGATATAAAGGCCATCTTGTTTGAAAGCTGTATGCAATTCATATACACCTTTCTCCTTTTTCTTTGGCTGAATCATCTTGCTGTTATCCTTGTCGCCATCTTTCCACACTTCAAATTGAACATCATCTGCATCATCAACAGGCGTATCACCATATGTGACAGCTGCTTTTACGATAACGTTTTCATTTTTCTCCACTTGCTCCGGCCCTGTTAGTTTGACTTCTAATAGCTCAGGCACTTCTCCCTTGTCATTGCTCGCTGCCGAGTTTCCACATGCACTAAGTAATGCGAGCATCAAAATGATTCCTACCATTTTCCGCATTCGTGTATCCCCCTTTTTTACTGACATGTCCATTTTAACAAATATCCCCTATTTTAACAGCTCTCGTTTCATTTCATATAAAAAACCGGACATTCAATATGTCCGGTTCATCATCTTACTGATTATCCAAATACTTTTAATAGCTCTTCTTGATCCTGAGACAGCCAGAAACGCATTAAACGTTTTGCTCCTTCAAGATCATGAAGCTTCGCTTGACCGCACTGCTCTTCATTTGCAGCAGGAATTTCTGTTACTTCCACTGCATCTTTGAATGTTGCATCAAGCAGTTCAACGATCTCTCTTGGTGTCGGTGCACCGCTGACAACTAAATAGTAGCCAGTCTGGCAGCCCATCGGAGAAATATCAATGATATCAAAATGATCGTATTTCTCTGAGTGTGTTCTAATATTAAACGCAAGTAAATGCTCTAATGTATGAATCGTATCAGGTTTCATTGCCTGCTTGTTTGGCTGACAAAAACGGATATCAAATTTGTTCACTTCCCCATCTGATCCCACTTTATGAACGCCGCAATGACGAACGTAAGGTGCTTTTACAGCATTATGGTCAAGTTCAAAGCTTTCGACTGAAGGCATTAATCACCACTCCTATAATTGCAATTTCCTATATTATAACATATTGTTCCGACCAGTTTAGTTTATAAAACTTCCCTTCCTTGTCCTTTTTTCTTATACTGTGAAAAGACAGACAAGGAGGAACCTCTATGAAACAAATTTTTATCGGCATCATTCGCTTTTATCAAAAATGCATTTCCCCTCTAACACCACCGAGCTGCAGGTTTTACCCCACTTGCTCAAACTACGGGCTAGAGGCGATCAAAACGCATGGCGCTTTAAAAGGCGGCTGGCTCACGATTAAACGAATTTTAAAATGTCACCCGCTGCATCCTGGAGGCATGGATCCGGTCCCGCCTAAAAAGGAAAAATAACTTACTTTTCTTCATAACCATTGACAACTAAGTCAAGCTTACCTGTTCCAGGATCAATGACAAGACCATGTACAGGCACATCAGATGGAAGAAGCGGATGATTTTTAACGACAGATACACTGTCTTTCACACTTTCTTCAACTGAGCTAAAGCTTTTGAGCCACTGTTGAAAATCGATTCCTGAGTATTCCAGTACTTCAATCCGTTTTTCTGGAATACCACGCTCAATGGCTTTATTTAAGAGTGTTTCGCTGTCTATTTTACTCATACCACAATCGTGATGCCCAATGACGTACACCTCGTCAGCATTCAATTCATAAACAGCCACTAAAATGCTTCGCATAATACTTCCAAATGGGTGAGAAACAAGAGCGCCAGCACTTTTGACAATTTTAATATCGCCATTTTTCATGTTCATGGCGCGTGGAAGCAGTTCAACAAGTCTTGTATCCATACATGATAGAATGACAGCTTTTTTCTGTGGAAACTTCGTTGTTGTAAACTCTTCATATCGCTTCTCTTCAATAAATTGTTGGTTATATTCGATGATTTCGTCTAAAAGTTTCATAAGTTTGTCCATTCCTTTTTCTTTTTTTAAAAATAAATATAGCACAATGTTTTAAATTTCGTCACGTTTTGACGTCTATTTTTTTAGAGGAAACATCTTCTGATGAAAATTTTTTATTTTCCTCTTTTCAAATCGTAATTATTACGATACAATAACTCAGGACATTAAATCGTAATCATTTCTATCTAATAGGTTGAGAGGAGACATTCTTAGATGAAAAAAATCTTTTTTATTTTAACAGCTGCTTTATTAGCGGTCGGTCTTGCCGCTTGCTCAAGCAGTGCGGGGACAAATGCTTCAAAAGGAAAAGCAGACGGGAAATTAACCATTTACACGACGATCTTCCCTATTCAAGATTTCACTGAAGAAATTGGCGGCTCTCACGTGAACGCTCAAAGTGTGTACCCTGCCAATGCAGATGCACACAGCTTTGAACCAAGTTCAAAAACGATGGTTGAAATGGCTGAAGGAGATGCCTTTATTTACAGCGGAACAGGTGCTGAAGCATTTGCTGATAAAACGGCTTCTACGTTAAAAGACCAAGGCGTGAAAACAGTGAAAGCAGCCGAAGGCATCAAGCTATTATCAACACAAGAAGAACATGCTCATGAAGAAGGGGAGGACCATGATCACGATCATGAAGGTGAAGATCATGACCATGATGGACACGACCACGGAGATAAAGATCCCCATGCATGGCTAGACCCTGTTTATGCACAGCAAATGGCAAAAAACATTAAAGACACACTCGTTTCACTAGATCCAGATCATAAAGACGAATACACAAAAAACTATGAATCACTAAAAAAAGAATTACAATCGTTAGATCAGGAATTCAAAACAACGTTATCTAAAGCAGAACATAAAGAAATTCTTGTTTCTCACGCTGCATACGGCTACTGGGAAAAACGCTATGGCATTGAGCAAATCAGTGTACTAGGACTCTCTGCTTCTGAAGAGCCTTCCCAAAAACAGCTTGAAAATATCGTACAACAGGCAGAAAAGCATCACATCAAGTATGTCATTTTTGAAAATAACGTCAGCAGTAAAGTATCAGATACGATTCGCAGTGAAATTGGGGCAAAAAGCCTTACACTGAAAAATCTAGAATCCATTACAGAAGATGATGCTAAAAATGGCGAAAGCTATGTCAGCTTAATGAAACAAAATTTAAACACATTAAAAACAGCTTTAAATGTTGAATGAATTCATGAACCCCGTGCGATCAGCCGGGGTTTTTTACTGCACAAAAAAACACACCATGATCAGGTGTGTTTCTTTGTCTACATTTGGTATTTTTTCTTAAACTGCTCCGCTCTGCCGCCTTTTTCTCCGAATTTCTGGCGTCCTGTATAAAATGGATGCGTATCAGAGCTTGTCTCTACTTTAATGACAGGATAAGTCTTCCCATCTTCCCACTCTACGGTCTCATGTGATGTCTTTGTTGATCTACTTAAGAAGCGGTAACCGCTGTTTACGTCCATAAATACAACTTCATGTGAGGTTGGATGAATATCTCTTTTCAATGTCAAAACTCCCTTCATCATCAAAACGTAACGATTACGTTTTATAATTATATTCTACTCCCTCTTTTACAACTTGTCAAAAAACAAGCTTTCTTAGTCAGGAAGAATAATCTAAAAATGGTGGAGAATAATAAACACCATCAAAAGAGATGCGATAAGAAAGGCGGAGAAAAAATTGACTGATCTCGTTTTAGCTAGAAGTCTGTTCGGCACAACAATGGGCTTCCATATTATTTATGCCTCGCTTGGCGTAGGCATCCCGCTAATGATTTTGTTAGCTGAACTCATCTTTCAAAAAACGAAGGACCCGCATTATGCCATCATGGCCAAACGATGGACAAAAGCGCAGGCTGTTCTGTTAGGTGTTGCCATTCCAACCGGTACCATTGCTGGTACGCAGCTTGCCCTTCTATGGCCTGGTTTTATGGAGGTCATCGGAAAAGTCATGTCACTGCCATTTCAAATAGAAATTTATGCTTTCTTTATTGAAGCATTATTTATGTCTATTTATGTGTACGCAGCAGATCGTTTATCACCAGCCATGCGCATCATTACCGTTATTTTCGTTGTCATTGGTGCAGCAGCTTCAGCGATTCTCATTACAAACGTACATGCTTTTGAAGGAACACCCGCTGGCTTTCAAATGGTCAATGGAGAAATAACGAATATCGAACCTTGGAAGGCATTTTTCAATCCAAGTTTTGTTGTAACTGCTACTCACGTCGTACTGTCTGCTTTTACAACAGGCGCTTTTGTCATTGCTTCTGTCGCTGCATTTAAAATGTTGAAAACAAGAAAAAACGAAAAGCTCTATACCTTTCATCGAAAAGCCCTTTTTCTTGGACTGATTGTAGGCGGACTTTTCTCTTTTCTCACAGCCTTAAACGGTCACGAATCAGCTCAGCTTCTGTATGAATATCAGCCTGAAAAATTAGCGGGTGCTGAAGGTTTATTTGAAACGCAATCACATGCGCCTCTGGCCATTGGCGGTTTTACTGATGCCAATACGCAAGAAATCAAAGGAGCTATCGAAATCCCTTGGGCACTTAGTTTTCTTGCAGGAAATAGCTTTGATACTGTGGTTAAAGGGTTAAATGATTTTCCTAGGGACGAGTGGCCGCCTTTATTTATTCACACATTATTTAATGGAATGGTCATTATCGGCTCATTGCTCATTTTCTTTGCTGTGTTAGCACTGTTTTACCGCAAAATTTTAAAACGCGAACATTATCCAAAATGGCTGCTTGTCCTTTATTTATTTGGCGGGCCTCTTAGTCTCTTGGCGATTGAATTTGGCTGGATCTTTGCCTGTACAGGCCGTCAGCCATGGGTGATTTATCGAATGCTCAAAACCTCTGAAGTCGTCACATCATCAGGATCTATCGGTACACTTTTCATCCTTTTTGCCATTGTCTATCTCATTTTAGGCATCGCAACTGTGATTGTACTGACGTACTACTTTAGAAAACATTCAATTGAAGAAGACTTACGGTTAACAGAATCTTAAAAAGGGAGCGATCTTGATGCAAATGGATGTAACAACTGATGCACTCATTGCAATCACCATCTTATGGGGATTCGTGTTTATCTATGCAGTGATGGCATCAATGGATTTCGGTGCAGGATTTTGGTCAATGATTTACATGAACAAAGAGCAGACAAAGGCCGCAAATATCGCAAATAAGTATCTTTCTCCCACTTGGGAAGTAACTAACGTGTTCATTGTAGCCATCGTCGTTGCCTTGTTTAGCCTGTTTCCAGGTGCAACATTTGTGCTAGGCACTGTTCTATTAATACCCGGCAGCATTATTTTATTGCTTCTTGCACTGCGAAGCGGATTTCTCGTCTTCTCTCATTCACTGCCTAAAAAATATAGAAAAGCCGTTACATATATTTCAGGAATTAGCGGCTTTATTATTCCGTCCATTCTCATCATGGTTCTCCCCATTACACATGGTGGATTCATCTTTCAGGAGAATAATGTCTACTCATTAGATTTAGGATTGGTCTTTACAAGCGCAAATGTCTATTCTTTCGTAGGTTTTGCGATTTTCAGTACCCTTTTCCTCTCATCTTTGCTTTTAGCTGATTTTTCTAATGTTGCAAACGAAGATGAGGCTTATAACATTTATAGAAGAGGAGCACTGATTACGGGTCCACTTTCTCTCATGATGGCTTTCTTTATCATGCTCACACTGAGAAGTGAGGCCAATTGGCTGTTCACAAAAATGATGCAGAACATCCCGATCCTTCTTGTTTCTCTACTCATGTTTTTGCTTGCAGGTTTGGCTCTATTTTTACCAAACAGTCGCTTTAAACATCGGAAAGGGAGACCACGTTTAGCGGTTATCGCCATTACAATTCAATATTTCTTAGCAAGCTATGTGTATGGACATGCGCATTTGCCCTATATGGCCTATCCTGATATTACCATCATGTCTGGGTTTACAGATCCCGTCACATTTAGGGCATTATTTATTACGTATATTGTAGGGTTTATCATCCTATTCCCTGGGTTCTACTTCTTCTGGAAATTGTTTATGAAAGATAAGCGTTATATTCGTCAGGAAGATTAACATGAATGAACGCCCCTTACTTCGGTTACATTATAGATGAAAGACATACTCAAAAGGAGGTCATCTGTATGAGTCAAAAAATCCTTTGTGAAGTAAACAACTGTTCCTACTGGAATGCTGGAAATCGTTGTGGTGCAGATGCAATTTATGTCGTCAGCCATACAGGAAATACGGCTGAGAAAAGTGAAGAAACTGACTGTAAAACGTTTAAACCTCAAGACCTTTAAGTCTCATTAAAGGAGGCGCTTCGCTTTGAAAAACGATCGGCTTGCTCAAACGTTTCTTGAAGAAATTCAGGACGCGGACGAGGCTGCATTTTATCAAGCAGCTCACTCCTTTTTAAATCTTTGGGATTATGAATACGGACATGTTTCCGACATGCCCAATGACATGCATCAGTATATTGGACAGCTTGCTTACGACAGCGGGCTTGTAGAAGAGTAAGAAAGAGCGGATGACCGCTCTTTCTTTTTGTTCAGACAGGAAGGAAAAACTTTCCTCAACTATACAGTGGTTCTATGGATGGTGCAAATGGCTATTCATTCGTTTTCATTTCACAAAATCATGTTTTGTAAACACATCAATTTTATCTGAGAAAGAACGAAGCGCTTGATAATCAACTTCTACGCCCATACCTGGAGAACGAGGCACCTCAATAAACCCATTTTCAACTTTGATTTCAGGAAAAATGATATCCTGCTCCCAATATTTCGACGATGCTGAAATATCCCCAGGAATCGTAAATTGCGGAAGTGATGCAAGTGCCACGTTTTGCGCGCGAGAAATGCCTGTTTCAATCATCCCCCCGCACCATAACGGAATCTGCTGCTCCTTGCAGAACGCATGAATCTTAAGAGCTTCAGTCAGCCCTCCAACTCGTGAAGGCTTCACATTAATAATCTGACAGCTTCCAAGTTCTACAGCTTTTCTCGCATCATCTAAAGAACAAATACTTTCATCCAAACAGATTGGTGTTTTTAAATGCTTTTGCAAATGCCGATGATCGACAATGTCATCTGCGGCTAATGGCTGTTCAATCATTAATAAACGAATATCGTCGAGCTGCTTCAGTTTGCTAATATCTTTTAATTCATAAGCAGAGTTTGCATCCGCCATTAACGGAAGGTGAGGGAAAGACTCTCTTATCTTTTGTAGAAGTCCAATATCTTGTCCCGGCTTAATCTTCACTTTCACACGCTGATAGCCTTGATCAACAAACTGCTCGATTTGCTGAATCATATCATCTACTGGTCCTAACCCCGCAACGATACCAGATGGAATTCTATCTCTAGTACCGCCTAAGACGTCACGTAAGGACTTATTTTCTCGCTTCGCATAAATATCCCACACAGCTGCCTCAATTCCCGCTTTGGCCATTCTATTGCCTTTAAAATGGTACAAGCTGTCTGGTATGTCCGAAGGATGTGTAAAAGATCGGGTCAGCACGTTCGGGATAAAGAAAGCCCTCAGCATGTGATAGCAGGTCTCGATGGTTTCTTCTGTATACCACGGAGAAGAGAAGGCAGATACCTCTCCCCATCCAGTTAATCCTGTTTGATCTTTGACCTCGACAATAATAAACTCACGCTCTGAAATGGTCCCAAGGCTCGTTGTAAACGGCTGTTTGAGTTTCATCGTGACATGATATAAGATCACACGTTCAATTTGAATCATCTAAAAACCCCTTTGATTTGAGTCTGTGCCTCTGCAATTTATTCGACGCATTCCTTGGCAGCTCATCCACAAAGTGAAAAGCGGCGGGCCATTTATACTTGGCTAATTGCGACTGACATAAAGCATAGAGCTCATTCTCCGGAATCTGCTCATCTGTCACAAGGAAGGCAGCAGGTACCTCTCCCCATTTTTTATCATACATACCCGTCACTCCGGCTTCCTTTACATTTGGATGTGTTAAAAGAACTGCTTCAATTTCTGCTGGATAAATATTTTCTCCGCCAGAAATAATTAAGTCTGACCGCCGATCAAGCACAAATAAGAATCCGTCCTCATCTACATAGCCAATATCACCCGTTTTCAGCCAGCCCTGCTCAAATGCAGTAGCTGTTGCCTCTTGACGATGAAGGTAGCCTTTCATGACATTTGCACCTTTTACCATGATTTCACCATGCTCAAAAGGACGACACGGACGGTCCTCATCTTGAATCTTTAATTCACACCCAAAAAGGGGCTTTCCCGCTGATCCAAGCTTTTCCACACTAAATTCTGGCGCAAGTGTCACAATTTGCGAGCAGGTCTCCGTCATACCGTACGATTGAAACACAGGAAATCCTTTCTCCTTACTCTCTTGAAGCATCGCATAAGGCGCAGGGCCTCCGCCTAACAGCAGGCAGCGCAAAGAAGACGGACATTCTTCAAGTCCACTTAATAAACGGGACAGCATGGTTTGAACAACTGACAACATCGTCACTCGATGCTGTTCAATAGCATTCTTGACTTCATCGACATCAAACTTTTGATGAAGCACGACAGTCATACCGTATATGACAGATTTAAATATAGCGGATAAACCGCTTATATGAAAAAGAGGCAAGGCAATGAGCCAGCGGTCGTCCTCCCTGATCCCTAAATTCAATGCCGAGGAAACAGCACTATGAAAATGATTACCAAACGTTTGCTCCACCCCTTTAGGGCGTCCTGTCGTTCCAGATGTATACATAATCGTCGCCGTCTCATTTAAATCAATATCATGTTCGACCTTCTTTTCCATATCATGATCTGCATCAGGTAAAGTCTCTATTGTATAAACAGGTAAATCACCATGATGCTCATTTGCATATGCAGGCTCTGTTAATAAAGCCATGACTTTCGCATCTTCCAACTGAAAACGTCTCTCTGCTTTTGTTAACTTATTGTTCAATAACACAATCTTGAAGCCTAATAAAAAACAAGCGTGAACAAGCATGACCATGTGAGGATGGTTGTTCATTAAAATCGCAACCGTATCTCCTTTTTTAAAAGGTGCACGTGTCAGTCGATTCGCAAGTTGGTCTACATCATTCGCTAAATCACGAAATGTCCACTCTTTGTCTTGATAAATGAGTGCGACCCGGTCTGGCGTTAAATACGCACGGTGCAGCAGCCAATTGGGTTGCTTCATCATGACACCTCCTTTTCATAAAAGAAAACAGCTCAGTCTAATGCACTAAGCTGTTTTCATCCATATCATTGAATCAAGGGAAACGAGGGAACTGACCGAAGTCTGGCTTCCGTTTTTCCTTAAAGGAATCGCGTCCTTCTTTTGCTTCATCTGTTGTGTAATAAAGAAGGGTCGCATCTCCTGCAAATTGCTGAATACCAGCTAATCCATCTGTGTCCGCATTAAATGCAGCTTTCAAGAATCGTAATGCAGTCGGGCTCTTTTCTAGCATGTCCTCACACCACTTCACTGTTTCTTCTTCCAGCTGCTCTAATGGTACAACTGTGTTGACAAGTCCCATATCAAGCGCTTCTTGTGCATTGTATTGACGACATAAGTACCAGATCTCTCTTGCTTTCTTATGACCCACAATACGTGCAAGATAGCCAGATCCATAACCAGCATCAAAGCTGCCCACTTTTGGTCCTGTTTGTCCAAAAATCGCATTGTCTGCTGCAATGGTCAGGTCACACACGACATGAAGCACATGCCCGCCGCCAATCGCATAGCCCGCAACCATCGCAATAACTGGTTTTGGAATGACACGAATTAAACGCTGTAAGTCTAGGACGTTTAGACGCGGAATTTGATCGTCTCCTACATAGCCGCCATGACCGCGTACTTTTTGGTCTCCACCAGAACAGAATGCTTTACCTCCAGCACCTGCAAGGACAATGACACCAACTTCTGAATTGTCACGAGCACGTGAGAATGCATCAATTAATTCACTTACAGTCTTTGGTGTAAATGCATTATGTACATGCGGACGGTTAATGGTAATTTTTGCAATCCCATTATATGTTTCATATAAAATTTCGTCATACTGACGCTCAGTTTGCCATTCAATAGCCATCAATATTTCCTCCTCTAATCTTGCGATAAAATAAACTCACTTACTATTTTACCAAAAAAATGTGGTTGTTCCACATGAACTGTATGCCCGGCATGCTCTACTACTGTGAATTGACTGTATTCAAGCGCCTGCTGCATACGTTTGGCGATGTCACAGAACTTTTTATCAAGTGTTCCGCAAATGAGTAAAACAGGCTGTTTTATCTGCTTTAATGCTTCCCACATAGACGGCTGTGAGCCGGTTCCTATACCTTCTAAGCTGCGAGCAAGCCCGTTAGGATCGGCTTTTAGCCTTCCCTCTCTCAGTTGCGTTAGCCTGTCCGCTGGCAAGGATTTCTGCGAAGCAAACAGCGGAATGTTCTCCCAAAAATCCACAAACTGTGCTAATCCTTCATGTCTGATCTTTTGAGCTAGCTGATGATCATGATTCAGCCTCGCCATCCGCTCTTTAAAAGAGTTCAGCCCTGGAGATGTACTCTCAAGAATCAGTTTGTTTACACGTTCTGGATAACGGGAGGCAAATGATAAAGCAATACGCCCTCCCATAGAATATCCGAGAATGTTCACTTTGTGAAGCTTTAATTGATCTAAAATCTCAGCAAGATCTGCCAGCTGCTGGGACATTGCATATCTTCTTATACTCTTTGGTGAGTCTGTGCGGCCATGTCCAAGCAAGCTGACCTGAATCAATCTCGTATGTTTTTCTGTATAAGTATTCAAAAAAGCCCAAGAAGCTGCACTCCCTGTAAAGCCATGTAAACATAACGTGGCATTTTCAGCAGATGGGTTATGGTCTATCACCTCATACGCCACACCATCGTGCATTCGTATTATGAGTGAAGGCATTCTTTTTTCACTTCCCTCAATATCTCGTCCATCATTTGGCGTTGTTTGCCAACGCGAGAATGCCGGTCAGTTTCAATCTCAATTAAATGAAGCCCTGGTTCTTGGATATGCGCCAAGTACACATCTTTTAACTCTTCTTTCGTTGTCGGCTTCGAATAGGTTCCCCCATATAGCTTTGATGCATACTCAAAATTCAACCCAGTCGGCGTACCAAAGAGCTTTTCATAATACGGTTCATCGGATGCCTGCGGAAGGAAAGAAAAGATTCCTCCACCATCATTGTTTAACAACACAACCGTGAGCGGAATGTCCATTAGCTTAGCTGCAAGAAGACCGTTCATATCATGATAAAAAGATAAATCGCCGATGACTAAAGTGATGGGTTGTTTCAAGGCTGCATATGTTCCAAGAGCTGTGGACACAACACCATCAATGCCATTTGCTCCGCGATTCGCCATCATCCGAAACGGTTTTGACTGCGTTTCAAAAAAGGTATCGACATCTCGAATAGGCATACTATTTCCGATAAAGAGCACGCTCTCTTTTGGCAAAAGGTGCTGCAGCTGCCGATACACATTTCCCTCAAATGTCAGGTCCTCATCATTGTATTGATTTACATTCATTCTAAAAGAAGAATTGACACTCTGCCAGCGTCGTAAATAAGATGTATCCTGACGCTTTTCCGCTCTCATCAAGACTTCTTCTACAAAAGAGGCTACATGACTTTCAATCATGTATGATGCGCTTAAACCAGGATCTCGATAACCACCCGCAGCATCGACGACAATCTGCTTCACTTCCGCATGCTTTTCTAGCCACTTAAATAAAGGCTTAGAAACAGGCATCGGTCCAAAACGAATGACCATTTCAGGCAAGAGGTGCTGCTGCAATGCCTCATCTTTTAACAAAGAATCGTATGCATCTATGATGTATTCTTCACTTTCATGTCCATTTCGCAAAAGAGAAAGCGGGTCAGCTAAAATTGGCAGATGCAAAGCTTTTGCAAGACGTAACACTGACGCCTGCTCTTCCGGCGAGTGAAGTTCACCAGCAACAATGATTCCTTTTGCCGCTTTGTTCATGATAGACACTAATTCTGACATAACCCGATCATCCGGACGAGCTTGACCTGCTGCTAAAACTTTGTTCGCAACTCCTTCTTCTCTATCAAAAGGATCAATAGACAAGTCAGGTAGCAATGGTTCTCTCAGCGGCACATTCACCTGAACTGGTCCCTTTGGCTCCTGCGTTGACACATGACTTGCCCTAGCAGCAGCAGTTTGGACATACCGCAGCATCGTTTGGCTTTCTTCTGGCAAGGCTAAGTCTGTGAACCATTTAACAAACTTACCGAATAAGAATTGCTGATCAATCGCTTGAGGTGCCCCAACCTCCCTCAATTCGTGCGGCCGATCAGCAGTTAAAACAATCAATGGTACCCGAGAATAATGTGCCTCGACAACAGCTGGGTAAAAGTTAGCTGCTGCCGTACCTGATGTACAAATGAGTAGCACTGGTGTTTGGCTCGCTTTCGCAAGACCCAGTGCATAAAAAGCAGCAGACCGTTCATCCACTAACACATGGACATTGATTTCTTGATGAGCAAGAGCGAGCATCGCAAGCGGTGTTGAACGGGAGCCAGGACAAACAACTGCCTCCTTCACACCACTTTGCACAAATTCATCCATTAATCTGCCAATATATCTTGTCATGATTTGATTATTCAATAGGACGACCTCCAAGAGCAGACAGCATTGGTCTTAATTTCACTTGCGTTTCTTCATACTCTTGTTTTGCAAGGGAATCCTCTACAATTCCACATCCAGCAAACAAACGAACTTGGTCTTCCTCAATAAGACCTGATCGAATGGCGACAGCAAATTCTCCATTGTCCTTAGAATCAATCCATCCCACTGGCGCCGCATACCAACCGCGTTTCAACGGTTCGATTTCACGAATCACCTCTACCGCTTTTTCCTTAGGATATCCTCCAAGCGCTGGTGTTGGATGAAGCTGTTCAATTAATGAAAAGAGTGAACAGCTGCTTTTAATTTCTCCCACAATGGGTGTAAATAAATGCTGAATGTTTTTCGTTTTATAAAGACTTGGTTGATTTGGCTTATGCACATGATGGCAGTTTGCTTCAAATGCCTGCTCAATCATATTCACGACAATTTGATGTTCAATCAAATTTTTCTCATCATGAAGTAGTTCCTCACCTAGTGCCTGATCTTCTACTTCATCTTGACCACGTACAATGGAACCTGCCAAACACGATGAAAACACTTCACCACCGCTTTTTTTCACTAAACGTTCAGGCGTCGCCCCGACAAATGCTTGTCTTCCCTGCTCTATAGCAAATACATAACTCGTTGTTTGATGTTTTAGTAATTCTGCTAATAGTGGAGCGAGTTCTATTTGATTTTTATAGTGAAGCAAGACTTCTCTTGCTAAAACAACCTTTTCATATTCGTTCACACGAATGTGTTCTGTCGCTTCATGGATTGCTTTCATCCATTCCTGGACATCTAACTCTTCCATATGAACAAGCTCAGCTTGTCCATGATTTCTGACAGGCAATGCATCAAAATTAGAAGCTTTCTGTTCTAACTCTTGAATGAGCTGATGAACATTCCCGTCCACCTCGTTCCATTCATTGATCGTTAGAAACGTGCCTTCTTTTGAAACAGTCAGCATCATCGATGGCACAAAAAAATGAGCCTCGCCAAATGCTTCCCAGTGACGCGCCTTCTCTTCGTATGGATCAAATGAAAATCCTCCAAATAAAAGCGGACCAACTGCCGCTTGCTTTAACTCCTTCTCATCATGAAAATGGAACATATGCTGTTTCAGCTGCTCCCATTCTTGATGGACGATATTGAATCGTTCTTTGCCTTGCTCTGATGATTTAATCACGGCCGCTCTGCCAAGTCCAGAAAATATCATTTGGCTTTCTGGATCAGACCAAAAAAACCGCTCGCCTAAAAAATCCGCTTCGCCGCTTTGGAAAAAGGCAAGAGGATCCAGATCGTCAACTCTTCTGGAGTAGCTTATCAAAACAGCATGGTTGACGTTATTCGCTTCTTCTAATTTCGCAAGCGCTTCCTGCCGGAAAGTACTTTGCACTGTTGTCACCATGATACATTCCTCCAAAATCCATGAAATAACATATAAAAATAAAACCATCATGTAAAAAAATACATGAACATTCGAGTATGTCGAATGACCTGCTTTTCTATTATAAACCTTAACAGATGAACTTAGTAAAGAAAACAGCTTTTAAAACCTCGAATCCTTATTATATCACGCTTTCAAGATTTTTTCGCTCCCGCTTATTGAAATGAGAACATCCCTTAAAAAATGGTAAGACCTGTTCGAAGATCAAGCTTTCTCTCTAGATGGGAACGATTAGCAAACATCTTTTTCTTGTTTCATCGCATCAATATATTGACACCTTTTTGAACTTTGCTAAACTGGAATTTGGACGTGTACGTATTTTTTTATTTAAAGGAGTATATTTTATGCAGCATCAATCGATATCAGATCAGCTTTCACCAATTAAGCCTGATAAGAACTGGCGGATTTGGTGGAATTTACTACGACCGCATACATTAACAGCGGCATTTATTCCCGTTACTTTAGGAACTGTCCTAGCACTTCCGAGTGGTCAAATACATGTTGGGCTATTTTTAGCTATGCTATTTGCATCGATGTTTATCCAAATTGCAACGAACATGTTTAATGAGTACTTTGATTATGTTCGCGGATTGGACAATGAGAAATCTGTCGGTATCGGTGGAGCGATCGTGAGAAACGGTGTAAAACCAAAAACAGTTTTAGGCCTCGCTTATGCCTTATTCGCGCTTTCTTTATTACTTGGTATCTATATTTGCATGATGTCTAGCTGGTGGATTGCACTCATAGGACTAATTTGTATGGCAGCAGGCTATTTTTATACCGGCGGTCCTGTACCAATTGCTTATACACCATTTGGAGAACTTGTATCAGGTGCTTTTATGGGACTAGGCATCATTTTAATTAGTTTCTATATCCAAACAGGAACATTGACATCAAAAGCTGTGCTCATTTCATTACCCATCTCTATTTTAGTTGGTGCCATCTTACTGTCGAACAATATCCGTGATTTAGACGGTGATAAAGAGAATGGACGAAAGACACTTGCTATCCTAGCTGGACGTAAAGCGGCAGTCAACATCCTACTTTCCATGTTTGTGATCTCATATGTACTCATTTTTGTTTATATCTTTATGGATATCGTGGGTCTTTGGAGTCTTCTTGTCTTACTCAGTGTGCCAAAAGCTTATACAGCCATTAAAGAATTTAAGCAAAAAGAAAAACCAATTGAATTAATGAATGCCATGAAGTCGACAGCACAAACCAATACGTTTTTTGGTTTCCTGTTAACGATCGCATTGATCTTACAATACTATCTCGCATAACACGAAACGCCTGCAGCCGCAGGCGTTTTTTATTGAAGAATTGCTTCAAATTGGCACAAGTCTTACATAAAAATTTGCTCATACTAACAATATGTTTGATATGAAAGGGTGATCGCTTTGTTATCTAAAAACGAATTACATCAGTTGAAGCAGCGACTTCTCGATGAAAAACAAGAAATTGAAGCCAAAAGCCATGACGATGAACAGAAAGTATCATTTCCTTATGATTCAGTGGGCGAACTGTCAGCCTATGATAACCACCCTGGCGACCAAGGAACAGAACTATTCGAACGCGGAAAAGACATTGCCTTAAACAGTTTGGAACATGAGCATCTGTCCGATATCAATGAAGCACTCCAAGCAATGGCAGACGGCTCTTATGGTTTGTGTAAAGTGTGTAAAGCCCCTATTCCTAAAGAACGCTTAGAAGCCCTTCCCACCGCCGTCACATGCACAGAGCATTCCAAAGAACAGACTGTTTCACAAAACCGTCCCATTGAAGAGGACTTATTAAGTCCGCCCTCAGGGCAATTTGAAAATGAAGAAAGTGCTGCATATGATGGCGAAGATGCCTACCAAGATGTAGAACGCTATGGAAACTCTGATACCCCATCCGATATGGAATTTCCTCCATTGACTTACGATGATGTGTATACACAATCAGAAGATGAAGATTATGTGGAAGACTACGAAGGATTTGCAGCTGCTGATATTGAAGGTAAAGCAAGCAAGGTCTATCCAAATAAAGCACACGAAGCTTATGAAGAAGCATTAGATGAAGAAGGTGTCATGACGGTGTTTGGTGACTTGAAGCCGTACGAAGAAGAACCTTATACTAAAAAAAATCATTAGTCCCCACATATTGGGGGCTTGATGTTTATATCATGTAATAATTGGGAAATAAGTTGAAGAGTGAATTGATTGGGAGGAGATTTCTGGATGGCTAAAAAAAGTATCATTTGGGCGGTTATCGTCTTCTTTATTACATACGCATTATTTTCTATTGCAGGGTTCCTGTTCCCTATCGACAGAGAATGGTATGACGCACTAAATAAACCTGAATGGACACCTAGTGGTGGTGTCATCGGTGCGGTCTGGGCTGTCTTATTCGCCCTCATTTCGTTATCTGCCGCCATCATTTATGCAAAGTATGGTTTTCAAAAAATCACATTACCATTTTGGATTCTTTTTCTTCTAAATTATGTATTCAATCAAGCCTTTAGCTTTTTTCAATTTACACAAAAAGATTTATTTGCAGCTACGATTGACTGCCTGCTTGTAGCACTGACAGCACTCGCGCTTGTCATCGTCTCACGTAAACTAAGCAATGTTGTCCCAATTTTATTGATTCCTTATGTTTTATGGGGATTCTTTGCGACATACTTGTCTTATACGATCTATTCCATGAATATGTAAGAAAAGACCGCTATGATGGCGGTCTTTCGTTTTGCGGAAAATAAAAAAGAGGTCTTTATTAGACCTCTTTAAAAAATGACCCGTACGGGATTCGAACCCGTGTTACCGCCGTGAAAGGGCGGTGTCTTAACCGCTTGACCAACGGGCCAGAAAAATGGCGGAGAAGGAGGGATTTGAACCCTCGCGCCGCTTGCGCGACCTACACCCTTAGCAGGGGCGCCTCTTCAGCCACTTGAGTACTTCTCCATTTGGCTCCGCAGGTAGGATTCGAACCTACGACCGATCGGTTAACAGCCGATAGCTCTACCACTGAGCTACTGCGGAAAGTCATGGTGGGCCTGAGTGGACTCGAACCACCGACCTCACGCTTATCAGGCGTGCGCTCTAACCAGCTGAGCTACAGGCCCATGAACGATATGCAAATGGAGCGGGTGATGGGAATCGAACCCACGACATCAGCTTGGAAGGCTGAGGTTTTACCACTAAACTACACCCGCAAAAATATGTATGGGGCGATTGATGGGAATCGAACCCACGAGTGCCAGAGCCACAATCTGGTGCGTTAACCACTTCGCCACAACCGCCATACTAATATTTATTTGTAAAAGTGGCTCGGGACGGAATCGAACCGCCGACACACGGATTTTCAGTCCGTTGCTCTACCAACTGAGCTACCGAGCCATGTATTCATTTAAAATGGCGGTCCGGACGGGACTCGAACCCGCGACCTCCTGCGTGACAGGCAGGCATTCTAACCAACTGAACTACCGGACCAATAGAGAAAAAATTTGGTTGCGGGGGCAGGATTTGAACCTGCGACCTTCGGGTTATGAGCCCGACGAGCTACCGAACTGCTCCACCCCGCGATGATATCATTTTTTAAAAATATGGCGGAGGAAGAGGGATTCGAACCCCCGCGGGCTTTGACACCCCTGTCGGTTTTCAAGACCGATCCCTTCAGCCGGACTTGGGTATTCCTCCGTATAGATGGTGGACCTTGTAGGACTCGAACCTACGACCGGACGGTTATGAGCCGTCTGCTCTAACCAACTGAGCTAAAGGTCCTTTATAGCGGCGGAGGGGATCGAACCCCCGACCTCACGGGTATGAACCGTACGCTCTAGCCAGCTGAGCTACACCGCCATGATATAAAATAATCTTTTAAAAAGTGGAGCCTAGCGGGATCGAACCGCTGACCTCCTGCGTGCAAGGCAGGCGCTCTCCCAGCTGAGCTAAGGCCCCATAAAAGATGGTCGGGAAGACAGGATTCGAACCTGCGACCCCTTGGTCCCAAACCAAGTGCTCTACCAAGCTGAGCTACTTCCCGATCTTAATGGCGCGCCCGAGAGGAGTCGAACCCCTAACCTTTTGATCCGTAGTCAAACGCTCTATCCAATTGAGCTACGGGCGCTTATTTTATAATGCCGAGGGCCGGACTTGAACCGGCACGGTAGTCACCTACCGCAGGATTTTAAGTCCTGTGTGTCTGCCAATTCCACCACCCCGGCGTGGATGGTATAAGCGGAAGACGGGATTCGAACCCGCGACCCCCACCTTGGCAAGGTGGTGTTCTACCACTGAACTACTTCCGCATTACAGGATTTCTTTATGTTGTTTGGCAATGCGGGTGAAGGGACTTGAACCCCCACGTCATAAAGACACTAGATCCTAAGTCTAGCGCGTCTGCCAATTCCGCCACACCCGCATGAAAATGGTGAGCCATGAAGGACTCGAACCTTCGACCCTCTGATTAAAAGTCAGATGCTCTACCAACTGAGCTAATGGCTCGCTTTTAAAGCGACTTGTCTATCTTACCATATGAAAGTGGTGCCGGCAAGAGGACTTGAACCCCCAACCTACTGATTACAAGTCAGTTGCTCTACCAGTTGAGCTACACCGGCTTTATCTATCCTAACATTATGTGAGAATAAATATGGTGGAGGATGACGGGCTCGAACCGCCGACCCTCTGCTTGTAAGGCAGATGCTCTCCCAGCTGAGCTAATCCTCCACTATGTAGGAATCTCTCGATCCGACAAAGATTATTATATACAGGTTTTACTCATTTGTAAAGGCTATATTAAAAAAATTTTATTTCATTTTTCATGACGTATTTCTTTTAACAGATGATGTTTATGTTACCAGTCAAAATAGCTTCAATTCAGCGATTAACAGCTGTATTTCTCTTCTCTATATTCTCTTTAAAAACGAGTAAATCCTTTAAAAATATCAGCAGCCTTTCAATTTTTATACTTTAATGATATAGATATTTCTTTATTTCAACTGTTAAACGCAATGAATGTTTTGATTTCAATAAAATAGCCTGATACAACTCCATTTAAATGAATGAATTTGTATCAGGCATCTATACACCTGCTATTCTTTCTCTCTATTACTTTTCTCCATACTTAAAAGTGAACATGCTTCACAGACTTTCACGTTAATTTAGAGCATCTCCACGCTTATAGTAAATTAAAACAACCTGATTTATACCACATATGTATCAAAGTAATCTTCTTTCAAACAGCACAAAAAAGACCAGTTCCGATTGGAACTGATCCTTTGAAAAGCTTGGCGGCGTCCTACTCTCACAGGGGGAAACCCCCAACTACCATCGGCGCTGAAGAGCTTAACTTCCGTGTTCGGTATGGGAACGGGTGTGACCTCTTCGCTATCGCCACCAAACCTGATGGAGAGAATGTTCTCTCAAAACTAGATAACAATGTTCATTTTTCACATTATAATATAGGTTAAGTCCTCGATCTATTAGTATCTGTCAGCTCCACGTGTCACCACGCTTCCACCTCAGACCTATCAACCTGATCATCTTTCAGGGATCTTACTTCCTTGCGGAATGGGAAATCTCATCTTGAGGGGGGCTTCATGCTTAGATGCTTTCAGCACTTATCCCGTCCGCACATAGCTACCCAGCGATGCCCTTGGCAGAACAACTGGTACACCAGCGGTGCGTCCATCCCGGTCCTCTCGTACTAAGGACAGCTCCTCTCAAATTTCCTGCGCCCGCGACGGATAGGGACCGAACTGTCTCACGACGTTCTGAACCCAGCTCGCGTACCGCTTTAATGGGCGAACAGCCCAACCCTTGGGACCGACTACAGCCCCAGGATGCGATGAGCCGACATCGAGGTGCCAAACCTCCCCGTCGATGTGGACTCTTGGGGGAGATAAGCCTGTTATCCCCGGGGTAGCTTTTATCCGTTGAGCGATGGCCCTTCCATGCGGAACCACCGGATCACTAAGCCCGACTTTCGTCCCTGCTCGACTTGTAGGTCTCGCAGTCAAGCTCCCTTGTGCCTTTACACTCTGCGAATGATTTCCAACCATTCTGAGGGAACCTTTGGGCGCCTCCGTTACATTTTAGGAGGCGACCGCCCCAGTCAAACTGCCCACCTGACACTGTCTCCCTGCCCGATAAGGGCAGCGGGTTAGAAGGTCAATACAGCCAGGGTAGTATCCCACCGATGCCTCCACCGAAGCTAGCGCTCCGGTTTCCAAGGCTCCTACCTATCCTGTACAAGCTGTACCAACATTCAATATCAGGCTGCAGTAAAGCTCCACGGGGTCTTTCCGTCCTGTCGCGGGTAACCTGCATCTTCACAGGTACTATAATTTCACCGAGTCTCTCGTTGAGACAGTGCCCAGATCGTTGCGCCTTTCGTGCGGGTCGGAACTTACCCGACAAGGAATTTCGCTACCTTAGGACCGTTATAGTTACGGCCGCCGTTTACTGGGGCTTCAATTCGCACCTTCGCTTACGCTAAGCGCTCCTCTTAACCTTCCAGCACCGGGCAGGCGTCAGCCCCTATACTTCGCCTTACGGCTTCGCAGAGACCTGTGTTTTTGCTAAACAGTCGCCTGGGCCTATTCACTGCGGCTTCTCGGGGCTTTAACACCCTAAGAAGCACCCCTTCTCCCGAAGTTACGGGGTCATTTTGCCGAGTTCCTTAACGAGAGTTCTCTCGATCACCTTAGGATTCTCTCCTCGCCTACCTGTGTCGGTTTGCGGTACGGGCACCTCTCACCTCGCTAGAGGCTTTTCTTGGCAGTGTGGAATCAGGAACTTCGCTACTAAATTTCGCTCGCCATCACAGCTCAGCCTTCACGGGAAACGGATTTACCTATTTCCCAGCCTAACTGCTTGGACGCGGATATCCAATACCGCGCTTACCCTATCCTCCTGCGTCCCCCCATTGCTCAAATGGTGAGGAGGTGGTACAGGAATATCAACCTGTTGTCCATCGCCTACGCCTTTCGGCCTCGGCTTAGGTCCCGACTAACCCTGAGCGGACGAGCCTTCCTCAGGAAACCTTAGGCATTCGGTGGACGGGATTCTCACCCGTCTTTCGCTACTCATACCGGCATTCTCACTTCTAAGCGCTCCACCAGTCCTTCCGGTCTGACTTCACTGCACTTAGAACGCTCTCCTACCACTGTTCGTAAGAACAGTCCGCAGCTTCGGTGATACGTTTAGCCCCGGTACATTTTCGGCGCAGAGTCACTCGACCAGTGAGCTATTACGCACTCTTTAAATGGTGGCTGCTTCTAAGCCAACATCCTGGTTGTCTAAGCAACTCCACATCCTTTTCCACTTAACGTATACTTTGGGACCTTAGCTGGCGGTCTGGGCTGTTTCCCTTTCGACTACGGATCTTATCACTCGCAGTCTGACTCCCAAGGATAAGTCATCGGCATTCGGAGTTTGACTGAATTCGGTAACCCGGTAGGGGCCCCTAGTCCAATCAGTGCTCTACCTCCGAGACTCTTACCTTGAGGCTAGCCCTAAAGCTATTTCGGAGAGAACCAGCTATCTCCAGGTTCGATTGGCATTTCACCCCTACCCACACCTCATCCCCGCACTTTTCAACGTGCGTGGGTTCGGGCCTCCATTCAGTGTTACCTGAACTTCACCCTGGACATGGGTAGATCACCTGGTTTCGGGTCTACGACCACGTACTCATGCGCCCTATTCAGACTCGCTTTCGCTGCGGCTCCGCATCTTCTGCTTAACCTTGCACGGGATCGTAACTCGCCGGTTCATTCTACAAAAGGCACGCCATCACCCGTTAACGGGCTCTGACTACTTGTAGGCACACGGTTTCAGGATCTATTTCACTCCCCTTCCGGGGTGCTTTTCACCTTTCCCTCACGGTACTGGTTCACTATCGGTCACTAGGGAGTATTTAGCCTTGGGAGATGGTCCTCCCGGATTCCGACGGAATTTCACGTGTTCCGCCGTACTCAGGATCCACTCTGGAGAGAACAACATTTCAGTTACAGGGCTGTTACCTTCTTTGGCGGGCCTTTCCAGACCTCTTCGCTTATATCGTTCCTTTGTAACTCCGTATAGAGTGTCCTACAACCCCAAGAGGCAAGCCTCTTGGTTTGGGCTGTTCCCGTTTCGCTCGCCGCTACTCAGGGAATCGCATTTGCTTTCTCTTCCTCCGGGTACTTAGATGTTTCAGTTCCCCGGGTATGCCTTCTCATACTCTATGTATTCAAGTATGGATACTACTCCATTACGAGCAGTGGGTTTCCCCATTCGGAAATCTCCGGATCAAAGCTTGCTTACAGCTCCCCGAAGCATATCGGTGTTCGTCCCGTCCTTCATCGGCTCCTAGTGCCAAGGCATCCACCGTGCGCCCTTTCTAACTTAACCATTTCTCACTTTAGAAAGAATCACTATGTGTGATGAACTTTGCATTGCATTCAATGTGAATGTATTACTTATTGTTATCTAGTTTTCAAAGAACAATCCTGTCTCGCTAGAGACATGTTTGAAGGAATGATCCTTCAAAACTAAACAAGACGAAAAACGTACGCTGCTCCATATATCCTTAGAAAGGAGGTGATCCAGCCGCACCTTCCGATACGGCTACCTTGTTACGACTTCACCCCAATCATCTGCCCCACCTTCGGCGGCTGGCTCCATAAAGGTTACCTCACCGACTTCGGGTGTTGCAAACTCTCGTGGTGTGACGGGCGGTGTGTACAAGGCCCGGGAACGTATTCACCGCGGCATGCTGATCCGCGATTACTAGCGATTCCAGCTTCACGCAGTCGAGTTGCAGACTGCGATCCGAACTGAGAACAGATTTGTGGGATTGGCTAAACCTTGCGGTCTCGCAGCCCTTTGTTCTGTCCATTGTAGCACGTGTGTAGCCCAGGTCATAAGGGGCATGATGATTTGACGTCATCCCCACCTTCCTCCGGTTTGTCACCGGCAGTCACCTTAGAGTGCCCAACTGAATGCTGGCAACTAAGATCAAGGGTTGCGCTCGTTGCGGGACTTAACCCAACATCTCACGACACGAGCTGACGACAACCATGCACCACCTGTCACTCTGTCCCCGAAGGGAAAGCCCTATCTCTAGGGTTGTCAGAGGATGTCAAGACCTGGTAAGGTTCTTCGCGTTGCTTCGAATTAAACCACATGCTCCACCGCTTGTGCGGGCCCCCGTCAATTCCTTTGAGTTTCAGTCTTGCGACCGTACTCCCCAGGCGGAGTGCTTAATGCGTTAGCTGCAGCACTAAGGGGCGGAAACCCCCTAACACTTAGCACTCATCGTTTACGGCGTGGACTACCAGGGTATCTAATCCTGTTCGCTCCCCACGCTTTCGCTCCTCAGCGTCAGTTACAGACCAGAGAGTCGCCTTCGCCACTGGTGTTCCTCCACATCTCTACGCATTTCACCGCTACACGTGGAATTCCACTCTCCTCTTCTGCACTCAAGTTTCCCAGTTTCCAATGACCCTCCCCGGTTGAGCCGGGGGCTTTCACATCAGACTTAAGAAACCGCCTGCGAGCCCTTTACGCCCAATAATTCCGGACAACGCTTGCCACCTACGTATTACCGCGGCTGCTGGCACGTAGTTAGCCGTGGCTTTCTGGTTAGGTACCGTCAAGGTGCAAGCAGTTACTCTTGCACTTGTTCTTCCCTAACAACAGAGCTTTACGATCCGAAAACCTTCATCACTCACGCGGCGTTGCTCCGTCAGACTTTCGTCCATTGCGGAAGATTCCCTACTGCTGCCTCCCGTAGGAGTCTGGGCCGTGTCTCAGTCCCAGTGTGGCCGATCACCCTCTCAGGTCGGCTACGCATCGTCGCCTTGGTGAGCCGTTACCTCACCAACTAGCTAATGCGCCGCGGGTCCATCTGTAAGTGACAGCCGAAACCGTCTTTCATCCTTGAACCATGCGGTTCAAGGAACTATCCGGTATTAGCTCCGGTTTCCCGGAGTTATCCCAGTCTTACAGGCAGGTTACCCACGTGTTACTCACCCGTCCGCCGCTAACATCCGGGAGCAAGCTCCCTTCTGTCCGCTCGACTTGCATGTATTAGGCACGCCGCCAGCGTTCGTCCTGAGCCAGGATCAAACTCTCCGAGGTATGCAGGATGCATATCACACATGCGTTGCTACACGATGTAGCGAACTTAGCATGTGATCATTTCCTGCCTCGTCAGCGTTTGACTGACTACCTATGATGTATCATAGGATTTTTTTATAAAAACTCGAATTAACAGGTACGTTTTGTCTTGTTTAGTTTTCAAAGATCATTTTCGTTATCGCTCAGAAGCGACTTTATTAATATAACATTCTATCAAGATGAAGTCAACAACTTTTTTCTCGAATGTTATTTCTCAACCGCGCTGTTTCAGCGGCGAATACAAATATAACACCTTTTAAAAGAAGAAACAAGTATTTTTTCTAAATAATTTATTTTTCCTGATCTCTTCCTATATATTCGTACAAAAAGGGCTTAACTCCATAATTCACTATTGTTGATCCTGTAGGTCTTTAGTATATTTATAATAGATTGAAATTTAATAACCGCAGGGGGAGCCTCGTGCTGAGAGTGAACAATTCGTTGTTCTGACCCTTTGAACCTGTCAGTTAATACTGAAGTAGGAATGTGGAATCACTTGCATACATGCATGTATGCAAGCCGATATGTTTTTCTATGAATCACATACTCATCCTGACATGGTCTCTCCTTGCACAATTCGTGAAAAGGGGATTTTTTTATGCAACAATCAAATCAATTAGTACGACTGATGGAGATCGCCATCATGACTTCTCTTGCACTTGTTTTAGATTATTTATCAGGTCTCTTTTTAAGAATGCCAAACGGCGGGTCAATTGCACTGATCATGATTCCTGTCATTCTCATGTCCATTAGATGGGGCGTGTCTGCTGGATTTATCATCGGTGTGTTAATCGCAGGACTGCAGCTGATGAACAATCCTATTATTGCTACACCTGTACAAGGATTTCTCGATTACTTTGTCGCATCTGTTGTGATTTGTTTAAGCGGGCTATTCTCAGGATCAATTAAAAAAGCCATTCAGGATAAAAAGCGAAAGAAACAATTCTTCTATATTATCCTAGCTGTATTTGTCGCCAGTTTCTTCAGACTGCTGACGTTCTTTATTTCAGGTGTAGTCTTCTTTTCTCATTATGCACCAAAAGGAACACCAGGTTGGGTGTATTCATTAGTTTATAACAGCACATATATGATTCCTTCATTTATCATTTGTAGTATTGTTCTTTGTTTACTCATCCCTAGTGCGTCTCGTTTGGTTTTTCCTCGACAAAAATAACCCAGCTGTTTCAGCGGGTTATTTTTTTATGCATAATTTGCTGCTCTATTGAATCTATTAATAGTAGAAGATTTCATGCTGGAGGTACGACAATGAATCCTTACTCCATTATGCTGTGCTGTTACATCCTCAGTCTCGCCTACTTTTTGGCCAGTTTCTATGAGGCATTAAAAATAGCAGGTGTGAAAGGAAAAGTAGAGGCTTCTCCTTTTATATCTTATATTTTACTCGCCACCCTTTTTACTTTTTTCTCTCATTATTACTGGAAGCTGACGATATAATCTGTTGAACATGAGCACTTAGTACAGATAGTTCCCATCCATACCCTATTTCTTCATGGTTCTCACCAGCCAGCTCGAACTGGCTGGTGACGGCAAAACTAGGTTGAAGTTTTTGATAAAATTGCTTAGCTGAATTTTGCTCAAATACCCAGAGCAGCATATTCTGATAGCCTTTCTCTATTAAATAATCCACACCTTTTGCAATCAAAGCCATACCCGCTCCTGATTTCTGTTTTCTCTGCAACAAATAGATGGCATAAAGCTCACCATCATATATTGAATATCTCTCATCACGCTGTTTTCCGAAGGAAGCAAAACCAAATACTCCGTCAGCATCCTCTGCGACAAACGTGCCTTCAAGCGACCTGCTTCTCCAGCTCTCTTCCCGCTCCCCTACATTCAAAGCATCTAAATACTCTTGTGAAATAATGCCGTGATAAGTCGTTTGCCAGCTCTTCACATGAATTTCGGCAATTTTAGGAATATCATTATGTACTGCATGTCTAACCTTCATCTGCACACCCCTTTTAGCCATTTCTTACTCTATGTTTCATATGATAAGTTTCTATTTTATAAAATTCAATCCCTAATGGATATTCGTTGACATTTTGTCAACACCCCTATATATTGGGTACGACTTCTTCTATTGAAGAGTTGAACTTTATGAAAAGGGGAAAGAAGAGATGGAATTTAAAACAACTGAGCTTCGGCAGTTTTTAAAAGAACAACTGCAAATACGTTCTCTTTCATTAAGAGAACTCAGTACACAAACAGAAATTGATAAAGCCACACTGTCTAGAATCATGAACGGAAAAAGAAAACCGACTTTGAACCATTTACAGCGGCTTTCAGATGCTCTACACATTTCTTTAGATCATCTATTGGCCACGGCTGGATTTTCAATTAAAAACGAAAGAGTTCACGGTAATACGTTCATTCAAGCCGTAGAAGAGATTGAGCGAACGCTGAAAGATCATGATGTCTATGACGGGACGTTCAGCGAGAATGAATTGAAACAGAAGTTAAATGAATATGAGATCTATAGTCAATCAGATGAGGGAAAAGAAACAATCTCAGCAAAGTTTGAAAAAAAGATAGACACGATAAGCGGTGTTGGGCCATTTCTTGATCAATTGAAAAGCATGTACAGCTCGTTCATGAGCGCACGGGGTACTTCTCGAGAATTGATGTTGATGGGAGGCGCATTACTTTACTTCATTATGCCCGTTGATTTAATACCAGATTATATTTTTCCGATCGGCTATATTGATGACGCTGCAGCGGTGCAGGTCGTATTAAACCAGCTGACAAATAGGTCATAGCAGGTGACGGAGACATGAAAAAACAGAACAGCATTGACTTCGCATTATTATTCACTGTCATTTGCTTCTTTGTGATCAGCCTGCTGGCTGTGTATAGCGGATCGGGCCAGTATGAAACGCAAGATATGTTTTATTTCGTCAAAAGACAAGTTTTCTGGTATATCGTCGGTTTTGGCCTTATGGCGGCAGTTGCTTACTTTGATTATGAACTGCTTGAGCGTTTATCTTTTCGATTATTTGCAGGTGGTCTTTTCCTCATCATTCTCGTTCATTTTTTTGGCACGAATCAAAATGGCTCCCAAAGATGGATCAGCTTGGGGCCCATGAAAGTGCAACCATCAGAATTTATGAAAATTTTTGTCATTCTTCTGTTAGCGGCTATTTTAAATCGATACAAACATCAGCGCTTTGCGTTTAAAGAAAGCATGATTCCCACAATGAAAATCATATGCTGGACCGCTGTTCCTTTTTTCCTGATTTTAATTCAGCCAGATTTGGGAACGGCACTTGTGATCTTGTCTATCGCTTTTACACTGATGCTTGTGTCAGGCATTTCAAGTAAGATGATCGCTGCATTAATCGCTTCTTTTCTTGGGCTTCTTGCATTTTTGACCTACTTGCACAATGAACATTTTGAGCACTTTACAAAAGTGATTAAACCTCATCAGCTTGATCGCATTTATGGGTGGCTTTCCCCAGATGAATTTGATTCGACATATGGGTATCAACTAAAACAAGCAATGCTTGGCATTGGGTCAGGACAATTATCAGGAAGCGGTTATACAAAAGGAAATCAAGTACAAGGGGGAAATATCCCTGAAGCCCATACAGATTTTATATTTGCAGTTATTGGTGAGGAGTTTGGTTTTATCGGCGCCTCCCTATTGATCTGTTTATATCTTATGATGATCTATCGAATGATTCATGTGGCTATGCATGCGAATACCCTTTATGGGCTGTATATATGTGCTGGGGTGGTTGGACTGATCGTCTTTCAAGTCTTCCAAAACGTAGGGATGACAGTAGGGCTAATGCCCGTGACTGGTCTTGCCCTTCCTTTTATCAGCTATGGGGGCAGTGCGCTTTTAACCAATATGATCGCCATTGGCCTTGTGTTTAGTGTCAATCTGAGGTCCTCATCCTACATGTTTGGACGTAACTGGGATTGAAGGTGATGTCATTGATTCTTTCTCACCTAAAAAAAATCGACCACATTCTTGCTGGGACGATTGTTTGTCTTTGTTTCTTTGGATTACTGATGGTGTACAGTGCGAGTTATCCTTTAGGCGAAATAAAATATGGACAGGGCAGCTACTTCTTCATGAAACAGTGGCAATGGCTTTTGATTGGGTTCTTCTTTTTCATCGCTGCGGCCCTGGTTCCATATCAAGCTTACCGTAAATATATTCGGTGGCTTGTTATGCTGTCATTGTTATGTCTTATCCTTGTCCTGCTTCCTGGAATCGGTGTTGTCAAAAACAATTCACAGCGATGGGTTCAATTGGGCTCTCTGATCATCCAGCCGTCTGAGGCTGTGAAATTAGTGATGATCATCTATTTTGCCTATGTATATGCAAGGAAACAAGCGTACATTACATCCTTTAAAAAAGGAGTACTGCCTCCACTTCTTCTTTTAAGTCTAGCTTTTTTATTGATTTTAAAACAGCCAGATTTAGGTACAGCAGTTTCTATTTTATTGAGCTGCGGTATCGTCTTATTATGTGCTGGACTTAAAACACGCCACCTCATTCTACTAGGTTCGACGGCTGCGGCAGGGATCACTTTTTTTGCTGTGACCGCTCCTTATCGCTTGAAACGAATCACTTCTTTTCGTGATCCTTTCATGTATGAGGATGGAGATGGTTATCAGCTGATCCATTCTTATCTCGCCATGAATTCAGGAGGGCTTACCGGGAATGGTTTAGGCGGAAGCATTCAAAAACTAGGATTTCTTCCTGAAGCCCATACAGATTTTATTATGGCCATCATCAGTGAAGAGCTGGGAATCATGGGGCTGTCGTTTGTGTTGGGTGCCTACCTACTCATCATGTATCGCGCCGTTCGAATCGTTCAAGGTTTACAAGATCCATTTGGAAAGCTATTAACGATCGGGCTTACTTTTCAAATTATGATTCAAGCAGCCTTTAATCTAGGAGCTGTCTTTGGGCTTCTCCCCATTACAGGCATTCCTCTTCCCTTTATTAGCTACGGCGGATCTTCATTGGTGTTCATGATGATATCTGCAGGCATTCTTGTGAATCTCTCTTCATCTATCAAAAGACACCGGCATGTACCCCAATTAAAATAGACACCCTCTATCAGAAGGTGTCTTTTGATTTTTATTCTTCTATTTGACGATCAGCGATTTCTTTTTTTCTTGGCTGTTTGATTTCATTCGTCAGTTCTTGGATGCTTTGTTTCACATTGCCTTTGCCAGAGAAATTCTCAATAATTTCTTTAACATCAATTCCAGAGGAAGCTTTCAGACTTTCTTGAAGACTGGACATAAGGTTTGTCGCATAGCTGGTCACTTTGTTGGCGCCGCTGCCTTCCCCGTTACCACCTGTATCAACAACTGTAATTTTATCAATGTTAGAAAGTGGAGCAGATACTTGTTTCGCATATTCAGGTAGCATTTTCACAATCATATCAAGAATCGCCGCTTGACCATACTGTTCGAATGCTTCTGCAATTTTCTCTTTCGCTTCTGCTTCCGCAAGTCCTTTCAACCTAATGACTTCTGCTTCTGTTTCCCCTTTTGCACGATCGGCTTCCGCTTTGGCAAGCCCGTCAATCCGAACTTTCTCTGCTTCTGCTTTTGCCATTGCTTCAATGCTGTATTTCTTCGCATCTGCTTCTGCAAGACGCTTCGCTTTTTCCGCCGCAGCCGACTGCTCAACAGCATAACGGTCCGCATCTGCTTTCTTTTTCACTTCAGAATCGTATTGACGCTCACGACGCTGGATCTCTTTTTCTTCTAATTCAATTTGCTTCTGACGTTCAATGATTTTGACTTGCATTTCTTGTTCAGTTACGTGCTGACGATTACGAGCTGTTTCAAGATCGTACGCTTGGTCAGCGCTTGCTTTTGCTGTATCTTGTTCACGTCTGAATTCTGCTCTTTTCAGCTCATTGATTTTTTCTGCTTCAGCGATTTCAGTGGCACGCTCAAGCTCAGATTTTTTCGCATCTTTATCTGCTTCTGCACGTTTGATACGTGTTTCTTTATCTGCTTCTGCTGTCGCAATATCTGCATCGCGTTTCACTTGAGCAATTCTAGGTTTACCTAGTGATTCTAAATAGCCATTTTTATCACGGACATCTTTGATTGTAAACGATACAATGACAAGACCCATTTTCGCTAGATCTTGAGAAGCGACACGCTGTACTTCTTGAGAAAATTTCTCTCTGTTTTTATAAATCTCTTCAACTGTCATTGACCCTAAAATGGAGCGAAGGTGTCCTTCTAGTACTTCTCTTGCTTCATTTTCACGATCTTCTTTTGTTTTCCCTAAAAACTGCTCTGCAGCAGTGGCGATTTCTTCAATTGATCCACCAATTTTAATGATGGCCGTTCCATCCGCCATGACCGGTACACCCTGCTCAGTATAGACTTCAGGCGTTGAAACATCTAGCTTGCTAGATAGTAAGCTGAGCGGCTCTGCTTGTTGAAAAACAGGGAGTACAAAGGTACCTCCACCTCTTACAATCTTAATCTTGTTTCCACCTTCATCCACGTGGACATTTTTACTTCCGAGGTAACTTCCTGTGACGATTAATGCTTCATCTGGACCAGCAGTCCGGTATTTCGAAACAAATACACCAATAAGTGCAATGAGAATCACAAGCACAATTCCAATAATAATTAATATGGTTGTTCCTGGCATAGCATTCCCTCCTAGATTTCTTCATTTGGTATAACAGATAACACGCCTTTGTTCACTTCGACGACCAGCACCCGGGTTCCATATGGAATCTCCTCTTCGTCGAAACTGACGGCAGGCTTTGAGATTTTTCCGCTGTTACTAATTAACAGCACTTCTCCAAACCCATCTTTTGGTACAGATACAATGATCTCCCCAGTTCTTCCTTTTAGGTCGGCCTCCGTATATGAAAGAGATTCTTCAGCAGAGGAAAGCGGGACTAAGACAAATACATTTAAACAAGTAACGAGAACCACTGCGAGGATGGCAGATAATACGGCGCCAAGTCCACTTCCTACAATTGCTGTTTTTTCAGAGATAAATCCTCCAGCCGAGAAAAAGGTAAGAAATGCGAGGATCAATGTTGGTTGAAGGAACGGGACAGGAATCGCTTCAAACAATCCATCAAATACATCGCCAAAAAAGACGAAAACAAGCGTCAGGATTCCTGATACCATCAATATGTATAAGTACAGCGTCTGAAGAGGCAGCCCAAACACATCCATCTTCCTCACCCTTTCTTTATGAAATGAGCAGCCTTTCATTCATTTAGACTATGCTCACATCCAAGTGTATTCCTTCTAACAGGTAATACGAACCACTTTTGTAAAGGTTTCATTTTTCATCACAATTCATTAAAGGATTTCTCGGATAGCTAAAGAATGATTGTCTTGTACCAGTATGATAAAATTTGATCTTGAGGTGAGAGAAATGAGTTTATTACATGAAGCAAGACAAGAATTGTGGCAGGAGCTGCAAGGATTGAGCGAAGAACAATTAAATCAAAAATTATCTGATGATACTTGGAGTATTCAAGAAGTTGCAGATCATTTAAAGAAGATGGACCTAGTTGCAGCAAAACATCTAGCTGCCGAGGGGAAAAAAGCACCGATTAAAGAATATGAGCCAAAGCCGGTGGAAATGGCAGAGGATCGTTCAAGAAAAGCCACCGCGCCTAGTATTGTTGAACCAGAGCGCAAGCATGTGACACCTACACATTTAAAAGATGAGCTTGATACAGCTCGTGAGAAATTAAATCAAATTTTATCAACGTTTACAGAGGAAGATTTCAAACGCGTGATTCCACATCCTGTGTTTGAAGAACTTTCATTAAAACAATACCTTGATTTTATCGGTGCACACGAAAAACGCCATATTCATCAAATTAAAGAAATTAAAGAACAGCTATAAAATGTAAAAAAGGCTCCCTTCTGGGAGCCTTTCAGATTGTTGACAAAGGGCTAAAATGAACTTTATTTTAGCCCTTTGTCTTCTTTTCAGCGTGATAGAAAACCTTTGCATTCTAGGAAGGACGAGCATCGGCGCGGAGCGAATTTAACATTCGTGAGCACCGAAGCGCAGGACTGACACCGAATGCGAGGGTTTGTCTACACGCTGAAAGACTCCCTTTTGGGAGCCTTTTTTCATTGTTACACTGTTTTAGGTGTTAAATCAAAGCAGCGAGCGTAAATCCAGTTGTATGCTTTTTCATTCAGGTCTCTTGGATTTCCAACTGTTTGCGGATCTTTCATTGCTTCTTTAGATAAGCGATCGATCATATCTTTTGGTACACCTTGTTCTTCTAATGAAGGAACTTCTAGGTCTTCCACTAAATCATACATCCAATTCACTGCTGCTTTTGCGGCTTCCTCTGTTGTCATTCTGCTTGTATCAATTCCGAATGCTTGCGCAATTCGAGCGAACTTCTCTGGGTACCCTTTCCAGTTATATTCCATGACAGGTCCCATCATTGCCGCTACACATTGGCCATGTGCGACAGGAATAATACCCCCAAGCGTTTGACTCATCGCATGGGCTGCACCAGCTGATTCACTTCCATAGGAAAGTCCTGCAAGCATCGCAGCTTGTGCCATGCCATATCTTGCTTCTAAATCCTCTCCATCAGCAAAGGCACGGCGAATATAATGAGCAGCATATTCAATGGCCATGAGCGCTACCGCATCTGTAATTGGCTGAGCAAACTTCATCGTATAGCATTCGATCGCGTGCGCAAGCGCATCAATCCCCGTCATTGCCGTCACATGCGGCGGCATAGATACATGAAGCTCAGGATCAATCACTGTTAGGTGAGCTGCAATGAGCGGTCCACCTGTGTTGAATTTAAATTCCCTTTCTTCGTCAGTGATCACTGCCCACTGCGTGACCTCTGAACCTGTACCAGCCGTTGTCGGAATTGTGGTTAACGGAGGGATTCTATTTTCAAGCGGTTTTTTCCCCTCAGCCGCTTCGTAATCAAGAACTGATCCTTCATGAGTCGCTTCCACACCGATAGCCTTCGCTGTATCCATTGAGCTTCCGCCACCTACTGCGACCAAACCATTACAACCTTCTTTTTCATATAACGCAGATCCTTCATTGACTAAACGGACTGGCGGGTTTGGTTCTACTTTATTAAATAGAACCACATCAACTTGTGCTTCTTTTAATGAAGCAATCACTGGATCTACAACACCTGCTTGATAAATACCAGGATCTGTGACAAGCAATACCTTTGAAACGCCGTATGCTTTTACTTCTTCCCCAACATGTTTCACTGCCCCAATGCCATGCTTGATGACAGTCGGAATTTCAAACGTATGGAATTTTTGCATGCTTTCAATTTTCATATTTAAAGTCATATAGAATCTCCTCCAGATAAGTGATATTTATTTAAACCAATGAACCGCTTCTGGTTTTGTATTTCGATATAAATGTTTTAGTTCCGTATATTCTTCAAGGCCCGTACGTCCTAATTCACGTCCAAGACCTGATTGCTTATATCCACCCCACGGTGCTTGGGCAAAATAAGGATGGAAGTCGTTGATCCATACCGTGCCTAATCTTAATTGACGAGCCACTCGTTCGGCTTTGCCGATATCAGAAGACCACACCGCTCCTGCTAAACCATAAATCGTGTCATTTGCCAGCTCGATGACTTCTTCCTCTGATCGGAAGGATTCGACAGTGAGGACTGGTCCAAACACTTCTTCCTGTACAATTCGCATCTCTGATGTACAGCCTGAGAAAATCGTCGGCAAGTAGAAGAATCCTTTTTGAAGCTCCTCTGCATCAGGTCGTTTCCCACCTGTTTCTAATGTTGCGCCTTCGTCTAAACCGATGCTGACGTATTTTTCTACTTTTTCTCGATGCTCAGCTGAGATGAGCGGTCCGCTCTGGGTTCCTTCATCAAAGCCGTTGCCTAGCTTGATTTTTTTCGTACGCTTCACCAGTTCTTCTAAAAATTCATCGTGAATGGATTCTTCCACTAACAAGCGTGAACCTGCTGAACACACTTGCCCTGCATGGAAAAACACAGCATTCATTGCCTGGTCAACCGCTACGTCTAAATCAGCATCTTGAAAGACGATATTCGGGTTTTTCCCGCCGAGCTCTAGGGCGATTTTCTTCACATTCCCGCTGGCTCCCTGCATGATTTTCTTACCTGTTTCAATACCGCCTGTGAATGAAATTAAATCGACTTGGTCATTGACAGCCAGCTCATCTCCAACAGTTGCTCCAGGTCCAAGCACTAAGTTGGCAACGCCTGCTGGAACACCCGCTTCTTCCATAAGTTTGAAAACTTTGATCGTGGTTAATGGTGTAATTTCACTTGGCTTTAGTACGATTGTATTTCCAGCTGCAAGGGCAGGAGCGATTTTCCAGCTCGCTTGAAGCAATGGATAGTTCCAAGGAGTGATTTGACCGCATACACCGACAGGTTCTCGGACTAATTCGCTTTTTGAGTTTGGAATAGGAGATGCAATGATTTCCCCGCCATCCTTATCAGCAAGACCTGCATAATATTGAAATACATTCGCAATATCGTCCATATCTGCTTTGCTTTCCTCTAATGTTTTACCCGTATCAAGTGATTCTAATTTGGCTAATTCATCAAGGTCTCGTCTAATCAATTCCGCAATTTTAAACACAATATTTCCTCTTTCAAGTCCAGGCATGTTTGCCCAATCACCTTGATCGAAGCTTTTTCTCGCTGCCTTAATGGCTAACTGCGCGTCATTTCTTGATCCTTCACTGACTGTCGCGATCACTTCTTGATTAAATGGATTGATGATATCTCTTGTGTCGCCACTCTTAGCGCCAACCCATTGTCCATCGATAAATAGTGTTTGACTCATAGAAGGAACCTCCTCTGATTCTCTTTGGTAAGTTTGTTAAATAAAATTTTAACGTTTTGAACATAATTAACTTAACATGTTCAAATTTTTCTGTCAAAGGGGGATATGCTTCTTTTATTTTGACATTTTGCATTCTTTCGTTAACATATAGTCCATAAAGATTTTTTTGAACGTATTGAATTCACTTAATAGAAAGCAGGGACAAGATGAAAAAGCAGGAACAGCCACAAGCAGAAGACCGCATTTTAGCTGCTAAAGATCTCGTCATTGATTCCATCGCTGAAACAATGGATCTCTATGGCATTACTAGAAGTGCGGGTATTTTATATGGAACGATGTATTTAAATGAGGAAATGACGCTGGATGAAATGCGTGAAGAGCTGCAAATGAGTAAGCCTAGTATGAGTACGGGTGTGAAAAAACTGCAAGACATGAATATTGTCAAAAAGACCTTTCACCGTGGCCGAAGAAAACACAGCTTTGTTGCTGAGAAAGACTTTTTTAAGTTTTTCATGAACTTCTTCCCGCAAAAATGGGAACGAGAGGTTGAGGTCAATCTAGCAGCGATTGAAGAAGCGCAAGAACGCCTTCAAGATGTAGCTCGTGATGAGCAGGCGGAGGAACATGAAAGAGAGGAAGCGAAACAGCTCATTGAACAGCTTGAAAGCTCAAAAGCCTATTATGACTGGCTTAGACGATTAGCCCACTCGGTTCATTCGGGAGACATCTTTGACTATATTCCGATTGATCAGAAAGAAAAATAGCCGAGGTGTTTGTGTTTTACAGCTTGAATTTTACAGGAGGATTGATTATAATAAGTTATGTCGTAATACTTCGGGGCATTAGCTCAGCTGGGAGAGCGCTACGCTGGCAGGGTGAACGACATAACCCGAAGCAAACAGACGTTCTCTGATAAAGACTGATTTAATAAGGTTCTATGATGAGCCTTTCTGAATAAATATTTTCATTTCTGAACAAAACTGAAAGGGTTGGTCCCCAATCCGTCCCCATAAAAAAACAGACCATGCAGGGTCTGTTTTAATTTTGCCTATACGTTTTGAGAAGTTGTGTTTCGATCGATCATCGTCGTGTTTCGATCGATTTTTTGTATTTCTATCGATGTCGTGTTTCGATCAGTTGCAATAGTGTACACTCCTGCAGCTGCAATCACAGTAAGAGCAATCATCGTAAAACCCTTCTTAAAACTCATACAAACAATCCCCTCTCTGAATTTTGAGTTGTGTTTCTAATACCTTTTGATAAGCAGCTGTTGCTTCTTCAAATTGACCTTGTTTCCCATACTCATCTGCATACACTATATAGCATGCCTCAGCGTAAGCGAAAAGCTGTTTCTGTTCTAGATACTGAAACACTTCGGCCAGCTGCTCCTCATTTATATTATTAACATAAACCGCTTCTAAGAAGGTAAATAGATTTTCATAAAGCTTATTAGGGGCATCCTCAAGTATATTAGTTCCTTGTATTAAAGATGCTTCTCCTTCTTTAAATCTTCCTGCTTTAAATTGCGTACAGCTAATCGCAAAATACAATTTGGTAAGAAGCTCCGAATCATCATCTGCCTTTTGAATAGCCTTCTCAAAATAATTGATAGCTTCATCCCATTGACCGTCTCTATCAAATGTATGGCCAATGTTCAAAAATGCTTTAGTTAAGATTTTTTGATCTCCAATTTCCTCTGCAATTTTAATTGCATTCTTTAGATGAGGAATTGATTTATCGTGTCGAGCCAAATCATCATAATTTCCTGCAATTACAAATAAGCATTGAATTTTTCTAATCTTGTATAACTCATACTGATCGTAAATTTCAAGCGCCTTAATGATATGATGCATGGAAACATGAGTTTGTTTCATAATATAGTAGGCTTCAGCCACCTTGAAGTGAAACTCGGCTTGCTCAATATCATCTATAACTAGCGTAAGTTGTTTCTCGGCTATTTTATAGTATTGGATGGCCTGTACATATTCTTTTATACTAAACTCATACATTCCGCGAAAAAACGCGTTGTAATACTGCAGCATGCCCGACAATTTATGATTGGAGTTTTCTATTTTATCAACTAATTCTGCAATGGATAAAGAGCGTTGATCTGAGGGTTTAATATAATCAAGCATAAGCTGATGACGAAAGCACATCAATTGATAGTAAATCAGTAAATCCTGGTCTTCTTCCATTCGTTCAATTTCTTGTTCTACCTCAGCTTTCAAAATCTCTGCATCCGGTACACTAAATTGACGAATCATTTTATACCATTCATTTATTTTCACACCAACATGTGAAGAAAGAACCTTCTCCATCCCCTTACTCCCCTTCCACAAAATTCCCTTATATTACATATATTATTACATACAGGAATTTACAAAGCACCGAAAAGAAACCGCAAAAAAGTACAAAAAAAGAGCTCCTGTAAAGGAGCCGTGTGAGTAATACATGAGTAATAGTGGTTTGATAAAGAAGTAAGTAAATCATTGAAATATACGAATTTTTTATCCCGTTTCCGCGGGTAAACCGTATATAAATTTATTATAACTCAAACTTAGACACAGAACAAACATTCGGTTATAATTTCTTTTGAGGTGGACTAAATGTGGAATACAGAAAAGGATCAAAACCGTTGGAAGATGAAGTTTATATTGCCTGAGCATAACGAAGCACTAAGGCAACTTCATCTTGCAAAACATAAGATTGAGCGACCAACATTAAGCTCAGAACAGATTGAGGAATTTGAATATACAATTGCCACAGCAATGAGTGAAGACTTGCCGCTGGACTTTGAGTTATATGATAACGGCTTTGTTCGCAAAGTAAGTGGGTGCGTTGTATACGTGGATCATCTACGAAAGGAATTTCGTGTGAAGGATGATCGTGGCGATACAAATTTCATTAAGTTTTCAGATATACTAAATGTAAAGACACCCTAACTAATGTTAGGGTGTTTTGATGTGTTTGTACATTATTCATGAGCAGGAGCAATTTTGGCTACTGGCGCACCACAAAAAAGCATGAATACGAATAACACGCTCGGCTTAATTGCAAGGCCCATACCGCCTAAGTATACTGCCACTGTCATCCAATCTCCCTTATCTATTGCTTTTTGCAGATGCTTTAAAGTACCTTTAGCGATACCAACTGCATCCTCAACACAGCGAGTTACCGTGTTACTTTTCGTGGTCACTTCTTGATTCATTAATTTTGCGAAAGCGATCATTCCATTTTTCTCTGCATCTGTATAAGGTGATTTTGCAAGCTCTTCTTCATTAATTGTGTAGCCTTTTTCTTTATCAGAAATGATAATCTTTGTGAAGATGTATTCAATTTCTTTTAAAGACTTCTCAATTTGCTCTTCTGTCAAACCTTCTAATCCCTTTGTGCTTTGTGTCTTTGCAGCAGCTGCTGGCGCAAATGCAGTTACAGCCAAAACTAATGCTAACATTAAAAAAACCAATCTTTTCATTTAATAACTCCCCCTTTTTTAAAGTTCGATATTACTTTATCATACATTTATGTAAAACAAAGGGTTTTAAAGGAGAGTTAAACCCATCAGACATAATCAGACATAAAGTGACATATTACCCCCACAAGTTTAAAGATAAAAACGAGAGAAAATAAATTACCATGCCCAACATTACAAAAAATTTAAGGAAATTTTCGTACTTAGTGAGGGGTCGCTCTTTTTTTGTTTTGACTAATTTCCAATAAAGAGCGTATCCAGAGAAGAAAAGAATTAATTGACCAAGTCTTGAAGCGTTCTCTAATATATCTATGCCATTCATTATAGTTCACCTCCACATCAGAGAAAAATCAAACATTACACACGTTAGGCTTTTAAAGACTATCCAACATGTTCATGTTTTCAATTTATTATCGCAAATATCCTATCACTTTCCAATATTTATGTAAAAATAAGTAATAAGAAGCATTATACTTGCTAGATAGAACATTACTTTTGTTACTTGTTTTGGGGATATACCGAGAAAATATAACAATTTTACTGATGAACATTTTGTATCTAATAAACACAAATCCCCCCTAACCTTCATGATTAGGGGGGATGACTTATTTCAATGATTTTTCAAGAGCCGCTTTAGTCTTTGGACCATATATGCCATCTGGGGTTAACCCATGCATCATTTGAAATCGAGACACTGCATTCGCAGTCTTGGGTCCGTAGTACCCATCGATTCCATTATTGATCGCTCCCTTATCAGGATAAAAATAAATCGATGCTAGGGCTTGTTGTACTGCTTTTACAGCTGCCCCCTTTGTAAGCGGCTTTGTAACTTTTAAAATGCCAGATGGCAAGTTAAACGATTTTTTAGGCTTACTCGCTTTTGGCTTGGATGGTGTATTTTTGACAGGTGTTGCTTCCACAGGCTTCGCTGTTGCCTTGTTACTTGTATGAGCGGTTGCAATACCCGCTTTGAAGCTGTCCCAGCGATTAAGCAACTTTCGTGGGCATTCTTTGCCGCTCCATCTCTTATGTGGCACAACGTTGGCCAATGGAATGCCTTGCTCAGTCATCAGCTGACGAATTAGCCATTGGGCGTTCTCAACTGCCTTTTCAAAGTCCCCATCAGCATTCTCACAAATTTCGATACCAATTGATCTCATATTGCCGGTTCCCCGACCATCTCCCGCATGCCAACCGTTTTCGTTTAGCGGCAAATGCTGATAGATACAATTTTCATCCACAGTAAAGTGCCAGCTTACCCCCGTGCTAGATCGCTTAACAAAACTAGCGTGATTAGCTGCGTCTGCTCCTTTTTTAGTATTAGCAGTATTGTGGACCGTAATATATAAAGGCTTCATGTAGTTGCCAGGACGGTTCTTGTTGCTTTTCGGAATATAATCTTTAATGATTTTTACCACGTTCATCGTCTCCTTTTTGGTCTATTAAATATAAAAAGAGCCACCTCATGGCAGCTCCTTACTTCGTTAATCCTTTTTGTTGCAGCGCTTCTTTTTGCAGCTTGCCTTTGTCAGTCACATAGTTGTTTTTAAACCATGCCACCAGGGTTGTTACGATTGTGAAGATCATTGAGAAAGCAAGATACAACGTTTCAGCCAGTGAAGTAACTTGATCTTCATCAATCGGCAAAACAGGTTTGCCGAACATTATAAGTCCTTGGTTGATCAATGCAATAAAAAGAAGCACCGTGCGGATCACAGTGCCTTTGTCGAATGTTTTCATGATTTTTTCCTCCTATTTTAAATTCCGTTCAATTTTATCGAGCTTGTCGATTACTACGTCGTACTTCTCACTAAACTTTGCTAACACTTCATTTTGCGCTTCGATTTGTTCATTGAGCTTGTTTTCTCGTTCCTTTGTTGTGTTTAATACGTAAAACAAAACCCAACAAAAAAGAACCGCAAAGGGTCCTTGTGTCATCAAATATTGAGCCAAATCCATTTCCACCATGCTCACCTACTCCCTCACTTTGTCCACCCCCTTAAAGAAGGCAAAATAAAAAACCTTTCTACTAGGCTTCTGACGTTTCTGTATATGCTTCACCTGTTATTTCCTTGTATTGATCCTGTGTAACATATTCCTCCTGAACGCCCTCTTCTAGATCTTCAATTGAACAATCCTTGAACGACATTGCTTGTTTAACCATTGCAGTTGTGGCCCATTTATAAAATAACGCTAACACCCAAAAATTAAGATTCATCTGTAAACCCTCCCTTCAATTTAAGGACGTCTATTCGCATTTCTGCCAGCTGCTGTCCTAACATCGCATTTACTCTTTCTGCCTGTTGACGAGCGATTTTTTCTTTCGCTAACTGTTCACCAATAAGAAGTAATTGCTTTTCGACCTGGGTCATAGGTTGTTCATTATCTAATTTCAGATACTCTTGCCAAGCAGCTTCCAACTCTTCAGCTGAAGGCTCAGGTTCTTCTAAAAACCATGTATCTATGAACTGTCCCTCTCCATCATCCCGAACCGAATAATCCTTACCTAGTTCCGCATTTGGATAAAGAAATTTTATCGCTAGTGCCTTATTCATCTTTTCCCTCCTATCCCATTTATCTCAATTGAGACATCGTTACATAAGCTGTGTTTATTGATACAGTCTTGTTGGTCCCTCTTGGTGTTATATAGAAAGTTACCTTATCCCCGGCTTTAAATTTTTGTAATAAATAAAGCACGCACGTACTTGATGATGTCGCTGGATTCCAGTTTCCGAACCTCTGGTATTCTGATCCGTTGACATAACAGGCCAAGATATTATCTGATCCGACTGTAATATTATTACTAGTGACATAAAGCCTGATTAAATAAAGACCACTGTTTTTCAGTATGATCTCAGCACGAGAGCGGTTATACTCTGATAAATCATCCGCTCGTGATGTCCCAAAAACAAGCTTTGTTGCAACATTTTCAGCAGCAGAAACCGATGAATTATTTTGATCATAAGTATCAACAAAGGTGCTGTTTGCCAAATCCTCCACTGTTAAAACTTTTTTCCAACCTGTGAAATTCCCCTCTGTATGAACAGTTCCGAACCAATGTAGATTATCAAAACTTCGACATACATGAATGTTTTTTCTTGTTACAGCAGTATCAACATCAATATTGAACCAACCTGAGTCGTTTACGGTCGGCATATTTGTAAGGTATTGACCTGCTGCATAATAACGACCAGGAGGCAATGATAAGACATCTGTTCCGTTTAATACTTTGGGGAGCGGTTTACGTTCACCTGAATCTTGCGTCAATTTATAGAGTTGTCCATTGTTCCATTTATCTTTTTCAGCTGTTGTCGGCAGCTGCGTCCACGTGATAGATATATGGCTAGAATTATAGTAGAAGTAGTAGGCATTACCTGATGTGTCTACCGCAAAACCGGTTCCGATGTTGTTTTGTCCCACCGTCTGAATACCTCTCAAATAGGCATTGCTGGGTGCTGGGGAATCTTCTACACCTGGGGATGCAATGAAAGTACAGGTCCCTTTGTCTTTAATCGCATCATAAATATTTTTGTCAGCTGGAACAGAGATCAAGTATTTGCCGTCATCAGCTGTGATTTTATATAACTGCGATTCATTCCATTTCTTTTTCTCCGCTTCAGATGCATGCGGCTTGGTATCGTCAATATGTCCAATGATCTGATCTAACAGTCCATAGTCATTTTCAAGCAACACTTTAACCATGTCATTGAACAGATCCGCATGAGCCTTGTCACTTGTTTCAAACACTTTAGGAGATTTAATATCCATCGATGAGCACTCCTTTCCTAGTAAATATCATCAATCTCAAAGATGAATTCAATGTCACCATCTTTTTGCTTGTCTGTCATAGTGCGGATGGCGGTGAATTTACCGTCTTCGTCGACAAGTGCTAGTTCGTTGATCACTTCTCCTGCCAGTTCTCCTTCGGCGATCGTGCAGGTGTAGCGGATTTTCGCCGGCTCCATAAACTCATATGAATCAATGTCCTTTTGAACAAGTTCACTCTTTAACTCTTGTTCTGTTCCATCCAGAGAGATTGGTTTTCCGTCTTTCGTTCCACCTTTTCCGAAAGCCATCTTGACCACTTTAGTTAGCCTTGTTCCCTCTGCTCTAGCCTTCGCCATTTGTTGGCGAGCATAAAGCGTTGTAACGGTTAATTGATCAGCCATAATGATCCTCCTTTATAAATCTATTTGTTTGGACGTGGCAGCTAGATATTTTGAACCGTCGAGCGGTACCGATCCATCAAGCGTCCAATATTTCTGCTTAATGATTACACTTCCGCTTTGCTCATTTGATACATGAGCAGCCATGCGGAATGTCATTTTCTTTTTTTCTTTCCTAACATGATTGAAGCGTGATCGAAGCGTAAGAGCAGCTTGTTGATCCGTTTCATGTTTGGCTCCTACCATGACATATCTTGTACGTCCAAGAACCTTCATTTCTTTTTTGAGCTTCATGGCCAATTTTAAAGACTGCCTAAACCGAACAGGAATGTCAGTAGAATTGCGCGATCCGCTCAAATAAAAAGTGCCATTCAGTAAAAACTCTCCATTTAACAGAATCGGGATGTGATCAAAAAAGCCCACTCTGCTGCGCAGTGTGAGCCGATTATGATAATCTTTGATTTCATGAACATCAGTATGATGAACGCTTGTGAATTTGTAAGCCAAGTGTGCAGGCTTTAAGTTTTCAAGCGTCTCCACAATGTATCTGGTGTTCTGCAGGTCATCCAAATTAACACGAAGGGAGAAATGATAGCGGCCTGTCGTTAGACGAACCACTGCGCTAGGTTTCTTCAAGAACCGGTTCACTGCTCTTTCTAGTGATGCATACGTGATCGGTGGAATGTTTGACATGAGATTCAATACACGTGCCCTTCTCAATTCAATCGAGTCACCTGACTCACGCTGCACCTTCAGCATTCTTTCCCATCGATCCAATCCCCATGTTGCTGTGATCGGAAAAAGCTGATCAGTCATATCAAAAATAGAATCATCTAGCCTTTCCATCTCAGGAGCCTCTGATTTCATTAATTCATCAAATTCAGTGATCTCCGTTAGATAAGCAGGCAGGTAAGCTTTCATTTCATCAAGCTTGCTCAATGACGTTCACCTGCCCTAGACGCGGAATTTCAATGTCTTGGAGGGGCAAGTTTTTGGGTTCGCCGTTTATCAAGACATCCGCATAATCAGAGACACTATCCGCATGATATAAAATGTCATTGATCGCTGACATTCTAATCACATTTTCTTCAAAGGCAAGTGATTTTAGAAGCGCTTTGACCTTCTCTTCAATCTCTTGTTGTGCATCTTCAATGGAGTAATCCATTTTAAGCTCCACAGATACAGACACCTCTACATCTTTCCACTTGGCGCTTTCAACAGTGGCAGTTGCCCCGATTGGTGCTTGGCCTTCTCCTTCGCCTGGAGCCGGATCAATGTACTCCTGCACCTTATTGACAAGCAGATCCGTCGCAACATCAAAATTACCATCTGTGATGACAACTTTCACTGTACCTTCACCATTCCAAAGCGGGAACACCTTCGCCCTGCCAACTCCTTCAACTTCTTCAGCCCACTTTTTATAGTGTGCTTTGTTGGCACTGACAGCTTCACGTCTTGCCCTCATCAAGTACCGTTCATAAAGAGCTTCATCGTCTTCTTCCTCTTGACCAGGTATTTTCAGCTCCTCGAAAATGACTGATTCTAAACCTGGTATGTTATCGAGCGATAGGAGCGGCAGCTCTGCAAAATTCCCATTGCCTACAACACCAGTCGTTTCACATTTCAAAGTTCCATCAGATTCAAACTGAAAATATAGACTATCAATGTAGAACCTTGATCCCGTTGGTATTCTTATACCTTCGGGCGAGACTTCAACGGACCATACAGCACTTGTGGCCGCTTTACGAGTGATCCCCACTTCTGCTGCTCGTCGATCTAAAAATTCCCCCTGCGCTGTATCTGCAAAGACAAGATCGAATACCTGATCTAGCCATATATAAGATTGAGCAAGTTCGGCAGCTGCAGGGGCCAACGCATTCCATATCACGCTGTTTTCACGTTTATCAATATCATCGGGTATACGTTCCAGCATTCGCTCCATGATGGCTTCATAAGACTGATCTTCAAACATCTTCGCCAATCACCTCCTCGATCTCCAAGGTTCCTTCATCTGTCACAACATCAAAGACCACCTTAAAGGCTGCACCCTCTTTAGTGATCTCAAAATCTTGAACACTTTCGATTCTTTCATCTACTAAAAGAGCTTCTTCAATGAGCCGCGGGATCTCCATTTCCTTGTATTCGTCCGTTGATTCTTCATCAGACACAGCTTCTTGAACCTCACATCCTACATCATGGCTATAAACAGCATGTGAATATCGTTCCGTTCGCAAAGCCATATAGACGAACTGGCGAATGGCATCAAGACCATTGATCTTTTCATTGGTTAGACGTCCTGACTCGAAGTCGATACGGTAGGTGGTCGAAGGTTCAACAATATCCTCTTCGTCCTCATCCAAATCCTCAATCTCTTCTTCAGGTGAAAGAGCCATTATGAACCACCTCCTACTACTTTATCTAAGATGTAAAACGTTTGTCCGCCTGTCATCGCAAGGACCATGACACTATCGCCTTCTTCTAGCTCATCATCTTCTCCCTCGTCTAAGCGGGCTGGCCAGATAAGAAGTTCTTCAGGAATGATGAGTTTATCATTCTCATTGAGTCGAACACTAAGAGGGGAAACAGACACCACATCACCAAGTATCAAGTCAGTTGGCGATTGTGCATCCACAGCATCGACAGCCAATCGCTTAATTGCCTCGCTTAGTTTCATGTCTGGTTCCCCGTTGGGATCGTATTCTTTTCAACGACATCAATCGTCATGGTGTGTTTGGTTCCTTTAAATTCATGGCTATCTTGATCGATCCAGTACGTTTTTTTGATACCGATATCAGGAATGATGATGCGTATTGGCATGCCGCTTTGTAATCCAGGAATACCTAGAGCTTGGATACTTTTGAGTTCTTTTTTCACGCCCTTTTTCTGTGAGAGACGAACATCAGCCCTCTTTTGCAGCTGTGCCTGATTGATTTCCCCTGACACTCTTTCGACGTGCTGCAGGATGCCGTATTTACTTCTAGCAGCACTATCATTCGCCACAGCCAACATCTCAATCTCTTTCTTTTGCGTAACAGTTTTCGGCTTGGTAGGTTTGGTCGTTTTCTTATCTTTTTCTTTATCTTTGTCAGTAGTCTTAGATTTCTTTTTTTCCTTCTTCAGCACCTTAATTTTTTCCACATGTGTCGCTCTCATCTTTACACGTGTGGCTGTTTCCTCAATCGAGGTGCTGTACTGATAATCAATGAGATTCACGCCTGATTCAATGACCCATACTTCGGACGGATCAGGCCACGCTCTCAGCCCCATCTTTCCTTTAGCAGAATAGATTTGATAGTTACGCCCTGTTTGCTTCTTTGTTTCTTTTAACGCCTGCAGGATGATGTCATAAAGGCTTGTATCGTTTTTGAATACAAGTGATTTAATGACATGGCCAGTGTTAGCGATCGACGTCATCGGGATCTGAAAATCTTGACCAAGCCGCTTCATTATCTGATCAGCTCTCTTATTGGAAAAGACATAGACATCCTGGTTCTTCACCAAATACTGAAGCATGTCGTAAGCAGTAAAAGTGATCTTTTCATCTTTGGGCGTTCTTGCAAATACTGTTCCTCGAAAGAGTTCTTTTCCTTTCCACTTGAAAAGAACAGTGTCTCCTTCTTTGATGCTGTAATATTTTTGTGAACCCTGTTTAGTCACGATAGTTGCTTGTATAGATCGGGGAGCTTGATACCTTTGACCACGAAGCGTGACGCTCTCTGTCACAAGCTCATACATGGTCCCGCTCCGCACTGCAAAGAGTTCTATCAATCGGATCACCCCCTATTGTGGTATTTTTAATTTTTGACCAGGGAAAATCCAATGCCCTGGTTGTCTAATATTGCGTCTACTTCGTTTGATCATCGCGGCTTTATTCGCATTCCAAATGCGGCGCCATTTTGTGCTATCACCATAGAAGCGGCCAGAAATATCCCACAAGGTATCACCCTTTTTAACGGTGTACACTTTTGGTGCGCCTTTTGAGCTGCGTTTTTTGCTGCTCTTTTTGGCTTTCCTTTTAATTTTTCTAGGTGATGCAGTTTTATATTCTTTAAGCTGCAGTGTGAATTCTCGATCACCAACATCATAAGTACCTTCATTGTGATTGAAGCTTTCTATGCTGCATTGCATATTTATTTTTGTCCCTGTGACAATAAAGCGTACAGGCTTTTTTGATTTCATGAATCGCTCTATTTTGGCAATCGCATTCTCTGGTGAAGGAATGCTTTTATATTCGGAAATCGGTGTATATTTCTTTGGAAAAAACGTTGCAAATGAAATTTGGCGAGCCCCTGGTACATCCAAAAATGTAAGCTCGCCAAATTTTGATACTTTGATAGATTCATTTTGTACGTTGTTGTTCAGTTCAAGTTTTTCAGGAAGGACAGGGAATCGTAATTTGTCCTTCCCTTGCGAAATCCAAAGTTGATATTTTGATTTAGCCATCGATCACGACCCCCTTCGTTCCTGTGTTGATTTCATTCTCTAACTCATCAATCAACATCTGTTTGATCTTCTCTGCAAGCCCTTCTGCATCTTGGCCATTATGATAATGCTGCTCACCATTAAAATTAATGATGATCTGTTTTGATCCACCAGAAGCAGAAGGTGCATTCGCTGTGCCAGCTGTTACTGTTTGCACCTGCCCTTGTGAAAGCTCAGATGATGCAGTGTTGGCCGGATCATATACGTCCATTCCTAAAGCCTGTGCAGCTTGAGCCAACAAGTAGCGACCACGTATGCCTCGTTCTTCAGGAATAATCCATTCACGCTTGTTTCCTTCACCGACTCTAGCTATCTGTTCCTGAGTGATCAGTCCCCCGTTTGCATAACCCTTATATGGTCCACCGTTTCTGATACTTCTCAATCCAGGCGTGTTGTACACATTCCCATATCTGCCTTTGATGTAATTGATAGCAGCTGCAGCATTATGAATCGGGTTCCAGATGTCGTTCATGCCGCTTGCCTTATTAGAATTAAAGGTCGGATCAATGGTCTGCATCAATCCTTTAGATGGCGTTCCTCTTTTGGCGTTTGAATCCCATAGGTTGATCGCTTTCGGGTTTCCACGTGACTCATGCTGCGCGATCGTCATCAAACCAGGTAACCAGCTCATAGATGTACCGGTTGCCATCAGAGCTGCCATAAGCCATTGTTGAACACTCAGATTAGATGCGCCCATTCCACTAAATGCAGCAATTAAGGAACCGGCTTGATTCTCTGCGAATTTCTTTACATCAACTGAATCAAGACCTTTGACGACACCGATTGATGCGAATTTCCCAAGACTCATCATGACACGTGAAGGAGAATGAATATCTAATTCTTCTCTAAACGCCTGTTCTACTTTCTTCGCCATGTCCTTGGCCGCTTGTGTCACTTCGCTTCCTTTTGACCTCATACCGCTATTGAATGAGTCAATCAGTCCACCGCCCCATGTAGGTGACTCTTGGCGAGCGGATAAGAAAGGTTGTCTTACATTTTGATCTAAGAATTGACCTGTGCCAGTTGGTGTCATGTTTTGACCTGCAGCAAAGCCGGTGACAGTTTGAGCTCCGTACTGCGGAGTCGATGTCTGAATTTGAGTAAATGGTTGATTAATATTTGCCTGTTTCCATTTCTCCATGGAAATGACTTTATTATTTAGTCCCTTCTCGAATTCAGACGTGAACTGTTCTCCGTATTTTGATGCGTTACCTGCGTCTCCAATTGATACTGATCCACTTGCAGAAGTGGAAACTGATGAAGCAGATGCCGGTGTCATTGGAGACGATGAGCTTGCTGGAGAGGTAGGTGATGAACCGTTTGGCACTACGGACATTCCAAGATGAGAAGCTGCTTGTGCAAGTAGCATCTTTCCTCGTCCTTTGTTGTTTTCAGTCGGGATGACAAACTCTTTCCCAGCCTCGCCGATCCATGATAAGGTAGGTTGGGTGATATAACCACCGGTGGCTTTCTGATCTGGTTTTTTCCCCTTAGTAGGGACTTTTTTCATACCTGTTTTTTCTTCACCTATTCCTTCAAAGAATTTAAATCCTTTTCCAGTAATCTCTTTTGCTTTACCAACCACTTTACCAACTAAACCGAAAAACCCATTCCATATTTCTGTGAGTTTTTCAGCATGACCCTTCAACGGTTTAAATACTTTCTCTTCAAACCATCCACTCACTGTTTTCCAAATACCCTTGATGATTTTCCATGCATCCTGAAATTTCTCCCACACGAATTCAATTGCTGGCTTTGCATATTTTTGATACGGCTGCCACACATACTCATCAAACCATTTGGCAAGTATAATCCAAGTGGTTTTAATCCAATTCCATGTATTTTTAAACAAATTCCATATAAAGATAATGGCTGGCAAAGCGTAAGTTTTAAACGGCTGCCATACATACTCATCAAACCAAGTTGCAAGTATCACCCATGTTGTTTTAATCCAGTTCCATGTGCCTTTGAATAGATTCCAGATAAACATGATGGCTGGAATGGCGTATGTCTTAAATGGTGTCCATACATATTCATTAAACCATTCAGACAATACTCCCCATGTCTCTTTGATCCAATTCCATGTATCAACAAGTTTATTCCATACCCATCCAATGGCTTCTACTGCATATTTACCATATGGTTTCCATACCTTTTCCATGAACCAAGTTGATGCAACACCCCATATGGTTTTAATAATGTTCCAAGCAACGGTGAAAACACCAACCACAAAGTTGATGATTGGTACAACAAAGTTATAAATAGGTATGAATACTTTTTCCATGAACCAGTTAGAGACTTTCTCCCAAGTGGTTTTAATTTTTGTCCATGCTTTTTCAAAAAAAACACCAATTGGTTCAGCCACGTTGTCATTGAACCAAGTAGAAATATCTTTCCATGTATCTTTAATCCACTTGATTGCATCCTCTGACCATTTGACGATCTCATCCCATTTTTTCTTGATGGTACCGTTATCGAACATCTTTCCAATCCATTTGCCAAGATCACCGCCAAAGATGCTTCCTAAGATTCCACCGATAGCTGTTCCGATACCAGGTGCGATCATTGTTCCGATTGCGGCTCCACCAATACCGCCACCTAGATTTCCTGTGAACCCACCGATCTTCTCGCCTTTATTATCATTGTTCATACCGATTAACTCTGTTGCGGCAATCAGTGTACCGAGAATAGGAATGCGTTTTCCAATACTCTTTGCACCTTTACCGAGATTTCCTAAGAATCCACCGCCACGCCCTTGGTTTGGCGTTGTTGGACGTACCGGCTCCCCTCTATTGATCCAAGGCTGACGATATTCAGGAGGTCGTTGGTTCCTTGGCGGTCGCCCGGCTCCTCCAGAACCTCCAATTACACCACCGCTCGTTCCTGCTCCCATTCCTCCTCTTAAACCTTTGCCCCATTTGTAGGCAGCAAAAGCGCCAGAAAGAATGGATTTGAGCGGCTTTAATAACGTGGCCACTTTTCCGAGGAATGCGAGTGCAAACGCATTGGCAATCAAAGCACCAGCAATTGATCCTTCTCCAGTAAGAGCATTCAAGTTGATCTCACCGATCTTCTTGGTGATACGAATTCCCAATTGCGCTGGATCAAGAGCTTCTAAAAATGATTCGATGAATATCCTTCCTGCTTTGGCTCCTGCATCAGTGAAACTGTCCTCGGATGATTTGTCATCAATACCAAGTAGACCGTTGATAACACCGTTTATGATACCGCCGTAAGTCTTCCCAACATTTTCAGCCATCTTAAAAAGACCTGGTTTCCCTGTCTTTTCCCACCATTGGCCAAAAACGTCTTTCGTATTATCAAGGACAAGCTTCCACCGAGTTTCAAAGTCCATTTCCCTGTATTTTTCTAGTTGTTCAAAGTGCTTCTTCAGCTTAGGGTTGTCCTTAAATTTCACTTTGAGTTCTTGTGTCTGCTTTTTGGTTAACTTCTCACCAGGAAACAGAATTTTAAATTGATCACCAATGAATCCGAAAACACTCTTTGTCGGATCAAGGAAGCTGTTAGCGAATTTCTTGCCCGCCTTTTCAGCTTTGTTTGATAGATCAGTCAGCACAAAGGAATATTCCCCGCGCCACGTTCTAAATGCTTCTAACGCAGGTTGAAACGCAGCTGCTAGTCCTTTACCCCAAGGCATAAGTATGCTGTTGTTGATGAATGATTTGACACCAAGGAATAAGTTGGCCAAGTTATCAGACATTTTGATCATCATGTCGTTGTATTTGCCAAATTCCTTCGTGACTTCTGGCCACGTTTTATTTATGTCTTTGCCGCTCTTTGCAAGTTTTTCGAGCTTACCTCTGGCATCACCAGAGATCGCCCCCATTTCCTGAAGCGCTGCGGTTGCGTCACCGATAGGACGCCCCGATTTAATGCCGTCATATAAACGCCCCATCCATAGCGCAACTTCTGAGAACGGCCGTTGAACACCTGCAGCAACATCCCCGACTAGCTTCATGCCTTCAGTCGTAGAAAGAGCATTTCCTGTAAATACTTGAAGGACACGACTTGACTCGAAAATCTCATCACGAGTAAATGGCGTTTGACCAGCAAAGGCCGTCAGCTCGTCCAGACGTGCATCTGCTTTTCCTCTGCTGCCGAGCAGTGTTTCAAAAGCCGTGGTCATGTTCTGTCGATCCGCTACCATTTTGAGCGGCACGACAATACCACCTGTTGCACCGGCACCGACTCCAAGCAATCCAAGTGTGCTAGTGACAGCTGACACAATCCCCCGTAAAGGCTTTGTTATAAGATCAAGGACCTTGATTGTGGTTGTGTAAGTCCGTCCCAAATGGGTATTTGCAAATGAGACAGCTCCACGTACTGGAGCCGTAAAACGATCAATCGCATTGATCGCCACCCTGTACTCAGTACCGAGGGTATTTCGAGTATAAGAAGCTATACGGCTTACCGTGCGCCGGACCATATCAACGGCTCTAATGGTATAGCTGTAGCCCCGGCCAAGCTGACGCGCTGCATATGAAGCAATACGTTTGATTCCCGCCGTTGCCCGATCATAGACCGTTATGGCAAACCGTTCTACTTTGCCAAACTTCCGATCGATGTAACGACGAAGCCTGACAAGCCCTGGTGTTGCCTGATCTTTAATGCGCATCAGCACGCTATGAGTACGCGGCATCTTGCGTTGTAAGAAGCCGTTGAACTTTTTCAATGCCTTTGTGGCCAGATCATTTACATCCAGCGTGAGCTGATAAGTTCGCGCAAGATCACGCAAAACAAACCGTTGCACACGTCTTAAAGCAATTGTGGCATTGTCGCGTACTCTCAATGTGATCGGCCGCTCTGATCTGCGGCGCAATCTATCAAGTCGTTCCATATCTCCTCTAATCAAACGCAATTTACGCGTGATCCGGTCTTGTAAATCAAACCGAGCTGTTAAACGAGCCATGTCTTATCCCCCTTTCTTCGATTCTTTTTCTAACACTTCAAGTTTGTGGGCAATCAACCCAAACAAAAAGGCCTTGAATTGCCTTGGCGCTTCATAGACCTCTAAGAGTTCAGACGGGGAGTAATGAAGCTCATGCATGCAGTAATACAGATACACAGCCTCTTTGTTCCCGTCCTTTATTAGTTTTTTGCTTCAGTTTCAAGATCCTCAATTTCATCTTCAAACCCGTTGACCTCAATGGCTTTGTTTAACCAGTTCGCATATTCACCGCCGACAGACAGGACACGCTTTGCCACTTCGACTGGATCTTGGGTGCTGTATGCTTCACGCAGTTCTTTTGATTTGAAGTCTGGGTAAATGGTTGATTCAACTGCGATACGTGCGTAGAACCGTTGAGAATCCAAGTCTTTTACACGTCCACGACCTTTAACATTTTTGAAAGTCGTGTTTTCTTTCTCCAGTTCATCGATGCGCTCTGTTGTGATCGCTTTGAATACGAATGGAATCACTTTACCTTCTTTATCAACGAAACGCTTTGAGATAATGGATTTGACTTCTTCCGCTTCTGTTGTTTGTCCTGGCATAAAGAATGAAAGATCATATGTGTTGTTTGTTTGTTTTTCGCTCATGTTTAAAAACTCCCTTTGATTTGTTTTTTTGAATACAAAAAAGCACATCCATTTTTTGAATGTGCTTTCCAATCTTTTCATGTATAATAGATATCGTACAATTGAACGGCTTACTCAAGGGTGGTCTGGCTCATCCCCGTTAGAAAGGGGGTGATGCTTATGTCAACGTTTCAAGCGATTTCGCTCATGCTTTTATTTGGGATGTTTATCCTTGCATTGTTGACTTACGTAAAGAAAAAATAGACCTCCCTTGAGCTCTGGACAAGTTAAAGGGTAGAGTCTATTTTCAAAATACTTTATCTAGCTTTCGGATTAAGCCAGCCCCTTGAAGGGCCTCATTGTACATTGCCAGGATGTTGACGCATCCTGGCTTCTTTTTATTTTATGCAAATTTCTTTGCTTGTAAACATTGCTTCTCAAAAAAATTAATGACTAACGTCATTATAACAGACGGGGTCAAATTTGTTAACTTTGTTCACACTTTTTTTCAGTTGTTTAGAAACTATCCTTCAGCTTCTCAGGAAGATCAAAGTCCTCAAACGTGAAAGGAACCTCTTCTTCAAGTGCTTCTGAATCCACATCAAGCCCCGCGATCTTTGCAGAATCAAAGTTCACATCAAACAATGTGACACGCTCAGTGCCACGAGCGGATGATTTGTCATCCAGAACAGCTTGAATAGTGAAGTATGGGTCTTCCCCTTTCTTCACATAGTTGAGCATGAGCTGTACAAAACGTGATGTGACTTTATAAAAAGTCGCTGTACCAGTACCATTCGCACCGGTTGTCTTGTGACCGGTCATGCGACGGCCCATAACGTTAACTTCTGATTTGTTTTTCTCCACGTTCGCTTCAAATGTTTTAATAAACGCCAATTCCTCACCATCGAGGAATAAGCGTCCTTCCTTACCTGAAATGGTATTCTGCGCTTTAAAAGCCATCTTATTTCACCTCTACATTGAAATAGAATTTTTCAGCTGCATCAACAGGTTGAACAGCTAGATCAATCAAGAAACCGTCACGATCTTCATTTAAAGCGATCGTAATATCTGTTTCAGAGTCAAAGCCAGTGATTCCAGATCCATCTTGGAGCTGCGTGAGATATTGCGTGATGAGTGTTTTCACCAGCTGCAGCCCATCATCAGATGCAGGAATGTCATTGCCATTTGCTTTGCGTAATTTAATCAAATTCTTCAATTCACGAGTGAGATCGTTGTTGATCGCATCGAGCACTCGAATGATTTTGTTTTTCGCAAATGTCTTGTTCTTCTCGGTTGTATAAGTCGTTAAGGAGTTAATGTCCTTCTCAACGCTCACTGTGCGATCACGCGCATCAAACGTGAACAAGAATTCGCCTTGTGATAAACGGTATTCCACTTGATCATTATCAAGACGCTCTAACGTATCAACAGCCCCTTCATATTCCACAAAGGTTAATGACTGATTGAAGTTGGCTCCTGCCGCTGCACCGGCCACCCATGCAGTTGCTTTGGCTGGTGTGATCTCTGTGCCGTCTTCTAGCAGAACGCCACTTGTGACATTGATAATTCCCTCGTGATCAGCTTCATAATTCGGTAAAACACCTTGCACTTTACGACCTTGGTCATCACGCAGACGCTTGACGAAAGCCACAAATGTCGCTTTTAACTGCTCGCTAGTGTTATTAGGTAGCGCAATTACGTCAAAGTATTCTGTTTCAGCTTTTTCAAGGAATGCTGTGTAATCTGCCACGCTTGGCACACCGTTTTTCCCACCGCTTAGTGTGACACCAGCGGTGATTGTCACTTCACCTTCACCAGAGAACGAAACATATTTGTTTTGCTTCAGCTCTTTGACATCAGTGACAACCTGCTTATCAACAATGTCTGTACCAACGTAAGTCACCACATCACGCTTGGAGCTATCCAATACGTTTTCAGTGACTTGGATCGTGACCTCATTCCCTTTCTGTCCACCATAATTAGCAAGAACGTTGAAATTCTCGCTGATCTGAGCCTTTGCAGGTTCACCCTCATTCAAGCGATATAAAAGAACCGTCTGTGCTTTTTTCTTCGCTTCTCGGAAAAGAAGAAGCGACTTGTCATCGATGTTTAATCCGACTTTTTTATTTAAGTCCTCGATGCCTGAGATAGAGATGAACGTCTTAGGCTCTCCCCAACTCATAGTGATTGGGAGTGCAACGGTGCCGCGATCACCTAACGTGATACGCTGCTGTGCTGTGGTTTTGAAATTGAAGTAGATACCAGGACGCTTTTTCTCTGATCCTGGTGTAAAAGTACCTCCATTCATGCTTAAACCTCCTTAGACAAAAAAGCATCAATCTGCTTCTTTGCTTCTGTTTTTGTAATTGGTTGATCTTTGATATAAAAAAGAGCACCTTCAAGGATTTCAGGCTTTACGCCAAACAATTCCTTGCTGTGCTCTTTCAAGGCTTCAAATGAAAATGCTGCTTCTTTAGGAATAACCGGTGCAGCTTTTTCTTCTTTCACCGGCTCGCTTTTATTCTTGGCCACTTTTTATCACCCCATCTGAAAAATTTATGTCGTCTAGGCTTGGTTGCTCGTCTCGGTTGTACCAATAGGCACTATCCCATGTGAGGACAATCGTTGCCACACCTTGATCACCACTCCTAGTTTCCGCTCTCTTAATGCGGACATAATCATCAAGCGGTTCACCTTCTTCACTGACCATCTGAATGATATTCCGATCCGCTGATAAGGCATCTACAATCGATTCAGCTGCATCATGAGCCTGTCCAGAATCTTTGTGAAACACTTTAATATGCAGCGTGTATGTTTTGAGGAACGTTGAAACAGTATCGTTTCTTGTATTGACCCATGCTGCTGGAAAGTACATGGATGGGACCTGAAATTGTTCAGGAATTTTCTTTTCGTAAACCTTCACCGGAAACTGCTTGTAACAATAATTCATGATGGCGCCGACTTCTTGATTCATCTAATCACCGCCCAAATTTTTCATCGATCCATTGCTGCAGCTTGCGATCTAGTGATTGTTCAAACATCTGCCCGAAGATGCTTAGAGCATTATCCCAATAGCCGCTGCCCTCAACCCACTGGAACTTTAGAAGCATTCCTGTTTCAGCGTTTGGATCGTATTCAAAACGATCACCAACCCATCTGCCAGGAACCCATCGTCTGTCCTGATTTTTACTAGGATCAATCGTAAAGTGTCCATCGTTTGTGTAAGATGCATATTCCAATTTGGTCCCTACATCTAGGGTGAGACCGCCACTGCTCATCGAAAAGACGTTTTCTTGGTCTCCTTTTTGGAATGAGTTAAGCAAACGCCGAGCATCTACTGTTTTTGTACGAATGACCTCATCCTGAACAATATCTAGGAACTCATAGCCCATTCCTTCAAGCCATTCTTCATATTCTGCTTGCAAGCCGCCATTCACCGCAGCATTCAAGTCCTCAATAAACTGATCTAAACCATCAATCCTCAAAGGCTTTCACTCCTCATCGCTACCACCTCAATGTGGTGATTTTTGATCTGTCTGGGCTTTTGGAGTTTCAATGTCACGCCTTCCCATACCACTTTGTCATTTAGACGAACATCAGCAGTAATAGGAAAATGAACAAGGTACGATTGATGAATGGTTGCGTTTGGCTCCTGCTGTGTGATGGATTGGTTTTTCTCCGTAAAATAACATGGCTGCGCAACTTGATCAGGCTCATCAGGATATGAAAAGAGCGGCTGCGCATCTTGGACAGGTATTCCATAGCGATCTTTTGACAGCTGCTCTGTTTGCAAGTGATATATATCGCATCGATCCGTTAATAACGATTGATAGCTCATAGCGATCTCAACCTCATTCTTACACTTGCCGGATCTTCCGGTGGATCAATTGGCTCAATGAAATCTATCAACAGGTTATACACATCTGGCTTTGTAACGGCGTTCCCGTCTGCCAGTGTGTAAGAGTAGTCGCCAATCTTTTCTGACTTATACCCTTTGATGATTGATTCATCACCGTTGATCAACGCGAAGAACTGCGCCATTTTAATCAATGCGATCTTCGCCTTTTCAGGAAGTGGCTGATATTTTTCACTTGTGAAATCATGACCTACGATCTTAAATACCTCAGCTTCAGCTTCGATGATGTCACTTTCCAATAGTTCATCCGAGCGGTTTTTCACGCTCTCGAATACGGTATACGCCCTAACATCTTCAGGAGAGATCAGCATCAGCCTTACTCTCCTGTTTTTTCTTGTTGCTGTTGATGCTCAAGGATGAAGGCAATTCTTTCACTCTTATCTTTGAGCTGAGTCGGATCGCCGCCAAGATCAATAACAATGGCTTCTTGTTCAGTTTTGTTCATGCCCTTCAGTTCTGTTTCAGTGTAAATTTTTACTTCTGATGCCGGTTCTTCTTCCTCTTTCACCGGCTCATCCGTTTTTGGATCATCAGCAGGAGCTTTTACTTCCTTACAAGCAAAAAACTCATTGCCATCGAGATATTGAAATACCTTTTTCTCAATCTCTTTCTCCTGATTTAAATGAAAGACATGCCCCATCACAGAGTATGTCTTTCCTTTGATCAAAGCCGCTGTATACATGTTTATCACTCCTTGACCTTAATGATCTTAGCAACAGCATCCTCTTCCTCAAATTTGCTGTCCAGCTTCGCAGTCAACACAATGATGAATTTACGATTACGGATGTCTTTATCAACCTCAATACGGATATTACGAGAGAAGCCCAAGATGATGTTTTTTGGATGAGTCAATAAAATGTCTGAAACATCTGTGCCGTCCGCATCATACGGTTGCATATTTGCAATTCCTTTGACTGGAACACCGAATGCAGAAGAAAGCCCACCTTGTACTGCTGCATCTCCTAAATTTGTTTGACGATCCGCTACTTTGTCTTTCCATTCGACCTCTTGCCCTGGGGAAGAATAGAAACGGAACTCTTGTGGGACTCGCAAATATTTTGGTGGAACAGCTTTGTATCCTTGTTTGAATACTTGGCGTGTAAGTGGTTCACCAGCAACATCTACGATATGAGATGTCGCTTGCTTGCGGATACCATCAAGCTGCGCAAGGTAAGTATCAGATGACGATGTATCACCATTTAAGATCAATTCTTCAATATCTACTGCAGCTCGTTCAGCCAGCATTTGCATGATGGTGTTTTGCAAAGCATCACCCTCGATGTTGTTTTCAAGTGTGTCATAAGTAATATTCACTTCTGCGATGACTTCTTTTGCATTAAGCTCCACAGTGCTTGTTGTTGGTGCAACTCGATCACTTGCTGGAACTGCTTTTCCTTCCACACCAGGACGCAGAATGCGCTGACCAAAACCGATTTTTTCGATTTTTTGTGCATCGCTATCCATCGGAATGACACGTGCATCTTGCAGCAATGTTGGTGCATTTTGCACCATACGAATAAATGTGCTAGATTGGGTTGGATTCATTAGACCGCCTGTTTTTAACGTCCCAAGCGTCACTTCCGCTTTGTTAATTACCTCTTGATTTCTCACGTTAGTTCCTCCTTTTCTCGGCTTAAAGCAAGCCGCCCCATACCGTTTCAGATTTTTGTACGTCTTGTTGTTGTTGATCTCCTACTCCATTACCTTGCGGACGTGCCTTTTCCAGTGCTTCGACTCTTTCAACAACTGGAGTCAATGCCTTTTCTACAGCTGCGGCCATTTCTTTTGCAACAGCTTCATCTGGTTGATTTTCTTGCGGATCAGTTTGCTGCTCGCCTTCTCCTTTTTCAAGGTCTTCAAGTCGTTTTACAACCGGTGCAATTGTTTCCTCTAACATCTTTTGCAGATCTTCTTTTTTCACTTCTTCGTTCTCCTCCTTCTCTTCCGCTTGACTTAACAGATTGTCGATAGCGGCTCTTGCATTTTTTAGCTCATTCAGGTTAGCAGCTGAAAACTTTCGGCCAGCTTTTGCGACTTCTTCAGGTGGGTCAGTTTGGATCCCCGCTAAGTCATCAGTAAGTAGAATCTCTTGTGTGATTTCCACAAAGTCTTCCAGTGCTGCTCTTACTTTTTCCGGATCAGTTTCTAAACCATCATCCTCGTAAGAATCCCATTTATACAAAACGGAATTCAGTGCATCTTGTGCCGCCCAAAACTCACGACGCATGCGACCTTTGTCGTATCGGTTCTTTACTTCTCCTTTAAGAAAGAAGTTTTTGAGCAAAGAAAAAAGCCCCTTCTCATCAGAAGCTGGCTTGTGATCCTCTTGTTTTCCTATATCCGCTGTTCCGGCCATTGAGTATCCGGTGATCTCACCCTTTTGAATCTGTTCCCAGATTTCATCAGATGCCTTTGTCACAAGGACCCACGATCCTTTCTTGATAACATCATCGCCCATTTCAAAGTCAGACAGAGCAATGTACGATTCAACAACTTCCCCGACACCGCCTTGGAAATCATGCTGCTTGTCGATCTCACGTGCATCCTTCAGGAACCCATGAGCGGCTTTTTCGATCTCTTCTGGTGTCATGTAATCTCCATGTGCATCTTCCACATGCGGCTCATATACAATTCCATATACAAGACGCTGCGCATCATCAGCTTTGGCAATGACCTTGATTTCTTTCTCAAAGTCATTTTCTTTTTCTGATTTCATAAAAAAGAACTGCTTTTGATTAGCAGCCTTGTCCACGTATGAAACGTGTGTGATTTTTGCATTAATCAATTCGCGTGGCAATTCATTCACCTCCTTTCATAGTATTTCTAATTGTAGGGAGATAACCTCACTTGCATCTAAAAACTTAATAGCTTGTGATTCAGATATTTGATCATAATTTGATAATATAGAAAACAATTCATGTAAATGAATAAGTGAATCTCTTGTTTTCAAGTCAATAATTCCATATTCAAATAGATCATCAGCTAAATCACGCGAATCGTGATAAGAAACATCAACATTGTGCTTCTCACATAAATCAACTAACCTACTTGTGACGTATCGATACGCTAACACGACGGGGAATCTCGGACCTTTTAAATTAATTTGTTTTCTTATTACATCGAAATCATCTTTCGCTGCTTCTAGGTTTTCCATTTCCAATTCTACGTTTGATGGAACTGAACTAATTGTAAACTCGTTCAGTTTTTTATCAATTAATTCAAGTTCAAAATCTTTGTACTTTATCTTTGCTATGTTTTTAATAAGTTCAGTAATTGGTGTCTTCAATATTAGGATCGCAACAAAAATAAATATTGGCCAAATGATCGTGTTAATAATTGATGAAATGAATTCTAAAACATTCATGTATTCCCCTCACTCCCAAAGTAATGAGGATATTATACTATTTCATTCCATGTTTTGTAAGACTCTTCTTCTAATCTCTTCTTTTTCCTCAGCTGACAAACCAAGAATAACAGGATCGACCACAGGCCCAACCGCACAATGACAATTTACTCGCTCTTTTGGTGTGAGCTGTGTATCTCTCGGAAACATGCACCGCTCTCCGCTACCTGGTATCTCAAATTCATCATCAAGCGGGATGATCGTGCCGTCCAGCTGCACATGACTTTCTCTGGACTGATTCTTTTTCCCGCCGCTATGCTTCCACTTCTTCCCCGTTACAGCTGGAGATTGCACATATGACTCATGTTGAGCGACAGAAGACGCGGTCAACACCTCTGTAATGGCTGTTATACGTGCACGTTTGCGACTGAATTCAGGTAGGCCCTTCAGCTCCAATTCAATTTCTTGGATAGAGCGGCCTTCTTTTATTCCTTCCTTCAGCGTTTGCTCAATGGCCATATGAGTATTCAGCTTCATCAGCTGCGCCAACTCCTGCGACCACGATTCAATCCACTGTTCAGTTTTCTCAGAAAGCACCTTGAATGGAATATCTGCATCGATGGAATGCATGATCTTCTCAGCCAGTTGTGTGACGGTAAGAGTCAGAAAGACAGCAGTTTCTTTTCCGAACAGCTCCGCAAATTCATCTGAAGTGAATAGATCATTATTAAAAAACGCTAGAATTGATTCTAACGTCTCCGAATCGTCCTTGGATATAAAACCATTCAGAGCATTTAAAAACGTCCTGCGTTGCAATCTGAGAAGTTTTGCGGTGGTTTTCTCGTACTCTTCCACCAAAGAGGGAACGTCCTTCAGTTCAGGGAAATCAGCTACAGCTGCTTCTAGTTCTTTAACCTCATCCGATTCCGCTTTTTGCACAAAGGTATTGATGTTTTTTATCAGCTGATCAATCTTGCTCATTTGCTGATCTCCTCTAGTTCATCCCTAACATCTTTTAAGAGATGGACCAGTTCTTCCTGAGAACCTGCTGACTTTTGAAGAACCGTATCAAGCAAGCTAGTTGATGCCTTTGGCTTCGCCTCAATTGGTCGGTGATATTCTTCCTCTGGCCATTCTTCTAATGTTTTCCCAAGAATACGGCCAGCCAGATCACGCAGGTCATTCGGTGAAACCGCTCCTGCTTGAATAAACGGTGTAAGAACCTTTGCAATTTCGAGCGGATCACGAAAATCAGGACCATTTAATATGAGTCGCACATGCCAGAGATCAAGATCAGGAAGAAAGAGTGTATTGAGCTTGCCAGTGATGATCATTCTTTCCGGCTGAAATACCTGTTCTTCAGTTGTTTTACGAGCGGTGTCAGCTGTCGCCTTGTTATAGTCCTGTGATTCGCCTGTGTAGATTGGCGGAAGACGGAATGAGGAACGTATCTTGTTTCTCGTCTTCTCATCATATTCAAGGAACAGCGCATCCTCCTGGAGAATCTCGGCCAGTGATTTTATATCCACCTTTACATTAGCCGGCTCTTCATCGTTCGATATTTCATCCTTCTTTGGAATCCCTTCAACTTCAAGTAACAGGAACTTATGTGCATTGTCTGATCCCTCAATGCCGTTCATGTATTCCTGTAACTGTTCGTACGAGGATTCAGACAACATGCCATTTTCCACTGTGATGGCGGCCGGCACATGACGACCTTGTTTAAAGTACAGATAGTTCAGTTCTTCAGCTTTGCGCGCTCCATACATATTGACGATGTTACCAATCCAACGAGGAACACCATATGTACCGCTGCCAATCTTGAAGTGGATGACTTCTGTTGCTTGAAGCGGTTCTGGTGTAGCATCATCGTACTTGCCTGTTTCACAATTTAATATGCGCGGATCACCATACTCCTTGAAAAAGACTTTCTTCTCATTGATGACCTGCACATACTTCCTGAATCTCTTCTTCCGCTTCAATGATTTCACTTGTCCACTTTCTGTGTATCGGAATTCGACATCAACAGAATCACTCAGCTTACAAACTCGTAAGTATTGTGCATCTAGGTACTCAATGCCTGCAGGCTTCCCTGTACCTTCTCGAAGCACTTCGACAAATCCATTACCTGTTTTCTCTCGGTCTTCTATCACATAACCAAGGACCACTTCGGCTGACTCATCGTAGTTCATATATCTGGCGAACTCTTCAAGTTGGGTCCATTCTTTCTCAGCTGCCTTTTTCTTTTCCTCTGATGCATTCTCAGCATTAAAGTCGAAAGTGTATTCAACTCCCAAGCCGAAACCTAGAATGTTGGTTTTATACGCATCGATGCATTGTTGAAGAATGGTAGAATACTCGGCCATTTGTTTGAGCTCTTTGATATTGTATGGCGGCTCGATCACATCATCAGCATCGTAATTAAATCCATCATCATAAATCTGCTTAGTGGTTTCAGACACATTGGCCTTCATCACTGTTGCTCTGACAGTTTTCATCAGCGTGACCTCCTTTCTCTGTTCGGGCGTGTCCGCTCTTTTGGTTTCTCTTTCAGGTCGGTTACCTCATAATCATCTAGCGCATACCAGATGGCTGAAAAAGTATGAGGATCAATCTGAAACTCGTCCTCTATGATATTGCCGCGCTTGTCTGTCTTGTACGTGAGCGGCTGAAGCTCATAGATCGTGTTTTTGCATGAGTCGGAACAAATGATTTTCTTAAACCGCTTGATCTTCTTGGTGTACTGCAAGCGTGATCCTTGGAACTTATGAGCGGCCACCATGTTGTATCCCATCTTCCTGAAGTATGCGATGGTTTTCGGTTCAGCTGCATCCGCTTTGATCAGCTCTTTTGTTTTTGTAAATTCGATGAGCTCTTGTACAGTTTCATCATCGGTTGTGCCCTTTTGATAATACTCCCAATAGATATATAGATATTTCTTCTCGTGATCGACGGCCAGTCGAATCAAAGCGTTATAAGACTCTACGAAACCAAAGTCCATGCCCGCTCTAAGCAAAGGACGATTAATATTTGATATGGCCAACATCACATCTTCATGTGGCTGCACCTCGAATTGAGGAAGAACACGAATTCCGTTAATGCCAAAATGACCTTTTCGGGCTATTCGATAAAGGTCGGGATCGTATTCCTTTAGTTCATCCAGCTGCTTGATATAGCTCACAGGTAGAAATAGGTTATCTTCGGCCGTCGAGTGGTGATAGTACGTATCATTGATAGCGATCGTTCGTTCTTTGTATAACCTTTCATCATCCAGGATGAAACGGTTGTTTTGATCGTCCTTAAAGAAATGTCTGTACGTCCAATTATCCTGCCCGACAGGGTTCGTTGATAGTATCATGTGCAAATCCAAAGTCGGGTGACGCAAACGACCAAGCAGCTCCTTGAATCCCTCATACTTAACCTCGGAACATTCCTCAATCCAAATGATCGAGATATTGTTGATCGACTTCAGCTTGGCTGGCATGTCCAAGCCTTTGAAAATGATCCGGCTGCCATTGTGAAATTTAAGCATGAGCGGTGATGTCCGGCACTGAATGACATGATCAAGCCCAAGATCATTCACGATCTCTTCAAATAAAGAAAACGTTGAATCCCTGTGTGTGTCATAGACTTCACGAATCACAAGGGCTGTCCTCTTTTCATCCAGTAACTTTAAGATGAGTTTCAAGGCAATGTGATAGCTCTTAGATGATCCATAACCGCCCACTAGGAACTGAAACTTCTGATCCCAGTCAAAAAGAAAGTCCTCAAAATGTGGATTGACTTCTTTCTCCATCATTTGAACCATCAGTCATCACCTTTATTCTTCCGCTTAATTGTTATTTGTACAGAATCATCGACAGGTCGAGCGGTGATCCGCTCCAGCTCTGCTTCTCGTGTTCTATTAGCGAGATCGAGACCACGCAGCCTCAATTCATATTCAGACATAGTTTTCATTATGTCGACTTTCTGCCTAATGGCTTTATCACGTTGTGCGGTCACACGTGTCAGAGCGTCTTCTATGCTCAATATCTTCTCCAGCAGCGGTGAGTCTGTCTCCTCGATCTGGACCACTGCTAGACGTTCATTAGTTATCGGAACAGCTTTAATCAGACCATTTTTATCTGGAGCCTGAACAACATCTTTCATTTTCCGCATTTGCTGCAAGACTGTCCGCTGCTTATCAGTCAATCCATTCTCGTATTTAGTGATCAAGCGCATCATTCTTGTTTCACGAACGCTCAACAATCGTATTGATAGATCAATTTGGTACAAAGGATCAGTCTCAACTTCAGTAAAAAGCTTCTGTTCCTTTTCATCCATGTACTCAAACATGATCGTTTCATATTCACCGGTCTTGAATGAATTCTTGTTCCCTTTAGGAGCTGCACCACCCCTATTGCCTTTAGCATTTTGGTTGCCAGGTGGCGCTTTACCTCCTTTATTACCTCTGGCGTTCTTACTCCCTTTCGGAGCACCAGGACGTTTAGTAACGTTACCATTGGATTTCCCTTTTGGTTTAGTAACGTTACCATTCAATTTCTCATCCCAAGAGTCTTGGTTCTTCCATTTTCGGATAAGCGTTTGGGAACACTCTAATTCTTCAGCAATGTCTTTCAGTAAGCGGGTTCCATTGCTTGCCTTCCACAATTGGAATGCCTGATCTCTTTTAGGATTTCTCGGTCTAGCCATTACATATCACCCACCTCCGAGCTGCTGAATTAAGTTTGAGTTTGTTTTCAAATATCGTCATGCTTCTGAAGATCGATGTCGAGTTCTATGAGCTTTTTCAAATCTTCTACTGATGATAATTTGATGTTACCTTCTTTAAAATCTCTCACCCATTGAGAGATGCAAGCCTGTGCAATTTTGCGGTAGTTCTCTTTTGATTTATCTATACCTTCAGCCTGTTCAGCTTGAAGGATCATAAGCATTTCCATCTTTTCTTCGTCAGAAAGGGAACGTGTGTTTGTATTTTCTATTGTCATTCTCCCTGTCCTCCATTACAATAGTGGATGAGAGCGTGATATTTCCTACAAACGCGGCCGCGTCTTGATCACGCTCTTAGGCAGGGAGTTTCTTTGCCTTTGAAAGGGAGGGTGTTGTCAGCACCCTCTTTTTTTATGAATAAGTTTACTGACTTCTATCCAAATTAATCCCGAACACAATAAAAAGGAGAGTTTTAAATGGAAGTCAAATATTTATCAGACAATCTAGAATTTAAAACACTTGAGGTTTCAGATCTACCCTCTTCATCTAAAAATGGTGGTGCCATAGAGACACATCCGACTGATATCTCAACAGAAGAAGAAACTTCTGCTAAAAAGGTTTGGAAATACCCATTTGTCACTATAAGTGGAGTTCCAGAAGTGAAAGTAGAGACTCGTTATAGACGCGTTAGTGTACCTGGTGACGGGCACATCGATGTTCCATATCCAGTTACCTGTACTAGGAAAGGGAAACATTGGTTAGAAGCGAAAGTTTTCTATCCCTCAGACTTAGCTGAAGATGCTATAAAAATTGTTGAAAAGTGTGCTGAACAAGCAGCTATTAAAGCCGCTGCTGTTGTTGTAGTTGGTTGCTTGGACCCAACTCTATTACCCCCAGCAATTCCATCAGCTAAGGTTATATTTATAAAAGAGTTTAAAAGCTGTTTAGCTGAAGAAACTTTTAAATTAGTCGATTATGATATTACCTATGAGCATGAATCTGGAGATTGGTCCTGCTAAATAAAGGGGGTCGCCCCCTTTATTTTAAAACCATTGCAAATATATCTGTTCCGCGATCCGTTTCATCATCACTGGAGGCACACTCATGCCGCAGACATACTGCACTGAAGCATCCATAAAGTCATAATCCAGTGGGAAAGATTGCATCAGAATAATATCCCTTTCAGAGATATAATAAGGTTCATCGTATCTAATAAAGACAGAACCGCTTGCTAGTGTTGGCGGAACTAAACTGTTTTTAACTAGAACTGTATTGAAATTCCGCTCTTTACCTTCTGTTCGTTTAGTGATATCCCCAATGTTGCCATCGGACGGCCGCCGCTTAATCCATCTTTTATACGTTTTACTAGATTCATTCAGCCTTGATCCATGACCACTTCTAAACTCTCCATATGTGATCGGCGATTCATTAAAAGCCAATTTCAATGGTGGTAAGTTCAGGTCCTTTCTGCGGCCAATGAAAAAGACCCGCTCTCTTCTCTGCGGGACTCCCATTGTGGCAGCGTTCAGCAAGAACAGCTGGACGTCATACCCTATTTCTTTTGCACGCTCTATGACAAGTTTCACATACCCTTTAGCTTTTCCTTTGATCATGCCGCTTACGTTCTCAGCTACAAAGGTTTTCGGCTTCAATCGCTCTACAGCATCCAGGTAATGAAAGAACAGATCGTCTAGTTTTTGGACAGCTTGTCCCTCTCTGAACGCCTTTTCTTTTCCCCAATCTTCTTCCCTTTTACCTGCAGTTGAAAATACGCTGCATGGTGGCGATCCATCGAACACATCAAGATTCTTTAGTTCTTCAGGAATATCTGAGAGCGGGATCTGGTTAAACTCTCGAATGTCCATGAGATAAGGATATTTCGGTTTGTGATTCTTTTTATAAATTTTCATCATCTGCGGATCGATCTCACAGTTTCCCAGCAATTCAAACCCTGATAATTTGTAGCCCATTGATGAGCCACCACCGCATGAGAATGTACTGAATACTCTCAGGCCATTGGAAGGGACGTTTTTAAGATCACTCAATTTCCATCTGTAGTTCACGCTGTCACCTACTCATTGAAAGAGAATCCGCACTTAGGACATGTATGCTCAAATTGATCATCTCCATATTCATCAAGATCGATCTCATGACTCTCAGATACTGCTCCACCTTGACCTGTATGTTCCAAATCATTCAGAACATCCTCTAATTCTGCGTCACTGAATCCAGTTAGGCTTAGATCATATCCTGATCCCTCTAAATCCTTCAGCAGTTCAGTAAGTTTATACTCATCCCATTCACCGTCTATCTTATTCAATGCGATATTCAGTGCTTTTTCATCTTGTTCATTAAGTGATACGACGGATACAGTAATATCACTTGGATTTTCCTCCATCAATACTTTGAAACGTTGATGACCTCCTACGAGATGGCCAGTCCGTTCATTCCAGATGAGCGGATCAACGTATCCAAACTTTTCTATAGATTGTTTTAGTGAATCGTACTCGGGATCTCCTGGTTGTAGATCAATTCGGGGGTTATATGGTGATGGGTTAATTTTATGTACGGGAATTGTTTTGATATTCAATGTTGTTTCCTCCTATCAAACAAATGATGCCGCCCTAGAGGCGGCATCAGCTGCTTATTTGATGTAAAATTCGCTAGTGTAGAATGTTCCAAGGGTTGCCACATGATTGCCCTTTTTGTCGTAGCGTTCTACGTCCACTCTGAATCGATAAGTGCCTTTCTTGTTACCGAATGATTCTTTGATGTCAAATTGATCATAAAGTTTTTCACCTGGGTTAAGCGGGTTCGGGGAATTTGTTTTAATTGTCTCCCACTTGCCATTAACCTTTCTTTGTGGAATAAGGTTGGGACCAGCACTAAAGTCGTTGTGGTTTTGTACCGCAATTTTTACAACCTTATCCTCTCCGATTTTGTGATTTGCTTTTGTTGGATTTGCAGATACGCCAAATCCTGATGCCATGCTCATCATCTCCCTTTTTATATCTTTGCGCTCCTATCCCTCACCAAAGCACCTGCAGCCATACACCCAAAAGACGACTGTTCCCAAAATTTATCGTTTTCTCCGGATACGGCCGCCTTGTCGTTGGTACGTTTCGCGTCTCGTTCCCATGATTTCTTCCCAATCCCTATTCGTAATGGGATCAGCATCGTTCCCCTTCTTTCTAATAGAACCAGGAGCAATGCTTTTAAATTGCTTTAATGTCTCTTTAGAAACAGAATCCCTGATCTTCATTTCACTCGCTCCTTGCCGAATAAGCACCACCTTACGCTATTCGCTTAAATAGATTTTGATAGTTTTTGAATGATGACTACACTCCGAGAGGATGCCAAGTACAGTCAATCATCTAATAAAATGAAAAACTGTCCTCGATACGGCCGCCGCAGACCAGCTGCTATCCAGGCTCAGAATGTCCCTCTCGTATGGCCACATTCCTCAACACCTTTGTTCCGTATCCAGATACGCCATTGATAAGGGAAAGGCGCGTCTCCCAATAAAAAAGCGGACACCAATCAAGGCACTTAGAGTGCTCAATGATCAGCGTCCGCAGGTTCTTCCTTCTGGACAAAATATTCACGTTCGTTTTGCTTGTCTCTATCATACGATGATCCACTTAGGAAAAAAGGTCCCCTTTTTATCCCCCTTTTTGTCGGCTTTTTATCGGTTTTTTATCGGCAATGTAAATAAAAAACAGCACTCATATGATTCCGAGTGCTGTCGAAAGGTTAAACGTCGCTTGCTTCTTCAATTTATAATATCGGTCTTTCTTCAGACCCAGTTCTTCACACACCTCCAAATCCTTTACCACACGTGATGTCAGGTATTTCATACGGATGATGTCTTGCTCTATTTCGTCTAGGCTATTTTCTAGCGCTCTTTCTATCTGCCGGACCTTCAGTTCATTTAAAACTTCCTGATTTCTAAGAGAAGGAAAAAGGCCTGTTGCACCGTTTGCCTCCTGTTCCTTTCTGTTTTCTTCCTTCACCTTTAGGGCTCTATAAACCTTCAGCTCCTTGATCAAAGCATTCCGGACTTGTTTTTCATCGATCCCTGGCAGTAAACACAATTGTTCTGCTCCCATTTCCTCAACCTCCTATAAACAATGAAAGACATAGACCAGGGCAATTTTGCACCGATCTATGTCGTTTGATTTATTCTTCTATTTGCTGAAAAGCTAATTCAATCTTTTCAAGAATCCCTTTTTCGATTTCAGTTAGGTTATGGCCGTGCATTTTTGTGTGTAGAATGTTGTCCTTGATAGCATCAAGTTCTGATCTATCAAAATTAATAAATTCCTCATCGCTAAATAAGATGATGTCGTCTTCTCTAAGCAATAGGTGATCAGCCAAATCCTCAGCAGTGGTAATAGATGCTTCTTCTATAATGGACAAAACGAATTCTCTAACCATTAAATTTGAGATTTTCATTTCCGCACCTCGAAAGCTGGCGTGTAGATATGGCCTTTAACGCCTGTCCAATTTTTATATTTATAGATGGTCATCTTGATCCGGTGCGTGCCGGATGTATGATTGACTGTGTAAAATTCCTTTGCTGGCGTGGCGGTCTTGAACGATCCAACGAGACTAAACCGTTGATCTTTCCAAGTGCCTCCTACTCGTTTTTGCAAAGTGAAGCGGTAATAGACCGTTTCACTTCCTGTTTTACGTGCTGTCACGTCGATTGATTTAGCTCTCGGCGTGTAAGAATTGGCGTCAGTTGATACGCTGATTGTGTGTCCGGCCACTGTTTTATATCCGCTCGTTACTGCCGCAGTAGACGGCGCACAAAGCACCGCAGCTACAATGATAGATAGTGTGATTAGTAGTTTTTTCATTTGTTATACTCCTTTTTCTTGTAGTTTGTATAATTTGTTAGCTTCTCTTGCACCGGCACGCATAAACGCTTCTTTTAAAACATTTTCGTTTACAGCAAGCTCTTGGCGCTTCGCTCTTTTGACATACCGATAATCAACAAAAACACCGATATGACTTGGTATCTCATCTTTTACCTTTTCGTAAAGGTCCTTTGTTAGCACATAATAGTTGTAATGACCGACAAAACTTTTTTTGGCGCTAGATCGAAAATCCGAAAGAGATACTTTGATTTCAAATGCTCTCCATATGCCTTTCGTGTCAAAAGTCAGATAGTCAATTCGCTCATATCCCGCTCGACCATACTCATAGCCGATGGTCACTTCAAAACATCCATACATACTTTGATTTTCTTGAGTTTTGGCATGTATCTGCCTCTCTAATTTCAGTGTGAGGGCTGACTTTGCCATCATTTACTCTCCCTTTTCAATTCGCCAATTTTAGAATATATAGCAGCCATCACTATGCCTGTTTTAGTGATTTCAGGATCATTAGCAATTAACTTGTTTTGATTTAACCTTGCTAATTGCTGTCTGGTGATAAGTTGCAAATTATCTAGTTCTATATTGAGCTTGTTCCCGTCTAAAAATATTAAACAGTGGCCACTTGGGATTGGTCCGTTTTCTTCTTCCCAAAGCACTTTATGTTTATGTTTCCATCGCTTTTGCCAAGGACCATCATCTGACACTTTGATCAATATATATCCGTCTCGATCCACTCTTTCAAAACCTACAGGCTTGTAATTTAAAGGCTTGTGTCCTGGCTTGAAAGATGTTTTATTCCCGCCAACATTATAAATGCCTTTTGTGCCTTTATTGAGCGGTACATGCCCTTTAGGGAAATAACCGTTTAAGCCGCTAGAGATTTTACGATTATTCTTCCATGTCTTCACTTGTTGCTTAGTAACATTTAAACCAAATTTCTGATTGATCAAATCTGCTAGTTCTTGATTGAGTAAACCTGCAGCATGTGAACGGATGAAGGATTCTTGTTCTTCATTGAATAACCTCACCTTTATCCCTCCAGCATTTTCGGTTTCTCAAGATCTTTTGATTTGTACTCTGTATGAAACTTTTGCGCCTGTAATACTAATGCTCCATTAGAAATTATGCGATTGGCCACATCAGTAACAGCTTTGGAACGTTCAATTTCTTCTTGAAGTTCCTCACCTTTTAAGTCTTCGTCACTCAACCGCTCCAGCTGCGCAAATAAATGGTTATTTAAGTCCCCTAATGTATTTCTCATCTTCATTCCCCTTCCGATTCCGTTTTCAATTCAAATCCCAGCCCTATAGCTAAGTTATAAACAGTTTTTGCATGTTCGGCATAGTTGGCAGGGGAATCATGTTTTAATTCCCAATCATTTGAATAATTCTGCTTTGCTTCTCGATATAATGACAAAAACATGTCATAATGCCTCTGCAATGTTCTTTCTTTCTGCTGTTTATATTCCTGAATATTTTGCACTAAACAATCGATGACATAATCCTGAGAAACGACCATTTCATAATCAATTCCAGGACACTTAGATGCACAAATGCCTTCGCTGTTTCGCATGATCACTTCGCCGGACGATAGAGTTATTTGAAATGCTTTATTTTTGGTCATCGTGCTTCCTCCTTTAGGTCTGCGTATTTTGCTATATGCCCGCACTGATTAACCCAAGTATGAACACTCCCATGAAATCCGTCTTCGTTATGCTGGGTGAGTTGAGGAACACCCATTTCGCATCCACATGTCGGGCATTCCCAAAGCACATTCATTTTTTTGAATCCGACCAAGCAACCATTCGAATCACGATCGGGAATAGTTATTTTTTTGGTGTTCATTTCAGTTGGCCCCTTTTCAATTTAGTTTAATGAGAATGATGGAACTGCTTGAAATTCAATTTTTTTACGTTGTCTGGACCAACCGTTTATAAACGGTTTTGAATCCCTGTAAAGACCCTCAAACATTTCTTTGAGAAAATCTCTATGAAACTGCCATATCATTACATCTTCATTCAACAATTTTGAAGGATCGTTAAGTTCCCATAAACCCCAATCATCCCATGCAACGCTTTCTAACCAGCTTGCTAGGGCATAATCTGATTCAAAGACGAAGAAAAGACCGCCATCAATTGAGTATAGTAAAAACAATTCATAGTACCTGTTAAATTCCGTAATATATTCTGGTAGCCTACCTTTTATAAATTCAACCGCTTCCCTAAGCGTTTCAAATTCCTTTAACACATGTTTACTCATACCGTGTTTCCTCCTAAGCCGCTAGGCTGTTTAATTTCCTAGTAATCCAGCGATCGTTATAATCGCTATGATAGCCAGCAGCGTGAATATGACAGGCCCGTTCGATTCATGCTTCTCCATCAATAATCCCTCTGCAAATCTTGTATATCTCCTTGATAAAAAGTCTGTTGCTTAATGACTTCAAAAATAATTGGCCGTTCTCCTAAGTGAGTACAAGAGCCGTACATATTAATTAATGCGTTTCGCATTTCGTCCTCACTAGGATAGTGATCCCATCCTCCCAAAAGTCGTATGCCTTGTACGTTTAAATAGAAAATGCTTCTCAGTTTCATAATGATCTCCCTCTCTTTTTTCACTCTGCTCGCTTGGCCTGTTCATTAAATCGGCGCAGCAGCTCATCTTTAATTGTTTCAGCTTTTGTTCTTTGTCCTTTGATGTAAGGGCTATTGATGCGATCACCAGATAGCACCGCATCCCCTATTCGTCGTTTGATGTCATCCAGAGCCATCCAAAGCCCTTCATATGACATGTTTTCAGATGGTTTAAACTCCATATGATCCTCCCTCAGAACAGTGTCAGCTGTTCCTGATGTTGTTCTTTTTGCTTTATTAAAAAATGCCTGGCTTCAAATGCTCCATAGTGTGAGCCAGGACTATCAAATTTTGATACATAATAATGAGCGGCACCGAGAGGAAAGAGAAAGTATTCTACACCCTTTTCTAGCGGTGTAAACTTATCAGTGAGACATATTCCCTTCAAGGTCATGCCACGATTTCCCATGGCAACCGTTCAACCCTTTTCATACTTCCGGCACAGCCGATTTTCCCAAGATTCCGGCGTGCTGCTGGATAGGATTGATATGTGTCATACTCGCTCCATTTCCCGTTTGCTAATAGAGTAGAACGCCAATAGGCAACATATCCGCTCGCTGTATTGACGATACAAAATTCAACATGAGGAGATTTTGAATACCAGATTTCTTTCATTTTGACTGCCTCCCTGCAGGAGCTTCCTCCTGCTATTTTATTTTGTGTGAACTCGAATAATTTAAATTTGTGAATTGGCCGTCACGTGTAGTGATTTCCGTTTTCCCGTAAATAGGTGCTTCCACCAAGAACACTTCATCGGAATGGCCATCTAGGATAATGACTTTCACTTCTCCTTTGGTCATAAAGTTATCAATGGAGATGTTAGAGTCTATATGTTTGTAAGGATTATTCATGCGCACAAGGCCTCCCATGTTATAATGAATTGTCGAGATTCATTAGAGCCGGAGCCTTGTGCTTTGGTTCTTTTTATTTGTCCTGAAGAGCTTGTAAATCACGTACACACATTCTAAATAGGTGTTCGTCATTTAAGTCTAAGGACAAGTCAATAAGAGCTTTCAAATCATCTTCAGTAATTGTTACATCTAAGTTTTTAGCCCAATGTTTAGGAACAGCTGTAGACTTACCCTTAAGCGGCTTCACTAAAATATTTTTGTCAGTAACTTTAATTACGTAACCAGATATATGAAACATTCTCCGTGCAACTTCACCCAAAGCTTCCACCCAATCGCCTTCTACAATCTGTTTCATTTCTTGAAGCTCCTTCCGCACTTCGAGCAGCAAGGACCATTAAAAACACGAGTGCTAAAATCCAGCCAATAACCACGACGCACCGAAACTATGTTTATACATTTGAAGCAGAAGAAGTATTTATGTTTGAAGAAAAACTTGATTTTATTAATCATCTGACAACCCTCCATCCTTTCCTGATCCGACTGTGTAGTTCATATTTTTTAAGTGGTTCGTAGAGGTGGACGTGCTGTCCATCCTCTTCGCGATAAAGCAAGAACCACCGTTTTGACCGTTTACGTGCCATCTTATGCAGCCCCGTCTTCCTCATCTTTTTGATCATCTTTAGGAAGATCATTTTCATCTGGAACGCTATCATCTGAACCCTTTTCGTCTTCAGATGCTTCTTCATTCTTGGTTTGCATCGGTTCAGCTTCGTTGGCTTGATCCTGCTTCCAGTCCCACCATGTTTCAGCGAGCGGAGCAACCGCTGCTCGGTAGTCATTGATCAGATCAACGATTGCACCGGAGGACATTTCAAGTTCAGTGGCCAACTTCCGGTATGATTCACCTTCAATGCGACGCTTCGCGATCTCTGACATATTTTCAGGAAAACCGTCCAGTTCTGGAGCCATACCTTCAACGATGAATTGATCCACCACTTCACGCTTAATCTCCATCGGTTTTTCTTCAATTTTTGGTTTTTCTGCAGGTAAGCCCAATTCTGCCTCTAACTGTTCCGGCTCAGGATCAGCTATGTGAACCACGCCGCTCTGGTCTACTTGATAATTTACGATCGGTCGCTCTGTGTTCGCATTGATTTGAACGTTATAGCGGACAATGTCACTTTCAATCTCCACTTTCACGTCCTTATCAATCATTTCTGCAAGGTTTTGAATTCTGTTACCTAGCTCCTTTGTTGGCACTTCCAACACTAATTCTGTAATCCCTTTAGGCTTGTGATTCATTTTTTTAACTTTTCCATTGAAATTTATAAAAGACATATTTGTTCCTCCTCATGGGTTGGTGTAAGAGTAGATACTTCGACTTCAATTCTTGGTGTGCTGCTGTAGAACTTACTTACATGCAGATCAACAATTTGACTATCATCCTGCCAAATTACTTTATTCAGGCCATCTTTTATCCCTTTGATGTAGTTATCAACATCTGGCTTCTTAGCTGGTCTCAGCTCGCCTCTTTCAGCTTCTGCGGACTTTTTCTTGCTGAAACTTTTTAGTAGGGATTTGTAAACTTTAACCCTCAATTCCAGAGGACCTGTAAGGAGTTGTTCGGGACGATGATCACTTGCAGCCAGCTTCACATAAGACTTAAAATCTCTTGATTTTTTCGGATCATACAGCCTTGTCATCCCATTTCTGTGTGCAGCCCTCGGTCTTCCTTGTGCAACTGGCTCAGCGTAAATGGTGAATGCTATTTTCATAGTTTTTCATCTCCTTGAACATAACGACTTTTCGCATGATACAAGTACCCTTCTTCATCTTCATGATCCCAACCGTTTTTCATATCAGCAGGCATGATTTTCACCTTTGTTTGACAGTTGTCACATGCGGTGTATCTAAAGCCCTTATAAACCTGCTTGTCCTCTTTCAATCCACACTCAGGGCATTGAAATTTAGTCTTCCATTTCATGCGGTCAGGTTCTGGATCTTCCTTTTGAACAAGAGCTATGCTTTTGACTTGATCCATCACGCTCATGTGTTCCCCGATGCTCGCATTCAAAGTTCGTTCATTATTCAAAAGAGCAGTTGATCTCGGTCTCACTCTTTTTGGCTCTGTTGCTTTTGAGGAAACAGGAGTAGCTTTCTTTTCATCGTTTGACTTAGACATGGATTGATCTTGGTGAAATGGCTTGCTGTGATTGGTCGCTTTGTCAGTATGAGTTGGTTCTATCGCTCTGTTAACTGATGATGTGGCAACGGCTGAAGCCCTTTGTCTTTCGTTTGGATTAAAAGAACCTCTATGCATGTACATGTCTAGTTTAGTGATCAACTGACCGAATTCTACAGCGGTGTAATTATCTGCTTCAAAATTCACTTCTTTACCCGTAGTGCTGTCTTTGATTTGTAATTTAATCACTCTGCTTCCTCCTCGATCTCCATTCTGGCGTTGTAAGTTTCAATATCGTTCCCTCGCTCACCCTTGACTGAAATGACTAGCATTTCGAGATCATAGAGTGATAGGTTTTCAAGATTTTCATTCTCACTTGGTTTATATCCAATACGCTTCAGTTCTTTGAGCAAGAACTGTTTGCGCTGTTTGCTATTGATTGACATGTTCATTCCTCATTTCACATAGCGGCTTCCATTTGCCGCGCTAGAGTCAAAAACTTTCCGTACTCTTTCACAAATGCTACGTTAACCGTTCCCGTTGCACCGTTACGATGTTTAGCAAAAATGACTTCAGCAATATTTTTAACTTCACTTTGCTTGTCATAATAGTCATCACGATAGAGGAACGTAACGATATCGGCGTCTTGCTCAATGCTTCCTGAATCTCGCAGATCAGACATCATAGGTCGTTTATCATTTCGACTTTCTACGCCGCGTGAAAGCTGCGACAACAAGATAATGGGAACATTGAAACTTCTGGCCATATTTTTAAGTTCTCTTGTAATCTCACCAACCTCATGGTTTTTGCTCTCGTATTTACCAATTGGTGTAATCAGTTGAAGATAATCAATAATGACCAAATGATTCTGATCTGGGTGATCCTTCTTTGTCTTACGGATTTTAGAGCGAATGTCTGCGACGGTTTGAGTGGGGTGATCATGAATATAAATGTCTAATTTTTCGTATTCACCCATAGCTTTGCTGGCTTTATCATAATCATCTTCACTAAAGAACCTCTTTGGATTTCTCCACTTTGTAATCTCAATGCTTCCAATGCTACTTAACATGCGATGAGTCAGTTGAGTATCAGACATTTCAAGCGAAAATATGTCAGTTACTCCACCTTTTTGAGCGTTATTACGACCAAGATTAAGAGCGAACGCTGTTTTACCCACCGATGGACGAGCAGCCACGATAATTAAATCGCTTTTTTGCCAACCGCCTGTCATGGCATTCAAATCCGCAAGACCGGTGTTGACTCCGGTCAGATCACCATGATCTTCTTCCATGCTCATATATATATCTGTTAGAACATCCATTTTCGTGCGAGTCTCTTTTACACCAACCTCTTGAGCTTCAATGGTTTTTTGATAAAGCTCAGTGATGCCCTCATCAGTAGGAGAACTGGCAAATGCTAAAGCAGCACTCTGCACATCTCTAAGTCTAAAAGCCTCGTAAATTAATGTTTCATAGGTTTCAAATGAATGAGTAGATGGAACAGCACTTGCTAGGTTAGTTAAATATTCAAATCCACCAACTTCATTCAAAGTGCCTCCCATAGCTGCAGCGATATTGGCCAATTCAACAGGCTTACCTAGCTTGTCCACTTCCCTCATCGCTTCAAAAATTTGCTTGTGACGCTTTTCAGCAAAATGCTTAGACTCTAGGGCTGTTTCCTTGATTAGATCGCCTTCAAGGATGATGCAACCCAATAAAAACTGTTCAGCCTCTACGTTTCGCAAATTTTGCATTTTGTTCCCACGCTTTCTGCTTCTCTAGAAACTCGTTTTTCTCTTGTTGATGTACTTGTATCTCCGCAATAGCAGGAGGGAAACGTTTTTCAGCAATATGTTGATCAACTTTTTTTGAAACTGCCTCAAACGGTAGTGCAGTTAAATGCTCTAACCAAATCCTGATTCTTTCTTTTCCAACGGTGTCAGTAGTAAGTTCAAATCTCGGATACGCAGCTGCTATCCTGGTTAAGATGATCATCGCTTGTTCTTCAGTCATGCTAATCCTCCTCCAAATTTAATGCCTTTTTCTTTGGCATAAGCCTCTAATGCTGATAAGTTGTCTTGTTGTTTCTTAGGTTTAAATTCAGATACGTTGCTAGGTTGATTGTTTTTGGCATGCCATCGATCAAGAATGCCCTTCTCCAGGTAAGAAAACGATTTGATGCCATCCGCTCTATGTCTTGGTCGGTATTGATCAAATATCTCGTCGATCCACACCAATATATCTTCAAGGGGTATGTGCTCCTGAATGATCCTCTCAATGGCCTGTGCATCATTAGGAGTGATCATCAATCCACCTTTTCGAGACAAGTATTTATCTTCGATTTGTTGGAAAGGAGAATCATTTCCTACTGGTGACTTCTCCTCTTCTTCTTTTAATTCTTTATTTCTTAAATTCTTTACATTCTTGTTTGTGTCTGCAATCGGTCTATGATCGGTCTGCTCGTGGTCTGCTTGCGGTCTAACTTTGGTTTCTTTTTCTTGATAAACGCTGTAATTACAAATGGTTATGGTGGTTTTCTTACGGTCTGATTTTTTAATAATCATCTCGTCGTTTTCGAGAAGTTTCAGAAAGTTTCTAGTCTTGGCTTTCCCCCACTTCCACCGATCCATTAGTTTCAATTCTGAGGTGATTAAACTTCCTTCAGGAACATGAATTATTTCCAGTCCGAGCTTCACCTTTGCGTCTTTATGATTTGCCATCATTAAAAGGTCGAGCCATGCCTCATATCTTGAAAAAGTTCTATCTTCTTCATAGAGCCAGTGATTTCTAATTGCTCTATGTAATTTAATCCATCCAGTAGACAAACAAATTCCTCCTTCCCAACTATTTGCGTTTGAGTCTACAAATAGCGTATTTGCCTTTGATGTCGATCAATTCGAGATGCGGTTCATACTTGGCCATATATGTCGTGATATACATCATCAATACCTTTTTCCGCATCTGCGGAGCGGCTGACATCGCCAACGTAATAAAACAATAGGGATAAGCTGTTTTAAAAAGCTCGCTCATTTCGGAACATAGACAACCTTTCCTGTTTGTTTTGCTAATTCTTGTTTGAATAGTTGCTCATCACTGTTTGTGTCAGATAGGTGCAACAACCATATTTCCTGCACTTTTGACAAGTCATTTGCAGCTAGGAATGTCTTTACATTCTCAAGGCTGAAATGCGACTGTATGAGGCGGTTACGCATGCTTTTGTGAATGCTTCCATTTTCGATATTTGCATCCAAAATGGACTCTGCGTAATTGCACTCAACCATGATGTGCGTGAGTCCAGGAAACTTGTATTTGATGTAATAGGTGTCAGTGGCAAAGAGGAGCTTGTCTCCATCCTCATTAGCCAATAGGAAGCCATACGGCTCTGATACGTCGTGTTGAACATCAAAGGGCATAATAAGCCACGTGCCGATCCTAAACGTCTGTCGGGCTTTTACAAGATTGATTCTGTGATGATTTTCAACTCCAAGAGCTTTTGCCGTTCCATGAGACATATAACAGTCGATTCCTGCACGCAAAACATCTTTCAATGCCTTGCAGTGATCACCATGCTCATGAGTGATGAGACAACCAGCGAAACTCATATCGAAATCAAAAGCACGTTGCATCTCTTTGAAAGTGATACCACACTCCAAAAGGAGCGGGGTTTTACTATCAGTCACCCGATAGCAATTCCCCTTACTGCTTGACGATATAGCTTTGATCTCAATCAAAATGGTGGCTCCTCGGTTAAAGCTGAAGGTTTTGAGTCAGATGGCTGTTGCTTCTCTTCTGGCTCCTTTATCGGTTCTTCTGGAACGGTATAATCCATATCAATAGTTTCTGAATTCGCATTTTCATTTACTTCACGAGCAACTGTTTCAGTTGTGTCCGGTGTTTGTGTTTCTTCGTCCGTATACATGTTTCCAAGAGAATTAGGAAAGGCTTCCCTTAAAGCATTAACAATGGCTGTTTTGCGGATCATGTTCATCGGCATCGTTTTCCAAGTTGATTGACCTTTGCTGAACTCATCAAAACTTATCCGAACCGGTGTAGGTGTTTCACGATCTTTTCGATAAACAGTGGCCCATCCACCTAACAATTTGTCATTTGGTAGTTTAATAGCACCCTCTATATCCACCATTTCACCGTCCCGTTCAACAATAATTCCTGCACGTATTCCGGCGAATTCTTCATTGTTTTCAGCACGCTTCATAAATGCTTCTTTTCCAACAATAATTTGTGCTGGCGATCCCTTAAATTTCACCAGATATGCCTCATTCAAAAATGGATTGAGTTTCTGGTATTTGCATAGGTTGATAAACATGACCACTTCTTGATCCGTTACATCTGCATTACCACGTACTAAGTAGGTTTTCACCGTATTCCCTGTGAGTTTTACCTCTTCTCCATTCACAGCAAATACTGAAGGTTTTTCCATCAATTTTGTATTTGGATTTGATTGTTGATTACTCATCCGTATCCTCCTCATAAATAAATCTGACCTTTTTGCCTTTATGCTCTCTTAGAAAGGTCTTTAGGATTTCAGCAAAATCCGATGGACCTTTTAAGTCTCTTTCCAAGATTGCATCTTCAGGACATTCAGAAAGCGGACGAACGTCCATGACCTGTTTACCATCAATCAGAAGTTTTTCACGTTTGCAATCTTCCCAACCTATACCTGAAAGAACTTTCACCTCTACCACTTCACTCATGCGATCACCTCACAATCTACAGTCAGCAAGTTGTCATCAGTTTCAACTCGCAGCTCCTTGTCTTGCTTAGAAACGATCAAGCTGATAACTTGTGCATTGACCGGTATAAGATTTGTGACCGCCTCGCTGTTATCAACGAAGATCGGAGCAGAAATACCATAATGCTCATTTAACGTATTAATGATGTCTAAACCGACGTTAATACGTGCCGCATTGTTTAGGCCTTTAGAGTAAGGCACGCCTTCATAGAGCGTTTCACAGGTTTCTGTTAAACCGCCGTTGACTTGCTCTTCAAAGAGCTTGAAGCGGGCAAATTTGAATTTGCTGTTTATCCGTTCTTCCATAAGGTTCATCTTGGTTCTGATGAACTCTTCAATCAGGTATGACTCTTTCTCGATCTCATTGTAGTCATCAGCCATTTTACGTTCTTCTTCCTTTAGCTCCTCAATTCGGTTGAGGGCTTTTTGAGCTTGATCGATGCGAGAAAGATCATTGCGGATCAAGGTCATTTCCTGCTGTTTTTCCTTGATCTGCTCGTTAATCGTTTGAACAGCTCCACTTGTCTCCTGCTCATCAGACTGGATCTCGTTATTGATCTTTTCAAGCTCCTCTACCTTGTCTAGATACATTGGATTATCGGAAAGCGGAGCAATAGACGCTTCAGCTTGTTCCATATTTTCTTTCAGTTTTTCTAAATTTGAAGCCTTAAATTTCTCTTCCAAATTCAACTTTTGAAGTTGCTCATCAACTTCATACAGCTCATTTTGCTTATTGTCATATTCAATTCCTAATTGCTTTCCCTTATCGGCTATGCGCTCAAGGAAGGCGCTTTTTTGCAAATTGAATTTCTCAATAGCAGCTTGAATTTTTTCTTCCGGCAATGATTGTCCACATGTTGGACAATCTGTTTGATGATCCTCAAACGATTCTTCGTACTTTTTAGACCATTCTTCTCGCAACTCAAAGCGCTCTTTATCTATTTGAGATAGAAAAGATGTTAAGTGCTCTTTCTTCGTGATCAAATTACTGAGATCATTCTGGATTTGAGAAAGATCGTTTTTCGCTTTGTAGTAGGCTTCTTTTTTCTCATTCACTACCTGAAATCTTTTTGAGTCATACTCATTCATAATTTGTTGCAGATCGCCTTCGAGCTGAAGCATACGCTTCTTACGATCTGCACCTGCATCAGATCTGATAGAGCGGACTTTATCTTCCAATGCCATAAGTGATGACTCAAGAGCTTTTAGCTCTTCTTTCAGTTGTTCATGGTTAAGATCACTGACATCATCAATAGAACGATTGATTTCATCGATCCGTACCGGATATTGCTCCAGGAGTTTAGTGATCTTTTTACGTTTTTCAGCAAGGATGCGCTTTTGTTCATCAAGACTTTTTCCATCTAAGATGGATTGAAGCTTTGACAATGAATTGTTTTTTGAAATAACGTCCTCATCAGTCACAGCACCACCGATCTCCATGAGAACGTTTAGGCGATCCTGCCACTTCATTTGTTCGTTGAAATAACTTGGGGACGTAATGAGTTTGAAAATATCCTCAGAGATAATGTCATTGACCTTCTCAGTGAACTCTTTTTTCTTAACCGGCACGTCATTGACGTAGTAGTCAGTCGTATGGCCAGAGAAGACTTGCTTTGCTGATCCCCGTTTCTTGGTCCATTTCTCTGAATAGACCTTTTTCAACTCAACCGACTTTCCATCAATTAGTAAGACAGCCGATACCTCATGATCCACGCCGCTTACTGCTTTGTTATCTTTTGAGAGCGTCTTGATCTCAAAGTCTTTTTTGTTTTGGCTGTCTTTATCAAAGAGCAGCCACGTGAAAGCATCAAACAACGTTGTTTTGCCTGTAGCGTTATCACCATAGACCTTTGCACTTTCTCCACCTGTTTCAAGGGTGAATGATTTAACACCCTTGAAATTTGATAGATGGAGTTCTGATAATTTGATTGTCTTATTCAATACTCTCACTGCCTTCTTTAAAATTTCTTTCAAGGTAGGCAAAACCATCGCTTGTCAGAGAAGCTCCGAAGTAAGGGAGTTGATCTACCCCTGTTAATTGAGCAACACTAGGATCATGCTTCTCTAATTCATCACCTGTAATAATTTTGATGAATGATGGATCGAAAGACTGAACCTCTCTTAACAAACGTGCCTCCATGTAGCCCCATATCGTTGCACCCGAACCGATTCTTCTCATAATTTCCAAATGATTATTTGTGAGTTTCATATCAATGCCTCCATTGATTTACAGTGTCAACCTGCTATAATAGGGGTTGACACTTTATTCTGTAATTTTTGGAAAAGGTTCACTTGTGGGAGTGAACCTTTTTAATTTGCATTCACAAAGGTAAAATCGAGTTGTTCCTTCAGATAGCGTTCCAAGTTATCAACGAGGATCATTTCACCCGCATTTCTATCAATGACATACTCATCATTTGAGAAAATCTCATCCCCGAAGTAGTCAGTTCCAACAACATCAACCACTTCAACGCCTTTTGGGTATCCAGTGGCATTTATTTGAGTGATCATTGGATGTTCAATGTTCATGCTAAAACACCAACCTTTCTTCGGATCGCATCAGCAGTGAGCTTTTTATATTCTTCAAAAGCCTCTTGATTCGGGAAAAAGAAAATAGGTTCCCCATGAAAAGTAATCACAATTGATCCTCCAACTTTCGTTAAACGGACTAGATCGTCACGTTTCTCTGAAAAGGGTTGAATAACAGGTTTTTCTCTCATTACTTTTTCCTCCTATTAGTTATTGATGCTTATTCGCATCGTCCGACTGCGGATGGTGCATGATTTGAGGGGATGGTGTGTGTGCATTGTCCATCCGCAAGCCGGACGACAAGAATAAAACTTGTCGTGCTCTTTAAAGAGCGATATAATAAATTCGATCATTTCGATATTCGATTTAAGCAGTGAGTGTAGGAGCTTGCTGCTTTTTTCTTTGTTCTAAACCCATACGTGACTTCAATTGCGTTTCAGTTTGAGCCAGTGCAATTTCGCCTTCCTCGCTGAATCGCTCATTGCATACCTCAATAACTTCCTTTGCTTTCATTAAGCGACTTGCTACGAATACAAATTTCATTTAAATCAACCCTTTCATTTTGTTTTTTAGTGATTTTGGATATGTTACTGGCTTAATCTTTGCAGCTGCCTTCAACAATTTCACCGTTGATTGTTTTTCATATTGCTGAATTTGTTTTAAAGATTTAGCAATATCTTTGTGAGCTGCTAATGCCGTATCTATATCCGCACGCTCTAATGCTTTCATTAATCTTTTTTGCAGTTGTTCAATACAGATCATTTCAGCTGTTATCCCTTCATGATCAATGCTCTTGAAAATCGCTTTTCTCATCTTCATCCTCCAAACAAAGCCATAATGGCGGTAATTTGCTGTGTGACTGCCAGTGGATCAATGCCGCATAATGTAGCAATCATTGCTTCTTTTGCATTAGTTGCTTCCATCCACCTGACGTATGTAGGAACATCAAGTACCTTCTGATCATTTTCGATCTTCGATATGCAGCTTCGAGAGCGGCTAAGCATTTCCGCAAGCTTCTCTTGGGAAATGCCTGCCTGCAATCTTGCTTTGCGAAGCACCACACCCAACTTCACAACCTCCCCACCCCCTTTCAATGTTCCTATCTGGAACATGTTCCGAATTGGAACAGCAAATCTCATATATCCGCTGTATTCTAAGGTGGTAAATTCTTAATCAATCACTGGCTGAAAGTTGGATTCCATTTGTGACATTTGCCATTCTTCAAGCACTTCTCTTTTAAAGAAAATTCTTTTTCTTACTCGAAAGAATGGTATTTGCCGCTCTTTCACCATTGTGTAAACCGTGTCATGATGGACTCCAAGAAAATCAGCCGTTTCTTGAACGTTCATAGTTGATTTTGTTGGCATTTTGAGAACCTCCTTCAGAACTTGTAAACCATAAGAACCGCAAAAATCATTTTATTAACCGGTGTTCTCTTTTTCATTTTGTAACTCTTGTGTACCACTTGACTCAAAAAAAATATCCCTTGGATCTTTATTTAAAACACTTGCAATTCTCAGCATAGTAAAACCAGATGGCTCTTGTCCGTGAAGCTCAATTTTCGTAATGTTTGCGCGAGACATTTCAGTTCTTCTTGCCAATTCAGATATTGACATTCCAACACCTTTTCTGATCTCACGTAATCTGTTAGTGAAAACCATGTGTTACACCTCCTTGAACAAATAGTAACACAAGGTTTACAGTAGTGTCAATCATGTTTTACACACTTTCTGTTTTAAAGAATTTAAATATAATGTAAACTACGTATTACAGGTGATGCTAATGTCCAAACTTGGAGAATATTTGATAAAAGCAAGAGGAAAACTGTCTCAAAGAGAAGCTGCCAAACGAATTGGCATAAGTCATACCTACCTTGGGAAAATTGAAAACGGAAAAGACCCAAGAACAGGTAAAGACATCAAACCAACTCCCGAAACACTCAAATTAATCTCTAAAGCATATCAATGTGATTACGAAGAATTAATGATCAAAGCTGGTTACATCGATGAGAATGAGACAAGTAATTCTGAAGAAGGTCCTAAACTTACTGAGCATCAAAGAAAGATTTATGAGTGGGCAAAATCCCATGACGGATTATTCTTTGATAGTAAGCCAGAAGATGTTGAGGAATTAATTGAAGAGTTTGAAGTAGTGTATGAGTTGTTTAAAAAGAGAAAAGAGAGAGAGAAAAAACAAAAAAAATAATTCCTTTTAGGGGGGCAATTATGATGAAGAAAACAATATTTATAATTTGCCTATCATTGTTCGTTCTCTTAGCTGGATGTAACTCCACTAAGACGACGGATGATGTGTCTTCAGCAAAGTCAAAAGAAACAGTTTCAGAGAAAAAGCAAAAAGAAACTAAAGAAGAACCAAAAAATGAAAGTTATAAAGATGAAGAAACAGGAGAATTATACAATTTTATAAAAAGCCAAGAACAGATAGAGCCACAAAAAATGGGGCCACTAAACATAAATTTTGAAAGTGTCAGTTTATATAAATTAACAGAAATTCCTGAAGATCGATTAAGTGATTATCAAAGTCTAACGGATATTGAATTGACAAATCCTTTTCATTTTATTGATGTTAAATTTTCTGTAGAGAATACAGATAAAGAAACAATCAATTTTTCTGGTATTAGTCACTTGATTTTAGATACTAAAGAACAGATTAAAGTCAGTAATAATAACCTTTATACTGACATGGATCAATATGATATGAAACTATTCGGGAAAGCGAAAAGAGAATATCAAATTGCTGTACCTATAGAATCTGATGTTTCTAAAATCAAAAGCGTTAGAATTGTGATGAGTAAGCCATTTGACGAAAATTTGGATAATGTCTCCGAATCAAAAGAAATAACCGTGAATTTAAAATAAATGCTCGATAAGAGTATTTATTTTTACCTAAAAATAGAACACCAGTTCCCAAAAAATAATTGAAGGAGCTTATTAAGTTGAAATATATCTATACTCATTTAGAAGATAACGTTAATAGACTTTATGCAGAAATGAAAATCTTAAGTCCTTCTGAACAATCTATTGATACTATTTCCGAAAAATTAGGAATTGAAGTTTGCTATAAAGAAATTTCATCGAGAGCGATAATAAATCAGGGTACCCAAATTATTATCTTAGATAAGAGATTAAATAAGAGCATTATATGGGAAAAGTTTTGTCATGAAGTTGGTCATATTCTTTTTCATAAGGGTAATCAACTGTTGATGCCCGACTCCTTTAGGTTATATCAAGAATGGAAGTCGAATAATTTTATGTACCATTTTGCAGTACCAACTTTTATGTTGAGATCTGCAAAGATACCTATGGATCCTGATCAAGCAATTCAATTTATAACTAAAACTTTTAAAGTTACTCCCACATTTGCGAAGCATCGGCTAAACCTTTACAATCAAAAAGTTTTTTCTCAGACAAGGAGCGTTTTATATGGCTAGCATTGAAAAAAGAGGTAGCAATTCTTTTAGATTAGTTGTTGAAATCGGATATGATGCTAATGGTAAAAGGTTAAGGAAATATAAAACTATTCGTATAGAAGATCATAAACTGTTGAAAACAAAGAGAAAATTGCAGGAATACCTCTCAGATCAGCTTTATCAGTTCAAGATGGAAGTCAATTCTGGCGAATATATCGAACCAGAGAAACTAACCTTTGAATCCTTCATCAATAAGTGGAAAGAAAAAAAGCTTTATCAAAAGAGCGGAAAACCTTACTCTTTGACAACCTCAGATGTTTATTGGCGTCACTTAAAAAATCATATTCTCCCTGTTTTTGGACATATGAGGATAGAACGTATAAAGAGTTTACATATCGTAGACTTTTTAGATGATTTATCAAAGGATGGAGCTAGAAAAGACGGTAAGCCAGGAGGATTAGGAGAAAGAACAATATTAGATATCTTTAAATTACTGCAGGTAGTTTTTAAAACCGCAGCTGAAGAATGGAAGATTATCAAGATTGATCCAATGAAGGGATTGCCCTTGCCAGTCAACGAGAAGAAAGAAATGAACTATTTTGAAGCAGATGAAGCTGCTCAATGTATTAAGATTCTATATGAAGAAGTTGATATTAAATGGAGACTTTATTTCTTAGCAGCGATGATAGGAGGATTAAGACGAGGCGAAGGTCTTGCACTTGAATGGCATTTAGATGTGGATTGGGATGCTGGTGGATTTAAAATTAATCGTTCACTTTCAAAGACAATTCAAGGCAAACCGCATGTGAAAGACCCTAAGTCTAAAAGTTCAAAACGGTTTGTGCAGATGCCAGATTGGTACATGAATGAACTGTCTCTTTACTATCATATGTGGAAAAGAGAAAAGGAAAAGCTTAATGATGCCTGGGAAGGTGGAGATCACCAATACATTTTTCATAGTGGTCTTGGTAAGCCTTATTACTTTACTACTCCAACTACAAAGTGGAACCGCATTACACAAAAGTATAAAATAAAAAATATCCGTTTACATGATCTACGTCACACTATGGTTGCTTTATTGATGGAAGCCGGCGAAAGCATAAGTGCTATTCAAAGACGTGCCGGACACGCTAGCGCCAGAACAACATCTGATATATATGGCCATGTAACAGATGAAATGAAAAAGAGTGCAGCGAATCACTTTAACAAGTTTGATCCTAAACATCTGAGAAACACAAATTCAGAGATAGGAAATTTCCGTCCCCAAGTCGTCCCCAAGGTTAAAAATAATGCATAATACAAATTTGAGAGATTTCTCATCAAAAATAAAAAAATAGCCTTCCCCCTTGTATTCTAAGGGGGAATTAAATATAATAATATTTGTTGAAACATCCCGGGGCATTAGCTCAGCTGGGAGAGCGCTACGCTGGCAGCGTAGAGGTCAGCGGTTCGATCCCGCTATGCTCCATTATCAAAAGCCTATCCAATGATGGATAGGCTTTTTCATTTGATTTTACTCATAAAAGATTATTTGTCTGGTTCTTGAATTTGATAACCAAAGACTCCTTTTATCTCAATATCCCCACAGCCTTCTTTTTTGGTCAGTTTAATACCATGGGGTCTATAAATGTAGCGCCCACTTGATAAAATTCGGTCTGTTGCACTTAGATCATATTGGTTACCTGTATACTCTTTGACTGATGACGGAAAATCCGTTCCTGATAAAGATGTTCTGTAGAGTGTCACCTCTAGAGTACACCCCTCTGCATTTAGTATTGAAAATTGGTAGCCGTGAGTAGATGGATATTGTTCAGGATTATTTTGACCTCCTGGTACCCACAGATCTTTTTCCTGTTCCGTCATGATGAAATCAACTTCTACTTCTCGATAAATGGTCTTAGCTGCAACCTTTTCCATATTAAAATGTAACATGACAATGAAACAAAGAGACATCATTACACATATCCGCTTCATACAACCCCTCCATTCATTTTTACCATTATACAACAAATAACACCAAAAATGGTTTTATTTTACTTTTTTTATAATAGATAAGGGTTGATTCATTCCATATGTGTTAACTTTCTATGACCTTACTTAATGTTTCTTTGGTCTTTGGACCATATATGCCATCCGGGGTTAACCCATGCATCATTTGAAATCGAGACACTGCATTTGCAGTCTTGGGTCCGTAGTACCCATCGATTCCATTGTTGATCGCTCCCTTATCAGGATAGAAATAAATCGATGCTAAGGCTTGTTGTACGGTTTTTACAGCTGACCCTTTTGTAAGAGGCTTCGTCACTTTTAAAATACCTGCAGGCAAACTGTATGTTTTTTTGACCTTGTTGGTTTTAGATGTTGATCTCGTTGATATGGTTTTGATAGATGTTTCTTTCACCGGTTTAGCTGTTGTCATTTGACTTGATGCTGATGCAATACCCGCCTTGAAGCCATCCCAACGATTTAACAGCTTACGCGGACACTCTTTCCCGCTCCAATGCTTATGCGGCACCACGTTTGATAAAGGAATTCCTAAATCCCCCATCAGTTTTCGAATGAGCCATTGGGCGTTTTTAACGGCTTGTTCAAAGTTACCGCCTGCATTTTCACAAATTTCAATTCCAATTGATTTCATATTGCCGGTTCCCCTGCCATCTCCTGCGTGCCAGCCATTTTCGTTTAAAGGTAAATGCTGATAAATGACCTGATCATCGACCGTGTAGTGCCAGCTAACCCCGGTACTTGCCCGAGCAACAAATGCTGCATGATTTGCCGCATCAGCCCCCCGTCCAGTGTTCGATGTATTATGCACCGTAATATAGAGCGGCTTCATCCTGTTTCCTGGTCTGTTGCGATTTTGTTTTGGGATGAGTGCTTGAATGATCTTCACCATATTGTTTCTCCTTCAAAAATTATTTTGTTAACCCTCTTTGTTTCAGGGCATCTTTTTGCAATTGACCTTTATAGGTCACATAATTATTTTTAAACCAAGCGATCACGGCAGTGACCATAGTGAAAATTGTGGAACCTGCCACATATAGTGCCTCTCCTGCGGTTTGCACTTGCTCCTCGCTAATCGGCAGCACTGTTTGTCCAAACATGACAAGCGTTTGGTTGATAAGCGCAATAAAAAGAAGCACTGTGCGAATCACAGTGCCTTTGTCGAATGTTTTCATGATGTTTTCCTCCTATTTTAAATTCCGTTCAATTTTATCGAGCTTGTCGATCACGACGTCATACTTCTCACTAAACTTTGCTAACACATCATTTTGCGCCTCGATTTGCTCATTGAGTTTGTTTTCTCTTTCCTTTGTTGTGTTGAGAACATAAAACAGAATCCAGCAAAAGAGAACGGCGAATGGGCCTTGTGTCATCAAGTTTTGAACGACATCTACTTCCATTTGAATCACCTTCTTTCCGGCAAAAAAATAAAGCCATTAGGCTTTGTATATTTCTCCAGTTATATCTTATAATCTTGTAACTACCATAGTGGAATTGCTTCATTCATTTCAATACGTGTTACCCTTGACGAATCATTTGCAATTAATCCATCTAATTTTAAACTACCATCTTTAGATAAAGACATCCTAGCAGATCCGTATGAACCAACCGTCGCACAAGTGAAAACGGTTAAAGAGGAAGGTTTATACGTTAAACGTGCAATTTCTGTTTCATTAACCGAAACTATTTCAAATGATCCTCTCAAATATAAAATATTTTGTCTGACAGAATATTTCAATGGATTAACTGAATATTGATTTATATTACTATTTAGATTTACATTATACCAGGTAGCATTTAAATCTGTAGACGTGAGATGTTTTTCCCATTCAGTCCATGTATAGTCAGTTTTCCTAATTCTATAAAATGAGTTTAGACCATTGACTGCATCATATATAGTTTGTAGCAAGGTATTCCCATAACTTATCACTATCATAAATGCTCTTTTGATCTCTTTTGGACCATTAAGGCCTGCATTATAAATGAGATACATTCCTGTTTCTATAATTTCGTTATAGTCGGTGGTCTCACCTATACTTTTATAAAAGGGTTGACCGTTATCCCTTGTTATTTTATGAAGTTGACTGTTGTTCCATTTATCTTGTTCAGCTGCTGTCGGAAGCTGTGTCCAATTGATAGATATGTGGTTAGAATAATAGTAAAAGTAATATGCACTGCCGGATGTATCTATTGCGAAACCTGTTCCAATATTATTTTGCCCCACTGTCTGTATCCCTCTAATTGCGTATTGTGAAGGGTTATCCTCAATTCCACTGGGCGCATAGAATGTACATGTTCCTTTGTCTTTAATGGAATCAAAAATTCTTGAACCAACAGAAATATTTAAAAGTTGTGTTCCATTATCACCTGTAATTTTATACAGCTGCGACTCATTCCATTTCTTTTTTTCTACTTCTGAAGAGTGTTGGCTTGGATCATTGATGTGAAGAGTTATTTGTTCTGACATACCAGTGTCGTTATGAAGCAATGTTTCCAACATATCATTGAATAGATCTGCATGAGCTTTATCACTCGTTTCAAAAGGACGAGGAGTTTTTATCTCCAATGTGTTCTCTCCTTTCTATAATTGCATAAGTTGTCTGAATGAGATTGAAACAGAATTCAGCAAAAGAGAACGGCAAAATTAAATCTATTAGGCTTCGTACATTTCTCCAGTTATATCTTTATAGTCATTTGCCGAGATCCAGCCAATGCTTACATAAAATGCAACGTCCTCTGGGCCGTAACACTGCCAGTCCCAGAATTGTTTGATATCTGCTACAGTTGGAAACATCATTCTGATCTTCCCCCTTTCTGCATAGCCAATAGCTGTGTTAATTGTTTTGACAATAAAGCATTTTGTTTCTTTAAAAGTTCTATATCACTTGGCGGGAGAGGGGCTGGTTTTAGGCTATCTATATACTCCTTTGTCGCTAATTCATACCATTGTTGTTTTTCCACATCAAATGCAGCTTTATAAAAAGAAGGATTATTGGGTGGTGCAATTGTTGTACAGTGCTCTGGAATAATATAATTTCCTTCATCATCCCTCTCATACACTTCTATTGGTCTGACCAATTCATTTTGATGATTATATTCATAGACTTGGATCATTTTGATCACTTCCTTAATTTAATGGGATGACCGTATCTAGATAATAACCAGTTACAGAAATGTCATTTTTCGACAGTAAATCAGTTATCTTTAGATCTCCTGTCTTATATATAAGTAGTTTACTATGACCAGTTGTACCTAATACTGGAACTGATACTACTAGGCCTTTATATGGTAAGCCCAGTAAGCCCGAAATTGGAATCTTTCCACAGATAACTTCTATATTTGCTTTTAGGTGGCCTCTCAACAATAATAAATTTCTTCATCTAGTATATTCGACTGGTCTATCTCCATAGAGGAACCATTGTCAAGCGTGACATTTAGCCACTTGACATTTTAAAATTCAGCATCAGTTACTATTTTTTCCATCCTTTAAAAAATACCGTAAGTATGAACCGTTCCGAACCAATGAGTGTTGTCATAACTCCTGCTGACATGAATGGTCTTTCTACCATTTATAGTTTCTAAAACGTCAATATTAAACCAAGCTGAATCATTTTCAGTAGGCATATTTACTAACTTAGATCCAACAGCAAAATAAAACCCTGAAGGTAATGTTAATATATCTGTGTCCATTCGCATAGATAATCTTGTCCCATTGGTATTCAATAAATGATGATCGTTTAGTCGCTTCCACCCACTCCATTCTTGTTTATTGCCTGTAACATCAGTTGTTGAGCGATTAACATAAATATCTCCTGTATTGTTTACACCAAGTATCTATACATATATATTTTCACTGAAAACAGATAAAGCCCTCATTGAACTAAATGTCGGTAAATCTTCATGTCCCTCCTGAATATACCAAGAATGTACACCAGGTAACGTTGTTAATCTCTCCAATATACTTGAATCATTTGCATTAAATTCTCTCATACGCTTTCCCATCGTCAGCAGTGATTTTAGATAACTGTCCTGCGTCCCATTTATTTTTTTCATTTTGTGTAGGCATTTACAGCCAATTAATCGCCATGTCTTTCACATAATAGGAAAAACAGAAAACGTTGCCTAACGTATCAATTACGATTCCAACACCAATATTATTTTGACCTACAAGCTGGAATCTCCTTAATACAGCGTTGCCAATAGCAGGAGAATCAACTACCCCAACACCTCTAGGCGCATAGAATGAACAGGCACCTAGAGTTTTAATTTCGTCATAGATACTGCCGCCAGCAGGGATACTGATCAATTGGGAGCCGTTATCATTTGTCAGTTTATACTGCTGCGAATTATTCCATTTCTTCTTATCTGTACTAGAAATGTGAGGATTTGAATCTTCTGTATGAAGGTTGAATTACTTCAACAGTTCTTGGTCATTTTCAATCAAAATCTTCACCATATTGTTAAATAAATCTTCATGCGCCTTGTCATTTATCTCAAAAGAACGCAGTGTTTTTAAAACCATATCCTCCCCCTTATATATGAATAATGAATCAAAAATCTACGTGAATTTTTATAATAATTTCAACTCTTCTATGTCACGTAATATGTGTGTCATTTGTTTTGTTAAAAATGCAATTTGTTTCTTCAATATTTCAAGATCATTAGGTAAAGGCTTTATTTTAAAGCTATTCATATACTCTTGCGTGGCTGTTTCCTCCCATTGTTTTTTTTTAGGATCAAATTTTGCAATATATGATTCAACAGGAGGTGGTATATCTGTAAAACCTTCAGGTATATCTTCATGTTCATTTACGAGTAGTTTTTCTTCACCTGGTATATAGATAAATTGATCATCATATTTATAAATCCACATATTATTACCTCCTACAACGTACTAAATTTGATTAAAAACGTAATGAATTCTGTTGGATTGGCTGTGTTAGAAGATAATTGCACACACACTCTTCCATCAGTTGTGATCAATGTCCTATGATATTGTGGTGTTCCAGATGTTCCAAGGCTAGAAGCCACTCCAACATAATAGACAGGCTGCTTTGGACGGTAGCCTTCTGGTAAAACAAAAACAGGAATTTCCCCTAATGGACCATCTCTTACAGCTCCATTAATTTCGACTTCGCCTAAAGCATTTTTACTAAACCGAATCGGTAAAGAACTCGTACTGTATAGTTTCCATCCGTTTAGTATTCTAGGTGTGGTCCACGTTACTTCTTGATCTGCTTCAGTAAGACTACGCTTCCAACCTTGCCAACCTAGATTTAAGTCAAGGTAGTTAGTAAACATGTTATTTTTATAGTCTATTGCAATGACCCAACCAAACGTACCTTTGTTGTTACTGTCGGATGAAGTAAAATGATAAAAACCTCTTGAAGCCAAAGCTGAGGGGTTGTCTTGTACACCAGCAGGTGAATAAAATGTACCAAATGTTTTTCCTGTTTCAGTTAATTTATCTAATAAATTTTCTGTCGCTCCCACAGATACACGTACGCCACCCGTGTCATTAGTAATTTTAATTAACTGACTATCATTCCATTTATTTTGATCGGACATATTTGGCAGAGGCGTCCAACTAATAGAAAGATCACTGGACCCATATAGAAATGTATAAGCATTTCCCATTGTATCGATCGCAAATCCTGTTCCTGCATTCGCTTGCCCTACCGTTTGAATGCCTCTTAAAGCATTCGTTGTTGGACTATCTTCTATTCCACGAGGAGCGTAAAATGTACATGTTCCTTTATCTTTAATAGCATCATAGATCTTACCAGAAGCTGGAATGCTGATTAAATGTGTCCCATTGTCTGCAGTTATTTTATAACTTTGAGAATCATTCCATTTTTGTTTCTCCAATCCAGTTACATGTTGAATCGTATCATTTTTATGACTAGTGAACTGTTCTAACAGCCCATGGTCGTTTTCAAGTAAGACTTCAACCATTTCATTAAATAGGTTTGCATGAGCTTTATCACTAGTTTCAAATGTTTTTGGTGTTTTCAAGTCCATTTTTGACTCCCTCCCTTAATAAATATCATCAATCTCAAAAACAAATTCGATGTCGCCGTCTTTTTGTTTGTCTGTCATGGTTCGGATGGCGGTGAATTTGCCCGCTTCGTCGACAAGGGCTAGTTCATTGATGACTTCGCCTGCGAGTTCTCCTTCAGCGATGGTGCAGGTGTAGCGGATTTTTGCCGGTTCCATGAAGGTAAACGAGTCAATATTTTTTTGAATCAGTTCTTTTTTGAGTGCTTGTTCGGTTCCGTCAAGAGAGATTGGTTTTCCATCCTTTGTTCCTCCACTTCCGAACGCCATTTTGACGACTTTTGTGAGTTTTGTTCCTTCTGCTCGTGCCTTTGCCATTTGTTGACGTGCATATAGTGTGGTTACGGTTAATTGATCAGCCATTGTGATCCTCCTTATAGGTCTATTTTTTTAGAAGTTGCTGCTAGCATTTTTGATCCATCAAGCGGAATGGATCCATCGAGAATCCAATAATGCTCCTTGATCAGTAAACTGCCGCCTTGTTCATTTTGAACATGTACTGGTAAGCGGAACGTCATCCTCTTTTTCGTTTGATGTGAAAGCTGGTTCTTTGCGCGCAAAGTCAGCGTAGCTGCTTGCTTCGTTTCATGCGATGCTCCAGTCATGACATAATTCATACGATATGCTGTTTCTTTCTCTTGTTGAAGCGGCATTCTCATCTTTAATGAATGCCGAAAACGAGCTGGGACCTCCGTAGTACCTCGTATCCCGCTGAGATAGAACGTTCCATTTAATACGAATTCACCATTGAGTAAAATTGGAATATGATCGAAAAAGCCCACTCTGCTTCGCAGTGTGAGCCGCTGGTGATGATCATTTGTTTCATGAACATCTGTATGATGAATGGCGGTGAACGTATACGCCAAATGTGCTGGCTTTAACGTTTCGAGTATTTCGACGATATATCTTGTGTTTTGCAGGTCATCTAGGTTGACACGCAATGCAAAATGATAACGGTTGATTGTAAGACGGATGATTGCACTCGGATTTTTAAGAAATCGATTCACAGATTTCTCTAATGACAGATACGTAATTGGTGGAATGTTCGACATCATATTGAGTAATCGTGCCCTGCGCAGCTCAATCGAATCATCTGACTCTCGCTGCACCTTGAGCATTCTCTCCCACCGATTCAATCCCCACGTCGCTGTTAAAGGGAAGAACTGATCCGTTACATCAAAAATGGATTCGTCCAATTGTTCAAACTCTGGCGCCTCCGTTTTTAGTAAATGATCCACATCATAAATCTCTGTGAAATATGGCGGCAAGTAGTTTTTCATTTCATCAAGTTTGCTCAATAACCTTCACCTGCCTCAGACGTGGTATCTCAATGTCCTGTAATACTAAGTTTTTTGACTCCCCATTCAATAAGACGTTTGCATAATCGGACACGCTCTCTGAATGGTACAAAATATCATTTAAGGCGGACATTCGAATCGTACTTTTTTCAAATGCGATTGATTTTAACAGTGCTTTGACCTTTTCTTCTATTTCTTTTTGCGCTCCTTCAAGTGTCCAGTCCATCTGAAGTTCGACGGACACTTCTATGTCAATATCCAGCCACTTGGCACTTTCCACGGTTGCTTTTGAACCAATAGGAGCTTGCCCTTCTCCTTCTCCCGGTACAGGGTCAATATACTCCTGGACCCTTTTGACAAGAAGCTCAGAGGCTACATCTAGATTGCCATCTGTGATGACAATTTTGACCGTTCCCTCTCCATTCCATAGCGGGAACACTTTCGCTCTGCCGACACCAACCACTTCCTCGGCCCACTTTTTGTAATGTGCTCTGTTGGCACTGACAGCCTCTCGCCTTGCGCGTATTAAATACCGATCGTATAATGACGCATCATCTTCTTCCTCTTGCCCTGGTATCACCAATTCCTTCATGATCATCGACTCTAGACCCGGAATTGTATCAAGCGATAGCAGCGGCTGACCTGTTAATTGCCCATTGCCGGCTGTACCTGTTGTCTCGCATTCTAGTGTACCGTCCTTTGAAAATTGAAAATAAACATCTTCAATAAAGAATCTTGATCCTGCTGGAATGTTTACGTTCTCTGGTTGAATGGTTACGGACCACACCGCTGTGGTGGCTGGCTTTCGTTCAATCCCTACTTCTGCTGCTCGTCGATCTAAAAATTCCCCCTGTGCTGTATCAGCAAAGACAAGCTCAAACACTTGATCAAGCCAAATATACGACTGAGCGAGTTCAGCAGCAGCAGGTGCCAAGGCATTCCAAATGACGCTGTTTTCTCTTTTATCTATGTCATCTGGCAGCCTGTCCAGCATTCTTTCCATCAACGCCTCATACGTTTGCTCCTCAAACATCTCCCTCCATCACCTCCTCTATTTCTAATGTGCCTTCATCTGTGACAATGGTTAGTTTGACTTGAAAGGCATCATTTTGCTTCGTGACCTCTATCTCTTCAATATGATCAATCCGCTCATCAACGACCAATGCTTCTTCAAGCAATCTTGGAATCTCCATTTCTTTGTATTCATCAGTTGCTTCAGTATCAGTCAATAGCTCCTGAATTTCAGTGCCAATATCGTGACTGTAAATGGGATGTGCATAGCGCTCTGTTCGCAATGTCATATAAATAAATTGACGGATCGATTCAATGCCTGTAATGGCTTCATTTGTCAGCCTGCCATTTTCAAAATCTATGCGATACGTCGTCGAGGTTTCTACCTCTTCATCTTCCTCTGTTTCCTCGATTTCTTCCTCTGGTGAAAGTGCCACGTTCATCACCTCCCTTACAATTTGTCGATGATGTAAAAGGACTGCCCTCCTGCCATTGCGAGTACCATAATGCTGTCTCCCCTTTTCAACTCATCATCCTCACCCTTATTTAAGCGTTTAGGCCAAATAAGCAGTTCTTCTGGAATGATCAGCTTACTATTTTCATTTAATCGGATGTGAAGAGGCGAAGCCATTGTGACCTCTCCAATCACCAGATCAATTGGAGAAGCTGCATCTACTGCATTGACAGCGAGTCGTTTAATTGCTTCACTTAATCTCATGCTTGATCACCCTTTGGCATGGAATTTTTCTCAACGACGTCAATTGTCATGGTGTGCTTCACTCCATTGAATTCATGCTTGTCTTGATCGATCCAGTAGGTTTTTTTGATGTTGATTTCAGGGATTTTCAAATAGATTGGCAGACCGCTTTGCAGTTCAGGGATTCCGAGTGCTTGTATGCTTTTCACTTCTTGTTTGACGCCTTTTTTTTCAGCTAGGCGTACTTTCGCTCTTTTTTGAAGCTGCGGCTGGTTGATTTGACCTGTGACCGTCTCCACATGCTGTAAAATGCCGTACTGACTCTGACCCGCTTTGTCCTGTTCGATCACCACAATATCTGATTTGCTACCTTTTTTCTTATTCTTCCCCTGTTCGTCTACAGACGTGCGCATCTTCACACGTGTTGCTGTCTCTTCAATGGAGGTGCTGTACTGATAACCGATGAGGTTGACGCCTGATTCAATGACCCACACGTCCTCTGGATCGGGCCAAGCTCTCAGCCCCATCTTGCCTTTAGCAGAATAAATTTGATAATTTCTACCGGTTTGCCGCTTCGTTTCCTTCAATGCTTTTAAAATGATGTCATATAAACTCGTGTCATTTTTAAAAACGAGAGACTTCATGATATGTCCTGTATTTGCGATGGATGTCATAGGAATTTGAAAGTCTGCCCCGATCCGCCTCAAAATTTGATCTGCCCGTTGATTTGAAAAAACATATACATCTTGGTTTTTCACTAAATATTGGAGCATATCGTATGCGGTAAAGGTCAGCTTTCCTTCAACAGGCGTCCTAGAAAACACGATGCCTCTGAACAGCTCTTTTCCTTTCCATTTAAAAAGAACCGTGTCTCCTTCTGAGACACGGTAATATGTTTGACTGCCTTGCTTTGTGATAATATTCGCCTGAATAGAGCGAGGGGCCTGATACCTTTGCCCCTGAAGTGTCACACTCTCTGTGACAAGCTCATACATCGTGCCGCTTCTGATGGCAAAAAGCTCAATCAATGTCAGCCCCCCTATTGTGGTATTTTCAATTTTTGCCCTGGAAAAATCCAATATCCCGGCTGTTTAATATTGAGTTTACTTCGTTTGATCATCGCTGCTTTATTGGCATTCCAAATACGCCGCCATTTTGTACTATCGCCATAAAAACGGCCTGAAATGGCCCAAAGAGTATCTCCTTTTTTGACAGTGTACAATTTTGGTGGTGTTTTTGAGGGTCTTTTCTTTTTGGTTTGTTTCGCTTTTTTCTTTCGTTTGATTTTCCTAGGCGATGCGGTTTTATATTCCTTTAACTCGATCGTAAATTCATGATCACCTATGTCATAAGACCCTTCCTTGTGAGTGAAGCTCTCAATGCTGCACGTCATATTGATTTTAGTCCCTGTCACAATCAGTCGCACAGACTTCTTTGAACGCATCATTCGTTCAATTTTCGCTATTGCATTCTCTGGTGATGGAATGCTTTTATATTCAGCAATTGGCGAATATTTCTTAGGAAATAATGAGGTGAATGATACTTGTTTAGCCGATGGTACATCAATAAAAGTCAGTTCTCCAAAGGAGGAGACCTTCACTGTTTCATTTTGTACATTATTTGTGATCTCAAGTTCGGATGGAAGCACAGGGAATCGCAACTTCTCCTTGCCTTGGGAAATCCACAATTGATACACTGATTTACCCATCGATCACGACCCCTTTCGTTCCTGTCTGAAGCTCTACTTCCAATTCGTCTACAAGCATTTGTCTAATTTTTTCGACCAGCGATTGCTGATCCTGTCCATTATGGAAATGCTGATCACCATTGAACTGGATGGTGATTTGTTTATTGCCTGACGTTGTTGCATTCCCAGCTGGCTGTGCTGAGGTGACTTGCTGCATCTGTGATTCTGGTAAAGGAGCAGATGCATTTGATGGATCATAGACTTGCATCCCAAGTGCCTTTGCTGCCTGCGTCAATAAATATCTCCCGCGAATGCCTCTTTCTTCTGGAATAATCCATTCGCGTTTGTTTCCTTCACCGACTCTAGCTACCTGCTCCTGAGTAATCAGACCGCCATTGGCGTAGCCTTTATAAGGACCGCCTCTTCTCATACTCCGTAATCCCGGTGTATTGAAGACTGTTCCATATCTGCCCTTAATGTAGTTAATGGCTGCTACGGCATTATGAATTGGGTTCCAAATATCATTCATGCCCTTTCCTTTATTGGAATGGAAGGTCGGTCCAATGGTTTGCATTAACCCTTTAGAAGGCGTTCCCTTCTTGGCGTTGGAATCCCACAAGTTGATGGCTTTCGGGTTACCATTTGATTCGTGCTGAGCGATTGTCATAAGACCTGGAAGCCAGCTCATCGATGTACCAGTCGCCATCAGAGCTGCCATGAGCCACTGCTGAACACTAAGACCTGAAGCACCCATACCGCTGAACGCTCCGATTAATGAACCCGCTTGATTTTCAGCAAACTTTTTCACATCAACTGAATCGAGCCCTTTGACGACACCGATCGATGCGAATTTCCCTAGACTCATCATGACACGCGAAGGAGAATGAATGTCTAGTTCTTCTCTAAACGCCTGTTCCACTTTCTTCGCCATTTCTTTGGCAGCTTGTGTGACTTCACTTGCTTTTGAACGCATGCCGCTATTGAAGGCGTCGATCATTCCTGAACCCCATCCTGGTGATTCTTGTTTGGCCTGCAGGAATGGTTGTTTGACGTGTTGGTCTACGTATTGGCTTGTGCCAATTGATGTGGCATTTTGACCTGTTGCAAAGCCACTAACCGTTCCAGAACCCCAAGTTGGTGATGCTGTCATCACTTGTTGGTATGGTGCTTTTACACGACTTTGCAAAAAGCTGTCAGTTCCTGTTGGTGTCATTTGCTGGCTAGTAGCAAATGCCGATACCGTTTGTTGTCCGTACTTTCCTGAATCTGATGTCATTTGATTAAATGGCTGCTGAATGTTTTTTTGCTTCCATTGGTCAAGTGAAACCACCTTTTGATTCAGCCCTTGTTCAAAATCATGATTAAATTGCTCACCTATGCTGGCAGATTGGATGTTTCCATTCATTGAAACCGTTCCACCAATTGAACCGGCAGAAGCAGTTGGAGCTGCTGGAGCATTTGGCGATATTGGAGCTGGAGAGCTAGAAACTGGACTTGCTGCTCCGCTGCTGCTTGGCACAACAGACATTCCAAGATGAGAAGCAGCTTGTGCAAGCAACATCTTCCCACGGCCCCGGTTATTTTGAGTTGGAATGACAAATTCGTTACCCGCTTCACCAATCCATGATAAGGTAGGTTGGGTGATATAGCCGCCTGTGGCTTTTTTATCAGGATCTCCAAATAAATGTTTTACTACAAAATTAATGCCATCGCCCGCTTTGTCAAAAATCTTTTTAACCCAGTTAAATGCTTTAGAAAAACCATCACTTATGGCACCTGCCACTTTTACGATCGGTGTCTGAATATTATCTTTAAACCATTTAGATAATCCATCCCATATATCTGTCACCACTTTATACGCTTCTTCAAACTTCTTCCCAATGCTATCTTTGATGGTTCCAACCGTTTCTACAAGCGGATTCCATACATTGTTCATAAACCAAGAGGATACTGCTCCAAAAATTGATTGAATGGTTTTCCACGCATTTGATAATGCTGTCCAAATCCCAGTAGCGACTGTAACAACTGTGCTGCTTAGCGGTGTCCACACATTCTCAATAAACCAGCCTGCTACTGCACTGAATGTTTCTTGTATCCACGTCCAGGCATTGACTAGACTTGTCCAGATCGTGGTTGCTACTGTAACGACTGTGTCGCTTAGCGGTGTCCAGACATTTTCGATAAACCAGCCCGCAACTGCACTGAATGTTTCTTGTATCCATGTCCAGGCATTGACTAGACTTGTCCAAATCGTGGTTGCTACTGTAACGACTGTACCACTTAGTGGTGTCCAGACGTTTTCGATAAACCAGCCTGCGACTGCACTGAATGTTTCTTGTATCCATGTCCAGGCATTGACTAGACTTGTCCAGATCGTGGTTGCTACCGTGCCAACCGTGCTGCTTAATGGTGTCCACACATTTTGGATAAACCAGTCTGCGACTGTAGACCACACTTCAACAATTTGATCTTTGATTTCAATGGCTTTTTGGCCAATCTTCTCAAATCCACCGCCATCAAACCATTTTCCAATTGTTTCACCGATAGATTCTCCGCCCATACTGCCAGCGATGCCGCCTACTAGGCCGCCGATGGCTGTGCCTACTCCTGGTACTATACTTCCAATAGCTGCACCTGCTGCTGCACCTGCCATCCCTCCGGCGATGCCGCCTCCAGTCGCACCGATCTTTTCACCAGCATTCTCTTTTTTCATACCAATTAGATTTGTTGCACTAAGTACACTGCCTAAAATAGGTACTTTCTTTAATAATTTGCCGCTCCCTTTACCGATATTTTTCAACGCATCCCCTAATTTACTTGGAGGTCTTCTATTCATTTCGGTTCTTGTTGTGGCATTTGGATTTCTAGGTTGTCTTGGTGATTGACCATTTCTATTTTTGGTTTTAGTAGATCCTCCCCTGCTTAAACCTCTTGCACAACAAGGACAACAACTATTGCGAAACAAACCTTTACCACCTCGCGGCTTAGATTTCTTATTGGGAGCTGAATTTGATGGTGTGGATGTTGGTGCTGTTGTTGGTGCCGTTGTTGGTGCTGTTGTTGGTGCCGTTGTTGGTGCCGTTGTTGGCGCTGTTGTCGGCGCTGTTGTTGGCGCTGTTGTTGGCGCTGTTGTTGGCGCTGGAGTGCTACTTCCATTCGATTGATCACCTGCACCAAAGAGACGATCAAATACATTGGTCACCAATTCATCTAGTTTTTTTTCAGGATTAAATTTAATCTTCTCTTTTATTCTTCCGATCACATCTTGCTTGTACTCTTCCATTTTATTTTCAACCCAAGGAAGTGCCTTTTCGTCCCAAAACTTTCTAGGACTTAATTTTTCTTTCAGCTTGTCTGCAACATCACCTGCATATTTTTGAATTTCACTTAATCCTTTATTAGCAAGGCTCTGGAGCCAACCCTGTTTAGGTTCATCCGTTTTAACTGGCGGACTAACAGCCTCAGGTTCTTTTTTTATATTTTGTTCTTTCACAACTGACTCTGCCTGATCTCGTTTTTTCAACTTACTCTTTGCATTGTCTTGAACAGATACTCTGATCTCATGTTTAGCCATTGTCAAGCTTTTGAGTGTCTTTTTGATTCGTTGAATGGCAGCGGTGGCTTGGTCAACCATGTTTAATCTCATATAGTACGTTCTGTTCATGAGCTGAAGGATTGATTTTTTGATTGATGACATTTTTCCTGACAACTGATCATTCAGTTTGAACGTCAGCAGGATTGGACTTGCTTGTGATTGTTTCAAGCGATCTATACTGGATTTAATGACATCTAGTCCTTTTGCTTGAATCGATATGATCATCTGTTTCGGTATCATGTTCAGCTGGTTTGTTAATGATTTGAGATCACGATAGATTCCTTGATCTAGCTTCATGGATAATACAGAAAACCTTCTCATCGATAAATTAAGGTTCCTTAGCTTCTTTTCATCCATTTCCAGGCTTATTTTCACCGGTTTTCTAAATGGCTTTAGCTGCTTCTCAAACGTTTGAAATCGTTTTTGAATGCGCAATAGCTTCTTTGATACTTTGTCTTCTAATTCAAATCGTGCAGTGAGCTTCGCCAGTTTATTTCCCTCCTTTCTTTGCTTCTTTTTCTAGCATGTCGAGTTTGTAGCTGATGAGTCCGAATAAGAATGCCTTAAATTGTCTTGGTGCTTCGTATAAATCGAGGAGTTCTGATGGGGAATAGTGAAGCTCGTGCATGGCGTAATATAAAAACACCGCTTCCTTATCCCCATCTTTTATTAGTTTTTTGCTGCGTCTTCTAAATCTTCAATTTCGTCTTCGAATCCATTGATTTCAATGGCCTTGTTTAACCAGTTTGCGTATTCACCGCCGACAGATAAAACACGTTTTGCAACTTCAACTGGATCTTGTGTGCTGTAGGCTTCTCTTAATTCCTTTGAGCGGAAATCTGGATAAATCGTCGATTCAATGGCAATTCGTGCGTAGAAGCGCTGGCTGTCTAAGTCTTTCACACGGCCTCTGCCTTTGACATTTTTGAACGTGGTGTTCTCTTTTTCCAGTTCATCAATACGTTCCGTGGTAATCGCTTTGAAGACAAAAGGAATGACATTCCCTTTTTTATCAACAAAACGCTTAGAAATTGGTACTTTGACCTCTTCCGCTTCTACTGTTTGTCCTGGCATAAAAAATGAAAGATCAAATGTTTGTTTTTCGCTCATGTTTAAAAACTCCCTTTTGTTTGTTTTTTGAATGTAAAAAAGCACATCCATTTTTTGAATGTGCTTTCCAATCTTTTCATGTATAATATAACTCGTACAATTGAACGGCTTGCTCAAGGGTGTCTGGCTCATCCCCGATAGGAAGGGGGTGATGCTCATGTCAACGTTCCAAGCGATTTCCCTAATGCTTTTATTCGGGATGTTTATCCTTGCTTTGTTGACGTATATAAACAAAAAATAGACTCCCCCTTGAGCTTTGGTAGGTGAAAGGGAAAGTCTATCCTTAAAACTATCTAATTGATAAGCCAGCCCCTTGAAGGGCCTCATTGTACATTGCCGGGATGTTAGCGCATCCTGGCTTCTTTTTATTGTATGCAAATCGCTTTGCATGTAAACATCATTTTGTGTGTCATTGAATGCAATGTGCATTACAAATGCATTCATTTTTCATTACATTTGCATTATAGCATATTTGGTTTTTATTTAGCTAATTAATTAGCTAATTTCCTCCACATTTCTTAGAAAGAATTCTTCAGCTTTTCAGGCAGATCAAAGTCTTCAAATGTAAATGGAACTTCTTCTTCAAGTGCCTCTGAATCGACATCTAGTCCAGCAATTTTAGCTGAATCAAAGTTGACATCGAATAATGTCACACGCTCTGTGCCTCGGCCTGATGATTTATCATCAATTACCGCTTGAAGAGTGAAATAAGGATCTTCCCCTTTTTTCACATAGTTGAGCATGAGTTGAACGAAACGTGACGTAACTTTATAGAATGTTGCCGTTCCTGTTCCGTTTGCCCCAGTTGTTTTATGGCCAGTCATTCGGCGGCCCATTACGTTCACTTCTGATTTATTTTTCTCCACGTTTGCTTCAAACGTTTTGATAAAGGCAAGCTCCTCACCTTCTAAGAAAAGACGACCTTCTTTACCTGAGATTGTATTTTGTGCTTTAAAAGCCATCTTACTTCACCTCCACATTGAAATAGAATTTTTCTGCTGCGTCTACTGGCTGTACTGCTAAATCGATGATAAATCCATCACGATCTTCATTGAGGCCAATGACGATGTCTGTTTCTGAGTTAAAGCCTGTAATGCCGCTTCCATCTTGAAGTTGTGTGAGATACTGTGTAATCAGTGTTTTCACAAGCTGCACACCATCGTCTGATGCTGGAATGTCATTGCCATTGGCTTTGCGTAATTTAATCAAATTTTTCAGTTCAAATGTTAAATCATTGTTGATTGCATCTAGCACACGGATGATTTTGTTTTTCGCCATTTGCTGGTTCTTTTCAACCGTGAAGCTTGTCAAAGAGTTAATATCTTTTTCAACGCTCACCGTGCGGTCTCTTGCATCGAAAGTGAAAAGAAACTCTCCTTGTGATAAACGGTATTCTACTTGATCATTATCAAGACGCTCTAATGTATCGACTGCGCCTTCGTATTCAACAAAGGTCAGTGACTGATTAAAATTCGCTCCTGCACTTGCTCCTGCGACCCAAGCTGTTGTTTGAGCAGGCGTCAGTTCTGTTCCGTCTTCTAAAACAACACCGCTTGTGACATTGATGATTCCTTCTTGATCAGCTGCATAGTTAGCCACAACGCCTTGCACCTTACGTCCTTGCTTATCACGTAAACGCTCAATAAATGACGCGAATGTTGCTTTTAATTGCTCACTATTATCGACTGGTAGTGCAATGACATCAAAGTATTCCGTTTCAGCTGCTTCTAGGAAAGCTGTATAATCTGCGACACTTGCCACACCGTTTTTCCCGCCGCTTAAAGCCGCTCCAGCAGTAATGACCGCTTCGCCTTCACCAGAAAATTGAACGTATTTGTTTTTCACAAGATCTTTGACATCTTTGACCACCTGTTTATCGACAATATCTGTTCCAAGATAGGTGATGACGTCACGTTTTGTGCTGTCGAGTACATTTTCTGCCACTTGAATGGTGATCTCATTTCCTTTTTGACCACCATAATTGGCTGTGACCACAAAGTTTTCTGCGATTTCCGCTTTGGCTGGCTCTCCTTCGTTTAGACGGTAAAGCAAGACCGTTTGCGCTTTTTTCTTCGCTTCACGGAAAAGAAGAAGTGACTTATCATCAATGTTGAGCCCGACCTTTTTATTTAAGTCTTCCATATCGGAAACGGAAATAAAGGTTTTTGGTTCTCCCCAGCTCATGACAAGAGGAAGTGCAACTGTTCCTCGCTCGCCTAAAGTAATTCGCTGCTCTGCTGTTGTTTTAAAATTAAAGTAAATGCCAGGACGCTTTTTCTCTGTACCTGGTGTAAAAGTGCCTCCGTTCATCCTTTAAACCTCCTTGGACAAAAAAGCATCGATGTGCTTCTTTGCTTCTGTTTTTGTAATTGGTTGATGTTTGATATAAAAAAGAGCACCTTCAAGGATTTCTGGTTTTACCCCAAAAAGATCCTTGCTGTGCTCTTTTAAGGCTTCAAATGAAAAGCCAAATTCTTTTTCTTCGCCCGCTGTTTGATCGAGCTGTGTTTTTTTAGTCTTGCTCACGTTTGATCACCCCATCTGAAAAATTGATATCTTCTAGGCTTGGCTGTTTATCTCGGTTGTACCAATAGCTGCTATCCCACGTCAGGACAATCGCTGCTACACCTTGATCTATGATTCTTGTTTCCACTCTTTTTATGCGGACATAATCATCAAGCACCTCTCCATCTTCACTAATCATCTGAATGATTTGACGATCAGCAAGCAATGCATCAACGACTGTTTCCGCCGCATCATGCGCTTTTTCTGTATCCATATGAAACACTTTCACTTGCAGCGAATAAGATTTCATAAAAGTAGACACTGTATCTGGACCACTAATGACAGTCACTGGCGGCACATAAACAGATGGCACTTGGAAACGCTCTGGCAGAAGACGATCATACATTTTCACAGGAAAGTGTGTGTATATATAATGCATGATTGCCCCGACTTCTTGATTCATTCCATCACCTCCCAAAATGTCGATCGATCCAGCTTTGAAGCTTTCGATCCAGCGAGTGTTCAAACATTTGTTCATAGAGCATGACGGCATGATCCCAGTACCCATTTCCTTCAATCCATTGAGATGAAAGCATCATGCCAGTACTGGCATTCGGATCATATTCAAAGCGGCTGCCGGCCCATCTGCCTGGCACCCATCTTCGTTCTCCATTTGAAGAAATGGCATGTCCATCATTCACGTAAGAGGCATAATCAAGCTGTGTCCCTACTTCTAGCGTGAGCCCGCCTCGGGAAGTGAGAAAGTGATTCTCCTTGTCACCTTTTTGAAAGGAATTGAGGAGACGGCCTGTATCAACAGCCTTTTCTTTGATGATTTCATCTTGAATGATGTCTAAAAACTGTAAGCCCATTTCCTGTAACCACTCTTGATATTGCGCCGTTAAGCCGCCACTATTTGCCTGTTGGAGCTGGGATAGCAGCCGGTCAAGTCCATCAATTTTCATAGGTTTTCCTTTCTGACGGCCATCACTTCCATGTGATGATTTTTCACTCTTTTTGGCTGCTGCAACTTAAGTGAGATGCCGTTCCACACCATTTTGTCATGCAAACGAATGTCGCTTGCTAAAGGGAAATGGACGAGATAGGACTGATAGATGACTGTATTCGGTTCTTCTTGCACGAGTGACTGGCTTTTTTCTACAACATAGCAAGCCACATCTCTCATACTTGGTGTATCAGGATACGTGAGATCCGTTTGCAGATCCCCTGCTGGTATACCAAATTTGCCGCGGACTGCCTCCTCATTCTCCAAGTGAAAAAGATCACAGCGATCCGTTAATAGAGAATCATAGCTCATAATGATCTCACCTTTAAATTGGCGCTGCCGCCAGTTAATGAAGGTTCAATATAATCAACAAGAAGGGCATACACATAAGGTCTGCCTTTCACTTTGTCCGCTGCCTTTGCATATGAATAATCACCCATTTTTTCTGAAGTCAAGCCTTTCATCATGGATTCGTCATCATTCAGCATGGCAAAATACTGGGCCATTTTTAATAAGGCGATCCTTGCTTTTTCAGGAATGGGCTGATATTTTTCATGTGTAAAATCGTGCCCGACCATTTGAAATACCGCTGCTTCTGCTTCAATAATATCTGCCGCTAGTCTCTCTACAGAACGATTTTTCACGCGATCAAATACAGAATAGGCTTGTAGTTCCTCAGCAGAAATGATCATAGCCTGCTGTCACCTACTCTTTCACTTTCATTACTTTGGCTACAGCATCCTCTTCCTCAAATTTGCTGTCGAGCTTCGCTGTCAGAACAATGATAAACTTACGGCTGCGAATATCTTTTTCTACTTCAATACGAATATTGCGAGAAAACCCTACGATAATGTTTTTCGGGTGTGTCAGTAAAATATCTGATACGTCTGTTCCTTCTTCATCATATGGCTGCATATTGGCAAGACCTTTGACCGGAACACCGAATGCAGAAGAAAGTCCGCCTTGAATCGCCGCATCTCCGAGACCTGTCTGACGGTTTGCTACTTGGTCTTTCCACTCGACCTCTAAACTTGGGGATGTATAAAAACGGAAATCCTGAGGTACACGTAAATATTTTGACGGCATCGCTTTGTAGGCTTGTTTGAACATTTGACGGCTAATTTCCGCTCCATTTGCATCGACAATATGAGAAACTGCCTGTTTTCGTACGCCATCCATTTGAGCTAAAAATGGATCTTGTGATGTTGTATCACCGTTGACGATCAATTCTTCAATATCGACTGCCGCTCGTTCCGCCAGCATTTGCATAATGGTCTGCTGAATCCCGTCTTTTTCAATGTTGTTTTCAATGCTGTCGTACGTCATATGAATCTCAGCAATGACTTCTTTTGCATTGAGCTGAACAGTGCTTGTCGCTGGGACAACACGGTCTTTTGCATCCAGCGCTTTGCCTTCTTCTGCTGGGCGTAAAATGCGCTGACCGAAGCCGATTTTTTCGATTTTTTGTGAATCACTTTCCATTGGAATGATACGTGCATCATTTAAAACGGTTGGTGTATTTTGCATCATTCTAATGAATGTGTTGGATTGGGCTGCGTTCATGAGACCGCCTGTTTTTAAGCTGGCAAGTGTCATTTCAGCCTTGCGAATCAACTCTTGATTTCTCACACTTTTTCCTCCTTATTTAGGCTTATAGTAAGCCATCCCATATGGGCTTTGTCATATCATTTTGTGTATCGTGATTTGTTTGTTTAGAAATGCCCCGCGCTTTTTCAAGCATGTGTATCCGCTCTGAAATAGGCAGTAGCTGTTGCTGAAGCACTTCCTGAATCGCTGCTTTTTCTCTGCCTGCTGATTTCTCTAAGGAAGAGAGCTGATGACGAATTGGCGCAACCACTTGCTCCAGCACTTTTTGTACAGGTTCTTCTTCACCTGCTTGATCTGTCCCTTGTTTATCCGCTTGTTGTAAAACGTTGTCGATGGCCATTTTTGCTTTTTCTAGTTCGCGTACTTGATCAGTCGTTAATCCGGCATCTTGCTTTTGAACGGATGCTGGTCTTTCGCCAATCGTTTGGAGGACATCATTTGTTTTCAACACATCCTGCACAATTGGAATCAATTGTTCAAGTGCCGCTCTTACGCTAGACTCATCACCATCACTTGACTGCAACGTTTCCAGCAGATGATCTAAAACGCTCCAAAATTGTTGTGGCATATTTGCACCTTCCTCTTTCAAAAAGAAATTTTTCAGCAAAGAAAAAAGCCCTCTCTCGTTTGTTTCTTGAGATAGGAGCTGATCGTGTTCCTCTATTGCGATGATGTCTGCTGTTCCAGCCATTGAGTAGCCTGTAATATGGCCTTGCTGAATTTGGTCCCAAATATCTTGTGATGCCTTTGTCACAAGTACCCAAGATCCTTTTTGAATCAGCTCCCCGCCTACTTCAAAATCCGCTGGGGCAATGTATGATTCGACGACTTCGCCAACACCGTCTTGAAAATCATGCTGTTTATCAATGTGACGGGCATCTTTCATAAAACCGTGTGCTGCTCTTTCAATTTCTTTGGCCGACATAAAGTCTTGATGTGCATCAGGTGTATTGGGTTCATACACGACGCCATATACGAGGCGATGGGCATCCTCTGCCTTCGTCAGGACACTGACTTCTTTTTGAAAGTCAGGCTGCTTTTTCTTTGCTTTCATCAAGAAAAATTTCTTTTGGTTGGCGGCCTTGTCCACATAGGAAACATGCGTAATTTTTGCGTTTTTTAATTCCCTTGGCATATGTTCACCCCCTTTCAAAAAAGCTCACGTCCTTCTATTTCTCCAGCTGGTTTGACTCGGATGGAGACAGCCCATCAGCTGTTTTTATGCGGCTTTCTAAAGGTCGGTGGTAGAATTCTTCCGGCCATTCCTCTAACGTCTTACCAAGAATACGCCCCGCAAGATCTCGTAAATCATTTGGCGATACTGCCCCAGCCTGAATAAATGGTGTCAGAACCTTTGCTATCTCTAATGGATCTCTAAAGTCAGGACCATTTAATAGAAAGCGGACATGCCATATATCTAAATCCGGGAGAAAAAGAGTATTGAGCTTCCCTGTAATAAGATGCCGCTCTGGCTGAAACACTTGCTCCTCCGTTGTTTTTCGCGCGGTATCTGCCGTGGCCTTGTTATAATCTTGTGACTCTCCTGTGTAAATAGGCGGCAGACGAAAAGCGGAGCGGATTTTGTTTCTCGTCTTTTCATCGTATTCTAAAAAGAGCGCATCCTCTTGCAGGATTTCCGCCAAGGATTTAAAGTTCACTTTGACATTTGATACATCTTCTTCACCTGTTAATCCTTTTTCTGTCGGAAGCCCTTCTACTTCAAGCAATAAAAACTTATGCGCATGATCAGACCCTTCAATATCATCCATATAATCTTGTAGCTGCTGATAAGAAGTCTCTGACAGCATGCCGTTTTCAACAATGATGGCACCAGGTACATGCCTTCCTTGCTTAAAATAAAGATAATTCAGCTCTTCTGCTTTTCGTGCGCCATACATATTGACGATGTTGCCAATCCAGCGGGGAATCCCATACGTCCCACTGCCAATTTTAAAATGAATGACTTCTGTTGCTTGAAGTGGTTCTGGTGTAGCATCATCGTACTTGCCTGTTTCATAATTTAATATGCGCGGATCTCCATACTCCTTGAAAAAGACTTTCTTCTCATTGATGACCTGCACATATTTTCGGAATCGTTTCTTGCGATTCATCGTCTTTAATTCGCCGTTTTCTGTGTAGCGGAATTCGACGTCGACTGGCTCACTCAGCTTGCAAATGCGGATATGGAGTGCATCCAAATACTCGATTCCTGCCGGCTTTCCTTGTCCATCCCGCAGCACCTCTAAAAAGCCATTTCCTGTTTTCTCCCGGTCTTCTAGGACATAACCAAGAATCACGTCAGCAGACTCATCATAGTTCATGTATTTCGTAAACTCTTCGAGTCTTGTCCATTCCTTCTCGGCTGTCTTCTTTTTGACCGGTTTCACATCTTCCGCATTAAAATCAAAGGCGTATTCCACCCCAAATCCAAAACCTAAAATGTTTGTTCGATACGCATCTATACATTGCTGAAGAATCGTTGAGTATTCTGCCATGCTTTTTAATTCGTTGATATGGTAGGGCGGGGGGACAATGTCATCTTTTTCGTATGAAAATTCATCCTCATACATTTGTTTTGTATGATCAGACATGTTGGCCTTCATAATCGTTGCTTTTAATTGTTTCATTGTATGGACCTCCTCTCTCGGTTTGGACGGACACGCTCTGAAGCAGTCTGTTTCAAATCGGTCACCTCATAATCATCTAGCGCATACCAAATGGCGGATAATGTGTGTGGATCGATTTGAAATTCATCTTCCTCTAAGCGGCCGTTCTTATCTGCCTTATAGGTTAGTGATTGAAGTTCATAGATGGTATAAGGGCAAGCATCAGAACAAATGATTTTCTTAAATCGTTTGATTTTCTTTGTATATTGCAAACGTGAGCCTTGGAACTTATGCGCAGCGACCATTTGAAATCCGCGCTGCCGAAAATAGTGAATCGTTTTAGGTTCTGCTGCGTCTGCCTTAATGAGTTCCTTTGATTCAACAAATTCTTTCAGATCAACAGCTGTTTCATCATCCGTTTTCCCGCGGTCGTAATATTCCCAATAAATATATAAGTACTTTTTTTCATGATCGACAGCTAACCGAATGAGCGCATTGTAGGATTCGACAAATCCAAAATCCATCCCCGCCCGTTTCAGCGGTCTTTCAATTTGCCCGATCGCTTCTAATACGTCAGCATGCTGTCTGACCTCAAATTGCGGAAACACTTTTGTGCCATTGATACCGAAGTATCCCTTCCTTGCAATTCGATAAAGATCTGGATCGTATTCTTTCAGCTCATCCAGCTGCTTGACATAGCTTTTAGGAAGAAATAGATTGTCTTCTGCTGTTGAGTGGTGATAGTACGTATCTTTTATCACGATGGTTCGCTGTTTGTATAAGGTTTCGTCATCAAGGACAAAACGTTTCAGCTGTTCATCTCGAAAGAAATGTCTGTACGTCCAATTATCCTGACCAACGGGATTCGTCGATAACATCATATAAAGAGGTAAAACCGGATGTCTCAGCCTTCCAAGCAGTTCTTTAAACCCTTCATAAGAAACCTCGGAACACTCCTCAATCCAAATCATTGAGATGTTGTTGATCGACTTCAATTTCTCAGGCTTGTCCAGTCCTTTAAATAAAATGCTGCTCCCATTGCGAAAAGTGAGAGCAAGCGGTGAACTGCGGCACTTTACTAGATGATCGATGCCAAGATCGCTGACGATTTCTTGTAAAAGAGAGTAGGTCGACTCCCGGTGCGTATCATACACTTCTCGAATGACAAGTGCTGTCCGTTTTTCCTCAAGCAGTTTTAAAATCAGCTTTAAAGCAATGTGATAGCTTTTGGAGGAGCCATAACCGCCTACTAAAAACTGAAACTTTTGATTCCAATCGAACAAAAAGTGTTCAAAGTGAGGATTGACTTCTTTTTCAATCAACGGCGTCATGAATCGTCCTCTTTTCTTTTGATCATGATATGAAGATCTTCTTCTTTTTCCTCACGAACTGCTTTTTTTGTTTTTTCGATTGTTAGCTCAATTTGCTTCAGCTTTAATCTTCGTTCATCTTTCGCATGAGCGAGCTCCTCAAACTGTTTAATCAGTCGTCTTAGCTCTCCCATTGCACGAGATTGGGCATTTAAAAAAGTGGCATGCCGATCCCATGAAAATTGAAACGAAAATTCCTCTGCCGTGATCTCTGGCTCTGGATGAATGCCTTCGCCTGTTTCTTCCTCTAATGAAGAAGGCAAGTACGTCGCCTTTTTCAGTTCTTTGATCATGTCATCTTGATCTGCTACATGCATGATGCGCTGCGCTCGAATAATGGCTGCGTATTGAATTTGAATTTGATCCCAGATGATATCAAGAGATGTGCGCCCATCCATTTTTTCCATGATTTCAATCGTTTCATCTGAAAGAAATTGATGAAAGATCGAGTGCGCCTGCTTTGACGGTGTTTTTTGTCTTTGCCAGCCGTATCGTCTTTTCCATGATTTGACGGTATGGATGGAGACGTTGTAATGATCCGCTAGCTGCTGGTACGTCATCCCTTTCATATAATCCTGCTTAGCCTCTATCCGTTTATCTTTCATTTACATTCACCTGCCGCCTCCTTTTAGTTCGAATGATTCCCTGAAGAGGAATCATTTGTGCCGGGCTAGCAAACATTCGTTTGGTCTTTCTAACTATAGGTGGCAACTGTAAGACAAGCTTTTGAAGATTGATGTGATGAAAGAAAAAACGCCTATTCAGCAGTTTTGAATAGGCGTTCTTGTACTTTTTTGGACATTTTGGTCCGAGCTCTTTCCATATGTTTTTGGACTGTTCCTTTTTTTACATCTAGCATGATCGCAATCTCGCTAAATGACAGACCCTGCGTTGTGTGCATAAAAAATACGTCTTTCTCTCGATCTGTCAAAACGGATAAGGCTTCGTCAATTCGCCTTTTGTCCCGCTCACTTACCTCTCTTTCTTTCTCTTGAATGAGGGTGTATTCATGTGATAAAGCCTCTAATACTTCTGGATTGGCAAGAATGGTGCGCTGATACACAGACCGTCTATCTAATCCTCTGCGTGCGCCTGGCTCTCTCCCGATTTGAAGCCATTCCACCACGTATTCTAAATCACTGACCATACTGGCGATCATTTTTTGATCATGTTTGTCCTGTTCTGACATCTGTTTCTCTTCTTTGTCTTTCAATTGTTCATATCGTTTTCTGGCATCTTTTAAACTTCTTTTATATTCGATCAGTAAATCTTGCATCTGTGCTCTCTCCCTTTTTTAAGAAAATAAAAAACGGACACCAATCAGCCCCTTTTTATAGGGTCTTGATCAGTGTCCGCAGGCTTTCCGTCTTGGACTTATTCAGTTGTTCTTGTTCATCAGACTAGCTGATTTTAAAACCAATCTCATGATCGACTCTTGCAAAATGCCCTTTTGCTGTTTGAATAATCGTTTTTCCATGCTCAGGTACATCCATCATATAAGCCGTTCCTACGTTTCCATCTAACACAATGACTTGAATCTTTCCTTTTTCCATTTCACCGACAAATGTCTGGTTTTCTTGAATCATGAGTTGTTTTGGCTCGTTCATATGCTTGTCTCCTTATTTGGTGGTGAGGATCTCATATCATCACCCATCGTATTTAAAATGATTTCCATTCGAGGACGCATGCTATAAAACTGTGAAACTCTTAATTCTACAATCTGTAAAGAGGCGTTATCGGTAAAGGCATGAAGTGCTTCTTGTATATACTGCAAATTTGGTTGAAGAATGCTGATGTGTACCGGGCGTATCAAGCCTTTTTCTGCAGATGTACGCGTGTCTTGGCTGTTCGCTAGATCAATGGGCATATTGTAAAATGAGCGAATGTCGAGTGATAATGCGCCTTTTATTTTGCTTGTACATTGCGCTTTTGTGGCTGTTTGAATTCTGTTTATCAATGTCTCTTTTGTGCATAAATGTTCTTTTTCAATGATAAAATGAAGGACCATGCTACGATCTCCCGTCATCCTTCGCCCACTGCCGAATGTCTTGTTCGTTTTGACCCGCATTGAGCAAACATTTCAGGAATGCCATGATTTGCTTCAATCGATTCATGTCGCATTCATCCTTTCCTTCTTCTTGTCATCAACGGCTTTTTCTGCCATGAGGGTCATGTATGTGCGTTTTTCTTTTGCCGTGGGGAAAGCAAAAATCGGCTCTTTTTGATGAAAAGTGATCCAGCCGCCAGCTTGTACTAGGCAATGCTGGGCTTCTTTTCGGGCATCAAATGTCATCTGATGTCTCATCATCATCAAATCCTTTCTCACGGTCCTCGTCCTCTAATCGATAACCATTTCGGGACATTTCATATGGCCAGTAACGTTTTGGATAGCCGAAATCATTCATTTGTGTCACCATCGGATGTTCGATACTCATTCTGTTTGTCTCCCCTTTTTAAGAACGGTCTTCCTCAAGACTATTACTCTTTTTGTGTAACTTTTGACCAAAAAAAAGCTCTTGAACACCGATATTTAGCAAATCTGCAATATGCTTGGCTATTTCTAAGCTGGGCTTTGTTCGGCCCATTTCTATATTTGCATAGCCACTCGTGTACTTATATCCAAGTTTTTTCGCCATATACGTTTGTGTTTTTCCTTGTAATATTCGTTCTTCTCGTAAATTTTCAAGTTTCATGTTTCCACCTCTTACTCATTATGTGTAAGTTATATTCATTATGATAATATACACAAAACGAGTAAGTCAATCATATTTTTATTCTTTTTGTGTATTTATTTATCTTTTCCGTGTAATTCATGATAAAATTTACACATAATATGAAAAAAGGTGTTTCCGATGGATAATTTGACTGGAAAGATTCTAACTGAATTAAGAGAGAAACATGGATGGAGTAAGTCTACCGTTGCCAAAAAACTCGGATTAAAGGCGATGTCGACCTATGCTAACTGGGAGTATGGATTGAGAAAGCCAGATGGTGAAATGATTGTGAAAATCGCCGAGTTATACGGGGTCTCAACAGATTATCTTCTCACAGGTAAAGACAAAAACGCCTCTGATGACGATCTTGCAGATGATCCTGATTTGCAAATTGCGTTTAAAGCTGCCTCCGATTTTTCTGAAGAAGCACGAAGACAAACCATCGACTTTATTAACTACATTAGAGAGAAAGAAAAACAAAAAGGCCGTCAGCCAAAACAGACAGACGACAAATAAAAGATCTCTTTTCATAAAGCATCACATAGCTGGGTAGATACCCAGCTTTTTTTATGTCTCTTTTTCCCCCTAAAAAAGAATGACATATGAATAAAAAATCATGTTTTTTGGGATAAAATCGTCTTCCCCTACATAATATGTGACAATTTTCACCAAAAATACTCATTTTTCCACTTATTTTGATTGACATATAATTCTATTATTATTAATATATGTATATACCAAAAAAAGGAGTGTTACCGATGAAAAAATTAATGAAAGCTTGTACATTGTCTTTAGCTGCTTTAGGTGCTCTTACGTTCTTCCAAACAGAAGGTGCTCATGCAGCTGCACAGCCTAAAGAACCAGTTATAGCAAAAGCTCCTATTATGAATAAAGTGATTACGGTGAACCGCACACTTACTGTAGGTTCTTCAATCGCTGTTTCACTTCCAGCAAGTCAAATTTCTGTCTCAGGCGCAACGTATGCCATTCAATTAGACCAAACTGCTCCAAACTTCACATGGATCCGTGCTGTACAACGCGGTTCTGTTACAGTGTCTTACTATAATTCACTAGGGGAGCTTGTTATTAACTATATTACTGTTCGTTAAGCGATTTTTTTCATATGAAAAGGCGATGACTATATGTTCATCGCCTTTTTGTGTTTTTTGTGTTTTTACTTAGGATGCTTACCAGTGCTTGCCAATCTCTATCTATTATGTTAACTTTTAATAAAAATAAGTTTACATATTGAGAGGGGCTTATGATGGGAAAAATAACGTCTTTGTCTTGGGAAACGATCGTGAAGAAAGCCATCAATGATGAACCAATTACGATGGAAGAAGGTCTAAAAATTCTTGAAGCAGACGACGCAGAGTTGCTGCCTATTATGCATGCTGCTTATCAGGTGAGATTTCATTTTTTTCAAAAAAAGGTGAAATTAAATATGATCTTTAACGCCAAAAGCGGATATTGTCCTGAAAACTGCGGGTATTGTTCACAATCGGTGATTTCAACAGCTCTGCTTGAGAGATATACAATGCTTGACCAAAAAACCATTGTGGCCGGTGCGCGTGAGGCGTTAAAAAGAAAAGCGGGGACTTATTGTATTGTAGCAAGCGGGAGAGCACCTTCGCACCGTGAATTAGATGAAGTCACCGCAGCAGTAAAGGAAATTACTGAGACGATGCCTTTGAAGGTGTGTGCATGCCTTGGGTTATTAAATGAAGAAAAAGCGAAACGGCTGAAGGAAGCGGGTGTTCATCGGTATAATCATAATCTCAATACACATCAAGATCATCATGCTCAAATTACAACGACCCATACGTATGATGACCGCGTATCGACCATTGAGAAGGTCAAACAGTCAGGGATGTCACCATGTTCAGGGGTTATTATTGGAATGGGCGAAACCAATCAACAAATTGTCGAAATGGCTTTTGCGCTTAGAGCCCTTGATGCGGATTCGATTCCCGTCAACTTTCTCCATGCAATTGAAGGAACGCCTCTTGAACATCAAGAACGTACACATCCAATCAAAGCGTTGAAGGTTTTGGCACTGATGCGATTTATCAACCCGGCTAAGGAAATTCGAGTATCTGGGGGAAGAGAGTTTAATTTACGAACGCTTCAGCCTCTCGCATTATATGCAGCGAACTCTATTTTTGTAGGCGATTATTTAACGACAAAAGGACAGCAAGTTCAAACCGATCATCACATCATTGAAGATTTAGGTTTTGAAATAGAAGAATGTGCGCTTTAAAAAAAGTCTGCCGATGAATCGGCAGACTTTTGACGTTGAGATTAGAATCTTTTATGGAAATCGACAGTACCGCTTCCTTCTTCGCGGTCAAAGCTGCCAACAAAAGTCCAGTTAATATAGCCCCCGTCACCATTGTTGACAAACGTACCATCTTCAAATACCCAAATACCAAACGTAATGCCGTCATATTCAACACTATCATAATAAACAACATTGTTCAGTCCGCTAAAATCATGATCTTGGCTTAAGTTTTGAACAACTACGTTGTAATTTTGACCTGCTTCATAGAATGCACTGTATGCCGCATTTTTTACAAATCCATCACGATTTTGAGATGATTTTACTGCTTGTTCAATTTTATCGGCAATGGCTACTGGATCAATCGAGACACTTCCATCGACACCTGTTGTCGTAGCAGCTTCAGCCTTTTGACCAAAAGTCGTAAGAGATAAAGGGACAGCAACCATTGACGTAGCAATCATAGAGCTAACAAAAAATTTACTTGTTTTCCTCATTATTTCTAACTCCTCCTTTAATTGGTATGTTTATGTACTACCCTTTTCTTTGTCACTTAAACACTAATTTAAGAAAAAACTTCTTTTTCTACCAATTAAGAGGCTGTTTTTACTGTTTAAAAGAGCAAAACAACAAAAAAACTACTCTTTTAAAAGAGTAGTTTTCCATCATTACATAAACATGATGAATAAAATCAGACCTAGGATGATTCGGTAGATCGCAAAAGGCACAAGTTTGATTTTATTAATCAGTTTTAGGAAGAATCGAACAACAAAGAGAGCCACAATAAACGCACTCACAAAGCCCACAATAAAGAATGGAAGCATGTCTGTTGTTAAATATTCGGCATTTTTAACAAGTGTTAAGAGGCTTGCTCCCGCCATAATCGGCATGGCCATAATAAACGTAAAGTCAGCCGCCGCTCGGTGATTCAGTCCAAGAATAACACCACCTGCTATTGTAGAACCTGAACGCGAGAAGCCTGGCCATAGTGCTAAACATTGAAATAGCCCGATATACAGCGCTTGTCTGTACGTCATATTATCCACAGAGCTTGTTTCTGTTTTACGTTTATTGATCCAATCAGCGACAAGCATCAGCACAGCCCCTAAAATCAAACCGACAGCGACCGTTCTCACATCAAACAAATATTTATCAATATAATCTTCAAATAAGAATCCTAAAATGACGGCTGGGACGAGTCCAACAGCAATTTGAGCAATGGTCAGCTTATGTCCGCTGCGTTTTTGTTCTTCTGTGATATTTTTCTTTAAGCCTAATAAGTTCAAAATACGATCTTTGAACACGATCATGACAGCTAAAATAGAACCTAACTGAATCACGACTTTAAATGTGTTTGCAGCCTCTGGCGTAATGATGTCTTTTGATTTTAGCCAAAGATCATCAACAATGATCATATGCCCTGTAGACGAGACAGGTGCATACTCTGTTAATCCCTCGACAATTCCTAAAACCAGTGCCACGAATAAATCCCATAGATTCATGATTTTCTTTCCTTTCAATTCTGATCTTTTGAAGGCAAACATCTATGTCCACATAAAGACAAGCTTTCTTTTTCGAAAGCTCGTCTTTATGATACTATATTTTTTTCTAAAAAAGATTATGACATCAAACCTTTTCTTCTTTATACAAATTGGATCGCATTTTGAACCAATCAAACAGGTGGGTCGTGATCACTTTCAGAACGGCATACGTCGGAATCGCAACAATGATGCCGACGACGCTGAACAATTTACCTGCTGTTAATAGAACAAAAATAATCGTAATCGGATGGATATGAAGGTTTTTCCCCATGACCTGAGGAGAAATGAATTTCCCTTCAATAAGTTGAACCACTGTCCAGACAATGATGAGTTTTAAAAGCATCACTGGTGATGTCACAAGCGCAATCACAATCGCTGGTGTAATCGCAATGGTTGGACCAAGGTATGGCACTACACTTGTACATGCCGCAATAATCGCCAGCAGCAGCGCATAGTCAAGTCCAATAATCATATAGCCAATTAAAAGAAGAATACCGATACAGAAGCTGACAATGATCTGCCCGCGTATATAAGAACTTAGACGATGGTTCATTTCGTGAAGCACGATATGAGTATGGTCTCTAAACTTATTCGGGATAAATTTCAAGAAATAGTCAGGCAGTTTTTTGCCGTCTTTTAATAGATAAAACAGAATGAACGGAACCGTCACGATCGAGATGATAATTTCAGTAAGCGCCCCTAAGAAAGTGCCGACTCCAGTAAAAGTACTTTCCAAAATCTTCGTCGCTTGACTTGACGCTTTACTCACCAATTCAGAGACGTTAAAGTTCATCGTTTTCTGCACTTGACTAATAAAGTTGCTTCCAGTTAATTGTCTAATCTGTTCTTCTACCGTATCAACGTATTTTGGCAGATTATGAAACAGACTCATCGTTTGTGCTTGTAAAAAAGGAATAATAGATACAATGGTCACTGTAATGATCCCAATAATGACGATATATAAAAGCAAAATCGAAAAGATCCGTTTGACCTTAAATCTCTCTAATAAATTCACAATTGGATTTAATAAATAATACACAACCCCCGTTAAAATAATCGGTAAGGCAATGGTTTTGATGAGTACAATGAGCGGTGTGAAAATAAAAGATGCTTTCATGAAAACAAGGATATTCAACCCTATTAATAGCAGGATGAGTAAAAAGAGAACAAACTTGTTATCAAGAAAAAATTTTCTAAATCGACTGCTCCACATTTGCATAGAATTCATATCTTTCCTCCAAACACGGGCTATTTTATTAGTAAATTGTACACTACTTGATCATCATTTTGTGATCATTGTTTTAGCTTTTTTTCACGTTTCGCAATGGACATGGCCCATCCAATCAAAATCGGTTGTCCGATTAACCTCATCCATAACAAGGCTTGTTCTGTGCTCTCTTGCCCTGGAAATGGAATCCCTTCTCTCGCAGCAAATAGGTTCGCAGGGAAAATGAGCACCAGATAGACAGCGATCATTTTTGCTGCCACAATCCTTACGTTTGGAAGAAGTAGTAATACGGCCAGCAGCCATTCCAAGCATGCGGTGGCATAAATGATGCCATAGGGAAATGGCCATCCAGACATCATGCGGGCAAAGCCGCTTGGCTCTATCACATGAAAAACACCGGCTGCTATAAATAAAAGCGCGAATGCGTATGTACTTCCTATATGTAGGATGCGCTTCATGTTCGTTTCCTCCTCCCTCCTTCTCAAGTATTACCCGAATGAAGGAGGAAACTATCCACTTTTCGTACATTTATATTCTTTATGTAAGACGCATCAGCTAAGGTAAAGGTTTCATCCGCTTTTCAATAAAAAAGAAGATTCTTTCATACAAACGCTTTCAAAGCATGTATAATCAGAGAAAAGCAGAAGGAGGGAATGTGATGATTCGATTTGCTGTCATCGGAACGAATTGGATTACAGATCGATTCTTACAGGCTGGTGAAGGAGTGGCGGATTTTACATGTACGGCCGTCTATTCTCGGTCTGCTGAAAAAGGACAGGCATTTGCAGACAAGTATGGCATTGATACCGTCTTTACTAATTTACAACAAATGGCGGCAAGTGATGCGTTTGATGCTGTGTATATCGCAAGTCCAAACGCCCTTCACAAAGAGCAAGCGATGCTGATGATGGCGCATCAAAAACATGTATTATGTGAAAAACCATTGGCCTCTCACCGGAAAGAGGCTGAAGAAATGATTGCTGCTGCGAAAAAATATCAGGTGTGCTTAATGGAAGCGATGAAGACCACATTTCTGCCGAATTTTCTTCAAATCAAACAGCATCTTGATCAACTAGGCCCCATTCGGCAAGTGATCGCTCATTACTGTAAATATTCCTCAAGATACGATGCCTACCGAAACGGTGAGATTCCAAATGCTTTTAAGCCGGAATTATCCAATGGCTCCTTAATGGACATCGGCGTGTATCTTGTCTTTCCCATCATTTATTTATTCGGGCTGCCACATCAAATCACCGCGAGAGGCTATACACTTTCTTCTGGAGTAGATGGGAGCGGTTCATTACTTTTACAATATGAAGGACATCAAGCACTTCTTTTCCATTCAAAAATCTCAACATCTCATGTATCTGCTGAAATTCAAGGGGAGGATGCCACAATGGTGATTGATCAATTCCATCGCCCTTCTCGTATCATCATCCATGATCGGAATGGACAGCAAACCGATATTTCTCTCAAAGATGATCAACCTGCTATGTATTATGAAATCGATCACTTCATTCAATGCATCAAGCAAAAAAAGGGACAGTCTCCAATCAATACATTTGCCTTATCCGTTCAAACCATGTCCGTCATGGACGAGGCGAGAAGACAAATGGGCATTATCTATCCAGCCGACAGACAAATGTAATGAGGCATTGAATGAACAAAGGGCGTTTTACAGCCCTTTTTTTGTTCGTGTGAATCTAGTTTGCCGCTAATACATCGGCAAATGCTTTCACATATGGCGGAAGGTCCGGCGGGCGTCTGCTAGATACAATATGACCATCTGTCACAACGGCTTCATCAAACCATTCTGCTCCAGCATTCGTCATATCATCTTTAATACCAGGTGTACTCGTTACTTTTTTACCTTTCAGGATACCAGCTGAAATGAGCACCCATCCGGCATGACAGATTTGTCCGATCGGTTTGCCCTTTGCATCAAACGTACGAACGATGTCTAATACTTCTGGATATCGGCGCAGTTTATCCGGCGCCCATCCCCCAGGAACGAGAACCGCATCATAATCATCTGCTTGAATGGAATAGAAGTCTGCATCTGATACAGCTGGCACTCCGTACTTCCCGATATATTCATGATCTGCTTTTTCGCCTACGAGATGGACAGTTGCCCCCTCTTCTCTTAATCGCAAAACGGGATACCATAGCTCTAAATCTTCAAAATCATCACTGACTAACGCAATGACCTTCTTATTTGATAAACGCATAACATCTCTCCTTTTCTTCGGATTTCCTCTATTGTACGAGATCATCTCTTAAAAAGAAAAGCGGTTCCCCTTGAGGAGAACCACTTTCCATTATTCACTGATCTTGAATTTTTTAATTAAGTCACGCAATTCTTCCGCCATTTGGGAAAGCGTCGTCGAAGAAGAACTAATCTCTTCCATTGATGCAAGCTGTTCTTCTGCTGATGCTGCGATATCTTGAATACTTGCTGAACTCTCTCTCGATACATCTGCAATTTCATTCACTGCTTTAGAAATTTGCTCAGATCCTTTTGAAAGCTCACGAACTGTCGTATTCATATCATTGATTCTTGTCGCAATTTCTGCCGTTTGCTGATTGATTTGTGAGAAGCTTTCTTTTGTTTGGTCTGTAATTGATAGACCATTTTTTACTTCTTCATTCACAGATTTGAACATATTTTGAGACGTTTCAATTTCAGAGACAATTTCTTTGACGAGTTTTTCAATCTCTTTTGCAGAATCTGATGATTGAACTGCCAGTTTACGGACTTCTTCTGCTACAACCGAGAAGCCTCTGCCTGACTCACCCGCACGTGCTGCTTCAATGGCTGCATTCAGAGCCAGTAAATTCGTTTGATCTGCTATACCGTTAATGACACCTAAAATGTTGGTGATATCTTTTGATTTATGCTCTAATCCGTTGATCACACTTTCAGCTTCTTTCACTGAATGATCAATCGTTTTCATTTGGCCAACTGTCTGTTCAACAAGCTGTCCGCCTGTTTCTGCGACTGTTTTTGATTGAACCGATGATTCTGTAATGACATCAGATGTTTGTGCAACTTCATTTAGCCCTTCGTTCATTTGTTTCAAGTGGGCTGCACTTTGTTCCACCATTTCACTTTGATTTTCGTTTCCATTCGAGAATGTTTCAATGGATGATGTAATATGTTCGGTTGCTTTTGTCGTTTGACCTGCACTTGCCGTCAGTTCTTCAGACGATGACGCCACGTTTTCAACAGATGTCTGTACAGCTTGGATGACGTCTCTGAGTGACTCACTCATTTCATTAAAACTTGTACCGAGCTGACCAATTTCATCCTTTGATTTAACATCAATTTTTTCTGTTAAATCTCCTTCGCTAATCTTCTTAGAAGAGGAGACAAGCATGGAAAGTGGTTTTGTAATAGAACGGATGATAAAGAAGATGAGAATACCGCCAATGATGAGCGCACCAGCTAATATAATGGCAGCCATGTTGAAGACTGGCTGCGCCGCTTCTTCTACTTCACTGACAAACATTGTACCGGCAATTTTCCAACCAGTCGCTTTGTTTGTTGTGAACTCCATTTGCTTTTCTTTCCCTTCAAACAGATAACTCATTGAACCTTTGTCTTGTGTATAAAGCTTGTCTACCCAATCACCTGTTAATTTTGTTCCTGCTTTTTTCGTTGGATGTGCCACGTATGTCCGATCTGGGCTTCCGATAAAAGCATGACCTTCTTTACCAATATTGATACTATTAGACTCTTTTACTAGATTCGCAATGTCCAGGTTCATCGCAATAACACCAGAACCATCCTCTAGTTTTTTAGAAATCGTCACAACAAGTGTACCAGTTGATGCGGTTGGATATGGAGCGGAAACTGACAGCTCACCGTTTTTCGCCCAGCCATCTTTGTACCAATCCCGCTCAGTTGCGACATAATCAGCAGGCATTTTTTGATTTGGATATCTTGAGAACACTTTTCCATCACTTGAAGCAACAAAGATGCCTTCTGTGTCATCATTCATGCTCATGAATTGCTCAAAGCGCCCTTGAATATCAGTCGTTCCTTTTTGCCCCAGCTTTTTCTTCGTAATCCATTTGCTAAAGAAATCGGCTGCGTCTGTTTTTACTTTCACAACCTTCGTAATGTTTTTGTCCAGCTGTTCTACATTTTCCTTTGCACTTTGCATGATTTGATCATTTAAAGAGGTGCTCGCCGTATGATATGAAGAGAATGCCAATACGATAATTGGGCATAAAAGAATAAATAAGAAAGAGAAAACGAGCTTTTTTGATATAGATGGTTTTTTGAAATACTGTATGAAATTCATAAAAAAGAAAACTCCTTTTAGTAAGATAGTATATATATCGGAAGTACTACTAGGTTCTTTACTTTTTTAACTTATTAAAGTCTAAGTAAGTCCAAAATACCCAAATTATGTACATAGAATGGAAAAACACCTGACGTCAAAATGTCAGGTGTTCCAGATTATTGACAAAGGGCTAAAATGAATTTGATTTTAGCCCTTTGTTCTTTTCAGCGTGATAGAAAACCTTTGCAGCCCTAGGAAGAACGAGTACTGGCGCGGAGCGAATTTGAATTCGTGAGCACCAGTACGCAGGACTGACACCGAATGCGAGGGTTTGTCTACACGCTGAAACACCTGACGTCAAAACGTCAGGTGTTCCTCTATGACTCTTATATTTTAAATTGTTTGATGAGCTCTCTCAGTTCTTCTGCCATTTGAGATAAAGTGGCGGAAGATGAGCTGATCTCTTCCATTGATGCCAGTTGTTCTTCTGCTGAAGCCGCAATATCTTGGAACCCTGCGGAACTTTCACGTGAAAGCTCTTTGATTTGATTGACTGCTTGTGAAATATCGTTTGAGCCATGAGAAAGTTCTTGGGCTGACCCGTTCATTTGTTTCATTTGTTCTGTCATTTCTGATGTCTTATGGGTGATTTTCTCAAAACTTACTTTCGTTTCATCTGTAATGTTTAATCCAGATTGAACTTCACCTGCTACTTGTCTAAACATCTTCTGCGACTTTTCAATTTCATCTACAATTTCGTTCGTTAGGCTTTCAATTTCTTTTGAAGAGCTGCCTGATTGCTCTGCCAGCTTGCGAACTTCTTCAGCAACCACAGAGAAGCCTCTTCCTGCCTCACCTGCACGTGCTGCTTCTATCGCTGCATTTAAAGCAAGGAGATTCGTCTGGTCTGCAATGCCGTTGATGACTCCAAGAATGCTTGTAATGTCCTTAGATTTCTGTTCTAGCCCTGCAATCACAAGCTCTGCTTCTTTCACTGCTTGTTCAATCGTTTGCATTTGACCTGCTGTTTTTTGAACGAGCTCTCCACCAGCCTGAGCGGTTTTGCTAGACTCAATAGATGATTCCATCATGTGAGAAGTCGTGTTGACCATATGTGATAAGCTTCGATCCATGTCGTTTAACTGGACAGAGCTTTTTTCGATCATCTCATTTTGATGTTCATTGCTGTTTGAGAACTGTTCAATAGATGAGGTAATATGCTCAGTCGCTTGGGCTGTCTGTCCTGCACTAGCTGTTAATTCTTCAGATGAGGCAGCCACATTTTCAATTGAATTCTGTACAGCTTGAATGACTTGTTTCAGCTTTGCCGACATATCGTTAAAGCTCTGTGCAAGCTTGCCGATTTCATCATGTGTACGCACCTCAATATGCTGGGTGAGATCCCCCTGACTGATTTTCTCAGCCGATTCAGAGAGCTCTATGAGTGGTTTTCGGATCGATTTAATAATAAAATAAATCGCGATTCCACCGATGACAATCGCAGCAGCCAGGATGATCATGGTTAAGTCAAGCACTGGCTGTGCGGCTTCCTTCACTTCGTTGACATACATTGTTCCCGCAAGCTTCCAGCCTGTCGCTTCATTTGTGTCATAAAACATTTGCTTCGGCTGTCCGTTGAATTCATATTCGAAACTGCCTTTTTTATTGTGATACATCTTTTCGATGAAATCGCCTGTCAGTTTCGTCCCGGCCTTTTCCGTTTTGTGAGCAATGTAACGTTGGTCTGAGGTAGCGACAAACGCATAACCTTCTTGACCAATTTTGATGCTGTTTGTATCTTTCACAATTGTGTTCAATCGTACATTTATACCGATAACACCAGAACCATCTGCTAACTGTTCTGATATTGTGATGAGCAGGTCATCTGATGACTTGTCTGTAAAAGGATCTGAAATGATGAGTTTGTCATCTCCCATTGATTGTTGAAACCATGGTTCATTTTTTGCGCTTTTGGCACTGCCTTTATGAATCTCTGAATATTCAGTTAGTTTACCATTCTGATCTGCAACAAATACTTCTACAACATCGTCGTCTGTTTCCGATAGTTGCTCTAATTTCACCTTAAGTAAATCCTTATTTTTAGAAGCCAATTCCTTTTTTTTCACCGATTTAGATAAATATGAAACAATATCAATTTTAGGCTGTACATCTTTATTGATCAGTTCATTTAATTGATTCACACCATTTGCAGCGCTAGACATAATCTCATCATTGAGAGACTTAGATGCCACTTCATAGGAAAATGCGGCCAACACAAGAATGGGCACTAGGAGAATCGCTAAGAATGCAGTAATTAATTTCTTTGACATCGTAAAGTGCTTAAAAAAGTTGATTTTTTTCATGACTCTACTCCTTTTGGTTTATGATTTGGGATCATCCCCCTCTATTCTTAGGTAATGCGGATTATTTTTCAAGGTGTAATGTTCAAAAAACCACCAAAATAAGTACATTTACCTATTTCTTTCGATTTATTCACTTCAAAAAAAGAACCCCCTAGCTGGAGGTTCTTTTCATTTGGTTTATTCGACTTTAAATTTGCTAATCAAATCACGTAATTCTTCTGCCATTGAAGAAAGGGTGGCAGAGGATGAGCTGATCTCTTCCATTGATGCCAGCTGTTCTTCAGCTGAAGCGGCAATGTCTTGAATATTGGCGGAGCTTTCACGTGATACGTCTGCAATCTCACGGACAGCCTCAGAAACATGCGCAGATCCTTTTGACAACTGGACAACTGTTCGATTCATTGTTTGGAGCTGATCTGAGATTTCTTTGGTCATGTCGAAAATATTGTGGAAGCTGACTTTCGTTTGTTCAGTAAAGCTTAAGCCTGATTGAACTTCTTGATTTACTGCTGTGAATACTTCTTGTGATACATCAATATCTTGAACGATTTCTTTGATTAAGTTTTCAATTTCTTTCGCTGAGTTGGCAGATTGAACAGCAAGTTTTCTTACTTCTTCTGCTACAACGGAGAAGCCTCGACCAGATTCGCCAGCTCTTGCTGCCTCAATCGCTGCATTCAGCGCAAGTAAATTCGTTTGATCTGCGATGCCATTAATGACACCAAGAATCTGGGTAATATCTTTTGATTTGCTTTCCAGCGCACTGATGACATTCTCTGCTTTTTTCACTGATTGATCAATCACGTTCATTTGAGAAGCGGTTTTTTCCACTAGCTGTCCGCCTTCTCCTGCAATCTCTGTTGATTTGATGGATGAAGCGGTAATCGATTCAGCCGACTCGTTCATGTGCTGAAGGCCTCTGTTCATTTCTTCTAACTCTTCTGAGCTTGATTCCACTTTATCATTCTGGCTTTCGTTACCAGTAGAGAATTGTTCAATGGCTAATGTAATATGCTCTGTTGCTTTACTTGTTTGTCCTGCGCTTGCGGTCAGTTCTTCTGATGAAGAAGCGACATTTTCAACGGAGGTTTGGACGGCACCAATGAGGGATCTTAATGAGTCAATCATCGTATTAAAGCCTTTACCAACTTGTCCTATTTCATCATCTGATTGAATCTGAAGTTTATCACGTAAATCACCTTCGCTGACCTTTTTCGAGAAACGGGCAAGATTGGATAATCTACTTGAAATAGAGCGGACAATAAAGAAGATGAGGGTTCCTGCTACGATCAGTGTCACACTGAACACAATAATGGCTGTATTGAAAACGGGTTTAGCTGCATCCTCTACTTCTGATACGAGCATCGTGCCGCCGATTTTCCAGCCGGTTAGTTCATTGGTGACATACGCCACCTTTTTATCTGTTCCATTGAGTGTATAGCTGCCGTTTCCTTGTTTGTTTTTAAAAATAATGTTCGCCAAATTCTCATTGACTTTGCTTCCTGGCTTTTGGGTTGGATCTGCTAGCACGGTTTTATCCTTCTCCATGATGAAAGCATATCCTTTTTGACCTATTTTAATTTCTTTTAGCTTTTGAATGAGGCTGTCAATTTCCATATCAAGACCAATTACCCCTGAGCCATCTTTCGTTTTTTGGGCAATGGTGATGACCATTTTACCTGTAGATGCTGCGACGTATGGCTTCGTGATGACTTGTTTACCATCAGCACTCATGGCCTCTTGATACCACGGACGTTCTCTCGGATCATAGCCTTCAGGCATTTTTTGAACTGGGTATTGCATGAACAAACCCTTTTCTGAACCTGCATAAATGGCTGAGACATCTTTTTCATTAATTTTTCCGTATTGCTGCAATTCTTTAATGGTAGCTTTTCTATTTTTTTCTTGAAGATTAGACGCCTTGAGATCATCTGTAAACAGGGTCACAGCCTCTGCCTTGTTCCCAATATTCTCATCGATTAAGGTATCAAATGCATTGACCTGACTCATCGCACTGCCCATAATCTGTTTGTCTAATTCTGTCTTTGATGTGAAAAACGCACTAATGGTCAGTGCAACAGTTGGCAGTATGAGGACTACCAAAAAGGCAATAACTAATTTTTTAGAAATGGATGGTTTTTTGAACCATTGGATCATTTTTCCCATTTTCTCTTTCCCCCTTTACTTCTCTAAAGTTATTATCGGATGAAAGGTTTATTTTTAGAGGGCTGGAAATGACGTTTAAAAATAAAAAAAATACCCAGACAATTCTGGATATTTTTTCATCGTTTTTTAATCAATTTTAAATTGACTTGTCAGCTCTTTTAGCTCCTCAGCCATATTGGCAAGTGTGACAGAAGAGGACGAAATTTCTTCCATAGATGCCAATTGTTCTTCAGCAGATGCCGCAATATCTTGAATGTTCGCCGCACTTTCTCTTGAAACTTGACGCATCTCCTGCATAGCTTGTGACACAAGTTTTGATCCGCTTGATAGGTCAACCGCTGTATCATTTAATTGAGTGAGCTTTTTCGACATACCTTCTGCCGCCTCATAGATGTTTTGGAAGCTTTCTTTTGCTTCTTCTGTCATCCCAAGTCCTGCATTTACTTCTCGGTTAACAGCTTTGAACATCTCTTGAGATTTGGAAATTTCCAACACAATTTCTTGGATCAGCTTTTCAATTTCTTTCGCTGAATCTGCGGATTGGACCGCTAGTTTTCTGACTTCCTCTGCTACGACAGAGAAGCCGCGCCCTGATTCACCTGCTCTTGCTGCTTCAATGGCTGCATTGAGTGCAAGTAAATTCGTTTGATCTGCGATGCCATTAATGACATTTAAAATGCTCGTAATATCTTTAGACTTGTATTCTAATTCTTTCATGACTTGTTCTGCTTCTTGTACAGATGTGTCGATATGTTTCATTTGATTCGCTGTGCTTTCAACGATACGTCCGCCTTGTCCAGCCGCTTCTGTCGATTGAATGGAGACAGCAGTCACTTCTGATGAAGTTTGTGACATACCTTGTAATCCTTCATTCATTGCGACAAGCTGATTCGTGCTAGATTCGACTTTCTCATTTTGTGCTTCATTCCCATTTGAGAATTGTTCAATCGACATTGTGATATGCTCTGTCGCCTGACTTGTTTGGCTGGCACTAGCAGTCAGCTCTTCTGAAGCTGAAGCCACATTGTCGACAGATTGCTGGACCGCTCGAATAACTTCACGCAAAGATTCACTCATCTTACTAAAGCTTCTTGTGAGGTCTCCTATTTCATCCTTCGATTTGGTTTCGAGGGTTTCCGTTAAATCCCCTTCACTCACCTTTTCTGAGAAATCAACAAGCCTTCTAAGTCCAATTGTGATGGAGCGAACGATAAAGAAGATCGCAATACCGCCAAGGATAAAAGAAGAAATTAAAAGAATAATGGCAGAATTCCAAACTGGCTGTGCTGCTTCTTCTGTTTCTGATACAAACATCGTTCCAGCAATTTTCCAACCTGTTAAATCATTTGTCACAAAAACGAGGCGTTTTTGCTCTCCTTTATTCTCATAAGTTGATGTTCCTTCTTTGCCGCTGTAAAGGATTGATGAAATATTTTCTGTAACTGCAGAGCCTGATTTTTCTTCTGGGTGAGCTACAATCTGTTTGTTTTTATTTGCAATAATTGGATATCCTTCTCGTCCAATTTTAATATCTTTGATTTTATCGACGATATCCTGAACATCAATATCAATCCCAATGGCTCCCGACCCGTCCTTCAGACGCTGAGCGATTGTGACAACCATGCCGTTTGTTGTGGCAGAGATGTATGGATTGGTGACCACAGGTTCGCCTTTTTCGTCCTGCATCGCCGCTTTATACCAATCACGAGTTGTTGGATCATAGCCTTTTGGCATGTCCACTTTAGGGAACTGAATAAAGTCACGATTTTTACTTGCTGCATAAAATCCAACTACATCATCTTCATTGATTTTACTGTATATCTCAAAATGCTCATACAGTTCGTCCTGGTTTTTCTTTTTAAAGTCTGCAGCACTGGATGTTTCGGTAAACAGTTTGACTGCGTTCTCCTTATTCAAAAGCTTTTGCTCGATCATGTCATTCAGCTCATTGACTCTTGCGTTGGCTCCGTACATGATTTCATGATCTAACTCTTCTTTGGCAATCTGATATGAAATCGTACTGAGTGTAATGATAGGCAAGACGAGAACAAGTGTGAATGAAATAATCAGCCTTTTAGAAATCGATGGTTTTTTCAACCATTTTATGATACTTTTCATGTTTTTCCTCCTTTTAAACGTTATGTTTTATATCGGACAGCTTCATATTATTTTCATGTTTTTCAAATAAAAAGGATGTCTTTTTGTTTATTTTCACAAATTGATTCCTTGCCCAAGCATCCCGCATACGCTAATACAAAAGGGGGCGCTTTTCATATGATTATCCTTTCAGGACAGCCAGTGACAAATGAGCAGCTGGCATCGTTTCAGCTAGAAGGACAAAAGCGGATCATTTTGATGCAATTACAAGCCTCAAATGATACGTTCCGTTATAGGCAGGCATCTGATTTGTTATTTGAGGTGACTTTACGATCGAATATCATGAATGCGGCAAGAGATTTGAACAAGAGCGGTGCCTCATTTGCTATCTTTCAAAGATCCCGTGCGAATGACGCCTATTGGCGTGTATCAGAGGCCGGAGCGTTAGAACTGCGCTATCAAGTCGAGCCATCTACGGGGATTAAAGACATCTTTGAAAATGGCTCAAAATATGCCTTTGAATGTGCCACAGCGATTGTCATTGTGTTTTATATGGGAGTCCTGCAAACGGTAGGAGACGAGAAGTTCAATCGAAGACTTAGAAGTTTAACGCTGTATGACTGGCACTATGATACATTATCCATTTATACAGAGCGTGGAAATGATTTTATTTATGGGGATTGCCTATATTTCGAGAATCCAGAGTTTAGCTATCAACAGTCTCAATGGCGCGGAGAAAATGTGATTTACTTAGGGGAAGATCAATATTATGGGCATGGGCTTGGGATCTTAACAGCTGCAGAGATTATTGATAAATTAAATGCCAGAAGACGGCCAGGGGCGGTTCAGTCCGCTTATTTACTGCCGCAGACTACTAGGATGGATGTTATTTATCTCAGGCAAATGTTTGGCAGCTAAAAAAGGCCTCTTGTCTATAGGTTATGACAAGGGGCCTTTGTATGCCTTGCGTTTGCGGTAATCATGGAGCGTGCCAAGCATTTTGTTTGCTAGGATTTCCATTTCTTCTAGGTCGTTTCTTGTGACTGGAGGGTCGTGCTGATTCCATTTCACATAACGAACGAAATAGTAATGACGAATGGGGGTAAGGACGGCAGGGGAGTGCGGAAAATCATCAAATAGAAATTCAATTTGTCCTTTTTTCCGATATGAATGTTTTAAGATTTCCATCCTGTCACACCACCCATTATCAAATTATATCTGCGTGAGTTCATGCATGATTTCTTCAACGGTTAAAATGGAATGAATACGGCCAACCCCCTGACCTGCCCAAAGAGCCATTTGTTCTCGGTTTCCTGCAGCAGCTGCCGCTTTTCGCATCGGTGTTGTCCATACGTGCTGTATGGGATAGGGAAGAACCCGGTCTTCATTTCGTCTTTCTTCCTCCATCCACTGATTGACAATACCTCTTGCTTTTTTTCCAGAGAAAAGCCGTGTCATCGCTGTTTCACTGCCTTCTGCCTGTAACAGCGCCTTTTTGTACACATCTGCCGCAGCACTTTCTTGACTCGCTAAAAATCGTGTCCCTATTTGAACCGCATCTGCTCCAAGTGCTAGTGCTGCTTTCATAGTGGTCCGGTCTGTGATCCCTCCAGCGGCGATCAATGGGATATGACAGACAGACTTGACATCAGTGATCAGGCAGAAAAGTCCCTGCAGAGCATCTCCCTTTGAAGGTAAGAAGGTGCCTCGGTGCCCTCCTGCTTCGCTTCCTTGAAGAACAATGGCATCCATTCCTTTTTCTTCTAAAAGCAGTGCTTCTTTTTTTGTTGTAGCTGTTCCAATGAGAAAGATCCCCTTTTGTTTCAGATGATGAATTGTTTGTTCATTTGGACAGGCAAATGTAAACGACACAGCTGGGACTTCTTCTTCTTGAAGAATGTTGATTTTTTGTTCATAGTCCTTCCATAATTCTTCTTCTCTAGGGATCATCTGTGCTTCTTGTATGACAGGCAGCCGGTCTGTCCAAAATGATACATCTTCTGTTTTCGTTTCTGAAATGGGTTCAGGGACAAACACATTCACTTGAAATGGACGAGATGTCAGCTGTTTGACCTGTCTGATTTGCTGCCTCATCTTTTCTGGCTGTACATAACCACTTGCTAAGCTACCGAGACCGCCATATTGTGAAACAGCGGCGACAAGCTGCGGCGTCACCGCTCCTCCTGCCATTGGTGCTTGAATGATGCCATGTTCAATTTGAAGTAACGCTGTGAATTCTCCCATCTTCTCCCCCGCCCTTACTCGTTAGATGACACCTGTACATAAAAGTGACGATGTCTCGGTCCGTCAAACTCACAAAAATAGATTCCCTGCCACGTTCCAAGCACAAGATCACCATGATGGACAAGAACGTGCTGAGATGCTCCCATATAACTAGCTTTCATATGCGCTGCTGTATTGCCTTCCATATGACGATCTTTTGAATGTTCCCACGGAAAGACTTCGTCAAGCCGGCGCAGCATATCTCGTTTGACGTCTGGGTCGGCATTTTCATTAATGGTGATTCCAGCCGTCGTATGTGGACAATAGACCATAACCGTTCCGTTTTGAATTCCAGTTTCCCGGACATATTGCTGAACTTCATGGGTAATGTCTATCATGTCATCGTGTTTGTCTGTTTGTACGTTGATTTTTTTCATTTCTCTGCTCCTTTTGATCATGTCTATAAAACCATACCCTTTTTATGTGAAACCAATCACTGCCGGTTGGCAGAAACAAATCTTCTTACCTAAAGTTTACCAAGCAAAAAAACCTCGTCAATAGCTCCGAGGTTTTTAGGAAAAGTGAACCTTTTTTACTTCTATGGTTCGAATATGATGATCTTCTGCATCGACAATTTTAAATTCACAGCCTTCTGCTTCAATGATATCTCCAATGTCAAAATCAATTTTATGCGTCATCATCCAGCCGGCAATTGTATCAACATCATCATTTTCAATCGCTAAATCCAATAAATCATTTACTTCATCGATCAAGGCTTTTCCATCCATGACATAGTGGAAGTCACCTTTTTTCACAATATGCGGGGTTTCATCTTGATCATATTCATCTCGAATCTCGCCCACAATTTCTTCTAATATGTCTTCAACTGTGACGAGACCTGCTGTTCCGCCGTATTCATCTACAAGCACCGACATATGAATCCGTTCCTTTTGCATCAAAATCAGCAGTTCTTGAACCGGTGTACTTTCAATGACACGAATGACAGGGCGCATTAAGTCTTCAATGGACACCTCTTGATTGAGAAAACTTGCTTTAAATACGTCTTTGCTATTGATCACACCAATGACATGATCTTTGTCTTCTTTAATGACAGGATAACGTGTATACCTTTCGTTCAGCATATAATGCGTCACGTCTTCCAGGCTCTGTTCAATTTCAATGGCAGAGATTTCTGTGCGCGGGATCATGATCTCTCTCGCCACTCGGTTATCAAATTCAAATATTTTATTGACATATTTGTATTCAGATTGGTTGATCTCGCCCTTTTCGTAGCTTTCAGAAAGGATGAGACGCAATTCTTCCTCACTGATCGCCACTTCATGTTCTTTGACAGAATGAAAACCAAATAATTTCACAATGCCTCGTGCAGCCCCATTTAATGCTTTAATAAACGGGTACATGACTTTATAGAAAAAAATAAGAGGTTTTGCCGTCACAAGACTGACGGCTTCTGCCTTTTGAATGGCAATCGTTTTGGGAGCAAGTTCCCCAACGACAACATGCAAAAACGTAATGATCACAAAGGCAATGATAAACGATATGATGTCTGTCAAAGCGGAATGAAGCCCTGCCTTTTCAAAAAGCGGATGCAGGAAATGTTCCACTGTCGGCTCCCCTAACCACCCTAAGCCTAATGCCGTGATGGTAATACCAAGCTGACAGGCAGATAAATATTCATCAAGGTTGGTTGTCAGTTTCTGAACATGAATGGCTCTCTTATCACCGCTTTCAATCAGCTGATTGATTTTTGAGCCTCTAATTTTCACAATCGCAAATTCAGTGACAACAAAAAATGCTGTCGCAGCAATGAGTAATAGGACTAAAAATACGTTTAAAATATACAAAAAAACCCTTACCTAACACGGGTAAGGGCTCACCTCCTCTGGCGTCAATTAATCATTACGGCCATTTAGGAAGATCATTACAAAACGGAGCAATTCAAACAGGGAGACAAGGGCCGCTGCTACGTACGTAAGAGCTGCAGCATTTAACACCTTGTTCACGCCTCTTTCTTCACTGCTTCTAATGATTCCTTCTGAAACAATGATATTCTTTGCACGAGAACTTGCGTTAAACTCAACAGGCAATGTCACTAGCTGAAAGAACACAGCAGCTGAGAACAAAACGATCCCAAGCCCGATTAAGTTAAGGCTGCCGAGCAATAATCCACCTAGGAAAAGAAGCGGGGCAACACCAGATGCAAAGTTCACGACAGGGAAGATCTTATGTCTCAAGACAAGCGCACCATAGGATTCCTGATGCTGCAAGGCATGTCCAACCTCGTGTGATGCGACTGAAATGGCCGAAATGGAATGGCCATAATACACTGGTTCAGATAAACGAACCACACGCTGCGTCGGGTCGTAATGATCAGTCAAAGTTCCTCTTACCGGTTCAACGGGTACGTCGTATAACCCGTTGCGATCTAAAATATATCGAGCGGTTTCAGCACCTGTTTTCATACTGGCAGCTTCAACCTTTGAATACTTTTCAAAATTATTCTTTACTTTAAATTGTGCCCAAAAAGACAATCCCAATGCGGCAAATGTTAAAAAATAAAAAAACAGCATGCTCATCAGCTTCCTTTTTATTTTATATATTTATTTACAATTTTAATGACTTTTATGTAACGTGTACAGCAAAAAGCACTAGGTCTTTTTAAGGGGAATCACTACACCAATGAAAAAGAAGAACATTCCGATGCATGCTGTATAAAATGTCACCGTTCCATATAGGTCTTGAAAAAAACGAAGCCACGAGAAATCATTCATGAAATGGTTCACCGCATTTAAATCAAACACGAGTAAAATCACCGCAGATGATAAAAAGTGTGCGCCGATAAAAAGAAGTACGGTCTTTTGAACAAACGACATTCGCATTCCCTCCTTCTTCTCTCTTATTTTAAGATATGGGTTCTATTTCAATACATGACGATGATGAAAAATTGTTTCCTAATCGGGCATACTGACATTAGCAGTCTCCCTGAAAGGACGAGTTCGATGAAATCAAACCGTATCTTCATTACCTGGCTAAGATGGCCTCTTTATGTTCGCATTGCGATCATCATCTGTTTCTTGCTTCTCTTTTTTGGACAATTAATCGTCATACTTGAACCAAAGCAGTATCATACGATCTTTGATGGGATCTGGTGGGCTCTCATTACAGTCGCGACGGTAGGCTATGGTGATTTTGTGCCGCAAACCATGCCCGGACAAATCGCAGGTATGGCGCTGATTCTGATCGGGGCAAGCTTTGTAACGGCTTATTTTGCCACGCTTGCTGCCGCTGTATTTAGCAAACAGCACCATTATGTAGAGGGGAAGGTGACTTTCAAGGGGAAGGGACATCTCATCATTGTCGGCTGGAATGAGAAAACGAACAAACTGCTTCAATCGTTTCAAACCATTGATCCCGCCATGCCGATTGTACTCATTGATGATTCCTTAAAGGAAGGACCTCTTTTAGAGAATGTTCATTTTATTAAAGGCCATGGTACAGAGGATGCCACACTTCGCAGAGCAAATATTATGAGTGCTGATACATTGATGATTACCGCCGACCAGCATGAAAATGAAGTGACGGCTGATATGCAGAGTGTCTTAACCTTGCTTGCGGCAAAAGGATTAAATCCTTCGTTATATTGTTTAATTGAAATTTTAACCGATCGCTATGTGAAAAATGCTGAGCGGGCTGGAGCCAATCAAGTCATCCACACTTCTGATGCCGTGAATCATTTAATGGTGGAGCATTTTCTTTTAAAAGAACAGCTCATGGCGTTAAAAATCAAAAGAAACATGACCCTCCATAAACAGATCACCATCATTCCAGTACCGGCTTCATTAGCTGGAGAGACATTCTTAACGGCACTTCATCACTTTCTAGAGCACCATGTCATCATTGTAGGCGTACAAAAAAAAGAAGGACCCATGATGAATCCTCCTTTTGGATATGAGCTTCATCCAGAGGATGAGCTGATCAGCTTTTAAAGCAGTGCATCTTCTAATTCTTTGACGAGTGAAAAGCCAATTTCGGCATAAGCCTTTGACACATCTCCGTCTTTCTCTTTTGGTTCTTGGAATTGGTTAAAAGATGCCCCGACATTTCCAACCATCGCATGGTCATCTAATTTATCTTGATAGACATGCTTTAAGAGAAATGGATGTCCCATTTTCACCACAACGCCTGGCTGATCCAGCTGTCCTTTCTCGGCTGTAAACGGAACTCTGAGAAAGGTATAGCCGTCACGGTTGTCAATTTTATAATCAAAATATCCATGATCATAATCCCAATTCCCATTAATGACATATCCGAGCGGCTTCATGTTTTCTTCTAAATGGTACAGTGAAAAGCTTTCACCAGTTAGCCTAGATGGTACATGAATCATACAGAACCCTCCTTTTTGTATAGGGTTCGTTAAAGAGAGGAATTCATACATTTGCCTTTCGTGATTTGCACATTGTTTGTAAAAGCAGCATCAAATAAGGCCTGGCTGGATGATGCATTTGTCTCGTTTGCACTGCCCGCTCCTGATGTTTCTTTCGTAGCACTCATTGGACAAATCCGCCCAACATTCCCAAAGTTAACGATGGCCTGCCCTGAAATATCATGGATATAAATATGATTTGTTCTCATCGCTTCATCAACCTCCTCCATTGATTATTCTATGTACAGTGCTTAGGGAGGCTTGCACTGACACCATGAGAACATAAAAAAAGGCACACCTTATGCAAGATGTGCCTTTTATTCTTATGATTGTTTGAGACGGCTCTCAAGTTCTGCCTTTTTCTCTTCGAAGCCCGGTTTTCCTAATAAAGCAAACATGTTCACTTTATACGCTTCTACTCCAGGCTGGTCGAATGGATTGACGCCTAGTAAATACCCAGACATCGCACATGCTTTTTCGAAGAAGTACACGAGATATCCGAATGTATAAGCATCCATTTCAGGAATCGTCACAATCAGGTTCGGTACTTTTCCATCCGTATGAGCAAGCATTGTGCCTTCAAATGCTTTTTTATTGACGAAATCAACCGTTTTTCCTGCAAGATAGTTTAACCCATCAAGGTCTTGTTCTTCTGCTTCGATGACAAGTTCATGTCGTGGCTTGTCTACATTCACGATGGTTTCAAACAAGTCTCTTCTTCCTTCTTGTACATATTGACCAAGTGAATGAAGATCCGTTGAGAAGTTGGCAGATGAAGGATAGATTCCTTTTTCATCTTTCCCTTCACTTTCGCCGAATAACTGCTTCCACCACTCCGCAAAGTACTGTAAGCCTGGCTCATAGTTAATCAGCATTTCAATTGTCCGTCCTTTATTGTAAAGAACATTACGGACAACCGCATATTGATAAGCCGCATTTTCTGAGAGCTCAGATGAAGCGAAGTCTTCACTTGCTTTCGCAGCACCTTCCATCATTTGATCAATGTCTGCACCGCTTACAGCGATTGGCAATAGACCAACTGCTGTTAAGACGGAATAGCGTCCGCCGACGTCATCAGGGATGATAAATGATTCATAGCCTTCTTCAGTTGCTAAGGTTTTGAGTGCCCCGCGTGCCTTGTCAGTTGTCGCATAGATGCGTTTTTTCGCTTCTTCAGCACCATATTTTTCGATAAGGAGCTTTTTAAAGATACGGAACGCAATGGCTGGCTCTGTTGTTGTACCAGATTTTGAAATCACATTAATGGAGAAATCGGCATCTTCTAGCAGATCCATAACATCTGTTAAATAAGAAGAACTGATGTTGTTTCCAATAAAGATGATTTGTGGTGTTTTGCGTTTGCCTTTTGGCAAACTATTATAGAAAGAATGGTTTAAAAACTCAATGGCCGCACGTGCGCCAAGATAAGAACCACCAATTCCAACAACGAGTAATACATCAGAATCAGATTTAATCTTTTCTGCACTTTTCTTAATGCGGGCAAATTCTTCGCGATCATATTGCTTCGGTAAGTCAACCCAGCCTAAATAATCACTGCCAGTACCCGTTTGTTCATGAATATTATGATGGGCTACCTTCACAAAATCTTTTAAATATGTAAGCTCATGTTCTTGAAAGAAAGGTAACGCTTTCGAGTAGTCAAATTGAATATGTGTCATCGCTTGTAAGCCCTCCATTACGTTAGTTCTGTCCCTTTCACTTTAGCGGAACTAGCTATTGAAATCAAGTGATCGTCATTGATGCAGCAAAAAGCCGCTCCTCATGAAGAGAAGCGGCCATCCAAATTATAGAGAAGCTTTCAAAATCGCTAAAATGTCATCACGGCCAAGTTTCATAAAGTTACCAAAACCACCATATTCCATTTCTTTTGCTGCGATGTCAGCAATTTTGTCCAGTTGATCTTCACCAATATCATAATCCGCTAAACGACTCGGTGCACCGAGGCTTGTCCAGAAGGCTGACAGCTTGTCGATTCCTTCTAATGCGATGTCACGATCCGATTTTCCTTCTGTCTCAATGTCAAACATGTTCAACATGAGGTTTTTAAAACGTTCGACATTATGATCAAGTGTATGACGCATCCAGTTTGGGAAGAGGATCGCAAGTCCACCTGCATGCGGAATGTCATAAACAGCTGATACTGCATGCTCAATCGTATGTGATGCCCAGTCGCCAAAATAGCCCATTTGCAGCGTGCCATTTAAAGCAATTGTTCCTGCATAAAGGATGGTTTCACGGTGCTCATAGTTTTGTAAGTCTTCAAGTAGCTTTGGTGCTGTCTCGATGACTGTTTGAAGAACAGCAAAACACATCCGATCTTGTAGAGGCGTGTTTTTGACATTATGGAAGTATTGTTCAAATACATGGCTCATCATATCAACCATGCCATACACCGTTTGATTCTCTGGCACAGAATATGTGTGCTCAGGATCTAAAATTGAAAAAGCAGGGTGCGTGACTGAACTGCCCCACACATACTTTTCATTTGTTTCCCAGTTCGTGATCACAGAATCCGGGTTCATTTCTGAGCCTGTCGCTGCAAGTGTCAATACTGTGCCAAATGGCAGTGCTTTTTGAGCGGTCGTTTTCTTTGAAATAATATCCCAAACATTCCCGTCATATTCAGCTCCAGCTGCAATGGCTTTTGTACAGTCGATGACACTTCCCCCACCAACTGCTAATAAGAAATCAATGTTCTCATTTTGGCAAATGTCGATCCCTTTTTGCACTGTAGTGAGACGAGGATTCGGTTCAACTCCTGACAGTTCAAATACGTCAGCCTCTGCTTCATTTAAAGCGCTGATGACCTTATCATAAAGACCGTTTTTCTTAATACTGCCTCCACCATATACAAGAAGCACTCGCTTTCCATAACGAGCGAGTTCGCTTTTTAGTCCGTCTAGTTGTCCTTTTCCAAACATCAATTTCGTTGGATTATAGTAAATAAAGTTCTCCATCTGTTCTACATCTCCTTAAAACATTTATATCCAAAAACATGAAAGACTACTGTAACATATGTACATGCAGAACTCAAAAAAGATAACTGCTTAAAAGCAGCTATCTTTTCCATGTTCGATTATAAAGAAGCGTTTAAAATAGCTAGAACATCTTCTTTGTTCAGCTTTTTAAATTGGCCAAATTCACCACGTGCCATTGCACGGTCTGCAATCAGATCAATTTTCTCATCGTTGATGTCATAGTCAGCTAAACGGTTTGGTGCGCCTAGACTTGTCCAGAAAGCAGAAAGTTTTTCGATTCCTTCTAAGCCAACTTCTTCGTCTGTTTTACCCGCAGGGTCTACATCGAATACACGCACTGCTAATTGCTTGAAGCGACCTGGGTTTTCTTGAATGACATGCTTCATCCAGTTCGGGAACAAGATCGCAAGTCCGCCTGCATGAGGGATGTCATACACCGCAGATACCGCATGCTCAATATTGTGAGATGCCCAGTCTCCGCGTGCACCCATTGAAAGCATTCCATTCAGTGCAATGGTGCCTGTGAATAAAATCGTTTCACGAAGCTCATAGTTTTCCAAATCATTGATCAGCTTCGGTGCTGTTTCAATGACCGTACGAAGAAGTCCTTCACACATACGATCTTGGTAAGGTGTATTCTCCGTGTGATGGAAATATTGTTCAAACACGTGAGACATCATGTCAACCATGCCATAAATCGTGTGGTTTTTTGGCACAGTAAATGTATTGACTGGGTCAAGAATAGAGAATTTAGGGAAGACAGCTGGACTGCCCCATCCGTATTTCTCATTTGTTTCCCAGTTTGTGATGACGGAGCCAGAGTTCATTTCAGAACCTGTCGCGGCAAGTGTTAATACTGTACCAAATGGGATGGCTTCCATTGGGACATGCTTACGAGTGACGATATCCCAAGCATCTCCATCGTATTTCGCACCAGCTGCGATTGCTTTGGTAGCGTCAATGACGCTACCGCCGCCGACTGCCAAAATAAAATCAATTTGGTTCTCTTTGCAAAGCTCAACCCCTTTTCTAACCGTTGTTAAGCGCGGGTTTGGCTCAACACCAGCAAGCTCAGTGATTGTAGCTCCTGATTCTTTTAAGATGCTGACAACTTGGTCATAAAGGCCATTTCGTTTAATGCTGCCTCCACCATATACAAGCAATACGTTTTTTCCGTAGTGTTTTAGTTCATCTGAAAGGGCTGATACTTCTCCCTTTCCAAAGATTAATTTCGTTGGGTTCCAATAAGTAAATCGATCCATGTGATCTCCTCCTCGCGCTACATTATGCGCTTCTTTCATTCCAAAAGTAAAGTAATTTGCTTTCATCCATTTTCTTACGCATAGTTTGGCTAAAAATCTGCAAAATATAAATGTATTGATACTGTAGCGAAAGGAGGAATCACGATGAGTGCTATTCAACGTATTGCCCTCGTGCTCACGATTATCGGTGCTATTAACTGGGGACTAATCGGCTTTTTTCAATTTGACTTAGTAGCAGCGATCTTTGGCGGTCAAGGTGCTGCATTATCACGTATTATTTATGGTCTTGTTGGAATTGCAGGTCTTGTTAACCTTGGTCTATTATTCAAGCCAAGTGAAGAAGCTGTCCGCCGTGACGAGCCGAATCCAGAGGTTCGCTAACAAAAAGACATAAAAAAAGGCCGCCTATTCGAGGCAGCCTAAGGCACCGTTTGAAGCGGTGCTTTTTTTATTTCTTGATAAGGTCTTTACGGTTTGATTGCTCAATCCACTCTTCAAGTTTATCTTTCAGTGTATTGAAACCTTGTGGTGCAGCAGCTTCTTCTTTCACTTGCTGTGGTCTTTGTTTCTTTGGTTTGCTTTCTTTTCTTTCTGGTGCATCTTGTGTCGCACGGATAGAAAGGCTGATTTTACCAGCATTTTCATCAACAGAAAGAACTTTTACTTGTACTTCGTCACCAATTGAAAGGTGCTCGTTGATGTCTTTTACAAAACCATGAGTCACTTCAGAAATGTGCACAAGTCCTTGAGTTTCTTCATCTAATGCAACAAACGCACCATACGCTTGTAATCCTGTTACTTTACCAGTGTAAACACTGCCTACTTCAAACTTTGTCGCCATGATAACAACTCCTAAATAAATGTTTTAATATTCGTTTATACGCAATTAAAAACTATATCACAGAACGCTCTTTTACGCAAAATATTTTTTAATTGGGTTTAGATCCGTTCAAAAGGGGGAATACCTGAAAACAAGAATGCTTTCTAGTATTCCCCCCTAATTTGAGAGGCATGAGTCCAGTTGGATTGATGCCTTTTTTTTATTTTAAGATAGCAGGTGCCTCTTCTTGCACTTGTCTATTCTGCAAAAAACGCTGGATTCTTGAAAGTGATTCCTGCAAGTGATCGAGTGATGACGCATATGAACAACGAATATGCCCTTCACCACTTGGGCCGAATACATTTCCAGGGACAACTGCTACTTTCTCGCTAAGCAGCAGCTCCTCGGCAAATTGTTCTGACGTCATGCCTGTGCTTTTAATGGACGGGAAAGCGTAAAACGCTCCGTTTGGCTGGTGGCAAGTGAGTCCAAGTTCATTGAGAGAGCCGACAAACAAATTACGGCGTCTTCTGTAGCTTTTCTTCATTTTCTCCACATCTTCAAGTCCATTTTTTAATGCTTCTTCTGCGGCATATTGTGCCATAGCTGGTGCACACATCATAGAATATTGATGTATTTTCAGCATGGCATCACGGAGGACTGGCGGTGCTGCCACATATCCTAGGCGCCACCCCGTCATAGCGAACCCTTTTGAAAAACCTGAAATCAAAATCGTTCTTTCCTTCATATCTTGAATCGCCGCTACGCTCGTAAAAGCTTCATCGTACGTCAGCTCTGCATAAATCTCATCTGTGATGATTAAAAGATCATGCTCCTTTGCAAACTGAGCAATATCTTCAAGCTCTTCTTTCGAGTAAACAGACCCTGTTGGGTTTGATGGAGAGCATAGCAAGATGGCTTTTGTTTTCGGCGTCAGCTTCGTACGAAGATCAGCAGAATCGGCTTTAAAATCTTTTTCAGCCGATGTACTTAAATAAACCGGTACACCGCCCGCAAGTGTCGTCAGAGCCCCATATGCGACGAAACAAGGCTCTGGGATGATTACTTCGTCCCCGTTGTTTAAAATGGCGCGAAAGGCCAAATCAAGCGCCTGGCTACCGCCAACGGTAATAATGAGTTCTTCTTCAGGACTGTACTCAATGTGAAACCGCTTATATAAATAATGACTCAATTCTTTTCGCAAAGAGAGCAGCCCAGCATTTGCTGTATAAGAGGTCAGTCCTTGCTCTAAAGACATAATACTGGCTTCTCTCACATTCCAAGCTGTCACGAAATCCGGTTCGCCGACCCCGAGGGAGATAACCCCTTCCATTGTGGCTGCCAAATCAAAGAATTTCCGAATACCTGACGGCTGAATGCTTTGTACCGTTTCAGATAAATAAGACTTTTTCATTTAAGGAGACACCACGATTCTTTTGTCATCGTCCCCTGTTTCAAAGACTTTCCCATCATGCTTATATCTTTTCAAAATAAAGTGGGTAGTGGTTGAAACAACAGAATCAAGTGTCGATAATTTTTCAGATACGAAGCGGGCGATATCAGACATGGATCTTCCTCTGATCACAACAGATAAATCATACACGCCTGACATTAAATACACGGACTCCACTTCTTGGAACCTGTAAATGCGTTCAGCAATTTCATCAAAACCGACGCCTCTTTTTGGGGTCACTTTCACATCAATCATCGCTGTAACGCCTTCGTGTCCGTCTACTTTTCGCCAGTCAATCATGGTCGAATAATCAATAATGACTTTTTGATCTTCGAGCTTTTGAATAATGGCTTCTGCTTCTTCTGATGTCACACCTGCCATTTTTGCAATTGTATTTAAATCGGCGCGGCTGTTTTCATCTAAAATCTCTAATATTTCAGTTTCTTTTTCGGTTAGTTTCATTGATTTCACACCTCTGATTGTAAAAAGCTAGTTTTAAAAAATCTTCTGAACATTATAGCACGTTTTTCCCATTATGCTAAGCAGGGAAAAGATTCTAATCGTAGCTTAAAATCCACTTTTTAGGGTACAATACAGTCACCTAACAGAGAGTGAGTATCAAATATCGGAGTTGATGAGTGTGGACATTGTACAGCCATCCTATATGAAAAGTAAATTCGGTTTAGATATCTATTACGAACACTATCCAAATGAAGGTAAGAAGACATTGATTTTGATTCACGGTCTTTTCTCATCTACCTTCAGCTATCGAAAGCTCATCCCGCTTCTGAAACAAGACTTCAATTTAATTGCGATTGATCTGCCTCCATTCGGGCAGTCCGAAAAATCAAATACGTTCATTTACAGCTATCGCAACATGGCAAAAATCATCATTGAACTAGCTGGTTATTTGCAGATTCAGCATGCGATCCTCGTGGGGCATTCCATGGGGGGACAAATTGCTTTATATGCTGCCTCTGAGCGTCCCGACCTATTTGAAAAAGCTGTTCTTTTATGCAGTTCAGGGTATATGAATAAATCCAAAAAGTCGCTTGTTTACAGCACATATATTCCTTATTTTTATCTCTATTTAAAAAGAAAGTTGTTCAAGCAAGGTATTATGAAAAATTTAACCGCTGTTGTGCATGATCATTCGATTATTGATCAAGAGATGGTAGACGGATATTTAAAGCCTTTTTCAGATGACCAAATTTTCAGAGGTATTTTTCGTTTGATTCGGCATAGGGAAGGCGATTTAGCGTCAGATGTCTTAAAGAAAATGGAGACACCTGTCCTGCTGATTTGGGGGGAGGAAGACCGGATCGTTCCTATTCAAATTGGCGAAAGACTGCACAAAGATCTGCCGCATTCAACCTTTCACGCATTAAAAAAAACCGGGCACCTCATCCCTGAGGAAAATCCGGTCTTTGTGTCTGATCAAATTGGTCATTTCAGCCTGTCTTAAAACGAGCAGGAGCTACTTTCTCTTATGATAAAAAGCTGATTTGCGATATGCTGGCAGCTTTCCATCGGAAGAAGCTGATCAAATGAGTGATGGTAAATGGCTTGAATGTCTTTCGCGAAAGATAACGGGTCTTCTGCGTCGTATAAGGCACTGATAACGTCAGCAGGCTCCGTTTCGTAAAAGTCCTCTCCATACTGAAAAGGGTCCCATGCCTTAATGATTTGAATCATCTCTTCTACAGCTTGACTATCTTTCATGGGGATCACCGCTTATAATAAATTTTGTGATGTTTATTTTAGCACAACCAAGAATGGTTGAAAAACGGCTAGAGGTGGGTTTCATGAATTTCGACGAACAGATCATACGTAAAGGTTCAAAATCAGTCAAATGGGATCAAGCAGAGTCTTTGTTCCTGACAACAGATGCGCTGCCAATGTGGGTAGCAGATATGGATTTTAAAGCGCCCCAAGTCGTGCTTGATGCTTTAAAAGAACGATTAGATCACGGCGTATTCGGCTATGCATTTCAGGATCAGGATACGCAGCAAGCAGTAGCTGACTGGGTCAAAAGAAGACACGGTTGGACGATAAAAACAGATGCCGTCACCTTCACACCAGGTATCGTGACAGCACTTAGTTTTGCGGTACAAGCCTTTACAGCTCCGAATGATGAAGTGGTCATTCAGTCACCGGTGTATACGCCCTTCTATCAAATGATTGAAAGAAACGGACGTATCGTCTCAACCAACCCTTTAAAAATAGAAAACAACCGTTACATGATGGATTTTGATGATTTAGAGAAGAAATTAAGCAGGCCAGAAGCAAAGCTGATGTTTCTTTGTCATCCGCATAATCCTTCAGGGAGAGCTTGGTCAAAAGAGGAATTAAAGCGTGTAGGAGATCTATGTGTACAGTACGGTGTCACCGTCGTGTCAGATGAAATTCATTCCGATCTGATGCTTTACGGGCAGCCGCATGTGCCTTTTGCCAGCCTTTCTGATGAGATAGCTAACATCACAGTAACGTGTATTGCACCGAGTAAAACATTTAATTTAGCTGGTCTTCAGGCATCTGCCATTATCATTTCTGATGAAGAAAAAAGAACCCTTTTCACCAATGTAGTGCAAAGAAATGGATTGTCTAAACTGAATGCCTTTGCGATTCCTGCCATGGAGGCGGCCTATCGCCACGGAGATGAGTGGCTTGATTCACTTGTTCTTTATCTCGAAAATAATATGAAGATCGCAATGGATTATATTGATGAATATCTGCCGATCATGCGTTATATGAAACCAGATGCTTCTTATCTATTGTGGCTGGATATTCGTGATTATGAGCTCACTCAAGCAGAATTGAAACGTAATCTGCTGAAAAAGGGCAAGGTCATACTAGAGCTCGGAAACGTATATGGGCACGAAGGAGACGGCTTTATTCGAATGAATCTAGGCTGTCCTGCCGGAACAGTGAAAGAAGGTCTGAAGCGCCTTCATCAAGCATTCACTCAATCATCCGAATAAAACCATTTCTATCAAAAGAACATCCTAACGGGTGTTCTTTTTAAAGAAAAAAACCCTCCTATTATCATATCTACTTTGTACATGAAATGATATAATGAGAGGAATTACAATTATTTACGAGGAGAGCATTTAAATGGAAATGTTCAAGGATTTTCTGCTCCATGTATCTTTTATTCTATTTCCAATCTTTTTATATCATGCACTATGGCTAAGCCGGACCCCTGCTCATTTCCCTAAAACGAATAAACTGCTCATCACCATATTTGCATCCATTTCATCAGCACTATGTATTATGTATCCAGTTGGTTCGATTTTAGATTTGCAGACTGGGCTTCAATCGATTCCCCTTGTACTGGCTATTTTATACGGAGGATATACCGCCGGAATCGTCGCTATCTTGGTTAGTTCAACCGTAAAGTTCGTGATGTATGGCTCTTTTTTATGGGTTGGATTGATTGTTGTACCGATTTACTTTTTCATCCCTTTCCTGCTTTACCGGAAATGGCGCCAATATTCTAAGCAGAGAAAGCTTTTATACGGAGTCCTGATTGCGTTATCAAAAGGGATGTTTATTTACATTGGACTGCTTGTGGTCAGCTTAATAGAGTACAGCCCTGCATTCATTATGCAGCAAAAGCTGCTTGAATTATTTTTCTCAACTCTTTACTACATATTCTTTCTTGTGCTGAGTATTTATTCCATTGAGTTTGTGAAAGAGAATGCGCAAATGAGAACACAGCTTGTCCAATCAGAGAAACTGACGATTGTGAGTGAACTTGCAGCAAGTGTCGCCCATGAAGTCCGCAATCCACTGACGGTGGTGAGAGGATTTATCCAACTGCTCTTTTCAAGTGACAATACGAAAGAGCCGTCAACCAATAAAGATTATAAAAATCTCGTTTTATCTGAACTTGACCGTGCGCAGGATATTATTACGAGCTATCTTGATATTGCGAAACAAAATTATTATCAAATTGAGTCTCTCAATTTATCTAAATTACTTGAAGAGTGTGCGTCGCTGATGACATCCTATGCGAATTTTAAGTCGGTCACGATTCATCAATCGATTGAACCAGACTTATACATCCAAGGTGATGAAACGAAAATCAAACAAGTCATGATTAATTTAATCAAAAATGCAATCGAAGCAGCGCCCGAACACGAAGGTAAAATCGAACTGTTTGCTTCAAAAGAAAATCATCGAATCTGCCTTTATTTCGTTGATAACGGTGTAGGCATGTCAGAAAGCCAAATGAAAAAGCTTGGTGAACCCTATTACACATTGAAAAATAAAGGAACAGGGCTTGGGCTGACAGTAACATTTTCCATCATTGAAAATCATCATGGAACCATTCGTTTCAAAAGCTCATTGCAGTCTGGTACAACAGTCACCGTGAAGTTTCCTGAAGATACAAGAAGAAAATGATCAATCCATTTTTTTTGTCCTTTTTTCATCGATCTGCTCCTGCTTCTTAGAAGCACGAACGATCAAACGAAAGCAAATAAATGCAGCAGCAAAGAAAAGCACCGTCGTGATTGCCGCAGGGATATACTCCCTTTTATCTTCAGGAAAATACAGTAGAAAGAATATGATGAACGACATGATTCGCTCTTCCCCCTTTTGCTCGTTTACTTCACTATATTGGCTAAAAGAAAGGAAATACCTTCTTATGCGAAGGAAATGGAGGAATTTCATATGACAGACATTCAGATTGGACAAATCGTGAAAGGTTTTTACAAAACAGGTGTTTACATTGGGGAAGTGACAGCCGTTAAACCATCTACTTATCTCGTTCAAGTAAAAGCGGTTTTAACACACCCCACTCAAGGTGACCTGCATCATCCAAAAGAAGCGGACGTACCTTTTTTTCAGGAAAGACGGGCTTTGGCCTTTAGGGAACAGACGAATATCCCTCATCATATGGTCAAGCCTTATGATGGCGACATACCTAATTATCAAGTATCACTGAAAGACGCCGTAGACAAATTGAAAAAAGGGCTCAGTGCGGATGATTCCAAGTGGGCTGAAAAATCAAGAGCGTGCCTCTCTTCTCTTGAAAAAGATTATTTTCCAGAAGACGCCCGCTAATCTGCCGAATCAAAAAAGTGAGAGAAGTCAATGAGTTCACCAATTTTGGTTGTTTGCGGATTTTCCACATAGGATCGATCTTTTTCAAAAAGGGTGAACAGCTGATAAGTGGTCATGGCATCATCGAGTGCTTTATGATGCTTACCAGCTCCTTCACTGCCGTACTCCTTAGCTGCTTTCCGAAGTCCTGTGAGTGTTCTATCCCCAAAAAAGGTTTTATATTCAAAAGCCAGATCCCTTTGATTCCCCTTAAAAGGAAAACCAATATGATTGAGCATACAGTTTTGCTTCAGTACCTTCATGTCCATATTTCCCCATGTGATAATCTCACAGTCTTCTCCCCCATCGAGTGACACGAGCTTCTTGATAAACGCCTCAAAAGAAATCCCGCTTTCTACATCCTGCTGCGTAATGCCAAGGAACGATTTACAGCGCTTTGTCAGCTTCGGGAACTTTTTCGGTTTGACATAGCTTGAGAATGTGTCTATGATCGTTTCATTTGATGCTTTGACGACACCGGCTTCAATGATTTCCGGGAAAAAATTTTGCGGATGATATTTCCCATCAGGCATCGTAAATTCAAAATCGACCACAAGCAGCGTCTTCTGTTCCATCAGTCTCACCCCACTTTCTCGTCTGTTTTCCATCCTGCTACTATTATATTAAGACGGACTTTGAAATCACTTCATTTTCGTGAAAATAATGCAGATTCACTATGCCCAACCTATTCATCAGATGAAAGATCTTTTATTTTCCTTTATAATTATTAAGGAACACGAAATAAATAAAGAAGGTGGTCTTTATCACAAACAGGAAGAAAAACTTGTACATCATGTGGTTTGTGAACTTTTTTGTATCTGCCAGCATTACAATGATCGTCCCTTTTTTATCACTTTACATAGAGTCTCTTGATAGCAGTTATTCGAATGAATTTGTTCAAAGATGGAGCGGCTATGTCTTTGGGGTTACGTTTTTAACAGCCTTTCTCATTTCTCCAATTTGGGGACGGATTGGTGACCGGCATGGCTATAAAAAGATTTTGCTCATTAATGGCATTGGGATTGCAACAAGTATTTTATTAATGGGGCTTGTTCAAACCGTTTATCAACTATTTGCGTTAAGGCTTTTCATGGGGCTTGTGACAGGCTTTATTTCGACTTCGATGGCACTGATTTCTGCACAGACCGAAAAGGCAACAGCCGGTAAGACCCTCGGTACGATGCAGATGAGTAATGTCGCCGGAGGATTATTCGGTCCATTAATGGGTGGATTTATGGCAGACAGTGTCGGATTCATTTATACATTTTTCTTAACAGCTGCTGTCATATATGTGTCAGCGATTGTCATTATCTTCGGTGTGAAAGAACAGCCGATCCGTTCAAAAGAAGCAAAACGGGTTTCTTACTCACGGAAGGATGTCCTTGTCCATATTTTCAAACAGCCTTTACTTGTCGTCACCATGCTTCTCACATTTATTACGCAAGTCGGGAACTTTAGTATTCAGCCGCTTTTAGCCTTGTACATTCATGATTTACACGGCCCCGTCAATCTTGCCTTTTATGCAGGACTGGCGTTTTCTGCAACGGGGCTTGGCAATTTGCTGTTTACACGGAAATGGGGTGACCTTGGAGATCGTATTGGTCACGATAAGGTGCTGCTCGCCCTTCTCATCCTCTCCTCCATTTTATTCATCCCGCAAGCGATGGCGGATTCCTACGGGATGTTAGTGATCTTCCGTTTCTTATACGGTATGGCACTAGGCGGCATCATTCCTTGTACGACGGCCTATATTCGGATCAAAGCGCCTGCCTCTATGCAAGGGGAAGTGCTTGGTTACAATGTCAGCTTCCGCTTTCTTGGAAATGTCGTCGGACCCGTCATAGGCGGCATTGTGGCGAGTCATTACGGAATTCCAGCTGTCTTTTATGTCACCGCCGGCATTTTCCTTTTCGGGGCATTATTTTTATGGGCGGTCCGCTCACAATCAAAGACAAAAGAGAGGAGTGTCTGATCCATTATCAGATACTCTTTTCTTCTGTCTAAATGCCTTGTTTACTAGACTTCACGTCTATTCTTTTCTAAAAATAACCTTCTCGTAATCGCAAAAGAATGGTACGATATGGCTAGAAATCCGAAGAAAGTGAGTGACCTCATGTTTCGTGCAATCATTGGTTGGTTATTACTTGCTGCCCTCATCCCATTATTTGTTCTGACTTTTTATCTATCAAAGGAAGAAGCCGCAAGTGTAAAACCTGTTAACGAAGTGCTTGATCAAAAAATCAAGCTGGAAAAGGTAGACTTTTCCCAAAACAGTTATATGTATGATCGAGATGGTTCTCTTATCTCTGAGATCGTATCAAACGATGAGAACCGTGTTTTCGTGAAGTACGATAAAATTCCTGATTCCGTAAAGGAGCTGTTCCTCCGATCAGAGGACCGCAACTTTTATGACCATAAAGGCATTGACTTTATGGGCGTGATTCGTGCCCTTGCCGCAAATGTGAAAAACCATGGCATTAGCCAAGGCGCCAGCACCATCACACAACAGTTATCCCGTAATTTATATTTAAGTCATGAACGTTCATTCAGCCGAAAGTTTACAGAACTGCTCTATTCCTATGAGCTCGAGCGAAAATTTACAAAAGAGGAAATTCTCGAAAGCTATTTAAATACGATTTATTTCAGTAACGGGGTTTACGGTGTCGGTTCTGCGGCTAATTACTATTTTGATAAGCCGCTTAGTTCTTTGACGCTTGCACAGATGGCATTTATTTCTGCGATTCCTAACAACCCTACGCTGTATGACCCATTGAAACAATTCAAACATACAAAGAAACGCCAGAAACGGCTGCTTGGTATTTTAGAAAAAGATGGTGTCATTACGAAGAAGCAATACAAAAAAGCGGTGAAAGAAAAAATCAGCTTGTCCTTAAGTGAAAAGAAAAATCTTTACCCTGACTATGTGACATACGCCAATGAAGAATTTACCGATCTGGTGTCTGATCAGGAAGGCTTTACAAAACGATTGAAAAAAGCCAAAACAGCTGGCGCAAAAAAGGCGATTCAAAAAGAATTATCAGAAAAGGTTAGTGCATTGCTTCAAGATGGTGTGAAGATTTATACAGCACTAGACCCTTCCTTACAACAAAGAGCGGTCTATCAGCTCAATGCACAATTGCCTTATCAAGGTGTGGAAGGCGGTTCAGCAGTCATTAACCACCAAACCCATCAAATCGTCGCACTTGCTGGCGGGAAGAATTATAAAAAGTTTGATTTCAACTACGCCTATCAAGCGCAAAGACAACCAGGTTCCGCCATTAAGCCGCTGTTAGATTATGGCCCTTATATTGATCAAACCGGTGCCACGGCATCAAGCAAAATCAGTGCCGGCAAGTTTTGCAGTAGCGGATATTGCCCGCAAAACTATAATCATAAAACGTATGGAACTGTAACACTTGAAACAGCCTTTAAGAACTCTTACAATACACCAGCGATTCGTATGCTTGATACAGTCGGTGTCAAAAAAGGCTTCAGCTATTTAGAAAAGTTTTCATTCGAACATATTGTCGCAGATGATTACCGCCTCCCTTCTGCACTTGGAGGATTTACAAAAGGCTTCTCGCCGCTAGAAATAACCGATGCATATACCGTGTTTGGCAATCAAGGTGCCTATACGCGAAATCACTCCATTACAAAGGTCACAGACTTAAACGGCAAAACCCTTTACAAGTGGAAAGAGTCGCCGAAGCAAATCTATTCTCAGCGTACAAATGAAACAATGCGCAAGCTGCTTGCCTCTGTTGTGAAAAGTGGAACAGGGAAAAAGGCGAATTTCAATTCTCCTTACATTGGGGGAAAAACAGGGACATCCAATGACTACAAAGACATTTGGTTTGTTGGCCTGACAGATCAATACACAATGGGTGTATGGGTAGGAAGAGATAGAGGAACCGTTGAATCGATTTATAGTTCAAGCCCGCACTTACGTATTTGGAAACAAACTATGCAATACGCTAGATAAACAGGAGGTTTGATTGCGATGCATTCCACACAACCCTCTCACTTCATTTTATTTGACGGTGTCTGCAACGTGTGCAGTGGTGCTGTTCAGTTTATCATCAAGCGCGACCCGAATGAGCGGATGATGTTTGCTTCTTTACAATCAGATACAGGGCAGCGTATTTTAAAAGAAAACGGCTTGCCTTTAGATGAGTTCAATTCATTCATTTATATTGAAAATGGGACCCTTTATATGAAGTCAACAGGCATCTTAAAAGCGGCGCGGCATTTAAAAGGGATATACAAATGGAGCTATTTACTCCTCGCGATCCCTCGTCCAATCCGTGACTGGTTTTATCAGCTCATTGCAAAGAATCGCTATAAATGGTTTGGTCAAAAAACATCCTGTATGATGCCTACACCTGATATTCAGAAGCGGTTTCTTCCATAAAAAAAAGCATCCTCCATCATCGGAGGATGCTTTCTTTCGTCTGATTAAGCTGGCAGACTCGCCATCACACTGTTATAAAGCTTAATAAATAAGTACAAAATGCCGATCAAAAACGTGGCCCAAAACAGCAGAATAAACATCATAAACCCAATTAAATTCAGCATGGAAAGTGATTGATAAATGCGTACCACAACCCAGATAAAATAGACGAGACTTGCTAAAACAAAAAGCCCAACAAGCAAAATGAGCTGCTGCGTCAATAGAAATGCAAGTAAGCTGGCAAACAAATAGACAACCGATGCAATCCGAATTTTCTTTAAGTTCTCCCCTTCAGGGTCCTTTGCAAAAAAGAGCAGCGCTAGCTCTAACACCGTATCTGCAATGAGTTTTAAAGCAGATAAAATCATAAAATAAACAAGTGCAAATGCGGCAAACAAAGCAAGACGAATGCCCTGTTCAGAGAAAAATTCCAGCATTCCTTTTAAAATCCCTGCTTGGGTCAAGAAGTCAGTCGTGATACCTACTGTAAAAATAGAAAAGGCAGAGCTGAATAGCAAAATCGAAATCAGCGGAAAATATCCAGTCAAATATGTATTTTTCATAAATAGATCCTTTCTCATAAGCTCATTTTTATTATGGCTCACTTAAAACGGATTGACAAGATGCTTTCCAAGTAAACTGGAATCTAAATCAAATTTGTGATTTTGCACGTACATTCCTTCACAAACTTACATTTTCCCGTTAAAGTATTACTATTACGAAAAAATTGCGCGTTAGGGGTATACTCGTGAAAAAAACTTTAAGACTGCAAACACGGCTGACGATCTTTGTCTGTATTGTTGTCCTGATCTCCCTCTGTATCACATTCTTTACGATCTGGTCAGAAACAGCCAAAAATATTCATCAGCAGGAACGTGATATCGCCCTCTCCACTGCCAAAATGGTCGCAGAGGCTCCGATCACAGCAAAATCATTGGAAAAAGATCAATCATATACAGCACTGCGAAAATATACAACAAATGTTCAGCGTATTACCAAAACCGAATTCGTTGTCGTCATGGATATGAACGGTATCCGCAAAACACATCCGAATCCGCAAAAGATTGGGAAGCGATTTGCTGGCGGTGATGAAAAACCGGCATTACAGGGTAAGGAACATATTAGTACCGCATCTGGAACACTTGGCAAGTCCATGCGTGCCTTTGTTCCTGTTTATAACCAAGATGGCAAGCAGCTCGGGGCTGTGGCAGTTGGGATTACATTAAAGGAAATTGATTTAATTATTCATCAAAGCCTGCTCCCGCTCTACTTTGTCACATCGCTAAGCCTTTTATCTGGCATTATCGGTGCACTCATTGTGGCACGCAAAGTGAAGAAGATTATGTTTGGACTAGAGCCAGATGAAATTGCCACATTATTAAAAGAACGAAGCGCCATGCTAGAATCAACAAAAGAAGGCATTCTTGCCGTCGATCAGCACGGTAAAATAAAGCTGGCAAATGCAGAAGCTAAACGCCTTTTTCATAATATGGGCATTATGGTTGACCCTAGAGAACAAGATGTACAGGCCCTTCTACCTTCAAGCGGCTTAAAGCAAGTAATCGAAACACGGAAACCGCTGCTTGATCGCGATGTCAGAATGAACGGACTGGAGCTGGTCTTTAATGAGGTGCCGATTACGGTAAAAGGAGAAATTGTCGGAGCAATCGCAACCTTCCGTGACAAAACAGAAGTCAAACACCTGGCTGAACAGCTGAGCGGGGTGAAGATGTATGCCAATGCGCTTCGTGCCCAGTCACACGAATTTATGAACAAGCTTCATGTCATTTTAGGATTGGTTCAGCTGAAGAACTATGATGACCTTGGCACCTATATTAAAGATATTGCGATTTATCAGCAGACAGAAACAAATGAAATCATCAACCATGTGAAAAACTCAGTCTTAGCAGGGTTTTTACTAGGAAAACAGAGCTACATCAGAGAACAAGGCGCAGCTTTAGAAGTCAATTGCAGTACACAGGTACCAAACTCGGAGGACCCAGCAGTCACACATGACCTTATTACGGTCATCGGTAATCTGTTAAATAACGCACTCGATGCCGTTTCTCATACAGAGAACAAAAATATCTCCATCTCATTCAGATATGTCCAAGAGCAGCTTCATATTGAAATTACAGACACAGGTGTCGGTCTGACAAAAGAAGAACAGGACATCATGTTTGATCAGGGCTTTTCAACAAAAGGAGAAGACAGAGGATTTGGCCTTTACTTTGTTGACCAAAGCATCAAAAAACTGAACGGACATATGATCGTCACAAGCGAAAAAGGAGAAGGAACGACCTTTAGTCTCCGTATTCCATATAAACAAAAGGAGGATTCACATGATTAATGTGTTGATCGTAGAAGATGACCCAATGGTCGGGGAGCTGAATAAACGCTACTTGACCCAAATAGAAGGTTTTGAATTAAAAGGGATTGCCACCTCATTTCAGAAGGCACTAGACATCTTAAAATCAGAAATCATTCACCTTGTATTGCTTGATATTTATATGCCTGGACAAAATGGGCTCGCCCTATTATCAGAAATTCGTGAGCAAAATCATTCCGTTGACGTCATCGTCATTTCAGCTGCAAATGAAGTGGATGTCGTACAGCAAACGATGCGAAACGGAGCTGTCGACTATTTAATCAAACCTTTTGAGTTCGAACGCTTCCAATCAGCACTGGCAGAATATAAAAGAAAACATGCCCTATACCAAACGATGAACAGCATCTCTCAAAATGATTTAGACGCGAAGCTTTTTCATAAAAAAGCAGAGGCGGAAAAAGTCCTGCTGCCAAAAGGCTTAACGAAGAGCACACTCAAACTCATCTGGACAAGCATTCAATCATTCGGTCAGCAGGCTTTCACGACCGAAGACCTAGCCAATCATACAGAAATCTCCCAAGTTTCGATTAGAAAATACTTGAAATTTCTTGAGGATATCGAAGTGGTTGATGTGGAGATGGCATACGGGACAATCGGCCGCCCTGTTTTCCAATATAAACTGAATACAAGCAACATGAATTTGATACAGCAATATCTTTAATTTGACACATCTGACCTTTCACAAAGGCCAGATGTTTTTTTATGGCATACGATGTCACAAACCCCTTGATATCAGCGGTTTCACTGTAGTAGAGCACATCATAAAAGCGGCATTATATCATATTTCAGCACATAAAAAGACATCGAATTTAGCCTTTTAACATTTTTTTAAAAATAAAACAAATTTCTATTTATTTATTCGATGGGAAATGATAAATTATGATTGATTAGTTCAACGAGATATAAGTCTGATGTCTTACATCTTCTCTCCTGTTTCCATCAACTTTAAAAGAATGCAGGATAAAATACCCTTTTCAGAAGGATAGGAGAAGGCAAGAGTCGGTCTTTTTTCGCGAGACTTTTCTGAAACTTTTAAATTTTATAGGGGGTTATGTTTTGAAGAAGCGCAAAATTGGACTTGCATTGTCCTTAGTCGTAGCAGCAGGAACCATCCTTGGAGCATGCGGCAACTCTGGCTCAAACAGCGGTGAAAACAAAAAAGATAAAGATCAATTCACTGTTGCAATGGTAACTGATGTCGGTGGTGTCGATGACAAATCGTTTAACCAATCTGCTTGGGAAGGTTTACAAGCATTTGGGAAAGACAACAATTTAACAAAAGGTAAAAACGGCTTTGATTACTTACAATCTAAATCAGACGCTGACTATACAACAAACTTAAACACACTTGCTCGTGAGAAATTTGATTTGATTTACGGAATTGGTTTCTTAATGCAAGATTCTATTACTGAAATTGCGAATCAACGTAAGAAAAACCACTTTGCCATCGTTGATGCAGTTGTAAAAAAAGACAACGTAGCAAGCATTACATTTAACGAAAACGAAGGATCATTCCTTGTAGGTGTTGCAGCGGCTCTTTCTACAAAATCAAACAAAATTGGTTTTGTTGGCGGCGTTGATTCTGAATTAATCAGAAAATTCGAAGTTGGTTTCCGTGCAGGCGTTGAAGCAGCTAATCCAAAAGCAAAAGTTGAAGTGAAATATGCTGGGGCATTCGATAAAGCAGACATCGGTAAAGCAACAGCTGAAAGTATGTACAAATCTGGCGTTGACGTCATTTACCACGCAGCAGGCGGAACTGGAACTGGTGTCTTCACAGAAGCGAAAAACCTGAAAAAAGCTGATCCTGACCGCAAAGTGTGGGTCATTGGTGTTGATAAAGACCAGTATGATGAGGGTAAAGTACCTGGAACAAAACAAAGTGTCACTCTTACTTCTATGATTAAGAAAGTAGACACAGCGGTACAAGACTTAACAACAAAAGCAAAAGAAGGTAAGTTCCCTGGTGGCGAAGTGATCACGTACGGTCTGAAAGAAGGCGGCGTTGACATCTCTCCATCTCAAGAGAATCTTGATAAAGATGTATTGAAGAAAGTCGAAGAATGGAAACAAAAAATCATCAAGGGTGAAGTGAAAATCCCTGCAACACGTGATGAACTAAAAGATTTTAAAGCTTAATTTGTGCATCGGGATAAGCGCGCCTTATCCCCTTGCCTCTCCTTTACCTCCTCTTTATTCGTAAAAGGTGGTAAAAGAAAAGCTGCAGCCTTGTTTTGCAGCTTTTCTTTTGCTAGTTTTTATCTTCATCAGCACCCTAAAAAAGGAGCGGTTAAACCTGTGGATTATGTCATTGAAATGTTGAATATACGCAAAGAATTCCCTGGCATTGTAGCAAATGATAACATTACGCTGCAGCTAAAAAAGGGCGAAATTCATGCGCTGCTTGGTGAAAACGGCGCTGGAAAATCAACGCTCATGAACGTGCTTTTCGGACTGTATCAGCCTGAAAAAGGTGAAATCAAGGTACACGGAAAACCGGTTACAATCTCTAGTCCAAATGATGCAAGTGATTTAGGCATTGGAATGGTCCATCAGCATTTTATGCTAGTAGATACATTTACTGTGGCTGAAAACATCATTTTAGGAAAAGAGCCAAAGAAATTTGGAAAGATTGACAAAGAACAAGCCATTCAGCAAGTGCAGGAACTTTCTGACCGTTATGGACTGAAAATAGACCCTGCCGCTAAAGTATCTGACATCTCAGTCGGTATGCAGCAGCGAGCAGAAATCTTAAAAACACTATACCGCGGCGCTGATATCTTGATCTTCGACGAACCAACAGCCGTCTTAACACCTCAAGAAATAAAAGAACTCATACAAATTATGAAAAACTTAATCAATGAAGGCAAATCCATTATTTTAATTACCCACAAGCTAAAAGAAATTATGGATGCCTGTCATCGCGTGACCATTATCCGAAAAGGGCAAGGCATTCGTACACTTGATGTGGAACACACAAACAAAGACGAGCTTGCCAGTTTAATGGTCGGCCGCGAAGTCTCATTTAAAACAGACAAAAAAGCAGCCTCCCCTGCTGAAGAAGTCTTGCAAATTCAAGATCTCACTGTCAAAGATGCGCGAGGAATTGAAGCCGTGAAACAACTCAATTTATCAGTAAAAGCTGGTGAGATTGTCGGAATTGCGGGTGTAGACGGAAATGGTCAATCTGAATTAATTGAAGCCATTACAGGTCTGAAAAAATCCGAATCTGGCACGATCATGCTAAACGGGAAATCCATTCAAAATCTCCCGCCTCGTAAGGTCACAGAATCTGGTATCGGACATATTCCTCAAGACCGTCATAAGCACGGACTTGTCCTTGACTTTTCAATTGGAGAAAATATTTCCTTACAAACGTATTATCAGCGTCCATATTCGAAGTTTGGCTTGATGAATATGAAAAACATTTATCAAAAAGCAAAACGAATCATTGCTGAATACGACGTACGGACACCTAGTGAATATACAGAAGCACGTGCGCTATCAGGCGGTAACCAGCAAAAAGCTATTATTGGCCGTGAAGTTGACCGAAATCCTGATTTATTAATTGCCGCACAACCGACACGTGGACTTGATGTCGGAGCCATTGAGTTTGTTCATAAACGTCTGATTGAACAAAGGGATTCAGGCAAAGCTGTTCTGCTCATCTCCTTTGAGCTTGATGAAATTATCAATGTCAGTGATAAGATTGCTGTTATTTTCGAAGGCAGCATTATTGCCATTGTTGATCCAAAAGAAACAACAGAGCAAGAACTTGGTCTGTTAATGGCTGGAAGTACGCAACAGGAAGTGGGGAAAGAAGCAAATGTCTAATCGCTTAACAAATCTGCTGATTCCGCTTATAGCCATTGTACTTGGTCTTTTCGTTGGGGCCATCATTATGCTGGCAAGCGGTTATAGTGTCATCGAAGGTTATAGCGCCCTTTGGAATGGCGTATTCGGTGAAACCTATTATATGGGAGAAACCATCCGACAAGTCACGCCTTATATTTTATCAGGACTTGCTGTTGCCTTTGCATTTCGGACAGGCCTATTTAATATCGGGGTAGAAGGTCAAATGCTGATTGGCTGGGTAGCTGCTGTATGGATCGGCACAACTGTCCATGCACCTATGTATATCCATCTGCCTCTTGCACTGATCACAGCAGCTGCTGCTGGTGCATTATGGGGCTTTATTCCCGGATTTTTAAAAGCTCGTTTTTACGTACATGAAGTCATTGTCACCATCATGATGAACTACATTGCCCTTCATGTCACAAATTATTTAATCTCAAATGTCTTAACAAACAATAAAGATAAAACAGAAAAAATTGATGCAACAGCTTCCCTTCGATCTGGTTTTTTTGAGCAGATCACTGATTTCTCTAGAATGCATAATGGGATTTTTGTTGCCATTATTGCGGCTGTTGTCATGTGGGTTATTATCCAGAAAACCTCTAAAGGGTTTGAATTACGCGCAGTTGGGATGAACCAGCAGGCCTCTCATTATGCTGGGATGAACGTTCGACGCAACATCATTTATGCGATGCTCATTTCTGGTGCCTTTGCAGGTCTTGCAGGTGCGATGGAAGGACTCGGAACATTTGAATATGCTTCGATTAAAGGATCATTCACTGGCGTTGGTTTTGATGGAATCGCTGTTGCCTTACTAGGCGGAAATACAGCTGTTGGTGTCGTCTTAGCGGCATTATTGCTTGGTGGATTGAAAGTCGGTGCTTTAAACATGCCGCTTGAATCTGGCGTACCGACTGAGGTCGTTGATATTGTGATTGCGATCATTATTCTTTTCGTTGCCTCAAGCTATATCATCCGTCTTGTTATTCAACAATTGAAGAAAAAGGGGGGAAAATAAGTGGGATTTCTGCAAATTCTTGAAATCATCGTCCCGGCTACACTTGTTTATGCTGCACCACTTATTTTAACCGCTCTTGGAGGCGTCTTTTCAGAAAGATCAGGTGTCGTCAATATCGGTCTTGAAGGTTTGATGGTCGTCGGAGCATTTTCTAGTATTATCTTTAACTTAATGTTTGCTGATACGTTTGGTGCCTTGACCCCCTGGCTCGGTCTACTTGTTGGTATGGCCATTGGCGGCGTGTTCTCACTCATTCACGCTGTTGCCACTATTACGTTCAGAGCAGATCAAACGGTCAGTGGTGTTGCGATTAACATGCTTGCCCTTGGTGCTACGCTGTTTGTTGTCAAACTGATTTATGGCAAAGCACAAACGGATAAAATTACAGAACCTTTCTATAAAGGAGATATTCCCCTTTTAAGTGACATTCCGATCATTGGTGATATTTTCTTTAAAGATGTGTATTATACGTCCATTCTCGCATTAGTTCTTGCGGTTGTCGCTTGGTTTGTTTTATTTAAAATGCCGTTTGGCTTACGACTTCGTGCAGTCGGAGAGCATCCAATGGCAGCTGATACAATGGGAATCAAGGTATACCGGATGCGCTATATCGGCGTCTTCATTAGTGGTCTATTTGGCGGTCTTGGCGGAGCTGTGTATGCATCGACCATCGCTCTTGACTTCTCACACGCCACCATTACAGGACAAGGCTTCATTGCGTTAGCCGCCCTTGTTTTCGGGAAATGGCACCCATTTGGCGCTATGGGCGCTGCTTTATTCTTTGGATTTGCACAAAGCTTAAGCATCATTGGCTCTCTGCTTCCGCTGTTTCAAGATATCCCGAACGTGTACATGCTCATTGCACCATATGTGCTGACGATCCTAGCTCTTACTGGCTTCATTGGACGAGCAGACGCACCAAAAGCACTTGGTACCCCTTATTTAAAAGGAAAACGATAAATAAATACCATGTATGATCAATCCCCTGAAGGACAAACTATCTTCAGGGGATTTTTGTATGATAAAAACGACAAAACCCCCGTTTATTTTACTTTTATTACACTTAATTTAGTTTAATAAATAGATGAGTGTCACAGAATCTTCTACAATTGAGACAAATAGCATTTGGGGGTGTTTATGTGGCTAATACACAACAATTGAAATCGATTACAAACGATTCTGACAATAATAAAAGCGTTTTCCGAAAAATTCTTTCTTGGAAAATTGGTGTTATTGATCTACCTGTGTATATAGTACTTGCAGCGATTATTTTAACTGCCGCTTATTTCAATAAAATTCCAGCAAATATGCTTGGTGGTTTCGCTGTTATTATGATTTTGGGGATTTTCCTAGGAGATGTAGGACAACGTATTCCAATCTTAAAAGATATTGGTGGACCGGCGATTCTTTCTTTATTCGTACCATCGTTCCTGGTCTTTTTTCATGTTCTGAATCCAAACTCGTTGGAAGCGGTTACGTCTCTGATGAAAACGTCAAACTTCCTATACTTCTATATATCTGCTCTTGTAGTAGGTAGTATTCTTGGGATGCAACGAACTGTTTTAGTACAAGGCCTTATTCGTATGTTTGTTCCTCTTGTTGCAGGTACAATTACAGCTGTAGCTGCTGGAATTCTAGTGGGTCTTCTAGTTGGTTACACACCGCATCATTCGTTCTTCTTTATCATTGTACCGATTATTGCCGGTGGTGTCGGTGAAGGAATATTGCCATTATCAATTGCTTATTCACAAATTCTTGGTGTATCAGCAGAGTCATTAATTTCTCAATTGATTCCGGCTGCTGTTATTGGGAACGTCATTGCCATCATTTGTGCTGGCGCAATGAAAAAGCTTGGTGAAAAACGTCCTGAACTAAACGGGAATGGACGACTTGTTAAATCAAAAGAAGCAAATGAAATCTTTGAACAGCCTGAAATGGATACTAAAGTTGACTTCAGCTTAATGGGTGCAGGTGTGCTTGTTGCATGTACAACCTTTATCTTTGGCGGTTTATTAGAAAGTTTTGTTCATATTCCAGGTCCAATCTTAATGATTGTTCTTGCTGCATTAATCAAATACTTAAACGTGATGCCTCAGCATTTGCAAAACGGCTCACAACAGTTCTACAAGTTTGTATCGAAAAGCTTTACATGGCCTCTAATGGTTGGTTTAGGAATTCTATACATTCCACTTGATGATGTGGCCACTGTTATTTCGATTCCTTTCGTATGTGTATGTATTGCTGTTGTTCTAGGCATGGTTGGTTCTGGTTACTTTGTTGGTAAATTCATGAACATGTATCCAGTTGAATCTGCCATTGTGACTGGCTGTCACAGTGGATTAGGCGGTACTGGTGACGTTGCAATTCTTTCAGCTTCTGGAAGAATGGGCCTTATGCCTTTCGCTCAAGTCTCTACACGTCTTGGCGGAGCAGCAACCGTTATTTGCGCAACAATCTTACTCAGAATGTTTACTTAAAAAAGAAACAAAAAGCATGTCCCTTTCATAAGGGACATGCTTTTTTATATTTCTTTTCTCCCATACATCCTCATTCATCAGCTAATACAATTCGTATATACTCCCGAGGCTGAAAAGGATACTGTTTCGCCTGCGGATAGGTCATATGGAGGAGATGTTCAGAAAATAGCGGCCATTCACTCCCGGCCTGCCACCTTTTTTGATCATTTCGTTCAATCAAGAATGCTCCTCCTAAAATCGTGCAGAATATGCTTAAGCTGATGGCGATCTTTCGTTTCATTTGATCAGCTCCTTTAAGAAAAGCATGTACGAAATACAAAACAATATACAACGAGTTTCATTTTTGATAAAATATTTTTTGTGGTCAAAAGAACTCAAAACAAATTCAATTTGTCGTAAATCAGTTCAAACCAATGCACTATGTCTGTATTTACGCTATAATTTTAATTACCAGTTCTTTAGAACGTGAATTTATATTGATCAAAGGAGGTTCATTTTCTTGCAGCTTATTCACTTCGCCATCCTATCACCTTTTTTACTTGCCTTTGTCGTCCCTTTTCTCTTTAAATACGTAAGGCGTATACATACAGGATGGTTTGTTCTCATCTTGCCTATTCTTTTATTTACCTATTTCATCCAAATGCTCCAGATCACCTCGAATGGACGAACGTTGTTCTCACAAGCTGAATGGATTCCCTCTCTAGGGATGAATTTCACTGTGTATGTAGATGGTCTCAGCCTGTTATTTGCTTTACTCATCACAGGTATTGGTGCACTTGTGGTACTGTACAGTATTTTCTACTTATCAAAGGAAAAAGAACAGCTTGGCTCTTTCTATACGTATTTATTAATGTTTATGACCGCTATGCTTGGTGTTGTTCTCTCTGACAACATGGTCGTACTTTATTTGTTCTGGGAGCTAACGAGTATCTCTTCCTTCCTCTTAATTGGGTATTGGTATAAGCGTGAGCGTTCTCGTTACGGAGCAACCAAATCACTGCTTATTACTGTGTTTGGCGGATTAGCTATGCTTGGCGGCTTCATCCTCATTTACCTGATCACTGATTCATTCAGTATTCGCGAAGCAGTCAATCAGCTTCAGCTCATTATGGCATCACCTTATTTCATCCCTGCGATGGTTCTCATTTTACTAGGGGCCTTCACGAAATCAGCGCAGTTCCCATTTTATATTTGGCTGCCTGATGCTATGGAAGCACCAACCCCTGTAAGCAGTTATCTACATTCTGCTACTATGGTCAAAGCCGGTATTTATCTGGTTGCCCGCTTTAGTCCGATTTTTGCTATATCAGAGGTGTGGTTTTGGACCATTTCGATTGTCGGACTTATCACACTATTCTGGGGATCTTTCCACGCCGTTCGGCAAAATGATTTGAAAGCCATTCTGGCCTTCTCGACAGTGAGTCAACTCGGTATGATTATGCTCATGCTAGGAGTAGGCGCAGCTGCCATTCATGAAAACAACCCTGCCTTTTTTGGCGCAGCAGTTCTTGCTGCTATTTTTCATCTCATTAACCACGCGACCTTTAAAGGAAGTCTCTTTATGGCAGCAGGGATTATCGATCACGAAACAGGTACACGTGATATTCGCAAATTAGGTGGATTAATGACCATCATGCCAATTACCTTTACGATTACGTTAATTGGTACATTCTCGATGGCTGGACTCCCACCTTTTAATGGATTTTTAAGTAAAGAGCTATTTTTCACAAGTATGATCCGGATTTCTGACATCAGCTTTACGGATGTGTCAACATGGGGGGCTGTCTTCCCTGCTATCGCTTGGCTCGCTAGTGTGTTTACGTTCATCTACAGTATGATGATCGTCTTCAAAACATTTAGAGGCCGTCTGAATGTCGATCAATTGGAGAAAAAACCGCATGAAGCACCGATTGGTATGCTGATCCCGCCAATTATTTTAGCTGCACTTGTGGTCACGTTCTTCTTTTTCCCTAATATTCTTGCCTATTCTGTCATTGAACCTGCCATTCAAGCGATCATTCCAGAAGCCATTCAAACAGGAAGCCGCTTTGCCGTAAAAATTGAAGCGTGGCATGGATTCCAGCCAGAGCTTTACATGACGATTGGTGTAGTTGCGCTCGGTACCATTGGCTATTTAACGCTGTCAAAATGGCGCCCAATGTACAACATATTTAAAGAAAAATGGTCATTTAACGCTTTGTATGATCGTTCACTTATAGGTGTAGAAAAAGGGTCATACCGCCTAACAAACAGCTATATGACAGGATTCCTTCGTGACTATCTTGTCTATGTATTTGGGTTTATGATTATCGTGCTTGGCAGCGTGATGTTCTACAAACAAGCCTTCTCATTTCAAACTGAGCACGCTGCATCAATCGGCACGTACGAAGTCATCCTTTCACTTGTGATGGTCGCAGCGACAGTCACGACTGTATTTGCTCGTTCACGCTTAACAGCTATTATTGCGCTAGGTGTTATGGGCTACACGCTGTCATTGTTCTTCGTGATTTTCAGAGCACCTGACCTTGCGCTGACACAGCTCATTATTGAAACCATTTCTGTCGCGCTGTTTTTACTTTGCTTCTATCATTTGCCAAAGCTGAGTCTGAAGCAAAAAACACGAAGATTTAAATTAACAAATTTGATCATCTCATTAGGTGTTGGAGTCGTTGTCACCTGTCTTGCTTTCGCTTCAACAAGCCAGCAGTCTCTTGACACAATTTCAACGTACTTCATTGAAAACAGCTACAAACTGGCTGGCGGAGACAATATTGTCAATGTCATTCTTGTCGATTTCAGGGGCTTTGATACACTCTTTGAGATTACAGTGCTGGCCATTGCGGCACTCGGTATTTATGGATTATTGAAGGTAAAAGCACAAGGAAAACGGAAGAGAGGCGTACGGCGATGAGAAAGATTGATACGAATGATATGCTCTTACAAGTCACTACTAAAATTACAGCATTCATCATCTTGCTTTTCTCACTTCACCTATTTCTTGCAGGACATAACAATCCTGGCGGAGGATTCATTGGCGGTTTGATGAGTGCTGGTGCTGTCGTCCTCCTGCTTTTAGCCTATGACCTTAAAACAGTCAGACGCATTTTACCATTTGACTTTATTTATGTGGCTGGTGTCGGTTTGCTCGTTGCCATCCTAACAGGTATGGGATCTTTTCTGTTCGGAGCACCTTTCTTATCCCATGCATTTGATTATTTCCAACTGCCGTTTCTAGGGAAAACAGAACTGGCGACAGCGGTCCTGTTTGATATCGGTGTGTATTTAGTTGTTGTTGGTGTCACCATGACCATTATTCAAACGATTGGAGAGAAGGAATAATGGAATTTCTAATGTCTATTATCGTCGGAATCATTTTTATGGCAGCGACCTATTTAATGCTTTCAAAAAGCCTTCTGCGGGTCATCGTCGGTACTGCCGTTTTAAGTCACGGCGTCCATTTGCTTCTATTAACAATGGGCGGCTTAAAAAAGGGAGCACCTCCTATTTTGAAAGAGGGGCTCACATCCTATGTAGATCCATTGCCACAAGCATTAATTTTAACAGCCATTGTCATTGCTTTTGGTGTAACATCCTTTTTGCTCGTGATGGCCTTCCGTGCCTTCCAAGAGCTGAGAACAGATGACATGGATCAAATGAGAGGAAATGATCAGCATGAATAATCTCGTGATCCTGCCTATATTAATTCCATTACTAGCTGCTACATTATTGATCTTTATGAATAAAAACACCATGCTGTCGAGAGGCTTTAGTGTGTTTGCATCTCTTTTAGCCATTATCTGTAATGTCTATTTGGTCCAAACGATTTTCACAAACGGCATACAAACCCTTTATTTGGGCGGCTGGAAAGCACCGTTTGGCATTGCCCTTGTGGCCGATCAGTTTGCTGCGCTTCTTGTGCTGACCGCTTCCATTGTTGGACTTGTCACAGTTCTTTTTTCCTTTCAAACGATTGGGAAAGAAAGAGAGCGGCTGTTCTATTATTCTGGTGTCCAATTCTTGTTAGCTGGTGTCAGTGGTGCCTTTTTAACGGGAGATATTTTCAACCTGTTTGTCTTCTTTGAATTGTTGCTGATGGCATCTTATATGCTCATTGTTCTGGGTGGTTCAAAGCCTCAGCTTCGTGAATCACTGAAATATATTGTGTTTAATATTATCTCATCGGCATTATTTATTGTTGGCGTAGCGTGTTTATATGCAGTCACAGGCACACTGAACATGGCTGATTTAAGTGTGAAAATAGCCGAATCTGGGCAGACAGGGTTAATCACCGTGATTTCGATTCTGTTCCTGATCGTATTTGGCTTAAAAGCTGGGGTCTTCCCGCTTTATTTCTGGCTGCCAGGGTCTTATCATGCACCGCCGGCAGCGATTTCAGCTTTGTTTGGTGCACTGCTGACAAAGGTCGGTCTATATGCAATTGCCAGGGTCTTTACGCTCATCTTTATACATGATACAGGTTTTACACATACACTCATGGCTTGGCTGGCCGCTCTAACGGTTATATTCGGTGTCATTGGCTCTATCGCCTATTCTGATGTGCAAAAAATTGTGATTTATAACATTGTCACAGCTGTTGGTGTCATTTTGTTTGGGATTGCGGCCAATACACCGGCATCACTCCAAGGCGCCATTTATTACCTCATTCACGATATGGTGATCAAAGGAGCTTTATTTATGCTTGCAGGGGCATTGTTTGTGTATGCTGGAACCAACCATCTGAAAAAAATGGGTGGGCTGATTCAATCCCAGCCTCTACTCGGCTGGATGTTCTTCATATCGGCTTTATCACTTGCGGGTATTCCTCCGCTAAGTGGATTTGTTGGCAAGCTGAAAATTGTTGAAGGTGGGTTTTCTGCTGGGTACATGACGTTCTCTATCCTTGTTTTACTGTCCAGTCTTCTTGTCCTTTATTCTGTTATGAGGATTTTCATGCTCGCGTTTTGGGGAGAGGAACAGGATATGCGAAGAAGAAAGCCATCCATTAGAGGAATGGTGTATCCTGGGGTACTGCTTGTTGTCTTATCTCTTGCGATTGGATTAGGCACAGAATTCATTGCACCTTATATCAATCAAGCTGCGGAAATGCTTTCAACACCAGAAAAATATATTCAAGCTGTGCTGAAGGAGTAGATGAACATGGCCTTTCAAATATTATTAAACGCTCTCCTCGCCTTTACATGGATGTTTATGAATGATACATACAGAGCTGCAGACTTTGTATCAGGCTTTGCACTAGGGATGATCGCCATTTTTATGCTGCGGCGATTCTTCCCGCAACGTTTTTACGGCTATGCCCTTTATGCGATTTTCAAGCTCGTCATCATTTTTATCAGAGAGCTACTTCTTGCTAATTTGAGTGTACTCAAGACGGTGTTATCTCCAAAGCTTAAAATCAAGCCTGGTATTTTCGCCTTTCGTACAGATTTGAAAACAGATTGGGAAATCACCATACTGGCTAATATGATTACATTAACACCTGGTACACTGGTCATCGATATTTCCGATGATCGCTCGATTTTATATATTCATGCGATGGATATTGAAGATGCTGAAAAAGCCATCCACGATATTCGGGTATCATTTGAAAAAGCGATTCAGGAGGTGAGCGGTAAGTAATGGAACTGATCTTGCAAATGTCACTTGGGATTCTTGCGCTGTCTACTTTGCTCTTTGTGATACGGGTCATCAAAGGACCTTCTATCCCTGATCGCGTTAGTGCGCTTGATGCGATAGGAATCAATTTAATTGGGATGACAGCCATCGTGTCTATCTTACTGAAAACCACTACGTTCTTTGAAATTATTTTACTGCTCGGTATTCTTGCCTTTATCGGCACTGTCGCTTTTTCCAAATTCCTTGAGAAAGGGGAAGTGATTGAAAATGATCGTCATCGCTAAAGCGATCGTGATTTTCTTTATTCTGCTTGGCGCCATTCTTTGTCTGGTCTCAGCCATTGGTGTCCTTCGCCTACCGGATGTTTACACACGTATGCATGCTGCATCAAAAGCATCGACACTTGGTGTTGTTCTCATTTTAGTTGGTGTATTCTTTCATGAATGGTTTCTTGCAGGGATCATCTCTGCGAAAATCCTGCTTGGAATTGTCTTTATCTTTCTGACCGCACCAGTCGGCGCTCATTTGATCGGAAGAGCCGCTTACAACACTGGTGTGAAAATGGACAAACGAAGTGTCCAAGATGATTATGGCGGTTTCCGTAACTTTGTCATTAAACGAAAAGAAGACTCTTATTTATAAATGAAGAACCTGACATTCAGGTCTTGTTCACTTTACCTGCATGTTCATAAAAGGGTATTAAAAAAAGCTTCCGCTGCACCGGGAGCTTTTTTATATGCGATCAATGACAGCGAGTGTACATCTTGACGTACAGATATGACGGTCTCGATCATCTTTTATATCGATTTGGAATACCATTGTACGCCGTCCCACATGTACAGGAACAGCTGTAGCTGTCACCACTCCATCACGTACAGATTTTAAATGATTGGCATTGATTTCAATACCTGAACAAACCTGCTGAGTTAAGTCTAAATGAGCAGCAGCACCCATGCTTGCCACTGTTTCTGCTAGAGCAGCTGATGCTCCTCCATGAAGTAATCCAAATGGCTGTTTTGTTCGGTGATCGACTGGCATTGTCGCCACGCATCGTGACGTATTGCATTCCACAATCTCAATCCCCAGTGCCTCAAGCAGTGTATTTGAACCACTCACATCCATCAAGGCCCTCTCCCTTCACACGTTTACAGGACACTTTCCGATTTTGCAATTAACACCGCTTCTGTTCGAGATCCAACATTCAGCTTATTAAAGATGGAGGTCAAACTGTATTCAATCGAGCGTTTGCTCAAATGAAGCACATCGGCGATCTCTTGGTTTGTGTACCCTTTTTCCACTTCTCTTAAGATTAAACATTCACGCTCTGTTAACAGCTCATGATCCGTCTGCTGCGCCTGTTCTGGCTTCTCTTGCTGCTGTGAAATTAATTTCTTTAAATAGGATAGCTGAATGACAACTTCTCCTTGCAATGTGCGGTGTATGTATTCAATAATTTTGTCTTTTGTCTCTGTTTTACTTATTGCACCATGCAATCCAGCTCGAATGGCCTCTTCGAAATAATCATCTACTTCATATCCTGTATAAATGATAATTTTCACTTGTTGATTCGTTTCTAGAATTTGTTTGGCAATGTCCATTCCATTGATATCCCCGAGATTTAAATCCATCAAGATCACATCATAGATGGAAAAGTCATGCGTCTTTAAAAAGGCGCCTTCTGCATCAGGACTTAAACAATCGACTGATAGCTGCTGATCTGATTCTAATATGCTTTTTGTCCCTTCCATGACAGCCGGATGATCATCAATGACCAATATCTTCTTCATGTCTTCCTCCCTTTAAATCACTCACTTCCATTTTATATAAAAGACTTGGCAGATGCCAAGTCTTATTCCTTAAGAAATCGTTACAATTCCATTTCAATTTTCACCTTGAGCCCTTTTTCAGGTGCTGTGAGAATTTGAAGCTTTCCATTTAGAGCTTTGACTCGTTCCCTTATGCCAGAAAGACCCATGCTCATCGTGTGCTGATCAAGCTGGCTTGCATCAAATCCGACTCCATCGTCCTCATAATGGAGAACAACTTGATCTTTAATACAAATGAGCATCACTAAGACTTGGCTGGCCTTAGAATGCTTCAACGCATTGGATAACAGCTCCTGCACTATCCGGTAAATATTCAGCTGTGAGTCAATATCAATGTCCAGTTCTTTATCAAAGCGGGTTGTATTCAGCCTAATATGAAATGGCGCTTCCTCTTGAATTTGCGAAGTCAGCTTCGAAATTGCCTTCACTAACCCCAAGTCATAGAGGAGCTGCGGCCGAAGTTCATGACATGTTTCTCTCGTGGTTTGAATCACCTTAGACATTTGTTCATTCCAAGAGATCAGCGAATTTTCAATAGATGTTGGGCATTGGTTGTTTTGGAAATTGGTTAAGAACATCTCGGACTGTCTCTTCAGTGAAATCAAATCCTGCAGCACAGAATCATGAAGATCCCTCGCTAAATCTGAGCGCTGCTTTTCTTCCATGGCGAACATGACTTTCTTCAGCCAGGCGGGATTGGCTTCCCGCTGTTTCAAATCCTCAAGATGCTCCATCAATTCTTCAATCTTGACGACATTTTCTAAACTGACACTTGTGTAAAATGCCAATGTTTTCAGCCATGAAATTTCATCGCGGGTCAGCTTAGGTGTCCTTAAATTAGATAAACAGCAAATCACAAACGAGTGACCGCCCCGCTCACCAATTTTCATCATAAACCCTTTATCAAGCCCGATGATTTTACCAACTTCACCTAAAATATCTTGAAATTGGTCCACATAATCTTTCCATAGCTGGCTTTCTTCTATTGATTCATCAATTTCAACAATTTGTCCATCTGCCTTCACTTCAAGCACAAAGGCTTTGTTCACAACAAGTACTTCTAAGATGGTGTATTTTAAATGATACAATACTTGATGAAGTGATGACGCCTCACGAATAAGCTGTGTGAATTTAAATATACTATCCTGATAATTATGCTTCTCTGAAAAACGCTTCAATCGAAAACGGAAATCGATAATTTCTTTAAAGTAGAAGACGGTAAGCATAAGAATGTACGTGATAATCGTAAATTTCACTGTATAGAAATTTGCATTTGGCTTTTGAATAAAATCAAAAAGAACAACCACTAGTATTGTCGGTGTAATTGCTAAAAAACCGTAGTATTTAATCCTTCCCATAAAGAAATCAACATTATATAGCTTATTTGACATAAATTGATAGACTAAGAAAAAAGGAATTAAAAGAACAAACGATGCAACAACATACGGTGAAATAAAATATATACCAAAAAAATAAGGAATGATAAAAAATAGCATGAATGGACTGAATGCTGAGATTAAAATGAGTGCAAATGCTCGAAGTACATTGCTGACTTCATTGTCTTTCAATTTTTTAGCAGCCCTTATAGTGATAATAATCGAAAGGAAAGCCAGAACAAAAAATGAAAGTAAATTGACATATGCTAATAGATCTACTGGTCCTGCTTTATTTTTATAGAATAAAACTAATAAAACGTTAGTCACTGGAACTAGATACAAATAAAAAAGAACTCGACGACGAATAATTTCTGTTCCTAATTCTTTTAAATATTGATACATAAAGTGCATATATAGTGGAGGTACAATATTCATTGTAACGATTACAAGAATACGACTGATAGCCTCTCCTTTTCCAGAACCACCAGAACTTACATAACCTATAGACACCGCCAAAAGAAATAAAGCTAAAATATAAGCTGACTCTTTTTGGTTTGCTTTATTCATTTTTAAAATCATAAATATACAAAATAGACAGATGGAATAAAGAATGACTGGTATTAGATAAATAAACAGATTCGCTTGACTCAATAACCTTACATTCTCTAAATCAATTTTATCACCATGTCTATCAACGACTAAACTTTTAACATTAGCTAAAAAACCTCTTTTAACTTCTTCAACTGGTTTTTTATTCCCATTCACTTCAAGTATGATATCGCCTTTCCTAACTCCAGCTAGATAGCTATCTGTAAAATTATCGACATCCACTACCTCAAGTTGACCCTGACTATTTTCCTTAACAGCTGCTCCAACAAAAATATTAAATACGTTGATATAAGAGATGTAAATCACATAGATGAAGCTAAGGATAACTAATATAACTGTTAACTTAGAGTAAAACTTTCTCATAATATTTATCTACTCAAGCAGTTGCCCATATGATTGCTTTAATAACGTCTTCTTTCTGGAATCCGTCAACAATAATACTTGCAGTTTCTTGATCAACGTGAAGCAATGATGCGTTCCCATTAGCAATTTGATTTAATGTTGAAGGATTCTCCACTAAATAACTAACCAATTCCTGAATTTTCATCTTCTCCATCTCCATTTAAAAAAAGTATCAGTTTTTTCTTTTTTGAAGCCTCTAAATGTAGTTTCTTGAATGCTTCTTTAAACTTATTTCTGAGAAGGTTTCTCATAATAAATACATATTGTTGAGCACCAGATTTTTTTAATTTATCCTTTAATTCTTCAGAGCCGGCACTCTTATCCTTTGATTGAAAATAACTGAGCAAGTCTGAACTAGATGGATTAAACTCATTTTTCAAGTAAACTAGCGGTAATGTTTGCATTCTTTTAAAGTCAACATTATCTTTATTAAAAAGACCTAGATAGTCATTTTCAAGCTGTTCCGCCATTCCTAGGTAATAAGCATATTCTTCTACCTTCTTTTCAAAAGAACCTGTTGCCAAAACAACACCTAACACACAAGGTAATACAAACAGTGACCCTGCTTTTAACTTCATGATATTTAAACAATCCTGCTCATTCTCTGGCTCCAGTGTCATATCTATATGCTGCCCTTGCATTGACTGAATGGAATAAGAATATACATTGTTTAAAAGCTTCGCTCCATGATCAAGCTTTGAAAACACATCAAAACTCAATGCAAAGAGAACATTCGCCGCATTAATCGCAATTCCGCTCTGACATTTCATCCAAGGATACGAATCATTATCCTGATCTTCAATATCATCTAATATATCGGCAGATAAGATGAGAAGTTCAATCCCTGCTGCCAGTTTTGTAATCGCTTGCTTGTCTTGTCCGCCAAATGCCTCATAATGTTGGTAAGCCAATTGCCCAAAAGGAAATTCATTCTTTATATCTGTAAATTCGAGAAGCAGCTTTTGTAAATCATTTTGCCTGACTGCATGTTGAATAAAATCAGACATTTTCTGCTTGATTTTTGTATTCTCTAGATAGTTTAGCATACTCGATCTTGATCCTCACCCTCTCGCCTCTTATTTTACTAAAAAGAAATAAGCAAATGTCCACTGACATCACTATTTAACAATTATATAATAATATATCCTTTTTTTGTATGTATTTGGATAAAAAAAAGACTTGATGGTTATCAAGTCTTTAAGAAATTTTCACATATTCATATTTGTCGTATTGATCAATGCTTTTGTTAATGTTATGAAGAGAAGCCGTTGTTTCTCTAATTTCGTTTTCAAGTTTCCATAATAGTTGTTTAAGTTCTTCGATTTCATACTTTTCCATCGATTCCACTCTCCTTTTTTGGAAGATCAATGTATTTGTGTATGTTGATTGGGTCATAAGTATTTGATCTGTTACTAACAGTGTAAATGCTATTGAGTATTTTTTCACCGAAAAGTATGCACAAAATGTGTGCGTGATACCGCAAAATTCAATAGGTCTTTTTTCATCATTTTCAGACTTTTCAAATGATACTTTTATCTCAATTTCAAAGGAAATACGTCATTTTTGCGACATGAACAGGCATCATTCGTCACAATTCTCACGATACAGAACATACGATCCCCTCTATTTCCTCGGTTTTTCATGTTATAGGTCAGACGACAGGCTCTACTGTAGACACCGCAATTTTTTGGCGACATTCACCGAAATTGACCGCAAAAGTACCTATTTTTATGATGAATATGCAAAGGTAGAAAGATCATTTTGATTCTTTATTCGGATTTTCTTCATACATTTAGAACAGATATCCGTCCAAATTCACTTCAATGAGAGAAGAGGTGACCATGTGTTTTACTATGTTCCTTATCCGCCTTTGCAGGTTCCCGCAATGGGGAACGCATACCCGCGAACACCTATGACTTTTCCTCCAGTAGATGCTCATGCGTTTCAAAAGGCTGCAAAGGAATCAACCCGTCTCGTGGCTGATGCATCCCTCATTACACAGCAGATTTCCGGTTCGCTTTCGTTTGGACAGCGAATCATGGAAGCTGCTGAACGTGCTGACACCGCAAGTGTGATTCGAATGCTGAAGCAGATTGGGGTGAAAAGCAATATCGATATCCGCTTTAGTCCAGAAGGCATCCGTATCTACTTATCCCTCTCTTCCAGTAGGCTTTTTCTACTTTTACAGTGGGGATAACAAAGAAAAAGGCCGCTCTAGTGGGAGCGGCTTTTCTTAAGATTCAAACATTTTATGACACCATTCAATGGCTTCTATATAACAGCCGTAGGCTTCCTGCTTAGGGAGACTTCCACCTAACATCTCATTATCCCATTCATTTCGTTCAATACGTTTGGCAATGTCTAACACAAGGAAATAGTCATTTTCATAGCCAAGCAGTGCCTCACCTACTTCATCCGAAAGAGGCAGTTCTTTCACAAGTTCAGTAATGTCCGCCCTGACAAGCGTATCAATGAGTGAAAACATACCTGTCAGCATATAAGAAGCGGGATGCTCTCGTTCAGTCCGACTAGCAATGAGTTCACACGTTTTGGCACGAATGAACGACATTTTGATAATTTCCTTTTGGCTTGAGTTGGCCTGGACATTCAGTTCTTTAAATGAAAGGATAAAGATCCATCGCCGTATTTCATTAAACCCAAGCAGGATAATCGCCTGACGAATACTCTTGATTTGATAAAGACGTCTCATGCCGCCAGAATTCAGCATTTTTAATAATTGATATGAAAGGGAAAGATCACTTTCTATAAAGTGCGTCACGGTCTGAATATTCGGCTGCTCCTTGCTCAGCTCATTCAATAGCTGATGGTATGCGTGGAAGCTAGTCGATAAGGCTCGTCCCGAAATGACGTGCGGCTCACTAAAAAAATATCCTTGAAACAAATGGAAGCCAGCTTCTAACGCTTCTTCATATTCTTTTCGCGTTTCTACCTTTTCAGCAAGGAATCGAAGTCGATACTTTTTATATGTATGTAAAATGTCTCTTCGTTCTTCACATGTTGTTTTCAGAAAATCAATTTTTAAAATATCAATGCAATAGAGGAGTTCATCGAGTAACTTGTCATGAAAATGTGTTCCGCTCAGAAAGAAATCATCGAGCGCAATCGTGTATCCCCACTTTTTTAATTGCTTACATCTCATAATAAGTGCCGGGGTAATCGGTACATTTTCTAATATTTCGATCACAAGCTGATGTGGATCAAAATAAGTGAGCAGATCAGACGAAAGCAAGCTTTCGGTGAAATTGATGTAGCATCGTTTTCCTTCTGTCAGTGTTTCGATGCCAATGTTTAAAAAACTATTGATAATGAGGTCCGTTGTCGCTTGATCACCATCTTCAGCGCTATATGTATTGGTTTCACTATCTCTATAAAGCAGCTCGTATGATACGACTTGTTCTTTTCTGTTAAAAATAGGCTGCCTTGCAACAAACACCCTCAACTGCTCCATTCCTCCTTTATGCAATGACAAACAAGATGTGCTTTCAGTATACCAAATGATTGCCCATAAGGTTCATTTTGAATCGTCCAACATGAAAAAAAGAGACCATCTGGCTTGATGATCTCCTTTCCCGGGGTAATCAGCTTTCATAAAGCTCTTTTTTGATTTTATTTTTCACATCATGGATAAACTGCATCTTATTATCCCAGCATTTTTGACTCAAATCGACTGGGTATTCTTCTGGTTTGCTGATTCGTTTGTATTCCTCCCAGAAGAGTCCGAGACTGTCCTGCACATATGCTTGAATCGTTTGGATATCTGGATTATCATACACCAGCTTCCCTTGTTCAAAAATTGGGACATGAAGGTCCTTTGCCACAAAATTTGTCACAAATTTGCTGATAAATGTATGAACTGGATGGAACATTTTCAGCTTATCTTCACTTTGAACATCTTCTTCTTCAAGGGCAATGTAGTCTCCCTCAGAGTGATGATTCAATTGATTGATAATGCGATACACTCGTTTACGGCCTGGTGTTGTCACTTTCTCTGGGTTAGAAGAAATTTTGATCGTGTCATTCATCTGACCGTTCTCTTCAATCGATACAAGCTTATATACAGCACCAAGAGCTGGCTGATCGAATGCGGTAATCAGTTTCGTTCCAACACCCCATACATCAATTTTTGCACCTTGTGCTTTTAAGTTCATAATGGTGTGTTCATCAAGATCGCTTGATGCAATGACTTTTGCGTCATGGAATCCAGCTTCATCCAGCATCGTTCTCGCCTTTTTAGACAAGTAGGCAAGGTCTCCGCTATCAAGTCTGACTCCAATAAAGTTGATTTTATCACCGAATTCTTTCGCTACCTTAATCGCATTTGGAATGCCTGATCTGACCGTATCATATGTATCCACTAAAAAGACACAGTCTGTATGTGTTTCGGCATATTTTCTAAATGCAGTATATTCGTCGCGATATGCTTGTACAAGTGCATGGGCATGTGTGCCTGATACGGGAATATTGAAGCGTTTCCCTGCACGGACATTACTTGTTGCCTGAAATCCGCCGATCAGTGCTGCTCTTGCTCCCCACATGGCTGCATCCATTTCATGGGCACGTCTTGTTCCGAATTCTAATGCTGTCTCATCTTCAATGATTCCTTTAATACGAGCCGCCTTTGTTGCAATTAGCGTCTGGAAGTTCACGATGTTGAGCAGTGCCGTTTCAATTAGCTGCGCTTCAACAAGTGTTGCCTCGATGCGCATAATAGGTTCATTCGCAAAGACAATTTCTCCTTCTCTCATTGAATGAAGTGTCCCTGTAAATGACAATCCGCTTAAGTATTCAATGAAATCGCTTTTATAACCGAGTTCATCTTTTAAATATGCAAGGTCGCTCTCGGTGAAGGAGAAGTCCGATAAATATTCAATCGCTTTCTCTAAACCAGCAAATACAGCGAAGCCGTTGTCAAATGGAAGCTTTCTAAAGAAGAGTTCGAAGACTGCCTTCTTCTCATGAATGCCGTCTCTCCAATACGTTTCTGCCATGTTAATTTGATAAAGATCTGTATGTAGTGATAAACTGTCGTCAATAAACCGATGCTCCAACTTCCATTCTCCTTCCCTTACTTAACCACTTTCGCACCAAGCGTATGCTCAAAGTGAGAAAGTGCCCACTCGTGCCCCGCTTCATTAAAACTCGCCACGGCATTCTCATGAATCACAAGTTCAAAGCCTTTATTGTACGCATCAACAGCTGTATGAAGTACACAAATATCGGTACACACTCCGGCTAGGTGAAGTTCAGTGATGCCACGCTCGCGCAGTTTCATTTCTAATTGAGTGCCTGCAAAAGCAGAGTATCTTGTTTTTTCCATATAATAGACATGTTTTAAATGTGTTGACGTGTGAAATAGTGAACTTAGTTTTCCGTAAAGTTCAATTCCTTCTGTCCCGCGAATATTATGGGGCGGAAATAACTTTGTCTCTGGATGATATGGATCTTGCTCTTCATGATGATCGACGGCAAAAACAACAAAGTGTCCTTCATCAATAAATGAAGAAGTGATCTCTGTGATCTTCGACTCAATCGCCTGTCCAGGCTTTCCGCACGTCAGTTTTCCATCGTCTGCAACAAAATCAACTGTATAATCAATACAAATCAATGCTTTGCCCATCCGCATCTCTCCCATATGCTCTTTTGAATCATTATAGCTTATTCATTTCACTAGGGAAACCTATTCAACAGATTCACGAGAAAAAGCTTTTTGAAAAAGCTCATCTTCTATATAGATGTGCTCTTGATTGATCGCATGCGGCACCTCTATCACAAGCCCAAAAGGTGAATGTGACTCGTGATGGTTGACCACTTTAAAAGAACAACCAGCGGCATTTGCCATTTTGACATATGGAGAATAAGAAGCATATGACAATTCACCATTTAAAAGAACAGTGGCCTCTCGGTTTGCCTTCAATACTTGCTCTACCTCTTGATACGGTTTATGTCTCGATACTTGCCCTTTTGTCAGAGCGAGAAGAGCACGTTCTCTTAATGAGCCGAGAAACATTCTTCGTTCATCTGGTTTTGTTTCAGCATGTCCAAATATCCCTTGCTGCAAATAAAAGTCTACGGATTCTTCTTTCATTGCTGTGTTCACTCCTGGTTTCTGAATTTACATTTCTGTGACCCAGTGCACAATTTTTTGTGCAAGTTCACGGGCTTCGTCTATTTCTACTCTTTTGTTTAAAGATTGTTCTAGTGCTTGCTCAAGCTGCGTTTTTTCGTCTTCATACGCAATAGAAATACTCCATTCCATGTCAGGTACAGCGACAAGCGTTTTATATTCTTTTTTATTTTCATGTAAATATACATTGTAGGTTGTTGGTTGCCCGCTTGTCAGATGCGCTTTTCTTATTTTCATTTGATGTGTTTTCCCCCCTTTTTCTTCTTCCTTCTTCTATCCATTGTACCATAAAAAAAGACAGCTTCTGAAAAGGAGACCCTTTCAAAGCTGGCTATGCGTTAAAGCTCTTTTGCTGGCTGATGAGGTTTGAATCCCAAACAAATGTGACGTTCGGATTGTTGAAAAATTGAACAAAGTCTCCTGCATTATAGGTGCCTGAACCACCAGCGGAATGATCCACACTTTTTGGCGAAATGGCAAACACATCGCCGAAATGTGCAGAACCGTTTCCTATGACACGGTCAATATGAATGGGTCCAACAATTGCTGGCATCTTTCCACCACCTTTACTACCCTCATCATATGCCTAGCGGAACAATACGTGTCTATACAACATAAAAAAGACAGCTGATATGTCATATGATCAGCTGTCTTTTATGCATTAAATGATTGAGGCTGGCCAAACAGTGTAAAGTCCCAAAGCATGGTGGCATTCGGATCGCTTGTCAGGGACATATAATCACCTGAATTAAAAGCGCCCGCTCCACCGGTCGAGTGATCTACAGCCAAAGGGGCAATGGCGAGAACGTCACCAAAAGTAGCCGAGCCGTTTCCGCCTAAAGACTCAATATGGATGGGTCCAACAATCGCAGGCATCTTCCTTCTCCTCCCTATTCGCTTATGTGAGTTATGTTATGCAAAAAGGGAAAAGTTGTGCATCTGCCCTAAACGTTTAGATGTTGTTCTTTTCGAGAGCGCTGACGCAGCTGAACCAATCTGACAATATTGAGTGTGATGGCTTTCAGCAGCGCATAGACAGGAACGGCAAAAATCATGCCAAGGATTCCGCCAAAACTTCCTGCCCCAATTAATAGCAAGATAATTGTTAACGGATGTGTGTTGAGACGTTTTCCAATGATCAATGGAGAAATGACGTTTCCATCGATCTGCTGAACAACAAGAATGACAATAACAGTCACAACCGCTTTTCCAGGCGAATCAAGAAAAGCAATGAGCACAGCTGGTGCCGCACCAAGATACGGCCCAAGATATGGAATGACGTTTGTCACCGCAATAATGATGCCGAGAATGAGCGCATATTTCACACCAATTAATAAGTATCCGATAAAACAAGCAACTCCGACAAATAAACAAACAACGATTTGCCCTTGTATGTAAGCAGCAAGCGTATCGTTTAATTCTTTAAAAATCTTCAATCCTTCCTTACGGTAAGGCATTGGCAAAAATTGAACGAGCTTGTCCGGAAACTTATGCCCGTCTTTTAGCATGTAAAATAAAATGAATGGAACGGTAATGACAGCGAGGGCAATATTCGCAATCACGCCAAACACCGCCGACATACTGGAAGCAATATTTTCCGGTAAATCTTTTAATGTCGAAACGATCGACTGTTCAAACTTCGAAACAGACACATAATCTTGGTTCATCATCCACGTAAATGTTTTAGAATGCGAGAAGTCGTTGATAAATTTCTGCATGTCCGTGACATACCCCGGGAAGCTTTTGACAAGTCCACCCACCTGCGTGACAATGACAGGTCCAGCAGCATTGACAACAAACGTGATAAGCCCGATGAATAGGAGATAAATAATCAGAATGGCGAGCGTCCTAGGTATCTTCTTCGACAAAAATCGAACAATCGGATTAAAGATGAAAAAGAGAATACCTGCCAGTAAAATAGGAACAAACAACGTTGAAGCAAATAAAATGATCGGCTGAAATAAAAATGAAACTTTTGTTGATACATACACAATCAGTAAAACCAGTAATATTTGGAATGTCCAAAAATGAACTTTAGATTTTAACAAAGATGCTCCTCCTGTTACGTATTGACCTTATTAAAAAACTACTATTCAACCCACCTTCTGTCAACTGCTTCTTGTTTTAGAACCATATTTTTTGAAAAAAAAAGAACAATTGGTATATCATGCACTTTTTCCAGATATACATTCTGTAAGCATTGAAAAAAGCAGACACCTGTGCGTCTGCTTGCTACACTCTTTCACTGTGATCAGGCATCACCGACACGATTTGCTGGATCCGCACATAAAACACTGATTTTGCCCCCGCCTCAATCACAATATGATCCGGCATCACTTCCTTCAACTTTCCACGTACTGTATCTTTCACTGTTTGAACAATCAATCTCATACCGACTACTTTCTGCAATGTTTGATAAACATATGGATCAACTAATGAAACAAGCTGTGGACTTCCTTGTTGTGCCATGCTACCTGCCCCTTTACTTGTGTATTTACCCACAGCGTATGCAATGACCCATGTGAGTGTCACTCAGCAAACCCACAACATTATTACCGTATTTTTACATTTCGTATTTTTTTACAATTTTTAGAAGTATAATAGATTGGTGCTGCCAACATCTTAAATTATTTGAAGAGGTGAATGATCTTGAAAAAATTAATCTGTATCGTTGCTGTCATGCTCTTACTATCCTCTGCAAGTTATGCGCACGCAGGCACAATTGGAGATGCACCTGGTACACCAGGGAAGTGGTTTAAAGGAGAAGAACCGGTACAAAAAGACCTGTCAAAACCCCCACTTGTTTTTGTTCATGGCATAAACAGTTCTTCCTCCACATGGTCTGATCGAAACGATATGGCAAAACAAGCTGTTCTGAACGGATACGAAAGCGCGTTCATAGATTTGTATCCAGATCAGGACATGAAAAAGAATGGGAAACTATTAGCAGAAAAGTTAAAAGAAATCTATGAATTTTTCGGCAGAAAACTGATCGTAATCGGTCATAGTAAAGGCGGAGTGGATACGCAGGCTGCCCTCGTGTATTACAACGCTCATCCATATGTAGAGAAAGTCATCACACTTGGCTCTCCACACTATGGGACGCCGCTTGCGGACTTAGCCTATAGCAAAGGCGGAAGCTGGCTTGCGCAAATCCTTGGACAAAAGAGCGACGCGCTCTATTCTCTGCAAACCGGGATGATGGCAGCTTTTCGAAGTGAAACCGACCAGCTGGAGACGTTCCCTCATAAGTATGTAACCTATTCTGGTTCAGATTGGGGAACCTTTGGCGGAGTGCTTTATTTAGGCGGCATGTATTTAAAAAGCTTTGGTGCAAACGATGGCGCTGTGACGGTCAGCAGCACAAAGCTAGCATATGCAAACAATATTTTAACAGGAAAGTGGGATCACTTTTCGATCAAAAACGGCACAAGCATGTTCCCTGTATTTCAGGCACAGCTGCGTGCAAGTACCGCAAGCGCTGAAAGTGAAGACGAACAAGAGCAAGAACCAGTTTCTTCGGAGCTAAATACAAACGTTTATGTGAAAGGTGGAGAAAGTGAAAAGGATAAAACAGAAGCGTTCTATGTAGAGGAAGGAACGAATGGCCTATCGATTCAGTGGTTAAATGAAAGACAGGAAGCCAATCCGGAAATCGTTGCGCCAAATGGAGATGTTTTAACCAATTTGACGACATCCGAATCATCATTCCCATATGAAGGCGCCTATTCACACCATGTGCAAATCAATAAACCCGTTCCAGGAAAATGGACGATTCGATCAAATTCAGGAAAAAAGGATCCTTATTTGCTACTTGTATCCTTTGATTCACCATTGAATGAAGAAATCAAAATCGCTGCAGCGAAATCAGGAGATGCATCGACACATTCGAGCAAGCTGATTAAACGATTAAGCAAAACTGTAGAGACCACTTATTTTAAAGATGCCGAGAAGGATCATCCACTGAAAACGAGCTCTTCATCAGCCGTTCAATTGAAAAAAGAAGGTGCTTATTCCGTCACGGTTCATTACACAGGTCTCACTGCGTCAGGGACATCGGCATTTAACCGTACTGTGATCCGCACATTGTATGTGGATCAGCACGGAACGATTCATGGAGATATTCCATATTAAACAGAGCGTTTCATGGGCTGAAGCGCCTGCTGCACCTTCTCATCCAAATCAGCAATTTTTTTAAGCGCAAGTGATTCATCTATTTGTCTGTAATGATGGTGTCCACCAGGCTCTTCGTCCATTTCATCTGCTTTCTTCACAATTTGCTGGAGTGTGTCCTTATGCAGGTCGCCCTCTGGCAAATATGAATCTGTGTGAAGCAAAATCGCAAGGGCAATCTCTTTGGCTGCTTTTGGTTCCTCGCCGAGCCGTATGAGCAGTTTATGTGCCCGCTCTGCCCCTTTAATGGCATGAATATCATTTCGTCTATATGTCTCGTAATCCCATTCTCCGCCTGCTGTATACCATTCATAGTGGCCGATGTCATGCAAGAGTGCTGCTTTCACAGCAAGATCCGGGTTAATCCCCGCCTGCATCGCCAGTTTGAATGCGTGATAAGCACAAGCAATGGCGTGGGCTTTTCCTGAACGATTTAAATATTTTTGAGCGACTGGATGGGTGTAAACATCCATTAATGTAACCTTTCTCATGGAAACCCCTCCTTATCTATATTTTTAGCATCCTAACATATTCTGAAAAGAAACTCAAATGTTCTGTCATATTTCCGATGAGTCTCAAAATTAGCTTATGCTCGATAAGCTGTCTTTGCTTGTACAATACGAAAAAAGCAGCCGTTATGACTGCTTTTTTTCATACTCACGGGCATCGTATACACAACCGCCAGCTGGGTCATCTGCTAGAAGGTCGAGTAAAATACCGGCCACTTCATCTGGGCTCTTTAGCGTGCCTGTTTCATGTAATTGCTGAAACCGCTCAATTTGTTCAAAGTCCTGTTTGGAGGATTTCCGAATCTCTCCCTGCATATCCGTATCAATCGTACCGGGTGAAAAGGAAAACGTGGTGACAGGATATGTTTCGTCCTGCTGTTCCTCATGTAAAGTCCTCATAAACATATCAAGCCCTGCTTTTGAACTGCAATAGGCACTCCATCCTTTGTACGGGTTTTTAGCTGCCCCAGAAGAAAGATGCACGATGGTTTTCTTCCCTTCAAGAGATTGTGTCTCCCTCACAAACACGTGACTGAGCAAAACAGGGATGACAAGGTTCAGCGTATAATGCTGATGAAGCGTATCTTCTCCGCCTTGCCCTGCACGTTTGATAGGAGTCACCATTCCTGCATTATTGACAAGCAAGACGTCATCAGCGTCTGCGAGAGTTTGCGAGGACAAGATGCCCTGAAGCCACTTTGCAGCCGATTCCTCATCAGTGAGATCAACCTGTGAATGCGTGAGGTGTGGGTGGGATAGTGGCGACTCACTTCTTGCAGCGGTATACACGTTATCCCCACGTGAAAGTAGCTGTTTGACAAGTGCTAAACCAAATCCTTTTGATCCGCCTGTGACGATTGAAATTCGAATGACAATCTCCTCCCTTGATAACACTATTTTAAATAGTGAATCGGTATCACATCAAGCAATCTGCATAAAGAAAAGCCTGCCCTTTTCAAAAGGCAGGCTATTTCTTTTCCGTCTTCACATTCACCTTTGGAATCAGAATGCTCATGACAATGATGCCAAAGGCGATCAAGATGCCAAAAATGATTGGCAGAAGCGCCGATCTCTGCTTTTCATGATCATCGCCAGAAGGAGTTGATACAGCCGAATCGCTGAAAGAGATATTCATCTCTTTCATCATACGAGCTGGCGTTTTAGGCGGATTGTCTTTCAGATCACTAAAAATTTGCGGCGAAAGTTGACCACCAGAGGTCTTAGGCGGGTCAGCAAAGTGAATGTCCGTTTTGACTTTAGATGTTGTTTTGCTTTGTTCGTATTTCGTTTGATCCCTCAATATACTCGAATTAATATTGAGGTTCTTTTCTTGATATTCATTCGGCTTGACATTCGTATCCGTATCTTCACCTGTAGCAGCAAAAGCAGCAGGACTGAGGAGAAAAAGGGATATGACACCAAGTGCCATCCCTTTGACGAATAGATTAAGCCTCATGAGTGACATCACGTTCCTCTGTTTTGTCTTTCCATAGCTTCTTCACTAGTGGAATGACCATGAACAATATCGTTAAAATCAGTAGCCCTGTGATGCCCATACCGAAGTTGTCTCCATTTCCATATTGGATGGACAGATACACGTCTGTCACTGGATTTGTAAAATGGAAGTTTGGCATGACCAAATCAATTAACGGTGCAACAAAGAAGAATATAAGCGCCGTTGCTGCCATCCATCCGGCAATTGAACCGAAAAGGAAAGCTGTGCGAATAAAGGCAGAGCATGCCACTAGCAGCAAAATCGTAAAGATGGACCATTGAATGGCTTGGTCATCAGCTAGTTTGTAAATGTTGAGTCCAAACAGGCTGATCATGAGCCCGACTAACAGATTTAAAATACCAAACAGTGCACCTTTGACCAGCATTGGCGCTGACGCATAGTACGAGCTAAAAAAGCCAATCAACAAACTGCTGATCATGACAATAACCAAAATGACTACTGGCGGTACAGTCTGCGTTTTTTCTTCTGGCACATCGCCGCTAATTTTCAGCGGATTGGCTAAATGGTTATACACATAGTTGCTGTTGCCTTGATCGTCTAAAGTGTTGCCTAAAATACCCTTTAAATCTTGTTGAACAAGCTTTGTAGAATTGACATTCTTACTCCAGTTTTCGTTCAGGGTATCTGCTTTTTCTTGAACGGTTGTGACACTTTCTTCAATGTTATTCGTATAATCCGCCACCCCTTTTTGGCGGTCGGTTAACGAACTCATATTTTCAGAAAGACGAAGCACTTCCTGACCAATTGAATCCTGTGCACTCACAACAATCGAACTGCCCGCAAGGTCTGCCGTATACACCGCATCTCCTTGATCAGCCATTTGTTCAGCTACTGTGTCCGCACTTTCAGAAATGGCATTTAACTCCTGTTCCATGCTTGCCTGCTGAGTCGAAATGTATTCTGCGTAGCCATCTGAGAATTTTTGCATCTCATCAATAAAGGTAGACACATCATCATTTGACGTCAGCATTTGATTTTTGAGTGTATCCCAGTTTTCCGTTTCTTCTTTTTTGATGGAAAGGATGGACTGGATTTCATCTCCTTTTGTGTCTAGTAGAGATGAGTTGTTTGTTGGTTGATATAGATTCCCAAGCATCATCTCTAGCTGAGAAAGTTGATTGGAGTATTCCATTAACTTTTTGGTGCTTGTTGAATTTGTTTTAAACTCTTGATCAAATATTTTCGTATTCACAGTGTTGCCAATCGGCGAGTTTACTCGTTTCAGCTCTTGCACTTTGTTTAAAATAGAGGATTCCTGATTTTTGATTTCATTCGGAATGACGTTATATCGATCTTGTAACCTTAGAATCATCTTTTCAAGCTTCTCTACTTTTTTCGTGAGGCTTTCAAGCTCCTTACTCATTTGACTTACTTTGTCTTTCAATTGGTCGTTATGAGCGGCCGCTTTTTCTTGAATCTTCTTTTTCACTTCTTCTAAACGATTAGACAGTGCTTTTAGGTCGTCTTTTGATTGATTCGTGCCGCTGTTATCTGGCTGAACAGCATCCTGACCATTTTCACTCTCTTTATCATCTTCATTAGTAGGAGGTGCAGTCTGATCTTCTAATTGATCAGCTAGATCGTTCATTTCCGATGAAATTTGCGAGAGTTCATTTGTTTCATCATCTAAGTTAATGCCAATCTCTTCTGGGTTCTCGTTATCTTGATCTGATTGCCCGTCATCATCAGGATCAACTGGCTGCTCGGGCGCGTTCATTAGCTCTTGCCTTTTTGCTTCTAGCTTATTCTGCAAGGCGATGATCTTACTTTTATAGGCCTCTAAGTATTGACCTTCATAATCCTTCAACAGTTCTTCTTGAGACGTCTTCACAAGTTCCTTTAATCCCGACGATTGCTTAGGGATTGCGTCTTCTCTTGCCTTTTGAACAGATTGAATTGCGCTGTCCGTTGTTTTAAGCTGACTTTGGACCCCATTGATGTCGGTTTTGAGTCCGCCCATTTGATCGCTAAAGCTGCGGGCATTTTGGTTTTGAATCTCTGCAAGCTGTTTGAGTCCTTGCTGGATTTGTTTTTTACTTGTCGATTGCGCTTTGATCAAGAGATCCTTTTGTTTGTCTTGATACTGCTGATATTGATCGACTACTTTTACGAAATCCTTCAGCTGGCTTTTCGCTTCTTCTGTTGTACTTAAACCGTCTTTATACTGCTTTTGTGAATCGGCCATCGCATTTTTTAGTTCTTCTATTTGTTTCTTCTGCTGCTGGACGGCATCAGATAGTTTGTTTGAATTTGGCTTATAGAAGTTGTACATCGTGTTTTGGAATTCGACCTCTTTGCCAACAATATGATCAAACTCTTCTCTGACATTGCCTATTTCCTGTGATACAAAACTCCAATATAAAGTCGACATTTGTTCATTCATTTTCTTTTGAGCATTTTCTAACTCTCTTTGTACTTTTTCTTTATTCACTGCATTGAGCTGATCTTGGATTGAGAATTGGATAGATGCCTTCTCAGGATGATCCTTATCATAGCTCAGCACATTTTTAGAGAAGTCAGATGGAATATAGAGAACTGCATCGTACTTTCTATTTTTCAGTCCATTTTCTGCCGCACTTCGATTGACGACTGTCCATGTGTAATCTGGACGCTCTGATAATGCCGCCACCACATCCTGTCCGAAACGAGCGGTATTTTCACTTTCGCTCGCCCCCATATCCTCATTGACCACGGCAATGTTACGTGTGGCATTCTTTTTCTGTTTTGCCGGATCATCCCCAATGAGATGGAAAAATAGAACCGGCAAGACGAGAATCAGTATCATGGTCGACACGATTTTGATGGAGCTTTTTTGCTGCTCTGTCATTGAACACTCTTCCTTTCTACCGCACATAAAGGAACCTGGATTTTCTTCTCTTTCCCGTTTTCAACCAAATATCCGAAACCTGGCTGAATCTCTGGTTCTTGTCTTGCATACGGAAGCGGTATGATGTTTTGCTCTGATTTTTTCATCAGTAACATGGCATGACGAACCTGTTTGATTTCGTTTGTGAGTGCATCATAGCCTTTACTGAATTCGGTATGATTCCCTGATGCGATCAAGCTGAAGCCTAAGTGTGCATATGACTTCATGAAATCAGCCAATTGATCTTGAAGACGCGGATCGATTGTCTGCTGAAAACGCGTAATGCCATCAATCACAAGCACAATTTGAGAGAACGACAACTGATCAGTCTCTCCTCGGCGCACAGCTTCGACGTACATCTCTTCACGCACCTTGAATAAACGATCTATTTCCTCTGCCCATTCTGTGATATCATCCTTTGTTTCAAGGTAATCAATGTTCTCTTCTTTTGCATAATGAGAGAGCCCCCGATCAATCGAATCAAAGACGGCCAGCTTCTCAGGTTTTGCTACTAATAGCTGATCAAGCATCAGTTTGGTCACATTTGTTTTCCCTCGCTGCGTTTGACCGATGATGAGGCAGTGTTTATTCTTCTTCAAGTCAAAGTAAACAGGTGCCACAGATTCCTCGTCCAGTCCTACTGGAATGTCATATGGCTGCTTTTGATCATCTAAACGACTCTCAAGCTCATGAGCAGTCAGCTTATCAGGAAGCATCGGCACAGGTTTTGGTTTTTCAGCTGATTCAAAGCGAGCATCTAGAAGCTGGATCTCTTGTTTTAAATGCTCAAACAATTCGAGATCATTCTCTCCTTCAACTGGCAGGAACATTTGGGCAAAGTAAAGCTCTTCTTTGTTGATAATGACTCGTCCTGGAATCGGCTCTAAGCTGAATTTCGGTCTGCCAATAATGGAGTATGCCTCTCCTTGATCCATTAAGTAATGGACAATCTTTGTTTTCAAGTTGTTCATAAGAGATTGACGGACTGCGTTGACACGAGTCGCTGTGATTAAGAAATAAATACCTAACGATTGTCCATCACGGCTTAACTGAATAAATTCAGATTCGAGTTCATGCATTTCGTCTTTCACAATGTCAAAGTTGTCAATCACGATAAATATGAATGGAAGCTTTTTCTCATTCAGCGCATTGTACATTTTGATATGACTCATTTCCTGCTGTCTAAATAAACGCTTGCGATATTCAACCTCTTCACGAAGGCGCTTCATCGACTTTTGAATCTTCCTCATTTGATCCATTAAGAAATAATCAGCCGTATGCGGAAGTTTGGCAAGCGGTAGCAAGGTGCCGTTACCGAAGTCATAAATATATGCATGCCATTCTTCAGGTGAATATCTTTCTGCGAAGCTCATAAGCAGTGTTGTTGCAGCAAGTGATTTGCCGTAGCCGGATGAACCGAAGATGCCAATATTTCCATCCTCCATCATTTGATAAGAAAGTGGATGCTGGCTTTGCTGATCTGGCTCATCGACAAGAGCAAAATGGAAAACGTGCTCTTCACTTGATGCATAACGTGTTTTTGGAATCCGCTCTTCAAGCGGTGGAAGCCATGGACTCGGAAGCTTTTCAATTCCAAGCTCCTGCTGCATACGTTCAATTTCATCCACAACAGCGGAAATTTCCGTCACTGTCTCTTTTTTCACTGCTGGCTCTGTACTTACCCCTGATAATGGGATTAGTCCAGTGTCCGTTACAATAGCAATGTCATCTTCTGATCCGTAGCCATCTTCCATATACGGTGCACCGCTCCAAGCCGACTGGAATAATTCATAGATTTCATTGTTCCCCACTTGTAAATATCCACGACCTGTCACGGTAATTGACGCTGCATCACTATTTTTCAAAATTTCCTTACTGTCTGATGCATCTTGTACCTTTAATGCGACCTTAAAGCGGGAGTTACTCCAAATTTGATCATCAATGACCCCGCCGGGCTTTTGTGTCGCTAAAATGAGATGGACACCGAGACTTCGTCCAATCCGCGCGGCACTGACAAGCTCTCTAATAAAATCTGGCTCTTCACTTTTTAATTCAGCAAACTCATCAGAGATTAAGAACAAATGAGGCATCGCCTGTTCCGCCTTTTTCTCTTTATAGAGTTTCGTATAGTCATTGATATGATTCACATGATACTGATCAAACAAGCGCTGTCTTTTCTTCAGTTCACTTTTAATAGAGGCAAGTGCTCTTTCACTAAAGTTTTTGCTACCTTCAATGTTTGTGATCGTACCAAGTAAGTGCGGAATATTTCGGAACGGCTGCGCCATTCCGCCTCCTTTGTAATCAATAAGCAGGAACGCCACTTCATGAGGGTGAAAGTGTACAGCCAAGGATAAAATATACGTCTGTAAAAACTCACTTTTTCCTGATCCCGTTGTTCCTGCTAACAGACCATGTGGGCCATGTGCTTTTTCATGCAGATTCAGATCGACAATATCGTTTTTTCCTTTATAACCGATAGGCACAGATAATGACTTTGCTGTTTCAGATGTCAGCCATTTTTCACGAATGCCAATGTCATCTACCTGTTTGGCATGAAACAGGTCAAGGAAGGAGACCGTTTCTGGAATCGAGTTGGTCATCCCGACTTGATGATCTAATGTTCTTAAGGTTCTGGCAAACAGCTCATTGTCCGCTCGCTCATGTGCATCCAGCTGAAATGGAATTCGTACGGCCTTCTTATGCTGAATGAGAATATCTCCTTCTTCTTCGTTAATGTAACGAACAAGCGTTGAAATATTTTCAGCCAAGCTTTCCTTTGTTTCTGCCGCAAAGATAATTGAGATGCCTAAATCCGTCCGGCTGCCTTCTAGGTATTCTAAAATCACATGTTCCGCAATGAGTTCATGGTTTGTCACGATAAACACAAAGTGAGGCGTAAAGATTTTCTTCTCTTTTTCCTCTTCCAGATCACGCTCTCGTAAAATTTCATAAATAGAAGACAAGAGCTGATCACGTGTTTGTTCGTTATATATAAACCCTTTCCCGTATGTATGAGGAAGTTGGAAGTGCGGCAGCCATTTCATCCATTCCCAGTTCTCATACTCCTGTTCATTAAAGATAAAAACAAATCTCAAATCATGATAGCTGTGCGAGAAAGCAAGCTGGCCGACAAGCTGGTGAAGCTCATTTTTGACAATTGCTGGTTTTCCTATTAATCCGGTTGGACCGTCCGCAAGACCGAACGTAATCGGTACATCTTTTACCTCGCGATAGACGTTTTGCATATGCTGGGTTTGTTCCATTAAGTCATCGATGTCACGATTGGCCATATCGCCGCCGCTCGTCGATAATTCATAACTTGAAGGAACTGCACCTGTCCCTAGACGCAGCTGTAAAAAATCATCACTGACAAGCGTCTTTTCCCAAATACGCCCGCTAATTTCTGACGTCAAATATTTCATTTGTTCAAATGATGGATAATGATACGTTAAAATAAATTGTTGACGGTCATACAGCTCTTGCAGCTCTTTCCGCTTATTTTCTAAGTAAAGAGAGTAAACGCGTTGCCGCTTCTCTTCTCGTCTTTTGCGCTGTGATTTCTCTTTAAAATATTGAACGGACGATGTAATTAACGTCATAATAAACATTGCCATCGACACGACAATAAAGATGCCTCGCGGCTGTACAAGGGCCACGATCCCCATGACAATCAGCATGACAAGCGGCGGAAGAACCACGAGCCAAAGTCCTCTGCCGTTATTTTCACTCTCCTGTGAAGGAAAGCTGAAAGACACCCGGTCATCTGGCAGATCGTAAATCAAACGTGGTGTTCGTCTATATAAAGGATATTTTTGTTTCGTTTCGGTACTCGGCGGCCTTGTTTTTTCTAAACGTGTTTGAAATGGTTCAAATGCTGTTACTTGCAATAAATCATCATCTTTCAATGACAACGTCAAAAAGTTCCAAAACAGCTCATCTCCAGCAAGAAGCTGCTGTGGACCGTGCAGCTGTTTCCCGTTCACATAGATCGTTTCATCTTGGGGAATCACATACCAAGTGCCTTCTATTTTTTCCAACGTGAAGGATTTGGCATCTTGAAACATTGAATGGGCTTCTTCTTTCCACACATCCGCTTCATCTATTTCTTCACTTGAAATAGTCACTTCGACTCTATTTCCTAGGTAATAAATGGTTTGATCATGATGTGAATCCATCAACATGAGTGTGAGTGAACCAACCTGATATGGTTCATGTGGAAGTAAGTGACCTTTCTTTTTTTCGCCCTGATAAAGAGAAAAGCCGTCATTCGTTTCATCTGGAGATAAACGAATCAATCCTTCATCAAACGAAAGGGAAGGAATCGTTACTGTATGCTCTATTTCAGGTCCAATCACAGCTTCCCGATTGAACTGCTCATCTAAACGGACGGTTTGATAATCTTCCTCATAAAAAACCCATAGAAGACTCAAACGCTCCACCTCCTCATCGGACAGCACCAACTGTCAGTTGTATCGAAAGAATTATTTTTTCTCATCTTTTTTCGTCTGAGAGGTTTTCTTTTTTGCATCAGATTCTTTCTCTTTTTTCTCCTGATCGGCTTTTGACTGCTCTTTTTGTTCAGCTGTTTCATCTGTTTGGCTTGCATCTGAGGAGTCATTGGTGCTCGTCTCCGTTGTTTCTTTTTCTTCATACTTCGCCATTTCCTTAATGATTGGATCTAGCTGTTTTTGTTTTTCTTCAGCAGATAGGCTGTCGTCATTTTGAATTTCATTGCGGTAGGCGACGAGTGCTGTGAATATGTATCGGTCGTCCCCGAGCACCCTTGCAATATCCAGAGCTTCCTTGCTATTGCCTTGTCCAATATGAATCCAGAACAGGAAGTATTGCGGGTCTGTCTGCAATGTGTACGTATCCGTGATTTCTTTTTTGTGCTGGTCAAGCAATAGATTCCCTTGATTCGTTTGCACATACGAAATGGCCAGTTCATATTGAAGAGAGACTGGCATTTGATCGGCTTTGTATTTTTCGAGCGTATCCACCACTTGGCTGTACTGTTTGTTGAGATAATATTTGTTCGCTTCCACATACGCTTCTTGTTTCGGCATGGCGAAAAAGAACGTGTAAATGGTATACACCAATGCAGGAATCAAAAGAACAAGGAGACCAAGTCCAATGTATCGTTCGATCTTCCATTTCTTTTTTGGAATGGTTAAGAGCGTCTTTTCTTTTGCTTCGATGGCTTCTATTTTTTGTTGAATCAAAGCAGACAATTCTTCCAGTGACTGTGTATCACTTATTTCCTTTGCCAGCTCAGATAATTTCAACGTATCATGATAAGCCAAATATTCTTGAAACTGATATTCATGGTCCACCACTCGAAGAATGACGGCTTTGACCTCTTTTAACAGACGATGTTGGTCGGTTTCATATGGCGGGATGCTTTCTTTAACCCCGTAATGCAAAAATGCAGGCGCTAAGCCTTGATGAAAAACAATGTTTTCAGGAGAAACAATAGGATGCAGCCGCTTCACGTCGTGTTTGCACACTGCATCGACAAGCTGGTATGAAAAAATCCATTTGCTTTTTTCATCCTTTGCATGGATGAAACGAAATTCCTGATAGGCAGGAGGCGGTTGAATCGAAATGATGACCTCACCTTCGGTTAATTGGATCTCTTTTTTAAATGAAGGATTGATGTCTTTAATCGGTGCCGCTTCTAAACCGTCTAAGAGTTTAATTGTCTCTCTTTGAAAAATGAAGGTGTAAGTGCCTTCCTCTTTTTTCATGACTGCTTCTAATTGTTCTTCTAAATAGGAACTCTTTTTATCTGCCATTTACAAAAGTCCTTTCATAGTATTTCCAGCCTGTCTCCTGTGGTGATTCCACAGTCTGACAGCTTATATTCGCCTGAAAACACAGCTTTCTTATTGACTACACGCACCCATCCGCCATCTCGTTTAGGTAGTGAGATTTGTTTTGCCTGCCAGGCGATATGGATGACTTGTTTAATATGTAAATAATTTGATAGTCTCAAATCAAACACACTGCCATCATAGTTTTTTAAGTCGATGGTAATATCGATATACACAAATTTCCACCTCACAAAATAGAAAGAGCGCCGGCATCAACTGACAGACTCGGCGCTTTTTCTGCTTTTCACACTTAGAAAGGAAATCCCTTTGATTAGCCGCGGATTTGGCTAGCGATGTCTTGGTCAGTGCTTTCAAGTGTATTTGCAGTTTGATCAAGCTGATTGCTGACATCTGTTAATAGATCAGACATTTTGATGAATGAAGGTTTAAGCTGTTCGTATTGATCAGCGAATGCTTCACTAGAAGCACCTTCCCACATTCCTTTTAGGTCAGAGATCATTCTATTTAGACGATCAACTTGGTTTAACACTTCTTGACTTTCAACACCATATTGCTTAGCGGTCGCTCTTAGTTCTTCTGGGGTTACGCGAATAATTCCTGACATATTCCTCATTACCTCCCGTGCATAGCCGCCATATAATGGGCTAATCCACTTATTTTTTGACGTTATTATTATAAAAACAGAAATGATACACAGTCAAACAAATCTGTTTTTATTTTACAAAATGAGTCTATAGAATTACTGTTTTTTCGCTCTTTATCTAGTATTTAACAATTTTTTGGTCATATATTCTTAATAAAAGGGCGTGCACTTCGATGAATCTTTCCGCCTATTGATTTTTTACTACATTATTATTGTACTATTTCTTTTTGTGATCAACGCATGACCAATGTGCTCATTTCTCAAGCTTTTTGTTTTTTTAATGATTATGGCATTTTCTTGTTGATTTACGTACCTGATTCTCTTCATAATGTAAGTACGTGAAATATTCGAAAAAGCAGGGGTTTTTTATGACAAAAAAGACAGATCCATTTAAGTATAGCCTTGATCGTTTAGAGGATGTGGCAGACCAAATTAGTGATGTGCTCAATTGCCCTATTACTATAGAAGATACTCATCATCGATTATTAGCCTATAGCACACATAATGATTTCACTGATCCCGCCAGAACTTCAACCATTATCTCCCGCCGTGTACCGGAAAAAGTCATTAATCGGCTTTGGAAAGACGGTATCATTCCTACACTCCTTAAAACAGATGAACCGCTTCGCGTACCTCAAATTGCAGAAGTCGGTCTATCCAGCAGGGTTGCCATTTCCATATGGAAAGACAAAGAGGTGCTCGGCTTTATCTGGGCAATTGAATCCACGCAGCCTTTTTCAGATGAAGAAATGGACCTTCTCAAGATGGCAGCACATGCCGTGAAAAACAAATTACTCAATTTACAAATTCGAAAAACGAAAACAGAAGAACGCAATCAGGAGCTATTTTGGAAGATGCTCACAGGACATATTCATGAAAAGGATGAGATGCTTGATCTCTTCTTGAGGCTTGGGATGAGATGTCCAGACACGTATGCCATTATTATCTTTCGCCTTCGTGATGAACTCACAGAAGATACGGAAAAGAAGCTCTCCTATCTGCTTGAAACAACGCAGCAAGTGCAGGTGCTGTTAACGACTGTTGATTTTAACGAATTCATTATTCTTGTCTCGCCAAAAACAGAACATCCGCTTCAAGATATTAAACAATTCACAAGCGGCATGCTAAAGCAGCTGTCTGATCGGTATCAGATCCATCACGTTCAGGCGGCCATTGGTGGAATTTACGATCACATTACTCATATTCAGCCATCCTATAAAGAAGCACTGGCCGTCTTAAAAACAAAAGAACGCTTTCCTGTGGAAACAGAACGATTAAACAGCTTTTCTGAACTGGGTATTTATCAATATTTAGATGTGCTTGCAGAAAAACGAAAGGGATCGTCTTATTCCAGTTACTCTTTATCAAAGCTTGAGGATTACGATCTCAGGCATCATTCCAACCTCGTCGAGACCCTTGAACGATTTATTGATTGTGACAGCAACGCCAATATCGCCGCAAAGCAGTTAAATATTCATATCAACACATTGAATTATAGACTGAAGCGGATTACGGACATTGCAGAAATTGATTTAAAAAACATGAATGAGAAAATGACTATTTATCTTGATATGAAGCTAAAAAACGTCCCTTTGTGAAATTTCACAAAGAGGCGTTTTTTAATTTTTTCATTCAACCGAAGAATTTTCTAAACTTTCAGGATACACTAGACATACAATATCAATAGATAAGCATAGGAGGAATTGATATGATCATCGGCATTCCGAAAGAGATTAAGAACAATGAAAACCGGGTCGCATTAACACCAGGAGCAGCATCTCAATTGCTTTCAGCTGGACACCAGATTTTAATTGAAACGAACGCTGGTTTTGGAAGCGGATTCACTGATGACGATTATGTATCTGTTGGTGCAGAGATTCTTGATCAAGCGAAAGATGTGTGGGCATCTTCTGATATGATTATGAAGGTAAAAGAACCATTACCAGAAGAATATTCATATTTCAGAGAAGGTCTGATCTTATTTACGTACCTGCATCTTGCAGCAGAGCGCTCCTTGGCTGAAGCATTAAAACAAAAAGGTGTGACAGCCATTGCTTATGAAACGGTAACGGACGGAAAATCACTCCCTCTATTAACGCCAATGTCTGAAGTAGCAGGTAGAATGGCTGCTCAAATTGGTGCTCAATTTTTAGAAAAGCCAAAAGGCGGAAAAGGCATTTTGCTCGCCGGCGTGCCAGGAGTATCGAGAGGGAAAGTCACCATTATTGGCGGCGGTGTCGTTGGAACAAATGCAGCGAAAATGGCGATCGGACTTGGCGCAGATGTCACCCTTATTGATGTAAATGCGGAACGATTACGTCAGCTGGACGATCAGTTTGGTCACCAAATGAAAACGTTAATGTCTAATCCTGTTAACATTGCAGATTCAGTGAGCGAGGCAGACCTGCTCATTTGTGCGGTTCTCATCCCAGGTGCTAAAGCACCAACCCTTGTCACAGAAGAAATGGTGAAACAAATGAAGCCTGGTTCTGTCATTGTCGATGTAGCCATTGACCAAGGCGGGATTGTGGAAACAATCGATCATATTACAACACATGATCAGCCTACTTATGAAAAGCACGGCATTTTACATTATGCTGTTGCCAATATGCCAGGAGCGGTTCCGAGAACATCGACAGTTGCTTTAACAAACGTCACGGTCCCATACGCACTGCAGATTGCAAATAAAGGCGCTGCAAAAGCGATCAAAGAAAACAAGGCGATTGCTGAAGGCGTCAATGTGATGAACGGACATATCACCTATGAAGCTGTCGCTCGTGATCTCGGCTATGATTATGTGCCTGTTAGTAAAGCCCTTGAAACCTCTTCCATGACCGAAGCTTAATATCCAGCCCGCCCTTTTCAGGGGCGGGCTTTATTGTTAACCTAAAATAAAAATTAGTTGACAAAAGAGCCTCTTCCCCTTAATCTATTTGTACAGATAAGACAGGGGGAAATATCATGCAAAAGAAGACAAGAACAGCTGACTTTGTGCTCGTCGGGATGTTTGCTGCGCTCATGGCTATCGGAGCCAATATCACATCCATTGTGCCATTTTTACAGGTCGGCGGAATCCCACTTACGATGCAGCCGTTTTTTTGTGTGCTTGCTGGTCTTTTGCTGGGCAGACGACTTGGCGCATTGGCCATGATTGTCTATGCTCTTGTTGGGATCGCTGGTGCACCTGTATTCGCACAGTTCTCGGCGGGTCTCGGCGTTATTTTAGGAAAAAGCGGTGGCTTTGTGTTATCATACATTCCTGCTGCATGGCTTGCCGGATTCATTCTTGAAAAAAGACAAAACCCTGGTTTTGGCCGCTTTTTATTTGCAGCCATTGCAGGAACGACCGTGATGTATGTGATCGGGACAACTTATACGTACATCGCATTAAATGTATGGCTGAACGCACCAATCTCTTATCAAACCACATGGTTCTTCATGATGTGGTTTATGGTAAAAGACTACGCGCTGACCATCTTCCTTGCGATGCTGGCACCTAAAATTTATCGATCGGTTTCAAAAGCCACATCCTTTCGAAAAGAACAAACAGCTTCCTAATATCAAAAAAGGTTCCTCTACTCTATGAGTAAGGAACCTTTTTTCATTTATAGCATAATTGCCGCAAGCCAGCCGAACAAGACAAGCGGGATATTATAAAAGGCGAATGTTGGGACACATGTACCCCAAATGTGGTGATGCTGTCCATCCATATTCAGTCCAGATGTTGGTCCGAGTGTACTGTCGCTTGCAGGTGAACCTGCATCTCCTACAGCCGCAGCTGAACCAATAATCGCAATAGTCGCCATTGGGCTGAACCCTAAGTGTAAACAAAGCGGTACAAAGATCGTCGTAATAATCGGAATCGTTGCAAATGATGAGCCAATGCCCATTGTCACTAGCAGACCCACCAGTAGCATTAAAATGGCCGCTAAGCTTTGGCTGTTTCCGATAAATTGAGAAGATGCCTTGACGAGAGATTCAATATCTCCTGTTTTCGTTAAAACATTGGCAAATCCAGCTGCAACAAGCATGACAAATCCGATAAATGCCATCATGTTCATGCCAGATGTAATCAGTGCATCTGCTTCATCGCGTTTCATCATTCCCGTTACAAACAAGACAAGCAAGCCTGCAAGCGCACCGAAAATCATCCCTTCGACTCCAAGGCTTTGAGAGAGATATAACTGAACAATAAGTGATACAAGGATCGCAAGCCCAGCAAAGAATAAGCTCTTTTTTGTATATGCTGATTTTTCTACATCCGTAATGTCACGATTTTCATATGTTTTTGGCTTACGATAGACAAAGAGTGAAACGATCAAGCCAAGAACCATGCCGCCTACAGGAATCAGCATCGCATACGGAATGTCTGCTAAATTCACTGTCAAACCTGCATCCTTCATGTTGTCACGAAGCATTCCGTGAAAAATCTGTCCAAAACCGACCGGAAGTAAAATATATGGTGCAGTAAGTCCGAAAGTCATCACACATGCTAGCAGTCTGCGGTCAATTTGAAGCTCGTTAAACACCTTTAATAATGGCGGGATTAAGACCGGAATAAAGGCAATATGAACAGGAACAACGTTTTGAGAAAAACAAGATACGATCAAAATGACCAGAATAATGAGCACTTTTGATAATGTTTTTCTTCTTGAATCGCCTTCTTTTCCAAGAAGCTTCACAGCTCCTTCAACCATGGCATCAGGAAGACCCGTTTTCGTCAGTGCGGCTGCGAATGCACCTAATAGTGCGTAACTAATCGCCACTGTCGCATTTCCGCCAAGACCGTCAGTGAACGCTTGAACTGTTCCCCCTAGACCTAATCCACCTGCAAGTCCGCCCGCTAAAGCACCAAGTGCCAGCGCAATCACGACATTGACCCGCAGCAAGCTTAATATCAACATTAAAACAACCGCTAAAACAACTGCATTCATGGTGAAACCTCCGAAATCCTTTAGTTTACTAATGTAGTAGATAATTAAAGTACCAACGTATGTTACCATAGAAAATTTACTTCGTCAAATGGCGTATGTCCTACATAAAAAGCTCTGCCAGTTGGCAGAGCTTCCGTCGTTATTTCTTCGGTTCAAATCGTTCCACAAATGTCGCTAATGATCTAACCATCACACCTGTTGCTCCTGTTGGACCAAAGCATGAAGGTTTTTCTGTCGTGGCTGTTCCTGCAATATCTAAGTGAATCCAAGGGGTGTCTTCAGCGAATTCCCCAATGAATGCACCTGCCATGATCGCATGACCATCACGACCTGGTGAGTTATTCAGATCAGCCATTTTGCTGTTTCTTACTCGTTTTTTATCTTTTTCGGTGATTGGCAGCTGCCAAATCATTTCCCCGCATTCTTCTGATGCCTCTTTAAACTGGGCATACAGTTCATCGTTATTGGTCATCACGCCTGTTGTTTCATTCCCAAGTGCCACAATGACACCGCCTGTTAATGTCGCAACATCCACAAGCACAGAGGCGCCATGCTGCTTCGCATAGGTCACACCATCTGCTAAAACAAGACGACCTTCTGCATCCGTGTTAAGCACTTCGATTGTTTTGCCGCTTAGTGAGACAATGACGTCATCTGGCTTCATCGCATCTGCTGAGACCATATTATCTGTTGAGGCGATGACCGCAATGACATTCTGCTCTGGACGAAGTTCACCGATGATTTCCATTGCGCCTAAAACAGAGGCTGAGCCGCCCATATCTGTTTTCATCCCCACCATACTTGCTCTTGGCTTTAAGGAATACCCACCTGTATCATACGTAATACCTTTACCGACAAGGCCGATGACGTCTGTCCATTCTTCCTTGCCTTGATATTTCAATACAATCAGCTTTGGTGGTTCTGTTGAGCCTCTATTAACGGCTAGAATACCGCCCATTCCGAGCTCTTCCATTTGTTCTTTATCTAAAATTTCAATCTCGAATTCATATTTATAAGCAAGCTCAGCCGCATAGGAAGCAAGATCAGAGGACGTGAGCATGTTCGGCGGCATGTTCACAAGTGTACGAGCCGAATTGACCGATTGTCCGTAGACTTCTCCCACTTTCAGACTTGCCTGAATTTCGGCAGCATCATGATCCGTTGTTGCATAAACAAATTCGATAAAGCGATCCGGTTCATTCGTTTTATGTTTAAAATCTTGTAATTCATATGTAGCTAAAAGGCAGCTTTCAGAAAGGGCATGGGCTGCATCTTGAACAGGCAGATCCTTTCCTGTAAATGTATCAAGCAAAACCGAAACTGCTTGCTTTTTATCTTGATGAAGCTTTTTAAATAAATGCGCAAACACTTCCTTTGCCTCTTCAAACGTGTAATCTGACTCCTTCCCAAGCCCGACAAAATAAATACGTTTAATGCCGGTTTCAGGGGATGGGAAAAATTTCGAAAGCTGATTTCGCTTGGACGAAATATCGCCTTCTTTTAATAATTCAGTGATTCTTCCTCCATGTAATTCATCCATTTCTTTTGCTTTTCCTGATAATTGGCTCTTTTGAAAAAGTCCGATGGCCAGTGTATCTTTATGTTGCAACTCATTTGTCGAGAAAAACATATTTATCACACGCTCCTTCAATGAACTCCATATTTCACATTGGAACTTCTATTATATCAAAATTTATGTGCTGATACGATCATTGCCAGCCTGTCTTCCCTTGAAGAACATTTATATTTTGGCACGCGGAAGGGCATCATGAAAAAGCGGCAGCGATCCATAGCAGCCTGTCCATGGTCTCCTCGTTCCACATCTACTTTCTTTAATGTTATAATGAACATGGACTTGGCAACAGTTCTTACTGCCATCATTTTTTTATCTTACTAGGGTAAATACTTTATCATGTCGCACGTTATTTTTTCTTAAAGAGAGGATGTTTCTTGTTCATGAGCGTACTGACGAATTTTCCGCTGCTTGCCAGCCTTGCAGCCATCTTTTTTGCACAATTTGTAAAAGTACCGATTCAATTTATCATTTCTAGACGACTAGATTGGTCGCTCATTACAAGCACAGGCGGAATGCCAAGTTCACACTCCGCAGCAGTAACAGCACTCTCAACAGCAGTTGCTTTAGAGCACGGGCTAGGAACATCTATTTTTGCCATTTCCGCCATCTTTGCCATTATTACAATGTTTGATGCGACAGGTGTTCGCAGACAGGCAGGAGAACAGGCAACTGTCCTGAACAAACTGGTCACAGATTTTAACCGGTTTGTTGCCGAGGCAAAGAACTTCCCAAATGCGGAAGAAAAAGAGAAGCAAAAGAAATTGAAAGAGCTTCTTGGGCATAAGCCGATTGAAGTCTTCTTCGGCGGCTTAACAGGAATTTTGCTCACACTCATCTTAGATTATTACTTCATGTAGAAACGAAAAAGCTTTGGACCTTTTGAGATCCAAAGCTTTTTTATTCTTTATTGGCTTGAAACTGCTGCCTGAACACTTGCATCGATTCCGCTTCATTCAACTGATTTAAGTCTTTTTCTGTCAGCGTTCCTTCACCCTTTTTAATCACATAAACGTCCAGCACTTTTTTACCCCATTCTCTATACACATCATCAACCGTTTCATAATATAAATCAAGCTTATGACCTTTAATCGCTTTCCCAGTATCTGCGACTACACCATAGCCATAATTGGGGATAAACAGGACAGTTCCTATCGGAAAGACAGATGGGTCCGCTGCCACGGTTGAATATAAATCACGTTTTACTTTGACGCCTGAATATGTAATGCCATATGCATGATGTTCTTTCGTCTTACCTGTTGATTCTACACCTGCTGTATAACCTGTGGCGACAACCTTTTGCTTCGGATAATCGTTCCAATTAAATGCTTCTTCGAGAGAAACAGCACGCAAATCGTCACTTTTCACCGCCATCGTCTGCCTTTTTGGATGCTTTAAAAAAGAAGATACGTGCTTACCGGCATCGGTCTCTTTCACCCATGCAGCTAAATCACTTGGCTCTACGCCAGATATGCCCGTAAAGCTTGTCATCAAGGCAAGCATAAACAGGGCTGTCATGAACAATCGTTTCATCCATGTTTTCATTTCTATTTGTCACTCCTCTACCCATCTATTTGTTTCCAAACAAAATGGAAACTATGCAAAGGAGAAACAAAAAAACCCACTTGCGTATAGACAAGTGAGTTAAAACATTTGATAGCCTCTTTTACGAAGGGCATTGATGACAAAACCTGAGGCAATGGCACCAATTAGACCACTTAATAAAATGATGATATCTGCCGCAGCAAGAGAAACGATGCGGTCTCCTATCCCGGAAAAAGCAATACCTGGTTCTCTTACATAAGCGATCATCTTTTGATTATTGATAATGAAAAGGCATACAATTGGATATAAAATTGCCATAATCCATGACATTCTCAGCAGCATATTCAGCAAAAAGCCAATGCCGAAGAATAACACGAAAAATAAAATAACTGAAATGATAACGACTGGTAAACTGATCACTTCATCTCCACCCCCAAATATCCCATCATTAGTTTAACTTGGAAATAGAGATGAAGTCAATCAATGGAAAAAGCCGTAAGATTAATGCTTCTTTCCTGTCCCTTTACATTCCTCACATGTTTCTGATCCGCCGAGCAATAACTGAAAATATCCTTTTCCTGAACAATACTGACAAGTTGACTTTTTTTCTTTCGTTTGTGCATTCATATTGCTCACTCCTTAATCTAAATTTTCTGATAATTCATCATAACATATTTTTCTGTCCAGTACCAAGTGAGAAAATATTCCGTCAAACATGAAAAAACGTGTACCACAGGGATACACGTTTTTGTCTATATCGGTTTAGAAGAACTTGAATTTTCCTTTTTTCAGAACAAGTCCTGGTCCGCCAACCATGAATAATGAACGGTTGTCGATGATTTTTTTCATTGCAGAAGCTTTTGTTCCTTGAAGTTTTTTACCAAACGCAACACCTACAGCGTCGTGTTCACCAAGAGAAGCAACTGTTCCTTTGATGTCTGGCTTAAAGCTTTCAAGCGTGCCACCTTTTACTAGTGCTGCAAGGTTTTTCGCTACTGTTTCACCTTGCTGCATCGCAATTTGTGCAGTAGGTGGGTATGGACGATTAATTTCTTCATTGATGATTAATGAGCAGTCACCGATGATGAATACATCTTCATTTTCTGGTACACGAAGATCTGGAGACACTTTTACGCGGCCGCGCATGTTTTCAAATCCAGCTTCTTCAACGATTGGGTTACCACGTACACCAGCAGCCCATACAACAGTTTCAGCTTTGATTTCTTCTGTATCATCGTCTTTTCCAACAATGATGCCCTCAGGCGTACATTCTTTGATCGCTGTACCGATTTTGAACTCAACACCTTTACCTTGAAGGTAGTTCATCGCATAGTCGATCAATTCAGGATCAAATCCTGGAAGAGCTGTTGGTGCAGCTTCTACACAGATAATACGCACGTCTTTTTGATCAATATCATACTCTTTGCAAAGCTCAGGTACACGGTTTCCAAGCTCACCAAGGAACTCAATACCTGTGAAGCCTGCACCGCCGACAACGATAGTTAGACGCTCTGGGCGCTTTTCAGCATCTGTATTATAAGTCGCAAATTGAAGCTCAATATGCTCACGAAGCTGACGAGCAGAGTTGATGTTAGAGATTGAGAATGCATATTCTTTCAGTCCTGCAATACCAAATGTTTCAGGAACAGCACCAAGCGCAACAACAAGGTAGTCATAAGAAAGTTCGCCATCTGATGTCACAACTTTCTTCTCTTCCTTATTAATGCTTTCAACTGTTGCTTGTACAAAGTTGACACGGGAACTGTTAATCACATCTTTGATTTGATAACGACAACGGTCATGATGAAGAGTACCTGCACTTGCTTCATGTAACCATGTTGTTTCGTAATGATAATTATGCTTGTTCACAAGAGTAATGTCCGCATCATTTGTGCCAAGCTGTTTTGTTAATCTTGTTACAGTCATTAATCCGCCATAACCTGCACCTAATACAACGATTTTCGGTTTATTCACTGGAATCACATCCACCTTTTTTAAATTTGCTGTAAAACGGATAAAGAATTACATATCGTTATTCTCAACCGCTTTGCGGCATTTTATGAAATTTAAACAAAAAATAAGTATGTGAAAATCTGAACTTTCACCTACAAAAAACGAAAGCATTTGACCGTATCCGACAAAAATTCATAAAAAATTAATATTTAGTTCCCTTAACAATAATAGCGAGTTCTGCTCCTTTTTTCAAGGCTTTAAACTGAAAATCCTTAGGATAAACGGTCTTTCTCTCTTTTTTCCCCTTTTCACAGCATCGGCATCAAAAAACGACAAGTTTTTCAAAACAAGTCAAACGACGATATGTGTTATGATATGATATAGTGATAACAATTTTCATTTGGGAGGATTAAGGAATGCAAGAAGATTCTAAGGTATATGACATTACCGTTATCGGGGGCGGCCCAGTCGGATTGTTTACTGCGTTTTACGGAGGCATGAGACAGGCAAGTGTGAAAATCATTGAGAGCCTTCCTCAGCTCGGCGGTCAACTATCCGCTCTTTACCCTGAAAAATACATTTATGATGTGGCTGGTTTCCCAAAAATCCGCGCACAAGAATTAGTTGATAATTTAAAGGAACAAATGGATAAATTTGACCAAACCATTTGCTTAGAGCAAGCTGTGGAAACGGTTGAAAAACAAGCAGACGGTATTTTCAAACTCGTTACGAATCAAGAGGTTCATTATTCAAAAACAATCATCATTACAGCTGGTAACGGTGCATTCCAACCGAGAAAGCTTGAGCTAGATGCAGCAGAATCATTTGAAGGAAGCAACCTGCATTACTTCATCAATGACCTGAACCAATTCGCTGGTAGACGTGTTGCTGTTCTTGGCGGCGGAGACTCTGCGGTCGACTGGGCACTGATGCTTGAGCCAATCGCAAAAGAAGTATCGATTATTCACCGTCGTGATAAATTCCGTGCACATGAGCACAGTGTAGAAAACTTGCACAACTCGAAAGTCAATGTGCTGACACCATTTGTCCCAACTGAGCTCATTGGGGAAGACCGCATTGAACAAATTGTGCTTGAAGAAGTGAAAGGCGATAAAAAACAAGTACTAGATGTGGACGACGTGATCGTCAACTTCGGTTTTGTTTCCTCCCTTGGACCAATCAAACAATGGGGCCTTGAAATCGAAAAGAACTCTATCGTGGTCAAATCCACGATGGAAACAAACATCGAAGGCTTCTATGCGGCAGGAGACATCTGTACGTATGAAGGAAAAGTCAAATTAATCGCAAGCGGATTTGGTGAAGCACCAACTGCTGTGAACAACGCGAAAGCTTACATGGACCCGAAAGCTCGTGTACAGCCTCTTCATTCCACAAGCTTATTTGAAAATAAATAAGAACGGATCAAAAAAAGGAGTTCCATCTGCGGAACTCCTTTTTTGTTTATTTAAAAATCCCAATATAGGCATTCGCCATTCCAAGTACCATTGCAGCAAGTAACACCACAACAATTCCTGCCACAACCAAAATCACCCGATCCTTCACGCGTTCCTTTTTCGGAAGCGGCTTGTCTATCCCGCAAGATGGACATGTTTTTGAACGATACGGAATCAGTTCATGACAGTTCCTGCAATTGATTTGTTCACTCAAACCTCAGCAACCTCTTTTCTGATGACAGTTTATGTTTGGTTCTCATGATACTCTTTTCGAGTGGAAATAGCCAGTTGTGAGGAGAAGCTGTAACAAAATTGAGCGATTTACAAATTGTTTAAGAAGGAATGGAATCAATGAAGGTTTGATTGGTTCAACCGATATAAGAAGGAGAAGATCGTCATGAAGGATAGGTGGAAAGATGATAAAGCGTTTCATGATTAGTTTGAGCTTGTTACTGATAATTGGCGGCTCATTAGAAGTGTTCGCAAAAGACTATAACAAACACTATGCTCAATTCGCTGCCGGATTGAATATGGATGTTGATCAGCTAGAACCTTTTTTAACACATGTGTCTACTGCGATTTTAGATGCTGGTTTAAGTGATCGAGAAATCAAACAGATACTCACCAACGTTCAAAAAATGAATAAAAACAATGAAACAAAAAGAATGGGCACTTTTGAAGTGGTGTACCATGAAAAAACAGCAAAGATTAAAATTGAAATTGAAGTCCATGTGGAAGATGGCAATAAAGAAGTGGTGATCTATATGTTTAGCACCCAAGAGTTGGTGGATGTCTTGGATAAAGAACTATTGAAAATAGAAGAAACAATTTGAGAAAGAGACGCTGAATGAGTGTCTTTTTTTCATTTTTACACCTTCATTGATCCCTTTCTATTGACCCTGACGTAACGTCATACTTTATAGTGAATATCATAAGGAGATGTGTTGAATATGAAAGTAAAAGAAGTCGCTGAATTGTTTGATATTAGTATTCGTACACTTCATCATTATGATCAAATTGGTTTGTTGACCCCAAAAGAAGTCACGGATGCTGGTTACCGGCTTTATTCAGAAGAAAATCTTGAAACACTGTAGCAAATATTATCTTCCAGAGAACTGAATTTAGCTTAAAGAAATTGAAAGAAATCATAAGCAATCCGTCTTTTAATAGACACGAAGTCTTTATTTTACAATGAAAGATGTTGATGGAGAAACGAAATAAACTCGATAAAATGATTGAAAATATTGAAAAGACCTTAAAACATTAAGTGGAGAAATTCTTATGATTAATACAGAACGGTTCGAGGGATTGAACATGAAATTCAACCAATTTGAAGAAGAAGCTCGTTGCCGTTGGGGGAATCCACCCATTAATAACATGAACTTAAAATTAAATCGATTATCAAAAAAGAAACATCATGATTCATCTTTAAAATGGGATTTCATAGCCTAGCATCCCTACGCGAACACCCTACTCAGTCCCATGAAGTACAAACCGCCATCAAAGAATGGTATGAATTTTTTAATAATCAATTTACTCGATACTCCTTCGAGGAATTTTCTAGATTAATACCACTTTATATTCAAGATGAGCGGCTTACTACTAATATATCAGGGCTTTGCTTCATTCATGAGAGAAATGATGAAAGCCTTTGCTATTCAAAAGAAAAGAGGTCACACCGGTTAACATCAGAATCGATCAAGATGAAAATTATTTTCGATGAAAGAGACTAAAGAACATTTTTTCCAACACACTATGATTGAAATATTATAGAAAATTGTGGATATTATCAATGTTGCTAAACAGAAAAATGGCTATGATGACATAATGGCAACCAACATGCTTGGCTATCTTGATGTATCACATACACAAACTGGGAGAGAGGCATTAAAGAAACTACAAGAAATTCAAGCTCTTCAAACCACAAATATCACCTTGAACCATTGTATAAATTTTATCAAGAAGCACAACCTTCGTTTAAATGCTGATAAATTGAGATTTGGTCTATATCTCGCTGATCCAAACAAAAAGGGTATTGTGGCTTAGGAGCAATTCCTGGATTTATTCAAGCATCAATATATCCAATCTTTAATAACACATCCCTCGAATCCCCGCTCTAAATACGCATTCATTTAGTAAAGCAGTTGTAATGATTTGAGTATGGGGAATTTCACAGTAAAAAAATCAGCCTAAAATCTATCTAGGCTTAAAATTCATATATGAAATTCAATTTGTAGCGTTATTGAAAACTTAGAAATACTATCATAAATTGTTCTTAATAAGTCCAATCAAGTTTATTTAATCTTTCTAAAAAATATTTTCCTGTTTCAGGCTCAACACTTCTTATAAAATTAACCTTTCCATACAAATATTCTTTGTAGAATGATTTTTCTTCCATTCCTATTTGCTTTAGGTGATTAAAAATCCCGTACTTTTCACAAAAATAAATGTGCTTCTCAATTTCTTTTTTAAAGCTTCTTCGGATTTTCACACCTTCATTTACCAATAAACCTGTAACAAATTGTGGTTGATTATAATATTGCATACGTTCTTTTTTATTGTTTAAAATAAACCCATTACGTTCAATAATTTCTTTAAAAGCTTCTTTTTTACTTACAAAAAGTCTTATATCATCCGTAGAAATTGTCATATCATCTGCATAGCGTGAATAACTTGCCCCTACTTTAAAAGCTAACCTCTTCATCTCCTCGTCCATTTTTCTACATACTATATTAGAAAGTATCGGACTACAAGGTGAGCCTTGTGGTAAATAACCTTGATACGAAACTAATCTTGAAATTGCAAAAGAAACTTCGGAAGAATAACCCGCATTATAAAACAAAAAATAAATTTTTTCGTAAGAAATTGATGGAAAAAAGTTCCGAATATCTATATTGTATACCAACGACTTATTAGTATGTATTGCCGCATTTTCAACTATTCCCATACTTCTCTTAAATCCCTTGGCTGAATCATCAACATCAAAATATGTAAGAATATTCTCTAGAATCCACCTTTGTATTTTTTTAAGATTAAGACTCGGTGCATAAATTGCTCGAATCCCCCCCATTTTTTTAGGTATTTTAAATTCTTTATAGAACTCCTCTGACTTTGTTATGTAATAAAATAATACCGAATATCTCACACCCATCAATTTAGATAAATGTTTAATATCAAAAATCACAGGTAAATTTCTATTTTGTAAAGCACTTGCGTAAGATATACATAATTCTTTATACTTTTTTGAGTAACCATTATCAGTTAGCTTCAATTCCAATTTACTTAAGTAATCCATAATAATACTCCCATAAGTAAAGCTAGCTTCTACTATAATTCAATTCTCTAATACACTATAAAATAGCTTGTGATTTTAGTACGATTGCGCTCTTCAATCGTAGTAGTGATTAAAAAACGAACTTCTTTTTAATCACTACTGCATTTAAGTAGCATAAGTTATGGCTAGGACTCCTAGCCAATCTAGAAGCTAGACTACATATATTATATTTTATTTAAACCTTTTTGAAAACCTATTTGGGATATATATATCCGAAAAGTCTATGGGTATATTAGTAAATATATCTTCTATTTCTACTTCATCAAATTTAATTTCATCTAATTTACGCTTTCTTAGCTTATTTAAACCTTTTTCAGTTACCTTCAAATAACCCTCAATTTTAAGCAATTGCTTTTGCATTAATTTTTTTAACATTAACTGCAATTGTTCATCTTGAAATCCAAATATCATTAGAAGTTCTTGATATGAGTAACTTGCTCCTACATTATTAAAGTAGTGTAATATCATTAGCTCTTTATATTCACTCATACAATCACCTCTTTCCAGCATTTGAATAGTTCTGCATTTTCCTATTCGGAGCAGTAATACGAGTAAATAGTCTTTTCCATTTTTCTTCTGATGGATGCCAGAAATTACTTATTGTATTATTTGGTATATTATGAGAGAACAGAACTAACAATTCTGACTGCTTAAACCCTAATATATTATTATTCCCCTTTCCCCATAAATCTTCTTCTATATCAAATAACCTTTTATATTCCTCTTTGCTTAAAATATTTATTGAAGAAACTTTCTTTAATTCATGATAGTGTATAAACTCAAAATCTATTTCTTTATATTTCTCTTGAATAGCAGAAAATTTATCAAGAGCGGCTCGAGTAGCAGTCAAAAATATAAAAATCACCTTTTTCCCCTCTAATGATTTACTATGACACTTAACAAATTTCTCTAATGTTCCACCAGTTCCTGCAATATCATCTACAAAAATTAAAGTTTCTATATCTTTCGTATACTTCAGGTCGTTTAAAATTGAATCTCTGAAAGGTAACAATCTTCCTCTATTCATTTGTTCCTCTACATCAATTTCTTTGATAAGTGAAATTAATTCATTGGACCCACTATAACGTCCATCTACTGGTGATAAAGGCAATATAGCTGCTTGTTCTAAATTATTATGTAATGACTTCAACCTTTTAATCTCTTCACATAAAACACCTTTTATTTCTAACTTTGAAAAAAAACGCAAATTATAAAAAAGTTTATTTAAAATATCTCTATCATTTTTTAAATTTACATTTTTTATCCAATGATTATGCTTTAGTTTTATATCTTTATAATACATTTCATGCCCGAATTCACTTTCTACCTGAGTTAGATATCCCTTTATCGTTTCATCCATAATTAAATGTCACCCTTTTACATTATTCAAAACAAATGTATCATATATTCTTACAAAATATCCAATCAAATCAAGCCGAATATAAATCTATACTGCGTAAACTTTCTTTCTAAATGACTATTTCTGAATCCATTCCTTCAAATTACATTCTCTCACTAGGCATTTAATTTGCTTCAACCAGATATTCAGGTTCCAAAAAGTTGAACATAGCACAAGACGAATGTTTAATGTTGTATCAGATTAACCGATAACTTGCTCACTTTGGATATACTTACGTCCGTCATATTTGGCTGCATCATATTAAAAATGATTAATATAATCCCTAAAAATTTGCATGTTCTTGCTCTTAAACTTTCCGCAGTTTTCCCTGAAACCCCAAGACGATTGCGTGTTTCATTGATAATTTTGGATATTCCTTTTGATTAGACATTGTCCAACTGTTTTTTTCCTTGTTCTCTTGTTTAATGTCATAAAAAAACCTTCTCGAATAGCAATGTTTTAGACATTAACTACCGAGAAGGCATTTAATCCACAACCTTGATTTAACATATTTAGGGTTGTTATTATACATTTTCAGGCTTGTGTGCACTCAATATTCCACAGTAATTCATACCCAGAACAATTATTCGAAAACATTAGCATTCCTCCGGCGTACCGGTATTCGTGGCTGTTCTGAACGAAGAACCGCATCCGCATGACGCAATCGCGTTCGGATTGTCAATCGTGAAACCGCCACCCATTAGTGATTGTTTGAAATCAATGATGGTGCCGTTCATGATGTCAAGGCTTTCGGAGTCGACAAGGACCTTGATGCCCTGCTGTTCGAACTGCGTGTCTTTTTCTGAGACTTCATGGTCAAAGCCCATTCCGTATGAAAGACCGCTGCAGCCGCCGCCTTTTACGCCCACTCGTAGGAACGCATTTTCTTCTTCATGTTCTTTCATCATATCTTTAATCTGCAATGCAGCAGCTTCTGTAATCGTTACTGGTGTACTCACGATCATCCCTCCTTTTGACTGGATGTTTCTTTTCAATTATAAACGTGATGTTGCCTTTTCTCAAATAAATGGTTTAGAGATAGAATGTGCCGTCACAAATTGTTTCAGCAGGTCCTGTCATCAGCACATGGTCATTGTCTTTCCAGCGAATGATGAGGTCTCCGCCAGCTAGATGAACGGTCATATCCGTTTCTTTTTTCGCATGTCCATTCACAATCGTTGATACAGCCGCAGCACATGCTCCTGTTCCGCACGCTTGCGTAATCCCTGATCCTCTTTCCCACACGCGAAAATGCAGTTCCGTTTCACTGACACGTTCCACAAATTCTACATTGACGCCTTCTGGAAACATGTCATGCTTTTCAATGATTGGCCCAAGTGAATCAAGCGGCGCCTGTTCAATGTCTTCTAAATAGAAAACGATATGGGGATTCCCCATTGAAACAGCTGTTCCATTTAAGGTCGTCGTGCCAAAATCAAGCGGTTCATTAATCGTTGTACTGGCCGGTTCACCAAGCATTGGTATCGCTTCTTTTTCAAAACGAGGTTTACCCATATCTACTGTCACTAACTGAACGTGACCATCCTGCACATGAACGGTCGCTTCAACGAGTCCTGACAATGTCTCAATCTGGAACGTTGTGTCTGTTACGATTTGATGCTCATACACATATTTTGCAACGCAACGCAGACCGTTACCGCAGTTTTTCCCCTCTGATCCATCATTGTTGAAAATGCGCATCTTCACAGGCGCAACATCTGATGGGCAAATGAGGATCATTCCGTCTGAACCGATACCTGTATAAACAGAAGAAACGCGGATCGCTATCTCTGACAGCTGCTCTTCTGAAAGCTGTTCCTTCATCTGATTGACGTATATATAATTATTTCCTAGTCCGTGCATTTTCGTGAATTGAAATGATGTCATGAGCGTCCTCCAAAAATGTTGTTTCTTTATAGTATAAAAGGAGTCGATTCAGGAGACAATCTTATCATCCCCCGTTTTTCATACATAGAAGCTCTTTGCTGCCATGGCAAAGGGCTTTTATTATGCATATGCCCCTTTTTCTCTCGTGTGATGCTTCATTTTGATGATATTTTATTAGCATAACATATTGGATGCGCTTTCTACACTTTTTCCTAAAAAACGGAAACTGAATATATGAAAAAAATGCACCTCATGACCCATGTGGTGCATTTAAAACATGTCGTTTTCCTCTATAAAAGCATAAATACGCTCGACTAGCTGCTCTGCATTTTCTCCTGAAACAAATTCTCCATTCACAAGAGCAAATGGGGAGTCCATACATTTGCCGCAGTAGCTTAAACAGCCGTATTCCATTACATCTAAGTTTGGGTCTTTTTCTAGCTTCTCTTTTGCTTCTTGAGACCCTTGTGCAAGATTACTTACACAAAATTCGATCAGTGGAAACACTGTGCTTCACCTCACATTTGCCTTACTATCCTACCGAAATTCCTTCTATTAGTCAAAACATGAGCTTCAATAAATCGTTACGCCTATTCCCCGTAAAATGTTTTACTATTTAGGACTAAGTAATGAATATGTAGGTTATTTTGAAACAATTATTGTGGTTTCACAGTAAATTCGATATAATTTTATTTGGTATTTTAACTTAAAGTTTTTTAGTATAAGTGTTTTTCAATGTCTAGGGGGAAAAGGAGAATCGTCATGAAAAATTTAGTCTTGATCGGCGGAGGTTACGGGAATATGCGGGTTCTCCACCGCTTATTGCCAAATCAATTACCTGATGATGTTACTATCACATTAATTGATCGAAATCCTTACCACTGTTTAAAAACAGAATATTATGCACTTGCTGCTGGAACGATCTCTGATCATCACATTCGAGTATCTTTTCCAGAGCATCCGAAGCTGGATATTCAATACGGGGAAGTAGAAAAAATTGATATTGAAAACAAACAGATCTTATTTAGCGACCGTGAACCGATTCCATATGATGATACGGTAATCGGACTCGGCTGTGAGGACAAGTATCACAATGTCCCTGGTGCGAAAGAACATACATACAGCATTCAAACCATTGATCAGTCAAGGCTTGCGTATAACAAATTAAACAATTTGAGTGCAGGTGCAACGGTTGGTATCGTCGGTGCTGGACTTAGCGGGGTAGAGCTGGCCAGTGAACTGCGTGAAAGCCGTTCTGATTTAAACATCATTCTTTTTGACCGCGGAGAACTGATTCTTTCCAGTTTCCCAAAAAGATTAAGTTTATATGTACAAAAATGGTTTGAAGAAAATGATGTAAAGATCATTAATTGCGCCAATATTACGAAGGTTGAAGAAGGAGTTGTGTACAACCATGACGATGCCATTGAAGCAGATGTCATCGTGTGGACAGCAGGAATTCAGCCAAGTAAAGTCGTGCGAGATATGGATGTTGAAAAAGACGCCCAAGGCCGTGTCGTCTTAACTCCTCATCACAATCTCCCTGGAGATGAGCATGTCTATGTCGTAGGTGACTGCGCAAGCTTGCCGCACGCACCAAGTGCACAGCTTGCCGAGGCACAGGCAGAGCAAATTGTTCAATCTCTACAGAAACGCTGGAAAAATGAGCCGCTTCCTGAGGCTTACCCACAGTTTAAGTTAAAAGGCGTACTCGGCTCTTTAGGGAAAAAAGCCGGCTTTGGCTTAGTGGCGGATCGTCCGCTTGTTGGTCGTGTTCCAAGACTCTTAAAATCTGGACTTCTTTGGATGTACAAGCATCACAATGGATAAAATGATGTGAATTTTTTCTCAAAGCTCCTTCTAATGAAGGAGCTTTTATTATGAAACGGCATGTACCGATGGATGGTTCACTTTGATAGGAGCAAGCGCAAGGATGCAGTCTTTACGAAACGTTCTGATCGTCTTCTTCGATAAACAATACGCTCGTATGAACTGTTCAGTTTGACGATGTACAATGATTTTTCGTTTCGAGCACTCTCCAGTTTTCTTCATATAAATCATATCAATCGGTATTTGTTGATGAAGAGATTGTTTTAGTAAATAATTCATGATGCTCACGCTCCTTTCATCTCATTATATAAGAACAAACGTTCTAAATCAACCTAAAAAAGGAACGTTTGTTCTGTTTATTTTCCTAAAAAAGAACAGCTCATTCACTGCTCTCTTCGTACCCGTATTTCTCCATTTCTTGATAAATATCTTTTAATTTTGGATTGCCCTCTCCAACAATCTGATCCTCAACAAGGACAAGTGGATAAAAGAATTCATCATCAAGAATTCGTTCAGACAATTCTTTTTGGCGTTCGTTTTCAGGCGGGTGCTCAATATCGATATATGTGATGCGAAACGGCTGATTTGGATATTTTCGTTTTAATGCTGCATCTAGCCACTCAAATGTATCTTTTGAAGAAGGCAGATTCACGCAACTAGCGCACAGGACATCTCTTCCATATACATAAAGGTCAACGGTTTTGTTCATTTGACAAGCCCCCTATTCTTTCTTTATTTTAGCTGAATTTTCTGTATGAAAAAAGTCAAAATCACTTTTTGTTTCAAGATGAGATTGTGCTATAATGAGAAGGAAACTTTGAAACCAATCAATAGATTTTTATCGTCCAGATGAATATAATGGTGATATGTTGTGAAAGGAGCGATTATATCTAATGACTGAAGTCGAAATGAAAGACCAAGTACAGGAAGTACTGGACAAACTTCGTCCATTTCTATTACGTGATGGTGGAGACTGTGAGCTTGTAGACATTGAAGATGGCATTGTGAAATTACGCCTTCTTGGTGCATGCGGCAGCTGCCCAAGTTCAACCATTACATTGAAAGCCGGTATTGAGCGCGCATTATTAGAAGAAGTACCTGGCGTTGTAGAAGTTGAACAGGTTTTCTAATTCATATATGACATGAAAACGGCCCTTACTGGGCCGTTTTTTAATTAGGATAACTTCTCTCTAAACCATTCTTGAATAAAGGTCAGTCTTTGAATACGCTGCCCAGGGTGGCCACTTCTCGATAAATCATGAGAGGCCTTAGGAAACTTGACTAATCTCGTGTCTTTTCCAAGTTCCTTCAATGCCACAAAAAGCTGTTCTCCTTGATCGACTGGACAGCGGTAGTCTTCATCACTGTGCAGGATGAGAAGCGGTGTGTTCACCTGTTTTACATACTTTAGCGGCGAACGATCCCATAGCTTATCAACAGAGTCATAAATATCCCCATCAATCTGCCATTTTGTAAAGAAATAGCCGATATCACTGATGCCATAAAAGCTAATCCAATTTGAGATGGAACGCTGTGTAACAGCTGCACGGAAACGGTCGGTCTGTCCGACAATCCAATTGGTCATAAAACCGCCATAGCTGCCGCCCGTTACGCCAAGCCTTGTTTCATCAATAAAGTCATAGGCTTCGAGCACATGATCAACAGCCAGCATGACATCCTCATAATCAACGTCACCATAGCTGCCTCTTACCCGATCCGTAAACATCTGTCCGTACCCATGACTGCCATGAGGATTGATGTACACAATCGCATACCCTTCAGCGGCGAGCATTTGAAATTCATGAAAATACGTATGACCGTACATCGCATGCGGTCCGCCATGAATTTCTAAGATTAGTGGATATGTCTTCCCCTCTTCCATCTGAGCAGGCTTCATAAACCAGCCACGTACAATGTCTCCATCTTTTGACTGGAAAGAAATTGGTTCAGGTTCGGATATGACATGTTCCTTTAGAAAGTCATCATGCTCAAACGTGATTTGCTTGAGTGAGGATTCCCCTAAAGTCAGCTCATACAGCTCACTAGGCGAGACAGGCGAAAGACGGCTGATCAGCATTTTTGATTCGTCTGGATGAAGACTGAAATTCGTCACATGTTCTGCCTCTAAACGAACGGGATAGGCTAAGCCCTCAATAGAGAAATAATAAATTCCGGTACTCCCTTGATCAGAAACAAGCGCATAAAACCCCTGACTATCCTTTGTCCATTGTGGAAACTGATTGGCCTCACCCATAACACTATCCCCTGCCATACAGTTTCCTACATACATATCGAGCATTTCTGATAATTGAACGGTCTTTTTCTCCTTCAGGTCATGCAGCCACAATGATGGGAAGGTTGCATTCTGAAATTCACGTTCGTGTCCAATGTACAAAAGGCTTTCTCCATTTGGAGAAAATGATACAGTCGTGTAAGCGCCTGTTGATTGGGTAATTTTCTTGGATATACCGTCCTCTAAGGAAAGGAGACAGATATCACTTATGTAAAACGTCTGCGGGTTGGATTGAATATAGGCGAGCCACTTCCCGCAAGGAGAGATGACATGATTCACATGATGATGCGGCTCACTCGTAACCATCTCTATCTCGCCGGAACGGACATCGATTTTTACAATTTGCGTCAGACGCCCGTCTAAAAAGCCTCTGCCATCTGCTTTATAAGTCAAATCATTATATACGGCCGGAGCAAAGTCATCACGCTCTTCTTTTTTTTCATCATGAACAGATTCTTCTTGTTTTAATGAGACCGCTGCATAAATGAACGCTCCATCCGGTGAAAATACAGGTTGAGAGACGCCGTAAGGAATATTCGTTAAGGTACGAATGCCGCCGCCATCGCTCTGAATGAGTGCGAGCTGAGGGACTTCCTTTGGCTTCTGCAAAATAAACGCAAGCTGCTTTCCGTCTTTTGACCATGCTGGTTGATGATGCTTTCCATCATCAAATGTCCATTGAGACAGCTCCCCTGTCTCTTCATCTCGAACCCATAAATGAATATTGTAATCATCCTTTTTTTCATTCACCGATACTTTTGTAAAAACAGCCTTTTTTCCATCTGGTGAATAAACTGGATGAGAAACAGACACGATTAGTGTTAAATCCTCTGCTGTTATCAATTTCTTCATCAATAGATCTCCCCCTTTTATGTATCAAAAATAGTTCGCTTCTCTAAATAATAATCCCTGCTTTTGTTATGAAAAACAAGGATAAAAAAAGAACGTGCGTCTTCACAGCACGTTCTTCATTTGATTCACAGAATGATGCTCGACGACGACACCTTCTACTGGCACCGTCAACACATCCACTTCACAATGCGGGAAATTTTGGGCAAGCTGCTTTTTCAGCGCTTCTCCCTTCCCTTTTTCCACTAAGGTCAAAATAGTCGGCCCAGCACCGCTTAATGCCGTTCCATACGCGCCTTTTAATGAAGCAACGTGCTCCACCTTGGACAGCTCTGGGACAAGCATCGTGCGGTATGGCTGATGAAATAAATCTTTATTCATCATTTCCCCTACAAGCGGCCAGTTCTGCGTCATTAAGGCGGCGACAAGGACGTTACTCACTGCACTCGCACTCACGGCCTGTTTATAGGAAAAATCCTCTGGCAGGACATCACGGGCATCCTTTGTGAGCACTTCATAAAAAGGAATCACGACGACGACATCTACATCCACATGCTGCACTTTAACGGCATGTGTCTTGTCTTCTTCATGAAGACCGATGAGTAAACCACCGAATAAAGAGGCACCCGCATTATCTGGATGACCTTCTACCTCACTTGCAAAAAAGAGCTTCTGATCATCGGTCATCTTTAATTCAAGCAGCTGATTGGCGAGCTCAATAGCGGCGACAATGGCAGCAGCGCTGCTGCCCAGCCCCCTTGCTAATGGAATATCACTCCACACTTTGACATGAACAGGCGGGAGTGTTTTTCCAAAGTCATCTGCGACCTTTTTAGCTGTTTGGTAGATCAGATTATCGGTGCCTGATGGAATACCAGACACAACATCTGTTTCTGCTTCAAACAGCCAGCTATCATGGTCATAGACCGATAGCTTTAAATAGCGGCTGAGCGCCATTCCGACTGAGTCAAAGCCTGGTCCTAAGTTGGCAGTGCTTCCCGGTACTGTGATTGAAAAAAGCATGGAGGCGTTACTCATACGCGTGCGGCCTTTTCTAAATGTTCAAGAATTTGATCTTCATCTGCATCTAGTGTGACCGGTTTAATGTGTGAAATATCAATCGCCGTATTCGGATCTTTTAATCCGTTTCCTGTCAGTACAGCGACGACTTTACTGCCTGGCTTAATTTCTCCAGATTTCACTTGTTTGAGTACACCTGCAATTGATGCACAAGAGCCTGGCTCTGCAAACACCCCTTCTTCACGTGCGATCAATTGATAGGCATGAAGAATTTCTTCATCTGTCACTTCATCAATTTTCCCGTTTGATTCATCTGCCGCTGCTACAGCTTGTTTCCAGCTTGCAGGGTTTCCGATGCGAATGGCTGTTGCGACTGTTTCTGGCTGCTCAATGACTTCATTTCTAACGATGGCTGCAGCTCCTTCTGCTTCAAAACCACGCATGACTGGCAGTGCAGTGCCTTTTTTCTCATGATATTCTTTGAAGCCTTTCCAGTACGCTGTAATATTCCCCGCATTTCCAACAGGAATCGCCAGTACGTCTGGTGCGGAGCCTAGCTGCTCACAGATTTCAAATGCCGCTGTTTTTTGTCCTTCAATTCGGTATGGATTGACGGAGTTAACAAGTGCGATCGGTGCTTTTTCACAGATGCTGCGGACAATTTTAAGTGCATCATCAAAGTTGCCGTCAATGGCAATGATCTCTGCTCCGTACATGACAGCCTGCGCCAGCTTACCGAAGGCAATTTTTCCATCTGGAATGATGACAATACATTTCATATCAGCGCGCGCCGCATAAGCTGCCGCTGCTGCAGACGTATTCCCTGTCGATGCACACATGATCGTATCATTACCTTCTTCTTTTGCCTTTGCGACGGCCATGACCATCCCGCGATCCTTAAAAGAACCTGTAGGGTTGACGCCTTCTGTTTTCACATGAAGTTCAATTCCTAGTTTTTCGGAAAGCTTTGCGAGATGAATCAGCGGTGTGTTTCCTTCATTTAATGTTAGTTTAGGTGTTTGTTCGTTTACTGGTAAGAATTCTTGAAATTCTTCAATGAGTCCATTCCACTTCATCAGCTTAAACCGTTCCCTTCTACTCGGTACGTGCTCTTCACTTGAACCACCACGTCGAGATCGTTTAATGTTTGCAGGATATTTGAGAAATCTTCTTCTGATGTTTGATGTGTAATAATCACAATTTCAGCCAGCTCATCATGCCCTTTGACAGGAAGCTGCAGGATCTTTTCAAAGCTGATGCCTCTTTCAGAAAAAATCGATGTAATGCGGGAGAAAGCTCCGACTTGATCTCTCACATGTATTCTTAAAAATTGCTGAGCAAATACTTCGGATGATGATTTGATTTTCTTCTCAAATTGCGGTGCAATAAATCCACTGCCATTCACACCAAGACGCATGTTTTTCATAACAGCGACTAAATCTGAGACTACAGCTGTTGCCGTTGGCAGGCTGCCTGCTCCAGGTCCGTAAAACATCGTTTCTCCGACAGCACTTCCGTAAACATAGACAGCATTAAATTCATTATTGACGGAAGATAACGGGTGATGATCAGGAAGTAAAGTTGGCTGTACGCTGACCTCCACTTTCTCTCCGTCCCTTTGGGCAATTCCAATCAGCTTCATTGTATAGCCAAAACGTTTACTGAAATTAATGTCCTCATCCGAGATGTCCGAAATGCCTTTCACTTTCACATCCTCTAAGTCTACATTCATGGAAAAGCCGAGTCTTGCCAGGATGGCCATCTTTCTTGCCGCATCTAGTCCTTCTACATCCGCCGTCGGATCTGCTTCTGCAAAGCCAAGATCCTGCGCTTCTTTTAATACATCTTCATACTCACTTTTATCGACATTCATTTTTGTTAAAATAAAGTTCGTTGTCCCGTTCACGATTCCCATCATTTTTGTGATGCGGTCAGAGGCTAAACCTTCCTCTAGTGTACGCAAAATCGGAATCCCACCTGCGACACTTGCTTCATAGTAAAGGTCACAGCCGTTTTCTTTTGCTACATGTAAAAGCTCTGTGCCATATAGCGCCATTAAATCCTTATTGGCTGTAATGACATGCTTCTTCTCATTTAGTGCATCTATTAAATATTGTTTTGTCTCTTCAATGCCGCCCATCACTTCAATAATGACGTCGACCTCTGGATCTCGAATCACATCGTATACTTCAGTTGTGAAGACCTCTCTTGCCACATCCACATCTCTTTTTTTATCGGGATTGCTCACAAGCACTTTTTTTATTAATACCGGACAGCCGATCTGGTGCATTAATTTATCCTGATGATCTTGAATAATCTTAACGACACCGCTCCCCACTGTTCCTAATCCTAGTAGTCCAACTCGAATTGCCTTCACCTGAAATTCCACCTTTCTCCGTAAATGTCCTCTCTAAAAAGACATTTGTTAACCTAACACAGACATTCAATGTACACACATTATAAAGGGGTATCCTCATTTTGACAAGGTAATAAAATAAGAGAATATGAGAATGAAACCGCTTAACAGCTATTTATATCAAGATTCTATATTTTCAAAATATTTTTGTGAGAAAAGCTCCCGAAGACGGGAAGCTTGAGATTACGCCTGAACTGGCGTTTTGGCTTGCTGATCTTGCAGGACAAGCGCAATATTTTCAGCACATAAATGCATCATGTTTTTTCTCGTTTCAACACTTGCACTTCCGATATGAGGAAGCACTGTTACATTTGGTAATGTCGTTAATGGGTGATCTGGGCTGAGTGGTTCCTTGCTAAATACATCCAGACCTGCTCCTGCAATTTTTCCTGTCGTGACAGCATCATATAAAGCCTCTTCATCTACCGTCTGCCCTCTGGAAACGTTGATGAAGTAAGCTGTGTTCTTCATCTGTTCAAATGCTTTCTTATTAAACATTTCTTTCGTTTCAGGCGTTAAAGGCGTCAAACAAACGATGAAATCAGACTGCGTAAGCAGCTCATCAAATGCGGCATAGGTCACACCTAGCTGTGCTTCTGCTTCTGGCTTTCTTGAACGATTATGATAAAGCACATTCATATCAAAACCTTTTGCCCGCTTGGCCAGTGCGGTTCCAATACTGCCCATTCCGACAATCCCTAACGTTTTATGATGAACATCAGCACCGGCTAGAAGAAGCGGCCCCCAGCCTGTCCAGTTCCCGTCCTTAATCCAATCACTCGCTTCGACAATTCGTCTTGCTGACGCCATCAAAAGCGCAAAGGCTAAATCAGCCGTCGATTCTGTTAAGACGTCCGGTGTATGACATACCGTGATCCCGTGCTTTTTAGCTGCCTTTAGATCAATATTGTCATAGCCGACCGCGAGATTCGCGACCACTTTTAGATTTGGAGCATTTGATAAAAGTGCCTCATCTACTTGATCTGACAGCATCGTGAGCAGCCCATCTGCTTGAGCCGCTTGTTTTTCTAACTCTTCTCTTGGACACGGCTCATCCTCGCTCGTCCACATGTCAATATGAGCGACTTCTTTTAATGGTGTAAGTGTTGTTTCATCAAGCTTTCTTGTGATATAGACATAAGGTTTCGTCAAGAAGAACACTCCTTTGGTTGATTTCTTTAAGCATAACGAAAAACGCCTCAAGAGAAAAGAGACGTTTCGTCTGTTCACTGAAACTTCAAATCAGCGGATTGATGAATCCATCCAACAGGAGGAATGAGATGCCCACCGCTGCGCATGGCACTCAATTCTTGAAACACCTTGAGAAAATATTCGTAGCGATTCGCATCATTTAAAACGTAATCTAATCGTTCTTCATAATAAGATTTTTCATTTTCTCCTGACATATAATAACCTTCGACAATTTCAAAATAATGAAGCGGAAACAGAAGACGGCTGTACAGCAGACGCTTTGAAAATGATGAAAGAGGCGTAACCTGCTCATAGTGCTGCAAAAAGGAGAATCCCTCTTCAATTAAATCCTCCTTATGCTGGACAAAGGTTTCTCTTAAATATTCCGCGATATCTCTTGTTGGATGGTCAAATACCCAGTCAACAGGTAAACGAATCGGCTGCTCATGTGGCCAGGTCATACGTGAAAAGCGCTGATGACAAACAGTACCTGAATCACATTCTTTTGGTTCATCATCAAGCTCTGTATCCACTAAATATTGAATGGCATTTTCCGTTAATCCGAGATAATACGGAAAGGATTCAATGAATTTCTTTTCAAATCGTTCAAGTGGTTTTTGATGCATTTGCTGCATCCAAAAGCCTTCCAGCTGGTCTAACCGTTTTGCCCATAATTCCTTCCAAGCTCCGACACGTTTTGTTTCAGACACCTCATATGGAAACCCTCTCCCCCTGACATGAAAGGCCGCCAGCTCTGATGCGTGCTGAAATGAGCGGCTTGTAACCAGCGGTGCTGCCTTTAATAGAGCGTACAGTTCTTTTCCATGGGTAAAAGTCGGTTTCTCTTCGTTTGTTAATTCAAACACGGCAACGTATGGGTCACCGTCATTCAGTAAATACTGACTGATATGATAAAGCTCTGTGAGTTCTTCTTCTCGCAAATGAGACACGGGAACAATGATGAAGAGAGCTTTCGCCGTTTGAAAGCTCTGATAACTGCCATATGGCATAAATTGACGCACATCAATACCAAATGTGTGATAAATGGTTTCTTTCATGATTTCACCTGCGTTCATAAAATCAGTCTCTTATCATATCGTAGTCGCAGGTTGAGGGATTTATGAATACTATTTACTATCCGAAGCTTTTTCACACGTTGTGGACAAATTACGAGGATTGGGTGAGGAACATGCCGCATCATCATGAGATGAACGAAGTAGAAAAAACAGCAAGACGCCGTTTACAAGAACGAGGCGTAACCATTCAAGATATAGCAGACCTTGTCTTCTTTTTACAGGAAAAATATCATCCTGGCTTAGACATGACAGAGTGCATCCACAATGTGGAACGTGTCATCGCAAAACGTGAAGTCCAAAATGCCATCTTAACAGGCGTTGAACTAGATGTTCTCGCTGAGCAAAAAAAGCTGACAGAACCGCTGCAATCCATTCTTGAAACAGATGAAAGTCTATATGGTGTGGATGAAATTTTATCCTTTGCCATCGTTAATATTTATGGCTCCATCGGCTTTACGAATTACGGATATATCGATAAAGAAAAACCAGGGATTCTTGGGAAACTCAACGATAAATCCACAGGTGAATGCCACACCTTTTTAGATGACATTGTCGGTGCTATTGCTGCGGCAGCATCAAGCAGACTGGCACATAGTGCGAGAAATGCAGAATAAAACACAAAAGAGGACGTGCGTCTGACGCTTGTCCTCTTTTCATTAAGATAATCGTTCAATCCACTCAGATAATGAATCAATGACATAGGTTGGCTGTTTGTCATATTTCTGAAGCAGCTCTTTTGTCGTGACACCTGTATGGACAAGCAGTGTATCCATCCCTGCATTCATCCCTGCCATAATATCGGTATCATAGTTATCGCCCACCATGAGCGTCTCTGACACATCTGTCCCGAGCACCCGCATGGCCTGTTCCATAATGATAGACTCTGGCTTCCCGATAAATGTTGGCTGCACTGTTGTCGTAACCGTCAGCACAGATGTTAACGATCCATTTCCAGGTAACAGCCCTCTTTCTGTCGGAATGGCAATATCTCCATTTGTTGAAACAAATTGTGCACCTTGACGGATCGCAATGGCTCCTACCGCTAGTTTTTCATATGTAATACCGCGGTCTATTCCAACGACAACGAAATCAGCGTCTTCTTGACCAAACGACAAGCCTTTTTCTTCAATGGCCTGCTGAATGCCTTCTTCTCCGATCACATACACCGAGGCATCTTTCTTTTGTTCTGCGATATAGTTTGCCGTCGCCATACTTGTTGTAAAGACTTGTTCTTCCGTTGCTGGAATATCGAATGAAACGAGTTTCTCTGCTACTTGCTTCGGTGTGCGTGAAGAGTTATTCGTGACAAACAAATAAGGGATGTTCAACTCATTTAACTTGTGAACAAATTGCCCCGCCTCTTCGATCTTTTCTGTTCCTTTATACATCGTCCCGTCTAAATCAATTAAATAGCCTTTGTATTTCATGCTGCTTACAACTCCAATGGTTTATTTAAACGCTGATACTGGTCCAAGCTCCTGCTCCAAGTAAGTGCGAATTCGATTCGGAAAGACTTGCAGCGCCTGTTCTACCTCACTGATGACCTGCAACAAATCGTGATGAACCACTTCTTGGTACTGCTGAACAAGTGTTTTACGACACGAGACCAGTTTTTTCAGGTGAGTGCCTTCTTCTGTTGGTACAACCTTTTCATCCACAAGAATATCCATGATGTCGTCATAGCTTCCTGGGTCCCGCATGATAAAGCCGTCAATCATATCATTTCCTGTATCAAGAATACATTCGACGAGCAAATGAACAATTCGTTCCAGCGCTTTTTTTTCTAAAGGACTTGACCATGTTTGATGGCTGCGCATCAAATCATATTGCTCCTCAAAAAAACGTAATGTCTCTTCAATCTTCTTTCTGTCTACGAAATACATCATGACGCCCCCTTTGCGTTATTTTCTAATCCGCTTTAAGACAAAATAGGCACAGCCAAAATTACAGTATTCATAAATGTATTCATCGAGTGTACTGATTTTTGTATCGAATGTGGCCTTTTGGTTTTGGTCATCAAAAAACCCCTTCAGCCTAAGCTGGTTATAGCCCCAATCCCCCACAATATAATCATACTTATTTAAAATATCTGAGTACCTTGCTTTAAACGCTTCCTCATCAAAGCCGTCTTTGATTTCTCTGACAAGATCAAAGGTAGCATTCTGAATGACGATCATCTTCTCACCTCTTTTTAAACGATCCACCTTTAATGATAATTCATTGGAACAACTCCATCAATTGCTAAAGCATGTTTTTTCCGATTTAGCCGAAGCTAAAGAAAAAAGGAGGTCACATTTATGATGAAACAACTGACAGCCACTATTCTCCTATGCATGCTTTTAGGCGGGTGCGGCTTTCAATCAGGCATGAACCGGCAAGTGGATGAAGATTCTTCCAGCAAGACAATTCGCCTGTCTGATCGTCATGAAGGAAATAATTCCAACATGCCAGAAGCAGATACGAATCGAGCAGGCTATGTTCGTTATCAGCGCCAGCAAGTCACCGATCAGAAGGAAAGAACCCCTGCTTTAAATCGTGAGCATCTTGCCCACGTGATTACAAGTTTAGCCATTCAGCTGCCAAATATAAAGGATGCAGCAACACTTGTCACAGACGAGGATGCCCTCATTGTGTATCGAACAGGCAACAAAAACCGAGATGAATCAGCCGATCAAGTGAAAAAAACAGCGGTTTCTGTTCTCCCTCGTTATTATCATGTGTACGTCTCTGATAACCCAGAGCACTTTCAATCCATTGCCAATTTTTCACGTCTTCAAACCAATTCACGTGATTTTGATCAAATTTTGACAAAAACGATTCAACAAATGAAATACTCTCCTCAAGGCGGAGATATTTCAACGAAAGAAGATGCCAATGGCATGACGAATTCCGATCGGACCATGAGACGAAACGCACCTTACGGCCAAAATTAATACGAGAAAAAACGCCAGAAAGCTCTGGCGTTTTCTTTGTTATGCTTGCGCCTGACGCTTCTTAGACGCTTCGTTTACTTGTTCGTCTGCATGATAAGAAGAACGGACAAGCGGTCCAGCTTCACAGTGGCTAAAGCCTTTTGACATGGCAATTTCCTTCAGCTCTGCAAACTCATCTGGATGGTAGTATTTTTGCACTTTCAAATGCTTTTTCGAAGGTTGTAAATACTGACCAATTGCCATGATGTCGACGTTATTAGCAAGAAGATCATCCATAACTTCAATGATTTCTTCCTTCGTTTCACCAAGTCCAATCATAATGCTTGATTTCGTTGGAATGTCAGGCTGCATTTCTTTTGCACGACGCAAGAATTCCAATGAACGATCGTATGTAGCCCGTGCACGAACTCTTGGTGTTAACCTGCGTACTGTTTCAATATTGTGATTTAAAATATCAGGGCGTGTATCCATTAACGTTTTCAAATTATCATAATTGCCACCCATGTCTGAAGGGAGAACTTCAATTGTTGTGAATGGACTTTTTCTTCTAATGGCACGAACAGTTTCAGCAAATACGCCTGCTCCGCCATCTTTTTGGTCATCCCTTGCAACCGCTGTTATAACAGCGTGCTTTAAATTCATCAAAGCCACTGAATCTGCCACGCGTTCTGGCTCTTGCAAGTCTAATTCAGTAGGAAGTCCGGTTTTCACCGCACAGAAACGGCATGCGCGCGTACAAACAGATCCGAGGATCATAAATGTAGCAGTTCTTCTCACTGCCCAGCATTCGTGAATATTCGGACATTTCGCTTCCTCACAAACGGTATGCAGGTTGTTTTCCCGCATCATTTTTTTCAAACCGGTATAGTTTTCATTCGTATTCAGCTTAATTTTAAGCCAGTCCGGTTTTCTTACGTGCTCTTCCTTCTTTGCCAATTCCATCATCTCCATATGAATTCGTTAAAGGTGCATATACAATCATCTTCCTGCTATATACGATGGATGCAGCTATTGCCGCAAAAAATTGAATCTTCGGCCTAAGGCCTTTTCTTTAGACACTTTAACATAGTACAGATTGAACAACAAGGGAATGAGCTGCAAAAATACCCAAAAGACTCCTAAAATAACAGAAGAAAATTACTAACATTTTCTTCTTATGAAATAACGTGATCAAACCACACTAAACGGTAGAAGAGATGTTCGAAGAAAGGAGATGGACGTTTGTGAAAGTGGTTTTAGCGATCATCATCGCTCTTTCAATGATTCCCGCATCAGTCCATGCACAAGGGACAAACAAACAGCCCGATGAATTAAAACAGCGAATGGCACTGTATGAAAAGATCGCCATCACCACACAGGTCCCGTGGTATGTACTTGCTGCGGTTGATCAGTATGAACACAATATACGCAAAAGCAGAAGAGATTTACCCAAACAAACAGGTGTGATTGGCATCTACATTCCCCGGGAAATGTGGATAGGACCAGAAAATCCAAATAAGCAGGATACCTCTCCATTAAGCATTAAAGTTTTTGACGGTATTGGGCTTGATGGAAATGGGGATGGAAAAGCAGAAATCGATAACGATGAAGATGTCCTGTTCACGTTTGCTCAATACTTGCTCCATTACGGCAGCAGCATCGACCAATTAAAAATCGCGCTGTGGGATTATTACGGACGTGATCAAACCGTTGGAATCATTTCATCTTTTATGAAGCTCTATAAGCATTACGGCCATCTTGACCTTGGTAAGCATGCGTTTCCTCTTCCGGTTGGCGCTGACTACAGCTACAGGAGTACATGGGGTGATGCGAGAGGCTTTGGAGGCAGAAGAATTCATGAGGGCACTGATCTTTTTGCTCATTACGGTCTTCCTGTTCGTGCGACATCGTACGGAGTGATTGAAATGAAAGGCTGGAATCGCTTTGGCGGCTGGCGGATCGGCATTCGAGATATTCATAATCATTATCATTATTTTGCCCACTTAAATGGCTTTGCAAAAGGACTCAAAGCTGGGCAGATTGTAGAACCTGGTCAAGTCATCGGATCAGTCGGAAGCTCCGGTTACGGTCCACCTGGCACAGCAGGGAAATTCCCGCCACACCTTCATTACGGCATGTATAAAGACAATGGACGAACTGAATGGTCGTTTGATCCTTACCCTCATTTAAGGGCATGGGAAAGAGCCGAGCGGAAACGTCGATAAATAAAAGGAGAAGTTTAGCGATACCGCTGGCTTCTCCTTTTAATATGTATCAACATTATCACTTGTCTACTGTTACTGCTTATGCTTTTCTTTCAATCCTAAAACTAAAAAAAGAATACCCATGATGAAAAAAAGGAGATACACAACTGTTACTTCAAGTGGAATCATGTCAAACATCCCTCTAAATAAGTCGACACTCAAACTGTCACTCCCAGCTAATAATATCGATGCTGACATATATTTAGCACTAAATACAATGGCAAATACTAAAAAACAAAACCCGCTTACATGAATTTTCTTCATATCAATCAAATCCTCCTCTCACTTTCATAACAGACGATCGTGAAAAATCAGCCTTCAGGATAGCTACACTATTCAAAAAGGAAAACAATGAACATTTATCATGGCACGCGATTCGTATGGATGAACAGATCACATAAAAAAGTCTAAGCATCGCAGCCAATGAATAATTACTTCACAAAGAGTTAGGGGGTTGTTTTTTTGAAAAGAGGAATGACCTTTACCATTCCAAATGAATACGGAGTCTTCCTTGGAGAAGTGCTAAAACCTATCGACATCACCAAATTCAGCTGGCGAATCGATACCGAAGACTCGAATATACTAGTTGATGGCGAAAAAGATGAAGAACTTTTTCCTGAAGGTAAAACAGAAATGGACGGTATAGAACTCAAACACCTCATTGAAAACAAGACGTATTATATGATTTTCGCCGATTTACAAGCATATCCAAAAGGGACATTGTCTCATATTAAGACCTATGAAGAATTTATTGAAAGCCAATGCGAGCTTGTTCTTTTAGTGGCCGATTGCTCCTATGTTACGATCTATTGCAAAAATAAGGGAACACTCGAATGGCTATACAAGAATGCAGTTGAATGTGGATTTGAAGACGTGACCTATATCACCGATGAAAATGATGCAAGGACAAGACTGTCTGTTTCGTAACAACAAAACGTTCATCACAAAAACACTATATGCAATCACAGCGTATGAAAAAAACAGCCCAATTCGTCCATTGGGCTGTTATTCTTTCTTCTCCTTTTTTTCTGGCAGAACAATCGATGGAGCGCCTGAATTTGTTCCGCTGCCATTATAATAATCTGGGACGTCTCCTTGAACGGCTTGGATGGAGACAGGCACGGAATTTTTGACGACGATGGTTTCTGAGGCGAATGGGATGATGACTCTCACCTTCACCTCAATGAGCACACTAATATCAATCAAGGCATTGTTAATGCCATATGGCTTGATGTTTTTTTCAACGTCTGTATGCGGGTCACCAATGACACTGAATCGTACAGGCACTTTTGGTCCTAGGTTGGCGATAAGTGCATTTCCGGACGCTTGCCCAAGCGGAATGTTATATATAATGCCGTCATGTCCATCTGTTTGATCTTTTAATGCTTCTTTTGCCTCTTTTTGAAAATTCCCCTTTTCAATGTCCTCTAGATTTTTTTGAAGGTGACGTGACAGGTCAGCCATTGCTTTCGATGTTGCTTGCGCATTGAAGTCGATGGTTGTTACTTTGCCGTTCTCACTTGTATTCATCACAACCATATCCTTCATATTCTCCTGATCATCTGCAAAATCCTGAACAGAATATTGGATGAGATGATTGGCGATTCGTTCTGTTTCTAGTTCAGCAATGTGAATCAACGTTGGTTTAATGGAACGATTGATGAAGAATAGGCTAATGACAGTTGAGAGCACAAAAAATAATACGGCAAGCAGCATGACATAACGAAATGGCAGAGGGCCCTTTTTATAGGGGCGATAACGGCGGTTCAATCTCAATAAAAAATCCCCCCTTCTCCATTACAAGTGTATGCAGACAGGCGGGGGGATAGGAATCATCTGTACATTTTATTTCACCATTTTTAATAATGCATCTCTTCCAATTGTGCCAGCATGAATGCCGAGTGACTCAGCGGCATATGTCACAGATTCTAAAGGTGCATCCAGCAATTGCTCGATGGTTCTTACACCGACTGCTCTTCCTGCGATGATTCCTCTATCTGCAAGCTTTTCATTTAGGAGCCCGACATCAAGTGCACCGCACATAATATAACCATGCTCATTTGTCACTGCCATGAAATTGGTCTTTGGCAGTTTGACGGTGACGGCTGTAAAGGAATGGCCATCAATTGTAATAGGTGTTAAATTCACCATATCCCTTCACTCCCTTCAACACAATCTATGTGAAGGGAGGGCAAGTGTTGTTAGGCTGGAGCGGATTTCACTTTGCGTCCTTCAATCGCCAGCTCAGGACATCACGCAAAAATTCCGGCATGAAATATTCGATGTGTTCATGGTCACGTATATGAGGAAAAAGAGAGCCAAGTGTATACATATCCACTGTGCCAACCGTATAGGAATCATCTTCTTTGACGAGTTGATCGTTTACATAGACCTCTTTTACTCGTTTGGTTTCGCCCTCTTCTAATGAATAAGTCAAACCGCTGTATAGCATTTTCCCCATCAGTTCGCCTCTAAAGCCAAAGCCTTTGATGCGTAGCTGTTCCATTTTTTCTTCACAGCCACGAGACACTGTTTCGATCAATTGCTTCCCAGTAAGTGTCACCCTGATTGGATTAATTGGATGCGGACATATCCGGTGAATGTCCTCTCTTGTGACGATGCCAGCCTCTAATGAATCAAGCACCATCCCTGCATTCATCATGCCGATATCTGCCTCGCACCATTCTTTAATGGCATCTGTTAAAAGCTGCGGAAGCTGGGAGTCATCAAACCACTTTGTTTCGAGCTTTGATTCAATGGATGTCACTTTTTCCTGCATGAGTGACTTCGCTCTTCTTTCAGCTTTCTGTAAAGTCGTGATCGCTTCATCGGATTCACTGATCAGCTGGTCCACTGATTGCACCGTCGCTTTTTTCTCGATGAGCTCGCTACTCGCTGTATCAATGGTCAGCTCGACACAGCCAATATAATGCCCATACTTTTCAGCACATGCAAGAAGAACGCCATTGTCCATCTCGCCCTGTTCTAAAAGATGATGCGTATGTGAGCCTAAGATGATGTCGATTTCCGGGAAGTCATGGGCTACCTCTCGATCATGGATGATGCCTAGATGGGAAAGAAGAACAATGACATCGGCTTGTCCTTTCACTTCTTGCAGCATCTCCCGTATGCTCTCAAATGGGTCTGTAATGTCCCAGCCCAGCTTTTCATAGACAGGTGTATACGCAATGGTCACCCCTAAGATGGCGATTTTCAGTCCATTCTTCAATGTGATCACTTCATAAGGCTTTGCCCACGATGGTCTTTTGCCTTTTTCAAATAAATTAGATAAAATCACCGGGAATTGCGCGTCTTTGTACAATTGGTCGAGCTTCTCATGAGGCAACGTAATGCCTTCATTATTACCAATTGTGACGCCATCATAGCCAAGCTGATTGAGAAGTTTGACATTCACTTTTCCATAATCCGCTTCTGATACAAGGTTTACTCGATCCATATGATCGCCAATATCAAATAAGAGCATCTGATCGTGAACTTGACGCTTTTCTTCAATATAAGCTGCGATTTTTGGCCAGTTTTCAAAGTGGCTGTGCAAGTCGTTTGTATGATATAACCATAGCTTCTGCAGCATGTTGATCTCTCCCTCAAGTTGTCACTGAACCGTCTCGTTCAAATTGAAAGCCACAGCTCTCATTTAACTAAATAAATCTAACTGCTTCGGCGATAAGCTTGAATACGTCAAATCCAGTAAATCAATCATTTGCTGGCCATTCGCTGCCGCATCTCCGCCTGAGTTATTATTAAATACGACATATACATCTTTCGATTGTTGATGCAGGATGTCGAGGTTCTTTTTCCATTCCTTTAGTTCAGCTTCATTATATAAATATAAGTAACGAACTTCACGCCAATTCTCATGATCTGCCGGGTGAAGCCAGCCTTGTTTATTTCTTCCGTGGAAACGGACCAATGTTTTGTCACGGTGTGTGGCTTTTATGACTGGCGGTATAGACCCTTCTCCGACTTGCGGTTCATCACAGACGGAATGAATCCACCCTTCTTTCTCCATAAAGGATAAGGTTTGTTCATAAAACTCGTCTGAAAACCAAGTTCGGTTTCGGAATTCGAGTGCACAAGGAATGTCCCCCATCTTCTCCTTACACCATCTTAAATAGTGGACGTGCTCCTTTTTGCAATCAAACCATGGTGGAAATTGAAACAGAACCATTGCCAGTTTCCCTGCTCGAATGAGAGGAGTCAGTGAAAGAATAAAGGCATCAAACATTTCTTCCTTTGAAGCAAACGGGATCTCGCCTCGTTGATGCCCGGTCATTCCTTGATATGCTTTCACAACAAATTGAAAGGCGTCTGGCGTATCTTTTATCCATTTTTCATGGTTGCGCTCAGGCTGAACAGCATAAAAACTTGCATCCAGTTCCACAATGGGAAACGTTGATGCGTAGTGAAACAGCTTTTGAGAGCTGCCGATTCTCGGCGGGTACAGACTGTCATGATCGCCCCAGCCAGTTAATCCGATATAAATCATCTATCTCACCTCTTGCCACTTGCTTGTCTAAACGGATTTTCCCATTGAAAGTCTTTGTTTCTTGGGATACCCATCTTTCTGAAAGAAATTCTTCTGTCTACAACATATCATATTTACCCATTTTTCTGAATGAAGATGACTGATGTGATGTTGCCCTGCCATCTTTTTTGTGATATTACATCACAACTTTCTATCTAAATTGAATGGAGCTGATAACATAAAATTGATATCAGAGACTTTGACAGCGATTGTCCATTTTTTTATTCATCTTCACCAAAGGCTTCAGCTCTAAAAAAAGGAGAATGAGTGGATATGAACATTGTCGATCATCATGTTGAAGTATTGCAAAAAGTGGCCCAAAGAATTCATCAGCCTGTCTATTTGATCAATCAGTATGGACGTATTCTTTTCACCTCACCCCAAGATATGAAAAATTCAGATTGGATACAAATGCTCCGCTTGTTTCACAGTACGCAGCAGGATTATTTTTCTATGGTTCATTCAAAAGAAAGCGTTTCTGTTTTTCCTATCTATATAAACGAACAAGCTTATGATTATTTAGTCGTTCCCGCCTTCATTCATCCTCAAGACGACATGGGGCTGCATTTGATAATTGAACAAGCTGTAAATGCCATGTCCATTTCACGCATCAAACAACATGCCATCAAGCAATCGACAGAGCGAGCCAAAAATGAATGGTTTCGCAAATGGATGGAGGGCACGATTTTCCCAGAGCAAGATGTCACCCGCCTAACACGCATGTTTGGATTAAACACAACGATTCCCTATCTATGTATCGTCTGTCAACTTGATCAGAGCAGTCATTTCTCTTGTTTCCTTAAGCAGCAAACCCTTGTAGATGATGTGTTTGCTTTACTTGAAAGCACCCTTTCGCACTGTCCATTTCCCGCCTTTCTTTTTGTCAAAGGAGATATCGGCATCTTCCTTATAGAAGAGACTGGCGGCTGGCAGGCAATGAACAAATCGATCTGCTCTTTTTTAAAACAAATGCAGATCCTTATTAAACAGCATGTGAATGCCACCATTTCCTTTGGTGTAAGCTTAAGCGGTTATCTCATCACCGATCTGCCAAAAGGATTCAGTGAAGCTGTCCATGCTCTGCAATCAGGCCAGCTCTCATTACGAGCTGAATATATTCAGTTCTATCAAGCAAAAGATGTGTCAGATTTACTGAAGCTCATCCCACCAAAAGATTTAACAACATTCTATGAGCGATATCTCCACCCATTATATGAACAACCACAAGTCGATCCAAACCTTCTCCACACCTTATCTGTTTATGTCGAAACACATTGCCATATTTCAGAAACAGCCAAGCGTTTATCTGTTCATCGCAACACCGTGATATATCGACTAGAGAAATGTGAAGAACTGCTTCAGATCAACCTAAAAGATCCTGACGCAACATTGCGCTTGCGCTTAGCTTTGCGGATTCAAAAGCACCTTTCATCCGATTCGTATTGAATCTTTTTTTCTTACGTCTCATATATTTTGGAGGAGAAATGTGAATGACAAGGAGTGGTGTCAAATGGATGAGGAGATTCGTCACATCCCGCAACCGATTCGAGACGATGGGGCCGGCGCAACCGATTTAGGCCCGCGAGACGTTCTGCGCGATATGGAGAACCCAGATATGTTCGTTCCCCCTAAAACGGATGCGGGGACGATTCCTAATTTAAAATTTTCCTATTCTGATACACATATGCACTTGAATCATGGCGGCTGGTCGAGGGAAATTACCGAGCGAGAGCTGCCTGTTTCAACAACGATTGCTGGTGTGAACATGCGGCTTACGCGCGGAGGTGTTCGTGAGCTTCATTGGCATAAGCAGGCGGAATGGGCATATATGATTTTAGGCAAAGCCCGGATCACTTCTGTAGATGCAGAAGGACGGAATATGATCGCTGATGTAGAAGAAGGAGACTTGTGGTATTTCCCGCCCGGTATTCCGCACTCCATTCAAGGTCTTGAGGATGGCTGTGAGTTTCTCCTTGTGTTTGATGATGGTGCTTTTTCTGAATTTGATACGTTCACCATCACAGACTGGTTTGCTCATACACCAAAAGACATTCTTTCTGCTAATTTCGGCGTGCCAATCAAGCTGTTTGACCGCATTCCACATAAACAGCGCTATATGTTTCAAGGCTCTTCACCGGCATCTATTGAAAGCCAAACAGTCTCTGATCCATACGGCGGCATCAAACCGCCATTTACCCACCAGCTCCTTCGTCAAAAGCCAATCGTGACCGCTGGTGGAACCGTGCGAATCGTCGACTCACGCAATTTTCCAGTATCTAAAACCATTGCTGCTGCACTTGTGGAGGTAAAACCTGGCGGGATGAGAGAAATGCACTGGCACCCGAATAATGATGAGTGGCAATACTATTTAACCGGTACAGCCAAAATGACGGTTTTTGGGGCAGGCGGGACAGCTCGCACTTTTAATTACAGAGCAGGTGATGTTGGTTATGTTCCTTTCGGGATGGGGCATTACATACAAAATATCGGGCAAACGAGCCTTTGGTTTCTAGAAATGTTTAAAAGCGATCGATTTGCTGATATTTCATTGAACCAATGGATGGCCTTAACCCCTCCTCAATTAGTGAAGGAGCATTTGCATGTAGACGATGCATTGATTCATGCGTTGCATAAAGAAAAATCACCAGTTGTGAAGTATGAGCGATGACGAAAAAAACCGATCCATTTGTGCTGATCGGTTTTTTCTATGCTGTCATTACGATACGGCATGGGAATGTTGCTGCGCTTTTTTCGCCCATAAAATAGAAGCAATGAAACTCATACAAAGCACCAGCGTTCCAAACATAAATGGCAGCTCAATATTCACATCAAATAAAATACCCGCAAGACTTGGCCCGACGATATTCGCAAGGCTCATAAAGGAGGTATTGAGGCCGCCTGCTACCCCCTGCTGATTCCCTGCCATTTTAGAAAGTAATGTATTAAGAGCTGGACGAACAAACGAGGTGGCTGATAAAAATAAAATGGAGCCCGTAAAAATGAGCCAAAAGGAAGGAGCAAAGCGGCAGGCGATCAGCATAAACGCCGCAGCTAAAAGGGCATAACGGACGACACGCATTTCGCCAAATCGTTTCACAAAGGTATTTACTAAAGCACCTTGAACGATGACACCCGCAAGTCCAGCTACTGTAATGACAAATGCAATATCCTTCGGTGTAAAGCCATGTTTTTGGTCCACATATAAGCCAAAGATCGATTCAAAATGAATGATTCCGAAATTCAAAACAAAGGCCAAGATAAACAAAAAACCGTATGGTGTTTTTAAAGCCTGAATCATCTGCGTAAAAGGATTGAAATGAAGCTCTTTATTCAATCGTGCTTCTTCCTGCTTTTCCTTTGTTAAAGTTTCAGGTAAGAACAAGAAAGACAACAGCGTCGACAGGGCTGCAAAGGAACCAGCGATGAGGAAAGGAAAAGCAATCCCAAACTCAACCAAATAACCCCCAACACCCGGTCCAATGACAAAGCCTAACGTCATTGCTGCACTAAATAGCCCCATTCCTTTCCCTCGATCCTTTTCACTTGTGATATCAGCAATGTAGGCAAACATGGCGGGCATCAGCAGCGCACCAGCAGCTCCGCCTAAAAACCGAGACACAAACAGCATCCAAAGCTGATCGGCAAATGCAAAAATAAATTGAGCTACCGTAAAGCCGGCAATCCCGGCAATAATCAATTTTCTGCGTCCAAACCGATCAGTCAGCGCTCCAGCGACGGGTGATAAAGCAAATTGTGTGAGGCCAGTTGCAGCAACGAGGAAACCAAGTGTTTTCCCAGTTGCGCCAAAGGCTTCAATATAACTTGGCATGACAGGAACGATCAGACCAAATCCAAGCATGGCAATAAAAATATTGAGCATCAAAATGTACAATCTGCCCATTTTTTTCATATTAAAACCTCTTTCTTCAAAATAAATGAAAATGATGACAAAAATGATAAGAACTTCTTCAGTATAGCGATATCGCTCTCTATAAGTCTAGTTTTTCAAAAAACAGCGTTTTTTCCCAAATAAAAAATACCCGCTGGTGGCGAGTATTTTGAGTATCCCTTTTTTATTCAGCTTGTTCATAGATGGAAAGAGCCGCCTGTAACCCAGCGCCACAATTGATGGCTGCGCCGTATTTCATCAAGATGGCTTCAAGGCCTGCTAAAACAAATAGAATATTTTCCTTTCGGCAGCTATAGCCCATTGAGCCAATTCTCCATATCCGTCCTGCAAGCGGCCCAAATGAACTCGCAATTTCAATTCCAAAATGATGAAGAAGATCAGCCCGGACCGCTTCTCCGTCGATATCACTTGGAATGACGATACACGTCACGACCGGCATTTTGCAGTCTGGATCCCCAAATAATTCGAGCCCCATCGCTTCAAGGCCTGCCATTAAAGCCTTTTCATGAAACAAGTGGCGCTGAAAACGTTCCTCCAGACCTTCCTCTAGCACAAGTCGAACCCCTTCTCTCAGTGCATAAAGCATCGTCGTCGCTTCTGTATGATGATTTAACCGCCTCGGGCTCCAATAATCTTGCAGCTGGCTTAGATCAAAGTAATTGCTTTTGATTGGAGAAATATCTACCTGTTTTTGCAGTTCGTCCTGTGTTGCAATCCCTTTTTCTACTTTCTTTCTCGATTGTACGACGTCTGCCACTCGTTCATTATATGTGATCGGTGACATCCCTGATGGAACAGACAGGCATTTCTGCGAGCCCCCAATTGCCGCATCAATTTTCCATTCGTCAACCTTGACCTCGACACCACCAATTGTCGCCACAGCGTCTACAATAAAAAGCGCATCAAGCGCTCGGCATGCTTCACCAATTTTCTCAAGCGGCTGTAATCTTCCGGTAGATGTTTCACCGTGAACCATCGCAACAATTTTCGGCTTGACTTGATGCATCTCTGCGATGATGTCGTCTTGCTTAAAAACCGTTCCCCATTCACATTCCATTGTATGTACCTCAGCACCATAGCGCTGTCCAATTTCAATCAGCAAATGACCGAAGCGTCCAAAGACCGGAACGAGCATCACATCTCCGGGCTCGATCACACTGGCAAGCACAGCTTCAAGTCCTGAGCGGGACGTCCCATCAATTGGATAAGCCCATTCATTTTCTGTTTGAAAAAGTGATCGTAATAAGGTCATCGTTTCATTCATAATCTCTGTAAATGCAGGATCAAATTGACCAAGAATTGGTGTACTCATCACTCGAAGGACTCTCGGATCTACTTCGACAGGTCCTGGTGTCATAATGGTTCTAGTAGGTGTGTGTAGTTCTTTCACGTTATCCATCCTCTCCCTTGCTGTGTCCATCCTTATATGCCCACTTATACAGCAATGCTGATAAAATAGCAATCTCTTTTCTTACGAATTGATTACATAAAATTTACGATAAATCCATTTATTTCTTTATGGCAATATGATAGAACTAAAGAGTATACATTCCCTATGAAGGAGGAAATAGAATGAAAAGATCTTTATTTGGAACTGTGGCCGCCGGAATCATGATTTTCGGTACATTTGCCGCTCCGCTGCCTCCCGCTGCAAATGCTCAAGGCTTTACTCTGAATGAACCGAGTCAAACCATCACCTTTTCCCCGTTACAGCTACAAACCGAAACATCTGCTCAACATGCCAAAACAACCGCTTCAAGTCAAATTGATTCCTATTACCAATCTGCTGCTGGCAAATCTGGGCCTGCTCTTAAGAAAGCATTACACGATATTATTGATGATCATACGCAGCTATCCTACAGCCAGGTTTGGGATGCATTAAAGAAAACGGATGAAGATCCAAAAAATCCAAGCAATGTGCTCTTGCTCTATAGCGGTATCTCCAGGTCTAAGCAAGCAAATGGAGGAAACGTGGGACAGTGGAACCGGGAGCATGTGTGGGCTAAATCTCACGGTAATTTTGGGACGAGCCAAGGACCTGGTACAGATCTCCATCACCTTCGGGCAACAGACGTACAAACGAATAGCACACGAGGAAATTTAGATTTTGATATAGGCGGAAATGAATACAAGGGAGCTCCGGGTAACTTCTACGACAGCGACTCATTTGAACCTCATAGCCGGGTGAAAGGAGATGTAGCAAGAATGCTCTTTTATATGGCCGTCCGATATGAAGGCGATGACCGCTTCCCAGATTTAGAATTGAACAACAAAGTGAATAATGGAAGCGCCCCTCTTCACGGCAAAATGTCTGTCCTCTTGAAATGGCACAAGCAAGATCCAGTCGATCAAATCGAACGGAATCGTAACGAAATCATCTATCAAACGTACCAGCACAATCGCAATCCTTTTATTGATCACCCTGAATGGGTAAGCGATATTTGGGAATAAAAAAGAGAGGCACTGCTATGAGCAAGCAGTGCCTTTCTTTTTTTCAAGCGGACAGACGAGACAATAATCAAGGCTCTCTGATTTTTTCTCAAGCTTATAATACATACAGCAAGTCTTTCGATTTGATGTGTCTAGCAAACTTTCATCTAAATTTAAGCTGTGCTGAAAAGGATTTTGCTTCGCTCCGAAAAGATCACCCGATGCCTTCTTCAGAAACAAATAATCCTCCCGTACGCGCTCTTTCATTTTAGGCTCTTCCGTTTCTCGCATCATGCTACGGTAAAGAGAATTGATACGTACCGCTATATTTTCCCATAAAATCGAATACGGAAGTCTTGAAGTACGTTTCAATACATCTAAAAGTGGTGTGACACACTGCGTAAATAGCATGCGGACGACCTGTTCTCTCCACTCATGACGATCTCCTTCTAACTGAACAAATGAACAGAGCGTTTCATCTAGCTCAATTTTACGATCTTCTCTAAAGACACACGCCTCTGGTGAAAACCGGTAGACAGCATCATACATCGTCATCAAGTACAAAGTAGAACTAACAGCTAAATAGGCATAGCGTTTTGAAAACATGGACGCCGCCACTGCTATATTCGGTGCATGCATCGCTTCCTTTTCAGCTTCTAATAAACGTCTGATAGATGCTTCTGAAAAAAGCGCAGCAAGTGTGCGATCAGATGTCATTGGTCCATTTGTGATGTGTACCCCGAAATCAAGTAATTCTCTCTCAACCCACTCTGGCTTCATGTCAAAACCCCCATCTTTCGTTTAACGATTTCGCTGTTGATATAACAAATAAATAAAGAACGGTGCACCAATTGCCGCCGTAAACACACCTGCCGGGACATCTAACGGGAGAAAGGCCGTTCTCGCAACTAAGTCTGCCAGCATCACGAGAATACTTCCAACAAGCGCAGATGCTGGAACAAGCGCAATAAAGGAACGACCGATGATCATCCTTGCCACATGTGGCGCCATCAGTCCAACAAATTCAATACCGCCTGCGAATGCAACGGCAATACCGGCTAATGTCACACTCATCAGTAGAAAGAATAACCGCTTCGCCTGAACCTTGACTCCGAGACCTGTTGCAAGATCATCTCCAAGCTCCTTTACATTCATCGTTCTTGCCAGCACCATGACAATCGGTAAAATCATCAATACCCAAGGGAGCATTGCGATGACGTCCTTCATTGTAGAACCATATAAACTGCCCGTCAGCCAGATGTATGACTTGGTCGTGGTCATCGTATCGCTGAGCACAAGAGTAAACGTCACACACGCCTTCATAATGGCGGAAATCCCAATCCCCATCAAGACGAGCGTGATCGGCTTGACGCCTTTTTTCCATGAAAGCATATAAATCAGGCATGATACCGCAAAAGCGCCTGCAATGGCCCACAACGACTGATAAGCAATAGGCACAGTGCCCATCCAAAAGACGATGAACATAATGGCGCCAAACGACGCACCGCTCGTAATTCCTATGATGTCAGGCGATGCAAGCGGATTTCGAATGAGACCTTGTAAAATAAGCCCCGATACCGCAAGTGCCGCTCCCACTAAAACCGCAAGCAGGGTCCTTGGAATCCTCAACGTATTTAATACAAACGTATTTCCCTCGCCTTGTCCGAAGATATGCAGCAGCACATCCGTAGGCGGAATAAACCGGCTGCCCATACAAAGGCTCAGAATAAATAAACCAAAGGCAATACCTGTCAATAATAGTAAAATTAAAAACGTCCGCTTTGAAAATTGAAATGAAATGCGCCCGCCCTTTGAACGCACTGTATATGTTTTAGCCACCTGTCTTCAACCCCTTGCGCACGAGATAAACAAATAGAGGCGCTCCAGCTACCGCCGTCATGACACCAATCGGTACTTCCTGCGGCATGATCAGAAAACGAGCGGCAAGATCTGCGACAAGTAAAAGCGACGCCCCTACAACGGCACAATACGGCAGTACCCAGCGGTGGTCAGGTCCAACAAGCTTTTTCACAATATGCGGCACAAGAAAACCAACAAATCCAATGGATCCTGCGACAGCGACGGAACCACCTGCTAAAAAGACAACAAGTACCCCCATCGTCATCTTCAAAAGAAGCGTACGCTGGCCAAGCCCTTTCGCAATATCATCACCCGATAAAAGGACATTGATCGAGCGGCCAAGAAGCAGCGCCACCACAGTCGCCCCTAGAATATAAGGCAGCACAGGCAGCAGCATATCTATACTTCTTCCTGACACTGAACCAGCCATCCAGAACAGGATGCTTTGAATGGACTGTTCATTGACGATTAAAAGTCCTTGAGTAAAGGACGCAAACAGAGCAGATATCGCAGCACCTGCGAGTACAATTTTGACCGGTGTCAGTCCGTCTCTTCCAATGGAGCCTAGAAGAAAGACGAGCATACCTGCAATGGCAGCGCCTAAAAAGGCCGTCCACATATAACCTGTTAACGACTCGGTAGAAAAGAAAACAATCGAAATCACAATAAAAAAGAGTCCACCTGCATTAATACCTAAAAGATCTGGTGCAGCCAGCGGATTCCTCGTCAATGCCTGCATGAGTGCACCTGAAATCGCTAGACTTGATCCAACAACCGTCGCAATTAAAGCTCTTGATAATCTGGATGTCATGACAATGACACTGTTTGGATCTGACTCATCAAACTGAAGAAACGCATGGATGGTGGCTTTGAGGGAAATTGAGGTTTGCCCAAGAGAAATACTGAGCATAAAAAAGACCAACATCAATACGATGAATCCAGCAAATAGCAGTGCCTTGCTCGAATCCTTTTTTAATAAACTTCTCATCTGATTCCCGCTTTCAATCTGTTATGGAAAAAGGAGAAAATGGTTTTTCACATTTTCTCCTCTGCTACACTTATTTATCAAGCCCTAGACGATCATAAATATCATCAAGCATCATGTTTGCAGCGGTGATACCGCCAGCCATGTTCCAAGTGATTTCATCGACTTTATGCACTTGTTTCGCTTTCACTGCGTCAAGCTGCTTCCATAAAGGATGACTTGTCCACTCTTTATATGCTTTTTCAACTGCTTTATCCTGATCATCCATGAAGTAATAGATCACATCTGCATCCATTTGTGGAATGCTCTCTTTGTCTGTAAGTGTAATGATATCTTGCTTTTTATCTTTGACATTTTTAGGACCTTCAAAGCCTAGCTCTGTTAAAATTGAACCTGCAAACCCAGTTTGATAGATTCTTGCATGATCTGCACGGAAGTTCACCACAGACACACTCATTGGCCAGTTTTTAATGTCTTTCTTTGCTTTTTCTTTGAAGTCAGCGACACGGTCATCCCACTTCGTCAGCAATTCTTTTGATTTGTCTTGCTTGTTTAACGCTTCACCCATTAAATTCACTGTGTCTTTAAAAGTGAACACTGTTTCTGTTGCAACAGTTGGAGCGATTTCTTTCAGCTGATCAAAAATTTGCTCGTGACGGATTTTTGATGCAATGATCAAATCTGGCTTCAGCTTTTCAATTTCTTCTAAGTTTGGTTGTGTTTCCTGCCCAACAATTTTGACACCCTTTAAATCATCTCTTAAATATTTATACGTAGGTGCTTCAAGCCAAGATTCTACAACACCCACTGGTTTAATGCCCATAGCGACGGCTGCATCAGTTGCTCCTTGATACAACGTCACCACACGTTTAGGCGATCCTTTAATTTCAGTTGAACCGATAGCGCTTTCAACGGTTCTTGTTTTCTCATTACTATCTGACTTGCCTTCACTGCTATTACTGCCACAAGCCGCAAGTAATACGATGGAGAGCACAACTAGTAGCGACCAAAAAGATTTTTTGAACATGTACCTCACCTATCCATTCTATATGTAGTCATATCGTTTGATAACGATTCTCATTATCACACTATGATTTTATCATAGAAAAGGATGGTGTCAATGTAAATTTTTAAGAAAAAGGTAGAGTGTTGACTAGTTGTTCAGGTTAATTGGAACTTTTCCACATTTGGATGGTACGCCCAATCTTTTTTCCCGATTCTAGTAAAATAGACAAATGAGTATGGTTTTCTATCACTTGGTAAACAGATTGATTTTTCACCTGCTGATTTGGAAGCGCCAGATATGGATGAAATTTGTCTACGTCGTATAACTCATCCTCGCTTCCAACAAACATGCCATAAGGCTGGTCCAGCCTTGCAAATTGTTTTTGAGGTGCAGATGGCGTTAAGGCAAGAGACATATTGATGGTAATGCCTGTTAAAAGAAGTGGATCTTGTGCAATCACCCATGCTGGGTAGTGAAATCGTACAGCTTCTGAATGCCCCATCAGCCTTCCTTTTGTCATCGCAGATAGCACGAATTTCCAAACTTGAACTGTGGCAAAAGGGACTTGATTAGACTTCGCTGTGTCAGATTTGTAGCCAAATTCAGGAGCAATAAAAAAGTAACCGTCTACTTTTCTTTTTTCATCCCAAGATAGATATTGAAGCAGCAATCCAGCTCCAGAGGAATGACCACAAAGATAAAGTGCTCCTTCGTGCTGCTGTTTGATGACATCCACAACTTGCGAAATATCTTGCCACACGTCAGTGACTTTGGGTGTATCCCCCTTCTTTCCTTCAGAATATCCGTGGCCTCTCAAATCCAGCAAAAACACATTCACGTGAAAATCATGTTGCAATGTATAGGCGATATGCTCATAACCAGCCAAGCTGTGAGCGCCTCCGCCATGAATGATGATCACATTGGTCTGCGTGTTTGTTTCTGATAAAAACGGATAATAAGCAAGACGTATGCCGTCATGTGATTGAATGAACTGTCTTTCTGGAATAGCTACAGGAGCTGCTTCCTGCATACTTGTAAATGAGAACGGTTCTGTTTCGTTCATAATTAACTTTTGACCCCCAACTAGACACGAGAATGGCTAGAGCATTGCTGGCCATCCTCATGTTCGCATCCTATTTTGTCATATCCCTCAAAGGGAACGTCTTACTCTCAATAATGGCGACAATTTGTTTTAACGCTTGGTTCGCTTCGGGAATAGGGAAGACAGGAAAGACGTGATTCATTTTTGGGTATTCGATATAGTTGATGGGAACACCCTGCTTGTCTGCCATCTCTTTGAATTTCCGGGCATCTGGGAGAAAGAATTCATGAGTGCCAATAAAAACAGAAATTCGTCCTAACGATTTGATTTCTCCATAGATTGGACTGATCAAATGATGTGTTTCATCTGTATCACCTGCATAGGCTTTGCCCGATTCGATTAGTAAATCTAGGTTGAGCATTGGCTCTTTTGGAACCATTTTAGCGATATCAGGATTACTTAATGTCACATCAAGCCATGGTGATAATAGAATCAAGTTTCCAGGCTGCGGAAGACCTTTTTTTGCTAAGTATTGAGCAAAGGCCAACGATAAACCGCCGCCAGCAGAATCACCCATGATGACGATTTTTTCTGGTGTTCCTTTTTCTAAAAGAGCTTGGTAAACTGGGAGAACACTCTCGATTGCATCCATATACTGATGATTCGGTGCTTTTGGATAAACTGGCACATACACCGTACTATTTAATTGCTTCGTCAATCGATCCAAGAAACGCCAATGCCATACGAGCGGCTGCTCAATATAGCCTCCTCCATGTAAAAATAGCACCTGATGATCATCTGGCTGCACATCTGATTTCAACATGTACGTATCGACTGAAAACGCGCTGCTTTTGGTGATGTGATATTTCTTTTTCAACTTCTCAGGCAGCACATAAGGTAATTGATTCGCCATTCTTCGTTCTTCTAAATACCCCTCAACATTCAGTTTCTTCTTTGTAAGTACAAGTAACCATTCAACAAACAAACTTTGAATACTTCGCATACGATCGACCCCTATAGATAGAATGATGACAATCAATGTCTAGGAAAAGAATGGTTTCTCTTTTTCTAAAGCATAACATAAGAACTTGTGAATCCGTTAACTGTTTTGGACAGAATACTTTTTCTATACACCTATTCATTTATGAACACCTGTCTATTTATATTATATTTTCTAGATACATCATCATCAATTGTCAATCTTGCAATCATTGTTCATTAATCAACACATATTCAAAAACTGTTCATTTAAACACAAAAAGACGAGTGTTGACCACTCGTCCTTCTTCTTCCTCACTTCACTTCCTCATGCTCATGAGCAGTATCTCTTTTGCTCGCGATAAAGAGTGCACAGGTCATCGCAAGAATGGCCAGTGCCCACCAGAATGTCGATACGGCTTGTTCATGATCAATGATAATCAAACGGATGACAGCTGTGATGCCAATATAAATAAAATAGCGCAGCGGAAAATGAAAGTTGGATTTAAAGTATTTAATAATTAAGGCGATAAATTCAAAATACATAAAGAAGATCAGCAGCTCGCCAAGCATTCCATAATAGCTTTCTCCTTTGTTAAACAATGTTTTATAGACGAATTGCACGATGTACCATGTTTCACTAATTAAGAGTACGCTTAGAGCAATCGCTAGAAAGAACAGGCAGATATTCAGAAGGGCTTGCAGAAGATCAGGTACCTTTTGGAAATTGTTGAATCGTTTCATCAGATTGTTTCCCCATTCCATGATGTTGTTTTTGCTCTCTACATTTTGGTATTCCAAAATCGCAATACGATGTAGTAGGTATCGTGTTTTTCTACACTTTCAAACTGTCCATGCATTCGGGACATCATCCGCTTGATGCTTCGTTCCCCGAGTCCATTGCTTTCCGGGATGTTGTCTGTCTTTTTTATCGCATTGCTCACATGGATTTCAAAAACATCTTGGTCGGATAAAAAAGTGATCTGAATGTCCTTTTCAGGATCTGCGTATTTACGTAAGTTAGACATCACATTATCAAATACTCTGCCAAGCTCCTCGACATTCACATTGATATAGCTATCCGGCATTTCGCCTAAAATATGGACCTTGAAATTCTCCTGATGCAGCAGAGCGACCTGATCTGATAGAAGATCATAAATCACTTCTTTGACTGCAACGGTTTCAAGCTCTGACTCGTGCTCTTTATCAAGCAGAAAATAGGCAAATAGATGATCAGACAGGTTCTTTAATTGCAGTGCTTTTCCATATGCACTCGCTATATATTGCTCCTTGCGTGTATCCGCTAGAGCCTCCTCTTTTTTCGCAAATTCCAGATTCATGATCAGTGATGTCAGCGGGGTTCTCATATCATGCGACATTTCGGTCACCAAGCTGCGGCTCTCTTCCTGCAGATCATCAATAGCCTGAAGCTTGTCCAAAAAGGCTGTTCTTAAATCCTCAATGCTCTTTGCAATCATGGCCAATTCATCATGCCCCTTCACTGTCATCTCATAATCGAGCTCACCGCCTTCAAGAATATGAATCTCTTCACGGATCGTTTGCAAGTAACGCAGACTTCGGCGAATGCCAACAAGCACAATCAGGAGAAAAATGAGTGTTGCACCAAGCAGTTCTAGTGTAAAGGCGAGATCGTGATATCGAGATGAGTAAAACCCGTCTACCATAACCCTACCTTCTCCGTCGCTAAATTGAACCGGGTAAGAATGACGCTTTGCGTAGTCGGTCACCTTTTCTTTCCCATAGGCCGATTGGTCAGCGACAGAGTAAATCGAGTCATATTGAAGTACTTCATCTTTGTAAACAGTGAGATTAATATAATCTTCTTTTTTCACCCACTCACCGAATGCTTTTCGATCCGTTGAAGTTAGCTCATGTTCTGAAACGTAGCGGTTGAATTTTTGGATGTATCTGGCTGACTCTGCCTGATTATACTCATCTGAACTCAAATATCCTTCGATCAGGTGATCGGTGATCTTTTGCAATGTCAAAAAGACAATACCACTTACGATGACAGCGACTAATATAAGTAGTGACAGCTTTTGGGTCAGCGTATATTTACGATGTGCCAAACCGGTATCCTCTCCCCCATTCTGTTTTGATATACACGGGATGAGCCGGGTCATCCTCAATTTTGGCACGCAGCTTTCGGATATGCACCATGACCGTATTGTTTGAACAATAAAAATAAGGCTGCCCCCACACGCTTTCATAAATATTTTGAGCAGAAAATATTTTGTTTCGCTTGTTCATGAGCAGTTTTAATATCCGATATTCTAAATCAGATAACTTGATTTGCTGGCCACTTTTCCACACTTCATTAAATTCTTCACTCAACTTCAGGCTACCGCCAACTAAATAGGTTTCTTCCTGTTCTTTTTTTTCCTGATAGATGGTATATCTGCGCAATTGCGCCATGACCCTAGCGTGAAGCTCCTCCTCTGAAAAAGGTTTTGTCATATAATCATCTCCGCCAGCGAGTAATCCTTCTGTCTTATCCAATGTACTTGATCTGGCTGTCAGAAATAAAATGGGAACGTTTGAGGAGGCTCTTATTTGCTGGCACGTTTCTATACCGGAGATACCTGGCATCATGACATCCAAAATCACCAAATCCAGCGAATCATCTACAACATGCAATGCCTGCTTGCCATTCATGGCTCTCAACACCTCATACCCTGTACGTGTCAGAGATTCCTGCAACAGGTCACCAATATCCTGATCATCCTCTACAACTAATATTCGATGGGTCATATCTCTCTCACCTCATCCTCCATGACTTCATTCTTATATGTTATTACTATATATCATCTAGCTATGTGAAAAGATACACCATAAATCTTAAGTGTTTATGAATATGATCAATTGCCATCAAGTTGTCACATTTATTTTCAAAAAATTGGATCTTCATAAATGATTAAGAATTGACCTGTATATTGATTCATTGAAGGATCTATCTTTAGATCCAATACATGAAAAGGAGCATTAATATGAATGTAAGCAAAGTAGAACACGGACAACCAATGAGTCTCAAAGAACGGGTGCATTTTTTGGATATCGTACGAGGATTCGCCTTAATGGGGATTATTTTGGTCAACTATTTTTTGATTGTGGATTCGGTCAAGGGATTTGAGATGGAGTCTAATGATGTATTTCACAACTTGGTGAATTGGTTCGCCTCAGGGAAATTCATTACGTTATTTTCTTTTCTATTCGGGGTTGGTTTTATGATATTTATGGATCGAGCCGCTCAAAAGGTGGACAGCCCGAACAAGTTGTTTGCTCGCAGATTAACCATTCTCTTAGGGATTGGTCTTCTGCATGTCACGTTTGTATGGATTGGAGATATTTTAACCTATTATGCTGTCGCGGGCTTCTTACTGCTTTTCTTTTACAAACGCACAGCCAAAACCATCCTGTACTGGCTGATCACACTCTTTGTGATTCAATTGCTCACGCCTCTTTTCTCAATGCTGCTCAACACCATCAGAACAGGATCATCAGGCAAGCCGGATTTTGCCGATTTTGAATTGAACAGTCACAACAGTCTGACTTATTTAGCATCGATAGGTGACCGGTGGACAGATATGTTCACGATGGCTTCGAGCTCATTTTCCACCGTCTATTCCATGTTCTTCATGTTTTTACTTGGTGTGTATTTTGTGAAAATGTCGTTTTTCAAAAACATGGAGACGAAAAAAGCGATTTGGAATCGTATTTGGATGATTTGTACAATCGCTTTTCTTATCACACAAGGCAGTACGATTATGACAGCGGTCACCCCTTTTGAACATACGCCATGGATGAACATTGTCTCTGCACTTGAGCAAAATGGGGGATTGACTGGCAGTATGTTCTATATGAGTTCACTTGCGATGCTGTTTTTGCATGTTCCTCAGCTGCGAGGTGCTTTGATGATTTTTACCAAGGTCGGACGGATGTCCCTGACCTGCTATTTGCTTCACTCGATCATTGGAACAGTGCTGTTTCTGAAATATGGAGCCGGACTTGCAGATCATCTTCAACCCGCTGGTACGTTCTTCATTGGCATTGGCGTGTATGCCTTCCTTGTCCTTTTCAGTACGTTATGGTTAAAGCGATTTAAGTCTGGACCGATGGAATTTATCTGGCGTCAGCTGACGTATGGAAAGATCAATGACAAATCGAAAACAAATACATTTCAGGCGGCGAAGTAATAGAAAAAAGGCGAATTACGACAGTTCGCCTTTTTTCATGTGTTGAGTTTTTGTGTTTCAGATACAATCCGTTCATTTTATATATTGATCCATCATTTCTCGCAATTGAGTCAAATAACTCTCTTTTAATTCATCGGGGTATTCAATTTTGATATGTTTCCCAAATGAGATCAAATAGTGAGTCATATACGATAATTCTTCTTGGTTGTACCCCCCTACAATATAAGGCGTATCATCAATGATCTCCAATCTCATATTCGGATAATGATTCTTCAAAAACTTCTCTTTCCCTTGTTCCGTTAATCGACATTTAAAAGAGATATCATGATAAGTTTTTTCGTACTCGAGCTGCAGTGCTTTTAATTCTTCCTTCGTAAAAGTGTCTTTCGTTTCTTCTTCGATCATCATGTCCGTCATACAATCACATCTGTAGACGCCCCACTTTTTATTCTGAACATCAAATGCTTCGGTAAACCAAATTCCATTTCGATAAAACAACTCAAGAAATTGTAGCCTGATCCTTTTATGTTCATATTGAGTGTATGTCATCTTCACGATTTGATCTTCCATCATTGCCTGCAATATCAAATCCAAATGATTTTGTTCACTCACTGGCGCGACATGATAGTAATGAATCACATCCAAAATCTCCGTGATCCGATGTTTTCTCTCATCAGACATTGTAGCAAACAGTTTTTGACGAATCTGTGAGTAAGACTTTTTAAACGGTGTTGCTGACAACAGATCTAGGGCTTTAAGAGCGAAAAAAATGGCTTGAACTTCATCTATTTGAAAATAGATCGGAACCAATGGAGATTGATTCACGAGCCGATATCCTCCATGTCTGCCATTTTCAACATAAAAAGCTAAGCCCATGGACTCTAGCTCTTCCATATCTCTTAAAGCCGTACGTTTAGAAATACCGAATTCCGCTTCTAAATCTTTTAATTGAAATGAGTATTTATCGCTTAAAAAAATAAGCTCTTGGTTTAATCGTTCTGATTTTTTCATTTGATTTTCCTTCTGAAAAAGGTGCCATGTTGTGTCACCTTTTTATTTTATACTCAGTTTATCAAAAGAAAAGGAGCATGTATATGCAAACACTAATCATTAACGCGCACCCAGATTTCACTCATCGAGAAAGTTATTCAAACAAACTGCAAACACTATTTTTAAAGCAGTTTAAAGAAAGATTTCCTCATGAGGAACCAACCATTTTACATTTATATGGAACTGAAGTTCCTCGTATCGAAATAGACCAGCTGCTAGGAATTTGGGATAAGCAAGCATCTGAACAATCATTAACAGCTGCCGAAGAAAAAATCGCCGCTGCTTCATCTGCTCTATTGGCTCAATTCAAAGCACATCATCGAATTGTGATTGTATCACCTGTTCATAATTTCAATGTGACTTCACGAATGAAAGATTATATAGATAATATCTTAATTGCTAGAGAAACGTTTAAATATACAGAAAATGGTTCAGTTGGTCTGATGACTGACGATTATCGTGTACTTTTGCTTCAAGCAAGTGGCTCAATTTTCACAAATAATGATCGGTACACACCACTGGAATTTTCATATTATTATCTAAAGGAAATTTTCCAAAACTTGATGGGCTTTCAACAATTTCATATTGTCCGGGCACAAGGGACAGCGATTTTAGAGCAAGATGTGATCTTACAATCTGCATCTGATGATATGACGAAAACCTTAGATGCGTTTTATGCACCTCGTTAACCTCTATTTTTTCAAGACCCCGAACGAAAAATTTTGCTCACTTGTCATCAATCTTATTTTTTCGTTTTGGGGTGACTCCTATCTGCTAGTACAAATATTATTGATGACTAATGCTGCCGTTTCACTCGGATGGCTAAGAGGGAAATGATGGCCATACGGAACAAAATCAACCTTCCCAAGATGCGATGGCGCAGAATAGCCTCTGTCATACTCCCCCCAAATCATGTGAAGATGATCCTTTGTAACTTCTTTAAAGTCACCTTGATCGGTTTTCAGTAATAAATGGTTAAGCTGAACCGTCGTATTTAAAATTCTAGGAGACGTAAAGCTGTTTCTGGTTTTTTCAATATAATGTTCAGGGATGCTCTCCGTGCTTTCAAACAAACCCTTTCTTAACACATAACGCTCTATCATTTTAGGAGTTGCTAATTTTAATGACCATTTGTTCATCCATTGTGGAACATTTAGCGATTTAGCATTTTTTTTAGCAACAGGCGGCTGAAGTAAAGTGATGGAATACTTCTTATCTATATACTTTTGTGCCAAAGCTTCTAGAAGAATATACGCACCGAATGAATGGCCGATTAGATGTGCACCATTCGTCGCTTTCTCTATTACTTTTTTCACTACATTTAAATAGATATCTAGAAGATGTTTCTCTCGTTTAAAAGGAGAACGCCCCAAACCAGGAAGATCCAAGATCCATACAGGTTGACCTGTTTTCTCATGAAGCTCTTGTGCTAAAGGAAATATATCTTCTCCATCACTCAATAAACCATGTAATAAAATAAACGGCTTCCCCTTTCCTTGTAATTGGTAAAGGGTCGTGTTATCGCATAATGTTCGTTTAAATAAATGATGCTGCTCACCATGTTGATCCATCATTCGATAATCTAGATCAGCTACTACAGCAGGGAAAAATGTCATGACACTCGTCTTCTTAAACCAATCTTCTCCCATTATTTTTTTCGCTGAAACATTTGAAAACGTTCGTTTTGTCATAAAATTCAATCCGTCAGAAGGAATGTTTGTGAGTTTACTGACACCACTCTTCATGATAGCTTTCATCAGTGGCATAGGAACAGAAATGCTAGGTGCCTTCATATTCATACTTTCTGACATCATACTTAATAGTCCAGCAACGTTCTGATCGTGCTCTTTGTCTTCAACAAGTGTATATGTTTGAATAGCCGGCTGCTCCAACTTGAAAACCTGTACAATACACTTCGCAAACTCATCGTTTGAAATAAGTGGTAACCGATAGTCCTTACCTCCAGGAATCACCGGCATGAGCCCTCTTCGCATACTCTTTACAAGCAAACCCAATCCTGCAATTTGCTCTGTACTCCCTGTTTGACTACTTCCAACGACAGTTGGCGGATTAATGATAGAAAGCGGATAACCTACTGCTGATGCCTGCTGACGAATATAAAGATCTGCTAAAAACTTTGTTCTCTCATAAGGATTTTTTATTTTCAAGTAATCGTTTCCTTCTTCAAACACGTCGATGGCAATCTTGCTATTTTGATCATCAAAGGGACTCATATAACCGACAACATGGATAAATTGCTGCAAGCCCTTCAATTGATGAATTCTTTTAGCTAATTCACTTATATGTTTGGCGCCATTCAAAAAGACGGAAGCTGCCTCGTTACTGGTCGCTTGAATATCCATAGGGCCTCCTGCGTGAATGATCACATCCGTTTTCAATACCCTCTCCTGATCTTCAGGACTTAGACCCAAATCGACTTTCGTCAAATCACCTTCAACAAAGTGCATCACTGCCTCTTTTAAAATGCCTCTTTCTTGAAAAATGCGTGTTGCTTTAATTTTTGACCTCACTAAAAGAAGAATGTTCACATCCTCTTTCGCTAATTCTTCGACTAATTGCTTTCCGATAAACCCTGTTCCACCAATTAAAAATACTGTTTTCATATGAGGTCTCCTTTTTAGTACTAAACAGTACTAATTTGATGTAAAAAAAATGCTTCTTTATCGAAGCAAGTTAAATAAATGATCTGCTGTTTTTGTAATGACAGTGGCATCCTTCAATGTTTCTGAAATAAATAACGCTCCTTCAAGATTTGTCATAAAAAGTGATGCCACTTCATCAATATGAATCGTCTTTCTGAATTCTCCATTCTCTACCCCTTGTTTTAGTAACAGAGAAACTTTCTTTTGTAATCCTGTAAAAAAAAGACCTATTTTTTCTTTTATTTGTGTGGCCTGTGCAGGACTTTGAATATAAAGAGTAATAAATGGACAGCCGCCCTTATACTCTCTCGACTGAACGCCTTGTGATAATTGCTTTAAAAACATTTGGGTACGATCTTCAACTGAAAATTGGGTCTGAGACAGTACGTCATCCATTGCAGCTTGATACATATCAATCCAATAATCAACGACCCCTTCTAATAATTCTTCCTTATTAGAAAAGTGATAGTACACATTAGACTTTGACACTTTGCTTACACGAACTAATTCATCCATACTTGTATAAGCAAACCCTTTTTCTAAAAATAAAGTTGCAGCTACTTCAAGTACACGTTTTTGATTCATTAATTTTATCTTTGTCATGATTAGAACTATACAGTACTAAATTATATGTTGCAAGTATTTATGATCATTTAGAAAAGAGTTTGATGAAAAATGCGTCCACAGAAAATTATGATGGCTTTAATGATAATCATGATGTGTTTGGAGGGATTGACCTGACTTCACGAACGACATTATTTCTGTGATTCCATCATGAATGTGAGTAAGAGCTATTTTTTGAGGGTTCATACTGTATTTTTTCCCCACTAAAAAACACAACGCCATGAAGGGTTTTAATTAACAAGTGGTATCACTCGAAATTAAATGTCTTCAAAAAGCGTTGTGTTTCAATGTCTTTATTAACCGATTGAACCTTCCATCTCAAACTTAATCAAACGGTTCATTTCAACGGCGTATTCCATTGGTAGTTCTTTTGTGAATGGCTCGATGAAGCCCATGACGATCATTTCTGTTGCTTCTTCTTCAGAAATTCCGCGGCTCATCAAGTAGAATAGCTGCTCTTCTGATACTTTTGATACCTTCGCTTCGTGCTCTAATGAAATGTTGTCGTTTAAGATTTCATTGTAAGGGATCGTATCAGATGTTGATTTGTTATCCATGATGAGTGTGTCACACTCGATGTTTGAGCGTGCACCCTCTGCTTTGCGTCCGAAGTGAACGATTCCACGGTATGTGACTTTACCGCCTTGTTTGGAAATCGATTTCGATACGATCGTTGAAGATGTGTTTGGTGCAAGGTGAATCATTTTTGCACCTGCATCTTGGTGCTGACCTTTACCTGCTAAGGCAATACTTAATGTCATACCACGAGCGCCTTCACCTTTTAGGATAACCGCTGGGTATTTCATTGTCAGCTTAGAACCGATGTTTCCATCAATCCATTCCATTGTTGCATTCTCTTCACAAATCGTACGTTTTGTCACAAGGTTGAAGACGTTGTTTGCCCAGTTTTGAATCGTTGTATAACGGCAGTAGCCGCCTTTTTTGACGATGATTTCAACAACCGCACTGTGAAGTGAGTTTGTTGTGTAAACTGGAGCTGTACAGCCTTCTACGTAATGCACGTGTGCGCCTTCATCAACGATGATCAGTGTACGTTCGAACTGACCCATGTTCTCAGAGTTGATTCGGAAGTATGCTTGAAGTGGTGTATCTACTTTTACGCCTTTTGGTACGTAGATGAATGAACCACCAGACCATACAGCCGAGTTAAGCGCAGCAAATTTGTTGTCAGTCGGAGGAATGACTTTTGCCCAGTGCTCACGGAAGATGTCTTCGTTCTCTTTTAATGCACTGTCTGTATCTTTAAACACAATGCCTAAATCTTCAAGATCTTGCTTCATGTTGTGATACACAACTTCAGATTCGTACTGAGCAGATACACCTGCTAAGTACTTTTGCTCTGCTTCTGGGATCCCAAGCTTATCAAAGGTTTGTTTGATTTCTTCTGGTACTTCATCCCAAGAACGCTCAGAGCGTTCTGATGGTTTTACGTAGTACGTAATTTCATCAAAGTTTAATGCATTTAAATCTCCGCCCCATTGTGGCATCGGCATGTTGTAAAAGTGCTCAAGAGATTTCAAACGGAAGTCGAGCATCCACTGAGGCTCTTCTTTCATACGAGAAATTTCTTCAACGATCTCTTTTGTCAGTCCGCGCTCTGAACGGAAAATGGAAACGTCTTTATCAGAAAAGCCGTATTTATATTCACCAACATCTGGCATTTTTTTAGCCATCCATTTTCACTCCAATCTTATGATTTGCCGTTATCTTCGGCAGATGCGCCTTTTTCAAGCGCCTTCCAGGATAATGTTGCACATTTGATGCGCGCCGGGAATTTTGCGACTCCCTGCAGCGCCTCAATGTCACCAAGATCAATGGAATCGTCGTATTCTTTTCCTAGCATCATATCGGAGAAAATCTGAGACATTTTCAAAGCTGTTTCAATATCTTTCCCTTTAATCGCCTGCGTCATCATAGAGGCAGATGCCATCGAAATCGAGCATCCTTCTCCTTCAAATTTCGCATCGATGACTTTTTCGTCTTCGATTTTCATCGTGAGACGAATGCGGTCACCACACGTTGGGTTGTTCATATCGACGACAATGCTGTCGTTTAACACACCTTTGTTCCTCGGATTTTTATAATGATCCATAATCACTTGTCTGTACAGTGTGTCTAAGTTTACATTAAAAGACATTCGTAAAATACTCCTTTGTCTTACGGAGCGCTGCCATGAGCTCGTCAATCTCCTCTTCTGTGTTGTACAGATAGAAGCTTGCTCTTGCAGTCGCTGATACACCAAGCCATTTCATGAGCGGCTGTGCACAGTGATGTCCAGCACGAATGGCGACACCTTCCGTATCTAGAACAGTTGAGGCATCATGAGGATGGACGTCGTCTAAGTTAAACGTCACAAGTCCAGCTCGGTGCTGCGGTCCGTAAACCGTGGCACCTTCAAGCTCCTTAAAGCGCTCAAGTGCGTAAGTCGCAAGCTGATGCTCGTAACGGCTGACTTCCTCCATACCGATGTCATTTAAGAAATCAATCGCTTTTCCGAGTCCAACTGCTCCTGCAATAATCGGTGTTCCCGCTTCAAATTTCCACGGCAGCTCTTTCCATGTAGAATCATATAGATCCACAAAGTCGATCATTTCACCGCCAAACTCAGCAGGCTCCATATTATTCAAAAGGTCCTTCTTCCCGTAAAGAACACCAATGCCAGTCGGTCCACACATTTTATGCCCAGAGAAGGCGAAAAAGTCGCAATCCAAGTCCTGAACATCAATTTGCATGTGCGGGGTGCTCTGGGCACCATCGACGACGATAATTGCACCGTGATCGTGAGCAATCTTTGCGATGTCTTTAATTGGGTTGATGGTTCCTAATACGTTTGAGACATGTGTGACAGCAACGATTTTCGTTTGATGTGTGATGGTTTGCTTCACATCTTCAAGCGACAGCGTGCCGTCTTCCTGTAACGGAATATATTTCAATGTGGCGCCAGTTGCTTTTGCTGCCTGCTGCCAAGGGATGATATTCGCATGATGTTCCATATGCGTAATGACGATCTCATCGCCTTCTTTAAGGTTTGCTCTAGCATAGCTGATTGCCACTGTGTTCAGTGCTGTTGTTGTACCTCTAGTAAAAATAATCTCCTGGACAGAAGAAGCGCCAATGAATGCTCGAACTTTTTCTCTTGCACCCTCGTATGCGTCCGTTGCTTTTGTGCCAAGGGTATGAACACCCCGGTGGACGTTCGAGTTGTAAGACCGGTAATACTCATTCATTGCATCAATGACAACTCGTGGTTTTTGAGATGTCGCTGCACTGTCCAAATACACCAAATCATGTCCGTTCACTTGCTGATGAAGGATTGGAAACTGCTCACGAACGTCTTTGATATTCATTATTTTACTTTCCTTTCAATCACAGAAACGAGCTGCTTTTTAACTCCTTCAATCGGCAGTTCTTTGACGACTGGATTTAAGAAGCCATAAATGACAAGTCTTTCTGCATCTTCTTTGGAAATCCCACGGCTCATGAGGTAATAGAGTTGAATTGGATCAACACGCCCAACAGACGCAGCGTGTCCTGCTGTTACATCATCTTCATCGATTAAAAGAATTGGGTTAGCGTCACCGCGTGCTTTCTCACTCAGCATGAGAACACGAGATTCTTGCTCTGCATTTGACTTCGTTGCGCCATGCTCGATTTTACCAATTCCGTTAAAGATAGAGGATGCTTGATCCTTCATGACACCATGCTTCAAGATATACCCTTCAGAGTTTTTACCGAAGTGGATGATGCTTGTTGTGAAGTTTTCCGTTTGATTCCCGCGGCCAACAACAACTGATTTCGTATCTCCGAATGTACCGTCGCCCATAAGCTTTGTGATGTTTTCAGACACAACGTCTCCATCATTCATCAGACCAAGCGCCCATTCGATTTTACTGTCACGACCATTTGCCATACCACGTCTATTCACATAGACTGTCACACCTTCTGCAAGGTTATCCACTGCACCGTAAGTGACGCGGGCATTTGCACCTGTGAAGACTTCAGACACGATATTGAAGATCGCTTCTTCTGGTGTTGCCGTACTGATGTAGTTTTCGACATATGTCACAGCACTATGATCGTCTGCTACAACGATGACATGGTTGAACAACGTTGTTTCGTCATTTTCATGAAGATAAACGGCTTGAATTGGTGCTTCAAGCTCTACGTTTTTCGGTACATAGAGGAAAGCTCCGCCATTCACTAAAGCAGCATGTAGAGCTGTTAGTTTGTGCTCATCCACTTTCACTGCATCAGTCATGAAATATTTCTTCACTAGGTCTCCATGTTCGCGAATCGCAGTATGGATATCAGTGAAGATCACGCCTTTGTCTTTTGCTTCATTAGAAAGAGACAAGTATGCTGGCGTTTGATCACGCTGAATATAGACTGTCTTATCTGTGTCCTCTAAATCAATAAGAGATTTCACTTCTTCAGGAAGCTCTTCTAAAGATCCAAATGGCGCACTTTCAACTGTATGCTGTTTGAAATTGGTTAAATTCCATTTTGAAATATTCGTTTTGTCAGGCTTTGGCATTGGAAGGTCTTCTGCTTTTTCAAGAGCCTGTAAGCGAAGGGAACTCATCCATGCCGGTTCCTGATGCTTCTCGGAGAAGCTTTTGACATAATCTTGATCTACTGATAATTTCGTTTCTAATGTCATCAATAATCCTCCTAACGCTTACGCTTCTTGACCAACAGTTTCGTCTTCAATTCCTAACTCTTTTTTAATCCAGTCATAACCTTCTGCTTCTAGACGCTGCGCGAGTTCTGGTCCGCCAGATTTCACAATACGTCCTTGCATCATAACATGAACGTGATCTGGTGTGATGTAGTTCAATAGGCGCTGATAGTGAGTGATCATTAAGCAGCCGAAGCTTTCGCCTCGCATTTTATTAATCCCTTTAGAAACAACTTTCAGTGCATCGATATCAAGACCAGAGTCGATTTCGTCAAGGATGGCGATTTTTGGTTCAATCATCATTAATTGAAGAATTTCGTTACGTTTTTTCTCCCCGCCTGAGAAACCTTCGTTTAGGTAGCGCTGTGCCATATCTGGGTCCATTTCAAGGAATTCCATGTTTTCGTCCATTTTGCGGATGAATTTCATGAGAGAGATTTCATCGCCTTCTTCTCTGCGTGCGTTAATAGCCGAACGAAGGAAGTCTGCATTTGTTACACCACTAATTTCAGATGGATATTGCATTGCAAGGAAAAGACCCGCTTGAGCGCGCTCATCTACTTCCATTTCAAGAACATCTTCGCCATCAAGCAAAATGCTGCCTTTTGTCACTTCATACTTAGGGTGGCCCATGATTGCAGCAGATAAAGTAGATTTACCTGTACCGTTTGGTCCCATTACTGCGTGGAATTCTCCACCTTTTATTTCTAGGTTTACACCTTTTAAGATTTCTTTCCCTTCAATCTCAACGTGCAAGTCCTTAATTGTTAATGTCGAAGCAGTCATATATCGATACCTCCAAAATAATCATTATTCTCAATTTATTCTCATTCTAATTTTATAACAAATTAAAAGTGAATACAACACATTCACGACAAGCGTGAGAGGATGCTCTCAAAATTCTAACAAAAAATACAGGTAGATAAAAGGATTTATGTCGAAAAGACTGTTTTCATAAAGAAAGGACGGGAAACTATTCTCCCCGCCCCTTAGCTATCAATAGCCTCGTATATTCATTTTTGCGAGCTGTCTTTTCTCATCTCGATAGGACTGCTCTCGTTTAAGTTCTACTTTCATTCGTAAGTCATGGTCTCTTTCATACTCTGCATAACTCATGCCATGAGATTGATGCATGGCCTTTTCCATCTCGGCGGTATAATCCAATCCCAGTGTACTCTGGTCCGAACAAATAATAAACCATTCCCTTCTTTGAGTGTAGCTTCATTGTATCAAAGGCATGCTGCTTCACTCAAAAGGGATATAACACGCTATGCTGGCATATTTTCTCACACAACCGGCTGAGAACGACTCAACTCCCTGATTTGGAAAAATACCATCTTATCCTTCCCTTAATGCGTCTGTCCTCCAAATTCATCAATACATTGCTGAACAACTGTGATGCCTTGACTTAGCGCAGCACCGCCGCCAAACGCTGCCGCCACACTGACGACCTCCAGCAAATTCTCTTCTGTTGCGCCTTGGTCGAGCGCTCCCTTTGTATGATAGATCATGCAATATTCATCTTGTGCATGAATGCTGATGCCAAGGGCAATCATTTGTTTTTCTTTTTGTGTTAAGGAATCGCTCTGAAAGCACTGCTCCGTAAATTCATTAAATTTCTTGCCAAACACCGGCATTTTCTTCTGAAATTCACCCATTGCCGTTTTATAATCCGTCAGTGATTGTTGCATCGATCCGCTCATATGTTGTTCATTCATCTTCATTCCATCCCTTCAAGTCATTTGTTCGTTTTTATTATGAGCGAGATTTGAAAAAATACACAAAAAAACCTCGCTTTCATGAAGCGAGGTTTACAAGTTGTTATTCAGATACAGGCAATACTGCACCATCATACTTTTTGTCGATGAATTCTTTGATTTTATCAGAGTGAAGAACTTCCATTAATACCTTGATCTTCTCTGATTTTTCGTCACCTTTGCGAACAGCGACGATGTTTGCATACGGGTTGTTTTTCGTTTGCTCAAGTTCGATTGAATCTTTTTTCGGATTCAATTTATTTTGGATCGCATAGTTAACGTTAATAAATACAGCGTCGCCTTCACTGTTTTCATAAGCTTTCGCTGTTAGTTCAGGAGCGATTTTTTTGAATTTTAGGTTCTTCGGGTTTTCTTTGATGTTTTTGACTGTTGCGTTGATTGTATCTACTTTTGGATCAAGCTTGATCACACCAGCATTTTGTAATAGGGCAAGCATACGTCCTTGCTCAGCTACGTTGTTTGTCATGATGATCGTGCCGCCGTTTGGAATATCTTTTACTGATTTGTATTTCTTAGAGTAGATACCGAAAGGCTCAAGGTGAACGGCACCAGCACTCACTAAGTTGTAATCTTTGTTTGATTTATTTTCTTCGTTCAAGTAAGGGATATGTTGGAAAAAGTTCGCATCCACTTCTTTTTCAGCTAATGCTTTGTTGTACATTTTATAATCGCTCAGTACTTTCACTTTTAGATCGTAGCCTTTTTCTTTTAGAAGTGGTTTTGCTTCTTCAAGAATCTCGGCATGTGGTGTTTTTGAAGCGGCAACCGTGATGGTTTTGTTATCGCTTGCGTTATTTGATGAACCGCAAGCAGCTAAAATGCCTGCAAATGCTAGAAATAGTGCACTTAAAATCAATTTCTTCATGAATAATTCCTCCCTTAACGTTTATCAATTTTATTTGTAATCAAATCACCGATTATTTGAATGATAAAGACGATGATCAGAATAAACACAGTGGCTACAAGTGTGACATCTGTATTACCAGATTGGTATCCTTCTACATAAGCAAGGTCACCAAGTCCGCCTGCTCCAATTGCTCCTGCAATCGCAGTAGAGCCAATCAGAGCAATCGCTGTTACAGTAATTCCTGAAATAAGGGCTGGCAGTGATTCTGGAAGCAATACTTTGAAAATAATGGTCGACGTTTTTGCTCCCATAGATCGTGCTGCTTCAATGACTCCTTTGTCTACTTCACGCAGTGCAATTTCGACAAGACGTGCGTAGAAAGGGGCTGAGCCAATGACAAGGGCTGGTAATGCTGCATTTGGACCTAATATCGTGCCCATAATTAGTTTAGTAAATCCTAATAATAGAATGATTAATATGATAAAGGGAATCGATCTGAAAATGTTGACTACTGCGCCGATGATAGCATTAATTGGTTTGTTTTCCCACAAACCGCCTTTACTTGTCAAAAAGAGCAACAGCCCAAGGATGATGCCGATAGCAAAAGCAAACGCTAATGCAATGAGTGTCATATAGACCGTTTCACCTGTCGCATTCCAAATAACCTCTAGATCAACGTTCGGAAACCATTTCTCAAACATGTGTCATCACCTCGATTTCAACCTGTTTGCTTTGGATATAGGCGATGGCTTTTTCAACTTCGTTCTCGTCTCCATTAATATGGATAAAGAGTGTTCCAAACGCGCCTTCCTGCGTTTGAGAAATCTTTCCTTGCAGGATGTTCACATCGACCTTGAAGGATCGAATAATTTCCGTGATCAGCGGCTGTTCGGCAGAATCTCCAATAAAGGACAACCTGACGACCTGACCTTCTTTTACTCTCTCTAGGACGTGCTCGATCGTTTCTTTTGCTTCTTCTGGTTCAGCAAGCTGTTTCACGAATCGCTTCGTCATTTCTTCTTTCGGCTGTCTGAAGACACGTAATACTTCGCCTTCTTCGACAATACGGCCATTCTCCATCACTGCCACACGGTGACAAATTTTGCGAATGACGTGCATTTCGTGTGTGATCAATACAATGGTGAGTCCTAGTCGTTTATTAATATCGGCTAAAAGCTCAAGGATGGAATCCGTTGTTTGTGGATCAAGCGCAGAAGTGGCTTCGTCACATAGCAGAACTTTTGGGTCATTTGCTAATGCTCTCGCAATCCCTACACGCTGCTTTTGCCCGCCGCTGAGCTGAGAAGGATATGCATTTTCTTTTCCTTCTAAACCGACCAATTTAATCAGTTCGTTTGCACGAGCTCTCCGTTTTGACGTTGGTACACCTGCGATCTCGAGCGGGAACATAATATTTTGTCTCACTGTTCTTGACCAGAGCAAGTTAAAGTGCTGGAAAATCATGCTGATTTCTTGTCTTGCTTTCCGAAGTTTCGCATTCGATACTTCATTGATCCGGTTGCCTGCCACTTCAACGATTCCTTCTGTTGGCAACTCCAGACCGTTTAATAGGCGAATCAGGGAGCTTTTCCCAGCGCCGCTATACCCGATAATTCCGAATATTTCACCTTTATCGATATCCAAGTTGACGTCTTTCACGGCATCAACATTTCCGCTTTTTGAAAGATACGTTTTTGATACATTCTGTAAATGGATCACAGTCTGTTCACCTGCTTTCTTGCTGAATCTATAGGTTGCCATCACATACGTTCATTTATTCTTCCGACTGTTATGACGCTAGCCTGACGCAAGGTCAGTAAAAAAGACCTAACTGCAACGCAAGCAGAAAGGCCTTTTATATCAAATACGCCTTTCTCTCATCTTTCAAAGCGTTGCGGCTTTGAGTGAATTGGCACCAATTTCAGCTATGCTGACGGTTGCCGGGTTTCATAGGGCACGTCCCTCCACCTCTCTTAATAAGAGAAAATATGTTGTTTTATGTGATGTTCATGTTTTTACTAACGTAGAATATCATGCTATCTGAGATATGTCAACGCTGTAAATCGCTAATTTCCAAGTAAACGACTACGTTATCATTTTTCGAAAAAAACCGTTCGTCAGCCAAAGTACCGCTTCTAGTCTTAGAAGAGCTCGAAATGAGCCTTTCACTTTCACTTGTCCTCTGCTGATCAGCTGCTGTAAGGACATGTCTCCATCTAATAATTGCAAAATCTCTTTTCGCTCACCATAAAAGATGAGATCCGATAACTCAATTGCAGGTAGTTTCTTCACTTCACCACGTTCATCCACAATCAATGTACAAGAGTCCGTTTCCGCCTCAAATGTAATCTTCAAGGATGATGATGAGAGCAACGGCTTTAACAATAATCGCTGCCCTGCACTTCCATGGGCTTTCACATTTTCCACATGTATAACCTCCCTGTCATTTGGTTATACATAACATTTCTCTACAAACATCGGCTTGTCCTTTATAAATAGCTCGACAAATTTTCAAATGAATTGCTTGAAATATGACAAAAAACCGCTTTATTTAGCGGTTTCAATCATTTCGTGAAGATATGGAACGGAGTGAAAGGCATAGCCTTTTTGCACGATTTCACCCTTTTTAAACAGGAGAAAGCAAGGGACACTTTCGATCTCAAATGCTTTTGCAAAACTTGGCGAGTAATTTAAGTTATTTTCATAAAAAGGAACTTCCGGCTGCATGGCATCAACCACTGCCAGCATCTTCTTTGCCAGCTGGCATGTTCCGCAAAATGGTGTATATAAGTACAAAAGAAATAAATCGTCCTCTATCTCCTTGAATTCATGCTCTTCAATCTCTTTCATATACGTCACCCTTATAAATATTTCGAATGAACATCAATGTTTGCAGCTAATAGAATAGATGCAATGTGGGCTGACGGTGAAGCGGCCACTTCGCGGTACGTTCTGTCGACAAAAAGATGCAGTGCTTCAGGGAATTCTTTTCGGAATTGCTTCCGCAGTTTGTCGCCAGCATCGTCACTGTCTGCTAATATGTAAACGTCTTTCCCGAATAAATCGTCCACAAGCTGATCCAGCTTCGATGTACTGATCGTGCCATTGGTGCAAATGATGGTAACAGGTTCACTTATGACTTCTTTTAGCTTCTGTTTATCTGATTTACCTTCTACAATGATGACCTTTTCTATCTCGACATTCATCACGATCACCTGGCCCTTTTGACGTTGATTCACTTCTTCCTTAGATTACAATCTTTCATTCGGGTTGTAAAGATTGGGCACTTGATCAACAAAAAGGCTGTAGCATTCACTCACTACAGCCTTATCTGTGATTAGCACCAGCCATTTTCATCGTCACAGTCTACATATTTTTCAGTCCCATGGGTCAACGTATCTGACAGACGATAAAAACGGTTTTGATCATAGGAATAACCTGATTTTAATTCATATTGATTTTCACTAATCATCGTGCCAATCTCTTCGTTTTGATGGTAAAGCACCATGCCGCTCTCTTTGAATCGTCCAGTGACATGCTCTGTTATATCCACCTGTTCTTTTTGAAAAGACAAATTGGACACCCCCCATATAGGTAGAGTGTCCAATTTCACATGAATTAGTCTTCTTTTGTCATTTCTTCATATTGCTCAGCTGTCATTAAGTTCTCGATTTCAGATGCGTCCGCTGGCTCTACTACGATCATCCAAGCTTTTTCGTATGGAGAGTCGTTGACGAACTCTGGGCTGTCATCAAGCTCATCGTTTACTTCAACGATTGTGCCGTTAATCGGTGCGTATAGTTCAGAAACTGTTTTGACTGATTCTACACTTCCGAAAGGCTCGTCCGCTGTAATTTTGTCTCCTACTTCAGGAAGCTCAACGAACACGATATCGCCTAGCTCAGATTGAGCAAAATGCGTAATACCGATACGCACCTTATCTCCTTCTACTTTGACCCATTCGTGTTCTTCTGAATAACGTAAATCTTTTGGTGTGCTCATTTCATACCCCTCCAGTCTTTTCTTACAATCTATATTGAAGATACCACAATCTGAATGAAAGTTACATCATTTCCAGACGCTTTTAAATGTATCTTCATTAAATCCAACTGTCACTCGTTTGCCGTCTGTTGTAATTGGACGCTTGATTAGCATTCCGTTAGACGCAAGTAATTCAAGCTGCTCGTCCTCTGACATTGCAGGAAGTTTATCTTTCAGCTGCAGCTCTCTGTATTTCTGACCGCTCGTATTAAAAAATTTCTTCAGCTCTAAACCGCTTTTTTCGTAAAGGGCTTTTAATGTTTCTTTATCAGGCGTCTCTTCGACGATATGTATGCTGTTGATGTCTTTATTGTGTTCTTCCAGCCATTTCTTTGCTTTTCGGCATGTACCGCAAGATGGGTATTCGTAAAAATCTAAAGCCACCATTTTCACCTCCTGCAAATAGTGACAACATTTTATCACAAAACATATGAAAAACCTAAATGTATGCTTACAAAAAGGTGCGACATGATATCCGCACCTTTTCAGCCGTCTTATACGATATATTTCTCTGCTTCAAAGATTCGTTTCGCCACTTCGCGCTTTTTGGCGATGACATTCATTGGCGTGAATCTTGTCAGCTTGCGAAGGGCTGACAGACTCATACGGAGTGAATCTCCTTCTTCCATGGCAATCAATGATTCTTTCGCATGAGCTTCAATCTTTAAAAAGGCTTCCTGCGTGAAAATTTGTGTATACGCAAGCTTTTGTGCATTTTTTTCTGCGCCTGATGCTGCGATTGCTTTTTCCGTACGCAAGACCGCCGACTCAGCAGCAAAGAGTTCATTGACGATATCTGCTATATTCACAAGGATTTCTTGCTCTTTGTCTAATGCTTTCCCATATTTCATCGCTGCCATACCTGCCACCATCAAGGCGATCTTTTTCGCATGGGCAAGTAAGTATTTCTCTTGATCAAGCGGCTGATCACCCGGCTCTTCCGGCATCATCATCATTAGCTCTTCCTGTAGGGTTTGCGCTTTTTGAAGAAGCGGAAGCTCTCCTTTCATCGCTTTCTTCAAGAAGGTGCCTGGCACAAGCAATCGGTTAATTTCGTTCGTTCCTTCAAAAATACGGTTAATTCGTGAATCGCGATAGGCTCTTTCGACTTCGTATTCTTGCATGAAACCATATCCGCCGTGAATCTGCACACCTTCATCCACAATGTAATCGAGCGTTTCAGAGCCAAGCACTTTACAAAGAGAGCATTCAATCGCATATTCTGCAATGGATTGCGCAATTTGTTTCCCATCCTTTTGCTCCACGTCACTTAACAGACCCATTCTTTGTTCAAATAACCCGACTGTGCGGTATACAGCACTTTCCATGGCATAAAGTTTTGCCGACATGTTGGCTGCTTTTTCGCCAATTAAGCTAAATTGAGAAATTGGTGTTTTAAACTGCTTACGCTGATTGGCATACTCTGCCGATAATTGAATGACTCGTTTTGATGCACCGATTGTACCTACAGCCAGTTTATAGCGTCCAATGTTCAAAATGTTAAAAGCAATGACATGACCTCTGCCTGCTTCACCAAGCAAATTCTCCTTTGGTACTTCGGCATCTTCAAGGATTAACGTTCTCGTCGAGGACCCTTTAATGCCCATCTTTTTCTCTTCAGGTCCTGTTTTGACTCCAGGAAAATCCTTTTCTACGATGAAAGCAGAGAAGTGTTCACCATCAATCTTCGCATACACGACAAACACATCGGCAAATGCGGAGTTTGTGATCCATTGTTTTTCCCCATTGAGGACATAATGTGTTCCAGCTTCATTCAGGACTGCCGTTGTTTTCGCACCTAGCGCATCAGAACCTGACCCTGGCTCTGTTAGGGCATAGGCCGCAATTGTTTCTCCAGAGGCGAGTCCTGGCAGGTACTTTTCCTTTTGCGCTTGATTGCCAAACAGCACGATCGGCAAAGAACCGATCCCGACATGGGCGCCGTAAGAAAGAGAGAAGCTGCCTGCTCTTGCAAATTTTTCAGTAATGATGGCTGAGCTGATTTTATCTAGCCCAAGCCCGCCAAATTCCTCAGGAACATCCGCACCAAGCAGGCCAAGCTCTCCAGCCTTTTTCAAGAGACGAACAGAATGCTCGAATTCATGATTTTCAATTTGATCGATGTGCGGAACGACATCTTGTAAAATGTAATCTTCTGTTGTTTTCCCGATCATTTGATGTTCATCAGAGAAATCCTCTGGTGTAAAGATATGCTCATAATTCGTCTCATCAATTAAGAAACTGCCACCCTTTTTTACTTCTTCCATTGCTTTCATCCTGTTTTCCCCCTTTAGATCAATTCAAAAATGCCTGCTGCTCCCATGCCCCCGCCGATACACATCGTCACAATACCAAATTGTTCATTTCGCCGTTTCATTTCATGAATGAGGGACAGCGTGAGTTTCGTTCCTGTACAGCCTAGCGGATGTCCTAATGCAATGGCGCCGCCGTTGACATTTACCTTCTCTTCATCGATCCCTAGATGACGAATGACTTGAATCGCCTGAGAAGCAAATGCTTCATTTAATTCAAACAGCCCGATGTCCTTTAGCTCTAGACCAGCGATTTTCAGCGCACGCGGAATGGCTTCAACCGGCCCAATCCCCATGACTTCAGGTGGTACACCACCAACAGCAAACGCCCTGAACTTGGCGAGCGGCTGAAGAGAAAGAGAAGATGCTTTTTCGCGATCCATCATCATGACACATGCCGCTCCATCACTCGTCTGCGAAGAGTTTCCTGCAGTCACTGTGCCTTTTGTTGAGAAGGCAGGTCGTAACGTTGAGAGAACCTCCTCTGTTGTGCCCGCTCTGACACCTTCATCTTGTGAGAACGTAAATTGGCGTTCTTCTAGTTGATACTGCTCTCCTACCCGTCTTTCTGTCACATCAACGGGAACAATTTCATCTGAAAATTTCCCTTCTTGAAGTGCCTTTGCTGCCTTTTGATGGCTCCTCACCGCAAAAGCATCTTGATCTTGTCGTGTGACCTGATACTTTTGCGCCACTTGCTCCGCTGTGTGGCCCATGCTCATATAGTATTCAGGCGCTTGCTCTGCCAAAAGAGCGTTTGGACGAATGGAGTGACCCATCATTGGGACTTGCGACATCGATTCGACGCCTCCAGCTAAAATGGTTTCTGCCTGCCCAAGCATAATTCGTTCACCCGCATAAGCAATTGACTGCAGACCTGAAGAGCAATAGCGGTTAATGGTAATAGCAGGTACTGTATATGGCAAACCTGCTAACGCCCCAATATTCCTGGCCACATTCAGCCCTTGCTCTGCTTCTGGTGTCGCACATCCGATGATTAAATCATCGATTGTTCCATCATAATCACCGGCACGCTTTAGCGTTTCTTTTACACACAATGCGCCCATATCATCAGGTCTGACATGTTTTAATGATCCTTTTTTGGCTTTCCCTACTGGTGTTCTTGCGCCAGCTACAATCACTGCTTCTCTCATTTTGACTCCCCCCCTAGTTACGTAAAGGTTTTCCTTTAACGAGCATGTGCTGCATGCGTGCCTGAGATTTGACTTCCCCTACAAGACTTAAAAAGGCTTCTCTTTCAAGCTCTAATAAGTATTGTTCATCCACCTCTGTACCAAATGGCAATTTGCCGCCAGAAATGACATGCGCTAGTTTTTTCGCAATGGTCATGTCATGGTCTGAAATGTATCCAGACAATCTCATATTTTCAGCAGCCAGCACCATTGCTGCGTAGCCTGTTTCCCCCATCACGGGCACCTTTTGCTTCAGCGGTGCACGATAACCCGCTTCATCAAGAGAAAGAACGAGTTGTTTCGCATCATGGATTAAATGATCACCATTCATGCTGATCCGGTCATTCACTCGAAGCATCTTCATATCACGCGCTTCCTCTGCTGATGTAGATACCTTTGCCATCGCAATGGCTTCAAAGGTTTGTAGCGCAGCATCTTGGATCGCAGTTGCTGATGGCTTTTCCGCTCCTTGCAGATGGCGAATATAGAGTTCTTTATTTCCGCCTCCGCCCGGTATGAGTCCGACCCCCGCTTCAACAAGCCCCATATACGTTTCACTGGACGCTTGGATAGCGGCTGCTGGTAGACAAAGCTCCGTCCCTCCGCCAAGTGTCATACCAAATGGTGCAGCCACAACTGGACGGTCACTATACTTCACCTTCATCATCGCCTGCTGGAACCTGCGAATGACAAAATCAATTTCAAAGAAGTTGTCGTCCTGTGCTTCCATTAAAATTAAGGCGAGATTCGCACCAACACAGAAGTTCTTTCCTTGGTTACCGATGACCAGCCCTTTATAATTCTTTTCCGTTTCATCTACAGCACGGTTGATCATATCAATGACATCAAGCCCAATGGCATTGCTTTTCGAATGAAATTCAAGCAAGGCAACATCATCCCCGATATCGATCAAGCTTGCACCCGTATTTTTAAAAATGACATCGTGTTTCTTTTTCAATCTAGCTAACGAAATATTCTTGTCGTTTCCCTTTTCCTGTTCATAAGCGCCATTCTGATAAAATGCACGGTCTCCTTCGGCATTTTCTTGATAGAACGTGTCATGTCCTTCTGAAAGCATATCTTGCACCCAGGTCGGGATGCTGTGCCCTTCCGCTTCCATTCGACTGACGGCTTTTTTCACACCAATCGCATCCCACAGCTCGAACGGGCCATGCTGCCAGCCAAATCCCCATTTCATGGCGTTATCGATGGACTGAATATCATCTGCAATGTCGCTTTTTAGATGAGCTGAATAAAGAAGAACAGGTGCGGTCATATTCCAAAGCAATTGCCCAACACGGCCGTCTTGATAAATAAGCGCTTTCAATTTCGCTTTTGTCCCCTTTTGCTGCTTGGCAATGTCAATGCCCGGATCCTTCAGCTTTGTCCGTTCTCCGTATGTGAGTGTGACAGGATCAAGCTCTAAAATGGTCTTCCCATTTTTTTGATAAAATCCTTGCCCTGCTTTGCTGCCGATCCACCCTTTTTCGAGCATTCTTTCCATAAACTCAGGCAGCTGAAAAATATCTTTTTCCTTTCCTTCTACCTGTTCATACACATTGCGGGCTACATGAGAAAATGTGTCGAGTCCCACCACATCCAGTGTGCGGAAGGTCGCACTTTTCGGTCTGCCAATGAGTGGACCTGTAACAGAATCGACCTCTCCGATCGTGTATTTGTTCTCAAGCATTTCACGCACTGTGACAAGAAGCCCATAAGTGCCAATTCGGTTGGCAATAAAGTTCGGTGTATCTTTTGCTTCGACCACACCCTTGCCAAGTACATCTTCACCAAATGTTTTCATATATGAGAGTACTTCTGGATCTGTTTCTTGAATAGGAATTACTTCTAACAGCTTTAAATAACGAGCTGGGTTAAAAAAGTGAGTGCCTAAAAAGTGGCGTTTAAAATCAGCTGATCGGCCTTCTGCCATTTTTTCAACAGAAATACCGGATGTATTGCTGGATACGATGCTGCCTTCTTTGCGGTGTTCGTCGATGAGAGAGAATACGTGTTGTTTAATGCTGAGCTTTTCAGTCACGACTTCAATGATCCAGTCAGCATCGTGTACTAAGGAAAGGTGATCTGTGAGATTTCCGGGTGTGATGTATGATAGGTTTTTGGCTGAAGTAAGAGGTGCTGGCTTTTGCTTTAACAATTTTTTCATTGCGTCTTGGCTTAATCTATTCCGAACACTAGGGTGATCAAGCGTTAGCTTTTTTGCCGTTTCTTCCTTTGTCAGTTCATGTGGCACAATATCTAGCAATGTTACTGGTATCCCGATATTGGCTAGATGTGCAGCAATGCCTGAGCCCATGACACCTGAACCAATGACAGCCGCCTTGCGAATATGTTTGCCCATAAATATCCCCCTAAACATTTTGAATGAACAGTCATTCATTTTTTGTCCAAAAAAAAGCAATGCCTCTTTCTTTATCTTAAAAGATTTTCCGAAACAGTTCAATAGCAGATTTCAAAAATTTACACATTCTCATGCGACTTTCTTTACAGCGTATGAATTAAAGACGAGGGGGAATTGTAAGAATGGAGGTGATGTCCACATGTCTCGTTTGCAAAAGAACCCATCAAAAGCAGGCGTAAGTGCTGCAAGTGTGAAAGGAAACGCAGGTCCATCACAAGAAGCAGACCTAGGTGGTAAAAAGACCAGTCAAAATCAGCAATATAAAAAGAAATCGTAAGGAGGAACACATCTTGAACAACCAGCAAATGAATATGCCCCCACAGGTGATTTCAGTAAAAGATTCCTTGTACCTAGAGGATATGCTGAACTGGAATTTGATCGCCATGAAAAAGGCTCATTTTATGGCCGAGCATTGTCAGGATCAAACATTGAAACAAGAACTCAATCAAGTTGGCCAAATGCATCATCAGCATTACACACAAATTCTTCAGCATTTAGGCAGCTCAGGGCAAGGCCAGTCTTCTGGCTTTATGCAATAGGAGGTAACAGACATGGAACAGCAAAACCAACAAAAAATCGGGAATCCACAAACGCCGGTTCCAACAACGACAAACATGAACGATCGCGACTTTGTCACAGACCTTTTGTCGACTGAAAAATATATGACAAGCGGATATAACACAGCACTCAATGAATTCAGCCATGAATCTCTTTACCAAGATATTCAGCGAATTGCGCTAGAAACACAAAAAACGCAAAGACATTTATATGATGTCATGTTCAAATATGGCTGGTACTCTGTCGAAGCCGCTGACCAGCAGAAGCTCCAGCAGGCACATCAAAAGTTCCAGCAAACACTGACAGATCAATCACCGTACGGATCATCACCCATGTCATAAAGAAAAACTGCCAGTTTGAGCTGGCAGTTTTTTAACGGTCTTTATTGGCACGATGAGCTTCATTTAATTGCTTGATCCGCTGAATCGTTTCTTTGATGTCTTCTTTTGCCTCTGGATACGTGTCATTAAAATGCTTGGCTAAAGGCGGCATGCTTTTGGCAATATGAGAATAGATGATCCACTGCGAGACATCTCTTTTCAGTTCCTCATTCGTTTCACCAAGCAGCAGCTCTGTATATTTATCAAGCAGGCCTTCGAGCTTTTCATCTAATTCATTTCCCATTGGTATTCCGCTCCTTTTTTCAGAAAAAAGCCTGACTCTGCGTGTAACAGATGTCAGGCTTTTCACATACGATTATCTTGCAGCAAGAAATGTCTCAGCTTGTGCCTGTTGGACAATACAACGTCCTCTGCCGTGCGGAATACATAAAGGTGTTCCGAATAAAGGATCTGTTGTGACTTGGCAGTTCATATCAAAGACATTTTTCACAAGATCACAGTTAATGACAGTTTCCGGTCTTCCTTCTGCATAAATCGACTTGTCTTTAATGGCCACAAGGTGATGCGCATATCTGCAAGCGAGATTGAGGTCATGCAGAACCATGACAATCGTGCGCTGCTCTTTTTCATTTAAATCAAAAAGAAGATCCAGGATTTCAATTTGGTGCGTCATGTCTAAATACGTTGTTGGCTCATCTAATAGAATAATATCCGTCTCCTGAGCCAGTGTCATCGCAATCCATGCACGCTGCCTTTGTCCACCTGATAATGAATCAACCGTTCGATCAGCAAGATCTTCCATCTTCGTTGACTTTAGTGCGCGATTTACCGCTTCTTCATCTTGCTTTGACCATTGCTTCAGCCAATTTTGATAAGGATATCGCCCTTGCTTGACGAGTTGATGTACCGTTAATCCTTCTGGCGCTTCCGGTCCTTGCGGAAGAATGGCGAGCTGTTTCGCCACTTCCTTTGTTGGTAATTTGGCAATGGAATGACCTTCAAGCAGGACAGAACCACCCATTGGCTTCATGAGACGGGCCAAAGAGCGAAGTAGCGTGGATTTACCGCATCCATTGCTGCCAATAAATACTGTGATTTCACCCTTAGGGATTGACACATTTAGTTCGTCTATGATCATTGTTTCTCCGTAACCTAAGCTTAAACCTTCAGTAGAAATGGCACTCATTCCGCTCAAACGCTCCTTTTCTCATCCAAATTTTTTATATTGAATATCGTCTATGTAGACGTCAAAGATCACTTATCTCAATTTAGTGTATCAGATTTAAGTGATCTTGAAAATCATTTTCAATTAAAAAATGAGAAAGTCTCGTTTACTTTGTCTTTTCGAACGCGCGTTTCGTCCCATCTTCGAGCTTCATATCGACTCGTATTCGCTGATAATCATCATCTAAATTAAAAGCAGATAATAATTCATTGACATATGTTTCATTCAGCTTTGCACTAGGAATCGACATATCATTGAGCTTCATCTTCATTTCACGTAAAGCTTCTTCCCCTTCATAGCGGACACCATTCATATGATCTCGAATTAGTGCTTCTTCTCTTCCACCAGCTTGACGATAGGTAGCTTCATATAATTCGCTTTTTTGTCCATATTGTACGTGCAATTGCAAATGCTGAAATGGCAGTTCCTTCATTTGAACAGCTGACAGACTTTCAGCTTCTGCTTCATGTGGATGTTGTATTGGTTCGATTGAACGACAGCCAGACAGCATAAAGAACAGCACTCCTAGCAGTCCCGCCTTCTTCCAGCACATCATGTGTTTCCTCCTATTTCATAGCATCGTTTTTTATTCTTCTCCAAGCCCCTTTTCGTTATTCAATAAAACAGCAGACTATGGTAGATTAAAACAAAAAGGAGAACCGGATGATGAATAAAACAGCCATTGTGACTGGTGCCAACAGCGGTTTCGGAAAGCTCATCACACTGCGCCTCGCTCAGCAAGGGTACACTGTGATTGCTGGCGTAAGACAGGAAACCAATGCGAAAAAGCTTGCCGAAGAAGTAAAGAACGCCGCTTTATCCGAATCGATACATATTGAAGCATTAGATGTGACAGATACACAGTCCATTCAAGCATTTCAAAAAAGGCTTAATGCCTATGCTCCGATTCACCTGCTTGTGAACAATGCAGGAACGGCCTATGCTGGTTTTGCTGAAGAAGTGCCTGTTGATCAGTACCGAGAGCAATTTGAAGTGAATGTCTTTGGTGTGATGGAAATGACACAAGCAGTCCTTCCGTTGATGACGAGCGGTGCAAAAATATTGAATATGAGCAGTATCAGCGGACTCATGGGAATGCTCGCACTCTCTCCATATGTATCGTCAAAGTTTGCGCTAGAGGGCTATACAGAGAGTTTGCGAATTGAGCTGGCTGCGTTTGGCATTCAGGCCGCTTTGATTGAGCCGGGTTCTTTCCAAACGAACATTTGGAACACCTCCATGAATGAGCAAATGACGCCGCCTGCAGAAGGTTCTAAATACACAGCTATTTATCAAAAGATGATGTCCTATATAGAGGCGCAAAAAAACAACTATGGAGATCCCGGCGAAGTTGCAGAGCTTGTGGTTTCGCTTGCAGAGAAGAAGCGGCTAAAAAAGCTAAGGTATCTTGTCGGGAAAGGTGTTCGGCTTTCATTCATAGCAAAGCAGCTCTTGCCTTGGAATGTATGGGAAAACATTATTTTACGGACACTATCCTCAAAAAAATAGGCACAAAAAAACAGGTGGATAAACGATCCACCTGTTTTCTTTTATTCGTTATCAGACTGCCCAAGGGTAATATCAAGATTTTTGTTCTTTCCATCACGGATGACAGTCATTGTCGTTTTATCGCCAATTTTTGTTTCTTTATAAAGGATTTCTTTCAGTTGTGAGCTGTTTGCTACATCTTTTCCTTTGAACTTGATGATGACATCTCCAGACTTCAAGCCTGCTTTTTGTGCAGGAGATCCTTTTGATACATCTTTTACATAGATGCCTTTACCGATTTGTTTATCAAATAGGCCAAGTGTATTTTCCTGATACGTTTCAGGCACTTGCTCAAGGTCAATCATTTGTACGCCAAGGTAAGGACGTTCGACTTTTCCATTTTTCAACAGCTGATCTACGATCGGTTTGACATCGTTACTTGGGATCGCAAATCCGAGTGATTCTACTCCGCTTTCGCTAATTTTCAAGCTGTTGATACCGATGACTTGACCGTCTGTATTGATCAGTGGACCGCCACTGTTTCCAGGGTTAATGGCAGCATCTGTTTGAAGCACATTCATCTCAACGGTTCCAGATGATGTATTGGCTTCAACGGTACGATCGAGACCACTAATAATCCCTTCTGTTACTGTACCAGAGAACTGCGCACCGAGCGGGTTCCCGATTGCGATGACTTTGTCTCCAGCACGAAGCTTAGAAGAATCTCCAAAACTTGCAACTTTATCAATGCCGTCAGCATTTATTTCCACGACAGCTAAATCTGTCATTACGTCACTGCCGACAAGCTTGGCATCTTTTGTTTTCCCATCGTATAGTGTGACCTTTAATTTATTGGCACCCTCGACTACATGGTTATTTGTGATAATGTATGCTTTTTTTCCATCTTTTTTGAAGATGACACCAGAACCCGTTCCAGCTTCTGCTTCAGTTGAATCACCGCTAAGACCGAACGAGTTTTGTGTAGATTGATAGTTTGAGACCCCTACAATCGTCGGCTCTAAATCTTCTACCATATCAGCAACATTCGTCGCATTGGTGATTTGTTTTGTTGAGAAATTTTCAGATGAAGCCGGTTCGCTTGATGCTGTTTGGGTTTGAGTGTTTGCCGCTGTATCTTGTGACTGCGGTAAAAGCGGTGTAATGCCAAGCACAAGACCGCCGCCAATAATCCCTCCAAGAATCGGACTTAGCCATGCAGCCTTTCGTTTTTTCTCCTTTTTAGACGAACGGTCATCAATCACTTGAGGAGACCCATTTGTCACCCTCTCCTGAGAGGCAGATGCTTCGTTTTCATGATGGTGAAAAACGAGTTCTTTCTCTTTTTCTGGTTCTTCTATTTGTTTCTCATTCTCTTGATGTGTGTGTTCTTGATCATTCATCTTTTTCTCTTCATCTTCTCTTCGGAAATCCATCGCTTGCACTCCTTTGCATCATTTTCATGAAATGCTTCATTCATATGTCTAGACAGGACTCATGTCCCCTTAATGGCAATATCATTGAAAAATTCTTTATGACAATATGTCAAATTATATAATACTTATTCATAGAAAAAAAGCAAGGTGTGCACATTGGTGAAAAGCACCTATTGATTAGCCTTTTGTCTATGCCCTTTTTTCCCTTGAGCTTATCATAAACAAACATTATGGGATAATGATGAGAAGAATATGTGAAATTGTGAAAAAAGCGTGTGATTGTTGACATGCCGCCTTTGTAACCCGTTATAATGACGTTGAGAGGATGTGGAAGACTTTGTCGTACACCATTTATTTAGTTGAAGATGAGCAGAATTTAAATGAACTGTTAACCAAATATTTAGAGAGTGAAAATTGGAATGTGTCCTCTTTTTTAACCGGAGAAGCGGCACGCGAAGCAATGAACAAGCCCCCGCATCTATGGATTTTAGATATTATGCTGCCTGATACGGACGGCTACACACTCATTAAAGAAATCAAAGCAGCCTCGCCTGACGTACCGGTCATTTTTATTTCGGCACGTGATGCAGATATTGATCGTGTGCTTGGCTTAGAACTCGGGAGCAGTGATTATATTGCGAAACCCTTTCTTCCGCGCGAGCTGATCATCCGCGTGCAAAAGCTGCTGGAGCTTGTATATAAAAACAGTGACACACCTCAGCAAAGCGTCACACCCGTTTCTTCCTATATCATTCATGAGGACGTAAGAGAGGTGTATGAAGGAGATCAGCTGATTAATTTAACGTCTAAGGAATTTGATTTGCTGCTCTTATTTACCCATCATCAAGGACATGCCTTTTCCCGGGAAGATATCCTCGTCAAGATCTGGGGGCACGATTACTTCGGGACAGATCGTGTGGTCGATGATCTTGTCAGACGGCTGCGAAAAAAAATGCCTGACTTAAAAGTCGAGACCATTTATGGATTTGGCTATAGGATGCTAAAGGGATGAAGAACAAACCACTCGCTTTTCAAATTTGGGTTGTCATCTCTGGCATTTTACTCACCATCTCGATTGTCCTGATCATTTTATTTTCAAATACATTACGCAGCTTTTTTACGAATGAAATTTATAAAAACATCGAAAACGAGCAGCAAGTGTTAACAGAATACCCTCTGAATCGAGACGGCTCACCAAAGTCGACACCAGAAAACCGATCGGTTCAGCACATTCTGATTCCGTCAGATGAATTAAATCAAATGGCTCAGTTTTTCCCGCATGCCTTTATTGAAAAAGTGCAGTCCTTTGTTAAAAAACAAAAAAGCGCAACAAAACGCTATTCTGAAGAAGTGAATGGTCAGCATATCTTTTTTGTGATCAAAAAAGTCTCAACAGGCAATACACAATATATTCTCTTGTCATATGCACCCGATTCTTATCGAGATGACTTGTCCTTTACACTGTTTAAACAGCTGATTTTCATCTTAGGAACGGTTATTTTACTAAGCTGGATTCCATCGATTTGGCTCGCCCGCTACTTATCACGTCCAATCGTCGCGTTTGAAAAGCACGTCAAGCGCATTGCACAAGAAGACTGGGACGATCCTGTGATGGTTGACCGGCAAGATGAAATTGGCAAACTGGGGCATACGATTGAAGAAATGAGACAAAAGCTCATTCAAAAGGATGAAACAGAACGAACGCTTTTGCAAAATATATCACACGACTTAAAAACACCTGTGATGGTCATCCGCGGTTATACGCAGTCTATTAAAGATGGAATTTTCCCTAAAGGAGATCTTGAACAAACGGTGGAAGTGATTGAAGGCGAAGCGGAAAAGCTTGAGAAGAAAATCAAAGATTTGCTGTATTTAACAAAGCTTGATTATTTATCAAAACAACATCCGGCGCATTCTCCCTTCCTTGTGAGTAATACAATGCTGGAAGTGGTTGACCGTTTACGCTGGTCGAAAAATGAATTGCAGTGGAACGTGGACTTAGATGATGAGGCTGCACTTGAAGGCGATCCAGAACAATGGAGCAAATTATTTGAAAATGTATTAGAAAATCAACTTCGCTACGCAAAAAATAAAATTGATATTCATATGAAGCAGGAAGAGGATCAAATTCGCATCGTCATTCGTAATGATGGCCCTCCAATTGAAGAACACATGCTATCCAGCCTATACGAACCTTTTAGTAAGGGAAAAAAGGGCGAATTCGGCATTGGATTAAGCATTGTCAAACGAATTCTTTCAATGCATCAAGCGTCCATATCAATTGAAAATGATGAACTAGGTGTACGCTATACGATCACTGTTCCAAAGAAGAGGCTGTAGGTTTTACACCGCAGTCTTTTTTTAGATGAATGAATACCCATTGAAATCACGGTATGTGGCTTTGATCTTCTTGCCAGCTTGATACATCCATTTCTTTTCAATGGTTGTCTCTTTCGGCATTTTGACTTTTTCTACTTGAATTCCTTTTGCTTTCAAGCGTCTAATCATATCATCAATTTCTCTCATGGAACATCATCCTTTCACATTTTTTGACCGGTTGGTCACCTTACTTTATAATATAAAGAATTACACTGTAAAAAACAAGTTACAATCTGATTAATTTTTGAAAAGTTTTGTCGTTTATGACCGATAAGTCACATCTCTTTGCGCACGTTTCCTAAGACATTTGTCTCTCGGTAAGAAAGGATGACATTCATATTGAAAAAGAAAGAAAAAATGATTATTGAGGCTGGTATGAAGTTATTTGCCAGCAAAGGCTATAATACAACGTCTGTTCAGGAAATTGCAGATGAATGCCACATGTCAAAGGGTGCGTTTTACCTTTATTTCAAATCGAAAGAAGCACTACTTATTTCGATCTTGCATTACTATTACGATAAGGTATTTACCCGGATTCATGAGGTTCAAACAGAGGGCGGCACACCAAAAGAGGCCTACCGGAAACAGCTCACTGTCTATTACGATAATATTTTGCAGCAAAAGGATTTTATTAAAATGCAGCTAAGCGACAGGGCGCTCCCATTGAACGAAGAAACGCAGCAGCTCGCAAAGCAAATTCGACTTGCGACGATTCAGTTGCACATTGATAACATTAAGCAAGTGTATGGAGATGCGGCCATTCCTTATATGGCTGATCTATGTTTAACGATCGAGGGCATGAGTCACGTTTACTTTGAGCTTGCCATTTTATATGATTTTCAGCTCGAAGCAGAGGAGCTTGCCGCAACAATGATTCACCGTATCGATGATCTAATGGGCGGTATGATGAAGCGCAATGACCCTCCACTCATTTCTGTGGACCAAGCAAGCGACTGGTTCGGCCCGATTTATGAACGATCATTTGACCCGCTCACAGAATCTCTATTAAAAGAATTAAGAGAGCTGGCAGAAGCACATTATGAAGTGAAAGACGAGCCAGATTTATTTGAAGCGCTTGGCATTTTAGAAAACGAGTTAAACAAACAAAAACCAAGACAAGTCATCGTCAAAGGCATGCTTTACCAATTGAAATTATACACACCACTTCAGCCAGTCTCAGGCTCCTTATTACGCATTCTAAAAGAAGATCATTTATAAAACCCAGGGCTTGCTTGCCCTGGGTTTTATTGTGACAAACAATCAAACTTCTTTTCTGTGATTTCAGGAAGTTTCCATTAAAAAACCAGAGGCACAGAGGCCTCTGGTGTCTTATTTTGCTTTCGGTGTCACCATTTCTTCTGGTTTCACAAACTCTTCAAACTGCTCTTCTGTTAATAGTTCTAATTGAAGGGCAGCTTCTTTTAGCGTTAATCCTTCTTTGTGCGCAAGCTTCGCAATTTTCGCTGCATTTTCATATCCGATGTGCGGGTTGAGTGCCGTCACAAGCATCAATGAATTGTTTAGGTTTTTCTCGATTGTTTCTAGGTTTGGTTCAATTCCAATGGCACACTTGTCATGGAATGAGTTCATACCGTCAGCTAGCAATTCAACTGACTGCAAGAAGTTATAGATGATGACCGGCTTAAATACGTTCAGCTCGAAGTTTCCTTGGCTTGCGGCAAAACCGATTGTTGCATCATTCCCCATGATTTGTGCGGCAATCATTGTTAAAGCTTCACTTTGAGTTGGGTTGACTTTTCCTGGCATAATGGAGCTGCCTGGCTCGTTTTCAGGAATGATCAATTCACCAATTCCGCAGCGAGGACCACTTGCAAGCCATCTCACATCATTGGCAATTTTCATTAAGTCAGCTGCAAGAGCTTTAAGCGCTCCGTGTGCATATGTGATTTCATCATGGCTTGTCAGCGCATGGAATTTGTTTGGTGAAGAATTGAACGTTTGACCTGTTAACTGGCTGATTTCTTCTGCCACGTATTTACCAAACTCAGGATGTGCGTTAATTCCCGTACCAACAGCTGTTCCGCCAATGGCAAGTTCTCTCATTTTTTCAGTAGATTCTAAAATCATTTCTTTTGAACGATCAAGCATGTACACCCAGCCGCTAATCTCTTGGCCCACTGTAAGAGGTGTTGCATCTTGCAAATGCGTACGGCCAATTTTCACGATCTCTTGGTATGCTTTTGCTTTCTCATCAAGCGTCGCTCTTAACTGGTCAATCGCAGGCAATAGCTTTTTGTACACAGCTAAAACAGCTGCCACGTGCATAGCCGTTGGGAATGTATCATTTGAACTTTGGCTACGGTTCACATCATCATTCGGGTGAATGCTGAATTCACTATTTTTATCTTTCAAGTAAGCAGTTGCTCTATTTGCAACGACTTCGTTCATGTTCATATTACTTTGTGTTCCACTTCCTGTTTGCCATACAACAAGCGGGAAATGCTCGTCATACTTTCCACTGATGATGTCATCACATACAGCAGCAATCGCTTCAGCTTTTTCACTTTCTAAGTTGCCAAGACGTTCGTTCGCAATCGCTGTGCTACGTTTCAAAATTGCAAACGCATTCACAACTTCCTTTGGCATTTTCTCAGAACCGATTTTGAAATTTTCTTTGCTTCGTTGTGTTTGTGCACCCCAGAACTTGTCCTGTGGCACCTTGATTTCGCCCATTGTATCTTTTTCGATTCTAAATTCTGTCATTATGTATCCCTCCATAGCTTCATCACTCAACTCTATTCTATACAAAAAACGAAAATCCTTTAAGCGTTTTCAATTAAAATTTTATCTTTATTTTAATTTTAGTTCAATATAAACACGAACATCTTTGGAATATTTGTATTTTGGATTTGTTTTTCCGTAATCTTTTGACGTATAAGTCACCTCATAATGCTTGTCAAACGACTGTAGAATAAGGTCGATCTCCTCTTTTGTTCCTGCTAAACGAATTTGCGCCATCTTCTTTCCTCCAACACCGTGATTCTTTCATATACCACAAAATAATGTAACACAGAATATTGTTTTTTCAAGCAGGTAATGCTAAGAAAAAGAAATTGAGGCGGGTGATCCATTTGAATCAAACTCCATTGAAAGAGCACTTATACGATAATCTCTCTGTCATTCTCCCTCAGTTAAAGGACATGGATGATTTGATCCATGAGAAAAAAACATTGCCTCATGGACAGGTTGTCTACTATTTATACATTAAAGAAATGAACGAAGCGATGCAGATTCAAACCTTCTTAAAACTGCTATTGCAAGATCATGCCTCTCTGACAAAAGAGAAGCTAGAATCCAATTTATCGATGATGACTACCCGTACGGTGAAAACCTCTGAAGAACTAGTAGATGCTATTTTCCAAGGACATTGTGTCGTACTGATTAATGGATTTCAGCATGCTTATATTTTAGAAACACACGGAACGAAGAAACGTAATTTAGGAGATGCTACATCTGAAACCGTCGTAAGAGGACCAAAAATTGGTTTCATTGAAGATATCAACACGAACTTAGCTCTCGTCAGACAGCGTTTGAAAAACCCTGATCTCAAAACAGTAGATATGAAAATCGGCGAAAAGAAATACACCCAAGTATCGATCATGTTCATTGATGGTATCGTTGAGCCCTCTGTTTTAAAAGAGGTAAAAAAGCGTCTCAAACAAGTCACCATAGATGATATTCAAGACTCAGGCGTTCTTGAGGAGCTGATTGAAGACAATGTGTATTCTCCTTTTCCGCAAATTCAAAACACAGAACGGCCTGATAAAGTGGCGTCTGCTTTAAACAATGGACGCGTCGCCATCTTTGTTGATCATTCGCCTTTTATCTTAATTGTGCCTGCTTCTCTCGCGACGATTATGCAATCACCTGATGATTATTATGAAAGATGGATCGCTGCCTCTCTGATTCGTTTGCTGCGTTTTACGTCCATCTTTCTCACATTGTTTTTATCAGCCATTTATATTGCCCTTGTGTCCTTCCATCAAGGTCTTTTGCCCACAACTTTAGCTATTTCCATCTCAAGCACACGAGAGAATGTCCCCTTTCCTCCTATTGTGGAAGCACTCATCATGGAAATGACCATTGAGCTGCTGCGAGAGGCTGGGTTAAGGCTTCCTAATCCACTTGGACAAACAATCGGACTTGTGGGCGGTGTTGTCATTGGGCAGGCGGCCGTACAAGCCCATATCGTCAGCTCCATTATGGTCATTATTGTCAGCGTCATTGCACTTGCATCCTTTACCTTTCCTCAATATGGAATGGGGATATCATTTCGTGTCCTTCGCTTTGTATCCATGTTTACTGCAGCTGCATTCGGTTTATATGGACTTGTCCTGTTTATGCTCGTCTTACTCACTCATTTGACAAGACAAAAAAGCTTTGGCACCCCATATTTTTCACCAGATTTTGTGTTCAGTTATAAAAATGAGGACAATTCCATCATCAGATTGCCTCTGAAAAATCAAAAGAAAGGGGAACGACATGGTCAATCATAAAGAGTCGATCACAAGCTATCAGGCAAGTGCCATTATCGCCAATACCACACTAGGCGCAAGTATGATGATTCTGCCAAGATCAATGGCTCAAGCTGCGCCTACACCTGACGGCTGGATTGCACTCTTACTCATGAGTGTGATATACATTGTGTTTATTTTTGTCAATGTGCTCATGATGAAAAAGGTCTCCTTTTCTTCCTACTATGACTATACAAAAGAAGGACTTGGGAAATGGATTGGCTCACTTGCCAACCTGTTGATTATTATTTACTTTCTCGGCGTTGCCAGCTATGAAGTACGAGCCATGTCTGAGATGGTGAAATTCTTTCTACTTCAAAACACACCTGTAGCCGTGACGATGATCAGCTTTATTTTGGTTGGTTTTTACCTTGTGATTGGGGGGATTGGTGATTTTGCCCGGCTGTGCCCTTTTTTTCTGATTGTCACACTCATCATCTTATTTGTAGCCTACGGACTTAGTGTACAAGAGTTTAAGCTCGATAACCTACGGCCAGTTTTAGGAGAGGGCATTTCCCCTGTTTTCAATTCCTTGAATGCTTCGGCCATTTCGTTTGTCGGCATTGAAATGATGCTTTTCATGCCTGCCTATATGAATACGCAAAAACACACTTTTGCATATGGCTCCATCGGCTTTTTGATTCCTGCGATCATCTATATTTTCACCTATATTCTTGTGGTTGGTGCGCTCACGGTGAAAGAAACGGCGACTCTGACGTGGCCGACCATTGCCTTATTTCAATCATTTGATATTCAGGGGATTTTTATTGAACGGATTGAATCCTTTTTGCTGATTGTTTGGCTTGTCCAGCTTTATACGAGCTTTGTAGGATATACGTTTTTTGCTACGATAGGAGTCATCAAATTGACTAAATTCCCTAAAAAAATCGCGCTCGCCTTGATGGGCATTGTGATCTTCTTTGCCGCTCTTTTCCCAAAAGATGTTGATACGGTCCGAGACTATTTAACCTACGTTAACAACTTGTTCTTTCTTCTATTTGGTATACTCCCGTTTCTGTTATTTATCATCGTATTTTTCAAAAGGAGGCGGAAAACAGCATGAAAAAGAAAGCGGTTCTTGCGCTCTTCTCACTGATTCTATTATGCGGGTGCTGGGATAGTACAAATATCGAGGAGCTCAACATGGCAATTGGATTTGCTGTAGATAAAGGAGATGGCGGACATAAATTGAAGCTGTCTATGCAGGTGCTCGTTCCGCAAAAAATTGAGCAAGAATCAAGCGTGAAAGATCCGACGAAGATTATTGAAACAAGCGGTGATTCCATACACCAAATTTTTCGTACGACGGCCCTAAAAACACACCGCATTTTTGCTCAGCAGCTGAGGGTTTATTTGTTTTCTCAAGACCTTATCAATGAAAATAATTTCGATTTGGTCATCAATCAATTCATTCGGGACAATGAAACACGAAGAGGAAGCCTTGTCTTTATGGCTTCTGAGAAGCCTGGAGATATGCTGAAAATCAATGACGACGGGCAGCCTGCCGCTTCCACCTTATACGATATTTCTTCGAATACAAAAACGACCATTCGTATGTTCAAGCCCGTTTCCTTAGGAGATATTTCTTCTGCTATGCAAAACAACGTATCCTTTGCCATTCCGAAAGTCAGTGTCAGTCAGGGCAAATTAATGCTGGATGGTGCCTCGATTATTCAGAACAAACGATTTCTCACCAACATCTCTCCTTTAGCGGTGCAGTCCTACAACCTGCTGACTGGAGATGCAACAGGCGGAGTGATTGAATTCCAATATGAACATAGCATTTATTCTTTTGAGATCTTTAAAATCAAACACAACATTGACACCCATAAAACAGCCAGTGGCAAATATGAATTTGATGTGTCAGTGGAGCTTGATGGCAGAATGTCTGAGGATTGGAATGAACGGGAAAATTCATTTAATGAAAAATACCTCCAAGAAATTGAGAAAGTTGTGGCACATCGACTGGAGGAGAATGTGAAAGATTTTATCGGGGAATTACAGCATGAAATCAAAGCAGATATTTGTGGGTTTTATCAAAAAGCAAGCATTGCATATCCGAAAGACTATCGAAAAGAAGCAAAACATTGGGATGACATTTTTAGTGAATCGGATATTCGTTACAAGGTAAATGTGAAAATCCGTGACTTCGGGACTAAGGGCGCAACACAATCCTTATAGAGTATGTTAAAATGGTAAGAAAAAAAGGGTGTCAATCATGAAACGAGCTTTACTTTCGGCCGGCATTCTATTTTTGATTCTAGGAATACTTCTATTAGTCGTGGTATTCATGCAATCAAAAGAAGATTTCTTCATTGAAGCCGACAGCTTTTCAAGCACATTTTTGATCGTGATTTATTATGGACAAACCCCTGCGCTCCTTCTGATTGGAGGCGGTTTATTTGTTGGACTTTCACAGATCATTGATTTGCAAGAGAAAAAAGCGGCAGTGGCAAAGGAAAGCGTCAAGCTGCTTTCCGAGATGAAGAAAACCCTGGAAGACAAATCGGCCGAGGAGCAGGAGGCTTTTCCAGTTCCTGAGCTCCATCAACTATCCGAACGTCCAATCACAGGACAGAAGGACTAATTTTGCGCATGTTCCAGCAGCTTTCATTTGAAAGCTGTTTTTTTATTGAATCAGCTTATGGCGATGTGCATACACGGCTGCTTGTGTGCGGTCTTCTACATCAAGCTTGGAAAGAATGTTGGTAATATGCGTCTTGACTGTTTTGATGGTAATAAACAATTCCTCAGCAATGACCTTATTCGATTTTCCATCGGCAATCAGCTTTAATATTTCCATTTCTCTTGCGGTTAACGAATCGTGCAGAATGGACCCATTTGATGAATGGCGGAGTTTGTTCATGACCTTCCCAGCTACTTTTGATTCAAGTCTTGGTTCGCCGATACTCGCAGACCTGATGGCATCAGCGATTTCTCCTGCTTTCGATGTTTTTAAAAGATAACTTAAAGCACCAGCCTCAATCACTGGATACACTTTATCATCATCAATAAAGCTCGTCAGTACAATAATCCGGGCATCCTCTATTTCCTGACAAATTCTTTTCGTTGCTTCGATGCCATCCATGCCTTCCATAACAAGGTCCATTAAAATCACGTCTGGCCTTAATTCAACCGCTAGCTCTACACCTTTTTGTCCATCTGACGCTTCACCGATGACTTCAATATCCGCCTGTGCCTCTAAAAAAGCAGCAAGACCCATTCTCACCATTTCGTGATCGTCAATTAAAAGCACTCGAATCATCGAACGTTCTCTCCTTTTCCTTCATCAAAAATGGGAACCTTCACATCAATTTGTGTGCCTTTTCCCTCAAATGACATAATCTCTGCGACACCACCTACTTCACTTGTTCTTTCTCGTATCGATTCAAGTCCGTAGGAAGCAGTCTTCACATGATCTGTTTGAAAACCAATCCCGTTGTCGATAATTTTTAACTGAACTTGACGGTTCCGAATAAGCAGACGTACTGTCACCTTTGTCGCCTTTGCATGCCTAAACACATTGGAAAGGGCTTCTTGCACAATTCGGAACAGATGGTCCTCCACCCCTTTAGACAGCGGAGCATCATCTTCTATTTCCCAATCAATATCAATTGGTTGCTTTGCCTGAAATTCATTGAGCAGCTCAATCAAGCCTTTTTTCAAGTCTTTTCCTTCAAGGGTGATCGGTCTTAAATGCAGAAGGAGTGCACGCATCTCATTTTGTGCATCGCCAGCCATTCGTTCCACAAGACGCATTTGCTTTAAAATCTTTTCATCCTTTTCCTTCATCCCTTCAAGAATCGCAGACGTCATCATTGAAATGGCGAATAGCTGCTGGCTGACTGCATCATGCAGCTCACGCGCTAGACGCTGACGCTCTTCTGAGACAACCGATTTTTTCATTTGAACCTGCCATTCAGCTCGCTCATTTGAGAGCTTTTGTAAGGAGGCTACTTGCCCTTCCACTCGTTTCGCCATTTCATTTAATTGATCTGCCGCCAAACCAATTTCATCATCACCTAGAGAAGGCAGTCTATAGGCAAAATTCCCATTTTCAAACTTCAAAATCGACTCTACAAGCTGATCCAGCCGCTTCTTATGCTGATAGCCAAACACATGCCCCGCTGATACACCAATGGCGAGACTAATAATGAGCAAAATACAAAAAAACGGGATGCCGAACCACCGCGTAGACAGCAAAATCATGGGATCAAGCTGGTAATAAAAAAACATCGGGAGTGTCGTCATGATGACAACACCAAGCGAGATACCGACTGCAAGACGAACAGATTGCCACTGGATGCCTAAATGCAGTTTCCTCATAAGTACCTCACATCCACATCCCCAATCAGGAGAGAAATGGAGATTTTCACTTTTCGCTTGCTCTCATCATAATCATTTGTCATGACATACACTTTACTGCCGAACCCGCTTCTTTTTTCATCAATGATTTTCATATCACCAATTGCAGCCGAAGCACTCACACATACTTCAATATCCTGAGGTACGTAAATATCGACATCTCCGATGAGCCCACTAATGACGATCGTGCTCTCTTCCTCAGCAATAATCGCCTTTGATAAGTCGATTTTGACATCGCCAATAAAACCTGAAATGGTCAAATCGCTTAATTGAAATGGTTTTTTCATCAGCCTGACTTCACCGATGAAGAAATCATGTTCTTTGCGCGGCTTTGTCTGGCTTTTTGTTTTCTTCTGATCGCCCTCTTTTTCAAGATTGACTTTCAGTGAAGGCTTTCCATCGTCTGATGATTCCTTTTTATCGACATCAAAAACAGGTTTGTTTTTCAATAAACGATAGCCCGCATAGATCAAAAAGGCAGCAAATAAATACCCAGTCAAACTAAACGTGATATTTAGTAGAAATTTCAAGAAGAGAAAGCCTGCAAAAATATAGGAAACCGAACCGAGCCAACGTTTAGATCGAGAGTGCAGCCAATAACCAAATAGAGCAAAAAACACTGGCCAAAATAAGTCTGCCCCAATCCCAATAATTTTGAGAAAAAGATTTATACCGAAAATCACCACAATGATGCCTAAAATTTGATTTCTAGAAAAACGCAGTTGACTCGCCTCCTTCCTTTTTACGTTTGTTTACCGCAATTTTAAGCTTCCGCTTGTCATCTCAATATCGACTAAGTGTGTCCCTTTCCCATGCGTGCCTGTAAAACCTCGGCCTTCACTGTCCGCTTGGTCAAAATCATACGAATGATCAATACGTCCACTCGTTTTTTTCACTTGGACTTTGAAATCTCCCTCATCTGGCAAGTTAAATTTCGCACTGCCTGATGTCATGTGAAAGTCGACTGGTGAATCAATTGTATCAAAGCTTGCTGTCAGCCTGCCGCTTGTCATGCCTAATTGCAGCTTTCCTTTTACATCTTGAATATCAGCACGACCAGAAGTGGCACCAATATCACTTTCCTTCGCATCAATATGAGACACTGAAAGTCTGCCAGAAGTCGCTTTGATTTCCACACGATTTGCTGAGAAGTTCTCAGCTGTGAGGTTTCCGCTCGTTGATTTGAGCGTCACATCTTGAAGAGACAGCTTTCCTTCGCCATTTACTTCGCTCACGCCGATTCCACCTGTTATTTTCACATCTTTATGATAATCTGTTGGAATTTTGACTAAGAGTTCTCCTTTTTCAAATGCAGAGAAAAACAAAAATCCTTTATTTTCAGCACGGACTTTGAATGTTCCGCCTGTTTGTTCCGCATACATTTTCCCTTTTCCATTCACAACCATCACAGAAATATCCGAACGATCTTCCGGCTTCACCTTGATGCGAAATCCAGAAAGAGAGATATCTAATTGTTCAACCTCATCCTTTTTCGCTGAAGCTGTTGTGACCGCTTTATCACGAGAAAAGCTCAAATGAAAGAGATCTCCATTTTTGAAAAGCATCCCAATCATCAAAAAAACACCAACAAGTATACAAATTAGACCAATGAACCGTTTCATTTATATCATCCCTTTATCCTTTGACCTTTTTATTATAAGGAAAAGCGAAACAGAAAGAAATCAAATAACGGAAGAAAAATCCTGTTTTTCTTCCGTTTTGACACATTTCCATTAGTTTGCCGGCTGTTTCTCAAGCTGCTTTGATCGCTTAAGCTTTTGCCATTCCTTTTCAACCTCATCAGCGTAATCAAGATGAGCATAAGCACCCTGATCGGCAAATTGTGCATAACTACCCGCTTTTGTCTCCATTTCCTCTATACGGTTCTCCATGCGTAGAAATTCTTTATAAGCACTTTCACTATCAACCTTATTCATAGATTCATTCATATGCTGCTTTGCCTGTGCGGCATTGGCTCTTGCAATCAGCGCTTGCTTCTTGTCTTTAACATCACGCAGCTTTGTTTCTAGATGCTGCAACTGTTCTTTCAGCTCTTTCAGCTGTTTAACAGATTGCTGATAGGCTTCTTGATATTCGTTGTGCTTTTCTTCAAAATACTTCATTTCAGTCAGTGCTTTCCGTGCAAGTTCTTCTTCTCCTGCATGAAACGCCAGCTCCGCCTGTTTCTTTCGCTTATCAGCAAATTCTTCTGTTTCTTCTGCTTTTCTCAAGAAACCTTGCTGAATGGTTTGCTGTTTAATGATCGCATGCTTCGCTTTGGCAATATCGTCCTCCATATCACGAACATATTGATTCAGCATGACACGCGGATTCTCCAATTTATCTAAGCCTTCATTGACTGTTGCAACAAACATATCACGTACTCTTCTTAATACCATTTCATATTCCTCCCTTTATTTTTTCTTTAAAAAGTCTTCCCATTCTTGATCAAATGACGTGTGCATAGATTCTTCCATGTTCGGTGCCGTGTTTGGCTCCATATATGTTGTTCTGCCGGATGATTCCTTTGCAGATTCACCATTGATCATCTTCCAGCCAAAGTAGAGAAGTACTCCAGCAAATGCGATTCCGAGTAAAAATGGCAGTGACTGTGCGACGAGCAATACACCGATAATAGAGAGTATGACCCCTGTTGTTTTACTGCCTTTATCATATTTTTTGACACCTACATAAATGAGCCACGCCCCAATCAAAGTCGGGATCAGCCCGCCCAATGAACCACCAAAGAAGATGGATAAACCGATAAACATCAGGATTGAACCGATGATGGTTTTACTTGTGATTTTCATCTTCATGCCTCCTTTCTTGCTCCTTGCTTTCACTATAGTCAAAAAAGGAAGCTGGCAAAACGTGTCGTAGATTGATCTTTGATTGCGACCAGAGTCGTAACATGGCTCAGACTGAGCGGTTGAATCTATAGAAAAAGCACTCTTCGACTAGAAGAGTGCTCAGATTATTGACAAAGCGCTAAAATGAACTTGATTTTAGCCCTTTGTCTTCTTTTCAGTGTAATAGAAGACCTTTGCAGTCTAGGAAGAACAGTTACTTTTGCGGAGCGAATTGGACATTCGTGAGCACCGGCACGCAGGACTGACAAAGAATGCGAGGGTTTGTCTACACGCTGAACACTCTTCGACTAGAAGAGTGCTTTTCCTCATTTAGAACGAAACACATCTGCACTTCGTTCATATTCAACATCTGCTTCACCGAGCCGATAATTCACAATACGGGCGGCAGCAAATAAATAGTCGGATAGACGGTTCACATATGTGAGCGTAACTGCTGGAATTTCCTCCTGCTTTGCGAGTGTCACAATATGCCGCTCGGCTCTCCTGACGACTGTTCGCGCTACATGTAAGAGGGCAGCACCTTCCTGGCCCCCAGGTAAAATAAATTTAGTCAGCGGCGCGGCTTCTTCTACATACACGTCCATTCGCTTTTCAAGGACTGTGACAGATTCTTCTTTTAACTTGCCTTCTTTCGGTGGTTTCACCGCTGCCAAATCACCGCCGCAGTCAAACAGTTCATGCTGAATGACCATCAGCTCAGATAGAATATCTTGAAACAATTCGCCATGCTGCCTTAAGTTTGCATGGGCTAGTCCAATCAAACTATTCGCCTCATCTAATGTACCGTACGCTTCTACCCTTGCATCATCTTTATCAGCCCGCCCGCCAATCAAGCCTGTTTGACCTTGATCTCCGGTTTTTGTATAAAGTTTCATTGAGGTTCCCCCTTATCCATTGCTTGTTCCTTTTAGTATACCCTGAAGTGGAAAAGATGTATTTGTTTTATTATGAAACACTTTTATTCAAAACCTCTTCATTTCCACTTTATTTGTTGAATGATGAAACATCACATTTTATAATAAATGAAAGCGCTTTTTAATTATGACAGATGGGTGGGATGATAGATGACTTTACAAAACAAAGTAGCAATCATTACAGGTGCAAGCAGAGGGATTGGCCGCGCCATTGCGGAGGCATTTGTCTCTGAAGGAGCTAAAGTGGTGCTGAACGGAACGAATGAAGTGCTATTGCAAGACGTTTGCTCCTCTCTGAATAAAGAAGAGACACGCGCTGTTTCTGTCGTTGGTGATGCTAGTTTACCAGCGACAGCTGCCTCCCTCGTTGAGAAGGCAAAAAACCATTTCGGACAGATTGATATATTGGTCAACAATGCTGGAATCAATTTGCGGAAATCAACAGTCGATACATCTGTTGATGAATGGAAAAGACTAATTGATATTAATTTGACGGGTACGTTTCTCATGTGTCAAGCAGTCATTCCTGACATGATCAAACAGCAAGGCGGGAAGATTGTCAACATGAGTTCAACTACTGGCAAAACCCCTCATCACAATGCATCACCTGCTTACGGCGTTTCAAAGGCAGGTATCAATTACTTAACGATGCATCTTGCCAAAGAATTAGCAGCACATCACATTCATGTAAATGCTGTCTGTCCTGGGCCAATTGAGACAGACATGAGCAAACAGTGGAGTGATGAATACCGTAGATCTGTTTTAGAAAGAATTCCTCTGAAAACAATTGGAACACCGCAGCAAGTCGCAAACGCCGTCACCTTTTTAGCCTCTGATCAGTCAGATTTCATCACAGGGGAAACCATCAATATGAATGGCGGAACGTATATGAACTAAAGAAAGAGCCTCCATTGGAAGGCTCTTTCACTTTTACTATCGGTTCTCTCTCGTACCAGAAAGCATGATTGCCTGCCGAATGGCTTCTTCCATACTCGCAGAATCAGCCTTTCCTGTTCCTGCGATATCAAATGCCGTCCCATGATCGACACTTGTACGGATTATAGGCAATCCAACTGTAATGTTCACGCCTGATTCTAAGCCAAGCACCTTGATTGGTCCATGCCCTTGATCATGATACATCGCCACAACGATATCAAAGTCGCCTCTTGTCGCCCTAAAGAACAGTGTATCAGCTGGTAGCGGGCCAAATACTTGAACCCCTTCATCCTGTGCTCGTTCTACCGCTGGAATGATCTTCTCCTCTTCTTCTCCGTTTCCAAACAGACCATTCTCCCCGGCATGCGGATTAATCCCGCACACAGCAATTCTAGGTGCAGGGATACCAGATCGAACGAGGGTATCATGAGCCAGTTTAATCGTTGTGTATACACGCTCAGGATTGATTTTTAAGATGGCATCCATTAATCCGATATGTGTCGTCACATGCACCACTTTTAAATTAGGAGCTGCCAGCATCATGGCATAATCGTTCGTACCTGTCAGGTCAGCTAAAATTTCTGTATGCCCTGGATACATATGACCAGCCTTATGAAGTGCTTCCTTGTTTAACGGTGCTGTACAAATGCCGTCAATTCTACGGTCATTCGCAAGTGTAATGGCTTTTTCAAGATATCGAAAAGCGGCATTCCCTGCTTCTTTTGAAATCTCTCCTACTGGAATATCGCTTGTTAATAGATGAAGATCAAGACAAGGAACGGCACCAGCTTTTACTTGTTCCGCTTCCTCCGGTTCTTTAATACTGACAATCTCCACATCTGTATTCACAAAATCTTTCGCCCTATTTAATATATGGGTGTCTCCAATGACAAATAGTACGGCTTCTTCATGTAAACGGCTTTGCTGGAAGGCTTTTAAAATAATTTCAGGACCAACCCCAGAAGCATCTCCCATCGTTACAGCAATGATTGGTTTTGCCATTCGTCTACCCCCTCTATGTTTTTCAACACTTCAACCGCATGAAGCACAGAATCTTTTTGACCATATGCCCCTGCTTTTGTGACCGCATATACACTCGTATCAACGAGCCGCCCAAGCGGGATGCCGGGTTCAATTTCTTTCAACAGCTGAATCCCGCCTGCTCCAAGCTCATGGCATATCGCACGCGCCGTATCTCCACCAGTTAAAAAAAGGCGTTTCACCCCTGTTAATTCAACAATGTCTTTTGTGATCTTACCAAGACAGACAGATAAGGTACTTCCTACTTCTTGTCTTGTCATGCCATTCGCTTCACCGTATGCCAACATCTGTTCAACCATTTCTGGCCTTGCGTCTGTATAAAGGAGAATATCTTCATCCTGACGCATGAGCAGCTGATCCATGACTGATTTCCTTTCCCATGCTTCACGGCCGTTTAATACATTCAACGGGTTCACTTTCACCTCGAGACAATCGTGCTTTTCTCTTAAAAAAGCAAACTGCTCATTTGTTTTTTGAGAAGCACTTCCTGAAACGATGAGAACAGATTCATGCTTTTTTGCATGAGAAAGATTGCGGTGTTTCGCAACATAGGATGATAATGCGCCAGCGAGTCCAGCTGACCCGACCCAAAGCACTCTTTGATTGATCTTCATAAACAAATCAACGATCTGTGTTAAATCATGGTTCGTTTCTGCATCACACACAAACCATTGATGACCATGTTTTAATAAAGATGAAACGTCATGACTCGTTTCGTTTAGCTCTGAATAGACCGCCTGCTGCGAAAGATGTTTTGGCTTGATGTTTGTCTGCTCTTCAATTAAGTCTGAAATACTGGATGTCAGGACAGGCGTTTTTGGGTCCTTCGCTGCTTCTGATAGATGAACAGGCACACCCTCCACATAATGAATGCCATAGGCCGTAGATCTATTCGCATCGGGGTAAGCGGGGGCAATGACTGCCGCATCAAACCGGCCAAGATCCATTAGTGCCTGAAGCTCTATTCCTATATTTCCTCTTAACGTTGAATCTATTTTTTTAAAGAAAAGGTGTGAATCTCCTTGTAGAAACGGCTGAACCATTTGACTGACCTCATTATACGCTCTTTCAGAAGACATACTTCGCGAGTCTGTATCGACAATCAGTACATCTTCCTCCTTGTACCGGCTCATATCCTCAAATGACGGCTGGAACAGCACAGAGGCTTTTAAACCGGCCTTCACAAATTGAACACCTGTATCACTTGCGCCTGTTAAATCATCAGCCACAATGATCACCTTTTGCTCTAAGTTCGCTCCTTTTTTTAATAGATCGTTTGTCATTTAGACACCTCGGTCTCATTGCATATTATTCCTTTAACTTTCTCCACAGCGTCGTGCGGTTAATATTCAGCCGCTTTGCTGCTTTTGATTGATTCATATTTTCTTCTTCCAGTACCGTCCGAATGATTCGTCTTTCAATCTCGTCAAGCGTGCCATGTAAATAGCTGGACAGCTGTTTTTCTTCATTCTCAGAAGCAAGTTGCTCAATTGCCGGCTTTGCTTTACTCAACGTGATATATCCACTTTTTGTTGTCAGCACCAGTTCCTCCATAATCCGCTTGAACTGCCGGACATTTTCTCTAAATCGCTCGTTTTGAAAGGCGGCAATCACATCTGCTGACAGCCCAACAACCTGCGTCCCATAAAGAGAATTTAATTCAGCTATAAATAACCGGCTCATGTCCTCAATATCTTCTGCCCGTTCAGATAACGGCGGGACATGAATGACGAGCTCCTGCAAACACGTATATAGGTCTTCATGAAACGCCCCAGATTGCATCAATTTGAACAAATCAACTGTAGATGCAGCCATCCAGCGAATGTTCTGCTGATGATGAATAAGCTGCTCGGCCATAATGGGCTGCATAGCCATTGGGACACGATCAATATCCTTCAAAAAGATCGTCCCTTTTTGATGCACCGGAATTATGTTTACATCATCTAATTCAGTCAAACGGCTGCAATGCACCGTCATAAAGCTCTCATTTTTCCTCTCGCTCATTTGGTGAATAGCAAAAGCAAGGCTTGATTTACCAGTTCCTTGTTCACCATAGAGACAAATCGATCGATCTGTTTGGCTGAACGCCTTTGCCCTTTTAATCACATCTTTCATATTTGAACTCTGCTCAGTAAAAAGAGCAAATGGATGTGCTGAATGAACAGGTGCAGCCAGCGTCCATATACGCTGCCCCTCCCTATTAATCACAGCAGAAGGCTTCTCAATCGTCAAAAGTAGCTCACCTTTAGATAATAAGCTTCCTTTGACATGCCACACTTGCTGCTGAAAGGAGATTTGAGAATATCCATTTTGTTTTCCTTCTCGAACTGCTTTTACTGCTGGTTCAAGCGCCGGGCACCAATCCATCACATCAACATGAGACGTAAACGGTGCAAATAACCCTTTTTCTGTCCATTCTTTCATTTGCTGATTGATAAAATAAAGCTGATTGTGCTGATCAATGATCAGCATCCCTTTTGACTCTTGGTCAATCATTTCACGAAAGAGGCGCTGCTCAGCTGTCGCCTCTTTATATAAACGGTACATTTGTTTTGCTTGATGAAACGCTTCTTTGACAGATTCACGTCCTGAGGTAATGAGCATGCTTTGCATCCCCAACTGCTTGGCCGCTTTATCTGTAACCACATCACCCAGTACAACCTGTGTCCCTTGCTCCTGTAACTGCTGTAAAAGATCCCACACTTCTTCCTCTTGCTGTATTGTATAAATATCAATTTTGATCCCGTATAACTCTCCGATGGTGCGTACACCTTGTGTAATATTTTCAAATCCAACTACTGCTTTTTTCCCTTGGTAATCTTTAATCAGCGTCAGGGCACGAAGCAAGTCGTAGCCTGACACAGGGATATCCACCACTGGAATGTTGACGTGTTTTTGAATAAGCGCAGCTGTCCCCCCGCGGCTCATAATAATATCCATTCCTTGAGCCTCGGCCTGTTCTGCCAGTGCAACACCAGACCTAAGATCTCCGACTTCAAGCTGGAATGTGATGCTTTTTTCGTCTTTGGCAAGGTCGATTAATACATCGCCTAATCCTTTATACGGCGCAATACCTAATACTTTTATATTCATGAAAAGGACCCCCATTTTTTATCTCTTCATCGTGAGACATACGTTGAGGGAGTCCAAATGTTAGCAAATTGAGACAACCCTCCAAACATCAATTATAAATGAAGAAAATGAGGGTTACAATTCACGGAAACACTGATCCCTTGCGGTTAAGACGTGTGATGAGTCCATTCTTCTTTCACACACACATACTTGATGGCCTGCCGGTAAAAAGTAAACGCAATGTGCAGACTACCATCTTTTCCTTCTGTGATGGATGGATAAGAATACTCTCGATTCAATTTGTCCTTTGAGTTGTTTGTCATGGCATATCCATCGCCAATTTCAAGGTTACGTCTGACGGGCCATGTCGCACCGTCATCCGTCGAGATGGCAAGTGTCATTGGCGCACGCGGTGTTCCCCAAAAGGCTGGACGCGCCTCTGTATCAACAGCCGTTCGTGTATCGCCTTCATCCTCAATTTCATCATACAAGGACGCTCTTCTTTCTGTTTGATCATCCGCATTGATATGGTTATACACGAGGGCAAGATGACCATTATGGAGCACCGTAAATTGAATGGATGAGTTATTGTTTGGCAGCTCTGTTGCTCTTGGCTCAGACCATGTCCGTCCATGATCCACTGAACGGCTCATATAAATCGAATCAGCAAACCGGCTTCTAAAGAGGGCAAGCAGGGAACCATCCGTACATTTTCCGATATTCATATGAACACAGCCAGTACTGTTGGGCACAGTGACCTCTTCCCAGGTCTTCCCTTGATCTGAGGAAATCTTCACAGCACTGACATCACGGTTTCCTGTCCATTTTACGCCAGGAATCGTTTTACAATAGAACACCGGAAGGAGCCAATCATCATTATCCAATACAACAATAGGCTGTCGTATAAACGTCCCCGGCTGATCAAATAAAGTACCAATCTCTCCCCAAGTCTCTCCTCTATCCTCCGATAAACGATATCTCACAAGAGCTGTATCTTGATTGCCAGAAAGTTGTGCTGTATAAAGCAGCCACAGCCTGCCATCTTTCTCTTGAAAAAGAACTGGATTTTGTTCAGATCTTGTAGAATCATCAGACAGCTTCACAGTTTTCGTCCATTGATTACTTCCTTGTTTGAGCCTTGACATATAGATAGAGATATCAGGAATTCCTTCTTGCGTACCGCCAAACCATACACACAGCAAATCTCCATTATCCAGTTCGATGAGATTAGCTGCATGGTTTTGCACGCAATCTGTTGGTAAAAAGGCTTCTTTTCTAGCTGCGTCTTGTTCATTTTGTCGCAATTTTCCATCTATTTTGATCATGATGTCTTCATTTGTCATCATAATTCTCCTTTCAGTGATTGATCCTTTTTAGCTGGCGGGCTGATCCATCGATCCATCACCAGAACTAGGAAAGGAATGATAATGGCCACATACATATTATCGATTCCAAATGGATTATCGAGTAAATACCACACCGTCGTGGCGATGCCTGAAGCGGCAAGACCAATGGTTGCTCCTCTATTTGAATTAAAGTATGGCAAGTAAAAGCCCATTGCTGCTACAACTGCAATCGATGTTCGAAGTGCTCGTGTAAAAAAGGAAAGTGACAGCAACTCTGGTGCAAGTGCGACCCCCACAAGCGGCACAATCCCAACCATGACAGCTACATACCGAGTCACCTTCATACGCTGCTCTGGTGATGGTTTCTTTTTCGGTACATAAAAGTCATCAATAATCAACGTGGTTGTAGCAAGTGCAACCGTCGAGACACCAACAAAAATGGATGCGACAAGCGATGTTGCCACAATAGCGCTCAAAATCGGATTCATATGCTGTAAAAAGACAGGGAAAGCATAAATAGGGTCAATGTCTGGATACAAATAACGGGCTGCGACACCGATGATCCCGATCGCAATGGCAAGCGGCAAACAAAGGAGTGCTGCATACAGGGTCGATTTTTTCGCTTCTCGCTCACTTTTCGACGAGGTGATCGCTTGAATGATAAACTGCGTCGCAAAAATGGCCCCCATGTTTCCTATAAACCAAGCTCCAATCGTTCCCCAACCGATGGTCCCATCCCATGTAAAGAAATGGTCGGGTAATGTTTGTTTCATTGGCTCAAAGCCTTTTGTTAAATAAAGGGCTACCCCTAGTGTAATCAAAATCCCCGCATACTTCACAATTGAATGAAGGATCGTGACCCATGCAACCCCCTTCATTCCTCCGAAAGTAAAATAAAATGTACTCACAACCGCCGTGATGATGGCACAGGTCATTAAAGGAAGACCAAGAATGGATGCAATGGCAGCTGAACCACTTAAATAGTTTCCTAGATTCACCAAGAGCAGGGCTGCAATCATAATGACAGAGACAACAAGCTTTGTTGATTTCCCAAATTTTTGATCAATAATACCTGAAATCGTGTATTGTCCTGTTCGATAAAACTTTCCCACTAAGAAAAAGGAAAAAATAAAAAAGGCAATAGCAACTGTGATAACAGACCATGAAGCGGAAAGCCCGTGTGTAAAAGCAGATTCAGCTGTTCCGACAGTTGACTTCGTCCCAATGAATTCACTCATTAACAAAATACCGACCACAATAGCTGGAAGTGACTTAGCGGCATTGTTAAATTCTGAGTTAGACTTACTACGGAAACGCATCGTCAGCCAGGTCGTAAACAGAATATAGAGAATAATGACGATTAAAATAAATGTGATGACAGAACTACTTAAGACATTCACTTAAAATCCCCCTTTGTGTGCAAGCCGTATGAAGCAACTTCTCATGTCCCATCCCAGTGACGTATGAAGTGTTAAACGTGGAGCAGTTTCATGTAGACCTGTTCAATATCAGAGACAGACATCGGCTTCGGGTTGTTATCCATTAATCTCTTCACCTCTGAAGCAGCTTCAGCAAGTGCCGGCACATCTTCTTTTGACACGCCGAAGGCTTTGAGTTGTTGAGGAATGTGTAAATCCGCTGTCCACTCTTCAACTTGACGAATCACTTGCTCTGCAAGCGTATGCTTTGAGCCTTTCTCTTCGATCCCTATCACTCTAGCAATATCTTCAAGACGATCTTTGATATGGTCTGCATTAAACGCCGTGACATGAGGAAGCAGCATGGAATTAGCGACACCGTGTGAAATTTTGAATTTCCCCCCTAACGGATAAGCCATTGCATGAACAGCAGCGGTTCCGGCACTTGTGAGCGCCATCCCGCCATACATGGCACCAACCAGCATATCTTCCCTTGCTGTCATATTATCCCCGTGATGATAGGCCTCCTGAATACTTCCTGAAATGAGCCTCATCGATTCGAGTGCAAACATATCACTAAATGGATTGGCTTTATTTGAAATATACGATTCAAGCGCATGCGTAAACGCATCCATCCCTGTAGCTGCGGTAATGGCTTTTGGCAATTTGAGTGTCAGTGCGGGATCTAAGATCACAAGATCAGGCAAAAGGTATGGGCTGACCATGCCAATTTTTAATTCTTTTTCCGGAAAGGTAACAATCGCGTTTGGTGTCACTTCTGATCCCGTACCTGAGGTTGTTGGAATGAGAATCGTTGGAACTCCTCTTTTTTTAACAAGGTTCGTGCCAACGAGATCAGAAATTGGCTGATCATTCGTCTTTAGAACAGCTAATATTTTGGCCGCATCCAGCACACTCCCGCCACCAATCCCAATAATGGCTTCATGCTCCCCTTTTAAAAATGTCTGGAATACGTCCTCGATATTTTCTTCCGTTGGTTCAGGCTTAATCTCTGTGCTGATCTCACTCGCAATCCCTTTTTTCGCAAGTTCTGTTTTGATTTGATCTCCGTAACCAAGAGATACGATGGATGGCTGCGTTAAAATAAAAATCGATCTCAATTTGCTAAGTCCTAATAGCTCTAGTTTCTCCCCAAGGAGCTCTAGAGAGTGGGCGCCAGAAACAATGTGTGATGCCGTTTGAAAGTGATAATGTGATATTGTCATCTCTTCACGACTCCTTTGCTGCTTTTGCTTGTATCCGATAATTCTCCATCATGTTCATCACAGCTTCTAAAGCCTCGCCGGATAATGCTTTGACCGGGCTTTTTGGCGGACCTACAGGAATCCCTGAAAGTTCAGCTGCTTTTTTCAAAGGTGCTGGTAACGTTCCTAATGTGAATGTCGCTCTTAACGGCTGCAGCTGCTGCTGACATTGCTCACTTTGGTCAAGATTTCCTTGCTGAAACGATTCATAAATGCCAACGACGGTTTTGGGAAGCACATTTGCCGTTGCCGCCACTGCACCTGTTCCGCCTAGCTTCAATGTCTCTAAAATGAGGGAATCCGTTCCTGCAAGCACGACAAACTCTTCATCCTTTGTGACATCGAGATACGCTTTGATATTGGCAATATCTCCACTACTGTCTTTAATACCTAACACATTCGGTAGGACGCTGAGCCTTGCAACCGTCTCTGGCGCAAGTGACACACCTGTTCTTGATGGAATGTTATAAAGTAAAATGGGGATGGTCACATTCTCTGAAATATGACGAAAATGCTCATACAGCTCCTCTTGTGATGGCGCAACAAAATAAGGGGTGATAACAGACAAGACATCTACGCCTAAATCTGCGAACTTGTTTGACAGCTTAATGGTTGCCTTAGTGCTATTCTCACCTGCTCCCATGTATACAGGCACCCTGCCGCCCGCAGCCTTTACAACAGTTTCAGCAATTTGAAGCTTTTCTTCCTCTGAAAACAAATGAAATTCGCCGTTTGTCCCTAAAGCAAAGATGCCGTGCACACCTGAGTCGATTAAATGATCAATAAGTTGCTTTGTCACTTCTGGATGAAAATGCTCTTCTTCTGTAAGCGGTGTCAAAATAGCTGGAATGATTCCTTGAATGTTCAAATGATCCTCCCCTTCCGGTTGTTGCATTTTTAAACAATTAATTATTAAAACGCTTTCATGATTCTTATTATAAAAGCAATATGATTTATTTAGCAACATATTTTTCGTTTTTTTCAAATATTCAGTGGATGACATAAGTAGATGTTGATGTTTTCAACAAAAAAAGTGAACCAGCCGGTTCACTTTTTCATAGCATTCAATGTATGAAGAAGATGCTTCACTTTCAGTCTGACTCTTTCATGTAAATGAGCAGTATGCTCCTTTTCTTCTGCATTGGCAGCAGCGATACAAAGATGATGTACCTGGATACTTGTCTCTTGTTTAATGAAGTGCGTCAGCTCGCCCATCAGCTGGACAGACGCACCATCTGATATCGTTCCTTTCAGCACAAGCCAAACGGACAGCTCTCCTTCTTGATGCATCCCATAAAGAAGGACATCTTCATCATCATCTTCAGCGGCGTATTGCTTCGGCCCATCAGATTGACCAAGAAATAAGTACCCTTCCTCATCATCCAGCATGTCATGGAGTGCTTCAGTTCCCGTTCCAAGGGACCGTGTCCAAAAGAAACCCCCGCTTTTCTCATGTGATGAAAGGATGCGCAATGGCTGATGAGTAGAAAATGTCATTCCGTTTGCGCCATATGTTTTCCACCCATTCGCTAAGTTCAGCCTTGAATGTTCAGAGATGGACGCAGGTTCAATTACCAGCTGAGGGTTGGCCCGCAGTGGATGTTGGAGAGGTGTTACATTTGTTTCATACACCCGGTTCACCCGTTCGGTGGTCAACACATGATGCGGTTCTCCCAGCATGTCCGTCTTTCCTTCATTCAGCAAAAGCAGACTGTCACAATACAAACTGGCAATGTTCACATCATGAAACACACCGATCACCGTTAAGTTAGAGGAAACCGTCTCTTGTTTAATCAAATCGAGTAACTCTTTTTGATAAGCTAAATCAAGAAAACTCGTTGGTTCATCCAGCAATAAATAGTCAGGGCACTGAGCCAGCGCTTGAGCTAAGTAAACCCGCTGCTGTTCTCCACCGCTTAACTCATGAATGGATTGATCTTTAAATTGAGCAATATCTGTTTGGTCCATCACCTTGCTGACAATCTCGATATCTGCTTTCGTAACAGATTGCAGCCACCCTTTCTGATAAGGATAACGCCCAAACTGGACCGTTTCTTCCACTGTAAATGAAAAGGCTTGATCGGTCTTCTGGGGAAGAACCGCCAATTTTTGCGCAAGTGCCTTTGGCCGGTAGGATTGAACTGGATGGCCATCTAGTGTTACTTGGCCGCTCTCAGGTGCTAAAATACCTGCGATCATTTTAAGCAGTGTCGTCTTACCGCTCCCATTTGGACCAAGGATGCCGAGGAATTCCCCTCGCTCCACTTCAAAACTCACGCCGTGAATGACCTCTTTTTCTCCATATCCTCCTCTAACTTCCTTCACTTGAATCATAGATGCGTCCCTCCTCTATATCTGCGAATGAGGATGATGCCAAAGACAGGTGCACCAATTAACGCTGTAATGATGCCAATAGGCAATTCAGTCGGTTCAATGATCGTACGGGAGAGCACATCTGCTAAAACGAGAAAGGAAGCACCATTCAGCATCGACAAAGGCAGCAAATGACGATGATCCGTAATGGATAAAAGACGGATAAAATGCGGAATCACCAGTCCTACAAATCCGATCGTTCCTGACACAGCCACCGCACTTCCAGTCAGAATCGAACCAGCAAGCAACACCACATATTTGCTCCGTTTCACATGAACCCCTAACAGTTTTGCCTTTTCTTCGCCATATGTCATCACATTTAAATCTCTTCCCATCAAGATCAATGCAAATGTACCAATGAGGAAAAAAGGAAGGAAAAGAGCAATATATCGCCAGCCTCTCATAGACACACTGCCTAGAAGCCAATGAATAATCTCTTTTAAATCATCACCTGTTAACGCAATCATTAATGAAATGAGGGCTCCTAAAAAAGAGCTAAAGATGACCCCCGTCAAAATTAAAGAAGAAATGCTCATTCCTCGGTGAACCATACGGGCAAAAAAGAGGACGAGACATAGTGTGGCAAGCGCTGTTGTCATACTCAAAAAAGGCAGTGTAAAACTGCCAAGCAAAGGAAACTGCAAACTGAAAAACAATGTGGCTACAGCCCCCACAGATGCCCCTTGAGATACCCCAAGTGTATAAGGGTCAGCGAGAGGATTTTTTAATAAACCTTGAAAGGCTGCACCAGATAACGCCAGAGCTGCTCCGACTAACGCCGCTAATATCACTCTCGGCAGCCGGATATTCATCATAATATTGCGGTCAATTGCATCAATGGTTCCGGCCTGAATTCCAAATACTTCATGAACAAAGATCCGAAGTATAGAAGGAATGGGAATCCCTAAACTGCCAAATGAGATTCCCATTCCAATGCTCACGACAAGAAGTAAAGCACTTGCTGTGTATGCAACGATGATTTTATTTGAACGTGTCAGGATAGATGCTTTTCGCAAGAGCCTCCACTCCTTCAACCAATCGCGGTCCCGGTCGTGATGCCAGATCCGTATTCAATTGAAAGACTTGTTTTTCTTTGACTGCTTTGATCGCCTTCCAGCCGTCTCTTTTTTTCAGATCAGCTAAGCTTGCACCATCAATCGTAACGATGGCATCAGGATTTCGTTTAATAATTGATTCTTCCGTCATTTGCACCCAGCCTGTTTGGTCGCCAGCAGCATTTTTTGCATGAATGACAGACAACATTTCGTCCATAAACGTTTGTTTACCTGTTGTATAAATTTCAGGCGCACCCGATACTTCGACAAAAACTGTTTTTTGTTTGTCTTTGGAGATGGATTCTGCTTGTTTTTTGATGTCATTCAGTTTTGATTTCATCTCATCTACAAGCTTCGTTGATGCCTCTTTTACGCCAGCTGCTTCACCAATCATATTAATAGACTTATACACATCTTTGAAAGAGGCTGCATCATTAACAGTCAGCACTTGAATACCTGCATCTTCAAGCTGTTTAAATCCGTCTTTTGAACTCATTTGTGATGCATGTGCTAAGACAAGATCAGGCTTTAAGGAAATGACCTTCTCTACATTGAAATCAAGACCGCCAATCTTCTCCACCTTTTCTACTTCCTTTGGATAGTTGTCAAAGTCTGATCTACCAACGATTTTATTTCCAAGGCCAAGGGCATAGGCAACCTCTGTATTACTTGGAATTAACGAAACAATTCGTTTAGGCTGTTCTTTGATTTCAACGGTTTTACCAGCTGCATCTTTGATGGATACAGGAAATGCCGCAGCCGCTGTCTCTTTAGGCTTTGAACTGTTTGTTTTTTGATCCGTTTCCGCACCTGCACACCCTGCTAAAACACCGATCACAAGTAACAATGATAGCCAAATACCAGTTAACTTCTTCATCAATAAACCCCCTGCTTTATGTACTGCTTGACGTCATCTCTTTCGTCAATTCTTTTCTAATTTCGGGAATATTATACTACAGTGCAGATAGGTTGTATATGTGATTCCGAATACGTCTTGTCTGTCCTTATAAAAGAAAAACAGCCTTTGACGTGGCTGTTTTCACTTCCGCTATTGGTTGATATGTTCACCATTAATGACAACTTTCTGAAATGAAGGAGATACTGCATGTTCCAATGAAAGAGGGTACGTGACATCGTCAATGACACAGTCTTTCATTTTAAAGTGTGTGACCGGGGAATGTGAGTATGCGGCGATCTTCACGCCATATCGCCCTCCGCTACTTTTTAACCCTTCTACTTCAATATGACGGACTACAGGTCTATGCGGACCGGCATCCCCTTCCTCATACATCATGTCGATACAGACCACCTCATGCTTTAAGCTTTTCACTAGATTGTTTTTAAAATAGATGTGTTCAATGGTACCGCCCCTGACAGAGTTGGTCTTAATGCGCAATGCCCTGTCGAGGTTCGGACTGTCCATGACATTATCCTCTGCATATACATACTTGACGCCTCCAGAGATTTCACTCCCGATCGTTACTCCGCCATGACCATCACGCATCGTATTTCTACGAATGACGATGTTTTCAGATGGAGCACCGATTCTCCGGCCGTCCTCATTTCTGCCCGATTTAATGGCAATACAATCATCGCCATTATCAAAATAACAATCTTCAATGAGCACATGTCGGCACGACTCTGGATTCACACCATCTGTATTTGGGCCATGACCGATGATATTCACCCCACGGACGATGACGTTTTCACTTAACACCGGATGGACTTGCCACATCGGTGAATCCTTTACTGTTACTCCTTCAATGAGAATGTTTTGGCAATTGTATGGCTGGATAAAGCTTGATCTTAAATAATGTCCTTCGCCAAACACCCTTTCTTCCACTGGTATTCTTTTTTCAGCCATTTCAAAAAGAAGCTGTCGATCCCGATCTTGAGAGGGTTGACCATTTGTTCCATACTTCCAAGGCCACCAGTGGTGTTCATCCCCTCTCCCGTCCAGCGTGCCTGCTCCTGTAATCGCGATGTTTTCTGCATGATGGGCATAAATAAGTGGTGAATAATTATAAAGCTCAATTCCTTCATATCTTGTTAGAACAAGCGGAAGATAATCACGTGTATCTTGGCTGAAGGCCACATAGGCGTTTTCATGAAGATGAAGCTCTACATTGCTTTTCAATTCTAGAGCGCCTGTCAAAAATGTCCCTTCAGGAATCAGCACACGCCCTCCTTTCAAACGATGTGCATCATCGATGGCAGACTGAATAGCATTTGTCGAAAGCTCTATCCCTTTGTTATCTGCACCATAATGAATGACATTGAATTCACGATCTGGGAACTTTGGCGCTTTTATCTGCTTTAACACATGATCTATGCCATTTGTTTCTTTGTCTTTTTTCCCTTGCTTTGCTAAACGTGCGAGTCCAATTCCTGTTAGTACTGTTCCTGCTGTCACATACATCAAATTTCGTTTTTTAGACATTTCATCATCCCCCAGACGCCTTAAAGTGTCACACCTGTTTTAAAAATAGCCAACTCTCTAAAATTGTTTTTTTCATGATTTAACAGCTTTCCACTCGCCACATCAATCACCGTGGCAATGAATTTCTCTAGCACCACATCTTCTGGTACATCCTCAAGCAATTCCCCCGCATTAAAGTCAATCCAATGTTTTTTTGTTTCGTATAACGCGGTATTGGTCGATACCTTCATCGTTGGAACAAATGTGCCAAACGGTGTGCCTCTGCCTGTTGTAAAGAGGACGAGCTGACAGCCAGATGCTGCGAGAGCAGATGAAGCAACCAAATCATTCCCAGGCGCACTTAATAAATTCAATCCTTTTCGTTTTAGCAGCTCCCCGTATGTTAAAACATCCTTTATAACGGAAGTACCCGCTTTTTGTGTGCAGCCGAGAGATTTATCTTCTAATGTCGAAATTCCTCCTGCTTTATTTCCCGGGGAAGGATTTTCATATACTGGCTGTCGATGATCCATAAAGTATTGTTTAAAATCATTGATCATCTGCACAATATTGTCGAATGTCGCTTTTGATTCCGCTCTCTCCATTAAGATCGTTTCAGCCCCGAACATTTCCGGTACTTCTGTTAAGACGGTGGTTCCGCCTTGAGCCACAATAAAATCGGACAGTCTGCCTAAAAGTGGATTTGCGGTAATGCCTGAAAACCCATCTGATCCTCCGCATTTCAAGCCAATTTTCAGCTCAGATAACGGAATGTCTTCACGCTGATCTTCTTTCGCTGCGTCATAAATTTCCTTGAGCAAAGCGACACCTGTCTCAATCTCATCCCCTACTTCTTGGCTTCTTAAAAATTTCACCCTCGTCTGGTCATACTCCCCTAATGTTGCCTGAAAATCCTCAATATCATTGTTTTCACAGCCAAGCCCTAGAACGAGAACCCCTCCAGCATTTGGGTGCTTTACGGCATTTTGAAGAATGTTTTTTGTGTTTTCATGATCATCCCCAAGCTGTGAGCACCCATAATTGTGCTTTAATACGAGAGCCGTTTCAAAAGGAAGGATGTCTCCACCCATTTCAGCGGTAAATATTTGAATGATTTGATCAGCAATGCCATTGACACACCCAACTGTTGGGACAATCCAAAGCTCATTTCGTATACCACTTGCGCCATTTTTTCGTTTATACCCTTTGAATGTCAGATTCGTTTTTTCATAGGGGTTTTCTGTTAAAGAAGGGCGGTATTCGTAATCGAGCTTACCTGATAGATTCGTTTTGATATTGTGCGTATGCACCCATTCTCCAGCAGAGATCTTAGTGGCTGCATGACCAATGGGGTAGCCATATTTGATGATATTCTCTTTTTCTTTGATCTCAGCCAATGCAAATTTATGACCTTTAGGAACGGTTTCTTTTAAAATGATTGTATGACCTTGGTGCTGAAGCTCTTCGCCTTGCTCAAGCACTTTTAAAGCGATACCAACATTATCTGAAGGATGAATCACAACAAAGTCTCTCATGCCTTCTCCCCCTGACTTTCATATTGAAGAATTTGGTGAACAGCAGCTCTCATGCCATTTTCATGTATGAAGGTGAGCTGCTCGGCTACTGCATCCCTCAGCCCTGCGATCCTCGTCAAATCCATCCCCCATAAAACTTCGTTTGAAAGAAGTTGATCGACCATTAATTCATAGGAATGGTCCACTTCCTCCCATGCTTCCTTCATGACTGTCATCACAGACTCATCATCCTTTATCTGATCTGCATGGACTTGATAAAAATAAATCAAACTGCTCAATGAGAACATAAGCTTCGTAGGCAACTGTTTTTTTAGCTCTATATAATCTAGAAGAGACGGGAGAATACGCGCCCGAAATTTAGATACACCATTTAAGGCAATATCGAGTAATTGATGTTTAACAAAAGGGTTGCAGAATCGATCCCACACGGATTGTGTATAAAGAAGAAGCTCTTCTTCAGGAAGTGGCAAACCTGGCAGCACTTCCTCCTCAAGCATGCGGCGAATGAACACACCAACATGCTCATCATCCACCGCTTTTTTGACAGTATCCAAGCCACATGAATATGCAATCGGCACCATCGCTGTATGCGCACCGTTTAAAATGCGAACCTTGCTCATACGATAGGGAGCGATATCTTCCACAAAATGTACGTTTAACCCTGCTTCTTGAAAAGGAAGCTCTTTTTGAACAAACGCAGGTGCTTCAATGACAAACAGGTGATAATATTCTGCTGTGACAAGCAATTCATCGATATACCCCTCTTCTTTTTGAACAGTCTCCGCTGCTTCCTGAGAAAATCCTGGGACAATTCGATCAACTAACGTATTACAGAACGTGTTGGCTTCCTTGACCCAAGCCACAAAATCAGGCGGAAGATTCCACTCAGCTGCCATTGTGATCACATATTCTCTTAATCGATCACCGTTTTGTTCAATCAATTCACAAGGTAAAATGATCAAGCCCTTTTTCTCATCTCCAGAAAAAGCTTTGAAGCGGTGATACAAGAAGGCTGTCAGCTTTCCTGGAAAACTTGCTTGCGGTCGATCTTCTAATCGGTCCTCTTTTCTTAACACAAGTCCTGCCTCTGTTGTATTAGAAAAGACAAAGCGCACATCAGGACTTTCCGCTACATGTAAAAAGGCATCATAATCTGTATATGTGCTGATTCCCCTGCTGATGGATTGAATGACGATCCGTTCGTTCATTTCTTTTTGGTCATGAAATCCTTGAATAAATAAAGTGTACAAACCATCTTGTTCATTTAGAGCGGTCACTGATCCTTTTCGAGGAGGAACAACCACTGCTCTTCCTTTAAAATTTGTACAGTCGTTTAGCTTCTGGATCTGCCAATTCATAAATCCCCGCATAAAGTTTCCTTCGCCAATTTGTAGAATGGTTTCAGGATATTCAGCCACTGGGTACACATCTTTGGATAATCGTCTCAAACGCTTTTCCTCCCCCACATTTTTTGCACACGTGAACATTTTCATTTAAAAGATGCTGATTACTGCATCTTTTTGACTGAATCTCTAATCATCAGCTCTGTGTGGACATACACTTTTTCCAGATGATCGTCTTCTTGCTTTTCACCGTTGATGACTGAAAGGATCGCTTCTGCTCCAAGCGCACACATTTTTTCAATTGGCTTTTTGACTGTTGTGAGGGCAGGCGTTGTATAAGATGAAAATGAAATATCATCAAATCCGATAATAGAGAGATCATCAGGACACCTTTTACCTTTTGCAAACAATGCATTCATCGCACCAATCGCCATGTCATCGTTTGAGCAAAAAAGGGCAGTTGGCGGATCATCAAGAGTGAGTAAGGCTTCCATTGATTCATAGCCGCTCTTCATATGATAGTCGCCTGTGATCATGTATTCTTTCTTCATGGGTACATGATGGTCAATGAGTGCTTGCAAAAAACCAGCTTTTCTTTCCTGTGTGGATTTAAACCCTTCTTTCCCTTCAATAATGGCAATTTGTTTATGCCCCTGCTGAATGAAATAGTGTGCAGCTTGATATGCCCCTTCACCATCATCCGCTAATATATTCATCACTTGATTACTTTCTACACGACGATTCAGTACAATAATGGGAATTCCCTGTTTTTTCACATGATGGATAAACGCTTCATCATGCTCGCTCTGGCTCATGAGCAAAATACCATCATACCGCTGTTTATGAATGGTTGTGTAATCGTGAAAATCGTCAATTCCTCTTACAACCAAATGATAGTTTTCTGTTATCACACTGTTGACGCCTTTTAATGCATCAACAAAGAAACTTGAGGATGTGCCTTCTGTTAAACTCGTAAAAAACAGACCAATTGTAAATGATTTTTGCGAGACAAGGCCTCTGGCATGGACATTCGGTGAGTAATTCAGCTGTTTTGCAATCGACAATATGTTTTGTTTTGTTTTCTCTTTAATAAAAGGACTGTTATTCAAAGCCCTTGATACTGTGGTATGAGAAACGTTTGCCAATTTTGCTATATCTTTGATTGTGACTGTCATGCTATTCCGCCTTTTATGATTTTTTATCATCTTATCATAAAAACGCTTTCATATTCTTGCTTTTTGTTCATATCATCTTGCTTTTATGCGGTAGCTCATTTGCCCGTTCAAATTGAAAATACTGCTTTGCATTTTCATAGCTGATTCCTTTTACCATTCCCCCTAGCAAATTGAGATCATTAGGCGCTTCTCCTTTTTCCACCCAATCTCCAATGATGTCACATAGCAGTCTACGGAAATATTCATGTCTTGTGTAAGACAGGAAGCTTCGTGAATCTGTCAGCATCCCAATAAATCGGCTGATCAGTCCGATACTGGAGAGTGCCATCATCTGCTCTGTCATTCCCTGCTTTGTATCATTAAACCACCAGGCTGTTCCATGCTGCATTTTCCCAGGAGTCTTTCCATCTTGAAAACTTCCAGCTATCGTTGAAATCACCACATTGTCCCTTGGATTCAAGGAATAGAGGATGGTTTTTGGCAATGCATGTGCTTGTTCTAACCGATCTAATACGCAGCAAAGAGGTTTTGCAATGTCTTCATCATTCATTGCATCATATCCGGTATCTGGTCCAAGCCGCTCAAACATTTTCGAATTGTTGTTTCTGAGCGCATTGATATGAAGCTGCATCGCCCATCCCCGCTGACCATATGCCTGACCTAGTTCAATGAATGTGTGCGTTTTAAATTGAACCTTCTCCTTTTCCGTCAATGGATGCCCTGACATCCTTTTATGAAAAATGATCGCAGCTTCTTCTTCCGTCGTGTCTTCGTACGTCATTTCATTGATGGCATGATCTGAAATCAAACAGCCCTGTTCATGAAAGAAATCGATTCGCATATGAAGTGCTTTTATGAAGTCTTGATAGGATTCGATCTGGATAGATGAAACCTTCGCCAGCTGATGAACATACTCGATAAACAAGTCATTTGTGATATCTAATGCCTTATCTGGTCGAAACCCTGGCAGCACTTGCACAGAAAAGCCTTCTTCCCGCAGTTGTTGGTGATAAATCAGCGAATCAACCGGATCGTCTGTCGTCACAATCGTTTCAACATTTGATTTCACAATGAAATCTCTCGCACCAAATCCGTCTCCTTGCAACTTTTCATTTACTTTTTTCCAGATGATGTCTGCGCTTTCTTCATTCAAAAGTTCTTCGACATCAAAATATCGTCTTAGCTCTAGATGGGTCCAGTGATAGAGAGGATTTCCAATCGTCATCGGAACAGTTTTCGCCCATGCTAAAAATTTCTCATCATCTGAGGCATCTCCTGTGATATGTGTTTCAGGTATCCCATTTGCTCTCATGGCTCGCCATTTGTAATGATCTCCGTAAAGCCATGCTTCGGTTATATTTTGGAACGTTTTATTTTCATAGATTTCTTTTGGACTTAAATGACAATGGTAATCAATAATCGGAAGGTTCTTTGCAAACTCATGGTATAGTTTTTCTGCCGTTTGACTGTTTAATAAAAACTGTTCATCTAAAAAGGCTTTCATCAAACTCCCCCATCTCTTATAATGATGAAAATCAATTTGTTCACGTTAACAATTTTATTGTAATCGTTTACAAAGTCGATTTCAATCCTAAAACAAGAAAAAACGATCTCCTTTAGAAAAGAAAATCGTTTTTTGGTTATTTTACAGATGGTGTTTTCTTTAGGATAATCGCAATAGTTGTTCCTTGACCTAATTCACTTTCTACTTGAATATCACCATCGTGCAGCAAGACAAGCTCTTTTGCAATCGCCAGTCCTAATCCTGTTCCATTTGTTGGATCATTCGTATTTGTCCCTCTATAGTAACGATTAAATAAATGATCCACCGTTTCTTGCGCCATTCCGCGTCCGTTATCTTTCATTTCGATCCGAACTTCATCATTTGTTTCAGATAGAACAGCTTGAATAAGAGTACCTTTCTGGTTATGCTTCACTGCGTTTGCCAGCAGGTTCTCAATGACTCGTCTAAACCAGGCTTTATCGATCTCAAACATGACACCCTCTGTTTGATCTTCAAAGGATGACAAATAATCTTCTGAAAGCGTGCTTCTTGAAAACTCGTCCATAATGGAGGCTAAAAATTCACCAAGTTCAACAGGTTTTCGATTAATAGGCAATGCACCATTTTTCAATCGATACGTGAGGTTTAAATCCTCAATCAAGGTCGACATGTATTCTGATTTCTCACGAATGACTTGTCCCATTTCCATGACTTCTTCCTTGGACCATTGGTATTGATCTGATTCTAGCATTAATCCATAGCCGTAAATCGTGCTAAGAGGCGTTTTTAGATCATGAGACAGCCCTGCGATCCATTCTTCCCTTGTGGTTTGAATTTTTCTTCGGTTTGCTTCATTCTCTTTTAACGTATTGGTGAGCTGATCCATTGTTTTGAGGATATCCTCAAACAGCCGGTACTCCCGCTTAATACGGCCCTTTTTATTTTTACTTACTGGAATACCTTTTCTATTTGTTGGCTCCTGCAATTTATTTCTTGATAAGAAAATCAGCCAGCGGATAATGTGATAGATCGGTAGCCCATAGCGATACGAGTACCATAATGTCATAACGATAATAATCGTAAGCGCAAGACCTGCAATCAAAAGCGTTGTATATTGGTTTAAAGCCTCTGTCTCTTTATCATAAAGCTCGTCTGGGCTGTATACTTTGTTTGGCACCGAAACAATCATATACAAATCCTTATTCACTTTGATATACGACAGGTCACTTCTAAACTCCCAAGGCTTTGATTGATACTTGAGCAGTTCAACATCCGTTACGTTATTTTTCAAATTATTTTTGGCTCGGATACCTTTTAAGTATTTTCCTTCTTCATTAAACAGATGCACCGATCCATTCATTCTTTTCAAAAATTCTTTTGTTTCAACTGAATATTGAGACAATGCAGCCAGGTTTTTTTCATGCTGCTTGAGATAATTGGCTACCTTTGTGCTGTTCGTTTTAAATCCATATAAGACGATAAAGCTTTCTTGATCAATCTCAATTGGCCAGAAGTACATCTTGTAATCTTTAAATTGTCTTTTTTCAAAGATCTTGATCATTTCATCCTTTTGATAGGATGTTGGAATGTTTTTAGGGAGTTGATAGCTATAGACGTTGCGTTTTTTGGAATCAATCACTTGTAGCCAGCCATCACGTTTTTCCACTGCTTGTTTGAGCTGATCATCGGCTTCCATTTTTCCATCCTCGTTAAAATAAAGCCAGCTCATGAGTGTATCTCCATCTGCCTTCGTTAAACCAGTTTCAGTCATATTCTCATAGCGTTTTTGAAAATAAAGATTTTCAGAGAATGTTTGCCCGATCGTTAGAATGACGATGACAATAAACATTTGTCCGACAAAGTGAAAGAAAAGTTTTGTTCGTAAATTCATAAACTATTGAAGAACCTTCACAGGTTGCGGAATGAACTTATAGCCCATACCACGGATCGTCACAATATATTCAGGCTGACTTGGATCTAACTCTATTTTTTCTCTCAGCTTTCGGATATGAACCATGACGGTGTTGTTGTCACCATATGATGGAACACCCCATACTTTCTCATAGATCTGATCTTTTGAAAGTACCACATTCGGATGGTCACAAAAATACTTCAGCAAGGACAAAAGCTGAGCTGAGCAAGCCGTCACCTTTCCCCTTACTTTCAACTCGGCTGCATGAGGATGGTACGAGAAATGAGTATATTCATATTGACTGTGCGCTTCTTCCTGCTCCTCCTGTAAGGAGACATAAGTTCGGTTTAAGTGCGCCTTAATTCTAGCTACTAGCTCTAACGGATTAAATGGCTTTGTGATGTAATCGTCTGCACCTTGTGCAAATCCAGTCAATTTGTCTACATCAGACGTTCTTGCTGTTAAATAGAAAATCGGTGCCTTCGTCATTTTCCTGATGTCAGGCAGAACATCAAAGCCTGACTTACCGGGCATCATCACATCTAGAAGTAAGAGGTGGATGTCCTCGTTTTTGACAATATCTAATGCTTCATCTGCATGATAGGCTTTATAAATATGTTGAAACCCTTCTTTTTTTAATACGCGTTCAACCATTTTTACAATTGCTTCTTCGTCATCTGCAATCAATATTTTTGCTGTTTCCACGCATCTCTTTCCTTTCTAGCTATGATCTCTAACCGTATATTACCATTGTCCAAAGTAAAAAAGTACCTCTTTTCTGCATAAAAGCGAAAAAAGATCAACTGGAGAAAATGGCATAACAAGGTAATACCAGAAGATGCAAAAAAACTCGGTCATACATACCGAGTTTTTTGTCCATCTATTATCCGTTCACAGCTTCAAGCTTTCTTTCATGATTCATTAAGTCATATGTTAAACAGATCGGCTTATTCGTTCTCGGATCAAGCACAATTTCTGCATCGATGTGGAACACCTGACTGAGCACCTCTTTTGTCATGACCTCATGAGGCGTACCCTCTTTAATGACTTTCCCTTGATTGAGGGCAATCATGTAATGTGAAAAGCGTGCAGCATGATTCAGGTCATGAATCACCATCAGCACCGTTCTGCCCTGCTCTCTGTTTAAGCGTTCTAACAGCTGAAGGATCTCCAGCTGATGAGCAAGATCTAAATACGTCGTTGGTTCGTCTAATAAAAGCAGCTCTGTTTCCTGAGCGAGTGCCATCGCAATCCATACCCGCTGACGCTGTCCACCGGAGAGTGCTTCAATTGGCCGGTCATGAAATGCAATCATTCCCGTCTCCTCAAGTGCCCATCTGATGATTCGTTTGTCCTCATTTGATAAACGGCCAAATCCATTTTGATGCGGGAAACGTCCATATGACACAAGCTCATAAACGGTCAGACCACTTGGTGCCTCAGGCGTCTGCGGTAAAATGGCCATTTGTTTTGAAATTTCTTTTGTTGGTGTTTGATGGATCGCCTGGCCATTTAAATAAACAGCACCTTGATGGGACTTCATAATACGAGACATTGTTTTTAAAATCGTTGACTTCCCGCACCCATTCGGTCCAATTAATGTCGTCACCTTGCCTTTTGGGATGCTGATATTTAAATCGTCTACAATCAAACGGTCATGATAGCCAATACAAAGCTTTTCTGTTTCTAGTGAATTCATCTGTTATACTCTCCTTCCTCATTAGTTCGTTTTCATCAATAAGTAAATGAAGTAAGGTGCGCCTAAAGCAGAAACGACAAGTCCAACGGGCACCTCTGATGGAGCAAGTATGACACGCCCAAGTGTATCTGCAAGTAATAACAGCAGTGCACCAATCATAGCGGACGCTGGTATCATTCCTTGATGTTTCGGTCCAACAAGCTTTCTTGCGAGGTGTGGTGCCGCTAACCCTAGGAACGATATACTCCCTGCAACAGCGACACTTGCACCGGCTAATGCAACTGCAATCAGCATGAGAAAACTTCTTTCTTTATGAACTGAAATCCCTAAGCCATAAGATATCTGATCACCCAAATTCATGATATTTAAGTAGCGTGCCCTCACCATCGCTAATACAAGAAAAATCAGCATCCACGGCACGACTGATAAGACATATGTCCAACTTGAGCCCCAAATACTTCCTGACAGCCACACAATGGCTTGGTTAAAATCATTTGGGCTCATCTTTAATTGAATAACCACAATCGCTGCCGAAAATGCAGCATTGATCCCAATACCAGTTAAAATCAATCGAACAGGCGTAATGCCCTTTTTCCACGCTAGCACATAAATGAGAAATGCAGCAAAGGCTGCCCCTGCGAAAGCGAAAAGCGGCAGTACAAATATCGTAAAATCACCTAAGTTCGACATCGAACCCTGAAAGGCAAAGATAAACAAAACAACCGCAAAACCTGCACCCGCATTTACACCTAGAATGCCGGGATCAGCTAAACCATTTTGAGAAACACCTTGCCAAATGGCACCTGATACAGCGATAGAAGCGCCAACAAGTAAAGCGATGACCATCCTCGGAAGTCTGAACTCGAATAATACAAGTTCATCCATTTCACTTCCGAGTCCAAAAAATGTTTTGAATGTATCCATCGGAGAAATCCGTATCTCTCCGGTATTTAAACTAATCAGGAACACAGCCACGATCGCTAAAAAGATCATGACCATCGTTCGTTTGTATTTCTTTTTCTTTGCCTGCTGCACCATTTCCATTTAAATTCCGCTCCTTTCACGTCTCGCTAAATATAAGAAGAAAGGAACGCCTATAATGGCTGTAATGGCACCAACTGGCGTTTCAAACGGCGCATTGACAAGCCTTGCCGCAATGTCTGCATAAATGAGCAAAATAGCCCCTAAAATAGCTGAGCAAGGGATAATCCAGCGATAGTCAACGCCGACCAAGAAACGCGTAACATGAGGAATCACAAGCCCGATAAAGCCAATAGAACCTGCAACTGACACGGCTGCACCTGTTAAAAGGATCACGACCAATATGCCAAGTACCTTGACTGTTCGTGTATATTGTCCAAGCCCTTTTGCTAATTCATCACCTAAGCTTAAAACCGTGATGGAGCGGGCAAGAATCATTGCGATGATCAGTCCTACAGCCGCAACTGGAATGATGATCTTAATATTGCTCCAATTCACACCAGCCACGCCGCCTGCGTACCAAAAACTCATATCTTGCGCAACGTCAAATCGAATGGCAATCGCTGAGGAAATTGAGCTTAAAAGTGCACCAACAGCCGTACCGGCTAATGCGAGCTTCACAGGAGTAAGTCCTCCTTTTGAAAGGGTTCCAACCCCAAATACAATAGAGGCGCCAAGTGCTGCACCCAAAAATGACCAAAGAATTAATGTAAAAGAAGATTGGCCTGGGAAAAAAGCAAACGCAATGGCAATCGCAAATGCAGAGCCATTTGTCACACCCATGATTTCAGGAGACGCAAGCGCATTTCTTGTCATGCCTTGCATGATGGCACCCGATACTGCTAAAAAGGCACCGACAAGTGCGGCACCAACTGTACGCGGTAGCCTTAGTTCCCTAATGATTTGATGTGAGGTTTGTTGTGAATCAAAATGAAAGACGGCTTCCCATACCGTGTGTAAATGAATGTTTGCCGCTCCTAGCGATACTGATAAAAAAAGACCAAATGCTAAAGCAATGATTCCTATGATGACAACAGCTGCTGTACCAAAAGGCTTTGTCACAATATCTATCGCATCACCTTTAGCTGACAGCTGTTTATTCGATTGTGAGCCCAAAACCAGTCTCTTCCTTTCCGTTCATATCTATTCGTTATTAGTGATAATGATTATCAATCTCGGAGTCTAGTATATCACTTTCTTCACGTTTTGAAATCCTTGTTCTGATAAATTTCTTTATTTTCATCAAAAAACCGGGAGAATTTCACCATTTTCATTTTGGTCATAAAATAGCCGATGCATTTTTTCTTCTATCATGTTAAGATATAATCGCGAATGAGAATCATTATCATAAACAATTGAATAGGAGCGAACTTTTGTGAAAAAACGAACTGGACTTCTTTTGATTTCCTTCATGACCCTTATGATTTTTACTGCTGCTTGCGGCAGCACTTCCAATAAAGAATCGGGAGCCAAAAAAAATGACACGATCACCTATCAAGATGTAAAGGGTGAAGTGAAACTGCCTCAAAACCCACAACGAATTGTGCTTCTGGCGGAAAGCTATTACGGGGATCTCGTCACACTCGGCAAAACCCCAATTGCTGCCACTGCGCCCATCTTTAAAAACCCTTTCTATAAAGGAAAAACAGATGGAGTGAAGAATATTGGAAAATCTCCCTCTGTTGAGAAAGTAGCCTCTTTGAAGCCAGATATGATCATTGCTTGGGGAGAAGATGAGAAATTTGATCAATACAAAAAAATTGCACCTACAGTTGCCATTCAATACAATCAATATTCGTTTAAAGACCAGCTAAAAGAATTCGGTAAAATGACAGGCACATCAAAAAAAGCAACGGATTGGATCACAAAATGGGATGCCAAAATTGCTGAAGTGAAACCAAAAGTAACAAAAGCTGTAGGAAACAAAACCGTTTCGATCGTATCACCATTCGATAAGGGCATTTACATTTTCGGTAACACTTTTGCACGCGGTGGTGAAATCATTTATGACGAGCTGAAATTAAAAGCCCCGAAGGCCGTCCAAAAAGAAGCCATCGACAGTGGTGTCGGTTATGCAAACATTTCTCTTGAAAAGCTTCCAGAATTTGCAGGTGATTATATTTTCACAAGCCCATGGAGCGGTTCAAAAAGTAATGGCGATCAAGTGTATAAAAGCAGCATCTGGGCATCACTTCCTGCTGTCCAAAACAAACGCGTATTTGAAACAGATACAGTCGGTTACTTCTTTAATGACCCTGTGTCACTAGAAGGTCAGCTCGAATTTATTGTGGATCGATTAACATCTGCCTCATAAAAAAATACGTTTCTCCAGCATTGGAGAAACGTATTTCTTAGACTGTACCTTTGGCAAATTTTTTGGACATGAATGGGTATAGTAAAATGCCAACTAAGAACAATCCAATACCAAGACCAAATGTTTTTAAATCAGCTGTGCCTGAAATAATGACCCAAGCGGAATACCCCATGGCCACAAGCGCAATGATCCCGTCTCTTGTCCGATTTCCTTTTTGGAGCTCATATGTGTCACCTTGCATGATGACCTTAAAGCTGTAGATCGACGACACGATATACGGAATGAGATACGCAAGTGTCGCTGATGTTGTTAAGAAAGTAAAGGCTTCATTAATCGTACGTGACATGACTGAGAAAATAAACAGCTGTGACATGATATTTGTGACAGTCAAAGCAAAAACAGGACTGCCTTTTTTGTTTGTTTTTGCAAACACTGCTGGGAAATCGCCAGCCTTTGCTGCTTGATAAGGGACTTCAGAACCAAGCAAAATCCAGCCAAGCATCGAACCAAATAAACAAATGATCGCAAGAAGTGCCATGACAATTCCGCCAGCCGGTCCGATAATGAGCTGAAGCACGTCTACGAATGGTTTATCAGAACCTTGCAATTGATCATGCGGCAGAACGCCCATTGTAATCAAGGTAATAATCATATAAATAGACAGTGCAATTAAAAGTCCTGTAATCGTCGCACGTTTGACATCACGCTGCGAGGAAGCTCTTCCTGATAAAATGACAGCAGATTCGATGCCGATAAATGCCCATAGTGTGGAAATGGCCGCATGATGAATTTGGCCTCCAAGTCCGAGCACTCCTTCACCACTTGCTGCTTCAACAGGGAAGTAATAATGTTCAAATAATGCGGTTTGGAATGCAAATAAGCCTGCGACAATAAAAAGGACGAATCCAAGCACCTTTGAAAAGGTCGTAATAAAGTTCAGCTTACTTGCTGCGCTTAAGCTTGTAATTAAAATCGTATGAGTCCCCCATAGAAGGAGTGTACATACGATAAACGTTGTGAGCTGACCAAGTGTGATCGCTTCTTTTCCAAAAGTAAAGACCTCCGTTTTCACGGTTAAAATTGGGAAAAAGGTTGTTAAATAACCAGCTAGGCTTGTGATAATGGCGACATTACTAATCCAGCTTGCCACCCAATATCCCCAAACCATTGTAAAACCGGCTGCTTTTCCTTTTTTCGGATCTTTAAAAAGCGCTCTTGCATAGCTTTGTGGTCCAGCTGTTAGCTGCGGTTTATGAATGGACAAATGTCCAAACACAAAGGCAATCATCAGTACGCCGCCACCTGTGACAAGCCATGCCATCGTCACACCTAAAGGACTTGCATGCTGGGCAAGTGTACTAGGCAGCATAAAGATGCCTGAACCTACCATATTTCCGACGACAAAAGCCGTCAATAACCAAAAACCCCATTTTTTTGTCTGTTCCATTTTCGTACCTCCGTTATATTCACTTTGGACCAGACCCGGCAGTATCTTCATTGATATATTTGTGAAGCAATGACTTGCATTCTTTATGTTCATGTTGGGTCACTTTCTTACCAGCATACCCTTTTCTTAGACAATCAGAACATAAAAAAAAGCCTGAACAAAAGTCCATGCTTTTCAAAACATACACCTTGATCTCCGGATAGCCCTCCACGCTTCAAAGACGTGGCAGTCCTGCATTTGTTCAATGCAGACCCAGCATAAAGAAAGTTGGAGCTCTCTCTACACTTCGGCGCTGATGCCTTTTTTCTCATGATCAACGATTCCATCTCTCCCATGAGTGACTCATCATCCGCGCAACCTCTACCTCACTGAGACATAGCGTGAGGATTTCTATTCATTTTTACTACACGAAGGTTATCAAACATTCTCATATCTGTCAAAGGGTAAAACATAGAAAAAAGGCAGAGAAATGATTCTCCGCCTTTATGTCAGCTTATTGATGGTTGTTTTTCTTCTTTTGGACAGCTTCTTGAAGCGGATCGCCTGCTAGTTCTTTACTTGCTTCTTCTAACAGCTGATCGACCTGCTGATGGTCTTTCTCGCTTTTCGCCTTTTTATCCTTTTGGAAAAATGACATCGCTATTTCCCTCCCTTTTCATAAAATGCCTTTGCCTGTTTAATTTGTGCTACAGCGCTCAGCATTATACAAAGAGCAGCGGTTCATTCATCGTGAAAGGTCTGTCTCATTTTTTGCAAATACGTTAGAAAGGTCTTTAAGTCTTCCTCTGTGAAGTCTGACATCATATGCTGAATCACCTTTCCAAAAAGACGTGTATGCTTTTCGTAAATAGCCAGCCCTTTTTCCGTGGCTTCTAGCCGGACAAGGGAATGATCGTCCTTGTCCCTTTCTCTCTGAATGTAGCCTTGCTCACATAATTTATTGAGGGCAATGGAAGCGGCACCTGGGTTGAGAGAGAGTCTTTGTTTGAGCTCTTCAGCATGTGATACTTTTCCTTGTATCAATATAGAAAGAGCATATATCTGTGGAGGCGTGATGTCTTTTTCTAACTCAAGTAACTTGCGGTTTAATTTACGGCTGACTTCATAATGTACAAGAACAATTTCTTTTAAAATGTCTGCATTACTCATCCGAATCGCATCCTTATCGTTAGTGTCAACATGACTTCCTTCTTATTATAGAATGTTTTTCCAAACAGCCAACTATTTTATCCCATTTTTCTTTAGAAATAAGCCTTGCTGAATGGATTCACCCTTGATATAGTGAGTACTTGAACAAAAAACAGAACAGGAGTACGCATCATGACAGGAAAAACACATATTATGGGCGGAATTGCCGCCTCCACAGCCGTCGCCTATTATTACGGATTCGAACCAGTGACGATGGCTGCTGCTGGATCAGTAGGTGCCCTCATCCCAGATCTATGTCATACGAAAAGCAAAATCGGCAGGAAATTCCCGCTCCTTTCCACACTGATCAGTAGTGTGTTCGGGCACCGCACCTTTACACATAGTTTATTATTTCTGCTGATCATTTATTTTATTGCGACAACATACATTCCAAATGACAGCCTCAGTACCGGGTTACTAGTTGGGATGGCAAGCCACCTCATCCTTGATGCAGGCACAGTGAACGGTATTAAACTTTTGTTCCCTGCAACCATGAAAGTACGTCTCCCCTTTTATGTCAAAACAGGCAGCACAGGAGAACAAGTCGTACTAGCTGCTCTGACCATTGTCACCTGCTATTACATGGCTGTCATTTGCGGAATATCCATCCCTTTGCCGTTTTAGAAAAAGAAAAAAGAGTTTTGCAAAAAAGCAGGATATGAATTGATCATTCCTCATTTTTTTAGTAGTTTTAAGATAAGTGTTTTTGCCTTGCAGCTGAATACAGAATGGTGAGGAGTTACATAAATGAAAGCGTTTTTCAAAAATCACTGGTTTTTAGTGTACTCCATCCTCTTTATGTGGATGAAAACATACATCATTTATCAATTCGGATTTCATATACGAACGGCCAATCTGTTTCACGAATGGCTGCTTTTGATCAATCCACTTAGCTTTTTGCTCCCTTTGTTTGGGATTGCTCTTTTCTTAAATGAAACGAAACAAAAGGTCTTTTTATTGACCACAAATTTTATTTTGACAGCCATTTTGATATCCAATACGATCTTTTACGGTTTTTATATTGATTTCATTACCATTCCTGTCTTATTTCAAGCAAAGAACATGGGAGATATGGGTAGCAGTATGACTGAATTGTTTCATCCGCTATTTATACTCATGCTGATTGATTTTGTAGTGCTGGCATGGCTCTTAAAACGAAAACCGCTATCACCAAAAGCGTCTTTTAAGACGATCAAAACATACTATGTGGTTTGCTGCAGCTTGCTATTGTTCCATGTCAGCTCATCTTTGATGGACCACCCTCGATTTTTGACAAGCTCATATGATCGAGAAGTCATTGTACGAAACCTTGGGCTGTTTCAATTCCATTTGTACGACGGTGCCGCTCAAACAGCACGAATTGGACAAAAAGCCTTTGCTGACGAAGATACACTTTCAACAGTGGCAAACTACACAAAAGCTGATTACAGTGCTCCAAATGAAGACTACTTTGGACTTGCTAAAGGCAAAAATGTCGTGTTCATTTCACTTGAATCAACGCAGCAATTTGTCATGAATCAAAAGGTGAATGGACAATATATCACACCATTTTTAAATCAACTTGCCAAAAAAAGCTTCTATTTTGATGAATTTTATCAGCAGACAGAGCAAGGCAAAACGTCGGACTCAGAGTTTATCGTCGCAAACTCCCTCTATCCATCTAGCAGTGGCGCTGTCTTTTTCACAGCGAGTGACAACGAATATGACACACTGTACAAGCAATTGAAAAAAGAGAATTATCAATCCGTCCAATTTCATGCGAATAATAAAACGTTCTGGAATCGTGATGTGATGTATGAATCTCTTGGGATTGACCGCTTTTATGATGTCGATTCATTTGATGTCAATGAACAGAATTCGACTGGCTGGGGCTTAAAGGATATCGACTTTTTTGACCAATCCATTGATTATTTAAAAAAGCTGAAGGCGCCTTATTACAGCACGTTTATTACCTTAACCAATCACTTCCCATTTGAAATTGATCCAAAGGATCAGTTCATTGATGAATACGATTCGACTAGCACCATTTTAAACCGCTATGTGACCACCGTCCGCTATCAAGATGAAGCCATCAAAAGGTTCTTTGAACGAATGAAAGAAGAAGGACTATATGAAAATACAATGTTTGTCCTGATGGGAGACCACTATGGCATTTCAGAAGCACATCATGAGGCAATGGCAGAGCTGCTGAAGCAGGATGAAATCACACCGTTTGATGCGGTTAAACTGCAGCGGGTCCCTTTTTTGATTTATATTCCTGGGGTGACAGACGAGGCCCCTCAAACCATTTCTGAAACAGCCGGTCAAATGGATGTCAAACCGACACTTCTTCATTTACTCGGCATTGAATCAAAAGATGCCATTCAATTTGGAAATGACCTTTTCTCCAATGAGCGGACACCGTTCGCTGTGCTGAGAAATGGAAACTTTATTACAGATGATTATCTTTATACAAAGAACACGTGCTATGATCAAAAAACAAAACAACCTGTTGAAGAAGATGAAGTATGCCAGCCCTATATAGAAAAAGCCAATAAAGAGCTATCTCTATCAGATAAAGTGATCAACGGGAACTTACTACGTTTTTATCAGCATTAAAAGCTGCCCTCTGGCGGCTTTTTCTTTTCTCTTTTCCTGAAAGCCTATGAATGGTCAAATAAGTTTGATTATAATAAAGGATACACATGATGTTGAATGATAAAGAGGTGTGATCATGAAATATTTATTCTTAACCTTCGTCGCCATCTGTTTGCTCCTGACTGGATGTCAAACGGAGTCGACGTCACCAGATCAAAGCAAAAAGACAGAACTTGTGATTTCAGCGGCGGCAAGCCTGCAGGATGCTTTGAAAGAGATTGAATCTGCCTATGAAGATGATCATCCAAGCGTGACACTCACGAATAATTTCGGATCATCCGGCGCATTGAAACAGCAAATCGCTCAAGGAGCAAAAGCGGATCTCTTCTTCTCAGCAGCTGAAGAGCCTTTTGATGATCTTGTTCAATCTGGCGACATCGATCAGGACCATACAAAGGATGCCATACAAAATGAGCTTGTCCTCATCGTGCCAAAAGATGGTTCCTCTTCTATCAAAACCTTTCGCGATGTTGATCACATAAAAGGAAAGTTAGCGCTTGGCACACCTGAATCTGTTCCTGCTGGTACATATGCAAAAGAGATTTTCACAAAACTGAATATATGGGACCAAGTGAAACAGAACGCTGTCTATGGCAAGGATGTTCGTCAAGTATTAAACTATGTCGAAACAGGAAATGTGGAAGCTGGTGTCGTGTATAAGACGGATGCGCTCGTTTCTCGCAAAGTAAAGATAGTAGATGAGGCAAATCAAGACATGCATTCCCCCATCATTTATCCTGTTGGCATTGTAAAACAGACCGATCACATGAAAGAGGCGAAAGCATTTTTTCAATATCTCCAATCAGATCCAGCCGCAGCGATTTTTAAAAAGTACGGCTTTCAAGTGAAATAATGCCGATGCTGACCGAAGATTTTCTTTCACCTATCTGGCTGTCCGTACAAGTGGCTGCTTTCAGCGGATTATTGGCTGTCGTTTTAGGAACGTCCATTGGTTTTTGGATGGCGCGTACATCTTTCAAAGGGAAAATGATCGTGGAAACGCTCCTCATGATGCCGCTTGTCCTTCCGCCAACGGTCGTAGGATTTCTGCTGCTCGTTGCGTTCGGGAAGAACAGTGTGATTGGACAAGCGATTGAATGGATCTTCCATCAGCCTGTCATCTTCACTTATTGGGCAGCAGTCATTGCATCGACAGTTGTCGCATTCCCGCTCATGTATCAATCAGCGAAAGCTGGTTTTTCTACGATTGAGTCAGACATTGAAGGTGCTGCAAAAGTTGATGGTGCGCATTCTTTCCAGGTCTTTGCCTATATTACCGTCCCACTCGCACTGCCATCTCTTCTCTCTGGTGCGGTTCTAAGTTTTGCAAGGGCGTTAGGAGAATTTGGAGCGACTTTAATGTTCGCTGGCAACATTCCTGGGAAAACGCAAACCCTCCCAACAGCCATCTATGTGGCGATTGATTCTGGACGAATGGAACTTGCATGGGCTTGGACCATTTGTATTGTGATCCTGTCTTTCCTCATGCTGTTGGCTGTGCGCCGAAGCATGAATTAAAAAATCCCCTTCTCAAAGAGAGAAAGGGGATTCAGATTGTTGACAAAGGGCTAAAATGAACTTGATTTTAGCCCTTTGTCTTCTTTTCAGCGTGATAGAAAACCTTTGCTAGTCTAGGAAGCACCAGTACTCACTGACAAAATATGCGAGGGTTTGTCTACACGCAAAGGGGATTTTATATTTATTCAAACCCAACCGTCATCGTTTCTGGATTAGACCCGACACGTTCGTTATTATTAAGTGCATTGATTTTTTCCATGTCTTCTTGTGAAAGCTCGAAGTCAAAAATGTCGGCATTTTGTTTAATGCGATCTTCATTGATTGATTTTGGAATAGTGACAACGCCGCTTTGCAGATCCCAACGCAAGATCACTTGAGCCACAGATTTGTTGTATTGTGCTGCAATTTCCTTTAATACGTCATGATCCAAAAGCTTTCCTTGCATCAGCGGAGACCATGCTTCAATTTGAATGCCTTTTTCTTTCGCATATTGTCGTAATTCGACAAGTGTCAGTTTTGGATGAAACTCTACTTGGTTCACCGCTGGAACAACCTCTGCATCTTTTAACAGCTCTTCTAAATGCTGCACGTAGAAGTTGCTGACACCAATCGCTCTTACTTTTCCATCTTTATAAAGCTTCTCAAGCGCACGCCATGTCTCTTTAAATGTATCTGCATTTGGTCCAGGCCAATGAATCAAATAGAGGTCTAAGTAATCAAGACCGAGCCGGTTTAAGCTTGCATCGAATGCAGCGAGTGCTTTGTCATATCCTTGATCTGTGTTCCATACTTTTGACGTAATGAACAATTCTTCTCTTTTGACGCCAGATTCTTTAATGGCTTTCCCTACGCCTGTCTCGTTTTTATAAACGGCAGCCGTATCAATGCTGCGATAACCGTTTCGTATGGCTGCTTTGACGGCATCAACCACTTGGTTGCCGTCCTCCACTTTGAATACACCTAAACCAAACCATGGCATTTCTACTCCGTTATTTAGTGTTACGGTATCATTCAAGCTTTTGACCATGTTAACAACCACCTTTTCATAGATTCCATCTTTTTCATTATCTCATGTTGCGTTTGAAAACTCTATTATCAGGCGTTTCTCTTCGCTTCAATCGCTAACAGCAAAGCACCTGTCATACCTGCCTTGTCCTCAAGTCCAGGAGAGACAATGTATGTATCAAGCGGCGGCATGTCGACATAATCATTGACATACGCAGCCAGCTTCTCTCGAATGAGCGGAAATAGCTGTTTTTGCTTCATGACGCCTCCACCCATTATAATGCGTTCTGGGCTTAATATCAGCGTGTATTGCATTAATGCCTGTGCTAAATAATCTGCTTCAAGAGACCAAACTGCTTCTTCTTCGGTAAGCTCTTTAGCCGGCTTTCCCCACCTTGCCTCAATAGCTGGACCTGCCGCCAGTCCTTCTAAGCAAGTACCATGCGCTGGGCAGACACCTGCGAACTGATCTGATTCATGCTGCCTGACCAGGATGTGTCCCATTTCTGGATGTGAGTGACCGTGGAGAAGTTCATTTTTCACAACAGCCCCGGCACCAATCCCCGTACCGACCGTGATATACAGACAGCTGCTTAGCCCTTTGGCGGCCCCTTTTGTCAGTTCACCTAATGCTGCGGCATTGACATCTGTCGTAAAGGACACCGGTACGCCTAATTGTTTCTCCAGCTCAGGTATCAACGGGTAATGCTTCCATTCCACTTTCGGCGTATTCATGATGTAACCGTAAGAAGGATCGTCTTTCTGAACACAAATCGGTCCAAAGGAACCGACCCCTAATGCTGCTATTTCATGTTGCTGAAAAAATGGAATAAGTGATTGGATGGTTTTTTCCGGGTGCTCTGTTGGAATGGTCAATTCCTCTATGATATCACCATGTTCATTGCCAATGGCACAACAGAACTTTGTTCCCCCAGCTTCAATCGCTCCGTAATATGTCATCCTGGCTCTCCCCCTGCTCGTCTCTTTTTTTCATCATAAAACATAGGGGAGAAGATGACAACATCATGTATTGGTCAGTAAGACTGCTTCCATGTCGTTGATATATTCTCTTAAATGATGGGCAATATCACGATTGATTTCGCCATTTTCATATAAAGTTTGGATTTCATTACGAATCGTCTGTACGGCTTGGAAGTTAAGCTCTTTCTTCTTCCGGTCAAACGTACGATCCTTTTGCTGGAAGAAAGAAGGACCATGTTCACAGCGGAATATCACTTGATTGTAAAACCCAATGACTTGATGACACGTTTGTTGATTGTCTTCGGTCATATGGTGCTTAATAGAATCCACCGCAGCTTCAGCCGTTTTCTTACGGATTTGTTTATACGATTCCTCGTTTTCTAATATGCCGCTTGAAATACGCTGATGCGGACGCCATAGTTGAAGCCATTGTAGTAAGCGCAGAAACTTCACTTTTGAGAAACGAATTTTAAAGGAGTTGGAATAGAGCATTTCCAGCTCATGAAATCTCTCTTGCAGCTCATATGCTTCTTCTTTGTCGATTTTCTCTTCCTCAATCAACTGCTGAAGTTTCATCTGTTCTGCTTTAATGCCGTGCAGTCTGATTTTTCTCTCTTGTTTTCTCATCCCAAACTGGTACGGTTCCCGCTGAATATTTCGTAGCTTCATTCGGTAATCATTGATGAGTGCAAGGGAGACTTCTCGATTGTCTTCATTCATTCCTTCTTTTAGGGTTTTAATGGCACTTCTCAGCAGCTTCCGTTTTGCGTGCTGAATCTTTGTATCTAAGTCCACATCCACTTGCTTATCTTTTTTCTCCGATAAAATAGGCAGCAAGACACTCGCTAAAATGAGTGTACATAAAATGACGCCTGCTGCGAGGAAAATAATTAAATGGCGCTCAGGAAAAGGTGATCCGTCTGCAAGCGTAAATGGGATGGAGAAAGCACCTGCTAATGTAACAGCACCACGAACACCAGAGAATGTCATCAGCATAGAAGCACGCAGCTTCGGTTTTTTCGCGCTCTTCTTTTTCGATACACTCCAGTTTCCTGCCCAGAACAGCCATACCCATAGGAATCTGAGAATCATCAGACAGAATGTAATGATTAAAATGTAACTGATGACCTGCATATTATTAAAGGCTTCATCTTGGAAAATGACAGTCGATACATCAGGAATTTGTAACCCAAGTAAAACGAAAACAAGGCCATTTAAAATAAATAAAATAATATTCCAAGTGTTTGAAGAAGCAATTTGCAGTTTTGCTAAATTCGCTTCCATTCGGTCTTGCTCGATGGCATGTGTCACACCACCGGCAACAACGGCTAAAATGCCGGATACGCCAATTTCTTCCGCTGCTAAATAAATCACAAACGGCGTGAGGATTTGCAGGATGATGTGCATTGTGACATCGTCCATGCCTAAACGGCGGAGAAAATAGCGGAAACGAATGATAAAAAACGACAGAATAAATCCGGTCAATAATCCGCCAGCAGCAATAAGAACAAAACTAAAGGATGCCTCTGCAATGGAAAATGCCCCTGTAACCGTTGCAGCAATAGCAAATTTAAAGGCAACAAGTCCTGACGCATCGTTCATCAGGCCTTCGCCTTCCAGCAGTCTCATGATCCCCTTCGGCATATTCACACGGCTGGAAAGGGCACTTACAGCAACGACATCTGTCGGTGATAAAATCGCTGCAAGCGCAAATGCAGCTGGAAGTGGTATGCTTGGAATCATCCAATGGATGGTATATCCTGCGACAATAACTGTCGCAAATACGAGCCCTAAAGCTAATAGAAGAATGGGTGCTCTTAATTTCCACAGCTCGTCCCTTGGGGTACGCTTCCCATCATTAAATAACAGCGGTGCAATGAATAAAACGAAGAATAGCTCAGGATTTAAAGAAATATGTAAACCTGAAGGAAAAGCTGCGACCAATATCCCTAAACCCACTTGGATTAATGGAACTGGAATAAAGGGCAGAAAACGATTGATAATATTAGATGATGCAATGAGTGCTAGTAGTACGAGCACTGCCAAAAATATCTCCACTAGTACATGTCCCTCCCATTTCATTTTTTCCGTCATGTTTTGCTTACATGCAAAGATGTGTTCATTTCTTTCTGATCCATCCGTTCGGTCATGAGCGTTTCTTTAGTATCCCGCAAAAAGCGAAACCAACACATAACAATCCATCTAGGCAAAAAAAGACTGAATCTACATATTCAGTCAAATGACAACATTTTCATCTCATGTATTGTTCCAATGATGAATAAAGAACCTACTTTTATTTTACACGAAAACAGCTTGACCTGCTGACATCAAGCTCGAATAACACATAAAAAAAAGAGCGACCCATCGCCCTCTTTTCGTTTTACCCTTTATTTAAAAAATAAGACCTAGCGGGAAGCCGCCATTTGAATAAGTAGGAACAAACCCTGCATATAACGAGGATGACAAACAGCAGATATAAAGCAAACTCTCCTTGCGCTAAGCCGAGTCCCACGAGTAAGCCTCCAAGGGCTGCCCATACTGCGTAAATCTCTGCTTTTAGCACAAGTGGCTTTCGTCCTGCTAATAAATCACGCACAATGCCGCCGCCGCTTCCAGTCAAAATGGCTGCCACAATGACCGCACTGAGCGGGAGCTCTCTTTGTACAGCAAATAATGCACCTTGAATCGCAAACGCTGCTAAACCGATCGCATCCGAGAAATTCCCCCACGTGCTCCAGTGCTTGAGCAAAAGCTTTGGAAATAGAAACACGATCGTAATGGATACAAGGGCAATGGTAAACATTTTGCCCTGCGACCATAAAGCAGACACCGGAAGACCAATTAATAGATTCCGAATCGCTCCACCGCCAAATGCTGTGACAATCCCTAAAATGTACACACCAAGAATATCGTACTCTTCTTCCATTGCGACAATCGCACCACTAATGGCGAATGCCACAATGCCAATAATACTTAACACTTCCCATGCCATTTTCCGCTTATCTCCTTACCATTGTCTGATCATCTAACACTCTCCCCTTAATGTATATCTGACACAAATGAAAAGCAATACAAATTTTCTTTAAATTTTACCTTTTTGCAAAAATAAAAAATAGCCTGCTTAAAAGCAGGCTCAGATTGTTGACAAAGGGCTAAAATGAACTTGATTTTAGCCCTTTGTCTTCTTTTCAGCGTGATAGAAAACCTTTGCAGTCTAGGAAGAACGAGTACTGGCGCGGAGCGAATTTGACATTCGTGAGCACCAGCACGCAGGACTGACAAAGAATGCGAGGGTTTGTCTACACGCTGATAGCCTGCTTAAAAGCAGGCTATCTCCTCAATCTTCTTTTGCATTTAAAAGCAGCATACTAATGATGATCAGAATAAATGCAATGAGAGCTAAGAGTGGAATGGTGATAAAACCAAACCAGTTCAGATAATCAACGGAACAAGGAATACCGCTTAGACAAGGACGAATCGATGCAAAGCCTGGAATCTTTTGTTCCATATAATGATAGATGGAAAAGCAAGCACCAATCCCGGCCAAAGGGAGAACGTAGTACTTCACTTTGACATCGCCACGGAATGTAGCAATTCCAAGTAAAAGCACAAGCGGATACATGAAAATGCGCTGAAACCAGCACATATCACATGGAATAAACTTCTTTACTTCACTTAAATACAGGCTGCTCATCGTTGCCACAATCGAGACGATCCAAGCGCTGTATAAGTAAATCAGTTTATTCTTCATGATTTTTTCCCTTTCAGCTCTTGATCAATTAATTCTTTGATTTCATCATAGTCATAAAAGTTTTGGACTTGTTTATTGTTAATGAAAATAGTTGGTGTTGCATTTACTTTGTATTGATTCACCAGCTGATCATCTGTGTTCAACTGTGGCTGATATGTTTTCTTTGATAGGTTATCTTTCAGCTTGTCCGTATCAATTTTCGTTGTCTTCTTCGCCAATTCGGTGAGCTTTGCTGGCGTTACCCATTCTGCTTCACTATCTGGTTGTGCGTTGTAGACCGCTTCATGAAATGCCCAGAAGTTTTTCGGATCTTCTTTCCACACTTCTTCAGAAGCCAGTGCTGCTAATACCGCACCGTCCCCATGAACAGGCAGTGGTAAGTTAATAAATGAGAAGGATACATCGCCATTATCTATGTAGTCTGCTTTCAATTTTGGGAAAATGTCTGTCTCAAATGATTTACATGATGGACATTTGTAGTCCCCAAACTCGACAACTTGCACTTTTGCCTTTTGATCTCCCATGACAGGCTGTCCTTTAATAGACGGCTTACTGTCGACTGTTTGTGCTTCTTGGCTGTTGTTGTTACCGATCACAACGAAAATACCGATGAGAAGAGCTGCAATGATGGTTAATATAACTGCAAACTTGATGGATGAAGATTGATTATTTTTTTTACTCACAAAAGCACCTACCTTATCTTTTTCATTCATTCCTTCACAAAGAAAAAGGATAACAGCTCAAGAAAATGCCATTATCCAACTTCTTCTATTTTAACAAGAGGGGGTCTATTATGAAAGACGCTATTCATGAATTTTTCCTTACAATTTTATTTCATGACCCTCATCGCATTTAAAACAGCCAGAACAGTAACACCAACATCCGAGAAGACGGCTTCCCACATCGTTGCAATACCGAATGCACCAAGTATGAGGAAGACGGCCTTCACCCCAAGAGCAAACGCAATATTCTGCCATACGATGGCTCTCGTTCTTTTAGCGACAGCAATAGCTTCCGCTACCTTCGATGGCTGATCTGTCATAATCACAATATCAGCCGCTTCAACTGCTGCATCTGAACCAAGTCCACCCATGGCAATACCTATATCCGCTCTTGCCAAAACCGGCGTATCGTTTATGCCGTCACCAACAAACAATAATTTGTCTTGAGATGCTTTTTTCTCATACATGTCTTCGATTTTGGCGACTTTATCCTGTGGCAATAATTCAGTGTGAACTTCGTCAATGCCGATTTGCTGTGCGACTGCATTTCCTACTTGCGCAGCATCCCCTGTAAGCATCACGGTTTGAATGCCCGCAGCTTTTAGAGAAGATATCGCTTCAACTGCATCGTCTTTTACTTCATCTGCAATCAAGATCGATCCCGCAAACTCACCGTCTATTGCTAAATACACAACCGTTCCGCTTCGTTTTTCTTTTTCAAAAGCAATGCCCTCTCGTTCCATCAGGCGATGGTTACCTGCCAATACATGAGCTCCGCGAATTGTCGCTTTGATCCCATGACCCGCAATATCCTCGTAAGATTCGATCTGGCTCTCATCAAGAGACGCCCCGTAAGCCGCCTTAATCGATTCCGCAATCGGATGCGAAGAATGCGCTTCTGCCAGTGCCGCAAAAGAAAGCAATTCCTCTTCTGACCATTTCTCATTCGCTGCTTCGATATGAGTGACTGTAAAGTTCCCTTTTGTCAAAGTACCTGTTTTATCAAACACCGCATAGCGCACAGAGTTCAAGGCTTCTAAGTAGTTACTGCCTTTCACTAAAATACCTCGTTTTGATGCGGCACCAATCCCGCCAAAGAAACCTAATGGAATGGATACAACGAGAGCACATGGACACGAAATGACAAGGAAGACAAGTGCCCGGTACACCCAATCAGACAATTGAGCTGATGGGATGAGAAGCGGTGGTACAAAGGCTAGCAATAAAGCTAGCACGACCACAGCAGGTGTATAATATTTAGCGAACTTTGTGATAAAGTTTTCTGTCTGCGCTTTACGGCTGCTTGCATTTTCGACTAAATCCAAAATCTTCGTAACCGCTGACTCACTGAGCTCTTTTTGCACTTCAATTTCAAGAATGCCGTTTTGGTTCACAAATCCAGCAAGCACTTCTTTTCCTGCTTCCACATCTCTTGGAACAGACTCCCCAGTTAGTGCAGAGGTATCCACAAGAGAATAACCGTCTATCACGCGTCCATCTAAAGGAATTTTTTCACCTGGTTTGACGACAATACGGTCACCCGCTTTGACTTCTTCCGGCTTTACCTTTTTTGTTTCTTGCCCCTTTTTGAGGTTTGCGTATTCTGGACGGATATTCATTAATTCGCTAATTGATTTTCTAGAGCGATTCACAGCTGCCCCTTGGAACAGTTCTCCAATTTGGTAAAACAGCATGACTGCCAGTGCCTCAGGATACTGCTGAATCACAAAAGCACCAACTGTGGCTATGGTCATTAAGAAGTTCTCATCAAATACTTGACCGCGCACAATATTTTTCAGTGCTTTCAAGACAACATCTCCGCCAACTAGTAAATACGCGGCGAAAAACATGATGAACTTCAGTAAGCCATTGTCAGGTATAAAATAAGCCGCTGTTCCAATGACTGCACCACCAATTAATTTCAGTACAATCGTTTTTAAATTCTTTGTTCCATGATCGTGATCGTGGTGATGTCCTTCTTCTTTTGGTGATACACTCACATGAGGTTCAATGGACTGAACGGTTTTTTCAATACGCTTTGACATCGTTTCTTGTGCATCAGCATGTGTCACAGTTAATGTACCCGTCGCAAAATTAATTGAGCAGGCTTCAACCCCTTCGAGTTTGCTGACGCCTGTTTCAATTTTACGTGCACAGTTTCCACAATCGAGACCGCTTAATACGTATTCATCCTTCATCTTTTTCATGTTCTCACCTTTTTCTATATAAGTAGCCTTCCCTGATTCAATTAAACCTATCAGCTGCTGTAGATATTATATATGAGCACATATTCATATATTGAATTACCCTTATTATATGAGGAGTTCTTACAAACTGTCAATCATTTATAAGCAAATGTTTGAGATTTTTCGTATTCAAGGATGTCACGTGAATTTTCAATAATCCATGCTCATGTCCCCTCTTCGTTGCATAACATAAAAACGATCGCTTGATGGGAATATTCAGCATTTCTCTTTACAAAAGAAGGACATACGATTAGAATAAGATAAAAGTTTCCTCAAGGAAACAAATTAGCGTTAGAGAATCATTTCATCCTTTAGTCAAAATTATTAAATGTATGCATATATTTTTAGGAAACGCAATTGATGATCGAAAGGGGCCGCAAGAGATGTCAAATGCTTTAACAATCGACCGCCTGTATGTCTCATACCACGGACAGGATGCACTAGAAAACGTCTCTCTTTCCATACAGGAAGGAACGATGACTGGAATCATTGGTCCAAATGGTGCTGGTAAATCGACTTTATTGAAAGCTTGTTTAGATTTAATTGAAAAGGATCAAGGGGACATTCGTTTTTTTGAACAACCTTTTAAACAAGTGAGAAAACAGATCGCCTATGTACCGCAAAGAAATGATCTAGACTGGACGTTTCCTATCCATGTGCTAGATACCGTACTGCTTGGCACATACCCAAAGCTCGGATTGATCAAACGACCGAAAAAAGAAGACCGTGCCTATGCGTACCATTGCTTAGAAAAGGTTGGGATGCAGGACTTTGCCAAAAGACAGATTGGGGAATTATCCGGCGGTCAGCAGCAGCGTGTCTTCCTTGCGCGAGCACTCGCTCAAAACGCACAGCTCTTTTGTTTAGATGAACCATTTGTCGGAATTGATATGGCAAGTGAAGAAACGATGATCCGCATTTTGAAGGAATTACGAGATGAAGGAAAAACCATTCTGGTCGTCCACCATGATTTAAGTAAGGCCGATGATTACTTCAGCCATCTCGTTCTTCTAAATAAGAAGCTGGTCAAAGCAGGGCCTGTACATGATATTCTTCGTCCTGAGGTCATGCTCCAAGCATACGAAACACAGCTGCCATTTTTAAAATCAGCAGGAGGAGACGCGTAATGGAATTCTTAACCGGACTTTTTGAATATGCATTTTTACAAAAAGCGTTATTTACATCCGTTATGGTAGGGATCATCTGCGGCGTCATCGGCTGCTTCATCATTTTACGGGGAATGGCTTTGATGGGAGATGCGATTTCACACGCTGTACTTCCAGGTGTCGCCATCTCTTATATGCTCGGCATTAACTTTTTCTTTGGTGCGGTTCTAACTGGTGTACTGACAGCCATCGGCATCGGATATGTCAGTCAAAACAGCCGCATTAAAAATGATTCTGCCATCGGGATCGTATTCACTGCTTTTTTTTCCATTGGGATCATTTTGATTACATTTTTGAAAAGTTCCAGCGATTTATATCATATCTTGTTTGGAAACGTACTAGCCGTTCGTTCATCTGATATGTGGATCACGCTTGGCATCGGCATTTTCATTTTGCTGGCTGTCATCGTTTTCTACAAAGAACTGCTCATTAGTTCATTTGATCCAGTGATTTCTTCGGTTTACGGTTTACCGAATCGCATGATCCATTATTTCCTCATGACCTTATTGACCTTAGTGACCGTGGCGTCCCTGCAAACTGTAGGTATTATTCTTGTTGTTGCAATGCTTATTACACCAGCTGCCACCGCTTATTTACTGACAGACCGGCTATGGATCATGATTTATTTATCTGCTTTTTTTGGAGCAGTTTCAGCCGTCGTAGGACTTGGGCTCAGCTTTACGTATAACTTGTCGTCTGGTGCTTCCATTGTGCTGGTCGCGACCATATTATTCGGCAGTGCCTTTATCTTTTCACCGAAACAAGGGATATTGTGGAGATCCTTAAAATCGAAGCGAAAACGAACACAGTTAAAAAAGGAAGCGTCTATGTAAAAGGAGGACATATATGAAGAAGGTATTAGCAATCCGTTTGACCGCAGTATGTATTGCCCTTTTGGTCATCGCAGGCTGTTCTACTCAGCAAAAAAGTTCCGGAAAAGATGACGGTACATTAAAAGTTGTCACGACCTACTCCATTCTTTATGACATTGTGAAGGAAGTAGGCGGACAGCATGTCTCTATTCACAGCATTGTTCCCATTGGTACAGACCCACATGAATTTGACCCACTGCCAAAGGATGTTCAGTATACGACGGATGCAGACCTTGTTCTATCTAATGGCTTGAACCTTGAAACAGGGAATGGCTGGTTTCAAAAACTGCTTGAATCGAGCGGCAAGGACGGGGATGATGCACCTGTAGCCGAGTTAAGTAAAGGCGTCAAAGTGAAGCATTTGTCTTCAAAAGGGCTTGAAAGCCAGCAGGACCCACACGCATGGCTGAATGTCGAGAATGGGATTCTTTATGCGCAAAATGCCAGAGATGCGCTCATTCAAGCAGATCCTGAGCATAAAGAGGATTACGAGAAAAATGCTGAAACCTATATCAAAAAACTTCAAACGCTTCACGATGAAGCAAAAGACAAGTTTGATCAACTCCCAAAAGACAAAAAACTCCTTGTCACAAGCGAAGGGGCATTCAAATATTTTGCGGATGCGTATGGACTGAAAGCCGGCTACATTTGGGAGATCAACACAGAAAGTGAAGGAACTCCTGGACAAATGAAGCGCATCATTCATTTTGTTAAAGACCATCAAGTTCCTGCCCTTTTTCTTGAAACAAGTGTAGATAAGCGCAGCCTTGAAAGCCTATCTGAGGAAACCGGAGTTCCGATTAAGGGGAAAGTATTTACGGACTCTATTGGCAAAGAAGGTGAAGATGGGGACAGCTACTATAAGATGATGAAATGGAATATTGACACCATTTACAAAGGATTGTCCTCATAGCAAAAAGACAGGTGGAATGAGTCCGCCTGTCTTTTTTGTCAACCTGCTATATTTTCCGGGTGTTTTTTCGGCCAAATGACGTAGCTGATGCTAATGATGAAATCAATGGTTAAGACCATCCCCCACACACTGACAAGCTGCATCAGAGATTCCGTTCGTTCTGGTGCTTGGATGAGATAGGTCAATCCATATAACAGCCCCGCTCCGATGACATAAGAGATGAAATGACGCGTCCAGCCCACCATCTCATACAAAGACCGCTCCTTCCCGTACTTTGGTTTTCCCTTCGGCTTAGGGCCTCCTGCAAAACGATAAGCAAACTTAGCATCCGCCCATTTCACCATTTGATGTCCAAAGGCAAGGCTCACACCAATATAAACAGCCGCAAGCCCGTGAATGACGTTCGCCACAGCCCCTTGCTTTAAATCTATATAAGTAGCCGCAAGAAGGATGAGATCTAAAACCGGCGTACAGACAAGAAAGAAAGCACCCCATTTTTTCTGTTTAAACACATAACGCAGTGTTAAGCCCATAAGAATAAACAGCCAAAAACCAATTTCACATGCCACAATCAATAAACCGACCAATTTCCCCACATCCTTTTTAACACGATTGTATTAAATAAAAAATAACACAACTGTGTTAAAAAAACAATAGCTGTGCTAAAATCAAGGTATGCCAAAAATCGTCGATCACCATAAACAAAAACAAAAGGTCGCTCAAGCTGCTATGAGAGTGATTAAACAAGAGGGATTGGAAAGCGCTTCTGTACGAAAAATAGCCGTTGAAGCTGGCATTTCAGCCGGCTCTATGCGTCATTATTTTTCCACACAGCAAGAATTATTTCTATTCTCCATGAATTTAATTCAGGAAAGAGTGAAGGAGCGAATTGCTAAGCTTCCATTAAACGGTTCAACAGAGGAAAATGTATTCACTTTATTGGAGCAGGTTCTTCCACTAGACGAAGAACGAATATTTGAAATGGAGGTGTGGCAGGCTTTTACAGTCAAGGCACTGACTGAACCAGATTTACAGCCGCTCAATGCAAAGATGTATGACGAGCTTTTTCAAACCGTTCAATTTTGCTTAATGAAATTGAAAGAGGATGAGCTACTGCTAGATCATCTCGATCTTTTATTAGAAACTGAGCGGCTTTATGCGGTCATCAATGGGCTTGCATTGAATGGAATCGTACAGCCCCATCGTTTACCGCCACAGCTCATGCGCTCCGTGCTACAGATGCATCTTCAATCCATCACAAAAAAAGACATGCTCTCCTTATAGAGAGCATGTCTTATTTAATCTTCCATGAAAATACGTTTCGCCTCGTAATAGAGCACCTGTACAAATTTCTTCACATTGATACGTGTGTGCTCTTCTCTTCCACTTTTCTCTTTTGTGAGTTCACTCATTTTCTTACGCACAATGGTAAAATCGAAAAATTTTGATGCATAGTTTTCAAAGGTTGGGTGAGAAAAATCGGTTAACCCGAGCGAGGCGATGTGTTTCAATGATTGGTTGATCGCACGTCTTACCCGCTGTTCCGCTGCTTTTGCTTCTCTTGCGATGTCTGCTGATGTAAAAGGTTCGTTTAATTTATCCTCTGTGATGCCAGTGAAAATTACTTTTAATGAAGGAAAAGAGTCGTGCTGATCGGCATGTAACGCTAAATACTGATCTGTGAAAAGAATCATATCTAGTAAATCCTTAGACCCTTTTTCGCCGACAATCCCAAGCTCCGCCAGCAAAAACTGACCTGCCTCTGCAAGACTTTTCCCACGCTGCTTCGTTTTCGTGGTCTGTCCGCGCTGCTGGAACTGCATGACCGATTTGAGCGAATGCTGAATATTTTCAATTGAGTGCTCTAAATGCAGACGTTCAATCATGAGGTGGAGCACACTTAAGACCTCTACCCGATTGATCGGCTTTGTCACATAATACTCGACACCGAGCGTATATGCCTGGCCGATGAGTTCCTTTGTTTCTACCTGTGACAGCATTAAATATTTCCCATGAAATTCATCCTTGATCGCTCGAATCGTCTCAAGCCCGTCCCTTTCCGGCATCAGAAGATCAATACACAAGATATCAATGTGCAAATCATTTAAATAGCTCGCTGTTACTTCAGCACCATCCTCTGCTTCCCCTGCCACAATGCCAAGCTCTTCATCTTCAATGAGCTGTGTGAGTGAAGAACGAACGGCTTCATCATCATCAACAATAAAAAATCTCATCTCCCATTCCCCTCTTTTCTGCTGACTTGATCAATTGGTATCGTTAAAGTGAACATCGTTTGTTGATTTGGGATACTCTTCATTTCAACACTTCCGCCAAGCTTCTCGGCTGTGTCTTTCACATAGGAAAGACCGATGCCGCTTGATGGGTTCCCGGCTTGGTCGTATTTTAAAGTGAAGCCCGGTTTAAAGATCACATGATGGTTACGCTCTTTAATGCCTGGCCCGTTGTCACTGATTTGAAAAATCACATCATTCTCTTTCCGCGAAATGGATAGTGATACCTCTCCATTTACTGGAATCGCTTCAACGGCATTGGATACAATGTTATTTAATAAAGATAGAATGGTATACACATGATAAGCAGGGTGTTGTCCTTCTTCATCATAATGAAAAACGATGTGTTTTTTAAGAGATTCCGTATAATTTTCATGGATACGAATCACAAGTCCAGCGATATGAGCAGGACTTGCATACTCCTGAAAGTTTTCCTCATGAATCAGTTTTGATAAGGCAGAAAAAATTCTCTGATTATCCTTTTTGATTTCGTGTACCTCACCTGCAATTTGCAAAGCTGTTTTTCCGAGTTTTTTTAAATCTAATGATTCCGTATCCTTTGCATGATGCAGTGATTGATACAATTGATAGGAAGTAGCTGTAATGTGCTCAGCATGTGCAAGGGTTTTATAAAAATATGTAGATTCCGTATAAAGATTTGACAGCAGCATCAGCAGGTGTTCCTTTTCCTTCTTCATTTGGCGCTCTCTCGCCTGTTCTTCGTATAATCGAATCATCGTATAACAAGCCAATACGAAAAAGCTTCTGAAAATCGCCAATACAAATAGTTGAAACAGCGTTCTCACTGTTAAAATTTCATCAATGGCTCCCCTGAGTGCAATCATTTCAACTACACTTGCGCATAGTTCCATGATGATCCCTGTCGCCCCAATCAGCCAAGGCTTATCACGCAAACGTCTGACCTGTAATACATAAAAAAGCGTACCATAGACGACGTAATACAGCAGGGAAGGAAATCTTAAAGAAACGGCCTCTTCCAGCGCTAAGTGGCCTGACACAGCAGTATCAAGAAGCACCCGGAATGCAAACACTGATCCCCCCGCAATGATGCCGCTTGCCCACGCCGGGAATTTTTTCATTTGAAGCAGGATAAAGAAAAAGACAACGGTTCCAAAGCTGACCCGAAAGCTATCCTCAAATGGATAAAATTTCAGCTCTCCCCCAATCGGAGTCAGAACAATGAGCATGATAATTAAATAAGGCTCTGTATTCAACCATTTTTTCAGTAGATTCAAACGCAGTCACATCCCTAATAATTGACGATAGTATACTATGTGCGCTTCAGAAAAACAAACAGTCCATGAAAAAACGCACACCGGATATTTGTCGGTGTGCGCTTCTCATGATGCCGCTTAATCTTCTAAACGATCCTTTTCTAAAAGTGATGCGCCAGCAATACCTGGTTTCGTCATTTCAAAAGGATTTAAGATGATATCAAGCTCTTCCTCTGATAACACATCATTTTGCAGACAAAGCTCACGTACAGATACGCCTGTAAGTATCGCTTCTCTCGCAATTCGTGCAGCAGCTTCATAACCAATGTGCGGGTTAACCGCCGTCATGACACCGGCACTCTTTTCTACATATTCTTTTAATCTCGATTCATCTGCTTTTAGGTCACGCAAGCAGTTATCGACAAAGGATTCAAATACATTTTTCATCATGCTGAGTGACTGTAGTAAATTGAATATTAAAACTGGTTCCATGACGTTCAGTTCAAGCTGACCAGCCTCTGATGCAAGGCAGATCGTGTGGTCATTTCCAATGACTTGGAATGCCACTTGGTTCATGACCTCAGGCATCACTGGGTTGACTTTCCCTGGCATGATAGATGAACCTGGCTGTCTTGGCGGCAAGTGCAACTCACCAAATCCTGCTCTAGGACCTGAAGCCATCAAACGAATATCGTTTGCCATTTTGGACATATTCATCATACATACTTTCAGTGCAGCTGATACTTCTGTATAAGCATCTGTATTTTGCGTAGCATCGACCAAATCTTCTGCTCCAACTAACGGCAATCCGCTAATGTCAGCTAGATAGCCAACTACCTGGCGAATATATTTAGGATCAGCATTCAGTCCTGTTCCAACTGCGGTTGCGCCCATATTGACTTCATATAAATGCTGTCTAGACTGCTTGATTCGTTTAATATCACGAGCAAGAACCTTTGCATATGCACTAAACTCTTGACCAAGTCTGATTGGAACAGCGTCCTGAAGATGCGTACGTCCCATTTTGATGACATGATCGAATTCTTGCGCTTTTTCTGTCATGACTTGATGCATGTTTTCCATCGTATAAAGTAGTTTTTCAATCATATTCAATGTTGAAATATGAATCGCTGTTGGGAAAACGTCGTTTGTTGACTGCGACATGTTCACATGCGTGTTTGGACTTAGCTCAGTATAAGCGCCTTTTTCCTTTCCTAGTAGTTCAAGCGCTCTGTTTGCAATGACTTCATTGGCATTCATATTCATTGAAGTGCCAGCCCCGCCTTGAATTGGATCGACAATAAATTGATTGTTCCATTTTCCTTCAATCACTTCATCTGCGGCTTGAACAATTTTTTCTCCAAGACCAGCATATAGTCGCTTTGTATCCATATTTGCAAGTGCGGCTGCCTTTTTGACAATCCCTAATGCTTTGATGAGTTCCTCATGAACATGGTAGCCAGTAATTGGAAAGTTCTCTACTGCACGTAATGTCTGAATTCCATAATACGCTTGAGTGTCTACTTCCTTTTCACCTAGAAAGTCTCGTTCGATACGAACTTGCTTGTCCTGTAGCTTCGTCATTTGAAAAGATCTCCTTTTACGCTGCTTTTGTTTGTTGTTTTAATTCCTCAATATACTTCTTCGATTTCTCTTGATCAAACACTTTTTCCCACTTAGACATGACAATGGCTGCAAGTGAGTTACCAAATACGTTAACAGTTGTACGAACCATGTCAAGGATACGGTCGATCCCAACGATGAAGGCAAGTCCTTCAAGTGGAAGTCCCATTGCTCCAAGTGTTGTGATGACAACAACGATCGATGCACCTGGTACACCAGCCATTCCTTTTGATGTGAGCATTAAGATTAATAGTAACGTAATTTGCTCATAGATGGAAAGAGGCATGCCGTACATTTGTGCAACAAATATGGCGGCAATGGATTGATAGATGGCACTTCCATCTAAGTTAAAGGTATAGCCTGTTGGGATAACGAACGACGTGATCGCTTTCGGGCAGCCGAACTTCTCCATTTTATCCATTAGTCTAGGCAGTACAGCTTCTGAACTTGCTGTTGAGAATGCAAGAATGATTTCTTCTTTTAACACTCTAAATAGTGTAAAGACGCTTGTTCCAGCTAATTTTGCGATAATGCCAAGTACGACAATCACGAAGAATGCCATTGTGCCGTATACGACAAGTACCAGTTTACCTAGCGGGAGAAGCGCTCCGACCCCGAATTTGATCACCGTCACACTGATGAGCGCGAATACACCAAATGGTGCAAACTTCATCACTTTATTGGTCACCCAGAACATCGCTTCGAGGATGCCCTCAAAAAATCCTAACACTGGTTTTCCTTTGTCTCCAACTGCTGCAATTCCTAATCCGAATAACACTGTAAAGAAGATTGTTGGTAATAGATCACCTTCTGCAATGGATTGGAACACGTTTGTTGGCACAAGATGCACAATCGTTTCAGAGAAACTAGCTTTTTCGGCAGAAGACTTAGATGTCTCTTCATATTTAGAGATATCGCCTTTCTCCATGTTGCTCATATCAATTCCTGTACCAGGATGGAAAACGTTTGCTGCAAGCAGTCCAACTGCTAATGCAATCGTTGTCACAATTTCGAAGTAAAGAATCGTTTTCCCACCGAGTCTTCCGATGGTTTTCATATCGCCTACACCTGCAACAGCTACAATCAATGCAGCAATAACAATTGGAAGAACGATCATTTTAATTAAGTGGATGAATATATCGCCAATTGGCGTTAACACATTAATAACGGTTTCATTTTGATAAAACAGCGCTCCTACGACAACACCCAAGACAAGTGCGATGAGTATTTGAGAAGCTAACCCTAACTTTTTCATACGTGGACCCCCTTTTTTTGATAACGCTTTCTTTGTTGCTTAATCGCATCTTAACGATGAACCTACAAAAAACGACAAAAAGGAACAAAAAGAAGTGAATTTTTTATGAAAAATCTTTTAAAAGGTGGGTTTTTCCACAAAATTGTTAAAAAAAGACTTCGCTTTTGGCGAAGTCTCAGATTATTGACAAAGGGCTAAAATGAACTTTATTTTAGCCCTTTGTCTTCTTTTCAGTGTGATAGAAAACCTTTGCAGTCTAGGAAGGACGAGCACCGGAGCAGAGCGAATTTGACATTCGTGAGCACCGGAGCGCAGGACTGACAAAGAATGCGAGGGTTTGTCTACACGCTGAGACTTCGCTTTTGGCGAAGTCTCAGGTTGTTGAGAAGAGCTAAAATGAACATTATTTTAGCTCTTTGTGATAGAAATCCATTGAAGTCTAGAAAGGACGAGCACCGAAGTGCAGGACTGACACCGAATGCGAGGACTTCGCTTCTGATGAAGTCTCATGTTGCATATGATCAGCTGGCGGCTCTTGAAGAGGGGAAAGTTCGACATAAATCGCATAACCTATCAGTACAAAGGCTACATAAATCACAGCACTCACCGTCCACACCCATTTGACATTCAGCTTCATTTTGCTACACCCTCTCTGACAGGTTTCAATCGCTGTAATCTTAGTGCGTTCAGCACAACCGATACAGAACTAAAGGCCATTGCCGCTCCTGCAAGCCATGGTGCCAGGAACCCAAATGCAGCGATCGGTATACCAATACAATTGTAAGCAAGCGCCCAAAATAGATTCTGTTTAATGTTTCTCATCGTTTTTCTGCTAAATTCAAGTGCATCTGCAATGGCATGGAGATCTCCTGTCATGAGCGTAATATCTGCCGCTTCCATGGCAACATCTGTACCTGTTCCGACGGCCATCCCGATATTTGCTGTTGCAAGGGCAGGGGCATCATTGATGCCGTCTCCAACCATCGCCACTTTTTTTCCTTGTTTCTGAAGCGCTGCAATATGAGCCGCTTTTTCCTCAGGAAGAACTTCAGCGATCACATGATCTATGCCTGCCTCACTCGCAATCGCTTCTGCTGTTCGTTTGTTATCTCCTGTCATCATCACGACGTGAATCCCTTGCTCTTTGAGACGAGCGACCGCTTGAGAAGAAGACGATTTGATCGTATCTGCAACGGCGACAATACCTGCTGGCTCGCGGTCAATGGCAATGAGCATCGCCGTTTTTCCTTGTTCTTCGAGCTCAGTCACAACTGCTTCTAGTGCTTCGCAGCTGATATGATGTTTCTTTAAGAGCTTCCGTGTGCCAATCAAAAGCTCATGTCCCGCAGCCCTTGCTTCAATTCCATGACCAGGATCTGCTTGAAAAGCTTCTACCTCGACCGCTTGGAGACCCCGGTTCTTCATGCCTTCTGTAATCGCTCTGGCAAGTGGATGCTCTGACTGCTGTTCTGCCGATCCTGCTAACTGAAGCAGCTTATCTTCTGTCCAATTGGCAGACGCAATCACATCTGTAAGACTCGGCTCCCCTTTTGTCACAGTCCCTGTTTTATCTAGCACTACTGTATCTAGTGATTGGGTTATCTCTAAATGCTCTCCGCCTTTAAACAAAATCCCTGATTCAGCTGCACGGCCGCTGCCTGCCATAATAGAGGTCGGTGTAGCAAGACCAAGCGCACAAGGACATGCGATGACGATGACCGCTATAAAGGTCTCAAGGGCTGCTGTCACATTTCCTGGATCAACAAAGATATACCAAATCAGAAAAGTGAGCACAGCCAATCCTACAACAATGGGGACAAATATCCCTGAAATTTGATCTGCCATTCTTTGAATTGGTGCTTTTGAGCCTTGCGCTTGTTCGACGACTCGAATGATTTGTGAAAGAGCCGTTTCTTTTCCTACTTTTGTTGCTTTCACTTTCACAAATCCATTTTTATTGATGGTTGCCCCGATGACTGTATCTCCTGTGGTTTTATCAACTGGCAGACTTTCACCTGTAATCATGGATTCGTCGATCGCTGTTGTTCCTTCGATGATTTCTCCGTCTACTGGAACTTTTTCACCCGGCTTGACGAACACAAGATCATTCACTTTCACTTCAGAAATAGGAACGGTCATTTCTTTCCCATCTCGCTCTATCACAGCTTCTTTCGCTTGTAAACCCATCAGTTTTTGAATAGCTTCTGATGATCTCCCTTTCGCTCTTGCTTCCATTAATTTTCCGAGCACAATTAGCGTAATGAGCACAGCACTCGTTTCATAATAGAGGGCCGCCTCATGTGTGCCTTGAACCGCTGACTGAATACTTTCATATAAACTATAGAAAAAAGCAGCTGATGTCCCTAATGCCACAAGGACATCCATATTGGCACTTTTATTTTTCAACGCTTTATAAGCACCTACATAAAAAGGCCAGCCGACAATGAACTGGACGGGCGCTGCTAATGCGAGCTGAACCCATGGATTCATAAACGCTTCTGGCAACCAAATAAACGATGTGAAAGAAAAATGACTGACCATTGCCCAAAGAAGAGGCAATGACAAAATCATCGAGAACAAAAAGCGTGCCGTTTGTTTCTCAATCGCTACTTGGCGATGGTCTTTTTTCCCTTCCTCTGCATGCTCTTCGGCTGATTCGATTAATGAATACCCAATGGATTTCACAGCCTCTTTTATGTCACTTGGAGATATTTGCCCAGGATGATACGTCACCTGAAGTGACTCAAGCGCAAAGTTCACTGATCCTTGATCAATACCGTCCATCCGGTTGACTTTTTTCTCAATTCGGTTTGCACAAGCCGCACATGTCATTCCCTCTATATCAAATTCGGCTTGCTCCATCACCACATCATAGCCAAGAGATTGAATTTTTTGTTTTAGATCCTCTGCTGTGAGTTGTTCTGTTTCATACACAATGTGGGATGTTTCAAGCGCTAAGTTCACACTGGCGTCGTCCACACCTTCCAACCTGTTCAAGCCCTTTTCAATGCGGCCTGCACAGGCGGCGCAAGTCATTCCCGTAATTTGAAAATCAATTTCTTTTTTCATTTATCTCACCTCTCCACATACTCCATGGGGGTATTGTTATTTTTTAAAAAATACGTGCTGTCTTATGCAGCACGTATGCTCATTTTATACGACATCATATCCCTGTTCTTCAATGACATCAGAGATCTGGTGTAACGTGATTTGATCTGAGTGAAAGGAAACCTCCACCTGACCCTTATCTAAATGGACTTTCACAGATTCAACACCTGCTAATTCTCCTACATTTCCTTCGACTGCTTTCACACAATGTCCGCAAGACATGCCTTGAACTTGTAGTGTTGCTTGTTCCACTTCTCATCGCCTCCATCAATCATTTTCTATTTTTACTATACCCTAGTAGGGTATCATTGTAAACATAAATGATCCGCTGTTTGCTACGATTTTGTCAGCTTCGTGAAGACATTCATTAACTCCTCAATGGCTTCATCCCCATTACCACTCTTAATGGCATCTGCTACGCAATGATGTGTATGCTTTTCCATTAATTGAAGACTCACTTTTTTTAAAGCTGCATTGACAGCAGAAATTTGATTCACGACATCTATACAGTAACGATCGTTTTCAATCATTTGCTGAATCCCTCGCACTTGACCTTCCACTCGTTTTAAGCGGTTGATTAATTGCTCTTTTTCCTTCTCGGCTCTAGGCGAAGCGATATGTCTTTCTTCTTGTTCTGTCATCTGATCACCTTTTTTCTATCATACTTGTCTTACATTCAATTAAAGCATATCTTCACCTGAAAAGGCAAAGATATGCTGAGATCACCGTTTGTTTATCCTAGTTTGTCAACTGTTCAATATCTTGCAAAAGGTTGACGGATTGCTGAAGCTGCTTCATGAGGCCTTGCTGATCCTCTAAAATAGCTGCAGCATCGAAGTTGTCCATTTTCAATTGCTGTAAATAGGTTTGAATCTCCTCTGACAGTACTTTATTTTTCTCCATGATTTGTGCGTGCAGGTCTTTTGCTATTGATGGGGCTGTGAGTTCATTAAATTCTTGAATGTCTGCTTTCAATGATTCAAGCTGCTGCGTCAAATCTGCTCTTTTGGCAGCATCTTGTACAGCTTCTTCCGCAAGCTGTGGAAAATCCTCTGTGAACTGCTGAATATCCATCACATACTCATTTGCTTCTGTGACATATGTCGTTGTATCGTTCACTTGGTCTAGCAGTCCTGAACATCCACTTAACAAAAACGTACCGGTAAATAGAAACGCCATCACATGTTGTTTCAAGATCCATCATCCTTTCATCTGCTATGTTGAAACCCCTCATTTGTCCAGCTCCCAACCACACAGATGCAAAAAGACCTTAAAAAAAGCCAGACCTTTGCCTCAAGTGTGATAGGCAAAGGTCTGGCTAACATGTTCATGCCGGAATGGCCGAGAAACAACGGATGCTTCTGTAATGACGACCAAACCGTAAAAGCTACTCCCCTTTAGGAAACCGTTCAAATGTTATGTTTATCATATCTAAATGAAGGACAACAGTCAATGAGAAGTAGGCGGAAGATCCTGCTTTTGGTACAGCATATAGTCCGAACCAGTTGATGCATAAATCCGATTACGTCCCTGGCGTTTTGACATATACAAGGCTTGATCTGCCTCAAATAGAAGCGTTTCTAATATAGAGGGATCATTCGCTGTATGGGCGACGCCAAAGCTTGCTGTCACTCTTACTTTTTTCTCATCTGTCTGAAAGAAACTCACTTCAAATGAATGTCTCATTTGTTCCGCAATACGACATGCCTCTTCAAATGAATGATGCGGCAGACAAATGGCGAACTCTTCTCCACCATATCGACCAAATAAATCATCCATCTTCAAATGCTGCTGACAAATGGACACAACATGACGCAACGCCTCGTCTCCAATATGATGTCCATGCGTATCATTGATTTGTTTAAAGAAATCAATATCAAATAGCAATATCGCAGTATCCTGCGCATCCTCTTCCAATAACATCTGCGTTCGTTCAATAAAGGAAGACCGATTGAAGATATTCGTCAAACCATCAATATATGCTCGGCGCTCCAGCTCTTCCTGCAATAGCCGCTGCTCAGTAACATCGCTGATCACAATTTGCCTGCCTTCGACTTCGCCTCTTCTATTAAAAAGAGAAGAAGCAGTGAGATGATAATAGAAGGGCTGCTCTTTTTCCCACATTAAATCATACTGTGAATGATCCTGCGGAGAACGCAGCCACTGGATAAACGCCGGCTCTTTGATGATCCCTGAGAATATATCATCGATTTTATAGCCGATTCCCTTTTTAGCGAGCACAGGAATGATCAATGCAGCCGCAGGGTTATAATCAATCAGTGTTCGGTATCGATCCAATAGAAGAACACCTTCTGACATATGTTCAAACACACGCTCCATCGCAATGGGAGAGAGCTTAAAGAGATGAAAAGACATAATCGCCCATAAGTAGAGTGCGTTGGTTAAAAACATCACCACTGGTACTGGGTCAATGTGAAAGGGCGTGACACCTAATAAATAGATAAAAGAGGTGGTGATCGGTAATAATATCCCAACGAGCAAGATCAGAACCTGTTTCAAATAATCTTTCTTCACACGTAAAAACCAAAGCAGCATAAAAATAGCGAGCATAGAACAGCCAAATGTATAGACCCCATGAATGATATACCAATAACCAATGGTAAAATCAGCCAATAAAAACCCGTCTACTGTATTCATCGTGATGCTTCGGTAAAAGAGTGAATGAAAAGAGTTGGTGAACACCAAAATGGTGGTTAAAATTGGAATCAGCAAGAAGAGAAGCACGCGGCGCTTTGTTACATATTGATGGAAACCAGTAAACTGCAGCACAATCATCAGGCTAAATGGTGCAATGAACGGAAGACCTATGTATTGAAAACTAACCCAGAATGTAATTTCTTGAGGGGTGCGCGCCAATAATTCAAATGTATGTCCAAAAATATAAATCGCAGTTGCTCCAGACATATACATAAACAATTGACAGCCAATATACCGATGGCGATTTGCATGAGCAATGATTGATAATATTACGGACAGAATGCCAGAAACACTCATGATCACAATAAAATGTAAAACAATCGAATCCATGTAAACGCCCCAATTTCAGTTATTTAGAACTAGTCTAATCTTACTATATATGAGGACGTCTCAAATGGGAAGATGTGATTTTGAATTGGTTGGCGGTTTTTTGGAAAGCGTTCGTCATTTTACTAGTCGTGGTGCCTCATCTGTTCATTACTTTTTACTTATTTTATGGATAAAGCATATTGTAGCAAGTGAAATATCTGTACAATGTGGAGATGAATGAAAAGGAGGCTTGATAGGAGATGACTTTTTTGATCATCATGGCAGGTTTGTTCATGCTGATTCTTTTAGAGAAGCCATTTCAGAAGAAACGATCTGAGCTGTTATTTTTGATGAGTTATTTGCTGCTGATTGCGGTTTATGTGATTCAGACAACATTTGTGGAGATTATGCCTGATGGGCTTTTGTTGATGATGGCGGTGATTGTGGTTTGTCCTTTGTTTATTCGGTTGGTTCGGTTTTCTTCAAGGAACTTACATGAAAAGTAAGAAGGATGACAGTATGTAGCATCCTTCTTACGTTGTGAACTAAACTCGTTATTCTTAAGACCCTCTGAGCTTTGTAAAGCAGACGTCTTTTTCTTTACTTAATTATGAATTTGATTTATCTTTTTGTTTTTCATTTGATTTATTGTCTTTCATTTTACTCATCTCTTTTTTAGCATTATCCACTTCTCCTAAAGCTTTTTTCATTCTAGAATTCATGAAACTTAAATCATCATCACTGACTTTATCTCGCTTGATTACTTTTAAGATATCTTTGAAAAGTGATTCAAATTTGTCATCCGCTTTCACCAAGTACTCGTTTACTTTTTTATACGTATCAGGAACTTTAACTTCTTTGTCTTTGGCTTCGCTGAGTAATTCTCTCATGCTATCAATCTTTGTCTCAACATCACTAGCCCATTCTTTATCGTAAACCTCGTCTAAAGGAACCAACGATAAAACAAAAGACATAATTCTTTCTTCAAACCGTTTTAGATATCCCTTATACCATGATGCATATTCGCTATCAGTCATTTTTTCTATTTTTTCTTGTTTTGCTGCTGCTTTGTTTGATGAACCGTTTGCTGATTCATTTTTACCGCATGCTGTACCCATCATCAATGTAAATACTAAAAGAAATACTGAAATGATTGTCTTTTTGTTTGTTTTCATTTTTATGAATTACTCCTTATCCTTTGAGACTTTTTCTAATTCGTCAACTACTTTAGCTGTTTCATCATATGCTTTGTAGGGTCTATTCGAACTTTTTTCTTTTAACTAAAATGTCCCCCTGTCATTATCTGGTGATATTTCCCTACAAATTATCATCGGTTAAAAAATAGGTATATTTAGGTATTCTCCCTAACTTTCTAATAAAAAATTCTATAAGAAACAACCTAAGCATCTATCTTCCAGACACTAGATACGACGGCTTCTGAAAGTTTAGAAACAAGCTACATTGCCGAATCGCTTCTTAATTTTTGAATTTCAAGTGTGAAATGAATTACATGAAGTATATTAAAGTATAATAAAGAGGTTAAAAAATGAAGTTAGATAATCTTCTAATAAATAAAGAGTGGACATAAAGGAGAACTTACGAATGACTTTTGATGAATTAATGGAACTTTCAGAAGAAGAATTTATAAATTATGATTTCAAAAGAGAGGTTTTTGATTTAAGAAATTTAATATATGATGAAAAAAACCCTATTGCAAATATCATTCTATATAAAGGTAATATTTATGGTTCCCAATCTGATTGTGATAGATTACCTTTGACCCTCGAAATATACAAACGCTTATGGGGAAATCAATTTGAATTCTGGAATACTAAACAAACAGATTTTGTTGAGGCAAATGGAGAAACAATGAATTCATTTGTAACTCCTTACAAAGCCTTTTATAAGGAGACATATGATTTATCTAATCCTATATTTAAAGATTATGCAAAATTAACACACACAGTAGGTAATTTTATACCTGTATACGCCATCAAAAATAATAAAAATTGGTTTTCTCCTTTTAATAGCAAACGTTATAAATCTACCTATGATTATTGGGATCTAACTTTGAACCATATGAAAGTCATTTTAAATGATTTTATGAATAGTAATGATTCTATTGAGATTTTTTTAGAAAACACAATGAACAATAACACTTTTAAGTATAAAAAATATATTATTGAATCCGCTAAGTGGATTTTAAGTTTTAAAACTTGGCCTAATTTTGTGGAGAAGAATTTTTTGCAGAGCTTTTTAGAAAACCCAAAAGATTTAACCAGTGAACCAAAAGAATTTTGGCGCAATCACTTTAAAGGAACAGTTAGTACCAAAGATGAAAATAATCTGAGTGAATTTTTAACTTTTGTTAATCAAGCTATTCTTGAACGAAGTTCACTTATATATAAACAACTGAAACTAAATTATGAATTCCTATAATATTTGTAACAGCAACATATAGCAAAAGTTCATTGCAACTATAAAATTTCACGTATTTAAAAAGTGTCAAAACCCTTATCTAACATGGGTTTTGACACTTTTTTAAAATCATATGGAGACGGTGGGAGTCGAACCCACGTCCAGAGACATCGATTACTTAAGCGTCTACGAGCGTAGTCAACATATTTACGTGTTCACTCATCCTCATGCCTGCTGACGGGCGCTTGGAGAGCTAGTCTGATGGATCTCTTCTTACGTCCTCAGACGAAAACGTAAGCGTAGCCTACTTCATTGGGCTCCTCACAGACACATAGGCGATGTCAGGAAGAGCTCGCTGCGCTTATTAGGCAGCTAGTGCTAAGTTTTGGTTAAAACTTTTAGTTTTGCCAGTTACATTTAGGTGCGTGTTAACGAGATCGCCTCTCGGCTCGCAGCCTAAGCTCGAACCATCCCTGTCGAATCCGTAACGTCCCCTTGTAAAAGGGATATACGGGATGGAAACGTTCTTTCGCTTAACTGCTTCCGTATATGACTATTATAACAATCTCATCGCTCGAAACAACTGGTGGTTTCTGTAAAAAAACGACGATGATTGTTTACTGCATAACATATTGTAGCATAATGCTTCCGCTCTCAGCAAGCCATCTGCATCAGGCTAGAATTGCTTTTGACGATCACGGAAAGCTCGCTCGATTTCACGTTTCGCATCTTTTTTCTTCAGATCTTCACGTTTATCATATTTCTTCTTCCCTTTACCGACTCCAATTAGCACTTTGGCAAAGCCATTTTTCAAATAGAGTTTAATGGGAACAAGTGAGTAGCCTTCTTCCTTTGTCGCACCAATCAATTTACTGATTTGTTTGCGGTGGAGCAGCAGCTTTCTCGTTCTGAGCGGATCATGGTTATAACGGTTCCCCTGCTCGTATGGGCTCACGTGCATATTGTGAAGAAACACTTCTCCCCGTTCGATTTTGGCAAAGGAATCTTTTAAATTCACTTTTCCTGCACGAATCGATTTGATTTCAGTTCCTTGTAACACAAGGCCGGCTTCATATGTTTCTTCTATAAAATAATCATGGTTGGCTTTTTTGTTTTGGGAAACAACCTTTCCCTCTCCCCTTGGCATTGGCGTACACCCTCCTTTTGACACAGACACGGTCCAAATCGTACGGATTATTTTATCAAACAATCCAGCTTTCGACAATGCTGCTGCCACGTGGTCAAAAAGCAAATAGAGCGTGATGCCCTATTTGCTTTTTGTCACGTTACTTTTTCTTTTTGCGCTTTTGTTTCGGTGCGTTATCAAATACGCGTTTTTTCTTTTTCTTCTTTTTACGACCTGTGAACCAGTCGCCGCCTTTATCCTCTTTGCCTTTTTCTCCAGAGGCCTTTTGACCTCCGCGTCCTTTTTTTGCTGGTGGATCTGTCCGTTTTTTGAACTTGAAGTCTTTTGGTGATTTACGGCGAGTGCCTTTCATCCCGACGATTTCAAAATCAATGGAATGCTCATCTTTATTCACACTCACCACTTTGACAGTGATTTCGTCACCGATACGGTAGACATTCCCTGTCCGCTCACCGATCATGGCAAAGTGCTGTTCATCAAAACGATAGTAATCGTCTGTCATGTAGCTCACATGGACAAGGCCTTCTATCGTATTCGGCAGTTCAACGAATAGTCCGAAATTCGTGACGGAACTAATCATACCATCAAACTCTTCACCGATTTTATCAAGCATAAACTCTGCCTTTTTCAGGTCATCTGTTTCGCGCTCAGCATCAACAGAGCGGCGCTCCATTGTAGATGCATGATCTGCGATTTCTGGCAGCAGTTGGCCCCACTTTTCAAGGGTCGCTTCGTCTGTCTTTTTCTCTATTAAATAGGTTCTGATCAGCCTATGCACGATTAAATCCGGGTAACGGCGGATCGGCGATGTGAAGTGTGTATAGAATTCCGTTGATAATCCAAAATGGCCAATGCTTTCTGGATCATACTTCGCCTGTTTCATTGAGCGAAGCATCACAGTTTGAATGACGACTTCTTCTGGTTGATCTCTGACAGCATCGAGGACACTTTGAAGTGCGCGCGGGTGAATGTTCGTTGACGTTCCTTTGACGATGTAACCAAATGTCGTCACGAACTCTAAAAAGCGCTGAAGCTTCTCAGGATTTGGTTCTTCGTGAATTCGGTAAATGAACGGAACATTCATCCAGTGGAAATGCTCGGCAACTGTTTCGTTTGCCACCAGCATGAATTCTTCAATTAGTTTTTCGGCAACAGAACGTTCACGAATGACTACGTCTTTTGCTGCGCCTTCATCATCTACAAGCACTTTTGCTTCCTTGAAATCAAAGTCGACTGCTCCGCGCTCCATTCGCTTGTCACGCAGAATTTCTGCAAGCTTCTCCATCTCTTGGAACATTGGTACTAACGGCTCGTATTTGTCTAAAAGCTCTTCATCTTGGTCAACTAAAATCTTATTCACATCGGAATAGGTCATTCTTTCCGTCGTTTTGATCACACTTTGGAAAATTTCGTGTTTGACGACTTTCCCACTTCGATCAATGATCATTTCACAAGAGAGTGTAAGACGATCTACCTTCGGATTCAATGAGCAAATGCCATTTGACAGGCGATGAGGAATCATTGGAATAACGCGGTCGACAAGATACACACTCGTTCCGCGCTCATAGGCTTCCTGATCAATCGGCGAATTCTCTGTAACGTAATGAGAAACGTCTGCAATGTGCACGCCGAGCTTATATTTGCCATCATCGAGCTTTTGCACGGTTACGGCATCATCTAAGTCCTTTGCATCTGCACCGTCAATCGTCACGATCGTTTCATTGCGCAGATCACGTCTACCTTCAAGATCCTTTTCATCGATCGTTTCAGGTGTGTCTGCTGCCTGCTGGAGCGCTTCTTCCGGAAACTCACCTGGTAGACCGTGTTTATGAATAATCGATAAAATATCGATGCCAGGGTCATTTTTGTGACCGAGAATTTCCGTCACTTCACCCTCTGCACTCATTCTTCCTTCTGGATAGCTTGTCAGCGTGACAACGACTTTATGACCTTCAACCGCTCCGTTTTTAGCGGATTTTGGAATGAAGATATCGTTTGTGATTTTTTTATCATCAGGAATGACAAAACCAAAACTTTTCGTTTCTGTATAGGTACCGACAACCGTCTGAGTATTACGCTCTAGTATACGGATGACCGTTCCTTCTTTTTTGGTGCCATTTGATTTGTGGCTGACACGAACCATAACGGTGTCGCCATTCATTGCTGTGCCTAGCTCATTTGGCGGAATGAAAATATCATCCTGTCCAAACTCTTCTGGTGTCACAAATGCAAATCCTTTTGCATGAGCAGACAGCTTCCCTTTTACCAAGTTCATTTTTTCCGGTACACCATAGCGGTCGCTGCGGGTACGGACGATAAGCCCCTGATCCTCTAATATCACAAGTGCTTTGACGAGCTCTTTATAATCATCTGGATTGGTAATTTCCATCATGACTTCTAATTCTTGTACTGTTAATGGTTTGTACGCCTCTTCTTGCATAAACGCAAGTAATTCATCCATAAATTCTTCTTTTTGCACACTCTAACCCCCTATATATTTAAATTGACCAATCGAGTGATTCTAAGAATGCATATACATCCTGATGAACCTTCTCCCGCTCTTTATCAAGCGTGATAACATGGCCCGATTCTTCATACCACTTTAAATGTTTTTCATCTGTCTCTACTTCGTTATAAATAATGTTTGCACTGTCTGTATTAATCATATGATCATGACGTGCCTGAACAACAAAAGTAGGTGAATAAATCATGTCAACATTGTTTCTGACATCTGCAATGAGTTCTTGAAGAGCCTTGAGCGTACCCATTGGTGTTTTCTTGAACTCTTCCATCTCTTGCTCAATTTGATCCTCTGACTTACCCTCGAATTTTTTATAGTTACGGGCATAATCTAGTACACCCTGGTACATGACTTCTTCACTTTTTATGTACATAGGTGCACACATAGGTACAATTCCCTTTACAGGTACAGTGTAACCTAATTTCAATGAAAAAACTCCTCCGAGGGATAGTCCGCAGACCGCAATTTCCTCATAGCCTTCGTCTTTTAAAAATTGATAGCCTTCTTCTACATCTTTCCACCAATCTGTAGGACCTGTATGAACAAGCTCCTCTGGCGGTACACCGTGTCCTTTGTATTGAGGTGCATGGCATGTATAGCCTCTTTCATTCAAATAACGCCCAAGCATACGAACATCGGCTGTATTCCCAGTAAAACCGTGAAGAAGAAGCACCGCCTTTTCTCCACCTTTAAACGTAAATGGTTTTGGTGTAACAACTTTCATGATGTGACTTCCTTTCCTTCTGATATGGTTTATATTTTCCACTTGTATGTATGAAACAAACACAAAAGAGTGCTGATAATAAAAAAAGGTCTGAAAAAAGATCAGACCTTCTGTTACTCGCGCCTACACGCCTAAATATGCCAATGCAAGTGTTAAGATGAAGAAAAGCACTGACAAAATGACAGTTAATCGGTGAAGAATCAAGTCAAGACCTCTCGCTTTTTGCTTACCGAAAAGCTGCTCGGCTCCACCTGAAATAGCGCCTGACAGTCCTGCACTTTTACTTGATTGTAATAATACAACGATGATAAGTGCGATACTGACAATTACGAGTAATGTGATAACAAATGCGTGCATGAAAACACCTCCAGACAAACTGGTACACATAACTTTATTTTACATGAAAACAAGGTGCATGTCACGAAACATCAAAATAAAGATTTCCTATATATTGTCGACTTTATATGTCATTTTGATTCAATTTCGCTCCAATGGATTGTATGCAGCATTTTTTATATGCAATTTTTGAGGTTAAAAAACGTTTTTAGCGAGTTGCTTCTTCTTTTAATAGCTGTTTTAATTCTACTAACAGCCGCTCAGCTCCTTCAGGACTCAGCACGACGTTACCATTTCCATAGCTTTTGTTGTATTTCGTTATTTGGCCAGTTAATAAGCAGCTCTTATCTGCATCATATTTTTTCAGCATAATGGTTTGATCTTCGATGAAAATTTCTAACAGCTGCTCTTCTTTTATATTGAGTACCTTCCGCATTTCTGAAGGCAGAACAATTCTGCCAAGCGAATCAATGTGTCTTACCATTCCAGTTCTTTTCAATGAAGCCGCCTCCTTTATGATGATACGATGATTTCATTCATTGACTTTTGTCAACATCTTCATAGTAAAATAAATCTTCAAATTTTTTATCAAAGTAATGAATCATTTTGCCAATGACAAGCTGTCCTGGTTTCCGGTGACCATTCAATACCCTGCTGAGTGTGGCAGGAGAAATGCCAATTTCATCTGCGAGCTGATTTAAAGACATATCGTTTTCAATCATATACTGCATCACAAACGCCCGCCTGATCTGAATCTTTTCGACCATCATTACAACCTCCTATAGGATCAATATGTACAACATGTAGGACTCTCATATCTCCCGGATTCATTAACTTATGTCAACACTTTTACGCCCTTTCTATTTCCTTTGGTCAATGATCATACTAAAATAAGTCATATACTGAAATGTGAGGTTCGATGACATGAATCACTTTGGTGAACAATTACGCATTTTAAGAGAGAATAGAAAGATGTCTGTCAATCAACTCGCCATGTATTCAGGCGTAAGCGCTGCCGGTATTTCTCGGATTGAGAATGGAAAGCGTGGTGTGCCAAAGCCTTTAACCATAAAAAAATTAGCACGCGCTTTGAAGGTGCCTTATGAGGATTTAATGCTGCTTGCCGGTTATATTGAACAGGAAAAAGTGCATGAAATGAAACCGAAATATGAGTCCATATTAAAAATCTATCAAACGGCGCTTCAAAAGGATGTAGAACATCTCCCTATTTTCGATGGAGACCAATGGGAAACACTCACCGCACAAGACATCAGCCAGCTGAATCAATACTTTCTCACGCTCATTAACCAAAAAAAGGCGAACAAATAGCGGGGCATAAACATAAGATACATCCACCATTAACTAATGTCAATATTTTCATGGTGCACTTATTGCCAATAGTCAACAAATCAGGTACACTAGAGATAACTAATCTTTAACCATGTGAGGTTTTGAGTTGATGAACTTCGGTGCATATTTAAGAGCATTACGTGAGAAAAGGAAACTATCGGTGAACCAATTAGCGATGTATTCAGAGGTCAGCGCTGCTGGTATTTCTCGGATTGAAAACGGGAAGCGTGGCATTCCGAAACCTCCTACAATTAAAAAACTAGCAGGTGCATTAAAAGTACCTTATGAGGACATGATGCAGGCTGCAGGGTATATTGAAGAAGCATCTTCTGCCCATGTCATAAAGGAAGAAGAAACGGCTTTTACCCAAATAAGAGAAGCAGCAGAGCAATATGAACTTGATGATCTTGAAATATTTAATGGGGACATATGGTCCACCCTTTCTAAACATGAGATAGAGGATTTAAACCGCTATTTGTTATTTCTACTAAACAGCCGTTCGTCATCGTAAAATGTTTTGATCATTGACAAGCTTTTTGCGCCGATTTTTGACAGAATTACGGTATAATGGGTTCAGATTGGAGTGAAGAAAGATGAATCAATCTGATATGTGCCCGCGGTTTGAAAAAGCAGTTGAGTTATTAAGTAAACGCTGGGTGGCACTGATTGTTTTTCAGCTTCTCTCAGGTTCACAGCGCTTTAGTGAAATCGAAGCAGCTCTGACCAACTTAAGCGGAAGGGTTTTATCTGAGAGATTAAAAGAGCTGGAAGCAGCAGGCATTGTAAAACGGGAGGTTTTTGCTGAAACACCCGTGCGTATTGAGTATTCATTAACTGATATGGGGCGCTCACTTGCACCCGTTTTTGAGGAAATTGCGAAGTGGTCCTCTGAATGGATCACACTTGAATCATAAATTTTTCCTGATGTGAGCCGCCTAATCATGATAAAAAAACCTCCCCTACAGATGTAGAGGAGGTTTTGTCTTTTCAAGCATTTATGCGGACGTCATGTTTTTTTCAGCTAACTCCTTGCTTTCTTTTTTCTTGTTGGTTGGGCTTAAATAGCGTTCAAGCCAGCCCATGACAAGGTCGGCAATAATGGCCATGAGCGCAGTTGGAATAGCACCTGCTAAAATAATGGCTGTTCCGTTTGTCGCGTTTGATCCTCTGATGATGATATCACCAAGTCCTCCTGCACCAACAAATGTCCCAATCGCTGTAATACCGATTGCGATCACAAGTGCGGTTCTTAAACCAGCCATAATGACAGATAAAGCAAGCGGTAATTCAACCATTCTCAGCACTTGCCATTTCGTCATACCCATCGCTTTCCCCGATTCTAAATAGGCATGCTCAATGCTGACAATACCTGTGTACGTGTTACGGATAATCGGCAGAAGCGAATATAAAAAGAGTGATAAGATGACTGTATTTGCCCCAAGTCCTAATACAAGCATCAACACAGAAAGCATCGCTAACGCTGGAATGGTTTGAATGACATTAGTTATCGCGAACACCCAATTGCTCAGTTTGCGGTAATGCGCCACAAAGATGCCGACTGGTATTCCGACAATTGCCGCAAACAATACCCCATACGCTGACATGAGGAAATGCCGGTAAAATTCTTCTAACACATATGAACCGTTCTGTTGATAATACGCCCATAATTGCTGTAGTGTGTCCATCAGCTCTGACACCTCCCAATCTTACTCAAAGTAATTGTGTTTCTTTAGAAAATCTCTCGCAACAGTCGCTGGTTCTTTTAGTTCTCCATCGACTTGATAATTGAGCTCTTGCATTTGTTCGGTATCGATTTTTCCAATCAACCTATTGATCACCTTGTCCAGTCCTGGATTATCTTTTAATACCTTCTCAGGGACAACTGGTGATGCATCGTATGGTGGGAAGAATCGTTTATCATCTTTTAAGATTTTGAGATTATACGCTTTGATCCGGCCATCTGTTGAATAGGCAAGCACAATATCCATTTTTTCATTTTTCAATGCGTCATAGACTAGACCGATCTGCATCGGAAAAGTGCTTCCAAATTCAATTCCGTATGTTTTCACAAACCCTTCGTAACCGTCACCTTTCTTTTTCAGCCAAATATTATCCACACCGAAGCGATAATTTTTGGCATTCTTTTTTAAATCAGAGACTGTTTCTAGGTTGTTTTCCTTCGCCATCTTCTGCGTCACAGCAAAGGCATACGTATTATCAAACCCATAGGAATCAAACCATTTGTAATCATAGCGTTTTTTGAATTCTTTCTGGACGATTTCCATTGCACGCTTTGGATCTTTTTCTGCATCCATTCCTAGCGTACTTGTTAAATCCGTGCCTGTATATCGTGTTGCCGAAATGTCGACATCACCGTTTTCCATTGCTTTTTGCTGCACCGTATTTGAGCCTAAATTCTTCACAATGGTTGTCTTTTTATCTGTGTAATGCTCAATGATGTCTCCCACCATATAGGCCATAATTTCTGATTCTGTAAAGTTTTGTGCGCCGATTCGCAGCGTGCTCCCTGAAGAGCCGGCTAGTCCAGGAAGTGAACAGCCACTTATGAATAGCAAGCATCCGGCAAGCAGTGCACTGATCCATTTTGTTTTTCGATTCTTCACATGAGCCAACTCCTTATGAAACTTCCTTCAATCCTTTTAAGCCTTCTGGTGTTACTTTTTTCTCAAGCTTCATCAATGTAAGGTCAATGATGACTGCTAAAATAGTGACAGGGATTGCACCCGCAATAATGTATTCCGGCTGGTAAAGCTGAAGCCCAATTAAAATGTAGTCACCAAGACCGCCTCCACCGATAAAAGCAGCAAGTGTTGTCCATCCAATTAAATAAATCGTTGAGGTTCTAACCCCTGCCATAATGACCGGAACAGCAAGCGGCAGTTCCACAAGACGAATTTGTTCCCATGTCGTCATGCCAATCCCTTTACCAGATTCAAGCAAGTTTTTGTTCACACCTTGAACACCGGCATACGTATTTCTTAAAATAGGCAAAACGGAATAGAAAAATAGCGCAACGATCGCAGGTATTTTTCCAACTCCCAAAATAGGAATAAAAAATGCAAGAATCGCTAAACTAGGGAGTGTTTGAAAGATATTCACGACGCCGATGACAAAACCGGCGCCTCTTTTCATTCGTGTAAGAATGACGCCTAAAGGAACGGCCACGATAATGCCTAACACAACGGCAATTAAAGAAATGTATAAATGCTCCCACATTTTTGTGAGGAGTTCCCCACCATTTTTCTCAAGAAAATCGATGATTTGATCCATGTGTACACCTCCCTTAGTTCATTTCAGTGACAGCCTCCGGGGTATCTTCTCCCCAAATAGAGTCATATACGACATCTACAAGACTTGCACGTGTGACGATGCCTTTTAAGTGCCCTTTTGCATCGACAACCGGTACATATTTAATGCCGCGTATTAAGATCTTTCGGACAGTATCTCTAAGAAGTGCACCTTCTTGTACTGTATAAAATTCTGTATTTAAAATATCGCCAACGAAGGCTGCTTTTCTACGGTTTGCATCGATGGTTTCAATGTCGATATAGCCTTTCAGCACATGATTTTCATCAACGACAAGCAGGGAATCAACCCGCTTTTCTCTCATAATAAAGATGGCATCTGTCAATGTTTTTTCGACGGTAATTGTGACTGGAGATGTGTTCATCATTTGTTCCACACGTTCCATATTCGGATTTGACTGAAGCAGACGTTCTTTCCCGATGAATTCTTCTACGAATTCGTTCACAGGGTTACGTAAAATATCATCTGGCGTGCCCACTTGGACAATCTCTCCATCTTTTAAAATGACAATGCGGTCTGCAAGTTTAATCGCTTCATCCATGTCATGTGTGACGAATACGATTGTTTTATTTAACGTTTTTTGCAGTTTCTTAAATTCTTCCTGCAATGAATCTCTTGTGATCGGGTCAAGTGCTCCAAATGGTTCATCCATCAGGATTAAAGGGGGTTCTGCTGCGAGTGCGCGAAGAACGCCGATACGCTGCTGCTGTCCTCCACTGAGTTCATGAGGGTAACGCTCTAAGTATTCCGGCCCCATGTCGACGAGTTTGAGCAATTCACGCGCTCGTTCTTTTCGTTTTTCTTCCGGCCACTTCAGCAGCTTCGGCACAAGGGAAATGTTTTGTGCGATGGTCATATGAGGGAAAAGTCCAATTTGCTGAATCACATAACCAATTTCTCTTCTTAATTGGACTGGATCTTTTTTCATAATGTTTTCTCCCTCGATCAATATGTTTCCTGAGGAAGGTTCAATCAGTCGGTTAATCATCTTCATGGTTGTCGTTTTTCCACAGCCACTCGGTCCAATAAAACAAATAAATTCTCCTTTTGCTATTTCTAAATCAATATTTTTGACAGCTTTTTTTCCGCCTTTATACGTCTTAGATACATTCTCTAGTTTCAGCAAATGAGACACCTCCAATTAGTCGGATATATATTTTCAGAAAATTTACACCTTATTTATTATAGTGCAAACTTTATAAAATAAAAAGTTTACAATGTGTTTGTATTGCATAAGATTTATTTAAAATTTTCAGTTAACGGCCTGATATGTACCGATCCCTCCTTTTTCCTCCAACTTACGAGCAAATACTCAATATTTATTGTTTTCATCAACAAACAGGTATATGATATATTGTGTTACAAATTGTCAGTCGTGAAGGGATGAAGCGGGGAATGGACAAGCAAGCGTTAGGCGCCATTCAAAAAGCACAGGATCATTATATTGAAAAAGCTGCCGAGAACATGAATGCCTTTGGTCTTTCTGCCACAGTGGGTAGAGTGCTTGGTATCATTCATATGAACCGTAAACCAATGACGCTCGGTGAGCTCTCAGAGGCGACCGGCATGAGCAAAACAAGAATGAGTCAAGTCGTTCGAGAAATGCTTGATCTGAATATTGCTGAAAAGGTTTATGAAAAAGGAATACGCAAAGATTTATATGACGTTGAGCAAGATCAATATCAAACCTTTATTTCATTGTTTGCAGCCAATTGGTCACGTGTTGTCAGCAAAAATCGCAAGGCACATAAGAAGACATGCAAGGAACTGCTGGAGCTGCTTGAACAAGATGACCTGCCAGAAGAAACAGTAGATAAAATCAATCTTCTTCTTTCAGAAATCAAGGAAAGTCTCGATTATTATGACTGGATTAGCCGTTTAATTGAGTTCTTTGAAAGTGAAGAAGTATTTCAACATGTGCCAAAACCTTAAAAAAAGCTGTTTTATTTTACAATTTTGTAGAAGAAAACAGCTTTTTTATATACACTTATGACATTAGCATTGGGAACATCCCTTTGATCCCTGCGCCAATCATCTCTACTGCCACAACAGCTAGAATCAATCCCATTAATCGTGTCACGACATTCATCTCTGTTTTCCCCATTTTCCGCATAATGAAACTTGAATAATGAAATGCATAATAGGTCATGGCAAGTACAACCACAATGCCAATAAGAATCGCAAGCAGATGAAGCGTTACTTGGTGGCTTCCTGGCGTTAAGCTCATGACAGTCGCAATTGTACCAGGTCCGGCAATGATCGGAATGGCGAGCGGGGTCACCGAAACATCGGCCTTCTCTTTGCTCTCTGCCTTTTCATCCGAATGAGGGTTTTGAACATGTGATTCTTTTGCATTCAGCAAATTGTAAGCGATACCAAAAATAAAAATACCTCCGGCGATACGGAGTGCATGGATATCAATGCCAAACAATTTGAAAATGAGCCTGCCTGCCAAAAGAAAGGCAATCAAAATCATAAAAGACACAACAATCGCTTTTTTGGCCGTCTGGGCGCGTTCTTTTTCTGAGTAGCCTTCTGTTAAAGTGATGAAAAGAGGCACGTTTCCAATGGGGTTTGAGACAGCAAATAGTGACACAATGACATGAATCATAAAGGAAATCAACAGACACCCTCCTTTTTTCATAGTGTCTGCTAATCTGATGCGAATATTCCCTTGTTCTGTTAAAACCTGGTTTGTTTTAACCGATGATAATAGAGGTTTAACGAAAGGGGAATAGAACATGAAAAAAAACATTACGATCATTGTCTTGTCTGTGATCATCCTAGGTGCAACTGGCTGGATTGTGTGGCAGCAGCAGTCGCTCACCGCGGCAGAGAAAAAACACCAGCAAGAAACCAGAACGAACGATAAGCAGCTGGCACAGTTAAAGTCAGAAGGAACGGATATGAAAGATGAAATGGATGGTCAAAAAAAGGAATTGTCCACCGTCACAAACAAGCTGAAGAAAGAAAAGAAGGCGCATCAAAAAGAAATCAAACAGCGTAAAGCGCTTGAGTTAAAAATAGACCAGCTTCAAAAAGAACTGGCATCAGCGAAAGCAACGGCTCAAGCGAATAAGCAGGCAGCACAAACGACTAGGAAAACAACTGTTAAGAAAGACCCAAATGTCACCCATCATCCTCCTTCTCAATGGGTGCAGGATCAATATGATTGGGGTGTTAAACAAGGGTATATCAAAGAATAGAGAGGATGAAATGATTTGATACAGATTCGGCCATTGTCTCATGATCAATCTGTTCCTATGGATCTTTTACTATTAGCTGACCCTTCAACTGAAAAAGTCATTGCCTATGTACAATCTGGTTCTTGTTATGTTGCTTTTCATAAACAGGACATGATTGGTGTGTATGTTCTGACGCCTCTGTCTCAGCAGACAGTGGAAATCATGAATGTCGCCGTGAAAGAGTCATGGCAAGGTAGAGGAATTGGGAAGCAGCTGATCCGCCATGCTATTTCAGAAGCCAAGGCAGCTGGCTTTCATACAATTGAAATTGGCACAGGCAACTCTAGTATTCAGCAGCTCGCCCTTTATCAAAAATGCGGTTTTCGCATGGCGTCTATCGATCACAATTTCTTTCTGAAGCACTATGATGAACCGATTTATGAGAACGGTATTCAGTGTATGGATATGGTGCGGTTGTCACTCGTTCTTCAAGCAGACTGACTTCATTCAGCCTGCTTTTTTTATGTTCTTCTCTTTTTCACTGCATGAATCATATATTGAATCAAGAAGTAGAGAGCGGCACCCGCTAAAAAACAGACCACGCACCCAAAGAGCGTTGCCTCTGAGCTGAATTGATACTGTTCAATTTTCATGATATAAAATGGCATACCAAATAGAGTTGGACTTGATTCAACATGATGAACCTCTAGCAGCATTAAAAATACTGGTGTCATAAACACAGCAAACACATAAAGCATCGCAAGCGTTAAGCCGCTAGAAAACGAATGAAATACTTTAACCATTTAGTTCTCTCCTTTCATCTCTTTTAAACTGGCGATGATATTTTTCCCGTCTGGGCAAGCTGGATGCAGCATTACTGTATTTAATAAAGAAAATAGCAGCAATGGATGCGTCAATGGATGCCTCCACATGAAGAAAAGCACACCCGAGCAGATCACTGGAAACACAGGACCTGCAAGTGCCACCATCACATTAAAACCCGGCCGTGAAAATTTCTCATGGACAATCGACACGTGCTTCCAATCGATCATTACCACATAATCAAAGATGGGTCTTTTTTCGATTTTGTTGCACACCATCACCATCAGGATATGACCGAGTTCATGAATGAGCACAACGGCTATTAAGCAAAATAAAAGCGTCATCATCGCACAATCGGCCTCTTTAGCATGGCAGCATATATGAAGATGAAGAATGCGGCTGAACAAGCCATATAGGCAGTTGAGAGCAGCTGGGTATTTGCAGAAAGCCACTGGACTAAAAGCATATCCAACATACTAAACACAGCAATCATCATCACGATCACAAACAGTTTATTAAAATCACTAATCTTCACGACAAACCCGACACATGCCGCCATGACAGTGATCAATAAAATGGACAAACTCGCCAAACCGTGCCCTTCACTTTCAACCCCAATCATGAAATAAGCAAGCCCGATATAGACAAAATAAATCAATATATTCATTGTGTAATAAAATAAAATTCTTGATAATAAATAGGCACCCTTTGATGTATTTAACATAAAAATGGCTCGCTGATGGAGATGATATTCCCTGCCAATCATGAGCGGTAGCATAATAAGGATCTCCTTTAAGGCAAACTGCACAATAAAAGCAAACAGCCAGCCAGTCTCTGCCGGAGTAAAGATGAATGGGAGACCTATCGTGAAACAGACAAGAAACAGGAACAAAATACCTTGTTCTTTAAACACAGCTGATCGGCTAAAATAAACAAGCTCCTGCCGCAGATGTGTGAAAAATGAAGAATCCGATCTGATTTTTTGGTAAGAAAACGACTTCACCTCTACCTTTAGCTGCAAAAACATCCGATTGACATAACAAGCCGCCAAGCCTTTCAGCCAAAACCACCCTGCACATAGAAAGATCATCAGAAATACAAGATAGATAGACGGCCATACGTGAATCATCTCAACCGCTTTTTGAAAAAGGAGAAACACGAAAGCACCGAGCGTCACAAATCCAATCGTTTGCAGCAGTAAATGCTCTTTTGTTTTTGATATAAAATGGCTCACACCAATTCGTATCAGCATCCAAGAAGCAAGCGTATAGAGCGCCAATCCACAGAAAGTGATCGCTACCACAATGATCCAATACAAAGATAGTGTAACGCCGCTAATGATCAGTCCTAATAGGATGGGTAAAAAAAGCAGACCAAGCATGATGAAACAAAACAGCACTGGAAAGAAATACACACAAAGGACAAATGAGACACTTTGCATCGCACTATTCAAAAAGAAGAACTGATACTCTTGACGCTTCATTTTATGACGGGAAAAGACAATACCTGCTCCCAAAAGCAGCAGGGTCATTTTCACAAATTGAAGGTATAAAGCAACTGGTTCGCTCTCCCCTACTTGCATAAAAAAACGCAGGCTCATGACAACGTATATGGCGTAGATCAGCAATAAAAAAACAGCTGCGGCGAGAAGCTGCAAAGGATATTTTTTGCCGAGCTGCTTGATTTTCGTTGTGAGCATGCCCCATTCTATTTTATGAAGAACGTGTCGTGTCCAAGTCATTGAGCAACCTCTCCACCTGCATATAGTAATCTTGATTCACTTCTTTATAAATACCCTCAAGTGATTGATGAGGGAATGTTTTGTTTGTTTCTTGACGTGACATATCCAGCTTGATATCACCGTTTCTTAAGATCATAAGGTGGTCATACAATGTCTCACCAAAGCCCAAATGATGGGTAGAAATAAGAATGCCTGCACCTTGATCTCTCAGCTTCATGAGCACCTTTTTTAAGATGATCATCATATCTGGATCAAGTCCATTTGTAGGCTCGTCGAATACATAATAATCACAAGACCTAAGGAGCTGTGAAATGATTTGGGTTTTCTTTTGATTGCCATGAGACAGCTGGGCAATTGGCTGATCCATATAAGGTCTCAGCTCAAACAGATCGACGAAGGCCTCTTCTCGAGGTCCATTTCGTTTGTCTGGAAGCTGGAGTAAATGAAAATATTCTCTCGGCGTTAAATAATCAAACAAAGCATGATCATCAGGAATATAGGAAACATGTTCTTTCAAAAAGGAGATATGTGCTGAGGATTGAAAATTCAGCTGTTTACCATCTAAAGAGACAACACCCGTAAATGGTGTCAGGCCAAACATAGACTGAATCATCGTGGTTTTTCCTGCCCCATTATGCCCCAAAAGCAGAAGCATACGTCCTTTCTCTACATTTAACTGAATATCGCGGAGAGAAAAGGTGCGGCTATACGTTTTTTCTGTTAAGTGTAATGTCAGCATCATGTCCCTCCATTTATTTCAGATAGAACAGATGACCTCGCATCTGTTCTCACCATTTGTTAGAAGCCGCATTTGATTTTAATATACAGGCCTAAAAACTTGAACTCTCCTAAAAATTTCGAGCCTTTTCCAAATGTTTTGCATGCCCAAATCAAAGCTGCAGCTGTCACAATGCCTAAGATAGCGGCAAGGACATAAATCCAAAATGCATTTTTCTGTACGTTCTTAGAAGTTAGAATTCGTTGCTTCCTTTCATCATATGCCGCCAGTAGGTGAAGGACATACATGTACACGCCTACTGGAAAACGAAGGCTAAAAGGATTCAGCATCTCATCACCCCCTAATATATGTAAAATGATACCACCCCCATGCAAATAGCATAAGTTCAATTCAGATCATATTTTTAGAAGAATTTTCATGATTTATTGCTTATAAATCGTCAAGCTCATCGTTTCGCCTCTGACTGAAGGATGATTTTTTACAAAAATAGGATATGACAAAGGAAGCAGAGCCTATTCGCTTGAGCCAGCTTTGCGTCTTTATTTCAACATAAAAAAAGCGCTGCGATACGCTCTTTTCAAAAGAGCGCACGCAGCGCGTTACTTTACATTACTTATTCAAGTTATAGAATGTAGCAATGCCGTGGTATTGAGCTGTTTCAGCCAATTGATCTTCGATGCGAAGTAATTGGTTGTATTTCGCCACACGGTCCGTACGAGACGGAGCACCTGTTTTGATTTGTCCAGCGTTTGTTGCAACTGCAATGTCTGCAATTGTGCTGTCTTCTGTTTCACCAGAACGGTGAGAGATAACAGCTGTATAGCCTGCACGTTTCGCCATTTCGATTGCATCAAATGTTTCAGTTAATGTACCGATTTGGTTTACTTTGATGAGGATTGAGTTACCAACGCCGTTTTTGATTCCTTCAGAAAGCTTCTTCGTATTTGTTACGAACAAGTCGTCTCCTACTAGCTGAACCTTGCTGCCAAGACGCTCAGTTAATAGTTTGTGACCTTCCCAGTCGTTTTCATCAAGGCCGTCTTCGATTGAGATGATTGGGTATTTCGATACCATATCTTCATACCAGTCAACCATTTCAGCAGATGTTTTCACAACACCTTCACCTGATAAATGATATTTACCGTCTTCTTTGTTATAGAACTCAGAAGATGCAGCATCCATCGCAAGTTTCACTTCTTCACCTGGTTTGAAACCAGCTTTTTCAATCGCTTCTACGATTGTTTGAAGTGCTTCTTCGTTAGAACCAAGGTTTGGAGCGAATCCACCTTCGTCACCTACAGCTGTGTTTAAGCCTTTTGCGCTTAATACAGATTTCAGGCTATGGAAGATTTGTGCGCCCATGCGAAGTGCTTCACGGAAGTTTGGAGCACCTACAGGCATAATCATGAATTCTTGAATGTCTACGTTGTTATCCGCATGCTCTCCACCGTTGACGATGTTCATCATCGGTACTGGAAGCGTTTTGGAGTTGAATCCACCAAGGTATTGATAAAGTGGAATTTGTAAGAAATCAGCAGCCGCACGTGCTACAGCGATAGATACGCCAAGGATTGCGTTTGCACCTAATTTCCCTTTGTTTTCTGTTCCGTCAAGTTCGATTAACATTTTGTCGATCGCTACTTGTTCTGTTACATCAAAGCCTAAAAGCTCTGGTGCAATGATTTCGTTTACGTTGTTTACAGCTGTCAAAACACCTTTTCCAAGGTAACGGTCTTTGTCTCCGTCACGTAGTTCTACTGCTTCATATTCACCAGTAGAAGCACCACTTGGTACTAGTGCACGGCCAAAGCCGCCAGATTCTGTGTAAACTTCTACTTCAACTGTTGGGTTACCGCGAGAGTCTAATACTTCGCGTGCATATACGTCAACAATGTATGGCATCGTTATTTCTCTCCTTTTGAATCAATTTGTTATTTTTGAATCAATGATGTTCCTGTCATCTCTTTTGGTTTTTCAAGTCCAAGTAAGTCTAAAAGCGTTGGAGATAGATCAGCTAAAATGCCGCCTTCTCTAAGCGTCGCACCTTTTTTCGTTACGATGACTGGCACAGGATTCGTTGTATGTGCAGTATGCGGCTTTCCTTCTTCGGTAATGAGCACGTCTGCGTTACCGTGGTCTGCCGTGATGATGGCATGTCCGCCTTTTGCTAGGATTGCGTCGACTACAGCTCCTAAGCACTCATCTACTGCTTCAATGGCTTTGATTGTTGGCTCAAGCATACCTGAATGCCCCACCATATCTGGGTTAGCAAAATTCAGAATGATCGCATCATGCTTGTCCGCATTGATGTCTGCAACAAGCGCATCCTTTACCTCATAAGCGCTCATTTCTGGCTTGAGGTCATAGGTTGCGACATCTGGTGAATTGATTAAGATGCGGTCTTCTCCAGGAAATTCTTCTTCACGTCCACCGCTCATAAAGAACGTCACGTGAGGATATTTCTCTGTTTCAGCAATCCGCAGCTGCTTCAATCCATTTTGAGAAAGTACTTCTCCTACTGTGTTATCCAAATTCACTGGTTTGAAAGCCACATAGCCATCTACCGTTTCACTGAAGTGTGTGAAGCAGACGAAGTGTAAATCCTTCGGATGTGCTTCCCCGCGGTCAAACGAGCGGAAATCTTCATTTGTGAATGTGTTTGAAATTTGAATCGCACGGTCTGGACGGAAGTTATAGAAAATCACAGAGTCGCCGTCGTTTACTTTTGCAACCGGCTCACCATTTTCTCTCGTAATGACAGATGGAATAACGAACTCATCGTAGATTCCATTTTCATAGGAGTCATCAACGACATCATAGATGTTTTGATAACTTGGGCCTTCACCATACGCCATCGCGCGATATGCTTTCTCCACACGATCCCAGCGCTTGTCACGGTCCATTGAGTAATAGCGTCCAGAAAGTGTTGCGACTTCTCCGACACCGATTTCTTTGATTTGTTCTTCAAGCTGTTTTAAGTACACTTTCGCTGTCTTCTGACCAACATCACGTCCGTCTAAGAAGCCGTGAATGTATACTTTTGTTAAGCCTTCTTTTTTCGCTAGTTTCAGCAAGGCAAAAAGATGCTGGATGTGGCTGTGCACACCGCCGTCTGACAAGAGACCGAATAAATGAAGCGCCTTGTCATTTTCTTTTGCATAAGTCATTGCATCTAGGAACGTTTCGTTTTTCTCAAATTCCCCATCACGAATGGCCACATTCACTCTTGTTAAGCTTTGGTACACGATGCGTCCTGCACCGATGTTCAAATGCCCAACTTCAGAGTTCCCCATTTGACCTTCTGGGAGGCCCACTGCCTCACCTGAAGCCGTTAAGGTTTGATGCGGGAATTCGTTCCAGTAGCGGTCGAAGTTCGGTTTCTTTGCTTGGGCAACAGCGTTACCGACTGTTTCGCCTCTTAAACCGAATCCATCTAAGATGATTAATGCAGCTGGTTTCTTACTCATATTGACCTTCCTCCAATAATTGAACGAAAGACTGAGGTTCTAAGCTTGCGCCGCCTACCAAAGCACCGTCAATATCGGATTCTGCCATATATTCTTTAATATTCGCAGGTTTCACGCTTCCGCCATATTGAATGCGAAGGCTGTCTGCCGCTTCTTGACCAAATTCGCTTGCAACCGTTTGGCGAATGTGCGCACAAACATCGTTTGCATCTTTCGCTGTAGAAGATTTACCTGTACCGATCGCCCAGATTGGCTCATAGGCAATGACAGATTCAGCGACTTGCTGCTTCGTTAAACCAGCTAGTGCTTTCTTCACTTGATCAGCGACAAGTTCGTTTGTTTTGCCTGCTTCACGTTCTTCAAGCGTTTCACCTACACAGATGATTGGAACGATGCCATGCTTGAATGCAGCATGTGCTTTTTTGTTCACTGTTTCATCTGTTTCAGCGAAGAATTCGCGGCGCTCTGAATGACCGATCACTGAGTAGCCGATGCCAAGATCTTTAAGCGCAGCAGGGCTGATTTCACCAGTGAATGCACCATTTTCTTCAAAGTGCATGTTTTGCGCACCAATTTTAAGGTCTGTTCCGTTAGAAAGGCTGTTCAGCTTTTCAAGGAAAAGGGCTGGTGCACAGACAATAGATTCCACTTTGTCAGGAGATGGAATAGATGACTTGACTTCTTCAACGAAGCTTACAGCTTCACCAAGTGTTTTGTTCATCTTCCAGTTCCCAGCTATAATTGGTTTTCTCATGATTGACACTTCCTTATAGCAGTTTTGGTCTTATTTATCGTTTAATGCAGTCACACCTGGAAGTTCTTTGCCTTCCATAAATTCAAGTGAAGCGCCGCCACCTGTAGAAATATGGCTCATCTGATCGGCAAGACCAAATTTCTCAACAGCTGCTGCTGAATCTCCACCACCAATGACAGAATATGTATCTTTTGCTTCTGCCAGTGCTTCTGCGATTGCTTTTGTTCCTTTAGCGAATGCATCGATTTCAAATACACCCATTGGTCCGTTCCAGACAACAAGTTTGCTGTTTTTAATGACATCAGCATACTTCTCTCTTGTCTCTGTTCCAATATCAAGTGCTTCTAGATCACTTGGAATTTCAGAGATTGGCACAATGCTTGTATTCGCATCATTTGAAAAGTCGTCGGCTACCAGAACATCTGTTGGAATCAGGAAGTTCACGCCTTTTTCTTTTGCACGGTCCATAAAGGATTTCGCTAAATCTACTTTGTCTTCTTCTAATAGAGATTTCCCTACTTCGTGGCCAAGTGCTTTGACAAATGTATAAGCAAGTCCGCCGCCGATGATCAGGTTGTCCACTTTATCAAGAAGACTTTCAATTACACCGATTTTATCCTTTACTTTTGCGCCACCGATAATCGCTGTAAATGGGCGATCAGGGTTTGAAATGGCTTTCCCTAGAACCTCAAGCTCTTTTTGCATGAGGAAGCCTGAAACAGCCGGAAGATACGCTGCAATACCAGCTGTGGATGCATGTGCACGGTGTGCAGCACCGAACGCATCATTGACATACACATCGGCTAAATCAGCAAACGCTTTTGATAATTCAGGATCGTTCTTTTCTTCACCAGGATAGAAACGAACGTTTTCAAGCACTAGCACATCTCCTTCTTTTAAGTCAGAGATTTGCTTTTTCACGTTGTCGCCGTAAGCTTCATCTGCTTTTTTCACTTCTTGTCCAAGAAGCTCTTGCAGACGTTTTGCTACAGGTGTCAGACGCAGTTCTTCAGTAACTTGACCTTTCGGACGACCCAAATGACTAGCTAGTAGTACCTTTGCGCCTTGTCCTGTTAAATACTCAATCGTTGGTAATGCTGCGCGAATACGAGTATCATCCGTCACTTTTCCGTCCTTCATTGGAACGTTAAAATCTACGCGGCAGAACACAACTTTACCTTTTACGTCAATGTCTTTTACTGATTTCTTATTCATGCTCGTCAGGAGATCCTCCTTTATTCTGGTTTCCTTACGCATTGGACAAGTCTCTCTTTATCCTTTTCCCATTTTGCCCTCATCAAAACGAGAAATCGTGCAGAACGGATAAATACAGAGAAAAAGGGAAAGGGATGCTTCCCCTTCCCTTGTCCGTCTTCATTATATCGTGTCTCTAGGAAAGAACCAAGTGAGTTCCTTCAGTGTGAGAAATTAAAGACCTTGTTTTGCAATGTAAGCTGCAAGGTCAACAACGCGGTGAGAATATCCACTCTCGTTATCGTACCAAGAAATGACTTTCACCATGCTGCCTTCCATTACCATTGTAGAAAGAGCATCGATTGTTGAAGAGTTTGCATTACCATTGTAGTCACCAGATACTAATGGCTCTTCGCTGTAGCCAAGGATTCCTTTAAGTTCTCCTTCAGCTGCTTCTTTAAGTGCTGCATTTACGTCTTCAGCTGTCACATCTTGATTTAATTCAGCAACAAGATCAACTAAAGAAACGTTAGGTGTTGGAACACGCATAGCGCCACCGTTTAATTTACCTTTAAGTTCAGGCAATACAAGTGAAACAGCTTTCGCAGCACCTGTAGAAGTTGGGATGATGTTTTCCGCAGCTGCACGAGCACGACGGTAGTCTTTGTGCGGAAGATCAAGAATTTGTTGGTCATTTGTGTATGAGTGAACAGTTGTCATCATACCGCGTTTGATACCAAATTTATCGTTAAGTACTTTTGCAAATGGAGCTAAGCAGTTTGTTGTACAAGATGCATTAGAGATGACATCGTGGCTAGCTGCATCGTATTTGTCTTCGTTTACACCCATAACGATTGTGATATCTTCTTCGTTAGCAGGAGCAGAGATGATAACTTTTTTAGCGCCAGCTTCTAAGTGTTTAGCAGCGTCTGCACGTTTTGTGAAGAATCCAGTAGATTCAACAACGATTTCTACGCCTTGTTTACCCCAGCTTAATTTCGCAGGGTCACGCTCAGCTGATACTTCGATTGTTTTACCGTTTACTACTAAGTTCGTACCGTCTACAGAAACCTCTGCATCTAGTTTTCCGTGAACAGAGTCATATTGTAAAAGGTGTGCAAGCATGTTAGCGTCTGTTAGATCGTTAACCGCTACTACCTCAACTTCAGGATTGTTTAATGCTGCACGAAATACGTTACGTCCAATACGTCCAAATCCGTTAATACCGACTTTTACTGCCATGATGTTTCCTCCTTTTATAGGTCACAATGTTTTATATTGAGGGATCGATTGACTCCCTTAATAACTCTTTTGCGGCTCCTTCGTCTGTGACGAGAACCGTTCGGCGGGGTTTTTTGAAATAAGCTTCAATGGCCCCAGCCTTTGATGATCCACCTGCAACAGCAATGATGTGTGGAATGCTTTCTAAATCATCTAGCTGCATGCCGACGGAGTGCACTTTGTGGACGACCTCGCCATCACGATTAAAGTAATAGCCAAAAGCCTCTGTCACTGCGTCATGCTCATCAATCTTTTTTAAATCTTCAGCGGGTGTGTTTCGTCTCATCGCCATTGTTTTTGCTTCACCGATTCCATGAATGAGCATCGTGGATGATTTAATTGTTTGAAGCACTTCTTTGACGGACGGCTCTTCAATAATGGAAGAGTAAGCACCTTCTGACAGCTGTCCTGGAACAAACAGCAGTTTGTAAGTACCGGAAGCTTTTTCAGCCATGTGGGCACAAATGGTGTTTGCCTGATTTTTTACATTCTCCCCAAGACCGCCTCTCGCAGGGACAAACATCATGTCTCTGTTTTTGGCATCAGGGGTCATCATTTCGGCAACAGCTTCCATCGTCGTTCCGCCAGTGACGGCGACGATATTATTTCCAGTAAACCTTTTTTTCATACACTGGACAGCAGCTCTTCCCATTTCTTGCTTCACCCACGGGGATTCATCGCTGTCACCAGAAACAATGATGACTTCTTCCAGGCCTAATTTCCTCTTTAATGTATTTTCCAAAAAGGTTAAACCTAAAACGTCCTTCATCATTCCTTCAAGCATTTCAAGCAAAGCATGACCTTCAGTCGTCAGCATCATACCGCTCGTTTTGACATCCAGCAGATTTTGTTCCTTTAAGAACTGAACCTCAGCTCTTAAGATACGTTCACTCAGACCAAGACTTGTCGCAAGACTTCTGCGACCAATTGGTTCAGCTAATCTGATGTACTGCAAAATGTCGTAGCGCTTTTGCATAACTGTGAGAAGATCTGGTAATAATTTTTTTTGAGCTTCCAATAAACGATTCATGGCTAACGACCCTTTCTTTTCACGTTGGACTAAAAACGTCCCACTGTGACAAAAAACGTCCCGCCACAGCCAAAAAAAATCAATCCCTGCTTTCTTTAATTATTTTAACAGGATAATCTTGCATTTTCAACTCTTACAAACACATTTAGACAAAAAATAGACACATTTTGACCGATAACCTGCTTGTCATCTAGCTTTCCGCCATTTTATTTTTTTAAAACTATTTATTTTCTTCTATATTGAATGCATTTGTCTTTGAAAAGGTGCAGGCGGTCAAAAGCCGCCTGCTTATGTTTTCGGTATCGTTTCTTTCTCTTCATTAAATCGTTTCGCATCTTCCTTCGGTTTAATCTTGAGGTAGTAAATGATGTAGCAGGCGGCCATAAATGGAACTCCGCAATAAAGACCAATCCGCTGATCCTCAATAAAGAATAAACTGATAAGAACAATGCCAAATGCGATAAAGCCTGCTAATGGCACAAATGGATAAAAAGGCGTTCGGAAGACAAGATCCTTTACATCTCCGCCCTCTTTTATGAATTGTCTCCTAAAGAAGTATTGGGATAAACAAATCGACATCCAAACCACGACAAGCACCATACCCGAAATGGAGATGAGCCAGACATATACCGTTTTTGGTGCTACAACACTCGTAAGCAGTGATAGAGCGGATACACCCATTGTCACCAATAAGGCATTGATCGGGATTTTACGCTTGGATAATTTTTTCGTGAAAACAGGTCCTTTCCCGTCTTTTGAAAGAGCCCAAAGCATACGTGATGATGCATATAATCCAGAGTTCGCTACAGATAAGACGGCTGTAATGATAATAAAATTCATGATATCTGCAGCGTATGGTATGCCGACCTTGTCCAACACCACAACAAACGGACTATCCACTGCGCCGGCGGTCTGCCATGGCAGAAGCGCTGCAAGAACCGCAATCGATAAAACAAAAAAGACCATCGTCCGCCAAATAATATTCCGAATAGAGCGCGGGAGTGTTTTTTCTGGACTTTCACTCTCCCCTGCTGCAATCCCTACAAGCTCTGTTCCTTGAAAGGAGAAATTGACTGTGACCATGGTTAATAAAATCGCAAAAACACCATTAGGAAAAAGTCCACCATGATCCGTCAAATGACGAAATAGAGGGGCTGGTTCCCCACCTTTCAAGTGAATCATTCCGAAAATTGCGCCAATTCCAATGATAATAAACAATAAGATCGCAGCAACCTTGATGGCTGAAAACCAAAACTCTGTTTCAGCGAAGCTACGAGCTGAGATGGCATTCACGGCAAATAAAATCACGCTAAATGCAAGACACCAAAGCCAAACAGGGATATCTGGGAACCACCTTTGGAGTAGAATACCTGCTGATGTAAACTCCAGTCCAATTGTACATGCCCAGCTAAACCAATAAAGCCAGCCGATCATAAAGCCTGTGGACGGACCTATATATTTGGTTGCATACTCTTGAAAGGAACCGGCTGTCGGCATCGCCACTGCTAATTCACCAAGACAGAGCATGACCAAATACATGAGCAACCCGCCAATGATAAACGAAAGAATGGCTCCCCCTGGGCCTGCCTGATGAATAATGAGTCCTGATCCAAGGAAAAGGCCTGTTCCGATGACCCCACCTAAGGCAATCATAAAGAGATGTCTGCTTTTCATGGAACGCTCTAGTTCATTATGCTGTTCTGGCTTCAAATCCGTTTCCCCACTTTCACTCTTCTATTCATCAACCTTTGACAAAATTCGCCGTTCATTGAAAGAGAAAGGGAGAATTTGAAGGATTCTCCCCTTGATCATTTATGCTTGAAACAATGATTCAATATGATTGATTGCCCAATCCAAGTCTTCTTTTGAAATGGTAAGCGGCGGTGCAAATCGAATCACTGTCTCATGGGTTTCTTTGCATAACAGCCCCTCTTGCTTGAGCTTCTCACAATAAGGTCTAGCTGCCTCAGTCAGTTCCATCCCAATAAATAGTCCACGCCCGCGGACTTCCTTAATGACAGGACTTTGAATGCGTGACAGTTTGTCTTTGAAATATTGCCCTAGCTCCAATGAACGCTCGGCAAGCTTCTCATCGATTAACACATCTAGTGCAGCAAGTGATACTGCGCACGCAAGAGGATTCCCGCCGAAGGTAGACCCGTGAGACCCTGGATTAAATACACCTAAAATATCACGGTTTGCTACAACACATGAGATCGGGAATACCCCACCGCCAAGTGCTTTACCAAGAATCAGCATATCCGGCTCAATGTCTTCCCAGTCGCATGCAAACATCTTGCCAGTCCGCGCTAAGCCCACTTGAATTTCATCTGCGATCAATAACACATGTTCCTTCTCACAAATCGCTTTTGCCTCTTTTATAAAGCCCTCAGGCGGCATGACAATGCCCGCTTCTCCTTGAATCGGTTCAAAGAGAAAAGCTGCTGTTTGCGGAGTGATCGCTTCGCGTAACGCCTCAATATCTCCATAAGGGATGAGCTTTATGCCTGGAAGCATCGGACCGAAACCTCTTTGATATTCTGCTTCCGAAGAAAGTGACACAGCCGTCATTGTACGACCATGAAAATTCCCGGTACATGCAATGATTTCTGCCCGATTCTCTTCGATACCCTTGACATCATAGCCCCATCGTCTCGCTGCCTTTATCGCCGTTTCCACAGCCTCTGCTCCTGTATTCATCGGCAATGCCATCTCTTTATTCGTTAATTTGCAAATCTTCTCATACCATGGGCCAAGCTGATCATTATGGAAGGCCCTTGATGTGAGTGTCACGCGGTCAGCTTGTGTTTTAAGCGCTTCAATAATGCGGGGATGGCGATGTCCTTGGTTCACTGCAGAATATGCACTGAGCATATCCATGTAGCGGTTGCCCTCAGGATCAGTCACCCACACTCCCTCAGCCTCTGAAATCACAATTGGCAACGGATGATAGTTCGCCGCACCGTATTGTTCTGTTTGATGAATCAATGCTTTTGTCTGTGTCATCGTGTATTCCTCCTTCTATAAGCTTGCCTCTTTTGATTGGGTTTATCTTCACTCTTATGTTATGCAAGGATCATGCCAACTTAGTGATCGCTCTGTGCCTAGGATTGTGCTCATCTTTAAAGCAAAATAATTTTGCATATGCAAAATTATTTAAAGGAAACCGCAAAATTTTTCATGTAAAATAGAGGTAATGTCTGGAGGTGGCGCAAGTGAAAAAAGATCAGCATACCGCAAAGCTCGAAAATGAGATTGATCTATATAAACAAATGCTCGATTTAATTGATGTTGGGGTTCACGCCATTGACGAAAATGGCAATACCATTGTTTATAACAAAAAAATGATGGAGATCGAATCTTTAAAACGTTCTGATGTCCTTTATAAAAATGTCTTAGACCTCTTTGTTTTTCAGGATGAGATGCACAGTACACTTGTCCAAGCGCTGCGAACCGGGAAACAAACGGTTCATGCAAAGCAGACGTATCACAACTACAATGGAAAAGAAATCACAACGATTAACCATACATACCCGCTCGTTCGAGACGGTTTGATTCAAGGGGCAGTTGAAATTTCGAATGATGTCACGAAACTGGAACGGCTCATTCACCACAATATGAAGAAAAAAGGAAACACACGCTTTACATTTGATTCAATCATTGGGGAAAGTCCTGCCTTTTTAGAAGTAATTGAACATGCGAAACGAGCCACACGTACCTCTTCTTATGTGCTGATTGTTGGTGAGACAGGGACGGGGAAAGAGCTATTTGCACAAAGCATTCATAATGGCAGCAGCCGTTCATCTGGACCATTTATTACGCAGAATTGTGCAGCACTGCCTGATAACCTGATTGAAAGTCTGCTATTTGGAACACAAAAAGGGGCTTTTACAGGGGCAACAGATCAGCCCGGTCTATTCGAACAAGCGCAAGGAGGTACACTGCTTTTAGATGAGATCAACTCATTACACCCAGCTCTTCAAGCAAAACTATTGCGCGTCTTGCAAGAGAAACGTGTAAGAAGGTTAGGCAGTACAAAGGAAATCGCCATTGATGTGAGAGTGATTGCTAATATGAATGAGGACCCTGTAGATGCGATCGCAGGTGGACGGATGCGAAAGGATTTATTTTACCGGCTTGGCATTGTCACCTTGTTTATCCCGCCACTCTCTGAGCGAAAAGAAGACATCCCCACATTTGTCATGCATTTTATTCAAAAATATAATGAACTGTTTCAAATGAATGTGAAGGCGGCTGATGAAGAGGTACTTGCCCTGTTCCAAACGTATCATTGGCCGGGCAATGTAAGAGAACTGGAGCATGTGATTGAAGCTGGGATGAATATGATGATGGACGAAACATCCTTAAGCTTGCATCACCTTCCTTACCATTTCCGATTCAAGCAAGGAGAAGGTCATCCTAGTGAACACATGCAGATGAGTCCGGTGCAGCCTACAGCTGCAGCTGATACCTTCGTCTACACGAGCTCAGAACATACGACTGATTTCCAAACCCAAATGGAACGATTTGAAAAACAATACATCGTCCATTACTTAAATAAAATGGACGACAATATTTCACAGACTGCAAAGATATTGGGCATGAGCAGGCAAAGTTTGCAATATCGAATGAAAAAGCTGCATATTTCTCTTCAATAATAGAGCTGTGCCGTTATGCGGCACAGCTTATTGTATATCTGGCTTTCCTTCTTGTTCTTGCAGCACATCACCAAGAAGTTGTTCTACTTTTTCCAAATGTGTAAGCATCGCCCTCTCCGCTTCTTCTGGCTGCTTGTCCATGACAGCTTGATAAATACGTTCATGGTCTTTGTAAAGCTGACGTATGGACGCTTTTCTTGAAAATAACACGATTTTTCTCGTTTCCCGCATCGTTTCCATTAATAAGGATGAGACCTGATTCATTAACGCCGCCAGTAAATGATTCTTTGAGGCTTTAGCGATGGCAAGATGAAATGTGAGGTCTGCCTCCTCACCAATTTCTTTATGCGCTTCTGCACGCTTCATTTGTTCTAGTGCCTCATGTAGTCGATGGAGGTCATCGTCTGTCCGCAGCAATGCTGCCTTTTTGACAGCACCTGATTCAATGATTGATCTCACTTCAAGAAGCTGTGCGATATCCTGCTGCTTCATCAAAAAAGCAGGAGATAAACAAAATGTGAGCTGCTCAGGATCGAACTGCTTCACATATGTGCCTTCTCCTTGCTTCATCTCTATTAATCCGATCGCTTTCAGAGCGGACAGCGCCTCTCTCACAGCGGAACGGCTGACTTGAAAATTTTCAGAAAGTGCTTGAACCGAGTCTAATTTTTCGCCTGGAAGAAGCTCCCCCGTTCGAATGGATTCGACTAATGCGTCCGCAATTTCTTCATATATTTTTTTCGTTTTGATTTGTTTATATTTCAATTGGTCTCACCTCATCACTGTTGTCTACCCTATCGGCTCATGCCCTATCTTATACTTTACCCCAAAATTCAGATCACACGTCTTCCCTTTTTTCAATTCTCAAGAAATCTTCTATCACTCTTCCACTCATCAAAAAAGAAGCACATGCCATTGTTTCTGGCATGTGCTTCTTTTTAATCATATCGCTTCCGCAGCGTGGAAGACGGAAGGTTCATTTGTTCACGATATTTGGCAATGGTTCTGCGAGAGACGCGGATACCAAAGGTTTGCTGAAGATGCGTCATGATTTGCTGATCCGAATACGGTTTTTTCTTATTTTCTGATTGAATCAGCTCCGCAATGTGGGTCTTCACTGTGTAGCTGGATGCTTCTTCGAGCGAATGCCCTTCTAGTTTCGCTTGGAAAAACTGTTTCATTTCCATTAATCCGTAAGGGGTCTGCACCATTTTCCCTTTGACTGTTCGACTCACTGTCGACTCATGCACTTGTAATATATCTGCAATCCGCTTCATCGTAAGCGGTTTCATTTTATGCTTCCCTGTCAGGAAAAAATCAGTCTGTTGTAAGATAATCTCACGAACGACATTTGTCATCGTTTGTTTTCTCTGCTTCAGCGCTTGAACAAGCCAATTGTACTGCTGCTGCTTTTCCTTTAGATACGTGTATGCTTCATGACGCTTTTGATCTTGAATCATGGCGAAATACCCTTCATTCATTTCAATGTCCGGAAAAGCACGCTGGTTCAGCTCGAATGTGATGTGACCTCCCGCAGCTGTAATCAACACATCTGGTTCTATATACACATCCTCTTCTTCATAAGAGAAATGAAGGCCTGGTCTTGGTTCGAGAAGCGACACCTCATCTTGTATGGCTTGCAGGGTTTTCAACGGCATACCTGTTTTAGCTGCGATTTCCTTCCAAGCCTTCCTTGCGAAAAGAAAGAAATGCCCTTCGATGATCAGCTCTGCTTCATACCAGCGATCCTTTTTTCGTCTAAGCTGGAGCAGAATGCATTCTTGCAATGATCTAGCGCCAATACCGGCAGGATCTAATGATTGAAGCTGATGAAGAACAGCTTCTACTTCTTCTGCCGAAGCCCCTAGAGCAGCGGCCATTTGGTCAATCGGTTCATTTAAATAGCCATTGGAATCAATGGACTCAATCATAAATTGAAAAATCCTTTGATTCTTTTCACTTAAATTCAAATCAATGGCCTGTCTCTTTAAATACATTTGCAGGCTTTCTTTTTGATGCGTACGATACGGCTCTGTCATTCGATCTTGCGTTCTTTTATGATAAACTGGTTGATAGCTGTCCGTGTCTTTCCGCTCAATCAGAGGGTTCTCAAGCGCTAACTGATCCAGATACTCACCCAGCTCTGCACAATTCAATTGTAGCAGCGTAATCGCCTGCCTGAGTTCTTGCGTGAGTACCTGCTTTAATACTAGTTCTTGTTGCAGTTTAAGGCTCATTGTCTCCCCTCCCTCTCATCATTTTACATGAAGATTGACGGACCGTATATACGAAATAGGAGTGATTTCCATGTCTGAACTTTTTTCCGTTCCATACTTTATCGACAATTTAAAACAGCACATTGCCATGAATCAACATGAAGACAAGATTCATGCCATGAACGCTTATTATCGTTCGGTGGTTTCTACACTTGTGCAGGACCAATTGACGAAAAATGCTGTTGTCTTGAAGCGAATTCAGCATCTCGATGAAGCGTACCAAAAGGTGAAAAAAGAAGGCGAATAAATGGACGACAAACAACACCCTTTCTCATGATTGCAAAGGGTGTTTTTCATGCAGGAAAAGCTTTTGATCCAGCTTCGATTTGTACATCATCAAAAAGCCTGACCGCCCTAAAGTATAAATGATAAAGGCAAACCATAGTCCGTGATTGTGCCATATCGGAATGACTGCCGCTTGAACAGCCACAAACAAAATCATCGCAAAGAGCATTGAATTCCTAACAGGAGCAATTTCTGTCGCACCTGTGAATACACCATACATCACCAAACCAAAGCAAGCAGCAAACGGATAAAGAACGAGCCAATCGGCATATTGCAGTGTCACATCAAGAAGCTGAGGCAAATTTGTAAACAGGCTCAAAATCGGTACTTTAAAGAAAAAGTAACCTGCCGCAATGACACATGCCATCACAACTGCCCATTGTCTCGAAAGGGTTAAAGTTTTATCATAAAGCGCTCGGTCGTTCGCACCTACTGATCTACCGACAAGGATGCTGGACGCATTGGCAAATCCATCGAACAAATAGGCCATGATATAGTGAATTTGAAATAAAATGGCATTCGCCGCCAATTGCTCTGTTCCGAAAGAAGCTCCTTTTGCTGTAAACATGTTGATCACAACAAGCAGACAGATCGTTCGGATAAATAAGTCTTTATTCACATGAAACATTTTCTTTACTGCACGTGTGTCCATCACCTGCTGGATAGACGGCATCCGAAAACCGTTTGACGTATGCTTCAAGATGATCCAGGCCCCTAACACAAAAGCAGTGAGTTCAGAAATCAAAGTCGCCGCTGCCACACCTTTGACGGCAAAAGAAAACGCATGAACTAAGATCAATGCCAAGATCATATTCATGACATTGATCAAAATTTGTAAAGAAAGGGCTTCTTTCATTTTTGCCATCCCCATCAGCCAGCCGAGTATGACGTAATTCATCAAGGTAAATGGCGCTCCCCAGATCCGAATATGAAAATAGTCCGCTGCATGTTGGCGCACATCAGCAGCAGGAGAGATGATCCATAATGCGGATTGAATAATGGGCCATTGAAGAGCAATAAAACAAAGCCCGACGATAATAGCCAGCAAAAAAGGCCTTAGAAAAGCAAGAACACCCTGCTCCTTATTCTGCGCTCCGTTTGCTTGGGCAGCAAAAGCAGATGTACTTACCCGTAAAAAGCCAAACAGCCAGTACAATGTACTAAAAATGAGACTGCCGACTGCGACGCCCCCTATATAAGCGGGATTGGCAAGCTGTCCAACAACTGCTGTATCGACAGCACCGAGTAATGGCGTGGTCATCGTTGAAATGGTTAAAGGGATAGCCAAAGCTAAATATGCTCGATGGTTCATCGATGCCACCTGCCTTTCGTGAAAAATAGCCTCTCCTAAAAGAGGCATTGAGGGAATGAAAAAGTTAACGAAGCGGCCTACCAATCGTTCGGGACAAAGGGTGACTGGCGAGCGTTGCCTCCTTCATTTTCAGCACAGCTTCGTGCTCTGATATAAAGAAATCATCCTTCGATTGAAACTGAGCCACAAGCTCACCCTGATCAAGAATCGCTAATTGATCACTTAAATGATAGGCCGCTGTCAAATCATGTGTGATAAATAAGTATGCAAGCTTCAGCTCTTTCTTTAATTCGACTAACAAATCTAAAATGACTGCCTGCGTAACCATATCTAAGCTACTGACTGATTCATCCAGCACAATGAGCTTTGGCTGAAGCACCAGTGCTCTGGCGATGTTGATCCGCTGTAGCTGGCCGCCGCTAAATTGGTATGGGTACTTGGACAAATCCTGCTCACTGAGCCCTACTCTTTCTAACCAGTGAATCAGTATATGCTGACGTTTTTTTCGGGTCATTGGTTCATAGTTTTCAAGCGGCTCAGATAAGATTTGTTCCACTGTCCACCTTGGATTCACCGCTGAATATGAATCTTGAAATACCGCTTGTACATGTCGGCGGAAATGCTGATGTGTCCGCTGATCTGCACGAATGATATCCTGACCTTCAAACAGAACTTGTCCGCTACTCGGCTTCTCTAGTCCAAGGATGATGCGGCCGAGTGTACTTTTCCCTGCACCACTTTGACCTAATAATCCAAGACAAGTGCCTTCTTCAATGGTCAAATGGACGTTTTTCAAGACAGGGGTTCTCCCTTTTGTCCTCATCATAAACGATCGGTTGCCATATGAATGACTCACTGCTTTCACTTCTATTAAATGCAACGGTTTTCACCTCAAATCGGGCAAACAGCTGGAATGGATGGACGAGCTGCTAAAAGTTTCTTTGTATAATCATGCTTCGGGTGTTCAAAAAGCTCAAGAACTTCAGCCTTTTCAACGATTTTTCCTTGTTTCATCACCACGACCTCGTCTGCCATTTCCGCAATCACACTAAGATCGTGGGTAATGAGCAAAATCGCCGTTCCGTATTCATGACGAATTTGATTCAAGTGCTCAAGCACCAGCTTCTGATTGTGTACATCTAATGCGGTTGTCGGTTCATCTGCGATGATCAGAGGCGGATGCATACAGGCAGCCATAGCAATCATGACACGCTGGAGCATCCCCCCGCTTAATTCAAAAGGGTACTTACTCAGTAATTGATCTGGATGCGGCAGGTTCATTTTCTCTAAGGCTTTCATTGCCTGGACCCGTGCCTGCCTTTTACTGACAGCTGTATGCCGGCGGATTGTTTCAATCAATTGATGTCCAATCGTCCATACAGGCGTAAAGCTATTCATTGGATTTTGCATGATATATGAGAGATCTTTGCCACGAATAGACCGCATATGCTGTTCACTCAAACCAATCAATTCTCGACCTTGTAGAGTGATACTGCCAGTCACATCCGTTGTTTTTCGATCAAGCATGTTTAAGATCGACATACTTGTCACCGTTTTTCCGCATCCGCTCTCACCAATTAATCCAACAATTTGACCGTGCTTTACCTCAAATGCTATTTCCTGAACGAGAGAAATGGTTCCTTGCGGCGTTTTCGTATGCACATGCAGGTTCTCTATATTTAAAATAGACTCTTCCAACTGACTCATTCCTTTACACACGACGTTTGATGCCATATTTCTCTGAAAGGGCTTCTCCCAGTAAGTTGAATAGAATGACCACAGCCATAATCACAAGACCCGGATAAAGCATCAGCTGAGGATTTGTTTGAATATAAGATTTTCCTTCATGGATCATCGCTCCCCATTCAGGCGTAGGCGGCTGAACCCCTAAGCCTAGAAAAGACATGGCTGAAATGTCCATAATCGCCCAGCCCATTTCAAGTGTGCCCACAACTGCGAGTGGCGGCAGTACATTCGGAATCATATGCTTTCTCATGATATTCCAATGGGAAGTACCACTAATCTTCGCAGCTGCAATAAAGTTTTGTTCTTTTAAACTAAGGACCATCCCTCGAAAGACGCGAGCGTAATACACCCACTGCACAAGCATCAAAGCCAGCACCACTTGAGAAAGCCCTGGTCCAAAAATACCGACTAATCCAAGAATCAGTACCAAATTCGGAAATGCCATGACCCCGTCGCACAATCTCATCAATACGTGATCGATCCAGCCGCCTTTATATCCAGAAATCAGCCCTACGATTAAACCGATAGATAGAGAGGAAACAAAGATTAACAACGCACAGCCTAGTGAAATACGAGCACCATATAGAATACGAGATAAATTGCATCTTCCCAATTGGTCGGTGCCTAGAGGATACTCCCATGAAGAACCCTTTAGCTTCATTGCAAGATTGACAGCCGCTGGGTCATGCGGAGCGATCAATGGTGCACATATCGTCACAATGAGCAGGAGACCGAGCAGCACCACACAGATCGAGATCATCTTTTGATGATAGAAGAGGTGTTTTACTTTTGTCATCATGGCTGGCGGCCTTCCTTTCTAGAAATACGGGGGTCAATGAGCAGCTGAAGAAGATCCACTATCAAGCTGCTTAAGATAAAGATACACGCCGCCATCAACACATAAAATTGAATGACCGGCAGATCCCGGTTAAAGATTGCTTCAATAAAAAATCGTCCAAATCCAGGCCATGAAAAAACAGCCTCTACAATAATAGTCCCTGTGAGCAGCTTGCCAAGATTCACGCCAAGTCCTGTCAGCATCGGTGATATCGCCATTCTGAAGACATGTTTGAACATAATCGATTGTTCCTTTAACCCTCTCATTCTCGCATATTGAACAAAAGGCTCGTGAAGCGTCTCACTCACACTCGCTCGCAATAATCTCGTATACATCGCAATTAACGGCACAGCCAGTGTAATGGATGGCAGTACAAGATGTTCCCATGTACCAACACCTTCAACAGGTAAAAGATCGAGTTTCACTGAAAAAAAGAAGATGAGCAAATACCCCAAAACAAAGGTCGGGATAGATGCTCCTAGGAAAGAAATCATCCGGCTCATATGATCTACAACGCCGTTTTTTCTCAAGCCGCTGAAAAAGCCCAGTGGAATACTGACACAAATTGCGATCAGCAGACTAGTGAACGCCAATTGAATCGTCGCAGGTATTCGATAGATCACCTCATCAAGCACAGGCTGATTGGTCATATACGACCGCCCAAAATCAAGACGGACGACTTTTTCAATCGTATGAAGGTACTGCATGTAAAAAGGTTCATCTAAACCAAATTCACTTCGTTTTTGGGCTAATACTTCATCAGTAGGCTGAATATGAGCCGCTGCTAAATATGCCTCCGCTGGATCAACTGGTGACAGATGAATCATGCCAGTTGTGAACAGTGTGGCTAGTAGAAATACAGGAATGATAGATAACATTCGTTTGATGATATAGCGGCTCATTTACTTACCTTCCTTCTGTTACTTCAGCTTGATGCCTGTGAAAGGATGTTCATCTCGATTCGCAGGGAAATCAAAGTCCTTCACATCTTTTTGATAAACAGCTGTCTTTTTAAAATAAGAGATTGGCACAATCGCCCCTTGATCTTGCAAGGATGATAAGACGGACGAATAAAGTGCTTTGCGTTTGTTTTCATTAGTTGTCGATGGAATCTCCGTCATTTCTTTGATCAGCTTATCTTTATTCGGATACGCTGAGATCGCCTCTTTGAATCCAAAACCATCTGATGAGACAACGTTCATAAATGTATGCGGATCATACGGCGCTCCGTAATTGCTAAAGAAGTTCATATCAAATTTGTTCGCTTTAAACCGCTGAACCTGCGTCGCCAGCTCGACACCTTCAAGTTTGACACCAACGCCAATGGCTGCCCATTCTGCCTGCAGTGTTTCAGCCATTGTTTTTTGAATCGATTCTGCTGAGTCATACATCATACTAAACTCAAGCGTTTTTCCGTCTTTTTCCCGTATGGTTTTTCCTTTTGGAAGTGTCCAGCCCGCTTCATCCAGTAAAGCCTTCGCTTTGTCCACATCATACTGGAAAGATTTCACCCGGATGCCTGACGTATATGGCATGTTTGTCGGCAAGATGTGATCTGCTACATCCTCTAATCCAGAGGTCACACCTTCCACCAATGATGTTTTATTGATCGCATACTGAAGGGCGTGACGCACTTTCTCATCTGACAGCTGATCGACTTTTGTGTTCATGACAAGCTGTCTTGTGGCTACAGGCTCTGACATCTTCGTTTCATACTTGCCGCTCGCCTCTAGTTGTTTAAAAGCATCAAGGCTAATCGTTCCTTCTCCGTAAAGTAGATCTACATCGCCTTTTTCAAATGCCATCACTCTTGTTTCGGCATCTGGAATGACCTTCACTTTGATTTCTTTGACCTTTGGTTTCTCTCCCCAGTAGTGGTCATTTCGTTCAAAAATCGCGTAATCATCTTTTTTGTACGTCTTTAATACCCAAGGACCTGTTCCCACTGGTTTTTCGATTCCTTTTGATGTATCTCCGTTTTTCGGAAAACCTGCTTCGCCTAGGAAACGAACGGGGCGCACAACAGCTAACTCTTGAACAGTTGGATAATAAGGCTCAGTTAATATGAGTTTAAACGTTTGCTTGTCCACTGCTTCTGTCTTTTTAATTTTCTTTATGACACCTAACCAGCTATGTACTTCTTTGTTTTTTAAAATCGCATCAAAATTCTTTTTCACAATGTTCGCATTAAATTTAGATCCATCTGAGAACGTGACATTGTCTCTAAGATGGAACGTATACACCTTGCCATCCTTGGAAACATCCCATGATTTTGCTAATTCAGGTTTAAGCTTCCCATTTTTTTGATAGCTCACCAATGGTTCGTAAATCATGGATTGGGCAAACAATTGTGATGGATTGTATATGTGTGGATTCATTTCGCCAATATCTCTTGGCCATGCCATGGTGATCATATCGGGATGATCCTTGTCTCCACTTGCTCCATTATTTGCTTGAGAACAGCCTACTAGTAAGAAGATCAGTAGGATAGGTAATATTGTATTTATTTTAATTTTCGGAAAATTACTCCAAATAGACATAAGTTGCTCCTCCTAATTGATGCTGATAATCATTTTCATTTTAAGGAGGAAGGACTCTGTTGTCAATATCATATTTGAAACGAAATGACAATATATATTCCTTATTATTCCACAAATTAAGAGATTTGTTAAAAAGAGAGGCAGGCTGCTGATGAACGAGCAGCCTATGAGGAGGGTAATGCTTTCTTTTGCAGGGCGTTGTACAGTGTATCAATGACAAGCTCCTGTTCCGCGTCTGTCATGCTTGTACCAGATGGCAGGCAAAGACCTGTCTCAAATAACAACTCAGATGCAGGGACTTCATCGGCTGTTGTATAAAAAGGATAACCATGAAAGAGCGGCTGCTGGTGCAGTGGCTTCCATACACGCCTTGCTTCAATCTGCTTTTGTTCTAAAGCATCTATCATCTCTACTGGAGACATCTGTGCATGATGATCCATGGTGAATGTGGTCAGCCAGCGGTTTGATGTGGTTTCTTGATATTCTGGCATAAATTGAAGGCCCTCAATATCGGCTAAAGCATCTTGATAACGCTCGAAAATGCGACGTTTTTGCTGAACACGCTCCTCTAACACTTCCATTTGTGCAATTCCTACACCTGCGAGCAGGTTACTCATCCGATAGTTATATCCCTCCTCTTGATGTTCATAGTGTAGGGCATGTTCTCTTGCCTGTGACGCGAGAAATCGGCAGCGGTCGATGGCTGCTTCATCATCACTGACAAGCATTCCGCCTCCTGATGTTGTAATGATTTTATTTCCGTTAAAAGAGTAAACACCGAACCTGCCTATTGAACCGCTTTTTCTTCCTTTATATAAACTGCCTAACGATTCAGCCGCATCTTCAATGATTGGCACATCATATGCCTCACACACCGCTATGATTTCATCCATTTTCGCACTTTGTCCGTATAAATGAACGACAATAACCGCACGGGGTCTTTTCCCAAGTCGTTTTGTTTCAGCAAAGGCTTTCTCTAACGCCAGCGGACACATATTCCATGTCTCTTTTTCTGAATCAATAAAAACAGGCGTCGCTTGTTCATATAAAATAGGATTTGCACTGGCAACAAATGTGAGAGTGGAACAAAAGATCATATCTCCCTTTTGAACGCCAATGAGTTTTAAGGCAAGGTGAATGGCTGCTGTTCCTGAAGATAATGCCGCTCCACTCTTCACGCCTGCATAATCCGCGACCACTTGCTCAAATTCATTTACAAGCGGTCCTAATGGTGCAATCCAATTGCTTTTAAATGCCTCCTCTATTTTCTTCTGTTCTTTTCCACTCATATGAGGAGGAGATAAGTAGATTCGTTTCCTGTCTCTCATGATTTCCCACCTTCTCTTCGATCTTTGATCTCAATTGCAGGAACGCCTACAGCGACTTTCTGATCATGTATATCTCGGGTCACTGCCGCTCCTGCGCCGATTACTGCCCAGCTTCCAATGGTTCTGCCAGGTATGACAGCAGCCCCAGCTCCAATATGAGCACCCTCTCGCACAGAGACACAGCCGGTGAGCACAGCTCCCGGGGATAGGTGCGTAAAGGATTCGAGAAAGCAGTCATGCTCCACGATAGAACCGGTGTTGATAATGGCATGCTCACCAATCACTGCATCTGCTTGCACAACAGCCCTTGCCATCACAACCGTTCCCCGGCCAACCTTCGTTGACGAGCTCACAACTGCCTCTGGATGAATCAGTGTGGCAAATGCCCTCTCTTCAAATGCGAGACGTTCTTTGACCCTCTGTCTGATTTCGTTTTGCCCAATGGCAATCAGCCATTGCATATCAGGTATTTCATCTCTTACCTTTTGACTGATAGAAATCGGACCATGCAGAATGCCGGTTTGAGTGTCAGCTTCCTCAAATCGATCGTCTAATACCGCACACAATGAGTAATCAGGATGCAAAAAAATCAACTCCTGAATGACCTTGCTGTGTCCGCCAGCCCCTATTAAGCCAATGGGCTGCTCTTTACGTATCGGTTCCTTTGAATTTTTCAGCTGTTGCATGATTTGGCTGCTGCACCCCTTCTGTTTTGATGACTTTCAGTAAGGTCATCCATAAGATTTTCATATCGAGCCAAAACGATTGATGCTCTACATACCAGAGGTCATAGGTGAATTTCTCCTCCCAAGAGAGAGTATTTCTCCCATTCACCTGGGCCCATCCAGTGATACCAGGCTTCACAAGATGACGCTTCGCTTGCTCCTCTGTGTACATTTGTAAATACTCCATTAAAAGCGGTCTTGGTCCAACGAGACTGATTTCCCCTTTGAGTACATTGACAAGCTGCGGCAATTCATCAAGACTGAGCTTACGAATAAAGGCGCCGGTTTTTGTTAATCGAAGATGGTCTGGAAGCAGTACGCCATGTTCATCGCGTTCCTCGGTCATCGTCCGAAATTTATAAAGCATAAACGGCTGTCCGTACAGACCAGGCCGCTCTTGTCGAAACACCACAGGAGCTCCGATTTTCCACCGAATGAGTCCATAGATGAGAAGGAAAAGAGGACTCCCTGCGATGAGCAGTGTCAGTGCCACGACCACATCTATTATTCTTTTCATCATTGCTTCTCCTTTCCACACTAGCGGGAGACAGCTCGTTCAATAGCAGCTTGTTTCACCTTACACATGAGCTGTATCCGCTCTTGTTTTGTTCCTGCAAATTGATACAAATAGCCTAAGTAGAGAACGAAACATATTCCGCCAATACAAAATAGCTCCCACCATCTCGTCACATCATACACAGCCTGAATGCCGGCACAGATCCCCCATATGAACAGAGCCCCAAACAGCGGAACGACTGTATGTTTATAAAAGATGGTACTTTTCTGTTTCGTGATCTTGGCTGTATACAATGGGAGAAAGACGATATTTTTCATCAATAAAACAACGGCTCCTGCTGATGCAATGCCATATAACCCGAGCTGAAGTAGGTGAGTCAGTCCATAGGCGAACAGGACATTGGAACCGCCTAATATGAGTGTCACAACCGCCGGCACTTTAAATCGGTTAAAGGCAGTCGGTACATAGGTCAGCGGTAAAAACATCAACGTGAAACACAAATAAGCCGCATGAATCATCAGCAGCCATTTCAGCTCCTCAAAGGCTGGTCCAAGCCATAACAGCATGAGCGGACCGGCAAGACCTCCTAACAGAGCCGCGGGGAATGCCACAAATAAACCACTCCATTTCATGGCTTTGGCAGCGTATTGAATGAGCCCCTGCTCGTCTTGATTTGAATATAATTTTGTGATCGTTGGCGCAAACACAACCGCAAGTGTCCCTGCAAGGGTGCGCAATAATAATGGAAATTGTAAAATGGCGGCATACTGTCCAGTCGCTTCTGCCCCAATCAGTAAGTTGGTCATCAATAAATCGATTTGTAAAAACAACAAAATGCCCATTTGTTCAAATGAATGCCACACCCCTGATCGAACCAGCGTGAGACTTGAAGATAAAGAAACGTACCGCCACTTAAACGAAAACCAAGGAATGAGTTTCTTAAAATAATAGAGACCCATTCCCAAAGCGGCGAGACTCCCTATAACGGCTGCAAGCGGAATATGCCAAATGGCTGGTGTTGTCACGGTAAATAACAGAACAATCACAAGCGCCCTGCCAAACATCTGAATGGCCTGTCCAACACTCGATACATATAATTTGTTCGCATAAAATGGTGCCGCCCCAATACCAGACATGACGAAATTGAGCATAAATAAAAGACCCCCTAACACAAAGGCGATCTGTGTATCTTTTGCAAGATGAGCAGGCACATGGAGCCAATCAACCAGCTGCTGAGACATGAATAGACAAAGTAAAAAAAGACAGATGGATAAAAAGAGAGAACTGACAAAATAGGAAGCGAGATAGCGCTGCGCTTGTTCCATCTCTCCTTTATGAGCCGCAACAGAAAAAAAACGCACCACCACAGCACTTAATGAAGCCGTAATGACCGATAAATAATTGATCATATTTTGCGTCAGATGAATCAGACCAAACGCTTCCACTCCAAGTGTATGAACAATGTAAGGCGTTAAACAAACAGACATCAGCATCATCAAGATAAACGTCATCACATTTGCACTAACATTGTAAAGAAACGCACGGTTCATGGTGATTTCACGCAGTGTTTAAGGGCCTTCATCCAGCTTCCTCTCCCTTTTGTCCGCTTGTTTTCATATGCTGATGAACGGCCTTTTTCACCGCTTCCTCCGTTGGTTCCTTCAACAGGGTCATAAACGGCAAGTGCGCTACCCATTCATATCCTTCCATGACTTTATGATCAAATGACCTGATGACAACACACGGTGTATGTGTGATCGCACAAAAGATCATGCCATGCAGTCGATCTGTCACGACGACTTGTGCCTGTCTCAACTGCGTCCATAACGTGGATAATTCCTCTAAACGAGTCGTTCGATTCACTCGCTTACCAATGGTCGTTGTGATAAAACCAACTTGATCATACGTTTCTTTGATATGCTCCTGCAGTTGTTCTCGTTTCTCTTTCGTGAGATATGCCTCCTTATCCTCACGCAGACAAAGCAGCACACCTTCACGGGTTTGACTCTTTGATGTTTCGTCTAATGTCAGGACCATATCAGGCTGTTTCCACACCTCTTTATTAGGAAAATGCTGCTTCATCCATTGATAGGTGGTTTGATCTCTTGCCATCAAAAGAAGCCTCGGGTGTTGTTGATATGCTTGAATAGCGCGGCGTTCTTCTCTTTTCCCTCTCTTTGTTTCTGTAAAATGAGCAGTAGCGGGCAGCTGAATGACGGGATAGGACTTAAAGGCATTCATGATAAATTGTCTTGTCCATTCTTCATATCGATATAAATCGCCCATGTTGCCCCCGCCGATGATACAGACAATGTCCTCTGGGTGCCGCGCGTGCTTCAGCGGACGTGCTAGACGATACATCTCCTGCATGTCTACTTCTATGATTTGATAGTCTGGAAAGTGCTTTTGTAAAAAACAGCAGCTGGCATAGGCAATCGCGTGATCACCTAAGTTGTCATGTGCCGGCAGCAGCGTGAGAATGATTTTCTTCTGATGACGCAGCTCTGGCAGTCTTTGGCGGCTCAACCTATATTGGAGCGGATACTTGACCTTTAAGAGCAGCCACTCTGCGGCATGTGCTTTTAATTGCTGCAATGTCACAATCATCACCCCGATTTTCTCGTTTGATATTCAATCCATTTTTGATAGCTTGAAGCTGCGACAGAGAGCGGATACACCCACTGCAGCCTAGCAAGGAATAAGATCATTCGCTTGCGCACAGTCAGCTTCGATGGTTCCACTTGTTTCACAGCCTTCTGAAAAGCTTCATGTGTCACCATTTCACGCATATGACCAAGCTTTTTTTGAAAGGACAGGGAATTTTGGCTCTTCCATTCATTGAGCATACAATGCAGCGTATGATTCACGATAAAAAAATAAAAAGCCTTCTCATATGGTGTCAGCTCATCATGCTCTTTTAAAAACAAACGCTGCGCGTCATAAAACGCCAGTCCATGCTGAAAATACTGCTTTTGATATCGCTGGACAATGGATGACAAATGAACCCGGTAATAATAAAGCGGCTCATGAACAAAGGCAATGACACGTGATAAAGAAAAACAGCGCAGCGTGACATATTGATCTTCAATATTCTCAAGCTCACCTCTCAACGGAAAACGGATATGATGCTTTTCGATAAACGCCCGCCGATACAGCTTATTCCATGAGAATCCCGTGATCTCACCATGTAATAACGATTCTATTAAACTTGTCTTATCGGCTTCCTGCTGAGCTAACAGCGTCGTCGGTATGATCCGTTTTGACTGTTCAAACTGAATCCAATATTCACTGACAACAAGATCGGCACCGGTGTTTTCGGCTTCTTGATATAAAGCCTCACAGTATTGAGGAGCGAGAACATCATCTGAATCAACAAAGGCAAGATACGTTCCTGTTGCTTCTTCTATGCCCCTGTTCCTCACCGCTCCCAGCCCTTGATTGATTTGGTGAATCACCCGAAATCGCTCATCACGCGCAGCAAACGCTTCAAGGATGTCTCCACTGTGATCGGTAGATCCATCGTTAATAAGGATGACCTCTATATCTGAAAAGCTTTGGTCTGCAATCGATTGAAGACACTGCTCCACATATTGACTAGTGTTATAGACTGCGACCAATAGACTGATAGCTGGCATGACAGCAAGCCCCACCTTTCTTCAAATCTACTTTGTAAAAATCGTTCGGTACGGTAAAACAGAAGAATCAAACGGCATCAGCATGATGCTGTACAAAATATAGCAAACCGCAATTCCGATATACATAAAGAAATTGGTTCGCTGATCAAAAATCCGTGTGAAATAAGGCAGTAAAATGAGCTGATACAGACCAAAGTAAATATGAAATCTTGCATAAATGACATCCTTCGTTGCAAGGATGCCAAACAAAAATCCAAGCAAGCAAAAATTCACAATATAATCACTCTCTGGCGTCAGCTCACGAAGTCGTTTTCGACAAAAGAACGCAAGCAATAACGGCAAAATCAAGACACCAATTTTCGTCACATTCATTCCATTCGTATTCGTTGTCAGCCACTCCTCGTAATGACCATAAGAACTCCCTTGCAGCATCACCACAAACACGGAGACAAAGCGGTCATACAGAGCGGTTAAGCCTAGAAAAATCATACATAACACAAGCATCATCCAAGACCATGCCTTTGTTCTGACGATGAAATAGACTGGAATCATAATGAGTGCCGATGAATGAAACAGCGCGCATACAAGCACGAGCGGAAAATACCATTTCCACTGACCTTTGATGACAAAATGGATGGCATAAAAAAGAATCGCTGCCACCATATACTGCCGCATGCCATTAAACGAAGCGTAATAATGAAATGTGCCGAGAAATAGTAGCATACTAAGCTCAAATGGCCGTCCATATCGCACAAGTGTTTTGATAATAAAAAAATAGGTGATGATCCCAACTGTGATATACATGATTTGCGGCTCATGTGACAGTTGATTGAGCATCCACAAGATCAATGTAAAGCCCGGATCAGTGGCGGCCTTGTCTACACCGAATCCGAAAATATGCCAAGGCTTGTCATAGTTGACGGAGAACTCATACATTTGTCCATAGGTTACGAAATCAGTTCCTACTTTGTAACGTATGCCCGCCACAATACAAAGAAATAAAAACGGAAAAAACACCAGAAGCTTGTTCGGCCGCCAGCCGCTTTGTATGGTATCATCACGTCTGCCATAAAATGCAGCAAAGCTCGACCATAAATAGACCATGATCATGTTCACCAAATAAACCGCCATCTGCCAATCCTTCCTTACAATCCATACACATTCATCACACGGGTGATGTTCTGTTTCACATCAAATCCTCTAAGGCCAAGCTGAGAAATAATCGTCTCCTGAAGAGGAGGGTCTGCATGGTAAGCTTCTAGTATGGCTTTCATCCACTCATGTGCTGAATCTTGCAAGGATTTCCTTTTCACAAGCCCACAGCCTAAATCGACTTCCTTTGTGATATGATCTGAAATCACACATGGGAGTCCAGATGCCTGCGCTTCCACTAATACGAGCGGAAGACCTTCAAACAAAGACGGCATCACAAACACATCAAATGCTTTCATATACTGCGGAACCTCTGAGACAACGCCCGTAAACACAATGTCTTCCATTAATCCTGCTTTCTCTGCATACGATTCAACCACTGCCCGGAGCGGCCCATCTCCTATGAGAACTAGCTGAAAGGAGACCCCTTGTTTTTTCAGTGTCTGCGCTAATTCGATGAAAAAAACATGGTTTTTCTGCTCATGAAATCGGCCAATATGTCCAATGATCAGTTTTCTCTCGTGAAGATGGAGGTCTTTTTTCATCTTCACCTTCGCTTCTGGCTCCAACTGAAAAAAAAGATTCAAATCAATCCCATTTGGCAAAATGTCCACTCGTCCATCGTGCATTCTTTTTTGTCCAAATAAAAAGACACCGGCATCTTCACCGCATGCAACAAGCTTCGTAGAAAAGGCAAAGATCAGCTGACGAAATCCTTTGAGCATCAAATGATCCACCCGGCTAGGAGACTGTTTCCAAGCCGTATTATGTGAATGGCAAATGCGTATCTTCACACCTGCCAGTTTCGCAGCAAGGGCAGAAAAGCCCGTTTGAAAATCTGTATGTGCATGCACCGCCTGATAAGGTCCCGTTTGCTCGATCGTCTTCGTCAACGTTTGGACAAACGTCCATGGAGAGGACGCTCCAATACTTGGGACATAAAAAATCCGCCCGCCAAGCTGACGAATTTCCTCATCGTAATCACAGGCATCCTCCCGGTGGGTAATGAAATCAAATTGAAGAACATTTCGGTCGATTGCACGATAGATGTTCATGATCATCGTTTCTGCTCCGCCTCTGTTCATTCCGCCCACAACATGAAGTACACGCTTTGGCTCACTCATCCCGAATCGCCCTCCTTTTCACCATAGATCCTCCAAGTTTCCGCTGATGATAAAACCTCATGATCTTTGGTGACATACAGGCACGGATGACCGGTTTAAGCGCAAAGAGATAATCAAACGGCGACAATTTTAATTGCTTGCATGCTTGTAACACAAGCCAGGCATTGTCCATTGAATATCGGAATTTCCGGCGCTGAAAGGCCGCTTCATCCTCCCTTACAAGGTATAAGGGCTCTTGCAGATTAAAGCCTTTTCTCCCCGCAGCAAAAAAACGAATCCAAAGATCGATATCTTCCATCCGTCTAGTTGTTTTGACAGAACGATAGCCATTTAAAGCCTTGTAGGCAGACGCTCTCATCATAATCGTCCCATGACAAAAAGGCGTTCCTCTTGCTAGCACCCTTCGATCAGGCTCTGAGACAAGGGCTCGAACGCCCTTCGCCCCTGACTCATCAAACACCGTCATCGCCGTACCAACCACATCATATTCTGGATGTGTTTCAAGGAAATGAACCTGTTTTTCTAATCGTGTAGACACTGATATATCGTCGCCATCCTGTCTTGCAATCAGTTCTCCATTCGCTTCAGTGAGACAACGATTTAAACTGGCGGCAAGTCTTTGATTGTGTTCGTTTTGAATGAGGCGAATTCTATCGGGATCACGCATGGTATAGTTCAGCACTTTTTCATAGGTGCCATCTGTTGATGCATCATCACATATGATGAGCTCCCAGTTTTCATAGGTTTGACGGAGAATCGATTCAATGCTTTCTTCTACTGTCTCTTGGCAATTGTAAACACCCATGATAATCGATACTTTCGGCTGACGCATGCTCACATCACCTTCTCTTTTTGGTCCATATACGTTGTGTAAATTTCCTCCATTGCACTTACCGTCTGCTCCTGTGCAAATGCGTGAGCCATAGAACGTCCCGCTTTCCCCATTAGGTGAAGCTGGTCCTTTTTATGGTAGAGCTGTTGTAAATAAACGGCTAAACCATTCACATCATGCGGTTTGACTAAAAAGCCGTTCACTCCATGTTTGACGAGCTCACAATGCCCTCTATTTTCTGTTGCAATCACCGGCTTTTCAGCAGACATTGCTTCAAGAAGATTCATCCCAAGTCCTTCTCTCAAGCTGGTTGATACACAGACATCGCTCAGATGCATCCAATCTTCGATGTGTTTGCAAAATCCCGCAAACTGTACATGTTCCTCAAGATTCAGCTGACAGACCAGCTTTTCATAGGACGACCGACTTGTCCCTTCTCCAGCAAATACAATTTTCACATGTGGTATATTCCGATACACCTGCGCGCAAGCTTTGATGAGCATTCCTTGATTTTTATTGTCATTTAATTCACCAGCACACAGCACGATAAAATCTTGCGTGGTAAAACCATATGCTTTACGAAGGCGGTCTTTTTCTTTGTCATCAACTGGTGCAAATCGCTTCATATCGACACCCATACCGGGAACATAATGCACAGCCGCCTTCTCTTTTGACAGACGATCGGCTCTTTCATAGTCTTCTCCATTAATGGTGATGAGTGCATCCGTATATTGAACGAGCCATCTCTCAACTGGATAATAAAGCAGCCAATTTTGAAGCGGTGCCCCCTTCCAAAAGTGAAACCCATGCGCTGTGTAAAGAACTTTCGTCCCTTTTTTGCGCGTCCCTTTGGCCGCTAGCCTGCCAATGACACTCCCCATCGGTGTGTGACAATGGATGAACTGATAATGCTCTTTTTCTAACAGCTTTTTCAGCTCCACATAAGCAAGTCGGTTGTGCAAATGAAAAGGGGAACGCTGAATCGGAATGGAATGCGCTTGATCTACATACGGCAGCTCCAGCTGGCCATTTGCCGCTGTATGCACTTCCCATCCTTGTTCCTGAAACCATCTGAAATACGGGAGATGGAATGCCTTAAAATGATAATCAACCGTTGCGCAAAACAAGACTTTTTTCTTCATTAGCAAGTGGCTCCTCCTCTCGTTGCATCGGTTCAGGCAATACATCATGCGACTCAATGGCGGCAAACAAGGCCTGTCTTAATTGATCGTCACTCATCATGTTAAATTCGTGAATAAAGCGGTTCAGCACATACGGATCACCATCCAAGGCATGGCCGATATGGATTTTCGGGAAAATTTGCTCCTGTGCTTTTTCATGCTGGTTGAGTAACTCCTCGTACATTTTCTCTCCGGGACGAATCCCCGTAAATGTGATTGGAATCTGATCTGTGGTGTAGCCTGAGAGGTGAATGAGGTTTTCTGCGAGGTCGACAATTTTGACTGGCTCCCCCATGTCTAAAACAAAAATCTGCCTTCCTTCTGCTAGTGCACCAGCTTGAATAACAAGCCTTGATGCTTCTGGTATCGTCATAAAATATCTTGTCATGGCTGGGTGCGTGACAGTCACTGGCCCGCCTTTTTCAATTTGTTTTTTAAAGATCGGAATGACACTGCCCCTGCTTCCGAGTACATTCCCAAACCGGACGGCGACAAATTTCGTTTCACTGCTTGCCCCCATTTGCATAATCACCATTTCAGCAAATCGCTTTGTCGCTCCCATCACATTGGCAGGGTTGACCGCTTTGTCAGATGAGATGAGGACAAATGTTTCAACTCCGTGCTCATGTGCAGCTTCTGCCACATTTTTTGTCCCGATGATATTGTTTTTCACCGCTTCTTTCGGGCTGATTTCCATGAGCGGGACATGTTTATGTGCGGCGGCATGATAAATCATATCCGGCTGAAAATGACCAACGATTTCACTCATTTTTTGTTTATCTTGAATATCCGCAATTTGTGGATATAGGCTAATGCTGTCTCCATACAATTCTTTCAGCTCTAGTAAAATAGAATGAATGCTAAATTCTCCATGTCCCACAAGCACAATCGCCCGAGGGGAAAATACACAAATTTGACGACAGATTTCTGACCCGATAGACCCGCCAGCTCCTGTCACCATAATCGTTTTTCCTTTTAGGTGAACGGATAGACGGCTTGTATCTAATTGAATCGGCTCTCTTCCAAGCAAATCCTCTGGCTGTACATCCCGCAATTGATTCAGCGCGTGGGTTCCTTTTAAAATCTGTTCCATTTCCGGCATAATCTGTGTTTTGATTCCAGTCGCTACACATTCCTTATATAGTCCTTTTAATGTGTGACTGCTTTTGGATGGAATAGCGATAATGATTTTTTGAATATCCATCATCGCAACAGCCGTTTGAATATGTTCTTTTCCCCCAAGAACAGGCAGCCCCATAATTTCAAGCTTATGCTTTGTTTTGTCATCATCAATGAAAGCGACCGGCTCAATATGTACATCACTCGACTGCTGAAGCTGACGAACAATAATGGTCCCGGCTGATCCAGCGCCAATGATTAGTGCCCGCTCCTTTTCAACTTGAAACCGCTTGGCACCATCATGAAACAGCCTGGATGCCATTCGTGATGCACCGATGAATAACACATGGAAAAGCCAGACAATAAATAAAAAGCGAAATGGCCATGTCTGCACAAAAATGTACAGCATCGTCATAGAAAATAAAAATGAACACGCAAAGGTCTTCATTAAAGAAAATAGCTCTCTAACCCCTGTATAGGCCCATACTTGCTTGTACACGTGAAAAATATACGAAAACAAATGGTGCCCGATCAGTAGACTGAGCGAAGAAATGACGAGCATTTCAAAAGTATATACGGTTAACGCTGCCTCTTGGACAAATTGAAAGCCAAAAAAGACGGCAACTAAGATGAGATATGAATCTAGTGCCACGATGATTGATAATCTTTGGGCGTAAGTCAACGCTCCTCCCCCTTTTTAAAACATCACTATTCTTACGTAAAATGGGCATCAAACCCGTCCTCACATCCCACTACCGATGACGAGCATCTAAGGCATATGTCATGCCCACAGCAGGATCGAGTGCCTCCGTTGTTAAAGATTAGGAGACATCACCTATCAATCTCTTTAATACATATAGTGCCTTCCCTTTTTCACTTTCTTGCCATTTAGCATCGCCCCAAGCAGTTTCCCTGTCGTACCCTCTAATACTTCTTTTGATTTCTTCACAGCGGCAATTTTCGTTTTACCGCTTAAAACCACAAGAATGCTTCCATCCGTCCGGTTCGCTAATATTTTGGCATCGGCTACAGGCAGAAGCGGTGTGGAATCAACAATCACCATGTCATACTGCTGCTCAATCTCGTAAAATAGCTGCTTCATCACAGAGGAGGAAAGCAGCTCAGCGGGATTTGGCGGAATGGTCCCACTCGGAAGCAGCTCTAAATGCTCAATCGGTGTAGGCAAAATGGCTTCTTCCAAACTGCAATTATTTAATAGCACATTGGTCAATCCGGTGTGCGGACTCAGATCAAAATATTCATGAATGGCTGGTTTACGTAAATCAGCATCCATGAGCAAAACCCGTTTTTTCTGCTGTGCAAAAACAGCTGCCAAGTTTGCAGCCGTAAATGATTTTCCTTCCTTCGGCAAGGAGGATGTGACCAATATCGACTTCAACCTCGTTTGAATCGACGTGAATTCGATGTTCGTTCGGATCGTTCGGAATTGTTCCGCAATGACAGAGTGAGGATTTAATACAGAAATACAGGATAAATCTCTTTTTTCTCGTTTTTTCCTCTTAAAAATCAATGTTCTGTCCTCCCGTTATGACGGACTGCTTGTCTTTTTTTGCCCTCCTGTCTGCCTGCATCTGATAGACACTGCCGAGCGACGGCAATCCGATCTCTTCTCTTATTTGATGTGTTCGTTTCACCGTATCATCGAGTAAATTCATTAAGAAAATGAGTGTCATTCCCCCTAATACAGAGGCGCCTAGTGCCAGAACGATGTGAACGAATTTACGTGAGTTCATCAGTATCGTGTTGGACAGCTTGGCTTCAGACAAAACATTAATGCGATCCATATTCATGGTTTTTTTGATTTCTTCTTGCAGCACCTCTGTGGCTGTATTCGCAATGGCTACTGCCTTTGCTCGGTCCTCATCTTGTACAGAAATATTTATGACCTCTGACTCATTTTCTGTACTTGTGGCAATTTTGTGTTTTAATCCTTCCGCCGATTCTGTAAGATTGAGTGTTTCTTTTACTTTTTCAATAACGATTGGACTTTTTAATAGGACTTGAAAGGTACGTGTATATTGAAGGTTCATCTGAATATCGTTTAAATTCGCTTGTGCATCACTGCTTCGTTTATGAACAAGAATTTGAGTGGTTGCCTGATATACAGGAGTCGAGACATAGAACTGATAGTAGGCTGAAATGCCCGTTACGATCAGGACAATCAGGATCAGAAGGGCCATTTTCTCTTTTATGACAGAAAACAGCTGCTTAAAACCTATATTCTCATTCATAGATACCTCCCGATTTCATCATAAAAAGGTTATATATGGTTTCTTTTTGTTAATGATTGGATTATAAAAGATAATACCCGCAAAGAAAAATGTCATAATAGGTCTTATAGTTCTTTTTAAAGAACGAAATCGTTCGTTTTCTTTTGTTTACTTCCTGTTTCTTACGTTTTTGAATTTTATAAAGAACAATTTATTTCTTATAATGAACGAAAAGGTCGCAGAACGATTCGCCGGGGAGAAGGGAGATCATATATCGAATGATAGGAAAGGTGATACGCATTTACCGAAAGAGGAAAGGATACTCAATCCAGCAGCTGGCTGAAGATGCCCATGTCTCTAAATCGTATTTGAGTAAAATTGAGCGTGGTGTCCATCGTAATCCATCTGTCCAGTTTTTAAAAAAGGTATCCTCATCACTAGACATTGATTTACAAGAGCTGTTTGATGCAGAAACGATGATGTTTCATTACGCTGAGGGCGGTGAACAGGAGTGGCGGGATCATATCGTTCATGCCGTCCAATCCGGCATGCCTAAAGAAGAACTGTATCAGCTGCTCCAAACCTACAGAAAGGAGCAGGAAGGAAAGACGTTACATGTCCATCATAGAAAGCTGACCGACTCAAATATGTCAGAATGGAAGCGTCTCATGAGTGAAGCAAAGGCCATTGGCTTAACCATCGAGGAAGTGAAAGCGTTTCTTACCAATATGGGAGAACACCGGGCGTAAGCCACTGAGATCAAACCAATTTGCGGGGAGAGGCGCTTGTCGCTTCGATGAAATAGAGCCTTTTTATATGAAAAGGCTCTTTTCAGTTTATGGACAAAGGGCTAAAATGAACTTATTTTAGCCCTTTGTCTTCTTTTCAGCGTGATAGAAAACCTTTGCAGTCTAGGAGCGAATTCGACATTCGTGAGCACCAGCGCGCAGGACTGACACCGAATGCGAGGGTTTTTCTACATGCTGAGAGCCTTTTTGCATGAAAAGGCTCTGTTTTCTGTTATTCTTCTTTTTTGGTTCGAGCTTTTTTCGTAATATCATTGTTCTTCCAATAGGCCCATAGTGATGTGATGCCAAGAAAGGCTAACGTAATGAATTGCTGCACACCTTCTTCATCAATTGGAATTGGGCTTTTTCCTGCAGCAGTGAGAGCGCTGTTCACAAGTGCCAATAAAAGCAGCACAAGCCTCGCAATAGTGCCTGCACTAATTTTTTGAACCTTCAACTGTAACCCCTCCCCTTATCCTTTCATACGGGCGATACTGCTCGTTCCCTCTCATATGTATGCAAAAAGCGAATGAATAGAAGAACGAATCAAAAAAAGAGACATCATTCCTAGATGCGGAATGATGCCTTGATTTATGTGCTGTTTATTTAGAGAACATCTTTTTTGCTTCATCCATTGCCATTTTGTTGCCTAGAGCTGAATAATCTAACCATGGCTGATCGGCAATCGGATACACTTGGTTTTTCTTCACGGCTTTTAGGCCTTTCCAAATCGGCGTCTGCTCTAACTGTTTGAATGCCTGTTGCGCCTTATCATCACGGTTCACGACGACAAAAATAGCATCTGCATCAAAGTCAGGAAGCACTTCTTGAGAAATGACTTCAAATGGACGTTTGCTGTCCAGTTTTTTCACACCATCTACAGGTGTCAGTCCTAAATCATCGTATAAAATTGGCCCCATCGGACGTTTCATACTAAATACTCGAAGCTCTTTTGCTGTTACACGAATCGCCATCACTTTTCCATTTCCAATCTTTTTCTGGATGAGTGATTTGACTTCTTTTGCTTCTTGATTGTAGTCCTTAATATATTGATCGGCTTCTTTTTCTTTATTGACGAGCTTGCCGATTTTTTTCAAATGATCACGCCATGTGCCATCATTTAAATTAAACACTTCGGTTTTGGCGATTTTCTTGTATTTTGATAAGTCTTGTCCAGCCAGTTCTTCATCGACGTAAATGACATCTGGTTTTAAAGCAAGCAATGACTCCATATCAGGATCTGCTGCGATGCCCAGCTTTTTCGTTTGGCTAAGCTGCTTTTTCGCATGTGGAAGGAAATCTTTTAAGTCTCCCCCTACAACAGAGCCAGCAGGTTTTATCCCGAGTGCTAATAAGTCATTTGTTAAATGAATCGACAAGGACGCAATCTTAGGTGTTCCGTTTTCATCTTGATTTGTTGTCTTCTTTGTTTCCTGTTGACCACAAGCGGCCAGAATCAAGAAACAGAGCGTTAAACCAAACACAAGTACTTTTTTCATGATGAGTTCCTCTTTCTTATTTTGTTTTTGTTAGTAAATAGAGAAAATAAGGTGCTCCGATAAAAGCCACAACCACACCCGCTGGGATGGCATTTGGGGCAAATATGGAACGTCCGAGTGTATCAGCACTGACCAAAATCAACAATCCAAGCAAAGCGCTCACTGGTAAAAAATATTGGTGCAGTGAGCCGACAAGACGCCTCGCCAAATGAGGTGCAACAAGGCCAATAAAACCAATTCCGCCTGTCATCGATACACTTGCACTTGCTAGACCAACAGCTAAGGTGAGAAGAAAAAGTCGTTTGCGCTCTACACGTACTCCGACACTTGAGGCGACGGCATCACCTAATGTTAACGCATTGAGTGTGCTGGACTGCATGAGCGTAAGCGGGACAAGACATACGATCCAAGGTAGGAGCGCAAGCACATGAATCCAGTCTCTTCCCCATACATTTCCCACAAGCCACCTTGAAGCGAAGGTGTATGTATCTTCATCCAGTTTCAATGACAAATATAACGTCAATGCACTAAACCCCGCAGCTACGGCAATTCCAACAAGGATCAGCCGGATAGGCACAAGCCCTTCATGCCTGTCGTACGCAAGAAGAACGATGACTGCCGCCGCAAGCAGACCTCCACCAAACGTAAAGAGCGGAATGAGTAAAGATGGATTTCCTTCTAGTACGTGAAAATACGTCACAAAGATGATTAAGCCGAATGCGGCTCCTGCATTCAGACCAATAATCCCAGGGTCAGCCAGTGGATTGCGGGATAAACTCTGCAAAATGCCACCTGCAATACCTAGACCTATTCCAGCTAGTATCGTCACGACGATTCGAGGCAGACGATAATCAAACAGCACCGTCTCACTTTGGAAATCTCCAAAGCCAAATAACGTTTTGACGACAACGAGAGGACTGAGTTTCAGCGTGCCGGTATTTAAACTATACAGCACGACAGCCGCACTCAGACAAAGCAAAACGGCTGTCACGACAAGAGCACGCCGTTTCTCTTTCATGACAGGTTCCTCCCTTCTTTTCTGGCAATATATAAGAAGAAAGGAACACCAACAAGTGCCACCATGACGCCAATGGCAAGCTCTCTTGGGGGATTTACTGTCCGGCTGGCAAGATCAGCGAAGACGAGAAGCATTGCGCCTAAAATCGCTGACATCGGAATGACGAAACGATAATTGACCCCAACCAGCTTTCGTGCAATATGCGGAATGACAAGCCCGACAAACCCAATAGACCCAACCGCCGATACAGAAACGCCTGCCAACAGAACCGCAGCTGCCATACCTAGTATTCGCACTTGCCGAGTTTTCACCCCTAAATTCGCAGCTACATCTTCACCAAGTGATAATAACGAGAGGGATCGTCCTAATAACATCGCCCAAACGATGACAATGAGAATGACTGGAGCAAGGATCATCAGCTGCGGCCATTTGACACCTGCCACACCCCCTGCATACCAAAAAGCCAGATCCTGACTGAGATCAAAGTAAATGGCGATACCCGAGCTTAGCGCATGCAGCAATGCGGCAACCACAGCTCCAGCTACAGTGAGCCGAAGTGGGGTCAGCACGCCGCCAGCCGCCCCAATGGCAAAGATCAGCAGTGTACTGAGAACGGCACCAAAAAAAGAAAATAACATCAATGCCGAATAAGGCATTCCTGGAAAAAAAGCAAAACAGAGAGCGACTACAAACATCGCACCGCCGTTAATGCCTAATATCCCCGCATCTGCCAGCGGATTTCTTGTAATGCCTTGCATCAGCGCACCTGCCACAGCAAACGCCGCTCCAACAAGCGCCGCTCCTAGCACACGTGGAAGCCTTAATTCATGAATGATCTGCTGCTCTGTCACATGAGACTGATAGTCAAACACAGCTGTCCAGACCGTTTGCAAAGACAATGACTTTGCACCGTAGGAAACAGCCAAAAACATAGCCGCCAATAAACCAATTACAGCGAGAAAAAACAATAAAAAGAACAAAATAGGTGATGATCGTTTTTGTTGAGATGTTCGCTTATCCGGCAAAATCGGTGTCATCCTTTTCTTCATTAAAAGTCAGTTTGAAAATGAGAATCATAATCATCAAAATTATAGCCGTCAGCCTCTGAAAAATCAATGTACGGCTCATTTTTTTAATTATTGAAGGTATTGGTAGACGGCAAATAAGAGAATTCTTTCCTTCTGCTTTTTCTCGTTCTGAAAGACCTATCAATTTTTACAGTATTTTAATAGGAAAATAGTTGACATTCCGCATGAAAATCCCCTAAAATTACAAAAGTAAGTCAATTGTTATAAAAATATTACAAACAGATGTCAAAGAAATAAAGAATGACCCGTCATGAGAGGAGAATTGAAAGTTGTGTCAGTAAAGGGAAAATGGAGTATCATCCTATTTGCGCTTGCCATCGTCATTGGAGCAGTTGCATTCTTTCAAAATCAGCAAGCAAGCGGTACAGAGAAGAAAAATGTGAAGCAGGATACGAATTATAAAAATGTTGAAATTGTCACTCTTGTAAATGACGGGAAGTTTATGAGATATGCGGTGAACTATCCACTTTTTCATCAAAAAAAGCTAGATGACAAGATTCAAAGCTATGCGAATTCAGCATTAGAGCATTTCAAAAAGACATTTAGTGAAGCAAAGGACATTGATGAAAACAAACGGTTTGAACTGAATATTGACTATGACATGGTGCACTATGCAAAACAATCTGCGGCCATTTATTTTACGACCTACACGTATACAGGTCAGCAAAATGGGACCACTCATCACGTCACAATCAATTTCGATTTTCAGAAAAAAGACTTTCTTGACACAAAAGATTTATTTCAACCAAAAAAGGACTATTTGAAAAAATTATCCTATATTACATACACGGAGCTTAAAAAAGATAAAACCTTGTCTAAGGATCTATCACTCCTTCAAAAAGGAACAGCCCCTACTGATCAAAACTTCAGTCAATTCGCCTTAAAAGAGAAATATATAGAGTTCTATTTCCCAGCTTCTCAAGTAGCCGCAAAGGACTTAGGTCCGCAAACGCTAGCGATCAAAAAGACGTTGCTAAAAGATATCTTGAAGCCTGAATATATGAACAAGACCAAAAATCAGAATGAAATCAAAGAACCGAATCCAAAAAGAAAAGCCGTCAAGCTGCCGCAAAAGCCAAAGCTTGATCCGAATAAAAAAGCCATCGCACTCACATTTGATGATGGTCCAAACCCAGCCACAACTTCAACCATTTTAGCAGCGCTGAAAGAAAATAAAGGACACGCCACCTTTTTCGTATTAGGAAGCAGGGTTCAGTATTATCCTGGAATGCTTGCCGACATTTTAAAGAGCGGAAATGAGATCGGAAACCATTCATATAACCATCCTTTATTAACGAGACTCCCTCTAAAAGAAGCGGTCAAACAAGTAAAAGACACACAGAAGCTGATTGAAAAGGCCAGCGGTTATACTCCTACGCACTTTAGACCGCCATATGGAGGAACAAATCCCGACATCAATCAAGCGGTGGGCATGAACGTTTCATTGTGGGATGTCGATCCTGAAGACTGGAAAATTCGCAACAGCCAGCAGATCACAAACCATGTTCTCTCACATGCAGCAGATGGCAAAACCGTACTCATGCACGATATTTATGACAGCTCTGCTCGAGCAGCAGTGAAGATCATACATGAACTCACCAAACAAGGCTACCAGCTTGTCACAGTCAGCGAACTTGAACAATTGAAAAAAGAACGAAACGAACAGACCCCTGTGCAGTAAACACAGGGGCTTTTTTTTATGACTCTAACAACTTCTTTCTTTTTAACAATGCTTGAAACGTCTCTTCAAGCTCACGAGAAGGCTCGATGCTTAAACGACTGAGCACTTCAGACAGCTGCATATCAATCAGCAAGAGCTCTTCTTCTTTCTTTGTAGCAGCTGGCTTTTCTTCCTTTTGTTTATATTCTTCATAGGTGCCATCAAAGCGTTCAATGGTACCCTCGTGCACATGAAGAATACGAGTAGCCACCTGCTCAATGAGCCTCCTGTCGTGGGAGACAAACACAACTGTGCCCGGGTAATCTTTTAAAAGTCCTTCAAGCGCTTCTACTGCCGCAAGGTCTAAAAAGTTCGTCGGTTCATCAAGCATCAGAACATTGGCATCACTGACGAGCAACTTTGCAAGCATCGTCTTCACCCGTTCCCCGCCGCTTAAAACGTTCGTCAGCTTATACACATCGTCTCCCCGAAACCCAAGTCTCGCTAAAACGGTGCGAACGATCGTCTCATCTTGAATCGCCTGTTCCAGTGCATTTTGTAAGACCGATTCATCTAGATTCAGTCCTGAAAGATCTTGGCTGAAATAACCAATCTTCACGGCTTCTGAACGAAAAACCCCGGGATGACCGTTTACAAGCATTCGGAGAAATGTCGTTTTACCGCTCCCATTCTTCCCAATGATCGCGACTTTGTCTCCGCCTCTTACTTCTACATTCGCCTTTTTCCAAAGGACTTTATCTCCTGCCTTGCCATCTACATGTTCGACACGAAAAATGGTGCGGCTTGCCACTTCCTTCATGGTGTGCTGCGTCATTTGAAGAGGCTGGACTTCCTTTACCTTCTCCACCTTTTCTAATTTCTCCATTCTTGTTTCAATAGATTTGGCTGTTTTTTGAAGCTTTTTTTGCTTGTTTGCATAATAAGGCTTTGCAATTTTAGGCCCCGAGGATTTCAGCTTTGGAGATGGCTTTGTCGCTTTGTCGGCTTTTTTCATTTTCTTTTGCAGTGCATGTTCTAACTGTTTTTTCTTTTGGGTATACACCTCGTACGCCTCCACGTGCTGGCGATGTTCGAGTTCTTTTTGCCGGGCAAAATCGCTGTAGTTGCCTTTGTATAGTTTGAGCTTCCCATCTTCCAATTCCCAAATGTCTGTACATAACGCATCTAAAAAAGCACGGTCATGCGAGACGACAATCAGAGCACCTTGATGATAACGAAGCTTTTCTTCTAGCCACTCAATATGCTCCGTATCTAAGTGAGTCGTGGGTTCATCGGCTAATAAAAGGGCAGAAGGCCGGCTTAAAGCTCTCTCAATATAAGCTTGAGTCATCTCCCCGCCACTTTGTCTGCCATCTCCTGTCTTTAGTTGAGGAAGCAGCGTACAAGTTGTAGTGTGTGCAAATGTGCCGCTGTCTGGTTTTTCCCTCCCCGCCAGTACATGGAGCAATGTCGTTTTCCCACTGCCATTTGTCCCTACAAGACCGATTCGGTCCCCTTGATGAATGGCCAGCTCCTCTATATCAAATAACAAGCGATCCTTTCGAAATACTTTTAATTGGTGGGCTCTCAGTAACATCCAACCCTCTCCTTTCGTATCAGGAGACATGAAAAAGCCTCCCATTCTCAGAATAGGAGGCAAAATGGTGTACAAAAATAAGCGTATCGATACAGAATGACATGCGGTTCATCAAATGAGCACACATCTCCCCCGTATCCATCACTTCAATCTTTGATTCCCAAGCTGTACCATCCTATTCCGAAGCTAAAAAATGAAAACGCAGCAAACATAGCAACACATATCGTTTGCTCACTGCCTTCGTTCTTTCATTTTGCTTACAGGTCATAGGATTAGTACTTCATTGCATTGGGTCACCCTTCCGTCGTTTGTTACGTATACGATAAAAGATTGGTTATTTTTTGTCAAGTAGGTTTCCTATTGAGACAGGCTGGCCAACTTGGGTAAACACCTTACCTATTGCATCTGTTTCGCTTGCATAAACTGATCAATGACACGTAATGCTTTTTCTGTTCCTCCTGCTGTTTGGAAACTTTCTTCAATCTTTTCAATCCCAGCACGATATGTGTCACTTCCGAGTACACTCTCTACAGTATCTCTCAACTGCTTTGCTGTCAGCTGGTCTTTATCGAGTGCACGAGCAGCAGAGAGATCCGTCAGTCTTTTTGCCACCATCGGCTGATCTTTGTCAACCGGGATGACAACCATTGGAACATGATAATGAATACCTTCATTGACACTGTTCATCCCGCCGTGGGTCACAAACACATCTGTCAGTTCAAGGACTTCAAGCTGCGGCACATAAGGCTCGATAAGAAAATGAGATGGCGCTTCTTTTAGGAGAGACATGTCGATTTTTTCACCAGTTGCGAGAATCACTTTTCCATCAAAGTCGGCAAAGGCATCAATACACATATTAAAGAATGCTTCAGTATCTCCAAGAACCGTTCCCATTGAAATAAAGACGACCTTCTCTCGCTCAAGCGCTTCTAACGGGAAATCATGCTGGTCAGCACGTTTTAGAAAGCTCGGTCCAATGAAAACAAACGAATCATCCAATGCATCAACAGACGGCTGAAAATATTCACTTGTATACACCATATTCAGTTCGCCGCGGTTTTTCATGAATTGCATCAAATGTGTTGGCTGAACGCCAAAACGTTCATGTATTTCTTCTAACAGATGAGCCGCCTTCTCATCTTTTCTGTATAAAGGTGTATCAAAATGCGCCTCCTGCAGCACAAAAGAAGGATTCGAACCAATGCCTGGAATTTGTAAGTAATCCCGCACAAGCTCACCTGCTCCAAACATATCAAAATAGACCAAATCAAATGAATGCTGTTGAGAAAGAGTTTCCACCACTTCTAAAATGTCTAATGACGTTTGCAGCATGGCATGGAAAAATGGCTGCATGGACTCTAAATCGCTTTCTTCGACACTTAATGTGCGAATATAATCTGGATGTATATGTACGTGAGCGCCTAAGCGTTTGATCCGCTTTTGATAATGTTCAGTTGTGACCACATGCACTTCATCACCTCGATCAACAAATGCTCTTATCATTCCTAACATTGGGTTCACATGTCCTTCAGCTGGGAACGTAATCATTAAAACCTTCGCCACAAGAATCCTCTCCTTATTGTCAATTCCCTTCCATGTTAATCTTATACAGTGATCAGGCTCAACAAATACGCCTGAAAAGGGGATAAATGAGTCTTAGGGCTAGTATTTTTAAGAGGATAGCAGAAAAAAAGACAAAGCCTCCTTTTTAAGTGCTTTGTCTTTTTTCTATTAATTTTTGAGCAGCATTTGTTTAAACGCAGCAGACTGTTTTTCAATTGAGATTGGATCAGCATAGATAAATTCTTTGATTGAATAGGTTAGAACATGTCCTTGTTTTACTGCTTTATTTTTCTTCCATACACCACTGCCTGTGATATCAGGATTCGGTGCTTCTTACAAAAAACACCCTTTAGTCGAAAAACATCATTCAAACATTAAAATTTTGGGGTCTTGATTGTAACAGTGAACAAGCATAGCATGTAATTGTCCCCTATGATGATAAACATGTGCTAATATCTCTAACAACCATTCATACCTTGTATATGTCACACCCCAATAGGAAGTGGTACGAGACAGTAATTCTGTGTCCGATAATTTCATATAATTATTTTTTAATGAATGAAAATTAGTCATTAAGCCTTTTTCTATCGACTTTACAGTTTTATATGATACATTAGCATAAAATGTTTCCATCTCTTCTTGGGTCGCCTCATTTGCAATACGCCAGTCAGCTTCACAAATGATCGCAATGTGTTCCAGCAACTCTCCGATAGACTGCTTATGAGGTGTTGGTCTTTTTTGTAAATCAGCTTCTTCTAATTGACTTACTATTTTTATTAATGTTTTAACAGCTACTTCAATTTGGTGTAAAACACTTTCACAATTCATTAGTGCCTCCTTATGAATGAATTTTGCCCTTTTCGTTGAACAAGCTTTTAGAATATTGATGAACTGACTTTATACTCCAATAATAGATTAAGTTTACTTGATTGCCTATCATCAAGAAAATTTGTCTTTTTAACAATATTAATCTGTGTTTTTCGATACAAAATGAACTCTCTAATAAATAGTGAAGTTCCTCTCAATTTACTCACACAATACCACTCATAAAAAAACAAAAAAACCCTTTATTTTAAAGGGTTTTCAGCTTCTTTCATAAATGATCAATCGAATCCTATCGGATACTATAGACGCGCTCGGAGGGATTCGAACCCCCGGCAGACGTGGTACCGGAAACCACCGCTCTATCCAACTGAGCTACGAGCGCACGATTTGTTTTTTGAACGTCAGCATATCAAATTATAAGGGAAATGCTGCAAGAAAGCAATGATTAATCACTATCCCTGTCCATGCATTTTCTTCATTCCCATACATATACTCATATGATGGTTTGAAGTGGAAGAGTTTTGGGGAAAATGGATAGGGGTATTTGATTTTAGGTCAGCATTTTGTTTGACCTTTATTGACCAAAAATGTATCATTGAATTACATACTTACCTAAAAGGTGAAGGAGGAACATTATGAATTTAATACCTACAGTCATTGAGCAAACAAATCGTGGGGAAAGAGCTTACGACATTTATTCTCGTCTTTTAAAAGACCGTATTATCATGCTTGGTTCTGCGATCGATGACAATGTTGCCAACTCCATCGTATCACAGCTTCTCTTCTTAGAAGCCGAGGATCCAGAAAAAGATATCTCTATCTACATTAACAGCCCTGGCGGTTCGATCACAGCTGGTATGGCCATTTACGATACGATGCAATTTATTAAACCAAAGGTATCAACTATTTGTATTGGTATGGCTGCATCTATGGGTGCGTTCCTGCTTGCTGCTGGTGAAAAAGGTAAGCGTTATGCCCTTCCAAATAGTGAAGTGATGATTCACCAACCACTAGGTGGTGCGCAAGGTCAAGCAACAGAAATTGAAATTGCGGCAAAACGAATCCTTTCTTTACGCGATAAACTGAACCAAGTACTTGCTGAACGTACTGGTCAGCCAATTGAAGTCATTGAGCGCGATACAGATCGTGACAACTTTAAAACAGCGGAAGAAGCACTTCAATACGGACTCATTGACAAAGTCTTGACCCGTAATACAGAAGAACAAAAATAATCACAAAACAAACCGTCTGCTCTTTGAACAGACGGTTTTTTGTTATGCATCTATTTTAAGACAGCTCCGTCCATTTCTGTTGAAGAGTTGGTGTTTGATAGGAAGCCATCTGTGAAATCAATTCTTCCGGTTCTCCAGAGGCATGTAGCAATTGAAGGTGTGATTCATTCGAAAAACCTTCCTGTATACTAAACTTCACCATGTCTATGAGCGGATTGAAATAGTCATTCACTTGATACAATCCGATTGGCTTTTGATGGATGCCAATTTGCGCCCAACATAGCACCTCAAATAATTCTTCATATGTACCAAAACCACCTGGCATGGCAATAAACCCATCGGCCAGCTCGCTCATTTTCGCTTTTCGTTCATGCATCCCTTTGACTTCAATCAATTCGGTTAGCTCTTGATGCACAACCTCTCCTCTAAAAAGCCCTTTTGGCATGACTCCGATCACTTGCCCGCCGTTTTTCAATACCTCATCCGCTATAGCTCCCATTAAGCCAATTCGTGAGCCACCGTATACAAGGCGGATTCCTTGCTCTGCCATATAAGCCCCTAGCTCGACAGCTTTTTGTTTGTAGATGTCATTCACACCTGGATTCGAACCAGCAAACACACAAATCGTTTTCATCAAAACAGCTCCATCTCTCTCTATGATTTCTTCACCCACTCATTCTACTATAATTCATTGTAAAGAAACAGCCGCTCTATCTATATATAGTGTAAAATCAGAAGGTGAACACCATATAAGGAGCTGTATAAAGAGAATGCAAACAACTGAAATGGAAAAATGGATCAAAGATTTCTACAAAATGAGAAATTGGACAGAATACGGGCCGTTTATCAGGTTAGGTTTCCTGATGGAAGAAACAGGTGAACTCGCTCGCGCAGTCAGGGCGGTCGAAATTGGACGCGATCGACCTGATGAGAAAACACAGGAGGACGCTGCGTTAAGAAAGGACCTTATTGAAGAAATGGGAGATGTCTTAGGAAATCTACTTGTTCTAGCTGATCTCTATGATGTAACAGTAGAAGAGGTCTTCTCTTCCCATCAACAGAAACTCACACAACGGTTTTCTAGTGAAAAAGAGCAGGTAAAAAGCACGTGACCGACATGTCACGGGATTTGACAAAGGGCTAAAATGAACTTGATTTTAGCCCTTTGTCTTCTTTTCAGCGTGATAGAAAACCTTTGCAGTCTAGGAAGGACGAGTACCGGCGCGGAGCGAATTTGACATTCGTGAGCACCGGCACGCAGAACTGACAAAGAATGCGAGGGTTTGTCTATACGCTGAAGCACGTGACCGACATGTCACGTGCTTTTTTTAGCCTTCTATAGCTGCTGTGGTGTAATATCATCCGTTCGTTCAAAGAAATGCTGTTTTCCAATGTGATGGAAAAGACCGGTACGATGCAAAAGCTCTTTTGGCTGTGATTGAAGCCCTACAATCATCAATTTTCCATTGTGATGCTTTAAACGATTAGAAATGTTCATCAGAACCGCTTCTGCTGAGGTGTCCATATAATTCACTTTGTTCATAAGCAAAATGAGTGTTTTCGGCTTTGTCTGAACATGATCCAAAATCGAATTTTCCAATGAATCGGTTGTACCGAAAAAGAGTGGCCCTTCAATCGAATACATACTAATCCCTTTCTGATCGGTCTCCCTTTCTAAGGCAGCTGCGGTTTCGATTTGAGGAACAGCAACATTTGAGGAAATATTCGTTGTCTGGCTCATTTTTTTGATAAAGGCGATAAACGCTAAAATGAGACCTGCAGTCACCCCTATAATCAAATCACCGATGACCGTTAGCAGGAAGGTCACGACAAGCACAAGGGAATCCGCATTTTTGACTTTGACAATATTGATAAACTCCTTTTTCTCACTCATATTCCACGCCACAAACATCAAAATCGGTGCCATGGCAGCAAGTGGAATCATCGATGCATATGGTGCAAATAACATTAAGATGAGCAAGACAACGACACCATGCACGACTCCTGAAATGGGGCTTGCTCCACCATTTTTAATGTTTGTTGCCGTACGAGCAATCGCTCCAGTCGCTGGGATCCCTCCAAAAAGCGGTGCCGCCATATTGGCAATTCCTTGTCCGACGAGTTCTTTATTGCTGTCATGTTTAGAACCTTTCATATTATCAGCTACCATCGCGGACAAGATCGACTCCACGCCGCCCAAAAGCGCAATGACAATAGCCGGCGGCAGCAAATAAATCATTTTTTCAATCGTCAATTCAGGAAAAGCGAAAGTTGGCAGCTGACGAGGGATTTCGCCATATGCAGAGCCGATGGTTTCAACTTGTCCTTGAAAAAAGAGAACAGCTATAAATGTTGAAACGAGTAGACCTAATAGAGCACCAGGTATTTTGGGAATGTATTTTTGTGCCGCCAAAATCACGATGAGCCCAACAATCGCTGTGAGAATGGCGAGACTGTTTGCGGTACCGAGATGGACCACGATTTCTCTCATATTGAGGAAAAAGCTTTCATGTTTTTCAACACCCTTTAATCCGAGGAAGTTGGCAATCTGTCCTGAAAAAATAATGACAGCAATGCCGGCAGTAAAGCCGATGATAACCGGACGAGGAATAAATTTCATGAGCTTTCCTAGTTTGAATATTCCGAATAAGACAAGCATACAGCCTGCCATAAAACCAGCAATGAGTAAGTTTTCAATACCGTACTGGCTGACGATCCCGAATAAAATTGGAACAAATGCCCCGGTCGGTCCGCCAATCTGATACTTTGAACCACCAAACAATGAAATCAAAATGCCGGCAACGATGACTGTGTATAGTCCGTATTCTGGTCCGACACCAGATGCAATGGCAAAAGCCATGCCTAAAGGAATTGCCACAACGCCCACGACAAGCCCAGCGATTAAATCGCGTCTAAACTTTGATGAATCATAACCTTCAAATCTTCCATAAAAACGCATGGTATGTGTTGGCCTCCTTCAAGTATGTGTAGATGATTTAGGTATATTGCGGGTCGATCTGTTTATCTTTTATAACGACATCCAGCTTTCCTGTTGCCGGATGAATCACTAGTCCATGAACAGCTACATCACTTGGCATGAGCGGGTGCTCTTTGACTAATTTCACACTTTGGGATACGCTCTCTTCCACTGAATCAAAGCCTGTCAGCCAGCCCTTTAAATCAACACCTGCGCTTTTCACAATGCTCAAACACTTTTCCTCAATTCCCCGTGCTTTTGCCTTTTCAAGTAAAGGGTCTGCCGCAAGGCCTGCCATTCCGCATTCATGGTGTCCGACAATGCATACTTCCTCTGCTTTCAGCTCATAAATGGCTAGTAAAATACTCCGCATGACACTGCCAAATGGATGTGTGACGATGGCTCCTGCATTTTTAATGATCTTCGCATCACCATTACGAAGCCCCATGGATTGCGGTAATAATTCCAACAGGCGTGTATCCATACAAGTTAATATAACCAATTTCTTCTCAGGAAATTTTCCCGCCTTGAAAGGCTCATACTGTCTCTCTTTCACAAAATCTGCATTGTGCTGAAGAATCTGTTCTAATGTTGATTCCATCCTGTCATCTCCTATCTTTTTCAAGTGATTGTAACGCCTTACCTGGCCTCCTTTTCCCTTGTGTGTTCTCAAGCATAGAGAAGAAAAATGATAGAAAAAAAAGAAAAAAATGAGAAAACGATGAGAGAATATGTAAACATTTTCTCTATTTTGCTCTTTGTTCCGCTTCAGCACAGGGGATATGCGGCTTTTGCTTACAAACGATGGCTCTCATTTCACCAAAAGACGATGAAATGGTTTAGTAGAAAATGACCATCCCGTTTAATACACTGCAAATATAATAAATTTTCTACCAAAAAGTCTCGATCTATTTTCCAGTTTGTCAGATTATCTACCGAAACATCTAGCATTTTTCTATGACTCATCTACTAATCACTCGTTTTTCTACATCATAAAAAGACATCAGATGGCCATGTCATTTACTCTTTCACTATAAAAATCTCTCCTTTTCAGTTATTTCAGTATATTAAATATTGAGCAGCTCATATTCAAACGTGTACTGCCAAAATGGTTGCTTTATAATAAAAAGAGAAAGATGACCATGTGAAAGGAGCGAGTTGATGATGAAACCATATATTTTTGTCGCCAAACCCTTACCTGCCTCTTTTGAAGACATGTTAAAAGAACATTGTACATATGAGGTATGGCAGTCAAAGGATCCGATCCCAAGAGATCTATTATTTGAGAAGCTGCAGAAGGCTGATGGCCTTTTAACATCTGGTACGAAAATTGATCAAGATTTATTAGATCATGCACCCCAACTCAAGGTGGTGAGCAATAATTCAGTCGGCTATGACAATTTTGATCTAGAAGCCATGAGACAAAGAGGCGTGATTGGTACGCACACGCCTTATACACTCGATCATACCGTTGCTGATCTTGCCTTTTCGCTCATTCTCTCTTCTGCGAGGAGAATTGCCGAGCTTGATCGTTTTATCCGCAAGGGAAAATGGACAAAATTTGTTCAAGAAGAAGATATATTCGGCATTGACGTCCATCATCAAACGCTTGGGATCATTGGGATGGGACGAATCGGTGAGCAAGTAGCCAAACGAGCCGCTCATGGTTTTGATATGAACGTCCTCTATCACAACCGGAGCCGGAACGAGAAAGCCGAATCGGCATATGGCGCTGTATATTGTGCACTGGATGACTTGCTGAAGCAAGCTGATATCATTGTGTTAATCACACCACTGACGGATGAGACATACCATATGATAGGAGAACGGGAATTGAAATTAATGAAGCCGACAGCTTTATTCGTGAACATCTCCCGCGGAAAAACCGTCGATGAGAAAAGCCTCATTCAAGCACTGCAGGAAGGGTGGATTAAAGGAGCTGGTCTGGATGTGTATGAGCAAGAACCGCTTCAGGAAGATCATCCTTTCAAAGAGATGGACAATGTCACACTTGCCCCGCATATCGGTTCCGCTACTGAAACGACAAGAGATCTTATGCTGAAACGAGCCATTCATAATGTGATTCATGGAATTGACGGCAAAGCCCCTATTGATATTGTGAAGGAGCTTGCCTCATCTTAATTGAAAAAAGGCGCAGGGAACTGCGTCTTTTTGTTTACGTCATCTAGAGACAGTAGGTCAAAAAGCCTCATTTTTTCCAATCTCCTGATTCTTTACATTCTCTTCATATGCCGGTGCTATAATATGAGGTAGACAAGCATCAAGAGGACGGCATCCCATTTCCTTTTGAGGAGGATCAAGATGAAAAAAATAAGTTCGATTTTTACTCTGTTCGCTCTAATTGCTGCCATTCTGTTTTCTGGATTTATCCCGCAGCAAGTCCATGCAGAAACACCACTTACTCCAACAGCCACAAATGAAACTGCTTCCGTACAGCTTGCACCAGACCTTCGTACCCTTGCCGTCATTAATACCTTTGATGGTGTAGCAGATTACTTAATCCGCTATAAACGACTACCTGATAATTACATCACCAAATCACAAGCGAGCGCCCTCGGATGGGTGGCATCAAAAGGAAATTTAGCTGAAGTCGCGCCGGGCAAAAGCATCGGTGGAGACGTATTCTCTAATCGGGAGGGACGCCTTCCATCCGCTAGTGGCCGTACATGGCGTGAAGCCGACATCAACTACGTATCCGGTTTCCGTAATGCTGACCGCCTTGTGTATTCAAGTGACTGGCTCATTTATAAAACAACCGATCACTATGCGACATTTACGAGGATTCGTTAATCATTATAAAAAGACAGCCCTAAGTCAATAGGGCTGTCTTTTTTCATATTGTTTACGGAAGCAGTTTTTGTACGTACTCCTCAAACGGTTGTGAGAGTGGTTTCTTCGATACTTCTTCCTGTTCATGTATCGTGACATGATCCTCTGTCACGATCACACGACCTGTTGGTGTCAGTTTGGATGCAAGCGGTCTTTTGTTAAAAGGAGAGGCTTCATTTTCATAAATCTCATGCCGCAATTGCACAAGTGTATCTTCACCGATTTCTTTCAATGTAAAAGCATAACCTGTTTCAGCACCCGCTCCCCTATCCAATTGGAGTAGATGGGTTCCTTTTTCTGTTTCCTCTGCGTTCACGCGAAAACGAAGGGACGGTGCTTCCACCCATTCACCTGTAAAAGGGACGGGCTGAAGGGGTAAATTCACACCAAATCCTGCATCAATGAGGTAGCGCTCATGGTGATGTTGAAGGACGATGGCTACATGCGTCCCATCCAGTGCCCACTTCTCTGCTTCTTTGTTATATACGGTCCCTTGAACGAGCTGTACAGCGAGACCTGCCTCTTTTAAGACATAATATAAGAGCGGATTGAGGTCATAGCAAAGCCCACCTCTGCTGCCTTCCAGAAGATGATGCTTCAAACCTTCTGGATCCAAAGCATAGGCGTGTTTACCCACCACAGATCTATTTTCAAAAGGAAAGGTATAAGCCATCTTCCTTAGTAAATCAGGCAATTGATCAAAGGTAATGGACGCGGCTTCGTATCCAATTTTCTGTAAAAAGGCTGATTGAATCACAACTTTCCCTCCTAAAAAAACTGAGCCCTTGAAGAGACTCAGTTTTCTTGATTGATAAAATCCGTTAACGCATCGATGGCTTCTTGTTCATCTGCTCCATCAGCTATTAGTTTGATGGTGACCCCAGAGCTGATCGCAAGACTCATCAGTCCCATAATACTCTTCGCATTGACCTTTTTCCCATCTTTCTCTAGAAAAATATCAGCACCAAAACGATTGGCTTCTTGAACGAACAAAGCAGCCGGACGTGCCTGCAAACCCGTTTTCAGCTGAATTGTGACCGTTTTTTCCACCATATGATCTGCCTCCCTTTTTTATTTCCCTATTTGAGTGTAACAGCTTGTCCGTTTCTTAATTGTTCTGCAATTTGATCTAGCTTTCTTAAACGGTGATTAATGCCTGATTTGCTGATCTTGCCGCTTTCCACCATTTCGCCAAGTTCCTTTAGTGTGACTTCTTGGTAGTCAATACGCAGTTGCGCAATTTCACGCAGCTTATCTGGCAGGGCGTCTAGTCCAATCTTTTCGTCAATGAATTGAATATTTTCAACCTGGCGCAGTGAGGCACCGATCGTTTTATTCAAGTTTGCTGTTTCACAATTGACGAGCCGGTTCACAGAATTCCTCATATCTCGGACGATGCGCACGTCTTCAAAACGAAGCAATGAGTTATGAGCACCCACAACACTTAAGAATTCCGTAATTTTCTCCGCTTCCTTCATGTATGTGATAAAGCCTTTTTTGCGTTCAAGTGTTTTACTATTAAGATGGAATTGATTCATGAGCTCACAAAGGGCATCATTATGTTCTTTGTATAGTGAAAAAATCTCAAGGTGATACGAAGAGGTTTCTGGATTATTCACAGAACCTCCTGCTAAAAAAGCACCTCTCATATAGGAACGCTTGCAGCATCTTTTCTTCACAAGTTCTTCTGAAATGTTGCGTTCAAATACAAATTGTTCACCTAATATCTTTAGGTCCTCTAAAATGGTTTTCGCTCGTTCTACCAGTCTGACAATATACACATTATTCTTTTTTAATCTCATTTTTTTACGAACGAGCAGCTCGACAGTCACATCGTATTTCTTTTTCAAAAGGGTATAAATACGTCTTGCAATGGCTGCGTTCTCTGTCTGTATATCTAAAATCAATTTTCGATTAGAAAAAGATAATGAACCGTTCATACGGATGAGGGCAGAAAGCTCTGCTTTTGTGCAGCAGTCCTTCACTTCCAGATTAGTCAGCTCTTTTTTTGTTTCGGATGCAAATGACATCCTTGCCACCCCCATTCCTATTTTTTCTGATGCAGCAAATCGACAAGCAGCGCAGCTACTTTCAGCGTATCATGACGAATCACATGTTGGTCATATGTAATGATTTCCCCAGGGATGACTTCTAGTCCCATGGCTTTGAGTACATCTGTGTCGAATTGTACAGGCTGCGCCTGTTCTTCTGCATATTTTGCTTTGATTTCTTCTGGAATTTCTTTATTGTTCACAAATATCGTATCGATAAATGGTCGGTCCATATGATCGTTTAGTGCCTGCACATGATCAGCTGCACTGTAGGAAAGCGTTTCCCCCGGCTGTGTCATGACATTGCAAATATAAACTTTTTTCGCCTTAGAACGAATCACTTCTTCGCCAATATGCGGTACAAGCAAGTTTGGCAAGATACTTGTATACAAGCTGCCAGGTCCAAGGACGATCAAGTCGGCTTCACGAATGACTTGAATGGATTCTGGGAGCGGCTCTATCGTATCGGGTGTGAGAAACACTCGTTTAATTCGCTCACCATAGGTTGGGATTTTTGATTCTCCTGTTACCACTTGCCCATTTTCTAATTCAGCATGAAGAACAACACTTGAATTCGCTGCTGGCAATACTTTTCCTCTCACATTTAAGACCTTGCTCATTTCTGTGACGGCATGAAAAAAATCACCGGTTATATTCGTCATAGCCGCAAGAATGAGATTGCCGAGAGAGTGGCCTGTTAAGTCATTCCCTTTATTAAAACGGTGCTGAAATAAATCTTCTACAAGCGGTTCGACATCAGAGAGTGCCGCAAGTACATTTCGAATATCGCCTGGAGGCGGAATATTCAAATCATGTCGCAGTCTGCCTGAGCTGCCTCCATCATCAGCTACCGTCACAATGGCGGTAATGTCCACTGGCTTTGTCTTTAATCCTCTAAGTAAAACAGATAAGCCAGTGCCCCCGCCAAGAATGACCACCTTTGGAAGTGTCGTCATCTATTTTCTGCTTCTCTTTTCAATGTCCCGGTGAGTGACATGAGTATAGTAGTCATTTTTAAAATACTCCGATAAGTAGTTCGCTAGCGTCACTGATCGGTGCTGTCCGCCTGTACAGCCAATAGCGATCACCAGCTGACTTTTCCCTTCTCGTTTATAGGACGGAAGCATAAAGCTGAGAAGGTCAATTAGTTTCTCTGTGAATTTTTGTGTCTCGCTCCATTTCATGACATAGGAGCGTACTTCTTCATCATTTCCGGTCTGTGGACGCATACTCTCAATATAGTAAGGATTCGGCAGGAATCTCACATCAAATACAAGATCAGCATCAATTGGCAGACCGTATTTAAAACCGAAGGACATCACATTCACTGTAAACACCTGCCCTTGGCTCGTGGCAAAGTGTGCGACAATTTTTTCTCGAAGCTGTTTCGGTTTTAAATCCGATGTATCAAAAATCATTTGAGCCCGGCCTTTTAACTCCTCTAACAGCTCACGCTCCATTGCAATCCCTTCAAGCGGCAAACCTGTTGTCGCAAGGGGATGAGAACGTCTCGTTTCTTTATATCTTGAGACAAGCACCTTATCGTTTGCATCTAAAAATAGAATCCTTGGTGTGATCCAGCCGATATCACTCATCTCATCTAAGGCAGCAATTAAGCTATCAAAGAATTCGCGTCCGCGCAAATCCATCACAAGGGCCACCTTGCTCATCTTTGAATTGGATTCCTTCATGAGTTCTAGAAACTTCGGTAAAAGTGATGGCGGTAAGTTATCCACACAAAAGTAACCTAAGTCTTCAAAGCTTTGGATGGCAACGGTTTTCCCCGCACCTGACATCCCTGTAATAATCACAAGCTGAATATCATCTTGTTTGTGCGTATTCATGCCTGCTCCCTCTCCTTCTTTATGAAAACGGTTCATTTATTAGTCTCCTTGAGGATCTAATCGATAAGCAATCAGCTCAAAATCTGGTGTATACGTAAAAGTGCCGTGGAGAAGTCCTTTCCCTTTCAACATGAAGTCAAGAATATGGGAATCTCCTGGAGCCATCGGCAAGCTAGGCACATCTTTTACATCATGCCATTTTAAAATGCCTTCCTCCGACTCTGATACGTTTTTTCCTGTAAAGGAATCTGCCATAAAGGTGAACATCATCCACTCTTGAACGATTTGATCGCCTTCTTTTATGATAAAGGTAAACACGCCTTTTAGCTGCGGATTTAAAATATAAATGCCTGTTTCTTCTCTAAATTCTCGAACGACTGAATCCTTGACCGATTCTCCGCTCTCCATTTTGCCGCCAGGTGCTACCCACCAGCCTCGTCTTGGCTTTTGCAGCAAGAGAACTTGATCTTCGTGATGCAGCACACAATTGGTTACTCGTTGCATCAGCTGTCACCTACTCTTTTATGTCTTTTTCTTATTATACAGGTTCATCATGACTCCCACAATGAACATGCCCGTTCTTCACTGAAAACAGACAGGTTTTCGTATGAATATGGTGACGGGCACTTTCTCTATTCTTTATTTTACAACATGTAACGGTTCTCCATGCGTCATTTGTGAACATCTCGTGAATTTCTGATTTTAAGCAAAAAAAAGGACACGGATTCACATCCGTGCCAAACATGTATTCCTTATAAAAGGGGGTCAATTACTAGTTTGATCATAACGGATAATTGTTTCACCCGTGTTACATTCCAGTTAAAAGCCCGTGACGCAATATTAAGGATTTACGACAGCTGTTTATTTCATTGCTTTTAGCTTTTCAGCAAGCTCTTCTACATAATGCTGTGCACTCTGTGCTGCAATACTTCCATCACCTGTTGCTGTGACGATTTGACGAAGTGTTTTCTCGCGAATGTCTCCAGCTGCGAAGATTCCTTCAACTTTTGTTTCCATTCTTTCGTTCGTCTCAATGTAGCCCTCTGCATTTGTAATCCCTAGATTTTCAAATGGTTTAGACAGCGGCAGCATACCGATGTAGATAAAGACGCCATCTGTTTTGAAGTCTTCTTCCTCACCTGTCACGGTATCAATTAATGTCACACTGCCGACTTTCCCGTTTTCTTCATTGATTTCTTTAACGGTTTTGTTCCACATAAAGTCGATTTTTTCATTATCAAATGCACGTGCTTGTAAGATGCTTTGGGCACGTAGTTTGTCGCGTCTATGGACAATAGTGACTTTAGACGCAAAGCGAGTGAGGTAAACACCCTCTTCTACTGCTGAGTCTCCTCCGCCAATCACGACAAGCTCTTTGTTTTTAAAGAAGGCTCCATCACATACCGCGCAGTATGATACGCCGCGGCCGCCAAGTTCTTTTTCGCCTGGTGCACCGATTTTTTTGTATTCAGCACCTGCCGCAATAATGACAGAGCGTCCTTTGTATTCTTTGGAACCAGCTTTGACGATTTTGTACTCTTCACCATCTACAATTTCTTTAATATCGCCATACGCATACTCGGCACCGAATTTCTTTGCATGCTCAAACATTTTATTTGAAAGTTCCGGCCCTAAGATGCTTTCAAAGCCCGGATAGTTCTCGACATCTTCCGTATTCGCCATTTGGCCGCCTGGAATTCCTCTTTCAATCATCAGTGTTGAAAGATTTCCCCGTGATGTATAAACAGCGGCTGTCATTCCGGCAGGACCCGCTCCAATGATGATCGTATCGTAGATTTTTTCTTCTGACACAACTGTCACTCCCTCTTCAATTGCTGCTAGCATTTCTTATTAGAATGCCCTTGGGTGATGCTTCCATTCATGACAGAGAGCATCATTTCCACTCTTAGCTTTTATTCCTTACCCATATCCTATTAAATCTGCGGGTAATAAGCGAATCATTTGCTCATATCTTCAAAAAAAGAAAAAGCTTCCTTAAACTGCTGTTTAAGGAAGCCTGTTTACGGTTATATAGTAAGTAATGATTTATTCAACGACTCTTCTTACAACGCCATTGAATGCTTTTTTCCAGTAAACGTTGCTCATAGAGTCAACTGAAACACCGCGAGAGCTATTATCGTTCAAGAATGTACCGTTTCCTAAGTAAATACCAACGTGTCCATTTACTTTATACGTATCAAAGAACACAAGGTCTCCACGTTTCATGTCAGATGCACTTACAGCTCTTCCTTTACCTACAAGCGTATCTGTTGTTGTACCGCCAACTGGTCCAAGGTTGATGCCTGCTGATGCAAATGCCCAGCGAACGAATGAAGAACAGTCAAAACGACGTGCGTCAATATCGGCTTGTGATCTGCCGCCGCCCCATTTATATGGAGATTGTCCTACAATCGTAGAACCTGTGCTGATTGCACCTTCGATACCGCCTACGTTATTGCTGACAGGTGATCCACCGCCAGAAGATGGCTTTTTGCTTGGTGAACTGCTGCTATTGTTATTTGAAGATCCACTGTTATTTGAAGAAGAACCGCTGTCGTTATTAGAGCTGTTGTCTTCTGCTTGAACACTAGCTTGACGCTGCTGTTGTTTTTGTGCTTTTTCTTCTTTTGCTTTTTGAGCAGCTTCTCTTGCTTCTTTTTCAGCTTGTTTTTGAGCAGCGATTGTTGCGTCTTTTTCAGATGCAATGCTGTTTGCCTCAGTGTTTAACTCGCTGATTTGAGAAGAGGCACTTCCTTTTTGCTTTTTCACTTGCTTGAATAGCTTGTCTTTCTCATCCAGCTGTTTATTTAAGTCTGTTTGAAGTGTTTCAAGCTTTGCAAGCGTCTTTTGAACATCTTCAAGCTTTGTATTTAATTCGTTTTCAGACTTTTGTAATTCTGCTTTGTCTCTTTCTTGTTCTTTAATGATTTCGCTGTCTGCGTTGATTAATGTAGATACAGCACCTGCACGGCTGATGAAATCGCTAAAGCTTTTTGCTCCTAGTAATACATCTATGTATTTCGTAGAACCACCGCTTTCTTGAAGCGCACGTACACGCTTTTTCAAGAATTCGTTTCTTTCTTCGATACGTTTTTCTGTATCAGCAATTTCTTTTTTCAGTGCTTTGATTTCTTTTTTTGTTTTTTCGTTTTCTTTTTGTTTTTCTTCGATTTGGTCACTTGTTTTTAAAGCTTTTTCGTCAATTTCTTTTAGCTTTAGCGCAAGTGCCTCTTGTTTTGCCTCAAGCTTTGAAAGCTCTTCTTTTTTCTTTTGAAGATTCTTGTTTACCTCTGACTGCTTGCTGTCTAGTTCTTGTTTCTTTTGTTCAAAGTTCTGTGCATTTGCTTCATGAGTAAATGGAATAAATAAACCGCTCGCTCCAATCACCGAAGCTAAACCGAAAGTAATAAACTTTTTCACGTATAGTTCCTCCTTTGACAATTTCCCAAGCGACATGAGAAAGCAGCAAATTCTCTGCGACCAATCTGTGCTTCCTGTGTCTTTCTTCCTGATGATTCAGTCAGATGTTGACCAGATTGTTTCTATCACTAGGTGTTGCATTATGTATAGTAAAATATTTAAATATATATCTTTGTTTTAATCCACGATTTTCATTATACATGACACATCGACAAAATGAGCTAATATTTTTATTACATTTATGTTTCAAATAGATGTCGAGATTGTCATACTTCGCCAAATCCTAGCAAATCCCACCTTTTTATCCAAGAAAAAAGCATGACCTTTTCGGCCATGCTGCTGTTATCTGAATCTATTTACCTATTCAAACCATGAACGCACAAATAACATTCTCATATTTTGACAGCGTTTGAACGCTGATCTGAAAAGAAGCTGCGATCTCTTTTTTGCTGACAGCTGATTCTTCTTGTTCATTCATCCATAGATAATAAGAAGCTGCTGCCCATGCAATGGCATTTTTCTTCTCTACGCCTGAAGCACGTGCTTGCTGAATAATATGGAATAACCAAAAATATGGCATGTGGCTATCAGGATTCACCGCTTCTTCCAAAGCAGATGCCGCCTGTTTTGCGAAGACCGCATCTTCTGAAAACGATCGTTCTTCCATTTGATCTTCATATAAAAGTAACTCAATAAACTGCTGTTCAAAGGCCGTTTTCGCAGCGCGGGAATCAAGAACAGATTGCAAGACGTCACGTTCACCTTTTTGTTTGCTGACATAGTAGGCAGTGAGTCGTTCCTCAATTGAAACCATTGGCTCAGACTCCTCTGGTTTGTCTTGCCACGGCTTGATTTCATCTGCATCAATATCTTCTTCCACCATCTTATCCCAGACGGTTTGCGCCAGCGTTTTGTGGCCCGTATAATAGGCTGCACTTGCCAGCCAGTATAAAAACGTACTATCACCTTGGAAACCTGTTTTATACAAAGAATAAAGCCATTTAAATGCCCATTCAAATTCTCCAACAAGGGCAAATGTCGCGCCAAGCTTATAACGCTGTTCACTTAATATTGGATACACGTGCGTTAATTGCTTCGCTAACAGATTGACCTTTTCTTCTTCTTTTTCATAATGATAGAAAACAAGCTGATTACAAAGGGCATGCAGATTACCGGGATTTTCATGAAGGACCCGGTTCAACATTTCTTTTGCCTGATCGATTTGGCCAGAATAAAAATAGGCCAAAGCGAGATTATTATACGCTGACCAAAACTCTGGATACTCAACAATCATCTGTTCCAGCATCTCGATTGCTTCATCCAGCCTGCCACTTTCTAGCAAATGGTTGGCTTGATCCTGCTTTACAATCAGATCATCCTGATCATAAGGAAAATCTTCATCAACATCGTCACTCATATCAAGCAGATCGAGGAGATCGTCATTTTCATCTGCAAATTCCCCGTCTTCTTCCAGCGCAGCATAAGCAGTGGCGCATCTATATGCCTCTTGAAACAAACCGAGATTCGCATAATTATTGGCTTTAAAGTAGTGACACTCTGACATATTCTCATCCAAGTGTTCAAGGATAAAATCAAGCAGTTCATTTGATTGTTGGTAATGACCCATTTCAGTATAAATAATGGCAAGCTGCGACAGCATTTCTACATTTTCAGGCTCAAGTACGATGGCCCGCTGTATCAGCTTACTTGCCCTAGACAGATTTCTTTCTCTATATGCTTTTAGACCTTTATGAAAAAAGTAATGCCCATCTTGGAATAGCTGGACGACTTGTGTGTGATTATTTTGAGAAGTGTATTTACTCACCGATACCCTCCATTTCGAACAGTGTACCGTGTGTAGTATAACATACTTCATGAGTCGTCACATAGAACAAAAGGAAAGGAAGGATTTGTTTTTCATTTAAAAGCAAAAAGCCGGGGATACCCCCAGCTTTTCATTCCCCTTGATGGCGCTTTTTCAATACCTTTAATACATCATCAAGAGGCAGCTGCTGTTCACGTAATAACACAAGAAGGTGATACAGAAGATCTGCTGTTTCCCATTTCAATTCTTCTTGATCACGGTTCTTCGCCGCAATGATCACTTCAGAAGCTTCTTCCCCTACCTTTTTCAGGATTTTGTCGACTCCTTTTTCAAATAGATAGGTCGTATAAGCTCCTTCTGGCATTTCCATCTGCCGTTTCGAAATGACCTGTTCCAGTTCATTTAAAATGGCAAAGCGGTCTTGTTCTCCCCTTGGCTGTTTCACGCCATCTTCTGAAAAACAGCTATAGCTGCCTGTATGGCAGGCTGGGCCGCTTGGTGTCACTAGAACAAGCAGGGCATCTTGATCACAGTCATAGCGAATAGATGTAACACGCTGGGTGTGTCCAGATGTAGCTCCTTTGTGCCAAAGCTCATTTCTCGATCTGCTAAAAAACCATGTTTCCCCTGTCTCTAATGTTTTTTCATAGGATTCTTGATTCATATACGCCAAAGTAAGAACTTCCTTGCTTTGAGCATCCTGTACAATGGCAGGAATGAGACCTGCATCATTAAAGATTAATTCGTTTGCCTGTTTCATCTTACCTTCACCCCGTGTTCTCTCAAATATGTCTTCACCTCTTGAATAGAGGTTTCTTTATAATGGAAAATAGAGGCTGCGAGTGCGGCATCAGCTTCACCTTTTGTAAAAGCCTCCAGCATATGCTGCGCATTGCCAGCACCTCCTGAAGCAATAACTGGCACTGTGACTGCTTCTGATACAAGCCTCGTCAAACGATGCTCAAATCCCGTTTTCTCACCATCGGCATCCATGCTAGTCAGCAAGATCTCGCCTGCTCCTCTTCGCACGGCTTCTTTCGCCCAGTCACTCACTTCTAAATCCGTTTGACGGCGTCCTCCGTGCGTATAGACCATGTATGCTTGTTTCTCTTCATCGTATTTCGCATCAATCGCAACAACGATACACTGTGAACCAAAAAAGTCGGCTCCTTCTGTTATTAGCTCCGGTCTTAAAACAGCCGCTGTGTTCACAGACACCTTGTCTGCCCCCGCTCTTAATATACGCTTCATATCATCAAGATGGTTAATCCCGCCGCCCACCGTGAACGGGATAGCGAGAGTGGATGCCACTTGTTTGACCACATCCACCATTGTTTTTCGGCCTTCATGAGAGGCAGATATATCAAGAAAGACGAGTTCATCCGCACCTTCCTCGTCATAGATCTGCGCTAATTCGACCGGATCACCAGCATCCTTCAACCCTAGAAATTGGATCCCTTTGACCACACGCCCTTCCTTTACATCAAGACATGGAATGATTCGTTTTGTCATCATATGCTGTCAAGCCCTTCAAACGCTTCTGCTAAAGTAAATTGCTTTGTGTACAGCGCCTTGCCAATGATGGCACCAGACACACCTGTCTGCTTTTGTGCTGACAGCTTTTGCAGATCACCTACTGCACTGACACCACCTGAGGCAATGACTTGTTTGCCAGTTGCTTCTGCTAATCGAACCGTACTTTCCACATTTGGACCAGACAGCATGCCATCCATTTGAATATCAGTGAAAATAAAGACCTCTGCGCCTTCCTTTGCCAGTTCCTTACCGAGTTCCTCCGCCTTCACTTCCGACGTTTCAAGCCAGCCTTCAGTCGATACAAAACCGTTTCGTGCATCAATGCCAATGGCAATTTTCTCTCCATATTGCGCCAGCATTTTTTTCACAAAAACCGGGTTTGACACCGCTGAACTGCCAAGAATGACTCTCGATACGCCATTGTTTAAATAAAATGCAACATCTTCTTCTGTCCGAATGCCGCCGCCAATTTGGACATTCACATCTAATGAGGAAGCAATCGATAGCACATGCTCGTGATTCACGCGTTTTCCTGCTTTTGCGCCATCTAAATCAACGAGATGTATCCATTTCGCTCCTTCATTTGCAAACCGTCTCGCCATGTCTAACGGTGAATCTCCATAAATGGTTTCTTGGTCATAGTCTCCTTGCACAAGTCGTACACATTTGCCATTTCTCATATCAATTGCTGGATATAATGTAAAATCACTCATTTGCTCACCCTCTGTTCGTTTGCTAATTGAATAAACTGTTTCAACAGTGCCATTCCTGTTGTACTGCTTTTTTCAGGGTGAAACTGCGTTCCAAACACATTCCCCTTCCCAACAACGGCAGGTACTTGAACACCATAGGGCGCACTTGCCAATAGGTCTTCTGGATTCATGCCGTTCACATAATAAGAGTGAACAAAGTATGCAAATCCTTCCGGCACACCGTCAAATAATGGTGACGGCTGGTGAAATGCTAGCTCGTTCCAGCCCATATGAGGCACCTTCAGCCTTTGTCCATCCTGATCACGATCCTTCAAAAGAACGACACGTCCTTTTAAAAGGCCTAGCCCTTTTGTTTTTCCTGCTTCTTCACTTTCTTCAAACAACAACTGCATGCCAAGGCAAATGCCAAATAACAGCTTTCCTTCCTGCACGACTTGGTGGATAAACGCCTCAAGTCCTGTCTGTCTTAACAGCTGCATCGCATCACGAAACGAACCGACGCCTGGCAAAATATACGCATCTGCCTTTTTCAGCTCCTCTACTTCAGAAGACACGATATAAGAAGCCCCTGCTCGTTCCAGTGCTTTTGATACGCTAAACAAATTTCCCATTCCATAGTCAATGACGCCAATCATTAGAGCATCCCCTTTGTCGACGGAATCCCTTTCACACGCGGATCAATGGTTGTTGCTTCATCTAAGGCGCGTGCCATCGCTTTAAAAATGGCTTCAATCATATGGTGGGTATTGGTTCCATAGTGAACGATCACATGAAGATTGATTCGTGCTTCAAGGGCAAATTTCCAAAGAAACTCATGAACCAGCTCCGTATCAAAGGTGCCGACCTTTTGACTCGGGAAATCAGCTCTCATTTCCAAATGAGGACGATTGCTTAAATCAACGACGACTTGGGCAAGTGTTTCATCCATTGGAACAAAACTAGAGCCGTAGCGCTTAATTCCTTTTTTATCCCCGAGCGCTTCTTTAAACATCTGTCCAAGCACAATGCCAATATCTTCTGTTGTGTGGTGATCATCGACATCTGTGTCTCCTTTTGCATTTACAGATAAGTTAAAGTGCCCATGCTTTGTGAATAAGTCGAGCATATGCGTCATAAAAGGGACATCTGTCTGAATATCCGCTTTTCCTTCACCATCTATCTCTAGCGCTAACGAAATGTTCGTTTCATTTGTCTGTCTCGCTGTTTCCGCCTGTCTCATTCTGATTCCTCCCGCTTTCTCGCTTCAATCGATCTTGCATGTGCTTCAAGCCCTTCTAATCTTGCAAAAGCCGCAATGCTTTCGCTATGTGTTTCAAAAGCTTCTTTGCTATATGAAATGATGCTCGTTTTCTTTTGGAAATCCGTGACGCCAAGCGGACTGGAGAATCTTGCTGTCCCGTTTGTTGGCAGCACATGGTTCGGTCCTGCGAAGTAATCCCCTACCGGCTCTGGGCTGTAACGCCCTAAGAAAATCGCTCCAGCATGCTTGATTTGACCAAGTAGTGATTCTGGATACGCCGTCAGCACTTCTAAATGCTCTGGGGCTAACTGGTTCACGATATCAACTGCACGATCCAAGGATTCTGTCACGTAAATATGGCCATAGTCTTGAATAGATTGTGCTGCGATTGATTTCCTTGGCAAAGTGTCCAGCTGCGCTTGCACCTCTGCTTGCACTGCTTCAGCCAATCCTTTAGATGGTGTCACCAAAATACTAGATGCCAATGCATCATGCTCTGCCTGTGAAAGCAAATCAGCTGCCACCTCATGTGCGGTTGCCGTTTCATCTGCTAAAACAGCAATTTCACTTGGGCCCGCAATCATATCAATGTCTACTTGACCAAATACTTCCCGTTTGGCAAGTGCTACATAAATGTTTCCTGGACCGGTGATTTTATCAACAGGCTGGATACTGTCCGTTCCATATGCAAGAGCAGCTATCGCCTGAGCACCACCCATTTTGTACATTTCTGAAATGCCCAGCTCCTTCGCTGCTACTAGTACAGCGTCAGACAGACGACCGTCTTTTCCTGGCGGTGTCACAAGAACAATTCGCTCAACGCCGGCTACAAGTGCCGGGATCACATTCATTAAAACAGATGATGGATAAGCGGCCGTTCCCCCTGGGACATATACACCGACCGCATCAAGCGGTGTTACTTTCTGACCTAGCATTGAGCCGTCCTTTTGGTGATAAAACCAAGAGGAGGTCAGCTGACGCTCGTGGTATGTTCGAATATTCTGGATCGCCGTTTGGATGATTTGGATCATCTCCGGGTCCAAACGTTCGTAGGCTTTTGTCTTTTCATCCTCCGTCACAAGTGACTGTTCAATAGAGACACCGTCAAATTGCTTCGTGAAAGACCGTACGGCTTCGTCACCATTTTTTCTCACTTCTTCGATAATTCGTTGAACAGCCAGTCGCTGCTCTTCCGTTCCTGTATCTAGAGAACGCTTGAGTGAGAGAGTGTCTGTCTCACCTTCTTGTATGTAGGTGATGTTCATGATGTTTCCTCCCCTTCTCCTTCGATGATTCTTGCCAGACGCTGCGCCATTTCATCGATTACCGCGTCCTTCATTCGATAGCTCACAGGATTGACAATAAAACGTGACGTAATGTCACAAATATGTTCCGTTTCGACAAGCCCATTTTCCTTAAGTGTTTGACCGGTGGAGACAATGTCAACAATTCGATCGGCAAGTCCGATGAGCGGTGCTAATTCAATGGAACCATTTAGCTTAATGATCTCCACCTGCTCACCTTGTTCTCTAAAATAAGAAGAAGCGACATTTGGGTACTTTGTGGCCACACGCGGCGCAACACCGCCCCAGCTGGCTCCCGGCAAGCCCGCTACAGCTAAATGACATTTGCTAATGTTTAAATCGAGCACTTCGTACACATCCCGTGCTTCTTCAAGCATGACGTCTTTCCCTGCAATGCCCACATCCGCTACACCGTGCTCTACATATGTCGTCACATCCATTGGCTTCGCTAAAATAAAGCGGAGATTTTCTTCCGGTACATCAATGATTAGTTTTCTTGAATCTTCGAATTCCTCCGGCAGCTGATATCCAGCCTGTCTTAATAGCCCTGCTGCTTCTTCAAATATCCGCCCCTTTGGCATTGCCATTGTCAACACTTTACCCATTTTGCTCTTCCTTTCTAGCGCCGATAAAATAAGTCACTTGTTCAAATGCCTTGGTCATGGCATCGATATTTTCAATACCTGCTAAGTCTTGGAGAACAATCCTTTTGCCCTTTGTCCGCTCTTTTTCTGCAAAATCAAATGCTTCAAGCCGTTGTTCTTTACTAAAAATCACAGCCTCTTGGGGCTCATTTATTTCTTTTGCGTCGAGTGCCTCAAGAAGACGGTCTAATCGAAGTCCGAATCCTGTAGCGGGTGCGGGTGCATCAAAGTGAGCAAGCAATTGATCATACCTTCCTCCACTTCCGATCACAGACCCAACATGATCTGCAAATACTTCAAACAAAATTCCCGTATAGTAGCTCATATGACTGACCATGCTTAAATCCAAACGGATATATTCTGTACAGCCGTAATCTTCAAGTGTCTCCCACAGCGCCTTTAACTCCGCCAGCACTTCTTTTCCCTCTTGTGAGACCACAATTTCTTCAGCCTGCTGGGTCACTTCTTGACCGCCGCGCAGCTCTAAAAGCTGGAGCAGCCTTGTTTTATCGATGGATGAGAGAGGCAATTGTTTGACATGCTGCCTGTAGCCCACATAATTCTTTTCATATAAAAATCGGCGCAATACGTTCGCCCGCTCCGTATTCCCTAGTACATCTAAAAACAAGGTCTCTGCCAAAGCCACATGCCCAATCGCAATTTTGAAGGATTGAAGTCCGGCATTTTTTAATGCAAACACAACAAGCGCTATGACTTCAGCATCTGCACTAATCGAACCATCACCGATCAATTCAATACCGACCTGCTCAAATTCAGAAGGTCTTCCGCCTTCTCTTTCCTGTGCCCGAAACACGTTAGCTGCATAACCGACTCGAAGCGGATACGCCTGTTCGTGAAGCTTTGAAGCCGCCACTCTCGCAATTGGTCCCGTCATATCAGGTCTAAGCACAAGGGTTTGACCATTTTGATCAAGAAGCTTAAACAGCTGCGTATCTGTAATCGCCGATTGAACACCGACTGTATCGTAAAATTCAAGCGTTGGCGTTTCCATTAAACGATAACCCCAACCATTCATGACCTCTGTTAAAGAATGCCTGACTCTTTTCTTCGTCTCATACAATCCTGGTAATGAATCTCGCATACCATATGGTTTTTCAAACATGAACATGTTCCGCACCTCCAACACATTAAAACAAAAAATTCCGAATCCTTTAGTTCGCTAATATGATAATATGCTAACAAAATAAAGTGATTAAATCAATCATTTTTATTTTCCCCTTTTTTTCCTTAATCATTTGTTCATATATTACATTAAAATGACACCTAATCCTTTTTGATCTCTTTGCTTTAGGAACATGCTATAATACTTAAAAATATTGAATAACACAGGAGATTACAGTGAAATTCATCCAGACATTAATCTTAACTTTGTTGTGCGCATGTCTTGTTTATTTCGGCTTTATTTTCATTTCACAATTCGACCAAGTCAAGAAAACAACGTCACCGCAAGAAGCCAAAGAAAAAGAAAATGATACCGCACTAGCAGCAGAAGAAACACGTTCTACGAAGAAAACAGAAACGACACATTCTAGTTTAAAAGGAAATAAAAAAGCCATGGACGTCATCCTCTTTAATCAAATGGATGCACCAAAGCTTTATAACGGATGCGAAGTCACGAGCTTAGCCATGCTTCTTCATTACAGCGGCTATGAGCATATAACGAAAAACGCATTGGCAAACGAGATTAAGCGTATCCCACTCAATTATGAGAATGGCTTAAAAGGAGACCCTCATGACGGGTTTGTAGGCGATATGGAGAATGGGCCAGGTCTTGGTGTGTACCATGAACCCATTTATCAGCTTGCGAAAAAATATGCAGGTAATCAAGCGGTGGACTTGACCGGCAAGCCAGTTAAAAAAGCCATTTACCAATCACTTGAAAAAGGTTATCCTGTCTGGGTCATTACAACTTCGACCTTTGCCAAAACAGATAACATTGAAACATGGAATACACCAAATGGAAAAATAGATATCAGCTTTAATATGCATAGCGTGGTCATCACTGGCTACGACAAAGATCATGTCTACTTAAATAACCCTTACGGAGAGAAGAATCAAAAAGTCGATCGTGAACAGTTTGAGGATTCTTGGAAACAGATGGGCAGCCAGGCGATTATCATTAAAGCATAAAACCCCGCTAAATAGCGGGGTTTTTATATTCTTATTCTGCTTCAGAAACCACAGTAAAACGTTCTCCAACATGAGCAGCTTGTTCTATCTCATCGACAAGTGCAACGGCGTAGTCAGCATAACTCACATAGCTGTCACCCTTTGAATTGACGATAAGATGGTCTTTGCCTTTCACATAAGCACCTGTCCGTTTGCCTGCTGGATTAAAGAAGGCTGCTGGACTTAAAAATGTCCATTTTAATCCTTCGGTCTTTTGAAGATCTATTAAATTTTCTCCTTGGTGTGAAGCAGTAGCAAAGTATTCCTTTGGAAACTCCGGTGTGTCCATCAGTCTAGTTGTTTTGGCCTCATCTACAAATAAACTTCCAGCACCTCCCACAACGATTAAACGCGTTTCTGGTGTCTCTTTCAAAAGATGAATGAGTTTTTTTCCTGCTTCTACATGAAGATGCTCTTGTCCTGCTGGTGCACCAAATGCGTTTACGATCACATCAAAACCTTTGACGTCTCCCGCCTCTAAGTGAAAAACATCCTTTTCTAAAACAGCTGCTGATGAATTGGTCACTTTTTGTGCATCTCGAACGATTGCCGTTACTTCGTGCCCTCTCGATTGAGCTTCTTTTAAAATGTGTTGTCCTGCTTTACCTGTTGCGCCAATGATTCCAATGTTCATGTAAATTCCTCCTACAATATATTGTTATTTTGATCACTTAAGTTGTAACCACAATAGTTACAACAGAGGTAAAAAAAATTGAATAGATCATCCAATTTTTTTGATTAAAACCTGCGTTAGTTCACTTAATTTGATCTCAGCAAGCACTTGCTCCATCGCACTCTGGGCACGGCACAAAATTAATTCTAGTACAGCTTGAATATTTGCACCGATCGGACAGTCAGGGTTTGGGCTTTCATGAATTTGAAACAACTCTCCCTCATCCACAACTTCAACCGCTTTATACACATCGAGCAGTGTGATGTCATCCTCACTTCGGTTCAATTGAGAACCGCCTTTGCCAAGACTCGTTGAGATTAGGCCTGCTTTTTTGAGCTTACTCATGATACGGCGAATCACCACTGGATTTGTATTGACACTTCCTGCGATATCCTCCGATGTCTGTAAAGAACCTTTTTCAAGTGATAGCAAGGCCAGAATATGGACAGCGACAGTAAATCTGCTGCTGATTTTCATGTTTTCTCACCTCTGTTGTAATCATTATAGTTACACCATGTTAGAATGTCAACAAAAAAGTCTGCCGAGCTACTCAGCAGACGAAGATTGACGTGCTTCCATTTCCTCTTTTGTATATATCATCCGCATTGGATTTCCTCCAACAAAGGAGCCTGCCGGAACATCTTTGTTCACAAGAGTTCCCGCCGATACAATCGCACCATCACCAATTGTCACTCCAGGTAGAATCGTTGAATTTGCTCCAATTAACACTTCATCACCAATATAGACTTCCCCAAGCCTATACTCTTTAATCAAATACTCATGGGACAGAATGGTTGTGTTATAGCCAATCACACTATTTCGACCGACAGTGATTTTCTCAGGAAACATGAGATCGACCATCACCATTAAAGCAAACGCCGTATCCTCACCGACTTTCATTCGAAGGAAGGTGCGATAAATCCAATTTTTCATTCCCATAAAAGGCGTATACCTTGCCAGTTGAATAAAGATAAAGTTTTTTACAACCTTGAGAAAGGGGACCGTTCGATAGACTTGTCTAAGCGAATTGACCCCTTTGACAGGATAACGATCTGTTTTTCTCAACTTAATCAGCTCCAACAATCGCCAAGAGATCACTCATTTTCTGCAGCATATAATCTGGGCGATGCTTTAACAGGGCTTCTTCTCCCTTAATAGACCAAGCAACACCTGCTGTTTTCGTCCCTGCCGCTTGACCAGATAAAATATCGTGATAATTATCACCAACCATGATCGCCTCATGCGGATCACTGCCGAGCTTGGATAATGCCAGTTGAACTGGTTCTGGATGCGGCTTTTCATTTTGTACATCATCAAGTGTGACAATGACCTCAAAAAATGGCTCCAACCCAGTCAGCTTTAATCCCATTAAGACCGTATCACGGATTTTTGTTGTCACAATACCAAGCTTAAACCCTCGATCCTGAAGAATTTTCAACGTATCTAACACCGTCTCGTACTCCGTCACAAGCAGATCATGCTGTTCATGATTAAACGTTCGATACATCTGGATCATATCATCTGTCAGATTCGGATCCATTGCAGAGAATGTATCAAATAATGATGGACCAATGAAATGAAGGATATCCTCACGGCTGTATTGACCAGGGTAATAATGATCAAGCGTATGCTGAAATGAAGCAATAATTAATTCATTTGTATTGATTAATGTGCCATCTAAATCAAATAGCACTGTGTTAATAGTTGATTGGTTCATATAGCTTCCTTTCTAACAGCTGCATGTTCCCGCCTCCGCCAAATATAGCTGATGGCAGCTGTCAATAAAATAGCAGAAATAAGGCGAATAAGAAGAAGCGGCCATACTGGAATACCTAATGGAATGAAAATGAGTGTATCTTCGACCACCGCATGACACGCCACAAGGAAAATGAAAGCAAGCGTTAAATCCTTTTTGCTGACACCGTCCTCTTCCACTGCCTTCATCATGACGCCTGCCCCGTAGGCAAGACCAATGGTTAAACCAGCCACCATCGTCATAGACGTATTTTCTTTCATTCCAAGCATTCTCGTAAAAGGAGACAGCCACTTAGACAGCGTATGGAGCCACCCTAAGTCTCTCATGAATTGAATGATGATCATGAGAGGAATGACAATACAAGCCAGCTGCAGCACACCAAGAACAGCTTTCTGTAAAGCAAGAAGTACGATCATATACCAGCTAGAAGGCACATCAGCCGACTGAGCAGCTGTCAGCAAACCATATTGCGCCGGCTCCTCGCCTCCCTGCCAAACGAGGTGAATGACAATTGCTGACACGACGGCAAGACTGATTCTGACTAGCAAAATGATAGACACCCGCAGCCCAACCTTCGCCGCCACTGTTGATTCGATGATCAAGTTGTGACAAAAAGAGAGCATGACCGCTAAAATGAACACTTCCTTCACAGGCAGCTCTAATGTCAAGATGGCTGCAATACCCGCATACAAGTTCAGCATATTTCCTAAAACAAGCGGAATGGCCGCTTCCCCTGAAAGACCAAACAGACCCATAAATGGACGGATGAATTGTATCATCCAATCCATCACAGGTGTATGCTGCAAGATACTAACGAGAATGGTAACCGGAAAAATGACTTTTCCAAGTGTCCAAGTTGTCGATAACCCTGCTTTCAAGCCGTTTTTCCATGTCTCACCCATCTCTTATCCCCCTTGCTTAATTTGATGAGTTGTTCTCTTTATACCGTATAGATGCATATCCCTTGATTCTTCTAAACACAATCAGCAAAACAGCCACTGCAAATATGGCAATCGAAATCATCTGTGCAATTCGAAGATGCTCAGTCAGCATTAAGCTGTCTGTTCTCATTCCTTCAATGAAGAAACGGCCGATTGAATACCAGATTAAATAAGACAAGAACATTTCGCCTCGACGCAATGATGTTCTACGTAATAAGATTAATATCAAAACGCCTGCAATATTCCATAATGATTCATATAAGAACGTAGGGTGATAGTAGGTCCCGTCAATGTACATCTGATTAATAATAAACTCAGGCAGGTGCAAATTTTCTAAAAAGGCTCTTGAAACAGCCTCACCATGCGCTTCCTGATTAATAAAGTTCCCCCAGCGCCCGATGGCTTGCCCTAGTAAAATACTAGGCGCTGCGACATCGGCGATTTTCCAAAAGGACACCTTTCTCACTTTAGTAAAGACAATCGCTGTCAGCACCGCCCCTATCAGTCCGCCATGTATGGCAATTCCACCATTCCAAATCTTGATGATTTCATTTGGGTGCTGCTGATAATAATCCCATTCAAAGGATACATAATAAATTCGTGCACAAATAATGGCGATAGGAATGGCAAATAAGATGAGATCAATAAACATATCTTTATTGATGCCTCTTTTTTCACACTCCCTTAATGCGAGCCAGAGTCCAAGCAGAGCTCCGACCCCAATAATCACACCATACCAATGAACCGAAATAGGTCCGAGCTGAAAAGCAATCGGATCAATTGGTTGAATTGCTTCATTCATATAGACAGCTCCTATTCATCCTGGCCATTGTCTTCAATGACATCGGCAAGTTTACTTGTAAATTGTTCCGCTGCATTATGTCCCATTCGTTTCAATCTGAAGTTCATAGCAGCTACCTCGATGATGACCGCTAAATTTCGTCCCGGACGTACAGGGATGGTCAGCTTTGGTACATCTGTATCGATGATCCGCATTTTTTCTTCCTCAAGTCCTAAACGGTCATACTGTTTGCCTTGTTCCCAAAGCTCAAGGTTCATAACAATCGTAATTCTCTTATAGCTTCTGACAGCGCCCGCTCCAAATAAGGTCATCACATTAATAATGCCTAATCCACGGATTTCTAGAAGGTGCTCAATCAGCTCTGGTGCGCTTCCAACTAACGTATCCTGATCCTCTTGCCTGATTTCCACGCAATCGTCTGCAACCAGCCTGTGTCCTCTCTTCACTAATTCTAAAGCCGTTTCACTTTTTCCTACGCCACTTTTTCCAATTAACAGTACACCTACACCATATACATCTACGAGTACGCCATGAATCGCAGTCGTTGGTGCAAGCTTGCTTTCTAAGAAGTTCGTTAATCGACTCGAAAGTCTTGTCGTTTTTAAGCTTGAGCGTAAAACCGGCACTCCATTTTCATTTGAAGCTTCGATCAATTCCTTTGGTACTTCACGATCTCGTGACAAAATGATGGCAGGGGTAATATCTGTACAAAGAGACATCATTCTCTGCTTTCGTTCGCGTTCTGGGAGCTGTTCAAAAAAAGAAAGCTCTGTCTTCCCTAAAAGTTGAACTCTTTCTTTTGGGTAATATGTAAAATATCCAGCCATTTCAATACCTGGTCTGGAAAGATCACTGATTGTAATGGGACGATTAATCCCTTCTTCCCCACTTACCAGTTCAAGATGAAATTGTTCCATTATGTCCTTCGTACGAACTTTCGGCACGCTTCTTCCTCCTTTTATCACAGGCGTTTCAGAAATACAGCTCTATTTTATCACTTTCAATGATGAACCCAAAACAGTATTTTATCCTGATCCTGTTTCAACACATTCACTGGTATAGACAACTATACTTAAAAAAGGTAAACTGAATCTAACGACGAGAATAAGGGGGCACAATCATGAGCAGTTCTTTATTGCTCTCCAATATTCATATTGTGACAAAGACAGAAATCATTGAAAACGGTTTTGTCGGTTTACGCGATGGCAAGATCGACTATATTTCAACATCACCGCCGACAGGAAATTATGAAAAAGTATATATTTCCCGGGAAAACTTTTATTTACTCCCCGGAATGATTGATATTCACATCCATGGGGGATATGGTGCAGATATGATGGATGCGACACCAGAAGCCATGAATACACTTGCTGATCACTTACCCGCAGAAGGAACGACAAGCTTTTTAGCAACAACCATTACACAAAATCATCAAGAGATTGAGCAAGCACTTAAAAATGTCGCACAGTGGAGACCCTATAATGAAAAGCAGGCTGGAAGTCAGGCACAATGTTTAGGCATTCATCTAGAAGGTCCTTTTATTTCTAAAGATAAAGCTGGTGCGCAGCCTGCTCAATGGATTACGCAGGCTAACCTTCCTCTTTTTGAGAAATGGCTGAGTGCATCTGATCAGCTGATTCGAATTGTCACTTTTGCACCTGAGGAAGATGATGATTTTGCATTTCTTTCCTTACTAAAAGAAAAAAATATCATTCCTTCTATTGGACATACAAATGCTCCTCATGACATGATTGAACTAGCAGCAAAGCACGGTGCGCGTCATGTCACGCATCTTTATAATGCGATGAGTTCATTTCAGCATCGTGAGCCCAATGTTGCAGGGGCTGCGCTTACAAACGAAAAGCTTTTGACTGAGCTGATTACAGATGGCATTCATTCACATCCTCTTTCCGTAAAGCTTGCGTATTTGGCAAAGGGAAGTGAACGTTTGATCATGATTACAGACTCAATGCGTGCAAAAGGACTTGGAGAGGGAACCTACGAATTTGGTGGGCAGACAGTGACAGTCAGCGGTGAAAAAGCATTGCTGGCAGATGGAACACTTGCAGGATCGATTTTACAAATGAAAGATGGGGTCAAACGTATGAGACAGATCACACAATGCGGATGGACAGAAATTGCTCAAATGACCTCAACAAATGCAGCCACTCAGCTCGGGATCGATCATCAGCTCGGTTCGATCGAAGTTGGAAAACTGGCAGACTTGGTCATTTGGGATGAAGCTGGCGAACTCATGATGACGATCTGCCATGGACAAATCGTTTATGAAAAAAAGGAGGCCACACACTGATGAACATCATCGAATTTGCAGATAAAGATCAATTAGGAAAAGCAGCAGCTGCTTTCATTGCACGTACCATTGAATCAAAAACAGATGCGGTTCTCGGTCTGGCAACTGGCGGTACACCAATTGACACTTATAAAGAGTTAATTCAGTTGCATCAAACAGAACAATTGTCTTTCAAACAAGCAAGAACAGTGAATCTGGATGAGTACGTGGGAATTGATCCAAATCATGAAAATAGTTATATGACTTACATGAAGCGACATTTATTTGACCATATTGATCTCCCGTCAGATCAATATTTCCTTCCCAATGGTGCTGCTTCTCACTTGGAAGAAGAGTGCTTAAGGTATGATCAGCTCATTGAAGATTTAGGGGGCATTGATCTTCAGCTACTTGGTATCGGACAAAATGGACATATCGGGTTTAATGAACCTGGTACTCCCTTTGACTCAAAGACGCATGTCGTTCAATTAGATGAACACACTCGTCAAGCCAATGCAAGATACTTTTCTTCTATTGATGAGGTGCCTACACATGCCATTACAATGGGAATTGCAAGCATTCTTTCAAGTAAAAAAATTCTCCTTCTCGCATCAGGAAAATCAAAAGCGGACGTGATACAATATTTAGAACGAACAGAGATTCACCCAGACTTCCCTGCATCTGCTCTGAAACTTCATGAAGATGTGACGATTTTTATTGATCGAGAAGCTGGTTCACTACGCTAAACACGAGAGGATTTTCACATGTTTATTGATAAGCAGTCACCTATCCCCATGTACCATCAGATTATGGAGAACTTGAAAAAGCAGATTGAGGATGGAACGTTAGCACCTGATACACTCATTCCTTCTGAAAGAGAATATGCCGAACGCTTTGGTATTAGCCGAATGACTGTCAGACAAGCCTTATCGAACCTTGTGAACGAAGGATATTTATACCGGCAAAAAGGAAAAGGAACATTTGTTAGCCGAAAGAAGTTTGAACAACCGCTTCAGGGCTTAACAAGCTTTACAGAAGATATGCGTCAACGTGGGTTCAAAGCTTCAAGTCAGTTGATTGATTTCAAAAAAGTCGCATGCCCAGAGCACTTGCTGCAATCATTACAGCTGTCGAACAGTGAAGATGTTTATGAATTAAAACGAATCCGCCTTGCAAACAATGAACCAATGGCTATTGAAACGAGTTATATACCTGAAAAATTTGCTGGCGAGCTCACAAAGGACCATTTAACTGGATCTTTATATGAATATATAGAAACGAACACAGGTCTAACCATTGCCCATGCCAAGCAGGAGCTTGAAGCCAATGTTGCTTCAAAGGAAGAAGCTGACCTGCTGTCTATTTCTTTAGGGGACCCTGTCCTCTCCATTGTAAGAACAACTTATTTTCAAAATGACCTTCCATTCGAGTATGTCATGTCCGTTTATAGAGGGGATCGATACAAACTCACTCACACAATGGAAAGATAAAACTGTGCTCCTGAAAGCACAGTTTTTTTATTTCCTAAGAAATGTTGATTGATCATCATTTTTTGTATGAATTTTCCATATAGGCGAAATCGCTTTCCCTTCGAAACGGTCTTTTGCTACAGTGTACCAATAATATTCTTGATTTGGCTTTAACCCTTTCCATTCAAAGCTTGCTTTTTTACCACTTTTCACACCTTTGACCTCTCCAAGAAGAACGTTTGTGTAGACATTCAATTCAAAATAATTGGTTTTAACGGATTTCATTTTAGGTGTTAAATCCACATCAATTGAAAATTCATCTTGATCTCCATACGTTTTTGGATCATAGAAATGTTCTTGATTCAAGTAGGGTGAATATGTGGTGAAATGAAGTTTATTTTTTTCTTGATCCGCAGTGATCAGCCGCATAAAACCTTGACCGCCTTCAGGACCTGACTGGTAATCTGCAAGGATTTGATATACTTTTCTGTCCACTTTTCCATCATGATCATCGTCAATCTCATCTACTTTTCGACTGGCTCCGTGGTAGTGGCCGCTAAATACTGCGACAATATTCGGGTGACGCTTTACCACTTGATGGAAGATCAAATCTCCAATTGGGCTTCGATTGCCGCTCACTAACAAATACTCATGGAAATTTAAAATGACAATTCGATCTGGATGTTCAGAAATGACTCGATTTAACCAGTCAATCTCATTTTGCTTGATCCCCCAGCCCATATACACCATCATATAATCATTGCCACCAGCAGAGATAAGATCATAATGACCTCGATTGTTTTGATAGGATTCACCGTAATACGGCTTGTCTTCAAAGCGTTTCGCTCCAAAATACCTCCCATATTCCCTATAATGGCCGTCTTTGTGCCTGACATCATGATTACCAGCTAATACACCGTAAGGAATATGATGCTTATCTAACACACGCATAAATGTATCGGCACGATTCCACTGCTTATCCTTTGAATCATCCACAATATCACCTGTATGGAACACATATTGAATATTTAATGGGTCCCTTTGATCTCTGATCCACTCGACCATTTTTTTGAAGATGTGAGGATAACTTCTGGCATAATATTGAGTATCAGACATCCACACCATCTTATAAGGCTTTAACGTCTTACTGACCTCATCTTGTACAAGCAAATCAAACGTTTGATTTTTCATATACTGTCTGACTGACAGCAGCCCTTTCAGGTAAAATTCCTTTTCATCCTTGGCAAAGTGATGAGTGATTTTATCCCACTTTTCTTGCTGATGATTCCAAGCGTACATCGTTACCTTTCTCCCTGATAATGAGCTTCCTTTCCATACAGCTTCGACAACATCCTTTTCACGTACATCGTGATGAACCTTGATTTGAAAGCGATGATAAGGAAAATGCTGTAGATCTTTCGTTTCCACTGATTTACCATCAGCAAATGCAATGCGATTTCTTTCTCGATCAGAAAAAATCATTTCCCCTGTTTCATTTAAATGTTTTGGCGGCTCTGTTTCCGCTGCATATTTGAAAATCTTCATGGACGGATGCAGCGATGTATATTGATAGGCACGGTAAAAGGAGTAATCTAACTGATCATTAGTAGGATCATTGGTTAGCACTGTTTGCTTAGATGATTCCATTTTTGTCCTATCTGACACTCTCTCTGGCGTCTCAGGGTGTTCATGTACCGTCTTAAAAACCTTTTTCAAAGTTGATTTGTTTCCAGCGGCATCTTTTGCTTTTATCTTCAATGTGTGCTCCCCAGGTTCTAATTCGCTAGAGGACGTCTGATAAGGCAAAGAGATCGGTTTTCCATCTAAATATGCCTTCATCTCCACTATGTCACTCCAACGATCCGTCACCTTTGCCTTTAACGTAAAGACGCCTTTATATTGGTCATTTGCCTGTATATTACTCTTGATTTTCGGACCCGTGTTATCGACTTTCACACGTACAGATTGAGATTCGTCTGCGGTTTTAGCCTGAACAACATGTACTCCTTCTTTCAGCCTTCTTGTATCCCACTGAATATAGCTTGAAGCATATGCTTGCTTCGGGATTTGAAACTGAAATGCTCTTACCTTCTTAGCGCTGCCACCGTCGCCCATTTTCCATTCCTCATGCTGGCTCGCATTTAGAGGCAGAATTTGAGTTCCATTCGATAAAATCATCTGGACATTTTTCAATTCAAAATCATCGTGATTTTCTCCAGGAAATCGGTCAAACGGCGATGACTTCGTCCCAGCATGGAATGATATCGTTTGTGGACCTGCCTTTTCTAAGTGTTTTTCTGGTATTGGTATTGTATAGGTGCGATACACTTTTGTCGAATCATCAAAAATGGAAAGTAAGTGCTTACCTATAGATACACCATTCTTAAAATATAAATTTGTCCCTTTGACATCAAATGCAAGATATGGATCTGCTTCAAGTGCAGGGAATACTTGTCGAATCGGTTTTCCATCTATCATTAATTGTATGCTTTTTTTCTGATCTGCTGTTGCTTTTAAGTGAAATACGCCAGAAACCGTATCTCCTTCTTCTACATTCAATCGAAGGCCGTGAGCTTTGCTTACTTGTTCCACATCAATTGTTTTTTTCATTGTCATTGCTTGATTTTCGCCGTCTGACGCTTCAATCTGATATTCCAATCGTTCTTTACCGATGAGCTCAGGTGAATAAATAATATGGTGAAACAGCCGATCATTATGATCCTTTTGAAGCAGCACCTCTTTAAAATCTTCATGACGATTGGTTCGATATCGCAATTTGACCGTTTTGACGGACTGATCATCCTGCACATCTGCTCTCATTTCAATGCCTTCAGTTGGTTTTATCGGTTGATTGTCTGTCATATCTTCGATCACAGGTTTATGAACATCTTGTGATATTTCTTTTTTTTCAGTTGGAACTTGTGCTTTTAACACTTTTCCGGGTGTCGGCTCTTCCTCCACTTTCGAGATCAGCTTCATTTGTGTCGTTCCATCCATTGGATACTTGAACAGTAACGATCTGTGCTCGCTAAACAATGAAGGCTTTAAACGATAGGATGCCGACGATACCTCTTCTCCTATATTTGTTGTGATAGAAACAAGGCGGGATTTAGAATTGGACAATCCTTTGCTCTCGATTACAGATAGATGCTCGCCCTCTTTTAAATGGCTTTTGTACATCGCATTAAAGTCCGCTACTGTTAAATGCTCCTGTCCTTTTTTTCTAAGCCAAAATACGTACGGTTTTCCAGGAGAAATGGTGATCGGACTTGTGTGGAATGAATATATATCATCCATCTCCACGCCTTGCGCTGGATTGCGATAGCGAAGCTGATAATGTCGAAGTGAAATGGGTGCATCTGTTGTGTTATACACCTCAATGAATTCAAAAGCATCCTTGCCTTTGCGGTTTTTTGAATTCACCACGATTTCTGTCATCAATAGCTCAGGAATTTGTGAGAGATCCTCTTCAAATCCGTTTAAGTGAACAGCTTGTTCGGTTGTTTTGATGACAGACTTCTGCGTCAGGAATTCTGTATAGTAATGAACTGTTGGATTCCACAATTGATCTGTCGGGATTTTTGCTGTAAATTCTGGTTTCATCCCCGGCAATCGTTCCATCGGGATCAATCGATATCCCAGTTCATCACTCTGTTTATAGTACAAGTTTGCAGACAAAATTTGCTCTGACTGACTAATAGATGCCCGAAATTGAAGATCACGGTTTTTTCCTTGAACTGGACGGACATCTACTTGAAATTGATCAAAGATAAAAGGTGAAAAGGGCTTATTTCGTATGTTCACTTGTGTTTGTGTCAAAGATCCTGCTGAAGCAGGCTGACTGAAACAAAAAAGAATGCTCAAAAAAAGCAAAAGAATGATTTGTCTGCTCACATTCACCATCGTGCACCGCCTCCCTTCGGATATTGTGTCTCCTGAAGACGGTTTTTATGACAGATGGAACGGGGAAACGATATAAATTCACACAAAAAAACCGTTAGCTTTTTTTCGCTAACGGTTCCACGATTCCTTTTTGTATGAGCAGATGGAAAATGGATAAAATGACAGCCATCCAAATGGCCGTTCCAAACCCATCAATGTTAAAACTATCTCCCATAAAGCTTGAGGTCATCATCAGTGTGATGGCATTAATGACAAAGAGGAACAATCCTAGTGAAAGTACTGTCACTGGCAGCGTTAAAATGATCAAAAACGGCTTCACTAAAATATTGAGCAAGGACAAAATAATACTTGCTACAATCGCTGCGCCAAAGCCTTCAATATACACACTACCAAGGCCTGGAAGAATGCCTGAATCAAAATATCCAGCAATGACGATTAAAAGTAATGCATTGACGAAAATACTTACGATCCATCTAAGCATTTAGTTAGTGCCTTCTTCCGGAACAACAAAATACCAGATGAAGTAGATCAAGAATATCGGCATAAATGCTGTCATAAATCCGATGATCACCGTTAAAATACGAAGCAGGGATGCATCGACACTTAAGTATTCAGCAAGTCCACCGACAACACCCGCTATTTTTTTATCTGTCGCTGAACGATAAAGCTTCTTCATGTAGAATCACTCCTTGTCTGATTGGTGCTTTACTTGGATTGAGCCTGTTTTTGTTTCTGCAAAAATGGATATATTGTGCTCCGCCTGTTGATTGGCTTTGATCATTTTCTCTTTTTGCAGCGTTTCATTTTTCTCTTTAATCATATTTGCATCAAGCAGCTCATGAGAGATCGACCCGAGATTGCTTTTCAGCTCCGCAGTCACTGCACAAGCACGCGGAATCTGAACGTCCACACTGCCTGTTGTCGTTTTTGCATAGATCGAACGGCATTTCTCATCTGACAGCTGAACAGCAATGTTCCCATTGAAGCTCTGTGCATCAATTGATTCACTTTTCCCGCGCAGGTCAATGAGCCCATTAATGGTTTCTACTTCAATCATACCACACTCGTGATCAGCCAGTTTGATTTGTCCATTTGCTGTTTCAATTCCGACTTTTTCTGCTTGTAAAGAGGCAAAAGAGACGACGCCATTTGTTGTTTTTGCAGCCAGTTCTTTTGTCTTTAGCTTTTCCCCGCGAATCGGTCCATTAAACAGTTTGACTTTGATCTTATCGTATTGGATACGTGGTACATACAGGGTGACATTGACCTTCATGGTCTTCTTTTCAGTTCGGATAAAAAATTTGTCCCCTTCAAGCCCGCAATCCAGATGTTGAAGAAATTGCTGTCTGGCCTGCTCTCCATCCTCTGCACGGTAAATTTTCGCATGACACTCTGCCCGAACATCCCCATCATCCCAAGGCATCAAATTGAGACTGCCGTTTGCCAATTGAATATCTAAATGAGATAGTGCCGCGTCTTTGAATTGAAAAATGTGTTCAACGTCGACGGACTGTCCAAAGTTCAAATCAAGATCGACATCTTTGACCTTTTTCACCGCCGAATCTAACCATCCAAACAGCTTTGCACCGAGGTTTTCAGTACCAGTTCCTTTATTCTCTGTGCCAGCTTTTTCTTCATGAAAGGTATGATCAGCCGTTGATTTTTCTAGTGAAATGGACTGATTTTCTTCTAATTTTTCAAGTAGCGTAATTGCTTCTTTTGCAGATAATGTCCCGTCTTCTACTAATTTTAAAATGCGTTCTTTTTCATTCATACAAAGCCCTCCTACGATTTGATGGATTGAAGCACTTTAATACCTTGAATGATATTCCAAATGACAGAGATCAAAAAGCCAATGGCGACTAAAAAGGACAAGATAAGTACGGTGAACACTGGAACGAGTGAGTCGCTTGCCTGTGTCGTCAATAAAAAGGGGATAGCTCCAAAAACCAGCAGCACACACGCTGCGACTGGCAAAACATGTGACCACAATGCACGCAGCGAATGCCGTTTCGTTTCCTTTTGATCCACTACAAAATATGCCACGATCGGCACAATAAACGGCATGAAAAATACACTAAAATAACAAATAGATGCAATGATCGACTGATCTCTGTTCATATATATTCGCTCCTTCATGATGAAAATTCCTTTCTAACTCATACGTTTATGGCGTATAAAAAGTTTCAAACTCATTCGATTTACATATGACCTTAGACACAAATTATTTCTTTTTGCACCTAAGTGTAGATTCTTCATGGATTACCCTTTAAAATATGTTGAAAAGATGGTGATTATCATTATAGGGGGTAATTATTTTGACAGATCATCATAATGCTAACCACACGGCACAAACGCTTTTAGACCTTATACAGAAACAGAAAAGCATGAACAGCGATATGATCAAGGAGCTAGAGGCCATTCATCCGTCTCATCCGAAGTATGGTGATATCCGTTATTTAAAAGTACTGCTCGATAGTAGCAGCACTCATATTTTAAAGGATTTAACGCACCTCAGTAACTTAATGCCAAAGGAAGATGTGCAATAAAAGGAAAACCCCTCTTTCCGAGGGGTTTTTCTTTATGAGGATGTCACACTTTCTGTTTCTTTGACTAACTGTTTCATTCGCTCACGATCACGCTCTAAAATCGGTTTTAAGTATCGACCGGTGTAAGAAGCTTCTTCTTTAGCAATGTGTTCAGGTGTTCCTGAAGCAATAATCGTTCCTCCACCAGCACCGCCTTCTGGTCCTAGATCAACAAGGTAATCGGCAGCCTTAATAATATCAAGGTTGTGCTCAATGACCAATACCGTATCCCCGTTTTCGACCAAGCGCTGGAGCACTTTTAACAACCTAGCAATATCATCCACATGAAGACCGGTTGTCGGTTCGTCTAAAATATACAAAGATCTTCCGTTTGAACGGCGGTGAAGCTCAGATGCCAATTTCACACGCTGCGCCTCTCCACCAGACAATGTCGTGGCAGGCTGCCCAAGTGTAATGTATCCTAATCCAACATCAAAGATTGTTTGCAGCTTCCGCTTAATTTTCGGGATATTCTCGAAAAATTGAAGTGCGTCCTCTACCGTCATTTCAAGAACATCGGAAATATTTTTCCCTTTATACGTGACCTCTAACGTCTCGCGGTTATAACGTTTCCCGTGACACACTTCACAAGGCACATATACATCAGGTAAAAAGTGCATTTCAATTTTAATAATGCCATCTCCACGACACGCTTCGCAGCGTCCACCTTTCACGTTAAAGCTGAATCGCCCTTTTTTATAGCCTCGTACCTTCGCTTCATTGGTTTGCGCAAACACATCCCGCACGTCATCAAATACACCTGTATACGTAGCAGGATTGGATCTTGGTGTACGGCCAATTGGAGATTGATCAATATCAATGACTTTGTCTAAGTGATCCATTCCTTTGATTTCTTTGTGCTGTCCTGGCTTAGCTTTTGCTCTGTGCAGTTTTTGGGCAAGGGATTTCAATAAAATTTCATTCACAAGTGTACTTTTCCCTGATCCTGACACACCCGTCACAGCGGTAAAGACACCTAAAGGAAACTTCGCATTCACGTTTTTAAGGTTGTTTTCTTTTGCCCCTTTAATTTCAATGAAGCGGCCGTCAGGCTTTCGTCTCTCAATCGGAAGCGGGATGAATTTCTCACCAGATAAATATTGTCCAGTCAACGATTTTGGGTCTTTCATGACTTCTTCTGGCGTTCCAGCTGAAATCACTTCTCCTCCATGAACCCCTGCTCCTGGTCCAATATCAATGAGATAATCAGCGGCAAGCATCGTATCTTCATCATGTTCTACAACAATCAGTGTGTTTCCGATATCACGCATGTTTTTCAATGTTCCAATCAACCGGTCATTATCCCGTTGATGCAGACCAATCGATGGTTCATCTAAAATATAAAGAACGCCTGTCAGTCTTGATCCGATTTGTGTCGCCAAACGAATCCGCTGCGCCTCCCCGCCTGATAATGTGCCAGCAGACCGGCTTAATGTCAGATAATCTAATCCGACATTATTTAAGAAGGATAAGCGCTCTTTGATTTCACGTAAAATGAGCTGGGCAATCTGCAAATCTTTCTCAGACAACTCAATTTTCTCATAGAAATCAAGGGCATCAGATACAGACAAATCGGTCATTTCTCCGATATGTTTGCCATTGATGAGAACCGCAAGCGTTTCTTTTTTCAGGCGATATCCTTTACAGGTCGGGCATGGCTGATTGGCCATATATTTTTCCATTTGCTCCCGAATATAATCGGAGCTCGTTTCCTTGTAGCGTCGTTCAATGTTACGAAGCACACCTTCAAACTCGATTTCATTTTCACGGACCTGGCCAAAATCATTTTCATATTTAAAATAAATCAGCTCAGAGCCGCTACCATATAAAATTTTATCAAATAAATGCGGCGGGATATCTTTTACCGGAATATCCATGTCAATTCCATAATGTGTACATACCGCCTCAAGAAGCTGCGGGTAATATTGTGAGCTTTGAGGCTCCCATGGGGCAATGGCATGCTGACGTAAAGTCAAATCCTTATTCGGAATCACAAGCTCTGGATCTACTTCTAGTTTAGAACCAAGCCCATCACAGCTTGGACAGGCACCGAAAGGGCTATTAAACGAGAACATTCTTGGCTCAAGTTCCCCAATAGAGAATCCGCAGTGCGGACAAGCATGATGCTCACTAAATAACAGCTCCTCTTGTCCAATCACATCAATCATCACACGACCTTCACCAAGTCGGAGTGCCGTTTCAAGAGAATCAGACAACCGTGCAGCCACGCCTTCTTTCACGACAATTCGATCAATCACCACTTCAATGGAATGCTTTTTATTCTTTTCAAGCTCGATCTCTTCTGACAGGTCCTCCATCTCGCCATCAACTCTGACTCGAACGTAGCCCTGCTTCCGAATTTGATCAAGTACTTTCACGTGAGTTCCCTTACGTCCAGATACAACCGGAGCAAGCACTTGTAGTTTCGTTCGTTCTGGATACTCTAAAATGCGGTCTGTCATTTGCTCAATCGTCTGTGATGTAATTTCGATCCCATGAATAGGACAAATCGGTTTTCCGACTCGAGCATATAATAGACGCAAGTAATCATAAATTTCTGTAACAGTCCCAACGGTTGATCGAGGGTTCCTACTTGTCGTTTTCTGGTCAATACTAATCGCTGGAGAAAGCCCTTCAATCGCATCTACATCTGGTTTGTCCATTTGACCGAGAAATTGACGTGCATAGGCTGACAGTGATTCAACATACCTACGCTGACCCTCTGCATAAATGGTATCGAAGGCAAGCGACGATTTTCCCGAACCAGATAAACCCGTAATGACCACTAGCTGATCGCGCGGGATATTGACATCAATATTTTTAAGGTTGTGGGCTCTTGCCCCTTTCACCTCTATTCGTTCCATAGCCATCAGGCATTCATCCTTCCGCTTTTAGCTCTAGCAATAGATCTCTTAATTCTGCTGCTTTTTCAAAATCAAGCGCTTTTGCTGCATCTTTCATTTCCATCTCGACGTTTTCGATCACTTTTTCTCGTTCTTTTTTGCTCATTTTTGACAACTTTGGTGCTGCTTTTGTTTCGTATTCTTCTGAATCCTCATGTACTTTTGTTGCCTTGATCACATCTCGAATCTTCTTATGGATCGTTTGCGGAGTGATACCAAATTTCTCATTATACGCTTCTTGCTGCTCACGTCTCCGCTTTGTTTCTTGTATGGCAATGTCCATTGATTTCGTCATATTGTCTGCATACATAATAACCCGGCCTTCTGCATTTCTTGCAGCACGGCCAATCGTCTGGATGAGGGATCTTTCTGAACGTAAAAAGCCTTCTTTATCCGCATCTAAAATCGCCACGAGCGACACCTCTGGAATATCCAAACCTTCTCGAAGAAGGTTGATCCCAACAAGCACATCATATTTTCCGAGACGTAAATCACGAATAATCTCAATCCGCTCTAGTGTCTTAATTTCTGAGTGCAGATAATTGACCTTGATTCCGATTTCTTTCAGATAATCTGTCAGATCCTCAGACATTTTCTTCGTTAAAGTCGTCACAAGCACACGCTCATTTTTCTCAACTCTTGCATGAATTTCCCCAATTAAGTCATCGATTTGTCCTTCAATCGGACGAACTTCAATGATTGGATCAAGCAAACCGGTTGGACGAATAATTTGTTCCACGACCTCTGGCGTTTTATCAAGCTCGTATGGGCCCGGTGTTGCGGATACATGCACAATATGGTTAATGTGCTTTTCAAACTCATCAAATGTGAGTGGTCTATTATCAAGTGCTGACGGCAGACGGAATCCGTGATCAACAAGCACTTGTTTTCTTGCCTGGTCCCCATTGTACATGGCGCGAATTTGCGGGATGGTCACGTGTGACTCATCGACAACAATCATAAAATCATCCGGAAAATAATCAAGCAATGTATAAGGTGTTGAACCAGGCGGACGTAAGGTGAGATGTCTTGAGTAGTTCTCAATCCCTGAACAAAAGCCCATCTCTCTCATCATCTCAAGGTCATACCTTGTCCGCTGCTCAAGACGCTGTGCTTCAAGCAGTTTCCCGTTTTCACGAAGCTTTTCCAACTGTTCCTCAAGCTCTTTTTCAATATTAATAATCGCTTTTTCCATCTTTTCTTCTCTTGTGACGAAGTGAGATGCTGGGAAAATAGCAACGTGGTCACGATCACCGAGAATTTCTCCAGTGAGAGCATCTACTTCACGAATACGTTCAATTTCATCACCGAAAAACTCCACTCTGATACAATGCTCATCTCGTGAAGCAGGAAAAATTTCAACGACGTCTCCTCGAACTCTGAAGGTTCCGCGCTGAAAATCTATATCATTACGAGAATACTGAATATCCACAAGCTTACGCAGCAGCTGATTGCGTTCAATTTCCATTTCAGTTCGTAAAGACAGCACAAGCTCTCTGTATTCTTCAGGAGAACCTAAGCCATAAATACAGGACACACTGGCAATGATGATGACATCTCTCCGCTCAAATAATGAGGATGTGGCGGAGTGCCTTAGCTTATCGATCTCATCATTAATGCTGGCATCCTTTTCAATAAATGTATCAGTTTGAGGAACATACGCCTCAGGCTGGTAATAATCATAATAACTCACAAAATATTCAACAGCATTATTTGGAAAAAATTCCTTGAACTCGCTGTATAATTGTCCGGCAAGTGTCTTGTTATGCGCAATGACAAGTGTTGGTTTGTTCACTTCTTTGATCAGGTTGGATACAGTAAAGGTCTTTCCCGTACCTGTAGCACCTAACAGCGTTTGATGCTGTTTCCCCTGATGGATGCCCTCCACAAGCTTTTCAATGGCTTTTGGCTGATCTCCTTGGGGCTGATAGTTAGAAACTAATTCAAAGCGGTCACTCACATCAAAGCCTCCGTTTCGTTACGAAATCTATCTAATGAATATATTATCATAAAAGAACACAAAAATACGAACTAAAGTTCGTGTCTGACTTGATTTTTATTTCCAATACAACCATACCCTCTCTGCCGTGGCTCATAACCCTCTAAAGAAACCTTCCTTTCAGTATGGAACATTTTGGAGCGAGATATTCGATCAGCAGAAAAACCACAAAAAAGAAAGCTGCACTCACTAGAATCGTAAGCACAGCTCCTGCAATCAAAAACATTTTCTTTTCATCAAGAGGGATCACATCAATGATGTTTTTCAGCCTTCTCTCTTTTTTCGACTTCTTTCTTGGCCATAAACAATGCCCCGGCCACTAAAGAAATAATATCTAATCCTACGATAAAGTAGGTTTCTGTATAGCCTTTCATATACGAAGCAAATAAAAGCGCTGCTGTTAATGCAATGCCAACGTAATGATTATAAGTAACCTTTGAAAATAAAATAACGAGCAAGAAAGGAAAAACAAGTGCAAATATGGCTTTTGTAATCACAAAAACCCTCCCTCTACATGGTCTACTCCCTTGATTATAGTAAAGTTTGGCATAATGAACAATTCACAGTTTTCGATTTCTCCTTTTTTCTTCATGTTCGGAGACTTTTGTTTTAGAAATAGAAGAAAATTAGTGAGATTGTCCCCTTTATAAAGATAGGTCTTTCCGACTTTGACAATAACATCCAATCAATCCTATGATTAAAATGATAGTGCGCACTATCATTTTGAAAAATAGAGAAACATACAAACCATTGGCTATTTGGATAAGGGGGCATTCCCATGTATTCAGTATTATTTCATGCGGCTGAAGAATCCGCATCACTCGCAGGGGCAAAAGGCGTGAATTTAATTAAATTAAACAATCACGGACTGCCAGTTCCAGATGGATTTATTATTAAAACCAACAGCTTTGAAAGCTTTCTTTCATATCACAATTTCCATCCAACTGATCAAAACCTTGCCCGAAAAATCACAGAAGCTTCGTTTCCTTCACAAATGGAGACAGAATTACTTTCATCCTTTCAATCATTGTTGAAAACATATCCATCCGTTGCAGTGCGATCCTCTTCTGTTGCGGAAGATCTCGAAGGCGCCTCCTTTGCAGGTCAATACGAGACCTATTTAAATATCAAAACAAATGAAGAATTCTTGCAAGCCGTCAAAGAATGTTGGTCGTCTTACTTCGCAGCAAGAGTCACAGAATATAAGGAAGAGATGATTGAGAACGAGGAAGAGATGCCGCTCATGGCTGTTGTTGTACAAGGATTGATCCATTCTGACATCTCTGGTGTCATCTTTAGTGAGAATCCTGTATCAGGAAAAACAAACGAAGTCATGATGACTGCAAGCTATGGACTAGGAGAAGCCATCGTCTCCGGCCTTGTGACGCCAGATACATTTATTGTAAACAAAGAAACGTACTCTATTGAAAAATCACTAGGAACAAAAGAAGTGCAAATTGTTCCCTGTCAAGAGGGCGTCATTGAACAACCCGTAAGTGAGGAGATGGCTGGCCAATTTTGTCTTCGAGATGATCAATTGATCCAAATCACGAAAATGACAAAACAAGTAGAAGAACTTTATGGACATGGAGTAGATATCGAATTCGGCATGTCAAACGGTACTTTTTATTTACTTCAAGCAAGACCGATTACTGCTTCTTTTTCCAATACAGCAAATGGCTCCTCAGGTGCAGCCTTTCAAATGAAACCTGAAGAGCTGCAAGACTTCTGGATCTCAATGGACGATCATATGCCTGGACCCACAAGTCCTCTTTTTTCAAGTTTGATCATACCTGCTTTAAAAAACGGGATGAAGAAAAACGGAGAGAAGTATCAAGTGCCAGACCTTAATATTAAAGATATCAAGCTTTATAGAGGACATCTGTATTCTTCACCGTCTATGCCAGAAGCGTCAGCTGAACCAGTTTTTGACGAGAGTCTATTCGAATTGTTTCCTCGTTTAAGCGAAAGAATGTATCGCATTTTAGAGCAAAACTTGTTCCCATTATACGAAAAGCTTGATCGGCAAATCACTCAATCGCTGACAATTGATGAAGCCATTAATGGCTTTCAAGAATTAAAGGAGATTTATCTAAGAGCGTATGACGACCATTTTGACATTGTCATACCTCAAGTCATTCTATCAGCGATCATTGAAGACATGCTTGTCTCATATGCTGGCGATCAAACACAAGTCGTCCTGTTGCATGAAATGATGATAGGTGTGATGAACAAGTCTCTTGAAACAGATCAAAAGCTATTTCACTTGGCAAAAGACGTCCTTCAAGATTCGGAGCTTCTTCAGGCATTTACAGATCATTCAGCGAATGCTGAACTATTATATGCACTCAATCATACAGAAAAAGGGAAAAACTTCATTTCCAAAGTAGAAGATTTTCTCCAAGTCTATGGTTGGCGGTCTGTTAAAAGCCATGATTTCACAGAGGAAACATGGGTGGAAAATCCTGAATTTGTCTTGGACATCATTAGAAACAACATTCGGTACCAATCTGATTTTGATGAAGAATTTGCACAAGCCGTGATCAAAAGGCAAGAAACGTATGAACAGTTTATCAGTCAAGTGACAGATGAAGCGTTTAAAACAAAATTTGAAGAACTTTATCATTTTGCACTCCATGCAGCCAATATTCGAGATGATCATCACTTTTACATTGATGCCATGTTAGATGCAAAAGCGAGACTCTATCTCTTAAAAATTGGTGAACTTCTTGTTCAAAAAGGAGCGATCCCTCATCAAGAAGACCTTTGGTATCTTTACGATGATGAAGTACTCAATGCGCTCACAACTTTGACCACATACGATTCGATCATTCAGCAAAGAAAAATTGAAATGAAGGAAAATGAATCCATCCAACCACCAGCTTATACAGGAACGCCTTCTGAAGCTGAATTACAGCAAGTAGAAAGAATGCTCGGTTCGCTAAGGGAAAATGAAAACAACACAGACGATGCAATCTATGGAATTGGTGCATCTAGCGGCATTACTTCTGGAAGAGTCAGAGTCATTACATCTGCTGATGAATTTTCACAATTTGAAAAAGATGACATTTTAGTTTGTAAAACAACGACACCTTTATGGACCAGCTTATTTAGAGACGCAAAAGCAGTCATCACCGATTCTGGCGGCATTTTGTCCCATTCCGCTATTATCGCTAGAGAATATATGATACCGGCTGTCCTAGGTACACGGATCGCAACTGAAAAACTAAAATCCGGTGACCTCGTGACAGTAGATGGAGCCAATGGGCGTATCCAGTTATTAAATCAGCATTCACGGGCATAGTCGTCACTGTTTGAATCATATTGGCGGTCACAGATTTTATCGGTATACTTACTTTGTTGCAAACACATTCATAACCTGAGGTGAGTATGCTTGTTAAAATCAACAAATCAACGGATCATTCGCGCAACAATGGAATTATTGTCTGAAAAGGGCTATCAAAAAACAACGACAAAAGAAATTGCGACAAAAGCGAATGTAAGTGAAGCGACAATTTTTCGTAACTTTAAAAACAAACGCGGCGTGATTGCTGCCATTATGAAAATGAAATCAACACCGACCAAAACCCTTGAAGCAGAATTTAAAGACGATTTATACACCGATTTAAAATTTCTCGGTAGCTATTTCCTTGAAGATTTGACTTCAAAAAAAGAATTTATCTATATCAGCATGAGAGAACCCGCTATGTTTAAAGATTTAACAGACCATGAAAAAATTTATCCTCAAGAATTGAGAGACATGCTGATTCATTATTTCAAAAAAATGAGTGCTCAGCATCGTGTATTAGAAGGAAAAGAAGACATCTATGCAGATATATTTATTAGCACGTATTTTGGCTTTTTCATTCAACAGCTAGAGCAAGACATTCAGCTTGTTTTAACAAAAAAAGAAGACTTTATTGAGACATGCACACACATTTTCATGAGAGGAATTTCCCCCACTTAATTGGGTGAAATTCTTCTTTTTTACAAAGGTGGTAAACACATTGAATCTTAAAAAAGAGAACTTGATCATTTATTCTTTGCTGCTTGGAGCTATTTTAGTTCCAGTCAATTCAACCATGATCGCAGTCGCTCTATCATCTATATCAACTTATTACGATCAATCCATATCAAACATTACTTGGGTGGTCACGATTTATCTAATTGTCATGGCAGTCACTCAACCTATTGCGGGTAAGCTGGGAGATATATACGGCCACCGCAGCATGTATTTAGCTGGTGTGATACTCTTTTTGATTGGCTCCATTGGATGTGCTTTCGCACCTAATCTTGCTTTTCTTATTAGCTTCCGATCAATTCAAGCGGCAGGCGGAGCTATATTAACGCCGAACAGCATTGCTTTAATTCGTGCAACAGTATCACATGAAAAGCTTTCTAAAACTATGGGTTTTTTCGGTTTTGGAGCGGGAATTGGTGCCGCACTTGGACCTTTTATCGGCTCTATTCTCATTCAGAGCTTTGACTGGCATTCCATTTTCCTAGTGAATATACCATTTTTGATTCTCACACTTGTGACAGGCGTTTTTATGATTCCGAAGATGAAACATACACGTTTACAAGCCAATGTAGATATCATCGGTTCGTTATACTTAACAATCGGGATCGCCACACTCATTTTGTTTACTAAAAGCCAAGTATTAAACGAATACATGATCTATGGCGTTCTAGCGGTCATTTCCATTCCTTTATTTTTCAAACACGTACGGAAAGTTACAAATCCCATCATTGATTTGACACTATTTAAAAACAGTACTTTTACGAACGCTAACCTTTCTATCATGCTTAGTAATTTTGTGATGTACGCGATTCTTCTCATCATGCCGCTGTTTATGGAGCAAAAACTCGCGCTTTCTCATACACAAAGTGGGATTTTCCTTTCGATCTTTTCACTCTGTATGTCTATTAGTGGATTACTCGGAGCAAAGCTCCATCCAATAAAAGGTGCCAAAAAAATGATTCGATTTTCATTTCTATGCCTTACTTTATCCGGTGTTATGCTGATCACACTAAGCAGCTACCCAAATTTACCACTCCTTATCATCACATTAGTCGCTGGGGGGATCTCATCAGGTATTGGCATGACTAGCATGCAGATGGCTTCTTTAACATCTGTTGATCAGAGTTTATCCGGCTCTGCATCTGGGATTTTTTCTACCTTTCGTTATTTCGGAAGTATCATTTCATCTACTTTAATTGGTATATTAAGTGGTTTTCAATCTTTATTTATCGTATTAATGGGCGCAGGTATTCTTGGTTTCCTCCTCTCTCATCGTCTAAAAACGAAACCCACTTCTCATTCATCTGAACACTCTGCTTAATGACTTCCTTCGCTCTATTTAGGGCGGGGGAGCTATGATTATTTGTTACTGTAACCGATTATGGATACAATGATCAAACTGTGAAAACGAGCTTTTACTCATGAAAAAATGTCATATGAATAAACGAAAATGAAATTTCAGCTTTCATTTACCTCTACTTCCCCACCTAAAAACTTCTTTTCATATCTTCCAGCATTCATAACTTCGATTTTTTTTCACAATTTTTATGTTATGCTTTTTGAAAATAGAGCACCAAAGGAGCAGAAGGATGAAACGAGTGAAATATTTTTTAATATGCTTGTCAGCTCTACTATTTTTCCTAGCAGGCTGCGGAAAAGACCAGCAATTTACGCCACCTGGCAGCTCTCAATCAATTGCTGTCATTTCTCAACTAAAAAAAGCCTCCTTTTCAATCGTTGATTTACAAAAAAATAAAATTGTCTCTTCCGTTGATTTAAAACATCCTCTCACTGATCTTGTTCACATCAACAAAGATGTGATCATTGCATCAAGTAAGGAAGGACAATCTCTTATAGAAATCAATTTAAAAAAAGGAACAGCAGCGGACTATATGGATGTGAATAAAGGTCTGACTTCACTTGCGTATGATGCGGAGACCAACACTTTACTTGTGACCGATTCAGAGAAAAATGTCGTTTATTTTATCGATACAGTGCACAAGAAAATAAAAGCAACTGTGAAGACCGGGACATTACCCTCTTCTATGGCGTTGTCTTCTTCAGGAACGTTGTTTGTTTTAAATGCAAAAAGTCATTCTGTTTCAGTCATTGATATTGAAAAGAAAAAAAAGATACGAACGATTTCCGTCCTAGAACGGCCATCTGGCATTCATTTTGATGGGCATTCCATTTGGGTTGGAGGACACGGTAAACCGGGCACATTAAATAAGAGCATTTTTGCTTACGACCCTAAAACAGGTAAAAAACAGCGAGAAATCAAACTAGGTGTTATGCCAGTCGCATTTTTTCCAGAAAAAAACTCTTCTACTTTATATGTATTATGTCATGGAGACCATACACTATATAAAGTAAATACCGAGAAAAACAAACTGCTTTCCTCTGTTGAGACCGGTCAAAATCCGAATTATATCACTGCTGATTCCTCATCTATATATGTCAGTAACTTAGATGACAATTCAGTATCCGTCATCGACAAACATACATTCATGTTGAAGAACCGACTGAACATCCCAGCAGGACCTTATGCTATCATGTTGGAGGAAAAGAAATGAAAGAACAGATGAATATTTTAATAGTAGATGATGAATTAGATATGCTTGAGTTAATCAGATCCTTTTTGCAGAGACAAGGCTTTCACGTGATAACTGCAAATAATGGCACGGGCGCCTTACATCAGCTTGAAAAAGAGGCCATTGACCTTGTTGTATTGGATATTATGATGCCAGATATGGATGGATTCGAAGTCTGCCAGCGCATCAGGCAAACCTCTCAAATCCCCATTTTATTTTTAACAGCTAGAAGTTATGAAGAGGATCGCATTAAGGGGCTGGAAATTGGAGCAGACGACTACATCATGAAGCCTTTTAGTCTACGTGAGCTTGCAGCTAGAATTGAAACGACATTAAGACGAATTAGAGGTCTTTCTTTAAAGCGCAGTCGAATCATGATTGGTGACTTGGAGATCGATCAAGATGGCAGACAAGTCTATCTCAAGCAAGAGCCCATCAATTTAACAAGAAGAGAATTTGATTTACTTATGTTTCTTCTGCTCAATCAAGGCCAAGTCTTTTCCCGTGAACAGCTCTATCAAAAATTGTGGGAATCACACTCATCTAGTGGCTCTTTAAGAACAGTCGATACACATATTAAAACACTAAGACTGAAATTAAAGGAAGCGGAACGGTATATTAAAACCGTTTGGGGTGTCGGCTATAAGTTTGAGGAGGACAAATGAAGCCATTATCTATTAAAAGGAAAGTGCTTTTCTTAATCCTTTCCGTTATAGGCATCGTTGCTGCCTCAGCTCTTGCCCTGACTTATTACTTATACCAGCACTTATATATAGATAAACAGATTGACTCTTTAAGTTTACAAGGAAAGAAGCTGGCAGAAATCTATCACAAACACGGGAAAGACACGTATTTTACTGACAGAATGAAGTGGGCAAATGACTCAAGTCAGGCAAGTGTTATTTTTACTGATGATCCTATGGAGCTTTCAAGCGGTATTCCTTTCGATACGAATACAAACGATAACCTCATTACGTTTAAAGAACGCCAAAAGCTTCTTCAGGGGAAAACAGTTGTGTTAATTAGAGAACACCCCCAGTTTCATCAAGATATTCTCGGGATTGCCATCCCTGTGTTCTCAAACAAAAATGATTTATCAGGAACCATTTTCCTCTCTATGCCTTTATCTGATGTGTATGAACCGTTTGTTCAAATTCGATTAACGCTTGGCATCTCTATTTTAATTATCCTGCTTTTGATTTTCTTTATTGGATATAAAAGTTCTAATAAAGTCGTAAGGACGATCAATCAAATGAAAGAAATTGCAATGGAAATGGAATCTGGTGATTTTTCAAAACGCATGGCTGTAACCAAAAAAGGGGATGAGCTAAATCAGCTGAGCCGTTCCTTTAATAAACTGTCCTCTACGTTAGAAAAAATTGAACAGCATCGCAGAGAGTTCCTTGCTAATGTCTCTCACGAACTGAGAACGCCTTTAAGTTATATGAAAGGCTATGCCGAAGGAATTGAAGAAGGCATTATTGATCAAAAGAAAGGCATGCAGATTATTCAAGACGAATCCACACGATTAAGCAGGCTCGTACATGACCTTCTTGATCTCGCGCAATTAGAGGGGGAATCTTATCCACTAACGATGGAACCAATCGTCTTTGCGCAGCTTATTCATGATGTTCTTGATCAAATGACATTCATTACTAGTCAAAAGGGAATCTCGTTCAACCGAGAACTCGAAGAAGAATGTATTATTTATGGTGATAACGATCGACTTGAGCAAGTCGTTCGTAATTTATTGGACAATGCCATCCATTACACGCCATCAGGAAAATCGATTTCGATTGAATTATTCGTTCACCAACAAACTGCTGAATTGAGAATCACAGATGAAGGCAGCGGAATTCCAAAAGGAGATCTCCCTCATGTTTCTGAGCGTTTTTATCGAGTGAATAAAGCCCGCACAAGAAAAGATGGCGGCTCTGGTCTTGGACTAGCCATTGTTTATCAAATTATAAAAAAACATCGTGGCACGTTCGTTCTTCAATCTGAACAAGGCCTAGGTACGACCGCTATTATACAATTACCAAGTGCAGAGAGCACTGAAACTCCTCCTGTCTCCTCATAAAATAAGATGACATCTTAAACCAAACAGCTCTTTTCTAGAGCTGTTTTTATTCAACAGAAAAATAAAGAATTGGCCTTTTTTTATTAACAATTTATTCATATTTGCTTGTTACACTTTTTTCAAGTTAAGAAAAAGGAGTGACAAGCTTTTGATTAGACGCTTTCAGAAATTTGATCTTTATTTATTTTTCATATTGATTTTATCTGCCATTTTAAACATTTATAACATTTGGAACGACGATACGGTGAACGCTTATTATACAGCGGCGGTCACAAGTATGATGCAAAGCTGGCATAATTTCTTCTTTGCTTCGTTCGATCCCTCAGGTTATGTCACGGTGGATAAACCACCGCTCGCCTTCTGGCTGCAAACGATCAGTGCCAAAATTTTCGGCCTGCATGGCTGGAGTGTGATCTTACCCCAAGCTTTAGCTGGCATTGGATCTGTTTATTTAATCTACCGCCTAGTCAAACCTACATTTGGCCAGGCTGCAGCAAGACTGTCAGCACTCATTATGGCGTGTACACCAATCGCAGTTGCTGTATCTCGTACAAATAACATTGACAGCTTACTCGTCTTTATTCTTTTACTCGCAACAGCCATGATGTTCAAGGCTGTGAAACAGCAGAAAGTGCTTTGGGCGATTGCTTCTTTTGCAATGATCGGTGTCGGTTTTAATACAAAAATGCTACAAGCGTATATGATTGTACCGGCTCTCGTTCTGTTTTACATCATTGCCTATCGAACGACATGGAAGAAAAAGTTGTTATCGCTGATGATTTCAATGATTGTTCTTTTAGGTGTATCTGCTTCATGGTCTATAGCGGTTGATCTCACTTCCAAAGACAATCGTCCTTATATGGGATCAAGTCAATCGAACTCAGCACTAGAATTAGCCTTTGGTTACAATGGTCTGCAGCGGTTGACTGGTCAACAGTCTGGCGGAGGCGGCACAAATCAAGGTGAGGGACAGCCACCTTCACAGCAGGGTGATCAGCAAAATGACAATGATTCATCCACCATGCCTCAGCCGCCATCAAATGGAACTCAAAACAACTCAGACAATTCAAACCAATCATCCAGTCAGGAACAGCCTTCAATGCAAGGACCACCAAGCAATGCAAACGGCACAACACCACCTGATATGCCTTCAGGCGGTAATGGTGATGGACCGCCAAATGGCGGGGGCGGAAAAATGGGAAATGGTTCTGGCATGTTTGGAACAGGAACAAAAGGGCCATTACGTCTGTTCCAATCTGAACTGTCCGATCAAATCAGCTGGCTGCTTCCATTTGCGCTCTTCGGTGCGATTGGTATCTTCTTCTCGACAGCCTTTGAAAGAAGACGCCTCAATACAAAACAAAAAGAAACACTATTTTGGTTAGCTTGGCTTATACCTGTTGCTGCATTCTTCAGTGTAGCTGGATTTTTCCATCACTATTATTTAATCATGCTGGCACCGCCAATTGCTGTCTTAGCAGGAGCCGGATGGGTTTCTATGACTCAATTGTTTCAAACGGGAACTGGCTTTAAAAAATGGCTACTGCCAATTGCGATATTCGTCACAACCGCATTTGAAATCTTTATCCTATCCACTTTTACAAGCACGATCGGTCTTGGACTAAGCATTGCAGTCGGTATCATTGGTGTTGGAACCACCCTTTCTCTACTCTTGATAAAAGGGAAAGAAAAACTAAAACAATTCATGTCTCTCATTGCCATCCTTGGGATGCTGATCGCACCACTATACTGGGCAAGCACACCTCTTCTTTACGGAGGAAACAGTATGCTGCCAGAGGCTGGTCCTCAGCTTGCAACTTCAAGTGGCAGCATGAGTTCACAAGTCAATGAAAAGCTGATCAGCTATCTTGAGAAAAACAATACGGGAGAAGAATTCCTATTCGGGACAACAGATGCAACCACTGCTTCGCCTTACATTATTAAAACAGGAAAAGCTGTTATGGCATTAGGTGGATTTAGTGGATCTGATAACATTCTCACGCTTAATGAATTCAAACAGCTCGTTAAAGACGGCAAAATCAAATACTTCTATCTTTCTGGTATGAGAGGCGGCAGCTCTGACATTCTTACTTGGATTCAAAAAAATGGCAAAGAAGTAACTGCTTCTAAATGGCAGAATAGCTCTACATCCAAAACGAACCAGCAAACAGGCAGCCAACAATCCGAACAAAATGATCAGTCAAATGGACGAATGGGCGGAATGGAGAGCGGTACTCTTTATGAACTATCCGTTGATTAATTCATCTATTAAAAGGGAGGAACGATGACTGATGGAAAAGAACATACAATACTCTGTTGTAGTCCCAGTGTATAATGAAGAACTTGTGATCCATGAATCGTATCAGCGCCTCAAGACCGTCATGGATTCGACGGGAGAAGCATATGAGCTTCTCTTCGTCAATGACGGCAGTATGGATCGAACAGCTGAACTGATTAAAGGGTACTGCCAGACTGATCCGCATGTGAGACTTATTGATTTTTCTCGTAACTTTGGGCATCAAATTGCCATTACAGCGGGAATGGATTATGCAAAGGGAGAAGCTGTCGTAGTGATTGATGCGGATTTACAAGATCCACCTGAATTGATTTTAGACATGATTGAAAAATGGAAGGAAGGCTATGAGGTCGTATACGCGGTCCGCACGCAACGAAAAGGCGAAACAGCTTTCAAAAAGTACACGGCTTCCCTTTTCTACCGAGTGCTACGTCAAATCACCGAAGTAGATATTCCTATTGACACCGGCGACTTTAGATTGATGGATCGTAAAGTGTGTCATGAAATGAGAAAAATACGCGAGAAAAACCCATTTGTCCGCGGATTAGTGAGCTGGGTTGGCTTCAAACAGATTGCGGTAGAATATGTTCGGGATGAGCGGTTGGCAGGAGAAACAAAGTACCCTCTCAAAAAGATGCTCAAGCTCTCGATGGATGGGATCACATCTTTTTCTTACAAACCTTTAAAGCTAGCCAGCGTGGCAGGTATTACCCTTTCAGCTATTGGCTTCATTTCGATGTTTCTAGTTTTATATTTAAAGCTTTTTACAAACAGCACCATCACCGGCTGGAGTTCATTAATTGTCATTCAGCTATTCTTTAGCGGGATCACCCTCTTTATGTTAGGCATGATCGGAGAGTATATCGGCCGAATCTACGATGAAGCCAAGGACCGGCCGCTTTATATCGTCAGGGAGAGCTATGGCCTTCAGGCAAAGCCACATCCCGTTCAATCCCCTGTCCATTTCAAGCAATATAAACAGTATTAAAAAAAGCGTGCGAGACCCTTCAGAAGGTCCTGCACGCTTTTTAATAAATTAGACGGCTGTTTCAAACCGTTTTCTGTTAATAAAGAAAGAAAGTGTAATGATTAAATAAATGCCCATTGTGACCAGCGTTTGAACAATTGGTGTATTGAATACAACGCCGACAAAAATGGCCATGATCGCAATAACGGAAAACCACGTTGTGAAAGGATACAGCTTCACGCGATATCCGCCTGGCTGTGCGATGCTTCGAGATTTCAAATGACCGACGGCAATGATAAACCAGATGAATAGAACTGTGTAACTTAAAGAGCCCATCAAGTAATTAAACGTTTGACTTCCTACAAAAAGAGAAATCAATACAGCTGCATACAAAGTAGATGTACATACAAGGATGGCTCGAACAGGCACCTGCTGTTTTGACAGCTTGGAGAATCCTTTCCATACACGGCCATCCATTGCCTGTGTATAAAGCACCCGTGATGAAGCATACAAGCCAGAGTTCATAGAAGACAAAATCGCTAGTAAGATAATGCCGTTCATGATGTCACTGGCATACGGTACTCCGATCGTTGCAAACACTGTCACAAATGGACTTACTTGCTCATTGTTTACTTGATTCCAAGGGATTAAGCTGACAATGATAAAGAACGGCAGTACATAAAAACCGATGATGCGTACAAACGTACTTTGAATGGCCTTTGGGATGACTTTTTCAGGGTTTTTTGTTTCTGCTAAAGTGACCCCAATCATCTCCGTCCCACCATATGAATACACGACAACCAGCATTGCTGCAATTAATCCGCCAGTACCATTTGGGAAAAATCCACCGTGATCCGTTAAGTTAGACAATCCAGGTGCTGCATGCTGTCCGAATGAGACAAATAGCATGGTGAATCCAATGATAATAAATAAGATGATGACAGCAATTTTAATAGAAGCTAACCAATACTCTGTCTCAGCAAACATTTTGACTGAGCAAACATTAATGATTGTGACTACAAGTGAAATGATTAACACAAGCATCCAGATTGGCACTTGTGGGAACCAGTACTGAATAAAAATGGCCGACACAATCGCTTCTGCTGCAATGTTCAGCACCCACATCTTCCAATAGATCCAGTCTAAGAAATAGGCCGGATATTTTCCTAACACAGGTTCAATCAAGTCACGGAATGTTCTTGCTCCAGGTCGTGCAACGGTCATTTCGGCAAGTCCTTGCATAATAAATAATAAAATAAGACCACCAATCATGTATGCCAAAATGACAGCAGGACCCGCAATATCAATGGCAGAACTGCTTCCTTTAAACAGACCAGCACCGATGGCACCGCCAAGCGCAAGCATCATAATATGCCTTGATGTCATTGTTCGTTTTAACTGCACATGTTCCTTTTCCATTTTCTATAGCTCCTTTAAATTTGAATCTTCAGACAAATATGAGATAAAAGCATATAAAAAGGCCAGCCATCTCCTGGAAGAGACGACTGACCTTGCAACCGCGTTACCACTCTTATTGATTCAGCCATGGCTGAATCCAACTTAAAACCCGATAACGGAGGTCACACGTAAAGACTTACTATTCATTCAGTCTTACCGCTCTTTGAGCGAGTTCAATGATTCGTTTTACTACGTTGCACCGACCCGCAGCTCTCTTAAAAAACGGATGTTCATTTACTATTCTCAAGTCAAAGCGTTTATAGTCAAATTTGTATATTCGTCAAAGATTTTATTTTTTAAATATACTGACTAACCACGTAATTGTCAACAGCCTTTTTCAGACAAACAGCGATTAACGAATCCAAACAGCTACTTCATCCATCGGGCGACGTGTTTTGCCGCGTTTTGGCTCAATGACACGATAACCAAAGGCTGCCATGACAGAGATATCGTATTGACCATCCTCCAGTAACCCTTCTTCTTCTAAGATACGATGGATGTGATCGTAGCTAAATCCTTCAACTGGGCATGAATCAATGCCGATCTGTGCCGCAGCTGTCATCATGTTACCTAAGGCAATATACGTTTGTTTTGAAGCCCAATCAAATAATGTACGGTCATTTTCTAGCAGATGAAGATCGTTCTCTTGGAATTCTCTGTAGCGCCCCTTGACCATTTCAAACGTTTCGTCTGTCATTTCTTTGATTTGCTTGTTGATGTATTCTGCATATGCTGAATCATAGCGGGCATCTGTTCTTGCCAAGATGATTACAAAATGGCTGGCAGTTGGAAGCTGCTTTTGCGCCCCCCATGTATACTCTTTTAATTTTTCTCTAAATGCTTCATTTTGGACAACGAGGAACTTCCAAGGCTCAAATCCTACAGAGCTTGGAGAAAGTCTTCCTGTTTCTAAAATAAATGCAAAATCATCCTCTGGAATCTTTTTCGCTGGGTCAAACTCTTTTGTCGCATGACGGAATTCATACGCCTCAATGATTTCTTTTTTTAACTGCTCTTTGTCTAGCATGTTATTCATCCTTTCTAAATCTAATGAACAGGTGTGTTCCCACAATCCAATTTCTTTCCATTCCCTCATAGAAATTGTTATGATAGGAAAACAAACAACCCGAATGTGTGATGTCTATCTCTATGGTAAAAGAAAAGCTTCCATTGATTCAAGTACGCACATTTTTGTTCGTTAGGTACAAACATGTGCGTTTATGACCATTTTCGTTTAAGAAAGGAATGTTGAGATGAGTGCACCATCCAATCCAGTCAGTATTGTGAATCATGGCTGTCCCGTGTCTATCACTACAAATGTCATCGGAGGGAAATGGAAAGGCGTCATCCTTTATCATTTGACTTGCGGTCCAAAGCGTTACAACGAAATACGCCGGCTTCTGCCAAGAATTTCGCAGCGTGTCCTGACGTTGCAATTACGAGAACTTGAACAAGACGGGATTGTTCACCGTGAAGTCTATGAGGAAGTCCCTCCTCGTGTCGAGTATTCACTGACTTCTCTTGGAAATACGTTAAAGCCCATTATCTTTGCCATGCGTGAATGGGGCGAATCCTATGGGAGAGAAACGCGCCCAAAAGAAAAAAGCTGCCATCTTTAGCAGCTTTTTTTAAGATGAAATCGCCGTTGGCTCTTGCTGTGGATCGTCCTTCACAAACAGGATACCAAGCTGGTGATGCTCCCCTTCGTAAGAGGCGCGTTTCTCAAATCTTGTCTGACCATTGAGACCAATGATCTCAAGCTTTGTCAGAGCACGATTGGTTTGTAGTGCTTCATAAAATTCTGAAACGGTTTTGATCTCGATTCCATTGACCTTTGTAATCATTTCTCCGATCTCAAGCTTTAAATCAGCCGCAGGGGTATTCGGAATGATACCAAGCACCATAAGCCCTTGATTCCGCTTAGAGAAAAAGAATGGTGCAGCGTTGTCATTCACCCTCTGCTTCCATGATAAAAAGGCTCTTCCTGCAATCGCTAGAACAACAGCTCCCCACGCAATCGGCTCAAACCAAATACTTGCCGCACCTACTGCAGCAACAGCTAGACCGAGCATCATAATTCGGCGTGACGTAATTTGAATACTGACAATTGGCAGCGATCCTTGAATACGCTGGCCAAAGCCGATGATGTACGGGATCACAATAAATGAAAAGCTTTGATCGTGCACTTGAAGCACAGGCCACCATGGCAGAGAAGAAGTCCATTCACCTGCCGGCATCAGCAAAACAAGTGGTAGAAGCCACAGACGGTTTGCTCGCTGCTGGCCGATCAAAAGTCCTCTCGCACTCATCACCATTGCAGGCGATGTACGTAAATGCGCCGTTCGATAGGCTAACATGCCTTCAGTCATTAACAGTAGCCCTAACAGGATCACAACGGCTGATGCATTCATCATTGAAAGCTGCGGCAGCCAAGAATGGCTCACTTGAACAGACATCAATCCAAATGCCGCAATAAAACTGAAACCGAGTGTGTATGCAGACGAAAGCGCACTCGCCTTAAAGAATAAAGAGAAAACGATGGTCATCACTGCAATCAGCACAATGAATCCAGGCGGAAGGGAAATCCCTAAGCCTACAGATATGATCGATAGACAAATTCCTGGAACCCATCCCTTTGAATATGTAAATTTCAGTTCATCGTAAACATCTTCTATTCTTGTTTGAAACGCTTTTCTCTCCCGCTTTACGCGGATGTAGCCATATAATAGGCTGATTAATACCATAAAATAAAAAAGAGGATGGATTAAAAACAGACCGACCGCTTTTAATCCGGCTCCCATCCACTCCGAGCTCATTATCGTTCACCGCCCAAGTCAAGCATTTTCTCTTATTCTATCAAATAAATCGATGCTTGACATCAGGTTTATTTCTCCTGATTCATCCAAAGTGTGACATTCGACAGTGAAAAATCTTTTAAATAGTGATTCACATCTACATCTAGTATGCCGCCGAGAAGCTGCATGGACCTCTTGATGTCGGTTAAGTTTATACCAAGTCTCTTATGATTATCCATTAAATAATTGAAGTATATCTCAGCACAGTCTTCATCGATCTCGTCGACTGATTCTACCGTTGTGTAATTGACCAAGTACCTGCTTAACAGCATGAGTAGACTTAATGCCTTTGTAGCCGAAAACGTCACATCTTTCGTACGACTCTTAAGCTCCTCTACCAACTCGTAATATTTTTTCTCTCTCACAATACTTGCCCTTTTCAATTGTGTACCCCCATTTACTAGTTCTTTTAAGAAAAGCGCAAACCTCGGTACAGCTCAATGCTTAAGCTGAATATCCGCAAAAAATAAAATATTTAAAATGAGTGCTACTTTTTATTGTAAGAATTATTTATGTAACATACAACTTTCAAAAGTTTCATTTTCATGACATGTTTAAATCAACAGAAAGTCTCTTATATAAATATGTTATCGGGTAAATTCGAAGGAATGTTATGTTTTTTGTAAAATAAATGAATATATTTCTCGATATAATATATTTTTAAGAATAAATTATTACATGTTCGTAACACTTATGAACCAAAAAAAAGAGGCATTTATTCGCCTCTTTATTTTTTGAGATATAGTGCTTTTAGTGCAGTTTGCAGCTGAAGATCATTCTTTTCATAAGATTTCACTTCATCTACCATCTTGTTCATCATTTTCGCTGTCTTTAAATCAATCACACCTGATTTATCGAGATTGTATGTGCTTTGAAATGCGAGTACAGCTTTTTTCGTTTCTTCGTCAAAATATCCATCTACTCTGCCAGGGTCAAATGATAACCCTTTTAACAATGTCTGTGCTTGTCTGACTTCTTCATTGTTCATATCAAGCTGAAGCGGTTCTTTCAGCTGGAGCGGGCCAACGGTGAAGTAATCTGGTTGATGAATCGCAATGGTCGGCACAACGCCTTTTTTGTGAATCCAATTCCCTTTCGGTGTCAGCCACTTATACAGCGTTAATTTAATGTTACTTCCATCTCCCATTGGTACCGCCTGCTGCACAGTTCCTTTACCAAAGGAAACATCACCTACCACTTCATACTTCCCTGCTTCTTTCATGGCACCAGCCAGAATTTCAGAAGCGGATGCACTTCCTTTATCAATTAAGACATTGACCGGGTATGGTTTTTGTTCTTTTCGTTTTGAAAAATATCGTTTTCGATCGCCATTCCGTTCTGCAATTTGAATATATGGCTGATCCTTTGTGATAAAATGTTTCAAAATGTCTTCCACACTTTGTAGATAGCCGCCAGGATTTCCTCTCACGTCCAGCACAAGGCCTTCCATGCCCTTTTTCTCGAGCTTATTCAAGCTTGCCGTGAAATCCTTCGCCGTATCTTCAGAGAAGCTAGAGATCGCAATATAGCCTGTTTTATGACCATTGACCTCTTTCATTGAAGCCGTTACGGTTTCAAGCGGGATTTCTTCTCGTTTGATATGGAATGTTAGCTCTTTTTCAATTCCATTTCGTCTGATTTTCAAGGCGACAGACGTTCCTTTTTTTCCTCTTATTTTCAGTACAGCATCGTTTAGGCTTTTTTCTTTCATCGACTCACCGTCAATGCTGATGATTTCATCTTTCGGTTTCAGACCCGCCTTTGCCGCAGGGGATTTTTTAAAGGCAGAGACAATGATAATCTTTCCTTCATCCATTCCAACTTCTGCCCCAATTCCTTCAAATGAGGAATCAAGTGAATCCGAAAATTGCTTTGCGGTTTGCTTGTCCATGTATACTGAATACGGATCATTTAAGGTTGAAAGCATTCCTTGAATGGCACCTTCAAGCAGCTTTTGACGATCCACTTCCTCTACATATTCATTCGAAATGAGGTCATAGGCTTTCTCAATTTTCTCCATTCCGTTTTCCTTCGCTCGATCACTTGATTGAGCTTGTCCAGCCACTGCAGCAGCCGCTTTCGGTGACTCCGCTTGAGTCGCCTCTTTATGCGTCATAACCCCTGCACTGATAATGAGAATGACACTTGCCATGATGGATGCGATTTGTTTTTTCATATTTGGCCTCCTTCTTCAACTCTTCCTGATGACCTGAGTTATTATATGCCAGAAGAAGGGATTTCATGTAAAGACATTCTCCTAAGGAGGCTTGACTAATCATTTCATTAGGTGTAATTTTTATTTTGTTACGATCGAGAAGGAGTCTTCGCTATGTATATTATATTGACGATGCTTTTATTAGGAATTTTACTAGGGTTTGTAGGAGCTGGCGGGGCTGGTTTTGTCATCGCATTGCTGACGTTAATCTTTGATGTACCAATCCATACTGCACTTGGGACATCTTTAGCTGCTATGGCATTTACGACTTTATCTGGTGCATACAGCCACTACCGAGAAGGAAATATCCAGCTCAAATCAGGTTTGATTGTCGGTGCACTAGCTTGTATTGCTTCATTTGCCGGAGCAAAAGTGGCTCCTTTTATTCCAGAGGATAGCCTGCACTATTTAACAGCTGGTATGCTCTTTTTATCTGCTGTTTTTATGATGATCAAATTGTTTGTCCTAAAAGAAGATGCTGAACAGCAGCCGCTTTCTTCACGCCAATTGCTGATCAGGGGCATTATATTAGGCCTTGTATCAGGGATGCTTTCAGGGATGTTCGGTATCGGATCAGCACCATTTATTCAAGTGGGGCTTTTGATTTTGCTGAAGCTGTCTATTAGACAAGCTGTTGGCACAACGATGCTAGTGATTATTCCAATCTCTATTGGCGGTGGGATTGGTTATATTTCAGAAGGCTATGTTGACTTTATCCTGCTCGTTCAGATCTTAATCGGTACCGTATTAGGGGCTTTTATTGGGGCAAAATTTACACGCCTTGCGCCGAAACCTCTCTTAAAATCCGCTGTGCTTTTAACACCAATTATTGCCGGATTACTGCTGTTATTTTAATTTCATCTACATGAAAACAGCCGATAACATGCTGTTATCGGCTGTTTGTCAGCGGATATATTGCGCTGGATTGACTGCATTTGATTTCGCGCCATTCCATAATCCTTTATGAATTTCAAAATGAAGATGCTGGCCATCTGATTGACCTGTGTTCCCCATATATCCAAGGAATTGACCTTGCTCGACTCTTTGACCTGTTGACACACTTCTTGTTGAAAGATGGGCGTACACCGTTTGATACGTTTGGCCATTGATATTATGTGTAATGAACACCACATTCCCATAGCTCGTCGAATAGCTTGAGTTCGTGACTGTTCCAGATGCGGCTGCAACGACAGATACTGTGCCTCTAGCTGCAATATCTAATCCGTAATGCTGTCCGCCAGAACGTCCGCCAAAGCCTGATGAGAAACGGCCTGCAGCTGGCTTAATGAAACCTGAGCTACTTGCTGGTGTATCTGACACTTGATCAGATCCTCCACTTGGTGCAGGTGCACTTTTTTCAGCAGCTGCTTGTTCTGCTTTCTTCGCTTCTTCTTTTTGACGGCGTGCCTCTTCAGACTTTACCGCCGCTTTTTGATTTGCTAAAATTTCTTGTTCATTTTCGAGATTGCCCAGCTCATCATGTGCATGTTTCTTTTTATCTGTCACATCACCTAGGATTTTCTCTTTTTCCTTATACTTCTTAGATAGGTCCTTTTTCAACGTTTCAAGCTCTTTCAAAGATGTTTCAAGTCCACTTAGCTGTTTATTTAGCTCTGCTTCTTTTTGCTCTACTAGCTCCAAATCATTTTCGTGTTCTGTAATCATGTCTTTATCTGCTTCGACGATGGTTGTGACAGCTCCCACACGACTGACAAAATCACTAAAGCTACGAGCACCTAGCAGCACATCTAAATAGTTGATTGTACCGCCACTTTTTTGCATAGAACGAATTCGATCTTTGAAAATCGCTTTTCTCTTTTCAATTCGCTCGTTGATGACTTCAATCTCTTTTTTTAGTTTTTTGATCTCTTGTTTCGTCTGTTTGACCTCTTTTTCTTTTTCAGCGACTTTTTCAGTTGCGGCACTTACTTTTTGGTCAATTTTTTCAATTTCTTGCTTTAGCTTTGATTCTTTCTTTTCAAGCTTTGCCAGTTCTGATTTCTTTTTCTTCAAGGTTGATTCAGTCTTCGATGTTTTCTCTTCAATTTGTTGACGTTTTTGATCTAGGTCTTCGTATGCGAATGCACGATTTTCGTTCCCTGGAATGTATAGCCACGTTGTTCCAATAAACGCTGCCATTCCAGCCATCATCAGCTTTCTTTTCAAAACGATATTCCCCTCCCATGACAACTGCCTGCATGAAGAGTCGACCGGATGATTTGGATCAACCGGTCACATCTTCTATAGAATCCTCGAGTGCTGCCATCAATATAAATAGATTTATACTTTCAAGAATTTACGGATGGACGTTAAACTTCCCCACACACCGATAATGGCACCGATCAATAGAAGGACCAGTGATACTTGATAGACAAACGGATTGTATGGAAGCATTGAAATAAATGAACCTTGTACCCTTGGCGCCACCCAGCCGACAGCATATTGATACGTGCCAAGCAATACAGCGATTGGTATAATCGAGCCAAATACACCAAGTAGTAATCCTTCGATGAAGAACGGCCAGCGGATAAACCAGTTCGTTGCACCTACTAGTTTCATAATCTCAATTTCTTTACGTCTAGCAAAAATCGTAATTTTGATCGTATTGGAAATCAAGAACATCGCTGTAAATAAAAGCCCAATAATAAGTGCGATGCCGACATTACGTGCCACTCCGACAACATTAAAGAGTCGGCTGACCTCTTCTTTTCCATAAGTGACTTTATACGTCCCTTTTAGGTTTTCTAATTTCTTCGCTACTTTTGGTGTATCGTGGGGATCTGTTGTTTTCACAATAAACGCATCATTTAATGGGTTTTCTTGATCAACCAGTCCCATAGATTGTCCATTTTCACCAAAGCTTTTAATCAGTGCTTTTAGTTCATCATCCTTGGATGAATATTTCACATCACTGATTTCAGGAATCTTCTCAATTTCTGCTTTTAATTCATCCTGCTGCTTTTGATTCGCAGTTAAATCGATGAGAACTTTTACTTCTACTTCTTTCTCAGCGTTCGATGCCATGTTATTCAAGTTGAGCATAATAACAAGAAAAACCCCAACTAAAATCAATGTGACAGTGACCGCACTAATTGATGCAAATGTCATCCACGTGTTTCTTCCAAGTGAACGGAAGCTCTCACGTAAATGCCGCGAGAGAGTTTTAATCATAAATTCCGTACTCCCCTCTTGCTTCGTCACGCACAATCATTCCATCTTCGATTGCGATGACGCGTTTCTTCATGCTGTTTACAATCTCTTTGTTGTGTGTCGCCATGACGACTGTTGTTCCGCGGTTATTAATCTCTTCCAGTGTCTTCATGATTTCCCATGAAGTATCTGGATCAAGGTTTCCTGTCGGTTCGTCTGCAATGACAACCTCAGGATGATTGACGATCGAACGAGCGATCGATACACGCTGCTGTTCACCGCCGGAAAGCTGATCTGGAAATTGACGAGCTTTGTGCTTTAATTGCACCAAATCAAGTACTTCAAGCACTTTTTTCTTAATAATACTTGGCTGTTCACCAATGACTTCAAGAGCAAATGCCACGTTCTCAAAGACCGTAAGACTTGGAAGCAGTTTGAAATCTTGGAATACTACGCCAATTTCTCTTCTCACATAAGGAATTTCTTTTTCCTTCATCGAGCCTAAATCTTTGTTATTAATTAAGATTTTCCCTTTTGTTGGTTTCTCTTCACGATACATCATTTTAATGAACGTGGATTTACCAGCACCACTGGGACCAACAACATACACAAACTCTCCTGGATGGATAGAGACATTGATTCCATTGATCGCCTTTACACCATTAGGATAGATCTTATAGACTTCCTTCATTTCAATCATGTAATCACCTAATCTTTTCTTATTCGCTGTCAAACAGCTTATCATGATGTTCTGACACTTCTCGTCAAAAAACGTTATGTATGGTCACGCACATACCCTTCGATACGCACAAGCAATTTATGTCCTTTTCATCCAAAAAGATGAAAAAATTGAATCGTCTAAATTTCAACAACTCCAATTATACGTCATGAATCGACGCAATGGTATTACATTTATATTTCAAAACTTATAAATAAAAGGTAAATAGAGCAACCAAAACCGAAAAACATGTCTTTTTACCCTTATTTTTTAAATAAAATTTAATATAATACGTTTTCATACTATCCAAAAGTCTTTTTCTACAAATAGAAAATAAAAAAACCTTGTCGATTAGACAAAGGTTTTATTTTTTCTCTGCAAGCCATTTGGCGACTTCTTTTGCTTGTTTTTCATCTACCATTCCGCTTGGCATAGATCCTTTACCGTTCTGGGCAATATCTGCAATTTGGCTTTCATTATATTTCTTCCCGACTTCTTTCAGGCTTGGGCCGCCTCCGCCAGATAAGTCTTTTCCATGACAGCCAATACAGTTTTGCTGATAAATCTCTTCACCACTGCTCACACTTGAAGCACTTTTACTGCCTTCTTTGTCACTGCTACTTGAATTTCCTCCACAGGCCGCAAGTACAAAAAGCATAGCGACAAAAAGAAGCGTTAATCCGCTCTTTTTCATGTATTTCCCTCCCCTACAATCATTTGGTCAACGTTATTATATCCTTGTTTACGCCCTTTTAAAACCCTCACCAAGCACCTCTTTTGCATCCATGACGATGACAAACGCTGATGCATCGATCGCTTTTACCACTTGTTTCAACTTTGTGAATTGTGACTGCCCTACAACACACATTAAAATAGGCCGGTCATGGTCGGTGTACCCACCTACTGCTGAAATCTTCGTTACACCACGATCAATTTGATCAAACACCGCCTGTCTGACCTCATCCTCATGGCCCGTAATAATCATGGCCATCTTCGAGTGACTAAAGCCAGCCTGTACGACATCAATCGTCTTGCTAGAAATGAACACACCGATCACAGCGTACAGTCCTTCTTCAATCCCAAAAACAGTCATGGCCGCCAAAACAATCAAACCGTCCATCATCGCTAAACAAGTACCTAACGTCAGCCCTGTATATTTATTGATGATTTTGGCCGCAAGTGCCGTTCCTCCCGTTGAACCATTGCCGAGGAAAACGAGCCCAATTCCGATCCCAATCACTACACCGCCAAATATTGCGGCGAGCAGTGCTTCATGGGTGACAGGAGCAATGTGTCTTGTTAAGAACACCATTAAAGGTAAAAAGACAGAACCAACGAGCGTTTTTATCCCAAATGTTCCACCTAATAAATAAAAGCCTGCGATAAAGAGCGGAATATTGAGACCCCATTGTACATATGCAGCTTCAAAACCGAATGACTGCATAATGGTACTGATTCCACTCACACCGCCAGCAGCAATCTGATTTGGTAATAATAACGTATTAAAGCCAACCGCCACGATGGCTGATCCTATTAAAATAAGCACATAATTTTTCACTTCAATCCAAAGTTGAGAATGTTCCTGCTTCATGTCTTTCTTCCTCCGTTACTTCTGAATGCACACCTATTTTAAGCCCTCTCATTCAGATTGTAAATAACAGCCAAATGCAGTGCTAATGGATTAATACTTTATCACACAGCCGGATCAGCGTACTTGCCGTTTGGCAGAAGAGTAAATGATGGTATATTTAATATGTACATGAGAAAGAAGGGACATACGATGAAGAAAATACTGAAGATCACCGGTATTACATTACTTGCACTCATCATCTTAGCTTTTGGTGCTTTCTATACATGGAGCCGCTTTACATATGGACCATCGGAAGCGTTAAAAAAGCAGATGAAGATTGAGCAAGTCGATCATAAAAATGGGGTATATTCATTTGAAGCATCAAAAAGCGATACTGGCATCATTCTATATCCTGGGGCAAAAGTTGAACCTCTTGCTTATGCCTATCTAGGGAATGCGCTGATGAAGAAAGGCTATTCGGTCTTTATCCCAGACATGCCATTTTCCTTCGCGATTTTTAATACGAAGAAGGCAGAGGATATCCTCAAAAGTCATCCAGCCATCAAGCATTGGTACATTGGCGGACATTCGCTAGGCGGGACAGCTGCCGCTATGTATGCAGAGAAAAATCAAAGCAAGCTGGACGGCCTCTTTTTCCTTGCCTCCTATCCTGCATCAGATGATTTGAAACAGGCTTCCTTGCAAGTATTATCTATTTCAGGCGAAAAAGATGGGCTGGCGACACAAGAAAAAATCAAAAAATCGAAAAAGCAGCTACCTTCTCAAACGGTGTACCATGAGATAAAAGGCGGTAATCATGCTCAATTTGGCATGTATGGCAAACAAAAAGGGGATCAGCCTGCAGACATTCCAGTCCTCACGCAACAAAAAGACATCGTTCAGACGATGCTGGAATGGTTAAAACCAGCAAAAAAGCTCCCGTAATGGGAGCTGCAGGATTGTTGACAAAGGGCTAAAATGAACTTGATTTTAGCCCTTTGTCTTCTTTTCAGCGTGATAGAAAATCTTTGCAGCCCTAGGAAGGACGAGCATCGGTGCGGAGCGAATCTGACATTCGTGAGCACCGAAGCGCAGGACTGACACCGAATGCGAGGGTTTGTCTACACGCTGAAGCTCCCGTAATGGGAGCTTTTCATTTTTTATGCCTTCGTCGCTTCTAAAAACTCTTCAGCATCTGCCACAGCCAGTGAAATGGCCTCTTCCCAAAATGCTTTTTGAGTCAGGTCGACACCTAGGTGCTTATATGCCAAATCTTCTACAGTCATTGACGCTGTATCTTTTAATAGCGCAATATATTTCTCTTCAAATGATGCCCCAGCCTGCAATGCTTTCGCGTAAATACCTAGAGAGAACATGTACCCGAAGGTGTAAGGGAAGTTATAAAACGGGACCCCTGTAATATGGAAATGCAGTTTAGACGCCCAGAAATGCGGATGGTATTCATCTAAAGAGTCACCAAAGGCTTCCTTCTGTGCTTCTACCATCAACTCATTCAAGCGGTCAGCTGGCACTTCTCCTTGTTTGCGCTCTTCATAAAAGCGTTGTTCAAATAAGAAGCGTGATTGAATATTCATAAAGAATGCCACACTGCGCTGCAGCTTATCCTCTAGCAAACTGAGACGCTCTTCTTCATTGGCCGCCTCTTTTAATGAAGCATCTGCCACAATCATTTCTGCGAATGTAGACGCAGTTTCAGCTACATTCATCGCATATTTACGATTCAACATCCGAACATCCTGCATGACTTCCTGATGGAACGAATGACCAAGCTCATGTGCTAGTGTCGCTACATTGGATGGAGTCCCTGAGAAGGTCATAAAAATACGTGATTCTCCGCTATCAGGGAAATTCGTACAGAAACCGCCCACTCGTTTGTTTGGGCGATTCTCAGCTTCTACCCAGCGTTCATTAAAAGCTTTTTCAGTAAAAGCAGCAAGCTCTTTTCCAAACCCTGCGAAATGCTTGATAATAAAAGCGGCTGCGTCTTGATAAGAATAGGTTTTTGTCTCACTTCCAATAGGCGCTCCCACATCAAACCAGCTTAGTTTATCAACCCCAAGCATGTCAGCTTTACGTTGTAAATAATCAATGAATGGCTGCTTACGTTCATCAATGACAGACCACATTGTATCGAGCGTCTCTTGTTTCATCCGGCAAATATCAAGGGGCTCTTTTAATATATGATCCCATCCTCTTGCTTCATATACTTGTAGACGAAAACCAGCGAGATGATTGAGTGTGCTTGCAAACAAATGTTCATCCTGTGTCCATGCATGTTCTAAATTATGATAGACGGCTTTTCTCACTTCACGGTCTGAATCATCCATCGCATTTTCTGCTTGGCCTACAGAAATCATTTGTGTTTCACCATTTTGCTCAAATGGAATGGTAATTTTGTTCACCAAGCTAGAATAAAGTTCATCCCACGCATGATACCCATCTACTGCTAGTTTTTGAATGAGTGTTTCCTGTTCAACAGGCAGTTGATCTTTTACATGTTCTCTTCGTTCATTTAATATGTAACAAACATCTGAAAAAGCGGCTGAATCCATTAGTTCTTCCCACTGGCTAGTAGGAATCTCAGCAAGTGATTGATCAAACCCGGCTAGAATGGTTCCTAATTCAGCTTCCAGCTTGGCAATGGACCCCCGGAGGCTGCCCGCCTTCATATCCTTTGTATTTTGAGATTGTAGACAAGATACAAATGAACCTGCTTGTGCTAATTTTTTATATGTGATTTCATACGTTTCAAGGACAGCTGTTAACTTTTTTTCAATTTGTGTATCTTCTTTTGAAAAGGCATCTACCTTTTGTCGTAACTCATCTAATAGCTGCTGTATATGCTCTAAGTATGTGATAAATTCTGATGAAGAACTGCCTCCTTTAAAAAAGGCATCTAAATCCCACGTCTCTTGTAATGGTTTTAATCCCAAATTATTTCCCCCTTTAATTGCTAATTTCATCATACAAAGGATATAGAGTCAGTATGGTATATGTATTCCTTTATATTCATTATATTTTCTCACAATTAAAAAAACCCGGCAAGAAGCCGAGTTTTTATGATAATTTTGAACGTAAATACGCATCGATAAAGGAATCTAAATCTCCATCCATCACCGCTTGAACATTTCCCATCTCCGTGTTGGTACGATGGTCTTTCACAAGAGAATATGGGTGGAAAACATACGAGCGAATTTGGCTTCCCCAGCCAATTTCTTTCTGTTCTCCTCTGATTTCATCCAATTCCGCCTGTTGTTCTTCGATCCGTTTTTGATAAAGCTTAGACTTCAGCATTTTCATTGCACGTTCTCTGTTTTTGATTTGGGATCTTTCCGTTTGGCACGTCACGACGACATTTGTTGGGATGTGTGTGATACGAACCGCAGAGTCCGTCGTATTGACGTGCTGCCCCCCTGCACCACTTGCACGATACGTATCCACCTTAATATCCTCTGTACGAATATCGATATCAATTTCTTCATTAAATTCTGGCATGACATCACAGGAAACGAAAGATGTATGTCTACGGCCAGATGAATCAAATGGAGAAATACGGACTAAACGATGGACACCTTTTTCTGCTTTTAAGTAACCGTAAGCGTTATGTCCTTTAATCAGTAATGTCACAGACTTAATTCCTGCTTCATCACCAGGAAGATAATCAAGTGTTTCGACCTTAAAGCCTCTGCGCTCTGCCCAGCGGGTATACATTCTGAGGAGCATCGATCCCCAGTCCTGTGATTCCGTTCCACCTGCACCCGGGTGAAGCTCAAGAATGGCATTGTTTTTGTCATACGGTTCACTTAAAAGAAGCTGCAATTCAAACTCGTTAAATTGTTTTGTTAAGTTCTTCAGTTCTTTTTCAAGTTCTGCATGAAGATCCTCATCGTAGTCTTCTTTTAATAAATCATGCGTCATTTGCAGCTCATCATGAGATTCACTGAGCTCATGATATGTATTCACATAATCCTTCAGTGCATTGGCTTCATTAATGACACCTTGCGCTTTTTGCTGGTCATTCCAAAAGTCAGCCTCTGACATCGTGGCCTCAAGCTCTGCAATTTTCGCTTCTTTTGTATCGAGGTCAAAGAGACCCCCTAAAATCAGCTAGCCTGCTAGCCATATTTTCAAGCTCTTGTCTAATTTCTACTAATTCCATATCCTTCACCTCATAGATGTATGGGGGCTGACATGAATAGAAAGAGGTTTTCACCTCTTTCCATTACTTATTCTGTCTTCCCATGACAATTTTTATATTTCTTGCCGCTTCCGCAGTGACATGGTGAGTTTCTTCCGATATCCACTACTTTACGCACCGGCTTTTTCTTCACTGTTTTCTCCTCATCGCCTTCTTGAGGCTGATGAGCAGTTGTTTGTCCTTGAACGACTTCTTCACGTTCTAGGTTGTTTTGGATTTCTGATTTTAGCACATATTTAGCGACGTCATCTTCAATTGAAGCGACCATATGCTCAAACATCGCAAATCCTTCCATTTGATACTCACGAAGCGGATTGGTTTGTGCATATGCACGTAAATGGATTCCTTGACGCAGCTGATCCATTGCATCGATATGATCCATCCACTTCGAATCTACTGCACGAAGAACGATGACTTTTTCAAATTCACGCATTTGTTCATCGCCAAATGTCTCTTCTTTTGCATCATATTTCTCTTTAATCCGCTCCATGATGAATTCGGTGATCTCATCTGCTTCTTTACCGAAGATATCTTTGACCGAAATGGCACCTTCATCTAAATAGTTCGTGTTAATTAATTCAACAAGACCATCTAGTTTCCATTCTTCTGGAAGTTCTTCTTTCGGCGTGTAAGATCCAACAGCCCGCTCAATAGACGATTGAATCATATTGATCACAATCGATTTCAAGTTATCAGAATCGATGACTTCAAAACGCTGTTTGTAAATGACTTCACGCTGTTGACGAAGAACATCATCATATTGCAGAAGCTGCTTACGGGAATCAAAGTTATTCCCCTCAACACGTTTTTGAGAAGATTCAACAGCTTTTGAAACCATTTTACTTTGAATTGGAGTAGAGTCATCCATACCGAAGCGATCAAGCATCGCCATTGTCCGCTCTGCACCAAATCGGCGCATCAATTCATCTTCCATCGAGAGATAGAATTGAGTAATCCCTGGGTCTCCTTGACGACCAGAACGACCACGGAGCTGGTTATCAATACGGCGTGATTCATGACGCTCTGTCCCAATAACAGCAAGACCGCCTAGTTCTTTCACACCTTCGCCAAGCTTGATGTCTGTTCCACGTCCCGCCATGTTTGTCGCAATTGTGACGGCACCTTTTTGTCCAGCTTCCTCAATAATTTGTGCTTCACGCTCATGGTTTTTCGCGTTTAACACTTGATGTGGGATGCCTTTATTTTTAAGCAGTTTTGAAATTAATTCAGATGTCTCAACCGCAACAGTTCCGACAAGGACCGGCTGTCCTGTCATATAACGCTGTGCGACGTCTTCAGCTACTGCTTTAAATTTGCCATCCATCGTGCGGTAAATTAAATCAGGTCTGTCATCACGCACAACCGGTTTATTGGTTGGGATTGTGACAACCTGCATATTGTAAATGTTACGGAATTCCTCTTCTTCCGTTTTCGCTGTACCTGTCATACCAGATAGCTTTTCATACATACGGAAGTAGTTCTGGAACGTAATGGTTGCAAGTGTCATGCTTTCATTCTGCACTTCAAGACCTTCTTTTGCTTCAATGGCTTGGTGCAGACCTTCACTATAGCGACGTCCTTTCATTAAACGTCCTGTGAAGGAGTCAACGATGACGACTTGACCATCTTCCACAACATAATCAACGTCTTTTTGCATCGCAACATGTGCCTTAAGAGCCTGCGCGATATGGTGGTTAAGAGCGACATGTTTGACATCAAACAAGTTCTCAATGCCGAATGCTTTTTCCGCCTTCGTCATTCCGCTTTCAGTCAGCTGTACACTTTTTGTTTTAATATCATAAGTGAAATCGTCTTCTATTTTTAACGTACGAACAAAGGCATTTGCTTGTACGTAAAGTTTCGTCGATTTTGCAGCTTGTCCAGAAATAATAAGAGGTGTTCTCGCTTCATCAATTAAGATGGAGTCAACTTCATCGATGACGGCATAATGAAGTGGTCTTTGAACCATTTGCTCTTTATACAGCACCATGTTATCTCGTAAATAATCAAAGCCAAGCTCATTGTTTGTTGAATACGTGATATCAGCAGCGTACGCTTCTCTTTTTTCATCTTTGTCTAAACTGTTTAAGTTCAAGCCAACCGTTAATCCAAGAAATTCGAAAATCTTGCCCATTTCCTCTGCATCACGGCTTGCCAAATATTCGTTGACTGTCACAATGTGGACGCCTTTTCCAGAAAGAGCATTCAAATAAACAGGCATCGTTGATGTCAACGTTTTCCCTTCACCTGTTTTCATCTCAGAGATATTCCCTTCATGTAGGGCGATCCCCCCCATGAGCTGCACCTTAAATGGGAACATTCCTGTCACGCGGCGGGAAGCCTCACGAACCGTTGCAAATGCTTCAACCAAAAGGTCGTCTACAGATTGTCCTTTTTCAAGTTTTTCTTTAAATTCGATCGTTTTATTTCGTAAAGCCTCGTCAGATAATTTCTCGAAATCTTGAGCGAGAGCTTCGATTTCATTTGCCTTTTTTTCATATCGGCTGATCGTACGTTTCGTAGGATCAAACACTTTGTTTAAGATTCCAAGCATATAATAACGCTCCTCTATTTCATGCAATTTTTCGGCATGTCCAAAAGTTTGACAGGTCCATATTTACCTGCATTTATCATACCATACCTTCCTTGATTTCCAAAGAATTTGCAATGATTTAGCACAAAAAACCCGCCCCTTATGAAGGGAACGGGTTTACTTTTTTTTAGGTCATTTTCGGATCAAAAGGAACGAATGATTAAGCGTTCGGCTCAATGAGTCCGTATTTACCGTCATTTCGGCGGTATACCACATTGGTCAAATTTGTCTCAGCATTTGTGAAGACAAAGAAACTGTGACCTAACATGTTCATTTGGAGAATGGCCTCTTCGCTATCCATTGGTTTTAGATTGAAGCGTTTTTGTCTGACGATTTCTGTTTCATCAATTTCTTCGTCATCTTGAACTGCTACTTCGGAAGCACCGTTTCCTCCAGCAAATAAATGCTTTTTCGCACCTTGCTCACGGAATTTACGGTTCACTTTCGTTTTATGTTTTCTAATTTGACGTTCTAATTTACTGGTTGCTAGGTCTACTGCATTGTACATATCCTCATTATGCACCTCTGCTCGAAGTGCTAGATCAGTCATTGGAATGGTAACCTCAACTTTAGATTCTTGATCGTTGTAAAATTTCAAGTTCACGTTGACTGAAGCATCAACATCTGACTCAAAATAACGCTCCAACTTTCCAATTTTTTTCTCGACATGATCTCTTAGTGCAGGTGTTACTTCGATGTTTTCTCCTCGGACATTGTAATTCATGTAAAGAACGCCTCCTTTAAAATTAAGGATATGTAAACTTATTTCTACTTTTCCCTCCTTTTCTCCTGCTCAAACGTAAAAAAAATGTGAATTTTTATTGAAATTTGTCGAATCCTGCGGTGCTTCAGCTTTTACTTGATAGGTGATGAATATATATTCGATTGATTCTTGAAAAAGACCATGGCGCTGTTAAATCTTGAAAGATGAAATAGATGTTTTCAGTGATTGAGACAAAGATTTTAAATCTTCCGCAGCTGCTTTCATTTCCTCATTCGCCGCTAGTGATTCTTCAACAGCCGCCGACATGTACTCTGTTTCCTCAGAATTTCGCTTGGCTCCTTCTTCTATCACACCAACTGTTTGAGAAATTTCTTCTGTACTAGCTGAGATTTGCTCTGTCGTGGCAGAAAGCTCCTCTGCTTTCATCGAGATATCACGGATGGATTCCAGAATTTCTTGAAAGCTCTGTTCAGACAATTGCGATACTTTCACACCTTCTGCTACATCTCGTTCCACTTTCGTCATAGATTGAGACGATCTTTCAGTATCTTTGTTCACGTTGGCGAGTAACTGACTAATTTGATCAGTCAGCTGACTTGATTCTTCCGCCAGCTTTCTGACTTCATCTGCAACAACCGCAAAACCTCGTCCATGTTCCCCAGCCCTTGCTGCTTCAATGGCTGCGTTTAAAGCAAGTAAATTTGTCTGATCTGCAATGGCATGAATATTCCCCAGCAGGCCTTGAATACCGGTAAACTGTACTTGTACATTGGCCATTGTAGAATGATGTTCATTCACAGATTCCTTAATAGAACTCATTTGTTTCACAAATTGTTGAATGAGGGATGCGCCCTCTTCAGCCTTTTCAGTCACTGAAATTGAGTGACCCGAAACATCAGACGTATGTTCAGCCGCATTATGCATACCAGTCGAAACTTCTTGAATCGCCGAAGCTACTTTTCCTACTGCATCAGATTGTTCACGTGAAGCTTCACTGACCTGTTCAATCGAGCTAGACGTCTGTTCACTAGCCGAAATGGTTTGACTGATGGTTTCTTCAAATTGAGCAGCAGAATCAGCTAATTGCCTTGACCCGTTTTGCACCTGTAAGATGAGCTGACGCAAATGAGCTGTCATTTGGTTAAAAGCCGTACCGAGCTGGCCAATTTCATTTTTAGAGGTTACTTCAATCTCTTCAAGTGTGAGGTCACCATCTGCCATTCTTCTTGCTGCATGTGTGACAGAGACAATCGGTTTTGTCATACGATGAACAAACCTTGTGCCAATGACTAAAAAGCCGACTATAATCGCTGCGCTAACGAGAATGAGCGTCAGCAATAATTGGTTACTTTCTTCATTGAGCTGACTGATTTTTTGATCACGCTGTTTCAATTGTGTTTGAGCAAATTCTTTTGTAAAGGTATGTATTTCTTGTTCGATAGGTTGTAATTCTTGACTGAGGCGGGTGTTGAATTCTTTTTGATTGTTAGTATTCAATGAGATAAATAGCCTTTTCGTGGATTCATAATAAAGCTCATTCTTCTGAGAAATCTTTTCTAACAATTTTTTTGCTTGTTTGACTGTACTCAGTTTTAAAGCATCACCTGTTTTTTTATTAATATCAACATAGGTATCTTCAATATTTTGTGAGACTTTCCTATCCTGAACAACCACATACGTTTTAATTTGTGCTTCCTGCTTTTGCAGCAGTGCCTCTAATTCCAGTGAGGTCTGGTACAGCTTTACTTCTTTGGTGAGGAGTGCTTTATATGATTGATCTGTTTTGTAATAGATAAAGCTAGAAAATCCTAAAATACTGACAAACAATACACATATGACAATAAGCCCAAATAAAAATTGATTTTTTAGTCTCATAAATTCCTCCGAATGGTCTGAATTGAACAAAAATTAATGAATGACATACGGCCTCATACAGGCATGTATTTCATCCATCCACTTTCTATATTCAGGTATAAAATATGATGTAAGGAATGACTGGAAGTGATTTGAAGGGAATGTATAGAAAGCTAGTATATCGAAACTTAAAAAAATTTGGTCAAACGATCGAATCGTCTTGGCAAAGTGCTCACTTTCAATAATTGAAAGCAGAAGCGGGTGTGTTGTCTCTAAATGAAAGAAGGCATGGATCAGATCATTAAAGATCCGATCCCCTTCTGTTTTAGCGAAATCCTTCTCAATTTCATCTAAATATTTTAGACTCTCTTCTATCGTATATAGAAGGTCATAATATGTGGTTAATAAAATATAGTCATCTGAACGATACGCCACAGGTCTCACCTATTTATTTCCGTTTATCGTAGTATACGCCGTCACTTGTCATGGGCTGATACGGATTTTGATAATTCAGCTGTTTTGTTTTCTTACGTTGAATGGCTTGAATATCTGCCTTAATCCCATTTTGAATCTCCGTTAATTGCTTGGCCATCAGTTGATCTGTTTGAATGATTTCTTTGATTTTCTCTTTTTCTTGAACGGAAAGCTCATGTTGAATGTCTCTCATTAGTTCGTCTCTCTCAACTAAAAAAGCATCAAAGTCTTCAACGAGTGTTTCGCTTTGCGGATTGGTCTCTATTTCCGCTGCCATTTTTAACGTTTGGTCGTGCAGTTGGTCCACAATACTCATAGAGATCCCCCAATAGAGTGGTGACGCCCTTTTCGATCGGTTTGAATGACTTCCTTCCAAGCATCTCGGAAATCAGTCACATATTGCTCTACTTCATTCAGAATCTCTTCGTCATTTTGCAGATTGGCTTCAATCAGTCTTCGATAGATGTAGTCATACATACTTGCCATGCTCTTTGATACATCATACGTACGATTTAAGGTGACATTTAATTCTTGGATGATGTTTTGAGCCTTTTTCAGGTTCAAGTTTCTCATTTCAGCATCTTCTTTTTGAATGCCATGCTTTGCTAGTCTAATAAACTTTAAGCATCCTTCATAAAGCATAAGCGTTAACTCGGCCGGTGTTGCGGTCTCAATAGAATTTTTCTGATAGGCGGCATAAGGGTTCTGAATTGCCATATGTTATAAACCTCCAATTATTGTCCAAGCAGTTGAGAAAGATAGCCAGATTGGTTGTTTAGCTTTTGAATCGCACTATCCATGGCGTTAAACTTTTTGTAGTAACGAGCTTCCACCATTTTTAAACGATCTTGGAATGTACTCATTCGTTCGGTCAAAGAATCAAGGTCCTTACCAAGTCCGTATTCTTTTGATGCCATCGTTGTGCTACCAGCCTTTGTCTGAATGCTCTTCGAGAAGGCTGATAAGGAATTTTTGATACGATGAATGATTCCTTGTTCTTTATATTGCTGCTGCGCTTTATCTTTATCTTTTGAATCTACATTTAGCGAACCTGACATAAATATTTGACTAATCTTTTGTGGGTCTTCTTGAATAGCTTTTCTTAGCTTCGGTTCATCAATGACAAGCTTTCCGCCATCTTTATATTTATCTGAAGTGGCAATTCCGATTTGTGTCATGTGAATTTTATTCCCATCACTTGTCGTAATATCAACATAAAAATCACTTCTTAATTTAGATGCACCAGATCGTAAAATTGAATCACTTCTCAACAAGCCTGACTTCGCAGTCGTTTCCCATAGCTCGACTTCTTTGTCAGACATGGCTTTTTTCTCTTCAGCTGTTAATGGATAGTAGTCTCTATTTCTTTTTTCATTGACTTTACCATTGATCTCTTCAACAAGTTCATTGTATTTATCAACGAATTGTTTGATTTTATCAAAGATGGCATCGACATCTGTTGAAACGTTCAAACTGACAGGCTTATCTGTTGTTCCTTTAAGTTCATATGTGATACCAGCCTGCGTGAAGGTATTATTGTTATTTTCCATTTTGAGACCATTAATTTCGTATTGCGCTTTCTGCCCTTGAGTAGTCGCAACTAATTTATTATCTCCATCCACTTGGAATCCTAATTGCGTTAAAAATGAAGCAGAATTGCCATCTGCTGCCTTAATACTGACACCTTCACCAGTCGTACGCGAAGTCAGAGCGATCGTATCTACGTAGTTGGTTCCATCAAAGATCTGGCCTTTATAAGCCGTGACACCTAGTTGAGCGTTGTTCAATTTTGACACGATTGAATCAAGGGTATCTGTATCAGTTGTATTAATGGTAACTGTTTTAGGTGTTGTAGAATCTGGTGTCGTCACCTCAAACGTAAACGTACCGTTTGAAGCAGTAAATCCAGATGGACTAGAAGATTTGAATACGGATGCTGTCGCTAGTTGGGTCACATTAATCGAGCCAGAGGTAGCATTTGTTGAGCCAGTTGCTGTGACAGCAGATTCATTGGAGCTAGTGACCTTTTTTGCGCCATAAGTACTCGGATATGTTAAATTTAGTTTGGCAATGAGATCATCTAATTCTTTGACCTTTGAATTGACCTCGCGATAGCTGTCTCTTTGCCATTCAAGTGTTTGTTTCTGACGTGTCATTTTATCAAGAGGTGCTTGCTCAGTTTTCATTAACTTTGAGACGATTTCATCAATATCAAATACATTAGAAAATCCAGTAATTCGATTAACCATGGTTTATGTTCTCCCTTCAATTACATTCTTTTATCGACAAATAAACCGACAATCTCTGTCATTGCCGCATAGAAATCAAGCCATTCTTTGGAAGGAATCTCTCTAATGACTTCTTCGGTTTGGTTATCTACGACTTTGACATAATATTCATTGAGTTTTTCATGCAATTCAAATTGAAGATGAAATTGAGTAGGTTCAATCAGCTTATTTGCTCCTTGAAGCGTTTTCTCAATTTCTTCTTTTGAAACGACTTTTCCATTTGCTTGTAAATCAGTGTTTGCATTGTCATTTTGATGATTCGTAACACGGGTTTGAAATGCATCAATCAGTGGCTCTAGCGAAGTCAACTTACCAACAGACATAGTTATTCAGCTCCTGTGCTTTGATCTATCTTTTATATCGGCTTTGAATTATTAAATTAAATATAGATGGCCCGATTTGTTAAAGTTTCATATAGATGATGTACTTCTACGGTTTCACACGGAGGAGGATAGACAAATAGGATAAAAAAATCCTCACTTTTTTTGTGAGGATAATTGAGAAAGTAGATCAAAGGACAAGCTAGCAGCACGGCTGTTTTCTTCTTGAATAGACAGGTATACTTCCTTCCTGTGAATATCAATATGCTTAGGAGCCTCAATTCCGACTTTTACTTGGTCGCCTTCAATCGCAATAATTTTAACTTCAATATCGTCGCCTATTTGAATCGATTGATTTAATTTACGAGATAGAACTAACATGAGGAAGCCACCTCTAGCAAATGTTTTGTATGATAGGCTGAATCATGCAAAATGACCTGCTTGGCTTTCATGTTTTTCCGATTCACAATAATAGGCGCTCTTAAATTGGCTGTCGTTTTTTCAATAGAAGATCCCATTGTTAAAATAACCATGACTTCCACATCATTGGCATCTTCTACCCCAAGAATGTCTACAACCGATTCTTCTAAGTCAAATTCATATTGATTGAAGAACAAAAATGGGCTGCTGACAATAAAGCCTAGTTCTGTATTTTCCAAAGATTGGAGAACTAAAAATGGGGATTCTTCTGATAAAGGTAAAATGACAAATTGTTTTTGATCCAGAAATCCTGGTATCCCATTAGAGAAGTGAATGATTTGCTCCTCTTTAATCGTCACTTCGCCATGGTATTTTGTTTGAATGATCATAATTCACGACCTTTTTCATTTTTCTTAACTATACCTTATCACCATTTTGACCTGTTTCGTCAACTTCTATTTTTAATTCTGGGTATTGTAACATATCAATATGAACTTTACCTGGCTGGTAGTTAACAATTGGTTTATGAGGTGTTGCCTCTATAATAGCTTTTTGCGGCTCCACATCAATTTTAAGTTCAGATGGCTCATAATGAATTTTCACACTAAAAAATGAAGGAATCACACCGATGTTGAATTGTTTTGCTGGAGGACTGCCGTTGATTTTCGCAAACTCAGCAATCGCATTCCCACCATTCTCGATCTTGATGAGTTCACTTCCTTCTTCCGCTCTACGCCCCATTCCTTCTCCAATCGCACGTTTCCCCTCAGCCGCCCATTCCTCTGAACGCCTAAAAATCGACTTAATATCCATATCGGCAAATGCCTCGGTTTGATCTATGGTTAATTTCGACGGTGTCCTTGTGATATTCATGACAGCTCTTGGCTGCTGAATGTCAAGATCCGCTCTTGGCTGCTCTACTTCTTGCTTGGAAGGGGTTGTCGACATTTGCAGCTTTGCATAAGTTTGCTCCATTAACAATCTAGGGATTTGCATAGGTTCACCTCCATGATGCAAAAAAGCACCCAACGGATGCTCTTTCTTATCTTAAGAAATCGACAAGGGATGGCTGAATCACTTTAGCTGTCGTCGCTAAAGCAGCTCTATTCACAGTCTCTTGTTGAAGAAGATCAAGAATGGCTTTTTCACTTTCTACATCTTCGGCATCTGATTTAGCCTTTTTCAGCACTTCAAATTGCGAAGTCAAACGGCTCCCGACTAAGTCGATACGATTGGATCTAGCCCCAAGATCTGAACGCTCAGCACTCATCACTTCTTTAAACTGATCGATATTTCCTAATGCATCATCTGAATTTGTAAACGTTCCATTTTTTAATGAGTTTTCTAAATCAGTCAGCATTTCAATGACATTTTGACCACTGGCAGATTGCCCACCAAAAGCTGAAAGAGGATTTGAATTCACATTTAATGTGATTCCATCAGAAATGTTCGACTGAACCACGTTTGCATCTGTATAGTTTTCAAAGTTAAATGTAAACGTACCATCTGCATTCTCTACAACTGGTTTAACATTGGTATTCGTCCCATTAAAAACAAACTTACCTAACATCTGCGTGTTCATTGCATCAATGATTTGATTCTTCATCTGACCAATTTCCACTCCGATAGCAGCTAAATCTTCTGGCTGTTTTGTTCCATTGGCCGCATCGAGTACTTTATCTCGTATATTTGACATGATATCAATTATTTCAGTGACACTTGTTTCAGATGTATCAATCCAGTTTCGTGCCTCATTTAAATTAGTTTGGTATTGCTCATTTCGAAACATGGCTGTACTATATTGAAGACTTTTCACTGCTGCCACAGGATCATCAGACGTTTTTGTGAAACGTTTTCCAGATTGTGCCTGCTCATTAATTTTAGAGAGTTTTTCATAACTTTTACTAATATTTCGAAGTGAATTTTGAGAAATCATACTTTGCGTGACTCGCATCAGTTACCCTACCTTCCTACGACTCCCATGCCGTTTATTATTTTATCTAATACTTCGTCTTGCATCGTCATAATTCTTGCTGCTGCATTATACGCATGCTGGAATTGGATCATGTTCGTCATTTCTTCATCAATAGATACAGCACTAGTTGACATCCTGCGTTCATTGGCTGAATTCACAAGAGCTGCTGAACTGCTTTCAAGGGTCATGTTCTTTTTAGCTTGTATCCCCATTTCAGCAATGACATTCTGATAGTAATCCTGAATCGTTGTGGTATTGCCGCCGATTGCAAGCTTTAAATTTTGAATATTGGCTAATTTCGTAGCATTCGAACCATCACCTTGCGTTTGATTAAGAGATGCAGCAATGTTATCTGTCGATGCTAAAATCACGTCACTCACTTTGATACGGGCTGCCAAGCCTTTATTCAAATCATTGTTATTCTCAATATCGAAAAAGTCTTGTCCACTTGTGCCATTTAACGTGTACCCTTGCTTATGGACATCGTTAAAAGCATCCATAAATACTTTTGCTACTTCATCCAGCTCAGCAAGCATATCCGGGTACATGCCTTTTTCATCTCCATTAGACATGTAGCCATACGCCTCAACAAGTGCTTTTACTTTACCATTCACTTGTAATTGATCAGCTGCGATGGTTGTCGTTCCAAATTGGAGTGAGTTAACAAGTCCTGTCGTATTATCATAGGAAAGTTGCAATTCAGATTTTTCATTAGTAATGCCATTTAAAATCGTTCCAGCAGATTGTCCATTAGCACCGATAATGTCGATGTTAACGGTTCCTTCAGCAATTTCCAGAGCATTTCCTCCAGAAGGGTTGTAGCTCACTTTAATATCAACAAGTGAGGAAAGCTGATCTATAAGAGCGTCGCGCGTATCATAAAGATCATTGGGAAGATAACCATTTGGCTCAACGGTTGCAATCTGTTTATTCACTTCATCAATTTGAGTTAATAGGGTGTTCACATTTTTTGCCGTTGAATCGAGTTCAGTTTTTAAATTCTTTTGTATCGTTGTTAAAGAAGAATTTAGCAGGCGGAATTGATCTACTAAAGCCTGAGCACTTGTCTTAACAACTGTACGGGCTGAAGCAGTATCAGCATTTTTCGATTCTGATAAGACTTGTAATGATTTCCAGAGATTATCAAAGGCTCTATTCAAGCCTTCATCTGTTAAATCATTCATCACTCCTTCCATTTGTGAAAGAGCATCAGACTTCGTCGCATAATAAGACAAGTTATTGTTATGATCTCTATACTGAAGATCTAAAAAGCTGTCTCGAATTCTTTCAACAGTTCCAACTTGGACACCTGTCCCCATTTGGCCATATGTCTTGCCATCATAAACAGAAATCACTGGGTAAGGATTCTCTGCTTTAAAGGTAACTCTCTGTCTTGAATAGCCATCAGTATTTGCATTGGATACGTTGTTTGATGTGACATAAAGCCCTGCACGCTGGGCTGTGATTCCTCTTTTTGCCGTTTCTAGTCCCATGAATGTAGAACCCATAGATATCCTCCTTGTTTACGCCTTTGAATCAAACAAAGCCCTATGCTGTTTAGGCTTTGAACTCTCAAGACCATTTTGTCCGTAATTCATATTTTCTTTGTTAGGATTCACAAGATCGAATGTCAGTGAAATAAATTGAAGTGACTGCTGAATAAGCTGTTTGTTCAGTTCGTTTACATCTTTCAGTTCCACCATGATGTCATTCAGCTTCTCATATAACGAAATAAGCTCTTCTTGATCCGTTCCTGTAGCTTTTTCGATACATGCGGTGATTGTCGGCGATTGATCACTTTGTAAAAATTGAACTGCTGCTTCAATCCGCTTTTCTTCTAATTGTGAAATGGCCTGAATATATTTTTGCTCAAGGTTCAGAACCTCTGAAAGAGCATCGATCTCATTATTTTTCAGCATTTCTGTTTTATTCTTAGACAGCTTTAGAAGCTGTTCATGTAATCCGTAGAGACGGTGCAGTTCTTCAATCATTATTTTTACTGACATTCACGCTACTCCCTTTTGTTATTGTTGTTTATAAAAATTCAACATTTTATCTGCAATGCCTTTGGTATCTACTTGATATGTTCCGGCTTCAATGCTTTTTTTAATTTGGTCTATTTTATCTTGACGTTCTTTCATGATATTCGGCACCTTTTGCATTTCGATTGCCTTTTTAGAAATTTCGACTTTGTCAGTTGATTTTGCTTGATTCGATTGCAACGTTTGTTTCTCATATGTTTTCTTGTAAGGATTTACTGGTTGTGTTCCATATCGATTAATTTTCACGGGATTCCTCTCGCTTTCCGTTACAGTCTGTCTTGATTCTATCCATTTTATCGACCAAACTGCAACTTAGTTTAGGGAATCAGTCGTTTTTAGGATTAATGGCATAATAGGTGTCTTTTTTCCTAGATTCAATCTCCCTTTTACGCTCTTCTTCTTGGTCCATTTGGCTGATTTGCGTCTTTATATCCTTTTCACAATGGCTACACAGCTTGTTTTTCCTGATCGGTTGGCCGCATCTTTCACAAGGATAATTGATATTAGGGAATTGACTAATTTGAAGTCTTTTCAAACGGATAAATTTCAGGATTAATTCTTCATCAACTTCTGTTGCGTCTACTATTTCAGCAATGGTTGATTGTCTATTACTTTGCTTACGCAAGAATTTATAAACGATATCAAAAGAACGTTCTTCTTCTTCAAAGCATTTGTTACAAACCGTTTGGATGGTGGTTTTTAAAAATAACTGATTACATTGTGGACAGTTTGCCAATTGATTCATAACCAAAACCCCTTACGTTATTTTCTTTTCTTAATATCGGTTGATTGTCATGATTTTTAACTACGAATCAACGTAAAAGAGGAAACACTTTTGGCGCCTGCGTCTTTTAAAATTTTTGCTGCATGATAGACTGTCGCCCCAGTTGTATAAATATCATCGATTAATATGATATCCTTTAGAACGATCGGGTTTGCCTGCCTTAATTGGAACAAATTCTGTTGATGTAAACGTTCATTTTTTCTTTTCTTAGACTGCTTACTTTGATGTACTTTTATAAGTGGCTCCAATATAGGTCCGCCAATCATGGAAGCAAGCATCATTGACTGATTGAATCCTCTTTCCTTTAATCTCTCTTTACTCAAAGGAATTGGGACAAGGACCGGTTCTTTGATTGAAAAAGAACGTTTAAACGCTGACTGTACATCTTTTTTAAATAGATCAGCTAAAGCCGTATCACCTCGAAATTTAAATCGAGCTAGAATATCTTTCATAAAGTCGTTGTAAGCATAAACAGATCGATTCATCACAAGAATCTCAGCAAAATCCCGTCGTTTATTCCACCTTGAACAATCCTGACACAATTGATCATTTGATTGGGCTCTTCCGCATTTAGGACAAGTAGGACCTTGAATCTTCATCAGGTGGTTCTTACATGCTACACATAAACGATCTTCATTTAATAGTAGGAATGATTTCCATGTAAAAGTAGCCACAAAATGGCTCTCACAAATTAGACAAATCAACGATTTTCTTTGTTCAACGGCAAATGATTTTCGCACCTTGGATATGTAGTGACCGTTGAAGCAGCTTCTGTCAGAATGACGAGCATCGCCGTATTTTTCTGTTTATCCACCATCTCGGATTTACTGTAGGATATTTTATCGATATCTGTTATATATTGCGGTTTCACTTGATTTAGAGAAATGGCCAATACATCTTCTATACATTTTTCACAATGACAAATCATGTTTAATTGGTTGAGATATTGATAGAGAATTTCTTTAAGTAGTATTTCTTTTGCGTTGAGTAGCATATTTTGTCTCTCCTGCCATTTGTGTTTTGTGAATATAATGTACCATGATTTAGTTGAACCCACACTATTTTTCAGAAAACTCTTTTTCAGCTGTATTATTCATTTTTACGATATGTTTCTTTGCTTGTTTCATACTTCTCGTTAAACCAAAATGAAAAAAGTACACGTCTCCATTAAAAAAATCTGGATGTCTCCCTGCTCTACCAGAAATTTGGACAAGTGCACTTTCTGTAAAAATAGGAGATTCCGCACCTAATACGCCCACTTGAACATCTTGAATGGTAACGCCTCTTTCTAGAATAGTTGTTGTAACCAATACATCGTACCTATGATCTCTGAAATGCTGGACTTTTTGCTTCCTTTCTTGATCATCCGCAGAAACACCCTGTACATTAACATCTTGAACTTGAAGAATATGAGTTACCTTCTTCATAGTAGAAATAGAAGGAACAAAGAGTAACACTCTTTTTTTCTTTGTGATATGTTCATGCAGCCAGTTCATTGTAGATGCTGGAAGCCGATTTCTTTTTAATTTCTTTTTCCAATCTCCAACCCATTGAAATGTTGGGACAGGCAACGGTTTTTGGTGGAAGCGCAGAGGAATTTTGATCGCTTCTAATTGTCTACGAGCAACATCCTTTTGCATTTTTTTAGATGGTGTGGCACTTAAGTAAATTCTAACTCCTGTTTTTTTCATTGATTTTGAAACAGCAAACTGAAGCCGTTCATCCATTGAATAAGGAAATGCATCGACTTCGTCTACAATGAGGACATCAAAGGCGTTTTTATATCTCATTAGCTGATGGGTTGTAGCGATCATAAGCGGTGCCATTTGAAATCTTTGAGAACTCCCGCCATAAAGTGCAGCTATATTCAGTCCTTGAAATGCCTTTCTCATTCGAGGTTCAAGCTCAAGTACAACATCGGTTCTAGGCGTCGCAATACAAACACTCATTCCGTTATTTAGCGCATATTTTATTCCCTGAAAAAGCACCTCCGTTTTCCCCGCACCACAAACAGCCCAAACGAGCAGATCAAATTTGTTTTGGATTGCTTCTACTAGCCTATCGGACGCTCTCTTTTGCCCTTTAGAAAGCTCTCCCTGCCATGTTAATTCAACTTGTCTTGTTTCTTTCTTTTGTGGACCCGTCCATTCGTAGAGAAAGCCACATTCGCTTACTTTTCCCAGCATGATGCAGGATCTACAGTATACACAGTCTTTTTTACATGTTTCACACGGAGAGAGGGCAAAGTAGCGCTTGTTTGATACACCGCACCGGCAGCAGATCAAACCACTCGCCAACCTATCGACAGCAGGTGTTCTATGGATAAATCCTTGATTCTCCAGCCACTCCAATTCGGACTGTGTACATTGACATTCAACAGGAAGAAGGTGCCTTGATTGTAGCTTGTGACTGAGTTCCATTGCTTTTTCCAGATTCAATTTCACGCACTACCTTTCCATTCATGTTGACCCATTATGTACAAAGAGAAGGCCTTTCGTCTAATTGTAAAAATAGAAAAACAAATCCCCTTTTCCATGAGAAAAGGGGATTTTGATATCTATCTGATGATCCAGCCAAGTGCTAAAGAGCCTTCGCCTAGATGAGTGCCAATCACGGCACCAAAGTAGCTTTTATAAAATTCAACATGAGGATACTTTTCTAATAAGTGCGCAATTAATTCATCTGCTTCTTCTTCTCTATTACCATGTATCAGAGTTGCTCTCATTGGAACACCACGTGATGCATCTTCATCAAATAATTCAAAAATACGTGAAATGGCTTTTTTGCGTGTACGAATCTTCTCAAAAGGGACAATTAGCTTGTTGTCAAAATGCAAGATAGGCTTTACCTTTAAGAGGCTTCCAATAAAAGCCTGAGCACCATTTAATCTGCCGCCACGTTGTAAATGAGTTAAATCGTCTACCATAAAATAAGCTCTTTGATTTTCTTTCAGATAATTGAGATGGGAAATCACTTCTTCTGGAGAAGCACCATCTTGGATTTTTTCAGCAGCTTCTAACACATAAAAACCTTGCGCCATACAGCTAGTCTCTGTATCAAACGGATAAATGTCGATTCCGTCAACTAGTTCATTCGCTGAGGCCGCACTATTGTATGTTCCACTAATTCCGCTTGACAGATGTATACTAATCACAGCATCATATGTTTCGCTAAGTTTTTCATATAATTCTATAAGTTCACCGAAAGCAGGCTGAGAGGTTGTTGGAAGATCTTTATGTTTCTTGACTTCTTCATAATATGTCTTCCAATCCATTTCTACTTCTTCACGGTATGATTCAGTACCAAAGATGACATTCAGAGGGATCATATGAATATGATGTTTATCACGTAGTTCTTGTGGTATATAAGCAGTACTGTCTGTTACAACGGCTATTTTCATTCTTAAATACCTTCCTTATCCGTTAAGTTGCTTTTTAAAAAGAATGATCATTGTTTTTCACTAGATTTATAATACTAATCAAAAAAGCTTGCCTAATCAATAGGCAAGCCCGCTATATCCGAAAAAGACTCCTTACCTGCCTATCATTGCTCTCTAACTTGAATGTGAGAGAACTAAAAACAGGCGAAAAAGGAGTACTTGTCCGGAACATTATCTCATTTCTACCCAGCCGTTTTTAATTGCTACAACAACAGCTTGAGTACGGTCATTTACATTCATTTTTTGCAAAATGTTACTCACGTGGTTTTTGACTGTTTTCTCACTTATAAAGAGCGACTCACCAATACCTCTGTTGCTCTTTCCGTCAGCTAACATTTGAAGAACTTCACATTCACGTCTTGTTAAGATATGAAGTGGTCTGCGAATTTCAGGATATACCTCGTGCTGTGGATGTGCTGAAACGCCGCTTGTTGCTAAGCGTCGGAATTCATTTACTAAGTTATGAGTGACTTTCGGATGTAAATAAGAGCCTCCGTCAGCTACTACTTTTACTGCTTCAATGAGAGTATCTGCATCCATTTCTTTTAACAAGTAGCCTCTTGCTCCTGTTTTTAATGCATGTGTCACATAGTTTTCATCGTCATGAATAGATAGGATAATGACTTTTGATTCGGGATAAAGCTCTACTAGCTGTTTTGTAGCCTCCACACCATTTACATTCGGCATATTAATGTCCATAATGACAACATCCGGATGATAGTGTTCTACGATACGTGCAGCTTCGTCACCGTCGTCTCCTTCTGCAACTACTTCAAAAGTAGGTTCAAAATCTAAAATCCGTTTGACACCTTCACGGAATAATTGGTGGTCATCGATAATTACAATATTTACTTTAGTCACAAGCTACGCCTCCCCATGTTTATTGTTCTACACCTGAACTTTATGGTCAATATGTCTTTTGTCTCTATTTTACAATTTTATTTTGTAATGTTAACGGTACTCTAATCATGATGAATGTCCCTAGACCTATTTTTGAGTCTATGGTCATTTTACCTTCTAGTAAGTCTACGCGCTCTTTCATACCAAGTAACCCAAAGGATTTGTTTTTATTTGTTTTAACATCCTTCATATCAAAGCCTTTTCCATCGTCTTTGATAATTAAGGTGACAAAGTCTTTCGTCACTTCAACCTTCACAGAGATTTCTTCAGCTTCAGAATGCTTTAAAGAATTTGTGACAGCTTCTTGAGCTAGTCTAAATAGTGCCACTTCAAATTGAGAAGCAATTCTTTCGCTTTCAGTATCACCTAAGCACTGGAACGTAATTTTGGTTTTTCCATCATATTCTTCAATTGTGTTTAAGTATTTTCGCAGTGTCGGAATGAGACCCAAATCATCTAAAGCCATCGGTCTTAAATCATAAATGATTCTTCTCACTTCGTACAGTGCATTTCGCACATTCTGTCTTAGACTTCTAATTTCTTTAAATCCTTCTTCTGTTCCACGGTCTCTAAAAATTCGTTCAATTAGTTCTGAACGCATCATCACGTTTGCCAGCATCTGAGCAGGTCCATCATGGATTTCTCGTGATACCCTTTTGCGCTCTTCTTCCTGGGCTTCAATAATTCTTAGTCCAAAATCTTGTTTTGCCTGAGCATCTTCAAGTAAAACACCGACCTGACGTAAATCTTGGTTCAAGTAGTTGAGGACGACCGTGATCTGGCTCACAAGCGTTTCTGAACGTTCAATGACATCTTGTAAGCTTAACAATCGTCTTTCGAGATCATCTCTTCTTTCCCTCAGCTGTTTTTCGCGCTGCTGGATCATGGTCAATTCTACTTGCAGGTTATGTGCTTTTTCATAGGCTTCTCGTATTTCTTCTTCGCTGAATTTGTTGAAGTTTCTGCTGACCTCAGATAATCGATTTCTAGCATGTCTCGTATGTACTTCTAGTTTATCCCCAAAATCAATTACTTCGTTGACTTGCTGTTTAATTTGCTTAAGCTCTTCTACTAGGCTTTCATATTGTTGACGGGACTGTTCGCCGATTCTAAATACTTCGTCCTTACTGCCATCAACTGTACTTAGCATTTTCATGATGATTGAATCCAATAACTTCGGATCCATTTTAGGTGTTGTCATGGCTTTTCCCTCCCGTAACAGTGATGTCATCTTTTTTTATTATAAATGTCATTGATCTGCATTTTATGTCGAATTATAATGAAAGAATGCGTATAAATCATGAAATTTTTATGACGACCCTTTTTCCGCTCCTATCATCATAACAAAATACGCTGTAAAATTCTAAAACCAATGCAAATTTTCTCTAGCCTTACAATTTGCTTGTCAGGAGGGTATGTCTTTTGCTGAACCGCTATCTCACAGTAAAAAGCCGTGGCGAGCATGAGATCGTCATTGAAAAATCACGTTTTATTTGTCATATACAACGTGCTGTCTCAGAAGAAGAAGCACAAGCCTTTATACAATCCATAAAAAAACAACATTGGAACGCCACTCATAATTGTTCCGCCTATTTGATCGGTGAACATGATCTGATTCAAAAAGCAAATGATGATGGTGAACCAAGTGGTACGGCAGGGGTACCCATGCTTGAAGTGCTAAAAAAACGCAAGCTGAAAGATACAGTTGTTGTCGTCACTCGTTATTTCGGCGGTATTAAGCTAGGTGCCGGTGGATTAATTCGTGCGTACGGAAAATCTGTGTCTGAAGCAATCAATCATGTTGGTATGGTAGAACGCTGTTTAATGCGTACGATGCACACAACAATAGATTATACATGGCTTGGAAAGGTAGAGAATGAGCTTAGAGCCTCATCTTTTCAGCTAAAAGACATCCATTATGCAGAAGATGTGATTTTTGAAACGTATGTAGAAGAAACACAAACAGAGCAGTTCATTGAATGGATGACTGAGTTGACTAATGGAAAGAGTGTTACTAAAGAAGGCGAATTGATTTATTTAGAAAAGGACGTTGGTCCGATAAAGGAGACAGATGAATGGCACAACGAGTAAAAGTGCGTGTACGAAAGAAAAAGAGTAAGAAGAAAAAGATTTTCAAACGGATTCTGGTCTTATTTTTGCTTCTCTTCATCTGCATGGGCGGATTTGCAGTTTATAAGATTGTGAATACACTCCAAGCTGCTGACAAAACTTATGATGAATTAGAGCGCGGGGAGAAATCGAAACTCCGTGATGCTGTCATTGATATCAAGAAAAAACCTTTCTCTGTCCTATTTGTTGGCATAGAGGATTACGCCACAAATGGTGATCACGGCCGTTCAGATTCACTCATCGTCGCAACGATTAATCCTCAGGATAAAACGATGAAAATGGTCAGTATCCCCCGTGACACACGAGTACAGCTTGCTAGTGACACAACGGGAAATAAAGTAAAGATCAATGCGGCATTTGCTAAAGGCGGTAAAGACGAAACGATTGAAACTGTCGAACAATTCTTGCATATCCCAATTGACAAATATGCAACAGTGGACTTTGACGGTTTTAAGGATGTCATTGATGAAGTTGGGGGAATCGATATAGACGTTCCATTTGACTTCAATGAAAAAAGTGACGTCAAAAAATCGAAAAAGATTTACTTTAAAAAAGGGAATATGCATTTAAACGGGGAAGAGGCACTTGCTTACGCGCGAATGAGAAAACAAGATCCACGTGGTGATTTCGGGCGTAACGATCGTCAGAAACAAATCTTACGTGCCATGATTGATCAAATGGCGAAACCTCATAACATTGCAAACGTGGATAATATCGCAAAAGAAGTAAGTGATCATATAACAACCAACTTCCGCATCACAGAAGGACTTGCTCTACAGCAAATTTACAGTGGTTTCAAAGGAGACGATACTGAAACATTATCTATTAAAGGATCAGACCTTTATCTAGGACCAAATCGAACATACTTCTTTGAGCCAGATCAAACCAACTTGGCTGAGGTGCAAAATGAGTTAAGGACACATTTAAAGCTTCCTGCTGAGTCATCGTCCTCAACTGAAACAAATACACAAACCGATTCATCTTCTGATGCAACAGGGTCAGCCGATACCCAGGCCCCTTCGACCAGCACATCAGGACAATAATAGGAAAACAGCCCGTTCCTTGGAAGCGGGCTGTTTTTTATTGTCTTTTGACCATACGTTTGTAGAATTTCGTAAATGGTTTAAACTCTTCGTTCACCAAACCAGTGACTTCAGCGATAACTTGCATAAACATGACCAGTAAAAAGATGATGATCAATGACAGCCAAATGGTGGCACTTGTCAGCAAAATCGCGCTTAAGCTGAAGACTAAACCAATCATGTAAATCACAATCACTGCCATTCGATGTGATAAGCCAAAGGCCATCAGTCGATGATGGATGTGTGATTTGTCAGGTGCTGAGATAGGCTGTTTATTCAATATTCGTCTTATGATCGCAAAGGTCGTATCAAAAATAGGCACACCTAAAATAATTACAGGGACAACAACACTAAACAAAGTAACACTTTTGTACAATCCTAAAAGTGACAGGACCGAGATCATATAGCCTAAAAATAACGACCCTGTATCACCCATAAATATTTTTGCTGGATGGAAGTTATAAAAAAGAAAACCGATGGTACTGCCAATGACGACAAGAGATAACGAAAGAATCAGGATCTTGTCCGCAGAAAATGCCATGACGGCAATCGTGGTTAAACCGATAACCGAAATTCCGGCAGCCAGTCCATCTAATCCGTCAATTAAATTGATCGCATTTGTAATCCCAACAATCCATAGTACAGTCAGGGGATATGCCATCCATCCTAACTCCAGTCGATCTGTTAAGAAAGGAACAGAGAAAAAGTCCATTTTTAAGCCCGTGCTCACGATTAAGCAAGCAACGAGAACTTGCACAAGAAATTTAAATTTTGCACTTAAATTATATTTATCATCAAATATACCTAAAATGACGATGAGTACAGCGCCAACTGATATAGCTGTAATTTTATTATGTAGAAACAGCCCGCCTGCTAGTGCTCCAGCCGCTACCCCAATAAAAATCGCCAAACCGCCCATTCGAGGCATTACTCTATCATGAACTTTTCGTTTATTCGGCTGGTCCACTGCACCAATCTTAATTGCAAACTTTTTGACGATTGGTGTCACAATTAAAACTGTAGCCAGAGAGACAAAAAACGCTAATAAGGCGCGTTCGTAATCCATAGGTCAGTCTCCTTCTAAATTGAAATCTGTATTTTGTATATTGGCCGCTCTTTCCATTATACAATTGAATATAGGATGATCACAAGCTCCCCCTAAGAAGAAGAAACAAATAAAAACGCACAATCCTGAATGAATTATGCGTTTTCTTTAATATTCGTTAATTCCACCATGTTTGTGAACAGTGCGTGCCAATCTTTTTTCTTTGCCCGGCTTTGTCTTAGATGTCTGCATTTCATGTCATCTTTTTTACTGATCACTTTCTGGCAGGCTTCTACGAAGAGAGCTGGATCTTCGCCCTCTACATATTCATACACATCATTCTCTTTTAGCCTTTCCGTTGATGGAAGATTTAAACCAACAACAGGGATTCCGGCAGCTAAAAATTCATACAGCTTGAGCGGAAAAACCGCTTGATTGTAAGGAGACTGTTTGTATGGCATCATCCCTACATCAATTAATTTCATATAAGCAGGCACTTCTTCTGGTGCGACTGCTCCTGTCCATATGACATTGGGCAGTTTGAGTGCATGCTGAAAAGATGGATCTCCATTCGTTCCATCCGGACCGACAAATAAAAATGTCCAATCTGGCTGCATGCGAGCAGCTTGAGCGATCATGTCAAAATCGAGCTTCGGCTTGATCCCACCTATAAAGCCAAGAACCGTTCCCTCTCTTCCCTCTAGCACGTCTTCTCTGCTAGGGAGGTTGCTTTTTGCAAACACATCATACTCGACGCCATTTTCGACTGTAAAGACATCTTTCGGTTCACCCATGAGCCTTTTTTTGATTTGATCATGTAAGTATTGTGAAGAGCACGTAATGCTGTGTGCATATTTAATAATGCGGTTTTCAGCTTTTACAATGACTCGCTGTCTCATATAAGAGAGAATGTTGTTTTTTCCGCTGATGGGCTCTCCCCACAGGTCACTGCAATCATACACAATATGTTTCCATTCAAATAAAGAAGATAAGAGCGGAAATCCCGGAAACGTATACCATAAACAGACGGCTATGCCCTGCTTTTCTTCTTGACGCAAATGCTCAAGAAGAGGAGATAATTTATGAAAATAAAACATATCTTTATAACGGCCAAAGCGAAAAAACTTGCTCTTGAGAACATCAGGAATGGTCATTTGCTTCATTCGATCCGTTATAGGCTGAAAGGGAGCTGAATGACGAGTGGCAGATGGGCATATCCAGATGACCTCTTTCGTTTCTGGGTCAGATGCAAGAAATTCCGCCAGTCGATGCCGTCTGTACCTTAAGCCATCGTGGCCCCATTCTCCCGTTGCGACAATCACATGTATGATCGAGTCTGCTTTCACCTTTATCACCTTTTTTCCCTTCTGTTTATAAGCGCTTTTTGACAGCATTTGTGGCATAGTGCATAAAACACCAAGATGCTTTCACAAAATGAAGCTGCTCAATTTCTCTGTAGACAAACCATGTTTTTTTCGCTGCTTTCCACTTGTTACTAGAAATCGAGTTTCCCACGATGCGATATTCACTGAGCGGCTCATTCATTCCATAGGCAGTAAATCCTTTTTTTAAAATAGAAAGCCATGTGGCTAAGTCCTGCCTTGTTCGAATGTTTGGCATTTCAACGTGTCCTACTTGCTGAAGATCGAGCATCACCGTCAAACAGCCGATAATCGTATTTTTTAAAGCTTCATTGTAGTTCAACTGAGCCGGCGCTGTGACGGTTTTTTGTAACGGCTCTCCATTTTCTGAAATGATGTCATATGCCGTGAAAGTAAAGGCATGATCATTTTCTAACATAAACTTGACCTGCTTTTCGAGCTTTGTCTGTTTCCACATATCATCGCTATCTAAAAAAGCGATAAAGCGGCCTTTCGCCTGTTTGATGGCTGTGTTTCTAGCAATAGCGGCTCCCCCGTTTTCCTCTAAATAAATGACGTTGATTCTGTCGTCCGTCTGACTTAATTCCCCTAACAACTTCCTTGTGCCATCTGTTGAGCAATCATCTGCAATGATCAGCTCCCAGTTGGAATAGGTTTGGGCAAGGACGGAATGAACTGTATCCGTTAAATAACGTTCCGCATTATACGCCGGTGTAATAATTGATACTAACGGTTGTTTGTTCACCTAAGACTCATCTCCAGTTCATCATTAAGATTCTTTGAACACTTCAGGTAACACCACAAACATAAGCGAGATGCTAAGGCCAATGACAAGTCCAAGCAATGCCCGTTTTTTCGCTGACATACCTTTGTTCCCTTCATCAAGCACTTGGGCAGGATCGACAATCTTTGCCTGCTTCATACCCAGCTTTGTCGATTCCAATTCATATAAAAATCGTTCTTTATCGACCTTGGAGTCATTGCTGACAGATTCACCTTCAAGAGCGGATAGTCTTCTTTCAATGACTTGCTGTCTTTTCGTAAATAAGGCTTTGTCCTGCTTTAAAAATGTATCTGACACTTGTTTCACTACCGCCAAAGCTCGAGCTTGATCAGCATCTGTAAACGACAACTGCAATTGTGTATCGGACTGGTTCGTGAGAATCAAACGATTTTTCACATCCTGCCTTTCTTCTTCCTTTACATCACGGAGTGCTTGATTCAGAAATGCATCACTTTTTAATAGAGATGTCACTTCTTCCATATTGTTATACACACCGTCGTCATATTTCCCAAGCGTCAAGGTCACAGCAGCTGTGTAACTAGACTGTTCTACTGTCCCCTTGGCAAAAAAGAAACCAAAAGCAGCTAATGCGACAGGCAGCAGCACAAGCCAGACGATATATTTTTTCATTCGCTTCCCTATTCTTAACATAAAACCAGACATGCTCATTCTCCCAACATTGACGTATTTGCTTTTTCACTAGTGTAGCCATACAACTCAGCATCACACGTTTGCCCACGGCTTGAAGCGCTGTTTATTTTTCATGATATTGACCGCTGCGATCACTAGACCTAGAAACACCCAGTGGAAATATAAATTCGAGACCGAACTCGGACTGATACTTGAGACGAGAAAGCTCAGCATGGCAGCAAATAGACCTTCAATGATCATCTTGGCTGATCTCGTGTCAGCCAATTGGTATTGTTTGTACAGTGAGAACATGAGATAGGCATACACTGAGATATAACCTAGCATGACGGCAAACCCAAAATTCGTCATCACCTCTAGCAGCCAATTGTGAACTTCCACGACCTGATCTGTATCAAAGATAGAAAAGTGAGCTAAGTAATAAGACACATTGCCCGCTCCGACTCCGAAACCGTATGAATTCGTAAAGAAATGCCAGGCGTTTTTGATTAAATTCGCACGGGCAATGTTGGACGGAAGTGGTTCGCTAAAAGAATGAGCGACCTGAGAAGCGAGAAACAAGTCATAAAAGACAGAATAGATTTTGGCTGAAAAAATGGCGATACAGATGAATCCAAGCCCGCCTGCTGCCATGATAGACCACTTTTTTAAAAAGCGAGGCATCAGTAGCCATACATAGATTGCCGCTCCAGCTAATATGCCAAGCAAGCTGGCGCGCGATTCTGTTAACAAAATAAGATACAGCGCTAAGATGGCTCCTAGTAATCCGAACGCTTTGATATAACCATTTTTCATTTGGCGCATGCACGCCACATATAAGAAAAAGCTAATAGATAAAAACGTCGCAAAGTCATTTTGGTTAAAGAAGACAGCCGTAGGATAGTGCTGTTTGTACGCTGGTCCAAGATATAATGAGGTATTCGGTAAATGATTCAAGGTCAAGTGATTATAGAACCCGATTCCCATCACAAATACAGTCATGACTAGCCAAATACTATAAAAAGTCACGATCTGATCCATTCGCTGAATGTACATGACCACAAGAAAGACAAAACCCATTCCCATCGCAAGAAGAGACATATATTTCAGGCCGTCTGTGACCGAATGAGCCCAAAGCAGTGAGATGAGTCCGTAAAGAAACCATGCAGCGAAAAAACCAAGAATGCCTTTAACACGAATTTGCTGCCACTGGGATATGTACGTTCCTTTGTCTCTCATCCGCCATATGAATAAAGCAAAGACAGCCAAGAGCATGATGCGGTAGAGAAAGAGACTAAAGAACCCAACACTAATAGAGAAAAAAGCATTATTGAGAAATGTTAATGCAATTAAAAGGTAAATGGCTGACATGAATATGTGTTCACCATTCATGTAGAGCTTCATACATATAGCAGCCGCCATGAGCACCACAAGTAAAACCGGAATGACCACCATCTTCTTTAACCCGATAGGCTGTGCGGATGCCATTTGTACAAGCCCTATACCCGCTGCTAATAACATACATCCGATCATGATTTGCCATGCTGTTTGTTTCACACTCATACCTATTTTCCTCCTAAGCAACCCATCCGATTTGAGGGATTAAGCCTTTACTTCCTGTTCATAGTAGGAAATGGTACGAGCCAAACCTTCTTGTAAAGTCACAACAGGCTCCCATGCTAAGACTTGTTTCGTTTCCTCATTTGCCAATGTACTATGCACAATATCTCCTGCACGCTGCGGCTTATAAATCGGTTCAAGATCTGATCTCGTGACTCGCTTCATCGTTTGAAACAGCTCATTCACCGTGATGGAATGACCACATGAGATATTTAAACAAACGTTTGATTGAGCGGTTAAAGCTGCAACATTCGCTGCGGCTAGATCGCCTACATAGATGAAATCTCTTGTTTGTTCCCCGTTTCCGAAGATGAAAGGTGCCTCATGCTTTGCAAACTTATCAGAAAAAATTGAGACAACACCGCCTTCACCACGTGCGTCTTGGCGCGGACCATATACATTGCTGTACCGCATAATACAATAGTCCACATCATAGAGTGATTTTGCCATGTGTAAGTATCGTTCAACTGTCAGTTTTGACAAGCCATAAGGTGAACCAGGCTGCAGTGGATGAGCTGTGTCGACCGGCAGATAGACTGGGTCTCCATAAACTGCTGCCGATGAGGCAAACACCACTTTCTCCACCCCGGCTTCAGCCGCTGCTTTAATCACATGCAGCGAACCTTTAATATTGACCTCTTCGTCGTAGACGAAATGTTGAACCGAAACGGCTACACTCACTTGGGCTGCAAGATGAATGATATAATCTGGTGCAATGTGTTTGATCAAATCGACCGTTTCTGATTTTGTGACATCTGCTTCAATGCATTGTACGGAAAGATGAGCAATATTTTCCTTCGATCCAGTTGAAAAGTTATCAAGAACGATGGGCTCATAACCTTTCTCTAATAAAGCCTCTACCGTATGAGACCCTATAAATCCACTTCCCCCAGTTACCAATACTTTCTTCATCCAAGTTCCCCCTATTATTGTGCCTTCGATACCAATTCTGTTTCCCATACGCCTGGGCGGCCGATGGACTGGTAAATAAATCCTCTCTCTTTCATTTCTGCTGGATCAAACAAATTCCTTCCATCAATTAAAATGGGAGAACGAAGTAGCTGCTTGATCTGATCCTTATCCATCTTCTGTACGTCATCCCATTCCGTTAAGATGAGACAAGCATCTGTATCTTTCACTGTTTCATAGAGATCATTGCTGAAGACCGCCTGCGGGCCAAGCTCTCTTTCTGCTTCTACATAAGCAATTGGATCATAGGCTTTGACAAAAGCTCCGAGCTCTCTCAGCATTGGGATAATATCTAGTGCTGGCGCTGAACGCATATCGTTTGTATTTGGTTTAAATGCGAGCCCTAAAACGGAAATCGTTTTTCCTTTAATATCACCGAACACACTCATCAGTTTGTTGACAAGATGGGCTCTTTGGTGGTTGTTTGTTTCAATGACAGATTCGATCAGCTTGAACCGGTAGCCAGCTGTTTCGGCCATTTTGAGAAGAGCCATCGTATCTTTTGGGAAACAAGAACCACCAAATCCAATGCCTGCTTTTAAAAATTTATGCCCGATCCGGCTGTCTAACCCAACGCCTTCGCTGACTTTTTCCACATCAGCACCAACTCTCTCGCAAATGTTCGCAATGTCATTGATGAATGAGATTTTTGTGGCGAGCATGGCATTTGCCGCATACTTAATCATTTCTGCACTTTCTAGATTGGTCTCAACCACTTCTGTTTGAAACGGATCATGCAATTTTTTAATGATCGTGGATGCATGTGCACTTGTAGAGCCAATCACCGCTCTCTCCATATTCATCGTATCTTGAATAGCTGAACCTTCCCGCAGAAACTCTGGATTGGAGACGACGTCAAATGGATATTTACTGCGTGAAGCCTTTTGAACAATGGCTTGAACAAGACGTCCTGTTCCAACTGGCACTGTGCTCTTATTCACGATGATTTTGTAGCCATTCAGGTGTTCCCCAACCGTTTGAGCCACAGCTTTCACGAATGTTAAATCCGCTTCCCCCTGAGGTGTCATTGGTGTTCCTACCGCAATATAAATAATCTCTGATTCTCGAATTGCAGCGGGAATATTGGTTGTAAAACACAATCTTCCCTCTTCTGTATTCTTCTCAATCAATTCCTTTAAGCCCGGTTCATAAATTGGAACGAGACCGCTTTTTAAGCTGTTGATTTTTGATTCGTCGATGTCACAACAAATGACGCGATTTCCGATATCAGCAAAACAAGTACCCGATACTAACCCGACATATCCTGTTCCAATCACAGCAATTTTCTTCAACATGTTTCATCCTCTCAGTAAAAGCATATTGGTCGTTCCAAACTGTTTATCTATCAGTCTTTGCACATTTCATCCTGTTTAAACGGTGGATGTTGATTGATTCAGCACCTTTTCATATTGCTGAATCAGGAGCGTAGCATTATGTGATGATGAATAATCTGTATGGACGATGTGGTGAAGATCGTTCTTCACTTGCTCGTTCCATCTGTTTTCATAAAGATAAGCGTGAATCGCTTCTTTTAGCTGACTCGTTGAACGCGGTTCAATGAGCAGATGTTGATAGGTAGAAAATAGTGATGGGAGACCACCAACCCGTGTTGCGATGACAGGCAGTTTTAAAGCGAGCGACTCAAGAACGACAGTCGGCATTCCTTCACTGTAGGATGGAAGGGCAAACAGGTCAGCTGCCATTAAATAATGTTTGACTTGTTTATTCGGCACCTGCCCCGGGAGTATAATGGATTCTCCCGCCCGTTCGGCCAGCTCCTTTGCGAGGGGGCCTTTTCCGACAAAGACGGCTTTTACACCCTCCATCCCGCTGACAGCTTCCGCTAATTCAAGCAAACCTTTCTCTTTGACTAAACGGCCGACAAAAACGACGAGCTTGTCGTGAAGCGGTAAACCAATCTGCTTTCTGATGGCTGTTTGATCCTCTGGTGTTCTAGAAAATGACTTGAGCGGAATTCCAAGCGGAAGACATTGTGCATCCACCTCTGTCATGTCATGTGTTTTCTTTGCCAGCTCCTCACTCACTGTGAGAACAGCAGACGCCTGTTTTACTGCTGCTTCGAAGGCTGCAAGCGCCCCTTGGCTATAGGTTGGATAGACGTTCACATCACTGCCGTGTAAGGTCAGAAGATAAGGGATGTTTGCTTCCTTTTTGATCACAGCTGCTGCGCCGCCAGACGGCATGGCAAAGTGCGCATGGATGAAATCCGGTGACAGTTCATAACGCTCCATTGCGCGCAGGACAGAAGCTGCGATTCGTTTACTCGGCTGAGCCCATTTTAGCTGTCCAGGCAGCGCTGTATAGAGCGGTCTGTAAACCGGCACGCCGCACCTCACTTCCTGCTCGGGAAGATCTTTTCTCTGACGATAGGAAGCTTTAAGCATCCGTAAGATAGGCGGATTGACAGGAGTAGGACAAATCACGCTCACTTCTACGCCTTTTTTGACCAGCTCCTGCACTTGCGTTTCATGGAAGACGCCTTCACTTGGATGTTTTTCACTAGGATATACACTTGTCAGCCATAGCACCTTCATGACGAACGACCTCTTCTCCATAATTTCCCTGCCATCTGCGGATACATTTTGACAAGTAGCAAGCTATATAAAACCGCACTTAAACCAATCGTGAGTAGTAATTGAAGCAGTATATCCGCTGATGTCAGCTTCATCCCTTGATGAACAGTCACTGCGCAGGCGGCCATTAACAGCGTCATGACAGCAGGCTTTACGAGTGATTTTACATACACCTTCATATCTAGCTGAATGACATAAGCCATCAGCCACCTGCCGACAATGAAGTTCAGCAGGCTGACCCCTGAGTAGACCCAAGCTACAGTCAATAGACTGCCAGTATGGACTCCTGCATATAAGGCGCATCCATATACGATGAGCATGCCTGTATCCCAATAAAAAGCTAAGTCAGCTCTTCCTTTTGCAAGAAGGATGGAACCATTTGGATTCATCAGCACACGGAGTAGACCAACAATGCACAAAATATTCAAAACCGGGACCGCCACTAGCCATTTCTCTCCAAACACCACTTCTATAAAGCTTTCTGATACGGCAGCAAGACCGATGAGGAGTGGAAAACTAATGAGTGCAAGCATATTCGTCATGCTTAGGAAGCCCTCACGCAGCCTAGAATGATCACGCTGACTTTTTGCGAAAACTGGGAAAGCCACTCTCGTCACAATCGGGTTAATTTTCAGCACCGGGATTGTGACGATTTGATAAGCCAGGCTGTAAATCCCTAAAGCTTCTGCTCCAAGAAACCGTCCTATTAAAATCATGTCGATATTTGAGCCTGCCCGATTGACGAGTCTTGACGCAAGCTGGAAAGCCCCGAAGGAGAAAAACTCTTTCACTTCCCCTAATGCGAAAACGGGTGCTGGGCGCCACTTCTTCCAATAAGCCGCTGCATACATGAGACCTTTTCCTGATTGAAGCAGCACTTGAGAGACCACATAGGCCACAATTGGATTGATAAAAAAGGCTAGAATCAGTAGAACAATCAGCGAAATGATCGTCGCTATCGTCTCAATCGTACTTAAGGTTTTAAAGGCTAAATCTTTCTGCATCATATATTGGTATTGCTGACCCATTGGTGCAATGAGAAACATGATTGATAATAACTTGAGCAAGCCTTCCAGCTCAGGTCTGGCATAAAAGGCGGCAATCAAGGGACTTACGAGGATCAATACACAAAACAAGAGAATTCCCGTCAGCAAGTTGATCCAATATAATGTAGATAATTGACGTTCCGTCGTTTGTTCCTTTTGAATGATCGCAGCACCGATGCCTAGATCAAGTAAAATCTGTGTAAATATTGTGACCGTTGTGATCATGCCAACGAGTCCAAATTCTTTCAGTGACATTACGTTTCCTAAAAAGGCGAACTGTGCAATTTGGATGATGGTAATGATCAATGCGGACAAGCTTGTCCATTTTGCTCCGCCCAGCAGGCGATTTTTCATACTTGCCATTTCTCTTCCCTACTTTACTTATCTGGCTCCGTCACCAGTCACGATGACTTTTAACGTTTTTACCATAATCTTCGTGTCGAGAGAAAATGTCAAGTTTTGAATATACTGTAAGTCGTGTGATAATTTTTCACTTGGACTCATTTCATATCCCCCATTTACTTGAGCAAGACCTGTCAACCCTGGCTTCACTGTCAGTCTTTTTGTAAAGCCTGGAATCGTCCGATTAAATTCGGCAGTAAACATTGGTCTTTCAGGACGTGGACCTACAATACTCATTTCTCCTTTTAACACGTTGATAAATTGCGGCAGTTCATCAATTCTTGTTTTTCTGATGAATGCACCCACTTTGGTGATACGAGGGTCATTTTTTTGCGCCCATTTCGCTCCTCCGCTTTCTGCGTTGGTTCTCATCGATCTGAGCTTCCATAATTTAAAGTAGACACCGTCTTTTCCGACCCTTTCCTGCATATAAAAGGCTGGCCCTGGTGTTTCTAGCTTAATTAAAAGGGCAAACAGTAAAATGATTGGCGTACTCAACATCAATCCGATGAACGAGAACACGACATCTATGAAACGTTTTGCAAATAAATATCGAACCATATGTTCTGTTAAAGCAAAAGAGTGGTTTCGTCTCACTTCATATTCTCTGTAAAGGTTCATCGCTTTCTCTGCGCTCACTGACCTGCACCTCACCATTCAAAGTAGTTGTTGTGTAAAGAGATGTTCTATGAAAGTCAGTTTAGCAGAGCAACATTAAGCAAATGTAAATAGGCTGTTAAGTCTTGTAAAAGTGTGTTAAGAATGTGCCCTTATATCAAGTTATGCCCTTTTAAACGTAAAAAAGACCCGCATTTCTGCGGGTCTACGTGTCTTTTTTTATTTTGCCTTTACGGATTCGATCGTCTTCAGTCTAAGCGTTCCGTTTGCATCTTTTGTATACGTTACTTTCACTTTTGATTCTTCTTTTAGGCTGTTCACTTGTTTAGAAAATGTATTTCCGAATTGAATGGCTACTTCTTTTCCATCAATGTTGACAGCAATTGTATGTCCATCAGCCAAACCGACATATGTGCCTTCTTTGGTGACTTCATTTTTCTTCGTTGTAGATTCTTTTTTTGTTTTAGATTCAGCTTTTGACTGATCATTTGTCGTTTCTTCTTTTGTGATTTCCTTACTTGAACTTTCTTTTGCATCTTCATCAGATTGACCTGCTTGGTCTTCTGTTTGAGCAGCTGTTTCTTTGCTTTCATCATCTGCTTTTTCACTTGCAGACTTGTCTTCCGTCTTTTCGTCTGTTGCATTTTCTTTCTTTTGATCTGCTGCTTCAGTTGTTTCTTTTTTGCTGTTATCCGTATTGTTATCGTTTGACTGATTTGATGTGCCGCATGCTGTGAGCATTACTCCTAGAAGTAAGACTAAAAACGGCATTGTGATTAATTTTTTCAAGATCGTCACCTCTTCATGATTTGTCGATTTGCTGTCATTGGAAGGCAAATACGTGAAAAATCCACCCTCTATGTTTCAATTATAACAAAAATAACCTGAAATGAAATGTATTTTTAACTTGACATATCATTCATCCGATCTATTTTATTCAAAATATTGAGATACACCTGCTGCGATTCCTGAAGCCAGCCGCTCCTTGGCAGTCGTTGATTTTAATATACTGGCATCAATCGGACTAGTTACGAACCCCGTTTCAAGCAAGATGCTGGGCATTTTTGAATACTTGATCACGTAGAATCCTGCTGTCTTCACACCGCGATCTCTTGTGCCAAGGGCTTTCACCATCTGGGGCTGTACCTTTTGTGCCAGCCTTAAACTATTGGCCGAAGCATACGTCGCATCATAATACGTTTCTGTTCCATTTGCACCGCTATGATCATTTGCATTGGCATGGATGCTGATGAACACATCCGCACCAGCCTGTGATCCTTTGCTTACACGTGTTTGCAAGGAATCAAATGTATCAGATGTTCTAGACATGACCGTCAGCGCACCCGCTTGTTTGAGCCTTGCTTGCAGTTTTAACGCGACATCCAGATTAACGTTTTTTTCAAACAGCCCATTTCCTACCGCTCCAGCATCCTGTGCACCATGACCTGGATCAATAAAGATGGTTTCACCTAACACATGATTTTTCAGCTGTGTGATCACACTGGTTCGTATGGTTGATGTTCCGCCCAACACTGTAAATGTTGAAATCTTTTTAGACCCAATGACACGACGAATCGCATCTGGCACAGATTGAGCATCTGTAAGAAGAAGGGTTTGCCCTTGCTTGGCTGCCGTACTTGCCGCAGCTGCCGCATCGGCATATGCATAGCCGTTACTCATATACGTTTGGGTTGTCTTCATCGGGTATGTTTTCGCAATTCGGGCTGCCACTTCATACCGATTAGCTCCACTGATTCTCACGGGTGATGGCAGCTTTTGATAGGCTGCTTGATTGACACTTGTTTCCCCGCCAATCACAATCGTCCGTTTCACCGCTTTGCTTTTTAATAGATTGGCTGTTTCCTGCCGCAGCCCTTTTGCATCGGTTAATAAAATAGGAAAGCCCTGTTTTGCAGCATACGGAGCAATCGCCACAGCATCTGCATAAGCAGAACCATTCACAATCACAGCTGTATCAACACGCTTCATTTGTTTAGCAACGTTTGCCGCCAATTCATATCGATTCTTTCCTTGTATTCGCGATACGGATAGATTCATTGCTTTTAGCTGCGCTACGACTTTTTGCGAAATGCTTGCGGTTCCGCCAAGAATGATAACACGCTTCGTTTTCAACTGCTGAAGACCTGACTTAGTTGCACCTGAAAGACTGCTAGTATTCGTTAACAGCACTGGGGCTCCTTGCTGAAAGGCATACGGCACAGCACTTAGCGCATCTGCATAAGCCTCACCGCCTACTAAAACAACTGTAGGTGCTGTCGACCAGCCACGTTTTGCAGCGTTAACTGCCACTTCATATCGATTACTCCCCTCAATCTTTGATACATTGTGCTGCGCAAATGCTGATGGTGCATATAAACATAGTGAAACCACAATTAAAACAAAACATTTGATATAAGAATGCATGAAGTCAACCTCCTTGGTTTTGAACCCTTCATCCTGGAAACACTTCATGTACTTTTGAAAAAAGGCTGCCGAGAGTCGTTTCTCGAGCAGCCTAAGAGGTGTATCTTAGGCACCCCTCATCTGTATGTTTTCTTATCTAAAATAGCCTGAAACACCGCTTGAAATACCTGACGCTAATCGATCTTTATAAGTAGCAGATTTCAAAATATTTGAATCAACTGGACTGGAAACAAAACCAGTTTCTAAGAGAACACTTGGCATCTTAGAATATTTAATCACATAGAAACCAGCTGTCTTCACGCCACGGTCTCTTGTGCCTAATGCACTGACCATTTTAGGCTGAATATTTTGCGCGAGCTTCAAGCTGTTTGTTGCCGCATATGTTTTGTCATAATACGTTTCAGTTCCATTTGCACTGCTGTTATCATTTGAGTTCGCATGGACACTGATGAAGATATCTGCATTTGCTGACGCACCTTTGCTCACCCGTGTTTGAAGACTGTCGAATGTGTCTGATGTTCTTGACATCGTCACAAGTGCACCTGCGTTGTTTAACTTTGTATTTAGACGTTTGGCTACATCTAAGTTTAAGTTCTTCTCATATAATCCGTAGCCTACCGCTCCTGAATCATGAGCGCCATGACCTGGGTCAATGAATACTTTTTTGCCAACGACAGGATTTTTCAATTGATTCACGACAGTTGGTGTCACTGTATTTGTACTGCCAACGACAGTAAATTTGGTGATTTTTTTGCTGCTAATCGTCGCTCTTGTTACCTTTGGCAGCGTCTTTTCATTCGTTAGGAGCAATGCTTTGTTTTGCTTTGCTGCAATTCCTGCCGCAGAAGATGAAGTGGCATAGCCAAACCCTCTTCCTACATAGGTATTATTTGTGCTCATATTGTATTTTTTCACAATATTCGCAGCCACGTCATAACGAGTAGAGCCTTTGATTCGCGTTGGAGATTTTAATTGATTATAAGCTGCTTTTGTGACGTAATTCTCTCCGCCTACGACAATGGTTTGTTTCACATTGCTTGCTTTTGCAACAGAAGCGATTTCAGAACGAAGGCCCTTTTTATCTGTATATAGAATTGGGAACCCTTTTTGTGCCGCTACAGGTGCAATGGCAATTCCATGTGCATAGAATGACCCTTCAACCACAACGACGCCAGCTGGCGTTTTCATTTTTTTCGCGATATTTGCCGATAGCTCATATCGGTTTTTTCCTGAAATACGTTGTGTAGAGATGCCCATTTTCTTTACTTGATTGACCACGTTGTTTGACACACTTGATGTGCTGCCTAAAACAATAACTGTCTTCGTTTTTAAAGCCGTTAAGGCTTTTTTTGTATCTCCAGAAAGGCTTGTACTATTTGTGTAAAGAACTGGTCCATTTTTTTGATGTGCCAGTGGAATTCCTGCTGTTGCATCTGCATATGCAGTTTTCCCCACTAAAACAACTGTACTTGCTGTTCCCCATCCTTTTTTCGCTACGTTTGCTGCTACAGCATACCGGCTCCCACCATCAATTCGGGAGACCGAGTTATCTGCTGAAGCTGTTGGAACAATAACGAAAATGGCGATGAGGCTGAGGATGGCTGTTTTGATCATTGAGCGCATCTTCTAAGTCCTCCTTTTATTCTTAATAGTTTGTTAGTTTTGTACCTGGATAGTAGAACGAAAGTATGGAAGAATACGAGTTTCCAGATTCAGCTCTAGCTTTGGCGCCGTATTGACTCATACCAATGCCGTGACCATAGCCTTTTCCTGAAATCGTGAAATCATTTGTATTATTCTTTACTGACGCAAACGTACTTTTCACCTTTGTTGCGCCCATGACTGTTCTAAACTCTGTCATTTTCATACTTGCCGTTGTACTTTTGTTCACTGTATACGTACCTGTTTTGTTTTTCAGATGGTAATTCAGCTTGATTGAAACGGTCTTCGCACGCTGACCTTTTGTTTTTCCTGAGAATGTCAGGCTTGAAATAGATGCAATTCTCATGTCAGATGCAGCTGTTTCTTTATTTTTCAACAGCCATGATTTTAGACCAGCAAGGTCGGCAGCATTGGCTTCTTTTGCCTTAGACCACTCAGAAGCTGCTGTACTTGCAGTCAACGTAGTGCCTAATTGCTTTTTAGACAACTTCAGTGTCCACGCATTGACAGGATCTTTTGTGTCTTTTTTGGCGACTAAGTATGGCAGTGCATTCCCCCATACTTCTTCACTCGCCTCAGTGTATCCGCCATTACTAGAATAATAGGTGGCTGAAATAAGTTGATTGTTGTATTTCAGAACCTTGCCTTTTGTGGCATCCACAGCTTTTGTCGAATTTGTGTACCAGTTATATCCTCCATATACTTGGAAGGCTGTTGTATCAGGTACGACTTTTCCAATACTTTTCACTGAATACGTTCTAGCGGCAACAGCTTGTGCTTTTAATGCCTCAACATGCCAGCTCGCAGGCATTTCGTTTGGCACAACACCTTTTAGATAGTCTTCAAATGGAATATTTTCATTAGTCGGCCTGATATATCCTGATTCAATGGCAAAGTTGACGTTACCTAAGTAAGGCTTCCCTGCGATTTGAAGGACATTTTTGGTTGAATATTTCTCAGGAACAACTCTTAATGTGTTATACGTCTTAATGCCTTTTAATGAAATTTTTCCGTTAGAAATATTCAATTGGTAGTTTTGATTTTTTTTCAGATAGACTTGTTTGGCTAAAGAATTTTTTAAACTATCTGTAATCGCACTTGTGCTACCAGCAAGATGGTAAGCATATGTACCTTTTTCTTTCAGCAATGCTTTTAATGACGCTGTGACAGAATCCGGCTTCACATACACAACGGTACTGTTAGATTTTGCAGCCAATTGCGACAAAGGCATTGCATAAATATAGCTAGAGGCTTTTGCCAAGTACACTTTATCTGCATTAATGTTTAATTTTTTAATGATATTCACAGATAATTCATAGCGATTGGCACCGCTGATTCGTGTCACCTGTGAGGTTTTCTTGATTTGATTTTCTACTTTTTGTCCCGTACTTTTTGTACTGCCGATGATAATGACTTTACTTGGCATTTTATAAGACGGAATGGAATCTTTTTTTGTTAATAGGATTGGGTATCCTTTTCTCGATGCATAGGATGCAATTGCAATCCCATTCATGAATGAGTTCCCGCCGACAACAATTGCTTGCTTATAGTTACCCATTTCTTTGGCGATTTTTTGGGAAATTTCAAATTTGTCTTTCCCACTAATGCGTCTCACTTTTCCATACTTTTTGATTGATTTCTCAGCAGCTGTTGAAATACTTTTCGTATTCCCGACAATTAAGATGTTATCAGGATTCATCTTTTTCAACTGATTTTCGGTTGTCTTCGTTAGCTTTTCAATGTTCGTGTACAAAATTGGGGCGCCTAATTTGTATGCTAACGGCGATACAGAAATGGCATGATCAAAAGCATCTCGGCTCACAATCACAACGGTTGAAGGATTTTTCCATCCTGCAGAAGCAATACTATTGGCTACTTCGTAACGATTTTTGCCGTCGTATCTTTTCGTCACAGCGACATTTGATCCTGATAGTTTGTATTCCCCCGTTGTTGAGAAATCCATGCTGTTTTTGTTTCCGATATAGTTAGACAGTTTTACTGAAATTGTCGAGCTGGCCATGGCAGACTGAAAAGGTGCAATTAGTAGTGTCAGTGTCATGAGAACGATAAGTGTAATGCCTGTTTTCTTCAATTTTGTTCATCCCGCCCATCTTTTTTTACTTCTGTTTTTCAATCTTTTGAATTTCTTTTTGACCATTGTCATTGATAAAGTAAAAGATTTCTACTTTGTCACCTGGTTTAAATTCATTTAATACATCTTTAAAATTATCCGTAAATTCATAGCTTAAGGTCGTATTCACTTTTTTTACTTCGACTGTATGTGCATCAGCCATTCCAATAAATTCAGCTTTTTCTTCCAGCACCTGAGGAGTTGAACTGCTTGTCTTGTTTTCTCCTGAGGATTGCTCAGCCGTTCCACATGCTGTGAGCACGATACCTAGTAGTAGTATTAAGAACGGTAAAACGACGATTTTCTTCATTTTTTTCACCTCATGTCTTTGTATCGTCTTATAACTTAATATTTTAAGGTAAATTTAAGGTTTTTTGAAACCTTTTTTTTGTTACAACGTCTATATCTAGGTTCAGAGTAAAAAAATACTTGTTTATCAAGATTCGTAAACCTATAATCATGGAAGAATGATAGAAAAGGTGAGGGACATTATGAGAGCTGAGAGAAAAAGAAAGAAAAAGAAGGTTCTTTGGATTGTTTTATCGATTATTGGCTTATTCGTATTAGCCACTGGCGGATACGCGTATCATCTTTGGAATACAGCCGCATCCACTGTCGCAGGCATTCAAGAGAACTTAAAGAAGTCAGATAAGCGTGACAAAGATGTCGATTTAAGTAAAAAAGACCCGATCTCCATTTTAGTCATGGGTGTCGATGAAAGAAAGAATGACCGAGGCCGTGCAGATACATTAATATACATGACAGTGAATCCGAAAACGAAAACAACTGAAATGGTGAGTATCCCCCGTGATACGTATACAAAAATTGTCGGAAAAGGCACAATGGATAAAATCAACCACTCTTATGCTTTCGGTGGTACACAAATGGCTGCAGATACAGTAGAGGAACTGCTTGATGTACCTGTGGATTACTTTGTGAAAGTGAATATGGAAAGTTTCAAAGACATTGTCGATACACTTGGCGGCATTACAGTGAACAGCACGTTTGCTTTCAGCTATGATGGCCATTCATTTGGTACAGGAGAAATTAACCTGAACGGCGATCAAGCCCTTGCCTATACAAGAATGAGAAAGCAAGATCCTAAAGGTGATTTCGGCCGTCAGCAAAGACAGCGTCAAGTCATTGAAGGCATCATTGCAAAAGGCGCTAACATTTCATCTATTACGAAATTCGGCGATATGTTTAAAGTCGTTGAAAACAACATGAAAACGAATATGTCCTTTGACGACATGTGGACGATGATGAATGATTATCGTGATGCAAGACAAAATGTGAAACAGCACGAGCTGAAAGGTACAGGCGCACGAATCAATAATATTTATTACTATCAACTTGATGACAGCAGTTTAGTGAAAGTGAAGAAGGAATTGAAGGATAGTTTGGAAGCTTCGTAAATAAAAAACACCTTTCTTATAGAAAGGTGTTTTTTTCATTATAAAAGAAGTTATCCTTGTTTTTCATCGCCTTCTTTTTGTTCTAAGAAGATCGCATCCACTACTCTTTTACTCGATTGACCATCCAATTCATCGAAGAAATACTGTACAAATGAATCTAACTTTTCGAATTCATACTGATTGTTCTTAACAATTGAAACGAGTTCACGACAAGTTCTAGCTAGTGGGCCTGGGATAAATGAGAAGTACTCATAATAAAAATCACGTGTTCGAATATACTCGTCCACATCATAACTAAAAAAGATCATTGGCTTTTGTAGCAAAGCAAATTCAAAACAAACAGATGAATAGTCAGTTATCAGAACGTCTGCAATTAACAACAGTTCATTGATCTCTCTAAAATCTGAAAAATCATAGAAAAATTCACTATATTGATATGGAATATTAATTTGATTTTTAACAAATGGATGAATTTTAAACAAGAAAATATATTCGTTATTCAGCTCTTGATAAAGCTGATCATAATTTAATACTTCGAACGGATAATGAGCAGACTGCTGGCCATTTCCTCTAAAAGTCGGGGCAAATAAAATCACCTTTTTCCCTTTTAGAAAAGGATATTCTTCATATAAACTTGATCTAACTTCAGCTTTTTTCGCTTCATTGAAAAAGAAGTCTGTTCTAGGAATTCCTGTGGCAATGACATTTTCAATATCTACACCAAATCCCTCTGCATAATGCTTACGGATATGATCAGAACTGACAATGACCTTCGTATAGTTCCTATGATTTTTAGATGTCGGCGATGGGCCTCCTGGTAAACCTATACGACTATAACCAAATGTCTTAAATGCCCCCACAGCATGCCATAATTGAACAAGATCAGCATTTTTTCGGATCTTTAATGGATAGATGATTGGATAAAAATCATCTATTAAAATTTGTCGGCTTGTAGCAAAATGATAGGCCATTTGCACATATTCTGCGATACTTTTTTTCGTATTAATACTCTCTTTTAAGAAAAACTGAAAATCAAACGTTTCGTCTCTATTAAGAAGCTCTTGATAGACAAATTCAAAGTTTCCTGATAAATCAGTACGACTGTCTGATGCGAAAGTGATTTTATTCTGTTTTACTGGCAGGATACAAAATAGTTGATATAGAATTTGAAACATAACACGCTTCATTTTACGAATTATACGATTTTCATTTTTCATAGTCGTCTCTATTAACCCTTGGTCAATTTCTTGGAGTTTGTGTGATGATACATAAGCTGTTTTTTCCTCTTCATCGTATGTAACAATGAAATTATACTTCAATCTTTTCTTTCCTGAAAAATGTTCCATTTTGGTTGCATAGATATCCTGCTTCAGGAATTGATTTATATTTCCTAACGTATGAGTCTCATGGTATTTTATATTTTGTTCATCTAGTACTTCTAACTCTAAATATAAATGAAAATTCCCGTGCGGTAACGGCTTGCCTCCATTTACCTTTGAAAAGTTAATTTCTTGATAAAAACCAGCCCATTCGTACTCTTCAGAAAACCCCAGCCGCTGTCTTTCTGATTCGTCCAAACGTTGATTTTTCAGAGGAATGGATTGTACGACATCCCCTTTTTGAACGATTAACAACTTTTTTCTTACAGTGTCTTCTCTCAGCAAGGGAATACCATCAATATACATATACCCCTCAATTGTTAAGAATGATTCATACCAGTTAAATTTTGTTATCACTCTTATAGGTATATTCTTATTGGTGATGACATCTTCTGCTTTATCGAATAGTGAGAATAACTTTTCTTCACTTATTTCATCTACATGATTAAGATTTTTTTGAACACTCCTTTTCCTGAATAGTGTCCCTAGTTTAAATTTCAAAAACTCTCTCTCCTTCATTCAGTAAGCTTAGTATAAGTGAAACAACACGTTCTGTAGAATGTCCATCACAACGATTCATGAACCGCTTTGAAAATGAACGAAAGTCTGTTTGTGTTTTATCCAAACTTACATTTTTCAAATCCTCTATTAAAGGCTCCATTTTCGTTCTAATAGGTCCTGGTGCAAACTCATGAAATGGATAATAAAAGTCTCTCTCTTGCACATAGTTCTCTAGATCGGGACAATAGAAAAACATTGGCTTATTTAATAGACTATATTCAAATATAACTGATGAGTAATCTGTCACCAACACATCAGAAACAATCATCAACTCATATAAAGTAAACTTCTCAGATATATCTGCTTCTCCAAATGAACTTTTTCGCATATAAGGGTGCACATTAATGAGCAGTTCATAATGCTGTGGATCTAAATGTCTAAAAAGAGTTTCCTGATTCAAAAGAAGTTGCTCCCCATGCTGCTTATTAACTCCTCCTCTATAAGTTGGAGCATATAGCACTTTCACTTTATTCTTCAATTCTGGGTATTCCTCATGAAACCTCTTTTTCACTTCATGAATATGCTCTTCTGAATAAAAAAAGTCTGTTCTTGGAACTCCTGTCGCTAATATTTTTTGCTTAGGCATATTAAACGCTTCAGAAAACGGACCAATTGCTTCTTCTGAACTCACTATTGCAACATCATAATTTGAATGAACAGGCACAACTTTTAAATAAGCAGAAGAAGGTCCTCCCTGCTTATCCTTAATACTGTGACCAAATTTTTTAAAAGCACCACAAGCATGCCAAATTTGAACAACCTTTGTTTCTGAGCGCTTTTTAATTAAATAAAGTGGATAATAGTAATCATCTAATAAGAGCACCTTACAAGTAGCAATATGATACAACGTTCTTAATAAATAATTAATATAGAAAAACTTCCCTAGGAACCCGCTTTCTGACTTTCTGAATAATAGAACAATTTTTAAATGGGGTTGTTTTATCAATTCATCATATACGTTCTTGAAATTTTCATTTATATTATTATCTCTATAGGAAGCAATCACAATTTTTTGCTGATTTACCGGAATTAATTTAGAAAAGACTGTGTAGACTATTTGAAAAAAAACTTTCACAATTTTTGTCATATACATTGTGTTAGATTTCCCATTTCATGATAGTTTTCCCCCATGAAGAAGTCAAATCTTCTTCAAATGCCTTTCCAATATCCTCTATACTTCTCACAGTATGGACTGCTCCAATTAATGTCTCCAAATAATCTACAATCTCAGGAAATTCATTTAGTAGATTAACAGTATTAACAAAGTCTTTGCTGCCACTTCTACTGCTTCCAATGAAAATAACCCCTTTTTCGAGAATCATTCTTGTTGCTACCTTCACAGGGTATTCTGACACACCTAATAAAGCCACAGATGCCTCTGGCTGAGTATAATCAATGATTTGTTCTATTGCACTTTCACTGCCACGTCCACCGACACATTCAAATGCATGATCGACTCGAAGGTCTTTTGGTATATCATTAATTTGATAAACTTCATCGACAAAAGAGAAATGTTCTAATTTATATTGGTTCTTTCCAAAAACGTATACTTTACAAGAAGGATAACGTTTTTTGAGTATTAAGGAGGTGATAAATCCGAGATTCCCATCCCCCCAAACACCAAATGTATCTCGTTTTTGGTGAGCCACTCTTTCAAACCTACTCATTGCATGAACAGCAATTGTAATTAATTCAATAAAAGCGGCTACATGAAGGTTCATTTGCTCTGGAAGGGCAACAAGGCGATCCGGATTCATGAACATATAATCTTGCATGAACCCATCATATCCACTTGACCTGAAATAGCTTGAGCGCAGGTAGTTCTCCGCAATAAATTCATTTTCTTCATTTGGAATATTTGGGACCATCACCACATGTGTCCCTACTTTGAACGTTCCTGTAGGATCATACATCACTTTCCCTACACCCTCATGAATAAGCGCCATAGGAAGCTTTTTATCCATTGCTTCCTTACCTCTAGTACCTGTAAAGTAACGCTGATCAGCCGCACATATTGACAAGTGGGTTGGTCTAACAACGACTTGACCAGAAGTAAATTCCTTATCCTTATAAGTCACTTCAAATTGTCTAGCAGAAACCAATCGATATGTTTGATTAATCATTTTTTATGTTCTCCTGTAAAATAGCATTCGCAACTTTTAGATCGTATGGTGTCGTTACTTTTATATTAAATACCTCGCCTCGGACTAAATTCACTTTTTGTCCTGCTAAAATACAAATTTTACACGCATCTGACAACACCTTTTTCTGTTCTTCTGTTAGTTCGCCATAAAGTCTTTTTAAGAGAGAGATCTTAAAACTTTGAGGTGTTTGGCCTTGATACATGTTGTCACGTACAGGAATATCAGTAATATTTGCTCCATCTTCTGATGTCACAATTGTATCTATAGCAGGGATAACAGTATCGACAGCATCATGTTCTAAAACGGCATTAATATTTTCTTCAATAATTCTATGAGTTAAAAAAGGTCTTACTGAATCATGTGTAACAATGACATCATCATCATTTAGCCCATATTCTTTTTCAATAAAACGAACTCCACTCATGATCGATTCGTTCCGATCTGTTCCGCCCTCAATTACTACTAATCTATCATCAGCATGTATGTATTTTTCTAGTATATTCTTCGTATGGTTGATCCATTCTTTAGGAGTTACAATGATAATCTTCTCAAAACGATCATTTAATAGAAATTTTTCAACAGTGTGAATAATGATAGGGCGATTATTTAACGGTAAGAACTGTTTTGGCATATTAACATTACCCATTCTAGAACCTTTCCCACCAGCTAATATTTCTGCATAAATCATACTTAATACCCCTCTCAATCATATCAAATAAAAAATGGCAATATTTCAACACGAATAGATTGTAAAATATATTACAAAAAAACCATTCATATCTTAATATATGCCATTATAATACCACATTTTTATATTTTTTTAATTATTGATTTAGAATTTGTAACATGTATCGACAAATTTTTCTAACATATGAATGGTCATTTTCAAAATGACTGCGGCTTGACATCCGTTAATCCATAGTGATAAAGAAGCATTTCAACAATTCGTTTCGACGCTTGTCCATCACCATAAGGGTTAGAAGCCTTCGACATGTTATCGTACTCTTCCCGGTCTTCTAACAGCTCTTTTGCCATCTGATAAATGGTTTCTTCATCCGTTCCTGCAAGCTTAAGCGTACCAGCTTTCACGCCTTCAGGACGTTCTGTTGTATCACGCAGCACTAATACTGGCTTTCCTAAAGAGGGAGCTTCCTCCTGCACACCGCCTGAATCCGTTAAAATAAAGTGCGACGCAGCAGCAAAGTTATGGAAATCAACCACTTCAAGCGGCTCAATTAAGTGCACACGATCAAGATCACTGAATTCCGTCTGTGCCGCATCACGAACAGCAGGATTTAAATGGACAGGGTATACGACTTGAACATCTTTAAATTCTTCTACAACACGGCGAATCGCTCTAAACATGTTCTTCATCGGCTGACCAAGATTTTCTCTGCGATGAGCCGTTAACAAGATCATTTTATCTGTGCCTATTTTCTCTAAAATAGGGTGTTGATACTGCTCTGTAACCGTTGTTTGCAATGCATCAATTGCTGTATTTCCTGTTACAAAGATGGTCTCTTCTTTTTTATTTTCAACTAAAAGATTCTGCTTTGCCTCATGTGTCGGCGCAAAATGAATATCGGCTATATTTCCTGTCATTTGACGGTTCAATTCTTCTGGAAACGGTGAGTATTTATTATGTGTTCTTAACCCCGCTTCAACATGACCTACTGAAATTTGGTGATAAAACGCAGCCAAACTTCCTGCAAAGGTTGTTGTTGTGTCTCCATGCACAAGCACAATATCAGGTTTTTCCTGTTGGAATAATTGATCTAATTTCAACAGTGCATTTGATGTGATTTCAGATAATGTTTGACGTTCTTTCATAATATTTAAATCATGATTGGGCGTAATATCAAAAGCTTTCAGCACTTGATCAAGCATTTGTCGATGTTGAGCCGTCACAGTAACTGAAGATTTAATTTGTGGATGTTTTTTTAGCTCAAGGACAAGGGGTGCCATTTTAATCGCTTCAGGCCTCGTCCCGAATACAGTCATTACATGTAATGTTCTCAATAGTCGATGCCTCTTTTCTTCTCAATTATTGTATGTTGTTCATTATACAAAAGAATAAGAACGAATCCTAATCATTCTATTCTTAATCTTTACATCACCTTTACTCTTTTCAACATGAATATTTACACAAGTTCTTTACAATTGGTTTTAAATCTTACTCGTAAATCATTTGTCATTTCTATCATTTGTAAGTTACACTTTATGAAGGATGAAAAATGAAGGTCATGTCACATCATTTTTTCTATATGTAAGGAAGGTGCAAAGTTCATTGAAAAAAGTACGTAAAGCCATAATACCAGCAGCAGGTCTCGGAACACGTTTCCTCCCTGCCACAAAGGCTATGCCTAAAGAAATGCTACCAATCGTTGATAAACCAACCATTCAATATATTATTGAAGAAGCCGTTGAGTCAGGAATTGAAGACATTATTATTGTCACTGGAAAAGGGAAAAGAGCCATTGAGGATCATTTCGATTTTGCGCCAGAGCTTGAGCGCAATCTAGAGGAAAAAGGAAAGAGTGAGCTTTTAGAAAAGGTGAGAAAATCCTCTAATATTGCTGATATTCATTATATTCGCCAAAAGGAACCTAAAGGACTCGGACATGCCGTTTGGTGCGCACGCAACTTTATCGGTGATGAACCCTTTGCTGTTTTATTAGGTGATGATATCGTCCAAGCCGAAACACCTGGACTTCGCCAGCTGATGGATGAATATGAAAAAACCCTTTCGTCCGTGATCGGCGTTCAGCAGGTAGCGGACAGCGATACGCATCGCTACGGGATCATTGACCCTCTTACCCAAGAAGGGCGCCGCTACCAAGTGAAAAACTTTGTTGAAAAGCCGCCGCAAGGAACCGCACCATCCAATTTAGCCATTTTAGGGCGCTACATTTTCACGCCGGAGATCTTTATGTACCTTGATCAACAAGAAATTGGTGCAGGAGGAGAAATTCAGCTGACAGATGCCATTCAAAAGCTCAATGACATCCAGCGTGTATTTGCCTATGATTTTGAAGGAAAACGATATGATGTCGGAGAGAAGCAAGGTTTCATTGAAACGACGCTAGAGTTTGCCCTTCAAGATGAAGAGCTCAAGAAAAAACTCATTCCATTTATGAAACAACTTCTTGAAAAAGAAGAAGTGAATTAAAAAAAGCTGCCGGCATCGGCAGCTTTTTTATTTGGTCGCTGAAACGGTCAGCGTATGCTGTTCATTATCAATGACAAACAGGTTATGTTCGCCCTTTACTGCGAACTTCGTTTGTTTCTCATTCATCCAGACATTCTGTTCTGTCAGTCCAAGTGTTGAAGGAGAGATAGGCATGATCTCGCGGAACACCATCGTATTTGCCTGGCCATTTTGAATCACATAATCGGTTTTCTCAGTGGTCAGCCGCTCAACGGTATCACCTTGCTCACTTTTGACCGAGCTAAGTGTTTGCATTCTTTGCTTCAGCACAGACTCTTCTTTTCCAAGGAAAGAAAGTAAGTACTCATACGAACCTGCAGATGCGGGTGATACGTAGGAATTGAACTGTGCTGGTCCTATGGATAACGGCTTCAATTCATCTGCGTTTTGTAGCGCATCAGGTTTCACATAATACGTCTCTGATGCTGTTTCGATTTGAATGGCTTTTTTATTTTTAGCCACAGCCTTTACTTCTTGTCCAAACGATAATGTGACGTCTGCCTTTTTTTTCATGGCCCTGTCTGTATAAACCGTCATTGGATCTGCCTTAACTATGGCCTGTTGGTCAATCTTTTTCATATCATCAGGGGCACCTTTCGTCTCATAGTTCGTTGACTGGGGCGCCTCTGTTTTACCTGAAGGAATTGCACCAAATGTCGCAAGTGTACGAAGCGGACGATCCGAAAACATTGAAAGGGCAAGTAAGATGGTTAAAACAGCTATTATAGTGACTTGAAACGCCGGTCCGAAAAAGGAACGTCGTTTTCCAGTGTCATTATACCTCGTGACCTTCTCTGTCGTTTGTAGGCCTTTTCGACCTTCCTTCTGTTCTGATTGATATTTTTGTTTCTCTTTCTTGGAAAGCTTGTTAAACCAATCAACAAACTCCTTATACTCTTTCACAACCTTTTTCGTATCATCAAACATACGAAGTTCACCATAATGCATCCAAGCAACCCGATCACAGATTTTTTGGATTTGACTAATGGAGTGACTCACGAAAAAGATCGTCTTTCCTTGTTCTTTGAATTCGGTGATGCGATCCACACATTTTTGATAGAAGGTTTGGTCTCCTACAGACAGTGCCTCATCAATAATGAGGATATCTGGATCTATATGTGCTGAAATAGCAAAACCAAGACGGGATTTCATTCCGCTTGAATAGCTCTTTACAGGCTGGTCTATAAAGTCTCCAATATCCGCAAACTCTACGATTTTTTCATAAAGATCGTCAATTTCCTTATTTGTCAGACCCATCATTAAGCATTTTAAACGAATGTTGTCTTTACCGCTTAACTGATTGTTCAGCCCTGCCGCAATGGCAATTAACGATGGCTGGCCGTCCATATCAATCTCACCACTTGTCGGTGGAATGATTTTCGCTAGAAGGTTCGACATCGTGGATTTCCCAGAACCGTTGATCCCTACAAAACCAATCGTCTCTCCTTCATAGACATCAAACGACACATCACGAACGGCAAAGAAACCTTTTTCATTTTTATTAGGAAAAAACAGCCCTTTAATCTTGTCAGACTGCTTTTTATATAAGACGTATTGCTTGGATACGTTTCGAAACGAAACCTTTAGTTTCATCGTATAATCTCCTTACTTTTTAAAGAAAATCGACAAATTTATCCCTAAATTTCATATGAAGCAATGAACCGACTGTTAAAAGAAGAAGCGTAATCAGCCAGAAATAAAGCGTATATTTCACATCATGGAAGAACCATTCTCCCTTTAACAAGCTATTTCTGAAACCATCAATAATGTAGAAAAGAGGATTTAATCTTAAAATATCTCCTATCCATGCTTTGTCTCCAGTGAGCTTTTCTGAGATATTCCAAAAAATCGGCAGCAAAAAGAAAAGTAAACGTGTCACAGATTGTAAAAGAAATTGATAGTCTCTTACGAGTACACTAATTGTTGAATTAAATAAACTAAACGAAAACATAAACGCGATCATACATATAAGGTAGTAAATATATTGTAGCCAATGTGCGTCAGGATATATGCCATAAGAAATCAACACAATGAGATAGACACCCATCATGACAAAATAGCTGAATAAGTTGGACATAATGACCACAGACGGCAGCGCACTAATCGGAAAATTCATTTTCGATACCATATTAATGCGTTTAAACACACTGTTTGATCCATCAAGGATCGTCGGACTAATGAAGAACCACGGTATTAATCCGGCAAGCATCCAGATGATAAATGGAATCTCCATGCCTCCAATGACAATTGGCTGTCCTCCGCGAATGCCTAAACCAAAAACAAACCAGTAAGCCAGCATTTGAATCAATGGATTTAAAAACTGCCATAAAACACCTAAATAATTCATCTGATATTTTGATTTTGTTTCATAAACAGCAAGTCGCATAATCAGCGGAAATGAGCTGATTTGCTCCTTTAATATCGTCAACATTGCGTTCATTCTAATCTTCCTTAGATATAAGTTTTTGGAATTACTTTTTTTAAAAGCACCGCTCATAATTGTACCAGAAGTTGAGGAAGATTTCACTGATTAACAAACCCTTGAAACGTTTTTTCCTAAATGTATAAGTAATAAAGTTCCCTGATTTAAATCCTACAATACTAATGATCTGTTCTTTTATTCTAATTTGTTGTAATCTATTTATAGGATATTCATCACTTTTAAGATAATATCTACTCAAAATTCAATTAAATTGATTTGTCCATTTATTAATTCAAAAGTGAGGAAGAAAATGAACTTTAACTACGATATGACTATTATTATTCCTTTGTTTAATTCAGAGGATTATGTAGAAGATACCATTAAATCAATTATGAAACAGACACATGATTTCACAAAAATACAGGTCATTTTTGTGGATGATGGTTCAACTGACGGCAGCTTTGAAATTTGCAGCGAATATGTTAAACAATACAAGAACATGGAAATTTATTCACAAGAAAATCTTGGCGTTTCAGCAGCTAGAAACTTTGGATTAAAACAAGCAACAGGCAAATATATTCTTTTCTTAGATTCAGACGATTTAATTGGACGTAATACAATTCATGAATTATTTAACTACTTTAATCAAGTTGAAGGTGAAGTTTCCATTGTTGCATACCCTCTCTATTCTTTAGTCAACGGAAAAGTAAAAGATCATCCTAGGACCAAGAACTATTCAACAACCGGCGTTTATGATGTATCTGTTTATCCAAATATAAATCAAACAACAATCAACGTTTGTGTGAAGAATTTACCCGCTAATGAACGTATTTATTTTGACACAGATCTCGCGTATGCTGAAGATGCAACTTTTAATACAGCCTACATCATGAGAACAGGAAGAATTGGAATTTGTTCAAACGGAAAATATATATACCGAACTCACCAATCTTCAACAGTTATGAAGTATAGAAGTCCCGTACACTCATACAATATGCTTCTCTTGTACTTTGAAAAAATGATGGATTCATACTCTTATCATAATAATGTCCATCCCTATGTCCAAAGTATGATTTTATACGAATTGAATTGGAGATTTAAGTCAAAATCTTTAATACCATTTCATCTCGATCAAGATGAATTTTCAAGTTGGAAAAAACGCATGTTTAATATCATAGAAAAACTTGAGGATAAAATCATTTTAAATCACGATTTTATTGATATATATCATAAAGCATCTTTACTAAGTTTGAAACAACCTAAACCTACGATAAAATACGATTCACAAGGTATCTATATTTATCGCAATAATGAACTGCTGTTTAAACAGCAACGAATTGAAATAGTCATGACCCAATTTACTATTAAAGGTAATCAATTATTAGTAGCTGGTTTTATTAAAAGTCCACTTAATGAGTTCTTAGATTTAAATTTACAGATTGATGTTAACGGACAATCTTTTGCACCTAGACTCTCTTTGTCTAATCATAGCTATTACAAAACAAGAATGAAAACAAATAACTTTTATAGATTTAGTTGGAAAAAGGAACTTGATGAGCAAACATTACATTTGAAGTTCAATATCAATTATAAAAACTACGATTATCCCGTTTCTTTCTATTTTATCAATGATGTTGTATTTCAGAGCTTTATGAAACATAAGGCATTCAAAAATGGCTATGGTTTAAAATTTTTGCCTAAACAACAAAAAATCATTGTCGAAAAAGCTACTAAAGGTGAGGCAGATTCATATACAAAAGAATTTGATAAAATAGTCAGAAAGCATGACAAAAAGCTATTTTTAGCTAGAAAGCTAATAAACAAAAAAAGAAAAGACATTTGGCTATATAATGATAGAAAGAACATTATAGATAATGGATATTATCAGTTTAAACATGATTTCCACAAAAAAGACGGTGTAAAAAGATACTATATTTACGATGGTGATAGCATTGATCTAGAAAACATGTTTAATCAAGAAGAAAGGAAACATGTGATTAAATTCAGGTCTCGACAGCATAAATATCTATTTCTAAATGCTACTAAGATTTTGACCTCATTTAGAACTGTTCAAGAATATAGTGCATTTTCTGAAAAAAGAATGAAATTTATTAATGACCGTTTAGACTTTGAGTTAATTTACTTACAGCATGGGATCCTACATGCGCACACGCCTTGGATATACTCTAGTGAAAAGAATAAAATAGATAAATTTGTAGTCTCCAGTAATTTCGAAAAACAGAATTTAATTGAGAATTACAACTACAGACCAGAAAACATAATTGAAACTGGAATGGCACGCTTTGATTTTGTCAAAAGTCATACACCTACCAGCAATAAAATTATTTTTGCACCTTCTTGGAGAGTCTCACTAGTTAATTCCTCTAAAGGTGGAGAGTGGGCTATAAAAGAAGAAGCTTTTAAAAATTCTTCTTATTATAACGAAATAAACCATTTGATTTCTTCAAAAAAATTTACTGATTTACTTGAAAAAGAGGATTTATATTTTGAATTAAAGTTACATCCTATTTTTAATTCTGTTATAAATGAATTCAAAGCAGATCATCCAAGAATTAATTTTGTTACCAAAGATATAAATCTTAGTGATTATAAATTATTCATTACTGACTTCTCATCATTTGTATTTGATTTTGCATTTTTGAATAGAGCCGTTTTGTTCTTTATACCCGATTATGCAGAGTTTATTTGTGGAAACCACTTATATAACAAATTAGATATGGATCTAAAAGACAGCTTCGGTAAGCTTGTTACAAATAGCTCTTCAGTTATTAAAGAAATCTCTAACATAGTGAAAAACGATTTCCAAATGGAAGATACTCACAAAGAAAGAATGAATGATTTCTTCTACCAACATAAAAGCTATCGCGAAGCATTGTACCAAAAATTAACAAATGAAGAAAATTAAAAAAGCTGTCGAGCTATAGGAATGATCCTATAATCTCGACAGCTTTTCATGTTATTGCTCTTTCTTGATAAAGACTTCCACCACACGCTTCGATGACTCTCCGCTCTCTAGGTAGCAGAATTTTTCATAAAACGGCGTAAATGAAGGTGGTAATGTAAATGTCGGCTGTTCTGTTTCTCTTACCCATTCAATCACGCGTGATGTTTCTTTTACAAGTGGTCCTGGTGCTTCTTGTTCAAAGTCGAAGTAGAATCCTCTGAGCTTGTCACGATATGTTTCGATGTCTGGTACATAGAACAGCATCGGACGTTTAAGGTTTGCATAATCAAAGAACACGGAAGAGTAATCTGTAATGAGTAGGTCGGAAATCATATAAAGGTCTCGAATGTCTTCGTAATGAGAGAAGTCATAGGCAAAGCCTTCATATGGTCCGAGATCAAAGTTTTCCGCTACTAAATAGTGCATACGAAGGATGATGATATATTCTTCTCCGATAGATGCTCGTAGCTCATGCAGATCAAGGTCTAAATCAAATTTGTACTGCCCTTTTTTATAAAATTGATCGTCTCTCCATGTCGGTGCATATAAAATCAATTTTTTATCAAGCGGCAAGTTCATTTTTTGTTTGAGCGCTCTCATTGTTTCTTCATTGTTTTGATTGTGAAGGAAATCATTTCTCGGATATCCTGACTCAATCATGGTCTTTTGGAATTGGAACGCACGGGTAAAAATTTCGGTCGAGTATGCATTAGGAGAAATCAGATAATCCCAATTCGATGCTTCTTTCGTGAAATTCTTTTTGTACTTCTTCGTGTTTGTTCCAGGCATATGCACTTCGTCCATGTCCATCGCCAGTCGTTTTAATGGCGTGCCGTGCCATGTTTGTAAGTATTGGGTGTGTTCTGGTTTTGGAACCCATAGCGGCAAACGACTGTTTACGACCCAATACTCAGCTCTTGCCATTGCAAAAATCCATTTCAATGACAGACGATTGATATAGTAGATGCCTTTTTCTTTAAATGGTGCTTCATGACCTTTTTTAACACTCCAGATCAGCGTATATTCAGGGTGATTTTCTTTCATATATTCATAAATAGCACGCGGGTTACAGCTGAATTGTTTCCCATTAAAGCTTTCAAACACAACAGTTTTCTTTTTGACGGACAGCTTACTCGCCAGCTTAAAGGTTGTTTTAAAGGTTCTTGTTACAAGACGATTTCGAATTTTTTTGATTTTCCCAAATTGCTTTTTGAATTTCTTCCACTTGCTTTTCACGTAGTACTTAGCACGTGTCTTCATGGTGTAATCATTAATTCGAATACCAAGGGTTTGTCTTTTTTTCTTTCTGTACACTTCATAACGAATTGGTACGTCGTCTCTTTTATGAATTTGAACAAGCCCTTTGAGTTTGTTTGAACGATCTCCAAGTACCAAAGAAGCAGTTGTTAATGTTTCTTCCACTCCGTTAACATCGCAAATAAACTCAAAATAGAAGCGATAGACAAACCGTTTGTTTAAGGAATAGGTTAACTCCTCTAAAGGAACTTCTGCTGAAAATTGATACAGTTGTGGTGTTTGATGGTCGTCACGATATTGAATGACTTCATCTTTTTTATGTGTCATCTTGACAGGAAAACGATGCTCAACTGGTTCCTCACCATTTTTCTTCAATAGAAGCTTTACTTCTTTGATCTGATAAGGATGCTCTGCACTTAGAACGCCTGCATATCCAGATAAAGATAGCGTGCATTCTTTGTTGAGCTCGATGTGATGGAATTTCACAACTTTGAGCTCCCGTTTGATTTTCAATGAAGCATTGCCTTTGTCTGTACGATATGGAATAACATACAACAGCGCTGCTTTGTTTTCTAAAAATGTCAGCTCTGGCGTTTCAATTTCCATTTTCAAACGACGTTTATAATATGGTGTTTTTTCTTCTATTTCGGAAGTCGCGCTGGTATCCGCTTCTTTTGCGTCTTCATCCTCTTCTTCCGAATCAGAATCATAGGCTGAGTCTTCAAGCTCGTCTTCGTCCTCTTCTTTGTTTGTGCTCAGATAGTCCGTGACATACAAGTTGTATGTCTGGCCTTGCTCTAACGCAAGCGGAAGCGATGCTTCACTCAGTACCAATTTGAATAGATTCTCTTCTTGATGAACAAGCGGGAGGAATAGTTCTTGTTTTGAGACCCTTTCCCTCATAAACAGATAAAACTCTCTATCTGCTAATGGCATGTCATCGTAGATGCGAACGAGCATTTCCAATTTTTCATGATGATTTTTTAAACCTTCAACGACACTCTTCTTATGGATTCCCTCTTCAATCATTAATCGTTAATCTCCTCTGTTCAAAAATCTTACCGTTATTTGTATCATTATTTTACTTTCCAAGAATAGTTCCCCTGTTTCGTTTGATACGACCAACCATCAATTGAAGATGGTTTATTGGTAAGGAGCTCTCCCTCTACTTCTAGACGTTGCAAAACTTCTTGAAGTTCTTCTGTTTTAAAGCGGATGTAAAAATCCACAAATTTTGTTTGGTTGGTTTCGATGTTTTTCTTTGTTTGAAAATGACCAATTGGGAAACTGACTTGATCATTCTCATCAATTGTTTGAGAAATGATTTTAGCTCCATTCACTCGATCATATCCTGCAAAATCAATTTCCACATGATCCGCTTGGCTCATTTCGTCTGTCATCTTAAGCTGAAGATGAAGAACATGGTGTTCAGAGCTAAGATCATGCAGCACCCATTTCGTGCGATCCACGATCTTTCTCAGCTCATCTTTACGTATACGGTTTTCCAGCATCTGATGAAGTACTGTTTTCCAAGCTGACATTTCATCAGAAGGCACATGGTAGAAATAAGTTTGTTCTCCTAAAACCTTCTCAACATCTTCTTTATGCTTAGTATCGCCAAAGAAGACGGCATCCACTTGCTGTTTTCTTATTTGTTTAAATAATTCTCCATATTGAGAATAGATATGGTGCGGATTTTCCTCATAATGGGCTTCATGCACAAAGGCAGCATAATAAGTTGATTCCGGTTGATCTATTTTAAACAAGTGGCGGTCCTGGTCCCGGTCCTCTGTGACCATCAGTTTTAACCGGTCATTTTGTAATTGAATGCTGGATAGCCATTGTTGTTTTATATCCGTCTTCTTTGTAAATGTTTGAATTCCTGTTTTTTTATACCAATTAATGTGACGGACTGGATTCTTTTTTGTATCACCAGCATAGATGATCTCCATAAAAATGCTGCCATCATCCTTGATCAATTCTTCTAAATAGAGAGCACCTGTATGAGGAACAAAACTTTGAACTCTGCGTAAAGCTCCCTGCCAATTGTATTCTTCTCTCTTCACTAATTGCTGCTCTTCATTATATTGATCAATCATACAGATTGGGGAAGAAGGCAGTTCATATCTCGTCACCTGAATGGTCGATGTATCTGCCGGGATAACTGCTTCATTGATTGATTGAGGTACTTCACCCGCAATAAACTCCGAATAATACCTTTTACTTCCGCTCTCTGGCATAATGTAATGTTCAAATACATTCAGGATGTCAATTTGAGGATGAAAGGTCTCCTCCAAGCGGCGAATACGTTCCTTCACATTTACATCGAAATTCAAAGTTAACATCGCAGTACGTTTATGTTTCTCAGCCAATGGCTCTATTCTTGCTTTTAAAGACTTCGTTAAGCCGTCTTCCTCGTTTGGTACGTCACCTACAATAAAGTAGTAGTCCATGTCAGGAATTTCAACTAATGTCATCGTTTCATTTTGTTCAGGTTGATCCAATGAATCTTCAACTTTTTTCTTCATCCAATTTTGAAACAAAGGAAGCTCTCCTTAAAAATCATGATAACTTGCTCATTGTATTTTACATGAAAAAGCACTTCTCACCAAAAGATAAGAAGTACTTTTTTTCGATCTATTAAAGTCCCGCAATTTCTTCCTTAATTTGAGTTGTCGAGATACCTTCTGTTCTCTTCAAGTAAACGACTTCGCAATGCTCTTTCAAGAAATCGAATTTACCTTCCCAGTCATCTCCCATAACAAAGACATCAATGTCATGCTCTTGTACATCGCGGACTTTTTGATCCCAGCTGTTCTCTGGAATGACTTCATCTACATAACGAATGGTTTCTAAAATCAGCTTTCGATGCTCGTAGCTATGATAAGCCTTTTTTGATTTTTGTAAATTAAACTCATCTGTAGAGATGGCCACTACTAAGTAATCTCCAAGCTGTTTTGCACGCTCTAGCAGCTTGATGTGCCCCCAGTGTAATAAATCAAATGTACCGTAAGTAATAACTTTCTTCATTGCAAACATAAACTCCTTTCTTCATTCCTTATTCGACTGCTTCAAGCAGTAATGTTTATCCGTAATCCTATTATCTTCGATCGTGTTTTTCGCTCTTCGGAACCTCATTATATCACAGCGCCTAACAAACGTTAAGCAGATGTAAAGACAAACTATTTCCAATTTAATGGGCACGGAACGGAAAGTCCGAAAAATCAATGTTTTATGAAGCACCTTCCATATGAAGTTATCAAAATGTCACGAAATTTAAAGGATTGTAAAGTTATTGTTAATATTTCATGGAGCAACTGTGATAAAATGATGAGTAGGCGAAGAATGAATTTACAATGAACGTTTCATAGATAACAAAATGAAAAAGGAGGTCTGAACAATGCAAACAGAAGTGGTCTCTAACCTTTCTTATGTTAATGGTGACTTAGATGAATTTATTAACTATATCAACCAGCATCATATTTCCCAGAAAAGAGGCGCCATGATTGCGACAGTGAACCCAGAGATCGGCTATGCTGTCATGAAGGATGATGCATATCATCAAGTCGTTTCTTCCGCGGATTATGTACTGCCGGATGGTGTAGGTGTTGTGTTGATGTCACGCATGACGCAAAGTCCATTGAAATCAAGAATTGCAGGTTTTGATGTGTTTATGTCTATGCTCGATCTCGCAAACAAGCAATCTAAAAGTATTTTTTTATATGGCGCGAAAAAAGAAGTGCTTGAGGCTGTCAAACAGCGAATTGATACGGAATATCCGAATGTGGTGATTGCAGGCAGCTGTGATGGTTATCAAGCGGATAAACGGTTTGTCGCAAAACAAATTGCTCGTTCAAAAGCAGATATGGTATTTGTTGCTTTAGGTTATCCAAACCAAGAGAACTTTATTTATGAATACCGTCATTTGTTCCCGCAAGCTGTTTGCATCGGTTTAGGCGGAAGCTTTGATGTATTTAGCGGAACGGTGAAGCGTGCACCACGCTGGATGATTAAAACAAATACGGAATGGCTGTACAGACTCATTGTCAATCCGTGGAGATGGAAACGAATGCTGAATATCCCAAAGTACGCTTTTGCCGTATTAAAAGAAAACAAAGGGAAAAAGCGCTACTATCCTGAGCAAGTAAAAGATCAGACGAAGCAGCTGTGAGAGACTGATACATGATGAATATACGCTCAATGATCATCTCATGCTATGCAGCTTTTGTTTCTTTTGCTGGATGGCTCATGAGCGGCGTGAAACCTCGTGACAATCAGGTGACGCTGCTTGTTTCATTCCAAGAGAATGCAGCTGCTCTCATCGATACTTATCAACAACAGGCGAATATGACAATGAAGCTCACTGTCCTCTATACGAAGCATGCTTCCGTGATAGAAAAGGACGTGCCTCATGTGTCATTTCGCTATTTTCATGAAAAAAATCCCATCCATCTCATTCAATGTATCTATACAATTCTAAAAAGCAAAGTCGTCGTCACAGATAATTATTTTCTGATGACAAGTGTGCTAAGAAATAGACCTTCTACCACTTGTATTCAAGTGTGGCACGCCAATGGTGCTTTGAAAAAGTTCGGTCTTGAAGATGCTTCAAATCATTACCGTAGTTCTCGTGATCTGCAGCGTTTCAAGCGGGTCTATGCGTCTTTCGATTATATCGTTACTGGCTCAGATCACATGCGCGAGATTTTCAAAACTTCATTTGGCGTCAACGACGATCGTTTTTTGCCAACAGGTGTCCCCTTCACAGATGCATACTATGATGAGCGCCCTATTTCCTTTCAGACGGATATTTTTCCAAAAGGCAAAAAAGTGCTGCTGTATGCGCCGACCTACCGGGACTTTGCAATGGACGGTCTTGTCTTACCTTTTTCTAAAGAACAATTGCAGAGTGAGCTGAATGGCGACTATATTCTGCTCGTCAAACTTCATCCTGCGGTGAAACATTTAGCCAAAGCAGAAACAGATGGTGAGTGGATCTTTGATGTGTCCGATCAGCCGCTCTTTCCATTGCTCTCTGTATGCGATGTCCTGATTACAGATTATTCGTCCATTGTGTTTGAATATGCGCTGCTCCAAAAGCCTGTGTTGTTCTTCACTTACGATCTAGAGACTTATCGCACAAAACGCGGCTTAGTCGAACGTTATGAAGACATCATTCCAGGAAAGGCTTGCGTCACTCAAGATATGCTCTTAGAGGAGCTTAAGCAGCTAAACGAATCAGCCAATCAAGACTTATTGAAAACCTTTGCTGAGGAATGGAATCAATATTCAAAAGGGGAATCAAGTCAGCAACTTCTTTCCTTTATTGAACATCAGCTCTTACACAAAAAACGTCCGGCTTCTCATTAAGAAGCACGGACGTTTTTTTATTTGTTATACACGGGGATATCATAATACAGCGTATAGTTATCAAGTAAGTTATACAAACTATACATACGAGTGACCTGTTTAGAAGCCCAGCCAATATCTGTTGCATATTGGTGAGTGGCTGTCGCAGACCAGCGCATTTTATAAATGGTATCTTGTTTGTATGTGGCATTATTGATGTAGCTGTTGCCAATGAATTTTGCCCCGCCAATAATGGCTGCCTCTGGTGTGAACCATTGCTGTTCATACGCATACTTTGCACCGAGATAATTCGGGTTGCTGTCATATGCACCAATGCCATACATGTTGTACACGATTTTATCATTAAACTTCGTACCGTTCGCTAAAATGGAACTGCCGTTGCCTGTTTCAAGCAATGCATGTGAAATGAGATAGATTTCGTTAATATGATACGTTTTCGCTGCTGTGATAAAGGCTTGTCCTTTTCCGGCAAGAATGCCTTTCCCTGCTAAAATCTTCGTATTCACTTCAGTCGGGTTGAGATTTGCAGCTTCAGAGAGTTTGAGAAATTGAAAATAAGATTGAGTGCCCTCTGTGATATTCGCTGGGTCTACATATTTTAATACTTCTGCTGAACTCGCATTTCTCCAGCCGAGGCTGATTTTGATCCAGTTGCCTTCTTTTCCAAGCTGCTTCACTTTTGTCCCTTTGTTCAGCTGTGCAACGATGTTGCTTGCCGAACTTGAATCAGGCGTAGAACGGACATTTAGCCCGTCTGTATTCACTGTGGACGTCGCTGGGTCTACATATGTCGCATAGACATAGGCTGCACCATCTGTCTGCGGCGACACCTTCATTTGTTTGTTTACCATCTCATTGACTGTGAGGTTATAATTCGTCTGCATCACCATTGGACCGTTTTTGATTTTGGTCGCTGTGGCTGTCCAGCCGTATTGGCTTTTCACAAAAGCAATGGCCGCATTCGCATTTGGTAACCCTGTAAACTGCTGTGTGATGTTGATTTTATATGCCGGTTTTGTCGTTGTTGTATAAGCAGCTGGTTCATTTCGCTTTTTGAAGAATGTCATGCCTTGATCTCTTAACGTAGCAGTCGAAATGACCCCTGTTTTGATCTGATATTGACCATAATCAGTTGCTCCCGTTTTTTGAGCGGCTGCTTTCATTTTTTGTTTGGTTAAATAACTTAAGGCTTGATTCAGTTTTGTCTGATTCACAGTCGCCTCTGTCGTAATACGGTATTGCTTAACAGCTTCTGTTAATGTTTTTGTACTGCTGGCAACTCCATTTTTCTTGATGATCTCTTGCGCTTGCTTTACTTTGCTTTGATCATATACAGGGGTTGTCATTAGGCTGTATGCTTTACTGACGGCTTGTCCCTTACCTGTTGTGATGCTGCTTGTCACCTTTTGTGCCTTTAAGTATGCAGCACCTTTATTTACTTTTGTCTGATCCGTTGCTTGATTCACAACAAGTCGATACGTGCTGTCAGATGCTTTGCCTGTTTTTTTCGTTGTGGCGGATACTTTTTTCTTTTGGAAAAATGCCGTTGCTTTTTTCGCTTGATCATCGCCCAAAAGATTCCCAGTCACTACTTGATATGGCTGTGTAGAGGAGATCTTTTTAGACGTATAGCGCCATTTCTTTTTCTTGAAAAAGGCAACTGTTTTTGCGTAAGTTGTGTCATTTAATTGATTGAGCTTTACGATATAATTTTTCGTTTTTCCTACTCGCTGCACAGTACCTGACGCACCAGCTTGTTTCTTAATCTGAGCCGCCGCTGAGGCTGCTTGCTTACTGTCTTTGAAATAGCCTGATTCCATGCTATATACATTTTTAACAGCTCCAGCCTTCTGAATCTTTCCGCTAATTTTCGCTTCTTTTTGCAGCTGGGTCAGAAGGGTTTGCGCTTTAGACTGATTCGTTTGTGCAGCAGATGTGACGATGTAATACGGTTTGCCTGCTGCTACCGTTTGGAGTACTGCTTTTAAACCAGATTCCTTTTGAAAACCTTGCAGGATGGTATTTGCCTTACTCTGTCCAACCAAATTGCCTGAGATCAGCTGATACACAGTGCCCGCTTTGTTTTCGGTTTGATATGTACTCGTGACTCCGGCCTGTTTTTGTAGTTCGGTTTGAATATTTTTGACTTTCGTTTCAGAATCAATGGCTCCTGAAATGACCTGATAAGATGGTCTGCTTTGATTGATAGCTTCATACGTGCTATTGAGTCCTGATGTTTTCGTCAGCTCGAGCGTCAGTTTTTTCGCCTGACTTTCATCGTTGATTGGATCAGATACGATTTTCTGTAAAGGAAGGCGGTCACCTACTGGAGACACCGTACCGCTCATGCCTAACTCTTTTTTTAATGCAGCGGCACTTGCATTAGCTGCTACTTGTGAGTCATATCCTGAGGCAGTTAGCTGATAGGTCGATGTATTTCCTGACGTTTGATAAGTGGCTGTCCATTTCTTATCCTTTTTCAACGTGTCAACTGCTTTTTTCACTTCTGCTTCTGTTGTAAATACTTTTGAGGTGCTAATCGTATAAATGGATTGATCGACATAGGAGGCTGCTTGCACTTCTTTGCCTGTGTGTAATGTCATACCAAAGGCAGCTGCGAGTAACATAATCTTGATGGTTTTTTTCACGGTCCCTGTCCCTCTCTTAACTTTGCATAATAGTCTACTAATCTCTTTATCGACAAAAACAAGTCTCTTTCAAGTCCTTTATGCAATAGAAAAAAAGAGGACTCCCTCGAAGTCCTCTTTACCTTTATATATGTGACACAATCAGTTCACAAGATCCTTCAATGGTGAAGTTCCCTGTTTCAGCCGGCAGGATAAAATGGGCTCCTTTTGGCAGCGGATATGTATGTCCATTATGCTCTAAGGACCCTTCCCCATTAATAACGCTGCACAGCAAAAACGGATAATCTTGCGACAGCTCTACTTTTTGATCAATTTCCCATTTATACACAGAGAAATATTCTGCTTCTACGAATGTTCTAATGGTCACCCCTGGACGAGTTTCTACTGATTCATCTGCATAACCGTCTACATGAGGAACCGTTGTGACATCAATGGCCTGCGTGAAGTGAAGTTCACGTTCATGGCCATTTTGGTCTTTTCGTTCATAATCATACACCCGATAGGTCGTATCTGAACTTTGCTGCGTTTCGAGAACCAGTGTGCCTTCACATAGTGCATGAATGGTACCGCTAGGCACATAATAAAAATCGCCCGGCTTAATTTTCACTCGCCGCAAAAGGCCTTCCCAATCTCCGCTGTTCATCATGGTCACAAGCTCAGTTCTCGTCCGTGCATTATGACCGTAGATCATTTCTGCGCCTTCTTTGCAGTCAATGATATACCAGCACTCTGTTTTCCCAAGCTCGCCATTTTCATGTCTTTCCGCATAATCATCATCTGGATGAACTTGAACGGATAAATCTTGGTTTGCATCTAAAATTTTGGTTAAGAGCGGGAAGCGATCGCCTTCTATTCCCCCAAACAATTCTCTGTGATTGTCCCATAGTTCGATCAGCGTTTTCCCTTTATATGGACCGTCTTGCACGACACTTGGTCCGTTTGGATGAGCAGAAATTGCCCAGCATTCTCCCGTTTGATCAGAAGGAATATCATAGCCAAATTGATCCCTTAAGGCTGTACCTCCCCATATTCTCTCCTTCAATTCAGGCAGTAAAAAAATTGGTGACTGCTTCATTCAGGATGACTCCTCCCTTTGCTACCCTTTGATAATCCTTGCCTAGCATGATGAAAACTAGCAAGTCTCAACTTTTATTATGACGCTATCTAAAGAGAAGTCAATCCTTTCAGTACACCGAATGAAAACGATAACAAGAAAATCAATTTACCCTTTGACAGAGCCTGCAAGAAGCCCTTTCACAAAGTATTTTCCGAGTAGAATATAGACCAAAAGTGTTGGCAGCGCAGCCAAGATGGCCCCTGCCATTTGAACATTCCATTGCACAATTTGACTGCCTGATAAATTGTGCAACGCAACCATGACCGGCTGATTCTCTGCCGTGGTCATAGTAACCGCAAATAGAAACTCATTCCACACATTTGTGAACTGCCAAATGGCAACCACGACAAACCCTGTGATGGAAAGCGGCAGAATCATATGTCTGAAGATCCCGATAAATCCGGCCCCATCCATCTTCGCTGATTCAATCATTTCATCAGGAATGCTTACATAAAAGTTGCGGAACATGAGTGTTGTGATTGGCAGGCCATATACGACATGAACAAGCACAAGTCCCGGAATGGAGTTATACAAGCCGATTTCACGTAAAAATTGAATAAGTGGAATGAGGATACTTTGATATGGAATAAACATACCAAACAACATGAAGGTAAACACCACTTCTGATCCTTTAAAGCGCCATTTAGACAGCACATAGCCATTCATCGCACCTAATACAGCTGACAATAAGGTAGCAGGAATGACTAGATAAAGAGAGTTCATTAAATTGGGTGATAACTTTTCAAAAGCGATTTTGTAGCTTGAGAAATCTAGTGTAGATGGAAGCGACCACATTCGCTCAAGGGTCACTTCACCTAATGGCTTTAAGCTTGTGACGAGCATGACATAAACAGGCATGAGAAAAAACAAACTGCACAGTATTAATAAAGCATAAAGAACTGGACGGACAAACCCTCTTGCGGTCATGATGAAGCCCCCTTCCGGCTAGACAGGAGATACGGCACGATAAAGATCGCAACAGAAATCAGCATAACGATCGCAATGGCGGCACCACCTGCATAATGGTTTCCTCTAAAGGTCATTTCAAACATATAAACACCTGGCACATCGGTGACAAAGTTTGCACCTGGTCCTGTCATCGAGTAAATCAAATCGAAGATCTTTAAAGAAATATGTGCCATGATAATGACGACACTCGCTGTGATTGGTTTTAACAGCGGGAAAATGATTTTCCAGTAGATTTGCCACTCGGTTGCGCCATCCATTCTAGCAGCCTCTCTCACTTCCTCTGGAATACCTCTAAGACCAGCCAAATACATCGCAAGTGAGAACCCTGTCATCTGCCACACAGCAGCGATGACAACTGCAATCATTGCTGCCGGTACACCAAACTCAATTTTCCCCCAGACAAATCCAGCTAAAATGTTCGTATCCGTGTACCACTTGGGCTGGATGCCGAGAGTTTTTAAAAACAGATTCACCCCAGTTGATGGATTTAGGATCCATTGCCACACAACACCTGTGACCACAAAGGAAAGGGCCATCGGAAAGAAGAAGAGATTCCGAAAAAGTGATTCCCCCTTGATCTTCTGATCTAGTAAAATGGCCAGTACAAGCCCAGAAGCAATGACTGCTCCAATAAAGAATAAAGTAAAAAAGACCGTGTTTCGAAGATCTGACTGAAAGCGAAAATCTTGAAACAGCATGACATAATTTTTCATACCTGCGAAAGAAAAATCAGGAACAAGCGAGGTCCAGTTCGATAATGAAACATATCCTGTCCAGCCAATAAATCCGTAAACAAAAATGAATAATAAAACAGCTGACGGTGCTAAAAATAGCAGGGCAAGCAGCTGGTCTCCATTCCATTTTTTCCGAACACGTTTCACTTTTGCTGCTGGTGTTTTTGTGATCGGCGATGTGTCCATGCGCATGAAGCTACACTCCTTTTTTTAAAAAAGAGGCGGTGCCTAACGGCCGCCTCTTTCATCTTTATTTCATTGAATCTTTTAAAGAAGAAACGAACTGACTGCTGTCTTTTTGTGTCACGAAAATATTGACGGCTTGGTTCGCCTTCGTGACAAAACCTTCTTCAGCAGCTGAGCCATGCGCAAGAGACGGTGCCAGCTTTGACTCTTTAAACGCCTTCATTGCCGATTTTCCGTATTCATCATATTTTGATACATCTGCATCCACACGAGCCGGTATGGACCCTTTCAGCGGATTAAACGCATCCTGTCCTTCCACAGATCCTAAGACAGATAAGAATTTTTTCACGTTTTCTGGTTGTTTGACACCCTTCGGCAGTCCGAATGTATCCGTGATGACCATAAAGCTGCCCTCCGTACCAGGAGTTGCCACGTATCCAAAGTCTTTATTCACCTTCAAATCTAGATCATTCACAAAATATCCTTTTGCCCAATCGCCCATGACATTCATTGCAGCTTCCCCTTTTGCCACGAGTTGTGAGGCATCCTGCCAGTTACGCGAGCTATGATCGTCGTTGACGTATTCGAGCATACGTCCAAAGATGTCTGCCGCTTCCTTCACTTTTGCATCATCCATTTTTAAGTCGCCCGCCCAAAGTTTTTGATAGTCATCTGCACCTAGTACTCCTAGAAGAACGCTCTCAAACAAATGAGTCGCTGCCCAAGGTTCTTTATCCCCAAGCGCAAGTGGTGTAATCCCTTTTTTCTTTAAGGCATCGGCTGTTTTGAAAAATTCATCAAACGTCGTTGGTGGCTGTAAGCCCTGTTCTTCAAATACTTTTTTGTTATACCAAAGCACATTGCCTCTATGAATATTCACTGGAACGGAATAGATTTTCCCGTCTTTGCTCACAAGGTCAATCAGTGATTCTGGAAATTTATCCTTCCAGCCTTCTTTCTCATAAAGGTCATCCAGCGGCTCCATTTTACCTGCGGCTACCCAGCTCTCATTCAGCTCTGCTCCCCCGTGTACTTGGAAAGTAGCTGGCGGATCATCTCCTTGCATCCGGCTTGTTAGAACAGCCTTTGCATTCGTACCAGCGCCACCAGCGACAGCTGCATTTTCAATTGGAATGTCTTTATTTTTCTCTTCAAACAATTGAATGAGTGCCTTCAGCCCGTCTTCCTCACCTGCACCAGTCCACCAAGAGAAAATTTCTAGTTTCTCCGCTCCGCCCTCTTTTTTTGCATCTGAGTTCGTCGATGAACTGCAAGCAGAGACGACCAGCATACTGAGTGCCAATAAAGTAAAGCCTAATTTAAACTTCATCATGGATCCCCCATCCCTATTTTGTAAGCGTTATCAAAATAAGTATACTGGCAGATCCTTGCCTTTTTTCAGGCAAACTTCTTCACTTTTTTATGAAATTCTTCATTTTTTTACGACCTGTTTTCGATATTCCTTCGGCGAACAGCCAACCATTTTTTTAAACACACGACTGACGTAATTCGGATCAGTATATCCTGCTTGATAGGTGATTTCTTTTAAACTAAGCGAACTCTCTTTCAGTAGCTTCTTCATTTTATCCATCCTACAGGTCGTCACATATTCTTTAAACGTCAGACCTGTCTCATCCTTAAAGCGTTTGGTGAAATACGTCGGGCTTAAATCAACATAGGCGGCCGTTTGCTCCAGCGTAATATGTTCGCAAAAATGTGTTTGAATGTATCGTTTCGCCCGTTCTATATCATTCACCGTCTGGGTTCTTGCTTCATACAGATCAAATAAATGTTCACAGCATTGGCGGCATCCTGTTTCTGTGGTAATAGCTAGAATCGGCACATCTGCACGAAGTCGTGATTTGAGTAAAATGAGCAGCTCTTTCACATGAGAAATGGTTGCCCCTTCTAATTGGAAGGCATCATAGTAAGCAAGAGCATCATCTCTTCTCCCTTCTTCTAGTGCCAGCATCATGTCATCGGCAAGCTCAGGCAAGTTGATCAATACGTAAGATTGTCTATCTGTATAGTAAAAGCCATAACGAACCGCACCGTCATCTTTTTTTCGCTGATAATAGGAAAGCTTCGCTTCTGCCGCACTTTTCTGAAGTTGAAGTGGATTTGAGACAGGATGACCCATGCCAACAATGACAGGGGAATGCTGCTCGCTTGTCATGGCAGCGCGAATGGCTTGCAGTACATTCGCCTTTAGATGACCAGGTGATTGACGGCAGTAAATCAAGCATGTGAACAGCTCACCGCTCACTTTGATAGGCACTGCTTGAAAAAGAGCAGACTCCTGCAAATGATTCAGGAGTTGATCCCCGCCTGTCCGCTGAACAGCGATCACTAGACCTGCTTGAAAATCCTGAAACAGCCGCTCAAACGCTGTGGAGGAATAAGATTGACCGTTCAACACATGAGCTTCCAGCCATTTTGACTGCTGATTGACTTTCTCCGCCTGCCGCAGGGAGACCTCCTGCTGAATTTCTGCCGCAACAGAACGAATCGCTGTAATGGTTTCGTCTTTATCAGCTGGTTTGACAAGGTATTGTTTGACCCCTTCCTGCATGGCTTGCTTGGCATAATCAAACGTATCGTAGGCTGTCAGCATAATAAATTTAGTATGAGGACAGCTTGCTTTGATCTGTTTGATCGCTGTGAGTCCATCCATGCCTGGCATCTGAATATCCATGAGCACAAGGTCAATTGGCTTAGACCGCGCCAATTCCACCGCCTTTTTTCCATTCGCAGCTTCCCCTGCAATATGACAGTCTGGCAGCCATTCGGTCATGAACTTACGCATCGCCATTCGTTCAATTTTTTCATCATCCACAATCAGCACGTTCAGCATGCTCGTTCCTCCTTGATTGGTATTGTCAATTGAATGGTGGTCCCTTCGTTTGGCTTTGAATCAATTTGAAGGGCATCCTGCACTCCATAAAACAAACACAGCCTCGACATCACATTTCGAAGACCAATTCCTGTCGAGTGACCTTTACTATGTGTGTCTTGATGATCTTCTTCCTCTTGCGATAGCAATCTCTTTTTCTCTTGATCACTGATGCCAAGTCCATTATCCCGAATCCGAATCATGACAAAGCCATCATCTCGATCAATAGAGAGCTCTACAAGCCCCCCCTCCTCTTTTGGTTCTACCCCATGAATAAAGGCATTTTCGACAAGCGGCTGCAATGTGAGGCTCGGAATGTGAACAGATAGACACGACTCATCTATGGTCGTTTTGCATGTAATACGATCAGAAAATCTTGTTTCTTGTATATGAAAATATTCTTTTACCACTTTCACTTCTTGTTCTAACGTAACAGATGCGCTGAGAGGAGATAGCGAATACCGCATCAGCGTAGAAACGGATTGTATCAATCTCGATGTCGCATCAGCTGATTCTAAGTACGCCATACGTGAAACGATGTTTAATGTATTAAATAAAAAATGTGGATTCATTTGATTTTGCAGTGTTTTCAGCTTCATGTCTTTAATTTTCTGATCTAAAGCGGCCTTTTGTTTCATCTCTTCAATCATGACCTTCATCTCTCGCCGCATTCGCTCAAAGGCATGATTTAACACAGAGATTTCGTCCTTAGATGACACATGCAAATTCGGACCGTCAAAATTTCCTTCTGATACTTCTTTGGCACTTCGAGACAGATGAACGATCGGTCTTGAAATTCCACCCGCAATGATATAGGCCATCCATAAAGCGATGCCTATCGATAATGTAAACAGACATAGAGTAAAAAGCGCATACGTTTGATGTCTTTTTTGAAGGGATTGGTAGAGTACTTGATACTCAGATAATTCATCATCCAAAAGAGTCATTGTCTGCTCTTGGATATAAGAGGACACGGTTCTTACTTCTTTCACACTTGCAGCATATTCTTTGATTTTCCCTTCTTTGACATGATTCATTGTGGCATCACTTTCGTTTATGAGCGTCCGCATCATATATTGATATTTTTCAATGGAGGGGATGGCGGCATGAAGCCCTGCATTTTTGAGTAATGCTTGGTCATATGATGTCATTTTCTGTTTTGATTTTGCATACCCCTTGGCAAACGCCTGATCCTTTTCGATGGCAAAGGCGTTGACCTTTTCATACATCGTTTTTGCCTCTGTCGAAATATCATTCAGCAGGAGAAAGGAACGAAAGCTCTTGCTATATTCTGATGTGATTTTTGAACTGCTCCAATACACAAAAAAAGCGGCCACATTACCAAGGAGCACCAGAATTAAAAATGCCAATAATAATTTACTTCGTATTTTTCTCATGGCTGAACCCCCTGTGGTCTTTCCATTTGATGAAGGGGCAGGTCTCCTCGCCGAATCACACTCGTCCCTGTGTACTGAAGCGGTTCTTGTTTATCCCCTTGCTGCAAACGAACAAGAGATTCAACCGCTTGATAGCCCATTTCATAAGGGTGCTGTACAACCACTGCATCAATTTTCCCATCATCCAGCGCTTGAATCGTGTCAGGCAGAGTATCAAATGCGAGCACATAAACATCTTTAGACGAATGATATTGCTCTGTTGCTTGAATAATGCCGACACCATCTAATGCACTTGTTCCATAAAATGCGGTGAGCTGCGTATGATCATTTAACAATTTATACGCAGCACCGGAAGCACCTGATTTCGTAATCGCCGACTCTTCTATTCCAGCAATATGAATGCGTTTCTCACCAGAAACGGCATCTCGAAACCCCTTCACGCGAAGCTTCTGGTGAATCGCATCAAGCCGTCCCGTCACAATGCCCACATACTGCTCGCCTTTTGTATCGGCGATGAGTGCCTGTCCGGCGATAAAGCCAGAATAATAGTTATCTGTTCCGACATACACTTGACGCTTGCTCCCCTCTGCATCGGTATCGACTGTGACGACATCTATACCTTTCTCTCTTGCTTTTTGAAAGAGCGGTTTATATTTCTTTGCATCAAGACCTTGCGTCATAATGCCATCCACATGACCAGCAATCGCCATATCAATGGTTTTCAGGTGATCATCCAAATCAGCCTGCTTTGGACCTAGGTATTCAAGATACACCCGATGAACTTCTGCCGCATCAGCAGCTCCCTTTTGCACCAATTGCCAATATTCATTATCAAGTTCCTCCGGTACAAGAACAAAGTGATATTGGTAAGTTGATACTGTCTCATCGAAAGCGCTTTCAATTTTAACTAAATCTTGACCTAATACAGATAAAAAAAGAACAGATACGACACAAAATGTGAGAAATGCGCCCATTCCGAACAACTTCGACCATTTCATTCACATTCCCCTCCTTCCATTGTTGCCGCATAAAAAAAGAGCTGCTTATAAAAGCATACTCTCTCGACCGCTATAATTCCTTTGTCATAAATAAACTGTTTGGATCTTCTTGGTATGAACCAAAAGGCGGACAATATTGAAAGCCAAAGCTCTCATATAATCTTCTTGCCGGTTCAAAGAAAGCAATCGCACCTGTTTCAAGGCTGACTCTTTTATAACCCCGCCGCTTCGCCTCTTGGAGAAGGTGAGTCAACAGATACTTCGCCACGCCTTTTCGCATATGGGCTGCTGCCGTCCTCATCGATTTGAGTTCACCATGTTCACTTGATAGCTCCTTGATGGCTCCGCAGCCAAGAAGCGCCTCTCCATCCCTTGCACTCCATACTGTGACATCTTGTTTTTTCAGATCGTCTAACGGAAGGGCATGAATGCTTTCTGGCGGTGAATGTTTTTTCATCTCTTCTAAATGAGCTTGAATCAATTGTTCTATTTGACCATCTTTTAGTTCATCTTGTTGAATGTACATATCGACCTCTCCTTTATGCTCATTTTACGTGAAAAGATGCGTCTTCTGAGCTTTTTTGTCAGATAAACGAACAAACAACCAGCAGTCATCCGCCGGTTGTTTATGTGAACTACATGATGGTGGAAGAAAGAACAGCTTGTAATTCTTCTGCTGTACTGCTTTCAAGCTGGCTGCCGACACCTACTGCCACGGCTCCTGCTTCAAGCCACTTTGGCACATCGACTGGATGAATGCCTCCTGTTGGGATGAACTCAATCTCTGGAAACGGACCTTGCAAATTTTTCATATAGGACAAACCGAAGGAGCCGCTCGGAAAAAGCTTTAACACGCTGTATCCATTTGCTTTTGCCTGCATAATTTCACTCGGGGTCAAAACACCTGGAACGTAAAGTGTATCGTGAAAAGATAGGTGCTCTCCGATGACAGGAAGATATCCCGGGCTGACGATAAATTGAGAGCCGGCTTCAATGGCTGATTGTGCCTGCTCAAGCGTTGTAATCGTTCCGGCTCCGACAATCAAGTCGTGGTCATGCTGGTAAGATGCAATGATCCGCTCTGCATTGGGCGTGGTATATGTCACTTCGATGGCCCGCACCCCTTTTTTCTTTAAACGAGCAATCATCTCTATCCCCTCTGCTTCACTACCTGCTCTGACCACCGCAATGAGTTTACAAGCTGCGAGCTTCTCTTTAACGCTCATACTTGCTGACTTTCCCATACCTCTCATCTCCCTTCATATCGTGTCGCCTTTGATATCGTTTGGCTTCTTTTATAAATGCCTGAAGCTCTTTTCGAGTCGGCAGTCCCTCGTGATCTCCTGGGGACATGACTGCAAGTGCTCCAATGGCATTGCCTCTTGCTACCGATTTTTCATATGATAAACCGTCCAGCAGACCGCTCATCACTCCCACTGCAAATCCATCACCAGCTCCGACTGTATCCACGACATGAGACACATGGAAACCATCCACTACACCTTGGCCGGATGCACTTTTGAAATAGGCTCCTTCCGCTCCCAGTTTAATGACCACAAACTTGACGCCTTTTTGTAAATAAACATCCGCAATCGCTTCCGGCTCATGACACCCCGTGAGTCTTTGACCTTCTGCAAGCCCAGGGAAAAACCAATCTACTTGAGCAGCCATCTGATTCACCGTATGAATCATGTCTTCTTCCTCTTCCCATAGTTGAAGTCTCAGGTTCGGGTCAAAGGAAATGGTTTTTCCTGCTTCTTTCATTTCTTTAAGGGCATGAAAAGAAAACGCTCTCATTTCACTAGACACAGCAGGCGGGATTCCGGTCATATGAAGATGTCCTGCCTGCTGAAAATAAGTGGACGGGAAATCGCTTGGGTTCAATGTACTCGCAGCAGAGCCTTTTCGGTAGTACGTCACATCAGGGTCTCCATCGATGACTTTTGATTTAAGCAATATCCCTGTTTTGGCTCCATCATTTGAACGGAGTACTGCCTTCGTATCGACCCCTTCTTTTTGAAGCTCTTCTAAAATAAATGTACCAAGTGAGTCCGCCCCGACCTTGCTCATCCAGCCAACGCTAAAGCCTAATCTTGCCAAGCCGACCGCAACATTACTCTCTGCACCAGCAAGTGCTTTTTGAAACGTATGCACTTGGTGAAGCTCGCCAATTTCTTTTGCATAAAACATCGCCATTGATTCCCCAAAAGTGATCACATCCAATGCTTTCACTGATTTCTCCCCTTTCTTGGTACCGGTTTCAAAACAGTTGAAAAAGAGAGAGCATGCACGTATGTATACTCTTCTCTGCCTGACGTTTATAAAGATTTTCTCACAATGATTTCTCCATCAAGTTGAATGGTCTGGGGTGCACTCTTATCTCCTTCAAGACGCGTCTTGATTTTTTGCATCGCCGCTTTCCCCATCTCATGAGATGGCTGCGCCACCGTAGTGATGCCTGGCCCGATCAGCTTATACCATTCTGTATCATCAAATCCGGCAATGCCTATCTCTTCAGGAATCTTCACCCCAAGATCGACGAGTTCACTGATGAGTTTCAGCATGAGTAATCCATTGCCTGCTAAAATCGCTTTTTTCTGATGGTTTGATTGTAAAAAACGACAAATCTCATCTCGCATTTGTTCCTTTTGCTTCAAATTGATTTCTGCAATCATAGGTGTCTTATGTTGACTCATGGCCGTCTGTTCATAGGCTTCTTTTCGTTCTTCACGAGGACTAATCCCATCGACAGGCTCAGTAAAGAAAGCGATATGTTCGTAGCCTTTTTCATACATCTGATGAAGTAGACGAGCCGTGATGTCACGGTTATTCGTTGTGACGGTATCGACCTTGAGTTCAGGTAACTTACGGTCAACAAGAACAATCGGTACACCATTTTGCTTAAAGTCTTGCAAAATGTCATTGTTTTGACCGGTCGTATTGATGATCAGCCCTTCAATATAATGAGCATGCAGCTTCAGAAGCATTTCTCGTTCTTTTTCTGGACGATTATCTGTGTTGCACACCATGATGCTGTATCCATATTCATCACAAATCTCTTCCACACCACGAAGTGTCGCAACAGAGAACGGGTTCGTAATATCAGCCACAATAAAACCAATGACCTTGCTCTTTCTTACTTTCAATCCTTGGGCAAGCTGACTCGGACGGTAATGGAGCTCCTCAATGGCTTTTTTTATCTTTTTTACCTTTTCAGGAGAAATTTCATTTGTTCTGCCATTGATGTATCTGGATACCGTTGATTTTGAGACACCTGCATATGCTGCAACTTCGTTAATGGTGACTTTCGTTTGCTTTTTCTCTTTCATACAAAAAACTCCCAAGATCGATCTTCTCATTTGTTTCGAAACCGATTTCAAATAAACTTAAAAAAAGCATACCACAAGTTGAGCTGTATCAGAAGATTTTTTTCATGAACATGAAGAAAAAAAGCTTTTATACAAATAAAGAAAGCGATTACAAATTAACGGTTGACGCCGCTCTCTTTTTCCTCTAGAATTTTCCTTGAAACCGATACCAAATAAAATAATCATATGTTTCAGATGGAAAGGGAGGCTTATCTCAAATGGAAAATCGTTATGCTGTACATCCTGAGCAGGTCAAGCGTTTTACAACAGAGGAACTTCGTCGTCATTTTCATATTCCGATACTTTTTGTCAGTGGTGAATTGAAGCTGTATTATTCGCATGAGGACCGTGTGGTGATTGGCGGTGTTATGCCGACATCAGAACCGATCAAGCTAGATGCCGGCGACTTTTTACGTACAGAATATTTCCTTGAAAGACGGGAAATTGGCATTGTGAATGTCGGCGGCCAAGGTACGGTTACAGTCGATGGTGAGTCATTTATGCTGGAGCATAAAGATTTCTTATATATTGGACTTGGACACGAACATGTACAGTTTGCTAGTTCATCAGGTGAGCAGGCCAAATTTTATCTTGTGTCAGCCACCGCTCATAGAGCGTATCCGACACAAAAGGCTGCGATCGCTGAATTAACACCGAATCATTTAGGGGAAGCATCCGCCTCGAACGTACGGAATCTGTATCAGGTCATTCATGCAGACGGCATCCAAAGCTGCCAGCTTATGATGGGCATCACTCAGCTTGAAACCAATAACACATGGAACACGATGCCTGCTCATATACATGACCGGCGGATGGAAGTGTACTTATATCTTGATATAGAGGAAGACGCACGTGTCTTTCATTTTATGGGGGAGCCATCTGAAACGAGACATCTCGTTGTGGCAAATGAAGAAGCCGTCATCTCACCTGCCTGGTCCATTCATTCAGGCTCAGGTACAGCAAATTATTCATTTATTTGGGCAATGGCGGGAGAAAACTATACGTTTAAAGATATGGACTTTGTCCCGATGGACCAGCTGAGGTAATGAGATGACGTCGACATCATATGTAGCGTCCCTCTTTTCCCTCGAAGGCAAAACAGCTCTTGTCACAGGTCCTGGAACTGGAATTGGGCAAGGGATTGCCGTAGCGCTTGCCCGTTCAGGTGCAGATATCATCGGCACCTACCACCATACGCCGCTTGATGAAACAAAAGAACTTGTCGAACAGACCGGCAGATCATTTCATGCGATTCAAGTAGACTTTTCAGATCCTAAGTCCGCAAAGCGGGATGTTGATGCCCTTTTAAAGCAGCATTCAATTGATATTTTGATTAATAATGCTGGGACCATTAAAAGAGAAGAGGCCGCTCAATATTCAGAGGAAAACTGGCATACTGTGATGGATGTGAATATCAACAGTCTCTTTTTCCTCACGCAAAAGGTCGGACAGCAGATGCTGCAAAAAGGGCAAGGGAAAATTGTCAATATCGCTTCCCTTCTATCATTTCAAGGTGGTGTCTTTGTTCCCGCTTATACAGCAAGTAAGCATGCTGTCGCAGGTTTGACGAAAGCTTTTGCAAATGAATGGGCAAGTCAGCATATTCAGGTCAATGCGATCGCGCCTGGTTATATTGCAACCAATAACACGCAAGCCATTCGTGACGATGCGAACCGGAATGAAGAGATTCTGAAACGAATCCCCGCTGGACGCTGGGGACGACCTGAAGATCTAGCAGGTGCCGCCGTCTTTCTCAGCTCCCCTGCCTCTGATTATATGAACGGTCATATTTTAGCCGTAGATGGCGGCTGGCTGGCGAGATAAACATGTGAAGAGAATTCCTATTTTAGGGGATTCTCTTTTTTCTATTTGCATAATTCTTCTCCTTCCGAGTCACTCTATAAAAAAAGACATGAGGGTGAGGTATTATGAAAAGTCGTATTGAACAAGATATAGAGTCCGTCATTCAGCGTGTCAAAAGCTTTGCCGGCAAAAGTGATGATATCGTGTTCCACTCTTTTTCATTTGGTCCTTCCGCTGTCTCTGCATGTCTCGTGTACGTTGAAGGACTCACAGAATTTGAGATGCTTTCCAAACAAATCATTTCACCTATGCAAAAGGAACTGACCATCACTGAGGTCGACCACACCACACTTTCTTCCCTTTCTAAAACGTTCTTTGGCATTCAAAATGATGTGCTGGAAGATATGAACCTTGCCATCGAGCAGTTATACAGCGGCAGGGCTATTTTATTTGTGGATAGGGCCACTCAAGCGCTTGCGCTCCATACGAATCTTTTTCAATTTAGAGAAGTAGAGGAGCCGCAATCAGAAGTCCTTGTTAGAGGACCCCGGATTGGATTTATTGAAAATCTTGAAAAAAACACGGCATTGCTTCGTGAAAGAGCAAACGATCCGAACCTTGTCATTCAAAAGGTAAACATAGGTACTCGTAACAAGAAATCTGCTGCTCTTGTGTATGTTCGTGATATCGCAGACCCCAAACTAGTAGATGATGTATTCTCTCGTATGAAGCAAATCAAAATGGATGATATTCCTGAGTCCGGCTATATTGAACAGTTGATTGAAGACAGTCATGTCTCTATTTTTCCACAGATTCAAAATACAGAACGTCCTGATCGGGTGATTGCCTCTGTGCTCGAAGGAAAGGTGTCTATTTTGCTCGATGGGACGCCCTTTGCCCTCATTATGCCGATGACTCTCACTGCCTTGATGCAATCACCGGAGGATTATTATCAAAGATGGACAAGTGCGACTCTTTTGCGTTTGCTCCGTTATATTGCCGTGCTTTTGACGATCTTTTTACCGGGACTCTATATCGCCCTTGTTTCCTATCATCCTGGTTTATTACCAACACGAATGGCACTGACCATCGCAGGCAGCCGGCAAAATGTGCCCTTTCCTCCTGTAGTGGAAGCCATTTTGATGTCGTTTACGATTGAACTGCTGCGGGAAGCTGGACTTCGTCTTCCTAGGGCGATTGGGCAGACGATTGGACTGATTGGCGGCGTCATTATTGGACAGGCGGCTGTCCAAGCCAATATTGTCAGTGCTTTAATGGTGATTATTGTGTCTCTGACGGCACTAGCCGATTTTACTGCTCCATCATATGATTTCAGCTTTCCCTTACGCATCCTGCGGTTTATGGCGATCTTCAGTTCAGCCATGTTTGGATTATACGGCCTCATCATGTGTTATTTATTTGTACTTTGTCACTTGATGCAGCTAAAGACCTTTGGTTTTGACTATTTCACACCTGTTTTGTCTTCACCGTTTTCAGATTTAAAAGATACGTACGTTCGTTTACCAATAGGGCTATTTAAATCGAGACCGAAAACAGCCAAGACAAAAAATCTCAAAAGACAAGGAGAGTAAACGATGTACAGAGCTGAGAAGCTATCATTGTTACAAGTCACCATTCTGTGCAGTTCTACAATGATAGGCGCTGGAATTTTAACCATTCCTCGCAGTTCTGCCAATTCAGGATTCCCTGATGGCTGGATCATTGTATTAATACAGGGAGTCATCTTTGCTTTCGTTGCTTTTTTGCTAGGTTGGATTGCGGAGAAGAATGCACCGGATACCATTTTTGAATCGAATACAAAAGGAGCCGGTGCCTTCTTTGGTACGATCTTTAACCTAATGCTGATCGGTTATTTACTAGCCATTGTTGGCTTTGAGGCGCGTGTACTGGGGGAAGTGGTTCAATTTTTCCTGTTGCAATCGACCCCGATGACAGTGATTGTGATGATTTTTTTACTGGTGGCGATCTATCATTTAAAAAGCGGCATTTTTCCGGTAGTGAAAATGGTGACATATATTTATCCGATGACCATGATCATTTACATTGGGCTCATGCTGTTTAGTTTGAAAATATTTGATTTTGATTACTTACGCCCGGTAATGGCTCACGGGTTTAAAGATTTTAGTAATTTGTTCTCTCAAACATTTATTCAATTTACAGGCTTTGAAGTCATTTTGTTTGTCGTACCGCTTATCTATAAAGACAAATGGTCAAAAGCGAAATGGGCCGCAGCGATCGGTGTAGGGATCACCACACTTATTTACTCCCTCACGCTCTTTATTGTGATTGGTTCCATGACGGTTGGAGAAACGAAATCACTCACCTGGCCCACTGTCTCACTCATTCAAGCGCTAGAACTAGAAGGGGTCTTCATTGAACGCTTTGATATTTTCTTACTGACGATCTGGACGTGCCAGCAGTTTATTTGTATGCTTGGCTTTTTCCAATTTGCGATTAAAGGATGTCAAACGGTGTTTAAGACAACCAATTTAACGAGACTGCTATGGTTGCTGTTTTTGCTGACCTCAGCTCTCTCTCTTTTTCCGAGAAATATCAATGAAGTCTTTTACTACTCGACTTTACTCGGCTATGCATTATTCGCTGTTTTGGCGATTCCTTTTATAACAGCTATTCTGCTCATGATACGTAAAAAATGGGGAGGTCGATCTGCATGAAAGGGCGGCGTTTATGGCTCACCTTTCTGTCTTGCTGTCTTTTGCTTTTATCGACAGGTTGCTGGGACTTAAAAGATATTGAGAAATTATCGTTTGTGCGCGGTGTTGGCATTGACGAGGAAGATGATAACGGAGTCAAACTCACCTATCAAAACCTTGTCCCTAAAATGGGCGGAACACAAGAAGCAGATTCCCCTGGCTATGTGAATGTCGTCTCAAAGGGGAAAAATGTACTGGAAGCAGTCAGCAATGTCGCTTTGAAGGACCCGCCGATTTACAGTGATCACCTCAAAATCTTTTTGTTTGGCAAAAATCAAGCCGAGCATCATGATATTCAAGGAACACTCAACCACTTTATACGAGATGATGAGGTTCGAAGAAGCAGCTACCTCTTAGTGTCACGCCATGAGGCATCAAAAGTCATCAATCAAAAATTAAAATCACAACAAAGGGTTCCAGTCGAGCATATTTTTGAAACATCAAAAAACCGGAGCTTTAACGGGAAGATTTTACTGCCAACACGTATTGGCCGAGCGTCGGATTACTTTCAGATGGGTACAAGCTTTCTTGTCCAAAGTGTGGATGTCGTAAACGGAGAACTCACCTATGATGGTGCAGGCATTATCCATGGGAAAACGCGAAAGCTGATAGGATTCATACCAGCAAAAGATGTCCAATCTTTAAACTGGGTCATGAATCGCATCTCAGGCGGAGTCGTACCTGCCACCTACAAAGGCTTTCCGATTACGTATGAAATCAAGAAAGCAAAGTCCAAGATTGAACCCTATCTGAAGAACGGAAAGATCTCCTTTAAAATTAGTGTACAAACAAACGGGAAACTATCAGAAGATCAATATCCCCCTGAAAACTCATACGATGAGCAATACATCAAACGATTTGAGCGCATTTTTGAACGCAAAATCAAAGAGCGCATTCAAAAAGCTGTCAATCACATGCAAAAAGATGTGGGTGTTGACCCGATTTTTTTAAACCGGCAGGTGCGCATCAAGTATCCAGACTTTTGGGATCAGCACCGCAACGAATGGGATACACTATTTCAAGAAGTAGACATTGCATATGACGTAAAAGTGAGCATTTTGAACTTTGGTGCAGAAGGCGCAACGAAAAACTTTAAATGGTAGCACAAAAGGCGGATGACCGCCTTAGATGGTTGACAAAGGGCTAAAATGAACTTTGCTTTAGCCCTTTGTCTTCTTTTCAGCGTGATAGAAAACCTTTGCAGTCTAGGAAGGACGAGTACCGGAGCAGAGCGAATGAAGGATTCGCGAGCACTGGCGCAGAGGACTGACAAAGAATGCGAGGGTTTGCCTACACGCTGAGGCGGATTACCCGGAGGGGGAACCGCCTTTTTTACGTGCAACGATCAAAAGCTGATAGAGCGTCACTTGATCAGATAATGCTTTTGTTTGAAAGCCAAGTGACTCTCCTACTCTCGCCACTTCGTCAAAAAACAATTGAACGTTTTGATCAATTGGCACATTGATGGGCTGTTCAATCACGCGATGAAACAAATGGTCTGGAAAGAGCGCCCGCATTGTATTTGGTGTGAAAAATCTCATATGTGTTCGATCTAAAATCCCCACATCTTGATACGTAAAATCACCTGCCATTAAAGGCAGCAGTACTTCCGCATGCATCATATTAGGTAAGCAGCAAATGATCACGCCACCTGGTTTTAAAGACGCATGCGCTTGAGCAATCATCTGCCATGGATCTGACACATGCTCTAACACATCAGAAAAGATCACAGCATCAAAAAAAGCTTCTTTCTCTGACCAAGGATACGCCTCCGCTTTTGTCTCAATCACTTCTTTGTAATACGCCTTTGCCATCTCTGCTTTTAATGCATCCGCCTCTACTCCGTACATGTCAACGGACTGCCGGTTGATCAGTTCAAGCCCTGTCGCCCCAGCACCGCAGCCAACATCCAGCACACATACGGCATCCTCAGGGAGCAGTGCTGCAAAATATGGATGGGGGGAGATCAGGTTTAAATCAATACCCCATTTATCTAAAAATCGAAGCCTGTTCTCCGCAAACAATGTAGAGATATTCGTTTCTTCATTGGCATTGAATGTGGCATGACCGTGATGATGTACAAATGAATCATGGACGATTTGCAGCTGGTATCCCTTTAGCAAAGAACGCAGACAAAGGTCATCATCCTCAAATGATCCATATACAAACCGCTCATCAAATAACCCTACATCCTCGATCAGCTCTCTTTTGACCAGCAAACAAAAACCAACAAGTCTATGCACATATGTTCTTTGACCTTTTCTCGAAGCCGTATATGCCTTTGCAAAGGCAGGAAGCTCCTTCACATCTGTGTAAGATGGCTGAACGAGCTGAGGACCACTTACATAATTGGAGACAGGCCCTACCATGCCAATACGCTCTGATGCAAAAAGGGCTTCTCTTAAAGGCAAAAGCCAGTTTTCGGTCACAATCGTGTCGTTATTTAAAAAAAGAATACTATCTCCTGTTGCCTTTTTCGCCCCTTGGTTACAGCCCTTGGCAAAGCCTTGATTCTTCTCGTTGTCAATCAACACGACATCTTCCAGTTGTCTCACATATTCCTTTGTTCCGTCTGATGAAGCATTATCCACGATAATGAGTTCATATTCATCACGCCGAGTATGCTTCTTGATACTGTCGATACATTTTTTCGTTAGGTGCAGTTCATTGTACGTCAGCATCACAATGCTCGTTTTTCCTTTCATCTCATTTCCACCTTTCGCCCGCCTGTTCCATATGTATGTCATAGGCAGCACGTTCAGAAGATGAGTGATTGTCCTTTCTTGATTAAACGTTTGTTTAACAAAGGAAGACCAGCGGCCTCATGCAGCTGGTCTTTTTTCATACCGTTTCCCCTTCGTCATTCACGACGGCACGGTTTCTCTTTTTTAAATCTTCTTCAATCTCTTCAAGACTTTTCCCTTTCGTTTCTGTGACTAAATATTTCACAAATAAGAAGGCACCTATGCCGATGGCTGCATAAATAAGGAAAAGGTTACTGATGCCAATTGCACTTAACAAGGCTGGGAATGTGAGCGAGATGATCAAATTCCCTGTATGCAGTAGGAAGGTCGATACCCCCGTACCGATTCCCCGGACATGTACTGGGAACAGCTCCGGCAGCATCACCCATACGACCGGGCCCCAGCTGACAGCAAAAATGACGATGAAAAGTCCTAAACATATAATTGTCGTCCACCCTGCAGCTGTTGATCCCTCGAAAAAACGATTGACCACTGCTAGAACAATCAAACTAAGAACCATCCCTACATTTCCAAATAGGAGTAACGCTTTCCGCCCGACACGATCAATGATTTTAATCGCAACAAACGTCATGACAACATTGACTGCACCAATTCCTACAGTTCCTAAAATGGCTGCTGAATCGCCAAAGCCGACACTTGTAAATGTTTTTGGTGCATAATAAATGATCGTATTTGTCCCAATAAACTGCTGTAAAAAGGCTAAACCGACACCAGCAATTAAAGCGGGGCGCACCCATGGTTCGAGTAATTCCTTAAGACCGCCTTTTTCTTCACTTTCTGCTTTTTGAATATCCGCAATTTCGTCTTCAACTTCTTGCTTACTTTGTCTAAGTTTGGACAATATTTCTTTCGCCCGGTCCGCCTGTCCTTGGACAAACAGCCAGCGAGGACTTTCTGGCATAAACAAAATACCACATAACAAGAGAACAGAAGGAACAACGGCAATTCCAAGCATCAGACGCCATGCCTCTGCATCTGCTAAAACGTAGTTCACAATATAGGCAAGAAGAATACCAAATGTGATCATGAGTTGGTTTAATGAGGAAAGTGCCCCTCTTGATTCCTTTGGCGCAAGTTCAGATAAATATAATGGAACAATCGTCGTCGAGCATCCGACAGCAAGTCCTAGCACGATTCGGAATAAGACCATGACCTCCGTATTCGGTGCAAGGGCTGTTCCAAATCCGCCGATAATAAATAAAATGGCTGCGGCAATAATCGCTTTTTTCCGTCCGAATTGATCTGTCAGTTTTCCAGAAAGAGAAGACCCGAGCATCGCCCCAATTAAAATCGAGCTGACCACAAGTCCCTCTGTAAATGCATTTAAACCTAAATCCTCTTTCATAAATAAGATTGCGCCAGAAATGACACCTGTATCGTAACCATATAAGGCGCCGCCAAGTGCGCCGAAGAAATAAAGCCACCCATTCCGATTTTTCATGATCATAACCCCTCTTTTATCTATGTAATGACTGGATGTTTCTCTATGAAAAATCATTTTCCTCACTTCCTGTCATTTCAAACATTTCGATGTTTTATGACAAATATATTTCATTTGCGTATCATTGAAACTTTTTTAGATAAGGAAACGTCAATTAAGCGTTAGTGAAAAAAATGTCGCACTATATCCCGTTTTAAGGTATATTTGTTTTAGTTTGTAAGCATGAAGAAGGACATCTTTACTATAAAATCATAGCGAGGGTTTAAATATATGGATCAAACAAGAAGTAAACGCAAAGGCAAAAAGCGTTTAAAACCATGGGTGAAAGTCACTCTTTTTATTTTTGGTATTCTTTTACTGACAACCGCTTCTGTCACCGGCTATGCCTACTATAAAGTGACATCGGCTGCGAAAAAAGCACAAGTCTCTCTAGACCGCGGTGCACAATCTGTCAAACGGATTGAAGCATTTGATCCTGGGAAAGACAGCTTTTCTGTCTTGCTGCTTGGCATTGACAGCAGACCAGGCGAAACCGTCAAACAAGCACGAAGCGATGCAATGGTATTAGCGACAGTAAATCGTACGAATAAAACCGTGAAATTATTAAGTATTCCAAGGGACTCATATGTTAATATTCCAGGTCATGGTTATGACAAAATTACACATGCACACGCATTTGGTGATGCAGACCTCACGGTGAGTACAGTTGAGAATTTACTAGATATCCCTGTCGACTTTGTGATTGAAAGTAATTTCAAAGCATTTAAGGAAATTGTGAATGAATTGAATGGTGTTTCCGTTAACATTAAAGATGAATATGTTGTGAAACAAATTCTTAAAGATACAAAGGGCAAAGTTCAGCTGCAAACGGGTACTCACACACTAGATGGTAATCAAGCTCTCGCTTATGTGAGAACAAGAAAAGCAGACAGTGATCTCATGCGCGGACAGCGTCAAATGGAAGTTTTAAAAGCCATTTTCGATAAATCAAAATCAGTAACGTCCATTCCGTCTTATGACAATATCATAGATACTCTAGGTGATAACGTCTCAACTAACCTGTCAATGAAAGAACTAGTCGGTCTTTTCCCACTACTCACTTCATTGAAATCTGTTGATACGATTCAACTAAAAGGATCTGATTACCAGCCAAATGGCGTTTATTATTACCAATTGGATCAAAACCAACTGAACGAAGTCAAAACAGAATTGAAGAAACAGCTTGAATTATCATAAACACAGAAAGCGTCCTTTTGGGCGCTTTTTATGTGTTGAAAAAGGTGTTTGCCCTTTTTCTTCTTTTCAGCGTGATAGAAAACCTTTGCAGTCTAGGAAGAACGAGCACCGGAGCAGAGCGAATTTGATATTCGTGAGCACCGGAGCGCAGGACTGACAAAGAATGCGAGGGTTTGTCTACACGCTGAAAGCGTCCTTTGGGCGCTTTTTCTTATATCCTTGATCAATTGACCATTTTTGTTTAGCCTTAAAGAGAGGAATCCACGATCCGACTCTTTCATGAGAATGAAGGAAATCGTACATACTTTGAAGAGGCTATTGCATGAATGAAGGAGGATATAACAGCAATGAAAAAAATGATTGCGATTGATTTAGACGGTACACTCTTAAATACAAAAAGTGAAATATCCGCTCAAAACCGGCAAGCATTGATTCGTGCGAAGGAAGCTGGATATATTGTGACCATTTGTACAGGGCGCGCGACTTTTGATGTAAAAGAGCTTCTTGGGGATTTGGACATTCCCATTATTGCGGCAAACGGAGGAACTGTCCATACAGAAGGGTACAAGCTCTTCAGCAGAATCACCCTTGATCAAGAAGCTGGAAGACGTGCTGCAAAGGAATTGGTGGAACGAAACATTTATTTCGAGGTCTATACAGACGATGCCCTCCTTTCCCCATTTGATGGAAAAGAAAAGCTCAAAGCTGAATTTGATATGATCAAAAGCGCCAATCCTAACGAGGATGTAGCTGATTTATGGGAAGGGGCGATGACTCAATTTAAACAGTTTGGCATCAAACCTGTCGATGACATCCGTCAAATTTTTGAGTCGAATGAACCAACCTATAAATTACTATGCTTCTCATTTGATATGAATAAGCTGCAAGAAGCACGAGATCTTCTTTCTAAGATGCCTGAGCTCTCACTGACCTCATCTGGAGAACATATCATTGAGGTATTGCCAAAAGAGTCAGGCAAAGGACATGCCCTCAAGAAACTTGCAGCCCATTATGGCGTAGACCGATCCAATATTTATGCGATCGGTGACAGCCCTAATGATCTATCCATGTTCGATGAAGCAGGACACAGGATAGCGATGGGGAATGCGGTGGATGTCATTAAAGAAAAAAGCACCTATATCACAAAAGGCAACCATGAAGATGGCGTCGCCTATTTTATTGATCTGCTTTTGCAGAATCAATTTCAAGAAAAAAAGACGCTTGTCTGATCAGCGCCTAGTGAGAAGTCGAGAAGTCCGATCTGAGCATTGATCGGGCTTTTTCTTTATTTTTTAATTCTAACAGCCGTCTCATATTTATCCTTCCAATACGTACTTGTTTTCATATTGGTAATGACAACGCCATTTGAAACCGTCACATGAATGACTTGATTTGAACCAGCATAAATGGCTGGCATCAACGAAGTCCCTTTAAAAAAGACAAGATCTCCTGGCTTTAGTTCCGATCGTTTCACAGGTGTACCTGCTTTAACTTGTCCCGGCGCATAGCGAGGCATCTCCATTCCAAGCACTTCTTGATAGATATACTGCGTGAATCCTGCTGTATCAAAGCCTTGCTTTGGGCTCGCACCACCTTTTACATAGGGTACTTCTCCAATATACGTGGCAGCTTTTGATACGATTGGGTCTTCTTTCGCTAGTTTCAGCTCAGTGAATCGTTTCGCACCTGTCCATTTCTCACGCCAATACGATTCAGACAAATAAGAAATCGTCACACTTTCCGAACGGCTCGCATGAATAAAGCGGTCTCCTCCGATGTACATGCCTACATGTGAAATTCCTTTTTTATACGTGTTGCTAAAAAAAACAAAGTCTCCAGGGCGAATATCGTCTCGTGCTACTTTCTCTCCAACCATCCATTGCTGCTCAGCACTTCTTGGTAAATAAATCCCAAGTGATTTTTCAAATAAATATTGTAAAAAACCTGAACAATCGAATCCTACTTTTGGATCTGATGCCCCGAATACATAAGGGGTTCCTAAATATTTCATCGCATCTTTCACCAGTTGATCATCCGACATCTCTTGGGAGACAGGCAGCCGTTTGACCGCATAGAACCCATCGGTCCAATATTTACTTTTGCTGACATCTGTTTTCACCACCCCTTGACTGAGTGTGATGTGGATCACTTGATCATTTCCAGCGTACAAAGCAACGTGTGTCGGGATGTCTTTTGTTTCTTCAAGACTGCGAAAATAGACAAGGTCTCCGGGCTTTGCTTTTTCCCATGATACATTTTCACCGATTTGGTATTGATCGATCACCTTTCGCGGCAAATCAAATGCACCTGTTGTTTTGTATACATATTGTATAAAACCAGACGCATCAAAGCCCGTTTTCGGATCGATTCCTCCTTTATGATAAGGCGTGCCTATCAGCGTTTCCGCTTGTTTTAAAGGAGATGTTGTTTGAGCAGACACCTCTGTTTGGGACATAAACATGAGTCCTACAATGGCACATCCTCCAAGCAGTATTCCTTTCCATTTCATCCTCTATTCCCCCTTTCTTTTATAGTTTCGACATGACCCCTTTCATTTTACACCTTTTTCCGTCAAAAAAGAGCACGCCTCGCGTGCTCTTTTCATCATCATTTCTTTATTTACTCGCTTCCGCTTTTGACTGCTTTTGCTGTTCGATTTTCTGCATTTCAACCGAGATCTTTTGTTTCTCATGATCTGTGAGGCTGTCACTAAATTTAAAAGCAGACATAAAGACAAAGACTAAAATTAACGCAACAAACGGCCAGCTTGCTTTAAGGAATTTCATTTTTTATCCTTCCCCTCGTTTTCTTTTAATGTTTGAACTTTATCAGAATGATCGACTTCAAAGAAAATATGTCCGTCTTTTTCTTTCCAATCCGCATTCGTGCCATTTGTCAGCATACGGATAATCGATTTTGATTCAAGAGATCCTGCTTTGACTGGAGCAGGTGTCGCTTCTTTGATGTACATTGGAACCACTTCAAATGTCGCTTTTCCATCTTCATTCAGATGATACTGAACAATGGCAGAATCACGTGTTCTTGACCAGCCTTGGTCAAAAATAAAGTTCCCCAAGCTATAGAAGATCGCTGTTCCGTTATAGACTTCCATCGGCTCAAGAACGTGCGGGTGTGCACCGATAATGATATCAGCACCAGCCTTTGACATCGCTCTTGCCAGCTCTCTTTGTCTGTCGTTTACTTCATTGTTATATTCCTGTCCCCAGTGCGCATGAACAACAACGATATCTGCCTTTTCAGCAGCTTGTGAAATCATCGGAATAAAGATAGATGGATCAGCTGGTAGAATACCTGCCTTGCGATTTGTTGCTTTAAAATCTTTTCCATATACATCTGTAAAACCAAGGGTAGCGATTTTAACGCCATTCACTTCTTTGTATGAAATGTTCTGCTTCGCATCATTGACGTTGCGCCCTGCCCCTGTATAATCCATGTCAGCTTTTTCAAAGGCATCAATCGTGTTATTTAAGCCTTTTTCACCGTAGTCTGCTGCATGGTTATTCGCAAAGTTTAGTACAGAGAAATTCAAATCCTTTAACGCTTGTACAGAATCTTCATCTGTTTTCAAATGAATATTCTTTTGTGCTGCCTGTTCCTTATCTGAAGCCACTGGATGCTCAAAATTCCCAGTTACATAATCTGATACATCAAAATACGGCTTCGCATAGCGGAACAGATGCTGCTTTCCATAGCGGTCTGTTACTTTCTCTACATTTCTTCCAAACATAATATCTCCGACAAACGAAGCGGTCAGGATGTTTTCTGGATTCTTTTCTACAGTTGGTACTTGTGCTTTCCCGATAAATGTAAATAGAAATGTACAAGCAATGACAATCGGTAAAGCAATCAGTACGTGTTTATTCGTCTTTTTCTTTTGGTTCTTTGTGATTTTCAGCAGCTTTTCCTGAAAGCTCAATTTTTTATTCATCATTGGACACACCTTATCTTAAAATAGATAGTAAACATACATGATGGCAAATGTTGCACCACTTAGAAGTAATGTGCTTCCAAGGGTAATCGTAAGACCTTGCTTTTGAATCGTATTCGCAATCAATCCAGGCACGATGATTCCGATTCCGCGGAATTCTGCTATTTCAAACGGAACCACTGGATAGAAGAAATCAAATATGAGCTTTAAGGCAATCCCTGTAATCAGCATCGCCGCAAACTTTCTACGTCCGTACAAAATCATAAATTTCGATAGACCAAAACGAACGATCACATATGTCAGCAAGCTGACAGATAAAACAACTAAAATGAAGACTGGCTGGTTAAAGACGAGCGCCAGATAACCTGGAACAACCAACCCAGCTGGTACGATTCCTGTTTTTTCTGCAAAGATTAAACTGAGTAGAACACCTAAAATTAACGAGATATAAAGATCTGATCCGAACATTTTCTATATTTCCTCCTAGCTGACAAGCTGCTTAATTTTGTATTCTTGAATTTTTTCGATTAAAGGTTCAGCGGCGCCGTGAATATTGCCGACTCCATAAACCACTCGATTATGAAGCTTTTTCTCAAGCATGTTCATAATTTGTTCTGTAGATTGATATTCAAGGTTGTGTAAGTGGTCAGCCGGAATTTTTCCATCCTCAAATGCCTTCACAATTGGATCTGTCGTTTCACCAATTAAGACAAGATCACTTGCTTCAATATAAGGAAGTACATCCTCCGCAAACTGGATCGTTCTATCTACACGATCCGCACGACAGTTCATGATAATAATCGGTTCATCTGTTGGATACCCAATTTCCTTTACACGCTTCCAAATGTTCAATGTAGATGCTGCGTCATTAGCCGCAAATCCATTTACAAAATGTCCAGGTGTTTTTGCGTCCATTAATGGAAGAATTCTCATCGCTCCTGGATCAGGCGGCGCATTTAACATGCCTCTGAATGCCGTATCTTCATCAATTCCCAATGCTTGTGCGACACCAAGTGCAAGTGAAGCATTATCCGGGAACACCATATACTCAAATTTCCGTAAATACTCATCGGTAATCTTGGAATTATCTGCAACAATCACTTCAGTATTGCGTTTTTTCGCAATCTCTTTAAAGAAATCTGTATATTCACTATCCGTAATAACCAAGTGCCCATTGTAAGGAATTGTCGCTGTAAAGGCTTCAGCTATTTCATCAAGAGTTGGCCCCATCACATCCATATGATCTTCAAGAACGTTTACGATCACGCCAATATTCGCTTGAAGCAGCTCTTCCTGAAAGATAATTTGGTAATCTGGATTCACCGCCATACATTCACTGACGATGGCATTTGCTCCTCTTTCAACGGTTTCTCTCATAACTTCTTTCTGCTCTCCGATATTTGGTCCTTGCGGTTTCCTTTTAATCGGTTTCTCTTCTGGCGTATCCCAATAAATCATTCTTGCATCCGTTCCTGTTGTTTTGCCGACAGTTTTATAACCTGCCTCCATTAAGATACCGGTTGTCAATCTTGTAACGGTAGACTTTCCGCGTATACCATTAATATTGACGCGTACCGGCAGGGCATCGATATTTTTCTGATGACGCTTCTTTTCAATAAAGCCAATCCCTAACATGATGACACAGGCTATAACGATTAACCACATCGCTTATCTACATCTCCTTTTTTTATGAGTGTGATATGTAAATTCAATCAACAGTATATAGGTTCAGCATAAAATCACAATCGGTATTATGTAACATAATCTTTCACTTCCTCGTATGCCAAATTCCTCTAATCAGAAGGCGTATTTGCCTACCTCACGCTCAAATGAAAAGGCCAAAAGACGGACAAAATGACGGCTGAATTTCTGCTTCAAACAAGAGAAAGCGTTACCATCAAACAGTGAAAAATCTTTTGTCCTTTTCTCCCTAAATTTTTCGACAATTATTAAGATGTATTTTGAATCAATGTTTTAAAGTCCTTTCATCTCTACGAAATCAGTCATATCAGTGCTTTAAATGAATAGTGCGTGTTTTAGAATATTTTATATTTTTAAATGAACAGGTTAGAAAGTCATCCTCATTGGTCAGAACGCTATGTGTTGACCTATGACAAAGGTCACCTGTCAAAAAATCAAGTCATCTGCTTATTTCCAGGTCACAAAAAATTGGGATAAGATGTCAAATATTAATCATTTTGTTATAGCCTCTCTTTACGATATTCACTCCTTATGACCTAAACAATGAAACATTATTCATTTCTTTTTATCAAGATTCATCATTTCTTAACATTTTTAATGTGATTTTAGTTGAAAGTTGTCGGTGCATGTCATGCTTTCCCCAAAGATGACGCATAAAATCATCTTCTCGGCTTACACTATGGTTAAAAAATCTGTGAGAGGAGGCTAAAGATGCCAAATACGAATGAGCAAACACGCTTACACTTTTTATCAGGCGGTTTTGAGGAAAAGATTCGGATTCTGAAAAAAGCATTTCAACAAAGCGCTGATTTTGAATACCGGGAATTGATGGTGAATGAAACGAAATCAGTGCTGTTTTTTATTAAAACAAGAGTGGATGAAAGTAAATTAAACAACTTCATTATTGGCAACTTGCTTGGCCCTCCTGGAAAACAGGACTATGCAAAATCTCTTAGTTCACTCGAAACAGGTGACTTGACGCTGATTGTCGACAGCATTATTGCCGGAAGTATTGCCTTCCTTGATGAAAAATCCGCACAGATCAAAATATTTGCTGTTGGGCAGCCGCCTCTGCGTTCCATTTCTGAACCTTCTTCTGAAAGTATTATTGCAGGCGCACATGATGGGTTTGTTGAGAGCTTAGATACCAATTTATATTTGCTGCGTTCACACTTAAATGATCGAAAACTTGCAATCCAGTATCATAAGGTCGGTACAAAATCTGAAACAAAGGTTGCGACGGTTTATATTTCTGATATTGCCAATCAAGAAAAGATAGATGAGGTTAACAAACGAATTTCTTCTATTAAAGTAGACACGCTGCTTAGCCCAGGTTCTATTGTAGAGGCGATTGAGGATGATTCGTATTCCATCTTCCCGCAGCTTATTGACACAGAACGACCTGACAAAGTGAGATCCGCCATTCTTGAAGGAAGAATTGTCGTCTTAATGGACGGCAGCCCAATGGCTATCATTCTGCCTATTACGTTCTTTAGTTTCTTTCAATCACCAGATGACTATAATAGCCGCTGGATTCCGGCTACATTTATTCGTATTCTTCGCTATGTTGCCTGTATCATCGCAGTGATTTTGCCTTCTTTTTATATTGCGGTCATTGGTTTTCATTATGAGGTGGTCCCGGATGAATTAGCGATTACGATGAAAAATTCCATCATCGGCATTCCTTTCCCGCCGTTAATTGAAGCAATGCTGATGGAAATTACGATTGAGCTCATACGAGAAGCAGGGGTGCGACTGCCAAAGCCAATTGGTCAGACGATTGGGATTGTAGGCGGTTTGGTGATTGGAGACGCTGTGGTAAAAGCTGGACTCATTTCGAATGTCCTTGTCATTGTTGTTGCCGTGACAGCTGTTGCATCCTTTGTCCTCCCATCCTTTGAAATGACGTCCACCATTCGTATGCTTCGTTTCCCTCTCATGTTTATGGCATCGATGTTTGGGTTTATTGGCATTTCATTCGGCCTGTCGATCGTATTGATGAATTTATGCCGCCTCGAATCACTAGGTGTCCCGTACTTATCACCAGTGGCTCCATTTAACTGGCAGGACTTAAAAGATACTGTGATCCGATTACCGATGTGGATGTACAAAAAGCGCCCTGTTTACTTAAATCCAAAAAAGAAAGAGCAAATTGAAAATTTGAGAGGATGGAAAAATAAAGATGAAAAATAAAATATCTCCACCTCAAGCTGTCTTTTTTATCATTCAATCTCAAATTGGTGTCGGTATTTTAGCTCTCCCCCATTTGCTGATGAAAGACATGGGACACGATGGGTGGATGGCGATTATCTTAGCCTGTTTTTTCATTCAAATCATTAACACCATTTTTATTTACATCATTCAGAAGTATCCTGATACATCATTTTTCCAAGCCTTAATTGAAGTGTTCGGAAAATGGATCGGCCGGACATTGGTGGCACTATATACGTTATACTTCGCCTCCGTCTGCATTGTTGTTTTATCCATTTTCACAAGAATTCTTGGCATTTGGGTGCTGCCGCTCACACCAAATTGGGTCATTAATCTATTACTGATGATCTCCATCATTTACATTGCAAAGGAGCAAATTACGGCGATTGTCAGGTTTAACTTCATTTTGACGCCCTTTTTGCTCATGCTGTCTCTCTTAATGCTCTATTCATTAAAAGGAACCAATATCGACTACCTCATGCCCTTTTTCCAAGTGGACGTTTCTCAAGTTTCACTCGGATTAAAGGACGTCGTTCTATCTATGAATGGGTTCGAGATGATCCTCATTATCTCTCCATTGATGAAAGGAACCATTAAGGAACGATATAAAGTCATGACCATTGCCAATATATGCACGACGCTTTACTACCTATTTATTACATTGATTTGTTTTATGTTCTTCAGTCCGATTGAGCTCAATATCATTCCCAACCCTGTTCTTTATTTGTTAAAAACCATTTCGTTCGGTGTGATTGAGCGAACAGACTTGATCTTTCTCAGTTTCTGGGTATTTATCATTCTTGCCACACTCAGCAATTACCTTTACTTTTGTGCGAATGGCGTGGCAAGTATTCTTAAGAAAAAAGAACACAAAAAATATGTCTTTTATTTTGCCATTTTGATCTATGCGGCTAGCTGTTACCTTGCAACCGATAATTTTAGAATTCAGCGTTTTAATGATTTTACCACCATCGCTCAATATTCATTTATTTACACACTCCCAATCTTTATGGCCATTATCATCTTTATCAAACATCGCAAAGGGAAGGTGAAATCACATGCGTCATAAGTACATACTGACGTTGCTCATGTGTGTTTCTCTCATATTCATGCCTGGCTGCTGGGATCAAAATTTATTAAAGAACATCTCTCTTGTGTTAACCTCCGCTGTTGATCAAGGAGAGGATGACAATGCGAAGTACTCGATTACTTATCGAAAGGTGCAGCAGTCTCAAAGTATGGAGCAAGGAAATACAGGTAGCTTTTTAACCACTCTTCTCACAACTGAAGCCCCTACTTTAAGAAAAGCGAGAACCAACTTCAGCCGGATTGTGGATCAAAAAATAGACATGTCGAAAATGCGGGTGATGCTGATCGGTGATGAATTTGCCCAAAATCGTCTTCTGCCCTACTTAGATATGTTTTATCGTGATCCAAAAAGTCCCCTCCTCGCAAATCTTGCCGTTGTTCAAGGGGGGACCTGTGAAGAAGTGATTAACTCGCTGCTGAAGGAAAAACTCATCGTGAGTGACTATTTAAATAACTTGATCACAACCGCATCACGCTCCTCCCAAGTAGCACCTAAAAACATTCAAAGTATTCGATCTAAAATGCTCCAAACTGGAGAGGACTTCACACTGCCGTTAATCTATTTTGATCAATCGAAGAAATTAATCAGTGTAAAAGGGGTTGCTCTATTTGACAATGAGAAGAAGAAAGGCGAGTTGTACGGTCAAGATGCGATCCTACTCACCGTCATGGACGGAAAAATGGGCAAGTATGCCAACTTCACAAAAAAAGTGAGAAGCGACATGAAGTCAAAAGAAAACAATTACATCACCATCCAAGTCACTGATGTGAAGAGAGACATCGAGATTCTGAATCCCGATCATCGAAACTTAACATACTCACTCAAATTTGAATTTAATACTTCTGTCCTTGAGTACCCAAAAGATAATCTAGATACAGACAAAAAAATTGAAATGCTGAACAAAAGACTTTCAACCATCTTGACAAAAGAAGCAGAAAAAATTGTTGCTACATTACAAGAAGCAAATTCTGACGTCTTAAGCCTTGGCAGAAAATACAGAGTCAGACATTATGATGAGTATATGAAAATGAATTGGGTCACTGATTATCCAAAAGTGAAGATCATCCCAAAAATCAAAGTGAACATTACCCAAACGGGCATTATTAGTTAAGAAAAGGAAGACGTCCTCTTTCTTTTCTTTTTTTATTTTTTTAAGATTGTCTTTTTAATGCTTTCGTGATAATCTATCTGTGTAAACGGTTACACATCAAAGAAGGGAGGCACTCCATTGGCTACAATTAAAGATGTTGCAAAAGCTGCTCAAGTGTCTGTTGCGACTGTTTCACGCGTGCTCAACGATACTGGATACGTCCATATTGATACGAAAACCCGTGTGACACAAGCGATGCAGGAGCTAAATTACTTCCCCAATGAAGTGGCACGATCCCTTTTTAAAAGAGAATCAAGATTAGTTGGTCTCATCTTACCTGATATCACAAACCCCTTCTTCCCTCAGCTGGCTAGAGGCGTTGAGGATGAGATTCATGCACACGGTTTTCGCTTATTATTCGGAAACAGTGATGAAGATCGGGAGAAGGAAATGGCCTATTTACAAACCTTTAAGCAAAACCAGGTGGTCGGTGTCATCGCTGTCACAAACGAACCTGAATCGGATTTGTACAATGATGATGAACTGCCTGTTGTCTTCTTAGATCGTACCGTTCCAAATGCGCCTTCTGTGTTTGCAGATGCTACGGCTGGCGGGAAAATGGCTGCAATGGAATTAATCAAACGCGGCAGTCAGCAGATTACATTGCTAAAAGGGCCCGCTCATCTTCAAACGGCGCGGCAAAGATTCAAAGGCGCACTTGATGTTCTGACTGAAGAAGGTGCTAACTTTCATGTGATGTCTAACGCTTCTTTTTCTTTTCAGGAAGCCCGAAAAAGCGCCAAGGCTCTTTTCAAGCTGTACCCTGAAACAGATGGCATCATTGCCAGCAATGACATCGTCGCAGCAGCCGTCGTACACGAAGCGCTTCGTATTGGAAAAGCCATTCCAGAAGACGTCCAAATCATTGGATTTGATGATATTCCGCAAAGTGAACTGCTCTTCCCTTCTCTATCAACGATCCGGCAGCCTGCCTATGATATGGGGAAAGAAGCCGCAAAGCTGATCATTAAAGCCATTCAAAAACAGCCTATAGATCAAGCAGTTATTCAAATGCCCGTCTCTTTTATTGAACGAGAGACCACAAGAAAGGTGGATTCACAATGAGTCAAATAGTTGTCGTAGGAAGTTGTTCCATGGATCTAGTTGTCACATCGAATAAACGTCCTAGTGCCGGAGAAACCGTCCTAGGCGAATCATTTAAAACGGTTCCTGGGGGAAAAGGAGCCAATCAAGCAGTAGCAAGCGCAAGGCTCGGTGCAGATGTATATATGATCGGCCGAGTTGGTGATGACACGTATGGTCAGGACATTATGAGCAATTTGCAAGCACAAGGTGTTCGCACCACCTATATGAAACCGGTTACCGAAATGGAAAGCGGAACAGCTCATATCATTTTAGCTGAAGGAGATAACAGCATTGTTGTCGTCAAAGGAGCAAACAATGAGGTAAAACCTCATTATGTAAAAGATGCTCTTTCTTCTATTGAAAATATCGGAATCGTCCTCATCCAGCAGGAAATTCCTGAAGAAACAGTCGAAGCCGTCTGCGCCATTTGCAGCGAAAAAGGGATTCCAGTCATCTTAAATCCCGCACCAGCTCGCAAAGTCTCTCAGCAAATATTAGATCAAGCTGCCTATATCACGCCAAACGAACACGAAGCAGCTCTTATGTTTGATGGACTCACCATAGCAGAAGCTTTGCGCCAATATCCAAACAAATTACTCATTACAGAAGGAAAAAATGGTGTTCGTTACTTTGATGGATCAAAAGAAGTGTTGGTACCGGGCTATCCTGTGAAAGCCGTCGACACTACAGGCGCTGGTGATACTTTTAACGGCGCTCTAGCTGTAGCACTGACAGAAGGAAAATCCCTATTCGACGCACTTGCCTTTGCCAACTTAGCCGCATCTATCTCAGTCACAAAATTTGGTGCCCAAGGCGGCATGCCAGCAAGAGAAGAATTGGAGAATAAGAAATGAAGAAAAATGGTATTTTAAATAGTCATATCGCCAAGGTGCTTGCTGACCTTGGTCATACAGATACGATTGTCATCGCAGACTGCGGCCTGCCCATTCCAGAAGGCCCGGTCAAGATCGACCTTGCATTATCCATCGGCACACCATCCTTTCAGGAGGTTACTTCCCTCCTTCTTGAGGAAATGGCCGTTGAACACATCACAATCGCCAGTGAAATCAAAGAAGCCAATGAGAGAGATCATTTATTTCTAAAGAAAGCGTTCTCACATCCGTTAAATGAAGTCGATCACGAGACGTTCAAAGACATGACCAAACAGGCAAAAGCAGTGATTCGCACGGGTGAAGCCACCCCATACGCAAACTGCATTCTTCATGCCGGTGTCATCTTTTAAAAGGAGGAGCCACTTATGAACATTGAAATGCATAACATCCATAAGGCCTTTGGAAAAAACACCGTTCTCGCCGGGGTCTCCTTTGACCTCGTCACAGGTGAAGTCCATGCACTTATGGGTGAAAACGGGGCAGGAAAATCAACGTTAATGAATCTGCTGACAGGACTCTATTCCCTGGATCAAGGAACGATTCAAATCGACGGAAAAGAAACCGCTTTCAATAATCCGAAAGAAGCCGAGCAGAACGGGATTGCCTTCATTCATCAGGAGCTGAATATATGGCCTGATATGACGGTACTCGAGAATTTATTTATCGGGAAAGAAATCTATACAAAACTTGGTCTCCTAGACACCAAGAAAATGAAAACCCTCGCCCAAGCGCAGCTCGACCGATTGTCTGTCAACCTCTCGCTCGATCAAGAGGCAGTAAGCTGTTCTGTCGGACAAAAGCAGATGATTGAGATTGCGAAAGCGTTAATGACCGATGCGAAGGTCATCATTATGGATGAACCAACGGCCGCTCTCACAGACCGTGAGATTGAAAAGCTATTTCAGGTCATTGAATCACTCAAAAAAGAAGGCGTTTCCATCGTCTACATTTCTCACCGGATGGAAGAAATCTTTGCCATCTGTGACCGGATTACCATCATGCGTGACGGAAAAACGGTCGATACGAAAGCGATACCAGACACGAATTTCCATGAAGTCGTCAAAAAAATGGTCGGCCGCGAATTAACCGATCGTTACCCTGAGCGCACACCTTCTACTGGTGATATCGTCCTAGAGGTGAAACAAGCAACAAGGAAAGGCCGCTTTCAAGATGTCAGTTTTTCCGTCAAAGCTGGGGAAATTGTCGGTGTTGCAGGCTTAATGGGCGCTGGCCGGACGGAAATGATGCGGTCGCTCTTTGGACTTGATCCCCTGGATCAAGGAGAAATTTGGGTTCATGGGAAAAAGGCTGTCATTAAAAAACCAAGTGATGCGGTCAAGCTTGGCATCGGTTTTATTACGGAGGATCGCAAAGATGAAGGACTGATGCTGGATGCATCCATTCGGGAAAACATCGGCTTGCCTAACTTAGACAGCTTCTCACCAAAGGGGCTGATCGATAAGAAAAACGAGCAGGACTTTGTTGACCTTCTCATCAAACGACTCACGATCAAAACCGCTTCATCTGAAATCTCTGCACGCAGCCTGTCCGGTGGAAATCAGCAAAAGGTCGTCATCGCCAAATGGATCGGCATTCAGCCGAAGGTACTCATTCTAGATGAACCGACAAGAGGTGTCGACGTCGGGGCGAAACGAGAAATTTATCAGCTTATGAACGAGCTGACGGATCGAGGCGTTGCGATTTTGATGGTTTCCTCTGAACTCCCAGAAGTTCTTGGGATGAGCGATCGAGTGCTTGTCATCCATGAAGGAACCATCAGCGGCGAATTAAGTAAAACAGAAGCTACACAAGAACGAATTATGACATTAGCTACAGGAGGGAAGTAACATGAAACCACTTACTTCAAATGGACGATTTGACAACATCATGCAAAAGCTTGGGCCATTCTTAGGACTCATCATCCTTGTTGCCATTGTTTCTATTTTAAATCCGGCCTTTTTAGAACCATTAAACATTTTAAACTTACTCAGACAAATCTCCATTAACGCCCTCATTGCCTTTGGCATGACGTTTGTTATTTTAACCGGAGGAATTGATTTGTCTGTCGGTGCCATTCTAGCGCTGTCTAGTGCTCTGACTGCCGGCTTTATTGTATCTGGTTTGGACCCGATTCTTGCCATCATCGTTGGATGTATCATCGGTGCCATCCTTGGAATGATCAACGGTCTTTTAATCACAAAAGGAAAAATGGCTCCTTTTATCGCAACACTTGCGACGATGACGATTTTCAGAGGATTGACGCTTGTTTATACAGACGGAAACCCAATTACAGGGCTTGGCTCTAACTATGCATTTCAGCTATTTGGCCGTGGATATTTCTTAGGCATTCCTGTTCCAGCGATCACCATGCTTCTCACCTTTATCGTACTTTGGGTCTTGCTTCATAAAACACCTTTTGGCAGAAGAACGTATGCCATTGGCGGAAATGAAAAAGCAGCCCTCATCTCAGGCATTAAAGTACCACGCGTCAAAATCATGATTTACTCATTAGCAGGCTTTATGTCTGCTTTAGCAGGTGCGATCTTAACATCTCGTCTCAACTCAGCCCAGCCAACAGCTGGTACGTCGTATGAACTTGATGCAATTGCTGCCGTTGTACTTGGCGGGACAAGCCTATCCGGCGGAAGAGGACGAATTGTCGGCACACTCATCGGGGTACTCATTATCGGGGTCTTGAACAATGGTATGAACTTACTTGGTGTTTCATCATTCTATCAGTCTGTTGTGAAAGGGATTGTCATCTTGATTGCAGTCCTACTCGACAGAAAGAAATCTGCTTAAGGAGGCAGCTGCTATGAAAAAATATGTAATCCTGATCGTGACTCTCTCATTATTCATGCTCTCTGCCTGCTCGCTTGAACCGCCAGAGTGGGCCAAATCAACAAAGGATGGCAAGAAAAAAGACATTAAAATCGGACTGTCGATCTCGACTTTAAATAACCCATTCTTCGTTTCTCTTAAAAACGGCGTGACAAAAGAAGCGAAAAAGCTTGGCATCGAAGTTGTCATTGCCGATGCACAAAATGATTCAGCGAAACAAACGAGTGATGTAGAAGATTTAATTCAACAAGGGGTTGATGCATTACTCATTAACCCAGCCGATTCCTCTGCCATATCAACGGCTGTCGAATCTGCGAATGCTTCAGACATACCGGTCATCACATTAGACCGCTCCGCAGAAAGCGGAAAGGTTGAAGCGCTCGTTGCTTCCGATAACATCAAAGGCGGCGAAATGGCCGCTAACTTTATCATCGACAAGGTTGGTAAAGGCGCAAAAGTGGCTGAACTAGAAGGTGTACCAGGTGCTTCTGCGACACGTGAACGAGGAAAAGGTTTCCATCAAATTGCAGACAAAAAGTTAGATGTCACAGCAAAACAAGCCGCTGACTTCGACCGGACAAAAGGGCTCAACGTGATGGAAAACCTTCTTCAAGGAAACCCTGACATCAAAGCCGTTTTTGCCCACAATGATGAAATGGCGCTTGGCGCACTAGAGGCCATCCAAAGCTCTGGAAAAGACATTCTTGTCGTCGGTTTCGACGGTAACGAAGATGCACTCAACTCGATCAAAGCAGGAAAACTATCTGCAACAGTCGCGCAGCAGCCAGAGCTGATCGGTCAACTGGCAGTCGGCGCTGCTGACGATGTATTAAAAGGCAAAAAGGTAGAAAAAAATATCGCCGCACCATTGAAACTAGAACAAAAGAAATAAACACTAAACCCCCGATAGCCTCGGGGGTTTTAGATGTTATTCCGGTCTCTTCAGTACAAATGGCGTGCCTAAATGGGCATAATCATTCCCTGCTAGGCGCGCAACTGGCTTTAATTCATTCGTAAAAATATATCCTTTTTCCGCATCATAGACGGATTCATCTAAATGCGCACACACCACCCGGCCAATGATATGATCGACTGTGATCTCCCCTTCATCATTTTGAAAGGTCAGATGTTTTTCCAGCTGACATTCAAAGCGAATGCGTGCTTCCTTGATTCCTGGCACTGACACCACGCTGCTCTTCACTTGATGAAGACCGGTACGAGTCAGCTCACTCTCTTCCTCTGGCAAAGTAGCAGCTGTTTCATTAATATCTTCAATCATCGCTTCATCACTCACATGGACAACAAATTCTTCCCTGTCGATGATATGTTTTGCTGTATCTTTCATCTCTCCTTGACGACGTCCAATAGAAACAGCGATCAGCGGAGGATGGCCGCTGATGACATTAAAGAAACTAAATGGTGCAGCATTGACGACTTCTTCTTTAGAAAGGCTTGTAATAAATGCAATGGGTCTTGGAACGACGGAACCAGATAATACTTTATATGCTTCTTTTCGTGACAACTGATCCATTTGTAATGTAATCACTTCAGACATGCCTCCTCTTGTATGTAACGACATCATACCATACCCCGTTCTCTCTTCCCTGATTCCGGCTCAGCACGATGGAGAATATGATGGACAAGATGAAACAATGCCGGATTATGATTTTCTCGTCTATAAGAAATGGTCCATTCCGCGAGTAGCTGCTCACCTTCAATTGACCGATACACCACATCTAAATTAAATAAACGCCGGGCCGATGTTGGAATGATAGCAATTCCGATTCCCGCTGTGACAAGCCCAATGACCATTTGATATTCTGCTGCTTCCTGCACGATATTAGGTGAAAATCCATACTTTTCACAAAGTAGGACAAAATGCTGATAAAGGGACGGCCATGATTCCTTTGATAAAGAAATAATCGGCTCATCACGAATATCTTCAATCGTGACCGCTTCTTTTTCCGCCAGCGGATGGTTTTTCGGAATCGCAAAAATACATTCACTTTGCTTCATTAAACGACTGACCAATTCTTCTTGCGGTGATGTAGGATGCAAAAAACCAATATCAATCTCACCATTCAAAAGCGCCTCAAGCTGCTGCGGGACAGAGAGCTGTTGCAGCTCAATACTGACAGAGGGGTACAGCTCTCTGAATTCACGGACAACTGGCGGCAGAATATCATATGTCGCTGTACCAACGAAACCGATGATAATCTTCCCAAGCTCCCCTCTTGCCGTATGCCGGGCATGATCAACGGCTTTATCAAGCTGATGCAGCACCCCCCGGACCTCATGTAAAAAAACCTTTCCAGCAGCTGTTAACTCCACCACCCGTTTAGACCGGTGAAACAAAGGAAATCCCAATTCTTCCTCAAACTGCTTAATTTGCTGACTAAGTGGAGGCTGTGTCATGTTCAATCGTGCGGCCGCTCTACCGAAATGCAGCTCCTCCGCGACTGTGACAAAATACTGCAAATGTCTCAGTTCCATCCTTTCACTCCTCAAACACTTATTCGTGAAACATATTAAAACTACGTTAAACATATATTGGAAAATTTATTTTGTGAAATGTATAGTAAATCATATCATGAAAATATATTTTCATAAAAAATTTTACTTGCCGAAAGGAGTGCGGGGTAAATGAATTCTCAAACACAACCCCTAACAAAACGAGGAGCAGAGTTGATTGTCGATACGCTCATTGCCCAAGGTGTGACCCATGTTTTTGCGATTCCAGGTGCAAAAATTGATGCAGTATTTGATGTATTAAAAGACAGAGGTCCAGAGCTTGTGCTATGCAGACACGAACAAAATGCGGCATTCATGGCAGCAGCTGTCGGTCGTTTAACTGGCAAACCAGGCGTTTGTCTCGTCACATCAGGTCCTGGCGCATCCAATTTAGCGACAGGTCTATTAACAGCCAATACAGAAGGTGACCCTGTTGTTGCAATTGCTGGAAACGTCATCCGTGCGGATCGACTCAAACGAACACATCAATCACTCGACAATGCGGCATTATTCAAACCAGTGACAAAATATAGCGTTGAAGTACAAGACGTAAACAATATACCAGAAGCATTAACAAATGCTTTTCGCGCGGCACAAAGAGGTCAAGCTGGAGCAGCATTTATCAGCTTTCCACAAGATGTCGTGACCGAACACACCACACAAACACCAGTGTCTGCTCACCCTTCTCCAGAACTAGGTCCTGCACCGGATGCTCTCATCAGTTCGGCCATCGCCAAAATTCAAAATGCGCACTTACCTGTTGCAATTGTGGGAATGAAAGCTAGCCGTCCAGCTGCGGCAAATGCGACAAGAACATTATTAAAAACACTTGGTATCCCATTTGTCGAAACGTACCAAGGAGCCGGCGTTCTCTCAAGAGAGCTTGAGCCTCAATATGTGGGCAGAATCGGCTTATTCCGTAATCAGCCAGGGGACCTTCTCATTGAGAAAGCGGATGTGATTTTAACTATTGGCTTTGATCCAATCGAATACGATCCGAAGCATTGGAATTTGAAACCGCAGCAGCGTCACATCATCCATGTAGATGACATGCAGGCAGATATTGACCATTTCTATGAACCGACGCTTGAGCTTGTGGGCAATATATCTGAAACGGTGCAACATCTAGCCCACGACAGCGTTCCACTTTCATTATGCAAAAAGAACGTAGATCTCGTCACAGAATTACAAGAGCTGTTAAGTGATATCGAAAAAGCACCAGAAAGAGAAAGTCATTTATCACACCCGTTGGATGTCATTCATACGTTGAGACGTATCATCCCAGATGACACGAAAGTGACATGTGATATCGGATCGCACGCCATTTGGATGTCCCGCCACTTCCGTGTTTATGAACCGAACACGTTCCTAGTGAGTAACGGAATGCAAACACTTGGCGTGGCATTACCATGGGCGATTGCAGCCTCCATATTGAATCCAGATGAAAAGATCATTTCAGTCTCAGGTGATGGCGGTTTTCTCTTCTCCGCCATGGAATTAGAAACAGCCGTGCGCATGAAAACAAATCTCGTTCATCTCGTTTGGAACGACAGCACATACGATATGGTGGCATTCCAGCAGGAAATGAAGTATGACCGTACGTCTTGTGTTGAGTTCGGTCAGATCGACTTAGTGAAATATGCAGAAAGCTTTGGAGCAACTGGATTACGTGTCAACTCACCTGAAGAGCTTTCAACTGTCCTTCAAAAGGGTATAAACATAGAAGGACCCGTTATTATTGATATTCCGATAGACTATCAAGACAACCCAGACCTCGCCAGTCAAAAATGGCCAGAAGTCTTTCGTGAAAAACACACAACGAACGTCAGATAAGACTTCGATACATTACGTTAAAGGAGTGAGCGGATATGGGTATGATGCACCCAATGAATCAACAAAATAACACAATACCGCAGGACAAAAAGCAAGAGGTCTATCAAGTATCAACCATGACCTCCTTGCTGGAAGCCGTATACGATGGAGATTTCTCCCTATCACATATTCCCGAGCACGGTGATTTTGGCATTGGCACATTCAATCAATTAGATGGGGAACTAATCGGCTTTGATGGCGCTTTTTATCGACTGCGCTCTGATGGAACAGCCACACCAGTAACCGATCAAGATTATTCACCATTCTGCTCTCTAGCATTCTTTGAAACGGACATCGTTCATCGAATTGATGCACCGATGACGTCCAAAGAGCTAGAGGAAGAAATCGATCGAATCTTACCGAGCAAAAATGTCTTTTATGCGATCCGCATCGATGGGTCATTCAAAAAGGTTCAAACCCGTACGGTTGAAAAACAGGAAAAACCTTACGTTCCGATGGTGGAAGCAGTCAAGTCACAGCCTATTTTCGATTTTGAAAATATTCGCGGGACGATCGCAGGCTTTCGTACACCACAGTACGCACATGGCATTGCGGTAAGCGGATATCACCTCCACTTTATTGATGATGATCGCAGCGTAGGCGGGCATGTATTTGATTACACTGTGGATCAAGTGACCATCCGAATTTCCCAAAAACGTCACATGAACTTACACCTTCCAAATACGCAGGAGTTCTTCCAAGCAGACATTGATCGTGCTGACCTTGCACAGCAAATTGCCAGTGCGGAAAGCAGCCCAGAAAAATAAAATGAACACACCCCGGTGATGTCGGGGTGTTTTTTTATGCAAAAAGATATGTTATCTTCTTTTATTATTTCATTTCGTCGCTCAATTAAAAATCAAACATTCTATTCGTAATAAAATATGATAGAATATCAACAGAAGAAAGGTGGTTATACGGTGGCACATGAATATCGCATTCCAAACTTAACATTAGATGAAAGAGATAAACAAATTCTTTCCTTATTACACGAGGACGGGCGTATGTCCTACACGGATCTAGGGAAACAAGTCGGCCTTTCCCGTGTTGCTGTACAAGCCCGTATTCAGCAGCTCATTGAAGCAGGTGTCATTGAACGATTCACCGCTGTCATTAATCCAGCAAAGATCGGCATTCATGTCTCTGTCTTTTTTAACGTAGAGGTTGAGCCGAAATGTTTAGAAACAGTCGCCCTTCAGCTTGAGCAGGAAACAGCCGTCACAAGCCTTTATCATATGACAGGACCAAGCAAGCTGCATATGCATGGCATTTTTCAAAATGAACAGGAAATGGAGACGTTCCTGACAAAGAAGCTGTACCCGCTTGAAGGCGTCGTCAGTGTTGACTGTCAAATGCTCATTAAACGATACAAAAGCCGAATGGGCATGAAATTGTAGATAGGAGTTGAACCACTTGCAATCATATCTTGAACTCATGATCGCCATGGTGCGAACCGGTATTCTGGGATTTGGCGGAGGACCTTCTGTGATCCCGCTCATTCGCCATGAAGCGGTCGTCAAATACAAATGGATCAATGATGACGAATTTGGAGAAACACTCGCCATCGCCAACGCATTACCTGGACCAATTGCTACGAAAATGTCGGCATACCTCGGCTATCGATTAAAAGGTGTATCTGGCGCCATTGTTGCAACAGCTGCACATATTTTACCGACATGTCTCGCTATGGTGGCACTTGTTACACTTGTCAGCGTCTTAAGCTCTTCAGTCATCATTCAAAATATGATCGGTGCTGTGACACCAGTGATTGCCGTTCTGTTAGGAATGATGGCATATGAATTTGGACAAAAAGCGTTGAAGGGCTTCGGCATGATCTTCGGAATCGCCCTATTCCTTTTGGCATTTGTCGGTCTTCAAGTACTCTCGATTCATCCAGGAATCATTGTCATCATCTTTTTATGTTATGGTGCCTTTCATTTCAAACTGAAAGATCGCTGGACTCGAACAAATAAAGAGAAAGGAGTGTCTTCGTGATGCTAATTCTCTTTTTATTCTGGGCATTCTTCTTATCCAATCTGTTGGGGTATGGCGGAGGACCTGCCTCCATTCCGCTCAATTATGAAGAAATCGTCAATCATTTTCATTGGATGACGAACGAAGGGTTCTCCAATATGCTCGCATTAGCCAACGCACTTCCAGGTCCAATCGCTACAAAAATCGCGGCTTATGTAGGCTATGATGTCATGGGATGGCCAGGCTTTATCGTTGCACTACTTGCGACGGTCCTGCCGTCTGCTATTGGATTGATTTTATTGCTAAAACTCATTGATCGTTTTCGCCAATCTTCTGTCGTCAGAGGTATGACTCTATCTGTGCAGCCTGTCATTGCGATGATGATGCTTTTATTAACATGGGAAATTGGCGGAGATGCCGTGAAAGCCATTGGCTGGACGCAATCACTTGCCATTGCCGCCATTTCATTTTTCTTTATGACCAAATTCAAATTGCACCCTGCTTTTCTAATAGTGGCTGCATTTTTATATGGCGGATTCATTCTTCCGCATTAACGCAAAAACCGATAACACGTGAAGTTATCGGTTTTTCTCATTACATATAAATAGGAGAGACAGGCCTGCGCCCAATAGAATGATACTCGACACCAGCTGCTTCTGCCGCTTCAAGCGTATGACAATTCCGGCCATCAAAAATGATCGGCTGCCTCATGAAATCTTTATAAGCTGAAAGTGGAAAGGACTGAATATCCGCCCACTCTGTTAGTATACAGACAGCATCAGCATCCTTTATCGCCTCTTCAATCGTTTGAGCAAAAAAGACTTGATCAGGCAGTTCTTGAGCCGCATTGCGGGCGGCAGCAGGATCATAGGCCACGATCTCCGCTCCTAATTGATGGAGCTGATGAGCGATTGGGATCGACGGCGCCTCTCTTATGTCATCAGTATTCGGCTTAAATGAAAGGCCAAGAAGGGCCATTCTCTTCCCTTCCAAGTTTTCTCCCATTCGCTCCTTCACACTTCGAATATAAGTAGCCCGCTGCTCATTGTTGACTTTGATGACAGCCTTCAATAGCTCAAAATCATGGAACACATGCCCTGCAATTTGAACAAGGGCATTTGTATCCTTCGGAAAACAGGAACCTCCGTAACCAATGCCTGCCCTAAGAAACGAAGCACCAATCCGCTGATCGAGTCCCATCCCCTCTGCAACTCTCTCAACATCAGCTCCCGTTTTTCCACAAATCGAAGCAATTTCATTCATAAAGCTGATTTTTGTGGCAAGAAATGCATTTGATGCGTATTTGATCATCTCTGCGCTTTTCCGATCTGTTCTCACGAATGGAATGTGGAAATCCGCATACATAGACTCTAGCTGATCTAATCCGTTCTTTGTTTCGGCTCCAATCACCAGCCGATCCGCTCGCAGCGTATCTGAGATAGCAGACCCTTCTCGTAAAAATTCTGGATTAGATGCGATAGATAATGGCTCCTTACGACCTAACACGTGATGAATCAAATGATCAATTTGATCGCCCGTTCCGACAGGCACTGTACTTTTCACGACAAGCACTGCGCCTGGCTTTGCTTGTAAGCCCATCTCCTTTGCCGCTTGAAAGACATACTGCAAATCAGCTTGACCGTCTGCCTGTTGCGGGGTACCGACAGCAATCATTAACACGTCAGCCTGCGAATAGGCTGACGCTCCATTAATTTGAAAACGAATGCGTCCTTGCTCCATATTCCGTTTGAGCAGTTCTTTTAATCCCGGCTCGTACATCGGAGGATTCCCTTGCTTCAGCTGCATGACCTTCCGCCGGTCAATATCCATACATGTCACGTCGTGACCCGCCTCTGCTAAACACACCCCTGTGACAAGCCCTACATACCCACAGCCTGCAATCGCAACCTTCATGACACATCAGCTCCCCATACTCCTTATGCTTGTAATGTCATCGTATGCCGGGGATTTTCGTTCCATTCATAAAAGCATACAAAAACCCCCTGCTGAGAGAGCAGGGGGCTACTTTTATGAAACAAGGCCATTTCGAATATGAGCAATCAGATTTTCAAGCATTTCTTTTGTTGTGACATCATTGGAATTTTCACCAATATCATGAGCGTACATCAAAATCTTTAAAAACTCTTCTTGATTTAAACCCTTATTATCCATGTCTGTATCCTTTCGATTCCACTAATTTCATTATTATATGCTGTATGGTTGGTTTATGCAATACTCTAATACATCATTCGACAGCTTTTGAAATTTATGACCATTTTCATGAAAAACTTTTTTATAAATCATCATTGAGCTATAATAAAAGAATTGGAATCTTTTACTTGGTTAGGAGCGGGTCAAATGCTTCAGCACAACATCAACGAAGAAGAAATCAAACAAACAGCCGAACAGATCAAAGAACTTCTTCCTTCAACAGATGAAAACAAGCAACTCATCAAAAAAGCATTGATTACTTATAGACAGGACAGCGTATATCGGCTCAAGCAAGAGTCTGATACCGAATGGTCAGCTTATGTACATGATGTCGTGGCAGCAAGAGTCCACCTTCATGTGCTGTTTCCAGTGAGAAGCAGCTGCTCATGTCCAGCTGATGGACTATGTAAACACATCCTCGCTGTCTTCTTTTCGCTATACGCTCAAGTAGAGAGTGTGACCGGCTTTACAGAAAATTGGTCAGAGAAGGATGAATTACAGCGCAGCAAAGAACTCATTCGTCAGCACTTCCAAGTGAAGCGCCCAGATGAACAATCACTTCAGAGCTGGCTGAATTTTTTCCAGGAGGAATTTCACCTCTGGCTGAAACGGACACCGAAGCACCAGCAAACGCCACAGCATTTGTATTACGGCTATTTATCGATCCTGAAAAAACACGCACCCACTTCACCTGAATTCAAGAGTTTGTATGCGATTCATACGTCCATCGATGTGTGGTTAAGGCTCCATGAGCTAATCGATCTCGGCCGTCTTGATGCCGAAAAAGACTTTTATTCAATGAATCCATATGTAGAACAGCTCATGAACACCATTTTTGATTCAGTGGATCATTTGAGGACATACGCCCTTTCCTTTTCCCTCGATCCGTTTCTTGAAAACACACCAACTACCGTTCGGACACTTCTTCAAATCAGCGGACCTTTCCAGCATGAACGAGTTGCGGTCTTTATGGAAATGTGGGGAACTATATTAAATAGAGGGAAATGGGTCAAAAAAGAAACAGAATTACTCAAGAGCGCCCAACAGCAGGAACAAACGGTTGAGCGAACCATTGGGCTGATGCATATGGATTATTTGCTAAAAGAAGACGAAAGACTCTTCCAGCAATTAAAATTGCTCAATGCAGATATGCTGCCGAATGTGCTCAATTGGCTAAAGGATCTCACAAATCGCAAGGACTGGAAGCGTCTCAAACTTTGGTATCAAGAGATCACATATGTATTAGAAGAATATTGCCAGCTTGACCTATCTTATAGAGAACTGCGTGGAGCCGTCAGCGATTTCTTCTTTTATTTAGACGCGTACTTTAAACAGACGAAAGATCATTTCTTGTATGAACGCTATCTCCAAATCTGTATGCCTTATGCATTTACTGAATATAGTCAGCTCTTATATGCACAAGAACGCTATGCAGAATGGATTGAAATACACAGCCTCGTTGGTTTCTCCATCAGTGAATTGGAGAAAGAACTGATCAAACAGATTGCAAAGGAAGAGCCTGAAGCACTCATTCCTTCATACCACCGGGAAATCTCACTGCTTCTCGATCAAAAGAATCGAAGTGCTTACCGGGAATCTGTGAAAATGCTCAAAAAACTGCGTACGCTTTATCATAAAACGAAAAAAAACGCGGTGTGGGAAAGATATGTACAGCAGCTGCAAGATTCAACAAAACGGCTGCGTGCGTTCCAAGAGGAAATGAAGAAAGGAAAATTAATTGATGACACGCCATAAACAAATTGTCATTCATGCAGAACAAACCGAAGATTTCTCTTTCACCATTTCAGCGCAAGCAGAGGACGGACAGCCTGTACCGCTAAATGAAATGAAGAGGCAGCTTTTCCAATGGCACGAATCATCTTTTTACGGAACATTCTTAGAAGATGTGAGCTTTATTGGCACACCTGCCTTCCTGTTAAGTCCTTGGATGACCGTTGAATTGCTAGGGAAAAATTCATTCAATACTTTCAGCCATGTGACGTTAACGGATGAAACAGAGCCGCTTATGAAAACAGCCTCAACCATTTACGAATTCATCGAGGATGAAGATTTTGTCCCAGATTTCGAGGCATGGACAAAAGGCATGCTTCGCTTTAAAGACAAAGAAGGCCTGTTAGATGGTTACACAGCTGATTGGTTCTCCTTTGCCGTACAGGATTACATTCAATATGATGATGCCTTGCAGCACAAATGGAACCGAATGACTGCTCAATCGCCTGCTCTTTCCTCCTTCCAGGGACATTTTTTAGATGAACAGGATTTCTTGGAAACGATCGGCTGGATCGATGATGAGACGCCTTTCACTGTCGGCTTGCGTTTAAATGAGCCTGATTTCGACGGGGATGATTGGAAAATTGAATTGTTTTTGCGTGATAAGAAAAACAGTGATCTGCATTTCTTTGAAGGCATCCGTTCTTTAAAAAAATCATGGCGTCCGTTTCAAGAAAAAATCACCAGAGAGCTGGAGCGGTTCGGTCAGATTGTCCCTTGGCTCTCATTTACATCTGGTACCACCCTCATGTCAGAAGAAGAAGCGTGGCTCTTCCTATCTGAAGCGAGTGAAACACTTGTGAACATGGGGATTGAGATCCTGCTTCCATCATGGTGGCAGATCGTCAAAGAAAGCACCATGATGCTAAAAGCACGGATTTCCTCCACACCACGAGGCGAATCGCATGTTGGAATGGATGCCCTTATGGACTTTAATTGGCGCTTTGCCACAAACGGTATTGAGCTGACAGAAGATGAGTTCAACGAGCTTGTTCAAAGTAAACGTCGTCTTGTCAACATTCGTGGACAATGGATTAAAATCGACCCGACCTTTATCCAGCAAATGAAGAAATGGATGGAGCGCGCTGAGAACGAAGGACTTCATATGTCGGATATTTTATCACGTGAACTCGCAGACCAAGAGGCCTCCTCTGAGTCGATTCCTGAGCTGCTAGACAGTTCGGCCTTTGCCCATATTCAATTTGAACTTTCGTCTCAATTACGAGGGCTTGTTCATCAGTTAAATGATACACAAGAGTTGCCATCCTATGAGATGAGTGAGTCCTTTAAGGGCACACTGCGCCCGTATCAGCAGCACGGTGTCAACTGGCTTCTGTTCTTAAGGTCTCATGGATTCGGGGCTTGTTTAGCAGATGATATGGGACTTGGAAAAACGATTCAAATGATCGCTTATTTCACCTATTTGAAGGAGCATCAACAAGACGCCGCTCCATCTCTCATCATTGCACCGACATCCGTATTAGGGAACTGGCAAAGAGAGCTTGAAACATTCGCACCACATTTGAATGTCGCTCTGCATTATGGACCGTCACGTCCACAAGGTGAGAACTTTACAAAAGCGTACGAATCAACAGATATCGTCCTCACTTCGTATGGTCTCTCACATTCTGACCGTGATGAATTAACAGCAGCCAAATGGAATACCATTTGCTTAGACGAAGCCCAGAACATTAAAAATGCCCATACGAAACAATCGAGAGCCATTAGGCAATTAAAAGGACAGCACCACATTGCCCTCAGCGGGACACCGATGGAGAACCGCTTGACAGAGCTTTGGTCTATTTTCGACTTCGTGAACAAAGGATATCTCGGCAGCCTGACCAGTTTTCATAAAAAGTTCGTCCTTCCGATTGAAAAAGACCGTGAAGAAAAAAGAATCCAACAGCTGCAGCAGCTGATCAAGCCATTCTTATTAAGACGAACAAAACAAGATGAAGAAGTTGCACTCAATCTGCCAGAGAAACTAGAAGAAAAAGAATTCATCCCGCTATCTGCAGAGCAGGCATCTTTATATGAACAGCTGGTCAAAGATACATTCGAACATATGGCCTCATTAACAGGGATGCAGCGGAAAGCCATCATTTTAAGTATGCTTGGCAGACTCAAACAAATTTGCGATCACCCTGCTCTTTATTTAAAAGAGAGCGGAACAGATGTGAAATTGTTGAAGCGTTCATTAAAAATGGATAAATTAGCAGAGCTGTTAAAAGCCATACACGAACAAGGAGAAAGCTGTCTCATTTTTACGCAGTATATTGAAATGGGCAACATGATCAAACAGCTCGCCGAAAAGATGTTTGGAGAACCAGTTCAATTTTTAAATGGGAGCTTATCAAAACATGATCGGGACAAAATGGTGGAACGTTTCCAGAAAAAAGAGTTCAACATCTTAATTCTTTCTTTAAAAGCAGGAGGAACCGGACTAAACTTAACCGCCGCCAATCATGTCATTCACTACGATAGATGGTGGAATCCTGCTGTAGAAAACCAAGCAACAGACCGTGCTTACCGCATCGGGCAAAAGCGGTTTGTTCACGTCCATAAGATGATCACAACCGGCACGATAGAGGAAAAAATTGATCAAATGCTCGAAACAAAACAAACATTAAATGATCAAATTATCCAAAGTGAAAGCTGGATTACAGAGCTGTCAACGAACGAACTAGAAGATTTATTCACGTTAAGTGCAGCCGCTCAATCATCTTAATGACAGCAAAAAGAGGACTTTTCTCAGGGCGTGATGAAAAGTCCTCTTTTTTTAATCTCATATAAAGGAATGCTTAAATTTGCAGCTTTTTCAATGCAGATTTCACATTCATATACGTATTCAACTCACGGAAGTCCTCTCTCATTTCTCCCATTTTCATCGCAAGATTGGGTTTAATACCTGTCACGATCAGTTCTGTGCCAGTCATTAAAATCAAATCGTTCAGCTTAAAGATCGCATCCGCCACAAATGAATCCACCTCTAATAAACCAGACAGATCCACAATGAAGTAATCGTCTTTGGATTGAGAGATATAAGTGGAGACTGTTGAGATGATTTTATCAAATCTTGGTGCTGTTAACGTACCAATGATCGGCAGTACAGAAATTCCATCCTTCACCGGAACAATCGGGACAGAAATATTCAATACTTCATCAATAGATTGCTCAAGAAGCTCTTGCTGTTCCTTCTCTTTCGTAACATCCTTTTGCAGACCGACGAAATAAAGGCGTTTCCCTTCATTTTCATCAATCCATAGAGGCGCCACACTTAACTCGTTCCAAAACATTTGACCAGATTTTTTATAGTTTTTCAACTGTACAGTAACAGCCTCTTTGTTTTCAATGGCTGCCCTAATTTGTTTGAGAGCAATCTGTTCAGTTTCATCTCCTTGAAGGAAACGACAGTTCTTTCCTATTACTTCGTTTTCTTGATAGCCTGTCATATCTAAAAAGCCCTTGTTCACATATATTAAAGGATTATCAGGTAAAGACGGGTCCGTCACCGTCAGGCCAACCTGAGTATAGTCTAAGGCTTCCTTGATTAAATGCAGATTGTCGGACTTATAAGATTCCAGCGCCATTCGTTTACTCTCCTTAACTTCCTTACAAGCGGGTTATATTCATAATTAAATTATATGATGTTCCATAGCGGGTGTAAATAGAAGTAGTTCTGAATTCCTCTTTTGTAGAATGCGCTTCACCCTATGTCATTTATACAAATACATACGATTCAATTATTTCAAAAGATGTTGAATCATATGTGCCACACCATGTTCATCATTTGTTAACGTGACGTGATCAGCTAATTCTTTTATATCCTTTCTCGCATTCCCCATGGCAATTCCAACCCCAGCTGCTCGAATCATCGATTCATCATTTAAACTGTCTCCTACAGCCGCTGTTTGGCTTAATGGAATACCGAGCTTTTCCGCCAGCCTGGTTAACGCCTGCCCTTTCGACGCTTCCTTTGCACCAATTTCAAAGTTATGATCAGCCGAACTGACCAATGTTAATTCAGAATCATGTCCAAACGCATCCCATCCGGCTTTCAATCTGTCTTGAAAAAATGAGAAACCTAAGATGTTATAAAATGAAAGCTTCTGATCCTCACGAAACAATTCTTGATATGTATCAATATAAGCAAAACCTGACTGGCTGTATTGAACTTCAGCCGCTTGCTCAAGAACACGCTGATCCGTTTCTGGATTTGCACTCTTTAAGCGGTCCATTTCTATCGCCAGAAGCTCTCTGCCGCGGTTTGGTGTGTAAATGGCTTCATTCGTAAACACTTCATAATAATAATCACGCTCCTCAATCCATGATAAGATGTGTTTTGCTTTTTCTTCTTCTAGAACAGCCGAATGATATACCTGACCTTCTGGATCATGAATCACAGCTCCATTTGCACTGATGACCCACGTATTCATCCCAAGCTGATCAAAAATAGATTTCACATCAAAATACGCTCTTCCTGTTGAAACGACAACCTCAATCCCACTCGCCGCTGCTTCCTTTAACGCCTGCTCGTTTTCCTGACTCACTTTGTGCTCACTGTTCAATAAAGTTCCGTCTAAATCCGTTGCGATTAATTGAATGTTTGTCATCGGTCTCTCCTTTTTTGCCTGCATTTTCAGTTGACCTTCCGTTTATCAAATCCATCATCATTATGAAATGAGTATCCACTATTTGCAAGGGATGATCGGCTTATCAATGAATATAAGAGTACCCGGTCACTCTACATGACCGGATACGCATAAGGGGATTCACAGGGGACACATGACTGATACAAATAAACCTTGGTTCTACTATTACGCAGTGAATATGTGTACAAGGCAAAGTCTATCAGCTATAGCTAGAGGGGGGCCGCGAGATGCTAGACCTTTGCCTTTTGCCTCCTTTCCTTTCAGCTAACCCTAGTCTACTGAGAAATAGCACAAGAGACAAAAAACGAAAATGACAAAATCGTTCTTCAAATTCTTTATTTCCTCAATCATTTTTACTTTTTACCGCTTGCGTATAAAACATCATCTTATTTTGTTTGACGAAATACTTATTTTTCATAAATTGATAAAAAACATCTGAATGAATCCAATTACTAGAAGGCATGTGAATATAGTCAGACCCGTCCCACGCGAACCAATAAAAACAAAGCCTTCCATCATGAATTGACAATTGAAATTCAAAACAGTCCATTTGATCGTCTGTCACGTATTGAAAAGTGAGGGACTCCCCTTCTTCCATATACACATCACAAAATGAGAGAATATCTCCCCATGTATAGACCCTCACATTGCTTTCCTTTTCCTCACCAATATGTATGTTTCGAAGTTGATAGGACTCCATAAAACATCTCCTTTCACTTATATGCAGCTAGTTCTGAGTAGGCAGCGGTTTCATTTATACAGATGTTGTATGCTATAATGATACTTACGAATAATGAACGCTTGTGAGGTGATAAATATGAAAACCTTTAGGCTGATTGATTTAAAAATCGAACTTGATCCAAAGCAAGATAAAATGTCCAGCATTCCCCTTCGTGACGGCTTAATCATTAATAAAGAAGATGGCGAAAACCACTGGATGATCGAGGCACTGATTCCAAAGAAGCATAGACAAGTGTTTGAGGTGCTCTTCCAGCAGCATACAGAAGTAAAGATTCTCGTGACGATTACAAAAGAAAACAACCGCCCTGTTCATCTATCGGTCCAAGTCAAAAACATCGTTGCCTTAGAAGAAAACATATCTGTATTACTCGACGGTAAAATGATCACAAATCGTTACAGAACAGAAACCGAAGAAGTATTAAAAGACCTCGTCAAAGAGGGGCTGTCAGGAGAAAAACTGCTGGATGCTTTTAAACAGAACACATAAAAAAAGAGCGGGATGAGCCGCTCTTAGATGGTTGACAAAGGGCTAAAATGAACTTTATTTTAGCCCTTTGTCTTCCTTTTCAGCTTGATAGAAAACCTTTGAAGTCAAGGAAGGGCGAGCACCGGAGCAGAGCGAATTTAATATTCGTGAGCACCGGAGCACAGCCCTGACAAAGAATGCGAGGGTTTGTCTACACGCTCAGAGCGGGATGAGCCGCTCTTTTTCTATTGCACATCTTTCGATTGGCTTTGATTTTTCAATAAATCTCTAATTTCGGTTAACAACACTTCCGTTTGATCTGGCGTTTCAACCACTTCTTCTTCCTCTACCTTTTTCCGTTTTAATTTATTTAAATAACGAATAAAGATAAAAATGGAAAAGGAGATAATCAAGAAGTCGACCACTGTTTGAATGAAACTTCCATACAAAATTTGAGCAGAACCGATTTTAATAGACAATCCACTAAAATCATGCCCCCCCACAATAATACCAACAAGCGGCATAATTAAATCATTCACAAGAGAAGTGACAATTTTGCCAAATGCTCCCCCGATGATGACACCGACAGCAAGGTCAATCACATTCCCCTTGACGGCAAACTCTCTAAATTCTTTCAGCATTGTTTATCACCTTCATCTTTTTTGTCTAATATGACGTTTTTTTGTCAAAAAAGCAAGTCCTCATCCGCTTTGGCTGAATGTTTCCATATAAAAAACGGTTCATACAAGATGAACCGTCAGACACATTACGATACTTTCGGACCGATAGAAAATGTCAGTTCTGCTTCACATGCCACTTCGCCATCTACTGTTGCAACTGCTTTTCCTTTGGCAACTGGACCGCGAAGACGTGTGACTTCAACCTCTAAACGTAGCTGATCGCCTGGCTTGACCTGTCTTTTGAATCGGCAGCTGTCAATCCCTGCAAACAAACCAATTTTCCCTTTGTTCTCTTCTTTACCTAACATGATGACCCCAAAAACTTGAGCAAGCGCTTCTACAATAAGCACACCCGGCATGACGGGGTATCCTGGGAAATGGCCATTAAAAAATTCTTCATTTACTGTGACATTTTTGATTCCAACCGCTCTTTTCTCACCATCAACTTCTAGAATACGGTCAACCAATAAAAATGGATAACGGTGTGGAATAATGTCTTGAATTTGCTGAGCATCAAGCATATCTTGATCTCTCCTTCTTTTCTATATCGCTGATCTTCATTTGATTCCTATTGAAGTATATTATGAATGCAATCATTTTTCAACGTTCAGCCAACATTTATGGTAAAAAATAGAATCTATCATTACCTATTGTCATGAAATATAATCCACTCTACACTCATCGTTTTTTCACAAATATGGTAATATATATTACATCATTGATTGAATAAGAGGGTAAAAATGAATTTTATAAGCGATAAATCCATTAAAAAACTTCTCCATTCGTGGTATACAATGCTAAAACATCGACACTTTTCGAAGGCTGAAGAGATCAAAACGTCCTTAACCAAATATAAACGTAGATTGTCAAAGAAACAGGAGCTTCATTTACATTATCAGCTTATGCTTTTTCGCCATCAGCTCTGGATGAACCAAACAGAAGACTTAGAAAAACTGAAGCATGAACTCATGCTCCACAAAGATCGAATGAACGATCAACTACAATATTATTTTTACTTTTTTCTCGGTTTATACGAATCTTTGAAGAGCGATCAAAATGATGCCATTCATTATCTTGAAAAAGCAGAAGAGAAACTGCCCCTGCTAGACGATGAGCTAGAGGAAGCAGAGTTTCATTTCCGTACAAGTGGTGTTTATTATAACAACCGCTATTCACTGTTATCCATTCGACATGTTGAAAAAGCCATGAATATCTTTGCAAAGCACGGGGATATCCACAGCATTTATCGGTGCAAAATTGTGCTCGCACTTAACTTTAGTGACCAAAAAAAATATGAAGAAGCAGAAGCTATTTTTATTGAAATTATCGAATACGTGAAAATGATTGATGACCAAGAACTGCTTGGTATCGTGTATTATGACGCTGGTTTTATCAAGTCAAGACAAAACCGTCATAAGGAAGCACTAGAATACTTTAAAAAAGCGCTTCGGCTCCCAGCATACCGGAAATCTGCCCACTCCTATGTATCGTGTCTCTATGAAACTGTGCGTTCCTGCTTTAAAGAGAATTTAACTGATGAAGGAATGAAATATATTCAAAAAGGGCTAAAAGAAGCCGTTGATGCCCAATTTGATCTATTAAGAATCAAGTTCCAAATTTTATTCCTTCTCTACAGCCAAACGCCCAAGGCAGATGAACAGATTGCTACACTCGTCACATGTCTTGAACGAAAAGAAGCCTGGATTGATCTTGAAGATCTGCTTGCAGATGTCTCAGATTTTTATAAAAAAAAGGGCGACTTTGAGCGAGCCGCCTTTTTTATCATGAGAGGCTGACATCCGCCTGCTCATTATCGAATGGTATTAATGAGTCCAAGCATCTGATCGCCCATCGTAATGGTTCTTGAGTTCATCTGATACGAACGCTGTGTTGTCATGAGGTCTGTTAATTCTTTAGACATGTCCACATTCGACGTTTCAAGTGCACCTTGCTGAAGTTGAATGGCCTGACGGTTTGCCCCATTCAGTGCCGTTAAAGCGCCTTGATAGTTGCCGTCGACTGAGAACAAATTTTCTCCTTCAGAGATGAGTGCTGAAGAATTATTCACTTGAACAACCCCAAGATTCACCTGCTGATTCGGTTGATTGCCTCGAGAAATAGCTGTAAGCCGGCCATTTTTATCGATAGAAATATCACGGAAATTCGCATTTAAGACAATCTCATTCCCGTTTTCGTCAAGAATCGGATGGCCTTCGCTTGTCACCAGCTGGACTTGATTCCGATTATTTCCTGGCTGTAAATAAAGAGAGCCATCTCTTGTATACCGGATGTTACCGCCAGCAATGACCTGCAAATACTGAGATGGCGCACCAAATGCAACATCAAGGTCACGGCCTGTTTCTTTAATAGAACCTTGCAATGAGTTAATGGATGCATTGACCATCGTTCCAGTTCCAAGCCTTAAACCAGCAGGTGTCAGACGACTGTTTGCCACCTGCTCATTTTTTTCATCTACCTGATTAAACTGTTGTCTGACCAGCTCTGAAAAACGGGTGTTTTTCGCACGATACCCTGTTGTTTCACTGTTTGCGATGTTATTACTAATGATATCAAGCTGCTTTTGCACCTCGTTCATCGACACAGCTGCATTGATCATCGTTCTAAGCATGAGAATCCTCCTCTCTCTTTCATTTCTTCATTAATACACTCTTCCGATTTCATTCACTGCTTTTTCTAAACTTTTATCATATGCCTGAACCACTTTTTGGTTGGTTTCAAACGCGCGGTAGGCTGTTGTCATTTCTGTATATGATTTCGTCACATCAACGTTCGACAGCTCTGATACACCTTGGCTTAATGTATAGGACATTTGACCGTTATTGACCGCACTTGGAAGAGGCTGGTTATCAGCTGTACGGTATAAATCATTTCCTTCACGCGCAAGGTTTCTTGTATCCATTGCAACACGTACATCAATTTGTCCAAGGTTTTGTCCGTTTTCACTCACGGTTCCATCTGCGTTCACTTTGAAATTCTCACTTTGAACGGTAATCGGCTGGCCCGTCACGGAAAGAAGGGCACGTCCATTGATCGTCAGCTGATTTTGATCATTCAATGTAATGGAACTGCTTTTCGTATAACGAACGCCTTCTGGTGTATTCACAGCATAAAAAAGCGCTGACTTTTGATTTGTCTCCGGGTTGATGGGTACATTATTTTCTACTAATGCGATATCCGTTGTTTGATCCGTTGTTTTTAATGTTCCTTGTGTAAATTGGGGAATCAATTCCTGCATGTATGTTCCCGTATTAATTCCGCCGATCGCCGTTTGCTGCGGGATACTAAAGCCTTTGCCTGAAGATGTTTGGAAACGTCCTGATTCCATTCGGCTTAGCAGCATTTCTGGAAATGCGCGCATGGCCCCTTCATCTGCTTTATAGCCTGGTGTATTCGCATTTGCGATATTATTTGAAAGCATTTCTGTCCGCCGCTCTTGAGCGATCATGGCAGATGTTGCGGTGTATAGTCCTTTTAACACGTGCTCACCTCATTCAAATTCTTTCACATGACCTAAAATCATCAGTACACAATCTTCTATGAAATATATCGGCATATTGGCAGGCTTCTTTAATAAAAATCCCCCATTCTTTCTAAAAAGAATGAGGGAAATCATTAGCTGAGTTTACGCTTTGGCAGCTTGTCCATGTTATCAAGCATCACGCCAGTACCAACTGCTACACAATCCATTGGATTTTCTGCAACGAAAACCGGTACTTTCAGCTCTTCTGCAAGCAATTGATCAAGCCCGTTTAGAAGCGCTCCGCCACCAGTAATGATGACGCCGCGGTCAATGATATCAGCTGATAATTCAGGTGGTGTTCTTTCAAGAACTTGTTTCGCAGCCTGAACAATGGCAGATACAGATTCACGTAATGCTTCTTCTACTTCTTTGCTTGTGACGGTAATCGTTCTTGGTAATCCTGTCACCATGTCTCGTCCACGAATCGAGATCTCTTCGTGACGTGCGTCTGGGAATACCGTTGCAACTTGGATCTTAATGTCCTCTGCAGTTCGCTCACCGATCAACAGCTTGTACTCTTTTTTAATGTAGTTTAGAATTTCCAGGTCAAATTTGTCTCCAGCCATTTTAATAGAAGAGGCGGTTACAATGTCACCCATCGAGATGACAGCGATATCTGTCGTTCCGCCTCCAATATCTACGACCATGTTTCCACTTGGCTGAAAAATATCCATACCAGCACCAATTGCTGCTACTTTTGGCTCTTCTTCAAGAAATACATGCTTCCCGCCGCTTTTTTCAGCAGCTTCTTTGATTGCCTTCTGCTCAACAGATGTAATGTTTGTCGGGCAGCAGATGAGCATACGCGGCTTAGAGAACAGCCCTTTCACATTCAATTTGTTAATAAAATGCTTGAGCATCGCTTCAGTTACTTCAAAATCAGCAATTACGCCATCTTTTAATGGACGAATCGCAACAATATTCCCAGGCGTACGTCCAACCATACGTCTCGCTTCTTCTCCAACAGCTAATACTTTCCCGCTGTTTTTATCAAGAGCGACAACAGATGGTTCATTTAACACAATTCCTTTTCCTTTGACATGAATCAGTACATTTGCAGTACCAAGATCAATTCCAATATCCCTAGCAAACATCTATATATATCCTCCTTGAAAATCTGTTTCCATAGCAAATACCACATTCTGCCCTAATTATATATTCTATCATAATTTGCAGAAAAAAAGATATTTCTTTACAAAAGTCTTTACAAAATTTGTGGTTAGAAACTACCGATAAGAGGAAGATATATATATCATGTTTATGAACAAAGAACTAAAGCTTACTGTTTTACAGGCTCACCTTCTAAAATTTCTTCTTTTTTATACTTTAACTTTGTGGCTTCTCCCCCTCGCAGGTGACGGATTGATTTATGATAATCCAGTATCTCCTTCACTTCGTTAGCCAGATCTGGATTAATTTCTGGCAGTCTTTCTGTTAGATCCTTGTGTACAGTACTTTTAGAGACTCCAAATTCTTTCGCAATTACACGAACGGTTTTCTTTGTCTCCACGATATACTTTCCTATCTTGATTGTTCGCTCTTTGATGTAATCGTGCACACCACTCGACCTCCCTAAAATGGATGTGAGAAGTGTGAAATGAGATCCGTATCAATATTATCCATTTTCAGCGGCGCTTGTTCGTCTTAATTTCTCATCCATTAGGTAGTAAATGCCAAACACGATCCCTCACCTCAAACACTCTCTTTGTCAGGTTTGTAACAGTGTATTAGCATTGCATAGGGAATATGCTAAAAATGAAGATGGGACAAGGGATTTATCAGAAAAGACAAAACAAAAAATCATTTCGAGTGCCGAAAATTTTCACTTTACAAGCATCGGTGTAACACGTAAAATAGGAAAGGTGATTTTATTTACCTAGATAAATAATGAATAAAGGTGAGCCTATGGATACGTTAAACAGAGAGTGTTTACATCAAATACATCAAAGCGCGCGGCTGCTGTCTAAAAAAGCGAACGAAGCGCTTGCTGCTTATGACTTGTACATGTCCCAGTGGACTGTACTTTTTTGTTTGGATACATTCGGCCCTAAAACGCAAAAAGACATTTGGACCTATTTGAACGTCGAAGCACCGACGATTACAAGAACCGTGACACGTCTAGAAGCAAACGGCTGGGTGAAACGAGTCCAAGGAAAAGACAAACGTGAGAATCTCATCGTCATGACAGACGATGCAAAAACAAAGTTTAAAGAAATCAAACAGACGATGGAACAATTTGAAGAAGAATGTCTTTCAGATTTTACCTACGAAGAAAAACAGCTCCTCCATAAACTACTACACAAATTATCAACTGAATAGGAAGTGACATACACCATGAACGAACGCATTTGGACAAAAGACTTTATCATGATTGTCCTGGTGAATTTATTTACATTCACCTCTTTTTATGCCCTTTTGACCTTACTCCCCATTTACACAATGGATGAATTAAATGGAACAGAATCACAGGGCGGCCTCCTTGTGACGGTCTTCTTATTATCAGCAATTGTGACAAGACCATTTTCAGGGGCCATTATTGAGAAATTCGGCAAGAAACGCATGGCGATTTTTTCTTCAACGGCTTTTGCCCTGCTCACTTATTTATACATTCCAATTGATCAATTCCAAACACTTCTCATGCTGCGTTTCGTGCAAGGAATCTTCTTCAGCATTTTGACAACCGTAGCAAGTGCCATTGCAGCTGATATGATTCCGAAACATAAACGAGGAGAGGGCCTTGGATACTTTGTGATGTCGATGAACCTCGCCGTGGTCATCGGTCCGTTTATCGCACTGAATCAAGTAGGAAAAATCGGATTCCATTCTTTATTTCTGCTCTTTTCCATCATCGTCTCCATCGGTGCAGCTTTCACGATGCTGATTAGACAGCCAGAGCCTGAAAATGGCGGAAGTGTCGTCTTTCGATTCACTTTTTCTCATCTGTTTGAAAAAGGCGCTTTAAAAACGGCAGCAGTTGGAATCATTATCTCCTTCTGTTACTCGCCGATCATTTCATTTATTTCAATCTATGCCAATTCACTTCATCTGATGGGTGCAAGCAGTTATTTCTTCATTGTTTTTGCAGCTGCAATGCTTGGATCACGTCCATTTACAGGCAGACTGTTTGACCGAGTCGGGCCTCATATTGTGATCTACCCATCTATTGCTCTCTTTGCGATTGGTTTATGGATGCTGACCGCTACACAAACAGCCACCATGCTTCTTTTATCCGGCGCTGTCATCGGCCTTGGCTACGGCTCTTTGGTGCCATGTCTACAAACACTTGCGATACAGCACTCACCAGCACACCGTACAGGCTACGCCACAGCAACTTTCTTTACCTTGTATGATACGGGGATTGCCGCTGGATCCTTTGTCTTCGGACTGCTTGTCAGCTTCACAGATTTTTCAAATGTATATCTCATTGCTGGCGTTGTCGTGTTACTCAGCATGGGCGTTTTTTATTGGAGCGAACGAAAACCGCAAGAAGCAAAAGCACAAAAGGTTTCCCTATCAGAATAGGATACTGTTTTAAACTTCACTGAAAACATGCTAAAATATAGGATATTTCAAATGAACAGATAGGTCTTTTGAAAAATAGTTGGCGTTAAGCGAAAGTATAGGTGATGTTTTGAATTACGAATTGTTTAAAGTCATACACGGGATGGCTCATCATTCTGAGTTTTTAGATCAGGCCATGATTTTCATTACGAAAAAGGCCATTCTCGTATATGCCCTCGTCTTATTGATTTGCTGGTTTTTAGGTAATCACAAATTTAAGAAGCATGTCTTCTTTTCTGGTGTAACAGGCATCGTGGCACTCATCGTCAATTTTGCCATTACGCTGTTTTATTATGAAGAGCGGCCGTTTGTGGCGCACAAAGTCGACACACTCATCCCGCACTCAGCAGACGCTTCCTTCCCAAGTGACCACACAACAGGCGCACTGGCTCTTTCACTAGCCATTCGATCCCGTAATAAAAAACTCGGCAATATTTTGCTTGTTTTTGGATTACTGACAGGGTTCTCCCGCATCTGGGTCGGTCATCATTATCCATTTGATGTATTAGGCAGCTTGATCGTATCGATTGTGGTTGTCTTTATCATGAATAAATTATGGAAGTTCTTTGACTCTCCTATTGATCGTATCGTGACATTTTACGAGAACATTGTGGGTAAAATTTTCAGAAGGAAGCAAAAGGACCAAGGATCAGACCTGTCCAACTCTTAAGCGGCTTGCGATAAAGTATGGAAGACCTCTTCTACTTTATCCCAGCCGCTCTTTTCATTGTTTGTTTTCCTCTGACCATACTCGAAAAATAAAGGCTGACGCTAATGCCGACAAGAGAAATCATGATCAATGTCCAGCCTAATTGTTCAAAATGAGAACCTGCAATTTCCTCACCAAACAGCATGCCAAGCACGGCAGATGACAGAATGGAGCCAAGGTACCTGCATGTTTGAAAAAGCCCAGAGGTCGTGCCAATCATTTGTTGAGGACTGGCTTTTAACATCGCAGCTTGAAGCGCAACATTTCCAATCCCGTAACTGAGTCCAAGCAAAGCAAGAACCAGTCCTTTCCCCCAGAATGGCGCAGGAATAAAAAAGAAAGTCATGGCGGAAGCGCCGGCCAGCATGAGCACAGCACTTGCCAAAACAGGATGCCGTTCATCGCCACGATCTACCCACTTGCCAGTCAGCGGCGATACCATAATGCTCACGCCAGACATGCAAAGCATAAAGAGACCCGTCATCTCCACACGCCAGCCCAATTCATCCTGAAAATAACTTGGCAAGCCAAAAAAGAGACAATAGAAGAAAATATTTAAAATGATAAATTGCACATACACAAGTGAAAGCCGTTTCTCCTGCCTGAACATCCGAATTTGGATAAATGGCTCATCCACCTGATGCTCCCACCATATAAAAGCACCCGCACTCAAAAGACAGAGAATGCCCTGTACATACTGAATACCATCAGATAGTGATAATAAAAAAGAAAGCAAAAGGACAATACAAACTGTAAATAGCAACATCCCTGGCAAATCAAGCTTTCGGACAGTGTCTCCTATACGCAATTTTTTCTTCTTCTCCTTAGGAAATAAGGAAAAGCCTAGAAAAAAACTGATCAATATGAATGGCAGATTTACTAAAAAGATCGCCGGCCAGCTGCCGATCGTCATCAAAAACCCGCCAAGTGTCGGCCCGAGTGCTGTCATCGCTGAAGCAAAGATGGACAATACCGCTAAAGCAGAAGCTTGTCGTTCCTTCACATGATCCCGAATCAGTCCAACACCTGAAGGATAGATCGCACTGCTTCCAATCGCCTGAAGAAGCCGGATCACAATCAGCACCGCAAAAGTCGGGGCAAACGGCGCACAAATGGCTGAGACTGCCACTAGAACTAGTCCAAATAAAAATAAGGTTCTCCGGCTCATCACATGATCTCCAATTCGTCCACTCACCGGCTGCGTGACCGCGCTGGCCAAATAAAAGGTTGAAATGAGCCAAGATACCGTCGTAAACGACAAACCGAACTCATGCTGAATTTGATGCAAGGCTAAAGAAATCATCGAGGAATTCAGTGGATTTAACATCGTGCCAAAAGCAATCGCCGTTAAAAAAACATTCCGGTTGTCTTTCCATTTGATCATACACCCGCCCCCTTCTTTTGACATACACGTTCTTTGTCTATCTCCTCGTTATTATGAGATTCATTTCCCTTTTTTACCCTTAGCAATTCAAGTTCTCTCTCCGAAAAGCAAGACATACATTCTAAAAAGGGCAAGTGTTGGAAAAGCGCATATAAAATTGAGAATATGAGGAACAAATGGTAAGATGCTACACATATTTAAAAGCCTACTTTCTCCTTATACGGAGAACGGCTGAAAAGGAGGAGAAGCTTATTATTAAAAAAAGACGGTTTTGGGTCCCAGCCCTTTTCTCGGTTGCAGTATTACTTCTGTCTTCGTGCGGTTCAAATGAAACAAATGGGAACGGAGATAAACGTAATTCTACAGCGAAAGGGTCGCCGATTTTGGAAGATGGGAAATTTATTTTTGCAGCATCAGGTGAATTCCACCCATTCAGTTACATGGATGGAAACCAGATGTCCGGCTTTGATATTGATGTCGGCAATGCGATTAGCGACAAGATGGGCCTCGAGCCTGTACAGAAAAAATATAAATTCGCAGGCATCGTCGAAGGCGTCAAAGCAGGCAAATTTGATGCGGCCGTTGCAAGTCATACCATCAACGAGGAACGAAAAAAACACGTCCTTTTTTCTCAACCGTATTACTACTCCGGTCCGCAAATCTTCACAAGACCCGGCGCAGACATTCACAGTGCAAATGACTTAAAAAACAAAGAAATCGCTGTCTCTAAAGGTTCGTCCTATGCGGATATTGCCAAAGAACATAGCGGGCAGGAACCAAAATATTACGACAGTGATGTTGTCGCTTTAGAAGCACTAGCCAACGGCAAACACGATGCGGTCGTCACTGATTTTGCCACAGGTGCAGAAGCCATGAAGAAAAAACTTAAAATTGAAGCACAAGAAAGACTCGGGCAAAGTGAGCAAGCAATCGCTGTCTCTAAAGACAATAAAGAGCTCATGAAAGAGATCAATGATGCGATTGATGCACTCAAAAAAGACGGAACATTAAGACAAATTAGCGAAAAGTATTTTGACGAAGATATTACCGTCAAACAGGATTAAAACCACGATTGTGCGCCTTTCTCTAGGCGCACTTTCTTCAAATGGAGATGATTGTTTTGCCTACCTTATCACATTTTTTTCAAACGCTGATTGATTCTAGAGGCGTTTTCTTAGAAGGAATGTTGCTCACCTTACAACTCACTGTCATCAGTATTTTCATCGGCATGTTCATCGGGCTTTTCTTTGCCTTACTAAAAATATCCCGCGTGGCCGTTTTCGGATATATCGCAAATGCCTATATCTTCCTTGTACGCGGGACACCACTCATTGTGCAGATTTTTATCCTGTATTTTGGGCTGACAGAATTAAATATACCCGACTTTTGGGCAGCCTCTATTGCGCTTGCCTTCCATAACGGTGCCTATATAGCAGAAATATTTAGAGGTGCGATTCAATCAATCGATCAAGGTCAAAAAGAAGCAGGACGTTCTCTTGGCATGGGGCGATTTCTAACCATGAGACGTATCATTCTCCCGCAAGCGATGCGGCGTGCCCTTCCCCCGCTCGGCAATCAGTTTATTATCGGCTTAAAAGATTCATCACTTGCCGCCTTCATCAGCGTCAATGAACTCTTTAACATCGCCACCACTCAAGGTTCCAACAGTTTTGACAACATGACGTACTTACTTGTCGTGGCTGTCTATTACTTAGTTCTTGTCCTGCTGTTAACATTCGCTGTGCAAACCGTTGAGAAGAAACTTTCAGTCAGTGATCATTAGGAGGAGAAGCATGACAGAATCAAAAGAAATCATTCGTGTTGAAAAACTGAATAAATACTATGGAGAGCTGCATGTCTTAAAAGATATCGATCTCACTGTATATGAAAATGATGTCGTCGTCTTAATTGGTGCAAGCGGCTCTGGGAAAAGCACCTTGCTCCGTTGTATGAATTTTTTAGAAATAAAAAGTGACGGTCAGATCATCATTGATGGCAGTCCCGTTCATCCAAAACGAGATCAATTAAACGAAATGAGGCAGAAAATAGGCATGGTGTTTCAGCATTTTAATCTCTTCCCGCACAAAACCGTGCTTGAAAACATCATCGAAGCACCGGTCATGGTGAAAAAAACAAAGAAAGCACAAGCGATAACTGAAGCCAATATCTTATTAGAGAAAGTCGGACTAGCGGATAAAGCAAAAGTGTACCCTTCAAAGCTATCAGGCGGTCAAAAACAGCGCGTTGCCATCGCACGAGCTCTCGCCATGAAGCCCGATGTCATGTTATTTGACGAGCCCACTTCTGCGCTGGACCCAGAGCTTGTAGGCGAAGTGCTGCAAACCATGAAAAGTCTTGCCAAAGAAGGCATGACAATGGTCATCGTCACTCATGAAATGGGCTTCGCAAAAGAAGTAGCTGACCGAGTTGTTTATATGCATGAAGGACGAATCGTCGAACAAGGTACCCCATCAGAATTATTTGATTCTCCTCAAGAGGAGCGAACCAAATTGTTTCTCAGTTCGATTTTATAGGTCAAACGCCCTTTATTTTTCGTCGTTCATACACGTTTATTCTCATTTTTTACGAACTTTTCATCCATTTATATTGATAATGACCAAAAAACCATGTTAGATAAACTTACATGAATATGTTATATATGACTTTTCTCTCTATAATGAAGAATTAAGAAATCTATTAATTCTGAATGATTCGGGGGAATGCAGCATGCAAATGGGTGATACAGTATTTATGTTCTTCTGCACACTACTCGTGTGGTTAATGACACCGGGTTTAGCCTTATTCTACGGAGGACTTGTGAGAAGTAAAAACGTGTTAAGTACGACAATGCACAGCTTAACCTCACTAGCCATTGTCTCTATCGTCTGGATCGTATTTGGCTATTCACTGGCCTTTGCGCCAGGCAATGCATGGATCGGAGGCTTTGACTGGGTTGGACTAAAAGGCGTTGGCTTTGAACCTGGTTCATATAGTGATACGATTCCACATTCATTGTTCATGATGTTCCAAATGACCTTTGCTGTCCTCACAACAGCCATTATCTCTGGTGCCTTCGCTGAACGTATTCGTTACTCAGCGGTGGTCGTGTTTACACTCCTTTGGGTCACATTTGTATACGCTCCAGTCGCACACTGGGTATGGGGTGGCGGCTGGATTGGCGAAATGGGAGCACTTGACTTCGCCGGTGGAAACGTCGTCCACATATCATCCGGTGTGGCTGGTCTAGTCGTAGCCATTGTTCTCGGGAAGCGAAAAGAAGCGGCAAGTTCTTCTCCGCATAACTTGATCTACACACTTCTTGGCGGAGCTGTGATTTGGTTTGGCTGGTTTGGGTTTAACGTAGGAAGTGCCCTCACATTAGACAGTGTCGCCATGTATGCCTTCATTAACACCAATACAGCAGCTGCTGCAGGAATCATCGGCTGGCTGTTAGTCGAATGGATGATCAACAAAAAACCAACGATGCTAGGTGCAATCTCTGGAGCCATTGCAGGCCTAGTAGCGATTACACCTGCCGCAGGTTTTGTCACACCATTTGCTTCGATTATCATCGGAATCATCGGCGGAATCGTTTGTTTCTGGGGCGTCTATTCACTTAAAGCCAAGTTCGGCTATGATGATGCACTGGATGCATTCGGTCTGCACGGAATCGGCGGTACGTGGGGAGGCATTGCTACAGGCCTTTTCGCCACTACATCTGTCAATGATGGCGGAGCCAACGGCTTATTTTACGGCGATCCAAGCTTACTTTGGAAACAAGTTGTCGCCATCGTGGCCACATACGTCTTTGTTGCAGTTGTCACATACGTGATCATCAAAGTCGTCAACATCTTCTTCAAGATTCGCGCAACTGAAGAAGAAGAATCAGTCGGTCTTGATTTAACGATGCACGGCGAAAAAGCATATCAAGATTAAAGAAAAAGGGGTGTCTCTATGAGCAAAATGTATAAAGTGGAGATTGTCACACGTCCAGCTAATTTTGAAACATTAAAGGTGGAGCTTGGAAAGATTGGTGTCACCTCGATTACCTTTTCCAATGTGCACGGCTGCGGATTACAAAAGGGACATACGGAACTATACCGTGGCGTCAAAAAGGAAAGCAATGTGTACGAACGTTTAAAGATCGAAATCGTCTTAAGCAAAGTACCTGTTGAACAGGTCGTGGAAACGGCTCAAAAGGTACTTCGTACAGGAGAACCAGGGGATGGGAAGATTTTTATATATGAGATAGAAAATACAATCAACATTCGGACAGGTGAAGAAGGACCTGCCGCCTTATAATCCATCCTCCGCCGAGTGCGGGGGATTTTTTAAGACAGAAAAAAACCTCTGCATATTCATATACACAGAGGCTGCAAGGTATTAAGATTGTTTTGTTTCTTCTGACTGACTGCGGTCTTTAGAGGAATCTGAAGACTTTTCTTGATCAGAGGATTTCCCCTTCTCATCAGACTTATCTTCAGATTTTTCTTCAGCCGGTTCTTTTGCCTTATCGTCAGCAGCAGGTTCCTTCGTTTTTTCATCAACTTTTGGCTGAGCAGGTTCTTTTGCTTCTTCTGTCACTTCTTGCGCTGCTTTTTCAATGGAAGAAACAGGCTTATCAATGAAGCTAAGTGGATTAAGCGCTAAACCTTCCATACGAATTTCAAAGTGAACATGGTTGCCGCTTTCAGCACCATATAGATTCTTACCAGAAGCACCGATGACATCATTCTGCTTTACTTCATCGCCTTCTTTTACACTCACTTGAGACAACGATTGATAAACAGTAGACAATCCATCTTCATGTTCAATTTCAACAACGTGACCGAGAACTGGATCTTTTTTCGCCTGAACGACTGTTCCACTAAGAGCAGCTGTGACATCAAACACTTTGCCATCTTTATCTGCAAGATCAATACCTTTGCTTAAGGTATAGGTGTTATTATAGTTTACAAGTGCTGCTTCTTTTTCTTTTTGATCAGCATCTGCTTCATAGAACTTTTTCACGACAGAAACATTCTCAGAATTCTGGACCGGCATAGCGACATTTTCAATTGGCTTTCCAACTTCAACGGCATCATCACGCTGTTCTTGTCCTGTTTGATTTCCATCAGATAGTTGGTCTTTCACATCTTTCGATACAGCTTGATACCAAAGAACGGCTGTTAACACGACCGCTGCGCTGACCAAGTAAATAGCAGGGAATACCCAGCGCTTACGGAAAAATTGCTGAACTTTTGTGATTTTGGAAGTACGTTTCTTTTCTTCCTCTCTCATTTTTCATCACCTCAGCAACATTCTGAACACTTTTCAAAAAATATATACACACGAAATCATTTTTCTTTTTATTTTGCGCAATCGCATCAATAATATGTATGATGAATGAAAAAAGATGGGGGTACATATGGTGAAAACTTTCAACCGCATGGCAACAGAAGATGACCTCAAAGAAATCGTCGATATCTACAATTCAACGATTGCTTCAAGAGAAGTAACGGCCGATACAGAACCTGTTACAGTAGAAGACCGCCGTCAGTGGTTTTTGAATCATTCAGAGAAACGTCCTCTCTATGTGAAAACAGATGAGGAAGGAAATATCTACGGCTGGCTCAGTTTTGAAACGTTTTACGGCAGACCTGCATACAACGGTACGGTTGAAATGAGTATTTACTTGAACCAAAACTATCGAGGAAAAGGTTTAGGGTCACTGTTCTTACAAGAGGCGCTCGAATTGGCACCCTCATTAGGCATCCGAACGTTACTTGCCTTTATTTTCGGCCACAACGAAGCCAGCATCAAATTATTTAAGAAGCACGGATTTGAGACTTGGGGACATTTGCCACGCATCGCAGAAATGGACGGCAATCGGTACGACTTAGATATTTTAGGAAAAGAGTTATAAACGGAGCGTCTCTTGAAGAAAGAGACGCTTTAGATTGTTGACAAAGGGCTAAAATGAACTTGATTTTAGCCCTTTGTCTTCTTTTCATCGTGATAGAAAACCTTTGCAGTCTAGGAAGGACGAGTACTGGTGCGGAGCGAATTTCACATTCGTGAGCACCAGCACGCAGGACTGACAAAGAATGCGAGGGTTTGTCTACACGCTGGAGCGTCTCTTGAAGAAAGAGACGCTTTTTTATGAAGCATGCACCAACTGCTCAAATTGCTTCGCATTTTGAAGCGATTTTCTTTTCAGAATGATACCATGTTCATCAATCAGAAGCGCTTGCGGAACAACTGTTACTCCATACAACTCCATAATTTGTGATGAGCGCATATAAACAGCTTGCTCCGGCAGCAATTGAAGAAGCGAGGCATCATCGGCTTGTTCATCTCCATTTATAACAATCACATGAGCATCATCATGTGAAGTTTGAGGCTGCAAATCAGACAAAATACTTTTACAAGTCATACAAGTAGAATTCACAAATAACAGCATCACAGCTCGCCCATTTTGCAAATACTCCTTCAAGATCACCTTTTCACCTACATGCGAATAACTGCGAAATAACGGAGCCGGGTCACCAATATCCGCTTCCTTCAATTCAATTCCATCAAGGGACTTTATTTTATTCATAAATCTCCCGATAAAACGGGCAAGCAAAAACACGACAGCCAGCTGGGCAATGACAATTAATAACACAATGATTAATAAAATATCTGTCATTTCATTTTATCTCCTTCTATAATTGATCCATCTGCAATCTGGAATGAGTCGATCCACTTTCGCTTCAATAGCACAATTTCTTGGCTGACCGCTATGATCAAACAGACAGCCGCTGCAATGAGAAAACAAATCATTTTCAACCGCAATGAAATCATTTCAACACTAGGATGTACATAAAATAACCCTGCCACAAGAGTAAGCATCAGCAGATTACGAATCACAATCCCCCAATGCAGGCGATCGTTTTCCAGTAACCCTCCACAACCGCACGAAATATCACGATGCCCCCTAATTAAATTGAACGTAACCGCTCCAGTATAAATACATAACAGGGCTGTAAGGCCAATTGCAGGCAGGATAGACATGTTCCATATAAACAAATGAATCGTACAAACCAACTCAATCGACAAAAACACATAAAACATGGGTGCCGCGAAAGAAGGCGGCAGCAGCCGATAAGCATTGATCTGCTGAACATGTGCCTTCTGTTTCCTTGCTTTATCCAGCCATGCACCTGCAAAAATGATTCCTAGTAAATAGACGCCTATGAAATAAAAGACACTCACCTTACACCATCTCCTTTTGTTGAAATAGTTGAGATTGTGCCTCGTAAAGCCTTCTGTACTCTCCGTGCAACGCCATCAGTTCATCATGGTTGCCCTCTTCAATAAAAGCACCATCTTTCATGACGATGATACGGTCTGCTAAGCGGGCCGCTCCCATACGATGTGTAATAAACAAAACCCCTTGATCCTGCGTATGATCGAATAACTTTCGAATGAGCGAGATCTCCGACAGCGGATCGAGAGCAGAGGTCGGTTCATCTAAAATAATAAAATCACTTTCTCTAAAGAAGGTTCTCGCCATCGCAAGCTTTTGCCATTGTCCGCCAGACAATTCATGTCCCTCTTCAAAAAAGCGACCTAGCTGCGCATCATATGTGTCTTCCATTTGATTAATTCTTTTCTCTATACCTGCTTGGCGGGCGGCTGAAATCAACCGCTCTTCCTCTTCTATATCATCAATACGGCCAAACCCTATGTTTTCTCTCACAGTGAATTCGTACTTCATAAAATCTTGAAAAAGAACAGCCATTCTCGCATGATAGGTCTTTTTATGGATGGTGGAAATATCCTCTCCATTGACTTTGTGCATATTCTGTTGATCTGGATCGTATAAGCCGGTTAAACATTTGATTAAAGTGGTTTTACCGGATCCATTATCTCCTACTAATGCAATTCGCTCACCTTTATTCATATGAAAATGAATATGCTCAATCGCTGGTTTTTTCATATTCGGATAAGTAAAAGAGAGATTGTCTAATGTAATGGACTGGATATGCTCAATTCCCTCAAGCGACGCTGCCTCTTCCGTCTGTTCATGCATTTCCTCTTCTCTCTTTTGAAAAGCTCTCATTTCATCAACATATAGGCTTGTTTCATATAAACTAGAACATTCCCTTGTTAAATCTTGAAACCCACTTTGAATGTTTTGTACAGCTTGTAGCACTGCAACAAACGTACCCGCTGCTAATTTTTTTTGAAAAATAAGAAAGACAATCAATAAACCACAGCACACATAGGCCAATGTCATGAGCAACCCGCCTGCCATCTCCCAGCGCACTTGGCGTTTCAGCAAATTATATTTTTCATCTGCACTTTTAATGTAGTGTCCTCTCCACTTTTGAAGAAGATAATTCCCTATTCCATATAAACGAACTTCCTTTAAAGAATCTCGCTGTGCGACGAGATCAGACACATACATTTCTCTTCGATCATTAGCCGTTAACAAACGATTTAATCGATAACGTGCGCCTCCAAAGAAAAGTTCAATCCATAATACAGGCAAGGTAAACAAGAACAATATGACCGCTAAGCCCCAATGAATACCGATCATATAGATAAGAAGTGATACAACAGTAATCAACGCGCTCATCATTGTAAAAATACTTCTCACCATACTGAGAACATGCTGATGACTGTTCATCACACGTTGACTTTCATTGTAAAAGGACGGGTGCTCAAACGTAATAAACGGTAGTCTTATCGCTTTTTGAAGCAATTCACCTTTCAAATGCAGACCAATCAGATTTGTCGCTTTCTGTTGACTAAGCTGAAGAATGAATTGAAGTCCATATCCTAAAATCACAATGACCATTTGCAGTCCAAATAACCACAAAACCTTTTGGATGTCACCTGAAGACGTCATAAATAAAATAATTTCATTAATCAAAGTTTGAATAATCCAGACACTAGCCAAAGGCATAAAACCAACGATCACTTGAATGAACAAAGTTAAAAGAAGATAAGAACGACTTTTTTTCCAAGTATAGGAGATTGCATATAAACAATGGTTCACTGTACTCATGAGATGCTCCACCTTACACCATTTAGTATAATTGACATATTTTTGATATTTGTAATATGATAGCTTTGCGTAACTTCACTTTGAGAGGACGATATACGATGAATTCAATTTTTCTTATACAGCTCGCTCTTATGATTTGCAGTCTTCTATTAACGGCTGGAATTATCATCTATTTAAAACAACAGATGCAGCTTATCATTTTACCTATAGAACACGTGGGGCAGAAACTTGCGCATCCACTTCTCGAACAGCCATCACCCATTCACATGAATGATCTGCTGCAAACAAATCGTACACAACAATTACTGATCTTCACTGACACAGCATGTCCGCACTGCATTCCATCACTCGAACAATTCCTAGAAACAAAAAAGCAGCGTAAACTAAACGTTTCATTGAGTATTTTGTTGAAAAACGGGCAAAAAAAGGACCAAGAATTATATCGTGATAACGAAACAAACTTGCGAATTATTCCGGTAGACGAACAATTGATAAACGCATTCCAAATTCAGGAGTTTCCGTTCTACATCATGGTAGAAGACAATGATACCATCTCATATGCAGCACCTTTTCCAGACGGTCTTTATTCAAGACTAGCTGCAAACTAAAGATAAATGAGGCATGTGAAGAGCATCAAACACATGCCTCATTTTTTATTACTGTGAATTTGGCTGAACATCCTTCCCTTTTTCCTCTGCAGCGATTTCATTAGCTTCGCTTGAAGCGGATGTTTGTTCCTCAGCTTGTTCAAACTCACTGCGAGCTTCATTTGAAATGTCAACTTGATCACCGTGCTGATTCACAGTAACGGAAGAAGACCCCTCTTTTTGAACCTCTTTCTCTAGTTCCTTTAATTTAGAAACATGAAGCTCTAAATCTTTTCCTTGCTGAACTAAAGTCAGTTGTTGAAATAACGCCTTTCTCTCTTCTGGAGAATGGTCGCCTTGAACAATTTGCGCTGCTTGGGTCAAAAAAGAATTTGATGTATGGCCTGCTTGACGCTTATTTGACGTCTGCATAGCATTTGTTACTAATGAAATTGGAGTTATGCTCATGCGTTCACACCCTAATAAATAAGATACTTAAATTTAGCAGCCACATTTAACGCGTTCTTGGCTAGTACAAATCTCACCTGTGTCACGATCCACATAGTAACGGAAAGTTCCAACGCCTTGAAGGAAACAAGTTGGTGCTGATTGGCAAGAAGTTACCAATCTTTGCAAAATACATCTAGCAGCTGCAGGTTGAACATTGGTCATTTTGTTTAAAATTCGATCTAACATATGAATTCCACCTTCCAATTTTTATGGTAATACAATACAATAATAACCAATTGATAGACAACTAACAACATATTTTGATAAATTTTCTAATTACTTCAAACTACTTTTCTTATTTACGACAAAATTTTTCGATTATAATTGTAGTAATTGTTACTTTTTTCGTATTCGAAAATAATTTATTTATCCATAAAAAGTAAATAAAAGATAGAAATAAGGTCAATTCACTCTTCCTAAAGTACTACTTGCTCAAGTATGATATAGAGTGAATACATAAAGGAGTGAACACAATTGCAACAAACTGAGAAAATCATTCAATCTCTTCATTCAATAACAAAGTGGGGAAAGGTTGGGAGCATCTTTCTCTATATTTCAGGTGGTCTATCCATCCTCAGTGGGTTTTGGCTTGTTCTTCCTGCTGCCATTGGCGTTTTTCTGATTATGATGGGAATTCATGTCCAAAAATCCGTGAAAGCAGCTGAACAATTGATTCAAGCGCCTGATACTTCTTACGAAGAATTATTGGAACAATATGCTAAGATGATGAAAATGCAAACACTGTTTGCGATTTCAAGTATTGCCGCCGTTATTCTCTCATTCATCGCGATCGTTTTGATGTTTATACTAGGCGGGCTAGCCTTTCTCCAAGAGCTTCCTACCGATGTCCAACAGTACGAAGATTATTACGAAGAAGAACTTGGTGACTTTTATTAATAGAAAGGGGTATCAATAAAATGCGATACCCCTTTTTTATTTGAGTTGGCATAGCCTTGATACTAAACTTGACAATCAGCCTTTATCATTTTAAAATACAAATCGTAATCATTACGGAATAAAGGAGGGTTATAGCACTTATGCGCGTGAAAATCACCTTAGCCTGTACAGAAACAGGTGACAGAAACTATATCACTACAAAAAATAAACGAACGAACCCAGACAGATTGGAGTTAAAAAAATATTCTCCACGATTAAAGAAATACACCCTTCATCGGGAAACAAAATAATTTTCGGGATTCAAATCGTAACGATTACTATTTAAGCGAGGCGGCATACAAAATGATTATGTTCAAAAGGACTAAACCAAATGGATAAGAGAATACCTGTCACAGTTCTAAGCGGCTTTTTAGGAGCTGGAAAAACCACGATATTAAATCATGTTCTTCAGAATCGTAAAGGTCTAAAAGTAGCTGTTATTGTCAATGACATGAGCGAAATAAATATTGATGCAGAATTAGTTAAGCAAGGCGGAGAACTCTCTCGATCAGATGAGAAACTGGTTGAACTATCTAATGGTTGTATTTGTTGCACATTGAGAGAAGATTTATTAATTGAAGTAGAACGCCTTTGTAAGGCTGGGAATATCGATTATATTGTCATTGAATCTACAGGTATTAGTGAACCAATTCCTGTCGCTCAAACTTTCTCTTACATTGATGAAGAAATGGGCATAGATTTGACACGTTTTTGCAGATTAGACACGATGGTAACGGTGGTAGATGCAAACCGTTTCTGGACAGATTTCCAGTCAGGAGAAAGTTTATTGGATCGTAAAGAAGCAGTTTCAGATGATGATGAACGAGAGATTTCCGATTTACTTATTGATCAAATTGAATTTTGTGATGTGCTCATTATCAATAAATGTGATCTTGTATCGGCATCAGAACTAGATCGGCTTGAGCACGTGCTAACCAAACTTCAACCAGAAGCAACCATTATTAGAACCTCTAAAGGTAACGTACAGCCTAGTGATATTTTGAATACTGGTTTATTCGATTTTGAAAAATCTAGTGCTTCTGCGGGCTGGATCAAAGAAATCAATGCTGGACACTCTCAGCATACGCCTGAAACAGAAGAATACCAAATCTCATCTTTTGTTTATGAAAGAAGGCTTCCTTTTCATACTGGCAGACTGAATGCATGGTTAGATCAAATGCCAGAGCAAATCGTTCGAGCGAAAGGATTTACATGGCTAGCGACACATCATGATTTAACCATTTTAATTTCACAAGCCGGAAAATCTGTGGCAATTGAACCAATCGCATACTGGATTGCTGCCTTGCCTGAGCAAGAACGATCACGGATCTTAAATCAGGAACCAGACATTCTAGATGAGTGGGATGCAGAGTTTGGTGATCGACATACAAAACTTGTCTTTATCGGTGTAGATTTACCTAAAGCAGATATTATTCGTACACTAGATCAATGCTTACTCACACCTGAAGAATTTGATCAAGATTGGACAACGTTTGAAGACCCCTTTCAATGGAACATACACACTTAAACCAGGAGGGTTTTAAATGGCAAAGAAATCAAAAATTGCAAAAGAAAAAAAGCGGCAGCAGCTCGTTTTGAAATATGCACAATTAAGGAAAGAGCTAAAAGAAAAAGGTGACTATGAAGCTTTGCAGAAACTACCTAGAGACTCTTCACCCACTCGCTTAAAAAACCGCTGTGAATTAACTGGCCGTCCTAGAGGTTACTTGAGAAAATTTAAAATGTCTCGAATTGCTTTTCGTGAGCTTGCCTATAAAGGACAGATTCCAGGAGTGAAAAAATCGAGTTGGTAAAGATTGATTTGATCTTAGCATAGTTCCTGTCAATGTAAAGCAGGACAAAATGAATAAAAATCTTTTTTTCATCCTTACTCCGTCAATTTTGAGGTACAAAATAGCATTTTAAAAAAACAGCAGAATCTCTGCTGTTTTTTTATGGGGATGAGCTTATAGGAAAGATTGTCCTGATGTTAAAAGAAGATTTTCAACAGTGATTATAGCATTTTCTCTTCTTTTCAAAAATCGATGATCATGATACTTTGTTGTCATTACCCGCCGATGTAGGACATCTCAACTTTTTTCTGATCTTTCTTTTGCTCTCTCTCAGCTGAATATTGATCCTGTCTGTTTGACCAAAGTTCCTTCAATATGTTCACTAGATATTCATCATTTTCTGAATTACGGATGAATCGTCTCAGATCAAAGCCCGATGATGCAAAAAGACAGGTGAATAATTCGCCACGTGCAGATAGTCTAGCTCTATTACACGATCCACAAAAAGCATCTGAAACGGAAGAAATAATGCCAATCTCTCCTGACCCATCCTCATAAAAATAACGCTTGGCTACTTCCCCTTGATATCGAGGAGGTTCTGGTTTGATAGGGTATTTTGAATGAATTAGCTCCATAATCTCTTTTTTCGTCAATACATGCTTGAGATTCCATTTGTTCGTATTGCCAACATCCATGAATTCAATAAATCGTAGAATGTGTCCTTCTTTTTTAAAATAGGCTGCCATTGGTAAGATATCTTGATCATTCACACCTTTTTGGACAACCATATTGATCTTAATAGCAAGTCCAGCTTTTTTTGCAGCCTCTATCCCATCAAATACTTTTTGGATAGAAATTTGTCTTCCATTCATCTGCTTAAAACGATCTGGATTTAAAGAATCTAAACTAATGGTGACTCTATTCAGACCTGCTTTCTTTAGCTTATCTGCGTACAAAGGTAACAGCGTTCCATTGGTTGTCATCGCGATGTCTTCAATACCTGGAATTTTTGCGAGTTTTTCTATCAAAACGGGCAAATCTTTACGCATTAAAGGTTCACCGCCCGTAATACGTAATTTCACCACACCTAATTCCTTTGCAAAAAGCGCAGCAAGTCGTTCAATTTCCTCGAAGCTAAGCAGCTCTTCTTTATCTAAAAAAGGATAATCTGGTCCAAAGATTTCAGCAGGCATACAGTACGTACATCTAAAATTACAGCGATCTGTTACGGATATTCTTAAATCGCGCAATGGTCGATGTCTTTTATCCATAATACTGACCATACTTAGCCTCCTATTCTGTAATACGCTGATGATGAGTATAGATATTAAAAGATTCTCCTCTTACGAATCCAACTGTTGTTATATTTAATTCTTCTGCCATTTTAAGTGCTAACTCAGTAGGAGCTGATTTTGATATGACGATTGATACTCCTAATTTTGCTGCCTTCAACAGAACTTCAGATGATATCCGGCCGCTAAATACAAGAATTTTATCTCTCAGTGGGATTTTATGAAGTAAACAATATCCATAGATTTTATCCAACGCATTATGCCGTCCGATATCCGTCCTAGTGATGAATAGCTTTTCTGTATCACACAGTCCAGCATTATGGACACCACCAGTATGTTGAAATAACTGACTTTCCTCCTGTAAACATTTCATTAAATAAATACAAGTTTCAGCAGAAATACTGATTCGGTCAATGGCTGTTTTTGCCGTCTTCACATCTTGGAGAAAATAAAAATGTCTTCCTTTCCCACAGCAAGATCCGATCACTCGTTTTGTAAAATCTGAGGATTGGAACTGAGTTGAGTGATGTAAGTCAACATATGCAAAACCCATACTTTCATCTATTGTAAACCTTTTAATCTCTTTTTCAAATCGAATGACTCCTTCTGAAGCTAAAAAACCGATCACCAATTCTTTCAAATGATCCGGTGAACAAACGAGTGTGACAAACTCTTCACCATTCACCAGCACGGTTAAAGGGAATTCTTCTACAACTTCATCTGTTTTACATGTCATTTGACCACTGCGATATTGGTGTATGCGTCGTTTCGTTTTAACAGAAGGATTCATGATCTGATCTTCCTTTCAACACAAATTTAGTTATATGAACCAGACGAATTGTGATATTATTTTAAAAAGTCATAAAAATGTAACATATTTCTATCTTATCAAACTTTTTGTTTGCTTTATATGGAGGGAACACAATGAACAAAACAAAAAACCGTTGGCTTATCGCTACAAGTGCTGTGGGGATTCATTTATCTATCGGATCTGTTTATGCATGGAGTGTTTTTACGAATCCTTTACATCAAACCTTTCAATGGTCATTAACAGAAATAAGCCTGACATTTAGCATCGCTATTTTATTTTTAGGTTTATCGGCTGCCTTTATGGGGCATTTCGTTGAAAAGTATGGGCCGAGGGCATCAGGGCTCTTCTCAGCTATTTTCTTCGGCATTGGGATGACTGGATCAGGGTTTGCTGTTCACATGTCTTCATTATCTCTCCTCTATTTATTTTATGGTGTACTCGCTGGAATCGGATTAGGTGTAGGCTATATTGCACCAGTTTCAACATTAGTCAAATGGTTTCCAGATCGAAGAGGACTCGCAACGGGTTTAGCCATTATGGGTTTTGGATTTGCTTCTCTTATTTGCAGTCCCATTATTCAATTTCTCATTGAAAAAGTTGATATTACAAATACCTTCTATATTCTCGGAATCTCTTATTTTATCATCATGGTCGTTTCATCTCTTTATTTATCACCACCAACACCTGATGATGTCAAACAATTTAACGTGCTAAAAACAAGCCAAAGGAAAATTCCTCAAGATTTATCACAGCTCACAGCAAATGAAGCCATTAAAACACGGCGTTTTTATTATTTGTGGGTCATGCTCTTTATTAATATCACATGCGGAATTGCCATTATTTCTGTAGCATCACCGCTTGCTCAAGAAAGTGTTGGTTTCACGGCCGGTGCAGCAGCTACTCTTGTTGGAATTTTAGGTGCCTTTAATGGGCTAGGACGGATCGGATGGGCATCTTTCTCTGATTATATTGGAAGGCCAAATACGTATACGATTTTCTTTACTATACAGCTCATTGCTTTTCCCTTACTTCCCTACTTAAAAGATCCGCTCATCTTTTCAATCGTGATGGCGATCATTTATACGTGCTACGGAGGAGGGTTTGCTTCAATTCCAGCCTATATAGGAGATTTATTTGGTACGAAGCAGCTAGGTGCCATACACGGTTATATTCTCACCGCTTGGGCCGCTGCTGGTTTAGCAGGACCTTTATTTTCCTCCTTTATTCGTGACATTACAGGCAATTACACACAAAGTCTCATGGTCTTCTCTGGCCTATTTTTCATTGCGTTTATCATATCTCTTCTCATTCGGAAGGATATTAAACAACTTCGTGAATCAAATCTTACTGCTCCTTCTTCTGTCACGGTCCGCTCTTAATATGAATTTGACAGAATGACAATCTACAGGTAATTTTTAGATATGAAAACGCTTTACAAAGTAATAGGAGGGTGACGATATCATGGGAAAAACAAAACACAAGGGGCCTATTAAACTCAACAAAAAACCCTCACCAAAGCTATGGGCCTCTTTTGCTCCTATGGGGCTTGGAAAAGTAAAACCGAAACACATTCGAGACACAATGAAAGTGGCATGGGAGAACAAAGATAACCTCCCCTATGCGTACCGTATATTGACTCAGGGCGTTTGTGACGGCTGTGCTCTTGGTGTATCAGGTTTATACGATCAAACACTAGCAGGACCCCATATATGCACAACAAGACTGAATGTGCTACGGCTTAACACAATGCCAGCTATTGATCCAAAATGGTTCGAAGATATTGAGCGGCTCAAACAAATGGATAGCACGTCCCTTCGAAAACTTGGGCGTATCCCTTATCCCCTGATTCGAAAAAAAGGTGAGAATGCCTTTACACGCATTTCTTGGGATGGTGCATTAGATCAAATCGCCGCTAAAATCAAATCGATTGATAAACGTCAGCTTGCTTTCTATTTAACAGCTAGAGGGATTACGAATGAAGTGTACTATACTGCGGCGAAAGCTGCGCGATATATTGGAACAAATCATATCGATAATGCTTCTCGTATTTGCCATTCACCAAGCAAAACCGCTCTTAAACGCTCCCTTGGTATAGGTGCATCCAGCTGTAATTACAGTGATTGGATTGGAACAGATGTATTGATTTTTTGGGGCTCTGTTGCAGCAAACAACCAGCCGGTTTCCACTAAATATATGTACGCCGCTAAAAAGAAAGGAACCAAGATCATTGTCATCAATCCATATAAAGAGCCTGCAATGGAAAAATATTGGGTCCCTTCTATCCCAGAAAGTGCTTTATTCGGCACAAAAATAGCGGATGATTTTTATCAAGTCAATATAGGCGGCGATATTGCGTTTATGAATGGTGTCATCAAACATTGGTTTGAAATGGAAGAGCAAGCGCCTCATTCCGCTCTTGACCATGAATTTATCCAAGCGCATACAACCGGCATAAAAGATGTAAAGCAGCATGTCGCTCAGTTAAAATGGGCGGATCTCGAAGCATCGTCAGGCTTATCTAAAGAAAGAATGAAGGAATTCGCTGTACTGCTTGCCAATGCCAATTCAGGCGTGTTTATTTGGAGTATGGGTCTCACTCAGCATCGTTTTGCAACTGATAATATATCACAAGTCGCAAACCTTGCCATGTTACGCGGGTTTATTGGCAGAAAACATTGTGGCGTTATGCCTATTCGTGGCCATAGCGGTGTCCAAGGTTCAGGCGAAATGGGTGCTGATCCATTCGTATTGCCCGGCAGTGATTTTGATGAAGAGAATATTAAAAGAATCGAGAAGATATGGGGATTTGATATTCCAAAATGGCATGGTGACACGATTGGGCAATCATTTGAAAAAATGGCTCTTCCAAAAGAACACCCGCAAAAGCTGAAGATGCTGTTTACTAGCGGTGGAAACTTTTTAGAAACGATGCCAAATCCTGAAGCGATTGAAAAAGCACTATCCGAGCTTGAACTTCGTGTCCATCAAGATATTATTTTGAACACCTCTACACTGGTAGAAGCAGAAGAGACTGTGATTGTTCTGCCTGCAATGACAAGATATGAACAGCCAGGCGGCGGTACATCAACCAGTACGGAACGCATGGTGTATTTCAGTCCGGAAATTGAAGGGCCACGCATTGAAGAAGCCAGAGCTGAATGGGACATTTATATTGACCTAGCAAAAAGGGTTCGTCCAGAAGATGCGAAGCTGATTCATTTTGACCATGCTGAAGACATTCGTCGTGAGATTGCCATCGCAAATCGGAACTATGATGGGATCCAGCATTTGCGTCATAAAGGGGATGTCTTTCAATGGGGTGGCGCATGGCTTTGCGAAGATGGGGTGTGTCCAACACCGGATGGAAAAGGACACCTGCTCCCAGCACAGCTGCCCCAATATCGAAAAACTGAGGGGCATTTCAATATCACGACAAGACGAGGCAAGCAATTCAACTCTATGATTTACAGTGAAAAGGATGCCTTTAATGGTGGAAAGCGGCATTCTATCTTGATGAATGAAGAAGATGCGAAAGAGCTTTACGTCCAAGAAGGCGATCCTGTTGTCCTTTTCAATCAATATGGATCCTACCAAGGAGTTGCTCAATTCGGAGAGCTGAAACGTGGAAATATTGCAGTTTATTGGCCTGAAGGAAACGTGTTAATACCAAAAGGAGTTTACGAAAGCTATTCCCAGATTCCAGAATACAATACCACCGCGATATTAGAAAAAGCCGAAACCTTTCATGCAAGAAAAGATCAGCACTACGTGGAGAAACGGATTGATGAATTAGAAACGACTTTAAATTGATCCTTTATGAAAAAACAGCTGGGGGTTTCTCCCCAGCTGTCTATTCACATCTTATTGACCAAAAGAGTTCGCTTCTTTTTGAAGAATATGATTCAATTCTTCTGCATTTGCTGCTGGTTGATATTGTCCACCACCAGCTTTGGCAACAGATTTTAAACTTTTTGCTTCTTTTTCATTTACATCGAAGCCAATGATATTGACGATTGTGTCAATACCTTCTTCATGTAATTGCTTCGCTGCTTGTGATGGGCTTCCGCCACATGTTTCCTCACCATCGCTGACAACATATACAATATTTTTTCCTTCAGCTTGGTGATCTTCAAAATCTTGTTTCGTATCAGTTAATGCTTTGGCAAGTGGTGTCCAGCCTGTTGGACCATACACATTTAGCGCTTGTTGAAAGGCTGCTTGCTCATATGTTCCAAATCCATAAACTGCTTCGGAACTTGCACAAGAAACGGCTTTTCCTGCATTTTTATTCGTTCCTTCATGACCAAAAACACGAAGCAAGACTTTTGTATCTTCTGATAAAATACTTGCGAAACTTTGGATCGAGCGTTTTGCGATATCGATTTTCTTTTCGCCTTCAACCGATTGTGCCATGCTTCCGCTTAAATCAAGTAAAATCACCACATGAGCAGGCTCCTTTTTCGTTACAGCATGAGCTGGTGAAGAAAGAAGCAGAACAAGACTCGCTAAAATGGTTAATATAATATTTCTTTTCATTAAAAAATCTCCCTTTTTTTCATTTGTACAGAAAAAGAGAAACGAAAGCATCAATCAATCGTTTCCCTTTTCTTCAGCAAGTTATTCGTGTAGTTTTAATGATTCTGCTGTAAGGATAGAACCCATTTCTTTCCCAGTGCTTGCTTGGTAGTAATGACCTTTACCAGCTTTAGCTACTTGCATCAATTGACCTTCATAGCCATCGTTAAAGTCTAATCCAATCACATTGACTACAGTAGATCCCTTTGAGTTATGAAGCTCTTTCGCTACTTTCACTGGATCTCCACCACAAGTTTCTTCACCATCAGTAATTAAGTACACAATGTGTTTTGTTCCTTTATGAAGCTGCTTATCTGCTTGCTTTGCACTTTCAAGAGCACGTGCAATCGGTGTCCAGCCATTTGGTCCAAGACCGTTTAGAGAGTTTTCGAAACTATCCTTTTCATAAGGCTGAACGCCATAAACGCCTCTAATGACTTCACATGATTGAGCTTTACCTGAGTTTTTGTTGTTTCCTTCAGACCCAAACAAGCTCATACGGATTTTAGCATCTTTCGGAAGAGACTGAGCAAATTTAAATACCTCTTGTTTTGCTAAATCGAATTTGCGCTCTCCATCCACTTTTCTTGCCATACTTCCACTTGCATCAAGTAAGATGGTCACTCTTACATCTTTCTTATGTTTTTTGGCTGATGCTGCTTCTGCAAATACTGGTGAAGAGATTGACATTGATAATGTCAATACAGCTAAGGTTACGAGTGTAAATACTTTTTTCAACATGCTTTTCCTTCCTCCTTATGTATTTGATTGAAACATCTTAATCGTAAAATATTCTGTCTTGGAATGGTATAGGACTCGATCCCTTTTTCTCTTTCATCAAAATCACTAAAATTCTGTCAGATGTCTAGATATTTTCACCTAAAGACTCTTTTGTCACCCTCGTTTTCTCATTCTTTCGAGGGGCTTTGTATCGGCCATCGGTTCTTGTCGGGATGTAAATGTTTAAGATTTCCTGAGGTGCGTCTTAAGTCGCAATTTGTCACATTCTGTTCAAACCTCTTCACACATAAAAAAAGATGCCCCCATTTTGAGGCACCTTTGCTTTTATTTCTTAGCCATATATGTGTTCAGAAAGCGATCAGCTGATTCAATTTTTATCCCTTGATAATAATGTTTCACGATCGCCTCTACTTTTTTACCTGACTGTGCCATATAATGTGCACCATACTGACTCATGCCCACACCATGGCCATACCCTTTTGTTGTAATCACGATTTGCTGACCCTTTCGTTCCCATGTAAAGTCCGCAGAGTGCAATCCTAGTGATTCGCGAATGTCTCTACCCGACAATGTTTTTCCGTTAATGACGGCTTTGGCTACTTGATTGCCTGGTGTACGTTCTACAATTTCTCCCACCTGCTGCTGGCCAAGGGTCACACCCAGTTTTTGCTGAAATTCGCTCACTGTGATGGTTTTCTTGTTTTGGAATTTGGGTGATTTTTCGTCCCATTTGCTTGAGACGCTTTTCAAATAAGGGATTTCATTTTTCCAATAAGCTTCTGCATTTTCGGTTTTCCCATTACTTGTTGAAAAGAAGGAAGCATCAATTGGTTTTTCGTCATACGTCAGTACTTTCCCTTGTGTACTGGCGACAGCTTCTGTGACCTTTTTTAATTTCCAATTGTACGCTTTTCCCCAAATTTTCTTCAGTTCCTGTTTATTTTTGTACACTTGGAACATTTGAGTGTCATCTACAAGAGAACCTTGTGGAGATTTGACGGTTTTATCAATGATCATTTGTCTGACGATATACGTTCTAGCGGCGAGTGCCTGTGCCTTGAGCGCCTCAATTTCAAAATCGGCTGGCATTTCAGAAGCGACGACACCGATCACATACTCTTCTAAGGGGATGTTTTCTACCTGCTGATGCGCTGAACGGTAGACGGGAATGGAGACGGGTGATTGTTTCAATTTGACTGAACCTTTCACTTCTTTTTTAACTGATGGTTCTGCTGCTACGTGTTGGCTGGCCGCTGGTTTTCCTTGGAACGTCGGCAACACGAGTAAGGTTGGAATCATTAAAATGATGATGCAAATTCCTGCGATTGTCCATATCATTGGTTTCATATTGGCTGCCCCCATTTGTCATTGAATCTCTTTTATCCTATGGGCAAGGACAAGCTAATATGACAGCTTCTTTCATTCATTGGACAAGTCTTTTGGTGATATGTTTGTGCTCTTCATCATTTGATTTACTGTTCGTCTTTATGAATAAAATTTAAAATGATTGGATACACTAATGATAAGCTTTTGAAAATGCAACCAGTCTATGATTCTAAAAAAAATCAGCATGCCCAAATGGACACACTGATTTCTTTTATCATTACGCGTTCAGATCTGATACAACTTGTTCTTGTGTCACATCTGCTGATTCATCATTTACTCTTTCAATGTCTGCACCGATTGCTGCTAGTTTTTGGTGGAAGTTCACATATCCACGGTCAATATGCTTCAATTCAGTGACACGTGTATGACCTTCTGCCACTAATCCAGCAAGTACAAGTGCTGCTCCTGCTCTTAAATCAGTCGCTGCCACTTCAGCACCTTGAAGTTGAACAGGTCCATTGATTATCACAGAGCGACCCTCAATTTTAATATCGCCATTCATGCGGCGGAATTCTTCAGCATGCATAAAACGATTTTCAAACACAGTTTCTGTGATCATGCTTGTTCCGTTCGCACGAAGCAATAGCGCCATCATCTGAGATTGCATATCCGTTGGGAACCCAGGATGCGGCATTGTTTTTAGATCGATTGGCTTGAGCTCAGATGGTCCAATGACTCTTAAACCTTCTTCTTCTTCAATGATCTGAATACCCATTTCTTCCATTTTTGCCACAAGTGAAGTCATGTGCTCAGGCACAGCGCCTTTTACAAGAACATTTCCTTCAGTAATAGCTGCTGCCACCATAAACGTACCAGCTTCAATTCGGTCAGGGATGATGTTGTGTTTTGCACCGTGAAGTGTTTCTACACCTTCGATTTTGATTGTACCAGTTCCAGCCCCGCGAACCTTACCGCCCATGGCATTGATGTAGTTTGCCAAATCAACAATTTCAGGTTCTTTTGCTACGTTTTCTAAAATCGTCGTTCCTTCAGCCAATGCTGCTGCCATGATGATGTTTTCAGTTGCCCCTACACTTGGGAAATCCAAATAGATTTTTGCACCTTTTAAACGGCCATTTACTTCAGCCTCGATGAAACCATTACCTACTTGAATTTTAGCTCCCATTGCTTCAAAGCCTTTTAAATGCTGATCAATTGGTCTTGAACCAATCGCACAACCACCAGGTAATGCAACTCTTGCATGACCTGTTCTAGCTAAAAGTGGTCCCATGACGAGCACAGATGCTCTCATTTTACGGACGTACTCAAACGGAGCCTCAGTTTCTAGTGCATGAGATGCATCTACTGATACTTCGTTATTTTCAAAATGTACTTCTGCTCCTAAATGACGTAACACTTCATTGATTGTATATACATCGGAGAGCGTAGGTACATCACAAATTACGCTTTTTTCTGTACTTGCTAACAAAGATGCAGCGATAACTGGTAAAACGGCATTTTTTGCGCCTTCTACTTTAACTGTGCCGTTTAACTTTTGACCGCCGCGGACGATGATTTTTTCCAAGGTCTTCCCCTCCGCGTCCCAAATTCTCTATATTAATATTCAGTCATTACGATTGGTGTGCCAACCGTAATCGTATGATTTTCGTTCATTTCCGAACTTCTGATGGCAATTTGAACATTCATTTTATCATTTGAAGTCATAATGAACTGTTCCCACTTCTCTGTGTAAGCGGAAAGCGACACAAAATTAGACTCAACGAGATACTCAACTGGTTTTGCTTGAAATTCATTTGCTATCATTTCAGCTTTTTTTTGCAAAACAACATCCATCATACCATTTACATGACCATCGAGACAAGTAAAAATCACAAATTTTTCTTGTAATATGCTTTTTGCATGACGTACGAACTGATCATATGTATGCTCCCAGGTATTCAGTGGGCGAGCACCTTTTTGCTCATATAATAAATACGACTTTTGGTTTGATTTTGTGTCGGTCTTCACGAGTAAAATTTTCGATAATGTATCATTTTTTTCATCTTTGTAAATTCCTGTGACTTTGGTGACATGTTTCTCTTTTTTTTCGGTCCACTCATACTGTCGTAGTTCGTCTTTCAAACGTTTCACTTTTTTTGAAAATTGTTCGGATGAAATGTCTATATTTGTTTTGGCATGAAGCGTCCATCCACTTACTTCGATTTGCTGGTTTTTCATACCTTCTGCTATTTGGGCGAGCGTGGATGTTTCTTCCGCCCGAACACCTTGAATCATCAGAACAAAAAAAAGAATAAATGCAAATAATGGCCAACCTTTTAAATATTTTCTCACTTGTCATTCCCCCTTGCTACAAGTGTTGCCGCAAGGAGATCAATGCATACGTGGAAAAGTCATCAAAGGCCATATTTTTGACACTTCTTTTTACGTTCCCGCAGAAGGCAGTGACCAAACCTTTTATGTTAAAACATATAAGGGATTTGTCTGGAGAAATTTAAATAATCAAGGAAGAAATTGCTGACTGCCGATGCAATAGCAATCGTGAGCAGCATCATGAGCAATCTAGCTTGAATAATTTTTCCTTTTTTAATCAGTGGATCAATATTCACCGCAAGCAATGCCCACCATGTAATGGCGATAAAAAATAGGTGGATCACAATACTGACAATTGCTTGTTGTCCTACGTCTTCCATACACTTGAATCCTCCTTTTATTGATTTCTGTAAAGGAAAACTCCCTTTCATTATATCCTCCAAAATCGGAAAGATGAATCATTTGGAAAAAAGAGCTACATTTAGAGTGAATCCCCTCTTATTCTGATGCGAAGGAGATGATATACTGCGGTGGAAGGAGCTGATCATATTTGAAAGATTCTTTTCCTGACTTTGTTGATTTGTACGGAGAACTGGTTCCCTCATTTGAACATGAATGGGAAGCCATTGCTTTCTACTTTGATTATAGACAGACACAGCTAGAAGAATTAGCACAATTGTGTCATTTTCATAACATTTCTTTGGATTACTCAGAGGAAAGCCTTTATCAGTTAGAGTCATTATACTTCGATGCCTTCCGTCAGCAGCTTTTTGCTGAGTGGAAAATGCCTATTGATGCATTGGAAGCGATGTTGAGTGTGTACATGGGAGAGGTTGTCATCAAGCATCATTCAGATGCTGATTGGGTCGTGCGGCCTTATATGGACTCTTCGCATCAATATACCCTTGGCTTGCGCCGAAACAATAAAACGTGGCATAGTACGCATTTTTGCGAGCATTTATATCTTGAAAAGCAAGCATCTCATCCGTATGTGTCGATGTATCAGTCTCTCATGTAATCCTTAAAAAAATCCTTCTTATCGCAATGATAAGAAGGATTTTCTGTTTTATTTCCCTGCTACATTTAAACGGTTTAATGCCCGTTTTAATGCGAGTTCCGCCCTGCGTACATCACTTTCATTCGGGTGGTTCAAATGCTCTTCAGCACGCTGTTTCGCTGACTTTGCACGATCGACATCAACTTTGTCTGATGTTTCAGCAGCCTGAGCAAGAATGGTTACTTTTTCGGGGCGAACTTCAACAAATCCACCGCTTACTGCAACCAATTCAGTTGATCCACTATGTTTTAAGCGAACTGCACCGATTTTTAGCGGAGCAACCATTGGAACGTGGCCAGCTAAAATTCCAAGCTCACCGCTTTCTGCTCTTACACTGACCATTTCCACATCCGCTTCATACACTGGGCCGTCGGGAGTAACGATATTGACTTGAACGGTCTTCATGCTTTTACCCTCCTAAGGACCAGATTAGGCCTCTACACCCATCTCTTTGGCTTTTTCAACCACTTCTTCAATGCGACCGACTAAGCGGAATGCATCTTCTGGAAGGTGATCGTATTTACCAGATAAGATTTCCTTGAAGCCTTTAACAGTTTCTTGCAATGGCACATAAGAACCTTTTTGGCCAGTGAACTGTTCTGCTACGTGGAAGTTTTGAGATAGGAAGAATTGAACACGACGTGCTCTGTGTACCACAAGCTTATCGTCCTCAGATAATTCATCCATACCTAAAATGGCAATGATATCTTGCAATTCTTTATAACGTTGCAATGTTTGCTGAACTTCACGCGCGATCGCATAATGCTCTTCGCCAACAATCTCAGGTGCAAGGGCACGAGATGTTGAAGCAAGTGGATCTACCGCTGGGTAAATCCCCATCTCTGTCAACTTACGCTCAAGGTTTGTCGTTGCATCAAGGTGAGCGAACGTTGTAGCTGGAGCTGGATCTGTATAGTCATCCGCAGGTACATAGATCGCTTGAATCGATGTAACCGATCCTACGTTTGTAGACGTGATACGCTCTTGAAGCTGACCCATTTCTGTTGCAAGAGTTGGCTGATAACCTACCGCTGAAGGCATACGTCCAAGAAGGGCTGATACTTCAGAACCTGCTTGTGTAAAACGATAGATGTTATCGATGAAGAACAATACGTCTTGACCTTGTTCATCACGGAAATGCTCTGCCATTGTCAAACCAGTTAGAGCTACACGCATACGTGCACCTGGTGGCTCGTTCATTTGGCCGAAGACCATCGCTGTTTTTTCGATAACGCCAGAATCTTTCATTTCGTAGTAAAGGTCATTTCCTTCACGTGTACGCTCTCCAACACCAGCGAATACAGAAATACCGCCGTGTTCTTGTGCGATGTTGTTGATCAATTCTTGAATCAGAACGGTTTTACCAACACCGGCTCCACCGAATAGACCGATCTTTCCACCTTTGATGTAAGGAGCAAGAAGGTCAACAACTTTGATACCTGTTTCAAGAATTTCAACTTCTGTAGAAAGTTGATCAAAAGAAGGCGCTTGTCTGTGGATTGGGTCTCTTTGCGCTTCCACACCAAGTGGCTCATCTAAGTCAATGTTATCTCCCAGTACGTTGAATACACGTCCAAGTGTTACGTTACCAACTGGTACTGAAATTGGTTTTCCAAGGTCTACAGCTTCCATACCGCGCTTCACACCGTCTGTTGATGCCATTGCGATGGTTCTCACTGTATCATCACCTAAATGTAGTGCTACTTCTAAAGTTAAGTCGATATCAACTTCACTTTCGCTTTCCGCTTTATGCGAAACTTTGATCGCATTATAAATCTCAGGCAAGTGACCGTCTTCAAAACGAACGTCTACGACTGGTCCCATGATCTGACTGATGCGTCCTGTTTTCATTGCATTCCCTCCTGACAATTATTTCTATTCTAAGGCAGCTGCTCCGCCGACAATTTCTGTAATCTCTTGTGTAATCGCTGCTTGACGAGCACGGTTGTAAGAGAGTGTCAGGCTGTCGATCAATTCTTTTGCGTTGTCTGTTGCACTCTTCATTGCTGTCATCCTTGCAGCATGTTCACTTGCTTTGCTGTCAAGAAGCGCACCGAAAATCAAACTCTCTGCATATTGAGGAAGGAGAACTTCAAGAATTTCTTCTTCAGAAGGCTCAAACTCATAAGATGCGGAACGTTTATTTGGTGTCGCTGCGGCCGAAAGGTCCGTTAGCGGCAATAATTTTTTCTCTGTTACTTCTTGTGAAATGGCACTGACGAAATGGTTATAGAACATGTGAAGCTCATCAAACGCTTCATCAGAGAACATTTGCACTGTACTGCTTGCTAATTCTTTAATATCAGCAAACGCTACTTCGTCTCCAAGCCCTGTTACTTCAGAAATAACTGGAATACCACGCTTTTTGAAGAAGTCGCGTCCGATTTTACCAATCACAATCACCGCATATTCATCAGCAGATTGATGACGAGATTGAATGGCTTGGTAAGCGGCACGTAAAATCGAGCTGTTAAAAGGTCCTGCAAGTCCTCGATCAGATGTAATGACGAGATACCCTGTTTTCTTAACAGGTCTTGAAAGAAGCATTGGGTGCTTAGCACTTGTTCCAGTTGCGATTGCCGCAACGACTTCTTGGATTTTCTCCATGTATGGAACAAAGGACTTCGCATTATTTTCAGCACGATTCAGTTTCGCAGCTGATACCATTTGCATCGCTTTTGTGATCTGACTCGATTTTTTTGTTGACGTGATCCTTGACTTAATATCGCGTAATGAGGCCAAAGATTTCACCACCTTTTTTCAGGAATCCGTGTTCATTTACGTGAAAAGAGAGAAAAAGAGAATCTTTTTCTCTCGGAAAGATTACTAATTAGTTGCTTGGTGCAAACGTACGTTTAAAGCCTTCGATCGCTGCTTTCCACTCTTCATCAGCAGGCATGTTTCCTGTTTGAGAGATTGTGTCAAACAAGTCTTTATGGTTTTCTTCAATGTACATGAATAACTCAGCTTCAAAGCGTTTGACATCAGCAATCGCTACATCATCTAAGTATCCTCTTGTCAGTGCATAAAGAATCGCTACTTGTTTTTCAACTTTCAGCGGTTTGTTCAAGTCTTGTTTTAAGACTTCAACTGTTCTAGCACCACGGTTTAATTTGGCTTGAGTCGCTTGGTCTAGATCAGATCCAAACTGAGCGAATGCTTCAAGCTCACGATAAGAAGCAAGATCCAAACGAAGTGTACCTGCTACCTTTTTCATCGCTTTGATTTGTGCAGAACCACCTACACGAGATACAGACAATCCTGCGTTTACCGCTGGACGTACGCCTGAGAAGAAGAGGTCAGATTGTAAGAAGATCTGTCCATCTGTGATTGAGATAACGTTTGTTGGGATATATGCAGAGATATCACCAGCTTGCGTTTCTACGAAAGGCAATGCTGTGATAGAACCGCCACCCTTTTCATCACTAAGCTTCGCTGCACGCTCTAATAAACGAGAGTGAAGATAGAAAACATCACCAGGGAATGCTTCACGGCCTGGAGGACGACGAAGCAATAATGAAAGCTCACGGTAAGCTGCCGCTTGTTTAGAAAGGTCATCATACACAACAAGCACATGCTTGCCGTTATACATGAATTCCTCACCCATCGTTACACCTGCATAAGGAGCAAGGTAAAGAAGTGGAGCTGGCTGTGATGCAGAAGCTGTGACAACGATTGTGTAGTCAAGCGCACCATGCTTACGAAGTGTTTCAACAACACCACGAACAGTTGATTCTTTTTGTCCGATCGCTACATAGATACAGATCATGTCTTGATCTTTTTGGTTCAGGATCGTATCAATTGCAACAGATGTTTTACCTGTTTGACGGTCCCCAATGATCAATTCACGCTGTCCGCGTCCGATTGGAATCAAGGCATCAATTGCTTTAATTCCCGTTTGAAGCGGCTCATGTACCGATTTACGATCCATAACGCCTGGTGCTTCACTTTCGATTGGACGTGTTTTGCTTGTTAAAATTGGACCTAGTCCATCAACAGGCTGACCAAGTGGGTTCACAATACGTCCGATTAACTCTTCTCCTACTGGAACCTCCATGATACGACCTGTACGTTTTACGTCGTCACCTTCACGGATATCTTTGTAAGGTCCTAAGATTACGATACCTACGTTAGACTCCTCAAGGTTTTGAGCCATACCCATTACACCGTTAGAGAACTCAACAAGCTCTCCTGCCATAATGTTGTCAAGGCCATGTACACGCGCGATACCGTCCCCTACTTGAATGACTGTACCGACATCTTTTACTTCAATTTCAGATTGATAGTTTTGGATTTGCTGCTTTATCAGCGCGCTAATCTCTTCAGCTTTGATACTCACTAAGGTTTCACCCCTTCTAACGATTTTCGCCTGCAAGCTGACGTTCAATGCGGGAAAGCTTTCCGCTGACACTGCCGTCATAAATGCGGTTTCCGATACGGATTTTCACTCCGCCTATTAGATCCTTGTCAATCACGTTTTCAACACGTAGTGATGTGACTCCGGCTTTTTTGGCAAATACTTCAGATAAAGATTGAATTTCAGCTCCGCTGAGCGGTTTAACTGAATACACGATCGCATCGTCTATTTGTTTCGTACGGTTTGCAAGTTTCACAAACTCAGACGCCATTTCAGGAAAAATATTCGTGCGTCCGCGGTCAATCAGTAAATACATTGTGTGCAAAACATATGTCGAAACACCTTTGAAAGCTTCTGCAATCAGATGTTTCTTTTTGTCTGCCGTAATCTTCGGATGAACAAGAAAGTCATTTAATTCTTGGTCAGCCTTGAGAACTTTTTTGATCTCATTCAGCTCTTTTTCAGTTTCGTCTACTGCCGAAGAAGCAAGAACGATGTCAAAAAGAGCAGAAGCGTAACGCTTAGAGACAATAGTCACGCTCATCGGCTTTCGCCTGCCTCTTTAAGATACTCTTGGATCAATTTCTCTTGTGCTTGCTCATCAAGTTCTTTTTCAATCACTTTAGAAGCAATTAATACAGATAGTGATGCAACTTGCTCGCGCAGTGCAGCCACAGCTTGTTCTTTTTCTTTCACGATTTCAGTTCTAGCAGACTCTTTCAAGCGTTCTGATTCTTGACGTGCTGCTTGAATGATGTCTTCTTTTTGTTTCTCACCAATCTTTTTCGCATTTTCGATGAGTGTATGTGATTCTTCGCGTGCTTCTTTCAATAAGACACGTTGTTCTTCAAGAAGCTTTTCAGCTTGAACGTGCTTTTCTTCAGCACTTGAAATTTCATTTCCTATATAATCTTCACGCTGTTTCATAATCCCTAATAAAGGCTTAAGCGCAAATTTCTTTAAAAGTGCAAGCAGGATGAGCATAGCGATCAACTGGAATATGATATCTCCGGTATTTAGACCTGCTCCTAAAACTACTGGTAACTGAGACATTTAGTACGGCAACTCCCTTCTTTAAATAATATGTTAAGAAACAAAACATAAAGGAATGGCGAAGTTTCGAACTAATCTGATCTTCGCCATTAAAATTCATATTAGAACGCTTCTCACATATTAACCAAAGAATGCCAAGAATGCGATAACGACAGCGATAATTGGAAGTGCCTCAACTAAAGCTACCCCGATGAACATAAGAGTTCTTAGTTCTCTACCAGCTTCTGGCTGACGAGCGATTCCTTCAACTGTTTTAGATACGATTAGACCGTTACCAATACCTGCTCCTAGTGCTCCTAAACCGATTGCAATTGCTGCTGCTATTAAATTCATTAAAAAGCTCCTCCTTTAAAATAACGTCCTTTTTGGACTCTCAATTTTTTAGTGTTCGTCGCTGACTTTATGGGAGATATACACCATTGTCAGCATGGTGAAAATAAATGCCTGGATAGTTCCGACAAACAAACTGAATGCCTGCCATACAATCATCGGCACGATGGCACCTAATGTACCAATGATACCTAGTGCAAGGTTTTGCGAATAGAAATTAGTCGCAAGTCCTGCAAGTAAACCAAGAAGAATCTCTCCAGCGAAAATATTTCCATAAAGACGCAAACCAAGTGTTAATGTGTTTGCAAATTCTTCAATAATTTTCAGCGGTACTAAGAGTGGGATTGGTCTAAAGTAGTCTTTTGTATATTCCTTGACTCCTTTTGCTTTAACACCATAGTAGTGTGTCAATCCCATGACCATAACCGCTAGTGTCATTGTGATTGCAGGATCAGCAGTTGGTGATTTCCACCATAAGTTGTGATCGACCGTAATCGAGAATGGCAGTCCAAGCATGTTTGAAACAAATATGTACATGAGTAATGTAACGCCAAGCGCTAGAAATGGGGCTCCTGTTTTCATGTCCATCGAACTACCTATGATATTTCGAACAAAATCAACAATCCATTCCATGAAGTTCTGCGCCTTTGTCGGACGAATAGCCAGAACACGAGTAGTCAGCACCGCTATGAGAAGAACGATGATACTAGCAATCGTAATCATGAGAACATTGGATAAGTTGAACGTTAACCCTAAAAATTCTGTAGTTTTTGAACTGTGACCCAAAGAGTATTCACCTCTCTTCCATAGTAGAACGTTTAAGTTGAATGAAGGAATCTATCATAATGACAGGATATATTGTCATTAATCCTATAACAACACCTGCCAGATGAACTTCGTTAGGGTAACGCCAAGCAATCGCTACTGCGAGAATTGCGTTGGCCCACCTGGCTGTACTTCCCATTGAACGAATAGATTTTCCTTTTTTAACTGCTCGATCAAAAGCATGCATTCTCCGAATAAGCAGGAATAAATTAAAGAAAGCAAAAATTGTGCCGATAATGAAACCAAGAAACAGTGGTTTAAAACCAGGCATGGCATAGCCAAACACAAAAATTGCCAATAAATAGAACATATATTTACTCTGTCTGCGGAAAATGACGTTTGGATCGTTCATTCATCTGACTCCCGATGAAAAATATTGTAAAAAAGGGTGATAAATGGTGATGAAAACTGCGTAGAAGACGCTTATGATAAGCCGTCCTGTTTGAAAAAAATCAATCACCCATCGGTCTAATTGTGCAATCAGACTTGAAATCTTTAGATCTATGGGATTCTGCTTCATTCGCTGATACAAACCCTGATTATTAAAGGGTTCACAATGAGGATTAGTAGAGTGCTATAGGCTATGAAAACCTTACCATAATACCCTCGTTTAGCATACAATAGCGTCTATGATGTGTCAATCCGTTGAAAGTTAAAAAACTTTTCTATAATGAGAGAGCACACAAAATGTTCACAATTTCATCAAACTTTAGGAGAGTTGTGACATTCATTCAAAAAAACTGCTAATGTTCAGTATACATTGATTTTTCTAAGAACGATATCAACCGTTTGTCATATTTTTCAAAAAAGCCCACATGCACGTTTGCATGTGGGCTTTTCGTGAATCATTCTTATTTTGTTCCATACATACGGTCACCAGCATCACCAAGACCTGGGATGATGTAACCTTTTTCGTTTAACTTCTCATCTAATGCCGCAATGTAGATATCAACATCTGGATGATGTTTTTGCATTTCTTCTACACCTTCTGGCGCAGCAATCAGACACATGAAGCGGATGTTTTTCGCACCGCGTTTTTTCAAGCTGTTTAATGCTTCTACTGCTGATCCGCCCGTTGCAAGCATTGGGTCTACTACGATAAATTCACGCTCTTCCACATCAGATGGAAGCTTCACATAATATTCAACAGGCTTTAATGTCTTCGGATCACGGTATAAACCGACATGTCCCACTTTGGCAGCTGGAATGAGTTTCAAAATCCCGTCTACCATTCCAAGACCTGCTCTTAAAATCGGCACAACTCCGAGTTTTTTACCTGAGATCACGTTTGATTTAGCGACTTGTACAGGTGTTTCTACATCTACCTCTTCAAGCGGTAAATCTCTTGTGATTTCAAATGCCATTAATGTTGCGACTTCATCCACTAGCTCTCTAAATTCTTTTGTTCCTGTATGAACGTCACGAATATATGTAAGTTTGTGCTGAATAAGCGGGTGATCAAATACATAAACCTTTGCCATTGCTTGCTACAACTCCTTTTCTGTCATCTTCCGGTGAACTTTGCACACTTCCTACAATTCTACATAAAAAGACATCATCTTTCAATATGATTCGCAAATCCTACAAAAAAAACCCACATGCCAAAAATAGGCAAATGGGTCTACATCTTAATAATCTAATTCTTGATATAGAGGGAAACGAGCTGTCAGATCAGATACACGCTTTTTCGCCTCTTCTAATTTCGCTTCATCTTCATGATGTTTTAGAGCAAGCGCAATGATGGAACCGACTTCTTTCATCGCTTCTTGATCGAAGCCACGGCTTGTCACTGCTGCTGTACCTACACGTACACCACTTGTAACAAATGGTTTCTCTGGATCATATGGAATTGCATTTTTATTCACCGTGATACCAATTTCATCAAGAACGTTTTCTGCAATTTTTCCTGTAATACCAAGAGAGCGCAAGTCGATGAGAACAAGATGGTTATCTGTTCCACCAGATACAAGCTGAATATCCTCAGATAAAAGTGTTTCAGCTAGTTGTTTTGCGTTATCAATCACGTTTTGTGCATATGTTTTGAAATCTCCGTTCAATACTTCACCGAAAGAAACAGCTTTTGCAGAGATCACATGCATGAGTGGTCCACCTTGAATACCAGGGAAGATCGATTTGTCGATCTTTTTACCAAACTCTTCACGGCATAGAATCATTCCGCCGCGAGGTCCGCGCAATGTTTTGTGAGTTGTCGTTGTCACAAAATCAGCGTAAGGAACAGGATTTGGATGAAGACCTGCTGCAACAAGACCCGCGATGTGAGCCATGTCCACCATAAAGTAAGCACCGACTTCATCGGCAATTTCACGGAACTTTTTGAAATCAATTTGACGTGGGTAAGCACTTGCACCCGCTACGATTAGTTTCGGCTTATGCTCACGTGCTTTTTCAAGTACATCTTGGTAGTCGATATGTTGTGTTTCTTTATCTACACCGTATTCTACAAAGTTGTACTGTACGCCGCTAAAGTTTACAGGGCTTCCATGTGTTAAATGCCCGCCATGTGATAAGTTCATGCCTAGCACTGTATCGCCATGCTCAAGGATTGTAAAGTATACGGCCATATTCGCTTGAGCTCCTGAGTGAGGCTGTACGTTCACATACTCAGCGCCAAAAATTTCTTTTGCGCGGTCACGTGCGATATCTTCTACAACGTCTACATGTTCACAGCCGCCATAGTAGCGTTTACCAGGGTAACCTTCTGCATATTTGTTTGTTAAGACAGAGCCCTGCGCTTCCATGACTGCTTCGCTTACGAAGTTTTCTGATGCAATTAATTCGATTTTGTCCTGCTGGCGTTTCCGCTCTAGTTGAATTGCTTTGAATACTTGTGCGTCTTGCTCAGGTAAATGTTTCATCAGCGAAATCCTCTCCAATCTATTTCCATTCGATGTTTTCACCATCTCATTGTACACGGTTTTTGAGTAAAATGTAAAAGTTTTTTTTGGAAAATCGACTTCTTTTTTATGAAAACCCGAATATTCAAAGGGTGAAGCGTCTTCATCATTCAACATTATATTAGAAATATATCCGAACTATGATCTTGTATAAACGGCTCGTTCTCCGCCAATCAGCTTTGGACGAGTTTTTGCAAACGTCACATGTGCTTGTCCTAATTGATGACGGCTGAGACGGACAGGTACGGCTACCCGCTTTAAGTGCATGCCGATGAATGTATCACCGATATCAATCCCTGCATGTGCTGAAATGGATTCAACCAGCACAGGGTGTTCCATTTGCTGATACGCATGAGCCGCCATAGAACCACCCGCCTGACGGACAGGTACAGCCGCTACAATCTCTAAGTTAAGCCGGTAAGCCACCTCTTCTTCCACAACGAGGGCACGATTCAAATGCTCGCAGCATTGGAAGGCCAATTCAATTCCTGTCTCGCGTCTCAGTTGATCGAGCTCTTGATAAATAGCTTCAGCAATTTGCTCACTTCCCGCTGTCCCAATGTGCTCGCCAGCCACTTCTGACGTACTGCAGCCAATCACTAAAATGTGGCCAGCTCGCAGTTCAACTGTTTGATGAAACTCTTTTAACATCTCAAGCCAATCTTGACCAATGTTCATGTTAAGCGCTCCTTACAGGTGCTTTTCTTCGTAATCAGCGATTTTACCAATCCGCACAGCATGACGTCCTGCAGTAAATTCTGTTGTCAGCCAAATGTGAGCAATCTCTCTTGCCAATCCTGGTCCAATGACTCGTTCTCCCATCGCAAGAACATTTGTATCGTTATGTTCTCTCGTCGCCTTTGCACTGAATGTATCATGCGCCAGTGCACAGCGGATGCCTTTCACTTTGTTTGCTGAAATGCTCATACCGATACCTGTCCCGCAAATCAAAATGCCGCGATCGACTTCTCCGTTTGCCACCATATTGGCTACAGGAAAAGCATAGTCAGGGTAGTCTACAGAACCTGATCCACATTCACAACCCATATCAATGTATTCAATCTTTAATTCATCCATTAGTTGTTTGATTTCTTCACGAATATTCGTTCCGCCGTGATCGGATGCAATGGCTACTTTCATCGGGCAATTCCTCCTAAGGGTGAGTTAATCTGTCATGTCTTACATTCATTTTTTATTTACAGTTATATTTTAACCTCTGCCTAGTCATTTGCAAACAAAAGCAGAAAAACCGTTTGCGCAACGGTTTTACAGGTTGTCCATTTATGAGGATTGGTGATCCTGTTTAAGTTTTTTAGCAAGTTGATACAATAGCGTTTCTAGTTCATCTCGTGTCTCCTGATAAATGGAGAGACTCCCTCCAAATGGATCCGACACGTCACCTTCTGATCCTGTCGCAAATTCTTTTAGAGTGAAGACCTTGTCTTTCACATGAGCATATTGCTCCACAATCAACTGTTTATGCTGAATCGTCATGGTGAAGACATAATCTGCTTCATGAAGAAGTTCTTCTGTTAGTTTAGACGACGAGTGATTGAGTGGAATGCTTTTCTCAAATAATGCTTCGACTGCTTGAGGAGAAGCCTTCCCTGCATCAGAGGCGAAGATGCCCGCTGATTTTACAGTGACCTGTAAGCCTTTTTCATCTGCAATGGAGGAAAAAAGGGCTTGAGCCATCGGACTTCTGCAAGTATTTCCCGTACAAACAAATAAGATATTCATCTTTCGACCTCCTTTTCTTCTATTATATAGCATTTCATTCTACATGTTATGTAAGGAGACTGGCTAGAGCGGAAATAATAATTTGATTCCAAAGGCTAGTAAAATCAATCCGCCAAGCGCCCCGCTGTATGAACCTACCCATGACCGAACCTGTTTACCGAGTAATAATCCAAGCCATGTGAGCATCATACTAAAAAAACCAAACAATAAAATGGTCATCAACACCCGAGAACCGTAAATCCCCAGGCTTAAGCCAACGGAAAAACTATCTAAACTCACACTTGTTGCAAAAAGAACGAGACCGGCCCCAACAGGTGCGATAAATGGCTTATCTTCTTTTCGGATAGAAGCGATGATCATTTGCAGACCCAGCACCAAAAGCAGCGCCCCGCCAATATAGGTTGCTAGGAGCCCAAGCCAGCCAGATAAAAGCTGACCTGTCAGCATGCCAAAAAGAGGCATAAACATATGAAATATCCCAATGACAAGTCCAATATAAAGGATCTGGCGGAGTCTCAGCTGAATCATCCCCATGCCGAGTCCAACCGAAAAGGCATCCATTCCAAGTGCAAAAGCCATGATACTGAGTGTCAGCAATTCGCCAGCTAGTTCATTCATGTAAATCCCCCTTGGACACGCATTCTCCTTTAACCTATGTTTGTCCAAGAGAGGTTAGAACTATTTGAATGAAGAGAGGGTACGCCCTCCTGCCGCTTTTTGCAGACGGTTCATGATCGCAGAACCAACTCCCTGCTCTGAGAAGGCTTCTGAAATGATCAAGTCTACATCCGTTTCGTCAAATTGTCTTAGCACACGATATAAGTTTGCCGCAACCGTTTCAGGCTTTTCTCTCCATCCACAGCTAAAGATAACATCTGCCGCAAACCATTCCTTCTTTTCTTCTGTCGTCAGCACACCTACTTTTAGCCCTTCAGCTCGGTACTTCTGAATGTGCAGCTGCATGTCTTCATCACTTCCATGAAATATATACATTTGTGCTTCAGGTGCATAATGTGTGTATTTCATTCCCGGCGATACTGGCGCCTCATCCTTTTTCGTCAGCCCTGGATCCATGTTGACCGTTCCTACGACCTCTTCTAACGCTTCTTTTGTAATACCGCCCGGCCTTAAGATCACTGGAATCTCGTCTATACAGGATACAACCGTTGACTCCACGCCAATACCTGTTGAACCACCATCGACAATGCCAGCAATTTTCCCATCAAGATCACTCGCGACATGATCCGCAAGTGTCGGCGACGGTTTTCCCGAACGGTTGGCACTAGGCGCGGCAATTGGCAGACCAGCTGCTCGGATGAGTTCAAGCGCAACAGGATGATCAGGCATTCTTACGCCTACTGTCGTTAAACCTGCCGTCACCTGCTTTGATAATGTGCCCGGCTTACAAGGTAGAACAATGGTGAGAGCGCCTGGCCAAAAGGCATCCATCAGCGCTGTTACTTTTTCATTTTCTATTTGCGCAAATTCATGAAGCTGTTGAACGTCCGCAATGTGAACAATCAACGGATTATCACTTGGGCGTCCTTTCGCTTCATAAATTTTCTTCACAGCCTCTGTCTCTTTTGCATTTGCCCCTAGTCCATAAACCGTTTCTGTCGGAAAAGCGACCACTTCATTCTGTCGCAACAACAGAGCTGCTTGTTCAATTTGTGGATAGTATGTGGATAAATCCTTTTTAAAATCCACAGACCACCTTTTTGTATTTAACATCATACAAACTCCTTTTAAAAAAGATAAAACTGTTGATATATCTCAATTATCCTTTTGAAAGTATAAAAGATGATGCTAAATAAAACAAGCGTTGTCCACAATTTGTGGATAACGCTTGTTTTACAGTGGATAAGTATGTGAATAAGTCCGGTGTTTTGTGATTAACTCGCTGTTTTTTGCAGCACAACCGCCTGCTCTTTTCCCAATGACTCTTTTGCATGCGCAGATACCCACACACTTTCTGGGATTTCCTCTATAGGCGTAAAGCCCATCAGCGCTAAAAAATCATGCGAAGAGGAGTGATTGGCTACAACATAAAAGGTGTCCACACCTTGTTTTTCCCCTAGCGTTTGAACACTTTGGAACAGAGAAACGATATGCCCCTGGCCGAGTTTATCTGATATCACAAGTGATCTTAGCAATCCTTCTTGTTCATTTAGTCGTTCAAGACCTAAACAGCCTGCAAGCTCACCGTCTGCATCTTCCATGACCACAAATGACGTACGCTCTGCAATCGTCACCCCGCCTTTTGCTTGGCCTTTTTCAAGAAAAGCATTAATAGCCGGGGCATCTTCTTCTGTCGCTATTCTTAATTGATAATACATGCTTTCACCTCTTTTTGTTCTCTTACTTCAACTCTATGAGGCAAAAACAGATTTAGACCTTTTTTAAGAGAAAAGACTAGAGACCCATTCGAACAGAAAGAATTTCACTTCACCCGTCTCTTCTTCTTTTACCACTTCATTGACAGATTCATTTGATTGCTCTGCGGCTACCTGCTCTTTATCATCTCCTTCTGGTGAGGCGATCGCTTCTCCGTTTGAAAAATCGATAAAGCAGAGAGGTGGGAATAACACACACCACCAATTGGCTCCGTCTCCTTCCCCTAACGTAATCAAAATGGCTTCATATTTCCCAGCAGGATAAACAAAGTTGCCATAAAGCTTTGTTGGAAATGAGGCTTTTTGAAAGCTGACCGATACGGATTGATCAATGTGTTGTTCCTTTAATTTTGCTTTGGCGATACGATTGATGTCTGGAAGCTTTGAACGAATCACACGTCTAGCTTCTTCAATGGATGTGAGGTCTTTCACCCACTCCGTTATATTGGCATTGACCTCATCTCGAATACTTCGTTTCACATCTTGATCTGCCGACCGGTCACTGTTGGCTAAAATGCGTAAACGAATGGCTTCATCTGGAATCACAATAGGCTGATTGGCAGATGCAGCTGCCGTCTCCTCTTTTCCAAGGTTTGCAAAAGCACCACATAATAATAGAAACATATAAAGACAAATCATCATTTTACTTTTGAACATGATGTGTTCCCCCCACTTTTTCTCTTCGCTAAAAACATTGTGTCCAGGAAACGCATCTCGTAAACAGCAAAAATGATTTTTTTAATAGATTATGAGGTCAGCCTCTTTATGAGGGGAGCGAATCAACATTTCTCCTGCACGCAAAAAGCCGTTCAACTTATGAACGGCTTTTTAGTGAGGATTGGTAATCGGAAGGGTACAATCTCCCATCCCAATCTCGGCTGATTCTTAAACCCGAATCTGTTTTGATGACTGTCATTGCGCCTTTTTTCTCGATTTCCTTTTTGACCTTTCCTTTATGGTCAATAAATTGAATGATCATTTCATAGTCAAATTCAATACTGTCATCGCTTTCATCTGAAGGTGTAAACGTAATTTTTTTCAGTTTAATTTGACAATCTTGATCTTTTGCTGCTTCTAATACACTTGGAAACATGCTGTCTTGTGTATATTCTTGATATTCATGCTCGGTTAAATAATCCTTCAACTTCTCCTTCATGTCAGATAGGTCATCCGTTCGATTCACTGTGTATTGTGCTTTTTTATAGTTTTCCCCAAATGCTGCTGCTTCTTTTTTAAAGCTCGGTTTACCGCAAGCACTCACAATCAATAGTACACTGACGATGACCAACACCATCGCATACCTTCTGTTCACACCATTCGCTCCTTCAAAACAAATTTATGTAAAAAATCATGATCAGAATGTTCATTCTTCTATATATACGTTTCCCTTTTACCATAAGTTTCATCTTTACATAATAAAATAGTCCGACTTTATTCAGCCGGACTTCCGTTTTGAATGTGTGCGCAAACTGCTCGATCCTTTCCGTTGATGTCCTTGATGATATGAACATCAGCTGAAGGGAACGCCTGCAAAAGAAGCGCTTTTACATCTTGTGCTTGTGTATGTCCTATTTCAAAGACAACCACTGCTTGCTGATGAAGTACCTTGTGGAGATCACAGGCGATACGCTCATAAAACCACAGGCCATCACGCCCATCTGTCAGCGCATTAACAGGTTCATGCTTTGTGACAACCTCTGATAATCCATCCATTTCTTCTGCCGCAATATAAGGCGGATTGGAAATAAACACATCGACTTTGATGCCTTGAGCCATAATCGGTTCAAGTAAATCCCCTTGGACAAAATGAACGTCTGCACCAAGCGCTTCTTGATTTCGCTTTGCGACTTCAAGTGCGTCACGTGAAATATCCGTCGCTGTCACAGTGAGAGATTCTTTTTCAAGAGCTAACGTAATCGCAATTGCACCGCTACCTGTTCCTACATCAACTGCTTTGAGCGGTTGATCATCAGGAAACACACGATTCATCATATTCAATGCCGCCAGCACCACTTCCTCCGTTTCAGGACGAGGAATCAGAACGTGTTTGTTTACCTCAAAAGGACGCCCATAAAAAAATTCAACACCCGTTAAATGCTGCACAGGCACTCCACGCTTGTGCTGTGCTACGAACTCGCTGAATTGTGAATCTTGCTCCTCTGGCAGTGGATCATGAAAACGGGCAAGAAGTTCACTTCTGCTCCATCCAAGCACATGCATCAACATTAACTCTGCTGCGTTTTGGTCTCTGCCCGCTTCCGTTAACAAAGAAGAAGCCCATTTAAGGGCTTCAAAGATCGTTCGCTCTTTATTTTGCATTTTGAAGTTTTCTTGCTTGGTCTTCCATAATTAATGCATCAATGACCTCGTCAAGTTTTCCTTCTAAAATTTGATCAAGCTTTTGAATCGTCAATCCGATACGGTGGTCCGTCACGCGGTTTTGCGGGAAATTGTACGTACGGATACGCTCTGAACGATCCCCTGTTCCAACAGCAGATTTACGGGTTTGATCATATTCAGCTTGTGCTTCACGCTGGAATTTATCATAAATTCTCGCACGCAAAACTTTCATCGCTTTTTCTTTGTTTTTGATTTGTGATTTCTCATCCTGACAGGAAACCACTACACCGGTTGGAAGGTGAGTCAAACGAACAGCAGACATTGTGGTATTAACACTTTGTCCCCCTGGTCCGCTTGATGCGAATGTATCCACACGAATATCTTTTTCGTGGATATCAATTTCAACTTCCTCAGCCTCTGGTAATACAGCAACTGTCGCTGTTGATGTATGAATACGGCCGCCTGACTCAGTTTCAGGAACACGCTGCACGCGGTGTGCACCGTTTTCAAACTTTAGTTTAGAATATGCACCTTTACCGCTAATCATAAAGATGATCTCCTTATAACCGCCAGTTCCAGTGACACTCGCTTCCATGACTTCCGTTTTCCAGCCTTGCATTTCAGCATAACGGCTGTACATACGGTACAGGTTTCCTGCAAACAGCGCAGCCTCTTCTCCGCCCGCTGCACCACGAACCTCCACAATAACGTTCTTATCGTCATTCGGATCTTTCGGGATGAGTAAGATTTTCAGCTCGTCTTCTAAACGTTCTGTTTCCTCTGTGAGCTCTGAAATTTCTTCTTTGACCATGTCGCGCATATCGGCATCGAGCTTATCTTCCAGCATGGCTTTCGCATCACTTAGCTGATCATATGCCGCACGATATTGTCTATATACCTCAACAGTTTCTTGAATATCAGATTGTTCCTTCGAATATTCACGAAGCTTCTTAGGGTCGTTCACCACTTCAGGGTCACTTAAATATTCATTTAGCTTTTCATAGCGTTCTTCAATTGATTTTAAACGGTCTAACATGGTCTTCACCTCTGTTTTGTGCGTAACAGTCTAATTATAGTATAGCGGGGTATGACAGTCAAAAAAATTTCCAAAACAATTGATTTTCTGCAATTTTTCACTAGAAAACACGATCTTTGGCGATTGGTTACTTGTTTTGTCTAACGTGAAGGAACGGATGCTCACGAAAGAGAATGGTACTTGTAATTGAAAAAAGGGAGGGCATTTGGTTTGAATACAAATGAGGTTGCAAAGGAAATTGGTGTATCTTCAAAAACCATTCAGCGCTGGGTCAAACAGCTCAACATCCCTGTCGCCCGGAATGAACTAGGACATTATGAATTTCATGATGACATTGTCCAGCTGCTCAAAGAGGTCCAACACCAAATGAACGAAGGTGTGATTCTCCATGACATTAGACTGCCGATCCATGAAGAAACCGCCCAGCAATTATCACCTACTGTAGAAACTTCTGACTCATCAAAACGGATAGAAGCCTTAGAAAAACAAATGAAACAGCTCCTTCAAGAGCAATCACACGTCAGTCATATTGAAGCGCGTTTTCAAGAAATGGAACGGAAACTCGCTAAGAAAGCAGATGAAGGCGTTTCCTACCAGCTCCTCCAGCACAGAAGAGAAATTGAAGAATTAACTGCAAAATTAGAACGCCTCACAGCCACATTGACAAAACCAAAACCATCAAAAGAAGAAGAAAAGGAAAAGGCACACCCCGAAATGAAAAAAAAGCGTGCACTCTTCCCTCTGTTTCATTCATTTCGCTAAGAAAGGCTGCCTAACGAGGCAGCCTTTCTACTATATTATACGGTAAGTGCAATAATGATTGGTAATGTAATGAGTGACATGATCGCACTGATCACAAATGCGGATGCTGTTTCTGCTTCCTGTTTCTCAAATCGAGTGGCGATCATGGCCGCAACAGCTGAACCTGGGAAGGCAACAAGTAATACAGCTTTTGTAATTTCATCCGCCGAAAGACCCATAAGAATGGCGATGAAATACATAAGTAACGGTTGTACAGCTACTTTGAGCAATGCGATACTGAAAGCTGGTAAGCTCAGTTTAATCTTGCGGATACCGACTGTGACACCGACTGCAAAGAGCGCAACCCCTGATGTCACACTTCCAATTTCCTCTAGCATTTCATGTCCGATTTCAGGAAGTTTAAATCCTAAAAGAACAAGAATGATACTTGCTAACGGTGCAAGCGCAAGCGGCTCTGATAAGCCGTGTAAAATCGCTTTCGTCGTCATTTTTAGGAAACTTTCGCCGTCTTTGGCTTTTCCTTTTGTTTTTTCACCGACAGTTGACACAATAATAGCAATTGGATCAAGCAATGCATTTACAACTATTCCGGTAATAGCAATCGGAATTGCAACTTCTTGAGCCCCAAATAAACTGCCCAAGACCGGAATCCCCATAAATGCAAAGGTCGGTTGTGCTGAGTTTAATGAGAAAACAGATGAATCTGTTAAATCATATTTAAAAGCAAATTTCGTAACTAAAAGGATAATGATATAAAAGCCTACGATTCCGAGAATCAATGCAACGAAAAATGGAATTTGACTATAGAATTTATCTTTTGGTGTTGACAGAATGCTGGCGATAAAGTGCGCTGGCAAAGCATACTTTGTAACAAGTGTACTTACACCTTTTGCAGATTTAGCGTCATAGCTGCCGAAGTTCCCTGCGAACCAACCCAGCGCGATAACGAAAAAAATCGGTGCTAGGAGGATCAAAATATTTAAAAAGTCCATCTTACTATTCCTCCTTGAATCCTTTACATGTTTCTTATTTTATAGCGGCATTGCTTACATTACCCGAAACAATGCCGCGTTACACATTTTATTATGCTCTTACAATTTTTTTATATTCAGGAATCCACATAGCATCTTTCACAGCTTGTTCGATGTTGTCAGGTGTTCTTCTTGCGACACCATCTTTAATTGCTGCTTTTGCTACTTCAACAGCTACCTTAATTGATACTTCTTGCAATTTATCAATGCTTGGAAGCAGTCCAGCGCCTGGTTTTTCATGATCAACCATTTCAGCGATCGCATTTGCAGAAGCAACGAACATGCCTTTTGTGATAATTTTTGATTCCGTTACGATTGAACCAAGACCAAGTCCAGGGAAAACGAACGCATTGTTTGATTGTCCGATTTCATGTTCAATTCCGTTATACTCGACATTTTCGAATGGGCTTCCAGTTGCAACAAGCGCACGACCGTCTGTCCATTTGAATAGATCTTCCGGTACTGCTTCAGCAAGTGGTGTTGGGTTAGACATCGGCATGATCACTGGACGCTCTGTATGAGCTGCGATTTCTTTAATAATTTCTTCAGTGAATGCGCCGCCTTGACCTGATGTACCAATAAGAATAGTTGGCTTCACCTTGCGAACAGCTTCAGCAAATGAGATTTGTCCTTTTTCATCACGAGCCCAGCCTTCTACTTCATCAGAAGAACGAAGGTATGGTTTTTGGAAATCAAGCACTTCATCTTCAAACTGATCTGTTAGCAATCCTCTGTAGTCTAACGTCCAGAATGCATTGTTTGCTTCTTCTTCACTTAGACCTTCAAGAACCATTGTGTCACGCATTTGATCGGCGATTCCGATTCCAGCAGATCCAGCTCCGAAAATCATCACACGGTGATCTTTCAATTGAGTACCAGTTTTCTTGACAGCTGCAAGAACACCCGCTAAAGTAATGGCACCAGTACCTTGGATATCATCATTAAAAGTTAAGATGTTGTCGTTGTATTTTTTCATGATGTTACGCGCATTTTTGTTTCCAAGGTCTTCCCAGTGAAGCAATGCTTTCGGGAAGAATTTAAGTGCTGCTTTTACATACGCATCAATGAATTCTTCGTATTTTTCACCTTGTACACGTTTGTGGTGGTTCCCGATGTACAATGGATCATTCAATAATTTCTCATTGTTAGTTCCAACATCTAATACAACTGGAATGACGCGGCTTGGATCAATCCCTGCTGCAGCCGTGTAAACAGCTAATTTACCAATTGCGATGTTGATACCACCAACACCCCAGTCACCAATTCCAAGAATACTCTCAGAGTCAGTTGCTACGATGAGGTCGATGTCGCCTGCTGTTGCATGTAAGTTTTCAAATGCTTTCTCAATGCCGTCAATGTTGTCGATTGAAAGGTAGACACCATGAGGTCTTCTGTATTCATGGCTGTATTCTTGAATCGCTTCACCAACAGTTGGTGTGTAAACAACAGGAAGCATTTCACGAAGCTTGTCCGTTAGAAGCTTATAGAATAATACTTCGTTACGGTTTTGCAAATCACTTAAGTATACGTTTTGACGAAGACGATCTGGCTGAGCTAGAAATTGCTTGTATGCTCTCTCTGCTTGCTGTTCTAAAGTCAGAACAGTTGGAGGAAGTAATCCTTCTAGTCCAAGCTCTTGTCTTTCTTCTTCAGAGAAAGCAACGCCTTTGTTCAACGTTGGAATCGATAATACATCTTTACCTGTCAAAGTGGTTTCGAGGTACCCTTCTTTTGTTTTCTTCACGTTGTTCATCAAAAACTACCCTCTTTCTAAAATATAAATAAAGTGAACTATTAATACAAAGAACGATCAAGGAGAAAAATCCTTAATCAAAAAAATTATGACAAGAAATCGAACTTTTCGTTTAAATGCTTTACACTACAGTTAGTCATTTTATGCCTGCTTATACCAAAACGCAAGCGTTGAAAATTAGATAATTTTTTCGTAGCGTTATTTAATTTATTTAAGTACAAATGATGGGTGTTCAGCCAAAATCTCGAAAAACGAAACACAGCGGCATTTGCTATTTTTTTAATTGTCAAGTGTTGTACCAACATCTAATTTTGGTACTTCATGGTGATGTCTGCATCGTGCTTCGTATGATTCCTGCGCACCTACTAAAATAATGGGATCATCATAGGATGCGGGTTTACCGTCGATCAAGCGTTGTGTTCTACTCGCTGGGGAGCCGCATACCGAACAAACTGCTTGAAGTTTTGTTACAAGCTCTGCACATGCCATTAAATGCGGAACAACACCAAATGGCTCTCCTCTGAAGTCTTGATCAAGGCCTGCAACAATGACTCGGTAGCCTTTATCAGCCAATTGAGTGACAATATCAATGATTGTCTCATCAAAAAATTGCACCTCATCAATGCCAATGACATCGGTTCGTTCTGATATGTGCGTTATTATGTCTTTTGGTGAGGTTACTGCAATCCCATCGACCGATGAACCGTTATGTGACACAACTGAGCTTGTGCTATACCGGTTATCAATCGCTGGTTTGAATATTTTTACTTCTTGTTTGGCAAAGGTGGCTCTTTTGGCTCTCCGAATCAATTCTTCCGACTTTCCAGAAAACATACTTCCGCAGATGACTTCAAGCCAACCGCTTTGTTTCATCACATACATAAGGTCTTCTCCCCCGTTTTAAAGTTCCATCAATCCACGTAAAAAAACAGGCAAGAACGGATTCCTGCCTGTTTATTGTATCTATTATTACTTAAGACCGTATTTTTTGTTAAAGCGGTCAACACGTCCATCAGCAGAAGCGAATTTTTGACGGCCTGTATAGAAAGGATGGCACTCAGAGCAAATCTCGATGCGTACCTCTTCTTTTACTGATCCAGTTTCAAACTCATTTCCACAAGCGCATTTGACTGTAGCTTTTTTGTAGTTAGGATGAATTCCTGTTTTCATCTACTGTCATCTCCTTCCGCCCTGAATCCAATTCGGAAACAGAGTTAATATCTCAGAATAAATTCTGAAACGCACATGATAAAATTATAACAGTGTAAGTCTATGATTGCAAATGTATTTTTTCAGGAAGCTATCTTCTTGATGCAGACATATTTGCTTGTTTCCACTCTTGCGTTAAAATATCGAAAAATTCTTGGTTTGTCTTTGTTTTTCTCATTTTGCGCATGAATTTCTCAGCGAAATCAGGTGTATCTGACATTGATTTTCTCATCGCCCATAGACGATCAAGATGCTCTTTAGGCACAAGCAGTTCTTCTTTTCTTGTACCGGAACGACGAATGTCGATGGCTGGGAAAATTCTTCTTTCTGCAAGAGAACGATCTAAATGGAGCTCCATGTTTCCTGTTCCTTTAAACTCTTCATAAATCACATCGTCCATACGTGATCCCGTATCAACAAGTGCAGTAGCTAAAATGGTCAAGCTTCCACCTTCTTCGATGTTACGCGCAGCACCAAAGAAGCGTTTTGGACGGTGGAAAGCCGCTGGATCAATACCACCAGAAAGCGTTCGGCCGCTTGGCGGGATGACCAGGTTGTATGCACGAGCAAGCCTTGTGATGCTGTCCATTAAGATGATGACATCTTTTTTATGTTCAACTAGACGCATCGCACGCTCTAATACAAGCTCTGCTACTTTAATGTGGTTTTCCGGTACTTCGTCAAAGGTTGAACTAACGACATCACCTGCAACAGAACGTTCGATATCTGTTACTTCCTCTGGACGTTCGTCAATAAGAAGAACAATCAGTTCTGCCTCTGGATGATTTTCAGAGATACTGTTGGCAATTTCTTTGAGCAAAATGGTTTTCCCAGCCTTAGGCGGTGCAACAATTAAACCACGCTGTCCAAAACCAACTGGTGCCATCATATCCATAATTCTAGTAGACAGGTGATTAGGCTGTGTTTCAAGAATCATTTGACGATCAGGGAATAGCGGCGTGAGTGCAGGAAAGTGAACACGTTCCTTAGCTGATTCTGGGTCGTCCCCATTTACCGCTTCGACATGAAGGAGGCCATAGTAGCGTTCATTCTCTTTTGGAGGTCGTACCTTTCCAGACACCTTATCACCATTTCTTAAATCAAAGCGTCTGATTTGTGAAGCTGAAATATAAATGTCTTCAGAACTTGGGGAGTAGTTAATTGGTCTTAAGAAACCAAATCCCTCTGACTGAATAATTTCTAGAACCCCTTCCATAAATAAGAGATCCTCTTGCTCAGCGTTTGCCTTTAAGATGGCAAAAATTAATTCTTTTTTTGTTAGTTTGCTGTAATAAGAGATTTTGTACTTTTTTGCTAACTCATACAGCTCTTTTAATTTCATATTTTCCAAAGATGAAATCGAAACATCTTTCAATATGGACACCACACTTTTCTAGTCAATGTATTTCATTACGAATGCATGACTATTGTATTTGATTAGCTTTTAATTCCGTTTTTGTTGGAATGACCTCGCTCTCATGGTAACGCTCACACTCGTTTTATCGTAAAGATAGGAACAATGTGAAATTGAGCTTTGTCAACATAGAGAAGGATAATGAGTATATCGTCATGATGCGGCAGTATTTAAACTTGTTGAAGCTTAAAAGAAGTAAATTCGCAGAAAATTTCGCAGCACTCTTTAGTTTTACCTCATTTGCAGGGAATATTCAACTTTAAAAAGAAAATGATATATATTTGACACCTATATGAAAAGCGGGTAAAGAATACCCGCTTTCAGATTACGGACGAATGACAAGATTCGGTTTTTTCTTTAAACTGTGTCTGCCATCGACGAATCGAACAGTACCTGATTTCGCACGCATGACAACACTATGTGTTGTTCCAACAGAGCCTTTAAATTGAACACCTTTTAATAACTCGCCATCTGTTACACCTGTCGCTGCAAAAATGGCGTCATCGCCTTTCACGAGGTCTTCCATTCTGAGGACTTTTCCAACATCCAGTCCCATTTTCTCACAGCGTCTCAGCTCTTCTTCACTTTGTGGAAGAAGCTTACCGTGGATTTCTCCACCAAGTGCTTTAAGCGCAACAGCAGAAAGGACACCTTCAGGCGCTCCACCTGAACCAAATAGAATATCAACACCTGTGTGATCAAATGCTGTATTAATGGCTCCTGCAACGTCACCATCATCGATCAACTTGATTCTTGCTCCAGCTTCTCTCAGCTCAGCAATGATCTTTTCATGTCGCTCTCTGTTTAAAATTGTCGCAACAACATCTTCAATATCTTTGTTTTTCGCTTTTGCAACAGCACGAAGATTGTCAATGACAGGCGCTTCAATGTCGATGCAGCCTACCGCTTCTGGACCTACTGCGATCTTATCCATGTACATATCAGGTGCATTCAGCAAGTTGCCATGATCAGCAACAGCGATAACAGCTAATGCATTCCAGCCGCCACTTGCCACAATATTTGTTCCTTCCAATGGATCAACAGCGACATCCACGCGAGGTCCATATCCGTTTCCAAGCTTTTCCCCAATATAAAGCATTGGTGCTTCGTCCATTTCTCCCTCGCCGATGACCACAGTTCCCTTCATCGGAATCGTATCAAATACATCACGCATGGCACTTGTTGCAGCATCATCCGCTTCGTCTTTTAAACCTCTACCCATCCAACGAGCAGATTTTAATGCAGCTGCTTCTGTCACCCGTACTAGTTCCATCGATAAACTTCTTTCCATTTTTGTCCAAATCTCCTCTCACAGTCAAAGCCTTATGAATTTTGAAGTTCTTCTATTTCTTGGTCATTCAGCTTTTCACGCCAGATGGTTGCACCCAAGCCTTCAAGCTTCTCCTCAAGCATACTATATCCTCTGTCTATATGTTCAAGCCCTGTGATTTCGGTCACACCGTCTGCCATTAACCCTGCAACAACGAGACAAGCACCTGCTCGCAGATCACTTGCTTTGACCTTTGCACCTTGAAGCTGCGTTTGACCTGTAATAATGGCAGATCTTCCTTCCACCTTCATGTTAGCACCCATTCGACGCAATTCGTCAATGTGTTTAAAGCGGGCAGAGTAAATGGTATCTGTCACGACACTCGTGCCTTTCGCTTTTGTTAACAAAGCCGTCATCGGCTGTTGAAGATCGGTCGGAAAGCCCGGATACACAAGGGTTTTGATATCGACAGGCTTGAGTCCTTCATTTCTGCCAACGATCAGCATTTGATCGTTGCTTGTTTCAATTGTGAATCCCATCTCTCTAAGTTTCGCCGTAATTGATTCTAAATGAGTTGGGATCACATTATCAAGCACAACTTCATCCCCCATCGCTGCACCTGCAATTAAAAATGTACCTGCTTCTATGCGGTCAGGGATGATGGAATGCCTGCAGCCATGAAGAGATTCCACACCTTCAATCCGAATCACATCCGTCCCCGCACCTTTGATTTTAGCTCCCATGCTTGCAAGCAGTGTCGCTACATCAATAATTTCGGGTTCTTTTGCGGCATTTTCAATCACTGTTTTCCCTTCAGCAAGCACGGCTGCCAGCATGATGTTGATGGTCGCACCTACACTGACAACATCAAGATAAATACGGGCTCCGACTAATTTTTCAGCGCGCAAATAAATCGCACCCTGTTCGTTTGTCACCTCGGCTCCAAGTGCTTCAAAGCCTTTGATATGCTGATCGATCGGTCTAGGTCCTAAGTGACATCCTCCTGGTAATCCAATGACAGCCTGCTTGAATCTACCGAGCATGGCGCCCATTAAATAATAGGATGCTCGTAGTTTCTTCACTTTCCCATTAGGAAGCGGCATACTGATCATGGAGGCAGGATTGACAACCATCTCACCTTTTTCAAATGTGACCTTTCCGCCAATCTCTTCTAACAGATCTCGTAATGTGTCAATATCTGAAATATGCGGAAGGCCTTCAATGGTTACTGGAGAATCAGCGAGAATCGTGGCAGGAATCAGTGCCACAGCACTATTTTTCGCACCACTAATATGTACGGTCCCGCGCAAGGGGTCACCGCCGGCAATGTTTAACTTTTCCATATTTGTCTCCCTTCTTAAAGAAGATCACTGTTGGAGTTATACTGTTTGTGGATGTCGCGCTTTAAAAGGTCTTGTCCAAAATTTAGCCAATATCAAGAGAAAGAATACAGGTTAAACGAAATTTGTCGGAAGAAAAATAATCGAAGCTTTGCGAGGCTGTGATGTTCTCTTCTTTGCACAAAACATTTCTTAGCGTATTTAAGGAAAACTGCGGCAAACGGATGCGTATCCGTCTGCCACAATCACTTATTTATTCCAGTCTGCTAAAAATTGCTCAATGCCTGCATCCGTTAATGGGTGTTTTGTCAGCTGCTTGATGACTTTCAGCGGCATTGTGCCGATATGAGCACCTCTAAGCGCAGCTTCTGTCACATGCTGCGGGTGACGAATGGATGCAGCAATGATTTGTGTATCTAATCCATGAACATCAAAAATGGTTTTCACTTCACTAATGAGATCAAGACCATTTTGGCCAATGTCATCTAAGCGGCCGAGGAATGGAGAGACATACGTCGCACCAGCTCTAGCTGCAAGAAGTGCCTGGTTTGCACTAAAAATCAACGTGACGTTTGTTTTAATCCCAAGGTCTGTTAACGCTTTGACTGCTTTAAGACCGTCTGTTGTCATTGGGATTTTCACTGTGATATTTGGTGCAATAGCAGCCAGCTCTTTTCCTTCTTCGATCATTTCTTCTGCTTTGAGAGAAATGACTTCCGCACTAACTGAACCTGATACCACGTCAGTGATTTCACGAAGGCGGTCGTGGAACGATACGTCCTTTTCTTTCGCTACTAAACTAGGGTTTGTTGTCACGCCTGCTAAAATGCCAAGCTCGTGTGCCTCTTTGATGTCTGCGATATTCGCTGTGTCTACGAAAAATAACATAACTGTGCCACTCTCCTATCAATAAATTGTCTGAAATGTAAATTTGATTGCGCTTTCTCATGATATGGAGAAAACCGCCTGTGACTCAGGCGGCTTTCGGTTCTCATCAAATTATGCTTGGTTAGAAGAACCAAATTCACGCATTTTGCCGATAACAGTCGCTTTAATTGCGTCACGAGCTGGTCCAAGATATTTACGTGGATCATACTCTTCTGTTTTTGCAGCAAGTGTTTCGCGAACTGCTTTCGCAGAAGCAATTTGGTTTTCAGTGTTTACATTGATTTTTGCTGTACCAAGTGAAATCGCACGCTTGATGTCAGCAGTTGGGATACCTGTTCCGCCGTGAAGAACAAGTGGAAGTCCAGTTGTTTTACCGATTTCTTCCATTTCAGCGAAACCAAGGTTTGGTTCACCTTTGTATGGACCATGAACTGAACCTAGTGCAGGCGCAAGGCAGTCAATACCAGTACGTTCTACAAGCTCTTGGCACTCTTTTGGATCAGCATAAATAACGCCCTCAGCGATGACGTCGTCTTCTTGTCCACCAACAGTTCCAAGCTCAGCTTCTACAGATACACCGTGGAAATGTGCAAGCTCAACCACTTTTGCAGTTGTCGCTACGTTCTCATCAAATGGATGGTGAGAAGCATCAATCATCACAGAAGTAAATCCTGCATGAATCGCTTTTGCACAAGATTCAAAGCTTGAACCGTGATCTAAATGAATCGCAACAGGAACTGTTACATTATATTCTTCGATTAACGCTTTTACCATAGCGACAACTGTTTTGAAGCCGCCCATGTAGCGTCCTGCTCCTTCAGATACTCCTAAGATAACTGGAGATTTCTCTTCTTCAGCAGCTTGTAAAATCGCTTGCGTGAATTCTAAGTTATTTAAGTTAAACTGTCCAACAGCGTAACCTTTTTCCTTTGCGTCTTTCAACATTTCTGTCATTGAAACTAAAGGCATGATGAAAAATCCTCCCTATGTAGCTAATTTGCTTACTAAAAAAAGCTCTCCACCCTAGCATGACCAGAATTTCTCGCCATATGTAAACTTTCAAAGTCAGATCGCTTTCTTCTTCTTATCTAGAATACCAATTATTCGACAAATCGGCAACAGAATGACTTGATTCAATCATTTCCATCTAGCCATTTGTTTCGAGCGGCAAGTATTCTTTGACTGCATCACGGATTTCATCAATATCAAATGGTTTAGCAAAATGCGTTAATGCACCGAGCTCTTTAGACTCTTGAATCATATCTAGTTCGCCATAAGCTGTCATAATGATCACGCGGATGTCTTCATCAATTAATTTCATGCGTTTTAAAATCTCAATGCCATCCATTCCGGGAATCTTCATATCAAGCAGGACGAGGTTTGGTCTATGGTTTTTCACAATATCTAATGCCTGTAGTCCATTAGCGGCTTGAAAGGTTTGATAGCCTTCTTTATGAAACACTTCATTCAGCAATATTCTAATACCGTACTGATCATCGACAATTAAAATTTTCTCATTCATCTGTTACACCCCATTGCTTTCATTTTTCGCCATAAAAAGAGCTGTTGTTAAATAATTCTGTTTGATTTTCACATTTCCTTTAATTATAATAGTTTACTTTACGACATTTTCTGAGCATTTTTCCTAATATTCTCTTTATATTCTATTATAAAATGATCTGACAGAAGGAGGAAATGAGTCTTGTTAAAAATTTTCACTACCCAATTATCAGGTATTTTTTCACGTATTGGAGATAAGCAGGCCGAAGCGATCGAAGACGGTGCACGCCTTCTTGCTCAGGCCGTTGTCAGTGGACATGCCGTGTATTTCCATGGCAAGAATGAACTGGCGGCTGTAGCCTTAGAGGCATCTGAGAGCAAGGAGCCTTTTCCGGGTGCGAAGGTTCTGCCGCTGGATCAAAAGGAGCGCAGCTTACTTCATCCAAGTGACAGGGTGCTTTTATTTTATTCAGATCCAGAAAATCAAGAGATTCAATCCCTTGTTAAAGAGCTGCACGAACAAGGTACACCTATTGTCGGGGTCGGCCCTGCACAAAAGGAGACATCATTTATTGAAGAGCATTGTGATGTCCACATTGATTTTCAGCTCAAAAAACCACTTGTGCCTGCTGAAGATGGAACAAGGTTCGGCTATCCTGCACTGATGACCTGCTTATATGTCTACCATGCTCTATCGTTTACTGTGAAAGAAATCGTTGAGGAATATGAATAAAAAAACTGCCGAGAAGATGATATTCTCGGCAGTTTTTTGTTTTATTTTGATTCAGATGCCTGTAGTGAAGCACCAACGAAATCTCTAAATAACGGCTGTGGTCTTGTCGGTCTTGAAATGAATTCTGGGTGGAACTGAGAAGCAAGGAACCATGGGTGATCCTTCAGTTCAATGATTTCAACAAGGCGTCCGTCTGGGCTTGTACCAGAGAAGACAAAACCTGCTGCTTCCATTTGCTGTCTGAATTCGTTATTGAACTCATAGCGATGACGGTGGCGTTCGTACACGACTTCGTCATTGTATGCAGCAAATGCTTTTGAGTCTTCGTTTAATTTACAAGGGTATAGGCCGAGGCGAAGTGTTCCACCTAAGTCATCAACATCCTTCTGTTCTGGAAGAAGGTCGATGATTGGGAATGCTGTTTCTGGATCAATTTCAGCGGAATGTGCTCCCTCTAAACCTAGTACGTTTCTCGCATATTCGATAGATGCGACTTGCATACCTAAGCAGATTCCAAAGAATGGCACTTTGTTTTCGCGCGCATATTGTGTTGCAATGATTTTCCCTTCTACTCCGCGGTCTCCGAAGCCTCCAGGAACAATAATGCCGTCTACATCTTGAGCGAAATCAGCCATATTTTCTGCTGTGACTTCTTCTGCGTTGATCCATTTGATTTGAACATCCGCATCAAATGCATAGCCCGCATGACGAAGTGATTCAACGACAGAAATGTATGCATCTTGCAGCTCAACATATTTCCCTACAAGACCAATTGTGACTTGTTTTGAAAGGTTTTGCACTTTATCAACAAGCGCCGTCCACTCCGTCATGTCCGCATCTTGACAGTCAAGCTTCATGTGCTCACATACAAGCTTGTCTAATCCTTGTTTTTGTAAATCAAGCGGAATCGAATAAAGGGTATCTGCATCCTGACATTCGATGACTGCTTTCGTATCAATATCACAGAATAGCGCAATTTTGTCCTTCATGTCTTGTGCCAATGGCATTTCAGTTCTGACCACAATGACGTTTGGCTGAATACCAAGACTGCGAAGTTCTTTTACACTATGCTGTGTTGGTTTTGTTTTCAGTTCGCCTGCAGCACGGATGTAAGGAACAAGGGTACAATGAATGTACATCACGTTTTCACGGCCGATGTCACTCTTCATTTGACGAATCGCTTCTAGGAATGGAAGGGATTCGATATCTCCTACTGTTCCACCGATTTCTGTAATGACCACATCTGCACCCGTTTCTTTTCCGGCACGGTACACACGGTCTTTGATTTCATTTGTAATGTGGGGAATAACCTGTACTGTTCCACCTAAGTAGTCACCGCGGCGCTCTTTCTTCAGAACAGTAGAGTAGATTTTACCTGTTGTAACGTTGCTGTACTTATTTAAGTTAATGTCAATGAAACGCTCGTAGTGACCTAAGTCAAGGTCTGTTTCAGCACCGTCATCTGTGACAAATACCTCACCGTGCTGGTATGGACTCATTGTCCCTGGGTCTACGTTGATATATGGATCAAATTTTTGAATGGTGACATCCATCCCTCTATTTTTCAGAAGGCGGCCTAACGATGCAGCCGTGATCCCTTTTCCAAGTGAGGAAACAACTCCTCCTGTTACAAAAATATACTTTGTCATTTCGTATGCTCCTCTCTTTTTTACCCTTGCATGACTAGACATGCACAGCTTCATCCTTTTAGAGTGTATCCCTAAATCTCTTGAAAAATAAGAAAGCTCCCTTTCAAATAAATGAAAGGGAGCGTAAATGAACGTATCTTTACGTACTCTTTTTTAGAGAGCCCAAAATACATACTACATAGTTCGCTCTGGAAAGTCAAGACGGTTTTGTCCTGTTTTCAGGACCGGTTTGTGAGGGTTATTTGTCTTCCTCATCATCGTCTAAATCGTCTTCATCAATTTCCGTTAAGCCGTCATCATCTTCATCATCATCTTCGTCGAACTCTTCTATCTCTTCATCGATTTCTTCATCGTCTAGGTCAAGGTCCTCGTCGTCTTCAACAAGATCAAGATCTTCTTCAAGCTCGTCGATTTCTTCTTCCTCTTCAATATCATCGAAGTCTTCTTCAACGACAGCAGCTTTTGTTTTTTTCTTTTTCGCTTTTGTTTTCACAGCTGGCTGAACTTCTTCTTCGATTTGATCAACTGGATACCAGCTGCGAAGTCCCCATCTCTGATCACCTAACGAAATAAAGCGGCCATCTATATTTAAGTCTGTATAAAATTGAGCAAGTCGATCATCAAGATCAGATTTTTGTATCCCTTGCAAACGGACAATTTCATCTATTAACTCGGAAAACGTAATCGGTGTTTTGCTGTCTCTGAAAATTTCATAAGCAAGTTCAACTAAAGACATTTGTTTGAGCTGTTCCTGTGAGTATTCTTTCAAACTCAAGGTCAGACACTCCCTTTCTATTACATGTATGTATCCATTTATCAGTGAAATAATAAGTATTTATACCTTATTCTTACGACAAACCATACCTCTCATTATAAACAAATTAGGGGAGTTTATGCCACCTTTATTGATGTTAATTTTTGATTTTTTCACAAGAGGAGCCTCTAGCGGTCAATCATTTGTACCGAATTGACACAATTCATGTGTGAAGCACACGTTTTGCATGCTTTTTTGTCTTCTCTTTTGATGAATACAAAGCCATTTACTCTTCTTAAAAAAGGGGATTTATTCCTTCACAAAATGTTCACTTACGACGAATTGATACAGAAATCTATAATAAATAGACTAATTTTGAGAGGTTGATCGAATTGCCAATGACAAAAAAAGAAGATATACAATTTGGTGTCTTGATGTGTTTTTGTATGTTTTCAGTGATGTTCTTTTATAACCTATTTTTAAATGGACGGCTTGGACATATGACATGGTTAGAAGGTGTACTCACCTATGTGATCGGTTTTGCCATCACGTTGTTGATTGAGATGTGTATTGTTGGGCCTTCAGCAAAAAAAGCAGCCAACCGTTTTGCCCCAAAAGGCAAGAAAATCTATTTTATTCTTACTCTTTCTATCTTTATCGTGTTTGGGATGGTGTGTCTCATGTCTTTATGCGGATATGTTGTTCAAAGCATCGGCACAGGATTTCAAACACAATCGATTCTATCTGATTACTTAACGATTTTCGGCCATAATGTCATGTTGGCGTTCCCTTTGCAGATGTTGATTATGGGACCACTCGTCCGTTTTGTTTTCTTCAAATGGATGAAATTAAAACAGACAGCAGCGGTTTAGTCGAAGGGATAGGTTACAGCTGGATATTCTGAATGAGTGAAAAAACCAAAGGTACGGTGAATAAAGTGCCCGCAGACATGAGTACAATGAGTTTTCTGCGGCTGTTTTCTTTTTCTTCCTTCTTTTTTGGAGAATTTGAAAGCTCTGTGGAGACCATAATCCATATGATCATTGTGACGATTCCTAAAATGCCAATCAATGTTGTGTTCATCATGATAACCTCCATTTTGATTTTTTTCCAATTTTACCATAACGATCAAGTGATATGAGATCACATTGGAGAGGATTTCACATTTGAGACAAAAACAGACCACCTCACATCAGGTGGTCTTTACTTGGTTTCTACATATCTAGCAGTTTCCGTGAGATGACCAGCCGCTGGATTTCTTGTGTACCTTCATAGATTTGAGTGATTTTCGCATCACGCATGTATCGTTCGACTGGGTAATCCTTTGTATAGCCGTATCCACCGAAGATTTGTACAGCTTCTGTCGTCACCTTCATGGCTGTATCACCGGCAAAGAGCTTGGACATAGCTGATTCTTTCCCATACGGAAGCCCTTTCGTTTCAAGCCATGCTGCCTGATAGGTGAGCAGTCTTGAGGCCTCAATTGCCGTTGCCATATCCGCTAACTTAAAAGCAATGCCTTGCTGCTGAATGATTGGTTTACCGAATTGTTTGCGCTCCTTTGCATATTTGACTGCTGCATCCAGAGCACCTTGAGCAATACCAACAGCTTGTGCGGCAATACCGTTTCTGCCGCCGTCAAGTGTCATCATCGCTATCTTAAAACCTTCGCCTTCTTGACCAAGCCGGTTCCTTTCGGGTATACGACAGTCTTCAAAGATGATTTCTGTCGTTGGCGATGAGCGGATGCCCAGTTTGCTTTCTTTTTTGCCTATTGAAAAGCCTTGCGTCTCTTTTTCTACAATAAAAGCGGTTGTATTGCGCGATGAAGCATCCTTGTCAGTAACAGCAAACACAATATAATAATCCGCAATGCCACCATTGGTAATAAAAATCTTTGCCCCGTTCAAGACGTATTCATTCCCTGCTTTTACTGCTGTTGTTTTCATTCCGCCAGCATCTGAACCCGAGCCGCTCTCGGTCAGTGCGTATGCGCCGATCTTCTGTCCCTCTGCAAGCGGCTTTAAATACGTCTCCTTTTGCTCATCTGTTCCGAATGTATAGATTGGCCATGAGGCGAGTGATGTGTGAGCAGATAGGGTGACGCCTGTTGAGGCGCACACTCGTGAGAGCTCTTCAACAGCTATGACATAGGCCAAATAATCACTACCAATCCCTCCATTTTCTTCTGGCCAAGGGATTCCCGTTAAACCAAGCTCCGCCATTTGACGAAAAATAGCCGGATCATACGATTCTGTTTCATCTCGCTCTGCTGCTGTTGGCTCCACTTCATTTTTCGCAAAATCTCTCACCATTTTTTGTATCATTTCGTGTTCGTCACTTAATTGGAACTGCATCATGAGCCACCTCACTTCATATTAGCTGTTTACAAATAACCAGCCTTTGTATTTCACTTGTTCCTTCATAAATCTCACAAATTTTCGCATCACGAAAGTACCGCTCTGCTCGGTATTGCTTCGTGTAACCGGCTAGACCAAGCAAATGGATGACTTCTGTACTAATATCAACCGCTGTTTTAGATGCAAATAACTTCGCCATCGACGCTTCCTTCGTGACAGGGCGATTGGCCTCTTTATAAGAGGCGGCTTGATAGACAAGAAGTTTTGCCGCTTCCAGCTTGGTGCCCAGATCGCCCAACCGAATGGTCGTTTCAAGGCCAGCTGGGTGCTGCTTTAAATACGTCACCGCCTCATCTAATGCGGCTTCTGCAATGCCAAGGCTTTGAGCCGCAATGCCAATTCTCCCCGCATTTAAGCTAGACATGGCAATCCGAAAGCCTTCTCCTTCTGCACCGAGCAGCTGTTTTTTTGGAATTCGAACACCGTCAAAATGAAGTGTGACTGTTTTTGATCCATGCAGGCCCATCTTCTTCTCATCTTTTCCGATCGTAAATCCTGGTGTCCCCTTCTCCACAATGAACGCTGATATATTTTTCTTAGCAGAAGCAGGGTCTGTCACGGCAAATACAAGATAGACTTCCGCTTCACCGCCGCTTGTGATAAAAATTTTCGTTCCATTTAATACATAGTGATCGTCTGCGCGCTCTGCTTTCAACTGAATACTAGAGGCATCTGATCCTGCCTTCGGTTCAGTTAGACAAAAGGCGCCCAGCTTCTGCCCGGACGCAAGCTTGGGAACGTAGGATTCTTTTTGTTCAGTTGTTCCAAACGCCAAAATAGGCATCGTCACAACAGATGTATGAACGGATACAATGACACCGATGGTTGCACTTACTTTGGATAATTCATGAATCGCCATGATATAGGTTGTAAAATCTGCCCCTAATCCGTGATACTTATCTGGGATCGGAATGCCTAAAAAGCCTTGCCGACCCATTTCAGCTAAAAGCGTTTTCGGGAACACGCCCTGTTCCATCGCTTCTATTTCAGGGAATACATGCTGGCGTGCAAATTCTGCTACTCGTTTTCTCCAAAGACGTTGTTTTTCTGTCAGCAACACATCCATCTTGACTCCCCCTATGAGTGGTCGTGGTAAGTGTAAAAACCTCTCTTTGTCTTTTTGCCCAACCAGCCTGCGTTCACGTATTTTTTCAAAAGAGGACAAGGTCGATATTTGCTATCTCCAAGACCCTCGTGAAGGGTATTCATAATAAATAAACAAGTATCGAGCCCGATGAGGTCGGCGAGACGAAGAGGGCCCATTGGATGGTTCATTCCAAGCGTCATGATGCCGTCAATACTTTCTACATCTGCCACGCCTTCATAAAGGGTATAAATGGCTTCATTGATCATTGGCATCAAAATGCGATTTGACACAAACCCAGGGAAGTCTTCCACTTCAATTGGGGTTTTGTCTAATGTCTTTGCGGTGTCAAAAACAAATTGGTACGTGGCATCATCCGTTTGTAGCGCACGGATTACTTCCACAAGTTTCATCACGGGAACTGGATTCATAAAATGCATGCCAATCACTTTCTCAGGCCGTTTCGTCACGGCTGCTAATTCTGTGATCGACAAGGAAGACGTATTTGTCGCAAATATCGTGTCATCAGGTGCAAATTGATCGAGGGTTTCAAAGATTTGTTTTTTGATCTTCATTTGTTCAGATGCGGCTTCAATCACTAAATGCGTCTGCTGTACATCCTTTAAATCTGTTGAAACAGCCAGTCGCTGTGTAATATCACGGACTGCCTGATGTGCCAGCTTTCCTTTTTCTGCTCGTTTCGTCAGTTGTTTGGTCATAGAGGAAATGGCTCGATGAATCTGCTCCTCTTCCGTATCATGGAGCAGGACGGTATAACCTGACTGTGCAAATACTTGGGCAATACCCGAGCCCATTTGACCAGCCCCAACGACCATGACGGTCTCTTCTATACTCATGACAATGAACGCCTCCCTTTTAATCCACCTTGATCATGATCGCATCACCTTGACCCCCGCCGCTGCAAATCGCCGCAATGCCGATCCCGCCGCCTCTTTGTCTGAGTGCATGGATCAAGGTCAATATAATACGTGTTCCGCTTGCTCCAATCGGGTGACCAATCGCGACTGCCCCTCCGTTCACATTCATTTTCCGCCGATCCAGCCCAAGCATTTTTTCGCATGCCAATGCCACCGCTGAAAAAGCCTCATTGATTTCAAACAAATCGATATCCTCTACTCGCTTCCCTGTTTTCTTTAACACTTTTTCGATGGCATAGGCTGGTGTTTTCGGAAAGTCCTTTGCCTCTACTGCTACTTGCGCATGCCCAAGCACAACTGCCAGAGGTTTTTCACCTTGCTGCATGGCGTATGTGTCTTTCATTAATAGAAGCGCACTTGCACCATCATTGACACCCGGTGCATTGCCAGCGGTGATCGTACCTGCCTGATCGAAAACGGGCATCAGTTTTGACAAACGTTCATATGACGTATCACGCCTCGGGGCTTCATCTTCTGAAATCAGCTGATCTCCTTTTTTATTCTTGACGGTAACGGGAATGATCTCATTTTTAAAAAAGCCATTTTTTTGCGCCTCAATGGCTCGTTCATGACTTCTTAACGCCCAAAGGTCCTGTTCTTCTCGTGTGATGCCAAGCTCTTTCGCCGCCATGCTTCCATACTCACCCATATGAACACCTGTAAACGAACAGGTTAATCCATCTAAAATCATGGCATCTTGTACAGCACCATCTCCCATTTTGTAACCCCATCGTGCTTTTTTCAGAAGATAAGGAGCATGAGACATGGATTCCATGCCGCCTGCCACGATCACATTGGCATCTCCCGCTCGAATGATTTGATCGGCTGTCGTGACACTGCGCATTCCTGAAGCACAGACTTTGTTGATGGTTTGCGTCGGAACCGACCAAGGAAGATCTGCATGTCTAGCTGCCTGTCTTGAAGGAATTTGACCTTGTCCTCCTTGAAGCACACTGCCCATGATGACTTCATCCACTTCATGGACATTTGAGGCTCTTTCCAGCGCAGCTTTTATCGTCATCCCGCCTAATTCTGCAGCAGTCAAACGACTTAAAGTTCCACCTAGTTTCCCAAATGGTGTTCTCGCTCCAGATACAATGACCGTCGTGCTCATTTCTTTCCCCTCCTGTTTGTTACCGCTTACATAAATGCTAGACAGCTTTTAAATATCGGTGTCCACTGGCCGATGAACAGTCGATCCATCGGCCTGACACCTTTATGAAGCCTGCGTTCTCGTTTCGCCAAACACTGATTTTTCAAGAAGTTCTGCAACATCAAATGTGCCGACCTGTTCTTCTACTTCCTTCGCTTTCGTCCCATCCCCAAGCATGGTTAAACAATATGGGCACCCTGAGCTGATGATGGACGGCTGTACCTGTAAGGCCTGCTCCGTTCTCGCTGTGTTAATCCGAGTACCTGTCTCTTCTTCCATCCACATTAAACCGCCGCCGGCACCGCAGCACATCCCGGATTCACGATTCCGTTCCATTTCTTTCAGTGTCACACCCGGAATGGATTTTAAAATATCTCTTGGCGGATCATAGACCTCGTTATATCTGCCTAGGTAGCAAGAATCGTGGAAAGTAATGACCTCGTTCACTTCATGAATAGGCGTTAATTTCCCCTCTTTTACTAGCTCTGCCAGTAATTCTGTATGATGGTACACCTCTGCCTCGAGCCCGAAGTCTGGGTATTCATTTTTAAATAAATTGTAAGCATGCGGATCGATCGTGACAATTTTGGTTACGTCATTTTTTTGGAATTCTTCGATGTTCTTTGCAGCAAGCTCTTGGAACAAAAATTCATTCCCAAGTCTTCTCGGTGTATCGCCTGAATTTTTCTCTTTATTGCCTAGGATGGCAAAAGAAACCCCTGCTTCATTGAGCAGTTTTGCGAAGGCAAGAGCAATCTTTTGGCTTCTATTGTCATATGCACCCATCGATCCAACCCAGAATAAATAGTCGAAGGTCTGATCTGCTTTTTTCAGTTCTTTCACCGTCGGTACGTGCACATCTTCTCTTAGTTCACGCCAGTTTTCTCTTTCTTTTCGGTTCAATCCCCATGGGTTCCCTTGTCGCTCGATGCTTGTCATCGCACGCTGTGCATCTGCATCCATTTTTCCTTCTGTCAGCACTAAGTATCTGCGCATATCAATGATTTTGTCGACGTGTTCGTTCATGACAGGACACTGATCTTCACAGTTTCGGCATGTCGTGCATGCCCAGATTTCTTCTTCTGTAATGACCTCACCAATGAGAGAAGGATGATACATTGCGCTCGCCGCAGATTCTTCCGCTCCAGCTCCTCTTGCCTGCATCGCCAGCTGATTTCCTGTCGTCTGCTTGAAAGCAAGCTGCGGAACCCACGGTGTCTTTGAAGTAATGGCAGCCCCTTTATTTGTTAAATGATCTCTTAATCGTAAAATCAAATCCATTGGAGACAGCATTTTCCCCGTCCCTGTCGCCGGGCACATATTCGTACAGCGCCCGCACTCCACACAAGCGTAAAGATCGATCAGCTGAGATTGACGGAAATCTTCAATTTTCCCAACGCCGAACGTTTCTTGTGTCTCATCTTCAAAATCAATTTTTTGCAGTTTGCCTGGCGGGTCCAATCTGCTGACAAATACGTTGACCGGGCCAGCGATGAGATGGGCGTGCTTAGACTGCGGGACGTACACTAAGAACGTCAGTAAAATAAGAAGATGCACCCACCATGCGACATAGAACACAATTGTTGCTGCAAGTGGTGACAGCCAGCCCAGCAAGAAAGCAATGCCGGAAGCAATTGGCTCAGTTGCTGATAGTGAGTGCCCATGCCAAATGATGTTCATTCCGTTTCCCAGTAATACGGTCAGCATCAATCCGCCAATAAACAAAAGGACAAGCCCTGATTTAAAGCCCCTTTTTAAACGGACTAACTTCTCGACATATCTTCTATGGAACGCCCAAACCACCGCCACTAAAATGAGAAGTGTGACTACCTCTTGGAAGAACGTAAAGACACCGTAAAGCGGACCTAATGGTAGCCCGCTGTCTGGAACAAGTCCCTTCATAATAAAATCAAGGGCTCCGAACTGCACTAAAATAAATCCATAGAAAAACAGCACATGAATGATGCCGCTCTTCTTGTCCTTCAGCAGTTTCTTTTGCCCAAACACATTCACCCAAACACGTTCTAAGCGTTTTTTCATGTCTTTTTGAAATTCTTCTTTTTTGCCAAGACGAATATACGCGGCTCGTGTTCGAATGAGATAAATAAACAAATACACAGCGTAAGCGGTCACTGCCGCAAATGCAATCAAGTTAACAATTAAAAGGCTATTCATCTTGCTCCCCCTTTCATTCCCCAAGACCCACTTTGTTCCGTTTCCATGTTGTACCTCTATCATAAATAATGAATGAGTATTCAGTCAATATTTTTTGCCCATTTGGGTACACTATCGTCATATGTAAAAAAGGAGGAACCTTCATGATCGCATGGATCATTCTACTCGTCGTCTTCGTCATTGTTCTACTCGTCAGGCTAGATCTTTATATAGGGAGAAAATATTTTTCTACCCATGCTTTTGAACGGTCTTTTGACCAAACAAGCGGCGATGCAGCCTTTTATCATGATGGCGAACCACTGTTTGATCAGCTTCTTACGGATATACAGCAAGCCTCTTCTTCTATTCATATGATGTTCTTTATTGTAAAGAACGACAAGATTGGGCAAAGGATTCTGCAAGCACTTAAAGCGAAAGCAGAGCAAGGTGTTTCGGTTTTTTTGCTCACTGATCGGTTAGGCTCCTATTCATTTGATCAAACATCCATTCAGATGCTAGAAAAAAGCGGCATTCAATTTTACTTTTTAAATAAACCACGTTTTCCTTTTTTCATTTATCGCTTGAACATGAGAAATCACCGGAAGATCACGGTGATCGATGGGAAGATCGGCTACATTGGCGGGTTTAATATTGGCGATGAATATGTAGGGAAAAACGGTAGGTTTGGCATTTGGAAGGACTATCACCTGCGCATGACAGGACAGGTTGTCGCAGACCTCCAGCATGTGTTTCTGAATGATTTGTACCGGTCATCTGGTATTCAACAGCTGCAATACGAGGTTTTTCCTACACTGGAACCGGGAACATTACAGTGCACTACACGTGCGACGGCAGGTTTTTCTTTAGAGGCCTTATTTCTTCACGATATTCAACAGGCGAAAAAGCAAATCACCATCTGCACGCCCTATTTTATTCCATCTGCTCCTCTTCTAAGCGCCCTTCTTGACGCACGGAAGCGAGGCGTGACTGTCGACATCATCATCCCAATGAAGGCAGATCACCCGCTTGTGAAAGAAGCTGGATTTCATTATTTGAAAGATCTGATCGCTGCCGGATGTCTTGTGTATCGTTTTTATAAAGGGTTTTATCATGCGAAAGCCATTCTCATCGATCATAGCCGTTGTATGATCAGTACGGCGAACTTTGATAAACGAAGTTTGTTTTTCAACGAAGAAGTGGATGTGGCCATTGATGATCCCGCCTTCACCGCACATGTAGAGGAAAAGATTCGTGAACACATGGAAGTTTCAGAACTGATGACTGAAGAAAAATACAAACAACGCCCACTTCTCACGCGTCCAATTGAGTGGATAGGCGCCCTGTTCTCGTATTTTTTATAAAGGAGTTGACCTATGCGTTATCGATTTGGTTATGTATCCAACGCCGTCACTTTATGGGAAGCTTCACCTGCCAAGTCGCTGACCTTTGCAAGATACAGTAAGCTCTCAAAGGAAGAGAGGACAGAGGCTCTATTACGAACGACGAAAGCCAACCTCGTCAATACATTAAGAACGCTTTATTTTGCGATTGCCCATGATATTCCGCTTTACCGTTTTTCAAGCTCGATTGTCCCGCTCGCCACCCACCCTGAGGTGCGGTGGGACTTTGTGACACCCTTTCGCAAAGAATTTCTAGAGATTGGTCAACTCGTAAAGCGACACGGATTACGAGTGAGCTTTCACCCCAATCAATTTACTTTGTTCACAAGTCCAAAGCCATCTATTACAGAAAACGCCGTCATTGATATGACCTATCATTATGAAATGCTTGAGGCCATGAAGCTTGAAAAGGAAGGCTATATGAACATTCATGTCGGAGGTGCATATGGTGACAAGGCATCTGCTTTACAGCGTTTTGATGAAAATATAAAGCAGCTTCCTGCACATATCAAGGCGAGAATGACGCTTGAAAATGATGACAAAACCTACACGTCATTAGAAACGCTTGATGTTTGTGAAAAGCATAGCATCCCGTTTGTATTTGATTACCACCATCATATGGCAAACAAAGATGATGATGCGGCACTTGATGACATTCTGCCAAGAGTGTTTGACACGTGGGCAAACACTGGCATACCGCCTAAAATCCACTTATCCTCACCAAAATCAGAAAAGGCGATACGAAGCCATGCGGATGGAGTGGAGATGTCCTTTGTATTGCCACTTTTTCAAGCTTTAAAGCCGTATGGTCGTGATGTGGATTTTATGATTGAGGCAAAGAAAAAGGATCAGGCCTTACTCCATCTTGTTGAGGAGCTGTCAGCGATCAGAGGCAATCGGCGGACGGGCGGAGGCACCATTGAGTGGAAATCGTAGAGAAAGGTTTACCTCTATCACAACGGGGGTAACAAAGCTATTGTGAGAAAGTATTTAACAGGAGGATATGAAGATGTCACAAATCTATTCAATCCGAATTGCTGCGAAAGCATTGAATTTACATAAGCTTATTTCTCTATACGAAAAGTGCCAGCACGCTCAGCATCGTTTATATGTATATTCTAAAAAAACAATGTGCAACATTAAGAACATCGTAGAGCTAGAAACCTTTAGGCTCACTCATTTAGAATCAGACTATTTAATCGTGGTAGAAGGAAAAGAGGCACAAGACCTTCTACAGCCATTTGAAAAAGAACATGCTTCGTAAAGAAGAGCAGTATTAGAGCTGCTCTTTTTTCTATATCCACGCTTCTGTCAGCCAAACCTCGCGTGACGTTGCATTCATTTTTACTTGTGTACCGATTGGCATCGTGAGCATCGGATGCGTATGGGCACTGTCAAATTCTGCGATGAGCGGCCTCTTTGTATCTCCCAGTACTTCAAGTAAGAGATCGTGCGGCCTTTTGCCCGTTCCTTCATCATCAAACAGCTCATGTTTCCCTAAGAGGATACCAGATACCCGTTCAAACACACCATTTATCTTTAACAGAGAGAAGTTCTTTTCGACGATGGAGGCGGTTTTCATACAATCTTCAATGAGAAGGATATCGCCCTTTTGGATTTGAGGCATGAATTCACTTCCCCATATGCCATACATGGCATTTAGGTTCCCGCCGATCAGTCTGCCTTCTGCCTGCCCTTCAATGACGCACATCCAATCGTTTGGACGTTTTTCTTTTTCTCGTATTTTCTCTTCCCAGTTGATCCGTTCGTCCGTCCAGAAGGGCGGTTTTTTCACCTGATACGGGATGGGCTGCGGATGAATGAGAATGTCCTCGAAAGATTGATATGTATGATTGACAAATGGTTCAAACTCTCCAAAAGACGGCACAAGTGCAGGCCCGTAAAAAACAGGCAGGCCCGTTTTTTCATAAGCCGCTAAAAGAATTGCCGTCGCATCTGAATAACCAATCATGATTTTCGGATGCTTTATCAGCAACTCAAAGTCGAGATAAGGCAGCAAACTATTCGAGTTCGTCCCCCCAATCATCGACATGATACAGGACAAATCTTCTCTCGCCATCAGCTCATTCAGCTCAGCTGCTCGTTCTTGAATCGTTCCCGAACGATAGTGATCCTCTTTCCCTGTTAATGATCCTGGTACCACAATGAATCCTTTTTGTTCAAGCCATTCCTTCGCCCGCTCATACCTAAGAGGCGAGGTGGCAGATGCCGGACTTGAGGGAGAATAAATACCAATTTTATCGCCCTTCTGTAAATGCCGAAGCCCCTTCATTCCATCAGATCCTTCCTACACGAGTTTTTACTATCCTAGCAAAAAAAGCCCTTTTTCAAAAGGGCACAGATTTAATATAAGAGCTTAAACAGCCCAAACAATATGAGAGCAAAACTGATGGCCAGCGTCGCAAATATCTTTTTTTGCTCAGAGAACTACCTATGATGTTCACTCCAGTATTGATGCCAAACAAAATCATTCCCACATAAAAAAAGACTGGATTGAGTCCAGCGGGAATGATTAAGATAAATAAGCCAACGAGCGTCACATAGTGAATGCTTTTGATCATGACTGTTTTTGCCGTTTCACTCAAGCCATCCTCTCCTTTTGAATCCAATTGCCTTATAGTATATCAACATTCCATTTAAATGGAAAAGAAGATTTTATCCTATCAAAAAGAGCCCAGCTTAATAACTGGACTCATTCAATCACTTCTCTTCAATGACCAAACTGCGCTTCGTGCAGTCTGCTGTATACACCGCCCATTTGAATTAAATCTTGGTGACGGCCTTGTTCTTCAATGCCTTCCTCTGTCACGACGATGATTCGGTCTGCATGTTTAATTGTCGCAAGGCGGTGAGCAATGACGAGTGTCGTCCGGCCGACTGCCAGTTCGCTTAGTGCGTCTTGGATCGCTTTTTCTGTTTCTGTATCAAGTGCTGACGTCGCTTCATCCAAAATAAGAATAGACGGGTTTTTCAAAAACATCCGTGCAATTGACAGGCGTTGCTTTTGACCGCCGGATAGCTTAACGCCGCGTTCACCAATGACCGTATTCAACCCTTCTGGGAACCGCTGAACGAGCTCCTCTAAATGGGCACGTCGCACCGCCTCCCAAATGTCTGCATCACTCGCTTCTAGGTTGCCGTACGCAATATTCTCACGAATGGTGCCTGAGAATAAAAAGACATCCTGCTGCACAATGCCAATCTGCTGTCTTAAAGAGGACAAGGTCATCGATTTTGTGCTCACACCATCAATGGTGATGTCTCCTTCGTCCACATCATAAAAACGAGGCAGCAGACTGCAAATGGTCGATTTCCCCGCTCCTGATGGCCCGACAAACGCAACAGTTTCCCCTTGTTTGATCTTTAAGTTGATATCCTTTAATACATGACTGTGCTCATCGTAGCCAAATGTCACGTTTCGATACTCAATTTCACCTTTCAAGCCGTAAAGATCACGTGCTCCTTCTGTATCCTTCACATCTGGCTCTGTTTCCAGTAAATCGACATAGCTTTTAAAACCGGCAATGCCTTTTGGATACATTTCAATCACCGTGTTGATCTTATCAATTGGTCTGAATAACACATTTGTGATCAAGACAAAGGCGATAAATCCGCCTGCTGTTAATTGACCTTGAAGGACAAACCATGTACCTGCCAGAAGAACGAACAGCGTCACAAGCCTTGTGAGAATATAGCTGATTGATCCGTTAACCGACATAATTTTATAGGAAAGAAGTTTCGCTTTTCGAAAGCGGTTGTTATTTTCAGCAAAGCGCTTTTTCTCAAAATGTTCATTTGCAAAGGCTTGAACAAGACGAATACCGCCAATATTGTTTTCAACCCTTGCATGAAAATCTCCAATGTCATTGTTGAGTTGTGTAATCGCCTGTGTCATTTTTTTATTAAAATGAAGGGCTAACCAGATGATGACTGGCATAATTAAGAAGGTTAAAATGGCAAGCTGCCAATTAATCATGAGCATGACGGCAAAGGAGCCAAGAATGGTCATAATGGCAATAAACAAATCTTCCGGCCCATGATGCGCCACCTCTCCAATGTACATGAGGTCATTTGTCATCCGTGACATGAGTTTGCCTGTTTTGTTGTTATCGAAAAATTTGAAGGACAGACGCTGAAAATGATCAAACAGCTTTTTTCTCATATCTGTCTCAATATTAATGCCAAGCATGTGCCCCCAATATGACACGATAAATTGCATCACTGAACTGAGCGCATAAATGACAAACAACGCAAGTGCGGTCCAGGCAATGACCGTCCAGTTCCCTGTCGGCAGTAATGTATCAATGAAGTAGTTCACGATGAGCGGGAAACCTAGTTCCATGAGTCCGACGGCCACAGCGCAAAAGAAATCTAAAAAGAACAGACCACGATAGGGCCTGTAATAGGCAAAAAAGCGTTTTAGCATATGTAAAAGAACCTCACTTCCTCTATAATTGATAATCATTTTCAATTATAGAGGAATCATTATAGAAATACTAGATCAGGAAATGATTTCTTCCCCTGGATTCCCTCACAATACACCTGAAAACAACCGAGCAAACGATTCCTTTAAACGTTCCTTTAAGCCCCTTTTATAAAAATGAACCGGCCCCATTTGCTCACATTCCTTCATATCTTCCTCATAATGAGCCATCAATTGCTCGATCGGTTTCTTTGCCGCTGTAAAAACATTGACCTCAAAATTGAGTTGGAAGCTTCTCATATCAACATTGGCCGTTCCGACAGAGGCAAGCTCTCCGTCTGCAATCATGACCTTTTGATGCATGAATCCTTTTTGATAGTGATACACCTTGATGCCCTCTTTCAAAAGCTCAGAAAAATAAGATCGTGTGGCGTATTGCGTGAGAAATCCATCATTAATCTCAGGCACCATCACACGCACATCCACCCCTCTTGTCGCCGCAATTTTTAATGCTGTGCGGATGGATTCATTTGGGACAAAATAAGGCGTCGCAATCCAAACAAATTGCTGTGCATTCGAAATGAGCGCATCGTATAAATCACTCATACTTTCCTTCATATCAGGTCCAGTCGGCACGACCTGAATGACATCTTCTCCTGTCACAGGATGCGGAGTGTGATACTTCGGATCATCAATTAACACTTCATCTGATACATACTCCCAGTCCAGCATAAAAATGGAGTGAAGTGTCTGAACGGCTTCACCCTTTAACATCGTATGCGTGTCACGCCAAAAGCCGATGTTTTCATCGCGTCCTACATATTCCTTCCCGACATTGAGCCCGCCAACAAATCCTGTTTCACCATCAATAATCACGATTTTTCGGTGATTTCGGAAATTGAATTTTTGATTAAAGAATCCGTATTTTAATGGCAGAAAAGGAGCGACCTTTATCCCCGCCTGCTTCAATCGTTTAATATCTTTTCGTGAGAAGCGAATACTACCAGCCGCATCATAGATGAATCGAACCTCTACTCCTTCTTTCACTTTTTCAATCAAGATCTCCATCATCCGGTGACCGAGGAAATCAGATTTGAACATGTAATATTCTATATGGATGAACGTTTTTGCCTTTTTTAATTCTTCAAAAATACGTGGAAAGGTTTCCTCTCCATTCTTTAAAATCTCCATATCACTATTTGTATTTACATGCATCCCTGTTGCTTTTTCTGTGTAATGAAAAAAAGCACGCTGATTATCGGTTAAACGCGTCTCATCCGGCTTACTCTCAAGCTCTGATATTCTGCGTAATTTTTCTCGGTTATACATTCTCTTTGATTTAAACAAATGTCCTTTGACATAAAGCTGCCCCGAGAACAAATAAAACATATAGCCGATGATCGGGAAAAAAATCAGTACATACATCCATAACAGCGTGTGCTGTGATGTCCGGTTCTCTAGCATAAGCGAAATAATACTAAATAAAATGATGGCGATATAACTAGCTGCGTAAAGCTGAAAACCCCACGCTGGAACCGGCCACCAAAACACCACATATGCCCCAAATATCATGAAATATAAAAATAGAAATTCCAGTCTCCTCTTTTTCACATTCTCCGCCCTCATTCTGTCTTTTTCTTTTCCATACCCTTTGCACAGCTCGTCTGAAACGCACGGTTTGTTGCTTTCTTTTAGCTTTTACAGACTGGAGCGTTTTGATCCGATATAATGGAAAATATGTGAAGGAAGGGACGAATGATTGATGCGTACACCATCTGCTTTAAAAAAGGGAAGCCACATTCGGGTAATTGCTCCAAGCCGAAGTGCCAGCATTTTATCAGAAGAAGGAATGGCTCAGGCGAAAAAACGTTTAGAGGCATTAGGGTTCACTGTTTCTTTTGGACAACACGTGTTTGAATGTGATCTGCATTCCTCTTCTTCTATTGAACACCGTTTATCTGATCTACATGAGGCATTCTCAAATGATGAAGTCGACGGTATTTTGACAGCAATCGGCGGCTTTAACTGCAATGAGCTTTTGCCTTATATAGATTATGATTTGATCCGTCAGCACCCAAAAGTTCTTTGCGGCTACAGTGATATTACCGCACTTGCAAACGCCATTACCGCCAAATGTGACATGGTGACGTACTCAGGTCCTCATTTCTCCAGTTTCCAAATGGAACAAGGACAAGAGGAGCAGACAGCCATGTTTCAAGCGTGCGTGATGAGCAGCGAGCCATTTGATTTTACCCCTTCTACAAAGTGGAGTGATGATGCGTGGTACCTTGATCAAGCAAATAGGCAGTTTCATCCGACAACATGGGGAATTTATCAGGAAGGAACAGCTAAAGGCACCTTGTATGGCGGAAATCTTTGTACACTGAACCTATTGCAAGGGACATCCTTTATGCCTCACATCAAGGATGCCATCTTATTTGTGGAGGATGATGACTTGGTCTTTCCTGAAATGTTCGCCAGAGACCTTGCCTCGCTCTTGCAGCATGCCGACTCCATTAAAGGGTTAATCATCGGACGTTTTCAAAAGAAATCCAAGATGACAGAGGAACATTTGAGGTTCATTCTAGATAAGCACCCAATGCTTCAACACATTCCAGTGATTTACGATGTCGATATCGGACATACACAGCCAGTCTTCACCTTGCCGATTGGCGAGAGTGCCGAACTATCCTGCTACGGCGGACAAATCCAATGGCGTGTTCATCCATAAATAAAACCTAAAAAGCACCCTCATTTGTTGGTGCTTTTTCTATGCCATCATTTCTTTTTAAAATTTTTTTAGAAAAAGTGATCCAACCCTTCATCCCCTTCGTTAAGTAGATGTAAAAAGAAAAGAGAGGAGGCAAAAACATGTTCTCTGATGTACTTAGTCAATTATTCGATTCTATTTCTAACATTATCAATACACTTGGATAATCCCATTAACGCACACATACTACATGCTTGCCGAAGGGAGGATACAAACTATGTTCTCTGATGTACTTAGCCAATTATTCGATTCTATTTCTAACATCATTAACACACTTGGGTAATTCCTATGACACGCACATACTACATGCTTTCTGAAAGGAGGATACGCTCATGTTCTCTGATGTACTTAGTCAATTATTTGATTCTATTTCTAACATCATTAACACACTTGGGTAATTCCAATGACACGCACATACTACATGCTTTCTGAAAGGAGGATACGCTCATGTTCTCTGATGTACTTAGTCAATTATTCGATTCTATTTCTAACATTATTAATACGCTTGGTTAATTTTCAAAACCCGCTATCTCTCGAGAATAGCGGGTTTTTTATATAAAGAAGCCCCGCTCATAAAATAGAGCGGGGCTTTTTGCATTACATTTTTTCCGGAGCCGATACGCCAATGAGTTTTAATGCATTCGCAAGCGTAATTTGTGTCGCCTTCATCAGCGATAGACGTGCTGTTGTTTTTGTTTCATTTTCAACATCAATGACCTTTTCGGCGTTGTAGAAGCTGTGAAGGGCTGATGCTAGATCATAGATATAGTTTGTGACGCGGTGCGGAATACGTTTTTCTGCTGCTTCTGCTACAACCTCTGGGAAGCTGCCGATGATTTTCAGAAGATCGTATTCTTTATCGGACTGAATGTGAGAGAAATCTGCTTTTTCAAGGTTTGGCTCGTAGCCTTTTTCTTCCCCTTGACGGAGCATGCTGCAAATTCTCGCATGTGCATATTGCGCGTAGTACACAGGGTTTTCGTTAGACGTAGAAATCGCTAAGTCTAGGTCAAAGTCCATATGAGTTGCCGCACTTCTCATCGCAAAGAAATAACGAGTAGCATCTAAGCCCACTTCTTCAATCAAGTCACGCATTGTGACGGCTTTACCTGTACGTTTACTCATCTTCATTTTTTCACCGTTTTTGTAAAGGTGAACGAGCTGAATGATTTCGACTTCCAGTTTGTCCGCTGGATATCCGAGTGCTTGGATCGCCGCTTTCATTCGAGGAATGTAGCCGTGATGGTCCGCTCCCCAAATGTTAATGAGCTGGTCAAAGCCTCTGTCCAATTTGTCCTTGTGATATGCGATATCTGGAAGCAAGTACGTGAAGCTGCCGTCTTTTTTAATCAGGACACGGTCCTTGTCATCACCAAAATCAGTTGAACGTAACCATGTTGCGCCATCTTCTTCAAAGACATAGCCTTTAGCGCGAAGTGTTTCTAGCGCCGGTTCGATTTTTCCGTTTTCATATAAAGACGTTTCAGAATACCACACATCAAATGGAACACGGAAATTCTCTAGGTCGACACGTAGTTTTTCTAGTTCATATTTTAAACCGTACTCACGGAAGAATTTCATACGCTCTTCTTCTGATTCGTGCACGAAACGGTCACCAAATTCATCCGCAAGTTTCTGTCCGATGCCTTTGATGTCTTCTCCTCTGTACCCGTCCTCTGGCATTTCTTTTTCAAGACCGAGCGCCTCAAAGTAACGTACTTCTACAGATAGAGCAAGGTTATTGATCTGATTGCCTGCATCGTTGATATAGTATTCACGGCTCACGTCGAAGCCTGCTTTATCAAGGATGTTGCAAAGAGAATCTCCTACAGCTGCGCCGCGGGCATGTCCAAGGTGAAGGTCACCTGTTGGGTTGGCTGAGACGAATTCGACTTGCACTTTTTGACCGCCGCCTGTATTCGTTTCGCCATAAGCCTCTTTTGCTTCAAGAACTGCCGGAATCAGTTTCGTTAAATATTGATTGTTCATATAAAAGTTGATGAATCCTGGACCTGCAATATCCAGTTTTTCAATTGAAGCTTTGCCTTTGTCAAAAGCTTTCACAATGTCCTCGGCGATTTGACGAGGTGCTTTTTTCGCAATGCGAGCAAGCTGCATCGCCATATTGGTGGAATAATCACCGTAAGTTTTGTCTTTTGGCACTTCCAAAAGAACATCCGGCACCTGGCTTTCATCAGCAAGTCCTGCTTTGACGACTGCCGCAATGATTTCTTCTTTTAACGCATCTTTGACCTGTTCTGCGATATTCATGAACGTAAATCCTCCTTATATGAAATCGATAATGTATGTAAATGCTTTTGATCTTCACCTGTCAGCATATCGTACGTAATGTGCAGAAGCCCATTGTCTACATCAAGATCAATGCCATGTGTGTGCACATCGAGCTGAAGTGTGCCAAATGGCATCGTGTAATGTGTCACGGTCGTTTCTCCAGTGAGAAAGCGCTGCTTCATTTGAATCGCACCTGATCTCATGACAAAAATTTCTTTTTCACTTATTTTGACAACAGTTTTTACTTGACCCATTTCATGTTCTTCATGGTAAGTGAGATACGTTTTGTCATTCTTCTCTTGATACGTTCCAGTTGTTCGGAATTCGATCGTTTCAGCCGGTTCCGTCTCTGGTTTCATCACTGACTTTACATGAATTGAAATTTGGTTTTGTGTCATTTTGCACTTCCTTTGCTAAGACCCGTTTAACTAAAATAGTATACCATAATCCCGATTGCCTATCATCCCATCATTTCTCATCTTCGTGTGGATGAAACCCCATTTTTGATCTTCACCTGTCTCTTTAGAAAAAAAGAAAAATGAAGCTCACACCTATCACGAGCCCAGTCTTGAGCCCTGCGCTTTTTCGATTGATGAGATAAAACAGTGCTTGGATACCTGAACTTGCCAAAAATGCCTGAAAGAAATCAAATGGGAGAAGATGCCCTTGCTTATAAACAAACTGCATCAACAGCGCGATGCCAGTGAGATAGAAAAAGCCTCGATCCTGAAACAGATGAACCATCTCATCCTTTGCCTCTTTTTTCGAGGTGAACGTGGGCGGACTCGCTGCAAGCTCTCTTTTCAGCGTAAGAAAGCCTGCCGCTAACACACATAAAGCGAGTAATACCATCAATACAGAAGAAAACACGACCTGCCTCCTTTATCATGTCACCAATGTAAAAAAAAGAGCTTGTCCATATGAGATGACAAGCTCCTCTATCAAGATGTTATTTCACAAAACCAAGCAGCATTTCTCGTAAAAGTTTGCTTGCTGTATTCGCTGTTTGATCGGAATGATCGTATACAGGCGCTACTTCCACAAGGTCTGCACCGACGACATGCACATCAGAACCAGCAATAGCATGAATAGATGCCAGCAGTTCTTTTGACGTAATACCGCCAGCATCCACCGTTCCAGTACCAGGCGCATGTGCCGGGTCAAGTACATCAATGTCAATTGTCACATAAACTGGGCGGCCTTTCAGCTTTGGCAATACTTGCTTCAATGGCTCCAGCACTTCAAATTTAGAAATGTGCATACCTGCTTCTTTTGCCCATTCAAATTCTTCTTTCATCCCTGAACGGATGCCGAAAGAGTATACATTTTCAGGTCCAATAAGTCCTGCAACTTTACGAATCGGTGTCGAATGTGAAAGCGGCTCACCCTCATATTCCTCACGAAGATCGGTATGTGCGTCCATATGGATGATGGCCAAATCAGGGTATTTCTTATACATCGCACGGAAAACCGGCCAAGACACAAGATGCTCGCCGCCCATTCCTAATGGAAACTTCCCTTTTTCTAAAATGCTGTCAATATACTCTTCAATTAAATCTAAGCTTTTCTGTGCATTACCAAATGGAAGCGGGATGTCGCCAGCATCAAAGAATGGTACCTCGTGAAGTTCACGATCTAAATAAGGACTGTATTCCTCTAATCCAATGGATACTTCACGAATACGGTTCGGGCCAAAACGTGAGCCTGGACGGTAACTGACGGTCCAATCCATCGGCATCCCGTATAAAATGACTTTCGCATCTTCCCATGTCGGATGACTTCCAATAAACACTTTTCCTGAGTAAGCCTCGTCGAATCTCATGCAAGATTCCTCCTTTTACGCTTCAAAAAATGCGCAAACTGACATTTGCACATTTCCATTTCGCTTGATTTATTTGATTAAATCGCTCACAAATTTCGGCAGAACGAATGCCGCTTTGTGCAATTCTTTTGTGTAATATTTCGTATCAATATCAAAGAAACGGCTGTCTTCTACAGCAAGTGGATCATACTTCTTAGAACCAATGGTAAATGTCCAAAGACCACTTGGATATGTTGGGATATTCGCTGTATAAAGCTTCGTAATCGGGAAAATTTCTTTTACATCACGCTGTACATTTGTAATTAACTCAGGTGTGAACCAAGGGTTGTCCGTCTGTGCAACGAAAATACCGTCTTCTTTTAGTGCTTTTGAGATTCCTGCATAGAAACCTTTAGAGAACAAGTTCACAGCTGGTCCAACTGGCTCAGTTGAGTCAACCATGATCACGTCATATTCGTTGTCGGCTTCCGCAATGTGCATAAAGCCGTCTCCGACTTTTACATCTACACGAGGATCGTCTAGTTTCCCAGCAATTGAAGGAAGGAACTTCTTCGAGTATTCAATGACCTTGCCATCAATATCAACAAGTGTCGCTTTTTTCACACTTGGGTGCTTGAGGATCTCACGAATAACACCGCCGTCTCCTCCGCCTACGACAAGGACATTTTCCGGGTTTGGATGAGTGAAAAGAGGAACATGCGCCACCATTTCGTGGTATACAAACTCATCTTTCTCTGATGTCATCACCATACCGTCTAAAAACAGCATATTGCCAAACTCTTCTGTTTCCACCATTTCTAAATGCTGAAAATCTGTTTGTTCTGTGTGAAGGGTTTTGTTCACCTTCAATGTAATGCCAAAATTCTTCGTTTGCTTCTCTGTATACCAAAGTTCGCTCATCGTTCATCTTCCTCTCATCCAATAATAAACAAACATCTATTGTTAGCGCCTTTTATCGGCTATGACTATATCGATTGTCCAAGAAAAAAGTATAGTGGATTCATATCAAATTGTAAAGAACCGCATGAGATAACTTCATTTTTAAAGCGCACCCTTGCAGTCGCCTGTTTAAAACGGTTTTCTTTGTCCCATACTGATAAAAAACCGTCAAAATGGGGGCTTTGCATGGACACAATCATGAGTAATAAAAAAATCCGCATGACCGTGAAAACGATTCGGGCCTGTTTTTTTATCGGCTTGCTCGCTTTTCTATTTGCAGGCACAGTCTTTTTGACGATTCTTTTACTTGCTAAGTGGCAAGGCGCTCCCTCTGTTCAAGTTCCCCAATCCACGACCATTTATGCAGCCGATGGGTCTAAACTTGGCGAATCAAGCTTTGGAGAAAAGAGATACTGGGTTCCGTTAAAGGACATGTCCCCTCATATACAGCAGGCAGTGGTCGCGGTTGAGGATAAAACCTTTTATCAGCATCACGGCTTTGATGTGAAACGCATGGCGGGTGCTGCGGTGGCAGACATTCGTGCAATGGCAAAGGTACAAGGCGCCAGCACGATCACCCAGCAATACGCACGAAATTTATATTTAGATCATGATAAAACATGGAAGCGAAAGTGGAATGAAGCCTTTTACACGATCCGCTTAGAACAAAACTATACAAAAGATGAGATATTAGAAGGATACTTGAACACCATTTATTATGGCCACGGCGCATACGGCGTGGAAGCGGCATCTCGCCTTTACTTTGGGAAAAAAGCGAAGAACTTAACTTTAGCTGAGTCTGCCTTGCTTGCCGGTATTCCAAAGGGGCCTTCTCTCTACTCCCCTTATGTGAACGAAGAAAGAGCCGAAGCAAGAAAAAAGATGATCCTAAAGCAAATGCAAGAGGATGGCATGATCACAAAAAAAGCGGCTGCTGATGCCAGCAAGGAAAAGCTGTCCTATCGCCCGCTCAAGCAAAAGCAGCTGCAAGCAAAGTTGGCCCCGTATTTTTATGATGATGTCATTCGCGAACTGAAACAAACGCTGGGTTTAACCGAGGAACAAATTGAAACGTATGGTCTTCATATCGAAACGACCTTACAACCTGAATTACAAAAAATCGCTGAAAAGACTTTAACCAACATCATGGATTCTGAATCAGATATCCAAATCGGCTTTGCTGCCATCCATCCCCAAACAGGGCATGTACTCGCCCTCATAGGCGGGAGAGATTACGAGAAAAGCCCATTCAATCGTGTCACACAAGCAAAAAGACAGCCGGGTTCAACAATGAAACCACTTCTCTATTACATGGCTTTGCAAAATGGGTTCACTCCAGCAACGGTGATGCGCAGTGAAGAAACTGTTTTTGAACTCGATGAGCAAGGAAGCGGCGCCGCTTATTCACCAAGCAACTATCATGGCTATTACGCCAATGACGGTATTACGATGCTTCAAGCTTTGGCTCTATCTGATAACATTTATGCGGTCAAAACCCATCTATTTTTAGGAATGGAACAGCTTGTACGTGCAGGCAAAACGTTCGGGATTCACGAAAAACTAGATCAAGTGCCTTCACTTGCGCTAGGTACTTCACCTGTCAAACCAATCGAAATGACCAATGCTTACGCGATGCTGGTCAATGGAGGAAAACGCGTCAAACCAACCTTTATTACGAAAGTAACGGACGCAAAGGGCAACGTACTCTTTGAGGAGAAACAAAAACGAGAGCAAGTACTAGATGAAAAAGCAGCATTTGTCACCACTGACATGATGTCAGGGATGTTCAATGATCAATTAAATGGCTATACAAGTGTCACAGGTCGTACCATTTCAAAAGATCTTACCAGAAATTATGGAGGAAAATCAGGGACGACAGGCGCTGACAGCTGGATGATCGGCTTCTCTCCCCAGCTCGTCACAGGTGTGTGGACCGGCTACGATAAAGGACGCACCATTGACTCGGTCAAAGAAACCGCCTATGCGAAAAAGATATGGGCTTCCTTTATGGAATCAGCCCTCTCAAACCAGCCAGCCTCCTCCTTCATGCCGCCAGACGGTGTAAAAGGCGTATATATCAATCCAAAAACGGGTGATCTCGCAGGCCCAGGATGCGAATCAAAGGTATTTACCTATTTTATAGAAGGAACGGAGCCGACCGGTGTCTGCTACGGTGCCGAGAACAAAGCATCTGAGCAAGACACGGCTCAGGATCAACAGCCTAAGAAATGGTGGGAAAAGTGGCTGAAGCGTTAAAAATGGACATGAAAAACCCCGAGATCTGCATCTCGGGATTCTCCATGTCCTAGCTTTAACACCAGTTTACTGAAAAAACGACTGGAATTGGTATCCATTCATCATTCTTCACAAAAATTTCACAATTACTCAGGAACAGCCAATCCTTCTTTTAATTCATCTGTGGATGCTTCCCATAACGCCTCATTGTGACTCTTCAAGAAATCAGCGAGCACCTTTTTCGAACCATCATCCATATGACTGACAACGATTTTACGCTTCATGGATTTATCCATTAAATTCACATGCTCAGGAAGCGACTTATATCCTCTGCGAATCGAGCGGTCAACGGTCATTTCACAAGCTGTGACACCAGCATAATATGGCCCCTCTTCTCTACGGTCAATCGTCACCCATACGAGCCAGTAAGGTTTTCCGTTAGGTACCTCTTCTTTGGTTTTTAAAAATTTAATTCCTTTTTCGACGGCACTTCTTGCATGCATCGCACCAATATCAATGACGGCTTCCTTTTCCTCCACATCAATGATCACCGGCGAGATATTATCAAGGCTGAGGGCACCTGCTCCAAAACCTCCATGTCCATCCGTTGCATCTGTTTTTTTAATGATATTAAAACCAATTGGTTTCTTCTTTTTACCTTCCATTCATTAAACCTCCTAAAGCAGCGGCTTCAAAATAAGATTAAACCAGTATATGATTTGATCCCGCATTCCGATCAACGGAACAAAAACAAACTGACCTAGCGGTGTGATGACAAAGATGAGGAAAATGATGATTCCATACTGTTCAAACTGCGTCATCTTTGCACGGATGCCGGGACTGACAACATCCTCAATAATACGATATCCATCCAGCGGCGGGATCGGTAATAAGTTAAATAGGAACAAAATCACGTTCAAGTTAATAAAGATTTGGAAGAAATAATCGACCCCCGGCTCAAAGCGAATGAGCGACTCCCCACCAAATTTCTGAAGAAGCGCATACACACAAAAGCCCAAAAATGCCAAAACCAAATTGCTTAATGGTCCAGCGATCGACACACATATCCCTGCGAGACGTGGGTTTTTGAAATGGTACCGATTCACAGGTACAGGCCTCGCCCAGCCAAACCCAGCCACAAAGATCAAGATCGTCCCGAAAACATCAAGGTGCTTCAATGGATTGAGCGTCAGTCTGCCTTGATTTTTAGCTGTCGGATCTCCAAAACGATACGCAACATATGCATGCGCCAGCTCGTGCATCGTAAAAGCCACAACAAGCGTAATGGCGACATATGGAATCAGTTCTAATGGATAAACAAGAAATTGGTCCAAAGGCATGAATCCCTCTTTCTTTCTATACAATGATTTACTTCATTCAGTATACTATAAGAAGTCCCTTAAACTAAAGGGAAGCGTAGCACTACAGGAAAAAGGAGGTTGCCATCATGCCGATTATCACCGTTCAAATGCTTGAAGGAAGAACAGATGAGCAGAAAAGAGCTCTTGTGGAGAAAGTCACAGATGCCGTTGTTGAAACAACAGGCGCAGGTGCAGAAAAAGTCTCTGTCATTATTGAAGAAATGAAAAAAGAACATTATGCTGTAGCAGGAAAGCGAATGAGCGACCTGTAAGCATATAAAAAGGACAAACACTTTTTCGGTGTTTGTCCTTTTGTCTCTTACCTTATCTGTACCAAGCTTTATTACGGTTCACTTGATTTTTATGAGCCGCATCGAAGTAATCGACAGTGTAAGAATAATCATAATTCATTAAGCAGACAATTCCGCTGCCTTGAGGGTCATGCGGCAAACCAAAGTTATGGCCGTATTCATGTGTAGCCGCTTTTGCTGTATTCGCTGTTCCTTGATCAAGGTTGACACTGAATGCACTTCCGCTCGGTGCACTATTGTAAACATAAGCGATTCCGCCAGCATCAAAGTTTGGATTTGCTGTAAATCCTGTGACAAAATCGTATCCTCTGCCATCAAAGCTGCGCTGAAGGTTAGACAAAATTTGTGATGAATTTGATCCTGAGGACGTCCAAGACCCTACGGCTTGTACAACAAAGTCCACATCATGATCACGGTTAAATGTCACATCCGCTTGCTCAATGATGCTGACAATGCGTGTCTGCCAATCACTATATTTCGCACGATACTGCGCATCAGCTACTGCATAGACGGTCACTTTCTGACTGCCTGTACTAGCTTTTGTTGAAATCGAATCTCCTGTATTTGCTTTAAAGGTTCTAGACCCTACCTGTTTACCAGACTCATCTAAAATCTTGGTTGTCACATCTCTTTCAATAGGAGGTGCCTTCGTCAAATCTTTAAAATCGTTTGCCTTTGGCAACCCTTCACTAATATGTGTTTCAAACGGCGCATGACCATGATCATGCCCATGACCTGCACTTGTAACTGGTGCAGAAGCTGAACTTACCCCCGGTAACAAACTACCTACCAATAAAAATGACAAAAAGACTGAACGCTTTTTCATTCCTATCCCTCCTTTGTTTTTCACAAGGTTATATATTCACTGAAAATTCACCATTTTCCTTCTATTCAGTCAAAAACAGGGAATTGGATATACAGGAAGAAAGTCGAAACATGTCATTTTCACTAATTTTTCGGATATTTTGACACACATTTCATTCAAAAATAGCGCTTTCGGTCCGGGTCTTACAAAACAAAAAAAGCCCAAAAATTGGGCTTTTGAAAAGTTAGTTCAATTCCTTCAACTGATCAATATAAGCAAGAGCTGCCTCAAATTCTTCGTCCGTATAGCGCTGCTTGCTTTTAATGGTGAAGACCTTTTCCTTTACCTCATCTTTTGGCAGATCATCAAAGTATAAAATCGTTGAGACAAGCTCTAGAAAACGAGACGATTGCTCATTCATCTGCTGCGTCAGCACTTTGAGGTCAGGCATGTCCACTTCACACTGATCGAGAAACTCTTTCCCATTGTCCGTCAGCGAATAGCGATATTGATAGTATCCGCCCTTTTTTTCCTTCATTTCGTCCAAGAATCCAAGGTTGCACAGCTCTTCAATTCTGAGCGTCAACTCCTCTGAATAGGGGCCATAAAAATGAAAATCGTATTTCTCGTAAAAAGGCAAATCTAGCTTTTTTGCTATGTAAATCATTTTTTGCAGCTTCTTCCGTCCAACGATTTCCCCAGATTCAGAGAACACCTTCATCAACTTTGCATGCTCTTTCAACAAATTCCCGACATCTCCTTTTTCAGTACTTCCTTATCCCAATCCAAGCAGCTTCATGATCGCCTTCTTTTCTTCAGCTTTTTCCGACATATCTACAATTAAGTCCATCGGGAAATAAAGTTTATGATCGGTTCTTCGTTTACCGGAAATGGCGTCAACAATATCTGACTGTCTCGACAGTTCTTTAATATGACCACTTTGCGTCAAGAGGTGGATCGGCAGCCGTTCTTCTTCTTCACCCGGTCTATAGAAGTCATAAGGCAAATCAGAGGAAGAGTCGACCACTAAATAATAGTCAGGATCAATTCCCGCTTCTTTGAACAAAGCAGTGAGCTTGAAATATTTCGTCATTTCTTCGTTTGGATTAAACTCTGTATATTGGAATAAACGGCGGTTCATAAAACGGCGGCACAAATCAGCCAGCACGTGATCTTCTTCATCTTCCCACGCCTGAAAATAAAATAAGACAATGGATTCATCCAGCTTAATATAGTCCTCTGTGGTGACATTTCCTTCAAAAATTGAATAAAAATGCACAGGAGCATGTGTGAAAATATATCCCGTTTCATGCAGCTCTTTTGCACGATGGAGAATTTTTGTTAAAATGACTTCCGCACTGCGTGTCACTGGGTGGAAATACACTTGCCAGTACATTTGATAGCGGCTCATAATATAATCCTCTACGGCATGCATCCCACTCTGTTTCATCACAATCTGATCTTCTCTTGGACGCATCACGCGTAAAATACGTTCCATATCAAAGTGACCATAGCTGACGCCTGTATAGTAAGCATCACGCTGCAAGTAATCCATTCGGTCGGCATCAATTTGACTTGAAATCAAACTGACCACCTGTTTGTTTTGATACGTTTTGGCAATGACTTCTGCTACATGCTTTGGAAAATCGGCACTGACCCGGCGCAGCACTTCATTTACTTCCGTCTGCCCTAAAATGATATCTCTTGTAAACGATTCATGATCTAAATGAAAGACCTTTTCAAAGGAATGAGAAAACGGACCATGTCCAAGGTCATGAAGCAGGGCGGCACTCAGTACAAGCTCACGCTCCCCTTCATCCCATTCGGGTCTTCCTTTAAACACATCATCCACAATTCGTCTGACAATCTCGTATACACCGAGTGAATGATTAAATCGGCTGTGTTCTGCCCCATGAAACGTTAAATAAGTGGTGCCTAGCTGTTTAATTCGTCTAAGGCGCTGGAACTCTCTCGTTCCGATTAAATCCCATATCAATGCATCCCGTACGTGAACATAGCGGTGCACAGGATCTTTAAATACCTTTTCTTCGGATAATTTCCCTTTTGGATACGCCATCGTTTCGTCCCTCTTTTTTTAAGACGTGTTTCTATTATATCGGGTAACTTTTCCCGAAAACATCCTTGAATTTGCTGGCGAATGTGTTCTCATAGATTGAACGGACGTAAAAAGCCCGACCTGACAGGGACGGACCTCTTTTTAGGTCGACTGAACACATTCAGTGACATTTATTTGACTTTTTTTTGAACCTTTTCGAGTAACTCATCTTCTGTTGGTGCGGATAATGGGCGATTGTTCACAAACGCAAAAGCCTTTTTTCGTCCTGGACCGCAATACGATTGACAGCCAATCTCAATTTTTGCATCAGGGTCAACCGATTTAAGTCGAGGCAATAACGTTTTTAGGTTCGTCGCATCACAATCGTCACATACGCGAAACTCATTAGCCATGTTCTTACGCTTCCTTTCAATGATGAAACTTCATTCTATATGAAACAGTTGGACAACTAAGAGTGAATAATATACCACCCAACATTGTACATCGAAGCGACTGGAGTTGCAAGAAGCATTGTCAGCACAGAGACGTATTCACATAAAAGCTAGTATTTCCCACTATCCTTTTAGCAAACTTGTATAAACCTTCTTCAACTTGGCTAATCTAATACCATCAAATCTTATGGGGGTTTAAACACATGTCAAAACAAAGACAAGATGCTTGGTCAGAGGAAAATGATCTCCTTCTGGCAGAAACCGTCTTACGTCACGTCAGAGAGGGCAGTACACAACTGAACGCATTTGAAGAAGTTGGAGACAAGCTAAACCGTACCTCAGCGGCATGCGGATTTAGATGGAATGCTGTCGTGAGGCATCAATATGAAAAAGCATTGGCACTTGCCAAAAAACAGCGTAAACAACGCATGCGTGCACTCGGCAATGGACAGCCTGCGAAAAAACGTTTGCTCTATCAGCCGCAAGTTGAAGAAACGATCACACAGGAAGAGTTCTCTCAAGAACTGGAACCTGCGCAAGAAGAAACATTTGCACCTGCAGCCGAAACAGCCGAACAGCTTCAGTTTGTGGATCAAAGCTACAATGAAGAGTTAGCTAGTTTATCACATTTATTGTCACAGGCTTCTCAAGTGACAGAGAAAAAGCCAGAAGCCAATCCATTTGGGCAGCGCCAAGAGTTAACCATTGAGGATATCATTGATTTCTTACGCCGCTATGAAGGCGATGGACAGCAATCATCTGCCTTACGGATGGAAAACAGCCGGTTAAAACGAGAAAACAACGAACTTTCACATAAAGTGTCTCAACTAGAAGCTGAAGTGAAAAAGCTTGAAAAGGATCAGCTCACCATTCAAGAAGATTATGAAACACTCGTCAAAATCATGAACCGTGCAAGAAAACTAGTTTTGTTTGAAGAGGACGACAGTGCCGCACCAACCTTTAAAATGGACCGGAACGGCAACCTTGAAAAAATGGCTGAATAACCAAAAAGTGCTCCCCATCTGCGGGAAGCACTTTTTTAAATATCCAAAAATAGCATCACGCTAAAAAGGACATTGATCAAGAAGACGAACATAAAAATATACCTAACTTGCCTCACCTGAAAATCACCAAAGATAAAAATATAAAGCCCTGCGATACCAAGCGTCAGTACAGGCTGAAGAAACGGCACGAAAAGCGAAATGCCGTAACCGGCTCCTATGATGACAGGAAGCCATAGTAAATAGAGGTAACCGCCATTTTTAGATTTCAAGAAACCACTCCCTCTCTTTCTTCTATCTGCTTGATTTCAGGCTGAACAAACTTGAGTCCGGCCATTGTACGACCTCGCTTTTGTGATGTCCAAATCGCAATCGCCGGCTGATCCGTTAGAGATTCTGTGTCAATGGTGATCAGCACTTGCCCATTTAATTCAATTGAATCTTCAAACTCAATTTTGCACCCAGATAAACTGATATCATGTATGATCACCGGCACCTTCTCTTCTAGTCGGTCCTCATAGGCGATCGTGCCTGTCACACCTTGCAATGGCCTTCTCATCCATTTGCGCCGCAGAGCCTTTGGTACCTTCTCCGTTTCTCTTAAAAAGCGGAGAAACGTCCGAACGGCATATGATTTTTTCTCACGATCCGTCATCGCTACATGCTCTCGTGTGAATAAGAAACGGATCAGTGATAAATACTCTGATTTTTGTGTGTCAGTAAAAGCAACACCAACCATCAGCTTGTCTCCCTCTGGATAGCTCCAAACCACGTCACACGCCACACTTTCATTCTCTGAAAAAAATAATTGGGTTTGTCCTTGATATAGAGAAGACGCTTGGTCCAATGGAATGGATAGACGCGCACCTGAATCACTCATATCTAGTAGAAAACAAGCAATAGACTGATCTTGATGATCAGAACGAAGATGCCCCTCTTTTTCAATGATAAATCGCTCTGATTTCCGATAACGCGGTCGATCAAACGCCACAAGCAGTGCCATGAATAAACCTGCACCGTTATAAAGCACCCAAAAAATATTAATCAACATGAGATCAGCGTTCATCGTCCCATTTACCTTCACATCGTACCCTATTTTCACAAGGGCAAGCAATGAGAGCAGCAAGAAGAGCAGATGGGGAATCATCGTTTTCAAATGAAAATGCCTTTTGTCCGTCTGAATTCCCTTCGGTGTCACCAGAAATTCAACCCGTTTCTTCAAGAACAGTTCACTGAGTGCCACACCAGCTAAGTGGAATGCCATTGAACTTTCATAAATATGACTCCAAAACATACTTTTTTGATTCGACACAAGTTTAAATGCTAAATACGAGCTAAAGAACGCCGGCAGCCAAAACATGAAAACGGACTGGAAATCTGCCCAGAAACTTTGAATACCAAACAATAAAAACAAAATCGGTGTGAGAATATAAATCATTTTAAACAAACCGTTAAACCAATACACAATGCCATCTAAATAAAGAACTCTCTGCATCAGCGTTAAGCCGCGCACCTTCAAAGGATTAAACTTACGGGCACACTGAATGTTCCCTCTCGACCAGCGATCTCTTTGCTTTAACAGATCAAGCCAGCTTTCAGGTGCCAGACCGACGGCTAATACTTCTCCGACAGACACAGATTTGAATTTCCCCTGGAGAAGCATTCCTGTTGCCATGTCTTCTGTAATCACTCCAGTCGCAAATCCGCCAATTTCATCTAATGCCGTTCTTCTAAAAACCGTATTACTCCCAACATACATGACGGCATTAAACCGATCCTTACCAGCTTGGAGAGTTTGCATGAAGAAGTCCTGCTCATTTGGAATTCGATCTTTCGAGAACATATTATATTGGAAAGGATCTTCGTTATAAAACGCCTGTGGAACTTGAACAAACGCAGTTGCTCCATCATGAAAATAGGGCACTGTTTTTTCTAAAAATGAAGGAAGAGGGACCATATCTGCATCAAGCGTCAGAATCAGCTCCCCATCCGTTTGAGACATCGCATGATTTAAATTACCTGCCTTAGCAAATCTGTTATCTGTTCTTGTCAGATAATGAACACCAAACTCAGAAGCAAGCTGCTCTACAACTTCCCTATTGCCATCATCACATAAATAAATTTGAACGCTTTCCTTCGGATAAGAGAGATTCAAACAACCTGCAACAGTGCGTTTCAGCACCTCAATCGGTTCATTATATGTAGCTATGAAAATATCAACTGTTGGCAGCCTGTCAAGATCACTGATCATGACTTGTTTCCGATTTGAAGGCTTCCAAACCAGTGTATAAAACACAAGCAGCTGGATAAACCCAATGCATTCACAGGCAACAAGCAAAATGCCCATGACAATATTAAAAGTACCTTCATGCGGCAATGTAAAGAAGAGGCGCCAGCAAATATAGGCAGCATTTGTTAACACACATAGCACAATGATGACTTTTTTCACAGTAGAGGCCATTGGCTGGATACGATATATCATATACAACAGAGACAAAATACAAAGCATAAACAGCGGGTAATACGTGGTGATGAGTGACAAAACATTTTCCTTCTTTCTTATGTCATAAAGGACTATCACATATAAAATGTCATAGCAAAGGAGGGGATTCTTCCATTACATTGCCCCTCCATTTCTATATAAATCATTTCCACAATCGATCTAACTGATTTGAATAAAAATCAATGGCCTTTCGATAACTCAAAATAGCAGGATCGTTTGTCGTCTCAGTTAAACAGTTCAATAGTATTTCCATGGCTTTGCTATATTCATTTAAATTATACAAAGTCATGGCATAAAACGTTTGAATGGCTTTATTATGCGGAAAAGCTTCCATCGCATGGAGGAATATTTGTTTTGACTTTTCATATTCCCCTAAGGTTCTGTATGTACTTCCTAATCCTAAGAAAGCATCTTCTCTTTCTTCTGAAGACAAACCTAGCTCAAGGGCCCTCTCATAAAAAAAGACAGCTTGTTTTTCCTTCCCTAACACATCATAGCTCCAAGCACATTGATAGTGAATGGAGGCATGATCTGGATACTCTTCTACAAGACGGATGAGCATGTCATTGGATTCTTGAAGATGTCCATTTTCTCGAAGTTCAATCGCTTTCAGAAGTTTCATTTCCATTACATCACCCCTATTTTTAAGATGGCTGGAAAGATATGTTTACGAGAACACTTTCTCATTCCGCTCAATCATCCGCGTCATGTTTTTCTCAAACTCCAGTTGTTCCTCGGTGGTCAACCCTGAAGCGGTCAGTTGCTCGCTCAGCTTTTGAAGTTCTTCTAGTAAAAGACGCATGAGAAGCGCACAGTCAATGGGTTCTCCAGTTAATTCTGATAGGGATGCCATCGTATCAGGCTGTATATCAGGGAATACCGCTTTCACCTCATGCCGTTTATCCTTTAAGGCCGCCTCATAAAAACGGCGAATCAAATCAGCTCGTTCCCGGCCGCTTCCATCTGCACACAAATAGATCTGCACAGCGACCCCTCCGCGTAATCTACGCTGAGAAATGCCGGCAAATTTCTTTCCATTGATGCTCAAATCGTAGCTACCTGGACAGTAAGAGCCGACAATTTCATAGGCTTCAATGTCCACCTCATACATCGACAGCATCCGGCGGATCAATTCCACCATCGCATCATATCCTCGGTCAATATCAATGCCCTTCTTTTGTTCCGCAAAGATTAAAGACACATTCAGTACGCCTTCATCCAGCACAACAGCAAGACCGCCTGAATTGCGCACAATCACGCGATATCCCTCTTTCGCAAGAAGCTTTACACCATCTTGGAGAAATGGAAGTCTTGTATCCTGAATCCCAAGAACGATCGTATTGTGGTGCACCCAAGAACGCGCTGTCGCTGGTGAGAGTCCTTTCCCGACCGACGCACAAAGCGTATCATCCATCGCAAAAGATTGCTTTGGGTCTACATAGAGACCAAGGCTCGATTGATCTATGATTCGCCATGTCGGCTGCGTCAATAACTCAATAGGTTCATTTTTCATGTCCTGCATATCCTCTCGTTCATAAACTGTGTTTATTATAACATGGAGGGAGAATGAGAGAGAAAAAAGCTCTATGACAAGGAACGTCACAGAGCTTTTCAACTGGATTTGGTTTTCTTGTTCTTCCTTTTCGAAATGAAATAAACAGCTGCAATCAAAACGACAGGAACCCCAACCACGAGGCATGCAGCGATCAATGTGTTCCACGGCAAATCGATCATCTCCTTAATAGACTAAACTTCTATGAAACAGCCGTGACTTACCCAGCTTAACAAGTCTTCAGCCACCAATTCCGCATGCTGAGGGTCCATCACACCAGCATCGACGATCCACACTTTTTTCTCTTCTTCTGCCTGCCGCATAAGAAATACTCGCCCGCCGCCATCGTCACCAATGGCTACATAGCCGCTGGCATAATGATGGACTTCCCATGTTTTATTGCGTTCTACTATGTCTTCAGTTCCGTATAAAAGCAGGTCGCCTCCAATGGAACATCCATTTGATTGTTTCAGTAAGACTTGATGGGCATAAGGAAACATCATATTTAGTTCAGCTTCTGCCTCTTTGATATGTATATCACTTGCTGGTTTGTTTATGACCAGGTTGGGAATCTGAGAAAAATGAATCATTTTGAAAGCCTCCTAAAAGGTTGAACTAGCGTTTATTCAGCTGATTTTGTCATAATCATTTTATACACCCGCAGGAGCACCTTTAATAGAAAATAGAAAATGATGACATCGAGTATAAAACCAAAAAATAGAAATTCAACACCATAATTTGAATGCAGGACTAGCCAATCAATGGGAAAACCCCGATAAACCGAACCGGCATGTGGGACATAAACCCCTCTCATAAAAGCTGTCCCAATGACGAGAAGAACACTGATGCTTAATAGCCAATTGACTGTTTTTTTGTTGATGTGTTTTTTCTGATTCATACGAATTCCTTTCTGTGTTTTTGCATCGCTTTCTAATACAAAGACTTCTACCTATCACTATATAATCAATACAACAATTCTTTTAGTAGACTTTCCGCTTTATGTAATTCATCTAAGAATGGATTTAGATAGTCATTATGACTATCCAAGTAAGCCCTAACTCCGCCAATGATAAAGATCTTTTGGAGATCATCATTGGCTTGCATGATTCTTTGGGCATTCTTGTATCTTCTATATATTAATTCAAGTACACCTTGATGGATCTCTTGCGAATATTCTTTTTCTAGGATGTTGATGACCGTTTGGATTTGTTTCGTTAGTTCTTGTTTTTTGTTCATTTTGTTCTCCTATTTACAGCTTTTTGGAACAAAATCAAAGCCGATGCTCGAATCGTTATATTTCGAATATACAAAAGACCCTCTTACAGAGGGCTCTTATTACACCTATTGTTTTTATTCTTCAAGGGATAATTCCCATAACTTTTGACCGTTTGCTAAATACACTGCATTAGGTGGATCATCATAAAGGGATATTTCTACTAAAGACCTTTCTTCTCCTATCAACCAATCATACACTCTGCTTTCTTTATTTGGAGACGATATGATGTTCTCTACTCTAAAAGCAACGGCATAATATTCAACGTAATTGATATCATCATCCTCTAACCCATTATCAGTTTCGTAAAGTGTGTCTGGTTTCCCTATGATCTTTAATCCGTTACCCCACTCTAATATCAGCTCTTCCCCGCCGTAATCATCTAATGTTTTTATTAAAGGGTTATATTCCATAAGTATCCACCTTTTTAATTTAATTCTAATGGTTTTGAAGGTACGATATGAGCACCATCTTTTGAATAATGTATTGTGCCTCTAGTAGTCTCTATATATTGTTGAGTTTTCATATCATAAGTCTTTCCTATCTTTTGACCAAAATCTATAACTTCTCTCCCGTTTTTTAGGAATTCCCCTCTACCAGCGTATTTATCAAGCAATTCTTGTGCCTTTTTATTATCTCCGTAAAAAATGCTTTTCTTTTTTCCGTTTGCTACTTCTTGCTTGTAATTTGGTGTTTCCGGAATATGTTTTTCTTGAGCTCCTGATTTTACTTTTGCAGGGAAACCATTTACTTCACGGTAAGGTCCTTTAGGTACGGATTGTTTACCGTAAGCAGGTGTTTTAACCCTCTTCACATTCTTCCCTTGCTCCAACCTAAAAACATATTTCCCAACCTTCACTATTTTCGTGATTGAGATAATAGAAGCTGCGGACAGAGCTTGTTCTGTGCTACTAATATTTTTGCTGGTTTCTGGGTCTTTGCCGGTGACGGCTCGATAACCGTCATAGATTCCGCTGTATTCTAGGATGATGTTTTCGGTTGTTGAGACAACTTCACCGTCTAATATGCGTTTCGCATTGCCTCGGCTCCGGCTTTCTGGGATTTTGTCTACTTCTTCTATTCTAACTTCACCGTTTGCGATATACGTTCGGATGATTTGTTTATTGGCGTAAACGGTGTATCGGCCGCCAATAAAATCAATATCGGATGAGTCGGTGACGACTTCATCTGCTATATCGAATTCTTTTAATTTTTTAATGCCTTTGACGTTGTATAGTTTACCATTTATGACCCTGATGTCTCTATGAATCTTGTTTTTCCCGTTCACAGCTTCCCTTTGCAATGTCGTAAGTGATGGATCGTTTGCTGTGACTTGTTGATTAATGTTTTTATGAGATTCGTCCCGAACAACCGTCTCCACATTCGCCTGTTGTTTCTCTCTCAGCTTCTTCAGCATGATCATCATCGGGTTTTCTTTCGTGTTGTCTATTTTGTCATTCAATCCACTGATGGTGCTGCTTATTTTTTCTTCTTTTCCATTTTTGAAAATAGATCCTTTTTGATAGCTCGTGATGTCGATTTTTGGACCAGTGAACATGGTGCTTAAAGTATTGATGTATTGCTTCATTGTTTGCAATGCACTTGTTGTTTCGTTCATAGCACTTGTTTGTTCTCTGTCAAAGGCATGGAGCAGTCCAATGGTTCTGGATGCCTCAAGCCACGCTTTTTGATAGCTCTGTTGAAAAGCAGACTCGTCTACATGAGGCAAGTGAACGATATGACTGACCCTGCCGATCGCCTGGCTCACATCTGAAACAATGTCAGAAATCGCTCGCTCCGCTTTTTTTAAACCTGAATCAAGTTCGTGTTCGATGAATGTTTGTGAAATAAAACCGTGTTGATTTGATTCAAGGGCATGAAGTGCCTGCTTTGTTTGTTTGAGCGCAGAACTGTATTCCTCAATGACAACCTGAAAGAATTGCAAGAAAGGAATATGGCATTCTGTATAAAATGCTCGGATGGCTTGTCCTGCCTCTCCCTTTAGTGCGTCATCAAGTGAGATGATCTGTTGGATTTGTTTTTCTATGGAGCTAATCTGTTGTGATTGCTGCTTTAATGTATTCAGCGTTTGGTCAATTCCGTTTATTAGCGCAAAAGCATCAAGGGTTTTCATTGCGTTCTCCTTTATTTTCTTTTACTGCTGGAAGCAAGCGCCTTGTCCGTTTCGATCATGGTGTTCACCGCTTGTTCTGTTTGTACAAGTTGTTTCTGAAGAATGTCTATATAGGATGTACTTAATTCGTTCAACTGCTGATTGATTTTTTCTAATGTGTCTGCCGTCAGGAGCTGATTTCTTCCTTTGATGGTTGTTGGAAGTGTTGCATTCATTTGAGCGCCTGATTGTTTTGCATGCTGCAATACTCGTTTGACCTGACTGGCATCTATTTTAATTTCTCTGCTCATGTGACTACCCTCTTTTTTCTTCCAGTTGTTTCTGCTTTTCTTTCTCTATTTTTCTTTCAACCGAATGAATTTCATGTTCTAATGAATGGATCTCTGATTTTAAGTCGCTAATTTTCTCATCAATTCGGTTCACTAGATTGGTCAGCTGTACACTTTTTATCTCTTGACTGGCGGATGCCATCTCGTCTCGAATGTCATCAAACGTATCTGCGAGATGGCCAAACCATGTATGTGATGTCAGATCTGGATGAGTCATTTTCTTGTTAGCATCTGCCAGAGCAGACTTTGCCTCTTTCACTTCTTTTCGGCATATGCTCAGTTCTATGATTTGTTCTTTTTTTATGGATATGTCTGCCTTTAACGAATACAAGGCCGTTTTATATCCGATGATGGTTCCAGATATCGTCAACACCCCTATTCCTCAAATAGTCCTTCGTTATGTTACCATTTACTAGCACAAGAGGCATATGATTGAAAACGAATTCACTTAAAAATGAATCGTATGTATTGGGTTTTTACACCTAATTCACATAAAAAAAGCTGAATCCTTCGATAGGATCCAGCTTTTGATACTTATTTTAAAGTTTCAGTGACTGATGCTGAGCCATGATCGTTACATGCAGCGTCTTTTTTCTCAGGTATATAATGGAGTGAAAACCCGACAAGGCTAAAAAAGGCACTTAACACCAGTGTTGGGTTTTTAAATAGGTTCGTACTAGCAATGATCATATCTCCCTTTTGCAAGAGAATTCCTAGTATTTGACCGAATACCAACAACGTTCCTGACGTTAGAAATAGGACAAGCAGCACTTTAAATAACAATTCCATCAATACTCTCATCTGTTTCTCCTTTCTATACGGGAAGTATCTCCATTCCAATGAGCCAGCCAATACCAACGATCGGAAGCATATAATAGAGGATCAGTGGGATAAAGGTTTTTTCTGGTCTGGCCCCTGCAAGACCAGAAGCGATAAATATGGACCCTGATGCAGGCGGGGAAGCGCCTTCAGTTGATGAAAAAGCAAGAATGGCAACTACAGCCACAACTGGGTCCACTCCAACTGAGATTAAAGCTGAAAATGAGACAAGCCCAACTGCTGTTAATGTCGCTGTTGAAGATAGAGGGCCTGCCACCAGTGTGACAAGAACACCCACAATGAGCACCATGAGCCATTTCGGAATGGCAAGTACTGATGTGATTTGCGTCAAATCATCTGCGAGCCCTAATTCAGCAAGCACTTGACTAGCAGCCACTGCAAACAGCATCAAAGCGCCAATCGTTGTGAATTTAGGAATGGCTGATTTGAAAAATTGAGACCAATCTAAAGCAGACGCCTTGCTTCTTCCAATTGTTAGACTAATTAATATCATGAGAATCGGAATCCACGTAATTAAAGAAATTTGATCCATTGCCTCCGGTCCGATGTTTGGATTACTTTTTAAGTAGTTTGCCAACGGACCAATGGTGATCATGATAGGAATCAAGGCACCGAAAAAAATAAAGATCGACTTCCACCCTTGTTTTACCGCTTCCCAGAAAGGAAGAATATCATCTGGCGGCATGGCCTGAATTTTATTCTTTTTCACCAGAAGATACACCAAAATAAATCGGTATACGACTTGATACAGTCCTCCTATTAGAAGGGCAATATATAAATCTCCCTCAGATACAAGGGCGGCAACTGGTGCAAACCCAAGCATGATAAACATGGAAGAGTTCGGAGGCAGTGCCGCTCCAAGTCCGCCATTCCCTGCTAGAATCGTGGCCGTGTGGGTCCGGCTCCACCCGGATTTAATCATCCAAGAGGCGGTGATAGAGCCAGTCGCAGCTGTGTTTGCAGAATTTGAACCTGAAAGAGCGCCTAACACTGCTGAACCTAACGTACTCATATAAGCCGCTCCGCCAGGAAGTTTACCTACAACCGAATTTAGGATTCGTAAGAGTGCATGAATTAATTCCAACTTTTCGATTAAATAGGCCATGAATACAAATGCGACAGCTGCATAAAGCACCTCATATGTGGATGCAAATATTAAACCATCCCAGAAAAGTCTTAACGCATCCAATCCGCCAAATAATGTGGTCGCAATAAAGCCTAGTAGCATGGCTTCTCCCATATTCCGTTTCACCATAACATTCCATATAATGATGACAGCTATGAACACAATCAACGCAATAAAACCCATATCGTTTCTTCGCCTCCCCTTTATTAAATAAAACGCTTACAATTTATTCCCCTTGCTGCATCACGTCAATGACTTCTTCCCAGCTAGCAGGTTTTACCCCGTCAAATCGTTCAGCAAAGTGAAAGCCTGCTAATCTCTCAAGCTTCTGTTGTGCCGCCCGAGACATACTAGCATCAATCTCTGCTTCATCTAGCATTTCAATAGAGCCAAGCAGCTCAACCGCCCGTCTTTTTGCATGCAATGCACTCCCTGTCACAAGACGGTTCATGGTCTCTTCAAAACTTTTGCTATCGATTGTATCGCTTAGTGAAGAAATTACTTGATGTTCCACATTATATTTTTTGGAAATTTCCAAAAATTCAATCAAGAGACCGACAATCCCCTTCATATAAATGCTTCTGATTAGCTTTAGTGCCGAAGCATCTCCTGGCTGGTCACTAATTTTTGTGATATTCATACCATAAGCATTCATTACTTTCATGAATTGGTCAACTCCACTGCCGCTTGCCGTGATCGGAACCTTGTGTTTGTTGATTGGAAGAGGCCCTAGCATGGCGGCATCTACAAATAGCGCTTCTTGCTTTTCAATTTCGTTTGCTACTTGTTTTTTGATGTCTGGTGTTGATGCCGATACATCTACATATAATTGATTCTTTTTCAAACTTCCCGATACGGATTGTGCTACTTCTAAGGTTTTATTCGCTGGTACAGCTGCAATCACAAGATCAGATTTCTCAATGACTTCGCTAATACTGCTCGTTAATTGAACGCCTGTTTTCGATGCTTTTTCTTTCAACGAGCCAGCTAATTTCTCACTTTGTAATAGGACATCATACGCATAAAATTGATTTAATCCTTCTGTTTTCAATCCCGTTGACAGCTCATATGCTGCTTCACCATATCCGATAAAGCCTATTTTCATCACCGATTCCCCTATCCTTGAAATTTTCTCATTCTGCCTTCCAGCCATGCCGGTGCTAAGAGACTGATGTCTTGCTTTCCTTCGTCCACATACTGTTGAATCGTTTTTAATCTCTGATGTTCATACGCTTGTTTCTCTTCCGCTAGTGTCAGCAGGTGTTCCGCCTTTTCCTTTGGAACGATGACGACTCCATCATCGTCAGCAATCACTAGATCACCTGGGGCTACTTTGACACCGCCGCACGAGATGGTTTGATTCAATTCCCCAGGACCATCTTTATAAGGTCCGTTTGGCATAAATCCCTTACTGTAGATTGGAAAAGCCAGCTCCTCTAAAGAGAGTTTGTCGCGAACAAGCCCGTCAATCACGATTCCTTCTATTCCTACAGCCTTTGCTGAATGTGCCATCAATTCCCCCAAATAGGCATGACCCTTATGGTCTTTTCCATCAACAATCAGTACATCTCCTTCTTTAGCAGAGTAGATCGCTTGATGAAGAAATAAATTATCCCCTGGCCGTAAGCTAACAGTAAAAGCTGTGCCGACTACATTCATGCCTTTCGCAACTGGTTTGATCTGATGATCCATCGCGCCGGTGCATCCCATTACGTCTGACAGCAAGGTCGAGTTAAGCTTTTTTGCCCTAGCGATAAGATCATTTGACACGAAATGAACAGTACTCATTGTTTCCATCATCCCCTTTGAGTTATATTCATTACACTTATTTTTATTAAAGTAATATTTATTACTTTTGTGATATGATCATACCACCTCATTTTCAATTAGTAAAGCGCTTTCAAAAAATAAAAAAATGAGTTCCACACGACTAATGTGTTGTGTGGTAACTCATTTTCGTTAACATATGATTGATTTGATCTAAACGTGGTTTTGTTCTTTCAGGATCATTCATCGCTAAGGCACTTAAAATGTAATCGACGATAAAGATAGCAGATACGACAGAGTTATGAGAGCCTACACTTGCTGAGGAACATGGTAATACATATTGTGCATATTTGGTTAATGGAGAGCTGTAGCTGTCTGTGACTAAAAGCACTTCCACCCCATAAGACTTCGCTGCTTCCAATAAATCCTTCATGCGTTTTGCATAACGCGGGTAGCTGACCGCTATAATGAAATCACTAGAGTTGAAATGAACCAAATCATCCACCCAATCACTTTGGTCTGCATCAATGTATTGGCAATTCCCCAATAACCGATTGATTCCGAGTGACAGATACTCACCAACAGGTCTTCCACTTCGAACACTTGTACACAAAACGTGGCGTGCGCTGGCTATTTTCCCAACAATCTGCTGAAAAGTTTCTTCCGTGATATTGTCTAGTGCATACTGGATATTTTGAAATTGCAGTTCTACATGGTCATGCAGGAGCTTATTCTTATTTGAATGCTTGAGATTCGCTTCAAGTCTCGTTTGAGGGTCGGCTTTATGCTTCATAGCTGACTGAAGCTCTTTTTGGAATTCAGAAAAACCGGAATACCCCACAGCAGCAGAGAAGCGCATGATCGTTGCTGTACTCGTCCCGACTTTTGACGCCAATTTATCGACAGTTAAAAAAGCGACTTCCATTGGATTTTGTACGATATAATCTGCAATTCTCCTCTGCGCATCGGTTAAAAATGCGACCTTATGCTGAAGTTTATATATTAAATCCTCCATTATAGCACCTGCCTATCCTATCGACTTTATCTACGATTCGTGTTTTCTTTTCACCCTTTATTGTACACATTTGGACAAAATAAAAAAACAGCCAGCACGAATCTATCGTACTGACTGCTCTAGTCGAGATGCTATTTTATAGTGCTTGAGCTGCTGTAATCAGCGCAAGATTGTAAACGTCTTCGGCATTACAGCCTCTTGAAAGATCGTTTACTGGCTGATTTAGACCTTGTAGGATTGGACCTACAGCTTCAAAGTTACCTAAGCGCTGGGCAATTTTGTAGCCAATGTTTCCTGCTTCAAGGCTAGGGAAAACAAATACGCTAGCATCGCCTTTGATGACGGAATCTGGTGCTTTTTTCGCTGCCACTGAAGGAACGAAAGCTGCATCGAATTGGAACTCTCCATCAAGAACAAGCTCAGGTGCTTTTTCTTTTGCAATGCGAACCGCTTCAGATACTTTGTCTGTTTCGTCTGATTTTGCTGAACCTTTTGTAGAGAAGCTAAGCATTGCTACACGTGGTTCGATGTCAAACATTTTTGCTGTGTTTGCACTTTCGATCGCAATTTCAGCAAGATCTTGGCTGTCTGGTGCAATGTTGATCGCACAATCAGCAAACACATATTGCTCTTCGCCGCGAGCCATAATGAAGACGCCAGAAGTTTTCTTTACGCCTTCTTTTGTTTTAATGATTTGAAGTGCTGGGCGCACTGTGTCAGCAGTTGAGTGTGCTGCTCCGCTTACAAGGCCGTCTGCTAGACCTTTATACACAAGCATTGTACCGAAGTAGTTTTCATCCAGTAATGCTTTTCTCGCTTGCTCTTCTGTCGCTTTGCCTTTACGTCTTTCAACGAAAGCTTGCACAAGATCTTCAAAACCTTCATATGTATGAGGATCATACACGTCAACACCATCAAGTGTAAGACCTAATTCTTTTGCTTTTGCTTCTACTTCTTCTTTCTTACCTACAACAATTGGCTGCAATACTTTGCCATCTGCTAGTTTTTGAACGGCTGTTAGAATGCGTTCGTCCATTCCCTCAGGAAAAACGATCTTAACTCCTTTACCTGCAACCTTTTCCTGAACTGTTGAAAAAATATCTGCCACTTCAATACCCTCCTTGATTTTACAAAAAAAGCGTTCTCTTTTAAGCATACTCTTCTTCTACATAAATTCAAACTACCAACTTACATTATAGCGCTTACAATTTAAATTCTTATTTTTCAAACTAATTAAATCAATTTCTAGAAAAGCGTTTTCGTCGTTCAAGTTTTGATCACATCTTCATTTGGACAAACTGTGTTATAGTTGGAACAGATGGAAAACTGTAAATAGGAGTGAAATAAATGAGCGAACAACATACAACAAATGAAGCAGCTCAAACACTAGATGGTTGGTATGCGCTGCATGATTTTAGAACGATCGACTGGACGGCTTGGAAGCTGCTGACAAGCGATGAGCGTCAAGCCATCATTCATGAGTTCACAGGTCTATTAGAAAAATGGAAAACAGCCGAGCACAATCAGGCTGGAAGCCAAACAATCTATAGTATTGTCGGCCAAAAAGCAGATATTATGCTCATGATTTTACGTCCGACCATGGAAGAACTAGGTGAAATTGAACTTGAATTCAACAAGACACGACTAGCTGAGTTTACGATTCCAGCTTATTCTTACGTGTCAGTTGTTGAACTCAGCAACTACTTAGCAGGAGGCGGAGATGGCGGAGACCCTTACGAGAACCCGCATGTACGTGCGCGCCTCTATCCAGAGCTTCCTACTTCTCAATATGTCTGTTTCTATCCAATGGATAAAAGACGTTCTGGCAATGACAACTGGTACATGCTTTCAATGGATGAGCGCAAATCCCTTATGAGAAGTCACGGCTTAATTGGCAGAAGCTATGCTGGGAAAGTAAAACAGATCATTACAGGTTCTGTTGGCTTTGATGATTATGAGTGGGGCGTCACTCTTTTCGCTGACGATGTGCTTCAATTTAAAAAATTGGTTTACGAAATGCGATTTGATGAAGTGAGTGCACGTTACGGCGAGTTTGGTTCCTTCTTTGTTGGAAACCGATTAGCAAACGAGCAGCTAGCGTCTTATTTCCATGTATGATAAACTCTTAAGGCTTCGGATCTCTCCGAAGCCTTTTTATGTATTTGTTTAGAAAGGTGATCTCATCATGAAAAACTTCCCCATCGCTATTTTTGCGTTAACGCTCGGTGCGTTTTCGATTGGCATGACTGAATTTGTGATCATGGGTCTTTTGCCAAATGTCGCAAATGATCTCCATGTATCTATTTCTGCTTCAGGTCAACTGATTACCGGATATGCACTCGGTGTCGCAGTTGGCGGCCCTATTTTAACGTTATCAACTGGAAAAATGTCGAGAAAACGTCTCCTCATCCTATTAATGATTCTTTTCGTGGCGGGAAATGCTGTCGCCGCTGTATCGACTTCTTATGGTCTGTTGATGGCTGCACGTATTTTAACGTCATTTGCTCATGGTACCTTCTTTGGTGTCGGCGCCATTATGGCTGCACGGCTTGTTCCTAAGGAGCGAAGCGCAAGTGCGATCAGCTTCATGTTTACAGGACTGACAGTAGCCAATGTACTGGGTGTGCCATTTGGTACCTTTATAGGAAATCAATTCGGCTGGCGCATGTCATTTCTCGTCATTGCCGTCATTGGTCTCATTTCCTTAATCGGTATTATCAGTTTAGTACCAAATCAATCGAAAGAAGAAGTATTAGATATTCGAAATGAAATATCGGTGTTGAAAAAGCCGCAGGTCCTCGTCTCCTTTGCGATGACGATTTTTGGTTTTGCGGGTGTGTTTACCGCCTTTACGTATATCAGCCCGATCCTGCTGCAAGTGACTGGCTTTCAGGAAAACGGGGTCACCCTCATTCTTGTCCTCTTTGGGCTTGGGGTCACCATTGGGAATTTAGTCGGCGGAAAGCTTGCCGACTGGAAGCTGATGCCGAGTATTATCATCACATTGATCTTGCTGATGGCTGTTCTGTTGTTATTCACATATACATCTGCCTTTAAAGTGCCTGCCGTGCTGACGATTTTTGTGTGGGGAATTATTTCATTTATTCTCGTTCCTACCTTGCAATTCCGCACGATGAACATGGCACATGAAGCCCCGACACTCGCATCAACGCTCAGTCATTCTGCCTTTAATATTGGAAATGCCGGCGGTGCAGCGCTTGGCGGTCTTGCTATTGAAATCACACATTTACAGCTTGTCCCGCTCTTTGCGGCAGGTGTGACATTCATTGGATTGATCATTACGATCATGAGCTATCAGTCAGATAAACGAATCAAAAGGACCTGAGGGCAGGTCCTTTTTCTATTTCACCACGGTCATTTCTGGCTCTTCTATTTGTTTCACACGTTCCTGAATGGGATGGGTAAAGGAATGCTCTGATAAGACAATATGGGAGACCGTTTTTGTGAAGCCAGACACATCTTGAATAAACGCTTCAATTTCTTCAAGTGAGGCGACAGACAGCTTAATGAAAAAACAGGACTGTCCTGCCACTCGATAAGCAAAGAACGCACGTGGATGCTGGTTCATAAATGTCACAAAACGCTGATACTCCCCATTTAATACGGTGACTTCCAGTAAACAGTCTATCATCAGACCCAGCTTTTTATAATTGACTTGAACAGAATACCCTTCGATAATCCCTGCATCCTCTAGTTTTCGGACTCTTTCTGCTACCGCAGGCGCCGATAAATTCACTCGTTTGGACAATTCCCTCATTGATAAGCGGGCATCTTCTCTCAATTCGTTTAAAATATGCACATCCACATCGGTGATTTTCATTCGTTACGCTCCTATCCCAAAATCGTTCCATTTGAAAAGTATTTTATGATGATACTTATGATACGAAATGTAAAATAAAACTAAATAATGGTAGAATTTATTTTAACGGAATTGAATGAAAAAGCAAGTATGGAGGGATCACTTGATGAAAGAATCTTTAGACAGCCAGGCTTCTAAAACATTTCCCATCACACTTGCCATTGCACTCACACTTGGCGTTTTTGCGGCGGGATCGGAGGAACTGGTGATTTCACCACTGCTGCCTGATTTATCAAACTCCTTTCAGCACTCTCTTGATGTTCTCGCTCTTTCCATCAGCATTTATGGGTTAGCTGTGCTGGTTGGAGCTCCGCTACTCGTTCCTTTAGGGGACCGATATTCAAGAGAGCTTTGTTTGATAATTGGGCTGTCTTTCTTTTTAATTGGAACAGTGATGTGTGCTGCTGCCCCAAATTTGGCCGTGTTTTTTGCAGGCCGTGCTATTTCTGGGCTGGCAACTGGTGTATTTGTGCCAACAGCCTATGCTCTTGTGGGCGACCGGGTTCCATACGAATATCGCGGCAAAGTGATGGGACTCATTGTATCGAGCTGGTCTCTTTCTCTTGTCCTTGGTGTGCCCATTGGCGCCTTTATCGGCCAGAGTTTAAACTGGCGCTGGACGTTTTGGATCTTCGCTATGATGAGTCTCATTGTCCTGCTACTCGTCATCCTTGAATCAAGAAAACAAGTCAGAGCAGCTGATCCGAAGGCACCTCAAGCTAGAGAGAAAACAGGCGCTTTATGGGGAGCTTTGAAAATTGATCGTGTGCCTGCCTATTTGACTGTGACGTTTTGCAATATGCTTGGATTTTACGGCATGTACTCGTTTTTAGGTGCTTATCTGCAAAGTCTGTTTGATGGCGGACAATCAACTGCTGGACTTCTTATTATGGCTTATGGCGTCGGCTTTTCTATGAGTATGTTTACTGGAAAATTAGCAGACTGGTTCGGTAAAACCCGTTCCCTTGTCTTTGTGCTGGGTGGAATTGCGCTTGTTCTAGCCTTGCTTCCTTATGCGCCATTCTCGTGGATGTTGCTGATTTTCGCCCTATTTATTTGGGGGGCTATGCAAAGCTTATCTGTCACGCTTCTAAGCACCGTTCTAAGCGACTGCTCTCAAACCCATCGCGGCAAAGTGATGGCTTTTTACAGCCTGGCCTCCAACCTTGCTGTTATGCTCGGTTCCGCACTGATGGGACCCGTTTATGTCCATTTCGGATATCATACGGTAGGTCTTGTCTGTGCATTGATCACACTTGTTGGTTTTATCATCAGCATCGGCAGCTATAAACGAGAACGCGCCTTACAGAAAAAACAGCCAACTACACTTGAAACGTAAGCACATTTCACTGCACATCTCGATATGTGCAGTTTTTTAGATCAATTTTTAATATCATCGTATATTACATTTTTTATGAAATTTGTTGACAATTGCCAATTTAAAATTTTATAATCTAGTAAAAATTTGAAAAAGATTGGATGGTAAACATGATCCTAAAGAATGATGTGTTTCATTTCAAAGAAGAGCCTAGCCCTTCACCCAAGATGTTTACAGTCAACACACTAGGCCCTAAGGGGACAAGCAGTGAATACGCAGCAAAACATTTCATCTCTCAATCCACCACTACACTCGGCACTCATACGAAACTATCCCTTTATGACACATTCGAAACTTGCATTGAACATACTCTCTCTCAACCACTTCAATTTACTCTCGTTCCACACGCATATGAAGGCATCAAACACTTCTACATGAGACCAGATCTACAGCTTTTACAAATTTTCAGATGTGACACACCCATGTATGGGTTGGCTGTCAGACCTGATTTCCCATTCAATGAACAAATGCTCCACCATTTAAAAATTGTCTCACATCCTGCACCTGTCAATTTAATTCAATATTTCATTCACCAAAATGCTGAATTTGAACTTGTTAATTCTACAAGTACTGCCGCGCAGAAAGTAAGGGACGGCGAATTTGATTTTGCTTTAACGAATGAGGTGGCAAGAGCCACATATGGCCTCATCTTCATTCGAACGTTTAAAAGTATACCCATGAGCTGGTCCATATTCGGAAAAGGAGAGATATAAGATGCAAACTGAACAAAAGACGCAAGAACGATATTTTCCTCAAGCGAAAAAATTAGAATGGGATAATGGCGTCATCCAATATTCCACTGTAAGAGGCGGTACGGAAGTGTTAATTTCATACGTCCCTCCCCGCACGATCATTGAACCTCACGAACATCCCGAAGCACAAATCGGTATTGTGTTAAAGGGCGAGCTTCAAATGACTGTCGGCCAATCGACTCAACTGCTCACCCCATTAGAATCAGCCTATATCGCACCACCGTTTGTCCCTCACGGCGCTTCAAATCTGACAGATGAAGAAGTGATCGCCATTGATATTAAGAGATTAAAGGATGACGAAGAATATACAGCTCCCCCCACTTATTTCTTAGACATTTTCAAAACACGGGATTTACTCCCTGGCATGGAAGTGACTTTTTTTGTGGAGGATTGGATGGAGCTGATGATTGCCAATATCCCTGGAAACGGTGGAGAAATGCCTTTTCATAAACATAGAAATGAACAAATCGGCATTTGCATCAGCGGAGGGTATGATATGACAATCGAAGGCTTTACAGAAAAGATGGAATTTGGCACCACCTATTTCTGTGACCCACGGGAAGATCACGGGGCCATCAATCCAAAGCCAGAAGCTTCAAAGTCTATTAATCTCTTCTTCCCTCCCCGCTATAATCGCTTAAAACCAAAAGCATCTAAGGTGAAGAAATGAAGTTAGACGGAAAAGTTGTCCTCATTACAGGAGGTGCGTCGGGGATTGGGCTTGCTGCTGTCAAGCTCTTCCTCGAGCATGGAGCAAAAGTAGCTGTCGCTGACATCAATGAAAGCAGCGGCAACCAACTCATTGAGTCATTACCGCATGAGCACCTTGCATTTTTTATAACAGATATTACGAAGGAGTCTGACTGTCACCAAACCGTTCAGAGCGTGCTGAGCCGATTCGGTGCCATTGATGTCCTCATTAACAATGCAGGCATCGAAATTGTCTCACCCATTCATGAGATGGCACTGGAGGATTGGCATCGTATTCTTCAGGTCAACCTGACCGGCGTCTTTCTCATGAGTAAGCATACATTGCCGCATATGCTTGAAAAGAAGAGTGGAAGTATTATCAATACCGGATCTGTCGGAGGTCTTGTGGGTTGGCCTGACATTCCTGCATACAACGCAACAAAAGGCGGTGTCATTCAGCTCACCAAATCAATGGCCATCGACTATGCCGCTCATCAAATCAGGGTGAATTGTATTGCCCCTGGCATCATTGATACACCATTAAACGAGAAGTCCTTTTTAGACAATCACACAGAAAGTCTCGAGATCGTCAAAAAGGAAAAAGCAAAGGTGAATCCTATGCTACGGCTTGGAAAACCTGAAGAAATTGCTGGCGTGATGCTGTTTCTCGCCTCTGACCTATCCAGCTATATGACTGGAAGTGTCGTCACTGCAGATGGCGGTTACACCGCTAGATAAAAGGAGTGCTTTCATTGAGTAAAAAAACTGTACTTGTCATTGCTGACTTAGGAGGGTGCCCGCCCCATATGTTTTATGAAAGCGTGGCGGCATCATACCATATCGTTTCTTATATCCCAAGACCCTTTGCGATTACAAAGGGACATGCCGAGCTAATCGAAAAATACTCCATTGCGGTCATCAAAGACCGTGATTATTTTGAGACACACCCTTCTTTTGAACACCCTGATTCTATTTACTGGGCACATGATGATTATCCAAAATCAGAAGAAGAGGTTGTGGAAGACTTCATTCAAGTGGCTTCCTTTTTCAAAGCAGATGCAATCACGACCAATAATGAATTATTCATTGCACCGATGGCAAAGGCCGCTGAACGTCTTGGGCTACGAGGTGCCGGTGTCAAGGCAGCCGAAATGGCGCGTGATAAAAGCCAAATGAGGGCTGCATTCAATGCCTCTGGCGTCAAAGCGGTGAAAACTCAGCCTGTCACGACTTTATCTGATTTCCAACAAGCCATTGAGTCTATCGGAACACCGCTCATTTTAAAGCCTACATATTTAGCCAGTTCTATTGGCGTCACCTTGTTTCATGACAAAGCCGGAAGTGATGACTTGTTTTTACAAGTACAATCGTATTTGGAAACCATACCAGTCCCAGACGCTGTCACGTATGAAGCACCGTTTGTCGCTGAAACATATTTAGAGGGTGCTTACGAAGATTGGTATGAAGATGAAGGATATGCTGATTATGTCAGTGTAGAAGGGCTGGTCGTAGAGGGCGAATATCTCCCTTTTGTCATACATGATAAAACCCCTCAAATCGGCTTTACAGAAACGGCTCATATCACTCCGACGATCTTAGACAATGAAGCCAAGCAAATCATCATTGAAGCAGCAAGGAAGGCAAATGAAGGACTAGGTCTTGAACATTGTGCAACCCATACAGAAATCAAACTCATGAAAAATCGAGAAACTGGACTGATCGAGTCAGCGGCTCGATTCGCTGGCTGGAATATGATCCCAAATATTAAAAAAGTCTTTGGCGTCGATATGGCCAAGCTATTGATTGATGTATTAGTTGATGGTAAAAAGGCTGTACTGCCAAAACAGCTGCTTTCTGGACATACATTTTATGTAGCGGACTGCCACCTGTACCCTCAGCATTTTAAAGAGAGTGGGCACATACCACCTGAATCCACACATATTACCATTGATCATGTGTCTATTCCGCAGGAAGCATTCGTTGGAGATACTGCGATTGTCAGTCAATCATTCCCTGCCAAAGGGACTATTGTGGATCTTGAATTATTTGAAGCTTTTAATGGAATCGTATCTCTTGAATTAAAAGGATCATCCTCACAAGATGTTGCCGCGTCCATCCGCAACATTCAGAAACAGGCAACGATTCAGTTAATGGATGAATTAGTGAAGGGATAGAAAGAGAGGCTGCTGTGGTGAAAATGTTAGCATCTAAAATGATTGAACGGCTGCCTGAACAGAAATTCGGCACCGTTTTTGAAAAAATAGCTCAAAAGACAAAAAACGGAGCAAACATCATGAATCTAGGTCAGGGGAACCCTGATCTACCAACTCCTCCCCATATCGTGAGTGCCCTACAGGAGTCAGCGGATGTTTTGCCATTTCAACAATATGCCCCTTTTAGAGGCTTTGACTTTTTCAAACAAGCCATTGCAGATTTTTATAGATCGGAATTCGGTGCTGAGATTGATCCGCAGAAGGAAATTGCTCTTTTCACTGGCGGAAAAACGGGGCTGTATGTCATGAGTCAGTGTCTGCTTGATCCAGGAGATATCGCACTCGTTCCCGATCCAGGATACCCTGAATATCATTCAGGCATTTTGATGGCGGACGCCAAGCCATACAGTATCAAACTTGAAGAGAAAAATGGCTATTTACCAGATCTCTCCTCAATTGATCCTGACATAGTCAAAAAAGCAAAAGTACTGTTCTTGAATTATCCGAATAACCCCACGGGTGCTGTCGCAAATGAGGCATTTTTCGAAGAGGTTGCTGCCTTTGCGGCCGCTCACGAGCTGTATGTTATTCATGATTTCGCCTATGGTTCATTTCATTATGAACAAACACCCGTGAGCTTCATGAATACTCCTCTCGGGAAAAGTGTAGGAGTGGAATTATATTCTCTATCAAAGACATTTAATATGGCAGGATGGAGAGTCGCTTTTGCTGTTGGAAATGAGGAGATCATCCAAGCCATCAATACCTTTCAAGACCACGTGTTTGTCAGTATGTATGGCGGATTTCAACACGCTGCGACTGCTGCCTTGCAAAGTGATGACTGCCATATTCAATCATTAAAGGCGATATACCTTGAACGAATCAATTTCTTCATCCGGCAAGCGGCGAAAAAGCTTGGCTGGACAATCGAACGTCCACCCGGCGCCTTTTATTTATGGGCTCCGATTCCTGATGACTTTGAACATTCTCATGCCTTTGCTGACTATTTACTCGAACATGCCGATGTTGTCGTCACGCCTGGAGGAGTATTTGGAGCCAATGGAAGCCGTCATGTACGCATTTCAATGGTTGCCCCGATTGAGGAGCTTGCTCTCTTTATCGATCGCCTGTCCATCCTCCCCATTCGATTTCATCAAAAAACCCGCCAATAGCGGGTTTTTTTCAGTTTATATACTTTTCATCGTTCCACCGTCTACTGAGATTTGTTGACCTGTGATATAAGAAGCTTCCTCTGATGCCATAAAAGCTGCCAATGACGCCATCTCACTCGCTGAACCCACTCTTTGCATTGGGATACCTGATGCGACAGCTTGTACAGCCTGCTCTCGTGACAATGCCTGCTTCGTCATCATATTGCCGATAAATTGTTCATACCGATCGGTTGCAATAAAACCTGGATTTAAACAATTTACCGTAATACTAGACGACGCAAGCTGTGTGGCTGCATTTTTACTGGCATTAATAATCGCTGCATTCATCATACTATTCGTAAACATTTGTTCACCAGGTTCCTTCCACAGGTTCCCGACAATTTGAATGATCCGTCCATATTCATGTCTTTTCATCAATGCGGCTGCACGCTTCATTGTATCGACGTAGGCGATGGCTTTTTGGGAGAAAGCATCCAGCATCTGGTCAGTTTCACATGAATCAAATGTATCTGGCTTTCCTCCTGGAATGTTATTGATCAGCACATCGAGTCTGCCAAACTCCTTTTCTATTTTCTCAAAGGCTTCCGACCTCACCGCTTCAACCGACATATCTCCACAGAATAGAGACAGCGGTTCCTTTGTTTCTGTCATATCTTGAATGTGCTGTTTCGTCTGTTCAAGTGAGGCCATATTTCTAGAGTTGATGATCACCTTCATATCGCTCTGAGCGGCAAGTTTTATTGCGATTGCCTTTCCAATGCCTGTACTTGCCCCTGTTACAAATGCAATTCTTTTAGACAAACTCATCCACATCCCTTTTCATCAATATACATAAAATGACACATACAGAATGTATTTCAACAAAAAAAGACCTTTCTCCTGCGAAAGGCCTCTCTTCTCTATTTAAATGTCGTTTCCCAATTAAATCCGATCGCCTCATCATTCCACGCAATTCTCTTCTCATCTGGGTTTTTTGGGTCGTACGATTCTGTTGTAAAATACACAATCTGCAGCGGCGTCTCCCCTAATACGCGGTAGCCATGGGCAACTCCCTTTGGGATGAGGAGCAGCATCGGATTATCTTCCCCCATATAATACACATCGGTTTGACCCTTTGTCGGAGAATCCTCTCTCAAATCGTATAAAACGACCTGTGCATGACCTGCTGGGAAAAACCAAACATCGTCTTGTTTTTCATGATAATGAAAGGCTTTGATGACTCCTGGGAAACTTTTCGACCACGACGCCTGCCCAAAGCGCTTCAGCATCGGTTCGTCATCTCGAATAAGCTCTGCGAAAAAGCCGCGATCATCACAATGTTTCATGAGTTTTTTCGTTTGTACACCATCAATCATGCTGCTCGAATCTCCCTTCTTTCTGCAAGTATTCATGAAGTGAATCTTTCCAATGTCTTGGCTTCCAGCCTGTCGCTTCAATCGCTTGCAGATCTAAAACAGAGTAGGCGGGCCGAGGTGTTTGGAAACCATACTCTTCAGTGGAAATGGGTTCAATTGTCGTAGACAGACCGCTTGCTGCCACAATTTCTGTCGCAAAGTCAAACCATGAACAGCTAGCTCGGTTACTGACATGATAAATACCTGCTTTCTGGTCAAACAAGTGAATCAAAGCTTCTGCGGCATCCTTTGTATAAGTAGGAGACCCTAACTGATCATTGACGATGCGCAAATGATCCTTCGTTTCAGCCAGTCGAAGAATGGTATTCACAAAATTATGTCCCTCATGTCCATAGAGCCACGATGTCCGAATGATCTTCACTTCATCTGACACAAGATGAATCAATTCTTCTCCAAGTTTTTTACTCTTTCCATAAATGGTTTGCGGATCTGCTTGTGCATCAACTTGGTAAGGGGTATCCGCTTGCCCATCAAATACATAATCTGTGCTGACATGTAACACATCTGCCCCTACGTTCTTAGCCTCCAGCGCTGTATAGTAGGCGCCAATCCCATTCACAAGATAGGCTTTTTCCGTTTCTGTTTCGCATTGATCCACAGACGTATAAGCAGCCGCACTGACAACAATATCCGGACGGAAATGTCTCATTGCATGTCTGACTGCCTGTTGATCTGCGATATTCAGCATACTCCTTGTTAAAGCAATGACGGTGATGTCTTTTTCTTTCAGCTGTTTCGTCAATTCTTTCCCTAATTGGCCGCCTGCACCGGTGATTAAAACTTTCATCGGTCACCCTTCTTCACTTTGATCATATTTGGCACGATACCAATCAATCGTTTTTTCGATACCTTTTTCAAATGAAGTTGCCTGCACCCAGCCGAGCTCTTCTTTTAGCTTACTGGCATCAATGGCATACCGCCTGTCATGCCCTTTCCGGTCTTGAATAAACGCGATTTGGTCATGAGAGATGCCTAGATGTGTGAGAATGGTTTTGGTTAAATCAAGATTTGTTTTCTCGTTGCCTCCGCCAATATTGTACACCTGACCGACTGTTCCGTTTTCTACTACTTGTTTTACGGCTCTCGCATGATCCTCTACATAGAGCCAATCGCGGATCTGCTGGCCGTCTCCGTAAATCGGAATCTTTTCACCATTGACCGCTTTTCTAATAATGGTTGGGATTAATTTTTCTTCATGCTGATAAGGTCCGTAGTTGTTGCTACATCTTGTGATCATTGCGGGTAATTGGTGGGTGTGGATATAAGATTTCACAAGCAGGTCTGAACTTGCCTTGCTTGCTGAATAAGGATTATTCGGTGAGAGTGGTGTTTGTTCTGTGAAAGCAGGATCATCCGGCTCCAAATCTCCATATACTTCATCTGTAGAAATATGAATGAGTTTATTCGCCTTTCCCTTTAAGACAGCTTCGAGCATACGATAGGTACCAAGGACATTTGTTTGGATAAAGGGTTCTGCTGACTCAATACTGCGATCGACATGTGATTCTGCTGCGAAATGAATGATGGCATCATAGGCTTCATCAAATACTTGATCTAGTTCGTCTTGCAGCGTGATATCTCCTTGGACAAAACGGAAATGAGGCAGCTTTGATAAATATTCCATCTCCTCTGGATGACTGGCATATGTTAATTTATCAAATACGGTCAGCCGGACATCGGATTCTTGAAGCAGCAGCTTCACAAAATTCAGTCCAATAAACCCTGCTCCACCTGTAATTAAATAAGACTTCGTCATTCGTATCCCTCTTTTTCCTTCATCGTTTCAAACATTTTTGTTGATGCTTCGTGGAGAGATTCATGTGTTCCTGCATCAATCCACCACCCTTTTAACATATCATAGGTCAGCTGGCTATTTGAGATGTAGAGATTGTTCACATCAGTAATCTCTAGTTCACCTCGATCTGACGGCGAGATTTCCTCGATATATTGAAAGACGTCTTGATCATAAAAATAGATGCCCGTGACGCAGTAAGATGACGTCGGATGCTCTGGCTTTTCTTCTATTGATAAAATTCGATGATGAGCAGGATCAATTTCTGCAATGCCAAACCGTTTTGGATCTGCCACCTCTTTCAATAGAACCTTGGCTCCGCTTTCTTGCTGCCGAAAGACGTCAACAAAAGGGCGTAATGAATCTTCAAATACATTATCACCAAGCATCAGCACAAATTTTTCCCCTTGAGCAAAGGGCTTTGCATAGGATAAACCATCGGAAATACCAGACGCTTCTGGCTGTACTTGATACACAATGTTCATCCCAAGTTCACGATCATCTTCCAATAACTTTTGAAACAACGGAATTTGTTCTTCCTGTGAAATCAGCATCACATCTACAATTCCTGCTTCTTTCAGTTTGAATAATGACCAATAAATCATCGGATATGGACCAACCGGCAGCAAATGTTTGTTGAAAATCTTCGTTAATGGTGCCAGCCGTGATCCCTTTCCTCCTGCTAAAATAACTCCCTTCACATCTACACATCCTTATGTTCTTTTTGGTGTGAATTCATGAGGTGTATAAGAATGTTTTTCACTCGTTCGATTCCTTTTCCATCAATGAGTGAACGTCCATTAAGATGAATGCTTCTGCGGAGAAAATAGCTGTCAGACAGTTTTTGAACAGCTTGCAACAGGTCTTTTTCTTCCACAAGGGCACCTAATCCAAGGTGAAAACAAGCTCCCTTTTGCGCAAACATGCTCGCTGTCACTGCTTGGTGGTCTACTTGCGATAGGACAATGCTGGGCACCCCAATACAAATTACCTCATATAACGTCATACCGCCTGCTACGATAGCCACATCAGCTTCTGATAAAAGAACCGGTAGTTGATCTGTATGTTGAATGAATTGGATATGTTCCGCCTCTACTTGCTCTTTGATGTGAGAGGCTTTTCCTGCGACCGCTAAAATGTCTAGGTGATTTGTTTGAAGAAGCGCCGATACAGCCTTTGATAACAGGCCGCACGGATCACTACCGCCAAGACTGATGACCACCTTTTTACATTCTTTTCGAACCTCATATGTGTCTTTGAATCGTTTAAACTCGTGATCTAACAATAAATAGGGCGTTCCATGATAATAAGCCGTGCCATTAAGCAGCTCGTGCTTCCCGTCCAGACCGCCATAAATGCTGTTTATGACCGTGTCTGCAAGCTGACAGGCTTCCTCTCTTTTTTCCTCAAATAAGACAAGCCTCGCACTGCCACAGGAGTCTTTGATCGTTTGAAGAAACTGAAGATCACAATCAAGCACATCTATGACTAAAAGGTCAGGCTTTAGCTTTTTGATGTCTTGTTGGACCTGGAGAAGCGCATTCGACTCATGCACCATGTGAACGTACCACTCTGGGTGCGAAAGCATTTCTACACAAATCTGATCATTTGTATAGAAATATAGGTCGTTCCCTTCCTGAAGCAGTTCTTTTGCCAAACGTTTCATTCTGACGACATGCCCCATTCCTCTTAAAAAACCCCCATAAACAACAATCATGATTTTTTTGTTCATTCAGCATCCTTCTGTCTCACAGATTGATTCAAACGAACAATGTCTGGATGTTGTTCACAGATGGAAATGAGCTCAGCTGTCGGCACAGCAATAGAACCACCAGCTTTCTCTAGTAAACGGGTAGCAAACACATAATCTTCTTCTGTATCAATCGTGAATCGATAAGCAGGATATGCAAGTTCTTTGGGCGGTGTGAATAATTGAAGGTGAAATTGCTCGGGATGCTTTCTGATATACAGCGTGACATGCTCACGTTCTGAATAAGTGAGGGGAAATTTGTCGATTTCACATAAAATAGATGCCTCAATCATTTCCCCGGAAATACCGAGTGGTGTTCCGTTCGTATATGTGTAATCAGCCTTTTCCTGTCTATGTTTTTCAAGCATTTTCGACAAAAGCGAAGGATCTATAAATGGATTGTCTCCCGTTAAACGTACAACCGTTTTAGGTTCAAATTGGCGGACAATCTGCGCAAACCGCTCAAGCACATCTGCCTCACTGCCTCGAAACACCTTATAACCCTTTGACATACAGTATTGAGCCAAATAGTCATCCTCTGGCTCGACCGTTGTGGCAATCATAAGGTTTTGCATGTTGTGATGGTAATCATCTGATTGCTTCACCCGCTCCACAATCAAATCAATCAGCGCCATGCCGCCGATCGGTTTCATCACTTTTTTTGGCAGTCTTGTTGACCCCATCCTAGCCTGAATAACAAAAAGTACATCATGCATCATCATGAGACTCCTGCGTGAGTACGTCTTTCCACGAAATGCCTGTATGGGCTGGGATGCCTCTCACAGCCTTTGTGCCAAGTAAAATCGGCATATATCGCGGATGCAACCCCTGATTTTTTTGTCCAGGGCGCAGCACAGCTACATTTTCTGACGTGAGGGTCTCTCCCCTTGCAATGCCTTTTGTCGTAAAAATTCCTCGATACGCAAACTCTCGAATTTGCCCTTCAATGGCTGTTGTCGTTTTATAAGAACTGCCAAGAAGCTCCTCTGGTATTGAATGAACGTCTATTTCCGCTTGATTCCGCTGCTTTTCTGCCGCTCGAATGTGCTGAACCATTTCCTTTAATTCTTCAGGATCAAGAGCAAAGGAATGATCCGCTCCGGGTAATGTTTTATCTATTGTAAAATGTTTTTCAATCATTGCTGCCCCGAGCTTCACAGCGGCTACTGGCGCTTCCGTCGGGTGTTCACTATGATCTGAAAAGCCAATGACTGCTTCAGGAAAAGCGGATCTTAAGGTTTGAATCACCCGCAGGTTCGTATATGCTCTAGGCGCTGGATACTTTGCCACACAATGCATGATAGCGACTTGCTTATTTTGCTGGCTCGTAATCGTTTCGTATGCTTCATGAACATCAGCAATGGTGGCCCCAGCTGTTGAAAAAATGATCGGCTTGTGAAAAGAAGCCGTATGACGCAAAAGAGGCAAATGGTTGATTTCATAGGATGCCAGTTTAAAAGCAGGCGGATTCGTTTGATTCAATAAATCAGCCGATTCTTCGTCACACACGGTGCTTAAAAACATCAGTCCTTTTTCCTTACAACGTGTCAATAAGACAGGCAGCCATTCTGGCGGCAGCTCCATTTGTTCCACTAAAGAAAAAATAGACACTTCTTCTCCTTTGGCCGTTTCGTATAACCCCGGTTCCTTTTGATACATCCGATCCGCTTGAAACATTTGAAACTTCACCGCATCAGCCCCTGCTTCTTTTGCCACATCAATTAAAGCAAGTGCCTGATCCAGCTTGCCATCATGGTTAATGCCTGCCTCTGCAATGATAAAGACAGGCGCACCATCTCCCACTTTGCGATCTCCGATATAGAAATGCGCCATCTTACCTCTCTCCTTTTTTCGGCCACACATGGTAATACAAAAAGGCATTTGTTGTCCTAAATCCCATCTTTTCGTACAGCTGGATGGCTGTCGTATTATGAAGCTGTGTCCCCGCAGAAATGAAGTGATGCCCTCTGTCATGAGACACTTTCATCATCTCAATAAACAGCTTTTTTCCGATCCCTTTTCCTTGAACATCCGGTCTAATCGCAAAAAGCTCAAGCCCCATCTCATGCCCCTTTGTCATACCTTGAATCAAGCCAACCACTTCATCATTCACCTTGGCAACGAGGTTGATATCTGCGCGTCCGAGTAGGTTGTTTCTCATCCACTCCTGATAAAAATGCTGAACAACACGCTGGTCTAAATATGGGTCAAGGGCATAACGGCTTTTCACAAAAGCCTGATCACCTAGTAAGACCGCCTCATCGTAATCCTTCTTATCTGGCACACCCATCACCACATCTTGATCTGATAATGGCATCTCCATGAGGGCAGGCGGTGCCTCAAGCCTAGTCAGACCACCGACATAATACACATGGGATAGTTTTTGAACAATGCGGTTTTTTTCAAGATCAGCCGCCTCAAGCCGTAAAAAGAAAAAATCACATTTTTCTGTTCTCATCCAATTGATGAATCTCTCCATCAATTCTTTAAAGAGCAGCGCTGATTCAGCTTCCACAAACTTCACATGAAAAATATGCTTGTCAAAAATGCCGCTCTCCCATTTGGACCATTCGTATAACAGCACTGCTTTGAGCTTAGCGCCGCTGACAAGAGCAAACTGCTTGAATCCTGCCATGCGTTCCGTTTCATGACCATATGTTTTCAGCCAAGCTGCCAGCACCTGATCGTCTATTGCATGAACGACTTTCATGAAGAGGCCTTCTTGTCTTTTAAAATTGACACGACTGCGGTGATGACATCCTGCACATCTTCATCTGTCATACTTGGATAGAGCGGGAGCGAAAGCGTTCGTTTGTAATAAGTGAGTGCCTCAGGGAAATCCTCTGGTGAATAGTTGTAGGTCTTCTCATAATATGGATGCAAGTGAACGGGAATAAAATGAACACTCGTGCCGATTTTATATTCCTTTTGCAGCTGATCAATCATGTCATCGCGTGTGATCAGTGCTTCTTTTGGATCAACTTGTAGCACATATAAATGCCACGCATGTCTTCCCTCATCATGTACAGGCGGCAAGATGAGACCAGCTTCATGTTGAAATGCCTGATTGTATGTCTTCGCAATCTGTTCTCTGCGTGTCTGCATCTCCTTCAACCGGCTTAGCTGAACGAGCCCTAACGATGCTTGCACGTCAAACATGTTCATTTTATAGCCCGGTTCCTCGACCTCGTAATACCATGTTCCCTTTTCTCCATAACGATTCCACGCTCCCTTACTCATCCCGTGAAGCGCCAGCCTTCTGATTCTAGCTGCAAGGGCATCATCATTTGTCGTCAGCATGCCGCCTTCACCAGTCGCTATGTTTTTCGTTGCATAGAAGCTAAAGGCGGTCGCATCACCAATTGATCCAATCGGTTGATCGTGATAGGTCGTATAAAGGGCATGAGCGGCATCCTCCAGCACGAACAAATCATACTTTTTGGCAATCGCTAAAATTTGGTCCATATCACACGATTGACCAGCAAAATGTACAGGGACAACCGCTTTCGTATGTGGTGTAATGGCCGCTTCTAATTTTTTCGCATCTAGATTGAGTGTCGCCGGATCAATATCGACGAAAATAGGGGCTGCCCCCGTATGGATGATCGTATTGGCTGTTGCGCAGAACGTCAGAGGCGTTGTGATGACCTCATCACCAGCTCCAATGCCTCTCGCCTTTAACGCTAAAAATAGAGCAGCTGTACATGAATTAACTGCTATCGCGTGCTTCGCTCCAGTCAGCTGCCTAAACTCTTCTTCAAACTGTCTCACTTTTGGTCCGGTGGACAACCAGCCGGACTTTAATGTTCCAATGACTTCATCAATTTCTTCCTGTTCAATAAAAGGCAGTGCATAAGGAAGAAATTGTGCTCTCTTTTGTCCCATATCGCTTGCACACCCCTATCTTCATCTCTGAAAATCCACGCCTGTTTTTGTTTTGAGCAGAGAAAGCAGAACATCGGTCGATTGTGCATGCGGATAATGTTCTTGAATGAAACGAGCCCCTTGCTGTTTCGCCAGCTTCATTTCTTGTTCATCCGATAAAATACGGATCGCTTTCTCGGCCAGCTCAATAGGGTTTTCCATGTGGCAGCTGCCAAGCGACTCGTAATAAGGGTATCTTCTGCCTTCTGTCATTTTTCCAATCAGTACACTCTTTTTAAAGAGCATTGCTTCCAAACCAACTGTTGATGTGAGCGTAATGACCATATCCATATACGGCAGGAGGTCATACAAGTCGATCTCTTTTTTAATTAATCTCACATGGTTCCCCGCGCGCTCAATCGCTGTATAGTCATTTAAACGATTTCGAGCAATTTCCCACGGATGCGGCTTCATAATCAGCTGAATGTCTTTCCGTTTTGCAATCGTTTTAAGAACATCACCGTAAAAGGCTTCTGAAAACGGCTGTGTTGCCACGAGCACAGTCTTTTTGGCAGGGTTGAAGTTTAATTTACGAAAGACCATTTCCTCTTGAAGCGGTGTTCGCTCCTGCACCAAATCAAATCTCGGGTGACCTGTGATCTCCACCTGCTCAGGCTGACAGCCTTTATCTACATACCAGTCCTTTTCATATTTTCCAAACACCCCGTGGCAGGTGGTGAAAATCGGCAAAAAGGCTTCGTCTCCCATGAGCGCACCGTGCTGAAGACAAATACTTGTTAGATGGCGCTTCACAGTTTGTAAGGCGAGCACACGGCTATAAGCATCCTCCGTCGTACCAACAACAACAGCTGTGATTGGCTGCATCTCAAATAGCGTTTCTATTTGGTCAATCACATCAATAAAGTGCACAAGGTCCTTCCGAAGCTTTTCTCTAAAAAAGACATTGCCAAAGACAGGATGGTGGGCGTAAGGTTTCAATAGAGCATTTGCTTTTTCAATATATTCAACATGGGCTTCTTTATTAACCTCTCCGGCTAATTCCGGCTTGCTGATCACTGGTAATCCGAAATAATCAGCCTTCTTCCAGCGCGCGAGCACCACTGTTTGGTTCGGATGGAACCGCGTGTAATTTTGTTCAGTAAAACGCAAGTGTTCAAAGTGAAGCAGCACCTTTCCATGACTCGGACGATAAGGGGTACGCTTGATCTGCTGTTTATGCTGATCAAAAAAGGGCTGAATGTCTTGCGGCTTTGGACAAGTTGTTGACAGCTCTTCACCAAACGCCTTATCTTCCATACGTTCTCTTACTTCAGGGCTGATGTATTGATAAAAATTACTGATTAACCCAAGGGGTATGTGGCGATAAGATAAGTCTTTCATCAGATTCACATACTCAAAGTACACTTGCCAATAATGATGAATATAATGCGACACTTAAGGTCACCTCCCATGTCTTTGTTTTAATATATGGCGGAGCTCCCTGCAGGTAGACTGCGGAGGAAGTGCTTGAATAAAATCGCTTTTCTCTTCTTCTGCCAACTGATAATGAATAGACTGTTCTGTGATGTAGTTTGTATCCAATACCTCATCAAAAGGGTAGAACGGATAAAAGTGATTTAATCTAAAAAAGAACCGGGCATCCCCTATTCGATAAAAATGCGGACTCTCGTCCCAGTAGGATCCAAACTCAGCACGAATCTTTGTTAAAATGGATGCACGATGTACAACCGAGCAGTGATCAATGGCACAAGGTGCATTCCACTGCACCGTTTGCGCAGGTCGAATCGTTTCCTTTACTGGCTCTTTTTCGCTATTTAAATAGATAACTTTTGAACTAGAATAGACAATTTCTTCATTCGGACGAGCATCTAAATATTTCGTGAGCTTCTCTAAACGGTCTGGTGCATAGACATTGTCATCTGTGGCATAGGAAATATACTCGCCCTTTGCCTGTTCTAATGCTTGATTAATGAGGACGGCATAGCGTGTTTTCGCCGTTCTTTCCTCCAGCGTTTTCACCCCGCTTTGGATAAAATGGACGCGTGGATCTTTACGGAAAGGCTCAATAGCAGCAAGAGTTTGTTCGTTTGATCCATCATCCATGATAAAAAGTTCAAGGTCTGACAAGGTCTGCTGCAGCACCGCTTCAATTGATCTGCCAACGTAGGCTGCTTTGTTGTAACTCGTCATAATGACCGTTACTTTCGTCAATGTTTTCACCTCGGTCTCTTTTAAACTATGGTTATCATATGTGTCTCCTCTTAAAGAGACTGTAGAGTGACCTATTTTTTATAAAATTGGATTTTTTTCATGATCTATCTTTGAAAAACGTAAAAATTTTGGTAATATAAGTAATCATTTATGTGTAATAAAGGAGTAAAGAACATTGGAGTATATGAAGAGTGATCTCTCCCAAGAAGAGGAAGCAAAAGGTTTTTTTCGATTCTTTAAAATTTTTGTCGCGACAAAAACGATTATTCGCTCATATGAACATACCTCTATTCCCATGTGGCTGATGATACTCCTTGCAAGTATCGCTGGTACTAGCTGGATGTACGAAGGGTATTTTAGTGAGTATATGGGCAATCATATTCCATATCCTTTTATTCTGTTACACGGAGCAGGTTTTGGTATTTTAGTAGGCAATTTTCTTCTATTTTTCGGTTCATTCATTTTACAGTGGTTAGGACGACTGTTTTTTTGCAGTAAAGCGCCGTATCGAGATGTGCTCAAAGCTTGCACACTGACGGTCATTTTTCCTTCCACCTTATTTGCTCTTACTTGGATTATTACTGTGGGGTTGCTTGGTCCGTATACATTTGTGAAAATCTCACCCTATTTAGACCAGCACTATGAAGTATGGTATTATCTCAGCGTTTTACCACTGGTTGATGCGTATACCAAGGCATGGATATTTGGGATGGCTGTTTTAGGCCTTGTTGCTGTGATGAAGCTGAGAATATGGCAGGCCTTTATCATTGCCATCGCACCGATCGCCTTATTTTTTCTCACGATGACCCTTCTCTATGACGTCCAGCGGGCTATGAATTGGTTGATGTAAACAGGCATTCCTTAAATTGTTGGAAACCTTTGCAATCTAGGCAGTACGAATAAGGGGTTTGTCTGAATACTGAGGAACTGCACAAAGCAGTTCCTTTTTTTCGTTCAATGTACATATTCTCTCTTCCTGTCTCATAGTGTGAAAGAGAAAAAGAATGCTATGGAAACAACAGGCGCTTTTCTGCCTTCTGTTTAGAACACCATGAGGAAAGAGGAGGAACGTTATGAAATTGAAAAATCAATTTGGGCAAGGTTCGGGTTTCGAAGGTCAAGATTTTCGCCAGCAACAATATGGAGCAAATCCGTATCCTGCGCAGCAGATGGGTTATTCAGTCCCTCCCCAAACGCAGGGTCAAATGCAAGGTCAAATGCAGCAGGGGTATTCGCCAATGCCGTCTACTGGTACTTCACAAGGAGGCCAAGGTGGGCAAAGTGGCGGGCAGCCCTATCAAATTCCTTCGGGACCGATTTATCAGCAGAACGTCACCGGTCAGCTGCCGCTTGAGCAGTCCTATATTGAAAATATTTTACGATTAAACCGCGGCAAAGTAGCCACGATCTATATGACGTTTGAGGCAAGTAAAGAATGGAACTCAAAGATTTTTAGAGGGGTCATTGAGGCTGCAGGACGTGATCACATTATCATTAGTGATAACAAAACGGGGACACGATACTTATTGTTAACAATCTACCTTGATTACATTACGTTTGATGGGGAAATTCAATATGACTATCCATACTCGATGTCTACGTATTCTCCGAGATAACCTCAAGGTCATATCAGCAGCAAGGTGCAGACGCCCTTGCTTTTTTCTTTTGTCTAGGTTTTTGACACACCTTCGGGGGAAGGCTCATAAGATGCCTAGTAGTTTTTATTAAACGCCTAGAGGTGACATCAATGACTGTTGAGCTGGATTATACATCGCCGAATGTTAAATATTCATTTGATTTGAATCAAAGCCCCCTTGTGAAATATGATCAACACAATCTGATTAATGTTTTAGGAAAAAAACAATTAAATTCGCTCGATCAAGTATCTCTGCTGGATATATATTTGAGTAAAAGCAAAGTAGTAGAGCCTCATTATCATCAAAATGCTGCCGAGCTTGTTTATTGTATCGCCGGCTCTGCTGCTGTATCCATGTTGAACCCTTTTACAAAAAAGCTGTCCACCTACACTATTACCCCTGGGCAGGTAGCCAATGTGCCACAAGGCTGGTGGCATTATGAAGTCGCCTTGCAGGACAAAACCCATTTGTTAGCCATTTTTAACGCATCGACGCCAGAAGTCATCTTAGGTTCAGACCTTCTAACCCTCACGCCTCCTCACATCATGGCACATACTTATTGCATGAACGAAACGCAGTGGAAGCAGGCGACGCAGCCTGTGAAGCCTGGTGTGTTTATCGGGCCTTTCTGCCACCGGGAGGAAGAGACACAAACGCACCCTGTCCCGCCTTCTCACTATGTACCTTATTATCAAGCACCTCCGAACTATTCTCCTTATTGGAGTTAAGAAAAAAACCGATGCCCCTATGAGAGCATCGGTTTTTCTGGCTTATAAATTTTTTGCTGCTGCAATCACTAGCATGATCCAAGAAGCGATAAACGCCACTCCGCCAATTGGCGTAATAGCACCTAAAATCTTCACCTGAGTCAAGGCAAGCACATAAAGGCTTCCTGAGAAGAAAAGAATGCCTGCCAGCATCACCCAGCCAGCGGTCGGCACTAGAGAAACACCTGACAGCTTATCTGCCAGAAAGGCGACAATAAATAGGCCAATGGCATGGAACATCTGATATTGAACCCCTTTATTCCATATCTCAATATACTTTTCAGGAATTTTCCCTTCCAGTCCATGTGCACCGAAGGCTCCAAGACCAACCGCAAGCATGGCGTTAATGGCACCTAATATGAAAAATAGTTTCATTCGTCATTCTCCTTATCTCATCAATTATGTTTATCATAGCTCGGGTCATATCCAACATTCAACTTTCCTATGATGCTGACACGAGATTGTCGGATTTCTTCTTCTTTCGCAGTAGCACTTGATCGACCACAATCGCAATCAGCGTGCCAAGCACAAGACCATTGCTCAATAAAGAAATCAGCACAGGATGCATGCCTTTCAATGCACCTTGTGGCACAAACATTGCGCCCACGCCTGCTAAAACAGCGATGCCAAGCACAAATCGAATGCGCGGGATGTCTTCTTTTTCATACTGATCGAATTCAGACATAGCAATCCCAATCATAGAAGAGAACACCACAAAGTTCACAGCCAGCCCCACAGGTGAAGGCAATGCAGAGAAAAAGCTCATCAATAATGGAAATAAACTAATGAGGACAATGAGCAGACTGCCAAGGAAAAATGGCTTTCTCGATGGAATTTTGGTTGTTTGTATAAAACCCGCTGCCCCTGAAATAGGGACAGGCGCAATCGCACCAATCAGTCCGCTCAGCAAATGACCAAATGCGGCGACAAAACCAGCCGGTCTGGCTCGTTTCCGCTCACGCAGTTCACCAAATGCCTTGACGGAACTTTCCACAATTCGAATACTTGCCAGCATATTCACTATGAGTAAGATCGTAATAAAAAAGGACGTAACAAGCAGTCCACTGTCAAAGACCGGCATGCCAAATGGAAACAGCTTTGGAAACTCAATGATCTGCTCAGGAATGCGAACAGGCTTCGCTAGTCCGAGTAAAGCAAATAACAGCCAGCCGCCTGCAAGTGCAAATAACACAGAAAACTGTCTTAAATAATGCCATTTTGAGCGGCTGATCATGAAGGTGATGACAATAATCAAGATCGATAGACAAAAGACAAGTCCATCTACCTGATTTCCCCGATAACCGATCCCCATCAGCCCTTTCATGATTGGCTGACTTAACTGCACAACAAGCAGCAGCAAATAAATACCTGTGACAACCGGCGTAAATAAAGACGCGAGCCAATTAATGATTTTAAAGAGACTAAAAATAAAAAAGAACGCTGCACTAAAAATTAACGCCCCTTGTAACGCTTGCAAGGTTTCAGGATATGTAGCAAAAATCGTCCCTGTCATGCCTGCATAAAGGGTATATACCCCCCACCACAGCCCTGCTGGACTTTCATTGATCGGCAGCATATGACCGCATAAACACTGCACCATCGCCACAAGTCCAAGTGAAAAGAATGTACTCTGAATCAGTTCCGCCGACTGCACTTGATTTAATTCAAATGCTTGTGCAATCGCAATCGGCACAGCAATAGAAGCTGCGATAAAAAATGCCATCCACTGAATGGCGCCCAAAAATAGTTTCAACCCGATCACCTTCCCTTTGTCGTGACAAGACCATTAAAAATCAAAAATAGAGTCACCGTTGCCATCTTTCTCTTGTTGACCCTCTTCTTTATGCTGAAATTTCTTTGCACCGCTAGTGCCCATCAATTTCTCTAGCATGGCTTGATCCGTAGACACAGCCGGTGCAGATGGTGTCTGTATAGATGGAGGTGGTGAAATGACCGAAGACTCCGGCATTTGCACCTGTGATGACGTGTCGAGAATGACATCACATAGTGAAGAGATGACCGCCGCTTGACGTTTCACCTCTTCATCATTTCCACTTTGTTTTGCTTTTTGAATGGCTTCCTCCATTTTTTGAAGCAGACTTGATATATGAATATTCAAGGGTAGACCCTCCAATCTAAAAAATTCGTTTTCCAACATTATTTTACCAAATGAACAAACCGAATGGGCTCATTTTTTCAAAGCTGTGTGCTTCTGTTCCTCTTATTTGACCCTTACCCAAGATTCACACATAATAAAAAAGAAACAATATCGTCTTTGAAAGGACTGAAAGATGAGCAAACTCACTGAACTCATTCACAAACAAAAAAACGTGCAAACACCAGCGGTTCAAGATCGAATCCGTCTTCTTAACGATTTAAAAAAAGCCATTAAACATCATGAAAAGGACATATTACAAGCCTTAGCCCATGATTTACATAAATCCGAACAGGAAGCCTATACAACAGAAATTGGCATGGTATATGAAGAGATCAATCATACCGTCAAACATCTTCACAAATGGGCCAAACCATCTCGCGCGAAAACACCTCTGACCCATATCGGATCAAAAAGTATGATCATTAAGGAACCGTACGGAAGTGTTCTAATTATTGCCCCTTGGAACTATCCTTTCCAATTGGCCCTTTCGCCATTAGTTGGAGCCATTTCTGCGGGAAATGCCGTTACTTTAAAACCGTCAGAATTAACGCCGCACGTCTCAAACGTGATTGGCACGATTGTGGAAAGCGTGTTTCAAGAAGATCTTGCAGCGGTCGTTGAAGGCGGTGTGGATGTCAGCACAGAGCTTCTGAAACTGCCTTTTGATTATATTTTCTTTACTGGGAGTGTAGCCGTCGGCAAAGTCGTCATGGAAGCGGCCGCAAAACATCTCACACCTGTCACACTTGAGCTCGGCGGAAAAAGTCCATGCATTGTCATGCCTGATGCAGACATCAAGCTCGCTGCGAAACGAATCACCTTTGGTAAATTCACGAATGCTGGTCAAACATGTATTGCACCAGACTATTTACTAGTTCATGAATCGATCAAAGAGGACCTATTGCGTGAAATGACGACCTGTATCCGTGACTTTTACGGGGACCAACCTGAAACAAATCCGCATTTCGGAAAAAATGTCAGCCAGCGTCATTTTGATCGACTTTCACAATTTCTCTCAAATGGCACGATTGTGACAGGCGGACAGCGCAATGAACAAGAGCACAAAATCGAACCGACCATTCTAGATCATATTACATGGGAAGATCCTGTGATGCAGGAGGAAATTTTCGGACCTATTTTGCCTGTCATCACATTTGACTCTCTTCAAGAGGCAGCTGACATGATTAAGGCAAGACCGAAGCCCCTCGCTCTTTACTTATTTACAACAAATAATGAAACAGAAGCTTATATTCTAGACAACCTCTCATTTGGCGGGGGCTGCATTAATGATACGCTGATGCATGTCGCCACTCCATACTTACCATTTGGTGGCGTTGGCGAAAGCGGTATCGGACGATATCATGGAAAAGAAAGCTTTTTCACCTTTACCCATGAAAAAAGCGTCCTACGCCAGACCAATCGCTTTGATTTTTCTTTCCGCTATCCAAATGCGAAAAACGGACTCGACATTGTCCGCAAATTTTTAAAATAAACAGGACGAAGGGATTTTCCCTCGTCCTATTTTGATTCAATATCCTTAATACACCAGTTGATTTCTTCAATCCCCATTTGCTTTAAATAGGCGTTTACTTTTGAGAACGGACGACTGCCAAAAAAGCCGTTTCTTGCGGAAAAAGGACTTGGATGAGGTGACTCAATGATGTAATGCTTGCTTTGATCAATGCGTTCTTTTTTATTTTGCGCATGTCTGCCCCAAAGCACAAAAATGACTGGCTGATCTCGGTCATTCAGGACGTCGATGACGCGGTCTGTCACACGTTCCCAGCCTTTGCCTTTATGCGAGTTCGCTTCCCCTTTTCTTACAGTGAGCACGGTGTTTAACAGCAAGACACCCTGCTCTGCCCAGCTGACAAGCGAGCCATGGTTAGGGACCGGACAACCGAGGTCATCCTTTAGCTCCTGAAAAATATTTCTCAAAGAGGGCGGATGTTTGACACCAGGCTGAACAGAAAAGCTTAATCCGTGTGCCTGTCCTGGACCATGATAAGGGTCTTGTCCCAAAATCACGACCTTCACATCTTCATACGACGTCAAATGGAGGGCACGATAAATGTCATCTGGCTTTGGAAACACGATCTGCGTACGATATTCTTCCTTTACCCACTCACGTAATTCCTGATAATATGGCTGTTCAAATTCACTTTTCATCACAGCCCACCAGCTATCATTTAAAAATGGCTTCATTGCGGTTGTCCTCCTTCTGTCTGCTGTGCCAATCTTGAGATCATCGGTTTTCCATCCCATACAATCTCACTCTCTGATTCTCGTTTTTTCATCGCTGGTTCTTCTAATAGGACAGCAAAATTCGCTGTCGGCAAATCACCTAGCCCATGCTTTTCACTCAGATCATCTAAATAGTTCTTCCTTGTTTCACCAAGATCACTCGACTGATTGCCCCCACCATCAAAGAACGCATAGATCACACTGGCAGCTGGCACTCGTTTGGCTCGTGCATGCTGCGTAACACGCAGGAAAAAGTCCCAGTCCCAGTAGTGATGCATCGCTGGATCAAAATAGCCGATCTCATCATGTATGCGGCGTTTGTACATACTGCCAGAAGGAACGTATGTAGAAAAAACACGCATGTCCTCAATGTCCGCTGTATAAGCAAACAAACGTCTTGATACTGGAAAACGAGTCGCACCTCGTTCTTCAAACGAAACAATTTCCGCATCCGAAAAGACAAAATCAGCGTCTTCTAGCGCCTTGCTCATACGTTCAATATGACAAGGTGTAAAATAATCATCATCATCACTCAGCATAATGACGTCACCTGTCAGCTCCCGCACCCCAACATTTCTTGCGTTCACATGCTGGACATTCTCATCTAAATGAATCAAGCGGATTGGCAGCTCGGGATAGAGTTCCTGAATCACGTCCACTCGCTCTCCTGCATCATTTACGACCACAATTTCAAAAGGCTGTACGCTTTGTCTCGAGATGGATTCAAGCAGTTCACACAATGCGCTCAGCCGGTTATGTGTCACAATTAATAAAGAAATCTTCATATCGGCCTAACTCCTTTAATAGATTCGTCTTTTTCATTAAAACATAAATCGGCTTTCTTCTCATGATATAAAAGACGGTTTGATCGATCGAGAAAATGGGAATTTTTGATGAAAAGGAGTGATGATGATGGAATTTTTCACAGTTGAGAATAGTAAAGAAGCCAAACAGACGATCGAACAGATACAATCAGCAAAGGACGATGTGTTTGTGTTTGCGTATGACCCCGAACGCTCTGATACCGTTACTGAGGACACGGAAGCAAAGAGCATGACAGCTGTCGATCAAGGGATTTTAGATCAAATCGCCAATATCATTCGCACCAGGGATGATGAACTGATGGCCAAAATCATGTCGACCGGCGCCGATCAAGAATTAGCCTTAACGCTTTTAGAGGAGCTGAAAAAAGGGAAATTGGTGATTTGTAAAAGATAAAGAATGAGGCGTTCCATGAAGAGTGGAACGCTTTTTTATGCCGTTTCATTGTGATAAATGGAAAAGCTGATTATAATAAGGGGTAGAACAGTAACTGTTACACATCACATTGGAGGTTCAGCAACTATGTCTATGAATAAAGCACTCACCATCGCAGGTTCGGATTCAAGCGGCGGTGCAGGTATCCAAGCAGATTTAAAAACGTTTCAAGAAAAAAACGTCTACGGGATGACAGCTTTAACCGTTGTCGTTGCAATGGATCCTCATAACAACTGGGATCATCAAGTGTTTCCAATCGATACATCAACCATCCGCGCACAGCTCTCAACGATCGTGGAAGGCATCGGTGTAGATGCGTTAAAAACAGGTATGCTACCAACAGTTGACGTCATTGAACTCGCAGCTGAAACGATCAAAACATATGAGCTGAAAAATGTCGTCATTGATCCCGTTATGGTATGTAAAGGTGCGAACGAAGTCCTTTACCCAGAGCACGCTGAAGCATTGCGCGAAAAGCTCACACCACTAGCAACAGTTATCACACCTAACCTTTTCGAAGCAGGTCAATTAAGTGGCATTGGCGAGATCAAAACGATGGAACAAATGGAAGAAGCCGCAAAACGCATCCATGAACTTGGTGCAAAGTATGTGGTCATCACTGGCGGCGGTAAGCTAAGCCCTGATAAAGCGATTGATTTGCTTTATGATGGACAAACCTTCGAACGCCTTGAAACAGATAAGATCGACACAGAATACACACACGGTGCAGGCTGCACATTCTCAGCCGCAGTCACAGCTGAACTAGCCAACGGCTCAGACGTGAAAGAAGCCATTTATGCAGCAAAAGAATTCATCACAGCTGCCATTAAAGGCTCTTTCCAACTAAACGAATACATCGGACCAACGAAACATTCCGCACATCGTTTGGACAAATAAAACAATAAAAACCGATCCGCCGCTTGGGTGAATCGGTTTTTTTGTTTATCGTAAGCTGAGTCTCTGTGCAAATAACCAATCTGTTAAGCCTGGCGTCTCATAAGCAGGCGTCCATGATGCATGATCATACCCATACTTGCTTGCATACTCGGTATAAATCGGTCTTCCACCAGCTTTTTGAATCGCTTGAATTGTATTTCTCGCATAAAAGATAGGAATAATGGAATCATCCTCTGCATGAAATGCCCATATTGGTTTGTTCGCTAAAATTCCTGCCTTACTTGGATCTGCACCCCCCGCAATAGGAATCATCGCTGCAAACAAACGAGGATATGTGATGTTTAACTGATACGAGCCAAATCCGCCTTGAGATAAACCAGTCGCATAAATCCTTTTCTGATCAATCTTATAAGAAGTTAACACATGCTGAAGCACTTCATACGCTTTGTGTAAATCTGGTGAAAATTGAAACACATTTGTCAGGTCGATTTCATTTTGCGCGTTTCTTGTTAAAGCAAAACCCCCATCCACAGCATTTCGAGCCTGAGGTGCTAGTACGTATGCAGGATGTTTCTTTTGAACTTCAGGAGAAGCCCATAAAACTGCACCATCATTTGCAAGTAACTGCTTTTGATTATCAGTCCCCCGCTCCCCTCCTCCATGTAAGAACAGGACGAGAGGATAAGCTTTACCCCTCTTATGATTTTTCGGAATGTATAACCGATAAGGCATTCCTTGATATTCAAAAGATAAAAATGATGAGGCAATGTCCTCTCGCGTGACAAAACGATAATTGTATGTAGACGTAGCTAAGCGATGTCTATTTTTGTAAACGCTTACTTTTAAAGTCGTATCGGTATCGATATGAATAGGCTTTGTATATCGCTGACTTTGAGTTGTCGGCTGGCTGCCATCTGTTGTGTAATAAAGAGAAGCTTTTGGCACCTGGGAATGGAGTGCCACCTCTTGTGAGCGATAATATTGACCAGATGGTACGGAGGCAGTAGGTGTAAAAAATGATGTGTGTTGCGTTCGGGCAGATGAAACGGAAGGATGAAGAAAACTCATAGAAAATAGCACAATGATAAAGGTGATCAGACATTTCTTGGTTGCATGGTTCATATCGTTCCTCCTGTATATGCTCAGATGAATTTTTATTTATTTTGTATCATGACAAAAGGAATGTCAACGCTTTCATTTAAATTTCTGAATGATCTGACTAAAATAAAAAAAGCATACCCGCTCCCAGGTACACTCTTTCACCATACTTTTTTACCTACTTTTGCTGATCGGATTCTTTCGCCATTTTTCGAATAAAGGCTTCAATGGATTCAACAAATAAGGCATATTCTTTCATTTGTTTATACGTATCTGACAGCTTCTCTTTTAATTCTTCTTGCTCTAGAGAAGGTTCACCGAGAATAGATTGGACTTGAATCAGCAATTCTTTATATTCTTCACGTTTATCTTCAACATGATCTGCCATTGTCTCCAAGCGTTTTCTAGTCGTCGGCTGCTGTTTTGAATTCAAGTAAACAACCCCTTTTTGTCCTACCGCATTTGGATAAACGTCAGCCTCAGCTGTATATATTTTAAAATGATACCATAATCGAACCTGTTATCATATATGTAAAACGTCATCAAACCGCTTTAGGCTAACCTTGTATATACATGATATAGGCTTTAAGATACAGGCTGATCTCACTAGAAAAAGCAGATCAATGATCTGCTTCTTTTTGCAAATGCCACGTCTTCAATTTAAGCTTCGTTTCATTTCTACCACTGATGGAGATTGATTTATTTCCCGGGGAAGGAAAGTAACGTGCAGTAAATACTTCCCGGCCTCCGTTGACAAAAATCTCAATCGATGATGCATCAATAAAGATATGCAGATCCTGTAATTCCTCAATTTCTACTTCACGAACTTCCTTTGTTCGATCTTCAAAGCGATCTCGCTCTAACGTTAGTTTGCCTTCATCTTTATCATAAATGATACGAGCAGCAGCACGGATACAGCATTCAAATCCTTTTTGAGTTTCAATTTGATCAATGAATACCTCTGCGCTCGTCAAATCTTCAACAGGAATGGAGTGAACAGATCGTTTAACGTGAAAAACATGCTCCTGCTCATTTGTCCGCATAGATCGAAGTTCACTTACCGGCTTTTGAATAAGACGTCCCTCATCATCTAAACGAAGCTCTCTCGGAATCGTCAAGCAATGGATCCATTGATAAGAGATGGTTGGATGATGCTCTTCCCCTTGATCTGGTACACCCATCCATCCCATTAAAATGCGTCTGCCCGATTCATCTTGGAAAGTCTGCTGTGCATAAAAGTCAAAGCCACGATCTAGCTCCTCAAACGCTCCATGCGTATATTGGTAGGTACGATCATCCAATGTACCAACAAAATAACCAGATTGATGTGTATTGTTGTATTTGAATCCATCAGGCTTCAGCCCCTGTGGTGACACGATCAATACATCCTGACCGTCTAATTCAAACAGATCTGGACATTCCCACATGTATCCGAAATGATCTAAACCATTCTTTCCACTGCCTGCAATAATGCCTTGAAACGTCCAATTGTCTAATGTATCAGATGTGAATAAGACAAGATGTCCTTTGAGATCTTCACTTTGTGCTCCAAGGACCATGTACCACTTTCCATTCCGCTTCCACACCTTCGGGTCACGAAAATGTGCAGTGAATCCCGTTGGCAAAGTCGCCACGACACCTTTTTTCTCAAAATGAATCCCATCCTCTGACACAGCTAAACATTGATATGTCTCACGATTTCCTTGCTCATCACGGACATTTCCGGTATACATCACATACATACGACCATCATCAATGACTGCACTGCCAGAATAACATCCATTCTGATCAAACCAATCACTTGGCGTGAGGGCAGCCTCTTCATGCTGCCAATTCACTAGATCGGTTGATGTGTAGTGACCCCAGAATTTTGCCCCATGTCCTGTTTTAAATGGCTGCCATTGATAAAACACATGGTAGACTCCCTTCCACTGAATCAATCCATTCGGGTCATTTAAAAGACCGACTGGCGGAATTAAATGGAAGTTCTGACGGTACACATCTTTTTTCACCAAATGCTCATAGTTTCGAATACGATCTGTTACCTTTTGACGAAGTGCTGCGTCCGTTGTTGTCATCACTGTGACCACTCCTTGATTATTTTTCGACTTCTTTGACTTTAAAGATGATGGTAAGAATAAATGAAACAGCAACAGCTATTAACATACCAATAACATAATTTACCACATTTTGTAAACCAAATGGGGCTGCAATGGCAATCATCGGAATCCCTGTTAAACCATAAGCGTTGGCGGCTACCTTCGTGAAGACGACAAACGCCCCGCCTAATGCGCCTCCGATCATTGCAGCAATAAATGGCTTACGATAACGAAGATTCACACCGAATATGACCGGCTCTGTAATACCTAAGAAAGCAGAAAATGCTGCTGGTAATGCGATTTCTTTTGTTTTTGCACGCTTTGCTAAGAAAAAGACCGCTAGCCCAGCTCCGCCTTGAGCGACGTTGGACATGGCCCAGATCGGCAGCAAATAATTCCGTCCAATATCATTTAGAAGTCCTGCCTCAATCGCATGGAAGCTATGATGAACACCTGTCAGTACAATTAAAGAATAAGCGCCTCCGAAAATCAGTCCAGCTAAGAATCCTGCATGGTCATAAACATAAGTGAGTGCATTCGAGATCCCTGTACCAAGCATTCTCCCTAGCGGTCCTACAGCAATAAACGTCACAAATCCAGTCACAATCACCGTCACAAACGGCGTCACAAGTAAATCAATACTGTTCGGCACAACTTTTCTTAAATTCTTTTCAATCACGCACATGATATACACAGTTAATAACACGGGAATGACCGTTCCTTGGTAACCAAGAAGCGCAATATCAAAGTTGAATAGATGCATATATTCTGGTTTTGCGTCTGTCAGTCCCCATGGATTCAGCAAGCTCGGGTGAATCATAATGCCCCCAATGACAGCTCCTAAATATGGATTTCCACCAAACTCTTTGGCTGCACTAACCCCAATTAAAATCGGTAAAATGATAAAGGCAGCACTTGAGAACATATCTAGCATTTGGAAGATGGCAGAGCTTGGATCAGCCCATTTAAAGGCTTTCATCATGCCTAATAGACCCATTAATAAACCGCTTGCTACAATCGCTGGAATGATTGGTACAAAAATATTCGATAGCGTCTTGGCAAAACGTGCAAGTGGATTCATTTTTTGCTTCACGGCTTCATCATGGCTGGCTGGTTTTTGATTCTCGTCGTCTGCCTCAAGACCCGTCTCACGAGCAAAAGGCTCATATACTTTGTTGACAGAACCTGTTCCAAATATGATCTGGAATTGACCCGAGCTTGAGAAGGCACCCTTCACACCCTCCAGTTCTTCAATGGCATCTTTGTCAATCAACGCCTCATCTTTCATCACCAATCGGAGTCGTGTGGCACAATGTGTTGCGCTAATGACATTTTCTTTGCCGCCTAATAATGTTGTTAATTCTTTGGCTGTTTTTTGATAATCCATGTTGTCTCCCCCTTTTTTTAAAACAAAAAAGACCTAAAATTCACTAACGATGAAAGGACATACACGTCCCCTCGTTACGCAAATTTTAGGTCTTGCCTGCCTGACAGTCACAATCCCACGATATTGGTTTTTGATTACGCTTTCATCATAGTATAAGAGCGTGACCTGCGTCAACCTATTTTTTCGAATCAAATGACCCATATACACTAATTAGAGTAGTGTGCATAAAAAAAAGCCTGCGGACAGGCACAACCTTTACACCAATTCGGCATCCTGCAGACGCTGGACATGCAGCGTGATGTAGCCGATCTCCGATTCAGGGAGATGAAGTCCATATTCTTTTTTCAGCAAATCAGCCAGTCCAAGTGCACACCGGTAAGCCGAATCATACTTTGTTTGGATAAAAGTCAGCATGTCATCGTCCATGATTTGAAATGCTTCATTCGATTCCAACCTGCCTAATGCATACCTCAAATGTGTCACAAGCCGCTGATATGAAATACTATCCTCATCAATCGAGCGCTCAAAAACGCTTTCGACATGCTCGATCATTTCTTTGATCATCGTTGTGTATTTGACCGTCTTCTTCATGGACTCCGTATTCATTTTGGCCGTATGAATATGAAGTGCCACATACCCTGCCTCATCGTCCGGCAGGTCAACCCCAAGCCGCTCCTTTACATAACGAATGGCATACTTTCCAATATCATATTCCTGCTTATATAAGACTTTGATCTCACCAAGCAATTTATTATATAGCACAATGCCTTTTTGAACGCGTTCAATGGCAAAGGATAAATGATCTGTCAGTGAGATGTGGATATGATCACTGAGCGGCATCATGAGTTCACCCTCTGCATAACTAATAATATGCTCTGCCACCTCAATATGCGCTTCTGGCAATGTCGCAAGAATTTGTTTGAATTTCTCATTTTCTTCACGCACAACAAAAATCTTCTCTATTTTTTGAACGGGAACGACGTCATTTTTCCCCTTCTGAAAAGCAATTCCGGGCCCCATCACAATTTTCTCCTGATCACCCTCCTTTACAACCACTGCATTGTTATTCAATATTTTATATATCTTCAAGGGGCATCCTCTCCCACAGATAACGTGTCTTATGTGGGATTTTACCCTGTTTCAACTTTTCTGTAAAGATAAGAACGGACCGGCACGCGCCTCTCTCGTTGTCTTTTCATCAAGCATCATCAGACTTTCTTGAAACGGCTTTTCTGTCCTGCGCTTTTTCTTCTTTTCATCTGCCAGTTTCTCTAGCTTTCTCTCATTCACCGCAAGAAAGAATCCTCCATCCACTGCTGCCACTTTCACCCCTTGCTTCTTCAGCAGCTCACCAGGATTCACAAGCACATTCATCACAAAACCAAACCATACACTCAACCAGTTCTTCCATTTCTTCACTGAACATCCCTCCGCTTTCCTTAGAATCTAGCAGTTCTAGCAAATTAACTGTTCCTATCATATCCCGAGAAAAAAGAGAGGTTTGTCACAATCTGGGTGAAAAAACGAACTAGTTTTCAGAAGTTTTGTTGAAAAGTGCAGAAGATGATCATGTTCCACAATGTTTCTTTGAAAATTTTATACACACACTATCCCAAAGATAAGCACATCTTATCAACAGGGTTTATCCACATATCAACACCCTCTTACTAGATTTTGTGTATGAGATTTTTTTATTTTCCATATATATATCTGAATAATCGAGTTATCAACAGATTATTGTGCATAAGTGTGACTTTATAAACAAAATAGTTCTTTATGACTATGTAAAATAAGACCATTTTAGTAAAGGAATTGGTTTCATCGTATGGAATACTTAATAACGGGCAGTGAATCTTTCCTATTTATCCACAAAAAGAAAGGCTATCTCCCTAAATACACAGCTAGAAAGGGGAAAATTAATTGAAAAAAGTAATCTCTCGTTCTTCTGTTCTATTGTTCTCCACTATTTTTACCTTATCCACATTCTTTTCAGGTCAGGCTGCTGCCGCTCCATCGAACAAACAGGTGGAACTGGAAAAAGCAGAAATCTTCGGCGAAATCAATGTTAAGTCTAGAAAACACACCACTGTCATTGTTGAATTAAAGGAAAAATCCTTAGTTGAAGCCAAGCAAGAAGGCGAAGCACAAACAAAAGCCTCCCTCAAAAAATCTCGAACGAAAGTAAAGAATGCAGCACTCAAAAAGTTAGATAAAGCGAGTGTTCATCAAGAATATGAAAAAGTCTTCTCTGGTTTCTCTATGAAACTTCCTGCAAACGAAATCCCGAAACTGCTCGCAGTTGACGGAGTAAAAGCCGTTTATCCGGATGTTACATATCAAACAGATGAAGTGAAAAAGAAAAGCGTCCAGCTTCCTCATGAGGATGTCTCTCCACTCATGGATAAAAGTGCTCCATTTATCGGTGCCCCAAAAGCTTGGGTTGCCGGCTACTCTGGAAAAGGAGTAAAAGTCGCTGTCATTGATACTGGCGTAGACTATACCCACCCTGATTTAAAAGGAAACTTCGGATTATACAAAGGCTATGACTTTGTTGATAATGACTATTCTCCACAAGAAACACCAAAAGGAGATCCTAGAGGCGAATCGACAGATCATGGTACACACGTCGCAGGAACAATTGCGGCAAATGGACAAATTAAAGGTGTCGCAAAAGATGCTACCCTTCTTGCCTACCGTGTCCTTGGACCAGGCGGATCAGGAACAACTGAAAATGTCCTTGCAGGCATCGACCGGGCTGTCACTGACGGAGCCGATGTCATGAACCTTTCTCTTGGAAACAGTGTGAATAACCCTGATTATGCAACAAGCATCGCACTGGATTGGGCCATGTCTGAAGGGGTTGTCGCTGTGACATCAAATGGAAACAGTGGGCCAAACAGCTGGACCGTTGGATCTCCTGGGACATCAAGAGATGCTATTTCTGTCGGAGCCACTCAGCTTCCGTACAGTCTATACAACGTGAAATTCCCGAACTATTCAACAGCAAAAGTGATGGGCTACTATCAAGAAAATGATTTAAAAGCACTTGACCAAAAACAAGTCACACTCGTCCAAGCAGGCATCGGTGACGAAAAAGATTTTGAAAACATCGATGTCAAAGGAAAGGTGGCAGTGATTGAACGTGGAGCCATTGCCTTTGTTGATAAAGTGGACAATGCGAAAGCTGCTGGTGCGATCGGCGTTGTCATGTACAACAATACCGATGGAGAAATCCCTGTGGATGTACCAGGTCTAGCCCTTCCGACGATTAAGCTGTCAAAAGCGGAAGGAACAGCGCTTGTTAAAGCCATTGAGGCTGGTAACAATACAACGACTTTCTCGATTCAATTTGTGAAAGAGTTAAGTGAACAAGTCGCTGACTTCTCATCTCGTGGACCTGTTGTCGATACGTGGATGATCAAACCAGATCTTTCAGCACCTGGCGTGAGTATTGTCAGCACCATTCCGACACACGATCCTTCTCAGCCATACGGCTATGGATCGAAGCAAGGAACAAGCATGGCATCTCCTCATGTAGCCGGAGTAGCAGCGATTATTAAACAAGCAAAACCATCGTATTCTACAGAGCAAATTAAAGCGCTGATGATGAATACAGCAGAAACATTGTATGACCCAAATGGTAACCCGTTCCCTCACAATACGCAGGGCACAGGCAGCGTTCGAATCATCGAATCACTTCAAGCGTCTTCTATTGTGTCTGATGCAAGCTATTCGTACGGCACTTTCTTAAAAGAAAAGGGCGTTCAAATCAAAACGAAGAAGTTCAAGGTAGAAAACCTGTCAAAAGCACCGAAAACCTATACCATTGATTACAAGTTCGATGGCAACGGCATTAGCACAAACGGCACGAAAAAAATCACAGTAAAAGGGAATTCCACAGGGTCCTTTACTTCCGCAGTACAAGTGAATTATGGAAAAACGAAAAAAGGAACGTACCAAGGCAGTATCACCATTCGCGAAAATGGCAGAAAGGTCACTGAAATCCCTACTTTATTGATTGTAAAAGAGCCTGATTACCCGCGCGTCACTTCGGTTTCCGTAGAGCCGGATAACCGTGCTGGAAGCTATGTTATTAGCAGCTATCTCCCAGGCGGTGCTGAAAACCTTGCATTCCTCGTCTACTCGACAGATGGAGAGTATTTAGGTGAAGCAGGAGTTTATCAACATGTTGATAAAGGAGAGCATCGTGTGAAATGGAATGGCACGATCAATAAAGGACAGAAGTTAGAAGCAGGTGAGTATACAATGCTTGCGTATGCAAGCCTGAAAGGCAAATCAGATACGGTTCAAACAAAAGAACCATTCGATATTTATCCTGAATAAACAAGAATCACATAAAAAGCCTTGTATGAGCCCATCAGCTCAACAAGGCTTTTCTATCATGTATGGAGGAAAGAGAAATTCATGTTGATATGGCTATGGATCGTTTCTTTTATGACGGCTTTTTTTCTCACGATCACCTTGGTTTATTTTTTTACCTTTTTACATGCAAAACAGCCTCGTCCTTTTCATCAAGCATGTGAACTGACTGTCTATACCACCTGCATTTATCCGCTTAGCTTGGCGGTGACAGCTGCCTTTATTCTCACCATGATGCTCCTCTATCCCTTTTATTGGCTGCGCAAATTGTAAAATGACATACGTTATGCATCAAAAGCTTCTTTTAATAAACGATACGATGTGAGACGGTCTTGTATGTGATGTGTGATGGTCACAGCGATCACTTCATCTGTACGATACGCCTTTGCGAGTGCTGTCAGCTGCTGCTTCACAGAGGATGGCGTGCCAACAACCATCCTCTGTCGATTGGCTGCTACTCGTTTTTGTTCATATGGACTGTAGGAATAGGCCTTTGCCTGTTCAAATGAAGGAAAGCCGCCAAGGTTCTGTCCTTGTTCGTTAGCTAATAATGATAAATCTAAGCTGACAGCCAATTTTTCTGCCTGTTCCTCTGTTTCTGCACATAAAACGAAGACCGCAAGACTGACACGCGGCTCATCACCAAATTCTGAAGGTTCAAATCGGCTGATATACTGCGACACAGAGTCTTCTCCGCCTTCTCCATTAATGAAAAGAGCAAACGTATAGCCTGCACCTGCTTTTGCGGCAAGCCGTGCACTTCCTCCAGAGGAACCTAACATCCATACCTCTGGGGCAGTATCTACCTTCGGAGAAGCAGTCAGGTGAGGCAGCGGATAAAATTCATCGGCTAAATCATGTAAATACACCTTCAATTCTTCTACCTGCTCAGGATATTGATCACCAAGTCGCTTCCGTTCTCCATGATGAAGGGCAATGGAGGAGATCGGCATACCTCCAGGAGCACGTCCAATGCCAAGATCAATTCTGCCCGGAGCCAAGGCTTCGAGCACTCTGAAGTTCTCTGCTACTTTATAGGCACTGTAGTGGGGCAGCATGACGCCACCTGAACCAATACGGATATGTGACGTCACAGCTGATAAATGACCGAGAAGCACCTCTGGACTCGATCCTGCGAGCCGGTTTGAAAAGTGATGCTCTGATACCCAAAATCGATGATAACCCCATTTCTCTGCCTGCTTCGCCAGCTCGACTGTTTGCTTCAGCGCCTCAGCAGGCGTCGCATCTCCAATCAAAGGAGATTGATCCAGTATACTTAATTTCATGATGTCGCACCTCCTACACAAATCCCCCTCTCTCACTCGAAAGGGGGATTTCCTGATTTATTTTCGATTAAAGCCCTTCTCTTTCACAAAATCTCCGAGGAAGGCACGTTTTGGCTGGCTAAAGCCTCGAAGCATTTGCTCAGACCATGTATCTTTTCTCTCACCGTTTGTTCGTTCTTCATAATATGATGAAATACGATCATCGTATTCTTTTAAATAACGATCCATATGAGCTTCGTCTTGCTGATATGTGTTTTCATGGTAGATCAGCTCAACGGGTAGCCGTTCCTTTTGAGATGATGGATTGGCAGGATGTCCTATGGCCAGACCGAATAGCGGCAGCACATAGGAAGGCGTTTCAAGTAATTCTGATACTTCCTTCAGCTGATTACGCAGTCCGCCGATATAGCAGATGCCAAGTCCCATAGATTCTGCGGCGACACTGACATTTTGCGCAGCGAGCGCCGCATCAATCACACTGATAAGAAAGGCTTCTGTATTCTCAAGCGCTTCTTGATGGTTTTTCCCTGCTTTTTTTGCGATATAGTCGTGGCGTTTCAAGTCCGCACAGAAAACAAAGAAATGCCCATTCTTCTCAACGTATGGCTGATTTCCAGCCAGTTCAGCAAGCTTCGCCTTCTTCTCCTGATCTGTTACACCAATGATACTATACGCCTGTACATAGCTTGATGTCGAAGCAGCCTGTGCACTTTTGATAAGTGTCAGCACTTCTTCGTCTGTCAGACGCTCATCTGTAAACGAACGGATGGACCGATGATTTAAGATGGTTTCTATCGTTTTATTCAATTCGAAGACCTCCTTCACTCCTACTATCATAAGTCAAATGAATATTGCTTTTCAAAAGTTAGAACTCACGCCAAAAAGGCAGCCTACGCTTAGACTGCCCTTTACCCGTTTTATTTAAATAAATAACTTTGATATTTCGTTAATTGAACACTTGCATTATAAGCGATACCAAATCCAATAAGAACAGATAAAACAGAGCTTCCCCCGAAGCTGATGAATAAGAGTGGTATCCCCGTTACAGGCATGACGCCTATGTTCATGCCAATGTTCTGGAATGTATGGATGACAATCAATGCTGTATATCCTACACAGAAAAATGACGCAAACCGGCTATAAGGATGGATACGGTCAATCAGCACAACAAGCCTGTAAATCAGGAAGAAGAACATGATCACCACAAATGCGCAGCCGACAAAACCAAAGGCTTCCCCTATGATAGAGAAAATCATATCTGTCTGAGCTTCTGGAACATATACTTTTAAATTTTTAACACCGTTCCCGAAAATTTGTCCTGCCCCAATTGCCATAATGGCTTGCTCGACTTGATATTTATCCGATCCAGATGCATCCTGTGTCTGGGCTTGGTTGGCTGTCGAAGAACTATCAGGCAGCCAAGCGGTAATCCGGTTGATCTGATACTGCTGAATTCCGATCTTTTGTGCGAAATCAGGGAATAGAATAATCACGGCTAACACAGCGGCAACTAAGAGCACAACCACTGAACCGATGAGAGAGATCAATTTCCAGTTGACCCCTGATAAAAAGACCATGACAACGACAATAAACATACATACCGCAGCCGTACCTGCATCTTGCAAAAAGATGAGTCCGACTGGTACAGCAGCCACGCCGGCAATTTTTAATAGTAGGAAAATATCATCTTCTAATGTTCGTTTTCCTCTTGGGGTTGCCTTCCCAATGACAGAGGCGAGCATCATAATCAAACCAATTTTCATGAACTCTGAAGGCTGAAATGTTCCAATTCCCGGTAACACAAACCAACTTTTTGCACCATTTTTAATTGGAGCAAAATCATGACCTGCAATTTGTGCAGGAGCAATTTTTAAAAGAATTAAGAGCATAATGCCGCCTATAAAAATATATAGGCTTAACTTTTCTAATTGTTCCAGATCGAAGTAATTAATAGCCACAATACAGATGACCCCAACCATGTAGTAAATGATCTGTCTGGTCCATGCATTAGATCCATATTGCCCAAACTGTCCCGCAGCATAAATAGCGATGACACTGATGGCAAAGAAGGCTAAAAATATAAAAATCAAATCTCCTTGATAGTAAGGAGATGTATTCTGCTTGTTCATGAACTAACCACCCTTATTACAAAACATAAAAGCCCTTATTTATATTAGATTGAAATTTTCACAAAAGCAACTCACCTTAAATATGACGGAAGTGACACCTGAAAGGTTCCATTCTAATTTCAAAAAATGAAATACTTTTCATCCTAACAATAGGAAAAAATTCCTTTCTACTCTATCATGACAACCGATCATAAGTCCTTTAAAAAGATTATTTTACAGATTTTAAGGGGAAAATTCAATGACTTATGTGGCGATATGAAAGGTGAACATCTTGCCAGCATAAGCTTAACTGAGGTATAAGAAAAAAACAATTTCTGCGGAATAAGGCCCATTTTCCAATTATTGAGTTTACTTCAAAGTCAATTGTGGTATAATATTTGTAACAAAATGTTCACAATATCTCCTAAAAACAGACACAATTGCATCCTGACCTCTCATTTGAATTGAACATCAACTTACAAAGGAGTTGGATACGATGGATATGTTCTTTGCGTACCTATGTATTGCAACAGCTACACCCCTGTTTTTATGGTTGGAAAACAGAAAGATTGCATTAGCATCTATTCCACCCATCATGATTATGTGGATTTTCTTCGGTCTTTACATGACAAGCAGTTTATCTCCAGCAGGACATACCTTCATGATCGCATTCTTTGCCATTAACGTGATTCTGGCTCACATTGCAGCTTTCCTCATCTATGGACTTCCATTCATTCGCAAAAGATTCAGCAGCAGATAGATTTCGCATCATCAATTGGAAGCGTTATCACAATCAGCATAAAAACCACTCACCTATGAAAGATGAGTGGTTTTTTATTATTTCTCTGAATGCTCAGACTGCTTTGGCGCAGATGGTGAATAACCGTCTTTGCTGTTCTCTCCGTGGCTGTAGTGAGCCGCGAAGATCCAAACAGACCCGATGACGAAAATGATCGCACAGAACAGACCAAACAAAGTATTTCCGACTTGAACAGTTCCGTTCTCACTCTCTGTCATGTGCATGAACATGAACAGCTGCAAGAATGCTTGAATGAAGGCAAAACCAAAGATAATCCATAGTTTCGCAGAACTGCCAATTTCAGCTCCGATGGCAATCCAGAATGCTAAGATGGTTAGCACAATGGAGAGAATGAAGCCGACTACGTGTTTCCAAGGGAAGTGTTCGTGCTCTGCTGAGGAATGTGTTTTTCCAGCCATATCACAAAAGCCCCCCTAATCCGATCAAGTACACAGCTGTGAAGATGAAAATCCATACAACATCAAGGAAATGCCAGTATAGACTTGAGATAAAGATCTTCGCTGCTGTTTGTGGTGTTAATCCACGTTTTTTAATTTGGAACAAGACACCTGTAATCCAGAAGATACCGATGGATACGTGTAATCCGTGAGTTCCTAAAAGAACAAAGAATGCAGACCAGTATGCACTTGTATGGATGCTCGCACCCTCATGTACATAATGGAAGAATTCGAAAATCTCAAAACCAACGAAGCCTGCACCTAGAAGCAGTGTCAGAATCGTCCAAATGACAACCCCTTTTGTACTTCCACGGCGCATTTCGTGAACGGCAATCCCGCATGTAAATGAACTCACCAATAGCAGGAATGTCATGATCAATACAAGCTTCATATCAAATAGCTCAGCTGGCAAAACGCCGCCAGCTGTTCTGCCATGAAGAACAAAGTAGGTCGCAAAAAGTGTTGAGAATAACACGATTTCCGCGCCAAGGAATATCCAGAAACCAAGGATGTTTAAACGTCCTGTTTCAGACTGATATTCAAGCGGTGCATTTGCATAGCTGCTATCATTATGTCCCATTACTTCTGCGCCTCCTTATTCTTTTTCTCTGTTTCAATCACTTCTTCAACAGGAATATAGTAGCCATCGTCATATTCAAATGAACGTAAAATCATTGTTGCGAATACACCGATTAAGCCAATAACGCCAATCCAGTACCATTCAAATACAAGACCGAATGCTCCAAGTCCGAAGAATGCAGACATGATAAGCGGTCTGCCTGAATTGTGCGGCATGTGAATTTTCTTGAATTCTTTTTCAGGATGAACGTCTACATTGTTTTGCTTCCAATGATGGAATGCATCTGGTGTCGTCACTTCTGGAAGTGCTGCAAAGTTATAATGCGGCGGAATTGCAGAAGATGTCGCCCAGTCAAGCGTACGTCCTTCTCCCCAGCTGTCTCCAGACACTTCACGTTTCGCGTGTCTCCAGCTGTAGTAAATGTTATAGCAAAGGATGATGAATCCGATACCCATCATGAATGCACCAATTGTTGAAATAAAGTTTAGTGCAGTCCAGCCATCTTCTGGTCCATACGTATAAATACGTCTTGGCATTCCTTGCAGTCCTAAGAAGTACTGCGGGAAGAAACAGATGTTAAATCCGATCATGAATACCCAGAAGAACCATTTGCCGATTCGTTCGTTTAACTTGTAACCAAACATTTTTGGATACCAGAAAACAAGACCTGCAAAACAAGCAAAGACAGTACCTGCGATTAATACATAGTGGAAGTGGGATACTAAGAAGTACGTGTTATGGTACTGGTAATCCGCAGCTGCCATCGCAAGCATAACCCCAGTCACACCACCGATTACGAAGTTCGGGATGAAACCAAGTGCCCAAAGCATTGGGGATGTAAAACTGATACGGCCTCGATACATTGTAAAGAGCCAGTTAAAGATTTTCACACCTGTTGGTACAGAAATCGCCATTGTTGTGATCGAGAAGAATGAGTTAACCGCTGCACTGTTCCCCATTGTAAAGAAGTGGTGAACCCACACAAGGAAACTAAGAACAGAGATTGCCACAATCGATACAACCATCGCTTTGTAACCAAACAACTGCTTTCTTGAGAACGTCGCAAAGATTTCTGAGAAAATACCGAAAGCCGGCAGGATAACGATATATACCTCAGGATGTCCCCAAATCCAGAAAAGGTTCGCCCAAAGCATTGGCATACCGCCCGCTTCGAGTGTAAAGAATGCTGAACCGAATAAACGATCGAATGTCATAAGTGCTAAAGCAACTGTTAAAACAGGGAATGCGAAAACGATAATGACAGACGTGATCAATGTTGTCCATGTAAACATCGGCATACGCATAAGCGTCATACCTTTTGTACGCATTTTTAAGATGGTCACCATGAAGTTAATACCTGTCATTAGTGTACCAATACCTGCAATTTGGAGCCCGAGCAAGTAGTAGTTCTGTCCAGGTCCTGGTGAGAAATCATTTCCGGCGAGCGGCATGTAACTCGTCCAGCCTGCACTTGGTGATCCTCCAATAACGAAGGAAATGTTGAACAGCATTGCTCCGACCATAAATGTCCAGAAGCTCAAGTTGTTCAAATACGGGAATGCAACGTCACGTGCACCAATTTGAAGAGGAACCACGACGTTGATTAAACCAATTAAGAATGGCATCGCCATGAATAAAATCATGATCGTACCATGCGTTGTGAAAATTTCATTATAGTGGTTTGAATCTAAAAACGTATTATTAGGAAGCGCCAGCTGCGCGCGCATCATCAGTCCGTCTACCCCACCGCGGAAGAACATAATCACAGCAGCAAGGATATACATGATTCCAAGCTTTTTATGATCAACTGATGTCAGCCATTCTTTCCAGAGCCATTTCCACTTTTTGAAGTAGGTTAAAACAAACACAATGGCAATGGAAGTAAGAGCGATAGAAATTTGCGCACCAAGAATTAATGGGTCTCCAGTTACAAAAAACTCATCCCATTTTAAATGCATAACGGCCTCCTCCTTTCCTTAGTCAGTTTATTCGTTTTCTAATTTTCTTTTATAGTTCTTCACATTCTCGAAAGGATCTGTCTTGGAATGCGGAGAAACTGATTGGTAACCTAAACGTTTGCGTGCTTGGAGTGCATATTCAGAATCCTCTCCGTGCTTCGCAAAAGATAAATGTGTTGATGAGAATGTCTGCACATCTGCAGCATCAGGAAGCATCAAGTAGTCATACGTTTTCTTCGTTAACTTTGGTGCTTCTTTTTTCGTTTTATTTACCCATTTATCATAGTCAGACTGCGTCATCGCATTGACTTTGAATTTTTGCTGAGCAAAGCCTTCGCCTGTGAAGTTGGCGTTTCTTCCTTCATATGTGCCTACTTCATCAGCTTGAAGATATTGTTCCATTTCCATTCCAGCCATCGCATACTTCTCCCCGCCTAGCTGAGGAATCCATAGAGATGCCATTGTATCAGCGGAAGTGATTTTGAATAAAACCGGCTGATCTTTTGGAATGTTTAAGTAGTTCACTGTTTCAATATTTTCCTCTGGATAGCTGAAGATCCATTTCCAATCAACTGCTGTAGCATAAACGACAAGTGGATCTTTATGACTTGTTGCTTGAGGCGCCTCTTCCAAAGAGTAAATGGTTTTTACAGTTGGAACTGAAAGGGCAGCAACGATTAATATTGGGATCACTGTCCAGACAACTTCTAGAAGCGTATTCCCGTGTAGTTCTGGGTTATAAGAGGCGTTTCCAACGTCCTTACGCTCACGGTATTTAACCAAAATGATGGTAAACAGTACAAATACCGCACCAACGATAAAGAGCATGAATCCAATAGATAATAGGATTAAGTCTTTTTGTTGTGCTGCGACTGGTCCTTTAGGATCTAAAACAGCGATATTGCTGCAACCTCCTAATACAAAAACACTCACGAGCATCGCTAATAAAAGCATAGGTTTAATGGCTCTGAACAAGAAGATCACCATCCTTCCTTAAATAATGTATAAATTGCTGAATAATTGTGAAAAGCCATCTGCCTTCGAAAACTTTTCTTCCCTTTGTAATGCTATCAAAATCTGTTGGAGTTAGCTCCCCTTTTTTCAAAAGTTCATTTATTTTTCAACAGATTTCTATTGAAATGTCATAAATTCGCCATAAATTTATATTATTGCACACACAATAAATTTCTAGGATTTTGAAAAGTTGAGAGTTGAAGGCAAAGGACATACAATCAAGAACTTTGTCAAATTTAGGTTTACCACAATAAAAAAGTTTGGTCAAATTTCAATTTAACTTTATGAAATTTTATCTAGGTAAACAATTCTGAAATAGGTATCCCCATATTTAACAAAAACCTTACTCATTTTAACGCAAGTCGACAAGAAAAGAAAGTATCGATCGATCGCCTATGCGCTGTAATGATTGGTAATGGTGATAAATGAGTGGAAACTCACTAAAGACTTCCAGCAAAAAACCGGCTCATCGCCGGCTTCTCATTATTCGTCTCTCACCAAAATGTCTGGTCGTCTATAGATGCTTCCTTCATGTTCTATGTCTATATACGTCCACTTGCCTGTATAGGTTAAAAAGCGATTTCCTTCTTTCTCGACGACCATCGTATCTTCTGATTTCAATCCTGGTAAGGAAGGATTCCAAGTGAATACTTGATGAAGCTGGATCTCTTCCACTGATGTAGGAACTGCAATGATCTCTCTAGACACAAATCCAGTCTTGCCACCCTGGTGAAGCTTTTTCCAGCTATCAGGAAATCCTTCTTTTTCATATTGAGCAATGCCGGCCTTCAATACATCTCCAATGGTGTTCCCTGGACGAGTAGCCGCATTCATGACCGTGTCAATTCGCGCAAGCCTTTCCTTGTTTTCTTCAAGCTCCTTTGGTAGCTGTCCAAAGTAAACGGATCTTGTGACATTTGCCACGAGTCCATGCCGTTCAGCACAAAGGACAACCAGTGCATGCTTTTGAAGTGCTTTTTCTGTTGGGATCGGGTGGCGATATTGATGAATCCGGTCATCTGTCGCCACAAGCAGCACTTCTATCGTCATTCCCTGCCCGATCGCTCTTTGAGCAACAAGCGAAGCAATTTCATGCTCCGTCTGTCCTGGAACGATTTCTTGACAGACACTTTCTACAATAACAGCTGTTTCATGACAAAGGGTTTCGTATTGGCTGAGCTGTGGCGCTGAAAGGATCGATCGAACACGAGACAAATCGGGTTCGATCCATTCCACTCCTTCCATTTGAATGTCCGCACCGATTCGTTTGTCTTTTATGAGTGTTTGAATGTAAGGAGTCTCATCCTCAAACCAATCCATTGTGACGACTTGAAAGGGATGGTCAAAATACGCCATTTCTTCTTCAATGATTCGTTTTTCTTCCATTTGATTCACAACTAGGACAATATCGTCTTTCAACACAAGTAGCTGACAAACGCCCTCTGGCGTGTTTAACACAATGTGGTTTCTTCTTCCTCCTGTAAGCCAAGAAAAGTTATTACGCTTTTGAATCAGAACACCGTCGAGTTGTTTTTCTTCCATTAAAGTTCTTACCTGTTCAATCATCAACTCATCACCTGCCTGTATGGAGTGTTTGAATGAAACGTTTAAATGCTGTTTTCCCTTGCTCTGTTCTTTTAAACACACCCGCCTGCGCGAGTATACGAGAAAAAATGAGGCCGATTTCTTTTTGTAAAATGGCTTCTACGTTGTCCTTCGTAAAGGTATTCTCTTCGATCAGACGCTCTGCCCATGACTCGTGCTTCATGATAGACGGGCAGGCTTTGATTTCTTCAAGAGGGTGTTTGGACAGCAACGCCGCTTTTAGCAGGCTTAATTCCTCTGCTAATCTTCCAGGAAGCACGGCGAGACCCATGACCTCAATTAAACCGATATTCTCTTTTTTAATATGATGAACTTCTTTGTGCGGGTGGAAGATTCCGTCGGGGTGCTGCTTGTCTGTACGGTTATTTCGTAGCACGAGATCTAATTCGTACTCATCCCCATGACGACGTGCAATTGGTGTAATGGTATTGTGCGGGGTCTCTCCTGTATGAGAGAAAAGACCCGCTTCTGGATCTGAATACATTTTCCACTCATGTAATATAAAATCTGCTGCCTCCGCAAGCGTCTGCTGGTCGCTACTTTGAAGCCTGATCACTGACATCGGCCATTTCACAATTCCCGCCTTTACCCTCGGAAACTTTTCGAGAGAAAACACTTCTTCCATCTTTGCTTTCGCCATCGGAAATTCATGAGCACCACCTTGAAAGTGGTCATGACTTAATATGCTGCCTCCAACAATGGGAAGATCAGCATTTGATCCTATGAAATAGTGCGGATATATAGATATGAAGGAAAGCAGACGCTCGAAGGTCTTTTTAGATATCTGCATTGGTTCATGCTCGCCCTTGAACACAATACAATGTTCGTTGTAATACACATACGGCGAGAATTGCATAAACCACGACTCATTTGTAAGTGTTACCGGAATAATCCGGTGATTCTGTCTTGCTGGGTGATTGATGCGTCCCCCAAACCCAACGTTTTCTTTACAAAGGAGACAAAGAGGATATTGCTTTTGACTCAGCTGTTTGGCTTCAGCGATCGCTTTTGGGTCCTTTTCCGGTTTCGATAGATTAATCGTGATCTCAAGCTCACCATCTTCTGTCGGTGTAAACCACTGCACATTTTTGGCGATTCTGCCTGTATGAATATAGTGGGCATGCTGCTGCATTTCATAAAACCAGCTTGTCGCTGCCTTTGGTCCGCAATGCTTGCGTTTCTCTTCAAACTTTGCATAGATGACACTCGGAGGCGCCACCAAGCAGCCCATGATTTTGGAATCTAATAAATCACGATACGTATCTGTCCCGTCAGGAATAAGACCTGTTTCAACTGCCCAATCGAGCATCGGCATTAAGATGTCTTCAAGGTCGCTGTCTCCTGAGACTGTTCTTGCCTCAGCATCATCGAGACCAAGCACCTCTAGCAGCCGGTTCCTTGTATAATCCATATCTAGTGGTGATATCAGCTCTTTATTAACCCCATATTGAATCAGCTGTTCTAGCTTTTCAAAAATATCAATCGCCATTCCCTTTGTCTCCTCCCCTGCCTGCTACACGTTACTCACTTTGATAGCCATCTGGATGTTTCTGAAACCAATCCCATGCACTTTGAATGATGGTGTGGAGATCTGCATATTGCGGCTTCCATCCTAGTTCTTTCAGCGCTTTTTCTGATGAAGCAATCAGCTTAGCTGGATCACCCGCACGTCTTTCTGCCACCTGTGCTGGAATGGCATGACCCGTCACTTCTCTTGCGGCTTCCACGACCTGCTTCACAGAGAAGCCTGTGCCGTTCCCTAAGTTGTACGTCGCGCTTCCTTTTCCTTCACGCAGACGCTCAACCGCTAGAATGTGCGCCTCTACTAAATCCATGACATGAATGTAGTCTCTAATGCATGTGCCATCCTCTGTTTCATAATCATCACCGTAAATCATGATTTGATCACGCTTTCCTAAAGCCACTTGTAGAATAATCGGAATTAAATGCGTTTCTGGCTGATGATCTTCACCGACAATCCCTTCTGTATGAGCACCGGCTACATTAAAATAGCGAAGCACAACATATTCAACACCATATGCCTGCTCAGACCACTTCAGCATTTTCTCAATCGCGAGCTTCGTTTCCCCATAAGGATTTGTTGGGTTCGTCTCATCCGTTTCAACGATCGGTACACGCTTTGGTTCACCATATGTCGCAGCAGTTGAAGAGAATACAATACGTTTCACATCAAATTCATTCATCACCTGAAGTAAAGCCGTTGCCCCTCCGACGTTGTTGTCATAGTACTTCAGCGGGTCTGTTACACTTTCTCCAACAAGTGAATCTGCCGCAAAGTGCATGACCGCTTCAATGTCATGTGTTTGAAAAACACGTCTTAAAAAAGCGTGATCCCTTAAATCTCCCTCTTCTAATACGGCACCCTTTACGACTGCCTCTTTATGACCTGTCTGCAAATTATCCACAATCACCACTTGTTCTCCTTTAGCCAAAAGAGCCGCTACCGCATGACTGCCAATAAAACCTGCTCCTCCACATACTAAAATTGCCATCAAATGTCCTCCTTCGTTAATTCTCTAGCGCCGCCTCCAATTCCAGCTGTGTAAAAAGAGGCTTGAATGCCTGTTTTTTCTTGATAAATCGCACCTGTTTCTTCTATAAATGAGTCCAGCAGCTCTTCTTTCACAATGCTGACGGTACAGCCCCCAAAGCCAGCACCTGTCATACGAGAACCAATCGCCCCTGGATGTTGCCATGCGGCTTCAGCCAGTGCATCTAGCTCAAGCCCAGTGACTTCATAATCATTCTTTAAAGAAAGGTGAGATGCCTTCATGAGTGCACCTAGTTCTTCCATTTTATCATCTTTCAGAAAATTTACTGCTTTCATGGTCCTCTCATTTTCCGTAATGGCATGTCTTGCACGTCTTCTACACGTTTCATCTTGTATCAAATGTTCATGCTTAGCGAATTCATCCACCGTGAGCTCACATAAATGCGCAATATCTCGTTCTTTTCTAAGATCGCTTATAGCAGATTGACATTCTGAACGGCGTTCATTGTATTTGGAATCTGCAAGTGTTCGTTTTTTATTTGTATTGGCAATGACAAGTGCCAGACCCTCTTGCCGAAATGGGCTGTATTCAAAGGAAAGCGTGTCACAATTGAGCAAAATAGCGTGACCTTTTTTTCCAAGACTAATTGAAAATTGATCCATAATGCCGCAGTTCACGCCTATAAACTCATTTTCAGCACGCTGCGCAAGAAGGGCTAGGTCGATTTGCGTTACGCCGAATGACGACCATTCATTGATCAAGACAGCCGTGACGAGCTCAATAGAGGCGGAAGATGACAGACCTGCGCCATTTGGGATATTGCCGGCATATACAATATCAAAGCCTTCTTTCACATCCATGCCTGCTTCGATAAACTGTTGGAATACTCCCTTCGGATAATTCGCCCAGCCGTCCGATTCTGAGAAAGCGATTTCAAAAAGGTCGAACTCTTTCACACCTTCTTCTTCAAAATTCAAGGAATACATTCTGACGCGTCCATCTGATCGTCTTGCTCCCGCAGCATATGTACCAAGGGTGAGTGCACATGGAAAGACATGGCCCCCATTATAATCTGTGTGTTCACCAATCAGATTGACTCTGCCTGGGGCGAAAAAATAGCGGAGTTCTTCCTGATCTCCAAATTGCTGGTGAAATGCTGCTCGTAATGTGTCGATCATATCCATTCCCCTTTTCTCTTCTGATAATCTTATTTTAGTTGCCCCGTCAGCTGAAGTTCAATGGTAAAAAAATCGTTAAAAAATACCCTTTTTTTGCTGTGAATGGTACGATGTGATATGAGGTGTAACATGATTCAAAATAGAAAAAGGTTGTTTTTTGCTGTGAAGGAGGGTTTCCAATTTGAAGAAAGAAGCATTTGCATTTCGTTTTCACCATTCTGATGTGACATTGCCGGCCCAAATCTGGTCTGTTGGCTGGGAAGTTCAATCATCTTCGTTATACAGCTGGAATGGCGTAGAGCGGAAGGATCAGGGCAAGTGCATCTTTCAGCTCACACTGTCTGGACACGGCATGATTGAAATCGGACAGAAACGATTCAAAGTATTGCCTGGACAGGCCTTTCTGGTGAAAAGCCCCAGTGCTTATCAATACTATTTTCCAGAAGACAGTGAACATTGGGAATTTCTCTATTTAACACTTTATGGGGAAGCCTGTGACCTTTGCTTTGATCAATTTATCGATCAAGGAAAGCAGGTCATGCGTTTTCATCCGAATTCCAAACCGATCCGCCTGCTAAAGAAGATTTATGATGAAGCCAGTGAAAGACGGATTACCAATCCATTTGAGGGGTCTAGCCTTGCTTATCAATTTGTCATGGAACTGTATTCATATTTGCCAAAGCTTGAGGGACAAATGGAGAAATGGCCTGAGCCCATCGTCCAAGCGGCCTTATTTGCAAGCCACCATTTTCACGAGGAGATTGGGCCTGACGATATGGCAGCTGCGGCACGTTTATCCAAAAGTCATTTTACGAGGGAATTCAAAAAGGCAACTGGCTTCACACCGATTCATTATTTAACCAATATTCGTTTAGAAAAGGCGGAAACGTTACTGAAAACAACGAAATACTCGATTGAAGAAATCGCCATACAGTGCGGCTACCGAAACGCGAATTACTTGAATAAAGTCTTTCGAAAGAAAATCGGCATGTCTCCAAAGCAACTCCGGGAAACAAGCGATGCATAATAAAAAGCAGCCGCTTTTCAATTGGCTGCTTCTTTTACGCTTTCGTCAGGTCAACACGAATTCTCCCTTGTCTTAAAACAATGGTCATTTGCGTATCAGGGGTCATTAAATTTTCTAAAATGTCTGTCGCTGTTTGAAGCGCAATGTCCATTCGGTTGATCTTTTCCTTTTCTTGTTCAGAAAATGCTTCTGGATGTGCGGTCATTTCTTTGACTAGCCTCAACACTTGTTCATGCTGCTTTTCTGTTTGTTGATATATGGCATCATATAATTCGTCTGGCCTGCTGCTCATTTCACATCACCTATCTTTTTCATGTGTTAAATCGCATCTTCTTTTGTTTTCTTGAAGACGAACCATTTACTGGCGACATAATTGACCACGACAATCACAAAGTTAACAAGAATTTTTGCGACGGTTTCGTTGAGCGCCATTTGGCTCACAAATAAAATCATCAGCCCCAGATCTACACCTAGAGACATGAGACGGACACTAAAAAATGAAGAAAGCTCACGCATCAGGCTTTTTGTGTCACGAGCCTTTTGCTTGAAGACATACTTCTTATTGGTGATATAAGCAAAGAGCACAGCAAATACCCATGAAACAACCGTTGCTGTTTTGTAATCCATAGAAAACATCTCAACGAATAAATAGAAGCTGACTATGTTGACAATGGTTGTACACACACCCATGATCAGATACATGACAACTTCTTGATACTTTTGAAAAAGGCTATACATGTCTTTCTTCATTCCTTCTTGGTGAATTCTGTTTCTTTTAGAATACCATCTTAAGAAGAACTTCCCAAACGAACAATATGTGCGTCCTGTAAAGATGAAATTTGTTCTCGCTGATGGCATATGTCAACCTTATGGGTTTATATGAGTCAAATGATTTAGGTCTTTATCATTATTTTAATTTATAATCTTTTAACTGACTTTACAATTGTTTATTATGAGAAGTAAGAATTCAATATTTATGGGTTTTTTAGTCATTTTTTTAGGGACGTGGTAGGTGATAGATTTTACAAAATAGGTTAAATGTCATCATTTTTCGACAAAAATCTATTTTTGTACTCCATTCACATACACGTACAGTTACTAGACGGTTTGTTCAAGTCATTGGTTGCAGATGAATATGTCTTATTGAACTGGAGGATATTATGGATACGCAAGTGAAAAGAAGAGTTGACGAAGAGTGGGTTTATTTGATTCAAGAAGCGAAAAAAATTGGACTAGGCATCGAGGAAATACAAGCTTTTTTAACATCCAACGGTGATCAGAAGATGATAAACAAACCGTAATCAACGCCGTTATCCTTTGTCTTTCAGATTGCTTTGGCTAAAGTTCTAACCTGTCAATTGACCTTTAAACATCCTTTCATGACGATACGCTACAATAATTGAACACCTCATCATACCAATCCCTTCCACTCAATGGGGTTCTGTCTTTCTATTTTTAGGAGGACAGTCCGTTCCCTGTTCTTTATATGACCCCTTTTTAGCTGTCATTCATGGAAATTGCCCATTTTTCGTTATAAAACCAAGCTCCCCACCCATATATTAAGCATAAGACACAAGAAAGAAGAAAGGTGGGTGGCGCGTGAGTTCAGATTCCCTATCTTATTATCATCAAAAGAAGGATCAATATTATCACGGTGTGAACCCTGTGATTGTCCATCGTATTCGCAAGGAATGGACGTCTATCTTGGATATCGGATGCGGCACAGGTCAGCTTGGCAAAGTCCTAAAACAACAAGACCGTACCATATATGGAATTGAATCTTTTGAAGATGCGGCAAAGCAGGCTGAGAAAGTGCTGGATCATGTTTTATGCGGCAATATTGAACAGATGGCGCTGCCTTATCAACATGAACAATTTGACTGCATCATTTTCGGAGACGTCCTTGAACATTTATTGGACCCTTGGGCCGTTTTAAAAAAGGTCAAACCTTTTCTGAAAAAGGAAGGGGTCATCTTGTCTTCCATTCCGAATATTGGTCATATTTCAACGGTTTTAGAATTACTGGCTGGGAGATTTTCTTATACAGATGCAGGATTAATGGATCAAACACATTTACGTTTCTTTACCCTTCACGAAATTCATTCCCTCTTTCAGTCAGCCGGGTTTCATGTTCGTGAGCTTGAAACCATTCGTGTACAACACCCTTCCTATACGGGCGTCATGAATGATCTACATGAATTACTCGTAAAACATGGCATCCGTTTTGATTTTAACGAGGCAGCGACTGCCTATCAATACGTGGTTGAGGCGGTTCAACTCAATGAGTAGCCCCACCATCTTATTTGTTTTATGTGTAAATGATGAGTCGATGTTTCAAGCTTGCTTCCGGCAGCTCGCTTCACTTCCTGCTCCGCACGGGTATCATGTAGAGGTTTTGCCCATTAGACATGCATCAAGTATGACCTCTGCATACAATGAAGCTCTCACTCATCCTGCACAGTTTAAAATTTATCTTCATCAAGATACACTCATCGTCAAACAGCATATGCTTCTCGAGCTGATCCCACTTTTCTTGCAGAATCCGTCACTTGGCATGCTTGGGGTAATAGGTGCAGAAAGTGTGCCAGACAATGGAATCTGGTGGGAGAGCCATGATTGCAGAGGGAAAGTCATTGAATATCGGCACGACACCTATCAGCTGCTAACGTTTGAATCTGGTCATCCACAGACAGAGCCCCAAGGTTATATCAAAGCTTCTGCTATTGACGGTCTTTTTATGGCAACACAATATGATATCAAGTGGCGTGAGGATCTTTTAGACGGGTTTCATTTTTATGATGTGTCACAGTCTTTTGAGTTTGCACAGCGGGGATATGAGGTTGGGATTGCAAGGCAAGTGGAGCCCTGGTGTATTCACAAATGCGGAGATCATTTTGATGCAGAAGCATATGAAAAAGCAAGACAAACATTTCTTGCGCATTATCGGTAGAAAGCACCCTTTTCGGGTGCCCAGAATGTAGAGAAACTCATGTTTTTCTACATTCTTTTTTATTTTCCACGTCATGATGTTAGGTGAGAATGAATGAAAAGGCCTTCCACACATGTCTTGAAATGGCCTTTTGGTGCTTTTGAGATCTTGTGCAGCTTTCAAGAAAAGGACACGGAGCACATGCTTTCGGATCTGATTTGTAGAACCGATAACCACTCCGATCCGTTATTGTATATGCTTTTCTCTATTATAAAATGGAGAGATGTAAGTTTTAATGGGGACAATTAGGCTGTCGAGATTTCCTCGACAGCCTGACAGACCCTAAAGATCTGTTTGATTCATCAAGTAGATAATCTAGAATCACGGGTTCCAAAACGAACATCAGGATTTTCACTAGAACGGGTTCCGTTCCTCACAGCAAAATCGTTATCTTGTTGAGATAAAGTTATAAGAGGAAAATCCTCAGTAGTAACGCTACTGCCTGTAGCATTTCTTACAGTCAGATCAGTGGATTCTGGAGAAGTAGCATTTCTTGAATTCACATCAAAATCGACAGATGATAATGAGATCACACCTAGCAATGCCGAAGCACTCAAAAAACCAGTAAGAACCGTTTTAAAATTCATATGAACAGTCGCCCCTTTGGATTTGTTTTCGGGCGTACATCACTTTTTCATACATTTTTACAGATTCATCCATACGCCCATTCTCATTATAGTACCGAGCCGCTTCGAGCGCTAGGTCTTCCATGTATGGATACCCCCTCTCATTCTCTAATTTTTCCAATGAGCTCAAGACTTCACTTAGGTTTGCTGTTTTTAAAAATAAAATGTCCAATACCATCAGTAACGATAAAAATAGATCATTTTTTCTATTCTTCGCTTCTTCCAATCCTCTTTTGAAAAATCTTTCACCCTCAATAAATTCCTTTTGACTCAAATGAAATAACGATAATTCATAATAAACCAAAAGCAACTCTGTAGCATTAATAGGCTCTCCTTCTAGAATCACCTGATTAAAATAAGCTAATGCCCTATTAAAATCACCTACTCCTTTATAACAACACCCAATATTAAATAATGACTTCACAATCATTGGCTTATTAGACATTGCCTTAGATTTTTCTAAAGCTGACAATAAATGAGGAAGCGCCTTTTCTCTGCATTCAAAATCAATGAAATTACCTGCCATAACAGTTAGACAATTAATTTCTCGAATCATATAAAGAGAATTGCTCTTATGTGCCTTATAAGTATCATAAGAAAGACCAACGTAATACATAGACACGTGTGTCTGTTTCATGTGATAAAACACTTCTGATAATTTATAATAAAATTCCGCTCTCTCTAACTCATCCCCTACTTGCTCTAGGCGCTTTTCCGCGCGCTTATAGAACACAATAGCTCTAATAAACTCTCCTTTTTTGAATTCATACATCCCTTGAAAAAAATTAAAATAGTATTCAAGGATGGCTGACATCTTCTTTCCTTGTCCTTCTACAGCTTTCAAGTAATCCGATTTTTCAAGTGGTTCTTTAGAAGGCTGCACATAGTCTGTCATCAATTGATGACGGAACTCCATCAACTGAAAATAAAGAACCGCCTGTTCATCTTCTTCCATGACATCGATTTCTTTTCTAACCTCTTCTCTTAGCTTCTGAGCCTCTTTAACATTGAATCTTTTTATTTGCTTATACCATTCATTTATCTTGATCGCTACAACTGGAGACGGTATAGAAGCCATTTACAATCCCCCTAGAAAACCAATTTTTAATAAATGTTAGCATAACAACTCCTAATAAAACCCTATTTATCCATTGATTTGTAAAATTTTCGGCATAGCGCAAGCACTTTTTAAGCAAATAGGGCACAAGACATATCGGTTTTTATACGTAATCGCAGTGGTGTTTTTGTATTTTAAGTAACAAAAAACAGGCTCTTCAGCCTGTTCTTTATTATCCAGTAATGACCATATTGATGAATGGGACACTCAATAAAAAGAAAACAACAGCAAAATAACAAGCACCATTTAACATCATCAATACTGATATTACCGTCATCATACATTCGCCTCCCATATAAAAGAACCTAAATTGCGGTCACCGCAACCCAAAAAGAAATTTTCCAATGAATTCCCAAATTCAAACCGATCAATGATAGGATGAAAACATGTCAAAAAAGGAGGGAGTACTATGAATTATTATGCTGTTGTATTTTTTTACGCCGCCACTTAATAAAAGCCACTGAAAACACAAGAAGTAAAATCGCAATAAGCTTGAAAATAAAGCGAGTGAAGAAAGTAGCATCTTCGAACTCCGTTGCAAAGATACAAGCCCCTATGATTATCCCGATCATGCCTACTACCCAATTCCAAAACACATCAATCACTCCTCAATTAACTTTTTTTAAAAGAAAAGCATTTTTTATCCATATGTTTATTATTGCACAAAAAACAAGGGGGAAATATCCAAAATGAAAAAGTTCATAATCGGGCTTTTAGGCATGACGCTATTTTTAACAGTTCCATTACAAACCGTAGCCGCAGTAACCCTAGAACCTCAAGGAATTAAAGAATCTTATCAAACTGAAATTGAAGGCAAACTACATACTTTCAATTCTGTAGTTAAAGGCAGCACTCAAACAATAACGATTGATAATGGTGAACAAACAGATACCGTCTCTTTTGATCGGGCAACAGAAGAACTTCGTATCAACAATGAACTAGTAGACATTAAAGAATTTAAAGAAGCTGGACCAGAATTATTAAGTGAAGACGGCGAATTTAACACAAAATCAAACAAAGATTATCAATGGAGACTTGTAAAAACCTATAAAAACAAATTCAACGTTACTCTTGCTATTGTCGTTCTTGTGACAACAACAATTTTGGCATTACCGACAGGGACCGGTGCTGTAGCTGGCGCAGTCTTGACACTAAAAGTAATAGCCATACTCGCTACAACAGTAACTACAGCTTCAGGATCAACCGGTCAAAAAGTCTTTCATTACACATTCAAAACATACTACAGCCCGAAAAATGGATACTGGAACAACAAATTTGTCTTATCTGTCTACAAAGATTCCAAGCGTAAAAAGCATGTTAAAACAGTTTCACATACGACACGTCTTGGGAAAAAATATTAAAAGAGAAGCAGGCTCCATCAGCCTGCTTCTCTACATGTTTATGTAATGTAATTCTTGATATTAATATGCCAACGCATTATGACCTCAAATGTTTCATTTGCTAAATCGAATCTACAGACCATGTGACAATGGATATCATAGAGTTTTTTTCTTTGATCTTATATTTGATTTCCAGCTTCTTGTGTTTATTTTCATTTTCCCAATATTTATATCCACAATTGATCAGGCTAAACACCCTTTTCGGGTGCCTTTTTTATGATATACTGTCATAAACAACCAGATCGTCTCATATGCATTGGAGTACCTTGTCCCTAATTCGTACAAAGGAGGAAACAATGGCAGACAAAAACGTTCATTATAAGAAGGTTGCCGCTTCAAAGGATTTTCGAAAACTTCTTGAGGAAAAACGCAGATTTATCGTACCGATGACGATTTTCTTTTTTCTCTTTTACTTTTCACTTCCGGTTGCTACATCCTACTTCACCTTTTTGAACACGCCAGCAATTGGAGCGATCACGTGGGCTTGGTTATTTGCCCTCACGCAATTTGTGATGACATGGGTTTTATGTGGGCTTTATGCAAAAAAAGCAGCTCAGTTCGACAAATATGTAAGCGCTTTAAAAACCGAATCTAGAGGTGATGACGAATGAGTATGACCGCTTTTATTTTATTCATAGCGATCGTAGGGCTCACATTGGTCATCACGTATTTTGCTGCGAAAAAAACAAGCAATGCGAGTGATTTTTACACCGCAGGCGGCGGACTGACTGGATTTCAAAATGGCCTTGCCATCGCCGGGGACTATATGTCTGCTGCTTCATTTTTAGGGATCGCCGGCATGATCGCCTTAAATGGATTTGACGGCTTTTTCTATAGTATTGGCTTTCTTGTAGCGTATCTTGTCGTCCTTTATGTCGTGGCTGAACCGCTTCGAAATCTAGGAAAATATACGATGGCTGATATGATTGCTGCACGATTTAAGCGTCCTGCCATTCGAGGAGTAGCCGCATTTAACACAATCACAGTCTCGACTTTTTATATGATTGCGCAGCTTGTTGGGGCAGGTGCATTAATCAAACTGCTTCTTGGCATAGATTACTGGATTGCGGTGCTGATCGTAGGTGTCTTGATGACCATTTATGTCGTGTTTGGCGGCATGATTGCCACCAGCTGGGTACAGATCACGAAAGCTGTGCTTCTCATGCTGGGCACGCTGATTATTTCGCTGCTTGTGTTTGCTAAGTTTGATTTTAGCCTGCTGAAGATGTTTGAACAGATGAAAACAGCGACCCCGCTTGGTGAAGCTTTTCTTCACCCGGGAAATAAATATGATGTGCCTTTAGAGACCTTGTCTCTGAACCTTGCACTTGTGCTTGGAACAGCAGGTTTGCCGCATATTTTGATCCGTTTTTATACGGTAAAGGATGCCATTTCTGCGCGTAAATCTGTTCTATCCGCTACGTGGATCATCGGGATTTTTTATTTAATGACGGTTTTCCTCGGCTTCGGTGCCGCTGCTTTTGTCGGAACAGATGCAATTACGGCAGCCGATGCAGCAGGAAACATGGCTGCACCACTGCTTGCACAGGCCCTAGGGGGAGATTTATTATTTGCCTTTGTTTCCGCTATTGCCTTTGCGACTATACTGGCAGTGGTCACCGGTCTCGTTTTATCCGCCGCGTCTGCCTTTGCTCATGACTTTTATAGCCAGATTATCCGCAAAGGAAAAGCGAGTGAACGTGAACAGGTGAAGGCGGCACGCTTTGCTTCTATCGGCGTGGCTATCCTTTCCATCATTCTTGCATTATTTGCGCAATCTTTAAACGTCGCTTTTCTTGTGTCACTTGCCTTCGCAGTGGCAGCAAGTGCGAATTTACCGTTGATTATCTTCACTGTCTTTTGGAAACGATTTAACTCAACAGGTGCTATCGCAGGAAGCTTAACAGGTCTTCTGAGCGCACTCCTGATCGTGTCACTCAGCCCAAGCGTCTGGGACCCATCAGGGGCAGCCATTTTCACAGGAGAGCCGCTTATCCCACTATCGAACCCTGGGATTATCTCGATCCCGCTCGGATTCCTTGCAGCTTACTTAGGCACCATTTTCTCCTCTGAAAAAGCAGATGAAGACACCTTTACAGAAATTCAAGTAAAAGCACACACAGGTATGCATATGGATACAGATTGATGAGAAAAAGCCGGCTGCTCTGCCGGCTTTTTCAGTGTTCTTGCTATTTCAAAACTGTACTCAATATGGGATAAATTGGCCTTTTAATCTCTCTTTATATCTTTCTAACTTATCACATTTCCTCAACGTGATCAACGAACAGCATGTGATGATGATCAGCAGAATTTCATGAACTTCTCCTCTGTTATCAATGATTCTTTTCAACCCTATTACCCCCATAGACTTCAATTCTCTTGTTATTCCTATGTTATCATGTTAAACATATACTGGGAAATTCACCCCACAAGAAAGAAGTGAAACATATGCATAAATTGTACTCAGCAAAATTATTATTTGAATCTAGCTCCTCACCAAAGGTGAGACCGGATAAAATCTTTGAGGAACGAATCATTTTAGTGAGAGCAAAAAACAATCGAAAAGTGAAACAAATCGTCAAAGACCATTTTCCAGATGAGACATTTGAAAATGGAGATCATGGACAAACAACCACAAAACTAGTAGCCGTACTAGATATCTTTGAGCTAGTTGAAAACTTAGACGAAGGTCCCCTGCATTTAAGCGAAGTGTACAGCCGATATCTTCTTTTTGATCAAGAAACATCTGCTAAAGAAGCGATTGACGCTTATTCGTTAGACAAATAAAAGAAGTCTAAGCTACCAGTGTGTGAACTCAAATTGCTATACAGTTAGATAAGAGGGATAAGTGCACTAATAATGGTTGGGTAGATATATATTAGGAGGACTGTTGTGAAGAGGATAATCAAGTATGCAGTGATGATTTTATTTATGAGTGTATTTTTCTATTATTACAATATGTTTGTACCTAAAAACGTTCTGTACATTTTCATTGCATTTCCATTTTGTTTTGTTGCTATAAGTTTGATTGATAAGCTATTTACGGATAAATAAATCTAATAATAAGCAAGCCTCATGCTTGCTTATTATCTCATACTGTCTAATTAGAGGGGATAATATCCGCTCTGCCGGCTTCTTAATATCGCTGGAATAACTCTGGGTTTTTCGGGACGTTTTCTAAATAAACGATCTTTCCTTGATCATCCAGCTCCGCAATATCAATGCCTTCTGCTGTATATACACGACCGTCTGTTAACTTTCCGCAAACAGCCCAGTTTGTTTCATACTTCCCATCTTCACGTTTCACCCAGCCATCCCACATATGCTTAATGTCTTCATGTACGTGGAAAAATGTGTTCAAAAACTGTGTGAACGATTGGATGCCAGGCTTTTCAGCACCATTTAAGACAATCATGACATCATCTGAAAACAATGCCAACAATTCATTCATTTGCTCTTGCCCTTTTCCCGCTTCATCATATCGACGAAAATACGTATCGAGCACTTCCATCATTCATTCTCCTTTATTTACCTGTCATTTCGAAAACAATCGAACAATTAGATTGTACACAATTGTATCTCTACTGTCTATTTTTCACGTAGATAAGAAAAGATATGGATGAGTTAATCCATGTCTCAGATTGTTGACAAAGGGCTAAAATGAACTTTATTTTAGCCCTTTGTCTTCTTTTCAGCGTGATAGAAAACCTTTGCAGTCTAGGAAGGACAGCTACTTTCACGGAGCGAATCTGACATTCGTGAGTACCAGCGCGCAGGACTGACACCGAATGCGAGGGTTTGTCTACACGCTGAGACATGGATGAGTCAATCCATGTCTTTTACAGATGAAAGAGCTGCTTTCTCTGACTCGACAAGAGATGTTAGTTCTTCCGCAGCTTTTTTCGGATCAGCGCTTTGGCTAATAGCGCTGATGATGCTAATGCCATCGGCTCCCGCTTGGATGACTGGTGCCGCATTTTCATACGTGATCCCGCCGATGCCCACAATAGGAATGTGAAGACCGTGTTGACGTACTTCGTTGATTAAAGAAACACCCTGGACACTGCGTGTATCCTTTTTTGTTTCTGTAGGATAGACTGGACCCATCCCAACGTAGTCTGCCCCGTCCTTCATCGCTTGCCTCACTTCATCTAGATTGTGCGTGGACACGCCTAATATTTTATTCCCGATTCTTTGCCGTACATCTTGTGCAAGTGTATCTTCCTGCCCAACATGGACACCATCTGCATCAAGATCTATCGCTAGCTGCACATCATCATTTACAATAAAAGGAACATTCGCTTCTTGGCAAAGTACTTGAAGTTGACGAGCCAATTGTTTCTTCTCTTCTCCTTGCAAGGCTCCCTCGCCCTTTTCTCGAAATTGAAACATGGTGATTCCGCCTTGAATCGCCTCTTTCAAAACATCAAGCGGTTGCCTGCTTGTATTCGCTGTTCCCATAATAAAATAAACCGATAATTGCTGTTTGATTTGCTGTTGATCAGCCTTTGTCATGTGACATTCCCCCTATTTTCCCAAGCGTTAACACATCATCGCCAGTCGTGTGTGAGAGTGCATTGAGCAATTCCATTTGAAACGTACCTGGCCCTTTATTCTGGGTGTACTGAGCTGCCTTTTCAGCTGCGACACCATAAAACAATAGAGCAGCTGCCGACGCGTGAAGCGGGCTTTCACCTACTGCACAAAATGCCCCGATGACAGACGTCAGTAAACAGCCGGTTCCCGTCACCTTGGTGAGCCATTCATGTCCATTATGAATAGACAACACGTCCTCTGCATCTGACACTACATCGACTTTCCCTGTGATCACCACAACGGTTTGAAGTGTCCTTGCCGCTTGTTTGACTAGTGCCGATACATCTCCGTTCGCTGCTTTCGCATCCACGCCTTTTGACTCCCAGCCATCCACTTCAAGTAAATGAGCCATTTCAGCAGCATTCCCCCTGACAACGGTCATGTTCACTTGCTCTAACAGCTGTTTTGCCGCATTCGTCCGAAACGTTGTCGCACCAACACCAACAGGATCTAATAGAACCGGTACACCTTTTTCATTGGCCGCTTGTCCAGCAATGACCATCGCCTCCACCGTATCCTTTGTTAGTGTGCCGATATTCAGCACAAGTGCATCCGCTAATTGCGCCATTTCTGCCACTTCTTCTTTGGCGTTTGCCATGACTGGAGAAGCACCTAAAGCAAGCAGTCCATTCGCTGTAAAGTTCGTCACAACTTGGTTGGTGATATTATGGACAAGCGGATTTTCCGCTCGAACCTTTTCCAAAAGATGAGACACGCAGCTTAATTTCATCTGTATCGTCCTCCCTTTTATTCTGCATCCCACACATAGGATTTTGTATGCTTTAACCATTCTCTTGCAGCAAAGGACAAGTAGCGGTCCTTTCGCCAAATGACACCCAAATGCCACGGAATAGACGGATTTAAGGAAATGATCCTCACCTTATCAGGATCTAGATCACGGCAAATCCGTTCAGGCAGAAGCCCGATTCCAAGGTTCTCAGCAACCATTTCACTGATAAAATCCCATTGTGACGTTTCATAAATAACGTTCGGCCTGAATCCAGCATTCATACATTCATTTAAGATTCGGCTGTGCAGAACGAAATCTTCTCGAAAGAAAATAAAAGACTCTTCCTTTAAATCAGCCAAATGAACCTCACCACGTCCTGCCATCGGATGTGATGGATGGGTGACAAGCTTCATATTCTCTTTAATGATGGTGTATGTATGAAAAATTTTATCATTTGCAGGCAGAACAATGACACCAATATCTAATGATCCATCCTCTACCCCTTCCTCTACTTTAATGGAGCCGTGCTCCACCAATTGAAAGGTGACATCTGGATACTGCTGGCGGAATTCCCCCATCACATTTGGGAAAAAGCTTGATCCAATCATGGGCGGCAGTCCTATTCGGATATGTCCTTTTTTCACATTCATTAAATCATTTAATTCACTCGTTAAATTCTGAAAGGATTGTGTGATTTCACTCGCCTGTGTATACATGGTTTGTCCAGCATCTGTCATTTCAACCTGTCTGCCATTACGGTAAAACAACTGCACACCTAGCTCATCCTCTAGGTTTTTGACCATCTTGGAAATAGTCGGCTGCGACACATAGAGCGATTGTGATGCTTTCGTAAAACTCTTTAACCGTGCCACTTCTAAGAAATATGTTAAATGTCTGATGTCCACATGATTCATCCTTTCTATAGACAAAAGGAATACTAACTATTCGATATATGTATTTTACCTATAATAGAACGTGCTGTACACTTTAAAGTAAGCTCACCGATTAGAACGTTGTGTTGTTTTTGTGAAACAGTGAACAATTTATATAGAAAAAGGAGTGAACAGAAAGTGCAATTGCTCAAAACGTCGCTGATTGCTACCCTTCAGATTATGGCTTTATTTGCTTTTGCGAAATTGATGAATGTGCTGGCGGCCTTTTTGCATTTAAGAATTCCGGGCACGATCTTAGGCATTCTTGTCATTTTCTTATTACTTCATTTTAACATCATTAAATTAAAATGGATTGAACTTGGCGCCGTATGGCTGCTCGGAGAACTGCTGCTCTTCTTTATCCCTTCAGCAGTAGGTGTGATTGACTACGGAACATTACTTTCTCAATCTGGCACAAGTATTGTCCTTGTGGTTTTACTTAGTACCTTTGTAGTCATGCTCTCGACTGGCATAATGACGCAGATGATTGCGAAAAGAAAGGAGCGAAAAAAGCTATGTTAGTTGGTGGACTATTTTTGATCCTAACCATTCTGATCTATCTCGGATCAAAAGCGGTTTATAAACGTCATCCGAAAGTCTATGTCTCCCCTTTACTTGTAACACCGGTTGTTCTTGTGGTCTTGTTGTTAATCGTGAACATTCCTTACGATGCTTACAATCAAGGCGGAAAATGGCTGACAAATATGCTTCAACCTGCGACTGTGGCATTTGCCATTCCTTTATATAAGTATTTTCACATTCTGAAGAAGCATGCAGTAGAAATTATTTTGAATGTGGCTTGCGGTTCTATCGTTGCGATTTTATCAACAGCGTTTATCGCCAAATTGTTTCATTTGGATACGAGTCTGATCGAGAGCCTCGTCCCAAGATCCGTCACAACACCTGTTGCAATGAGTGTGTCTGAGATGATTGGCGGGATGCCGTCCGTTACGGCTGTCTTCGTCATTTTAACAGCATTATTTGGCTCAATCATTGGGCCATTGGTTATCCGTTATTTCCGTATTGATAATGACATTGCAATGGGCGTTCTGCTTGGTACAGGAGCACATGGTGCAGGCACATCAAAGGCCTTTGAACTGAGCTCGGTCTCAGGCACGATCTCAAGTGTGTCCATGATCATTTCGGCCATTATTACATTATGTGCAGCGCCTATCCTGATGTCGTTTGCCCTATAGAAAAAGCCATTTCCCTCTATCGGAAAATGGCTTTTTCTTATGCTTGGATGAAGACAACCTTTAAATAGTTCCCCTCAGGATAATTTTTCGTTGTACGGAAGTCCTCAGGAAGTGTATATTCCTCAAGAATACGATACGTTTTCCCAGATTCTTTAAAGGCCTGTGCAATAAATCCTTTAAACTTTTTCATCCCAAATGCACTGCTATTGGTTGACGCCACAATGACGCCGTTCTCAGCTGTGATCTGGATGGCTTCTTTTAATAGTTTCTTATAATCCTTCGCTGCACTGAATGTGTGTTTCTTCGTTCGTGCAAAGGAAGGTGGGTCCAAAATCACGACATCATAGTTCCAGCCTTTTTTCGCCGCAAACGGGAAATATTTAAAGACATCCATGACTTTGATATCCTGCCCGTCTACATCAATGCCATTCACTTCAAACTGCTCAGATGTTTTTTTCAAACTGCGGTTTGCAACATCTACACTTGTCGTACGGCTTGCCCCGCCAAGCGCTGCTGCTACAGAGAAAGCGCCGGTATAGGAGAACGTATTAAGGACGGTCTTTCCTTTTGCATAGCGATCTCGAATTGCTTTTCGCACATGACGCTGATCAAGGAAAATACCTGTCATCGCACCATCATTTAGATAAACCGCCACGTTCATCCCATTTTCTTTGACGATAAGAGGAAATTCACCTTTCTCCCCTTTTACAAAATCGTCATCTTCGATATATTGTCCAGACGTATCAAATCGTTTCTTTTCATAAATGCCTTTATAGTCAGGGTACACCTGCTCAATCGCAGCCAATACATCTTCTTTTAATGTATAAACACCTTCGCTATACCATTGGATGAGATAGAATCCATCATAATAATCAATCGTGATTCCACCAATTCCATCCCCTTCTCCATTGAACACACGGAAAGCCGTCGTCTGTGCATCACGAAATAGATGCGTTCTGCTTTTGGATGCCTGTTCAAGTTTAGAAACAAAAAAGGCCTGATCTATTTTTTCGTTAGCGTCAAAGGAAAGTACCCAACCGATGCCTTTATTTTGCACACCATAATATCCTTTCCCTAAAAAAGAGCCTCTTTCATCTACCCATTCAATGAGCTCGCCTTCCTGTACACCGTTCACACGCGACACAGCATCTTTTGAAATAAGCGGATATCCCTTTTTCACTTGTTCTGCAAATGTTTGTTTTAATGAGATTTTTTTCATTTGTGTCATCCTTATCCTAAATTGACTCTCTCTATCCTACCATATGAATGTATACGTTACTTCTATTATGATAAGATGAGGAGAAAAATATCAACTCGACATAGAGGAGGCTCTTTTTTGACAACATTACGCTTAGATCATACAGGGATTATGGTGACAAATATTGATCAGTCCATTGATTTTTATGAAAAAGTGGTGGGCATGAAATTAAAGGATCGCATCACTCATACAAACGGAGTCATTGAACTTGCCTTTCTTGGCTTTAAAGACGAAGCGGAAACGGAAATTGAACTCATTCAAGGGTATAGCAGTGACCTTCCATCTGAAGGAAAGGTCCACCATCTCGCCTTCACAACAGATAATATTCATGCGGAATTCAACCGTATTCAAAAGCTGCAAATTGAGCTAATAGATGAAGAAATCACAACATTGCCCAATGGCTATTGCTACTTCTTTTTCCGAGGGCCAGACCAAGAGTGGATTGAGTTCTTCCAACGATAATATTTCCTAGGAAATGCATGCGAATCGGTATATTCATTCTCGTCACAAAAGAAAAAGAGTAAGAGCATACCTGCTCTTACTCTTTTTTTATAGCACCTTACTAAGAAATGATTTGGTACGCTCATGCTGCGGATTTCCAAAGAGTGCTTCTGGTTTGTCTTCTTCGACGATATATCCGCCATCCATAAAGATCACGCGGTCTCCCACTTCTCTTGCAAAGCCCATTTCATGTGTGACGACAATCATCGTCATTCCTTCGACTGCTAATTGTTTCATAACAGCTAAAACATCCCCAACGACCTCAGGGTCAAGAGCAGATGTCGGCTCATCGAATAAGAGCACTTTCGGGTCCATCGCCAAGGCTCTTGCAATAGCAACACGCTGTTTTTGTCCACCAGATAATTGGTTAGGGTAACTTTTGGCCTTGTCTTTCAAGCCGACCTTTTCAAGCAAGTCTAATGCTTTATCGACTGCCGCTTTCTTCTCCATCCCTTTTACTTTCACCGGTGCGATCGTGATATTTTCTAACACGGTTTTATGAGGAAATAAATTAAAGTGCTGAAACACCATACCAACTTCTTGTCGTACTTTATTGATATTCACTTTTGGGTCTGTAATCGTATGTCCGTGGACAACAACTTCTCCAGCCGTAATATCCTCTAATTTATTGAGACATCTGAGAAATGTGCTTTTCCCTGATCCTGAAGGACCAATGACACATACAACCTCTTTTTCCTCGATGACTGCATTAATATCCTTTAAGACTTCGTTGTCACCAAAGGATTTCTTTAAGTTTTTCACCGTAATCATACTCATTTCACATCAAATCTCCTTTCTGCGTAGCTAGCCAGTAGAGAAAGTAAATAAATGATCACGAAATAAATGACACCGACAATGAGCCAGACATTCAAAGGATCAAAGGTAGCCGATGCTTGAACTTGTCCCCGCTGCATGATATCAGCAATACCGATAATCGATAAGAGAGAGGTGTCCTTCAAACTGATGATGGCTTGGTTCGTAATGGCTGGAAGCATACGGCGAAATGCCTGTGGAAGGACGATAAAGCGCATGTTTTGTCCACCTGTGAATCCTAAAGAGCGTGCGGCTTCAGTTTGTCCTTTATCGATGGACTGAATCCCTGCACGAATAATTTCTGAGAAATAAGCTCCTGCGTTAATCGCTACTGTAATAATCCCTGCCGGCACTCGGTCAAGTGAAATGAATTCAAGTGTATTTAGCCCAAAATAAATGAAGAATAGCTGTACGATAAATGGCGTACCTCGAATGGCATTGACAAAAATGAGTGAAATAAAGTTCAAGATTTTAAATGGTGACAGGCGGAATAGCGCCACAATCAACCCGATGATAAAACCTAAAATGATAGCAACAACAAAGATATATAAAGTGGTTTGCAAACCCTCCATTAAATACGGAAATGCATTAACAATCGTATCCATGTTTCTCCCTCCCTAATTCACATACGGTTGACACATAAAGAAAGCGCGCTCTGAGCGCGCCTCGCTTGTGTTATGACTTCAAATATTTCTCAATAATTTTGTCATATTCACCGTTTTTCTTTAGGTTTTCCAGCCCTTTATTGATTTTCTTCAATAAGTCCTGGTTTTTCCCCTTCATCACTGAGATCCCGTATTGGTCTCCATTCAAGCGATCTCCAACTGTTTTCAATTTCAAGTCTTGCTGTGCGATCGCATACGTAATGACAGGGTAATCCTCAATTAAAGCATCTGCATTTCCGTTAGATACTTCTTGGAACATAGATGGACTGTCATTGAATTGAACTACTTCATACCCATATTTGTCTGCGTTATCTGTTGCAAATTTTGCACCTGTTGTCCCATTTTTAACAGCTAGCTTTTTCCCCTTTAAATCATCAATTGATTTGATGCTGCTGTCCTTTTTCACAACAACTGTCAGACCAGCGTCGAAGTATGGATCTGAGAAATCCACTTTCTTTTTACGCTCATCTGTAATACTCATACCACCCATTCCAACATCAAGCTGACCTGCTTGCATCGCTGGAATAATCCCTGAGAAATCCATTGCTTCAAGCTTCACTTTGAAGTCTTGGTCTTTCGCAATGGCGTTAATTAAATCAACGTCTATTCCCACAGTTTTACCGCCCTTTTCAAATTCAAATGGCGGATATGTTACATCTATCCCGATTTTATATGTGCCTTTGCCTTCTCCCGAACCGCTGTCCGATTTTGAACCACAGGCTGCCATGACGAGCACAACAATTAGTCCCATGATCAGTAACATCGATTTCTTCATAAAACACGACCCCCAATTGTCAGTTTTGTCTAAATATTCGCAACAACAATCTTACTATACCACGCTAAAGCTATACTGTGTGATATTTTTTATCAATACCAAAGATCCATACAATTCTAGATCGATAGTCTCTTTAAATTTTACTTTTTTGCGAATAACTCATTTTATTCTGAAAGAAGCATGTTTCACAATATTCATGTGATATAATCTCACAAAAAACCGCGAACACTCCTTTATCAATACCACTTCTTTCTCACCTATGAAAAAACCCTCTTTCACTGTCTCTCTTCCTCTATTGATATCCTGATATATTTTTTTCAATATCCTCTTTTTACCTAAAAAAATGTAAGCGTATACAATTCGATCGTTACTCCCTATTTTTTTCACTACTGGTTGAATTTACATCAAAAAACATGTTTTACAAATTGAGATAGACCGCTTAAAATATAAGAAGATACTTAATATGGAAAGATGATTCAGACAAATAAGAATCAGCAGAAATGAATAGGTGAAGAAAGGAGGATACCAATTGGCAGAAACAGGTGTTTTGTCATCAGTTGATGTAGCAAATATGCTAAATGACTGGTATGTCTTGATGAAAAAAAGAGACATACAAGAAGCCATACAGCTAAAAGAAGAGATTCTTCAAGCATTTGATCGAATGGAAGAGAATCAAGACGTCTTACTCTACTATCAACTTTTAGAATACCGTTTCAAAGATTTAGTCGAAGATACAGCTTCGTTAGATCACAGTCTTTTTGTGGATGAAAATGCGATTCGTACAGATGATATGCTCAGCTACTATTTCTATTTCTTTAAAGGCATGTATGAAATGCGCAGAGGGAATCAAGATACAGCATTTCACCATTTGAAATTGGCCGAGGATAAATTAGATCTCGTACATGATGACATTGAAAAGGCAGAATTCCATTATAAAACAGGCTGTCTATACTATAATATAAGATCCACACTTCTCTCCATCCACCACTTAAAAAAGGCTTCGTCTATTTACGACGCAGATCCATGTTATGTGAAAAAATCAATCAGCTGTCAAATGATGCTTGCTCTGAATTATGCGGATCAATCGAAATATGATGAGGCAGAAACTTTGTTTGAACAGGTGATTCACTCACTCGAACAGATGGAGGATCCAGATTTACTTGGTCACGCGTATTGCAATGCAGCCTTTATTAAAAGTCTAAGAAATGAATACAGTGAAGCTGTACCGCTCCTAGAAAAGGCTTTATTGATTGAGGCATTCGAAACTTCTTCTCCAGGCGGCTATTTACTGGCCTTGTATGCCTACACGAAAGCGCTGTTTAAGCTGAAAAAGCCTGGTTTGTTCCACTATTATGTACAGCTTTCACTTCAAAAAGCAGAAAATTTAAAACAACGAAACATTTCACTTAAATTATCCATTTTAGAAACATTGATGCTCCAGCCAGACAACATGATTGAGCAGATCATTTCTTATTGTGATCAATTAGAATCTATGAATTTCCTTGTTGATCTTGAGGCTATCTGTCAGGATGTAGACGCCTACTTAACTGAAAATGGTCTTCCGAAAGAAGCGATTTATTTTCAGAACAAGGCATTGTCATTCAAAACTTGTTAAGAAGATGGAGTGATGTATGATGAAAAAATGGCTGATCTTAAGTGCGATTTTTGCGCTCTTGTTCACAGGTGTTTGGATTGGCACTTCTACACAAAAAGGCAGCCCGTCTGCACAATCGCAAGATGACGGTACGATCATTCAAAAGAGAGATCGAGGCACTAACCCTTAATAAGACTGAAAAGAGTAGCTGTCATTCAAAACAGCTACTCTTTTTATTGGGGTTAATCAATTTCTCGTTTGATATTTTGCATTTTTTCATCTAAGTAGTGAGCGATATCTGCCGCTTCCTTTAGTTCATCGGTGAGCTGATGAGGAACATCGTTTTGCAGCTTATAATAGATTTTATGTTCGAGACTCGCCCAGAAATCCATCGCAATGGTCCGCACCTGAATTTCAACCTTCACATGCTCCACACGATTCGTTAAGTAAACAGGAATCTCAACAATTAAATGAAGACTTCGATAGCCATTTGGTTTCGGATGCTGAATGTAATCCTTCACTTCAAGGATCTTTAAATCCTCTCTTTGCCTCAGAACATCAATAATGTTATAGATATCTTGAATAAACGAACAGATGATGCGGACACCAGCGATATCATGTATGTACTCCCTGGCACATTGTGTGGTGATGTCACATCCTTTTCTCGCTAGTTTATTCACGATGCTTTCAAAGGATTTGATCCGTGATTTAGTATGCTCTATTGGGTTGTGTCCATGGATTAAATTATATTCCTGACTAATAATCGAAAACTTTGTATCCATTTCATCTAATGCAAATTTATATACTAATAATTCATTTTTCCAGTCTTCCATGACACTTTTCAAATCTTCTACATGAGTTGCTGACATATTCATTCTTTTTGTCATCTCCTTTTGGCAAACAGCTGTTACACTGCGTTCCGTTTACTAGACGGAGAGAGGACGCAAATGGTTTTAAAAAAATACATCTTAGCCACGCTGTTTGTAATAAGTCAGCGCGAGTGCCAGTGCAAGCACAGATCCTTTCACGATATCCATTGCATAATACGGGACAGACATCATCACAAGTCCATTTTGCAAAATACCGATGAGCACCGCACCAATAAACGTACCGAATGCGTTTGGTTTACCTGCTCCCATGACTGAAAACCCAATAAAAGCAGCAGCTACCCCATCCATTAAATATGGCGTTCCTGCGTTAATTTCTGCTGTCATCACCCTTGATGCCAGCACGATACCACCGATCGCCGCAAATAAGGCAGACAACAGATATGCTGCGATTTTGTATTTGTTCACATGAATACCAGACAATCGGGCGGCTTCTTTATTTCCACCAATGATATACATCAACCGCCCATGCTTTGTGTAAGTCATAAAAACATGTGCAAAAAGCACAATGGCCGCCATAATCAAAATGATATAGGGGACCTGCCCAATCTTGCTGAAAAAGGCAGGGATGGTGCCAGTTGAAAAAGTACCATCAGGCAGCACCATATTTTCAGAAATGGTCGCACCTTTCGTATAGGTTTGTGCCAGCCCTTGAATGATAAACATCATGGCTAGTGTCATGAGCATATCTGGAATCTTCATTTTGACAATCATCCAAGCATTCAGCAAACCGACAATAAGAGAAGCCGCCAGCGCAGAAAGGATCGCAATGAGTGGGTTTTGCGAGAACCATACAAACATGGAGATCACAATTGCATTTGATAACGTTGCAACTGAACCTACAGATAAATCAAAGCCATTCACTGCTAATGAGATCGTCAGCCCTACTGCAATGATGGTTACAATCGAGATCGATCGTAAAATGTTGATGATATTTCCTGACTGTAAAAATGCCGGATTGGCTGCCGCAAAGACAACAATCAATACGACAATCGTTAAGATGGTGCCATATTGATAAAAGAAATCAAACAGATGAAAGGATGGCCGCTGTTTCTTGATTTGTTGAACTGGGGCTGAAACTTGTCGTTCACTCATGATTGTCCTCCTGTTGAATGATATAAAAGCTCTTCTTCAGTCATTGGTGCCGTCATTTCCCGGGCAATGCTGCCATCATATAAGACGTATACTCGGTCGGCAATTCCTGCAATTTCTGAAAGCTCACTTGAAGCATAAATAACCGCTTTTCCTCTTGCAGCTAGTTCTGCAATGAGGGAGAAAATGTCCTTTTTGGCTCCAACGTCTACACCTTTGGTTGGTTCATCAAAGAGATAGACATCCGCCTCAGCCAACAGCCATTTACCAATCGCAATCTTTTGCTGATTTCCACCAGAGAGATGCTTCACCTTCGCTTCAAGAGAAGGTGTCTTGACGCCAAGCCGCTTGACGATTCCATCTGCTGCCTTCCGTTCCTTAGAACGATGTAAGAAGCTGAACGGCCGTGTAAACGAACGTAGACTTGCAGCTGTTACGTTCCATCCAACAGTTTCTTCTGTTAGAATCCCTTCTTTTCTCCGTTCCTCAGGCACAAGGGCAATACCCGCTCTCACAGCGTGATGAGGCGACTTGATATGAATGGTTTGACCATGCAGCTGCACAGTGCCTGACTTTTTTTCTGAGGCGCCGAATAGGGCTTTGCACAATTCTGTTTTACCAGCACCGACTAGTCCTGCAATCCCGAGAATTTCTCCTTTTTTCACATGAAGATGAATGTTGTTTAATTTATGCTGGTCATGCAACTCTTTCACGTCAAGCACAATCGGTGCATCCTCAAGCGGTGTACGAGATGGGAATTGATCCTCTAATGGCGCGCCAAGCATTTCTTCAATGACCTGCTTTGGATCGGTTTCTTTAATGAGGTGCGCCGCCACATCGGTTCCATTCTTCATCACAGTCAGTTCATCACAGATGTTGAAAATTTCTGGCATGCGATGCGAGATAAAAATGATGCCTGTGCCGTTCTTTTTCAATTGATAAATCATTGAGAATAGCTTGCTTGTTTCTGCATGACTAAGTGGAGCGGTTGGTTCATCTAAAATTAAAATGCTGCATTTGATCGACACAGCCTTGGCAATGAGCACCATTTGTTTTTCTGCCAGTGTCAAATCACTCACAAGACGCTTCGTCGAGATGTCAATGTCCATCTCTTTTAACAGCTGTGCTGCCTTGCGGTGAATCTCTTTCCAACGGACGAATGGTTTTTTCTCAATTTCATGAATCATCATATTTTCGCCAACACTTAAATAAGGCACTAGAGCTGTATCCACTTCTTGATGGACGGTCTGCACACCGTATGAGGCCGCATCCTTCGGTGTATGAATGGTCGCCGCCTCGCCATTGATGTGGATGCTTCCTTCAAAATGTGAATGAGCACCAGAGAGAACTTTCATTAACGTTGACTTCCCAGCACCGTTCGCCCCAATCAGGGCATGGACTGTGCCTTTTTTTAATGTGAAATTTGCTTGACCTAACGCTTTGACTCCTGGGAATTCAATCGAAATGTTTTTCATATGAACTAGCGGCGTTGTCATAGGTGTCCTCCTTCTCTCCTGATCGTCAATTGAAAAACGAAACACCCTCTATGAAAAGAGAGTGCACGTGGTTTATTTTGCATAATGCTTCTTCAAGGTCTTCATCCAGTCTTCTTCAAAAGCAGTCGATGATCCGAATCCTTTTACTTCATCTGCAAGATTGACCATATTGATGGCCTTTCCTGCATCCTGAAGCTGCTTTTGTGAAATGAGAGAGGCCTCAAGGTCATAGGAAGATGGCGTTTTCTCGCCAGCTAGTTTCTTCGCAAGAATCCTTACGTCAATTGCGCCAATGAGCTTCGGATCGACAGCGGCAGTGTACTTCCAAGGACTGTCTTTCGCAGTCATTTCTTGCAGATCGGCATTAGACACATCAATACCGTATATTTTCACTTCGGTTCTTCCTGCTTCTTTCAAAGCTCTTGCGGCACCAATCGCAAATGCATCCCACGTGGCAAAAATCGCATCCAGTTTACCCTTTGGATATTTATTTAGCATAGCCGCAACCGCATTTTGTGTTTGAACTGATGTATCAGAGGCCGCAACGCCAAATCGGTCAAGTTCCTTGATCCCTGTATGCTGTTTGAGCGTTTCTTGGTACACCTTGTTTCGTCTCACCATTGGAGGGAATCCGTCTACCCAAAGATACGCAATATTTGCTTTCCCTTTAAAATCAGCCACGAGTGTATCTAATGATTTTTTCGCTAATTGCTCGTCATTTTGAGACGTCACTGTGACTCCTTTGATATCCTTCAGCTTCGGATTTGAATCAAACGCCACAACTGGAATGCCTTCCGCTGTGATCTTTTTCACATCAGCGACGGTCGCCTCATCATCCCCATGAGAGATGATAAAGCCATCATAGTTTTCTTCTAGTGCTTGAGAAATGGCATCATGAAACTTCGCCGTATCACCATTTGCCGTGTAGACATCTACTGTAAAGCCTAGCGCTTCCCCTTCTGCCTTCGTTCCTGCTAAAAACTGAGCAGTATGATCGTCCCCGCCAATTTTACGGATGACTTTAATTTTTGCTCCCTGTCCTTTTGCAAATCGCTTCGGGACATTGTCAAAGGAAACCTTTTCGTTTGCATTAGCCTTTGAGCCTGCGCTTGATCCCGTACCGCAACCAGATAATAGCACGGTCAGGACCGTCAATAATACAAGAGATGATGTCCAATATTTACGTTTCATTGCTGTTCCTCCTCAAGTTGTTTTATTTTTCACATCGGAAAACTAGGTAAAAAAGTGGAAATATGCCTGTGAACCCCGTCGTTTGATTCTCAAAAAAGAGATCAAAAAAAGCCTCTCTTGATAAAGAGAGGCTTGATCACCGTTGCATGAAACATGTATCGGGAAGTCTTCCTCTCTTATCTGTCAAAGCTGTAACAGCTTTGCAGGAATTAGCACCAATTTCTTAAATAGAAACGGTTGCTGGGCGTCATAGGGCCAGTCCCTCTGCCTCTCTTGATAAGAGATCCGTTATGAAATTTGTTTTAGTTGAAATGTCTTCTTTACTTTAATGTGATGTCTCATCAATGTCAATGACTTTTTTGAAAATTTCTAAAATGATCATTTGCACCGAATGCCTTGTTTAACTGCCGATGATTTTCTTAGCAGGTGATGATGCCTTAAGACGGAAATCATATTTTTTCTCATTCACAAATTGGGGATTGAGGTGTGCTGAACCTTTATCTTGACCGCTTTTCGAGCGATACGTTTTGTAGCCTTCCAGCCATTTCCCGCGCCATACCCACTGTGAGGCTTTTGCACCTTTGCGGTCATCGTAGACATTCTTTTGGAATGTATTCTTCTTGTTCACTTCGTAGAGATTCACGACTAAGTAATGCGAAGCACTGGCTGTCATGATATTATTCGTGATTCGATTGTTCACCGATTGATATTGCATGAGCAATTGACCGCCTTCTAAGCCGGCTGTGTCATTTTTGTACAAAATATTATGGGAGATGGTCGTGTTTGTGGTTCCGCCCCGCTTCTTGTCATAGCCGCCAATGGAGATGCCTGTATAACGATTTAAATATACTTGATTGTGCTCAATGCGAATGCGTTCGGCCATCTTCCCTTTATGTTCACTTGTGACCTCAATCCCAAGGTCATTATGATGGCTAATGTTATGATCAATCACGATGTCTTTCCCGCCATCCACATAGATTCCTCCTGCGGAGATGTCCTTGCCGTACGCTGGATTCCCAACACTCGTAATCTCATAAACTTTGTTTCTAGATACGACACCATTTCTCACTTGATCATACTTTTTAGAAGGTGCGACATTCTCAAAACCAATTAAATCAATCCCGATATTGTCCGTATGCCGGACTGTATTATGTGTCACGCGGAATTTTTTAACGTTTCCGTTTAGCACAAGGGCTTCACTAAAACCTAGCTTTAACTTTTCCACAGTGTTTCCTTTGATTTCGATGTCTTCAATGGCTGCAGGTGCTTTCGTTCCATAGACCGCAATGCCATGAGCATTCCCATTTTGATGTGTCGTCTGAATGTCGTACACACGGTTGTTAAGCAGTTTGACGCCTTTGCCGCTTCCTGTGATGAATATACCGATGGGTGTCACATCTTCTTGATTCGTTTTAATATGACCGACTGTCAGCCCTTTCAGGGTGATATAGCTTTTTTGATCAATCTTCACAAGACCACCGTCTGCTTGATTTCCTTTAAGAGATGCTCCGCTAATGACAGGCTTCTCTTTTCCATACGCTTGAAAAACAACTGGTGCTTTCTTTGTTCCAGAATGGCGGACAATCAATTTCTCTTTGTATGTACCGCCTCTCATATAAACTGTTGTCCCAGCTTTCGCGATACTTGCCGCTTTTTTCAGCGTACGGAAAGGCTTTTGCTTTGTCCCTGGATGTTTGTCGTTCCCATTTGCTGCGACGTAATAGGCAGTACCTTGCTTCGCACCAGCCTCCTCCGTCATCGCTTGACAGCCAAAACTAATGGCGGTCATCAATAAAATCAATAAGGCGCCTGATATCATTCGTTTCATCTCGTTGTTTGCTCCCTTCCACTCTCTTCTACCTTTATCGGTTAAAAAAAAGAGGATTAAAATATGGCAATGCCCCTTGCAATGTACTAGTCAAAAGGTGTATGGTTGAAAGAATATCTTACAGGAAAACAAATCGCTTTTAAATTGTCAGATTAATCAGTTAATAATGAAATTGGATTTTATTTCTAAGGGGAAACTTCAGTAAAACCACGACAGAGAGGAGGAAAGCGCTTTAACAGATTTTTCTTGTCTGAATTCCAGAAAACCTATTGCTAATATTTTGTGAAGGTATAGAATAGAATCATAATTATTTCATATTATTAGAATTTTCAAATAATCAAACAGCAAGGAGATTTACGATGCCAAAACAACCCATCCGCGTTGAAATTAGTTCAACAAAAAAACCAAAACCTCAATCTGATCAACTTGAATTCGGAAAAATCTTCACAGACCACATGTTTGTGATGGATTATTCAATTGATAAAGGCTGGTATGATCCGAGAATTATTCCTTATCAGGCGATTCCAATGGACCCAGCTTCTATGGTTTATCATTATGGCCAATCTGTTTTTGAAGGCTTGAAGGCGTATGTGTCTGAGGATCAAAAGATTCTTTTATTCCGTCCCGAAAAAAATATGGAACGCTTAAACAGATCAAATGACCGCCTATGTATCCCGCAAATTGATACAGAAACGGTTTTAGAAGGCTTAAATGAACTCATTCGCATTGATAAGGATTGGGTACCTGATGCAGAGGGCACTTCTTTGTATATTCGTCCATTCATTATTTCTACTGAGCCCTATTTAGGTGTTGCACCGTCAAGCACCTATAAGCTGATCATCATTTTATCTCCAGTAGGTTCTTATTATAAAGAAGGCATCCATCCGGTCAAAATTGCGGTGGAAAACGAATTTGTCCGCGCTGTTAAAGGCGGAACAGGAAATGCCAAAACAGCTGGAAACTATGCATCAAGCCTGAAAGCACAGCAAGTTGCTGAAACGAAAGGATTTTCACAAGTCCTGTGGCTTGATGGCATCGAGAAAAAGTACATTGAAGAAGTCGGTAGTATGAATATCTTCTTTAAAATCAATGGAGAAATCGTGACGCCTGAACTGAACGGCAGCATTTTAGAAGGGATCACACGGAATTCTGTGCTTGAGCTGTTAAAGCATTGGGAAATCCCTGTGACAGAACGTAAAATTTCAATTGATGAGTTAATTGAAGCACATCAGTCAGGTGAACTTGAAGAAATCTTCGGAACAGGAACGGCAGCCGTCATTTCTCCTGTCGGTGAATTAATTTATCACGATCAGCCATACGTCATTCAAAATGGTCAAACAGGCGAAGTATCGAAGAAATTGTACGAAGCGATTACCGGAATCCAAAAAGGAACTCAGCCAGACATCTTCGGCTGGACAGTAGAAGTCGATTCGGTCGTCAAGCAGGCATAAGCTAGCGAAAGAACCTTTCATTTGATGAAGGGTTCTTTTTTTGTTTCTTTATCTCCTCCACTACCTCATAATGGAAAATATGGATATATTCCACACTTAAGGAGTGATGGTATGTTTTTTACTTATTTACTTGCGTTCTTTGGGATTTGCATCGGATCGATCATCATCGCTACAGGTTTCGACGATTCACCGTTCTTCACCCGTTTTCTATTTAAGTTTCTCGGAATTTCTATCTTTGTTCTTTCCATTACTTTTGTAAAAGTGAGGCGAAAGAGGTTACGCAACAAAAAGGCGAAAAAGACTTAGATATCAGTCAGCCTCTCATCAAATCGTGCACCAAAACAAGACCGATATCCCCACAATGGCCCCTGCATATATCCACTGTTTCCCTTTGATACTCCGCTTTCTCTCGATCAGTAAAAAGATCTCTGGTAAAAAGACGATGATGATTTCTAGGATAAAAACAAGATGATAAACTGGCGGCATCGGCTGGAAATCAAAGTCTCTTTCATCTCCACCGATGGTTGCGAAATACATTAACAGATTGGTTACTGGAATGGTAAAACAAACGAGCAGGCGGAGAACATACATCCACACATCCTGTCTATGCCGAATCAGACCAATAAATGAAGCGATGATTCCATACAAAAACAAAACCACTGTGCCGTAACTAAGTAGAGGTTGAACGATAAAGCCGTAAAGCATTAAACCAATTGCCACCATATTCTAACCGTCCTTTCTTTGAAGCAGTACATGTTGTTTTTTCTATCATACACTGCTTTCTCCGGTTTCCATATGAAAAAATCATAAAAAACGACCCCATTAAGGGGCCATTTTATTTTAAGCATTCACTGATTTGAAGAACTGCGGTAAATATTCACGGTGCGCTTCAAGCATTTCATCTAAGATTTGCTTTGCAATTTCGTCAGAAGGAACGAGTGGATTGATGGTCATGGCGACAAGAGCCGTCTCGTAATCTCCTGTCACAGCTGCTTCAGCTGCCACACGCTCGAAGGACTTGATTTGTTGAACGAGTCCTCTCACAGCCACAGGCAGATCACCTGTCGCGATTGGTTTCGGTCCGTCCTTTGTAATGATACAGTTCACTTCAACCGCTGATTCGGCCGGAATGCTGGCAATCGCTCCTCTGTTCACTGTATTTACCGGTTGAATGTCATGTTTATCATTATAGATGGAGCTGATCAAATTACATGCTGCATCGCTGTAATAAGCCCCGCCTCTTTTTTCGAGCTGCGGCGGTTTAATCGATAAATCTGGGTCTTTATATAACTCAAATAGTTCATGCTCGACTTGCTGCACAACCTCTGCTCTTGTTCCTTTTTCTTGAGCCGCTTTTTGTTCTTCCTCTAGCATATCTTTCGTTTTATAGTAATAACGATGATACGGACATGGAATGACCCCTAAGCCTTTGACGAAAGAAGGCTCCCAGTTTTTCGCTTCAATATTCCTCATGGACCACTGGCTATTTGGATTTCCTAATTCATCGAGCACTTGATCCATAATGCTGACCCCGTCTAAATACACATCTAAGCCATAGACCATGTGATTGAGGCCTGCAAATTGTACTTCAATGCGTTCGACATCGACATCCAGCGCTTTCGCAATGCCCATTTTGATTCCAATCGGCACATTGCATAGACCGACTACTTTTTTCAGATTCGTGTAGCGTAACACCGCCTCTGTGACCATGCCTGCTGGATTTGTAAAGTTCACCAGCCAGGCATCTGGGCAAAGCTCTTCCATATCCTTCACGATGTCTAGAATGACTGGAATGGTGCGTAGACCTTTAAATAACCCGCCTGGACCATTCGTTTCCTGTCCAATGACGCCATATTTAAGCGGGATTCTCTCATCCTTGGCTCTGGCTTCGAGCAGTCCTACACGGAATTGTGTCGTGACAAAGTCCGCATCTTTCAGAGCTGCCCGGCGGTCAAGGGTGAGGTGCACTTCAATCGGCAAACCCGCTTTTTCGACCATACGTTTTGCAAGGGCACCCACGATGTTCAACTTTTCCTGACCTGCTTCAATATCCACAAGCCATAATTCCTTTACAGGCAATTCTTGATATCGTTTAATAAACCCTTCGACGAGCTCAGGCGTATAGCTTGATCCTCCGCCTATTGTGACAATTTTGATTCCGTCTTTCATGAATTGACACCTCCGAATTGCTTCATTTTTTCATGGAGCTCAATGATTTCAGCTGCAAGCTCCTTGACGGTCATAGCGTTCATCAGATGATCCTGTGCATGAATCATCAAGAGACTGACGTCGGTTTTCTCTCCTCTGATTTCTCCCTGGATCAGCTCTGTCTGTGCGTGATGCGCCTCATTTAACGCGTCTTGTGCTTCCTGCAATTTTTGCTTCGCCTCATCAAAATTGCCTTGCTTTGCACATGTAATGGCCTCCATGGCCGAGCTTCTGCCATTACCACCGTGCAGGATGAGTTGAAACACAATTTGTTCCATTTCCATCGGCCGCATCCCCCTTGTTCCCTCTATTACATGCTGACGACATTTTCATCTGTTGATGCTTTTGCTTCAAGCTCATTTTCTTCTTTCAATTTCTGCTTATCCCACATTCTAAAGAATGGATAGTATAGCGCAAATGACAAGGCAAGGTTAATCAGCTGCATGACCGCGCCAGAGATTTTCCCGCCTGTTGCGAGATAGCCTGAAATGATTGGCGGCATTGTCCACGGGACAGCGATCCCTGCCGGTTTTGCTACAAGTCCTGTGCTCATTCCGATATATGTGGTGATGATCATCATAATTGGGGTAAGGATAAACGGAATGAGAAGCATTGGGTTCATTACAATCGGCATTCCAAAAATGATCGGTTCGTTGATGTTAAAGATGGCTGGCCCAATCGCAAGACGGCCAAGCTGTTTCATTTGTTTACTTCTCGCACGCAAGATCATGGTCAGTACCAAAGCAAGCGTCGCACCGCTTCCGCCGACATTGATAAAGATTTCAAAGAACTGCGCTGTGAAAATATTCGGCAGCACTTCTCCTGCTTGGAAGGCAAGACGGTTTTCATCCATCGCACCGAGCCAAATCGGACCCATGACTCCTCCGACAATGGTGGCTCCGTGAATACCACATGCCCAGAGGAGCATTTGCACACCAATGGCAACGATACTTCCGCCTAAGCTTCCACCAAGAATGGATAGTGGTGTGCCGATTAAGACCGTGATGATATTATGAATACTCTCAAAAGGTGTCATCTCAATCAGAAGCCTAGCGACCCAGATCAGCGTGATGACCACAAAACCTGGAATAAGTGCGATAAACGATTTACTAACTGCTGGCGGTACACCATCAGGCATTTTGATGACGATATTTCGCTGTACAATAAAGCGGTAAATTTCGGTGGAAAGCATGGCAATAATCATGGCAACGAATAGCCCTTTACTGCCCATCAGTGTGACGGGAATACCGCCATTCACTAGGATAGCTTCTGTTGATCCTTCAGGTGTGAACGGTACTTGATAAGGTGTGGCTAGGAGGAAAGCTGCGACAGCAATTGCACCAGATGACAGTGCATCGACTGCATACTTTTCAGCTAACCTGTACGCGATCCCAAAGGTCGCAACAAGTGCCATAATGTCAAAGGTAGCATTCACAGGATAGGATAGTTTCGTGGCCCATTCGGCTCCGAAGACACTTGCCATAAAATCGCTGTATCCTGGAATCGGAAGGTTGGCTAAAATAAGAAACAGTGAACCGACGATAATGAGAGGCATGGTTAAAACAATTCCGTCACGCAATGCTTGTAAATGTCTTTGAGCGGCAATCTTCCCTGCAAACGGCATAACCTTCTCTTCTAGAAATCGGTTGAATCCATTCATCCCTTCCGCCCCCTTTATCCGTTCACTAACTGTTCAGCAGATTTTAAAACCTCAGCGCCATTACATACGCCATAATGCACGGTATTAATCACATCTACTGGAATTCCTTTGTCTTCTCCGAGTTTTTTCATTTGCGGTAATAAATAACGAACTTGAGGTCCTAATAAAAGCACATCGGCTTGATCAATATGATTTTTAGCAGCATCTCCAGATACTGCCCAAATACGATAGTCTTTTCCTTGTTCTTGTGCACTCTTCTCCATTTTTGTGACAAGTAAGCTTGTTGACATACCTGCTGCACAAACTAATAAAATGTTCATTGTAAACGCCCCCTTTTTGAAGTATGAAGCTTTTCTTTACACATTCATCATATTATGAAACCGCTTTCATAAACACCCATACTTTTTCCTTTAGGAAGCGGAAAAAGTTAATATCACACCATTAGTTCTTGTACGAAGGCGCTTTTTTATCCATGATATCCAGCATGTCTTCAAAGGTGTCACAGGTGATGAGGTGCTGAATAAATTTCACATGATGGACAAGCTCTCCAAGCAGACGGTACATGCCTTTTAAGTCTTTGGCGTTCTCCTTTTCGACACAAAGCAAGCACACAAATTGAACTTTTTTCTCTCCCCAAATGATCGGTTTTTCTAATGTACAGATCGCCCAAAACGTCTCTTCTGTCAGCGGGGTCATCGGATGCGGAATCGCTGTATAATGCCCAAATGAAGTCGGTGCAGACTCTTCTCTTTCCATCACAGATTGTGTAAGTTCTGCTGGCGCTAAGCCCATGTCAATGACCTTTTGCGTGAGAAAGTGTATGACCTCTTCCTTTGTTTGAAAGGCGCGTTTTGTAAAGACCAATTCCTTTTTCATATATTGCGTGGCTAATGTCACTCTTGTTTCACTTGTCAAAGCTTCTTCTATTTTTAAAAAATCACTGCCTCCTAAAATCGTGTTCACTTGAATGACCGGAATCGGTAAATCCATATGAATGGGAATGGTTGTAATAATTAAATCCAATGCATGTAAAGAGACATGCGGAAGCGAATAAAGCTCTGCTGTGCCTAAAATGGTCAGCTTTGACCCAAATTGTGACCGCAAACGATCTTGAAGTAGCCTTGCACTCCCTGCACCAGACGCACAGACAATCAGGCATCGCTTCGGTGGTATCTCCATTTTCCTGCGCTCTAAGGCCGCACCAAAATGAAGTGCCATATAGCCGATCTCATTTTCATGAATGGACAAACCTGTCTCTTCTTCAATGACCCTGCTCGCCACAATCCCTGCTTCAAAGGCAATTGGATAGCCCGCTTTGATCTCATCAAGCATTGGATTTCTTAAATTCATTCCATACTTACACCGATTGATCGCTGGCTTTAAGTGCAAACTGAGGCCAATCAGCAATTCCGCATCTCCCGCTAAATCCAGCTGCAATTTTTGATCAATGGCTTTCAGCATCAGCTGAACAAGACGGCTCGTGTCATCATCCACAATTTGTTTTTGACCGCCCGTTGAAAAAGACTGTACCATTTTGGCTGTTCCTAGCAAATGAATGGTGATATAAACGATTTCCTCTTGTGGGAATGAGACATCCAGCAACCCTTCAAGACGCTCAACCATTTTTTTGGCTACCTTGTATTCTTTTGCCCTTGGGATTTCGTTGATTTCTTCAGGCAGCACAGATACATAGTTTCCGTGTCTAATCCGTTTACAGGCAATAGCAATATGAACAATTAAATTATTCATGCAAATGTCTGATAGATTCATTTTTTCCTCGTTGATATAATCAATCATGGTTCTCTGAATCAATTCCAGCTCATGTTTCGGCAAAATCGTAACCGCCGTGTTCAGCATGGTTTGATAGGAACGCCGTTCATTGAATAAATATTCTGACATGCAATAACGGATTTTCATCTCAGATCCTTTAATCCGGCAGCCTTTATTCGGCTTTGCTTCCAGCTTCAGATCAAAGGGTTCGAGCTTACGTTTGACCCATTTCATGTCATTACTCATCGTCGATTTACTAATAAACAGCTGCTCCTGTAAGTCTTCCAGCTTCACATATGATTCCGCTAGAAGCAGCTTTTTCAAAATAAATCGAACTCGCTCTTCTGGAAGAACAGCAAGCGGTTCTTCCTGTTCGACTTCTTCCTTCATAAAACGGCGAAAGGCATTCTCATCGTTGATCAACAGCTCATAGCCAGCGCCCCTAACAGCTGATACAGCTGCTTGATAAGGGGCTAGACGCTCATTCAGTTCCTTGATGTCTGTTCGGATGGTGCGGCTTGTCACTTGTAAACTGACAGAAAGCGCAGCGCTCGTGAGAGGAGTCTCAGCTGCCATCAGCTGACTCAAAATGTGCGCCAGTCTTTTACTCAGCATTAGGTCGGCCTCCTTCATTTAGGGTGGAAAATCTGCCTTGTTTGGACAGGTTGTATACGCTTACATTTCTCTTCATTACTCATATTCTACTGAAAAGAAATAAAAATTGCCAACTCATTTATATGACAAACGCCCCTATTTATACATCCAACCATATCTAATGACCTATGAATCTTCTTCTAAGATGCTGTTGTGGAAATCATGAAAAAAAGGCGTTACACCTCCGTGTATCCGCCTTTTTCTTATGAGGAAATCAGTTGTGTAAAGACAACCAATCTTTTTTCATGTGTACCGGCTGCATGATCAAAAGTTCCCGTACATGTGATGAAATTGAGATTCCGTGTAAAGGCGTACCCGAAAAAAGCATTTGGTTTCTCTTCGCGCGGATAGCTTTTCACCTTGAGAACCTCAAAGGTTCGCTTTTCCCCTGACGAGGATGTCACAATGACTTTGTCTCCCTTTTTTAGCTCCTTTAGTCGATAAAAAACAGCTGGACCCCATTTATTATCAACATGACCATTTATGACAGCATTCCCTTTATCACCAGGCTTCGGACCATCTTCAAACCAAGCTGTGTGATCTGTATTTTGCGGAACACCCATACTGCCATCCTTTGATAAAGTCGTTTTCTCCACTTTTGCTTGGACATCAATCGCTGGAATGGAGATGTCAGCGGGAACAATACCCGATGGCTCATCTTTTAACATGTCGTGTGAATGAGATTGATTTTTGGCTTGTTTTGCTGTCATTGGCTCAGGAGATGATGCAGTTTCAGAGGATGACTTTTCATCTATTGATTGGGATGCGCAGCCCGTGATGATGAGAAGCGTAAGAATACTAAACAGCCATCTTTTCACGCAAGTCGACCTCCTTTTGAAGAAAGGAACGGCACGATTGTGCACGTTCCCTCTTGTCTTGATATTGTTTAATTTGATGGTTTACGGCGAATGAGGAAGAACGCCCCCACTGCACCTCCGGCTAAGATGAGACTTGCCATCATCCCAGCAAATGCTTCATATGACATACCTAATGGACCGGCTGTGCCTCCCATACCTGTTTTCGGCATCTCATTTGGCATGTTGGATTTGAATAATTCAGGATGCTGATCGACAATAGCTGATGCGACATCTTGACCAACCATGAACATATGGCCGTATGCTTCTCTGACAGTCGGGTACAGCTGATCATATTCGCCATTGTGATAAGACGTGTACGTTTTGATGAGCTCATCAATATGGGTTTTCAACCCGGCTTCTAAGTCAGCCGCCTTCAAGCGGCCATCTGTCGCTTGATCTAAAAATTTTGCTTGTTTCATACGGTAAGCATCTAAATCTTTAACAGCCTTCTCTTTTGCTTGCTCGTCTCCTGATGCATCCGCTTTAACATAATCAACTAAATATCCGATATGACTTGACCAGATCGTTTTAAATTGTTTTCCTGCATCTTTTCCATAAACAGAAGCGATCGCATCTGATAGATCATTCGTGTTTTCATTTAACGCTGCTGCCGCTTGGTCAAAGTCCTTGCTGCCATCATTCCCTTTTTGCATAGCCACTACCGCGAGTGCCAAATGCTCTGAGAACAAGTAGTTTAAATCCTCACGAAGATCTGCGGCTGGAGTATCGACTGATTTTTGATCAAATTTCCCAGGAAATTGATCTGTAATCGCCCATGATACACCTTTACCTACTTCAAACATATGATGAATGGATTTTCTGACCGTTTCATAGGTTGTATCAAAATCCTTTTCTGTGTAACTATCAAAAGCTTTTAGCAGTTCATTGACGTGCATTTTTAAACCTTCTTCAAGTTCACTTGCTTTCAATCTTCCACCTGTTGCTTTATCAAGCATATCAGCTTGTTTCATGCGGTATTGATCAAGCTCTTTGACCGCTTTCTTTTTACCTGCTTCATCTTTTTTCGCTGTTGCTTGTACATAATCAACGAAGTAGCCGATATGGCTTGACCAAATCTCTTTAAATTGTTTCCCTGCTTTTTTTCCATACACAGAGGCGATCGCATCTGATAGATCATTCGTGTTTTCATTTAACGCTGCTGCTGCTTGATCAAAATCTTTACTGCCGTCAATTCCCTTTTGCATAGTGATCACTGCTAAATAAGCATGTTCTGAGAAGAGCTGATCAAGCGCTGCGCGAAGATCCGTTGCTTTATTTGACACCTCTTGTGATGATGACGACTTTTTTGCATCCCCATGCATATGTCCTTCGTGTGCACTTGCCATTTGAGCAGTTGGTAATAATAATGCTGCACTAAGCGGGATCGTTAAAAATGCTTTTTTCATTTTCATCTGTTTTGCCTCCTCTTTCCGTTTGTTATGTACTTAACGGAGAGAGAAGTGAAATGGATCATTCACACAGCATATTTTTTTGTTTCATTCATTTCATAAAAAAAAGCCGGATTACCCGGCTGATACGTTACGACTTTTGGATGCTTTTCGTTCTTTGTATATTTTCCTCACCACTGGATAAATCACTGGTGCCCATTTGACAATTTGTTTCAGCCACTTTTTCATTTTCTCCCGCGCCTCCTTATTGTCATTCTTACAAGACGATTCCCGATCTTGTCATGAAATAAACAGGTGCGGGAGAGCAGGAGTTAAATGACGCCTTGTGCGATCATGGCATCTGCCACTTTGCGAAATCCTGCAATATTTGCGCCTACCATTAAGTTTCCAGCGTATCCGTATTCTTCAGCTGTCTCAGTACACTGACGATAAATCGACTGCATCATTTGTTTCAACTGACCATCTACTTCTTCAAAAGTCCAAGACATTCTCGCACTGTTTTGCGCCATTTCTAACGCCGAAACACCCACTCCCCCAGCATTTGCTGCTTTTGCTGGTGCAAACAAAATATCATGTTGTTCAAATACTTTGACGGCCTCAAGTGTGGACGGCATATTGGCCCCTTCTCCTACAGCGATGACACCGTTTGCCACTAGCTGCTGTGCTTGCGACTCTGAAATTTCATTTTGGGTCGCACATGGCAGCGCAATGTCACAAGGGAGAGACCAAATTTGTTCGCAATCTTCAATCAATTCAGCATGCGGGTGAATGTCTATGTAGGCACTAATTCTCTGGTTATCGACTTCCTTCAGCTGCTTCACTGTCTCAAGTGAAATGCCTTGAGGGTCGTAAATGGCTCCGCTTGAATCACTACAAGCCACAACCTTTCCGCCTAATTCCAATACTTTTTCCATCGCATAAATCGATACATTTCCTGACCCAGACACAACAACAGATCGTCCTTCAAATTGCATTCCGTGGGCTTTTAACATTTCTTCCATAAAGTACACCAGTCCATAGCCGGTCGCTTCTTTTCTCGCTAAGCTGCCTCCAAAACCAGGGCTCTTTCCTGTCAGGACACCTGCTTCATACGCACCACGCATTTTTTTGTACTGGCCGAACATATAGCCGATTTCGCGTGCGCCTACCCCAATATCTCCTGCCGGTACATCTTGATCAGGTCCAATATAACGACTGAGTTCACTCATAAAGCTTTGAACAAAACGCATGATTTCTCCATCAGATTTCCCTTTAGGGTCAAAATCTGATCCACCTTTTCCTCCGCCGATCGGCAAACCTGTCAGTGCGTTTTTAAAGATTTGTTCAAACCCTAAAAACTTGATGATGCTTGCATTGACCGATGGGTGGAAACGAATGCCCCCCTTATAAGGACCGATGGCACTATTAAATTGAACCCTGAATCCTCTGTTCACCTGTACTTTGCCTTCATCGTCTACCCACGGTACACGAAACATCACAAGCCGCTCAGGCTCAATTAAGCGTTCTAAGATCCCCTGTTTTTCATACTCTGGGTGTTTTGCAAAAACCGGGACGAGGGATTCCAGAATTTCTTTCACGGCTTGCTGGAATTCCGCCTCGCCTGGATTCCGTTTTTCTACATCCTCTAGCACACGGTGGATGTAGCTTTGTGCTGTTTGTGCTGCTCGATCTAAGGTCAACATGTCTCATCTGCCTCCTTGTCAATATCTCACTCTTTGGTTGTTAGATTTTCTAACGCATATTGAGATTAATTTAACACCATTTGTAAAAACTGATCAATATTGATAACAGATGAAAACGATGCCGAAATGAGATAGATTAAGCAGAATCACCTTCCGTCATGAAAATGACGCGCTCAAAGAATGACTATCGTGCTAGAAATGACGAACTGGACGTTCAACATCCCGCTTTCTTTGACACATTCATGAAACTTTCATTGTTTCTAGATGATGATCATTCAAAAAAAAGGTCAAAAGTTTTACAACGTCTTCAATTTTTTCTGAGCTTTTCTCCTCTTTTACGATCAGGTAAGACAACACACAGCCAATATAAAATAGAAGAAGATGGGAAGTTGATTAATCCAATGATGCCCCAGAACCATTTATAACGCCCTCTTTTCTTAGCATCCATAAATAAGAGAAATCCTTGTGCAAACAGTAACGGTAATGCGCACAATAAGATGATCATTTCCGTATGACTCATAAGGAGGACCCTCCTTTAATATGTTGATATTCCTTGATGCCGACAACCACACAGAGCGGCACACTCACCACTTGGAGAAGAATGAAGATGATGGGCAAATGAGTAATGGCAGCTGCAAAAAGTGTCATGATGGTCAGACTGACGATGATGTACGCCAGCACTTCTTGTTTAAAACGTTTTTTCTCTTTTTCCTTTGCCTGCTTTAGCATCAACATCAAAGCTTGTTCACTCGGCTTTTCTACTTCGATTTGTTCATCGAGCTCCTGCAGCTCCTCTTTTAAACGATCGGCGAAACGATCTTCTTTCATCAGTCCCACTCCTTTCGAATTTTCTTGATCCCATGATGAACCCTCGATTTCACCGTACCTTCTCTCACCCCGAGCATCGAAGCGATTTCAGGGTAAGTAAAGCCATAATAATAATGGAGAAGGATCGGTGCTCTCTCCTGAGCCTTTAACTCATTTAAAGCATCCCACATGTCATGCCAAGTATGGCCTTTTTGCTGAACATCCCATTTGAACCGGCGGATGGCTTCTTGATTCGCCTTCCCTTCTCTCGTTTGTTCACGTTTTCTTTTCTTTTGATGATCTAAAAATTGTCTAGATGCAATGGACATGAGCCATGTTGAAAATAATGAATCTCCTCTAAAAGAAGAAAGTTTCATGTACGCTTTGAGCATCGTTTCTTGCATGATCTCCTCTGTCAGCTCTTGTTGAAGGGTCAATTTCATCAAATAACGGTAAAGAAACGAATAATGATGCCGATAAAGGGCGGTAAATGCGGCATCATCCCCCTGTTTTGCCCGCTTGATCCATAAAGTCTCCTCGGTCTGCTCCAAACACGTCCCTCCTTCCTTTCTATCTCTTATTGATTAGACGACACCGGTGATCGCATCGTTTAAAATAGACCTTCTTTTTTTAATTGGAGCCTTTTCTACCTGCTGTTTAGCGCATGGATCTATTTGATATCCAATTTTTTCTTATGTAATGATTATGACATGTCTTTGTCTCTAACAAAATGACGCTTTCGTAATCATCTTGATTTTCCTTGAAAAGAAGAACGTCCTTTTCATAATCACTAGGTTACCCCAATACCTATCGTCAATGATCCTTGTCTCATGTAGATAAATTGAAATAATCATTGCCTTAGTTTCCTTGAAAATCGTGGAATACTTCGTTCCAATTCTTAGCCGATGATACCTTTTTGCGTGCTATGCTCTTCCTACATTCCGAAAGAGGCGATGCTGGCGAAGGAAGGGGGAGCGGTTGAATCGCAGCTTATTTTGGAAACGTTTACATTAAAACAAAATAGAGAATGGAGATGTTCATGTTGAAGAAAAAAGTTCCAATGTTAGCTGGTGTGTTAGCGGTTGGTCTCGTGACTTCATTATTTGCGCCAAATGGGGAGGCAAAAGCAGCAACGAAATATCCAGAAAGCCCTTCGATTATGGCCAATTTTAATCAGCAAGGATTCTCCACATTAAATGGCGGTACAACAGGCGGTGAAGGCGGTAAAACGGTGACGGTGAAAACCGGAAATGAACTATTAGCTGCCCTCAAAAGCAAAGGAACAAATGAAAAATTGAAAATCGTGGTAGACGGAACGATTACTCCTTCTAATACTTCAGCCAATAAAATTGATGTGAAAGATACAAACAATGTCTCCATCGTCGGTAAAGGGACAAACGGCGAATTTAATGGGATTGGTATTAAAGTATGGCGCGCCAATAACGTCATCATCCGCAACCTCAAAATCCATCACAGCAAAATCGGTGATAAAGATGCCATCGGAATCGAAGGTGCCTCTAAAAACGTATGGGTCGACCATAATGAACTCTACAACACTTTAAACTCTGATAAAGATGACTATGATGGGTTATTCGATGTGAAAAATGACTCTGATTACATTACGTTCTCATGGAACTATGTCCATGACAGCTGGAAAACGATGCTGATGGGCAGCTCCGATAACGATAACTACAACAGAAAAATCACGTTCCACAACAACCGTTTTGAAAACTTGAACTCTCGTGTACCGTCTATGCGCTTCGGGGAAGGCCATGTGTATAACAACTATTACAAAAACATCCTAACAACAGCGATTAATTCACGTATGGGCGCGAAAATGAGAATTGAACACAACGTATTTGAAAACACGAAAAATGCCATCGGCAGCTGGGACAGCAGTAAAGTTGGTACTTGGCATGTCATCAACAACTCTTATATTAACAGCACAGGTAGCCTGCCAACGTCTTCAACAGGTACGTACAACCCTCCTTATAACTACTCTTTGCTTAACGTGAACAATGTGAAATCAGAAGTTGTATCAAATGCGGGTGTAGGAAAAGTAAATCCTTAATCTCAAAAAAACGTTCGGGCAGAAATCTTCTGTCCGAACGTTCTTGTCATCCATTTTTTACACGACCGAAAATGGACGGTCCATTTCATACAGCTTTTGATAACGCAGGTTTTCTTTCAGCAAATCATGATGCTGCCCCTGCATCTCAATGCGTCCACCTTCAATAAACATCATACGATCGCATGCCTCACAGCCAGTGAGATGATGGGTGATCCAAATGACTGTTTTTCCTTTTAACACACGGAAGATTGTTTCAAGCAATTCACGCTCTGTGCGTGGATCAAGCCCAACGGTTGGTTCATCTAATACAACAATCGGTGTGTTTTGCAGCAAAATCCGAGCTAGAGCCATACGCTGCCTTTCTCCACCAGAGAAACGAACCCCTGTCTCTTGTACACCTGTGTGATAACCTTCTGGCAAAGACTCAATGTAATCGTGCAGCTGCACTTGCCGCGCGGCTTCTTTTACTTGCTCTTCTGTCGCTTCTGGAGAGCCTAAGCGAATGTTGTTTAAAACAGACGTATCGAATAAATAGGGCTGTTGATTGAGTACAGACACATAAGAGGATATCCCCTCTTGAATGCTTTGTACCGGTTTCCCCTGAATGCTGACAACCCCTTGATTTGGCACGACTGCCCCTTCTAACAATTTTAAAATGGTCGATTTGCCTGCACCGCTTTTTCCTAAGAGAGCGAGCGATTCACCTTGCTTCAGGGAAAACGAAAAATGCTTTAGTACATGTTGATTGACTTCATATCCGAAGGTGACTTGATCAAAACAGACCGCTTCAACGCCATCAGAGACAGGTGTCTCGTCTGCTGCCTCCCTCTCCACTAATCCTTCATACGACTGCTCTTCATAATGATTTAATCTGCTGACGGCATGCTGATATACAGGAATATCGCCTGCTGCATCTGACAGCGGAAGAAAGGCTTCTGTTAATGGAAACAGCACAAGCACAAAGGCTGCGATGAGCGTGTGTGGCATAGAACCAGCCTGAACGACTGAGCCGCTCCAATACACAACAAGGACGACTGCTCCTCCAATCACTAGCTGTGCTAAAAATTGGCGCAGACGGATAAACCGATGCTTTGCCGCTTCGAGCGCTAATAGCTTTGCTTCTTTTCGTTCATAGCCTTCAACGAAATCGTTCTGTCTACCACTAAACAACCAGTCACTCACGCCCATGACGGCATCTGTTAAATGGCTGTACAGTTCATTTCTGCCTTTCTTCATTTGAATTTGTCGTGCCCGGTTCACAAGTACTGTGATGTATGGGAATACAAATACGAGCAGCGCCATATAAAGCAGCATCAATCCGGCAAAAGGCCATGAAAAAAGCCCAAGTGCTCCAATCGAAGCGGCATATAAAAGCAGCGCACCGATGGATGGAAAAATTGTTTTTAAATACGCATCCTGTAATCTCTCCACATCTTCTGATAACAGCCCAAGCATTTCACCTGTTCCAAGCTTAGTCTGTTTGGCACTTCGTTCAGCCATGTCATAAAGACGTACCCGCATTTTTTCAATCATCGTCAAAATGAGCTGATGGCTCGCCAGTCTCTCTGCATAACGAGCAGCTGAGCGTGAAATACCAAAGGTACGTACTGCGACGATGGGGACATAGACCATCAAGATATTCTCAGGTCTTGTGGCAGCTTTTGAAATGAGGAACCCTGACGTATACATGAGCATAGAAGCAGAAAACACCGCAATCGCCCCTAAAAAAAGCACCAAGGCAAACAGCTTTTGATTCTCCTTGATATAAGGTATAAACCAGCCTTTACTGACCATGTGTGACCGCCCCCATTTGTTCCTGTACCAATTGATAGTACACACCTTTTCTTTCCATTAATGATTCATGAGTCCCCATCTCTGCAATCGTCCCTTGATCCATCACAATGATCTCATCCATATCCGTCATCCAATGAAGTCTGTGTGTGGCTAAAAACACAAGTTTATTTTCAAACAATGGAAGCATTGTTTTCTTCAATTCATACTCTGTCTCAATATCCAGATGAGCCGTTGGTTCATCTAACAGCATAATGGATCGCTGGCCGAGCACTGTGCGAGCGAGGGCAATCCGCTGCGCTTGTCCACCGCTCAGTCCTCTGCCCTGTTCGCCAATGACCTCATCCAGTCCATTGGGGAGATCAGCTACGAGCTGAGACAAACCTGCCTCTTGCACCGCTCTTTCGACGTCTTCATCTGTTGCATTCGGTTCATAAAAACGAATGTTTTCTCTCAGTGACATGTAAAATAAATAAGGATGCTGCGGCATATAAACGACTTCTTTTTGCCATGCCGCCAGCTGTAAATGAGCAAGCGGCTTTCCGTTTAGGATGATTTCACCTGCAGACGGTTCAACAAAACCACCGAGAACATCCGTTAACGTCGATTTCCCTGAACCACTGGCACCGATGATCCCAATTTTTTTCTTTCCTTTCACAGTGAGGTCCACATCCTGAATCGAATATGGTGCATGCTCATCATGTAAGACACTGACATCTTGCAGTGTGAGCTCAGATTGCTCATTCCACTCGTTCAGCTGCACGGATTGTGTCTCCTGCTCTCGGAAGCCCTTTTCCTCTAAAATCACTTGAATCGCCTCATTCGCTTCTTTACCGTTTAACGTCGCATGATAATCATTTCCCACTTCACGGACTGGCAAGAAATATTCTGGCGCAAGCATCAGTGCGGTCAAAGCGGGCAATAACAAAAGATCTCCTTCAATTAAGCGCAAGCCGAGAAATACAGCGACAGTCGCAATGGACAGCATAGAAAAGAAATCGAGAGCAAAAGATGAAAGAAAGGCGACTTTCAGTGTGCTCATCGTCGCCTTTCGATAACGCTTTGAGACCTCTCCAATATTACGAGAATGCTTTTTGCTAATCCCTAAGTAGCGAAGCGTTTCAAGGCCACGGAGAGAATCAGTAAAATGATTGGATAATTTCTCATACGATCTCCATTGTTTGGCCGCTTTACGCTGAGCGACAAGTCCTAGCAAAATCATAAAAACAATTAAAATCGGCAGCGTGACAATGAGAATGACAGCAGATGTTTCATCTAATGTCCAAACATAGACAAGCACCATCACCGGAATAACTGCCATGTTCACCATTTTCGGCAAAAACAGCTGTAAATACTGACGATATTGGGCAATGCCCTCCATCGCCAATGTCACAAGCTTTCCTGTTCCTTTTTTCTTCGTGAAAGCTGGCCCTAAACGGAACAGCTGGTCCAACAGCTGCTTTCTGACGTCTGCTCCAATTCGGGAAGAATAGGTGAACATGACCTTCTCCCGCATCAAGGTGAGACCGTGCCGCACCAGAAAGGCAGCAAGAAACAGCAAGACATAAGGCGTTGCCTGCATGAGGCTCTTCCCGTCAAACAGCGTTGTTATGGCATGTGCCAGCCACTGTGCTTGAAAAATAATACTTGCTCCTTGGATGATTGACACAATACCTAAGAGGGCAAGAAGCCCCCTCATTCCTTTTAGTTGAAGCAAACGTTTATCCATTAGTAGGTCATTGGCTCCTTACCGCTTACACGTTTACGGAAGACATAGTAGCTCCAGATTTGATACCCAAGCACAAAAGGCAGCAAAGAAATGGCAACAATCGTCATGACCGTCAGTGAATAAGATCCTGATGCAGCGTTTTGAATGGTGAGGTCGAATGCATGGTTGATCGAACTAATCATGACACGCGGGAATAATGCTGTGAAAAGCATGGTCACCGTCACCATAATACCTGCACCTGTGAATAAAAATGTCCATCCATCACGCTCTTTTCTCATAAAGAATAGAGCCGCTACATAACAAACCACAATGAGTACAGTTAAAGGGATCGTAATGATCGGACGCACGGTATAAATGTCTGTTTCAAGAATAGACACACCAACAAATACAACAAGAACCGGCAGTGCAATCAATAAAACACGCTGACCGAGCTTTCTTGCACGATTTCTTAAATCACCCTCAGTGCGGAGTGTGACGAAAATCAATCCATGCAGAAGGCAAAGAACCGTCACAGCTACCCCGCCGATCACTGAATAAAGATTCACAAAGTCTGTAAATCCAGCGTACATATTCATGCTTTGATCAATGGGCATTCCTCGTAAAATACTTGTGAATAGCACGCCGAGTAAAAATGGCGGAAGCAGGCTGCCAAAGAAGATCACCCAGTCCCACGTTTTGATCCATGAAGCCTTCTCGACCTTCCCTCTAAATTCAAAGGCGACCCCCCGCCCAATGAGCGCTAGTAGGAGAACCGTAAACGGAATATAGTATCCGCTGAACATCGTAGCGTACCAGTGAGGAAAAGCGGCGAAAATAGCCCCACCAGCTGTAATCAGCCAGACCTCATTCGCATCCCAGAAAGGGCCAATCGTATTGATTAAAATGCGGCGCTCGTGTGCATCTTTTCCAAGCAGCTGCATGGACATCCCAACACCAAAATCAAATCCTTCTAAGAAGAAAAATCCAACAAACAGTACTGCGACAAGAATAAACCAAATCTCGTTAAGATATGCCATGATATGCGCCTCCATCAAATGGATCTGTAGACAGGTCCGTTTCATCCTTTTGATCTGTATTCTCTTCAGAATGTGCACCTTTTTTAATTTCTCGAATGAATAAGTAGGCAAGCACGATGGCAAGAATCAGATAAATGGTCGTAAAGCTAATGACTGAGAATAGCAACATGCCGTACGATACGTTTGGTGAAATGGATTGTGCGGTTGTCATCATACCAAAGACTGTCCACGGCTGACGCCCAATTTCCGTCATGATCCAACCCGCTGAGTTTGCAATAAACGGGAACGCAATCATCCATACCATGAAGCGTAAATACCATTTGTTTGATTCTAGTTTTTTTCTAAAGCTCAAATACAAACCAATCATACTAGCAAAAATCATCAACATGCCGGCACCTACCATGATTCTAAAGCTCCAGAAGGTTGTTTTGACTGGAGGAATGTAATCTCCAGGACCAAACTCGGCTTCATATTCTTTTTGAAGGGTCAGCATGCCTGGCACATCTCCACTAAACTTAGAATAGGCCAAGTAACTTAAAGCAAACGGGATATTGATCTCCGCAGAGTTTTCTTTTTTATCTGTGTCAATGTTGGCAAATAGTGTCCAAGCCGCTGGATCTCCACTATCCTTCCAAAGGGCTTCACTTGCTGCCATCTTCATCGGCTGTGATTCCATTAAGTGCTTCGCTTGATCATGTCCAGAGAACGCCACACCTAAGCCAGAAATGAAAGCAAGCACCATGGCAATCTGGAAAGATTTTTTGAAAAAGGCGACTTCTTGTTTTTTGATCATTTTATAGGCACTGACACCCGCGATAAAGAAAGCACCGGTTGCCAATGCACCAAACAGAACGTGCGGGAACTCTACCCAAAGTTGCGGGTTCGTTACAAGAGCGCCAAAGTCATTCATTTCCGCACGGCCATTTTTAATCACAAATCCAACTGGCTCCTGCATAAATGAGTTGGCGAGTAAAATCCAAAACGCCGAAAAGATCGTACCAAGAGAAACGAGCCAAATACATAACAAATGGATTTTTTTCGGTAGACGGTCCCAGCCGAATATCCAAAGACCAATAAAGGTCGATTCAAGGAAAAAGGCCAATAGCGCTTCAATGGCAAGCGGTGCACCAAAGACATCACCGACAAACCTTGAATAATCAGACCAGTTCATCCCAAACTGGAATTCTTGCAGAATCCCTGTCACCACACCTACTGCAAAGTTAATTAAGAAAAGGTGACCCCAAAATTTCGCCATCTTTTTATAAATCTCTTTTTTCTTGACGACATAAAGGGTTTGCATCAATGCAACGATAAATACCAAACCTATAGACATAGGAACAAAAATAAAATGAAATAATGTCGTTGAGGCAAATTGAAATCTTGCTAAAAACAGCTCACTCACAGCCTTACATCCTCCCTTACTTTCGCATGCCGAATGATTCGAGATATTTATGCTCACCATTTCACAAAAAGTTCACTATTTGTTCAATGATTCACAAGTGGAAGTCCATTTGATATAGTTCACTCGGTGAAATTTTACTCTTGATTTTCATTCGGTTAGTTATTTATACCTGTACTTTACACCCATGCGCTTCAAAAATAAAGTAAATTTTACCTAAAATTTGGATAGGATTGTGTCAGTTGTTTGAATACTTTGTCAAAAATATGTGACGGAAAGAGACAATCACAAAAAAATAGCGCTGCTTCTTCGCTGCAGCGCTTTTGAATATTTAGGCTTTTTTCTGTAAAGCAGGTCTTGTGACTTGCACTTCATAGTACGTAATTTTGTTTTTTAACAGGCCTTCAGGTTTCGCCTTTCCATGAGCGTGCGCATCACCAAATGCCTGGGATTTTGTCCAATTCACAAAGTCTTCTTTTCGATTCCAGCGGGTGTGAATGGTCACTTCATCGTAATCAGTTGTCTGTTGAGTGACCCATACTTCCATTCCTAAAAAGCCTTCCATAAATTCTACTTGTCCCTGCTTGTTAAACCGTTTAACAAGGTGGTCTGCACTGCCTTTTTCTACTCTTACTTGGTTGTTTACAATAATCATGTTTGGTTCATCTCCCTTTTGTTGTTGAATGGAGGCGATTGGGATAATGAGCGGATGCTCACCGTCTAAGTGAACCTCTGCCTGAATCCCAAAAACCTCCTTGAAAAAGTCTTCTGTTAACACTTCTTTTGGTGAGCCAATTTGATGCACCTGACCTCGCTTCATAGCAATGAGACGGTCACAATATTTTGCGGCCTGCTGCAAGTCATGGAGAACCATTAAAATGGTGATGCCATGTGTTTGATTCAGCTGTTTGAGCAGCTCCAGTAATTCAAGCTGATGCGCAATGTCTAAATAAGTGGTTGGCTCATCGAGAATGATGGTCTCTGTCTTCTGAGCCAGTGCCATTGCAATATATGCCTTTTGTCTTTCTCCGCCTGACAATGTATGAAGCATTCTGTTTTCATTGGTGCGGCTATTCGTCACCTCAAGCGCCCACTCAATCGCTTCATGATCTGACGTGCCGCTTTTTTTCCAGATGGAACGGTGCGGACTGCGTCCAAGTGCGACCAGCTCACGTACTGTCATCGATGGAATGGCGGTTCTTGTTTGCATGAGAACTGCCACCTCCTTGGCGATCTCCTGTGCCGTCATCTCTTTTTGCGGGATGTCGTGAATGTAAATCATGCCGCTTTCGATTGAGGTCAGTCGTGCGGCCGCTTTGATAAAAGTCGACTTACCTGACCCATTTGGGCCAATGATTCCGGTCACACTCCCTTTAGGAACAGCTGCTGAAATGGAAGACAGCCGAAAGCCGCCTTGACTGAGACTCACGTCATCCATTGCAATGACATCCAACTTAACCCCTCCCTTTCTTTTTTAATAAATAGAGGAAGAAAGGTGCACCGATGCAGGCAAGCAAGATCCCTACAGGCAATTCAACCGGTGTAAACCAGACCCGTGCCGCTGTATCAGCAAAGACCACAAGCACGCCCCCTCCAAGCATTGAAATCGGTAGCAAATACCGGTAGTCATCTCCGATTAAAAGACGGATAAAATGAGGCACAACAAGCCCGACAAATCCGATTAAACCACTGACACTGACAGCTGCTCCAGCTAAAAGAGCGGCCAGCGCAATGAGAAAAAATCGAGTCCTCTCTACTCGAAGGCCCAATAGCTGAGCCGATTCATCGCCAAGCAAAAGGAGATTGGACGGCTTGATGGCGAAAAAGCAAAGACATAATCCAGCCAGCGCATATGGCGACACGAAGCTAAGATGATGCCAGCTCCGTCCGTTTAATCCGCCTGATAGAAAAGGCAAAACAGCCTGCACACGCTCACTATAAAGCACCATAAACCCATTCATCACCGCACCGAGCAACGCATTGACAGCAACACCTGCCAAGATCAATTTAAGCGGTGAAACCCCTTGATCAAATGACAGCATATACACGACAAGAGCTGCTAATAAGGCGCCCAGAAAAGCGGCTGCCGGAAGCAAATACGTGAATTGCGGAAGAACAATCATGCTGAGTACAGCAGCTAACCCGCCGCCCGCAGTCACACCAATGATTCCAGGGTCAGCCAGTGGATTTCGGACAACTCCTTGTAAAATCGCTCCTGATGCTGCGAGACAGGCCCCAACGAGAAAACCAATGAGCACACGCGGCAACCGTAAATCCATGACAATTTTTTCATGAACAGGCAGACCTGATCCCGTGAACACAGCCATTAAATCCGTCAGCGACAATTGGACAGAACCTACCGCAAGTCCTAGACAGACGCCCACACATAAAGAGAGAAACAATCCTGGTAACAGCCATTTTCGTCTTGACTGCCTTTTTTGAAAATCTAGTTCTGCATTCATCTTCATGATGACAATCGCTTCAATTTCTTCTCTAATTCATCGATCGCTCTGATGACTTCTGCGCCTGGATTTGTCCCAAATAGGTCACTTGGTAGAATCTCAACGTGTCCATTTTTGACAGCTGATACATCGTGCCACGCCGCATTTTGCTTCATTTCACTCATAAAGCCTGCTTTGACATCTTCAGGATTGCTGTGTGTCATCAGCAAAATGAGATCTGGATCGGCCTCGATTACCTTTTCTGCATTGATTTGTGCATATTGCGGAAACTTTTCGAGTGCTGGTTCATTTTCAGCAATATTCGCACCACCAGCGATCCGCAGCAGATCACCACTTAAAGATTGTGGAAGTGCCGCCATATATGTGCCGGGCGCACCATATACAACGAGTGTCTTTACTTTTTTCTCAGGCTGCTTCACTTGCTTAATCCGCTGATCGATTTGAGCATTGAGCGCTTTGGCCTTTTGCTGCTTTCCAAGTAAATCACCAAATAAAGTAACTTGACGCTGGATGTCCTTCACTGAGTTGGCACTTGTCAAAAGAAGCTGTGAACCAATCCCTTCTATAGTAGAGATATCCTTGCTGTTTAATGATTCATTCCCAAGCACCACATCGGGCTTTAAGCTCGTGATCAACTCGACATCAAATTGATGGGTTGTGCCAATTGATTGTACGGACTTTGCCTTTTGTAGATTGTCTGGCAATTCGGCAGTTGGCCGGCCGACAACCTGGCCACCTAAGGCATAAATGATGCTCATGTCGCCAGTTGACAACGAGACGATCCGTTCAGGTGATTCATGAAACGATAATGTTCTGCCGGCAAAATCCTGAATGTTGAGCGCACCTTGCCCGCTCCCATTCTCGACAGGCGCCGCCTGGCTGCATCCGCCGAGGAGAAGCACGACGACGAGTCCTGCCCAAATCACATGTAAACATTTCAACCGTCTGTCTCTCCTTTTCTAGTAAACTTTCTTTAGCTTCGCCTGTACCACGAGACGCTTGTTTTTAGGTGCCAGCACGTGATCACAGGTCGATAATGTGAGAATCAAGTCATCTGTGGATACGTCTGTTTTCGTTTGATAGATGGACTTCTTACGCACAGCTTGCAAGTAGTGCGCATATTCACCAAGATCCTGAAAATCAGTCTGAATATAATCGAAATCGACTGTCGTCTCATACACAGCAAAAATCTCTGCTTCATAGCTTTGGTACAGCGTATCGTACTGAAATGTGCGATGATCTTGGAAGAAATCTTTTTTCAAATAGTTTGTGAGACCAGCAAACATAGACCCATCCCTCATCCGATGACCGTACACCACTGTATTGGGACTTTCATGCAAGACGTCATTACGATAATCCATAAAGATACTGCCTGCCCGTGTGTCATCCTTTACATAATTACGAGTTAAATAGAATGCATTATCGTTTGACTGAACAATTGGATACTGAATCATCGTGTCCTTCATATCAATCCAACCGACAATGTCTTCATTCACCTTTCGCAAATCATCAAATGACTGACGGATTTCTCCAGGTTTTCGCTGTTTCATTCCATCCTCGTGTGTGTAAAGTGTCTGAGCCTTTGCAAGCACCTGACGATTTTGATAATTGCCAAAGAGCTCCAAGCCAATGGCCGTACCGCTATATAGAAAAACACCTAAACAGACGATCGTCAGCATTCGCTGCCCGATCCTTTTCCCTCGTTTCACACTGTCTCACCTGCTTTTTGCACAACTTATATGCCTACAGGCACGATATACATCCCTGTTTCTGCATCCTGCTTAATCGTGACGGACACATGATAAATGTGCCGCACCATCTCTTCTGTTAACACATCATTTGGCCGTCCTTCGCGAATAATTTGCCCATCTTTCATGGCGATGATAACATCACTATAGCGAATCGCCTGATTCATATCGTGCAGGACCATCACGATGGTTAATCCATGCTCGACATTGAGCTCTCGAATGAGCTCAAGAATGTCAAATTGATAATACATATCCAAATAAGTCGTCGGTTCATCTAAGAAAAGGATCGGTGTTTTTTGCGCTAAAGCCATCGCAATCCATACACGCTGCCGTTCTCCGCCTGACAATGAGGCGAGAGGCACCTTTCGCTTATCCGTCAGCTTGGTACAGGACAGTGCCCACTCAATTGCTTTCTCATCCTCTTCCTTGTCACTGCCGCGCATCGTCTGGTAGGGCGTTCTCCCAAATGCCACCACTCGTTCGATCGTTAAATCGAGCGGCGCTTCATTTTGCTGATGTACGACTGCCAGCTTTCTCGCCAGTTCCCTTGGCTTGAACGCATTCAGCTCTTGCCCATCTAAATGTATCTGTCCTTTGTTTGGACAATGGTTATGTGCCATCAAAGAAAGCAGCGTGGATTTGCCCGAGCCATTTGGACCGATAATGGTCGTAATTTTCCCCTTTTCAACCTTTGTAGTGACCGATTGAACAATGTCCCTCTGTCGATCATAGGAAAACGACACCTCACGAATGTCCATGCAGACGATCCCCCCTTCTTAATAAAAAGATCAGAAACGGTCCGCCAATGACAGCCATGATTGTAGAAGCAGGGATTTCATTTGGTGCCACAAGCGTTCTGCCGAGCGTATCAGCCGTCAAAATGAGCAAGGCCCCGCTTAACGCAGAAAATGGAATCAGTACCCGGTGGTCAGAGCCGACGAGCCTTCTAGAGATATGGGGAATGAGCAAACCGACAAAGGCAATCACGCCCGCTACCGCAGCAGTCACCGCTGCTAATAACACCGCCGTGATTGAAATCAAAAGGCGCATTCTGGTCACACGCAATCCTAAGTTTTTCGCCGTCTTATCTTGAAGGGCAAGCAAGTTACACCATCTGCTAAAGAAAAGCGCAACCACAAGCCCAATGACGCCATAGACACCGATTAAACGGACATCTCCCCACGTTTTCATCGTCAGATTCGACTGTCCCGACTGATTAATGGTGATATTGAAATAGCTGCAAATGGTCACAAACGCTTCTGCCATCCCTGTAAACATGGCATTGATGGCGATCCCCACCAAAATCATTCGAATCGGGCTTAAGCCGCCTTTCCAAGACAACACGTATACGAGGAAGCAGGCAATTGCCCCGCCTAAAACTGAAAATAAAGGAGAGTAGAAATAAAATTGAGGAAGCGCTGTAATTGCCATTAAAGAAAAGAAGCTAGCTCCCGATGAAATACCAATAACACCGGCATCTGCTAATGGATTCCTCATCACAGACTGCAAGAGGACACCGGAGACAGATAAAGCCGCCCCTGTAAACATCGCAATGAGCATGCGGGGGATTCTTAAATCTTTAATGATTTCTACCTGTGCATGTTGACCGGTCATAAGCCCTTCCAATAATTCAATCGGTGTAACATGAATGCTCCCCGTAATGGCGGAATAAATAAATACGCCGGCTAGTAAGAGACTGACTATCAGAAATAAAATCCCTGTTTTTTTCATCTTGAACGTCCTTTTATCATTAAGATTCGCCGCTTATGACGGGTACAACATACGAGTTAATTCATCTAATGCCTCTGCTGCCTTTAAGTTGCCTGTTGTCCCGAATAAGCTTTCTTCGAGGTCGTACACCCGGTCTTGTTTGACCGCATTAAAATGTTTCCAAATATCATTTGTTTTAAATTCTTGATCAAACATTTTGACGACTTCATCCGGCATCCCATGTGCGGCTCGGAGAATGATATCTGGATTGGCTTTTTGTAAATACTCCGTATTGGATGCCAAATACTCCATTTTCTCACCTTTTACGATGTTCTTTCCTCCTGCAATACGCACAAGATCACCGATATACGAATTCTCTGTTGCCACTAAATAACTGCCTGGTACACCAAGCAAAATGAGAACGGATGGCTTCGTCTTTCCCTTCGTTCTCTCTTGTATGTCTTTCTTTTTTTGTTCAAAATCATCCACAATGCGTTTCGCTTGTGTCTTTCTATCATATTTTTCTCCAAGCTTTGTGATGGCGTTCTCCATCTTGTCCAGGCTCTCAAGGTTGAGGTATGTCGCCGGGACAGAAGCTTGTTGAAAAGGCGTTTCTAAATCATATTGAAGGGTCGTGACAGACAGGACATCTGTCGGTTGAAGTGATTGGATGATTTCCATGTCCGGGCTCATTGGGTTACCGACTGCTGGGAGTCCTTTGTATCGAGCCGCCAAGGATTTTTGACTTGTTGGCACCCCGACAAGATCTACCTCTAGCGCATCCATGATCTCAGCAGCAGCTACAGTCGTTGCCACAATGCGGGCACTTGATGCTGCATTTTTTTTGCCTTTCGCTGAGCTTTCAGCTGATTGTGAGCAGCCTGCTAAGAAGACGCACACACATAGAGCCGTGATCAGGGTACATAACATTCGATGCTTCAAAAAACGGAAGCCTCCTTTCGAAAAAAGGAAGTGGATGCGCCGAGATGAATGGCGCACCTCACTTAAAATAGATTCTTTATCTTGTACGAGTTTGATACTTTCTGACGAGCACGAATAGTGACCCGCCGAATAAAAGAATGTACACCCAAAGAAGTGAAGTATCTCCTGTTTTCGGGTTCAGCTGACCTGTCTCAGACTTGGTTTGGTCATCTGATGGCGTAAAGGTCATCTGCTCTGCGCCCGTTTCCTCTGGTGCGAGATTCGCAAGCTGGTTTGGTTGAGAATCGTGATCATTCGGATTTTTCACAAAGCCGATGCTCTCATCGTCTCCGATCACCGTCGCAATTCCGCTTCCTTCACCACTTGCGATACCTTTCGTATCATAGACAAGTTTGACATCGTACTGCTCATGATAATTTGCAGCTGGAATGTCAATTTTCACGCGTGCTGCCTGAGCACTACTCAAACTTTTTGCTTCATATTGAATCACTCGTGTATCTGCTTTTTGATCAGCCTTTGCAACTAGCGTCTCTTCAAATTTACCGCCGGTTCCTACTTGGAACGACGTGATGGCTGAGCTGTTCTTGACAGTGTATGAAACGAAATGGCGGCCATTTTTCACCACCAATGTCGCAGGGCTCACGACGTAATCGTTCATGCGAGAAAGCTCATCTTTGTCTGCTTTCTTCATTGAAAAAGGAAGCTTGTACACCCCGTCTTTTAGCTGAACTGTCTCTTGATTCGTTCCGCCGTTCGTTGTGTCTGGTGCTGGTTTATTTGGTTTTGGTGTTTCTGGTGTAGCCGGTGTTTCTTCCTCTATTTGACCGTCCTTCAGTGGAACGATACTTTTTGAATCAAATTGAAAACGAATATCGTACGTTTGATCATAGTGAGCGGCTGCTACTACAATGTGTACTTTTCCGTTAACTGCTTTTTTCAGATCAGACACTTCAAATGAAACCACTCTTGTGTTCTTTGCTTGATCTGTGCTCACGTTTTTCACTTCTTGATAAGAACCGTTTTTCTCTATTTTCAAAGAATCAACTGACGTATGATCCTTCACCGTAAAGGAAACGGTTTGCGTTCCATTTTTAACGGTTAACGATGCTGGATGTGAGAAGTATTGGCTCATCCGAGATGCCTCATCCTCATCGCCCTTCAGCACACTGTAGTTGATACGATACACACCATCTTTTAATTGGTTCTGTGTCGAATCAACTGGTGTTGTGCCGTTTTGATCATCTGGCTTTGTTTCGCTGTCGCCTGGCGTCGTGCCGCTTTGATCATCCGGCTTTGTTTCGCTGTCGCCTGGCGTCGTACCGTTTTGATCATCTGGCTTTGTTTCGCTGTCGTCTGGCTTCGCAGGCGTGACAAGTGTGAGACTGCTCTCGTCGAAAGCGATCTGTACGTCATACGCCTCATCATAAATAAAGCCGCCTAAGTCCCAGTAAATTTTGACCCAGCCATTTAATTTGGCTGATACATCGGCTACATCAAATTTGATCACACGCGTATTCGCTGTCTCATCTTCACTGACCGTTTCAGTGGTGACGAGAGAGCCATTTTGTTCGACCTTGAAATCTGTGATTTCTTTGCTTTGCTTCAGCGTAAGATAGGCAGTCGTCTTGCCATTTTCGATGATGAGCTTAGCTGGCTTTTCTGTATACGTATCCATCATGGATGCTTCAGTGCTGCCATTTTTTAAAATGGTGAATCCGGCCGTATATTCACCATCAACCAATGATGCCGCCTGAGCCGTTCCTTGAGGCAGCTGAAACGCAGTCAACAAACTGAATAAAACGAGCAGAATAGCTGTCTGTAGATGAAAAAGACGTTTCAAAAGATGACACTTCCTTCCGTTAATGCTTGATGATCCACTTTCTCGCTAAAAACCCGCCTGAACATAAGACAAGCACAAGGAGCCATCCCATCTGGCTTGTATCACCAGTTTGAGGATTTTCTTCTTGTTTTGTTTTGGTGGATGAATCAGTTGTTTTGGTTGTTTCTTTTGATGTTTCTTGATGTTTTGCTGCACCTGCTGTTTCTTTTGAACTGTCAGAAGAAAGTGACTTGATGCTGCTTTCATCGAATTTCAGCTGGATGGTATAGTCGTGATCATAATCAGCCGATTTGACTGTGACATGGATTTTAGACTTGATTGGTTTGGACAAACTCTGTGCTTGGAATTGAACAAGCCTTGTATTGGCTTTCTTATTCGTTGATAGAACCGTCGTATCGACATAGCCGCCATTTCCCGGCACTTTAAATTCCGTTACCCAGCTGCTGTTTTTAATGGTCATTTGCACAGTCAGCTTGCCATTTTTCACGATCACTTTTGCCGGCTTCAGCCAGTAATCATTTGCCATCGAAACGGCAGTTCCTTCGGCCTTCATCACAGTGTAATTGACGGAGTATGTACCATCATTTAATGAGGCAGCCTGTGCATTTGAAAAAGGCAGTATAAGTGCCAGCAATAATGCAGCCACAAAGGCTGGCATCCTGATCCATTTTTTCATCAGATGAATTTCCTCCCTTTTTATTGAACAGTTGCTGCATCAAACTTGACGCGAATATCGTAATTGCCTGTATATCCAATGACCGGTACAGTCACACTCACTTTAGCTGGTACAACATCTGTCAGGCTGTTGACATTGAACTCTACCGTTCTCTTATTAGCAGCTGTGTTTGTACTGATCACCTTTGCATCTTTGTAGACACCTTGATCCAATGTTTTAAAGCTTGTAATCCAAGAGCTGTTCGTTAACGTGACTTGCGCTTTGATTTTTCCGTCCTTCACAACAAGCTTAGCTGGTTTTTCAAAATACGTATTTGCTGTTGACGTTGAATCACTGTCTGCTTTCCATACCACATATTGTGCTGAATATTGACCATCTGCTAAGCCTGCTGCTGAGGCAGAGCTAACCGGGGCTAGAGCAAACAATAGAACAAAGCTAAAGAATAATAAGACGTGTGATGCTGAACGAAGTGATTTCATATATATCCTCCTAATTGATATTGATAATTATTCTCAATAGATAATAAAAAAAATAACCTTTATCAGCGTATGAATCACACTCATAAATGATTATGATAATCATTATCAATTGAGTTTAAAAAATAAATCTTTGCTTTCGACAAGTCAAAGATGTCTGCTGCTACATGATGTAGTGATACACGGTTTAGGTAATCTGTCCCATTCATGATACCATGGCATAACCTCCCCATTCCATTACAGGGAAAAGAACCCTCTTCTCCTTGATATTATATGATGAATGAATTTATTGTCAACATCATTTTTCATACTATTGACTTAGATTTCTGGAAAATCACAAAAAAAAAATCGATCAGGGGCACTGATCGAAATCGATTAAGAAGGGACATGTTCACCCTTTTCACTATTTTTTCGCTCTAAAGACCAAGCATACATTTCCCGTATGACTGGTTCAATTTTCTTTCCTTGTTCTGTTAGTTCATATTCAATCCGCACGGGAATGTCGGGATATACTTTTTTCTCAACAAGACCTTCAGCTTCTAAATCTTTCAGCCTTTCTGATAATAACCGTCCGCTGATGTTCATTTCATTTTCTAGCTGACAAAAACGTTTTGGCCCTGTCAAAAGCTGATTGATGATGAGAATCACCCACTTCTTCCCTAAAATCTCCATGGCATCTGTAATTGGGCAGCCATCTACTTGAGCCATACTTTACTCCCTCCTGCTTTTCTCTACTTTTTTTCATTATAACATAATTAATTACTTGAAATAAGTCACTAACTATTATATAGTTTAGTTACTAAAAGTAACAAGGTAATCATTTTTATCAATTTTCAATAAACCATTGAACATGCAGATGCATATAACATGAAGGAGATGACCGAGCTTTGAATACAATAGAGCAGGTAAGATTAGGTGTAACAGAATTACATGTGTCCAGCTTTGAGCGTTCTTTGCCTTTTTATACAGACATTTTAGGTTTTACTTTATTAGAACAGACGGATTCTACTGTCACGCTTGGCAGCAACGCAAAGGAACCAATCCTTGTGCTGAAAGAAGATGTGCAGCTGAAAGAGAAGCCGGATCATGAGCCAGGACTTTATCATTTTGCGGTTTTATTACCTACCAGAAAAAACCTGGGCACATGGCTGGCGCATGTGATCAAAAAAGGCTATCCTTTAATTGGAGCGAGCGATCACTTTTTCAGTGAAGCCATTTATTTAAGTGATCCAGATGGCATCGGCGTTGAGATTTATGCTGATCGTCCTCAGGACATATGGGTAGGTGAGCATGGAGAGCTGAAAGGTGGCGGAAATGCTCCGCTTGATGGAGATGGTCTCCTGCAAGAAGCCGCTGATTCCACCTGGGATGGACTCCCGGCTGGTACAGTCATGGGACACTTGCATTTCCATCTCAACCCAGAAGAAGCCGATTCCTTTTATGTGAACACGCTCGGTTTCCATATCCGAATGGCTCCCCCAGCCAGCTTATTCGTTGCTGGTGGCGTCTATCATCATCACCTTGCCTTTAATGCATGGGGACGCGGGAGAAAAGGAGCCATTGATCCACGTTTTTCAGGAATTAGAAGCTATACACTGGTTTTCCCAAAAGAAGACGATAGAACATCCGTCGTCGAACGTCTGACAAAAGCAGGCGTTCACATGAACACGACAGGAAAAAGTAACGAATTTATTGATCCATTTGGCGTTCTCGTTCGTTTACAGATTGAAGAAACAGACAAAAAAGAAGGTGCAGAATATGGACAAACACACAGAGGTTAAAACAGCCATTTTAAAAGATAAAATCAAACGAGTACAGCAAGAAGACGGATTTATATATATCACTGGACCTATTAAACTGCCAGTGAATTTAGACGGTAGAACGGTCATGTTTAACTGGTATTCATGGTTAAAAGACGATGGGAAAGAACCATTATCAGATGAAGCTTTAATCGAAAGCCTTTCCTCCCGTGAACTTGCAGATCACCAGCAATCAAGCGTCCTTGTTTACGGAGATTTCGAACATGCTGATGAAGCGCTGATCCGCATGCATTCCATCTGCCACACCGGCGATATTTTCGGAAGCAAACGCTGTGATTGTGGGTTCCAATTGAAACAGTCTATGCGAATGATTGAGGACAATGGAGCAGGCGCACTGTTTTATTTAGCCAACCATGAAGGACGCGGGATCGGTCTTTTCAGTAAAGCCATGGCCTACATCTTGCAAGAAAACGGCTACGATACTGTAGAAGCAAACGAAGCACTAGGCTTTGAAGATGATACACGTCAATATGAAGAAGCGATTGCTGTTCTTCAAACATTGCGTACAAAGCCAGTCAGACTTATCACCAATAATCCGAAAAAGACCGATGCTATCAGTCATGCAGGCCTTTCTCTTTCTGGACGGATTCCACTTTGGGGTGATGTCTCTGAGTTCAATGAAAAATACTTGCAGACAAAAATTAACCGCTCAGGTCATATGAAGGCGGATCAAGAGGTGCGTACGATTGCCACATCATGAGCGATATATGAAACTAGCCCTTGAAAATGCCGAAGCAATGAAAGGTCAGACATCTCCCAATCCGCTCGTCGGGGCTGTGATTGTGCGAGAAAATGAAATTGTTGGGGTCGGGGCGCACATGAAGGCCGGCGAACCACATGCAGAAATTCATGCACTTAAAATGGCTGGAGACAAGGCAAAAGGCGCCACGATCTATGTGACACTAGAGCCTTGTTCCCACCATGGCCGCACAGGCCCATGCGCTGAAGCACTTGTGAAAGCTGGCGTAGAAAAAGTAGTCGTTGCTGCACTGGATCCGAATCCGCTTGTTGCCGGGCGCGGGATTGCCATTTTACAAGATGCAGGCATTCAAGTCATCACAGGCGTCATGGAGCAGGAATCCATTCTCATGAATGAAGTGTTCAACCACTTTATTACGAAAAAAACGCCTTTCGTGACACTCAAAGCAGGCATTACGTTAGACGGAAAAATTGCATCTGCTACGTCTGACAGCAAGTGGATTACATCAGAAACGTCCCGTTATGATGCACATCACATTCGCAGTATCAACGATGCGATCTTGGTCGGTGCGCAAACCGTCATTCACGACGATCCTTCATTAACGGCACGCATTCCAAACGGTCATCATCCGATTCGAATTGTCTTAGACTCTAAACTGTCTATCCCGCTGACAGCAAAGGTGGTCACAGATCAGATGGCACCAACATGGATTTTCACAACAAAACAAGCCGATGAAGAAAAACGAGCCGCTTTAGAAGCAGCTGGCGTCAGTGTCATCATGACGGATAGCGATATCCGGGTGCCCTTACAAGAAGTACTTCAAGTGCTCGGAGAAAGAAATGTCTCCTCCCTGATGATTGAAGGCGGCGGACAAATCAATGCCTCATTTTTGGAGCAGCAGCTTGTCGATAAACTCGTCATCTACATGGCACCTAAGCTCATTGGCGGACGACTCTCTCCTTCTTTTTTCGGAGGCGAAGGCATACGCCTCATGAGTGATGCAATTGAACTGGATCAACTCTCTCTTGAACCGCTGGGAAAAGATATAAAGATAACGGGTTATCCTGTTTATCAATAAACAACAAAGCTTGTAGATTGAGTCTGCAAGCTTTTTTCTCATCATTGAATTTGAGGTGATTAAATTGAACATCAAAGGAATAAACCATTTATTATTTTCTGTTTCTGATTTAGAGACATCTATTGATTTTTACACAAAGGTCTTTAATGCCAAATTGTTAACAAAGGGCAGAACGACAGCTTACTTTGATTTGAACGGCCTGTGGCTTGCCCTCAATGTAGAAAAAGACATTCCTCGTCAAGACATCCATCACTCTTACACACACATCGCTTTTTCTATTGATGAGGAGGATGTAGATCCAATGTATAACAAACTAAAAGATTTGAACGTCAACATCTTACCAAGCAGGCCAAGAGACGAAAGAGATCAGAAGTCGATTTATTTCACAGACCCTGATGGACATAAATTTGAATTTCATACAGGAACCTTGAAAGATCGATTGGATTATTACAAACTAGAGAAAACACATATGGAGTTTTATGAATGAAACGCAAAGAAAAACAGAGAGGAAACAACAAGGTGCTATTCGTCATTAAATAGGAAAGATCGTAAAATATACATAGAAACGTGTTGCAAACGATAGTCCTCCCCCCTTCCATACTAAAGGTGTTTTTATGCCTAGAAAGGAGGGGTCAGTTTGAGAACAAAACTTGTGCGTTCACGCGTTGAGAGACGCAAAAACAAAAAGAAAAAAGCTTGTACCTGTAAGTACAAGCTTTGGTTCCTTATCTTAAATTCAATCCGAACTCTAGTCCAGTTCATCATATGGATTTTAGATAAGAGAACGTTCTGAATGAACCCTTAAGATGATAATGAAAAATAAAGCGGCACCTTCATTACCCCTAGTCAAGGTAATGCTGGTTCTATCTCGTTTCTGTTTTTTGGAGGGCTGCTTTATTTTTTCATATTATTTCAGTGTATTCCTCACATTTTAAATTTATACATAGAAAAAGCACACGGTAGTCAGCCGAGTGCCTAAATTAAATTTCTTTTCAGTTGTATGGTGAACGTTCAAGAAATTCACCTTGAAGCTCTCGTGCTTCAGTTTGAAAACTAGTTCAACTTAGTCCGAGTTGAACAAAAAACTTGTGCAACAATATGTTACCATAAGTAACAATTTGTTACCATAGTTAAGCTTATTTTTTAATCTTACTGATTCATTTCAAATGCAGAATTTTCATTATTTCAAATAAATTATACAGCTTTTTGTTATGCAATGAATCAAATAAACTGAACAACACTCAAAATAACTTTCAAGTATAATAACCTGTACTTTTCTTCTAAGCCCTCCTACTTTCTATTGGCAACTGTAAGACCTTATTTAGTTAAATAAAAAAGAATCAGTATATAAAAACTGATTCTTTCTGCATACATTTATCTCAAACAAATCGTATTTAATCCACGAAACGTGTCGTAAAATGTTTCATGTGAAACATCTGTGATCTAATATTGATCAATTTCCCTCTATCAGCCTGCCAAAGCTTTCGGGTGAAAGTCCCGGTGAAATGCGCAGGCGATGTAAGGACATCATGCCTTGTTCTTTCTTCGCATGTCCTGGTTCAGTGGTTACAGCCATTTCATATCCTGCTTCCTTCGCCAGCTTCAGCGTGTCTTCGTTATAGCGACCGACCGGATAGCTGACCATGATCGTTTGTTGAGAAAACCGCTGGTCAAAGAATACCTTCGATCCTTTTAATTCTTCTTCCTGCTGCTTCTGTGTTAAACGATTGAGTTCTAAATGATGAATGGTGTGACTCTCTATTGAAATACCATGCGCCACCATATCATCCATTTGGGCATCAGTTAAATGATGCGGACGGCCGATGGACTGCTCGATCATAAAAATCGTGGCTTTCATTCCATATTCCTTTAAAATCGGAAATGCCTTTGTGTAGTTATCCGTGTATCCATCGTCAAATGTGATAAGAACATACTTTTCACTTGGTGTCGAATTGGTCGAGAGAACTTGATATGCCTCTTTCGGCGACAGCGTGACATAGCCGTTGTCTTTCAGCCATTTCATATGAGCTGCAAATTCGCTCTTTGGCACACGTAACGAATTACCGCTGGAAATACTGTGATACATCAAGATTGGAAGCGCAACGGGTTCCTTTTGCTGAATCCAGTTTTGTTTGTCTATCTCTGCCGCTTCAATTTGCTGCGTTTCTGTTGTTTCTTTCGTTTGTCCTTGACCCTTTACCTCTTTGATGGCTTGCTGGTTTCCTTCTGTTTGCTGTTTCGTACCCATACAGCCCGAAATGAGCAGCATGACTAAACCAACTGCAAGCCACATACATGTTTTTTTCATTCACCAATCCTGCTTTCTCTTTATCTACCGAATGATTATAACAGAAATTGGTTAATAACTGATATCTATTTTGACAGGGTATTCATTTTTTTACACATTTCGATCATTTCAATGGCAAGCAGATGGATGGTCTCTGTTGTGAGCATTTGGTCTTCTGCATGTATGAGCAGTAAAGAAAAGGGAAGCTGTTCCCCTGCCGCCTCTTTTTGTATCAGTGACAAGTGCAGGTCATGGATGCTTCGAAACGCTTCCTCCCCTTTTTCAATCAACTGCTGCGCTGCTTCAAAGTCATCCGCTCTTGCTAGACGAATGGCTTCTACATAATGGCTTCGTGCCTCACCTGCATGGGCAATGATTTGAAAGGCTGCTCCCTGCATTTCCTCTAATACCGTCATCTGCTTCTCCTCCGATTGCTCAAGATTCATTTGCTAGTTTCAGTGCATGTTCTAGAATTTTTTCTCCATTCGCTGTTCCATATAATCTTACATTTACCACATCGACAGGTATATGATAAGGTGCCGCTGTTTTTTCTGCTGCCTTTCTCATAAAGCTAACTTGCGGTCCTAGCAAAATGACCTTTACATCGTCCCCATGCTCTTCTAATTCGTCCGCAATGGCCCCTTCAGGTATCGCATAAATTTCATAATCCAGCCCTTTTCCTTCTGCGGCTGCCTTCATTTTAGATACCACAATCGACGTTGACATTCCTGCTGCACAAGCGAGAATGATTCGCTTCATATCCCATCACTCCTATTGATAAATAAAATCTGGTTCATCCCTTAATTTCCTCGTTTGGATTAATGTCTTGTACCAGTATCCTGACGCTTTCATCTGACGATTCCGTTCATTCTCCAGCTGGATCTCTACTAATCCGTAGCGATTCTTGAATGCATTCATCGGTGAGACATTATCCGTAAAAGCCCACAGCATATATCCCTTGCAGTTTGAACCTTCTTTTTTCGCTTGAAGGGCTTTTTTCAAATGCTGACTGATAAATGAAATTCGGTACTGATCATCAATGATGCCGTCTTCGTTTTTAAACCGTTCTTCCTGCTCGACCCCCATACCGTTTTCAGCCACAAACCACTCGATATTCCCGTATTCCTCTTTTATTCTCATACCCATATCATAGACAATATTCGGATAGATTTCCCAACCTCTGAATGGATTCATTTTTCTCCCTGGGAGCTCAAATAGATCGTAATAATAAGATGGATGAAACGGTGTATTTTCGTTCCAAGCCTTGCTAGGTGCCTTAACGCGATGCGGATAGTATAAATTAAGACCGACCACATCGACTGTATGATCTTTAATGATCTGAAGCTCTTCTTCCGTTGCATCGAAAAGAATGTCATGCTTTTTCAATACATCAAGCAGTTCTTCTGGATACTCGCCTTTAATGGAGGGATCTAAGAACATGCGATTAAAAAACAAGTCATACATGCGGGCAGCTTCTTGATCATGCGAGGCAGTCGATCTCGCATACGTCACTTCTGGATTGAGAATGACCCCGATTTTTGCACCGGCTGATTCCTTCAAGCCCATTTCCTGAAAAAGCTTCACCACTTTTGATGTCGCCAAGGCTTTATGATAGTTCCACTGCATCCATTTCTTCGTATTTTGCTCGAAAGGATAACGAATAGCATCTAGATACACACGAGTCTGAACAACAATTGGTTCATTAAAGGTAAACCAATGTTTGACCCGGTCTCCATAGCGTTCAAACACCTTTTCTGCATAGAGAACAAACAGCTCGACAACATGTTTAGATGACCAGCCGCCGTACTTTTCAAGCAAAACGGCAGGAAGCTCATAATGCTCTAAGCAAAACATTGGCTCTACACCTGCTTCAAGTAATTCATTGATGAAATCATCAATATAACGAGCATAGGTCTCATCTACAATTCCATTCTCGTAATCGATGAGAAACCTCGACCAATTGATCGATGTCCGGTAATGAGATAACCCAATTTCCTTCATAAGGGCGACATCTTCAGGATAGCGCTCGTAAAAATTCGTTGCTCCTGCTGGTCCGTATCCTTCGTGCCATACGTGATACCCCTCCTTATACCAAAGGTCTATATACGAATCCTGATGCGGTTTCTTCCCTTTCCAACCCTCCGTCTGCCAAGCAGAAGCCGCAGCACCTAGAATAAAGTCATTGGGTATGTCGATTTTGTTCATGTTGCCACCTGACCTTTCTTCGTGTGAATTTGAAGTCCTTCCCACATCCCTTGTAAATACATAGCTCCAAGTGCTCGGTCGTATAATCCATAGCCAGGTCTGCCCGTCTCACCAAAGATCATTCGTCCATGATCTGGCCGAACATAGCCAGCAAATCCTTCCTTAAACAATGCGTTCACAATCGCTCCCATATCGAGGCTACCTGCTGACGACAGGTGTGCCGACTCTTCAAAATCACCGTTTTCATACAAATTGACATTGCGTAAATGAGCAAAGTGTATACGCCCTTTTTTGGCATACTTTCTCGCAAGTGAAGGAACATCATTTTTCGCATTACAGCCTAGGGAACCGGAACAAAAGGTCAGTCCATGCTGTGAGCGTTCATCGAGTTGAAGGATACGATCTATTTGTTCTTCACAACTGACAATGCGGGGCAGACCAAATATGTTCCAAGGAGGGTCATCTGGATGCAGTGCCATGTTCATGTTCTCTTCCGCTGCAACTGGAAGGATATTTCCCAAGAAATAGTCTAGGTTCTCAAACAACCCTTCCTCCCCCAATGCCCTGTATGCAGCCATCAACTTTCTCATTTCTTCCTGCGTATAAGACGTATCCCACCCTGGTAAGGAAAGTCGATCTTTTTCTATATCCATCTGTTCAAGCTGATGCTGAAAATAAACAAGAGTCGTCGATTGATCAGCTAGTGGGAAATCGAGCTGTGTTCGTGTCCAATCAAGGACTGGCATGAAGTTATAACAAATGACCTTCACACCATGCCTTGCTAATCTCCGGATATTTTCTTGATAATGCTCGATATAAACATCTCGGCTAGGCTTTCCCAGCTTAATATCTTCATGGACCGGGAGACTTTCTACGACTTCAAAAGCAAGATCATGACGTTCGATTTCCGCTTTTAAATGAGCAATACTTTCCTCCGGCCACAGATCACCAGCCGGCACATCATAGACTGCACTGACAATCCCTTTCATGCCGGGAATTTGCCGAATATATGAAAGGGAGACAGGATCTTCTTTGCCATACCATCTAAATTGCATGTTCATTCATGAGCCCTCCTTCTATTCTGAATCAGGTGCTGCTTCTGGCTTCCGGTTGGATAAGAGAACAAAAGGTAAATAGATGAAAACAGCGACAACAATACAGATAAGCTGTGTGATGACAGCCCCCATACTGCCAGCGGTAGACAGCCAAGCATTCACAATCGGAGGTGTCGTCCACGGCACCATCACCACCGCTTTCCCCGCAAAACCTGTAGCGGTTGCGATATAACCAATCGTACCTGTCACGAGTGGTGTAACGATAAACGGAATTGCCATCACAGGGTTCAACATGACAGGTAATCCGAAAATAACTGGTTCATTGATGTTAAACAGTCCAGGTCCTGATGAAAGCTTGGCAATGCTACGCATCTCTTCCCTTCTTCCTGCTATAAAAATGGCGATCAACAGACCAATCGTCACACCCGAACCACCAATGCTCATATACACATCCCAAAATGGCATCGTGATAATATTTGGAATCTCTTTGCCCTCTTGAAATGCTGTCATATTCACTGCAATTGATCCTAATAACAGCGGCTCGCGAATTGGTTTAATCATTTGGTTGCCATGTATACCGATCACCCAGAAAAATTGAGCCACAAACATTAACGTTAAAATACCAGGCAGTCCCTGCACAACACTTTCAAGTGGACGCTGCACGACGTTATACACCGCTTCATGCAAATAAATGCCTGTCACACGATGAAACGCAAACCCGAATGAACTAATGATTGTAATCGTAATAATTGATGGGAAAAGTGAAGAAAAAGACGTCGCCACATTTGATGGAACAGAATCTGGCATCTTAATTTGCAGCCACTTCACCTCGGTAAGCTTACAAAAGATCTCTACAGAGACGATGGCAATGATCATACCCAAAAATAAGCTTTTTGGATCGGAGAATTGCCTCGCCAGCACATCGACAACCTCACGCATCGATCCATCGACTTCAAGAAGAAGTGTCGTCGGAATAACGGATATAAATGAAATCAATGCCATTAATCCTGGGAATAATGATTTATGTCCATTGATTTTCCCAAGCTCAATCCCGATGAGGAACACAGCCCCGATCGTTAAAAAGTTCAGCGTGGCATAATTGATTGCCTTCATAATTGGCTGAAGCTCTGCTAAAAACCTGAATATCTCAAAATGGGCAAGCCCCGTTTCCGGGCTCATGATCATATTTGCGACCAGTACAGCAAATGCCCCTGTAATGATGATTGGCATTAATGTGACAAATGCTTGCTTGATCGCCATAATATATTTCTGATTTGTAATACGATAAGCGACATGTCCCATGACGTCGGCCGCTCTCTCTTTAAAGCTCATGATCCGTCTCCCCCTTTACAAAAACTCGTGATCATCCTCCTTATTGATGTTATTTTAAAAGCGCTTTCATTAACATCTAATCTTTTTCCTCACAGATGCGGAAATGGGTGTCCTTTTTTTTCATCTGGCTGTTCCAACACGTGCAGCGCCACCGTCAGTTCTTCAAATGAAGCAGCTTTGATGATTTGCTCCACCACTTCCTTCTGCTCTGTCAAACGCACAAGAAATTGATAAAGTGACTGCAATTCTTTCTGATACGTCTTCTGTATACTTAACAAACAGACGACCTGTACCCGATCGTCGCCCCACAACACTGGTTTTCTCAACGTACAGATCGCACAAAACGTATCATCTGTTGCCGGTTTGATTGGGTGAGGGATTGCGACCAAATGACCGAACGACGTAGGTGACACTTCCTCTCTTTCCAGTAATAGCTGTTCAAAATCATCCGGGATTCGGTTTTGTTCTTGCAATACATTCACGAAAAATTGAAGAACCTCTTCCCTTGTTTGTAGATCTTGCTGAAAAAAAGTCATCTTCGGACTGATATATCGCAAGACACCCATTTCTTGTGACCCCTGCACAAATCGTTTCAGCCTCGACATATCGTCTTCACTGAGGATCGTATGTACATCAATCACTGGCACAGGTAGTGTGTTCTGAAGCGGGATGGTACTAATGATCAAATCGATACTTCTCAAGTCATACGACAAAAGGTCACTGACACTTGCAGTACCAGCAATCTCTAGCCTTTCGCTAAAGGCGGCCTTCAGCTTATGGAGAAGAAGCTGACTGCTCGCGACACCCGTTGCGCACACAATCAAGCATTTTTTTCTCACAGTCTGAGTTTTTGTCCGCTCTATGGCAGCACCAATATGCAGCGCCAAATATCCGATTTCATCTTCATGAATCTCTACATTCTCTTTTTCCTTCAGCCATCTTCCCATATAGACACCTGCTTCAAAAGCAATCGGATAATGCCTTTTTATGTCTGATAAATAGGGGTTACGGATGTTCATATCATATCGGAACCGATGAATCGCTGATCTCAGGTGAAGACTTAGTCCCACAATCAATTCCTTGTCTGTCTGAATATCAAGTGACATGTGCTCTTCGACATAACCAAGTAATTGATGAGTTAAACGGAAATGCTCTTCATCAAGCATGTGAAATAGCGTGTGTCCCGTTTCTCCATACGCCATCATTTTTGCCCCCATTAAATGAATCGCAATATAGGCCATTTCAGATAATGGAAAATCTATACCGAGTACGTGACGCATATCTTCTGCCATTTGCCTCGCCACTTGAAAAGCGGGCTGTGTTTGAATATCTTTGAGTTCTCCTTCCGGCATCATCACCAATTTTTTCTCTTCAATTCGTTTGCACGCAATGGCGATATGTGTCACTAAGTTGCTTAAACCGATCTCTGAGACATGAAGGCCGCTTGCCTTTGTACGTGAACGCACCATATCTTGAATCAATTGATACGTTTCTTCAGGTAAAAGGGCAGGGTTCGGATGCTCTTGCTGAAACACATGCTCAGCTAGACAATACCTTAATTTCATTTCATCTCCACTCAGCCTCAGTCCATATTTAGGTCGGTGTGCAACAGAAAGTCCATGTAAAGAAAATAGATGCTTGACTGCTTTCAGGTCATTTTTCACAGTAGATTCACTCACAAATAATTCCTCGGCCAATTCATCTAATTTCATATAGTCTTCGGACAATAAAAGCCTTCTCAATAAATAAGAGATACGATCCTCCGGCTGATTTGGAATAACTTGATTCTTTTTTTCATTTCTTTCTCTCATTGAGTTTTTCAAAAAAGTACGAAATGCTCCATAATCTTCGACAGTCAATGTATACCCTGCTCCACGTTTCATATGAAGTGTTGCCCCATGTACTTCTAATATTGATTTAAGCGCTTTCATATCTGTTCGAACTGTTCGTGATGTGACGCCTATCAGGCGTGCAATTTCTTCACCTGTCAGCTCCTGCTCTGCCTGCATTAACCGCCTCAACAGCTCCTCCTGACGTAGAGATAACATAGACTCCCCTCCCTTGGTCAATTACTTTTGCCTATCATCATAAACGAAAATAGAACTCTTTGCCCAGTTTTTCTTTCCGACCGGGAACTTTGTTATGGCTCAAACGTATGAATATGAAACAAGAGGAGGGATACATCATGTTTGTTATCATCATCATACTAGCTTCTTTAGGCGCCATTACCGCCCACATGTTTACACCAAAAGATAAGCGTTCATCTTCTAAGCATTCTGCACATCACAGTTCAACAACCAGTAACTATACTGATTCGTATACACATCACGCTTCTGATGCCTCCTGCGGTGGTGATTCAGGTGGTAGCGGCGGATGTGACTAAACCAAAAAAAACAGCCGCTTGTTCAGCCGGCTGTTTCGTTTATTTTATTAAAGAGCTTTCCAGCCCCGTTCAATTAAATGTTTGACATCCTTTGCAAAATCCTCGCCTTTTTCCATCACATCTTGGGCTCTTCCTGCAAAATTACTAGCGACAGCGAGTTCCATTTTTTTTAACTCAAAGTGCATAATTTTTTGGTCTATCTCCGTAATATAGGTTTCATACTCATTGTTCACAATGTCGTGCAGCACGTGATAGGCTTCTTTCCGATGACGGTGAAAGTCCGTTCCTCTCTCACCTTTCCATGACGAATCTAGAGCAGGCTTCTTGATTTCCTTTATGTCAGACTGCGCAAGATCTTGTTCTGTTCGAATATTACTTTTGGCTGTCTTTAACCGAGAGATCATTTCGTCAAATTCTGCACGTTTGTTTTCAATCCCCATATGCAGATGGTGCAGCATCTCGGATAAATTCATGTCATCCACCTCTATTAGACCTCATAAGAAAGCACGGCGTCAGCGTTTTTGAAACCGGGCAGATCATCTGCTTTTTCCAGTCCTGACATTTCTATCGTTCGCTTTCATTAAGTATAGTATAAGGTGAAAAGCCTTAGGCTTAAATAGGGAAAAGGTGTCCTTTTAACATGGTGTTTGGAAGAAAAACGGAATAATCTAAGGTCATAAATCCCGAATTATATATGAGTCTTTACGACTATATTTTACATCGTACTCAGCTACGCTATCAATAAAACGATTGGGGCTTATGATTTTGCCGCAATCGCTTCATCCTGTTCTTTTAGCGTCTTCACATTTGAGCGTGTATCCTGAACGTTTTTGATTAAGGCTTCTTTAAAGCTTGAGACCATTTCGCCCACCTCTGCTTCACGTGCCGTCCATTTGGTTACAAATTCAAGGCTGTTTTCACCAGCTTTATCTGCTGCTTTTTTCATTGTTAAAGCTTCAACTGCTTGGGAGACTTCATCTAGTTTATCCATCACTGTTTGGTAGTTTAACTTAATTTGTCCCATTATGATATCCTCCAGATTGGTTCAGCATGAAGCTCGCTTACAAGCTGCTCCATGCTTTTGAGATCAAGCGTTTTGCGTCTTCTACTGCGTCTTCTCCTTTTTCAGCCAAACGTGCGGCATCTCCAGCTAAAGAGCTGGCAAAGGATAAGGCAGCCTGCTCTGCTTCTAGTGTACTGATTTTGAATTCGATTCGGCTCACGTAGCGTGGATATTTATCGCTTACGATCGTTTGCAACGCATCATGCGCTTCATTTCGTTCTGATTTGAAATCTTGGCTCCGCTCACCTTTCCAAGAGGCCCCAAGCTTTGGCTGCTTGATTTGTTTTAGGTCTGTTTCTGCGGCATCTTGTTCACGTTCAATCTTACTTTTTGCCTTTTTGAGTCGAGCAATTTTCTCTTCGATCTCTGCCTTTTTATTTGAAATGCCACCGTTAAGGGCAGACAGCATATCCGATAAGCTCATATGGGTTCCTCCTCCTGTCAAAAATAAAAACGCTGCTTAGAGTCCCTCTAAACGAGCGTAATGGTGAATCGCACTTTTTCCAATATTGTTATTATAAGGTTCAAAGACTCATGTTTGAATAGGGATTTGTGCCCTTTTTATGGTATAAATATGCTTTCAATCTGCTTCACACCACACCTTAAGCCCTCTTTTATAGGGGGTCAAAATACACAACCACCCTTCTGGAAACACACATAGTCTTACGGTCCTAGGACAAACAAAAGCCGCCCGGGGGAGGGGCGGCTTTTGCAGTGGCTTATGATGCCGATTCTTCTGAGTCTTGTTGATTTTTCACGTACCAAATGAATTTCCCTGTATATCCGTAGATGATGGCAAGACCAATGGCAACAAAGCTCAGCCACATAAATGGTAAATAAGAGAATGTCGAGACGCCTAGAATCCCTGCCATGTAAATTCCGTTATCTGACCATGGAACCATACCAGACGTAAGTGTTCCACCAACCTCAGAGTTTCTAGATAACACACGTCTGTCTAATTTTAATTTGTCATAGCTTTTTTCCATGATTTTTGGTGTAAGAATTAATGAGACATACATTGCACAACCAAAGATATTCGCAAAGAATGCTACTACAAGTGTAGACAGTGTCACATTTCCTGCATTGTGCAATTTTTTCTCGAATGTTGCGACGATCACTTTTAACACGCCTAAGTATTCAAGAACTCCACCAAAACCAAGTCCAAGAATAATGACCACTAGAGATCCTAACATATTGACAATACCGCCACGGTTCAACAGTGTATTTAAGAAATCTACATCTGAATTAATAGAGAAGCCGTTATAAGCTGTACCAAGCGCATCAGCTGGGTTCATTCCTTGGAATGCCATCGCCCAGACTGCCCCAAGCAGTGCACCAATTGCGATAACAGGCATTGACGGTTTTTTCAATACAAGTAATAGGACAACAATGACTGCCGGAATGATCATCCAAATATTAATCGTGAATGTATCCTGCAATGCTTGTTTCAAAAACTCTACTTTATCTTGATCAATATTTCTTCCACCATACATAAATCCAGTAATTGTAAACATAATAGCCGTAATAACAAAGGCCGGTATGGATAAAACCATCATGGCTCTTACATGCGCCAGCACGTCCACTTTTGAAAGAGAGGAAGCGAGCACAGTACTATCAGATAGAGGAGATAATTTATCACCAAAATAAGCGCCAGATAAAACAGCCCCAGCTACGATCGGTAATGGGATACCCAATCCTTCACCAATCGCAATCATCGCAATACCTGCCGTTCCAACTGTACCCCAAGACGTACCAGTAGCAACAGACATAATAGAACAGATAATCAGTGTAGCTAATAAGAAGATATTAGGATGAATAAATTCCAGTCCGTAATAAATTAACGTGGGTACAACACCGCCAGCAATCCATGTACCAACAAGTGCACCTACTGCAATTAAGATTAAAACAGCCTCTAATCCATTCGATATCCCTTTTGTGATCGCATTTTGAAGGTCTTTGTACGAATGCCCTAAACGAATTCCTAAAGCAATAACCATAAACCATGAGATGAACAATGCTAGCTGAATATCTAATTTGAAGTAAAGAGTGAATGATAAAACAATTGCTAAAAATAAGCCAAGTACAGACACGACTTCTAAAATAGACGGTAGACGTGGTGTTTTCATTTTGTTTCCTCCCTTTGTGCGTGCGTTAAGCGTTTTCAAAATATTGTGAAAAAAGTGTGTCAATTCGAAAGAAAGTGAATTGCCTGTTTTTCTCTTTTTCACAGGCAATTCAACATATTAATAAAATAAAATTTTTGATATTATCATCGCTCTAGGAGCTCTGCACCCGCAATGCCAGGCTTTGTCATCTCGTAAGGATTCAAAATAATATCAAGTTCTTCTTCTGTTAACACATCATTTTGCAGGCAGAGATCTCTGATCGATTGTCCTGTTAAAATGGCTTCCCTTGCGATTCTAGCCGCGGCTTCATAGCCTAAGTGAGGGTTTACCGCAGTAATGACACCTGCACTTTTTTCGACATATTCTTTCAAACGTTTTTCATTTGCTTCGATGTCCGCTAAGCAGTGATCTGTGAATGAGCGGAATCCGTTATTCATTATACTAATAGATTGAAGCAAGTTAAAGACCAGAACAGGCTCCATCACATTTAACTCAAGCTGGCCTGCTTCAGAAGCAAGACAGATGGTGTGGTCGTTCCCAATGACCTGGAATGCGATTTGGTTAATGAGCTCTGCCATGACTGGATTGACTTTTCCAGGCATAATGGATGATCCCGGCTGACGGGCTGGCAATGCAATCTCAGCAAGTCCTGCACGTGGGCCAGATGCCATTAAGCGAAGGTCATTCGCAATTTTAGACATGTTCATCATGCATACTTTTAAGGCAGCAGATACTTCTGTGTATGCATCTGTATTTTGCGTCGCATCTACGAGGTGCTCTGCGCCTACTAATGGCAGTCCAGAAATATCAGCAAGCTTTTTCACTACGATTTCGATGTAGCGAGGATCTGCATTGAGGCCTGTCCCAACAGCGGTCGCACCCATGTTCACTTCATATAAATGCTGTTTTGATTGGTTGATTCGTTTAATATCACGGCTGAGCACACGGCTGTATGCTTCAAACTCTTGTCCTAAACGGATCGGAACAGCGTCTTGTAAATGAGTACGCCCCATTTTGATGACATGATCGAATTCTTTTGCTTTCTTTTGAAATACGTCATGCATGGCCTGCATCGTCTCAAGTAAAATGTCTAACTGCTTGAGCACTGCAATATGGATCGCCGTTGGGAACGAATCATTTGTCGATTGTGACATGTTCACATGTGTGTTTGGACTTAAATGAATGTATTCGCCCTTTTGATGTCCCATGATCTCGAGGGCTCTGTTTCCAATGACCTCATTGGCATTCATATTCATAGACGTTCCTGCGCCGCCTTGAATCGGGTCTACGATGAAATATTCATGGAATTTGCCTTCAATCACTTCATCTGAAGCTTGAACGATCGCATTTCCAATTCCTTCATATAAACGTCCGACTTCCATATTGGCTTGAGCTGCTGCTTTTTTGACAATGGCAAATGCTCGAATGAGTTCTTCATGCATGCGATATCCTGTAATCGGGAAATTCTCTTTTGCACGAAGCGTTTGAACACCATAATACACGTCTGCGGGAATTTCTTTTTCACCTAGAAAATCCTTCTCGTAACGATAAGTTGCTTGAACCATCTCGTATGACCTGCTTTCTATAGAATAGTTAAATCACTAAATCTTCTGCGATTGGCGTTTCCATAATCTTTTTCACTTCTCGTGGATCTGTTGTTTTACCTAATGCCCACATGAGCTTTGGCACGATGGCTTCTGTGTTCATGTTTCTTGAACGAGCAACCAGTTCTTGATTGATTTTACGTCCTACTTCATACACACTCATGTCTTCTCCTTCTTCGAGACACTGAGTGGTGATCACAACAGAAATGCCTTCTTCCAGCAATTCGTTGATTTTTTCTAAAAGGTTTCTTCCTTCGAAAGGAATTCCGCCGCTGCCGTAGCTTTCAATGACGACCCCTTTGTACAAACCTTTGATTGAATCTAAAAACTCAGGCTTCAGTCCTGGATGCAGTTTTAATAAACAAACGTCTGTGTTCAAGGATGCATCTAATTTAAGCGGTTTCATTGATGATCTTTTTACTTTGCTATTGTATTCAATTTGATGATTTTCAATCGATGCAATATATGGGTAGTTAATACTTTCAAATGCATCGTAGCTTTTCGTTCTTAGTTTGATTGCGCGAGTTCCTTGAATGACTCTGCCATCAAATACGACGTATACGCCGCCAACACCGTCACATGCAAAACGAATCGCATCTGTAATGTTTTTCTTCGCATCTGTTTTCTTAAACGTAATTGGAATTTGTGACCCTGTAATGACAATTGGCTTATCAGGATTTTGCAGCATATACGATAGTGCTGCTGATGTATAGGCCATTGTGTCTGTTCCATGCGTGACGACAAATCCGTCATATTGGTCATAATTTTCATAAATGGCTGTTGCGATATCAACCCAGTATTCAGGTTGCATATTGGTACTATCTATACTCATTAGGGACTTTGTGTCCATTGTGTAGTCTGCATTAATTTCGTTTAAATAGCTTAAAAGGTCCTCAGCTTTAACACCTGGAGCTAAACCATTTTCACTTTCTACAGATGCAATCGTCCCACCAGTGGTTAAAAGCAATAATTTCTTCAACAGGTCCACCTCTTTCAGTAAAATTACTTCGTTTGTCACACATATTATAAGCCAGCTTGTGCTATTCTATAATATACGCTTTACGCGTACCTTCATTGCCATTATAGTCACATAACGCGAATTAATCAAGAAATTATTACGCATAACGCGTACACTCTTTGTCAAAATATGATATACTGTTGTTGTATATAAAGGAGCGTTCATGTATGATACTCGATCGTTTAACCACCCTTAGAAAAAAGAAAAAATGGTCTCTCCAGCATACGGCAGATCGCCTAGGTATCGCCAAAAGCACCTATGCCGGTTACGAATCTGGGTACCGACGACCTTCGCTTGAAGCAGTGAAACTGCTGGCTGATTTGTATGATACGTCCATTGATTTTTTACTTGGTAGAACGGACGAGCCAGAGATACAACGCAAAATCTCTGATATCAAAATTGAGCTGACGGAAGCAAAAGAAGGAACCATCCATGTAGACGGCGTTCCACTAACAGATGAAGAAATCAAACAGCTTGTTGCCTTTATTCGGGCGAAAAACACTCTGAAAGTATAAACAACACAAAAAAGAGAGGTCCCTGTCATAGAGGGACCTCTCAGATTGTTGACAAAGGGCTAAAATGAACTTTATTTTAGCCCTTTGTCTTCTTTTCAGCGTGATAGAAAACCTTTGCAGTCTAGGAAGGACGAGCATCGGCGCGGAGCGAATTTGACATTCGTGAGCACCGAAGCGCAGGACTGACACCGAATGCGAGGGTTTGTCTACACGCTGAGAGGTCCCTGTCATAGAGGGACCTCTCTTTTTCTGCTTACGACAGCTCACTTAATTCCTCTAACCGCCGCTTCGCTTCTTCTTTATTAAAGGAACTATAATAGCGATAATTCTCATCATCTAAGATGCGGTAATGCTGGCTTAGTACATTTTGCTGGAGACGAAACGTACCTTTTTTCACAGACGTCCGCCACCAAACCTTTCCGCCAATCGTACGTTCAACAGATAAATGCAATTCATCGTGGGCGACGACTTCCAAAATCTCAAGCGGATCATCCCCAAGTGTCCCTTTTAAAATGTCACTATCCCTGAATAATGCACATACGGCCGCAGATTGCGTCCAGTTGAGGCGAAGACGATTCTTTTCTACCTGCTGCAAATGCCGTTTGGATAGCCCAAGCACCTCAGCCATGCGGTCCTGTGTATAGTTTTTTTCTTTTCGAATTCGTGCCATTTGTTCTGTGACGAGGTCGATTACCATTTCTTTGTCCATCTCTCATCACCTCTTGATTGTTCAGTCTTTACTGACATCATACACGATTTCTTAAAAAAAGTGGCGTCTCACCTCATGGAATGATGGCGAAAACATCTATTGATTCTACTTTTCACCATGACCATGCTGCTGTTTCCAATTTTCTTGGGCAGTCTCATGTAAATATGGATAAATGTTTTGTTTCACCGTTTGCTCAAATACTTCTTCATCTAAAATACTGTACGCCGGAATCTTGATCAATTTCCCATCCATTTTCCGAATGAGCACATCCATGAACAGAAATCCCCTGATACTGTAACGATGCCTGCGCATATCAATAGATTGAATGTCTTGAAAAGGGATTGTTTGTTGCCGATATAAAACAGCGCCATTCTCTCCTCGCTGAATGCGAAAAATTACATTTCCCCTCTTCGTAAAAGCCGGAAGAATCATCAAAAAAGAGATCCACCCATAGACAATGCCTAATAATCCGCCTAAAAATAAAAACAACGTATAATTCGATTCAAATGTAAGAGCTTCTGAAAATAACCAAATACCGATGATGCCAAACCCGCCCGTTGCTAAGAATGCCCATACTCTTAGAAAGGGTCTGCTCCTCACTTCTATTACTTCACTTGGATTCAAGCGCCATTCTCCTTTTCTCCATTAGAATATAGAACGTAAACCGTCCATATGAGCCGTCTCTATCCGAAATTCATTTTCCTTCATGCCCGACACTAGCCAAGAATGCTTCTGCCCCGGAATAACAAATATCATAGACTCTACATCCGGCGTATTATTTTTATCATAAGTGACCTTCATCAAAGAATCCATTTTTCCTTTTCTGACCCTTACATCAGAAGCAAATGCCCGCACAAGCTCTTGGTTCTCTGCTTTATTTAGAAAAGAAGGGCAATCCTCATTCCCTTGACTGGCTTGTTCTAACAGCAGTTCAAATTCTTCCGCCTGCAAATTGATGACTGGTGTGAGGTGTTCACTCATGTGTATGTTCAAAAAGGTTGTCACTTGCTCCACAGTCTGCTGATCGTCTTTTAGTTTGTGAATTTGATGCACTTGTTGATCATAAAGCGTATGGTGTGAATACACACCTGCCTGAGTCGTATGAAAGGACGTACTGACCTCTTCATCTAATGCACCAAACCTTGAAGCTTTCACGGTATGTGATGCATCGTTCATGGCTTGAATGAAATGCCGGTATTTTTCTTTATAACGGTATTGTCTATTTCGAAATTCCAGCACGTCTTTTGCCAGCAAAGAGCGACATGCAATTTCAAATAAAAACCCAAGACGTTCATCCTCTACATCTGGATAATAGGCTTCCTTTAAAGACATCCCTTGCTCAAAATAGCCTTCACTGTAAAAACTAAAGATGAGTTCCTCGATACTTAGACTTAGCTGATCCAACTTGATCTCTCCTTATCCAAAAGAAAATGCGCCCTTCAAGAAATCACCTGCACCTTTCAACAGCGAATCTGCGGTTTCTTTTGTTTTTTCTATTCCTTTATGTATCACCTGATTTGCTTGATCAATGGTGTCATTGACTGCTTTAACACCTTGACCTGCCAGTTCAAATGCTTTTTTTCCTTTATCGACAACCGCATGAATTGGGTCTTTTAATTTCACTGCGACCTGTTCTGCAAAACCAGAAGTAAGCTTGGCGACTTTTTCACCAATAAAGCCACCTACTGCTGATCCTATCGCACCGCCAACCACTGTTCCAATCGGTCCTGCAAAGCTTCCAAGAGCGCCGCCCACAACGGCACCTGCAACAGATCCGCCTGCAATAAAGACCGTATTATTCACTGCATTTCCAACAGCCTTTGCATTTTCACGCTTGAGAACTTCTGGCTGATCCCCAAATTCCGCATAGTTCTCCGCAATTTTCAGACCGCAGCCAACCGTTTCTGTTGCACCCGTGACGACCGTTGCAATGATGGCATTTCCTTTCGCAAACCTTGCACCATTTTTCAGAACAGACTTGATGCCAGCTGTGTCCTTCCAATTGATACTTCCTTTTGTGAAATCACGTACACTGTTCGTGAACGCAACTGTATCGCTAGGATAAAATTTCGTAAATTTCTTATGGACTAGGTCAGCCATCGACCAATTCGATCGTTTTAATAATTCTTTTTTGCTCAGCCAAATCCTTGCCAGCCGGTCAAATCTCGTTCCTTCTACCCGTCCGGTCACATCAAGAAGGAGCTTTGAATGTTGCGCAGCATAGCGGCCATTTTCTTTGATAAAGGTTGTCATGCCAAGCCCATAGTATTTCGCCTGCATCATCACAATACCAGCTAAGCTCGTGAGTGTACCATATTGATCATACAAACTGTACATTTTCCTTAAAATATCATCAGCTTCGACCATTTTATCCGTTGCATGACGAATGGCAATGTCGTCACTGCTCAATTTGCTCATTAAGGCTTGTCCAGAACCCCACGCATCTCCTACTCCAGAAAAACAGCTTCGATAACGGGGATCACAGCCTAGGATGAGGCCATCCAGTTCACTATGTAAATCGTGGTGCTTTGTTTCGATGGCCGAAAGCTCTCCTACAAAATCATTCGCCAGCCCTGTCAGCTGATCTGGATCTACTACAATGTCACGCGCCATCACATCATCTCCCTTCTCGGTTTCTTTCTCTCCGTTCTTCTCGCCTTTTTCGCTCAAGCTCTTCCATTCTGGCGATTTCAGCTTTACGTTCCTCGATTTTGACAGCAGCATCCCGCAGTTCCTGACTTGTTTCAAGCAAGTCCTTTTCAAATTGATCATAGCGTGTCACTGTTTCCTCAAAGCTTTGATCAAATTTATCTCTTGCTTCCCCTTGCCAGCCTGATCCAACTGCCTTCAGCCGATTCTCAAGCAGCTGCTTCGACTGCCGAATGCCATCAGCAGCTTCCTGGAACTTTTGAGCGAGTGCAAGTGTTTGACTAGAATCCAACTTTCGCACCCCTTTCTCCCAAATTAACGTACAAATGGATGATTTTATATGTCCTCATTATAAATAAAAAGACACCCAAAAAAATCACCCTAAAGAACCATTCAGCACATCGCAAAATAAAAGTAGGTCTTTTTCCTCTCTAATTGTCAGAGAAAACCTTTCTTGTTATGAAGCGCATTCAAGACATGATAAAATGAACATATTCTACAAAAGGAGTGACGTATTGATGAAAGAGGAAATGATCCAGCGATTCACAAGTTATGTAAAAGTGGATACACAGTCTGATGCAGACATAGAGAGCTGCCCATCCACTGCAGGACAGCTGAACTTAGCAAGGCAGCTAGTTGAAGAGATGAAATCCATCGGCATTCAAGAAGTGACAATGGATGAAAACGGTTATGTCATGGGCACGATTCCATCTAACACAGACAAAGAAGTGCCAACCATTGGCTTCCTAGCTCATATCGACACAGCCACTGACTTCACTGGCAAGAACGTGAAACCGCAGATTCATGAGAACTATCAAGGCGGGGACATCACGTTAAACGAAGATCTACATATCGTATTATCTCCAGCGCAGTTTCCAAATTTACAAAAATACCAAGGACATACGCTCATCACGACTGATGGCACGACCCTGCTTGGTGCAGATAACAAAGCTGGTATCGCAGAAATTATGACCGCCATGCATTACCTGATTGAGCATCCAGAAATCAAGCATGGAAAAATTCGTGTCGCCTTCACACCAGATGAAGAGATCGGCAGAGGACCTCACAAATTCGATGTTGATGCCTTTGGCGCTTCTTATGCTTATACGATTGACGGCGGCCCGCTAGGAGAGCTTCAATATGAAAGCTTCAACGCCGCAGGTGCAAAAGTATCAATTAAAGGAAACAACGTCCATCCAGGGACAGCAAAAGACAAAATGGTCAGTGCTGCAAAGATCGGCATGCTCTTTCACAACAAACTTCCTTCAGATGAATCTCCAGAATACACAGAAGGATACGAAGGCTTTTTCCATCTCACGAGGTTTGTAGGAGAAGTAGAAGAAGCAGAGCTGCAATATATTATTCGTGATTTTGATAAAGAGAAATTCAACAAGCGCAAAGCACTGTTTGAAAAAATCGCAAACGACTTAAAAGCGGTCTACGGCGAAAACAGCATCACCCTTAGCATTCAGGATCAATACTACAATATGAGAGAAAAAATTGAGCCAGTCAAACATATCGTAGACATCGCTCATGAAGCCATGGAAAACCGCTCAGTGACACCTGTCATTGAACCAATCCGCGGCGGTACAGATGGCTCACAGCTTTCATATAAAGGACTTCCAACGCCAAACATCTTTACTGGCGGGGAAAACTTCCACGGTAAATATGAATTCATCTCTGTAGAGAACATGCTGAAAGCGTCAGAAGTGATCGTGGAAATTGCACGTTTATTTGAAGAAAAAGCATAAACATGTTTACAACCGTTCCTGTTCGGGAACGGTTTTTTAATAAAAGTTTACAATTTTCTGAAACTTTTATGACACTTAATCGTACTAATAGAGACAACCCCAGAAAAATTCTTCTTGACGAGTGAAATAACTGGAAATATAATAGTTAAAAACAACCAGTATTTTAGACCTAAAAAAGCAGCCAGAATAAACCTTTAGAACTAAACGCTATTTGCTAACTATTTTCAGTTATAAACATCACTCACCCTGTCTACACTTAAAGAATAGGATGAATTGGAGGAATGTCATATGATGATTTTATTGATTATCGCTTCACTTTGCTGCTACTTACTATTCTCTTTCAAAAAAGATAACCGCACCCAAAAACGAAAAAGCGCAGAGCTTTCGGAGTTTGAAATCTTTCGTATGCGCCGCCACTACAACGGCAAACGCCGTCACCCACTAAACGATGCACCCAAACAAGTATAAATGTAAAAAGAAGGGCCTCATCACCAGGGGCTCTTTTTATGTATAAAAAACGACCAAATTCATGGCCGTTTCTCTTGTTTATTTATACACCTTCGCAGGTACTTGAATCATAGGAATTCCTACATAGTACGGTGAAATTTCATATGGCTGGAAGACAACAGCGATTCCCTTTTTCGTGAAGTAGTACTGCGTGTCGTAGCCGATTTGAATATCGCTTTTTTTCAGATTCGCATAGAATTTACTTTTATGCTTCTTTGTGTAGTTATAGATATAATCTCTTACTTTTGTACGCTTTTTCTTTGTTTTCACCACATCTGTAAAGTACAGTTGCTTTGTTTTTTTCTTTGTTAACACATAGTTCATGCTCGTAACCATCGTATCCCCGTGCATGCTACCGTCATTCATGTAATCATAGTTTAGGATACTTAGTTTCTTCCCATTGTTAAATTTCGTTTTAAACGATCTCTCGTATGTGATCTTCCCAATGCCTTCTTTTTTCGCTTCGTCCTTTAAGAACAAATACGTAGAATAGGAAAATGCGATATCTTCTTTTAAATCATGGTTGATGGTTTTCATATGCGCTTTACTAAGGTTTTTCACCTGTGCATATTTAAACGTTTTTTTCTTTTTATAATAGTGTGTGCTTACTTTTGCTTTTTTCACTTGTTTAGCATCCGCAGATCCAACTGGCGCAAACAATGAAACAATCAGCGAAAAAATGAGCAGGCTGATCGTTAGGCCTTTTTTCATTGTCATAGTAAAAACCCCCATTTTTGTCTATTACCAATTGAGTATACCATGACAAAAGAACCAAAAGAAGTGTTCTTTTCCATATTATTCTTTATTTTTCATGTGAGGTTTGTTTACCGTTTTCATAAGTTCCTGTATGCTTAAGATAGAATGTTAGATGAAGTGTGGTGTTTATCATAGAAGAGAATATTTTCAGTCATATCCGGACAACATTTCATAGTTTGTCCCCTACCCAGAAAAAGATTGCCAATTACATTTTACAAAACCCTCAGAAAGTTGTGCTTCATTCGATTAGTGCACTCGCTACTGAATGCAACACAAGTGAAACGACGATCTTCCGTTTTCTGCGAAAAATTGGCTATGAGTCCTATCAAGTGTTTCGTGTCCATGTCGCGCAGGATATTGCGACCAATACGCCTCAATCCATATACGGCGAGATCGAAGCATCTGATAGTGTCGCAGATATTAAACATAAGGTCATAGAGTTAACAACCAACTCTATTCAGGATATGAAACATATTTTAGAAGACAAGGCTGTGACACAATTTATTGATCAAATGAAACAGGCTCATAAAACCGTCTTCTTTGGAGCAGGTGCCTCCAGTTTTATTGCCGGAGATGCCTATCATAAGTTTCTCCAGCTTGGCTTTGAAGTGAGTCTATGTAGTGATCCTCATATGATGAATATGATTGCAACACATGCAACGGAACATGATTTTATCGTCGCGATCTCACATTCAGGGGAAAGTAGAGAAATCCTTGACGCCGTGCAATTTGCAAAGGAAAAAGGTGCAACGGTCGCCTCGATTACGAGCTATCCAAAATCAGAGCTCGCCAAGAAATCCGACTTTCATCTGCTCAGTTCATCGAGGGAAACAACCTATCGTTCTGACTCAATGATTTCTCGTATTAATCAGCTTGTGATTATTGATGTTTTGTACGTCGCAGCTGTTTTAGAATTAGGATCAAATGCGATCGACAACGTCAAACGTTCTCGATTAGCTGTAGCTAAAAATAAAACATAATCGACAATAGACCGGAGCTGTTTCCGGTCTTTTTTTTGTGACTTTTCTCATATTTTCCGTTGACACATTCCTATTTCGTCATGTACATTAAATGAACAATAGTTTATTTCCTACTATTAATTTAAATAGACAGTATATATACTAACAAAAAGAAAAGAAAGCGCTTTTTGTAAGGGGTTTCTAAATAGGAGGCGGACAAAATGGCAAAGAAAATTGGATTCATTGGATTAGGCATTATGGGGAAACCTATGGCACTCAATCTATTAAAAGCCGGTCATACTGTGACTGTTTTCGATATTCATACAGAAGCTGTTCTAGCATTAAAAGAAGTGGGCGCAAATGCCGCTGCATCAGCTGCTGAGGCAGCATCTGAAAGCGATATCATCATCACGATGCTTCCAAAAGGTGAGCATGTAGAAGCAGTCGTAGCAGGTGAACAAGGCATATTGGCTGCAGCAAAACCTGGCACGATCATTATAGATATGAGCTCTATTTCACCTGTTACTTCTAGAGCATTAGCGGCACTGGCAAAACAGCATCAGGTCGAATTTATCGATGCTCCTGTCAGTGGCGGAGAGCCAAAGGCGATAGACGGGACACTTGCGATTATGGCGGGCGGAGAAGAAGAGATCTTTGAACAAGTAAAGGATGTCCTCTATGCGATGGGCACAGATGTCGTATTAGTTGGATCAAATGGAAGCGGGACAACCGCTAAGCTTGCGAATCAAATCATCGTCAACTTAAATATCGCTGCCATGTCCGAGGCACTCGTTCTTGCCGCTAAGTCTGGCATTGCGATTGATAAAATGTATGAAGCCATCCGAGGTGGACTGGCAGGAAGTGCTGTCCTCGATGCGAAGGTTCCCCTCATTTTAGAACGAAACTTTGAGCCTGGTGGACGTATTGACATCAACTTAAAGGATTTAACCAATGTCATGGAAACCGCCCATGATATCGGCGTTCCTCTCCCGCTTTCTAGTCAGCTGCTGGAAATCTTCCACGCCCTCAAAGCGGACGGAAAGTCTGGACTTGATCACGGCGGGATCGTTCAATATTACGAAAAAATGGCTCATGTTGAAGTGAAGAAAGGATGAGGTTCTATGAAACAAAGCATTGAGATACTAAATGCCATTCCGAAAGCGGATTCAGACCGCATTCAATCAGCATACGAACAAGCACTAAACCATTTTCACCATAAAGTGATTGTATTAGACGATGACCCAACAGGCATTCAAACCGTGCACGGCGTCTCTGTTTTCACCGATTGGTCAGAGAAAAGCATTGAGGCTGGTTTTCTTGAAGACAGCCGTATGTTCTTTATCTTAACCAACTCTCGCAGTATGACAGAGAAAGAAACGGCGGTTCTTCATGAAACGATCGCATCAACGATTGTGAAAACGGCTGAACGGCTTGATCAAGATTTCATCATTGTCAGCCGGGGGGATTCCACCCTGCGTGGACATTTCCCACTGGAGACTGAAATTCTCAGAACGACCATTGAACAGCAAAGCTCCCGCCAATTTGACGGCGAAATTCTTCTTCCCTTTTTTAAAGAAGGCGGCCGCTTTACGATTGGCAATATTCACTACGTACAGGAAGGTCACAAATTAATTCCTGCTGGTGACACAGAATTTGCATTGGATCGTACATTCGGATTTCAATCTTCTCACCTCGGAGAATGGATCGAAGAGAAATCAAACGGATCGTTCACTAAGGAAAACACTACTTATATTTCTTTAGAAGATATCCGGGCTTTACGTATTGAACAAATCAAGGATCAGCTGATGACCGTGAAGGATTTTCAAAAAGTAGTTGTAAATGCAGTGGACTATGACGATGTCAAAGTCTTTGTCGTTGCCCTCATAGAGGCTATCAAAGCAGGTCAGCACTTTCTATTTAGAAGTGCGGCAGCTCTCACAAAAGTGCTTGGCGGTGTTGAGGATCAAGCACTATTAACTAGACAAGACTTAATACAGGAAGAAAGCAGGCACGGTGGCCTCATCATGGTCGGTTCCCATGTCAAAAAAACAACCGAACAATTGCAAGCGCTGCAGCAAAATGAAGACATCGCATTTATTGAATTTGATACACACCTCGTGTTAGAACCTGAAGCATTTCAAGAGGAAATGGACCGCGTGATTCAACAAACTGAAAGGCTTTTAACAACCGGGCAATCGGTTGCTGTTTATACAAGGAGAGAACGGCTTGATCTTGGGGACGATCGTCAAGAGGAAGAATTGAAGCTGTCTGTTCAGATTAGTGATGCTGTGACAAGCATTGTTCAGCGCCTCTCCATTCGCCCTAAGTACCTCATTGCCAAAGGTGGAATCACCTCAAGTGATATTGGCACAAGAGGACTCAGCGTCAAACGTGCGACTGTCGCAGGTCAAATCAGACCAGGTATTCCCGTTTGGCAAACAGGAGAAGAAAGTAAATTCCCATTCATGTCTTATGTGATTTTCCCGGGAAATGTTGGCTCAAAGGATACGTTAAAAGAAGCAGTAGACATACTTGAAGGATAAAGCAGAGGGAGCGTTCACGCTCCCTTATGCAGCACAAAGGAGGAAAGATCATGTCGTTAGTTTTTATCGGACTTGGCGTTTTGTTATTACTTTTACTCATGGTTGTCTTTAAGTTAAACGCTTTCATTTCGTTGATTATTGTCTCTTTAATCGTTGCCGTTTTAGAAGGCATGTCACCACTTGAAGCGATTGCTTCAGTCGAAAAAGGGCTTGGAAGTACACTCGGCCATCTGGCGTTGGTTCTTGGCTTTGGAGCGATGCTTGGTAAATTGATGGCTGATTCTGGCGGTGCTCAGCGTATTGCCATGACACTCATCGACCGCTTTGGTATCGGGAAAATTCAATGGGCAACGATGCTGACTGGATTTGTTATCGGAATTGCTCTATTTTATGAAACCGGATTCATTATTCTTATTCCATTAGTCTTTACCATTGCTCAAGCCGCAAGACTCCCTGTGTTGTATGTGGGAATGCCGCTCGTCGCTGCACTCATTACAACACATGGCTTTCTCCCTCCTCACCCAGGGCCGACAGCCATTGCCAATGTATTTCAAGCCAACATGGGACAAACCTTATTGGTTGGAATTATTTTAGCCATTCCTGCTGTTTTAGTAGGCGGACTTCTGTTTACGAAACTATTTAAGAAAGATCAACTGCATGCACACATTCCAAAGGACTTGTTTAATCCAAAGGAATTTACAGAAGAGGAAATGCCAAGCTTCGGCATTAGTATTTTCACCGCTATTTTACCTGTATTGCTCATGACATTCAGAGCATGTTTAGAAATTTTCTTCCCGTCCTCCCCGCTGCTACCGGCGGCTGAGTTTTTAGGTGAGCCGGCGATTGCCCTATTAATCTCTGTGCTGCTTGCCATCTACACATTTGGTCTTGGCAGAGGAAAGAGCATGCAGGACGTCATGAAGTCGATTACGGATTCAATTGGCTCCATTGCGATGATTCTATTGATCATTGCAGGCGGCGGCGCCTTTAAACAGGTGCTCATTGACAGCGGTGTTGATCAATACATTGCAGGGATTATGCAAGGAAGCACACTGTCTCCTCTGCTCCTCACTTGGCTGATTGCAGCTGTCCTTCGTGTCTCTTTAGGGTCAGCGACTGTCGCAGGTCTCACAGCAGCTGGCATTTCTGCACCGCTGATTGGTTTGACAGGTGTCAGCCCAGAATTAATGGTAATTGCAACAGGTGCCGGCAGTATTACATTCTCTCACGTGAATGATGCGGGTTTCTGGATTTACAAAGAATACTTTAATCTGTCGATGGCCCAAACTTTTAAAACTTGGACATTAATGGTGACTGTTCTTTCACTTGTTGGATTAGCTGGTGTTCTCGTCGCTGATTTGTTTATGTAGGAAAATAAATAGGAAAAACCATTGACTTTTTCTCAAAAAGATTGAATAATTGTGTTTATTAAGAAAATTAAATCAAAGGTAACCTTATTAAGAGTGGTGGAGGGACTGGCCCTGTGAAACCCGGCAACCGCTGTTCCTAGGAACAGAATGGTGCTAATTCCTTAAGCAAGCTGATGCTTGTTTGAAGATAAGGCAGAGATCTCACAGTATATGATGCTCTTCCTTATCCAAGGAAGAGCTTTTTTATTTGATTTATAACCTGAAGAAAGAAGGGATTCAGCATGACACAAGTACAAACCATTGGTAAGAAAACAACAAAGCCGCCATTTCGCGCAGATCAAGTAGGGAGTTTACTTCGTTCTGAACGCATCAAAGAAGCCCGCAAGCAAAAAGCAGACGGTACACTGACAGCAGAACAGCTCAGACAAATTGAAAACGAAGAAATCACTCGTATTGTAGAGAAGCAAAAAGAAATTGGATTAGAGGTTGTCACAGATGGAGAATTCAGACGTGCATGGTGGCATTTTGACTTTCTAGAAGGGCTAGATGGGGTCGAAGGATTTGAAGCAGACCAAGGCATTCAATTCCACAATACGACGACAAAAGCGAGAGGCATCAAAGTAACAGGTAAGATTGATTTTACTGATCATCCAATGCTGGAGGATTATCGCTTCCTTCACAGCATCGCGGGTGATCATACGGCTAAAATGACGATTCCAAGTCCGAATATGCTCTTTTTCCGTGGAAATCTTGAAGAAGGTGTGTACGACAGCTTAGATGATTTTCACCATGACGTGGCACAAGCTTATAAAAAAGCCATCCGTGCTTTTTATGATGCAGGCTGCCGTTACTTACAGCTAGATGATACAGCTTGGGCTGTGTTCTTTTCTGAAAAAGGACATGAACAAATCAAAGCTTTTGGCCGCGAGGAAGATGAACTGCGTGAATCGTTTGCGAAAACAATCAATGAAGCGGTTGCCGATCGACCAGATGATTTAGTGATCACCATGCACATTTGCCGTGGTAACTTTAAATCAACTTGGGCAGCCGAAGGTGGTTATGAGGCAGCGGCAGAAACGATTTTTGCCGGTCTGGATTTGGATGGTCTCTTTTTAGAATTCGACGATGACCGTTCTGGCGGATTTGAACCCCTGCGTTATGTGAAGAATCCAAACCTTCAAATCGTACTAGGTCTTGTCACTTCAAAGTATGGGGAACTCGAACCCGTTGATCAGATCAAAAGAAGAATCGAGGAAGCGGCTCAATATGTGGACATCAACCAAATTTGTTTGAGCCCACAATGTGGATTCGCCTCAACAGAGGAAGGCAATTTGTTAACAGAAGAACAGCAATGGGAAAAGCTGCGTCATGTGATTGAGATTGCGGATCAAGTGTGGACATCATAGTCCACTCACAATAAAAAGAGACAAACCGTTTGATCAGCGGTTTGTCTCTCTTTTTTATGCGTCTAAATGCTTTCCACTTGTCGCAATCACTTGTTTATACCAATCAAAGCTTTTCTTTTTCTTTCTATCTAATGTACCGTTGCCTTCATTGTCGCGGTCGACATAAATGAAGCCGTAGCGTTTTTTCATTTCAGCTGTTGATGCACTGACAAGATCAATTGGGCCCCAGCTTGTATAGCCGATCAGATCAACGCCGTCTGCGATCGCTTCTCTTGCCTCAAGCAAATGACTTCTGAGGTAATCAATTCGATAATCGTCTTGAATGGAGCCATCTTCTTCTACTTGATCCACAGCACCCAATCCATTTTCTACGATAAACAATGGTTTTTGGTAGCGGTCATATAGTTGGTTTAGTGTTGTACGAAGTCCTTTTGGATCAATTTGCCAGCCCCAATCACTTGCTTCTAGATAAGGGTTTTTCACGCCTTCAAATAGGTTACCACCAGTAACTTGTCCAAGAACCTCTGGATCTGTACTTGTCACAAAACTCATATAATAGCTGAAGCCGATATAGTCGACTGTATGGTTTTTTAGAATGTCTTCGTCACCGTCTTGGAACTCAATGTTGATGTTATTTTCCAGGAAATAACGTTTCATGTATCCAGGGTAATAGCCTCTTGCCTGTACATCTGAGAAGAACAATGTTTTACGATCTTGTTCAATCGCAGCAAACATATCTTCAGGTCTTGAGCTGTACGGATATGTGGTCATCGCTGCAATCATACAACCGATTTTCGCATCTGGAATGATTTCGTGTCCTGCTTTAACAGCTAGAGCACTTGCAACAAATTGGTGATGCGCTGCTTGATATTGAATGCTTTTCTCGTCTTCGCCTTCTTCAAATACAAGGCCGCCCCCTGTGAATGGAGCATGTAAGACGACGTTAATTTCATTGAAGGTCATCCAATATTTCACTTTATCTTTAAAGCGAGTGAACAATGTTTTAGCGTATGTTTCATAAAGACCCACAAGCTTACGGTTTCTCCATCCGCCGTAGTTTTTCACAAGTGCAAGTGGCATTTCATAGTGAGAGATCGTGACAACTGGCTCAATTCCATGCTTATGCAGTTCATCAAATACTTTTTCATAGAAAGCGAGGCCCGCTTCATTCGGTTCCGCATCGTCGCCATTTGGGAAAATACGTGGCCAAGAAATGGATAGTCTGAAGCACTTGAATCCCATTTCTGCAAACAGGGCAATATCTTCTTTGTAGCGATGATAGAAGTCGATCGCATCATGATATAAGTTAAGGTCTTTCATTGATTCATCGAATGGGTGCATAATACCGTGTGGTGATACATCCGCTGTCGATAAGCCTTTTCCATCTTTGTTATAAGCACCTTCAATTTGGTTGGCGGCTACTGCGCCGCCCCATAAGAAACCTTTAGGAAATGTTTTTTCTAAATTGGTCATGTTGAATGCCCTCCTCATTTTCTTCTACACTGACTGTAAGCAATGTCTCTTTTACTGTAATCGCCCCATCTGTTTTCGCATTAACTTGTGCATAATCATTTGTGTTGGTGACGATAATTGGCGTTGTTACATCATAGCCTTCTTGCTGAATGCCCTCGATATCAAATTCAACTAGCAGATCTCCTGCTTGAACAAGATCACCTGACTCTACATGACTTGTGAAATGTTTACCGCCAAGTTTTACTGTATCAATCCCCACATGGATGAGAAGCTCTGTGCCTTGATCACTCTTTAAACCAATGGCATGTTTCGTTTGGAAAATGGTTTCAACCTTGCCGTTGAACGGTGCTACTACACGTCCAACTGTTGGAACAATGGCTGTTCCTTTACCCATGATTTCATTAGAGAATGTTGCATCATTTACTTGATTGAGCGGCTTTAGTTGACCTTCAAGCGGGCTTTGTACCACTTCATTTTGAAGCGCTACTGTGTCTTTCTTTTCTTCTGGTTTGTCTGCTTTTGTATCATCTTTCACTGGTACATCTTTGAACCCTAGAACAAGTGTCATGATGGTTGCTACAACAAAGCCGATCACTAATCCAATGATGGAGTAAACAAATGTCGGTCCAATGAACGTTGGGAGACCTGGAAGACCTGCTGATCCTGATATCACATATGACTTTACTTTGAAGATAGACATGAACACGCCGCCTGCTGCTGCACCAATGAGGGCTGCAAGGAACGGTTTTTTCAATCGCATGTTCACACCATACATAGCAGGTTCAGTAATACCCATTAACGCAGTGATACTTGTAGACATCGCCAATGATTTGAATGTTTTGTTTTTTGATCTTAAGAAGACACCGAATGCTGCGCCTGCTTGTGCCATATTCGCTACAAACATCATTGGAAGAATGAAGTCAAAACCGTTTAATGTAATGTTGTTGATCATGATTGGAAGTAGTGCATAGTGCATGCCCGTAATGATCAATGGTGACATAAAGCCACCGATTAAGAGTCCGGCCAAAATACCTGCATGTTTGAACAATAAATCAATTCCACCTGAAAGGCCATTTCCGATAATCCCACCAAGCGGTCCAACCGCGATGAGCATAACTGGTACCACGACAAGAAGTGTAACTGTTGGAACAAGAATGATTTTTAGTGATTTCGGACTATATTTTTCTGCGAATCTTTCCACATATGAGCCGAGCCAGATAGTGAGTAGAATTGGAATCACCGATGAAGAGTACACAACGGCAACCACTGGCAAGCCTAGAAATTCTGTATTTCCTGCACCTAGTAAGGCAGTGAGCTGCGGGTGCAGTGCGGCTGCTGCAATGGCAGCGGCGATATACTGATTTGTGCCAATTTTTTTGGCGACGCTTACAGCGAGCAGAATCGGTAAGAAGTAAAAGGCTCCGTCTCCGATAGCTGTTAAAATCGCATATGTGCTGCTTTTATCTGAGATCCATTGGAACGTCAGCATTAATGCCAAGATTCCTTTGATCATACCAGCTCCAGCGATGGCTGGAAGAATCGGTGTGAAGACACCAGAGATAAAATCGAAAAGCTTTGAAATCACATTTTGTTTTGATGCTTCTTCTGAATCGCCTGACTTTACATCTGTTGATAACCCAGAATCAGCAATCATTGCTTGATAGACGTTTGATACGTCGTTGCCAATAATGACATGGTATTGACCACCGCTTTGATTCACGCCCATGACGCCATCTGTTGATTGCAGCTTCTCCTTATCCGCTTTGCTTTCATCGTATAAATTGAAGCGAAGTCTTGTCATACAATGCGTGACTTGCTTTACATTCTTTTCACCGCCGACAAGCTCTAGAACTTCTTTTGCTGTTTGTTTGTGGTTCATTGTGTTACCCTCCAATCGTTGATTTCATCTTGATATAGAAAAAACCTAAACATCCATTAATGCCCGAAAAATAGCGATTCAGACATTAATCGATATTTAGGTTTTGCCTGCTTAACCAGTAACAATCCTTCATAGCGATTGATCGTTATTCAATTTTATAAGCCTTTAGATACAAAAAAACCTAAATCATGCCTTATCAAAGATAGGGACAATGATTTAGGTTTTGCCTGCTTGACCAGTAACAATCCTAAAAGATTGTGGGTTATTGAGTTTATAGTTATAAATTAGCATGTTAATTTTGATATGTCAACGCTTTCTTTTTGATTTATTTTCTTTTTATGACTCGATCGATGTGCAAAGTTAAGTATAACATCTCATCTTCTATGAGACTTCGGTTGTATTCTTTTTGAACATAGTCATTAATTTTCTCCGCACATTGAAAAGCGGCTGTATTTTTTTCCTTTACCACTTCATACAGAAACTCATTTTGATTTTCCATTTGTGTTTCGTTAAACAGACGCTGTCCAAAAAACTTCAAATGCGTGACAAAACGGAAATAATTTAATGATTCTTCGTCCAAATCAATTTGGAAATGATACTTTACGATGTTCAAAATATCTTGAATCAGTTTTGTAATTTGAATGACATTCGGCATTTCCTCATTCAGTTCTGCATTGACAATATGCATCGCAATAAAGCCTGCTTCATCCTCGGGTAGGTGGATGTTGAGCTTGTCCTGTATGATCCGAATCGCTTCTACACCACACATGAATTCCTCTTTGTACAGCCGTTTGATTTCCCAAAGCAAGGCATTTTTTATGTCCATTCCTTTTTGATGACGTTCAATAGCAAAGGTAATATGATCCGTTAATGTGACATAGATGCTGTCATTTAAATTTTTGTTAAGGGTCGTTCTCGCGTAATCGATAATTGCCTCACACACTTGCATATACTCGATCGGAATATCATAAAGCAGGGTTTTGAATTTTTCTGATATATCTTTATTTTGAATGGAAAATACTTTTTCGATACGTTCTTCGTCAATTGGGTCTCCGCTTTTCTTTTGAAACGCAATCCCTCTGCCCATAATGACCAGCTCATGCTGCTCGTCATCATACGCACTGACCACATTATTGTTGATTACTTTCGAAATGATCAATTGATCCCCCCCAGTACATTCCGCTTTTTCGAGCATTTCATTGTTGATTGATATGTCATTTTATTATTATTTTCAAAAAAGAGGACTTTAAGATGATTTTACATTTTTTTTTGATACGGTCAACTAGAAAGAATGACATATTACCTCTCAGAAATGACGATTTAGGGGCAAAAAGGCTAAAAATAGACAAAAAACACTCTTCAAAAAGAGTGTTTTTTACAAAATTAGGAGCAATCCCAATTATAGACGACATTTTCGAAATGTTTTCGTTTGAGGTCTTCTGGTTTGATAAAAAAGTTAGCAATGCCGCAATCTCCCCACAACATGTCCACTTCATCATCTGAGTCAATTTGCAATAATAGCACACTATGTTCTTGGTCTACATAGGTACGCGGGTCTTCTTGTGTAAAACCTGGGTATCCGCCTACTTTGTGGCCAAAGCCACTTGCTGTCTCATAAAATTCATCTAGTAAAGTATCTGCTTCATCACCATCAATACCAACAGCATCTTCGAATAGATCCCAGCTTTGCTTTCCTGTGACTTTTTCAAAGCGGAAATCTCCTACACTGATCGTTTCGCTTGATAATTCACCTGTAATCGCACCTTCCTTCGTAACTGGAAAATAAAAATCGTCAGGAATTTTCACGAATGAAAAATCAGTCAATAAGTCTTCTTCAGCTAAGAAAGGTTCCTCAATAAATTTGATCCGAAAATCTTTTTGCTCTGTTTTATGGTCAATATTCATCCCATAAAGATCATCATGTACAGAAATAAACACTTGCAAAAGTCCTGTTTCTGGGTAATCTTTCAGCTTTGGCAGCTGGCCGAAATTGATTTGTGCCAGCAGCTTCATAGGATGGCCTTCTCCATCAACGGGATATTCGTCGTTTTTTGGGAAATAAGGATCACCTGATATTTTGCTGTCATATGGTCCTGTTTTTCCTTGTTTTATCTGTAATTGAATCAGTGGTTTTTCAGTTTGATCTAACAATGGACGGTAAGGCGCAAGTACTTCTTGCAGCTTTGCTGATTGTGTCAAGATGGGCTTCCTCCTTATGTATAGGTCTAATGATCAAAACAGGTCTCTCTTTTTCTATCATACAGAAGTGTAACTTCCCTGTCAGTGAAAAACCGGTCAATATCATGACAAAAAACTCACTCCAACACGTTAAAAAACCTCCGATACGGCTGGAGGTTTTGTGATTCGTTTATTTATTTCACTTGATAATTCACTAAGTCTGTTGCCAATGATTTCATCGTTTCGTTCGTTTCGTGCAGCCCCTCAATAATTTTTGTGAAAGTGCCAACGAGTTCTGCTTGATGTTCAGATGAAGCCACGATTTGTGCTATTTCTTCTTCCATTCCTTTGATAGAGCCTTGCACATCTTTTAGCGCTGTTTCAATATCAGTCGTTGCTTGCTTCGCGTGAGTAGACAGCTTTCTCACTTCCGTAGCAACCACCCCAAAGCCTGCACCTGCTTCACCGACTCTTGCAGCCTCAATGGATGCATTGAGTCCAAGTAAGTTCGTTTGATCAGAGATACCTTTGATGAGATTAGACACTTGATTGATTTTAGAGGAATTTTCGACAGTGGTTTTTGTATTTTGTAGAATTTGTTCACTTGTCGCTTGTAGTTCCTCTGAATGTGCAGCCACTTGCTGTACCATCGCGACCAGTTTTTCGGAAGCATCGTTACTTTCCGTCATAATGTGTTCTAATCGTTGTTGATTCGTTTGGTCATATGCTACACAGAAGGCAGCGATTACTTGACCATTGTCATCTTTAATCGGGACGGCGACGATGTCCATAGGAATTCCGTACACCTCTTTAGGAATCTGGATAAATGATGGCTCTCTCCCATTTTTCAACATCGAAAAGTTTTGGAACCCGGGAGCTACAACGTCCCCTGCTTTAAACCCTAAGTCAATGTTCCCGTGCTGCTGATAATAAAGAACCTTCTCTTTCCCTAATACAGAAAAGGTTAGCTGCTCTCTCATAGCTAGTCCAACGATTGGTAAAGCGTCTATTATGTTATTAATTCTCTGTGACATTCGCTCACGTTCATCCTCTCTTTTTCTCAGTACACTCTCTTTATCGGTTCTTTATATGATCTATTACAGCCTGCAATGTGTACTAATATCAACCAAATGACCTAAGACATATAAAACAGCCACATTCTATCAAGAGAATGTGGCTGTTTTTAAAAAAAGAACATGCATATCAACACACTGATGACGATGAAAAAAAGATACATGCAGTCGATCCATGAAGTGCTGATGACATGATAATATGTTCTCTCCCTCGTCCCTGTGAAGCCTCTTGCTTCCATCGCAATGGCTAGTCGTTCAGATTTCCGTACGCCTTGCGTGAAAAGGGGGAGTGCATAACGTATAAAGGCTTTCCAGCTGTTTTTTTGCTTGTAACCTCTAATTTTATGTGCAGCCTTCATTTGCTTCAATTCACTTTGAAACAACGGGATAAACCGGAAGCCTGCCAGCATCCCATATGCCCATTTGGGTGACATTCGGCATTGATGGATTAAGCTCATCATAAAGGCCGTCAAATCAGTTGTTGATGTAAAAAGGAGACCAAATGTCACAAACCCAAGCATTCTAAAAGAAATGGTCAGCCCATTTCTTAAACTCTCCTCCGTGATATGAAACCATGCCCACTTCCAAACTGTATGATCTCCCTTGCCAAAGGCCGCCATCATCCAAAACACGAGAATGAAAAAGAGCAGATAAGGTACAAGTCTGGTGATGAGGTATTTCAAATTCCAGCCGCCTAGGACAAGTCCAATTCCAAGTGCAAACAGCCAGATGATGAACGTCGTTTTAGGATCAGAAATAGCCATCAGACAGCACATCGCAAGGAGATGGGCGAGTAATTTCATGACTGGATTTACAGTGGATAGAAAGGAGTGATTACTTTGCAATCGTCATCACTTCCTTTCTTTCAGCCATATAGCGATAATGTAACGGCACTCTCAGCTCACACGAAGTGACAAGTTCCTGATGAGAAAATAAATCAAAAGGCGAACCATCATATACATGCTCCCCTTGATGAAAAACAAGCACCTGATCAGCGCACTCATCGACGAGTTCCATATCATGTGTGACCATGATAATGGTGGTGCCTTGTCGTTGCCGTTCTTTTAAACGCCGGATTAACTCCCTCGCCGTTTTCTCATCCTGCCCGAAGGTCGGCTCATCTAAAATGAGAACATCCTGATCAAAAAGAAGCATCGTGGCAACACTTAATCTTCTTTTTTGTCCTAAACTTAAGGTGAAAGGATGCACGTCTCTATGCTTCTCTAGGCCGAACTCTGCCAATAGCTGATTCGTTTTTTCTTGCACCACAGGCTCTGGCCAATTTCGCTGTCTCCCACCAAATGCGATTTCATCAAACACTGTGTCCTGTATAAATTGAAGTTCTGGATTTTGAAATACAAAGCCGGCTTTTTCATATAATGTTCGGTCAGACCACTTTTTCAGGTGTTTTCCTTTTAAAAAAATGTGACCTTTCTTTATTGGTTCTAAACGGATGACATGTTTAAGAAACGTACTTTTTCCGCTGCCATTTTCACCAATGATCGCAACCCAATCTCCTGCTTTTATATCAAGGTGCAGGTCATCTATAATGCTTTTTTTCCCGTAGCTTAATTGTAGATGATCTGTGCGAATAATGATCTCTCGATTTGTTGATGACAATTTCTCATGACGTTCTTTTCTCGCCTCAAAGGTTTGCAAGAGTGTTTGACTCAGTGGATGAAATGAATCTTGTACGATAGTGGACCATTTCTCGGGAAATATTTTCGGACGCCAAATGCCGGCTTCTTTCATTTCTCCCTCAAATGTGTTCATCACGTCTTTTGGCGTTCCATCTGCTATAATACAGCCTTGATGATCTAATAAGATCACCCGATCCATCCACTCGATGACACCGTCTAACACATGCTCCACAAAAATCATCGTCTGATTCTGTTCAGCCGAAAGCTGCTGAAGCAATTGAAATATCTCCATTCTTCCTGCTGGGTCAAGCTGTGCTGTCGGTTCATCAAAGAACAGGACATCTGGCTCTAATGCTAGTAAACAAGCAAGCGCCAACCGCTGTTTCATTCCGCCTGATAAAGTATGAATATCTGTATTTGGGTCGACATCCAGCTGTACCTTTTTCATGAGATGTTGAATCATGTCATCCATTTGTTCTCGAGGGACAGATCGATTCTCTAAGCTAAACGCAATTTCTTCATTGACTCGGTGCATACAAAACTGCGAATCTGGGTCTTGAAACATGACACCAGTATGCCTTTGCCGCATCACTTCTCCCTGTACTTCAGCTTCCATATGCTCTGGAATAATGCCAGCAAGCACAGAAATCAGCGTAGATTTCCCGCTTCCACTTGGTCCTAATATCAGCACCTTTTCCCCCTTTTGAATAGAAAGAGATACTTGATGAAGAACGGGATTCGGCTGTTCATAAAAACGGACAGTGAGATTACTGCACGCGAGAAATGAATCCATGCTGGTCACCCTTACTTCGTTTTTCTTTCATGATGGCATATTGATTCAGCACACCCGTTTTAGATAAAGCATCCACCACAACCTTTGCCAAGCAACCGCCGAGTAACATACCGCTGATGACTTGAGTGACAAGAGTCATGAGTAACACTTGAGGCGTGTAATAGCCGAATCCATTGGCAATGAGGCTATATGCCATTGCCCCTACTGCTGCAAAGGCACCAGACAACATGAGTGTCCACATGCGATATCGCTTATAGCCAAATAGAGCGAAGGCGATTTCTGCTCCAAGTCCTTGGCATACACCAATCAAAAGCGCAGAAAGACCGAAGTGGCTGCCTGTCAGTAATTCCACGGCAGCGGCAGCTGTTTCTGCGATGAGGGCAGCGCCTGGCTTTTGGATAATGTAAGCAACGATTGGACTAGCAATGACCCAAATTCCGAACATGATGTTGCCTCCTGCTGGACCGACAAGGGCTGTAATCGGTAAATAAAGAGTCGACCACCCTAAATAGATGACTCCGCATGCCACTGATAAAATGACAGCAAGAACGACTTCTTTCATCTTCCATGTCATGAAGAATGCACCTCCATTTGGACAGGCCACTCTTCGACAGTAAAGGCCATGTCCCAGAATTTATACTCAAGCTGACAGCTTAAGATGAAGTGCTGTTTCATTTTCTTCTTTTCCTTCTCACTTGCTTCTTCCGCCCACTGATCAAGCCGTTTGCAAAGCTCCACTGTAACAGAGTCCGTTAACCCGCCATAAAACGTGATCCACTCATAGAATGGATGGGCAGGATCGGGCTCTACATCTCTGAGCATTCGTTTGCCTATTTCCCAATAGGTCCAAGGGCAAGGGAGCAAAACCGCAATGATTTCTCCTAGCGTCCCTTCCTCGGCGACTTGCAGCATGTGATGAATATAGTGATGAGCACTTGGCGCCAAAGACGCACCTTGAAGTTCATCATAAGCGACACCTACCACCCGGCAAAGGTTTTGATGAGGATGTGTCTCACTATCAAGGACAAAAGCCATTTGTTGATGGAAAAAGGTAATGTCCTCTCTGTCTGTACATCTGCTAATGGCTGCCGCATAAATTTTAATAAAGGCATTTAAATATTCTGCATCCTGTTTGACATAATGAATGATCTGTTCCTTTTCGAGTTCTCCTGCTGCGAGTCCTCTCACAAACGGATGCTGATAAATCGCTTCAAATAATGGTTCTGCTTCTTGCCTTAATTGGGTTGAAAATGTCATAAAAAAAGCCTCCTCTTTTTCAGTTGAATAAATGAAAAAGCCACCCCAAATGGAGCGGCCTTCTTATCGATTCAATCATGAATAAGACAAGGTCCAGCTCCACTTCCCTCCGCTAGTACAAACTAGATCAGGTTCAAAGGGTCCAAGATTTTCTCTTGTCTCAGTCATACATGACTCCCCTAGTGGACTTTTGTCATTTAATTATCTTTACTCTACACATGTGGCGATTTGATGTCAACTGCCGATCTTAATTCAATGTATTGATCGTTGGCAGCTTCTCGATCCCTGCTGCATAGTAGAAATTAAGGACACTGAAGAAATCAATTGGCTTTCCTGTCTTTATATCAACAGCCAAAATATGATCGCCATAATTGGTCAGATCATCAATGTCTAAACGCCTTGGCGTTGTCTTTCCGAGAGTATCAACAAAGCTGCTATGGTAGTACTGCCCACTAGCAAACGATGATTCATGATACATAAATAATGTCTCCACATCTAAGTAGACAAGAATGGCCTCAGAGGAACTCGCGTATGGAGCAGAGTACGATACTGGTGCCGAAATACTTTTCACTTTTACACTGTCAACAGAATGCGTTCTCTGTTGATATTTTCCATCATATGAGAAATAAAATACACGCTCCCATTTATAATCGGCGGTCTTAGATTGTTTGTTATACACTTTTGTACCATTTGCGAAAACATCCCCATTGGCATACGAAGCAACAAAGTATTGCAATGTTGATGACAGGGATTCAGCACCTGTGAAATTTGGTGGGTTTTTTGCATTCACCTGTAATGTATATGAGTCTCCAAAGTCTCCACCGCTAGTAATACCAAACGCATAATCACCCGCTGGTAAATTGCTTAACGCAAGCAGACTGCCTGCTGGTTGAATCAGATCCGTTGGATAAGCTTGTCCTTCTTCATAATCAATAACAAATAACTGAACGAAATAATCAGCATTTGGAGAGGTAATCCTGCTGATGAGCGCCTGAGGGGACGATGTACTTAAGAACCATAAATCAACTGGATCTTCCTCGTTTAAAACTGCCGATTGATTAATGGCTAGTCCATCAATAGAGCGAACGGCAGACGTGCGCATCTTTCCATCTGCAGCCGCTTTTCGTTTAATACTTATTCCCTTTTTCTTATCTACTTTAAATGATTTTTTTACTTCCTTCTGTTGAACCGCAGTCCCTTTATCCTGCTTTTCAAACGACTCTTGCACTTGCTGAATGGCTTTTTCAGTCAGTGGCGATACTTTTTCACTTGATTTTGGTGCATCTTCTGCTTTGATTGCTGGTGAAAATAAACCTGTTGTGACCAATAAAATAGACAGTAAGGCGGCGGTGATTTTGACATAAAATGCTCTCACAGGAACATCCCCTTTTCCCTAATTTGGGTTTTTTACCCTGTGATTATTTTACCATTTTTCTAATACTTGTTTTGGACTTTTTTAGGAAATTTTTATAACAAAAAACCAGCCGTATGAGTCACGACTGGTTTTTTTGATGATTTATGCAATGGTTTTGACAAATAAGCGTGCTGTTTCTGCACTTGATCCTGGATTTTGTCCAGTAATGATTTGTCCATCTACAACAGCGAATGGCGCAAATGCATCGCCTTTTTCAAATGCTGCCCCTTGCTCGCGAAGTTTTGTTTCCAATAAAAATGGAACTTTAGATGTCAGCTGAACAGCATCCTCTTCCTCATTTGTGAATCCTGTTATTTTCTTGCCGTCGATAAATGATTTTCCATCACGATCCTTCACATCAACAAAGGCAGAAACGCCATGGCAAACTGCCCCAACGGCTCCATTTTTGTCTGAAATCGCTAAGATCGCATCGGCAACCAATTGATTGGATGCAAAGTCGATCATTGGGCCATGTCCTCCAGCAAAGAAAATGCCATCATACTCAGCTGGGTTTACATCTGTCAGTGCCTTTGTGTCTTGAAGTAATTCATACACATCTTGATATTGTGCTGGAACTCCTTCAGGAATTGAATTTTTATCGATCGGTACTGTTCCACCTTTTATTGAAACAATTTGCACGTTGAGTCCATTTTCTTTAAAAATATGAAATGGCTCGGCCAATTCTTCTAGCCATAAGCCTGTTGGGTGTCCGTTCATTTCTGAGCTGCTTGTTGATACTAATAAAACGTTCTTGCTCAACTTTATCATCCTTTCTATTTATCATGTGGCTATTTTATATTTTGCACAATTAAATATCAAGCAATCAGACTTGGATACAACTCTTTATGTTATACCCGATTTTTTAAAAAATATAGCCTCACTTCAAATCTAATCATTCTGTCACATTCTATTGACAGGGAATTTCATGTAAAATTGTGATGAAATGATATAATATGAGAAACAATTGACAGACCTCTTGCGCTAGAGGGAATTTAAAAGGAGTGGAAAAAGAGATGAAAACCTATTCGATTGTGATGATTATCATCACGCTCTGTATCATATTGGCTGTCTTTTTAATGAATCTTACGGGCGTCATGTATGGAAAAATCATATTGGCTGTCGCTGTTGCCCTTTGTCTTACGTCCATTATTCGTTTGATGGGAATGCGTAAAAGATAAAAGCCGCCCTCTGGGGCGGCTTTACTGTGTAGACAAACCCTCGCATTCGGTGTCAGTCCTGCGCTTCGGTGCTCACCAATGTCAAATTCGCTCCGATGCTCGTCCTTCCTAAACTGCAAAGGTTTTCTATCACGCTGATAGGATTATATAGCCAGGATAAGTGCAATTAATGCAAGAAAAGCTGGTAACCCTTGTTTGATGATAATCGATTTATTAGACGTCACACCGCCAAATACTGCTGCGATGAACACACAAAGAACGAAAAATAGCTGAATCATATATCCTACGGTATTCGAACCAAGAATGAGCCCCCAAATGAGTCCAGCAGCTAGAAAGCCATTGTATAGCCCTTGATTAGCAAACATCACTTTCACATTTGGATCCTTTTGTAAGTGTTCAGGCAGATTGAAAGATCTTTTCGCCATTTTTGATTCCATAAAAAACATTTCTAGTAACATGATGACAATGTGCTCTAAAGCGACAATTCCTACTAAAATCATTGCTAAAATATTCAATTTAGTGAATTCCTTTCTGATAGACGGTCTCGTATTTGTATTTTGTCCGTGTATAAATCAAAGTCTTGGATTAGCTCTAACGCCTCATGAAAACGACTTTGTGGAATGTCTTTCATTTTTCTTACACCAAATTCCTTTTTAATAAAAGCCATGATGGTATTAATATGAAGCTTACCGTGGCCATCATACTCTAAATGGCTGCAAAAAGTCTGCATCGTCCCTCGAATCACCTTTAATTGCTTGGCAGTGACACAACTCATTGGTAACGCTCATCCTTTCTTGGTTTTTTAACAACTAAAAAGAACATTGAATGAAAGAAAAACCTTCCAATCTCTATTATATAATGGTTTCATTCGGATATCAAAATAAAAAAGAACAAACATTCGATCAAAGACGAGTCATACGCTAAAAATCCATGTCTTAACGTATCAAAAAGCCGGATTCATGGATAGAATCCGGCTTTTTGTTTAGTTGCTTTTAGAAATTAATACCTTTCCAACAGAACGGTCCTTACTTTGTCCGACGACTTTAAAGGATAGGCCGTATGTTGGCACATCACGTCCTGCATCCGGGTTATTTGGATTCACATAGTTCTTTTTATCACTAAATGTACGCGTTGGGCGGATATAGCGATCCTCTAAGGTTAAGCCTGTTGTCGCTGTATAATCAATATTCAGCTTGGTGCTTGGATTCAAAGAGAATGCTGCATCATGTACTTGGAAACCTGTCGCTGCAATAGAGCCGTCACTCCATTTCAACACTTGTTGATCTGCATCTACGACTCCAAGGAAGCCGTTCCCTGGATGTTTTCCAACCCAGTTATCACTGTACGATTGATCGACGTACCACACGACCAAACCGTTATTATAGCTCATCAGACTTGCTCCTCGTTTGATATGCTTTAAGCCTTTATCGACATCAGCATAAGAGCGCCATTCTAGTAAATAATACTGAGCGGCATATTGTTTTCCATTAGATTGAGAGAATCCATTAAAAGTGAACGTGGACGTTCCCTCGGCATCATCTGACCACACTTTTGATCCATCTACTGTAATCTTTAGATCATCTACAAATAAACCTGGCAGTGAATATCCTGCATCGGTTGTATAGCGGAATTGCAGATCGATCTTCTTCCCTGCATAAGCAGAAAGATCAAAGGATGCATCTACCCAGCCATCTGATTTTCCATCGATGCCATTGCCTTCATTCGCTCCTGCCTCATTTCGATCATTCGTAATATTACCAGCAATGGTTGTCCATTTGTCTGTCCCAGTTTCACGAACTTCTACATACGCATAGTCATAATCTTCTTCGATATCGTACCATGCTTTAAACGTAAGCTCGGCTTTGCTTCCCTTCGACAAATCAATCCCTGATGTCGTCATGGTAGCATTCAAATTGTCACCTGTTCCGCTGAAGTATGAATATTGCCCTTGTGCAGGCTGAGTGACCACAATCTCTTTATCTGGCAAATCGACTCGAACCGCATCATGGTTGGTTCCTTTTGTTGCTGCTTCATCGATTAAAACTGTTTTGCTTTTTGTTAATGTCTTACCATCAATGGTTTTTCCAGAAAGCCAGTTGCCGCCATGCAAGTTTTGAAGCATTTCTTTTGCATATGGACTAAAACCTGTTGGTTCCGTACCAGGTACTTTACCTGCCCAGCTTCCGCTTGACATGATAGACCAATAAGAAACGGGCTCTCCTCTGCCTGTGTATTGTGTATCGTATTCATCAGGCAGACCAAGATCATGTCCAAATTCATGTGTGAACACGCCTGCTGCGCCATCTTCAGGCTCAATCGTATAATCTAGAGCGCCTAACTTTCCGCCTTGACCCACTTCTGATTCAGTGTTTGGAATCTCAAATACATCACCAAGTGACCAGCGATGCGACCAAATCGCGTCAGAGCCAAGCTGTCCGCCGCCAGCTTCTTCACCTACGCCAGCGTGTACAACCATGAGGTGGTCAATGATACCGTCCGGCTCATTATAAACACCGTCCCCATCCATATCATAGCGGTCCCATTGATCATATTCACCAAGGTCAATGTTTGGATCCTTTGCCGCTGCTTCGAGGGCTTCTTTCACCAATTCGCGCGGTCTGCCGTCACTGCCTGATTCGTCTGGTACGTTCCCGCCATAATATGCTGCTTCATGCTTGGCTGTATACCATCCAGCTACTGTTCCACTAATCGTGTAGCTTCCACCGGACTGCTTTTCATAATACTGCTTCATAGATACTTTTCTTTTACCATCTGGACCGATGTAGCCATTTTTTCCGAAAAGCATATCTTGGTAATGCTGCTGATCGTACTTGTCATAGTACATATCAGTCTCTTCTTTTTTAATACTATTATGCTTATAATCTTTAAAATCTACTAATAAGACCAAAACTTTATCATTACGGACGTCGCCTTTATATTTTTCCTTTTTCACCGGCTTTACTTGATTGCCTTCTTTTCCTTTATGCTTCTTTAACTTTTTCTTTTTGGCTAGTTTATTATGTACATTTTGTTTGTATTCTTTTAGGAATTCAGGTTCTTCTGTTAAGGTACTTGCGCTTTGTTTCATCGCTGCTTCTTCTTTTTTCTTTAAGTAGTTCTTTAATGCTTTTTGGGTTTCTGCCTCATTGGCATTCTTTTTGATCTTTCCTTGTTTTTTCAAGGCTTTGATGAGGCGGTCTTCATTGACAACACTTGCGTCGAATGGAATACCTGAATAATGACCACCATCTGAGGATGTTGACTTTTCTGAGGTGTGGGCAGATAGAGGGGTGCTGAAAGCTGTCAATGTGCCTAAACTGAGGACAGCTGTTAGTGCGATGCTCGTCCATTTCCCTTTTTTCATATTGGTTCCTCCCTAATTTGGTAATAAATAATATCTAATTCTAGCATATTCCAATATACTTAAGTCGAAAAACATTTTATTTTCAGAAACTTTGTGGAAAATGCACAATACGAGATTGAAATAGGTGGAACGAATTGTCGAAAATAAAAGAACCCTAGGCTATAAATGCCTAGGGTGTTTGTTGTTTTTCTATGAAAGCTGCTCTCCTTGATATGCAACAACATCAAGTGGAGCGGCTAAAAATTCTTTTGCCTTTGCGACGAAAGCTTGGAAATGTGCACTTGCATTATGGCTTTGAACCGCTGCTTCATCTTTCCACACTTCTACCATTAAAAAGGTGTTTTCTTTCTCTGTATCCTTGAAAAGCTTGTAGGACACATTGCCTGCTTCTTCCTGTGAAGCTTTCATTAAACCGTTGATTTCTTCTAGAAATACGTTTTCTTTCTCTGGATGAATGGTCATCCCTGCATGAATAATAATCATATGATCGTCTCCCTTTTTTTAAAAATTATTTCCACTCTGTGATGCGATCGATCGGTAAACGGTAAGAAGCATAACCTTCGTCAGCCGCTTTCCCAATGGATAGAAGCATAACTGGTACATAGCGCTCTTTATCCCAGCCGAATGTTTCAGCGATGACTTCTTTGTCATATCCGCCAATTGGGTTTGTATCATAGCCATGCGCACGAGCAGCAAGCATCAGTTGCATTGACACAAGTCCACCGTCAATTAAGATCGTTTCACGATTCACTTGCTCTGGAAGAGCTTCAAAATGTGCAGTTAATGCAGCAATTTGTCTTTCTTTTACTTCCTGCGGCATGTAGCCATTTTCTACTGCTTTTGAATAAATTTCTTCTAAGTATTCATTGTTTTTCATATCTGCAAACACAGCGATGACAGCTGATGATGTAGCTACTTGTGTTTGGTTGAATTTTGCGAGTGGTGCAAGCTTTTCTTTTCCTTCTGGGCTGTCAATGACCATGAAGCGCCAAGGCTGAGCATTCACTGATGATGGTGCTGTTGTTGCCTCTTCTAAAATCTCCGTCATTTCTTCTTTGCTAATTTTCACTGCTGGATCATAGTTACGAATGGAGCGGCGTCCTTTCATAATTTCCATAAAATCGTTTGTTTTTAATGTTGTAGCCATGTTGAAACACTCCTTTAGGTTGTTTGAATCTTTTCGATGTTTTGTTGTATTCGGATGAGCACATCAGTGAGAAGCTTTCGTTCTTCGTCACTTACGTTTTCAAGCATTTCTGAGATAAATCGTTCTTTTTCTTTTTTAGAAGCTTCGATTCTTGTTCTGCCTTCTTCTGTCAGACGAACAAGCGTGACTCGATTATCTTCTGGCTTTCTTCTGCGCGTGACCATTCCTTTTGTTTCTAACTGTTTTAAGTGACGCGTCACAGCCGCACTATCAATATTTACTTTTTTCTGCAAATCGGACTGGCTGATTTCGTCTGCTTGAAATAACAGTGATAGCAACTCTAGTCTTGATTGGCTGATGCCCGTGCATGCTTCGAACTTCACGCCCATCATACGGTTCACACACTGCAAACGATATAATACCTCTGCTTCTTCAGAGCAAAATGCAGTCAATGCCATCCCCTCTTTTCTATTCAGATCAATTAGTTGATATATCAATCATTGACTCGTCAACTAATATACACCCATTGTTTCATGATTGCAAGAGGTTTGTTTCATAAAGTGAAATTTTTTATTTCAATCAAAAAAGACGAGCTTTTGCTCGTCTCAGACCGTAGACAAAGGGCTAAAATGTAGCTTATTTTAGCCCTTTGTCTTCTTTTCAGCGTGAAAGAAAACCTTTGCAGTCTAGGAAGGACGAGCAATGGAGCGGAACGAATTTGACATTCGTGAGCACCAGCGCGCAGGACTGACACCGAATGCGAGGGTTTGTCTTCACGCTGGGACGAGCTTTTGCTCGTCTTAAGAACTTGGTGTTGTTGTTGGTCCCACATAGTAGCTGATAAATCCAATGATCATCAAGACTACAAAAATAAAGAGAATGAGTTTGAGCATTCTCATGGTTTATCCCCTCCCATTCATCTAACTTATCATATCTAGAAGAAGCGCTACCTAAAATTTACATAAAAAAAGACAAAAGCGATTCATCACTTTTGTCTTTTTCTCTTTATTCTGTAATCACTGTATGAATCAAAGTCGGAGCATCGGCATGGTCATCAATGCGGATGTTGTCATAAATTTTCTCCATGACATTCGCAACATCTTCACGATTTGCATGCAGCGTCACGAGAGATTCGCCTTTTTCTACACGATCGCCTACTTTTTTGTTGAGCATGATGCCAACAGATAGGTCGATATCGTCTTCTTTTGTTGCACGTCCTGCTCCAAGAATCATTGCTGCAACACCGATTTCGTCTGCGACGATTTCAGCGATCACACCTGATTCTTTTGCCGGCACTTCGATTTGATAAGGTGCTTGTGGCAATTTTTCCGGTTGATCTACAATCGAGCCGTCTCCACCTTGGTTTTCTAAAAATTCCTTGAATTTCTCAAGTGCTTTGCCGTTTTTCATGACTTCAATTAGCTTTTCTCTTGCTTCATCAAGTGTCTCTGCTTTTTTCGCAAGAACGACCATTTGACTTCCTAATGTGAGCACAAGCTCGTTTAAGTCTTCAGGGCCTTCGCCTTTAAGCGTGTCAATCGCCTCTTTCACTTCAAGGGAATTTCCAATCGCTAATCCTAGCGGCTGAGACATGTCTGAGATGACAGCCATCGTTTGTCTGCCAACATTATTTCCGATACGAACCATTGCTTTTGCAAGCTTCTCAGAGTCTTCAGGTGTTTTCATGAAAGCACCTGCACCTGTTTTCACATCTAATACGATTGCATCTGCGCCTGCAGCGATTTTCTTACTCATAATCGAGCTTGCAATGAGCGGGATTGAGTTAACAGTTCCTGTTACATCACGAAGGGCATACAGTTTTTTATCAGCAGGTGTCAGGTTGCCTGATTGTCCAATGACCGCTACTTTATGACGATTCACCAGTTCGATGAACTCGTCTTTTGTAATTTCAACGTGGAAGCCTTTGACTGCCTCTAACTTGTCGACTGTTCCACCCGTATGTCCAAGACCACGCCCAGACATTTTTGCAACAGGTACATCAAGTGCTGCAACAAGAGGAGCGAGTACAAGCGTTGTTGTATCGCCTACACCGCCTGTTGAATGCTTGTCTACTTTAATACCTTCGATAGCAGACAGGTCAATCGTGTCCCCTGAGTTTGCCATAGCGAGTGTTAAATCTGCACGTTCTTGATCCGTCATATCTTGGAAGAAAATCGCCATCGCCAAGGCACTTGCTTGGTAGTCAGGAATTGTTCCGTCCGTATAACCTTTGACAAAGAAAGAAATTTCCTCTGAAGATAATTCTTTTCCGTCACGTTTTTTCGCAATGATATCTACCATTCTCATTGTTTTCACCATTCCTTTTTTAGTTTAGTAAATCAAACCGACAACGCCTGCTGTTAAGAAGCTGACGAGTGTTGCACCGAATAACAGCTTTAATCCAAAGCGTGCGACAACGTTTCCTTGTTTTTCATTTAAGCCTTTCACTGCTCCAGCAATGATACCGATAGACGAGAAGTTCGCAAATGACACAAGGAATACAGAAATGATCGCTTCTGTACGAGCAGTGAAATGAAGACCGTCGCCAGATAGAGCAAGCATCGCTACAAATTCGTTAGATACCATTTTGGTCGCCATAATACTTCCTGCTTGTACCGCTTCACTCCAAGGTACACCAACAAGGAAAGCAAATGGTGCAAACACATATCCAAGTACATCTTGGAAAGAAACACCGATGGCAGCTGTGAAAATACCATTAATCATCGCAATTAATGCAACGAATCCAATCAACATCGCAGCCACAACAATGGCTACTTTGAAACCATCCATAATGTATTCGCCGAGCATTTCGAAGAAAGATTGTCTTTCTTCTTCTACGACTTCAAGCATGTCTTCGTCTTTAGACACTTCATATGGATTGATGATAGACGCAATAATAAATCCACCAAATAGGTTCAGCACAAGTGCTGTAACAACGTACTCCGGTTTAATCATTTGCATATACGCACCGACAATGGACATTGATACAGTCGACATCGCAGATGCACACAATGTATAAAGACGCTGTTGAGGTAATAATCCAAGCTGCTTCTTAATGGAAATGAACACTTCGGATTGACCTAAAATCGCTGACGCTACGGCGTTGTAAGATTCTAGTTTCCCCATTCCATTGACTTTACTAAGCAAATACCCAATTCCGCGTACGATCAGCGGAAGGATACGCCAATGCTGCAGGATACCAATCAAGGCAGAAATGAAGACGATCGGCAGCAAGACATTGATAAAGAAAGTTGACGCATTATCATTCATTAAACCGCCAAATACGAAGTTGATCCCTTCACCAGCATAGCCTAGAAGCATTTGGAATCCTTTTGCAAAGCCCCCGACTAGGAAGTTCCCAACACCTGTATTGAGCAGAATATAACCTAAAATAAATTGCAGTACAATCATGACAATGACTGGACGGAATTTCACTCGCTTTTTCCCGTTACTTGCCAGCCATGCAATGGCGAGAATCACCAGCAAACCGATAATACCAATGACGTATTTCATGTTTTTCCTCCTTGAATGAATTCGTTTACATTAATGTGCTTGTATGGAACAAACCCTATTTCGCAAACAAATTGCGGAAGAAAATCCCAGAAATGAGACCCTTCCGCATATGACTTTTTCATCATCTAATGAGTCATGATTGTTATCCTACCATAGGATCGTATGAATTAATAGTCTTTAGAAGGAGCTGATTGATCCCCTTTAATAATGGAAACGCCTGCACTGGCACCAATACGGGTTGCGCCTGCAGCTGTCATCGCTTCTACGTCTTCTTTTGTTCTCACGCCGCCTGATGCTTTGACACCGATGTCAGGTCCAACTGTTTTACGCATTAATGCGATGTCCTCAGCTGTTGCACCGCCTGTACTAAATCCAGTCGATGTTTTGACGAAATCAGCGCCAGCTTTTACAGAAAGTTCACAAGCTTGTACTTTCTCTTCATCCGTGAGTAGACAAGTTTCAATGATGACTTTCACTAAGGCTTTGCCTTTTGCTGCGTCTACAACGGCACGAATATCTTGTTCAACTGCATCATATTCGCCATCTTTCAATGCCGCAATATTGATGACCATGTCCACTTCAGTTGCACCGTTTTCAATGGCATCCTTTGTTTCAAATGCTTTCACTGCTGTTGTGTTTGCACCTAACGGGAAACCGATGACTGTACATACATCAACGCCTGTTCCTTCTAGTTCTTTCGCCGCAAGAGATACCCAAGTTGGGTTCACACAAACGGAAGCAAATTGATATGTCTTTGCTTCTTCTAGTAACTGCATGATCGCAGCTTTAGATGTATCTGGTTTTAGTGCTGTATGATCAATGAGCTTTGCTATTGTCATGATTCACACTTCCTTTTAAATATGATACTTTCATCTTAAATGACTATTGAACAATTGTAAATATAGTTATGAAATTTTGTTCATCTATTTTGTGACATTTAAAAGAGCTCTTGCTGTGTGCTGATCGATCATCAATACGTTCGCATATTTTCCTCTCAGCGCCCCATGGATAGAGGCAACCTTTCGATGTCCACCAGCAACAAGAATGGAGCGCTCTTTTGTTCTCAAATCATCCAGCTCCACACCGATTGTGCGATTATTAATCGCTTCACTGCAAATGCGTCCTTCTTGATCATAAAAACGCGAACAGATATCTCCGACACTGGATGTCTTGAGCAGCGCCTTTTCTTCTTCACGGAAATAACCGAGTCTAAACAAAAGCGCCTCATCTCTTACCGTCCCAACAGTAAACACAGCGATATTTGCCTGTTTGCCCATTTCAATAATGCGCTGAATATGTCTGTCCTGTTCGACCATCTCTTTAACGGCGGCACTATCGAACACAACAGGCAGTGGCAAATAGCGTGGTGCCGTTTGAAAAGCTGATGCAAACAGCTGAATCGTTTCCGCAGAATATGTATTCACATGTGAATGGCTGATTCCACCTTTCAGCTGAACCACTTCTACCCCTTTTACCTGTTTAGGTTGCATCTTTTGAGCAATTTGATACATCGTGGTGCCCCAGCTCACTCCAACGATATCGCCGTCTTTCACCGTATTTTGAAGATAATCTGCACCAAACCGGCTCAAGTAATCCGTAATCGTTGGATAATCGTCCTTTGGCGAAAATACCACATGAGCCTCGAGCAGATCATATTTTTCTTTCAGCAATAAGGACAGCTCATTTAAATCCTCAAATGGGTCCATCACTGTAATTTGGACGTACCCTTTTTCCTTCGCATACTGAAGCAGACGAGACACCGTTGGCCTCGACAGGTCAAGCTGCTTGGCGATTTCCTGCTGACTGTAATCAGATAAGTAATAGAGCCTTGCTGCTTCAATACTTAATTGCTGTTTGTCCCGATCCATTCGTACGCCTCCTTTTTTCCTCTATCATAACAAATTGTTCACTTCACCATGCACAAATGTTCATTTAAAGAAAATGGTGTAAGCTGCGTGAAAGGTCTCTTGCTTCTCTAAGGTTTGAATGCCGAATTTCTCCTTATACTGCCCGTTTGTCCCTTCCATATCAGCGATCCCATACCAAGGCTCAATACAAACAAAAGGAGCCATTGTTCCCTTTTCTTGATCATATGGAGACCAAATACCAACGAACGGAAAACCACTGAGATCGACCTCAACGCCGTGACCTGCTTGAGAAGTCAATGATACTTGCTCAATATGACTAAAGATCATTGCATCGTTCTGAAAAAGTTCTGGGCGAAGTTGAATCGACTCAAACTCAACACCTTTCTTCTTCTCTCTCACAAGTGAATCATGAAGTTCATATTGAATTGGATCATGTTCGGTGGAAGGGATCAATGTGAGTGAATAATCAGCTGTCTGCTCGCCTTCAACAAGCGGGACATGAAATGCCGGATGCCCACCAATCGAGAAATACATCGTGCCATCTCCTTCATGAACAATTTCCCAGGAAATCGTTAGTCCATTTTCCGACAGTGCATAACTGATGCGCGCTGTAAATTCATACGGATATTGTGACGTGTGACGGCCATTTGATTGATATTGAAAAATCACCTGATCTTTTGCTTCTTCAAATAGTTCAAAATCAACATCACGCAAAAATCCATGCTGCGAGAGTTGATACGTTTGATCGTCTATCTTGTATTGATCATCCTTCAACCGTCCGACAATCGGAAATAAGACGGGCGACACCCTGCCCCAATAAGCAGGGTCACCAGACCACATATATTGACGTCCACTTTCTTTATGAAGCACCTCTCTCACCTCGGCACCTATCTCATTGATTTGAACCAATAACAGATCATTTTCAATCGTTCTCATTCAACACATCCCCTTTCCTTCTTCTTTTATTATGACAGGGATTTTCGGTTTGAGTATAAAAATAAGAATCCCTCAAGCCTTAGAATAATTCTTCATATAAAAAAATTTTAAAAAAGACAGAAATTCGCCAACAAAATGTAATGCTGATTCGTCTAATCTTATATAAAATAAAAGAATCGTTGTTCTTTTGGAGTGACAACAAAAAAGACGCGTTTGACATTGATGGGGGATTCTTTTTCATGAACAGCAAGGAAAACCGTTTACGTTACATATTAGGATTAGATGGGCTGAGAGCTGTTGCCGTATTGGCGGTCATTGCTTATCACTTACATATTGAACCCGCAAGCGGCGGGTTTCTTGGCGTTGATTTGTTTTTTGTGATTTCTGGTTACTTGATTACAACCATCTTGCTGCATAAGCAGGATTTGGGCTATCAAGAGCTTCTGCCTTTTTGGATGGGCCGCATCAGAAGGCTGCTTCCAGCTGCCTACGTCATGATTTTTTTAATCGTCAGCTGGTGCGCCATTGCTGGTTCAAATGCATTAATGTCCATTCGTGGCGATGCCTTATCGTCCTTTTTTTATGTGAGTAACTGGTGGTATATTTTTCATCAGCTCTCTTACTTTGACAGCTTCAATGCTGTATCTCCACTAAAAAATTTATGGTCTTTGGCGATTGAAGAGCAATTTTATCTCATTTGGCCTGTACTGTTGATTGCTGGACTGAAATGGGTGAAAAATAGATCCCATCTTCCTATGATCACCTTTGGTCTGGCACTTGTATCTGCGTTATGGATGGCCATTCTCTATTCACCGGATACTGACCCAAGCAGGATCTATTATGGAACAGACACACGTGCGTTTGCACTCCTCATCGGGTGCAGTCTTGCATTTGTCTGGCCCATGCACAGACTTTCCAGCAGAAAGTTACTTCCTGTCGGCAGACGTATGTTACAAATAGCCGGATTCGGTTCGATGGTCATTTTCCTCTTATGTGTTTATGCAGTCGACGAATTTGACGGCTTTCTCTACCAAGGCGGTATGCTTTTATTCTGTTTGAATGCAGCGATCTTAATTGCGTGTGTCTGCCATCCTGCCAGTCTTATTGGGAAATGGCTGTCTTTTCAACCACTCGTTTGGCTCGGAAAGCGGTCTTATGGCATCTACTTATGGCATTATCCAATTATCGTGCTGACCACACCGGTCATTGAGATTGGACAGCCTTCCATAGGACGTGTCACATTGCAGCTCATCGCAATTCTACTCATATCAGAGGCTTCCTATCGTTTGATCGAACAGCCGATTCGTAAACTCGGGTTTAGACACTATTTTGCCTCTTGGTCGATTTGGAAAACAGGAATCAAGCAATGGTCTATGTCCAACAAAGTGTTTCTTGGGATTGCCGCAGTCCTTTTGATTTTATTTACCATTGGCATGTCTAGCTCGTCTCATACATCCCCACATGCCAAGGAAGTAACACAAATTAAGACAGCGCCCCAAAAGGCAGGCGGTCAGACAGAATCAAAAGTGAAGAAAAAGAAAGACAAACATGAGAAAAAAGCAGCGGATCCTAAACAATTTAACCAAGTTCTTGCCATTGGTGATTCCGTCATGTTAGACATTGCTTCAAATTTAGAAAAGGCCTATGAACCCATCACCATTGACGCAAGGGTCGGAAGGCAAATGAACGAAGCCATCCGCATCGCCCCTCAATATGCTTCTTTTAACAAGGCTGATGCCGCTGTTATTATTGAGCTTGGCACAAATGGTTATTTTACAGAGGGGACTTTGACCTCATTCATTCAACATTTCTCGAAGGCTCATATTTTTCTTGTGAACACTCGCGTTCCAAGATCTTGGGAAAATGATGTGAATGCAGTCATTGAGCGTGTGGCCAATCAACATCACAATGTGAGCTTAGTCGATTGGCATTCAGCCGCTACCGGACAGCCATCCTATTTTCAGCCAGATGGTGTTCACCTTTCCACAAAAGGCTCTGACACATTGACTGAGCTCATTAAAGCCAGTATCAAGAAAAAAGGAGATGTGTCCTCAGCATCATAAGAAAGCTAGCATCCTGTGAAGACATGTGTGCAGTTGCTCTGTGTATTTTGATAGAAGATTCAAAAAAAGACATGATTTCCAATGATTGGAGGCATGTCTTTTTTTGTGATGGATGAGCACGGAGCTGCATTATGTTTTACTTTTAAAAGACCAAACGATGACAGGGATGAGAATTAACGATAAAATTCCTCCGCTTAAAGATAATGTAGCATAACTCGTATTCGCCACGACCATTCCTGAAAGGGCACCGCCAGAAGCACCTGCTAACGCAACAAAAACATCGAGTGTTCCTTGGGTTTTTGCCCGGGTTGATGGATCTGTAGAATCCACTATTTGAGCAGTACCACTAATTAAACCAAAGTTCCATCCCAATCCAAGTAAAGACAAAGCAATGATTAATAGAATCATTGAATCACTTGGTGCGAATGCTGCTAATAAACCAGCAAGTAACAATGTGATGCCCGACGCTATGCTCATAGCTGTTCGTCCTAGTTTATCTACAAGTACACCCGTGATAGGTGAAGGAAGATACATGGCCCCTATATGAAAACCAATCACAATGCCCACTTCGGCTAATCCATGGCCATGATGCTGCATATGCACCGGTGTCATGGTCATGAGTGCCACCATGACAATCTGAGTTAAAATCATCACTGTGGCACCTACTGTAAGCCCTTTTTTATCTGTTTTTTTATCAGCAGCATCTGCTTTATTTCCATGACCATGTTCTGCTTTGTAAGTTGCTATTCTTCGGGCAATGTCTAATGGATCAGGACGCAACAGAATAAAAAGGACAAGACCAGCTACAATAAATGCTACTGCTGATAAAATAAAAGGACCGGCAAGTGCTGGAACACCAATGGACACTGCAAATTTACCCATCACTTCAACTAAATTCGGACCTGCTACTGCTCCAAATGTTGTCATGACCATTGTTGTACTAATGGCAGTTGCACGCTGTTTAGAATTCGCTAAGTCCGTCCCAGCATAACGCGCTTGTAAGTTCGTGGATGTTCCTGCTCCGTAAATGAAGAGCGATGCAAATAATAAAATGACACTATTCATCATAGCTGCCAGCACAACGCCAATTGCTCCGAGCCCTCCAGCAACAAAACCTGTCGATAAACCGATGCGTCGTCCATAACGTTGCGAAAGCTTTCCTACAATGAAAGCTGACCCAGCTGACCCCAAAGTAAATAAAGCGATTGGGACTCCTGCATAGGCTTCAGTTCCAAGCATTTGTTGCGCTAAAATGGCACCTACCGTAATTCCTGCAGCTATTCCAGCCCCTCCAAATATTTGCGATAGACTGACAACGAACAATACTCGTCTATATAAATTTTTCAATTTTTGGGGTGAATCTATATAATTCTTCACTACATCTTGTTCTGTATCTAACACTTGTAAACACCCACTTGAGATTTATTTGCCCAATGTAACCATTATATCAACTCCGACTACAATCCTTGATTAAATCTCTTCCACCTCTCGGCCATTTACATGGCGAGCAAGCTATTGTTTTCGGATCATGAATAAAGCGCCCACATGACTGACCTGTACTTTTGAGCTGATGCGTATCTTTTGTCGTTTTCTTTTATGCCGTTAAAGGGCTGGCTCTCAATGCTAATGCGTGCTTTTCGTTCGTTTTTTGATCCACCAACGCAAAATCACCATTCTCATACGCTAATGAAAATAATTCTTCGATATGAAAGACACCTGCCTGAAACTGCTTGCTCAATACATGCAGTGCCACAGCACTGGCGACTTGAGCCGTTGCTTGAGACTCATCGCGACCTTTTATTCCAAGCGCTGCTTGATGAATTTCGTTACCCTTCAATCCTACCGCTTCCACTTTCACTGCATATTGATCTGTACCCATTTGAGCAGATTGAATCAGTGAAATGGCTCGTTCCTTGATTTTCGGCATCGTGAGAAGGGACGTCATTCCGAGTTTCCTTGTGAGAGCAAATGCACGTGTCGCCGCGCGAGAATCAAAACAGAGCCTTGTTGTCACAGAAGGCACATGGAGCGTCGAAGGCAATGTTTGCTGGTCAGAGAAAGGAAACTGATAGGCTTGCCGCTTTCCAAGCGTTTTGCCAAAATCAATGCGTTTCCCTCCAGTAAAACTTTTGACTTTCTTTCGCTGATGATTCTTCGTCAGCTCATAATCCGTATGCACATGATCAAGCGTCCATTCAATAGCCGCTTTTCCATGCTGGTCACCTAGCCCAAGCATGATACTAATATCAATTTGCTCCACAGAGGTCAGAATAGATGCCGCCTTCGCTGCAAGCAAATTGGTGAGACCAGGTGCAAGACCTACGCTCAGCACAGCCGTTGCGTTCAATTGCTGTTGATGGACCTTTGCTAGCTTCTCAATATAGGCTCCTTTTGCTGAAATATCGAGATAATCAATACCTGACCGTAAGCATGTTTCAGCAAATGACGTGTCATCTTGATCAAGACACATGATCACGAGTTTCGTTTCATCCATCCAGTCCGTATCCACTGGTTGTCTTACGTCTATCTGAAATGGACGTACACGCCCATTCGTTTGGCGTGAAAATTGTTCAGCCTTCTCATAACTTCGGCCAGCCGCAAAGACTTGCCCTGGATACACGTCACTTAATTGAAGACATATTTGCTGCCCCACATGTCCATAGCCGCCTATCACTATCACTTTTGACCTCATTTTCCAACCTCCTTTCTATTGCCTCTTTTACAAACAATCCCTTTGATCATGCCAGCTTGAAAATAAGGTCTGATGTCTTGAAATCCTGCTTCGGTTAATTGTGCTGTCATCTTTTCTTCAGACACGGGATATGTTGTGACACCCAGCCTTTCTCGGAAGGACGTAAACACTTCCTTTTCCAAGCCTTGACGCTTCATGAAGAGAGAAAGCGTATGAAGCTCCTGCTGAAATGCAGGCGTTTCTGGATCTCCTTGAATAAACGCCAGCACGAGCGGTGCCCCTGGCTGAAGCCGGCGGGCGATCTCCTGTAAAAAGGGCAGCTGATCTTTTACAAAATGAATGACAAGCAAACTTACTGCTGCATCGTACAACTTTTCAACCGGCACTTTGTCCAAGGCCATCTCATACCATGTGACGCGTTCTTGCATATGAAGCTGTGCCACTCTGCGCTTGGCCATATCAAGCATGGTTGGAGATGGATCAACCCCTATGATATGCCAGTCTTTATTTCTTTGAAGCATGTTGATGATCTCTTCGCCCCCACCTGCTCCGACTGTTAACATGCGAGAAGCCGCTCCCATTAATTCGATTTCTACTCTATCCACTGTCAGCTCATGCAAAAGATGATAGCCCGGTACTTTATGTGCAATTGTCGCTGCATAGGATTCAGCAACAGGATCATGCCAATGTTGATTTACACTCATATGTCTTCTCCTCCAGTTTCCGCTTTGCTTCGTTCCCTTTACACTAACGGTATGTTATCTTCATTGTAAGAAGATAGATGAGAAAAAACGATCCCTAAAAGTGGGGATATTGAGGAGGAGATCAAATGAACAATCCAGCCGCTCATTTTCAGCAGCTGAGAAAAAGCATTCGAGATGAACTTGCTGCTATCTGTGATTTTGATGCTGCCTGTATCACAACCATTGATCCAGCTACTCTCCTCTCGACGGGTTCTTTTACAGATGAACCGATTGAAGCCATACATAACGAGCTGTTTCAAAATGAATATTTAAAAAAAGATGTGCACCAGCATGAAGATCTAGCGAAAGGTCCTGTCCACGCTGCCAGTCTCGTCCAAAGCGGAGAATACATCAATAGTGGTCGATACCAGCACATTTTGTTGCCTAACGGATGGGCAGATGAATTGCGGGCAGCCCTTGTGATTCAAGGTGAATGCTGGGGAATCGCCAGCCTTTATCGGAAAAAGGAGAAGGAACCTTTTCATGAACAAGATATACAAGCGGTTAGTCGCCAAACACCAGCACTCGCAGCCAAGCTGAGAGATGAACTTTTTAAAAGAAGAGAAACGGAAGAAGATGAAACGGCGGAACACCAAGGCTTCCTCATTCTTTCACACGATTACCATCTTCTTTATGGAAATGAAACCGGTCTTCATTGGCTCCACACCTTCCAAACCTTTGAGCAAATTCATGACGGTGCCATCATGCCCCGTCCGTTTAGAGCATTAGGTGCTAAGCTTTTATATGGCGGCGGTGACCAAACAGCGGTCAGCATCACCAGAATGCCGACAGGGCGTTTTCTCTCTCTTCAAGCATTTCGTTTAGCACAAGCAGCCGGGCAGGAAGAGGCTGTCATGATTCATATTAAACGAGCTCAAACAAGTGACATCCTTCCTTATATAGCGAAAACATATCGGCTAACAGAAAGAGAAATGAACGTCCTTGACTGCTTAATAAAAGGACAATCCACAAAAGAAATTGCCAGTACGTTATTTATCTCGCCTCATACGGTGCATGATCATGTAAAGGCGATGCTCGAAAAAACAAATTTGAACAGCAGACGTATGCTTGTTTACTTTTTCTCACACATATAAAAAAGCGGCTACCTCATTGGTAGACCGCTCTTTCTTTATTTTCCGATGACTCGCTCATGCAAGATATGTGCGACTCCTGCTTCGTTATTGGATTTTGTCACAACATCCGCAACTGCTTTGACATCTTCAATGGCATTTCCCATCGCAACGCCACAGCCCGCAAATTCTAGCATCGACACGTCGTTCCCATTGTCACCAATCGCCATCACTTCTTCACGAGAAATTCCCAGTTCATGCGCTAGAAGCTTCACGGCATTCCCTTTGCTCACATCAGGATGGAGAATTTCTAGGAAGAAATCTGTGCTTTTTACCATCATGTACTGATCCTTCACTTCAGATGGAATGGCTTGTATCGTCTTTTCCAAACGTTCCGGCTGATCAATATACATCATCTTCGGAAGTCTCATGGATGGGTCTGCCTCTTCGACAGGTAAATACTTAAGCGGCAATTTCGTTAAATACGATTCAAGTACCGTGTATTCACTAATATCCCGATTTGGTGTGTATAGATGAGCCGAATCGAAATAATGCATAGGTGTATCCAGCTGACGGCTCAGTTCATATAAAGAAGTCAAATCATCATAGGATAAAGTTAATTCTGATACGACTTCATTTGTATGGCTGTTTTGTACAAGCGCTCCATTATAGGCGATGACATAATCCCCCTCTTGATCAAGCTGCAGCTCTTTTAAATAGCGATGCACCCCGCCAATCGGCCGGCCTGTACATAAAACAATTTTAACGCCTTCTGCCTTCGCCTGTTGAATGGCTTCAAACACCTCATCCGGCACCATATGCTGATCATTTAATAACGTACCATCCATATCAATTGCGACTAATTTATACATTCACTGCTCCCCTTTTCTCAGCAAAACGTGCTGTCACTATTTTGAGTGATCATCTACATGATCACATGCTGTTCATCATACTATGTACCTATTTCAGCCTATCGTTTTTTTCTCACACTGTCTACTTGTTCATATCTGTAACAAAAAATCACTTCATCCTCATCTATTATAACCTATTCTATGAAATCCGCTGTGAATAGGACAGACCTGTCATTTTAACAGTATGAAAAGGAACAAATGTTCATCGGAGAATATTTTGAAACTAGCAAATCTAATTGTATGATGGATAGCAAAGAAAGGAGGTGCAGGGAATGATTACATTTACGAGAGGAAAATTGTCAAAAATGTCTGGTGTACATATTGAAACCATTCGTTTTTATGAAAATGAGGGTGTGCTCCCCGAGCCTAAGAGAGCACATAACGGCTATCGTTTATATGATAAAAAATATGTACTCATGCTATCCTTTATCACTGAAGCAAGAAAGCTAGATTTCTCACTCAAAGAAATTCGAGAAATTATCACGTCACTATTCGAGAAACAGTCGAAAACAGAAGCGGAACAGCTGCTCGAACAAAAAGTAGAAGATATTCAAAAATCCATTCAAGAGTTAAAAAAGAGGAAGGCGGCCATTCAATTGTTAACAAAACAAACATTAGCTAACATTAGTTAATTGTAAGGGCTGCCAAAGATGTGCCGGTATTTTTTACTGGCACCCCTCTGCGACTAGCTGTTAAGTACACGTTGTATGAAAACATCAGGTATACTAGAGACAGCTTGACGTGACATCAATCGTATGGAAGGGGTTATGAATAGAATGAGAATAGCAACCATTGGAACAGGTGTGATTGTGGAAGGTTTCCTCCAGGCAATTGAACAGCTTGAAGGTGCTTCTTGCCACGCTGTCTATTCAAGAAAGGAAGCCACGGCAAAGAAACTCGCAGATCAATTTGGGGTGCAAACGACTTATACGGATTTAACCGCTATGTTAGAAGATCCCCACATAGAAGCGGTATATATCGCATCACCCAATCGTTTACATAGCGAGCATGCCACGGCTGCTTTGAAACACGGAAAACATGTGATTTGCGAAAAGCCTTTTACCTCTAATGTGAAAGAGCTAGAAGCCTTAATCGCTCTCGCAAAGGAAAAGCAGCTCTTCCTATTTGAAGCCATTACAACCGTTCATATGCCCAACTATCATTTAATCAAAAAACACCTTCATCAATTAGGCAGAATCAAACTCGTTCAATGCAACTATAGTCAATATTCAAGTAAATATAATCAACTGCTCGCCGGGGAAACGCCGAATGTCTTTAACCCAGAGTTTTCTGGCGGTGCCCTCATGGATATTAACATTTACAATGTTCATTTCATTATGAATCTATTTGGTTCACCGAAAGACGTTCGTTACCAGGCCAACCGCCATCCAAACGGCATCGACACATCTGGTGTTTTAACTTTTACTTACAATGATTTCATCGCCACAAGTGTTGGCAGCAAAGATACAAGCAGTATGAATTTCGCTTTGATTCAAGGGGAAAAAGGGTTCCTGCATGTGAAAAATGGTGCGAATGGCTGTGAGGAAGTGTTGCTGCATATAGGAGACCAAGTCACTTCACTCAATGCACAAACCAATTCAAACCGCCTGTTTTATGAAGCGGAAGCATTTCAGCATATCATTGAAACCGGAAATGACGAAAAGTGTTATGAATGGCTTGATGACAGTCTTTCTGTCATGAAGGTTCTTGAAGCCGCTAGGAAAGACGCCGATATTGTTTTCCCAGCGGATCATGCTTAAATAAAAAAACCGCCTTCTGATGAAAAGGCGGTTTTTTGTGACATTAGATACTCTTTGAATATGCCACCAGACGCTGAGACATATGATTCACTTCATCAACTGAAGCGTTCACTTGCTCTGTTAAAGCAGCCTGTGTTTGCGTAAGAGCTGTCATATTGGAGATATTTTCAAGAATTTGATCGATTTGTGTTTTCATTTCAGTTAAACTAGATTCGATATTTTCTGTCGCATTGGCACTATGAAGCGCTAGCTTACGTACTTCATCGGCAACGACTGAGAAACCGCGGCCCTGCTCGCCTGCTCTTGCTGCTTCAATTGCGGCATTCAAACCAAGCAGATTCGTTTGGTTTGCCACTTCTTTGATTAAGTCTGAAATGTTCTTCGTCTCATCTGCACTGTTTTTCGCCAAATTAGCAGCAGACGTTGACTGCTCTTGGGCGACAGCAAGCTCTTGTGCTTGGTTTGTCACAGAACTGATGCCAGATACCATTTCACTAATAGAACTTGAAAGCTGCTCTACTTGGGAAGCCATTTCATTGGCTGTTTTTTCTTTATTTTTTTCTAACGTAATATCACGAATCGTTCCTGCGACACGTAAAGGGACACCCTTCTCATCACGAATGGTTTCACCGCCCGCATGATACCAGCGATACTCGCCATTTTTACTCTGCAATCTATAATCAATGTCAAATGGTGTGCGCCCAGAATGGTCATTTAAGTGATCCGCAAAGGCTTGGAGAGCCGACTCTTTATCTTCAGGATGCAAACGATCACTCCAGCTGCTCAATACGTTCGGGAAATCTTTTTCATCTGTAAAACCAAGCGTTTTTCTAAACTGCGGAGACCACCAGAATTCATTGTTTGGATTGACAGAATCGCCAGCCTCTACAACCATATCCCAAGGCGCTTCCACAAGCGCACGGTTGATCAAGTCATATCTTGTCACGAATGCTTGCAGCTCTTCTTCTTTCAATTTCTGATCATGAATATCAAAAAGAGCCCCTGCCACACGAAGAGGTACCCCATTTCGATCTCGAATCGTCGTTCCAGTTGCTTTGAACCAGCGATACTCGCCATTTTTCAACTTCAGACGATACTCGATATCATACGGTGTACGGCCAGAATGATCCAATAAATGCGTAGAGAATGCATTCAAGGTGTATTCCTGCTCATCTGGATGAATTCGAGATGCCCAGCTGTCTAAGACATTAGGAAAATCGTTTTCATTTTGAAAACCTAGCATTCTGCGGAAATCATCTGTCCATGTGAATTCGTTTTTTGGATTCACAGGATCTCCTGCTACAACCGTCATATCCCATAGACCCACTTTAATCGCTTTTGTCACTAAATTCATACGCATATGAATATCTTCTTGCGCTTCTTGCATCTTTTGCAACGCTTCATTTATTTGAGCCACTGCTTCTATTGTTTGACTAGAAGAGAATGCAGCAGTATCAATTCTGGCTGAAAAATCTCCCTTCTCAATTCGTTCAACTAATTGACTACTTTCACTAAGAAGGGCCCCCGACGATGAATCACTTGCTTTTCTCATAAACATCTTCAATAACTCCTTTCATTCTTCCATACTTTTTTGAAATATTTTACAGTTATAAATAATTTTTTATTAGGACTTTAGTAATACAAAAGATATATCGACAAAAACTGAAAATTGTTTATGTCAGAATGAAGGCAAATGATCATTTTTTCACGAAGTTTCAGATTTTGGGGATGGGTCATGGAAAGGATTTATGGAAGAAAACGGCTCATTTGATAGAATCAACCGCCTATTTTGTCTGAAAAATCTCTTTTTTTATATTGACACTGACCGCTCGAAAAAAGAAAATGGAACATAAGCATTTTAAAAAAGGAGAACGTCATGAGCGCGAATCAGGAACAACACGAATTAAAAAAGCTTTTATCGCCGCGTCATATTCGCATGATTGCGATGGGCGGGGTCATTGGTACAGGAATCTTTAAAGGAAGTGCCGATACAATCGGCTTAGCAGGTCCTGGAGTTATCTTTTCCTATGTATTTGCTGGATTGCTTCTTCTCATTGTCATGGCGGCTTTAGCTGAAATGGCCATCGTCTACCCGGGGAATAACCTTCGCGACCTCATACAGATTGCGCTTGGTCAACGTTTTTCATTTGTTGTCGGATGGGTTTACTGTTTTATGTGGCTCACTGTATGTGTCATTGAAATCATTGCAGCGGGGAGTTTGCTTCAATATTGGATGCCAAACGTACCATTATGGTCTTTATGTTTACTTTGCTCGCTCTTAGTCATCGGAATTAATTTAAATAATGTAAAATACTTTGGTGAAATTGAGTTTTGGTTCGCTGGAATGAAGATTTTCGTTATTATTGTGTTTATTATTCTCGGTGCTGCATTATTATTTGGAATCATTCCGAGTGAACAAAGCACGCCTGTTCTCACCAATTACCAAAACTTTGTCCCGAACGGATGGGGCGCTGTTTTTGCTTCATTATTAGTGGTGATCTTCTCATATGGAGGCTCTGAATTGATCGGGCTGACCATTACAGAAACAAAGGATGCAGAAAAGGTGTTACCTAGTGTTGTCAAAAGTATGATGTGGCGTATCATCTTGTTTTACACACTGCCGATTTTGATTATTTGCGGACTCATTCCTTGGAATCAAATTGATCCGAATAACAGTCCTTTTGTCCAAGTCTTTTCAGCAGCTGGCATGCAGGGGGCATCTCACTTCATTAATTTCGTCTTAATTACAGCCGTTCTATCTGCCGCCAACTCTGGTATTTACGGCACGACGAGAATGATTCATTCTCTATCTAAATCAGACGGCGGTCCAAAAAAGCTGGCACAGGTCAACAAAAGAGGTGTACCTATTTTAAGTTTATGGGTGACCGTTCTGTTTCTTTTAATCGGAACATTCTTTGCTTACTTGTACCCAGATCAAATTTTCAGCTATATGCTGGCTATTCCTGGTTTTGCGGTTTCTCTTATTTGGATCAGCATCTGTCTGGCTCATTTGAAACTGCGTCCAAGATATCCGCAGGAGCCGTATTTCAAAGTATGGTTATTTCCGTATTTCACTTTATTTGCTGGTCTTGTACTCAGTGTCAGTTTTGTTCTGTTCCTATTCAGACCAGAGAACTTACCTAGCTCGATTATCAGTATCGGTTTCTTAGCAGCCGCCATCATTGCTTCATTTTTAATGAAAAAGAAAGCTTAGAAACGCAAGTAAAAACCCGCCTCAGTGGCGGGTATCAAATTGTTGACAAAGGGCTAAAATGAACTTGATTTTAGCCCTTTGTCTTCTTTTTAGCGTGATAGAAAACCTTTGCAGTCTAGGAAGGACGAGTACTGGCGCGGAGCGAATTTGACATTCGTGAGCACCAGCGCGCAGGAATGACACCGAATGCGAGGGTTTGTCTACACGCTGAAACCCGCCTCAGTGGCGGGTTTTTTCATGAGCAGCTGCTGTGACTTCGAAATCGACAGACGCTTTAGGGATGCCGTTGATGATGATGGTTAATGTATGAATGCCCTCATAGTGCTTTCTCGTTGTCATATTTTGAAACGACTGTGACCGGACAAATTCTCTATACAGCGCCGATCCTGTTTCAAATTCTGTGATTTTAAATACCTTTTGATTGCGTGTACCACGAGCTTTCACGTAATCAATGGCATACTCTACGCGCAGCTTTAATGGCTTATCAACCTGAAGAATAAAATGAAAGGTCAGCTTCTCTCCAATACATACGGGGTCTTGCGTTACCTTCAAATCCGTTACTTGGATAGACGGATCATCTCCATAGCCAAATAAAGCCATGATATCTGGATCGCCTTTTTTCAATAACGTACGGGATGCATGTTTGACAATCCAGTTTGTATGTTCATTGGTTCCATACCAGCTTTTGACCATTTGCTTCATGAGGTCTGGCTGAATTGCAGAAATATCATTTAAATGATTCGCTACACTTTTTTGCACATACTTGGCCGAATCTGACTTCAAATTTTCTAAAATGGGCAGCGTGACAGAAGGGTCCTTTTTCAGCGCAGGGACGGATAATCCCCACGGCAAACGAGGCCTGCATCCTTCACTAGCGAGACGGCGAATATGTTCATTTTGATCCTGTGACCACACAAGCATCTGCGCCAGCATTTTCTCTTGATCTTGTATGAGAAAAGGTCGAACGGCAAATTCAGCAGTGGAAAACGGTGTAAAGAATTCAAGTGCTTTGATCGAGATATCCCAATAGTCAACACCATATGTCTCGACATAGTCTGGAAATACGAGCGCACTGAGCCCTGTAAAATGCGGTGCTGTCTGACGCAGTACATCGATTGCCTTCTCATAATTCTCAGGCAGACAGGCGTGCATCGATTCAGTTACTCTTCTCATTCGTCCTTTTAACTCCAGCTGTTCCCAATCCTCTTGAAACACGAGCTGCTGAAAGTGATCAGCATCAAATACAGTTGACGCTTGCGCCAGTTTTTCTGCTAAATGTTGAATAAATGGTTCATTATATACATGTTTTAAAGGTTCGATCGTGTCCGCCTCCCATAGCTCAATATCATTATTTTATCCTAAATTGTCAAAAGCGGCATAACAACAAGCTAAAACAGCCCAATTCCGAAGAATTGAGCTGTTGTCCCGTTATATAAACATATTAATAATCATAATAAATGCAATGGCGCTAACGGAAATGATGGTCTCCATAGCCGTCCATGTCAAGAACGTCTCTTTGATGGTCATACCAAAATACTCTTTGATCAGCCAAAAACCAGAGTCATTGACATGAGACAAAATCAGTGAACCCGCTCCTGTTGCTAAAACAAGCAGCTCTCTGCTCACATCCGGCATGGATGCAGCGATTGGGGCTACAATTCCGGCCGCTGTCATCATGGATACTGTAGCTGATCCTGTTGCCACACGAATAACCGCAGCAATCAGCCAGCTAAGTAAAATCGGTGAGATTGGGGAGTGTTTGGCTAAATCAGCAATATAATCCCCAACGCCTGAATCGATCAGTACATTATTGAACGCTCCGCCTGCACCAATCACAAGCAGAATGGAAGCGATCGGTCCCAAACAATCGTTACTGAATGACAGCACTCGGTCACGGCTCATCCCTTGTATAAAGCCAAGACTAAAGAAAGAATACACTGTCGCAATCAATAAAGCTGTTATGGGATCTCCAATGTACTTGAACATCTGATACCACATACTATCCTCTGGCAAAATAATGTCCGCCAACGTGGCAAGCAACATAAGAATGACCGGCACCAAAATGGTAAACATCGTATTCGCAAAACCAGGAAGCTTCCGATCAGCATGTCGTTCCGTGAATTGCTTTCTGAGCAGCTCTGGAACTGGTTTATGTATTCGCTTTCCAATCCACTTACCATACAACGGTCCAGCAATAATAGCTGTTGGCAAACCGACGATGATTGAAAAGAAAATCGTTTTCCCCACGTTGGCATGATAGATGCCTACTGCTGCCATTGCAGCTGGATGAGGCGGGACTAACCCATGCACAACAGACAAGCCTGCGATTAATGAAATCCCAATCGTCACAAGCGAAATGCCCGTTTCAATCGCAATGGTAAAGAGTAAAGGAATGAGAAGAACAAATCCGACCTGGAAAAAGACAGGTATCCCCACGATAAAGGCTACAAACATCATCGCCCAATGCACATTCTTCGTCCCAAAACGACTGATGAGTGTTTGAGCGATCCGCTCAGCGCCCCCTGACTCGGCCATCATTTTCCCAAGCATGGTCCCAAGCGCTAGCACTATCGCCAGTAATGATAACGTGTTCCCTAATCCCGTTTTAATCGATTGAATGATTTCCTGTAAATCCATTCCTGTAGCAAAACCTACTAGCATAGAGGTAATAATCAAACTCACAAACGGATTCAACTTAGCGACTGTAATGAGAATGAGTAAAAGGACAATCGCCGCAATCACAATGAATAAAAGCATGTTCTCCCACCTTTTCCCCGATGTTTAACGATTTTGTTTTAATTGCAACGCACTAATGACATCAAATTCATCCTTCAGTTTGTCATAGAGACGCTCATATAAATAAAATAGCTCTATGTATGTTTCGTTGTTCTTCATATTTGGTTCATGGCGGGCAGAAATACGAATCCATTCCTGCACCTCTTCTATTTCTTCCATATGACCTAAACTATGAAGTGCAAGGACAGCCGCCCCAAGTGCGGAAGCCTCATAGCTTTCTGGAACGAGCACTTCTCTACCCATCGTATCTGCCAAAATCTGTCGCCATAGAGGGGATCTCGCAAATCCACCAGAAGCCCTGACATCCTTCGCTGGACCTGTTAAATCTCTTAGTGCCACACCGATCGAGAATACACTCATAATGACGCCTTCTAACACGGCTCTAATAAAGTGCTCGCGCTTATGCTGAAGACCAATCCCAAAGAACGTGCCTCTTGCGTTTGGATTCCAATAAGGTGCTCGCTCACCTGTTAAAAATGGTAGAAACAGCAGTCCTTCTGAGCCAGCTGGAACCTTTTCTGCAATATCAATCATCAGATCGTAAGGGTCTACACCTAGACGCTTTGCTACCTCCACCTCTGACGCCCCAAATTCATCCTTCAGCCATCTCAGCATAATCCCGCCGTTATTGGTCGGCCCTCCGACCACCCAATGCTTGTCCGTCAATGCATAGCAAAATGTTCTTGATTGCTCATCTGTAATTGGCTGATCTACGACTGTACGTACTGCACCACTTGTCCCAATCGTGACTGCTACCTCACCTTTGCCAATCGCACCAACACCAAGATTCGCTAATACACCGTCATTTGCGCCCACAACAAATGGTGTATCTTCTTCAATGCCCATTCGCAGCGCAATTTCTGGCTGAAGATCACGCAGCTGATGCGTCGTTGGAACAAGTTCAGACAACTGATTCACCTGAATTCCTGCAATGCGTAGTGCCTCCTCGTCCCATTGAAGCGTTTCCAATCGGAACAGTCCTGTTGCTGATGCGATTGAATAATCGACCACATACTGACCGAAGAAATGATAAAGAACATACTCTTTGATGGAAATGAATTTTGCTGCCTGATTGAAGACGTCAGGTGTCATTTCCTTGATCCATCGTATTTTTGAAAGAGGTGACATTGGATGGATCGGTGTTCCGGTTCTTTTATAAATTTGAAAGCCATCTAAGTCCGTTATGATTCGTTTCGCTTGTTCTGCACTTCTGTTATCAGCCCAAATGATACTGTTTGTTAATGCTTTTCCATTCTCATCCATGACGATTAAGGAATGCATCGCCGTACTAATCCCCACACCTATGAGGTTTTTTGCATCAAATGCTGCTTTCGTCAATGCGCCTCTTACACTCGCAATCACAGCATCTAAAATATGTTCAGGGTTCTGCTCAACCCATGCTGGCTGGGGGTGAATGAGGTCATAAGGAACAGAATGCTTTGATATGACTTTCCCTTGTGGTCCAAATAGAACCGCCTTTGTACTTGTTGTTCCAATATCCAAACCAATTACCGCCTGGTTTCCCTTCATCTGTATCACGCCCAATCATTGATTTGAAATAAAGTGTCGTGGTGCCGGTGTACCTGATAAATCCCATTATAGGAATATTTTTTTCGACATTCAACGACCAAAAAGAAAATAATTTTCATTTAAAACCTTAGAATCGTTACCACAACAGCATTTTTCACTAATAGAAAAATTTATTTTTGAAACCATTACACTCTTTTTTGAGAAATGGTTTCTCTCATTTGCTTTAAGTTTGTTAATGTTTCCTGCTGCCTTAAATGTGCAAGCGCAAAATATAGCACATCAATCACAGTAAGCTGGGCAAGCCTAGCAGACATCGCTTCTGTTCGGAAAGCCGTTTCTTGCGTTGATGTATACAGCGTGACATCTGCAAGCTGACTCAATGGAGAACGCTGATAGCTTGTAATGCCAATAGTTTTCGCTCCTTTTTCCTTAGCTGTTTTCATCGCATCCAGTAAATCCTTATTTCGACCAGAATGAGATATACCAAGCACTGTGCTCTTTTGATCAAGCAGACCTGCCGACATCGCTTGAAAGTGAGAATCTGTATGAACAATACAGTTGATGCCTGTTCTCATAAATTTGTGAAAAGCATCTGTGGCGATGAGGCCAGACCCACCGCTGCCATAAAACTCTAAGCGCTCTGCTTCATGGATTAATTGTACGGCTTTTTCTACATCTTCTGGATTCAACAATTGAAAACTATCCTTTAATGCAGTGATGTTCGCCTGAAATACCTTTTGCATAAAAACGGCAGTATCATCGTCAAGACTCATCTCCTCATCTACATAATCAGGCTTCGTTTGGTCTATTTCCTGGGCAATAGCAATCTTCAAATCTTGATACCCCTCAAATCCAAGCCTTTTACAAAGACGAAAAATCGTTGCCTCTGAGCTCGCTGTCTTTTTGGCAAGCTCGACAATCGACAAATGGATGATGTCGCGGGGCTCACTCGTAATGTGCTCAGCAATTGCTTTCAGTTTTGGCGGCAATCCTCTGCTTGCTGCCCTTATCTTATCCATACTACTTAAACTGACAGAAGCCAATTGACTTCACTCCTTCCTCATTCATGTGAGCGCATACATTTCCTCATGTTCCCATCTTATAAAAAAGAAGCCTGTTTGCACAGACTTCTTTTTTAAGAATTCAAGACTTTGATCATTAAATCAAAAAACCCTTCAGCATCTACATCCATACACACTTGAAGATTACGATCTTTTCCCCATTGATGCTGAAAATCACATATCATTTGACCATCGCAGAACTCACTCTTCGTCTCCACTTCTACATGAAAAGGCTGTGTATTCACAAGTTGTTTATCAATTGCAAGACTTACAGCAAGCGGATCATGCATGGCACATGCCCACACCCCATTCCGCTCAAAATAGCGCTGGTGGTAAATGCTTGTGCTCTCTCTGATATAAATGGCTAACGTTTCATTTTGAATGGCATCAATTCTCTCATCCGTTAACAAGACCTGTCTTGTGACATCAAGCCCTACTTGAGTCAATGAAGGGAAACCAGCCTCCAGCACCAATTTCGCCGCTTCTGGATCTGCATATGTATTAAATTCCGCAACCGGTGTGACATTTCCCTGTCCCTGCACGACACCCCCCATAAAAATGACTTCTTTCACATGATGAATCAGCTCAGGGCATTTTTTTACCGCAAGGGCTAAATTCGTTAACGGCCCTGTCAACACGAGCGTAACCTGCTTCGAATACTTCAGCACTTGGTCAATGATAAAATCAGGCGCAAAACCTTCATCCGCGGTCTTCTTAGGCCGGGCGTCCTTTAAAGCGCCGCCAATTCCATCCTCCCCATGCACCCGATGTTCATAATGAGGGGCTCTCAAAAGAGGCGTCGCTGCACCTTTGATGACAGGGATTTCCTCTGCCTCAACCAGCTCAAGCACTTTACACGTATTCAACGTAGCCGCTTCAACAGACACATTCCCGCACACCGTTGTGATCCCCAACATATCAAATCGCTTACTTTTCACTGCAAGCAAAATACCAATCGCATCATCAATTCCAGTGTCTACATCCAAGATCAATTTCTTTTTATTTGCCATGTTTGAAAGCTCTCCCTTGTTTGTAAGTGTTGTTAGGGGAATGATAGCATATTTTGAAATTGATTTAGGGAATCAATCGGCTTTGTCGACTTGTTATTTCACTTTTTCTCCAATGTCTTTCAAATATTGTTCGCGTTCTTTTTTAGATAAACTATTTAAATAGTCTTCTTTCACTTGAGGATCAAAATCATCCCAGTTCTCAAAACGATCTCCTAGTTCTCCTGAATAACTCATTGAACCGATTTCTTTTGTTCTATACTTTAATGAAGCGGAGAACTCGTACTTTTCTGGCTCATCATTTATATATCCTCTAATTACGATGTAGCCCATAGGATTAATAGTTACCCTCTTCTTAAACGTTATGGTCTTAATAAAGTGATGGATGTCTTCTTTGCGTAAACATTCTTCTATTTTAGGCTTCATTTTTTCTGCAAGCTCTTCTGCTTTTTCTTGATCGCTCTTTTCTTTTACCACATCATTTGGTTTACTTTGCTTATTGTGCTGAGTGATTAACGAAGTCACTGAGACAATGATGATAACGACCAAAACAGATACAAGTTTTATTGTGTTTTTCATGTCTACCGTTGCCACCTTCTTAATAATGAAAAATTAACTTTTTGTTATTTATCCCCAATATCCTTGAGGTACTGTTCACGTTCTTTTTCAGAGAGTCGTTTAAGATAGTTTTCCTTTATTTCAGGCTCATCTTTATATTTATCCCAGTCTTTAAAGCGATATGATAAATCAGGAGAATGACTCATCGAACCTATTTCATTAGATTTGTATATTAATGATGCAGAAAAATGATATTTTTCTGCATCGTTATTTATATATCCATCAACTGTGACATAACCCATAGGGCTTATAGATACATTTTTTTTAAATGTGATGCTTTTAATAAAATTGTGAATATCTTTTTCATGTAAATATTCTTCAATTTTTGGTTTCATCTTTTCTGCGAATTCTTCGGCCTTTTCTTGATCGCTTTTCTCTTGCACTACTTCATCTGAAAAACTCTGATGAATGTACTCTACAACAAACACAGTTACGGAGATGACGGCGACCACAATTATGATAGAAAATTTCATGATATTTTTCATAAAAAGCAAAACTCCTTGATGAACTTTAATCAGCTGACTATTGAATTTGACAAAATAAAAACAGGTAGGCTAGTACCTGTTTTACTCTTTTTCTCCAATGTCTCTCAGATACTGTTCACGTTCCTCCTTAGTAAAACTTTTAAGGTAATTTTCTTTCACTTCCGGCTCATCTTTATATTCTTCCCAATCTATAAAGCGGTCTGATAAATCAGGGTCATAACTCATTGAACCGATTTTTTTAGCTCTATATTGTAAAGAAGCTGAGAAATCGTACTTTTCCGGTTCATCATTTACATAACCATCAATCGTAATATCTCCCATTGGGTTAATGGTCACATCTTTTTCAAACGTGATGGTTTTGATAAAGTTATGAATATCTCTTTTGTGTAAGTGCTCTTCAATCTTGGGTTTCATCTTCTCTGCAAGTTCTTCCGCTTTTGCTTGATCACTCTTTTCCTTGACCGCATTATTAGATTGAATATGCTTGTTGATCTCAACGATTAACGAAGTCACTGCGACAAGGATGACTACAAACAATACAGATAAAAGCTTTATTGTGTTTTTCATGTCTACCGTTGCCACCTTCTTAATAATGAACAATAAAAAACAGGTAGGTGATTACCTGTTTTATTATTTTTCTCCAATATCTTTAAGATACTGTTCACGTTCTTTTTCGGAGAGTCTTTTAAGATAGTTTTCCTTTAGTTCAGGTTCATCTTTGAATTTATCCCAGTCTTTAAATCGATAAGATAATTCAGGAGAAAAAGTCATGGTACCTACTTCCTTAGATCGATATTCTAATGATGCAGAGAAATCATACTTTTCTGGGCTACCATTAATATGCCCTCTAATTATTATATAACCCATTGGATTAACGTTTACTCTTTTATCAAACGTAATGGTTTTAATAAAGTTGTGAATATCTATTTTATGTAAACGTTCTTCTACTTTCGGTTTCATTTCTTCTGCGAATTCTTCTGCTTGTTCTAAATCGTTCTTCTCTTTCACTACTTCATCAGAAAAACTCTGATGAATGAACTCTACAATGAACACAGTTATTGAGATGACGGTAACCACAATGATGATAGAAAATTTCAATGTATTTCTCATGAAAAGCAAAAACTCCTTAATATACTTTTAATCAGTCTACCAATGAAATTGACAAAATAAAAACAGGGAGACAAGTCCCTGTTTTACTCTTTTTCTCCAATGTCTTTGAGATATTGCTCTCTTTCTTTTTCAGAGAGTCGTTTAAGATAGTTTTCCTTTAATTCTGGTTCATCTTTAAATTTATCCCAATCTTTAAAACGATATGACAACTCAGGATCATAACTCATTGAACCTATTTTTTTAGCTCTATATTGTAAAGAAGCTGAAAATCCGTACTTCTCCGGTTCATTATTTATATAGCCATCGATTATAATATCCCCCATAGGATTGATGGTCACATCTTTTTCAAACGTTATGGTTTTAATAAATTTATGAATATCTCTTTTGTGCAAGTGCTCTTCAACCTTAGGTTTCATCTTCTCTGCAAAATCTTCTGCTATTTCTTGATCACTCTTTTCTCTTTCTTCCACGATATTTTTTCCTCCTGCATCGTTTGTTTCTTTTTTCTTATCAAAGTTTAGAATAATTAACATCACCGAGATAACTACGACGAGAACTAGAACACATATAATTTTAATTGTGTTTTTCATTTATACAATATCCACCTTTTATTGATATAATACTTGCTCTTTTTTGTATAATAAGCCATGTATTTATAATAGATATTTATACCAACCTATAATATAATTAACATAGATAAATATAACAGGAGTGTTATTATTGCCCATTAAATCAAATCAATTTAAGCTTACTGACGAAGATTATAAAGAAATATCATCAAAATCTTATGCAATTAAAAACTATAAGCACTCTCAAGAGATAGAAATTAGTAATGGTCAAATAATGTATGTTGTTGACCACCAAGAAACAAAAAAAGGTCTTAACTCACTAACCCTTGTATCAGAAGAAGATTTTGAGCGCTCCGATGGAGGAAAAGACCTCACCAAAATCAAAAACGCCGTCATCGCCTACCGCGGGTCAGAACCGATTGGCGCAGGCCAATATAAAGATACCATTAAAAAACATGGAAAAAAAGAGTCAGATGATCTTCTTTCTACCATTTTGACAATGCTGCCTCCTTTTAGCCAGTCAGAGACGTCAAAGAAAGTGACGACGAAGATGACGACAGGGACAACGACCTATACAAATGAGATTGTACAAGATTGGTTGATTTCAGATACGAAGTATTTGATTAAAAATATCCCTTTTGAACACGGCGCAGAGAATCAAATGGTGCAAGCGGACCGGTATGCGAAAGAGATCCATAAGAAAATGCCGAATGCGAAGATGTATGTGACAGGGCATTCACTTGGCGGGTCAAATGCTTCTTATGTTCTTGTCAAAAATGATTTTATTAAAGGCGGGGTCACCTTTGAGAATCCGAATATTTACCCAAATCTATCGGATGGTCTGCAAGCCAAAGCATTAAAAGGTGATTACCGCAATAGATTAACAGAATATATCAATCTCAATGACGGGCTATCTCTCTTAAATCGTCATACGACAGAAATCGGTCGTGTGAAAGTGATGTATGATGCCGCTTTACCTGAAGGCGTCGATTACACTGAGGACTCCTCAAAAGCCGTCCAATTTATGAAAAATCTCCTCAATCGGGCAATGAGTGTGAATCCTTCACTTGATGCGAATTTATTTCTTGAAGCCCTCGCCGGCAGCCATGGCTTAGACCGGTATTCCTTTTCGTCAGATGGCTCCGTTCAAACCATTGATGATATGTTGAGAAAAAACCCTTCTCTCACTGCCGCCATGTTACATCAATTGAGCCAATCAAATGTTCACCCGCAAAGTGTGGTAGCGATTTTAATCAAGTCGCATGTTCTTATGAACACAGGTCGTGCATTCTCCACATATGCCGAGCACCATATGCAGCAAATCATTCGTAAAATTGAGAAACTCGATGACAAAGTGGATCAATCGGTGGAACGCGTTCGTTCAAGATACAAACAAATTGTCGGTTTTGGTTCGTATGACCAGCTGACGGCTTCAGATGTGGATGCTGTCATTCGCCACTTAAAAACAGAGGGTCTTGAAAATGAGTTCTATTCGGTCAAAAAGTATGATGCAGCGATTGATCATGCGATGGATATGAAAAGGTGGATGGACTCAATATCAGATGATATGAGCCAGCTAGGAAAACAATACCACGATGCAGATACAACCCTTGCCAAGAATATGGGGATTTCTTAAGGAGTACGACAAATGGAATTTTCAAAGAAACAACCAACAGACGCAGATCGTTTTTTGCAGAGAGTCACAGATACGCATACATCTAGCTCCATCTTCTCTCAAGCAAACTTTAACACGGAAGACATGACACCAGCAGAGCTAGCTGCTTTGAAGGCAAAGATCAAAGAAGAACAGAAAACAGCGCTGATTAGAGCCATCCGGCATCAACTTCAAAATGAATTTGCAGAGGATCGCCAAGAAGCCAAAAAAATAGTAGATCTGATTGATGACCTTCTGATTAACGTGTACAAACATCAAAGGAACATCCAAACCCATATGTCAGGTGAAGCCATTGACGCCTTAATCGAAAAAATCGAAAAAAGACTCACATTTTTTGAGCTGAAAGAAGATGTTCAATCCACCATCGACTCGATCGGCATTTAAATGAACCTTCTATCCGGTGAATCTTTTCCCTGTCTCACTCGTATATACTAAAAGAGTGATTGATTTGAAAGGAGATCTGTTTGTGGGATATATGTTGTTATTTTCGGTTGTGATCGGTCTTGTCTTGACCCTTTTGCTCACACCACTCAGGTTGATCGTTAGAAAGAAAGGGACCGAACAACAGGTGCCCCTTATGTGGATTGCAGGACTTGCCCTGCTGTTCATCATCGGGATTTTCGGCTTCTACTACATCACCAATTTAGACCGCAACCCATCATCACTGTGGCTCATTGGACTTGTTGTGACAGCAGCAGGTGCCTTTTTATCAGTGGGATTGGAGCGGAAGATCAAGGGCGTTTTATTTCTCATATTATTGTTGCTCGGTGTTTATATGGCAACCGCTTTTCTATTCAATGCAAATGAGAAATTCGACGTGTCTAAGATGGATCAAAAAGTCGAAATCAAAGCGTTTGATGAGACAGAAACACCTGCGAGTGTACCACCGCAATTTGCTCGCAATAAGATGAAGAAATCGTTCGGACAGGTGCCAAACACGAGCTACTACGAGCTTGGCAGCTTGCAAATTCAGAAGGTCAATGGTGAGTATGTGTATATCGCACCCGTCGAGTTCTCCGATTTCTTTAAATGGATTCGTTCTGGTAGCACACCAGGTTACTTTACATTAAGTGCGACCGACTCATCTGCCAATCCAAAGTTTGTGAAAACCGAGATGGTCTATACGCCTTCTTCCTATTTCAATAAGGAAATTGAGCGGCATATCCGTCTTCAGTATCCAGATTTGATTTTCTATGGAGATACGCAGCTCGAGATCAATGATGATGGCAAGCCTTATTACATCCAAACATTTGGAGATTTCATCTCTGCACGAAACGGGTTTAAAGCTTCAGGTGTGGTTGTTGTGGATGCCAAAACGGGTGAAACGAAGAAATATTCCTTAGACAAAGTACCAGCCTTTATTGATGGCGCTGTTTCGCCAGAGGCCGTCAGTCTGCAAAATAGTTACTTCGGCAACTATGTTCATGGTTTCTGGAACAGTATGTTTGGAAAATCAGATGTGAAACTGCCTTCAGACGAGGGAACGGAAGCCAATGTAAGTCCAGTGTTTGATTCAAAAGGGGATATGTATTACTTCACAGATTTCACCAGTCCAAAAGAGGGCGTTGATTCCATGCTCGGGTATGCACTGACAAATGCCCGAACAGGAAAAGCCACGTATTATACGGGTAATCTTGAAGAATCCTACATGGATTCACAGGGAGCTTTGCAAATTATTGAGAAACGATTTATCGAGAAGAAATGGAAGGGCCGCATGCCGATTCTTTATAATTTCTACGGGGAAGCCAGCTGGCTTACACCTGTTCTTGATTCAAACGGGTTCCTGCAAAACTACTTTATTGTTTCGGCAGCCAATCCTGAGATCGCCGCATACGCTTCTACACCAAACGAAGCACTAAGAGCCTATAAAACAGCTCTTCAAAAAGGCGGCGGTACCGTCAATAGTTCATCAAAGCAAGAAAAGAAAGAGTCAACAGGCAAAGTGAAGAGGGTGTATAAGGAAAAGACCGGTGATTATACAACCGTCACCTTCTTACTAGACGATGGGAAAAACTACACCATGTCATCTGAAAAAGAGCCTCTTATTATTTATTTAAAAGAAGGCGATCAAGTCACCATGAAGTACACAGATACAGGTGAGATTTTCCTACCAGTCGATGAAATCAACATCAAAGGATTATAAAAAAAAGACGTTTCTCCTACTGCGGAGAAGCGTCTTTTCTCTCTTTTCTCAACAACTCAACAAGCAATTCCTTATTCTTATTCCCACCTGTCATCGGGGATTCGACATAGGAAAATGTCCGTTTAAAGTCCATTCCCCTCACAGAAATGACAGCCAATTCTCCGCCAATGCTGCCCCGCTGGAGCACATATTTAGATAAAACAGACAGCCCCATTCCATGAATGACAGCTTCTTTAATCGCTTGATTGCTGCTAAATGTCACAAAGGTCCGCGCTTTCAGTCCATTTGATTTCAGGACGTGCTGTAAGTATTCTCCTGTTCCAGATCCTTCTTCTCTTGTGATCCATGTTTCATTTTGCAATTGATCAATGGTGACATCCTTTTTCTTTGCAAACGGATGGTCTAATGGGGCAACGATATACAGTTCATCCTCTAGGAACGTTTCTACAGAGAGTTCTTTGTCATTGGTTTGTCCTTCAATCAGTCCGATGTCGACATGGAACAACCGAACATGTCTAGCGATCGCCTCTGTATTATCAATGACTACCTCAATATCAACATGCGGATAAAGCTGATGAAATTGTGCCAAAATTTGCGGCAGCACATACTCCCCAATGGTAAAACTCGCTCCAATCGTGAGCTTCCCTCGTGCCAGATGATGATGCTCATAAATATCCTGCTTCGCCTGTTCATATAAACGAATGATTTGTTTTGATCGATGGTACAGCATATCCCCAGTTGGCGTCACCGTTAATTGCTTTGGCGAACGATTGAGCAGAACCGTCTGAAATTCCTGCTCCAAATTCTTAATGTGAAGACTGACACTCGGTTGAGAAATCCGTAGCTTCTGAGCTGCTTTTGTAAAGTTTTTCTCTTCTACCACTGTCACAAATGTCTTCAGTGCATCATAATACATCTGTCCCTCTCCTATCAGAAATCTTAATCCTACATCTTCAATACATATATCTTACTAATTCCTTTCGAGATCGTAAAGAACAGTCTAAACGCAATCAATTTAATAAAAATATTTACTAATTTTTTTAAAGACTCTATACTGAAAGGAGATATTTTCTATAGGAGGTGCTGACTTGGCAGCTAAAATAAAGGACATTGCGGAAAAAGCCGGATTATCCATCGCCACCGTGTCTCGCGTACTGAACCAAGATCCCAACCTATCGGTTACGGATCAAACACGTGAGAGAGTATACGCGGCAGCAGAAGCTTTGTCCTATCAAAAAAAGACATTCAAACATTCACTAAAAAAAATTGCCTTTCTCTATTGGATGACCGAAAAAGAAGAGCTTGAAGATATTTATTTTAAATCCATTCGTCTAGGCATCGAGGAACTCACCAATACCCGAAGCTTAAATGTTACCGCTTACAACCCATCTGATGGTCTTCATTCTATTGATCCTTCTACAGAAGGCATCATCGCCATCGGTCGATTTAAAAAAACTGAGCTGGATCAATTATATGCGATCACAAAACATATCGTCTTTATTGATACATCACCAGATGAAGACCGCTTTGATTCTGTAAAACCAAACCTGAAACGAATTGTAGAAAAGATTATTGATTCTTTTATCGAAAAACAGCACACATCCATCGGATTTATTGGCGGGACAGATCTTGATCTCAATACAAATAGACGTATTCCAGATATTCGTGAAACGACCTTCCGCCAGTACATGACAGCACACAACAAACTGGATGAACAATTGGTCTATATCGGTCACCACTTCTCTGTAGATGAAGGCTATTCATTGATGATGAAGGCGATCGACGAGCTCGGCGATCACCTGCCAACCGCTTTTTGTGTCGCAAGTGATCCTCTTGCGATAGGCTGTTTACAAGCATTAAATGAACGCGGTTTTTCTTTACCAAATCGAGTGAGTGTCTTTAGTATCAACGATATTCACGTCTCTCAATATGTGTCACCACCGCTCACAACTTATCACATCCATACCTCTTTACTTTGCGAGACAGCTGTCGATTTACTTTTAGAAAGACTGGTTGATGGCAGAACATTACCAAAAACCGTGCTGATTGCCTCAGATCCTGTCTTTCGTAAAAGCACGATATAAACAGCTGGAAGCCCTGCCATATATGGCGGGCTTCTTTTCTCTTTATTTCAGTAAAAAATTTTACTTAATAAATTTAATAAAATGTGTTTACTTTTTTTACTCAAGTTGATATTCTCACATTAAGAAAGCGTTTTCTTATCATCTGTGAAAAAAGAACGAGAGGGGATTACGAATGAAAAAGGGAAAATGGGCGACATTATCGGCAGTCGTTGGTACTGCTGTGCTGCTACTGTCAGCATGCGGACCAGGAGATGACAATTCAAGCGGTACACAGCCGGCATCTACAGGTACAAAGACCTTGCTAGTGTGGGAGGATGTCAAAAAGTCTGATGGGATTCAAGACGCCGTCAAAGAATTTGAAAAACAAAACGACGTGAAAGTCAAAGTAGTCGAAAAAGCATATGCCGACCAAATTGAAGCGCTTCGTCTTGATGGCGCAGCCGGCACTGGTCCAGATGTCATCACCATGCCTCACGACCAAATTGGATCAGCTGTCACAGAGGGATTGTTACAAGAAATCAAACCAGATCAAAAAGTGATCAATTCCTTCACAGACGAATCGATTCAATCACAAACGGTAGATGGTAAGCTGTATGGCCTGCCAAAATCCGTTGAAACCACTGTGCTTTTCTATAACAAAGACCTTGTGAAAAAGGCACCAACGACACTCGATGGCTGGTATGACCTTTCGAAAAAGCTGACAAAGGACGGGAAATACGGTTTTGTTGCGAAGTGGGATGAAATTTATTACGCACAAAGTGTATTAGGCGGTTCAGGCGGCTATATTTTCAAACAGAAAAACGATGGGTCTTATGACGTCAATGATATTGGTCTTAATAACGATGGTGCCATTGAAGGCGGAAAATACATTCAGACATTCTTTAGCGAAGGACTTTTCCCGAAAGGCATCATTGGTGAGCAAGGAATCAATGTCCTCAATTCCTTATTCACTGAGAAAAAGGCAGCGGCTGTGATTTCTGGTCCATGGTCATTTGGTCCTTATAAAGAAGCGGGTATCGACTATGGCGTGACGGAACTGCCAACACTCCCTAACGGAAAACATATGAGCTCGTTCTTAGGTGTAAAGAGCTACAACGTCTCCTCTTATTCTAAAAATAAAGAACTTGCCGAGAAATTTGTTGAGTTTATCACGAACGAAAAAAATTCGAAAAAGCGCTTTGAAGTCACAGAGGAAATTCCACCAGTGAAAAAGCTGATGAAAGACCCAGTCATTACTGAAAACGCAAATGCGGATGCTGTTTCAAAGCAAACGAAATATGCCACGCTGACACCGAACAATCCAGAAATGGCAGAGGTGTGGAAGCCGATTGACAGTGCATTAGGACTGATTGCGACTGGCCGTACCGATGTGAAAAAAGCATTTGATGATGCGGTCAAACAAATCGACTCGCAAATTAAAGCGAATCACTCCAAATAAACATCAAGCGCAGGTAGCTGTTCATCTATCATGCTGCCTGCACTTGATCTAATTTCATATGAAGTAGGTGTTAGACGTGACGGGTAACCTTGAACTAGACCGCACACACATAGTGGAATCAAAGACACACCGGAGACGGGCGCTAATGTTCTCTCTTATACCCGGGATGGGGCAAATATACAACAAACAGTATGGCAAAGGGGCACTCTTTTTCCTGTTTGGCGTTTCTTTTCTAGTAGTGTTTTATGATTTATTCAATATTGGCTTCTGGGGGCTGTTCACACTTGGTACGATGCTGCCTCGTGACAACTCTGTTTTCCTTTTAGCAAAAGGAATTATTGCACTTTTAACAGCTGGATTTGGCATCGGTTTTTATGTACTCATGATACGAGATGCATTTATGAACGGAAAGAAACGTGATCAAGGGGTTCCGCTTCATTCCATCCGTGCTCAATACCATCAGCTCATCGACCAAGGCTTTCCTTATTTAATGAGCACTCCTGCTTTCTTTTTACTTCTATTCTCTGTTGTCTTTCCTATTATGTTCAGCTTTGCGCTGGCCTTTACAAACTATGATTTATACCACTCGCCTCCTGCCAATCTCATTGATTGGGTAGGCATCAAAAACTTTCAAAATATCTTTTCAATCGATATTTGGAGAGACACATTCATTGATGTACTAGGCTGGACGGTCGTATGGACGTTGGCTGCATCGACCCTTCAATGTGCTGTCGGCATTTTCCTAGCGGTTCTGCTCAATCAAAAAGATTTAAAAGGAAAACGGTTTTTCAGAACGATTTTGATTCTGCCGTGGGCTGTTCCAGGATTTGTGACCATTTTGGTGTTTGCTGGATTGTTTAACGACACGTTTGGTGCGATTAACAATACCCTTTTTGCATCGATTGGAATTGATCCAAAACCATGGCTGACAGATCCATTTTGGAGCAAAATCGCTCTTATTGCGATGCAGACTTGGCTTGGTTTTCCTTTTGTGTTCATTATGACAACTGGCGTTTTGCAGGCCATTCCTGAAGATTTATACGAGGCTGCAACCATTGATGGGGCAAATTTCTTTCAGAAATTCCGTTCCATTACATTACCGCTTGTCCTCTATTCAATTGCACCTATATTAATCACGCAATATACGTTTAACTTTAACAACTTTAATATCATCTACTTATTTAATGGCGGAGGACCGCCTGTGGCTGGCTCAACTGCTGGGGGAACGGACATCTTGGTTTCTTGGATTTACAAACTGACGATGCAGTCTTCTCAATATGCACTCGCTGCCGCTGTTACGATCTTACTGTCAATCTTCGTCATTGCCATTGCACTTTGGCAGTTTAAGAGAACGAATTCATTCAAAGAGGAGGACATGATGTGATATGGGATCAAAACAAAATAAGCTCATTCGTCTGAGTATCACTTATTTCATCCTTTTCATCGCCTCCGTATGTATTCTATATCCACTCCTTTGGACGATCGGCGCTTCCTTTAATCCTGGGAATAGCCTGATGAGCACAAGCATGTTTCCGAAGAATCCAACGTTCAGCCACTTTACAGAACTCTTCTTCGGTCAGGGAGCACTTTATGCAAAATGGTATTGGAACTCAATGAAAATCAGTATTGCGACTATGCTCTTAACGTTGATCCTTGTCAGCTTTACAGGTTATGCCTTTTCTAGGTTCCGATTCAAAGGACGGAAAAATGGGCTGATGCTCTTTTTGCTGCTACAAATGATTCCTCAATTTTCAGCGCTGATTGCCATTTTTGTATTGGCACAAATGCTTGGACTCATTAACAGCCACCTCGCATTGATTTTGATTTATGCAGGGGGACAAATTCCGATGAATACGTATTTAATGAAAGGCTATCTTGATGCGATTCCAAAGGATCTCGATGAATCAGCCAGAATGGATGGCGCAGGGCATTTCAGGATTTTCATCCAAATTATTATGCCGCTTGCCAAGCCGATTTTAGCCGTTGTTGCCATCAACTCATTTACAGGACCACTGGGTGATTTCATCATATCCAGTGTCATTGTCCGCTCACCCGAAATGTATACGCTCCCAATTGGTCTATACAATCTTGTATCAGACAAAATGGGTGCCAGCTACACGACCTTTGCAGCCGGGGCTTTACTCATTGCGATTCCAGTTGCTTTATTGTTTCTTGTTTTACAAAAACAATTTGTATCCGGCCTCACACAAGGCGGGACAAAAGGATAAGGGGAGATTTGATGAAGAAATGGTTGCTTGTCACTGTTGTCGTTTTCTTTCTGATGGGGTTAGGTATTCTGCCTGAAGCAAAGGCTGATACGATTTCGGTGAAACCGATCAATGGATTGCAAGGTGATTTCATCAAAGGAGCCGATATCTCCATGCTCGCAGAAGTGGAGCGAAGCGGCGGCAAATACTACAACCAAAACTGGCAGCAGGTTGATCCGCTCAAGCTATTAAAAGAGAAAGGTGTCAACTATGTGCGCATCAGACTCTGGAACCATCCATACGACAACCAAGGCCGTGCCTATAACGGCGGGACTAACGATTTAAATACCGCCATTGCTCTATCGAAACGTGCAAAAGCACAAAACATGAAAGTGCTGCTTGATTTTCACTACAGTGATTTCTGGACCGATCCCGGTAAACAGTTCAAACCGAAAGCTTGGACCAATCTCTCCCAAAGCGATTTAGAAAAAGCGGTTGGCACTTACACAAACGATGTGCTCAAAGCGATGAAAGCACAAAACGCCCTGCCAAATATGGTACAGGTCGGGAATGAATTGAATTCAGGTATGCTTTGGCCCAACGGAAAGAGCTGGGGTGAAGGCGGCGGTGAATTTGACCGGCTCGCTGCTTTGCTAAAAGCGGGAACAAATGCTGTCCGCTCTGTCGATTCAAACATCAAAGTCATGCTTCATCTTGCACATGGAGGGGACAATGGTGCATCTCGCTGGTGGTTTGATGAAATCACCAAACGAGGCGTTTCGTTCGATACGATCGGTTTATCTTACTACCCGTATTGGGACGGGGGATTTAGCGGTCTTACTAACAACATGAATGATATTAGCGCCCGCTATAACAAAGATGTCATCGTGGTAGAAACCGCCTACGGCTTTACAACAGCAAATGGTGACAATCTCGATAACTCATTTAACCAAGATTCAGTCAATACGGCCGGTTATCCAGCATCACCACAGGGGCAGGCATCTTTTATACGAGATCTATCAGAAAAAATTTCACAAGTGAAAAACAATCGCGGTAAAGGGTTCTTTTATTGGGAGCCGCTTTGGATTCCAGCAAAAGGTGCTCCGTGGTCTAGTCAATACGGGCTCGCTTATATTCAAACAACCGGCACAGTCGGGAATGCTTGGGAAAATCAGGCCATGTTCGATTTCAACGGAAAAGCCCTGCCTTCTCTTGATGTATTTAAACAAATGACACCGTAATTAAACAGATAGGACGTGACAAAATGGGAAAGCGTTACCCACTCGTTCACCCAAATGTGAAAGGCTTTTTGCATGGTGGCGACTATAATCCTGATCAATGGCTTCATATGCCGGAGATCATTGACGAAGATTTTCGATTAATGAAGCTTGCACACTGTCAAACATTCTCTATCAACATTTTCGCTTGGAGCAAGCTCGAGCCAAAAGAAGGGGAATATGATTTTGCCTGGCTGGATGATATCATGGACCGCTTGGCAGCGCAGGGAGCTCACGCCATTCTCGCCACGCCAAGCGGAGCAAGACCTGCTTGGCTCTCGCAAACATATCCAGAAGTCTTACGCGTTGAAGCAAACCGCCAGCGCAACTTACACGGACTTCGCCATAATCATTGCTTCACCTCACCGGTTTATCGAGAAAAAACGAATACACTCAATCGTTTGCTTGCTGAACGCTACAAGGACCATCCAGCGCTGATTATGTGGCACATTTCAAATGAATACGGCGGTGAATGTCATTGTGATCTTTGCCAAGAAGCATTTAGAGACTATTTGAAAGACAAATACAACCATGACCTTGAAGCTTTGAATCAAGCATGGTGGACGGGATTTTGGAGCCACACCTTTACCGATTGGTCACAAATCGAGTCACCTGCACCGCACGGGGAGCACATGATTCATGGCATGAACCTAGACTGGAAGCGTTTTGTTACAGCGCAAACGATCAATTTTTATCAAAATGAAATTGAACCGCTACGAGAATTAACACCTCATGTACCAGTAACCACCAATTTTATGGGCGACTATCCGCATATGCGTCCATTCCTTGGACTGGATTATCATCAATTTGCAAAAGAAGTCGACGTGATCTCATGGGATAGCTATCCAGCATGGCATAGCGGCAGAGAAACCACTGCAGAATTAGCGTCAAACGTCGCCTTCGTTCACGATTTGTATCGTTCATTAAAGGGCGGTCAGCCGTTTCTTGTGATGGAAAGCACACCAAGCCTCGTGAACTGGCATGAAGTGAATAAGGTGAAGCATAAAGGAATGGCACACCTCTCTGCCATGCAAGCGATTGCCCACGGGTCCGACTCCGTCCTTTATTTCCAGTGGAGACAAGGCCGAGGCGCCTCTGAAAAATTCCACGGCGCTGTTGTGGATCATTCAGGACATGAACACACGCGTGTGTTTCAAGAAGTCGCTGATTTAGGAAAACAGCTGGAGCAGCTTCAGCCGATTGCAGGTACATCCGTTCAACCAGAAGTAGCCATCATATATGATTGGGAAAACCATTGGGCAATTGATGATGCGCAAGGCTTAAATAATACCAACAAACGCTATGTAGAGGCTTGCCAAACTCACTATCGCAGTTTCTGGAAAAAGGGCATCCCTGTTGATATTGTCGGGATGGAAAAGGATTTCTCATCCTATCGAGTGCTTGTGGGGCCAATGCTCTACATGATCAAACCAGGCGTGGCAGAAAAAATCGAAGCATTTGTCAAAGAGGGCGGCATTTTTGTGGCAACATACTGGAGCGGCATGGTCGATGAAAACGACCTCTGTTTCCTCGGTGGTTTCCCTGGCCCTCTCCGCCAAGTACTTGGTGTTTGGGCGGAAGAGATCAACACATTAATGCCAGATGAACACGTCTTAATGACCACAGGAAATGGACGCACTTATCATGTCGGGCAATATTGCGAATCCATTCACCCAGAATCAGCCTCTGTGTTAGGGCATTTTGAGAATGGCTGCTATGAAGGACAGCCCGCCCTTACTGTTCGTCCATTTGGCAAAGGGAAAGCATACTATATGGCTTCTGAAAATGAACAAGCGTTTTATGATGATTTTTACGAAGATCTCATCACAGGAATAGGCATCCAACCGATCCTATCCTCTTCGATTCCAGAGGGCGTCAGTGTCCAGAAACGAACAGATGGATCGCAGGACTTTGTGTTTATGATGAATTTTACAGAACAGCAACAGAACATTTCACTAGATTCAGCGGAAAGCTATGAAAATATGCTGACTGGACAGCATACATCTCAACGGTTACAACTGAATCCTTACGAATATGTTATTTTGAAAAAATAGTGTGAAAGAAGCGTCCATCCACAGGACGCTTTTTACTTTCAAGTGAATCTAAATACCTATAAAACATCTCCAGGCAGTAGATTATCAATAGAAGTATTATTTTTTATCTAAATTTTTTGACATATTGAACACCGCACCATGATTGGCCCCACCATCCTTTTTTACCATTGTATAGGTATGAAAGCGGTTGCCTAATACTCATATTTTTGATACTCTTTTTTTCAATGCAAATGTGGGATTGCATTGGTAAAAAAACAAACAAATGTAAACGGTTTATTGTAGGGGGAGGGGCTTATGTTAACGTTTGTTGGATTGTTGATTATTTTAACGATTGTTGTTTTGCTGATTTGGGGGAAAGCAAGTCCAATTGTCGCCATGGTCATGGTGCCTTTAATAGGGGCACTCATCGCAGGATTTGGTATCAATGACATTCAAACTTTCTTTGAACAAGGGATTATCAAAGTTTTGCCAGTGGCGACCATGTTTATCTTCGCCATTTTATTTTTTGGCATTTTACAAGATACAGGGTTCTTTGAACCTGTAATTAAAGCGTTAATCAAGCTGACAAAAGGGAATGTTGTCACAGTTGCGATGGGAACTGCCTTGATTGGGGTCATCGCACACTTAGACGGAGCAGGCGCTACAACCTTTTTATTAACTGTACCTGCACTGCTTCCGCTTTATAAAAAATTACATATGAGTCCTTATTTATTGCTATTGTTAATCGGAACGAGTGCTGGATTAACAAATATGATTCCATGGGCTGGCCCCACAGGACGGGCAGCTAGTGTCCTAAATATGGACCCATCTGAACTGTGGGTACCGCTTATTCCCATTCAGCTGATCGGGGTCGTGCTCGTATTAGGAATGGCATTCATTTTAGGAAAAAGAGAAGAAAAACGAATTCGGGTGAAAATCGCGGCAAATGAAGTAGCTGCTGTCCAATTAGAAGGCGCCGATTGGGATCGTGCTATTCAATCGATCAGCGAAACAGGCGATGCGTCTTTAAAGCGTTATCACTTAATGTGGGTCAACCTCATTCTATTTTTAGCTGTTGTTGTCCTTCTCGTGCTAAACGTGATTCCTGCTAGTTATATGTTTATGATTGGTCTTTCACTAGCACTTCTGATTAACTTTCCAAATGTAAATGTACAAATGGAGCGAATTAAGGCGCATGCTCCAAGTGCACTAATGATGGCAGCTGTAATTTTCTCCGCAGGTTCTTTTTTAGGAATTCTTGAAGGAACGGGCATGCTGAAGGCGATTGCAGTGGACAGTATTCACATTTTGCCAGCTTTCTTACTGCCATTTTTACATATCATTGTAGGGATATTTGGGGTTCCGCTTGATATGCTGACAAGTACGGATGCTTATTATTATGCACTTCTGCCGATTGTCGAATCGATTACATCAGAGGTTGGTGTGTCAGGGACATCTGCAGCATACGCCATGATGATTGGAAATATCATCGGCACCTTTGTCAGCCCCCTTGCACCTGCTGTATGGCTCGCCATCGGTCTTGCAGGGGTCGATATGGGGAAACATATCCGCTACTCCTTCTTTTGGATGTGGGGATTCAGTATCGTTTTACTCATCATCGCCAAACTGATTGGCATCATATAAAAAAGAAAGACATGCGCAAACCAGCGCATGTCTTTTTCTTTGAATTATGAAGGATATTCACTCGTGTGAATGTCTGTTTTCGGTTTTCTAATTAGTGACATCAATCCAACGATCAGCAACAAGATCATCGGAACGAAAGCAAGACCAACAGTTCCAATTAAAAGAGTCACAGCCGAAACCAAGAAAAGAATACCAGAAAGCACGGCACGGCGGTCTGTTTTCAAAACAATCACACCAACAAGGGCTAAGACAGCCGCAATTGCGGAAACAACCATAAACTGAACGCCAAAGGCATGAACCGATGCCTCGAGTGTTTCAACTGGCAAGGCGCTGCCTTCCTCTTGTAAAATTTCATTCATTTCTTCATAAAATGCTGGGTCCACAGAGAGCATCAATGCCCCAAAACCAACACCAATTACGTTGAGGACAATACTGATAATCCCCATAATTTTTTCACCTTTACGCTTAATCATTGATAGAAACCTCCTAAAAAGTTAAATTAACCTGTTTTTACTTCTCGCTTTTGGAAGACGATTAAAGCAACCGCCAAGAAGATAGCCCAATAAATGACTAGGACCGTTAGTGAGAAACCTAGGGACATGTCTTCGATAAAAGTAGGTGTTTCTGCGAAATACTGTGCAGGATCGTTGGCAAACAATAAATATTTCGCCCAATCAAAGAAGAACATCAAAATGCTTGTGATGGATGCTCCCACAACATAGGCTAATACACTAATCGCTATGGAAATGGCCTCACTTCTAAACACCGTTGAGATGGCAAAAGAAAGTGTCCCTAATACAACAAACATAGCACAATGCGCCAAATAATAAGAGACCATATTTGCAAACTGAGACCGTTCAATGACTTCACCATTTTGATAAGCCAAATACACATAATCATGGTTTAGTCCAAAGAATATCGCACCTAAGATAAAGGATAAGATAAATAGGACAGCGATCAAGAAAAGTGAATATAGTTGAACGGTAAAGTATTTAGACAAAAGAACCTTCAACCTGGATGGCGGACGAATCAGTAATAATTTAATTGTACCATGCTTATATTCAGCCGAAACAATTGTGGCTGCAATAATAATCACAAATACACCGACCAGCTGAAGCAAATTAGCATTTGTTTTCACATAAGTCCATGCATTTTTACCGAATTGATCGGCTGGAGGTAAATCATGTTTGATTCGATACTCATTGATCGCTATATCGGTTTCAAGGGATCTCTTATAAAAGCTTATATTATCCTCTTTCAATTCTTGCTTCTTTGCTTTATTGATTTCTTGCAACTCAGTTTTCCAATCACCGGATGCTTGATCTCCGTCATTTGTCTTAACAGCAAAAATCAACGTCGCAATCATACCTAAAACAAGAAGCCCAACCATAATCCAAGTACCCACACGATAACTGATTTTCATCCACTCGTTTTGAATGAGGCGAATCATACGTCTGCCTCCTTTTTACCTGTTAAGCTTAAGAACTTATCTTCTAAGGTTTGTTTTTCTATTTTGATTTCGTACAAATGAATAGAAGCCTCGCTCAAATGACGAATCAATTGTGGCATCTTCTCTTCTAGGATGGAAAAGAATAAGTACTGCTCCTCTTCTCTAACTGTGATGCCTTCCTCAAATGCTTCAATGAGCTTTTGAGCTTCTTCAAGCTCACTTGATGCTACTTTCATTCGATAATTGACCAAATCATCCTGCTTCGTCTCTGCACGCTGATCCTCAATCGCAATCAGCTTTCCTTTTTGGATAATGGCGAAACGATCACACATCAATTCCATTTCTGACATGAGATGACTTGAAACAATGACAGCAAGCCCTTCTTCCTTTGCCAGCCTTCTCAAGTAATCTCGTATCATACGAATTCCCTCTGGATCTAGTCCATTGGTCGGCTCATCTAAGATTAGCAGTTTCGGTTTATGTATCAATGCCTGAGCAATCCCCAAACGCTGCTTCATTCCTAATGAAAACGTACGGACACGCTTATGTTTCACATGCTGCAAACTAACTAGTTCTAGTAGTTCATCAATTCGACCTTCATCCACTTTTCCATTCATTCTGGCAAAATGAACAAGGTTTTGTCTTGCCGTTAAATGATTATACATTTCTGGATTTTCAATAATTGCACCGACATCTTGGATGGCATGCTGATATGAGGTTTGAATACTATGACCATTAATCAGAATGTCACCGGATGTAATGGGAGAAAGACCGACCATCATGCGAATGGTTGTCGTTTTTCCTGCGCCATTCGGCCCTAAGAAGCCAAAGACTTCGCCCGCTTGGACAGAGAAACTCAAGTCTTGAACAATCTTTTTCCCGCGAATATGCCTAGATACATTTTGCAGTTCTAAAACGTTCGTCACGTTACCTCTCCTTCTTTGTCTAAGTATCATCTATCATCTATTTCCTGATAAACACCATGATCCGTCAAAAATAGAAGAACACTTCCATATGGTACAGCAATGCCCAAAAGTTGTGAAGGGGATTAGGCAAAATTTAGAGAATCATCTGCCTTTTTTAAGGTAGAGTTAAGAAAAGCGTGAATTTTTATAAGGAAAGAGGCTTGATTTTTTAAAAAAAGAATGATTTTCAATAGGTACATATGTATGAAATGATGTTTAAGATTATACCTTTCACCTATAAATATCGAAATAAAAAAGAGGCTGATGATCGACAGCCTCTTTTCATATATTATACTTTCTTCACAAACTCCGATTTTAACTTCATTGCGCCAAAGCTAGGAATTTTACAATCAATGTTATGATCGCCTTCGACTAAACGAATCCCTTTGACCTTCGTCCCTATTTTTAAAACCGAAGAAGAACCTTTGACTTTTAAATCTTTAATCACAGTGACCGTGTCACCATCACTTAATAGATTTCCATTCGCATCTTTGACAACAAGCTGTTCCTCTGCCGCTTGTTCTTGTTCTAGCGACCATTCATGCGCACATTCTGGACAAATAAGCATGCTGCCATCCTCGTATGTATAGGTTGAACTGCACGATGGACAATTCGGTAGATTAGACATTTGTGTTTCCTCCAACTTTCTTTTTCATTTAGAACCATTTTACCACATTTCTATAGAAAGAAATGTGATAGAAAAGGAAACATTTTTCATCATTTACTTATCTCTTCCAAATGTCATGACGGCCGCAATATTCCGCGCTGTTCTCTCTACATGCACACTAGCATCATGCATGGCTTCAGCCAGAGTCGTGACGCCAGGGACAATACTAAAAAGTGCATCAATGCCATGATCATGTACGACTGCACTGTCTTTTGAGAGGGACCCAGCGATGCCAATGACAGGGAGTCCATATTGTTTCGCAGCTTTGGCTACACCGATTGGCGTTTTGCCGTAAATGGTCTGCTGATCAATCCGACCTTCCCCTGTAATGACTAGGTCAGCGTCCTTTAGTACGTCAGCAAAATGTACGGCTTTCAGTACAATATCGATTCCCTTTTGCAGATCAGCCTGTAAAAAGCCTAATAAACTCGCGCCCATTCCTCCTGCCGCTCCTGCACCTGCCGCCTCACCAAAGGAGACATGAAGATGCTGCTTAGCCACTTGTGCAAAATGAGATAAATTCTTGTCCAACAGTTGAACCATTTCTGTATCTGCTCCCTTTTGAGGACCGAACACAGCAGACGCTCCTCTTTCACCCGTTAAAGGATTATCCACATCACACGCCACTTCCAGACGGACTGATCGCAATCTTGGATCCAGTCGAGATAGATCAATAGAAGCTAATTGATTCAGTGATCCACCGCCCGGCGTGAGGTCTTGGCCTGCTTCATCGAGAAAAGAAGCACCTAAACCTTGCATCATGCCAACGCCACCATCATTTGTTGCGCTTCCGCCAAGCCCAATGATTAAATGCTTCGCTCCTTTATCCAGCGCTGCAAGCATTAATTCTCCTGTCCCTCTAGACGTCGTGAATAAGGGGTTCCGTTTTTCTGGCGGGACAAGATGTAATCCTGATGCTGCTGCCATCTCTATGACAGCTGTCTGACCATCTCCCAACATACCAAAAAAGGCATCCACAGGTTTGCCAAGCGGGCCCGTGACCACTTGCTGGACAATGGTTCCGCCTGTCGCATCCACTAACGATTGAACTGTGCCTTCTCCTCCATCTGCCATTGGGATTTTCATATATTCTGCATGTGGCAAAATAGAGCGAAATCCTCGTTCAATGGCACATGCTGTCTCATAAGCAGATAAACTTTCTTTAAATGAATCTGGTGCGATCACAATTTTCATCCAAAAACCCCTCGTTTCTCATTAAGTCCTCAGCCGAACAGCTGGAAAATACCAAAGATAATGGTCGATACAACGGTTAATGTCAAACCAATTAACGATTCAAAGGGCATTAATTTCAACCGTTCTTTTATATCCATTTGAACACTTCCCGCCGTTGCATGGAAAAAGCTTCCGTGCGGCATATGGTCTAGCACAGTTGCGCCAGCGTGAATCATAGCTGCGCCTGAAAGGGCAGATACACCAAGACCAATAAGAGTTCCGCTAAATACACCACTTGCAACTGCCGTCCCTGCAGTTGTCGAAGCTGTGGCTGCCGACATAAAAATTCCAGACATTGGTGCAAGCAAGTAAGGAGGTAATCCCGAAGCGTCAAGCGCTTGAATAAATACCTCTTTCATGGAAGAATTCGATACAATTCCAGCTAATGTGCCTGTACCTAGTAACATGATCGCTACACCTGACATTTTATGCAGCCCTGACATCGCATAATCATTGAGAAACTTCCCTTTTTTCATGAAAAGAGCGCCAACAATTCCTCCTATTGGTAAGGCAATCATTGGATCAATATTTATTTGAAACAACGGTCTTAAGGCTAACAAGAGAATGGTCACAAGCGGGCCTATAAGTGCTTGTAGAAAACCAGGTACTTGAACCTCGCCTTGGTCAGCTCCCTCTTCCAAAACAGGTGTCCCTTTATTCGCAAGCTTTTTGGCTAATACATACGTGACGGCTATCCCGAAAATAGCCGGTATGACACCTGCCGCCATCAGGGAAGTAAGCGGTACACCAAAGGCATCAGAGGCTGCAATGGCATTCGGATTCGGTGACATGATATTCCCCGCCTTCCCTCCTCCAATCATCGCAAGTAAAATCCCCGTTTTAGAAAGTTTTGCACGCTTGGCAATGGCAAGTGCGATTGGTGCTACTGTAATGACTGCTACATCTACAAAAACACCCACCGTTGTTAAAATCATTGTTGCAAGTGCGAGTGCTAAAAGTGCCCTCGCCTCTCCAAGTTTTTTCACGATGGCCTCCGCAATAGATAACGCTGCACCCGACTCAATTAAAACCCCTGCCAGTACACCTGCCGCCATGATTCGAAGAACAGCTGGAATCATGTCCTTTGCGCCTTCCATCATGACGTTCACGGTCTGCACAACATCTACACCGCCAACCAAACCGCCAATAAATGCGCCTGCCAACATGCCATAAGCAGGTGATACTTTTTTTAGAATAAGAACAATAGCGATCACAAGCGCAGTCAATGCGCCCAATGTACTTACTGTCACATCTCCACCCATTCTCCATCCCTCCTGATTGTCTTTTATTAATTGTAAGCGTTTACTCATTGGGATCGAGTTGTGAATCTAAATGAACTTCTTTTATTTATTACTTCATCCAGTTGTGCAAATGCACAATTAAGACAGTTGATGGTCCAATTGTGCTATGTACAGCTCCATCAACTGTTTCACATGACGAGGGTCTTTTCCGGTCAATGCCTGGATTTTATCTAAACGATATCGCAGTGTATTACGGTGAATAAATAGACGATCAACAATTCTTTGTAAATCCCCGCCCTCTTCAATGTAAACCTTTAACGTTTGAACGAGCTCCATTTCTTGTATCAGCGGATGATAAAAATCACTCCACCGTTTGCCCTCTTTGGCGGCTCTCGCTTTTATAAACAAGCTTTCAAGCTGATAAGATTCAAAGACATATATGCTTTCCTCTGGATGGAGCACCTTTCCTAACCGCAGGGCCTCTCTCGCATGCTGAAAGGACAACGGTAATTGACTCATGTCCTCAGCGACAGTTCCTACACCCACTAGCACTTGTCCATCAACTGCACCTGCCATTGTTTGTTGCAGCTGTTCGATCACATGCTTGAATTGATGGTCACATATCGGCTGTCTTAACAGGATCAATTCATGACGGAAGGTCATGCCTAGTAAATCATCCGCATTCTTATCGTATTGAATGGCATGCATCATTTTGTGTACAGTGTCCTCAGACGATGGAATCGGCTGAAAAACAATAGCCATTCGCCGCTTGTCTAAAACCATTCCAAGCCAGTCAGCACGGTGTTTCAGCTGATGATCACCCATGTCAGACTCGGAGATGAGCTGATTCACAATTTCACTCTCTATTCGCTGCCGCCACTGGAAGCGTTCAAGCAGAAAAGATTGCTCTAATACGAGCTCAGCTGCCATTTTCACCAGCTCGGCATGATGACGAATGTCCTCTGGCTCACCCGTAATCCCAATGACACCAACAACTTGTTCCCGAAAGCAAATAGGCAGATTGATTCCAGGTCTCACGCCTTTTAAGCGGCGGGACGTCTCCTGATCAATCTCCACACTATCTCCGCTTGACAGCACTAGACGTGCTCCATCATGTTCTTGTCCAATCCTTTTTCGTTCACCAGACCCAATAATGACACCATCTGCATTCATGACATTGATGTTTTGATGTAAAATATGCATCGTACGTTCAACCATCTCTTGAGCCAATTCACTGGTTAAAAATTGCATTCAGCATCTCTCCTGAAGGGGTTTTCATTCAATGTATCATAGTGTCATTGCACAATAAATGCAAAGCTTAAAAAAACAGCCGTTGACAAGGATACGCCAAAAAGTGTTTAATCAAATCAAGGGACCGACCGACAGTCTAGTCAAAAGAAAGGATGGCTTTATGAGAACCGTTAAACATCCTGAGGAACGCAAAAATGACATCTTAAATGCAGCAGAGAAGCTTTTTTCAACCAAAGGCTATCAGCAAACCACAATTATTGACATCCTCAAAGCCGTTGGCATTGCAAAAGGCACATTCTATTATTACTTTACTTCCAAAGAAGAAGTGATGGATGCAATCATTGACCGGATCATAAAAGCAGATATCATCGAGGCAAAGCGTATTGCCGCTGATCCAGATATCTCAGTGGTCGATAAATTATTTCGCATCATCATGGCACAATCTCCTAAACAGGGCAGCCATAAAGAAGGCATGATCGAACAATTTCATCAGCCTGCTAATGCAGAGATGCATCAAAAAAGCTTGATCAAAGCCATTACAGAGCTATCACCCGTTTTAGCAGAAGTCATTCAGCAAGGTGTAGAAGAAGGGATATTTCAAACGGATTACCCACAAGAAACTGTCGAATTTCTCCTCGCTTCTGCACAGGTTATCTTTGATGAGGGACTTTTCCAATGGACCACAGCGGAAAGTATACAACGAGCTCTAGCATTTATCGCAATCCTTGAAGCCTCATTACATGCAGAAAAAGGAAGTTTCTCCTTCCTTCTCCAACGTTTAACTGGAGAACCGGAAGACAATAATCAGTGATTGGTCACTTCAATACCAATCCTGCATACATTATAGACTGACGGTCGGTCTAAAAGGAGAGTGATTTTCATGTCGTTATCAGCCAAAAATGGCTCCACCCATTTTATCTATCTCGTTCTCGGGCAAATTATTTCCGTTTTCGGGTCTTCCTTGATTCGTTTTGTTCTATCTTTACACGTCTTGGATATGACACATCGCGTTGATTTATATGCCCTGCTTTTTGCTTTATCCAATATCCCGCTCCTCCTTTCGCCATTAGCAGGAGCAATTGCTGACCGGTTTAACAGAAGAAATTTGATGATTTTATTTGATGTTCTTACTGGCATTATGATTCTGGCTTTTTATTTCTGGTTATTTTCAGGTCATGATTCGCTTTATATGATTGGAGCCGTCATGATTCTCCTTGGTGTCATGAGTACATTTTATGCTCCTGCTGTGATGTCGAGTATTCCTCAGCTAGTGAAAGAAGAAAAATTAGAACAAGCAAATGGCATCGTGAATGGCGTGCAGGCCCTTTCAGGTGTTGTCGCTCCTATCATTGGCGGCGTTTTATACGGACTCATTGGGAGCCAGATCATCATAGGTGCTAGTAGCATTGTATTTTTTCTATCAGCATGTATGCTTTTACGGTTAAATATCTCTTTCTCACCTAGCCCACTCGCAGAACCGATGACCAAAGTACTCTTGAAAGATATGAAACAAGGATTTTCCTATATCGGAAGCCAGCCATTTTTAAAAAGAGCCATGCTGCTTGCAGCGCTGCTAAATTTCATCCTCACACCATTTTTTATCGTTGGAGGTCCCATTATTTTAAGAGTCACAATGAAAAGCAGTGACATCATGTATGGAATAGGAATGGGCATCATTGAGTTTGCCGTCATCGCAGGCGCGCTACTAGTTGGGCTTGTAGCGAAACATTGGCGCATTCCTACTTTGTATCGCTGGCTGCTCGTCATCGCAGTCATTTTGCTGCCTGTTGCTTTTTCAACATCCAAGATGGCTCTTCAATTTGGTACATTTCCAGCTTATTTTCTCTTTTTAGCAGGGTGTCTCCCAATTGCCATGCTGCTCACCATGATTTCGATCGTTGTCATCTCACATGTGCAAAAGAAAACACCCAATGCTCAATTAGGAAAAGTCATGGCCAATCTGACAATGGTCTCTCAATGTGCTGCACCGCTCGGTCAAATGATGTACGGGTTCTTGTTCAACACTTTTTCCGCCAGCATGTATGTGACCGTGTTAATCGTCAGTGCCTTGATGTTTGCACTTGCCTTCCTTACAAAAAATATGCTTCGACATGAAGGAGAATCAGCCTCATGAGATTGACGTTTATCAAGAAAGACCTAACCCGCCACCGTCTCATTTCAATCGGCTTAACCCTTTGCATCATGATGACATCATTTTTAGCAACAAGCGCTGCGCAAATGACAGTCCAGTTGAATGGTTCCATTTCTGATTTACTCCAATCAGCCAAAGCACCAGACTTTGTCCAAATGCACGATGGGAGCTTAGATGAAAAAGCGGTCGATATATTTTCAAGTAAACAGTCGATGGTAAAGGCACATCAAATTGTTCCAATGATTCCGATCGAACACGTCAGCATCAAGTTCGGGCAGGAGCCTGCTCAAGCGGGTGTGATGGATCATTTATTTGTAAAACAAAATCGCTATTTTGATTTTCTTTTAAACGAACGAAATGAAAAGCTCACTGTAAATAAAGGAGAAGTAGCAGTCCCTATTTATTTTCAACAAAAATACCATTTAAAGATTGGCGAAAGATTACTCATTACAAAAGGCTCTCATCAATTCTCTTTCCAAATCAAAACGTTCTTACGAGATGCCCAAATGAATCCAAGTCTTGTCAGTTCAAAGAGATTTCTTCTGCATGATGCGGACTGGGCGACACTGAATCAAGTGTTTCAAAAGAAGGAGTACTTAATTGAATTCTTATTGCATGATGCTAGTCAAGCAGATGCTTTTCAAACACTCTATCAATCATCTGAGCTTCCACAACAGGGGCCTGCTGTCACATTATCCCTGCTTCGCATGCTGAATGCTCTAACAGATGGTATGGTGATCGCCATTCTCCTTCTTGTCTGCTTTCTGCTCATTAGCATTTCTCTCCTCTCTCTTCGTCTCGCTATGACGGCCGCTATAGAAGAGGATGAACGTGAAATTGGAATCTTAAAAGTGCTAGGAATTCCTTTATCAAAAATCAAAAAATTATACGTTGGGAAGTATGCTGTGCTTGCCTGTATAGGGTGTATAGCAGGATATTTGATGACACTCATGTTTGGTGATTTGTTTACAACCAATATTCAGCAATATATGGGGAATCGCCTCTCTTTTAATCATCAGGTGATCCCGCTTTTGGTATCAATTTTGACGGCAATGATCGTCATCTCATTCAGCTATACTGTCCTAAGGAGATTTGGTCAAATATCAGCCGCTCAAGCCATTCAAGGCGGCATAAGCTCACCAAGCCGTAAAAAACAAATTCCTATGCACCTCCAGAAAAACAGATTCCTCCCAGTCAATTTTTGGTTTGGTTTGAAAGATCTGTTCTCGCGAATAAAGATGTATTCAACAATTACCTGTATTATTGCGCTTTGTACATTTTTAATGTTAATGCCGATTCAGTTATGGTACACATTACAATCACCCGATTTCGTCACATATCTTGGCTCAGGAAAAAGTGACCTTCGAATTGATATTCGGCAGGGAAACCATTTAGAGAAAAGTACAAATAAAATAGAGTCTATGATTAGCGTAGACCAAGACATTCAAACATCTGCCGTCTATGAAACAACTTCTCTACAAGCCAAAACAATGGAGAATACACTAGAAACGCTCTATTTAGAAACAGGTGATCTATCAGCATTCCCTCTCACCTATTTACAAGGAAGGGAACCGTTTAAGGAGGAAGAGATTGCTTTATCGGTGTTAAGTGCTGACTCACTTCAGAAAAAGATAGGCGAAAAAGTCACTCTCGCCACAAATGGACAGCAAGTTCAAAAAATGGTTACCGGCATTTATCAAGATGTCACCAACGGAGGGAAAACAGCTAAAGCATTATCTCAGCCTTTTCCTCAATCATCCCTTTGGAAAACCATTCAAATACAATTAAAACAAGGAATAGACATGGCAGGAAAAAAAGCAGCACTTGAAACAAATATGTCTCCTGCAAAAGTGACAGATACGAAAGAATATGTGCATCAAACAATAGGAAGCACCGCATCTCTAGTAAAAGTGATTGCATTATTTTCAACCATCGCAGCTTTTGGAACAGCCAGCCTCATGTTAATGATGTTTCTGCACATGTTAAGGGCGAAAGATTCAAATCGTACTCACTTGTTAAGGACGATTGGTTTTTCTCAAAAAGATTTAACCTATCAATACTTAACAAGTTTTATCGTCGTTCTCTCTATTGGTGCCTTCATTGGAGCAATCGCTGTTCATACTATTGGTCCGGCGTTGATAAGTGCAGGCGGCGCATCATTAGGAGCATCCAGCCTTCAGTGGTTAGCCCCGAAATGGGTTTGGATCGTGTATCCTCTCCTGCTGTTTATGGTGAATGTAACTGTCATCTCGTGGTTATTGAAGTCCTTTTTTTCTAGTAAAATCAGCCGTCATACACTTTCATAAGGAGATGTTTCACATGGAACAATTAATTGAAGCGAAACAATTGTCTTTACAAATTGATTCATTTAAAGGACAAAAACAGACCATTCTTAGAAATATTCACTTAACCATTAAACGTGGAGAATTTGTCACCATTATGGGACCTTCAGGGTGCGGAAAAACCTCTTTGCTTTATCAACTTAGCGGTATAGAGACATCCTCCAGAGGAGAAATCAAATATAAAGGTCAACTGCTATCAGAAATGACAGACAAACAGTTAACAGCTTTGCGCTTATCAGAGATGGGATTCGTCTTTCAACACAGCCACTTACTAAAAAACCTCAATCTATTTGATAACATCATTGCTGCAGCTTACTTAGCGAAGAAAATGCCGAGAAAAGAAGTCAATGAACGAGCAAAATATCTAATGGAGAAACTTGATATTGATCATTTAGCTGATAGATATTTATCAGAAGTATCAGGAGGACAGCTCCAAAGAGCCTCTATCTGTCGAGCTCTTATGAATGAACCAAACATTCTTTTTGCCGATGAGCCCACAGGTGCTCTTAATTCAAGCACCACAAAGGAAGTCATGGATATTTTTTCACAAATCAATTCTGAAGGAACAACTTTGCTTCTCGTCACCCATGATCCAAAAGTGGCCCTTTGCTCTGAAAGAATTTTATTTATGAATGACGGTGAAATTTCAGCTCATTTAAATTTAGGAAAATACGATCGCTTCACCGCTGAGAAACGAGAGGCCTTGTTAAACAAGTGGTTACAAAACTTAGGGTTTTAATTGGTGTAAAACAGGCAGCTTTCTGCCTGTTTTATTTTTTCTTACACTCAAAGGAGTAATCCATAGTCAAACTATTTGTTTCTAGTATGATTTTGCCGTCTTCTTGTTGACAAGATTCTGTCAGCAACTCAATTTCTTTGCTATAAAAGTATCTCTTTGAGATATAAAGAGTGACTAAAACAAGTAAAAGCGTAGTAATCACAATTGTCATTTGCCAGTTTAACATTTGAAATCTTTTTTTCATTTCAACATCCTTTCTGAAAGGTCAACACTTGTCTCGGATTTTCACCTTTCTCAGTAACTACCAGTTTCTTTCCCAAAATCATCTAGCAACATCATAACTGAATTTCCCTTCTAGATCGACCTTTCATTGTTCTTCTCTCATAGCTAAAATAGCTTTATTTCATATATTCAGATGGTATTTTCGACCATAAACTTAAAACTAATAGTATCTATCACGTTTTTAAACTTCCAAAAAAAGATTTTACTCATTTGAATAAACAATCAATGATCATTACAATAACGTACATCTCATGACATAAGGTCCTTTTTATTACCTCCTGTCAATCACCTCTCTGAAACGATTATATTTTACCAAAAATTGTGATATCGTTTTTTATTGAAACAGGCGAAAGGATGTTAAAGAGGTGAAATTTCCATGACGATCATTTCAGCTGAACAGGTGGGGAACCGTTTAAATGATTGGCGAATTGCCATTCGTAAGCATGATGTACACAATGCAAAGACAATCTACACAGAATTAAAGGAATTACTTCAAGAGATGGAAGAGAATCAGGAGGTCTTGACCTACTATTCATTGCTAGAAGGCAAGTTTAAGCTCATGTTATATGAACGAAGGGGTAAAAAACTGAATGAACCGACAGTGCTAGAATACCCTTCTAAAACAAACGACTTAATTGAATACTATTTTTACCTATATAAAGCCCTTTACGCTTCATATAACAGAGACTATGCATCAGCCATCGGACTGTTTAAAATTGCTGAGAAAAAACTGCAAAACATTCCTGATGAAATAGAAGTAGCAGAATTCCATACGAAGGTCGCAAACCTATATATGATGCTTCGCCAAAGCCTGATTTCACTTCATTATATTCAGAATGCCATCGATATTTTCAAAGGTCATGATGGCTATGAAAGAAGACTGGCAGCAGCTTTTGTGATCGCAGCCACCAACTTCATGGATATTGGCGATTTCAAAAGAGCTGAGAATTACTACACAAAAGCATTACACATCTCAAATCAATTAAACGATCATTTTCTAGCATCACAGCTTTATCACAATATCAGTATTCTATATGCCGAAGCTGGAGAATCAAAAAAATGTATTGATGCCCTAGAAAAGGCTCTTAGTGATGATGACTACCTTTCATCTTGTTATTTCGAACACTCCATGTTTATGTTACTAAAAGAGCTGCTCTCCATTGATGAAAAGTCGCAAGCTCTCTATTATTTTGAATTAGTCAAACAAAAACAAGAAATAGACAGAAACCCCATCTATACAGCAAAAATGAATTTTCTCTATCACCTATATTTCACTGAAGACATATCCAAAAAAGCTCAAACCTGTTTCGATGACATCAGTATTCTGAAAGAATTAAAGGATGTTGAAGGTGCCCGTGAATTAAGTGCACTAGCTGCCAAACACTTTGAAGAGCTGGGTTCAATTCACCAAGCATATCTCTTTTTGAAGGATGCCTATCAATTGGAACACACTACACTTAATTGGAGGAATTATGATGAAAAAAGTGAGTTTACTCATTTTCGCTTTAGCCATCGTTGTTTTCGGACAAACGGTGTCTTACAATTCGTTAAATGATACAAATCTTAACCCAACAGAACGACCTATCGGAACATAAACCGTACAATACAAATAACCACTTGCCTCATTACAAGGCAAGTGGTCCACATTTATTTTAGTTCTTGATAAGAAATGAGGCGGTGAATATGTACCGCCAGATACGTAAGTTCGTCATTTGGAATAACAATACTGTGCACCTGTTTAATATAATCTTTGATTTTGAAAGCCACATCCATCGCTTGAGGATACAAGTGTGCAATTTGTTCAAACAACTCATTTTCTTGATCTGATAATAATTTATTTGCGTAAAATCTTTCAACAAAGAATTTCACATGTGTAATAAATCGGCTGTAATGAATATTCTCTTGATCCATTTTCATATTCAACGTATAGCGGACGAGATTCACAATACTTCCGATCATCTTGGCATACTTCATGCCATCTTTGGAATCGGACTCTTCACCTAACGCATTAATTAAATGGAAGGCGATATTGGCCGCTTCTTCCTTTGGTAATTGTATGCCCAATGTATTGTTGACTAACTCAAGCGCATAATTACCTACTTCAAATTCTTCGGTATAGTAGTTTTTGATTTCCCAGTATACTCGATTTGTAATATTAATATTCTTCTTGTGCCGTTCTACTGCAAAATTCAAGTGGTCCATCAAGGTAAAATAGACACCAGAATTCAGACTTGAGTTTAAGCGTTTTTCAGCATATTGAACAATATGCTGAGTTAAATCGATAAACTCTTGTGGCATTGAATCTAATAGTTGGAGAAATTCCTTCGCTCTCATGTTATCGACAGACATAAACACTTGATCTGCCTTCTTTTCTTCAATCATTTGACCTGGTTTTTGTCCATAACCAATCCCACGGCCGAATAGAACCATCTCCTGTTGGTTCTGATCTTCAGCCAGAACCACACTCGAGTTTAAAACTTTTTTGATTTTAAACATCGTCATCACCTGTTTTCATGATTGTGGTTTTTCAATCAAGCGATTCACCATTTGTTTCAATGACCTTTTTGTACCAATAAAATGAGTCTTTACGAGAACGTTTTAATGTACCGTTTCCATCGTCATCTTGATCTACATGAATGAACCCGTATCGTTTTGACATCTGTGATGTACCTGCACTAATAATATCAATTGAGCCCCAGCTCGTATATCCGAAGAGGTCAACGCCTTCTTCCACCGCTTCTCTCATTTGGCGGAAATGCTCTTTGAAATAGTTAATACGATAATCATCGTGAATTGATCCATCACTTTCAACAACATCTTTTGCACCCATGCCGTTTTCTACAATGATCAGTGGTTTTTGATAACGATCATATAATTCTATTAAAGAAATTTTCAGACCAACCGGATCAATTTGCCATCCCCAATCAGTAGATGGAAGGTAAGGATTTTTGACCCCACGGATGGTATTTCCATCCGTTTTTTCTAATCCTTCATCAGCTGATTCAGTTAAAGACATATAGTAGCTGAACGAGATAAAATCTACTGTATTTTCTTTTAATATAGAAAGATCATCTGATTCCATTTGGATATGAATGTTTTTTCTCTCAAGCATGCGCTTAATAAGCGGCGGGTATTCACCAAATACCTGAACATCTGCATAGAAATAGTTTTCTAAGTTTTGTTTCAATGCCCGCTCCACATCATTCGGATGACAAGTGTGCGGATACGTTGTTAATTTTGTCAGCATACACCCTACTTGACTGCCTGGTATGATGCGATGACAATCTGCTGTTACGAGTGCAGAGGCAATGAATTGATGATGGAGTGCTTGATAAACCGTCTCTTCCTCTTTCCCTTCTGGGCAGCGATCAGGAATAATTCCTGCTGTAATAAAAGAGTGGCGGTGAATACTATCTATTTCATTAAAGGTAAGCCAATATTTCACATCATGTTTATAGCGTTCAAAACATACATTGGCAAACTTAACAAAGAGATCAACGACTTTTCTTTCAACCCAGCCATTATATTTCACGCTCAGTGCTAACGGCATTTCATAATGTGACAGCGTCACAATCGGTTCTATGTTGTGTTTTTTCATTTCTGCAAATAAACGATCGTAAAATTGGAGTCCTTTTTCATTTGGTTCGTTCTCTTCTCCAGTTGGGAAGATACGGCTCCATGCAATAGAAATGCGAAGAGTTTTAAAACCCATTTCAGCAAATAGAGCCAAATCCTCTTTATAGTGATGATAGAAATCAACACCTCTGCGTTTTGGATACTTTTTATCATCTGGGTCTTTCATCGCTCGATCTATATTTTCAGAAGTAACAGCTAGATGCCCTTCATAATCTTCTACACTCAAATTAGACCGGTACATCGCAATATCAGCAACAGATGGGCCCTTTCCATCTACATTCCAAGCGCCTTCTGCTTGGTTGGCGGCAATGGCGCCGCCCCATAAAAATCCTTTTGGAAAACCTTTTATTGTCGTCATATGTTTAGCCTCCTAATTGGGTGATAACCATCAATGTATCTTGGCGATTGACCTCTTGTAATGGCTGTACCTTAATATCATATTGATCTGTATTCGTGATGACAGCAAGCGTAACTGGATCGTATCCTGCTTCCATGATTTTTTCTACATCAAATTCAATGAGTAAATCCCCTGCTTGTACACGATCTCCTGCCTGCACTTTTGGATAAAAATACTGTCCTTCCAACTGTACAGTATCAATGCCAATGTGGAATAATACTTCCACCCCTTTGTCCGTTTTCATACCAAGTGCATGGTTTGTTTCGAACAGCAAGGTGACCTCACCATCTACTGGTGCATATAACGCTCCTTCTGAAGGAACAATGGCAATCCCGTCTCCCATGACCTTTGAAGAGAATATATCATCTTTTACTTCAGATAGTGAGATCATTTGACCAATCACAGGGCTTTTGAATGTTTCCCCTGCTCCAATTTGTTCAGCAAATGCTTCTTGATCATTTGTCTTTTCTTCTACTTTTTTATCCTTACCTAATACAAAAGCAGCGATAAAAGCAACAACGAAGGAAATGACAGCTCCAATGACAGCAAACATTAGATTTCGTGGAAGCTCATCTGATATAAACATCGACATACTGGCTAATCCAGGGCCAACAAGTACAAATGCTTGTATACCAACTAATCCAATGAATATCCCACCAACAAATGAACCAATCATGACACTTCCAAGTACGCGTTTATTTTGAAGTGTCACACCATACAAAGCAGGCTCTGTGATGCCAAAAAATGCTGAAATTCCTGCCGAAATGGCTGTTGATCTGAGTACCTTGTCTTTCGTGCGTAGTGCCACTGCGAAACATGCTCCACTTTCCGCAATATTATGCGCAAGTGATGCTGGTAAATAAAGTGCTTCTTTCCCGAGGTTCCCCATCGTTGTCACTGCATAAGGGACCATTGCTTTGTGCATGCCTGATGCAACCATAAACGGGAGTACCGCTGCTAAAATTGCGACAGCTACCCAACCTACTGTATTAAACATCGCAAGAATAACGGATGAAAACCCTTGTCCTGCTGTAAAACCAAGTGGTCCTAATAACAGTAACGTAACGGGTACAGTAATGACTAATGACATCATTGGGACAAAGAAAATCCGAATTGGTTTTGGTGAAAATCGTGTGAAGAATTTTTCCATTTGAGCGTAAAGCAATACAGAAAGGATTGCTGGAAACACTTGATACGCATAAGCTATATTTTTTACGTCGAATGACATTAATTGCGCACCTTCAGTAAGCATGGCTGTCATGTTCGGAAGAAGGAGTGCACCGACTGCTGATAATGCGACCAGTGGGTTTACCTTTAGTTTATTTGCCGTTGTGACAGCGACTAGTAATGGCAGGAAGTATAGTGGTGCGTCACCCACCATGTTCAATATTTGATAGGTTTGGCCTTTTGCATCCACCCAGCCTAATAAAGAGAAAAGGAGAAGAAATGATTTTAAAATCCCTCCGCCTGCGATAGCCGGAACAAGCGGCTGGAAGACACCCACAATGAAATCTAATAGAACTGTGCCTGCTTTTCTTTTTTCTTTTGGCTGATTGGATGGCACGCCTTGCCCAGACGAGCTGCCGCCCATTAAATTTGTTACCTTTTGATACACTTCAATCACGTCATTCCCAATGACTACTTGGCATTGTCCTGACATTCTAACTGCTATGACACCTGGTGTTTTTTCTAATGCCTGTACATCTGCTTTTTTCTGATCAATTAGTGTGAAGCGAAGTCTTGTTGAGCAGTGCTCAAGGTGCGCAATGTTTTCTTTACCACCTACATGCTGTAAAACGTCTTTGGCGACTTGTGTGTAATCCATTTTTTCTCCTCCTTTTCTCATACATGAGACCTATATTTTGGCAATAAAAAAAGGATCTAAAACGACAAATTAAAGAAATTCATCGTTTTTAGATCCTGCCTGCATGACCAGTCACATGTCTAATTTATTTATATTGGATTTGTTTTTAGTATATATTGATTATATGAAAGCGTCAACATTTATTTTTCTGAAATTTATTAAGGTCTATATACCCAAAATACTTTTCTTTATTTACTTAAAGCAACTCTTTTGTTCCTTCTATCATCAATCAACAAAATGTTTCTCCATAAAAAACCAGATAAGTTGATTCACTCATCTGGTTTAAGATGCCTATTTTCTCTTTTCTTCTGCTTTCTTTTTAAATGCTTTCGCTTGTTTTTCATATTCCTTTTTCGTGACAGCTTTTAACTCTACTGAATCGCCTGTCATGATATATGGTCTAGGGAGTTTTTTAAATTCCTGATACGTGAAAGCTTTTATCTCTATAGTACCGTTAGTCTTTTTAATTGGCAGTTTGATTGATTTTGCATCTCGATCAGTCGAACCTATAATGACACCTCGTTCAATTATAGGATCGTAGCTCATGTCTAAATAGTCTCCACCATCAGTTTCGCCCCCGACCTCTAATTTCATTTCTTTATATGGCTTACAACCATCTTCAGAAACAGTTGTTATTAGAAAAGAGCCGAGCCATCCATTCTCAATATGCATGCTTTCAACTTGTAAAAATAGTTGTTTGTCCTCTGCCGTATATAGAAAACCATATACCTTCGCCACTTTATCCCTGAAGTGTCTCATATTGTCATAAAATCTAGTTTCTGAAGTATCAACTAGATGTTGATGTCGAACTTGAAGTTTTTTGTGATACGAATCTAGCTTTTTTCGATTGATTGCTTTATATATTCTGCTTTTCTTATCACCTTGTTTTTTCACAGATAGGTCTTTACCGGACATTTGAACTTCGTATATGATTGTTTCTTTGCCTTGTTTGACTCGAAATTCATAACCGTTTTCCTTTGAACTCCCGGACACTACATATTGTTTTTTATATATTTTGGGATCCCACCATATTTCTTCTATATACTTTTCATTCAAATGCCCCGTTACTTTGCCTTTATTCTCAGATATCTCAAACCAGCTCATTTTATCCTTCGTTTTATACGCAAATGCATAGGCATGATTCAATGAATTCTTTTGTGCGATTGCTTGATATGCTGTCCAGCCGCCTCCACCTAAGACGAGTACTGCCAGGATAGACACGACCCACATTTTCAATTTACTCATAGGTACCTCCACTAATATATGATTTAAAATATCTTCATGATCCCTATTTATTCAACTAAATTCTGATCGCCCTGAAATGCCATTCACAACAATCATCTGTTCCAACACGATCTACTTTTGCCATTCTTTCGCCTTCTTTTTGAATGCTTCCGTTTGTTCTTGATATTCCTCTTTCGTGACCGCTTTAAATTCTATAATCCCGCCTGCCATTTTAAAAGGAAATTTAATGTATGTTGCGTCTCGGTCAGTTTCCCCTAAAATAAAACCCTTTTCAATTGCAGGATAAGTACTCAAATCAAACATTATCCCATCTGAAACTCCACCTGCTGTATGTTTCGTTTCTTTATAAGGTTCACCACCATCTCCTGGAACCTTTCTCATTAGAAAAGAACCTGCCCATTCAGACTGCATATACATTCGTTTTACTTTTAAAAATAGTTGGTATGAACCATCCTCTGCTGTATACAGATAACCATAAGCGCCTGTTACTTTCTTAATGAAGTTTCGTACATAATCATGAAATCTATTTTCCGTGTCATCCATCAGTTTCTCATATCGAGTATGAATGTCCTGTTGAACAGCACGTAGGTTTTTTTGATCAATTGCTTTGTATGTGATGCTGTGCTTTTCACCTTGTTTTTTCACAGAAAGATCTTTTTCGGCAAGGTGAACTTCATATGTGACCGTTTCTTTCCCTTGCTTCACATAAAATTCGTAACCGTTTTCAATTGATTTTCCGGTTAATTGATATTTGTTGATAAATAGATTGGGATCATAATGCCTTTGCGGATTTTCCTCTAAAATGGTTTCGTTCAGCTGGCCTGTTACTTTTCCGTTTCTCTCCGTTACCTTGAACCAGTTCACACGATCATGAGTCTTATATGCAAAGGCGTAGGGATGATTCAAACCACTCTTTTGTGCGATTGCTTGATAGGCTATCCAGCCGCCTCCACCAATCAGTAGTACCGCCAGAATAGTCATGATCCAGATTTTCGATTTACTCATATGTCCCCTCCAAACTATGATCGTTCACTCTATATGAAGGATTCATCTCATTGATTAACAAATCAGTGATCTCTTCACCTCCTTTCTAGCATTTATTTTTTTCTCATACCTCTTGTATCTGCAGTTATACATCGTTTATTATATATCTAAATGATATATCTTTTAGATAGGTGTGTTAATCAATGAAAAAATACAATGATACGACGTATGCGATTTTGGGGATTTTAACGACAGATTGTAAGTCTGGGTATGAAGTGAAGCAATTAATTGATAGGAGCTTGCATCACTTTTGGAAAATTAGTTATGGACAAATTTATCCAGCTTTAAAGTTAATAGTCGAGGAAGGGCTTGCGAAGGTTTCACCCACTTCTACAACTGGCCGCTCAGACAAGCGGGAATATCATCTAACTGAAAAAGGGCTGGACACGTTGAGTCAATGGCTGGCGCAGCCGCTCGATCAAGTACCATCAGAACGAAATGAGGTGTTATTAAAGTTATTTTTTGGTCAATATCTTTCGTTTGAGAAAAAATTGGTGCTTTTACAGGATTATGAGAGGCAGCTCCGTATCCGTTATGAGACATATGTTGCGATTGAACAAAACATTCAAGAGCTGTATCCAGATGAAGCTGATGCGAAGTATTGGCTGTATACGTTAGATTACGGAAAGAAAGTGGCGCAGGCTGGAATTGATTGGTGCGTGGAGACCTGTGAATCGATGAAGGAAGAAGGGTGAACAAATGAAAAAAAATATACGTGCTGGCAGGTATACAACAGACAATTCTGAGCCGATTGTTGTGTTCATTATCGGAATGAGAATCAATAAACGCTGGGCTGTTCATCAATGGCTGCCAGTATTTAAGGCGATGCCGGGGATGATCAAAGAACTTTATACACATCAAGATGAACTTGGTTTTCTCGGGACAGAAAATTACTTCGGTTTACGCACTACCACCATGATCCAATATTGGAAATCAACAGAGGACCTCCTTGCCTATGCCAAGATGGAGAAGCATTTGACTGCTTGGAAAGAATTTAACCAAAGAGCACGACATAATGACGCGGTCGGAATTTATCATGAAACGTATCAAATTCAAGCCGGCTCATATGAATCTATCTACGTGAACATGCCTTCATATGGATTGAGCCAAGCGAAAGCGCCCATCCTAATTGGAAAAGGGAAAGGAAAAGAAACCGCAAAAGAACGCCTTTCTACAACAAATTCCTAGAGCTGATTCTCTAGGAATTTCTTTTTGCAACCATCACAAAATGTTTTAATATGCGGGCAGTTAATCCCCAAATGGTGTAACGATTGTAATCATAAAACCACTCCTCAATCGAACGACTCCCCCAGCTGTATTTTTCACCATTCATGATTTTTTCATAAGGAAAGTCCTCTCCTGGTGTTGGCTGCACCGATACATGGTGTAAGTACGGTTCGTATTGGCTGAGCCATGATAGAGGCACAGTAAAGGTCTCCTCTACTTCTTCTTGATTAAAGGAATGTTTGACCTGCTGTTCATCAATAATCCCAACAAATGGATATACCACAAAGGATGGTGAGGCAATATAAGGGCTGAGCTGCCCTAAAACCTTGATGGATTCGGGCGGAATTCCTAGTTCTTCATATGTTTCCCGCAGTGCAGCTTCTTGTGCGGTTTCCCCGCCGTCGAGTTTGCCTCCTGGGAAGCTAATATCGCCAGGCTGTTTTCTCATCGTCAGTGATCGCACTTCAAATAAAACATGCCATTCCCCGTCTACTTGCACCAAAGGGACAAGGACTGCCGCTTTGAACGCTGTCTCTTCTCCGATAAATAGCGGCTGTGATTGATGTAAGTCACTTTTTAATTGATCAATGAACATGGGCATCACCTATTTTCTGTTTCTCTTTTCTTTAGCGTATCATTGATTCTCTTTTGAATAAAGGCGATCTTTCTGACAATTATTTTTATCATTTTGACAACTATACTTGTCAAAATGAATATAATACTTTACAATCAAGATAACATTTTGATCAGAGTTGAGGTGACAGAATGAAAAATCGGCTAAAAGAGTTGCGGGCACGTGATGGTTTAAACCAGACGGAGCTTGCGAAACGGGCAAAGGTTTCCCGCCAGACGATTAGCTTAATGGAACGAGATGAATTAATGCCGTCTCTCTTACTTGCTATGAGGCTTTCACGTATTTTTCAAGAACCCATTGAACATATTTTTCTATTCGAGGAGGATGAACTCACATGAAAACTGTATACAAAATGCTCTTAGGTGCTCTCCTTGGTTTTCTCGGTGCTTACTGTTTGCTGGCAGCCGAATTTGAGCTGACACTTCTGCAAGCTGCATTTGAAGCAACTCTTGTCATCACTGGCTTGACAGTTCTATTCATCATTTATTGTTTTTCAGGCATTTCGCGCATGAAGAAAAGAGTCTCTCTTTCAGTATCTGGTGATGAGGAGGATGAACTCGAGGCAAAACAGTATCGAACCTTTACTGATGTAACGTTAGCTAATACGGTGAGTACCATTTTATCGATTATTGCAATTGGAATTTCCATCGTAACCGAGCAGCCACTCTGGCTGATTCTCGCAAATGCTGCCTTATTTTTGATCACCGTCATTCTTTCTTATGGATCGATCTCTGTCCTAAAGCTCGTCTATCCTAATCGTCACCTACCTAGTCCAACCGATAAAGATTATGGCAAAAAACTGCTCGCCATTTCTGATGAAGGCGAAAAGCATGTGATGCTCGATGGGCTTTTTCACACTTTCCAAATGATGAATATTTTATTGACCGGTGCCATGTTTATTTTGATTGTCTATTCTCTTGGCGCCAATCACTCTCAGCTCTTCTCCATCATCGTCGTTGGACTTGTTCTGATCATTCTTAATGCATACTATATGTTGAAGATTCGAAATCGTTAAATAAGCAAAAGCACAGACCTTTAAAAAGGCTGTGCTTTTTTCGTTCATTATGCTGAACGGCGTTTCTTTCGTGCATAAATCAAAAATAGAAACCCAAACCATACGGGTGTCAATAACAGGGCTGGACGTGTTGCATCAGCGAAAAGCATGATGACAAGAATGGCAGCAAAGAGCACAAGAACCGCTATATTCACAAAAGGTGTAAATGGCGCTTTAAAGGTAGACGCCTTATGCAGTTCAGGACGTGTCTTCTTATATTTCAGATGGCATATTAAAATAATACTCCATACCCAAATGAAACAAATGGCACTGATCGTTGTCACAATACCAAAGGCTTGTTCAGGAATCAGCTTGCTTAAAAGAGCCCCTACTGACACCACAATTGTCGAAACAAACAGGGCATTACTTGGAACAGCATGCTTATTTAGTCGGCCAAAAGATGCCGGTCCTTGTTTTTGATGACTGAGATTATACAAAATTCGGCTCGTTGAGAACATACCGCTATTACAAGCAGACGCCGCAGATGTCAGGACGACAAAGTTGATGAGTCCCGCCGCTACTGGTATCCCAATGAGCCCAAAGGTTTTCACAAAAGGACTTTCTGATGCACTGAGTTCTGTCCATGGGTTGATGCATAGTAATACAAAAATCGCACCTACATAGAAAAAGAGAATTCTTAATGGAATTTTATTAATCGCAGACGGGATATTTTTTTGCGGATTCGCTGTTTCTGCTGCTGACACACCGACAAGTTCCACGCCCACATACGCAAAAATCACCATCTGGAATGACAATAAGAAGCCTGTCACACCATTTGGAAATAATCCTCCGTGTGACCACAGATTCGTTACCGTCACGGGCCCTGCATCTGTTTGAAAACCAATGATTAACAGGACAATTCCAACGCCAATCAACAGTAATATCGTAATCACTTTAATAAGTGCAAACCAAAATTCCATTTCTCCAAAAAGCTTCACCGTTAATAAATTAAATCCTAGCAAAATCAATAAACAAATAATAGCAGGAATCCACTGCGGAATATCAAACCAGTACTGCACATACACCCCGACCGCAATAACATCCGCCATCGCTGTCATAATCCAACAAAACCAATACGTCCATCCTGTCACAAAGGAAGCCCATGGTCCAAGATAATCCTCTGCTATATCCGTTAAAGACTGATAGCCCGTCTTAGATAAGAGCAATTCTCCAAGTGCCCTCATGACAAAAAAGATGGCCATTCCGACAATTAAGTACGCAAAAATGATCGATGGTCCTGCCAATTGAATAGCCTTTCCAGACCCTAAAAACAGCCCAGTTCCAATCGTTCCGCCAATGGCAATTAATTGAACATGACGGTTTGATAAATCTCGCTTTAACTCTTGTTGTGCCAATTTCAACACCCTCCTACGACACGATCCTATACTGAAATAATGAACTCTCAAAAAGTCCATAAAAAAAGAGATTGGATGCGCTCCAATCTCACGGTCATAAAAGAATAGCAAAATAGAGAAAAGCAATACACAGTATGATCCATGCATCACAAATACAATATTTCGTACTCTTCTGTCCTTTTGCCTGAGATTGTGAACCCTTCGGCGCCGCACATACATGCGGTCTCTCCAGAAGCTGCTCCTGCCATAGTGTGACCCACAGCAATCATAGCCTTCGATATTTACTTTAAATGTTGCTATTTCTGAATAATTTTATATTTTACGCCTCTAAAAGAAAGCTGTCAATGGTAATCTTTTAAGATGTTGTTTCCTCCTTATCTGAAGCCGATATGACATCACTTCATCAACACCCCTTGATTAAGGTATAATGAAACAAAGAATGTTCGGCTAGTTTGGTGGAGACATCCATCTTGATGATGAACCATAGTTAGGCAATCCAATGAAGTTGGTGAAGACAAATGAAAAAAATGAACAAACAGCGTGTGACATTACAAGAAGTCGCTCGGCATGCCGGTGTATCGACTTCAACGGCCTCACTCGTTGTTCGCAACAACCCTAGGATCTCTGAAGCCACCCGGAAAAAAGTGCTGCAATCTATGGAGGATTTGGGATACGTGTACGATCGCGTCGCTGCCAACATGCGGTCGAAAAGTTCAAATATTGTGGGTGTGATCGTCACGGATATTTCAAACACCTTTATTTCTGAATTTTTAATCGGTGTGCAAACCACACTTGAGTCACTTGGCTATACCGTTTTACTTGGGACAACCTTTGATAGTGTGGATAAGCAGGAGCGGCTCATTTCCACAATGGTAGAGCACCGAGTGGGTGGAATCATCTTAAATCTAGCATCGAAGAGCTCGACACGAACGGTGAAACAATTAAACAACATTCGCACACCAAAAGTATTGGCAAATCGTGAATTAGCAGATGTCCATTGTGATTATGTCGGCGTTGATTATGAACAAGGCACTTGGATGGCGGTCCGTCATCTTCTTCAAAAAGGGCATCGCCGCATCGCCTTCTTAGGTGGAATCAAATCCTCCTCAACTTGGATTGAACGGATGAAAGGGTTCAAAAGAGCCCATGATGATGAAGACATAACGATGGATGAATCTCTTATTATCGATATGGTGCCTACCCGTGAAGGCGGGAAAGAAGCCCTTGCCCAAGTGATTGACCTTCCCGAACCACCTACTGCTATTTTTTGCTTCAGTGATTTAGTGGCGTTTGGGGTGATTCAAGAATTGGCAGCGCGTGACATCAAGCCTGGTGAAGACATTGATGTAGTTGGGTTCGATAACATCCCTGAAGCGGAGATGTATCACCCGCCGCTCACCACAGTCTCATCTTTCCCACGATCAATTGGAGTCAAAGCAGCCAACCTTTTGTATCATAAAATGAACGAGCAGGATGAAGAACTGCAGCGATTGATATTAAAGCCTCAACTTCATATTCGAGAAACCTCGACATGATCATGAAAAGGAGAATTGCAAAGCGATTCTCCTTTCAGATTGTTGACAAAGGGCTAAAATGAACTTTATTTTAGCCCTTTGTCTTCTTTTCAGCGTGATAGAAAACCTTTGCAGTCTAGGAAGGACGAGCACCGGAGCAGAGCGAATTTGACATTCGTGAGCACCGGAGCGCAGGACTGACAAAGAATGCGAGGGTTTGTCTACACGCTGAAAGGAGAATTGCAAAGCGATTCTCCTTTTTTTATTGAGCAAGTCAACTATTTCTTTATTACATTTTTCTTTTTTTAAATCGCAAAGTCATAAACTTGACACATTTTATACACAGGAGTATATTTATCTCGTTGCTTCTTTTAGTATATCGTTATACCTTTTGTGAACATATCGTTATTTATGATATCAACTACAGTTAAAGATGGATCTTTTGATTCTGATCAAATCGAGGAAGTCCATCAACTTATGATAACTGTTATTATTTTTAATTATTTAGTAGAACGATGTACTCATTTGAAGAACAGATGAATATTCATTATTTTTTCATCAATCACACAAGGGGTGTTGTGATGGACTTAATATTATTTACGTTTAAGGAAATAACAAAGGGTAACAAGAATTTGGCCCGAACAGGGTTTCAAATATAGGAGTGGGAACATGAAAAATCCATACATTAAATCATCACTTGGCATGTATTTAAACTACTTCATGCTAGGCATGATCAATATTATTGTGGCATCAAACATGGAAAGCTTATCTGAACGCTACCATGTAGATATTCCAAAAATCAGCTTGCTTGTATCAGCAATCGGGATCGGTAAATTAATTGCTCTCTTTTTCTCTGGCCGGCTGGCAGACAGCTGGGGGCGAAAACCTGTCATTATTACAGGTAACTTTCTCTACTTATTATTCTTAATTGGGATTCCAACGACGACCAATTATACATTGGCTTTCATTTTTGCCATTTCCGCAGGGATTGCAAACTCATTGCTTGATTCAGGGACATATCCTGCTCTGACAGAGTCATTTCCTAAAAAAGCAAGTTCAGCTTCTGTATTAGTGAAGGCGTCTGTATCAATTGGTGCGACTGTTCTTCCATTTATCTTGGCATTCCTTATTGCACATGACATCTTCTGGGGCTGGGCATTCTTTGGTCTAGGACTTCTTTATTTACTTGTAGGCATTTACTTGATCTTTATGCCGTTCCCAGATCATAAACAAACGACTTCTCAAGACGATCTTCCCGTTCAAGAGCAAATGAAGGAAGAACCGAAAATGTTTGGTGAAGGTTTAGCTGTTGTACTTATGGGATTCACGTCTACTGCATTATTTGTCGTATGGCAAACTTGGCTTCCACAGCTCGGGTTGAAATTGATTGGGCTTGGCTCAGGACAAGCGACACAGCTTCTTTCTTATTTTAGTATTGGTGCACTCGTATCTGTTCTATTGCTTTCAATCGTATTAGATAAATTAATTTCACCAATTATGGTCGCTATTATTTACCCAATCGGGGCATTCCTTGCCATGCTTTCACTATTTCAAATTGAAACGTACGGCATTGTCATTGTTAGTACCTTTTTCTTAGGATTATTTACAGCCGGCATTTTCCAGTTGGCGATGAGTATTATGATGAAATTATTCCCTACAAACAAAGCAACGGCTTCATCATATGTCAACATTGCGGCAAGTTCAGCGTTTATCCTTGTTCCGCTGATTACAAGCGGACTCGTTAGCACGTACGATATTAAAATGACTTTATTCTTCGATATGATCATTGCGGTCATCAGCGTATTGTTAGCAGTCTTTGTTTTACGACGCATGAAAAAATTGTTTAGATAATTAAAGGAGATGTCAATCATGACAAACATACACGAACGTAATATTGATGGAAAAACAAAATTAGTCGGTCTTCTTGCAACACCAATCGGGCACAGCCTGTCTCCACGGATGCACAACCTTGGCTATACACTAACAGGAATCAACTATGCTTACCTTGCTTTTGAGGTAGGAAATGATGAACTAGAAGCAGCAGTAAACGGGATGAAAGCAATGGGTGCAGCTGGATTTAACGTATCCATGCCGAACAAAATGAAAGTACTTGATTACTTAGATGAACTAGATGATTCTGCAAGACATACTCGAGCAAGCAACACAGTTGTAAACAAAGATGGCAAGCTGGTTGGCTACAACACAGATGGTCTTGGTTACGTAAGAAACTTAATTGAACATGGCGTTGAATTAGCTGGACAAAAGGTTACACTCGTTGGATCTGGCGGCGCTGCAACTCCGATTGCCATTCAGCTTGCACAATCAGGTATTCGTGAAATTAGTATTTTTGCTCGTAATGATCAATACTTTGTTCAAGCAGAGGAAAATGTAAATTACATCAACAACGAAATGAAATCATTCGGTGTCAAAGCGAATATCTTCCCACTTGAAGACAAAGACGCTTTCCGTCGTGAAGTAGCTGAAAGTGCGATCTTAGCAAACGGGACAAGCCTTGGCATGAAACCATTAGATGAGCTTAGCATTATTGACGATACCCTTGATGTATTACGCAAAGACTTAATCGTGACAGATGTCGTCTACAACCCGCAAAAAACAAAACTTCTTGCTCAAGCACAAGAAGCTGGTGCCAAAACGATTAACGGTCTTGGCATGATGCTATGGCAAGGTGCCCTTGCGTACAAACTGTTTACTGGCGAGGATATGCCTGTTGAACAAGTGAAACAAATTCTATTTGAAAATGACCGTTTCTAAACGAAACACAGAAAAAAGACGACCTCCGCTTTGGAAGTCGTCTTTTTTATTCGTGTATCATCACACGGCGATATCGATAAAGGATATACACCGCGCCAAGGATCGCCACAACAGCCACACCCGCATCAAATATAAAGATTTGCAAAATCGTCGAGTGGGTTTCGATCAAACCAGTGACGACCGGAATCACAATGGCGGACACTCCGCCTGCTGTTGAGATAATTCCTGTCATCGTCCCTTTGTTTTTCCAGAAGAACTCAGCCATTACGGTTAACGTCAGCTGAAAGACACCCGCTGTTGAAAAGCCCAATACAAATGCATTGACGGTCCCGATGACTGGAGACTTCACGACCAATAGCACACAGATAGAGGCTAATGTAATAATCGGATAGAGTAGCAGCACGGTGACCGGACGAACAATACGGCGCAAAAGAAATGCGAGCAATAAGACAGACAGCAAACCGCCCATGCTATAGTAACTAAGCAGCTTCACAGCACTGCCAGAAGCCATCCCCAAAATTTCCTCACCGTACGTAGGCAGCCAAATTTGCGGCAAGGCGTACAGACCATTTGATGTAAAACTGATCACAATCAGTGCGACCCCTTCTCTCCAAAACGTAGGCTCTGATGAGAAGCGTGGAAGTCCATCATGCTCCGTCACCTGAACTTGCTCCACCTTGCGATGATTCGGAAATGGCAATGTCCACAGCATGATCACATTCACTAAATAAATAAAAGCAGGTAAATAAAACGCAAATCCATAAAACAGATCATGCTCTGCTAAAAAGAAAATAGCGAGCGGCAGAATGGTCGCCCCAATCGAAATAAACGCCTTCACCATCACATTTGCAGATCCCGAGTTTTGAGGAAAAGCTTCCATTAAAGCCGGATACGTCCCTGCATCCATCGCCGAATTCGCCACCCCTGCCAAAATCGCAAACGCAAACGCGATTTGATAATTCGGAGACAATGGGATTCCAATGAGGAACACCGCCATCAGCACCCCCGAAACCAAAATGACCGGCTTTCGTCCAAAACGATCTGACAGTACGCCCGATAGACCATACGTGAGCACCCTGCCAATACCGAGTGCAGATATCATATAACTTATCCCCGCACTATTTGTATCTAATTGTTTGATCAAAAATGGCATATTTGAAGCCAAAATAATATTGACCATACCTAATAAAAAATAATTGATATAAAGACTAGAAGCCGTTCTCAAATACGGATTCCTCATGCTGACACACCCCTCAACACATTGCAATGAAGTGACAAATAATGGTTACGCTTACAAGATTCATGCGTGAGGAGAAACAGCTTTGCAACCTTCACGTACTTGAAACATCTCATCATTTCATACAGCTTACATGCCCTTCATTTATCAAGCATCTCTTCAAATTTTCACTAGCTCTTATTTTATATGAATGTGAAAGGTAATGATAGTGAATTGCTTAAATTTGAGGGAAATGGTGATAGAGAAAAATCCTTGTCATTTTTTGAAATGAAGCTTGATCTAAACTCACATTCCCCAAATACTAAACTCATAAAAATATTCTGTACGCTCTATGCATAATCCAAAATGAAAATCCTCTGCTATTAAAATGAAATCTCCGTATCCACTTAAAAACTTGGTTTGCTCAAGAAGTTGATTTAAATGATGAAACACTTCATCCACATTCACTAAAAGCGCTTCAATTTCATGATCTCGGAAAAAAAGCAATCTCCCTTGTTTAGGAGTCTCTTTTATCCTCCCGACCATTTCATTTAACATTTGTGTAGACTTTTCAATATGCTCTAGATAGTTGTCTCCATGTATTTGACTTTTATGTTCTCTCGATTGCAGGAAAGTAAATACCTTCTGACAAAAAAATTGATTCTCTTCGACCTCCAAAAAAGGGGGTTCTGGAAGTGTCATATAGCTTAATTCGTTTATTAAGTGCTTTCTTCTGCTTTTTCTTTTTAAGGTTTCGATTTTTGTTTTTCCTTTATTATTCATAGGAGCACCTCCACAAGGCGTATAAACATTGCTCTCTAGACATCTCCCCCTTGAAAATTCCACCAGGCTACATGGTGGAATGAACTGATTTCTAGATAACTATGCTTTTTTTCAAAATTTCCGGATATAAATCTAGGAAATCAATATAAATGGGGACTTTGTATAATTAAATGTACGTAATAATGAATCTTATGTTGTTTAAAATCCCGAATAAATACATTCCTACTTACTCTTTTTACAATGTGCCATTTTTCATCAGTGTAAATTAAATAATCTTGATCAGTATAAAACCAATCAAGATCTTATTTCATCATTAAATTTCAGCAATAACGGACTAATTTGAATGTATTTTTGAAATGAAACCTCGAAGAACTGTCTTTGCTGGTAGGTTCGCAGTAGTAGTCAACTTTTGATTTATACGTTCTGTAATCTGAGGATGTTTCAGTACTATTTTTTTACCCTCTTCAATAGGATAACTTCTTAATGTATCAATACAAATCTCAAATAATTCCGCATCATTAGTATTCAGCAAATCCAATAAAATATGAAACTCATATTCATTGCACTCATTATCGAGACAGTACGCAATTTTTCGCTGCCACTCTATTAGTTTATTGAGTACCTGTTTTGATAGTTCTTCCCAATCGTTTAGGCTAAAATACGAGAGTATCTCACTTACTAGTATATATCCTTCATCGTACCAAGAATCTACCGTTGTATCAGCGGATAAAAGTTTATCCAGTTCTATATACATTTTTAATGCTCCAATGATGGTTCCACATATTTTTCTTTTTAAGCATTGTTTGGTTTTTATTCATTATAAGACCACCACCTTCAAGCATGTACTGCTCTTAGAAACGGCAAAACAGAGAAGCACTAGCTTTATTAACCTCGTAGAAATACATACAGTTTTATTTCCACCAGTTAGATGTAATTTCTTTTAAATGAAATTCTATAAAATCTATCACTTTGCTATAGTCATCAGAGCTAAACTCCTGAATAGGATTGTCCCAATCTGTATTTTTAACTATTAGAACAAGATAGTTGCCATCTGAAGATAAATCGGGATACCAACCTACGTCCAATGTTATTGATGATTTCTCATGATAAAGCTGTAACAAACTTTCAGTGAACATAAACCATCTTTCATCTTCTGTTTCTAACTTTCTAGGGTCAATTTCCCAAAAATGATTATAACGGACATTCCAACCTTCAGTTATCCTCAAGGGATGAATGTTTACTTCCGGAATATCAAGTTTCACATGCTTTCTCATCTTTATCCGACCTCTTTGTTAATTTTATAGTTATTTTATTCCTAATTTGTTTAAATACTTATTTAATCTATCACCAGCTATTGGATGACCGTGATACACATTACCACTCGTTAGTTCTCCTCTAATCCAACTAGTAGATTTTCCATTATCATAACCAACAACTTTACCAGTATCATAAATGAAGTAAAAATTATTATTGCCATTATCAATAATATGCCCTCTTTGAAGAGCTTCTTTTTCTATCACTTTATTATTTATTTCAGGTAGGTATTGAGCATTTCGTTTTCCGGTTTCACTAAAACGTTTCGCTTCTTCGGCAGTTCTAGCCTTTAAATGCTTATTATCATGATGAGAATATACTGCACTATTTATCTTTATTCTAAAATCTTTTCTACCATAATAACTTTTATGAGCAATTTCATCATGCCTTTTTGAAATATTAGGTATACCTGAACTCTTTACACCCATCTTCCCATGAAACCCTTTTGCCCCAAACGGCAAAAGCATCCCAAGCGCTGCATTCATACTCGCTTCCTGTTGTTCTTTCGAGATCTTATTTCCAAACATATCTCGGCCCGTAATCGCTTCGCTGAAGCCGTTTGTTGCGGTGAGTCCATATAAGCCTTTTTGTGATGTTTTCAACGCATCGAAAGATTTCTGTGATGTCTTGTAAATGTCGACTGCTCTGACTGCAGCGGACGTGGCTTGAGTCGTTTTATAAACGGCTTTTCCGCCTTTGAAAATACGGCCCGCCCATCCGACGATCGGGATGTAGCCTGCTGCTGCCATGCCGCCTGCGGCGACTCGCTGTCCTGCGGTGAGTTCTTCACCTGTGATCGGATCGACACCTGTTGCGGCACGTTTTGCATCGTTCACGCCTGTCAGCTCATTAACGATATTCCCACCGTAATCAAGGGCTTTTTCATACCAAGGACGGTTGGCGAGTGCTTCCTGTTCCTTTGCGATCTCGCGGGCTTCTTCTTGATCTTTTTTGATTTTTAGATATTCAGAAGTTTGCTTCTCAATAGTGCTCAATGCGTTCGTTTTGCTTGTCTCTATCATACGATGATCCACTCAGGAAAAAAAATCACCATTTTATCGGTTTTTTCTCGGTATGAAGGCCAATAAACACAAAAACCTTGAAAGGCATATAGCCAGTCAAGGTATGATAACAATAACATTAAACAACTACTTCACCTACTGATTTATCTGAGAGAATATCATAATTGTTTTATATTTCTTTCTAATACAATAAGGCTATTTTAAAGTAACTCCACTCCAACTTGTTTATAAAATTTAACTTTTAACCTCTCTTCTTCGTCCACGTTCATTACCATAGCTTTTTCATCTTTTTTTATACTTGTTACATTATTAAAATCACCTGTAAATACTATAGAATCATTAAATGTAATACTTAGACTACTCGTTTGCTTATATACATCTAAAGTTAAAATCACCTTGAAATTTTGGTCATCTTTGTAAGTATAAATTAATTCTCCATCATCTATATTGCCTGTTATACTCACCGGCTCACTTTGAAAAAGTTCTAATAGATCATATTCATCATACTTAATAAACATTCGTATTCATCCTTTTATTAATTATTTCGGTATAACTGTGATAACATCGCCTGCTTCATTTATAATAACTTTAACATCCAGTGTTTCATGAACAAACGTTCCACTTCTATTACCAGGTATCTTTTTCGTATTCATTATAGCGTCTTCAATAACTGAAGGTGGAATATTTCTTGGATCAACATATTTTTTGATGAAATCACTAAATTCTTTTGTTTGTGGTTTAAACCCTAATTCTTCAGCTTTTTTAATTGCTCTACTTGTTAAAGTAGCTTTTACTTCAGGACTATCAGGTGCCATTCTTTCCAAAGCATGCTGAGAATAACTTCTTCCATTTATTTCTCCTCCGCCTTTTGACATATTCCAACCAATTTCACCCGTACCCTTAATCCCCATCTTCCCATGAAACCCTTTCGCCCCAAATGGCAAAAGCATCCCCAAAGCCGCATTCATACTCGCTTCCTGTTGTTCTTTGGAGATCTTATTTCCAAACATGTCTCGACCCGTAATCGCTTCGCTGAAGCCGTTGGTCGCAGTAAGACCGTATAAGCCTTTTTGCGATGTTTTTAAAGCATCAAAGGACTTTTGTGACGTCTTATAGATGTCGACTGCTCTGACTGCGGCGGACGTGGCTTGAGTCGTTTTATAAACGGCTTTACCGCCTTTGAAAATACGTCCTGCCCATCCGACGATCGGGATGTAGCCTGCTGCTGCCATGCCGCCTGCGGCGACTCGCTGTCCTGCGGTGAGTTCTTCACCTGTGATCGGATCGACACCTGTTGCGGCACGTTTTGCATCGTTCACGCCTGTCAGCTCATTAACGATATTCCCACCGTAATCAAGGGCTTTTTCATACCACGGACGATTGGCGAGCGCTTCCTGTTCCTTTGCGATCTCGCGAGCTTCTTCTTGATCTTTTTTGATTTTTAGATATTCAGAAGTTTGCTTCTCAATATCGCTTTTTGCCTTGTAGATTTCGCTATTTTGATACGCTTTCTTGTCAAAATTCATAGGCGAAATGGATTTTCCGTCATTTGTCGCATTCATCATTTCTGCGTACAATGCCATTGTAGCCTGCTGCTCCGTCTCTGACAAAGCATATTCATCTTTTAGATTTTGATCAAGCTCTATTAAAGCTTTTACTGTCTTTTTTCGTTCATCTTCCGCATCTTCGATCTTTTCATCAAAGGTTTGGCTATCAAATACCTTCAGTGAAATGAGGTCATCAATATCTTGAAAAATCGTTTTGAGTGCCTTTTTTTGATCTTTTACAATGCTTTTAGCATTTTTTATACCCATATGGACAGCATTCTCTAAAAAGTGTTCTTCTACGAAGGTATCGCCGCCAAAGCTCGTATCATCAAGTGTCCCAGAAACACCTTCATGAAAGGCTTTTTGTTTATCAATGAAGCTAATAAACATGTCCACATTTCCGGCGAGTTCTTTATAGAAGCTTTTAATGTTATCGGCACCTTTTCCAGTGAAGTCGTCACCGAGGTTGGCAACACCTTGTAATGCCTTTTTTAAATCTATCATTTGTTCGCGGAGTTCCTGATAGTGTTTTGCCCTTGTATCCATGGCACTGGTTAGTGCTTTTGCATCAAGTATCTTGCCCAGAAGAAGCCACTCCCTCCATTATTGATCATAAAGTCTATTTTACCGTGACCTCCAAAACGGAAAAATAGGCTAAATGACATAAAAAATGGAATGGACTCTCTATTCAATTTACCCTCTCATTTGGATAAACGAGTTTATCCATTGTAGAGATATAGAAAAAGCCAGACAGTTCATTATACTCTGTCTAGCCACATGTTCACGTTACTTATAGTCATTGATTGGTCCTTTATCCATCAAAACATCAATTTCATTTGAATACTTCATTTTTAATTTAGGTCTGCGCTCGGAATTCGGTTTGCTGTAAAGCTCTAATGGACGGATGATCACACCATGATTCGTGTTTTGAAGAATACCTGGGACACAAGAATAAATTCGATCATTGTCATTTGCATGTTTCGCGTGAATAGTGACAGACGTTCCTTGATGATTATCGATACTCATAGACACTCTATATCTATAGAAAGAACCTGTTCCATTTGATTGAGCAGAGTAAACAACGGGTACCACCGCAAGGATATCATCATTTAACCTTAGTTTAATGACTTCCGTTTTCATTGATTCACGATCTCTACCGACATCTCCCATATGCTCAACAGCTCCGTTACCGTAACTTTTGAGAGCGGGAACACCTTTTGCGCCAAACATGGCCACATCTATTTGTTTTCCTGACTTCGTATAGACCAATGCGTAGATATCATAATCGGTTCCAGACTCCCAAGATACTGTAGCCGTAATCTCTGGTGTTTTTTCAATGATGATCGGTTTATGACCTTTGTCTAGACTAATTTTACCTTGAACCTTCTCTAAGCTAATAGGTGCAGAGACTTTCTCTTTAGCGGCTGTGTTCATTGGAGCAGGCTCATTAATTTGTTTTTCAGAAACCATTGGAGGAGGTGTAGAAACATCCTGTTCATCAGGTTCAACCTCCACCCCATAAAGCTTGCATAGCCCTTCCAATCCAGAATCGAAGCCACGCCAGATGGATCGTGCTTTCGTTTCACTATTTCTTATGTATAGCTCTACTACGACAATACCCTTTTCATTTGTAAAGCTTACTGGTGTTAAGTATAGCACCTCATCACCTGTTCGAATTTCTGCTTGCAGATTCTTCACATGAGAAAAGCCGATTCCTCGATCCTCTGTTAGTGTAATAGCCATCTTTGTGATTCCGACGGGCACTTTGCTCATATCAAAATTCAATTGATGTCTTTTCAACTGATCTGATATCTCTGCTGGTAAAAGTGTCGCGACACCCGTAGCACTCTCCGGCTGATTGTAAAAAATAATGCCATTATCTCCTTGAACTAGATCTGAATCTGTTAAGAGAAACGCCGTTAAAGAAATATCAATTGCAGATGACACTTCATAACTGATGAATAATTGCCCCTTTGGAGAGTTTAGTACGGTATTGGCACCCATTTGCAGAGTTTGATTCATTTCAACAACTCCTATTCTTTATCTACCATTTATCGCTTTTATAGATCAATTATACCGAATTATGTGATAGAACCTATTAAAACCTTTACCTCTTTTCAACCTCTACAATGATATGAGACAATGCCAACTAAAACCGCACTACTCTAGAAGGGAGAACCATTGTGTATAAATTAATTATTCCTGCTGTTATGGTGGTATTCAGTCTGTGGATTCTTCTTCAATTATCAATGAACATCAATATCTTTCAGAATCCAATGAACTATTTTACCGTCATTACCCTCTTTTTTCTTTGTATTCAGGAGTTATTGAAACATAGACAATAAAAAGATCACTCAGGTACATACACTTTTTTCAGAGGTAATAAGGATCTTGTCTCAGCTGGCATATGTTCATACCAATGTACAATAAGATTTACGAGTTCTTCTAAGTCCACTAGATGAACCTCATTATGCTTCGCAACAGCTTTTGCATGAGAAGTAAACCCACCAGTAGAAACAAATAAACTGTTAGCATTCATTGGATTAGCACCTAATAATTGCTGCACCTCTGGCGAACTGGCTGAATTTTTCCGATGCTTTACTTGTACTTTAATAATAGGCTTTTCAAATCCAAATGCATCTTTATAAGCTAATACATCCACACCGCCATCTGGCCCTTTTGGACTCACGCGAACATTGTATGACATTGCTTGCAGTAAGCCTCCGACTAAGTCTTGCATTTGCCACGGGTCCAATTTATCTACTTTATCTTCAATCATGACAGTAGCTTTGCTGACTAAATCTTCGATAATTTCATCTTCTTCGGTTTCATCTTCAGGTGCTGATATAGATGTAGGGTTTTTGAGTAAATGTTCAATCTCTTTCCCCCAATCATCTACACGAAAAACAGTTGATATAGAACCGAGGCTGTTCTTAGCTGATTGACTGAGAGAATCTCGTTTAACTGCTATTGGTTCCCAATTTACCTGAATATGATTTGGATACATTTTATCTCCAACTGCTTCATCAAAAAAATGCGGAGCAATCACCGTACCTACTCGATATTCACGGCTTTCTTTTATGTACGTAATGATTCGATCTCCCTTTTTGATTTCTCTACTAAACCTCCATACCTGACTGACCCAGCTTCTTCTCGTAAAAGGTTTGTTCTCAGCGAATATGACATCAGCTCGAGCATTCATCTCTTGCTTTGTTTGATATTGTTTTGGATTACCTAATTTAGGCCACCCTATCGATGCAATGCCTTTCTCTTCCCAAATTGTAATTAATTCGTTTTGGTCACCCGCACGAACCATCCACCATTTCGTCATTTACTACCTCTCCCATTCCATCTATCTTCTCTTATTTTCATCATCAAATATTCTATCTAAATTATAAGACTTATTTCTTGTTAACAAAAGGATATGCGCACCATTTTTGTCGAAAGAAACACAAAAACCCGAACAAGCGTATACCACACTCATCCGGGTCTGCATTTTCCTTTGTTACACTTCTTCACCATTCGTTGCAATGACGTTTTGGTACCAAGTAAATGAATCTTTTTTGAGTCTCTTCATTGAACCATTACCTTCGTTATCGCGGTCAACATAGATCATGCCGTAGCGTTTTTTCATTTCACCGGTTGTGAATGACACGATATCAATGATGCCCCAAGGTGTGTAGCCGATGAGATCCACACCGTCATATTCAATCGCTTTTTTCAGTGCTTGAATATGAGAAGCGAGATATTGAATTCGCTCTGGGTCATGAATAGAGCCGTCTTCTTCCACTTGATCAATGGCACCAAAGCCATTTTCCACAATGAATAGCGGGATTTGATAGCGATCGTAAAAACGATTCAATGTATATCTTAAGCCTGTCGGATCAATGGACCAGCCCCAGTCGCTTGATTTGATATACGGATTTTCTACACCATGTGGCAGTGCTCCATTGACAATGTCTCCGTTGTGATCAGATACTGCATCGCTTTTGACCGTTGTTGACATGTAGTAGCTAAAGCCAAGGTAATCTACTTTTCCTTTTCTTAAACTTTCTTCATCGCCTTCTTCAAATGGAATGTGATAGCCTTCGCGCTCAAATTCTTTTAACGCGTAGCTTGGATAGTAGCCACGTACTTGGACATCTGGGAAGAAATAGCGCTGTCTCATATATTCTTCTGCCAGCATGACATCTTCTGGGTTTGAGGAATATGGATAAATTGGCACGTGGGACACCATCGCTCCAATTTGAAAGGACGGATTGATCTCTTTTCCTTTTGCCACTGCCCATGCACTTGCAAGCAATTCATGATGGCCCGCTTGATACATGACTTCTTTGGCATTTTCGCCTTCTTTGACAGATACCCCTGAATTTGTCCAAAGGAACAACGGGTTGTTGACGTCCATTTTGTTATTGATTTCATTAAATGTCATCCAGTACGTAACCTTGTCCTTGTAACGATTGAAGCATACTTCCGCAAATTTCGCGAAATATTCAGCGACTGTTCTGCTTCGGAATCCGCCGTATTCTCTTGCCAAATGAAGGGGCATTTCAAAGTGAGACAGTGTAATGACAGGCTCGATTCCATGTTTAATCAGCTCATCAAACACATCATCATAAAACTGTAAGCCTGCTTCATTCGGCTCTTCTTCATCCCCTTTAGGGAAAATTCGGCTCCAGCCGATCGATGTTCGCAAGCATTTTAATCCCATTTCAGCAAACATGGCGATATCTTCTTTGTAACGATGGTAGAAATCAATGGCTTCATGGTTTGGATAAAAAGTTCCTTCTTCTATCGTTTCCGTGATCTGTCTTGGAACACCATGAGCACCTGCTGTCATGACATCTACAACACTCGGCCCTTTGCCAGCTGCATTCCATCCACCTTCGAATTGATGAGCGGCTAATGCCCCGCCCCATAAGAAATCTTTTGGTAAAGTCATTATCTATTCCTCCTATTTCACAATTGTCATCATGACGTCAGTTGGCTGACATGTCGAACGTTTCTCTACAATCACATCTTCGTATGCTTGGGTATTGGTAAGGATAACAGGTGTGATTGTTTGTAATCCTTTGCTTTCAATTGCTTCCTGATCAAATGTCATCAACAAGTCACCCTTTTTCACCTTGTCGCCTTCTTTGATATTGAGTGTAAATGCCGATCCATCTAGAGAGACCGTATCAATTCCTACATGAACAAGTAACTCCACACCAAATTCAGAACGCAGACCAATCGCATGTTTTGTTGGTGCAAGCATGACGACACTGCCATCAAACGGTGCAAACAGTTTGTTATCGGTCGGATGAATGGCAAAGCCTTTCCCCATCGCTCCAGAGCTAAATACGGCATCTGGCACTTCAGATAACGAAAGCACCTTTCCTGTAAGTGGAGCCGTAATCATTTCTTCATTGTTCATAGAAGCTTGTGTCGTTTCTCCGTCTTGATCTTTAACAGATGTTTCACCAGCTGGCTGGTCTACCGTATCTTCCCCATAACCGAACAATTGAATAAGCACAACTGGTAAAATCAGCGCAATGGCCACACCAATCAAAATACCAATAATAGACGTTGGATAATCTGCACTGATTCCGTTCACAATGGTCAGCGGGCCAGGCAGCCCTGCATATGCAAAGTAATAAGGCGTAAAGAAGCTGGCCACTACGGCACCGACCGCTCCAGAAATACACCCGAAAATAAACGGCTTTTTAAAACGTAAGGTGACACCGTAAATCGCAGGCTCCGTAATACCGAAGAGTCCTGTGATTCCAGCTGAAACCCCTACTTTCCGTGTTTCCCGATTTCTTGCTTTTAAAATAACTCCCAACACCGCACCGACTTGAGCGATAACAGCGATGGTTTGATATGCCTGAAAGGAGTCACGTCCATATTGTTCAAAGTTCGCAAGTACCATTGGCGTGATGCCCCAGTGAACACCGAAAATCACGAGTACTTGCCAGAAACCGCCGATAATAGCCCCTGCCAGAGCTGGTACATTTTCAGCTAAGAAATTGTATCCGTTTGCAATCCCATTTGCACCTGCTGTCGAAAGAGGACCGATTAATAGAATGGTTAACGGAACCATGACGACCATACATAGAAATGGAACAAATAGCGGTTTGACAACCTCATGAATTCGTTTGTTTAAGAATTTTTCTACATAAGAAAGAATCCATACTAAGAAAAGCGGTGGCAAGACAGATGATGTATAAACCGTTTCAGATAACGCAATCCCTAAAAAGGTCACACCTTCCCCTGATGCTACACGTCCAGCAATCTCTGTCCAAGAAGGACTGACAAGCGCTGCTGTACAAGCAACCGCGATATACATATTCGTTTTAAAATGCTTGGCTGCAGTGATCGCAATAAAAATGGGCAAGAACGTAAACGGTGCCCAAGAAATAAAGCTAAACACTTCATAAGTGCCTGTTTTCGAGAAGCTTGGAAATATCAAATTTATTAAGATAAGTGCACCTTGCAAAATACCAGCCGCGGCTAAAATATACACAAATGGCGCAAACACAGCGGACATGGTCGCAATGACCCGATTCAGTATCGTTCCTTTGTTTTCATTCGGCTGATCATCATCCGACGTTTGGAGCTGAACAAGGTTGGAAAAATGCTCATATACCTCACCTACATGCTGACCGATCACAACCTGAAACTGACCACCGTTTTCCACCACTGTAATGACGCCAGGCATGGCGTTGACTGCTTCTTTTGCCTTTGGATTAGAACGCTTCAGCACCAAACGCAGCCTCGTGGCGCATCTTGCGGCACTCACCACATTTTCTTCTCCGCCAACTGCTTCTAAGATGTCTTCTGCAAGCTTTTGATAATCCCTCACTTTTGACATATAAAACCCCCCTTTATCACTACTAGTATATGCATATTATAATTATACCGGTACAATTTATCAATACATATATAATTCGAGTTTGCATATCAAAGAGAAATCGGGATGTGCTATAATACAAAGACAATAAATCGTGAAAACAAAGAGGAATGGCTATGTTAAAGTATCAACAAATTGCGAGCGATATTGAAAAATATATTGTCACACATGAGCTGCAGCAAGGAGACAAACTTCCTGTGCTTGAGACGCTCATGAATCAATTTGCTGTGAGCAAAAGTACAATTATCAAATCATTAGATTTACTCGAAAGAAAAGGGATTGTCTATCAGGTGAGGGGCAGCGGCATCTTTGTGAGAAGGCATAGACGCAAAGGCTATATCAGCCTTTTATCCAACCAAGGGTTCAAAAAAGATTTAGAGGAATTTCAACTGACATCAGAAGTTCTCACGTTAGATACCATCAAACCGCCAGAAGAAGCTGCGCTTAATTTAAACATTGAACTAGATGAGGATGTTTTCTACCTTAAACGCATTCGTTACATCAATGGACAAACTTTATGTTTAGAAGAGTCCTATTACCGGAAAACCATTATTCCTTACCTCAACACAGAAATTGCAGCCGATTCTGTATTTAAATTCATTAGTGAAGGCCTTGGTCTTAAAGTGGGCTTTTCTGACATGTACCTGCAAGTTGGCAAACTAAACGAAACTGAAGCGAAGCACCTCGGACTTAAGCAAAATGATCCTGCTCTTCGCGTCGAAACCGTCTTTCATCTCACAAACGGACAGCCCTTCGACTTCTCGAAAATCACATATAACTACATGCAATCCCAATTTTTTATTCAGGCGAATAATTATTATGGGTGATGAAAGGAAAAAGCTCCTGATACATTCAGGAGGCTTTTTTACTGTTCTCTTTTAACCTTTAAATATTTCTTCCCTCTCTCTTGAGTAGTTAGCCCGTCAATGAGAGTATCACCATAAAAAGTGACTAAATAATCCCCTTTACCTATAAGAACAACTGGAAAAGCATGATGTTCTTGCAGACTCTTTTCAACATCATCTGGATGAAGCCCGACTTCCATTTCATGTCCAATGAATGAATACTCGAACGTAAGAGTAGGATAAAGTTCTACAAGACACTGTACGATCTCCTGTTGAATACGAACGACATCATGTGAAACAACCTCTGTCCAATTTAAACACAGAACGAACCCAACAAAACCAGCTTCTTTTTGTATGTTCATGGTTGTATGTTTTAGACATGTTCCCTCCAATTCAAATTCTGTATAAAAACCTTCCAAGTAATTGTTTTTGATTTTAATCTCTTTTACATCATGTTCGATCCATGCTTCGCCATTAGCATCTTGACTAAACTTTACTTTCGTTATTGAAATGCCTTTCTTTGTTAAATAGACAATCAGTTGGTGGAAAGTGGTTGTTAAATGAATGTCATCATAGAATACCAATCCAATATTGATATATCCTCCTAAAGCGATGCTGACCCCCTCGCTTTCTTTTTGTTTTGTTCAAGCATACTACAAAAATCAGATTCTCTTTGAACATGCCTTTTGAACTATCATTATTTTTTCAGCCTTACCGTCTAGTTATTTGATATTACATGAACAATTCCAATACATCACATCAAAAAGATTCATTTTACGAATACATCCTACACACTTATGATGAACATAACAACATGGTTAGGGGGATTCGTCAGATGAAAGATATTAGGGTGTATCATGTCGATGCGTTTACAACTGAGAAGTTTGGAGGTAATGCCGCTGGGGTGGTGTTGGATGGGGAATGGTTAACGGAGGATGAGATGCAGAATATCGCCAAGGAGCTGAACTTACCCGAGTCCGTTTTCTTGCTGCCGGCACATGATGAGGAAGCTGATTATCGAGTGAAATATTTCACTCCAACAGAAGAGGTCAATTTCTGCGGGCATGCGACGGTTGGGTTGACTTGGCTTTTAGCGACGGAGCTAGGGATGGCTAAAGAAAAATCAGGGGTTGTGTTAGAAACAAAGATCGGCCATGTTCCCGTTATATGGCACGAGGAAAATGGCAAAGTTGTGGATGTGGAGATGACACAGGTCACGCCAAAGACGCGAGATTTTATCATCGATGTAGAAGAGCTTAGTGACATGCTCGGTATAAGCAGTGACAGGATTGATCCATCCTATCCTATAAAATTAGCAAACACCGGAAACTGGCATCTCCTGGTTCCGCTGAAACATCAGGATGACATTGATCAAGCGGCACCAAACTTAGCAGCTTTAGGGAAAATGAATAAAGCGCAGGGTATCACAACGACTCATCTTTATACGTTTCAATCCACAAAAGACTGTGATCTTTATACAAGGGATTTTGCACCTGGCATTGGTATACCCGAAGATCCTGTAACGGGAGCAGCAAACGGAGCATTAGCCGGATATCTGTATTTGGAAGGGATCATTCCTCAGCAAGAAACCACTCATCTGCGCATTGCTCAAGGTGATGCCATCGGCAGACCAGGATTGCTTCGTATCACGGTCATTCCGAATGAAGCAAAGCCGGTGATTAAAGTAGCAGGTGCAGCAGTTATTACCATTCGTGGGGTGATCACGCTATAAATTGATCAGCTTGAATAGAGACTCTCGTTCAAGCTGAATCTATTTAAAATGATCTTTGACCACTTCAATCCATCTTTTAGTAGAGGGAGAGGCTGTGTTAAAAGATTTAAACGCCATATTGATTTCGCGATAAACACTGGTCTCAAGTGGAATTACGTTCGCATGAGGCACCTGAGGCGGCAAAATCAACTTCGGAATGATCGTGAGCCCAATGCCTTCCTGAACCATAGAGATGAGCGTATTGTTGTCCCCAATCTCAAATAAAACATGGGGTTTTACGCCTCTTTCTTTTAATATTTTCTTAATGAGTTGATCACAGCCCGCTTTTGGCATGATAAACGGTTCATCTTGAAACGAAGCGACTTCCATCACCTTCTTTGTATGGAAACGATGACTCTCTTGCATGAGCACCACCAATTCATCTTGAAACAGTGGAACAGTTTCCAAATCTCTAGATGGCTGTGTTAAAAACCCAAGATCAACTGTGCCAGACGCGATCCACTCTTCAATCTCTTCATAGCCGCCTTCGTATAACTCCAATTGGATATTGGGATAACTTTTCGTAAAACGATGAATCAGCTGCGGAAGCATTTTTGAAGAAAAACTAGAAAACGTGCCGATCTTAATACTCCCCACTTCCATCCCTTGAATCAACGCCGCCTCCTGCTCAAGCAATGACGCATGATGAATGATTTGGCGAATATGGGGCATCACCCGCTCACCTGCATCTGTCAGCGACAGCCCGTTTCGATTCCGATGAAGCAGCACAATCCCAAGTTCTGACTCAAGCTTCGCCATATTATGACTCACCCCAGACTGCGTCAGCCCAAGCTTCTCTCCAGCTTTTGTAAAGCTGCCGCATTCGACGACTGTTTGAAATACTTTGTATGGGAATGTCATTCGTTTGCTCACCTCACTTTAGATCTTGGCAAAACCTACTGTTAGACATGTCTGTGATTTTTCGATTTAATTGTTGTTCGACCAATTGAAAACATGCCTGCTGAATCCATAAACGTTTAAATGTATAGAGTTGTTCTTTTTCATCGCCATGCATCTCTTCATCTTTTTCTAACTGAAAATCTGTCAATTCGATTTTGTCATGAACATGCATGTGAATAAAAACATGCGCATTGTGAAAATCATGCATATGCTCTACTAAAGCTGAGATATTGGTGATAAAGTCATCAAATATATCTTCTTCTAGCGTTTTCTTGAGATCTAGATGGCTGTGCACATCCATTGATATGTAATTATCTCTTTCATCCAGTTCTTCTTGAGTGGCCAGAGGGTTATCATGAATCGTTGCTTTTCTATTTAAATCTGTAATCGAGAAATAGACGATGATGTCTTTATTATCGAGAAATTCATACTCCCATATCTCTGCATCTCTTAATCTTAAAATGCGGGTGAGATTGTCCAACTTTAAACCCTCCAATTAATTATTCATCGTCGTCGACGAAGACCTAGACGCCGCTTCATCCGCTTTCACACAATCAATCGCAACAACCAATGCAATCATCACAGGCTCCATCTCTTGTTTCAAAATATCCACCTTGTAGCTATCCCCCCAAGTAAACCATTCCTTCTTTACCTGACCAATCACTTCGCCGCTTTGCAGCACTTGGAAATTCATATCCCACCAGTTCCCTTGTACTTCGATTCCAGCAGCATCAATTGAATATTTGGCTTTGAAGAACGTAAATTCTTTTTTGATCGTCAATACCTCTTGCCCACCGACTTCTACTAAAAACTTTGGTAAAAAGCTAAACATTTTCTTCGTAATTACAGCGATGATGTCTCGTTCTGTATTCAAAATGGTGAACGTCTTTGGCACCTTCATAAAGCTGCCTTCGACCACATATACATCATTCTCCTGTTGATCTTTTACGGTAAACCTACCGCTCAGACTAAATACTTTCTGTTTCATATAAAGTTGTTTCATATGTACCTCCGATTCAGTTCAAAAATTTATCCGAATCTTACCTTACCCCTGATTATACCAAAAAATAGAATGTGCAAAAAACCACCTGATAGTAGGTGGTTTTCGATTACTGATCCATTTTCAGAGATTCTTTTTCATATGTTTGAAAAGCATCTTCCATTCCCATGATGACCTCTTTCATTTTGACATAACCACTTGTGTAAGGAATAGAATCTCTAATCTCTTCCCACATAAAATGATAGAACTTCAGGTCATCCGTTTCACACATCACAAAATCTGTGTAATCCTTACCTGGAAGAGCTTCAGCATCAAAAAAGCGCACCGTCACATGTTCCTCATATTTCTGCATCAATTCTTGCAGCGAAGCCGCATGGGTTCTGCGCTCCTCTCGTGGTAAAGCAAGCCAAGATGGATAGAACTCTAATAAAACAACCATCATATATTTCATCATCATGCCCCTCGATTCTTCTATGATGTGATGATTGTACGCCAGATCTAGAGAATGTGCATTAACATAGGTTAATGTTCAGCAGGATGCAGCAGCCTGCTCAGCGAAACCGGAGAAATACCGATATATGAGGCAATATGATATTGAGCGATACGTTGATGTAACCCGGGATATTTCAATAAAAACGCCTGATATCGCTCAATGGCTGGCAAATATAGCAGTTCCCTCTCACGCTCTTCCTTTCTCGTATACAGCCTTTCAACACTCACCCGAACAAACCGCTCCCACATATGACTTCTGTCCATCAACATTTGAAGCAGATCATACGGAATTTCAATCACGATAGAATCCTCCATCGCTTCAATCGAATAAGGAGAAGGCTGCCCGTTGATCATACTTGCATAAGAAGTAGCAAAATCATCTTCCAACGTAAAAGCCACGTTGTACTCCCTGCCATCCGGTAACAAATAGAAAAGACGGAAGAGTCCCGTTATGCAGAAATAAGCATGCTTCACTGGATCGCCAGCCTTGATCATGCATGTACCTGCTTTTAATTGTTTAATCGTTGTTCCATCTTTGAAGGCTTGCCAATGATTTTGTTCAATTGGATATTTCAATATTTTGGTTTTGAAGGTGTCGTATAGGTCAGTTATGTTGTCCATCTGTAAGTAACCTTTCTATTAATAGAAGAATTGATAAAAAATGGTGTCAGAAAACACTCAGGTTATAATGGAAATATAAGCGATGATGAGAGGAGAAACAATGAAAAAGATCACTTTTTTTGACTGGACCATCCATTTACAAGCAGACTTAACAGCGATTACAGATCATTATGAAAAGAAAATGGTCATTTTAGAGCCATCTATTGAACTAAATAGCATCATCTGGTTGGATGACAACAACGAGCTACAAATCAAACCTACTTGGGATTGTGTCATTTCAATTGATCCAACCAATAAATCACTGACAATCCGGCAAACAAAAGAAGTATTCGGAGATGTGTACGAATGAAAATAGGAGGAACTATGAAGAAAACCGCTTTTTATGATTGGACGATTCACTATCCTGAACATTTAACAGCAGTCAAAGATGATACAGAAAAGAAAATGGTCTTTCTAGAACAGACTGTTGAATTTAAAGGAATTATTCGTATTGATGAGAATGATGAACTGCAAATAAAGCCCACTTGGGATTGTGTCATTATTATGAATGCAAAACAGATGTCTGTCACAGTTCGTGATGCAGAAGACTTTGTAGGTTTACCATAAACGTTAAAAAGAAAAGTCTCATTTGACACACGCAAACGAGACTTTTCTCAAATACTATTCCTTTGGAAAAACCGTCGTAAAGGTCGTTCCTTCTTTTTCATTGCTTTCTACTTCAATAGAAGCATTGTGATACGACAGGACTTCTTGCACAATGGATAATCCAAGACCCATTCCCTCTTTATTTCGTGCCTGATCTACCCGGTAAAAACGTTCAAATATTTTTTCTAATGTGTGCGGTTCTATGCCAATCCCCGTATCTCTAATCGTCACGACCGCTTCCGATTCATTTTCATTACAATGAATACTGATTTCCCCAAACTCTTTGTTGTACTTAATGGCATTGCCAATTAAATTCTCCCATACATTGATCAGCAAGGTCCGATCCGCATATACCGAAACAGGCTGTAGATCCAACTTAATTTCTAAACCTTTTTCTTCTATTCGCCATAGCATCGAATGGACCACTTGATGAAGCTGCTCATCTACTCTGACGATTTGTTTATTCGTTGGATATGTCCCTTGATCAATAGAGGTTAAAATGAGAAGTTGTTTCGTTAAGTTAGATAATCGCTTTGCTTCTGTTTGAATAATGTGGTTGTATTTTTTCCCTTCGCTTGATGAAATCTCTCCATTTAGTAATTCAGAATACCCTCGTATATTTAATAGTGGTGACTGAAAATCGTGCGAGACGTTATTCACAAATTTCTTCCTTGCTTGATCGGTATTCTCTAATTTCTGCTGCATCATCCGAAAACGATCAGCGAGCTGACCAATTTCATCTTTTCGATTGATCATTAATGGATACTGAAAATTATGGTTTGCCATCTCTTGCGTCGCACTCGTCAATTCTGAAAGAGATTGGGTGACCTTTCGAGACATGAATAAAATGCCAATGATACTGCTCACAAAAACGGCGAAGATAAATCCAAAAATAATCAAATGGAACTCTGTAAAGAAACTGATATTATTCGGGCGTAAAAATAAGCCCCATTCTTCCCCGTCAATTTCTATTTTCGTACCCACTGTATTTTGTATATCATTTGCGAAATGACTCATGATTAAGTATGAATTTTTAAAGGATTTGATCCCGTTGTACGCTTTACCGCCTTCAAATAAGGCGTGCATTTGGTCATTCCATTTTTCCGTTTTAAATGGTTCGCCAAACATCTTCATCTCCCCGTCTTCTTTAACCAAAGCGATTTGGTAGCCTAGATCGCTCATGGTTTGCAAAAAATCAGAAGATGCCCGCAAGGTAATTTCATGTTCTTTGATTTGTTTAGATAACTGCTCGGCAATGACTAAATATCGATCATTCATTTGCTCTTTGACAACATGATTGTAAATCAAGTTAGAACAAATAAATCCAATGAAGATGCTAATCAAAACAATCAAACACGTATATAGCATAAAACGTTGTTGTAATTTCATTCTTTTACCTCAAGTTGATAGCCGAAACCACGTATTGTGACAATCTCAATCGTCGCTTCCGCTCTTTTTAAACGTTCTCGTATGCGGTTAATATGCGTGTTTAATGTGAATTCGGGTTGATCTAACGTATCCCCCCAAATGTCATCAATTAAATCCCAGCGGCTTACATTGCGGTTTGCCCGATGTAGCAGATAATACAGAATTTCTAATTCACGCATGGGCCAGATATATTGCTGATTGGCAATCGTTAATTCCCAACGGTTCGTATCAATTTGAACATTTCCCGCAGTCGTTATAGCTTCTATGGATTTACGATATCGTCGTAAAATCGCATTTACACGGAATAGCAGTTCTTTCGTTTCAAATGGTTTGACGATATAATCATCAATCCCCTGTTCAAATCCTTGCTGCTTATCTTCTATCTGCCCTTTCGCTGTCAGCATAATGACCGGCAGTTCATATTGTTTCGTCACAATGTTCGCCAGCTGAAAGCCATCCATCCCAGGCATCATCACATCAATAATCATGAGATCAAATGACTGTTGTTGCAAAAAAGCAAGCGCTGCCTCAGCATTGCTTGCTTTTGTCACTTGGTATCCTGCCTGCTCTAAATGGATGGACACTAATTGCAAAATGGCTTCATCATCATCCACAACCAATACATGCAATTATCCTTCCTCCTTTATTTTCTTAGCTTTGTCTTTTTCAAAGAATAATATGAGTGACGGCAGCAACATTCCTCGCACGAAGAATGTATCGATGATAATCCCAATAGCGACAATAAAACCAAAGATAAATAAATCGGTAATCGGCATGGTCATTAATGCGGCAAACGTTGCAGCAAGAATGATCCCCGCTGAAGAAATCACCCCGCCTGTGTTTCGTATCGCTACTTCTAATGCAGCTTTGACGTGTAACGTTTGACGTTCTTCTAAGAAACGGCTCACAAGGATGATGTTATAATCAATTCCCAATGCCACGAGAAAGATAAAGGCATACACAGGGGCACGAGTTGAAATCGCATCATATCCAAATAACACATCGACTAAGAAAATACCTAAGCCTAATGCAGACACAAATGAGATTAAAATCGTCGCCATCATATAAATCGACATTTTCATGGAACGAGTCAAAACGAGTAACAAGATCAGAATGAGTAATGTTTCCAGTAATACGATCTTTTTAATATCGGATTGATTCACTTGTTGCTCATCCACTAATTTAGCTGTTGTGCCAGCAAAAGATAACTGAACCTTTTGACCATCTGATAAACGATAGGTCGCTTGATCTGTACGGAAATCTCCTAAAAATTCAATGGCCTCTATACTGTATGGATTCACTTTTAATGATATCGTCATTTTGCCGTGCTCTCCATCTTTGGTTACCCCCGAAGGGCGAGCCGATCCTATCTCTTCATTTTCTGAGAATTGGGCGGAGATTTCTTGTAAATGTTCCTGAGTTAGCTTTTGACCAGTCACAAGTACTGTTGTCTGGGCTAGATCACCTTTATTAAATTTTTCCTCGACGATTTCAAATGCGACACGAGAAGGCAAATCCTTCGGGAAATTTTTTACCGAGTTAAATTCATAATGTAAATTGAAAATATTCGCACCTGTCACAAGTAAAAACAGTAAGACCGCACCACCAATTAATCCTGGTTTTCGAACCACGAATTTGGCAAGAGGTCCCCAAATGCCATGTTTTGCTTCTTTTGCTTCACCATATGTCGGCACTTTCGGCCAAAATGCTTTGCGGCCAAATAATGCAAACAAGGCTGGAATCAGTGTGACAGAAGCGGTCATAATGACCACCATCGCAGCGCCAAAGATTGGCGCAAAGTTTTGATAATCACGGAAATCCGCCACAAACAATATGATCATAGCCGCAAATACTGTACCGCCTGCAAATAATACCGGTTTGGCTGTTGAACGCATCGCCACTTTCATCGCTCCAAATTGATTTTCATGATGTTGTAACTCCTCACGATAACGCGAGAAAACAAACAATGAATAATCAATCACAGCAGCAAATAATAAAATACTCATAATCGAAGTGGTCGAGTTATTGATATCAAGTCCACCGACGCCAAGTAAAGCCACAACTTGATTCACCACTTGATAGACAATGACCGTTGCGAACAATGGAATGATCGCTAATAACGGAGAACGGTAAATGACAATCAATAAAACCAAAATGATTGCAACAGTAGCTAATAGCAGCTTCAAGTCGGCAGATTGAAACAGCTTCACCGTATCCCCCGCTATACCTGCTGGGCCCGTAATATAAAAATCAGCATCTAGCCCTTTCGCTATGTTTGTACCGACATCCGTTGTCTCATCATTAATCTTTGCATAATCAGCATTGCCTAATCCCGCTTTCAAATTCATTGGCACAATCATGGTCGTTTCATCGTCTGATAAAAAAGCGGATAACGCTTGAGGAGGCAATGCGGACACATCGACAATATCTTCAATCCCCTCAATCTTTGCCTCTTTGATTCCTTGAATGATCGTTTTTACATCTTGAATAGCCAGCTTTCCATTAGAGTTATGGAACACATATAATCCCGGAGTCCCTTTATCATTTGGGAAATACTGATCTAACTTCTTTTGTGTCACGATGGACTGAGCATCACTAGGTAAAGATTGAAAATTACTCACTGTATGATCGCCCAATTTAGGACCAGCACTCAACCCGATCATGAGAACAAGCCAAATGATAACAGTCAGCCAAGCCCCTTTTTTTGTCGACATTTTATCAATAAATGATCTGAATACTTTCATAATCGTTCTCCTCCTTTTCTCACCGGTACGAGTATATCGCTCGTATATAAACTTGATATAAACTCGGGAAAAGGACGAGCCATGAATATAAAAAAAGCAGAGGTTTATCCCTCTGCTAATCCTTCATAACCATTTACAAAATAAGCGATCGTCTCTAACTCATCTTCTTTTAGTTCTCTGTTCACATGTGTTTGATATTCACTCTTGATTCTCTCCTGATCTCCACCATAAAGACCAGTGTATTTCGCAATCGTTCGAAGCTTGTCTGTTTCCTGACGAAACTCCTCTTTTGTCCACGGCCTTTGGTGCGAAGGAATATACGTCTCCGCATCAAAAGCATCTAACTCATCTAAAAGACGCAAAATTTCTTTTACCGTAAAATGTACTTTTTCTGCATACATTTTCGGATAAATGCAATCACCAAGAAACAGGATTTTTTCCTCTTTCACATACACGATCACTGAATCAGCGGCATGATCGCCTCCAACATGCTGCACAACACAAGTGACCCCGCCAAGATCAATCTCCATCCGACGGTCAAACGTCACATCCGGTAAAACCACCTGAATCTCTCGATGATTCTTATATTCTTCTTTTATCGCCTTCGCGCAAAACTCAATCTCCGTTCCTTCCCTCACCCGCTCATCAATCGCCTCATCTGACCAAGAAAACGGAAGAAGCTTCTCCATTTCCTTTCTGGTTTTTGCAGAAGCAATTGAAACCGCATGAGGCAGCGCCGGCAAACCAAAAATATGATCCCAATGCCAATGCGTGAGGACAACCATATCCGGCGTGGCGTTCTCTTGTTTTAAGGTCTTTTGGATAAAATAGTTCGCATGATCTTCTGAGTTTCCGGCATCGATCATTAATGTTTTGTTATTGCCTACGACCATGCCTAGGATGGGGCGGTCGGTGAGTGATACTGGTGTGATGTACCAAAAACTCTGACCTATTTTTTTAATTGAGTGCATAGGTGCTTCCTACTTTCTGTCATCATATTTTAAATTGAATCACGTTTTTTCCCAACGTTCTGCTGTTTATGATTAAGTATATCGAATTTCATTACTCGAAGTAGCACGCGAAGCCAATATTGTTACAATGATCGCGATTGCAACGCCTAAAGCCCCTGCCCAAGTAACGGAAGATAGAGAAACTTTCTCTACAAAGATACCTCCAATAGCTGCACCTGCAGCCATCGCCAATTGCATCATTGACTGATTGAGACCTAATAGTATACCTGATGACTCTGGCTCCATTTTAGCTAGGTGATATTGTTGAGTCGGGCCAGAAGACCATGCAGCAAATGACCATAATATTAAAATGAGCAATACTCCAACATAAGAATGCGTAACTAGTGAGAGCAATATGAGCATGATGACATGTAATGTCATTCCACTAATCAGAGTAAAATTCACACCCCATCGATCGGTACTAAATCCACCAAACTTTGACCCAACTAGACTAGCAATCCCGAATATGAGAAGAACTCCACTCAGCAATTTGCTGCTTACACCTGATATATTTAAAAGGTAAGGGGATAGGTAGGTATAGGCGATTGAATAACCACCAAGCCAGAAAAAGGTGATGGCTAATCCCAACACTACTTTTGGTTTTTTAAAAAGAGCAAGTTGTTGAATTAAAGGTACAGGTTTATCCCCTTGGATTTTTGGAATCGTAAGAGAAATAATAGCCATAGCTAATAATCCGAGTAAGGCTATTCCTCCAAATACAGCTTTCCAACCAAAGAAATCACTAGTCATTCTGCCCAGTGGGACTCCAATGATCAATGATGCTGTGAATCCCATTACTACTGTAGCAATAGCGGTACCTTGCTTACCTTTTGGTGCGATTTTTTCAGCAATTGTTAATGCAGTAACTACGACCATCCCCGCTCCAAGAGCCATAATAATTCTTGACACAATAAATAATTGATACCCAGGGAGGACGAATGCAAGAATATTACCTAGAATAAAAACGCTAAGTGAAAATAACATTAACTTGCGTTTATTCATTCCCGATGTTAAAGCCATTAATACTGGGGTGAAGATGGCATACACAAGAGAAAAAATCGTAATTAACTGGCCAGCTGCAGCTATCGTAATCCCTAATGATTCAGAAATATTATCCAAAATACCAGAGATGATATACTCTGATGTACCAACTAAAAAACTTACAATAGCTAAAATGTAAATCTTTACAGTGTTTGACAATTTAGATCACTCCTTATATATAATAAATTTACATATCTAGAATTGTTAATATGTATGGACAAAAAAACATATTACGATAAGTCGATTTGTATTTAATAAATGAAACTGAATTCTGATGTATGAATTCAGTTCATTTATTAAATATTTTTTTCTAGAATCTTAGCAATTTTTTTTATGGCATTTTCATCTCTTTTATAATACGTGTATTTACCTATACGCTCTGTCGTAATTAATCCAGCTCGTAGTAAAATTGAAAGGTATTGAGATGCTGTTGATTGCGTCATTTTCAATTTATCTGTTATTTGACTAACACATACCCCTGTAGTATTCATATCAATCCCTTCATGGGGTGTAAAATGACGATCAGGTTCCTTTAACCATTGTAAAATTTGCAATCTGGATTCATTGGATAAGGCTTTAAAAACTTCTATCGGCTCCATACAAACCATTATATCGATAAATAACGATATGTCAACATGTGTTGTTTGAGATCCCTTAATAGTTTCTATTTTACTAGGTCATTCCCGCCGCTTTAGGCTTAATCGCGTTTTTTTGCGGGGCGTATATCTTCTATTCTGGTGCAATGGAGTTGTTTGATGGAAAAGGATTAGAGTACTTTTTTGCTGCTTGTACAGCTAAATTTAGCCTTCTCCCCTCACTAACTTATGATAAGGCTCACCGTGATGTATCTAAATGTGGTTTCTTGATATTAAACATAGCCAAATACATCTCCAACATTATTGAAAAGCCTTTTACTAAAAAGAAAAACACCATCAGGTTGATGGTGTAAACTTAAGTTTCAGTTTTTACATACCTAAATTAATAATTAGGTTATCTACCTGCAATGTCTGCAGCTTCTTCAATCCAATCAGAAAAATTTTCGTTACCCTTGTCCAAATCCCAATAGTAAGTATTAAATACAGTTGAAGCTTTCTTTTGTTTCCCATCAACAGTTATATAATAATTATCTAGAGGATTATCTCCTTTAGTATCCTTTTCTCCATCTTGATTTTTTAAACGGTGAATGTAAATTCCTAACAAACCATTACCCTTTTCAATACTCTTTTCAATTTCATAATTTACCCATTTTCTATTTGATGTCTCTTTTCCAATAAGTACTACAGTAACAGAAGTACCTTTTAACTGTTCGTCTATCCAGCCACTAATTGCTTTATCACCTTTTCTTTTTACTTCTTCCCATTCTGCTGCATCCAAATAGCCCTTAATTGCTTGGGTTATGTTAGAGTTTCTAACCTGCCCAGCTCTCCAAGCATCTCTTTCGTAATGAAAACTAAAAAACACCTTTCTCGCCATTATACCCGCCTCCTGATTCTTTCAATTATTGCATTTACCTCGTCAATAACATTTTTTGGATTGGTCTCTTTCTCCAATACATCTAACGAATCCTGTAAGTACCAATAGCTTTCTAGGTCGCTTTTTACTTCTTTATAAATCTCTTCTGTTACATAACCTGTTGAACTGATAGGTATAATGTATTTTCCAGTATCTCTTGCAATGTAGAATTCTTCTAACATTCCATTTGCATGAACTACTTCATCATCCCCTAACTTATTACCAAATAAGAAAATCATCACACCCGCATCGTCTATCATTTCTTTTCTATACTCCGTCCAAAGCTCTTTTAGAGACTTTTCTCCCGAAGCTGATTGAGGAAATGGACGTAATGTTAGATATTCATTAATTTTCTTTCCCTTATTCTCAAATATTTCTTCAAGTGCACCATTTATTACATAACTGCCTACTCCCAAGCCGAACCCCGATATAATATGGTGGTTATTAGCAACAAGAGACTTAGAAAGATTATGTAAGAAGCCTTTAGCTTCCTCGACAGAGTAATTCCCATAATTTTCAGCACTACCAGAAATAAATACTTTATTTACTTTAAACTTTTTTTCAATATTGATTAATATATTTGTAATATCTGTGTACTCTTCAATAAGAACTGAATTAATACCATATCTTTTAAGGTCTCTGATTTTCAAATCTTGCTTAACCCTGTCGTAATTAAATTCTTCCTCATTAATGGAACCATCGGGATTTTTGTATCGACTATCCGACCTATTAATTCTTCTAAAGAAGCAGTAATGATTTTTAGGACTGTTTCCTAGTAAGTCTACACGAATTTTACTTAAAATTTGTTCTAGATTTGGGTCTTCAAAGCTAAAACCTATAAATATAAAAGTTTTAGATATAAGTTCACCTTTAAGTTGTGTGGTAAATAAAGTTCTTTCACTGTCATATTTTTCATAATCATCTCTCGTTATAACAGCATCATCTGGAAATTCCTTATCTCCATGCATTTTATAAACAACAACATCCCGGTTAGGCTTATAATTTTTCATCTGACTTTGGCTAATTTTTTTATCTACTGTTTTTCCTTTATCACCCAAAGTATCTTCAATAATCGAATCATAGTTTGTAGTCCAATAAGTATCAATAGGTAGTCGAGATAAAATATCCATATTTATATTTCTTTCTGCCGTTCTTTGAAACTCTTCTACAATCGCCTCATTGATAGTTTGTCTACCATTTGCATTAAAATGATATTGAGCTACTGAAACTAAATCAAATTCTTTATTAATATCCAAGTCTAATTCAGAAGCAACATCACTAAGCAATCCTCGCCAATCAACAAAACCTGATCCTCTCGAAAGTCCTGCTCCGGCAAAAATAGCTAAATTATTATTACGAAGTTCTTTTAGTACTGCTTTTTCAAACATTGCTATAGATATACTCATAATAAACTATCTCCTAATTCACTATTAATAAGGAAGCTAAAGAATATAAAACTCAGCTTTACAGTAACAAATTTCAATAAAATAATTTTATCGCTTAAATTGAATTGTCCGATATTTTCTTTATAATCAAATTAACAATTTCACTTGTAGTTGTGTTTCTAAAATCAATATATCCCGTTGTAGGTAAAAGACCTGGAACCTCTGTATCATCAAGCCTTAAAGGTAAAATATACTCTTGATTTTCCTTTAAGGCTTTTGCCTGAGCTGCTTGTCGTTCGAAGTTTGGCCAGTGCTCTTTTGCATAACTTTTTGAAACTATCATTAAACAATATTTTGCCCTTTCTCCGTAAATCTCACTTAAATAAGCATACAAATCTTTTCCCCATAAATTAGATTTTTCGAAATTATCATAGAATACCCTCTTACCTAAATTAGTTAACAATTCTGCTATATCCTCAGCTATTTTCCTATCCTCCCCTGCAAATGATAAAGCAATATCATATTTCCTTTTATTGCAATTTGATAATTCCCATCTAATATCATCAAATTTCACCCACAAATTTTCTCTGCTTTCTAAAATTATATGTGATAATGTATTAAATGGTGTATGGAACTTAATATCCTTAATTGTTCCATTAGTTACTACGGGAAACTCCTCTTCATGAAGAGCTAGTACTGATAAAATAATTTCAGCCTCGCTTATTTCGGCACGATTATTGTTATTAGCATTTTTTATACATTTGTCTATTATTAGGTATCGGTAATTACTATTTTCCTTTACAGAGTAATTATCAACAAAATAAGGATCACGCACTTTAAAATTACTATCATTATCTAATGATCTCTTAATATCTTTAATTGCTAATATAGAGTTACCACCATACTTATCAATTATTTTTGCAAAATCGGCGTACATTGTGATTAATGGTAATAACAAATCTGAAGGAAAAAAAGCTATATTTCTTTTATAGCACATTTCTTCGGCATTCATTAAAATATTTAGGGCATTTTCATTTATAGAGAAACCCCTTTTTTTCACAAAATAAATTAAATCTGCTTCTAATTCTGCTTTAACTTTTTCCAAATAACATTCCCTCTTTTTAATTATTTAAGTACTACTAATTATAGTTAATAATATGGAAATTGAATTCCTACTCAAAACCCCACTCACTTATGATAAGGCTCCCCCCGAACAATCCGAAACGCCCGATAAATCTGCTCCACCAAAACCAACCTCATCAACTGATGCGGGAACGTCATCTTCGAAAACGACAGCTTCTCATTCGCACGCTGCATCACAGCATCACTTAGTCCGAGGGACCCCCCTATGACAAAACACACTTTACTTTTTCCGTATGTTGCCAGCTTATCTATTGTATCGGCTAATTCTTCGGAAGTTTTCATTTTTCCTTCGATGGCGAGGGCGATGACGTGGGCGTCTGGGTTGATTTTGCTTAGGATGCGTTCGCCTTCTTTGTCTTTGATGATTTTCATGTCTTGCTCGCTGAGATTCTCGGGTGCTTTTTCGTCTGCGAGCTCAATGATCTCGATTTTTGCGTATGCCTGTAACCGTTTTGTGTATTCGGCTATGCCTTGCTTTAAATATTTCTCTTTTAATTTTCCTACTGTGATAATTGATATATTCACAGGTCATCCCCACCTTAAGAACAAGTTATTCATATAAGTTATCAACAATTGTGGATAAAATTTGTGTATTTTGTGTCCGATCATTCGTTCCCCACTATATATATTGCAGGTTCATCGCACAATTCACAGGTTGTGGATAAGCTGTGTGTATGTTCGATTTTTCTGAATTCTGGCGGCGTTTCGTGATCATCTATGTACATGTCTAATACGGTTTCTATGTGTTCTGCACAAGCATAAAGTGATTTGTTCATAAGTTTCTAATTCCTCCAATATGTTGTCTCGTTATTCACAAGTGTTTCGCTCATTGTTCAATATAACCGATTTATTCACATGTTAATAGTCTTTTACCATTTTCCACACCTTTTATCCACAAACCAAATAAAAAAGCCTCCACTCCTGTGAAGGCTTCCTTCTATCAAAACGGATTGTAAAATCTCGTTCCTCTAACAAATGTAATCACTAGCGACACAATCAGTACCGCTCCAACAAACAATAACGCCGCATAATCTGCTTTTTGAAAGTCTTTCGCCGTAAACCATGTGCGCTTTTTATGCTTTCCAAACCCGCGCAGTTCCATCGCATTGCTGATCGTTTCAATACGCTCTAGGCTGGAGAAAATCAGCGGCATCACTATAGACAGCGCATTTTTAATCCGTTTCCCCAGTTTTTCATTCTTCGATAAATCAATGCCTCTTGCTTGCTGAGAAATGGCAATCGTTCGAAAATCACGTTGAATATCTGGAATATAGCGCAAAGCAATCGCTACAGCATACGAAATCCGGTAGCTGACCCCGATTCTGCTGAGCGATGAGGCGAATTCACTTGGATTTGTTGTGACAATAAACAATAGTGCCGCTGGCATCACGGTCACGTATTTCAGTGTAATGTTCAATTGATAGAAAAGCTGTTCAAGTGTGACGTTGTACCAGCCTGCAATATGAAATAGCTCGTGCTTTGCTCCGTAGATGGCGACACCTTGCTGGGGAGCAAAGATGTAAATGGCGATGTTATTGATCACAAGAAAAATCGCCAAGACAATCACTACGAAAGAGATATCACGAAATCGCACATTCGACAGTTGAAAGAACACGATACTGGCTACCAACATAAACACTAAAACGCCTGTATCATACGTGAGCATCGCTGCGGATGACCAGAGGATAAAGCAAATGAGTTTGGTTGCCCCTGTCAGCCGGTGAATTGGCGACGGGCGATCGATATAAGACAGCATGTCTACAGCCATGTCATTCGTTCCTTTCTGTCAACCTCAATGAAGCGATCCACGAGTTCATTTGGATTTGGCCAGTCTGCTTTTAGCGCCAGTTCATACAGCGACGTTTCCTTTAAGCTCGCCTTTTGGACTAGCAACTGATCTGTCAGTACTTTAGCTGGTGTATCGTCTGCGATTTTTTCTCCATCTGAAATGACAATGGTTCTTGTTGTGTATTCGAGCATGAGATGCATATCATGGGTGATCATCAAAATCGTGACGCCCTGCTGATTTAATTGCTCTAAAAATGTCATCATCTCTGTGTAATGTCTAAAATCCTGTCCGGCGGTTGGCTCGTCTAGGATGATGATTTCTGGCTCTAACACAAGAATGGATGCAATGGTAACGCGCTTTTTTTGTCCAAAACTGAGTGCTGAGATCGGCCAATTTCGAAATGGATACAGCCCGCATACTTTTAAAACCCGCTCTACACGATCCTTGATGTCGTCTTCCTTTACGCCTCTTAAAACGAGACCGAGGGCGACTTCATCAAAAATCATTTGTTTCGAAATCATTTGATTTGGGTTTTGCATGACGACACCGATTCGTTCGGAGCGCTGTTTGATGGTGTCTCCTGTGATGTCATCGCCATTTAAAAGGATTGTCCCTTTTGTTGGCTTTTCAAATGCACAAAGCACCTTGGATAGTGTCGTCTTGCCTGCGCCATTGGCACCGGCAATGCTGATCATTTCTCCTTTTTTGACGGTAAAAGAGATGTTGCTCAGTGTGTTGGGTCTTGTCGGATAATCAAAGCTCAGCTCACGCACTTCTAGTAAATCCGGCGCTTCATTCTGCTCGACTGATGGCTCAGATGCTTCCATCCATTGCTCGATTTTCTCTTTTGCCTCGTCGTTTAAGGTGAGATGCTGTAAATTAGCGATCTGATCTCCTGCTGCAATCGGAATACCTGCATATTTCATCGCTCTCACATATAAAGGCTCACGTAAATACGCCGCTTCTAATACATTTGAGGCGAGCAATTCATCTGGTGTCATATCCGCTGCAATCGTGCCGTCATTGACAACGATGATGCGGTCGACATGACGGAAGAGGACGTCTTCCAATCGATGTTCCACCATCACGACCGTTTTTTTTGTTTCTTTTTGCAGACGGTCAATAAGGTCGATCACTTCTTTGCCTGTTGCGGGATCAAGGCTTGCCAGTGGCTCATCAAACAGCAAAATGTCGACATCGTTGACAAGTACGCCTGCGATGGCGACACGTTGTTTTTGACCGCCTGACAGCTCATGCACGGATGATGCCAGTTTGCCGTCTACCTCTGTTAATTTTGCCGCTTTCTCGACACGTATTTTCATTTCTTCGCGTGTGACTTGATCATTTTCTAGTGTGAACGCAATATCTTCTCCAACGGTCAGCCCGATAAATTGTCCATCAGGATCTTGCAGCACCGTTCCGACGAGCTGTGAAAGAGAGAAAATGTTCTCTTTCTCTGCATTTTTCCCGCCGATGTGAAGACTTCCTTCCATAGAACCTTTATAAGACGCAGGAACTAGCCCATTAATACAATGGGCTAGTGTGCTTTTTCCCGATCCAGACGGGCCTGCGATGAGGACTTTTTCTCCTTCATAGATGGTCAGGTTGATATCTTTCAATGTTGGTTCTGCCTGACTGCGATACTTGAATCCGAAATGTTCGAATTGAATCATCGGTTTCTTCATTTATGTGTTCCACCTTGCTTCATGATGTTTCTTTCGATAGACTGCCGCTTTTGCTTCTTGTTTTCGCATAAGCCGCAATGATGATGGTGCCTAGTACACCGACTGTGATGATGTTTGAGATTCCTGCTACGATGCCTTGAACAAACACTTTATTTGCAGGTTCTGCATAGATCACAATGTCGAGTACCGGCGCAATGACAAACCAGCCTAATGCTTGTGCGCCGGCTTGGACGGCGTTGAAGAGCGTGATTTTTTTCCAGCCAAAGTCGCCCTCTTCTACTTTTAAACGGTTCGAAATGAGGCCGATCAATAAACCAACAACACCCGAAACGATAATCCAGCTCCACCAAGGTCCAAATGTGGTGGCATCTTTAATGAGATGACCAATAAATCCAATCAATGAGCCTGCAATAGGACCAAATAGCACGGCCATTAATGCAAGGAACGCGTACGATGTTTCAATTTGTGTATTCGGAATCCCAGTTGGAATGGAGACGAAGCGTCCTAAAATGACAAAGACGGCTGCGCCAATCCCGATGGCAACGACAGTTTTCGTTGAAAGTTGTTTACCTGCCATGATGTTTCCTCCTCTTATTCGTATATAATGCGCGGAGCTTTGCGAATCGAAAGGCGCCAGCCTGTGCCTGTACCGATGTTATAAGCCTTTGCAAATGACCCTTGATTGATCGCCACGCCTAAATGATCGAGTGAATTGACATATACGAGTGGTTCGCCTACCTTTAAATCGGCAAAAGATCGTCCATAGGTCATGATATTTTTATACACATTTTTTGGCCCGTTGGCAATGGTAACTTCTATTGCATCCCCATAATTGATTGAAAGCTGTTCAAATAACGTATGATGAATGTTTGTCCATAGGTTTCCGAACCGCACATCTAAAATATCAATCGTCCCTGTGATCACTTCTTCTTCCGCATAAGCTTGTACGACTGGAAGGTGAATAATGTCCTCTATATTCGCCTTTGGCCCGACCTCTTCAAAAGAAATCACACCTGAAGCAATTCTCGCGCCTGTATAGGCGTAAATGTCTCTACCATGGAAAGTATGTGATTTTCCTGACTTCGGCAGACGGTTGATGGTTTCATCTAAATACCGAGCCTCCACGATACCAATATCCTGTGCGACATGCGTAAGTGTCCCATTATCAGGTGTGATGATGTAGTGTGAGCTTGTTGTTTTGACGACGAGGCTCTTTCGCTCTGATCCAACGCCTGGATCAACAACGGAGACAAATACCGTTTCTTCCGGCCAATATGTGACCGTCTGAAGCAAGCGATAAGACGCTTCCCAAATGTCGTATTGGGGAATGTTGTGAGTTAAATCAAAAATGCGGATGCCGCTGCTCACTGTATTGGCTACGCCGTACATTGCGCTGACCGCTCCATCATCAATACCGAAATCTGATTGTAAAACCAATGCATGTTCACTCATGTTAATCTCCCTTTCATTTGAAAAAATGGTAGTGGTGTTTCACGTGAAACATTTGAACATTTGTATGAAAAAAAGTGGACAATAAAAAATACCCCATCCTTATCTATGAATCATAAGGACGAGGTATTTGTCTCGTGGTACCACCTTTATTTACTGTTTGCTCGCGCTAAACAGCCTCTACAAGTACAAAGCTCCAATTTGGCTCATATACTGTGGTTTTGATAACGAGTACCAACTCTCGTCGTCACCTACTAATATCATGGATATGTTCAGCACGAGGCTCAGAGACCATTTTTCGAATCATTATTTTTGCTTCTTTTCAGCTACCGAAGCTCTCTGTGGAAAAATTGATGATTGTACTTTCTCTCGTCATTGCCTGTTTAACTATCTTGAATTAAAGCTATCATACATGATGTTTTTTGATAAATCAAGATATTTTTCTGAACATTTTTAAAAATGAGTTAACTGTTCTGGAAGAGTCTTCTTTTTTATAAAATTTAAGCAAATGTTAAAGAGCGAGATATGGTGTCTTTCTTTTCTAGGGGTATAATAAAGATGAAGGGAGGTACAGTGTGTGTGGACCATCTGTATGAATGAATTTAAGCAGCTCTTCAAAAGCACAAAATCCATCTTAACTATTGTTATTATTTTCATTTTATCTACTTTTGTTTCAAGTCTTCCATTTATAGCTGCTTATCAAGGGAAGTGGGAACAGGCAAAGGACCCTTATTCCATTGGGAATGAACTAGTGATTTCGTTATTTGGTTTCTTCCTTATTTTTTTATTATCTCATGATATTTTGAGCCGCGAAATTCATTTGAAAACCATTCGTTTTCTCGTCAGCAAAACGACCCGTTTAAACATTGTCATCGGGAAATATCTTGGGCTGATGCTGTTTTGGCTCAGTTGCATTATGACCACATATATTTTAAATATGGTGATTTCACATCGTTTTCTGTTCTCTGATGCCTTAAAAATATTAACGTTTATCAGTGTCGGCATCTCCTGTGCTTTGTTTTTGTCCATGCTCTTTCCAACACCACAGAAATCGATGTTTGTTGGCATGTTGTTTTCCTTTCTATTTCCAATCATGAGCATGATGTCTGTTCTTTCTTCAGAACGGTTGATTCACTGGTTCCAATACGTGACGCCTTATTATTATGCGCGCTGGAGTGAACCGCTGACCTATGTGCTGATGAATGCTGCATTGACTGTTGTCTTACTCGTTGGAACGGCACTACTGTTTCAGAGGAGGGATGTCTAAGTGCTTCACACAAAAGGGCTGACAAAAAAATATCGGACAAAAGTCGCAATAGATCATATTGATCTTGATATCCATCAAGGGGATATCTTCGGCCTCATTGGACCGAAGGGTGCTGGTAAGACGACCTTTTTTAATATCATTACAGGGATCTCCCGCCCCACCTCTGGCACATTTATCATGATGAACATGACGTCGTTAAAAAAAGTACGTCATCATATCGGTGTTCTGCCTGAATATACGGATTTATATGAAGGGCTGACTGCTATTGAGCATATTGCCTATTTATCGAAAATTACGGGTACTCGCCAAAAAACGAGCTATTATGAAGAATTACTCGAATTTGTTGGCTTACATCGTTATCATCAAGAGAAAGTCGGTGCCTTTACACCTGGGATGAAGAAGCGGCTCGGAATGGCTCAAGCCATCGCTCATCAGCCTGACTTTATTTTACTTGATGAGCCTTTTGCGGATATTGATGCAGATTCTATCTTACATATCCAGCGGGTGATTGAATCGTTAAAATTTGAAGGAAAAACTGTCTTTTTAACAGCAGACGAGCCAAGGTTCACCCAGCCTATTTGTACCAAAACAGCTTTCATATCTGAAGGAAAAATCGTGTCCTCAAGTACTCATCCTCAAGAGAAAACCATCACGTCCTCAACCATTCGTGCCACCTTCAAGCATGCATGGATTGATGATGAGGTGAAGCCTGTTCTCACGCAGTACTTACAAAGTGTGGGATCAGACCTTGTGATCAGAGATGACGAGACCTCATTGTTGATTCGTTCAGAAGCTCAAGTCCCAGCCATCATCCGTGCGTTTGTGAAATGCAAAGTCGACCTATACCGAGTCACGACGCAAGATGCCATGATGTCCACATAAAAAAGTACCGTACGCTCGCCGCACGGTACTTCTCTTTTTTTATAAAGGCTTGCTCATGTAAATTCCAGTCTCAGCAAACCCCGTTTTCTCATAAAGTGAGCGGGCGATTTGATTATGGGCAAAAACATGTAGCGATAGTTTTTTCACACCTAATGACTTTGCCTGCTCTTCTAATGCCGACATGGCCTGTTTTGCCAAGCCTTTTCCCCGATACGCTTCAAACAAAATAAAATTATAAATAAAGCCTTCATGCTGAGGATGATCTCGGTCATAGCAAAGCCATACCCACCCAATGGATTCGTCTCCATGCATGAATGTCCACAGCTCATGATCCTCTGTCTGAAGACCTTCAGGTAGCAGCCGCTCAAATTGTTCCTCTGCGTTCTTTTGCGCTTCTTCCTGACCCCACGTCCCTGCGAGTATCTTTTCTTCTGCGTACCTCTTAATAGATGCCTCTATCAAGACGTCATAATCCGTTTGTGACATCGGCTGTAATGTGACCAAACGTATCTCCCCCTTTCCTTTATCATATGCCGGGCATGTAAAAAAAGCCAGTCCCCTATAGGAACTGGCTAGCCTCCGAACCGATCGGTTTGGGAGAGTTTGATCTCGACTGATTTTTTCTTTCCGCTTCGGTAAAATTGCACCTTTACCTTGTCGCCGACTTTCTTTTGATAAAGATATTTACGCAGATCGACGATATTTTGTACTTCCTTGCCGTCAAACGACGTCACGACATCCAGCTCTTTTAGCCCCGCTTTTCCTGCTGGAGATAAAGGCTCGACACTCATCACGACGACTCCGGTTGTGACCTTTGATGGTAGTTTTAACGTTTCCTGCCAATGATAGCTCGCAATATCTGCTAGTGATTTCATCCCAACACCAAGGTACGGACGCTTCACCTCTCCATAGCGCTCTAAATCCTCTATGACAGGGATCACCAGATTCGCAGGAATAGACAGCCCAATCCCTTCCACCTCTGACTCAGCAATCTTCATTGAATTGATGCCGATCACTTTGCCGTCCATATTAATCAAGGCTCCGCCGCTGTTCCCAGGATTAATGGCGGCATCCGTTTGCAAAACTTCCGCATTCCAATCCGTCTGTCCATCACCATTAGAATCAACAGGGATCGCACGCTCTGTTCCAGAAATCACACCTTGTGTGACGGAGCCAGCAAATTCAAGGCCTAATGGATTTCCGATGGCGATGACCGGCTCACCTGGTTTGACATGGTCTGAATTGCCGAAGGCGGCGGTTTTCTTGATCTTATCACTTTTGACCGTGAGTACCGCTAAATCCATCAGCTGATCACTGCCGACAAGATTTGCCCCGATCCTTGTCCCGTCCTGAAGGCTCACTTCAAGCTGGTTTGCGCCTTTGATGACATGATGGTTGGTCACGATATAAAAGATGTCTCCCTTTTTTTTATAAATCACACCTGACCCGCTGCCTGCTTCACCGCCTTCTTCCCAAAAACTCGACTTTTGAATGTTAATGACGCCGACAACTGTATCCGACATACTCGATACCACTTTTGTGACCGCATCATTCACGTTCACATTGACGGTCTTTAAAGGGCCATCTGATGCCTGCTGGTCTCCAGCTGACTGCCAGCCAAAGGGGCTGCCGCTCTGTCCAGACACATAGGGGAAAAAGAATCCCATTAAAAAAGCTCCTACCAATACACCGATCAGACCAGATAGGAAATATCCTTTTCTGCTTCGTCTCGGCTTCCACTCTACATCGCGATAATCCACTATGTTTCCTTCCTTTCAGTGAATAGATGATGTATATAGTGTTGGTAAGAAGCTCTTATCTTAATCATACGATTGTAAAAATCATACGGCGCAAAGTGGGGTTGCTTTTTTCGGGTCCGTATCATATAAATCAAAGCCATCCCCTACAACAAAGCCCTTCATTTCAAGCGTCTGCTGGACCGCCATACGGGCTAAGTCCTTCATGTTGTTGTCTTGACTCAAGTGGGCCAAATAAATGCGTGAGGTGGCGTCTCCAATCACGTCTGTCATAGCAAGAGCTGCATCTTCATTGGATACGTGTCCGACATCGCTCAAAATTCTGCGTTTGATACTCCATGGGTAGCGCCCCATTTGCAGCATGCCGACATCATGGTTGCTCTCAAATACGAACGTATTGGCTGATTTAATAATCCCTTTCATCCGGTCACTCACATAGCCTGTATCCGTCATAAGGGCAAGTTTACGCCCGCCATAATGGAATACGTAAAACATGGGCTCTGCCGCATCATGTGATACGCCAAATGATTCAACATCGAGACCGCCAAATGATTGAACCGTCTCCATATCAAAGTGGAATTTCTGCTCCGTATCCACTTTCCCAATATGTGACTCCATCGCCTTCCATGTTTTCGCATTTGCATAGACAGGAAGCTTGTACTTTCTTGCCATCACACCGAGTCCTTTAATATGATCTGAGTGCTCGTGTGTGACAAAAATTCCGTCCAAGTCTTCCGGCTTGCGATCTATTTGACCAAGCAGCTCTACCATCTGTTTGCCGCTTAAGCCCGCATCTACTAAAAAAGCATGCTCGTCTGTTTCTAAATAAAAAGCGTTCCCCGTACTTCCGCTCGCTAGTACACTGAACTGCAAGCTCATGTTCTCTCACTCCAATGAAGATTTGTCTTCTTTCTCTATATGATCAAGTGTTGAACCATCAATGGCATTGATCAAATATTCTTCCTCTGTCTTTTTCTTTGAACCAGTTGCCACGCCTTCAATCTCTACTCGCCATACAGGAACCATGACTTGAGTGCTTGCACCTGGGTATTGCGTGTAGTAGCCAAGCTCCACTTTTTTCACTGTCGTGTTTTGGCTCAGCATATTTTGTGTATATAAGTCCTTCACCGTTTCAAGCGCCGGGACAAGGGTTTCTTTTCTCACTTCATTAATCGATGTCACCATCGACTGCCGATACGAGACGACCTCGTTTTGATCGTTCACATCCAATGTGATCTTCCCGATAGTTTCGGTGTCATCAAGACCTTCTTGGAAGATGTATTTTCCTTTATACGTTTGGAAAAAGACAATTTCACCTGTTTCTTCATCGATGCTCCAGAGCTTATAATTCTTGCCATCCAGCAAACGCTGGCTCACAAGATTGGTCGCTGCTGTTTTCATATCTTTTTTCGGCAATGCAACTGGTTTATTGAAGGTCATTTCAAGCAGGGTGACAGGATCATCTTTCTCGGTTTTCGGGAATGTGCTTTTCGTCTTTTGATCAGCTAATCCGTCGACATCCTTTTTCGTATATTGCTTTTTCTCAGCTGTAATGCGATATCCAATCTTCGCTTCATCTGATAGATTGCCATATTTGATTCCGTCTGCCTTCATTTCTTCCAGCGTATCTGTTTTTTCGATAATCGCAAAATGATCGGTCGATCGCTTTTCAAAGTATTGAAAACCTAGAAAGATATCGAGAACGAGAAAGGCTAGGATAAAGATCGTTTTGGTCTTATTCCACTCCATGATTCTCGCTCCCCTCTGTCAGCAAATCATTCGATAAAATGACGGTTTTTCCGTTATATTTCATACACCATACCGGCTCTAGCCAGACAAACATCGCTTGATCCTGATCTGATGCCGTGGATGTCGCTTGATAGGCAGGGAAAATCTGTTCAATTTTCTCTAAATCATCATACTTCGTCTGCTTGATGATCAAGTTTTTCAGCTCTGTCCCATTCATCAGTTTGACCTGTTCACTCTGACTCGCTTTGTTGCCGAGAATGTAGTTTGGACGCTTATAACTCAAGATGTCATCATTCGCCCATTGTACTTCAAGTGATGTCATACCAAATGGATGTTTTGTGCTGTTGACGATCGGCAGTCCATCCATAAACATATTAAAGGACAGCTGCTGGTTGCTGTTAATGCCGAAGTATTGATAATTATCGGTAAAACTTCCGGTATCATTGAAATACTTCACGCTTCGCTTGATCAAATCTCCCGTTTGGAATACGGTACTAGAATTGATATTACGATGCTGATATTGGATGCGGTGGTCTTTTTGATTTGCTTCAAGACGACTCGTTCCATCTGTATACACCGTCCGGTTTAAATTAGATTCCTCCCCAACTAGACTTGGGTCTGTAAACAAAGCGTCCTTGAATTTGCTTGTCTTAATCGTTTCGATAAAGAACATTTTCGCTTCAAGCTGCTTTTGCTTCTGCGGCAGAAGGAAATCTCGTTTTGAATTCGTAGAGAAAGTATATAGATCATAGCGCGGCATCTCGTTTTGAGCGGCTGCAATACTATCCATCAGATTACGATAGTTGGCTGATTCAATCGTCAGCTCAAGCACCGTTTCCTTGCTGTATGAAACCAAATAGACTTTCTTATTGGCCTTATCCGGCTGAGCGAACGGCACAATCATCCGGTCAAATGAGTTGTATTCAATGGATTTATTCGGCCATTTAAACAGCGCTTGGAAAATATCAATCGGAATCGGATCATTGAACACAAGATCCAATGTTTTGCCTTGCCCCTCGCGTCCATAGAAGAAATTCTTAAATTTCTGCTCGGAATATTGGTCCGACACATCGGCAATCTCTTTGACATCCCACAGGCTCACATCATTCCAAAAGTTTTGGAAGAGTTCCTTTTGATCCACTTTGAAATGCTCTCCATTGGAATGGATGAACATCTCACGCGGTTTCACGACATCAATGAGACTCCGAGGCTCGTCGCTTGAAATCTTCTTCGTTTCCACGACCTGTGTACCGGCATCCGCCTGATCCTGCATGACGGGCTGGAACATCCAAATATTCCACGTAAACACAAGACTGATCGCAATTAGGAATGTCAATATAATGGTTTTAAAGGTCTCACGCTTCATCCCAATCATCCTCTTGTTCTTCATTGTACGGAAGGGTAAAGGTTACCGTTGTTCCTTTTCCTTCAATGCTGTCAGCCCAAATATCTCCGCCATGAGCCTGAACCATTTCTTTTGCAATCGCAAGACCTAGGCCGGTTCCTCCAAGTTTTCTTGTTCTTGCCTTATCCACTCGATAAAAACGTTCAAAGATTTTATCCATATCCTTCTTCGGAATACCGATTCCTTCATCTTTGACACTGAATAACACAAGACCTTGCTCCTCATCCAAATCGACAGTGAACGTAATGTGTCCACCCTCTGGCGAGTATTTCATAGCATTGGAAATGATATTATCGAGCACCTGTGTGATTTTGTCTTGATCAATTTCCACATATATTTCACGCTGCGGCAGGTTCCGGATGAAATCGACATGCTGCTCCTTCGTCATTTCAAAACGATCAATGACGAGCGAGATAAACCTGATAAAATTCGTCCACTCACGATTGAATTGATAATCCTTGCTGTCGAACTTAGACAGCTGGAGCAGGTCATTCACAAGTCTAATCATGCGCTCTGTTTCATTTTGCGTGACACTGAGGAACCTTGGCGCAAGCTCTTTATCACCAATCGCACCTTCAGCGAGAGCCTCAAGATAGCTTCGCATCGTCGTAAGCGGTGTGCGCAGCTCATGGGATACGTTCGCCACGAATTCACGACGTTCCGCATCAATTTTTTCCTGCTCGGTTACGTCATAAATGACCGCGATCAAGCCATCAATCTTCCCATGCTCTTTCTGAATCACTGAGAAATTGACACGCAAAACAGACAGTTGATCTTCACGTTCAATTTCTAGCAGCATGGAGTCTTGATTTTCGACTAAATCTTCAAATGTATGAGTTTCTTCTAAGCCAAGCAAGGATGTAATCGGCATCTCTAGAGCTGTTTCACGTGAAACATTCAAAAGCTCTAGTGCCGGGCTGTTTAATAGAATAATGGCCCCGTTTTGATTCGTGGCAATGACGCCATCGGTCATATAGGCGATAACAGAAGAAAGCTTTTTCCTCTCACCCTCTGTCATCAGCTGCGCTTCCTCCAGCTCTCTCGTCAGATGGTTGAATGTCGTTGCTAGTTGACCAATCTCATCATGTCCATACTTTCGGACCTTTCTGGAAAAGTTCCCTTTGGCGAGCTCGATCGCTTGCTTTCTCATATCCGAAATTGGGTGTGTAATGGTTCTGAATATGAATATACCAAGTAGAGCGGTCGTCCCAAGTGCGATGAGTGTACCCGTCGCCAAAATGGTGTTGATCGTTCGCATTTGGTTAAAAACACTTTCCATGGATGAGACCACATAAATGACACCAACAGTTTCTTGGTTCTCATTTTTCACGGCTGTTGCTGATATGCGGACTCGTTTATTCGATTCTGGGTCATAGAATTTTTTTTCGTAGTCTTTGCCAACCGCGAAAATACGGCTAATGATTTGATCTGTGATTTTCTTCCCGGCAATCTCTTGACTGCCGTTATTCACAGAGGCAATGACCTCTCTGCTTTCGTCAATATAGCTGACTTCAGAAATTTCATTAGACTCATCTTTGTTGTTAAAATCGTTTAATATCTTTTGAGCATCCTCTTTTAATTCTGCCTTGCTTTTCGATGAATCTTGTTCTAGGTAATACGATAACGAGTAGATTCGCTGATTCAAGGAATTATCATATGAATTAATTAAGGACTGCTCTAGCTGCTTCACAAAGTACACGCCAATGATCTGCATGGCGACAATGATCAGCAGCACATAAATCAAGGTCAATTTAAAGTGAATCGAGCGAAAAAAACCTACTTTACTCATAAGAATCTTAGTCCTGCTCTGGGTTTCTTAAATAGTAGCCGACGCCTCGTCTTGTTACGATCCAGCTCGGGTGGCTAGGGTTGTCTTCAATTTTTTCACGAAGACGGCGGACTGTCACGTCTACTGTACGGACATCTCCGAAGTAATCGTAGCCCCAAACCGTTTGCAGTAAGTGCTCACGTGTCATGACTTGTCCAATATGTTTCGCTAAGTAATGAAGCAATTCGAACTCACGATGCGTTAACTCAATCGTTTCGTCACGCTTAGACACGACATACGCATCTGGGTAGATCACAAGTGAACCAATCTCGATATCATTTGATTCAGATTCTTCCTCTGATTGCGGAGCAGCCGTCTGTCTTCTTAAATTTGCTTTTACACGTGCAAGCAGCTCGCGTGTACTGAATGGCTTTGTGACATAATCGTCTGCGCCAAGCTCAAGACCAATGACTTTATCGATTTCAGAGTCTTTTGCTGTCAGCATGATAATCGGCATGTCATATTTCTTTCTCACTTCACGGCATACTTCAACGCCATCTTTGTTCGGCAGCATAATGTCGAGCAAAATAATGTCTGGCTTAATTTCTTCTACCATTTCAAGGGCTTCATTTCCGTCATACGCACAATGAACCTCGTAGCCCTCTTTTCTTAAGTTAAATTCCAATATATCCGCAATCGGCTTTTCATCATCTACGACAAGAATCTTTTTTTCCATTGTGATTTCCTCCTGCATTTTTAGCATCTATGTCATTCCATTTTGCATGTCTCATTACGCCTTCTTCATTTACGAAAAAAAAGGCTCACTGTCTATTATAACGTTTTACGAGGCAAAGATAAAAATAATAACGGCTTTCTTAGCTAGTAAACGTTGGATAGAAGAACTTCACCCAAAAAATTTGATGACTTTTTCCTTTTTTATTGAAACTTTTCCAGTCACCAAACGTCTATATACATGTAACGTCTTCTTCTTATGGAGCCGGGCCCTACCTAGGTCCGGCTTCTCCCTTTTTATGCCTTCTTTTCATAATAAAAACGCACCTGCGATTGCAGATGCGTTTGGAAGTGGCTCGGGACGGAATCGAACCGCCGACACACGGATTTTCAGTCCGTTGCTCTACCAACTGAGCTACCGAGCCATCATCAAAAGATGAATATGTATAAATGGCGGTCCGGACGGGACTCGAACCCGCGACCTCCTGCGTGACAGGCAGGCATTCTAACCAACTGAACTACCGGACCTCAGTAACTTGCCCGAAAAAGCAATCGTGGTGCTCCTTCAAGCAAGTGAGGAAAAATTAGCTTAACGCTAAAGTAAATCAATGACCCGTACGGGATTCGAACCCGTGTTACCGCCGTGAAAGGGCGGTGTCTTAACCGCTTGACCAACGGGCCAAAACATGGTGAGCCATGAAGGACTCGAACCTTCGACCCTCTGATTAAAAGTCAGATGCTCTACCAACTGAGCTAATGGCTCTCGGTTTGTGAAAAGTAATTCTGAAGAAGTTGTACTGCGTCAAACCAATCGCTTTAAAAAAGCTGGAACATCGCATCCTAACAAGTTTCAGAGACCTTTGCAACAACGAGATTTATAATATCATAGAGTAATTACATATGGCAATACGTTTTTCGACATTTTTTTAAAAAAAGTGTCGGATTTGATATCTTCTGTTAAACCGCCTCATCCTGCAAGCGCCTTCATTCAATCAATGGCTACTGCCCAATCCAGCACACAGAAACGTTTGATTCCGACCAATATTGGTTATACAAGAAACAAACAACATGGTGATTGAAAAAGGAGGAAGCATAGGATGAGTTCATTTAAATTAGGAGATAAAATGCCCGATTTTTCACTGCCAACAGTGCAGGGCGATCACATTGAGTTTTACAAACATTTAGAGGAGCATCAAAGCTGGCACCTCATCGTTTTCTTTAGAGGATCATGGTGCCCAGTATGTGTCGAGGAATTAAAAGAGCTGGAAAAACAGCAATCCTATTTTCAAGACAAGGATATTCACTTAATGACGATCTCAACGGATAACCCTGAAGACTTGAAAGAATTTGCAGACAAAGAGGGACTTTCTTTCCCCATCATGTCTGACCAAAACCTCACATCATTGAAAGCCTATGAAGTCTTCTATCACGGGGAAGATGCCCCATACGAAGATCATGGGGTGCACGGAGAACCTGCCTATTTCTTATTAAATGAAAAAGGCCAAGTCCTCTATCAGCAAAGACAAACAAGTCCATTTGGCAGACCGCATGCCAACGAACTGCGCAAAATCATTCAATACATTCGTAAAAATTTAAAAGGCCAATATAAAAGCCTAAAATAAAAAAGAAGCTCTCATCGGAGAGCTTCTTTTTTATGAATGTTTTTTGTTGTATAGCCAATCTGCGGTGAAAAACACAAGAAGACCTGTCATTAAAATCACAAAAGTCACAGGTGTACTCTCACCTTGAAAAAAAGCGTAAGACGCATGTCCTCCTAATGCTAGAAGATAAAAAACAAACGCCGATCCTGCTGCTTTTTGTGCATTGGCTTGTTCTCTTTTCGTCGTTTTTTTGAAAAACATTGTATCTATTCCCCTTTAAGATGCTTTCTTCATTGTCACACGGCGAAGTGCCTGTGATCGGATATACTCCATTGGTCCAATTCGCCAGACGTGTAAGCAAAGGGCTGAAATGGCGATTTGCAGCAGAGAGATCAACAACCATGACAAGACGATAAGGGGGGCGTTGATTTGACCGCCAAGACCCAATCCCCAGCTGTAAAAAAGAAGCGAGCAGATGACATTTTGCAGGATATAGCAGCTAAGCGCCATTTTCCCTACATATTCAAACCAAGTCCACATGAACCATGACTCCGTGCGTGCTAGAAGCTTCGCCACGACAGCAATATAGAAAATAGAGAGGAATGGCGAAAACACATAGCGCACCACGAATTCCACTATGTCATTTGGTACAAAGACGAGCGCATTCAGCGGCAGTCCAATCCACAAACCCATTCGGAACAATGTTTTCCGCAGAGTTTGCCCACGCTCATTTGCATAAAATACACCGGCTCTCATCATCCGCACACCTAATAAAAACAAAAAGGTATTCATTGGGATAATAAAGATTGCTTCTTCTCGGTACATCAAAAAGTGCTGTAATCGGTCTTGAACTTGAGATATCCATGTCTCCGGCAGTTGTTCTTCGTACGCTGGTTCACTGCTCTCGTCATAGGATTCATTTTCCAATTCAGAGAAAGAAAATACAACGAGAAAAGCCGTCACCAACAAATGAATGACACCCGAGACAATCATGCCTTTTTTGATGCGCCGACTCCCTCCACGGACAATAAACGCCACAAGCAAACCCGTGACGGCGTAACTCATGAGCACATCATATTCCATCACTAGCGCAAAATGGACAAAGCCTTCAATAAATAAAAATAAAAGAATCCATAAATATGTACCCGGCCAAGTCGTATTTTTTCTTTTCGCCTGCTGGTATTTCAGCTCTAGCCCTACGCCAAACATGATTGTGAGCAGCGATAGCATTTTGCCATAAACGAACATAGAGACAAGACTTTCAAGAAAACTACCATTTTCATATTCATCCGCAATCTGATCTGTCGCAAAGGTATCCCCTGCGTATGCAAAAAACCAGACGTTTGTACCCAATGTACCTAATATCGCAAAACCTCGTAAAATATCTAATAATCGTATTCTTTCTTTCACTAGAACGCTCCTTCCTTTTTATACAGTTATCACATTTTGGTAATGACAGGAAGAGCGTTCCGTAGAAATTAAGGAATATTTAAACAAAAAAAGACACCAGTAAAATGTGTGATTTTACTGGTGTCTGATCAGTCTATAATGATGGACGGTACACGCTGCGGACAACGTTCGTTTGGGAACGGTCTGGTCCGACTGAGAAAATAGAAAGTGGAATACCTGTTAATTGTGAAATGCGCTCTAAGTAATGACGGGCATTTGCAGGCAGTTCACTTAAATTCTTCACACCTGTAATATCCTCTGTCCAACCTGGCATTTCTTCGTAGACAGGTTCACATTTCGCTAATTCATTTAGACTTGCTGGGAATTCTTCAGTGATTTCTCCGTTCAATTTATAAGCGACACAGATTTTCAATTTCTCAATCCCTGTCAGTACATCAATGGAGTTAAGAGATAAATCTGTAATTCCACTCACACGGCGTGCATGACGGACAACAACACTGTCAAACCAACCAACACGGCGCGGGCGGCCAGTTGTCGTACCGTATTCACGGCCAACTTCACGGATTTGATCGCCAATTTCATCATGGAGTTCTGTCGGGAATGGGCCATCACCTACACGAGTTGTGTAAGCTTTTGATACGCCGACCACATGTTGAATTTTCGTAGGACCTACACCAGAACCAATCGTCACGCCTCCAGCCACTGGGTTAGATGACGTCACGAACGGATATGTCCCTTGATCGATATCAAGCATAACGCCTTGTGCCCCTTCAAAAAGAACACGGCGGCCTTCATCTAGAGCATCGTTCAATACAACAGATGTGTCCACGACATATTTTTTCACTTGCTGACCATATTCATAATACTCATCTAAAATATCTTCAATTTTGAAGCCTTCTGTGTCGTACATTTTCTCTAAAAGACGATTTTTCTCTTCTAGATTACGTGCAAGCTTCTCTTCAAATACTTCACGATCTAATAAATCTGCGATACGGATTCCGACGCGGGCAGCTTTGTCCATATAAGCTGGTCCGATTCCTTTTTTCGTCGTACCGATCTTGTTAGCCCCTTTCCGCTCTTCTTCTACCTCGTCCAATTTTAAGTGATAAGGCAGAATGACATGGGCTCTATTGCTGATTCTGAGGTTATCTGTACTCACATTCCGTTCGTGAAGATACGCAAGCTCAGTGACCAACGCTTTAGGATCAACCACCATTCCATTACCGATGACACAAGTTTTCTCTTTGTAAAAAATACCGGACGGAATGAGGTGTAGCTTGTAAGTCACTCCATCAAATTTGATTGTGTGACCTGCATTGTTTCCCCCTTGATAACGGGCAATCACCTCTGCATTTTCTGAAAGGAAATCGGTAATTTTCCCTTTCCCTTCGTCACCCCACTGCGTACCTACTACGACTACTGAAGACATATCGTGCACCTCCGTTAACCTTTCAAAACGTTATCTCTTTCAAACACATTTATTTTATCAATGCACAATGAAAAAGTCAACGTGAAATCCGAACATTAATATCTCGAAATCAAATTTTGTTCGTTTTACATGTGAGGAAAAGCGCTTTAATTGCTCATTCTACGCTTAAACAAGAAGATTTCGATCAAAATTACTGTTTTTCTCATTTCCGTTTGTTCAGTGATTTTCAATCAATTGAATCATCGAACTTGCCATAAAGTCGGGTGAGTATGGTCTGCCTTTTCTCAGCCACCACTCAGCTGTTCCAACATAAGCAGAAATGACAAATTGCTTCTGCATCTCGAGAGGAACGTGTTGTGGATCAGGTGGTGAACCTGTGACTTCTTCTAGCCCCAAAGTAAAGCTTTCTTCAAAAAAAGCACTGGCCGTCTGATGAATATTAAGCTCTCTTCCCCTTTTCAAGAGAATCTGATACTCCTCTTCATGTTCCTGCAAATGCTGATAAAAGCGGTAAATATACACATATGCTGCATGATCGCTCTTCCACTCATTTTCATGTACAGGAGCAAAAATAGCGGTTTTCATGACATCAAACATCTCATCCATGACCTGCTGAGCTAAGTCAAACTTATCCTCATAATGCTGATAGAAGGTGGTGCGATGGATTCCTGCCTTGTTCGTCAAATCTTGTACAGAAATCTTCCCCCATTCCTTCTCCTTTAATAACTGAAATAACGCTTTTCTTAATTGTTGCTTTGATTCAGTTGCGCGCTTATCCCCTCTGTAGCAGTCCGCCACAAGCCGCTCTCCCCTTCCCATTTTCTTCAACAGATTTCGCCTTTCTGTTGGTTGAATCCTTTCTCCTGATGAATTACCTTTAAATCTAACACAGTGAAAAAAAGGAATCATCTGACAACCCATAAGGAGTGATGATCATGGAAACAACAACACCTAGTGCCGTTCAGAAAGCGTTATTAAGAGGGAAAAATAAGCAGGACCCGTATCACCCATTTGATTGGTACGCCAAAATGCGTCAAGAATCTCCTGTTCATTTTGATGAACACAGCCAAACATGGAGTGTCTTCACCTATGAAGAAGCAAAGCGCGTCACCATCGATAAAGATACCTTTTCTAGTCAACCTCCTCAAGACCACCGGAAACATTCACTGATGAAAACAATGGTCATGATGGACCCGCCAAAACATACACGAATCCGTTCCATTGTGAGCAAAGCCTTTACACCCCGGGTGATGAAATTGTGGGAACCACGCATTCAAGAGTTAATGGATGATCTCATTGCACAAATAGAAGGTAAGGAAGAGATTGATCTTGTTCAAGACATCTCCTATCCGCTTCCTGTCATAGTCATTGCAGAGCTTTTAGGTGTGCCAACAGAACATAAACAATCCTTTAAAGAATGGTCCGATATTCTCGTCAGCATGCCTAAAAGTGAACATGAAAAAGATGTCGTTGAATGGCAAAAAACACGGGATCAAAGCGAAGCGGACATGATGGCGTTTTTTGCTGACATCATTGAAGAGAAGCGGCAGAACCTTAGTGAGGATTTGATTTCGCTTTTAATCCAAGCGGAGGAAGATGGAGATAAGCTGTCCGCAGACGAATTAATTCCTTTCTGCAATCTTCTCCTGTTAGCAGGCAACGAAACGACCACCAACCTGATCTCCAATATGATCTTTAGTTTGTTAGAAAATCCGGGGTCGTATGAAGCGCTCGCTCAATCACCTGACCTCATTCCTCGTGCTGTGGAGGAGGCTGTCCGTTTCCGTGCCCCTGCGCCTACCATTGTCCGGTATGTCACAGAAGACACCGAACTTGGAGGAAAAGTCTTGAAAAAGGGAGACAGTGTGATTGTCTTTCTTGCTTCTGCGAACCGGGATGAGCGTCAATTTCCAAACGCACATGAGTACGATATACACCGGCACCCTAATCCCCATATTGGCTTTGGCCACGGCATTCATTTCTGCCTAGGCGCACCACTTGCTCGCCTGGAAGCATGCACTGCCATCAAAGCCATACAGTCACGATATGAATCACTAGAGCTTCTCTCTTACGTCCCAATGACAAGCAGCGGTATGTATGGACTAAAAGCACTGAAGCTCCGTGTCACACCTCGTTCCTAACAAAAAAGGCTCCCACGAGATGGGAGTCTTTCTTAATCAGGTGTAATTCCTTCTGTATTCATGAGCACCACTCGATATCCATCTGGATCTTCAATCGTCACGCCTCCTCGATCCCAGTACGGGTTCGTAGAGGTGACATGCCGTCCACCAAATGCGATCAGTCTCTTTTTCATCTGCTGAAATTCTTCTTCATCCGGAATATAGAATACAAGCAGCTGCTCTGGGTGGGGAACAGGCAAGCTTTCGTCTTCTTCATGTTTGGTGATTTCCAGATGAACATGCTGGTGAGGAAGCCCAAGCATGACACCATCATACCCTTCATGCTGATCAAATGAGCCTATTCGTTTCAGCCCTAAACCTTCTTCATAAAAAGAAACAACCTCTTTCATGTTGACGGTCGGACGTGCGATGCGTAATTGAGCGGCTTCGAATTGTTGAAACTTCATCAGTCATCACTCCTTTTCTCTCCCTTTAGTATACGCTCTCTTTTTCTACCACTCCTCCTTATTTCGACTGTTTTTCAGTCATTCTTTCGATGTAGATGGATCAAAAAAAGCCCAGCTTCTTGAGCTGGGCTTTAAGCACCGGGCGGAACACCCGCATCGTCAAATCTTCTCTCTAAGTTGACGAATTTGTTATATTCTTTCACGAAAGCCAGTGATACCGTTCCAACTGGACCGTTACGCTGTTTCGCAATAATAATTTCAATAATGTTCTTATTCTCTGATTCTTTGTCATAGTAATCATCACGATAAAGGAACGCCACAATATCGGCATCCTGCTCAATACTTCCTGATTCACGAATATCAGACATCATCGGACGTTTGTCCTGACGCTGCTCTACCCCACGAGAAAGCTGTGATAAGGCAATGACCGGCACTTCAAGTTCTCTTGCTAGTGACTTTAAAGCCCTAGAAATTTCAGATACCTCTTGCTGACGGTTATCGCTTGATCGTCCACTCCCTTGGATGAGCTGTAAGTAGTCAATCAGGATCATACCAAGCCCGTTTTCTTGCTTCAAACGGCGGCATTTCGAGCGAATCTCACTGACTCTAATACCAGGTGTATCATCAATGAAAATCCCACTGTTTGATAGCGAACCCATCGCCATTGTCAGCTTACCCCAGTCCTCTTCTGTGAGATTACCGGTTCTTAGGTTTTGTGCATTGATATTTCCCTCGGCACAAAGCATACGCATGACCAGCTGCTCAGCGCCCATCTCTAAACTAAAGATGGCGACACTTTCATCTGTCTTGGTCGCAACGTTTTGGGCAATATTTAACGCGAAGGCTGTTTTCCCTACGGACGGACGAGCCGCTACAATAATCAAGTCATTTCGCTGGAAGCCAGCTGTCATCCGGTCAAGCTCTGAGAAACCCGTTGGAATCCCAGTGATATCACCTTTTCGATTATGAAGCTGTTCAATATTATCATATGTCTGAACAAGAACGTCTTTAATGTTTTGGAAAGCTCCTGAGTTTTTACGCTGAGCCACTTCCATAATGGTTTTTTCAGCATCACTCAATAGATCTTCTACTTCATCCTCACGCGTATATCCATCCTGTGCAATGGTTGTCGCTGTACGGATCAGACGTCTTAAAATGGATTTTTCTTCTACAATTTTTGCATAATATTCAATGTTTGCGGCAGTTGGGACAGAGTTCGCAATATCGGTTAAATACGAAATCCCGCCTACCTCTTCTAGTAAGTCTGTATTGGCAAGTTCTGATGTCACCGTGACAAGGTCAACCGGTTCCCCTCTATCACCAAGTACAAGCATCGCATTGTAAATCTTTTGATGCGACATTCTATAGAAATCCTCTGGAATTAATACTTCAGAAGCGAGCGTTAGCGCAGATGGTTCTAAAAAAACAGCACCTAATACGGCCTGCTCGGCTTCTATATTTTGCGGCGGCAGCCGGTCATCGAGAAGTTCCGTCATGCCAAGCACCGTCCTTTCATAAAAAAATACGCTACTCATCATTTTAACATTTTCATCAATAAAAAAGTGAAAAACATCAACTATAGTCAAAATTACCATGTCGATGTTTTGTTGAACAGCGAAACAACACACTTCAAATAGAAAAGACTCTGTAACATAAATTGTTATAGAGTCCTTTGTATCGCTAATGGAATTTGTAGCTGTTGTTCACACATGTGATCGATACTCCAACATGGCATGAACACGCACATGATCAAACCTTGCAAATATCAGGTGCGTTTTTAATCTATCGTTTTCTTAACTCCATAATTCACCTGTTGCCCAATGTCTTGTAAGGAGCCATTTTGATAACTAATAGATAACACCAAATCGGGAATAGAATCAAATCCGTTTTTGGCTAAGTCAAAGAGCTGTGCACCATAATGTGATGCAGCAATGCGGGCATTTTCTGCTGTGTATGGGTTTTTCAGAAGTTCTTCTTTGTAGATATCAAAAATGTTCGCTCCGGTATCCGTTACAAATTGACCGTTTACAATGCTTAAATCTTTTAAATTGTAGCCTGTCACCGTTTTGATTTGATTGACAAGGTGGAACTTTGCAAGTGAATCCGGCGTGAATTGAGTCGAATCATCATTTCTACTTTTCATAATATGAAAAAATAGTTCTCTTGTATTGTTACTTGTATTCAGTATATCTTCTATTTGTTTGGCTAGGGTTTCGTCTGTTGATCCACTCACCACTAATTTGAAATGATTTGGATCAATGGTAAAAGTTAAATTGGCGTTTTTAGGAATGTTCAAACCATTGGTAGAAAACAAAGCTTGCAGTTGTTCGTTCACCTTTTGGCGATTTAATAGTTTCTTTTCTACACTTTCCTGGGTAGGATCGTACCGTTTTTCATTACGGAAAATAGCATCATTGAAGTCATATTGTCCACCTTTATTATTCCTTGCCCAACTCATTTCCATCGTATAAGCAGCTTCTCTCTCCACTTTAGTTAGATCACTTCTGAAATAAGAAGAGTATGGATTTCGATACTTATCATATATATGGCTCTGGGGATCTTTGAATCGTTTATTTTGTTCATTTATTTTTTCGTATTTTTCATCTAATATTTTCATTCGTCTATCAGATTCGGTCATCACTTCGTTTGTACTTTTAATAGCTGATTGGCTATTGAAGTCGGTAAAGTTCTGATTGTTTAGAACAGTTGCTGCGTTTGATGTATTGATCTTCACTTTGATACTCCATAATTCACCTTTTGTCCAATGTCATATAATGACCCGTTTTCATACCCAATAGATAATACCAAATCGGGAATAGAATCAAATCCATTTTTGGCTAAGTCAAAGAGCTGTGCACCATAATGTGATGCAGCAATGCGGGCATTTTCTGCTGTGTATGGATTTTTCAGAAGTTCTTCTTTGTAGATATCGAAAATATTCGCTCCGGTATCCGTTACAAATTGACCGTTTACAATGCTTAAATCTTTTAAATTGTAGCCTGTCACCGTTTTGATTTGATTGACAAGGTGGAACTTTGCAAGTGAATCCGGCGTGAATTGAGTCGAATCATCATTTCTACTTTTCATAATATGGAAAAATAGTTCTCTTGTATTGTTACTTGTATTCAGTATGTCTTCTATTTGTTTGACCAGCGACTCGTCAGTTGTTCCACTCACCACTAATTTAAAATGATTTGGGTCAATGGTAAAAGTTAAATTGGCGTTTTTAGGAATATTCAAACCATTGGTAGAAAACAAAGCTTGCAGTTGTTCGTTCACCTTCTGACGATTTAATAGTTTCTTTTCTACACTTTCTTGGGTAGGATCGTACCGATTTTCATTACGGAAGGCGGCATCATTAAAATTATAATACCCTCCTCTCCCATGGTTAGCCCAACCAATTTCCATAGAGTAAGCAGCATCTCTTTCTGGTTTGGTTAGGTCACTTCTGAAATAAGGAGAGTATGGATTTCGATACTTATCAAATATATGACCATGAGGATCTTTGAATCGTTTGTTTTGTTCATTTATTTTTTCGTATTTTTCATCTAATATTTTCATCCGTCTATCAGATTCGGTCATCACTTCATTTGTACTTTTAATAGCTGATTGACCTTTAGAATCTATTTGGTTCAGATTGTTCGAAGAACTGGCTGTATATGACGTATTAATATTCATTTTGATTCTCCTTTTTTAAGAAAATAGTGATTATTAAATATATCGGCAATTCAGTTAAAATTTGTTAGTTTAATGTCGATATAGTAATTATTACAAGGAGGGTTAATATATGACAAATACTATCTTTAAACGTTTATTATTACCAGCATTATTATTGGCGCTTGTTACTAGTTTTTTTGCACCTAAGTCAGCGGAAGCAGCAATTACCGGGAATAACAGTCCTAACACTGCAAGTTCAATGGGATATTGGAAAAATAGTCGTTCAGACACGACAATCTTACCTGAAGGTGAAAATGAAGCGTATTATCAGTTTACGATCAATAAAGGTGAAAGAGTTTATGTCAGAAGTTCGTATAATAAGCAATATACTGGGATGAAAATCGAGGTTTATAACTCAAAATATTCTGATGCGAAAACAGAAGTAATTAATCCTGACTCAGTAACACCCTTTATTTTTGCAAATACTGGTGACGTGACTTCAACTTCAGAAACTTATTTTGTGAAAGTAACCCGTGGTACATATACCGGAGACATGTATTTTTCTGTTTCCATTCAAGATCGTATCAAATCTGGAAATGGGACATTCAATTTTACGGGGACGGCTACAAACTTGGGGAATTCTTCTTTAAATTTTTTAGGGGTTGATTCTTCTGTCATTACAATGGATTTAACGAACAATTCTTCTATTCCTAAAAGTGCAATTGTCAAATCGATTACGACAACTAGCACTCAAACACCTAACCAAGGGAATGTCACACACAAACTAATGGCTAGTGATAGTAACATTTGGTATCAATCACTTTTCTCCTCTGCAACAAGTGGTTCTTATCGTATATCTCTGGATGATCAATTAAGAGTCGCTCAAAAATGGAGCTTTAAGTACAACGCAAAAGCTACCGCGAGATCTACTATGAGCAATGTCAAAGCCGATATCCGTTACGAATATGATGTCACAGATGGATTTTAAGTGAATGATGTTAACAGATATGTACACCAATTGATCAAAAAGTAAGGGCACATCCCTTACTTTTTTTATTGCCTCATTTTTGATGTTATATGTTATTTCGCCACTTTTAAAACAGCCCCTCCTCTTTCAACACGCTCTCTAGCAGAACCCCGACTGACCATTTCATTTTGTTATGAATGAAAATGTTAAAAAGAAGAGTAGTGTATTTTTGTATGAAAGGACGGTGCTTGGTATGGCGGAACTTCTCGATGACCGGCTGCCGACGCAAAATATAGAAGCAGAGCAGGCCGCATCAATGAATTGGGCGAAATTAACATTTACATAACTTTATGAACATTTGACTTTATAATTAATAACTATTATTATTTGGTTTGCTCACATGATAATTGAGAATCATTTTCATTTGAAGTTTTCAAGTAATACTCTCATCCAACCAATATTCACAAGTCTGCTTTTATCACCATATGAGGATCATTTTGAGGAAGGGAATTTTTATATATGTTGAAACACCCTGAAGGAATGGGTACTGAGAATTCACTTTTCGGAGAAAGCCGCCCCTTTTTTATACCTGGGACGGAGCAACTGGATATCACAGCACACCCATACAGACTTTTTATATTTAAACCGAATGCTACTCCTCCAGCGGCTGGTTTTCCAGTCATGTACGTACTTGATGGAAATTCGCTTTTTGGCACAATGGTCGAAGCCATTCGTTTACAGTCAAGAAGACCTGAAAAAACAGGAATCATACCTGCAATCATTGTTGGAATTGGCTATCAAACAGAAGAATCCTATCATCCGCTTAGGCATTATGATCTCACTCTTACCGCCCCTGATGCTTCCATTGGGAGGAAAAGAAAGGACTTCTCCAACCATACATATGGCGGCGCTTCTACTTTCTTTTCTTTTTTAGAAATGACGGTAAAGCCCTATATCGAACAACGCTTTCCGATCAACCAAAGTCGTCAAACACTGTTTGGGCATTCTCTTGGCGGTCTTTTTGTATTACACACACTATTTGAGCACCCTGATGCTTATCAGACATATATTGCAGGGAGCCCTTCTATCCACTGGAACAAAAAATTATTTCTAGAAAAAGAACACCAATTCACCAACTATATACGTCAGGTGCCTATGGATGTCAGGCTGCTTGTAGGTGTAGGTGAGTTAGAAAAACATCATCCATGTCAAATGAATGATCATGCCAATTCACTAGCAAATCGTATGTTGCCTTTATCGTCATACGGCTTGCATACTGCCTATCACGAGTTCCCTGAAGAAGGACATACGTCCGTTTTGCCGGTGCTGATGAATTATGCTTTTCGTTTTGCACTCTATCATGATGATCCTTTAACAACCACAGACATGAAAAAAAGCTAGTGAACACACGAAATATAGTGATCTATCTCAAAAGATTGCCCTTATCACAGGCGCAGGACGGACAACGAATGCAAGTATTTCTCTATACCCTACGCACCCTGATCTCCATCAGGGTGCTTTTTTGACAGAATAAACACACCATTTTCCAGCTCTTTCTGATACAATTCAATTGAGAATATTTATCAATTAATAAGAGATCAGGTGGTTTTATGGGAAACAATCATCAATTATGTACAAAGGTAAATGCTGAACAATGCATTTATCGATTAACATATACTGAAAAAATAAATAATGCAGATCTTCCACATACGGAGCAGCAGTTGTCAGATACTTTCTGCCTCCTCTTCAACATAAGCGGCAGCGGTTTACTTACATTGAATGATCAAAGATGGCGATTGAAAAATCTGACACTCTATACGATGATGCCTGGGGAAACATTTATGTTGAAAACAGAGCCACATCAAAAACACGAGCTCTATCTGTTTCGCTTTCAGATGTACACGCCACAAGGTCAAAGCATAGAAGAAGTATCAACTGAACAAGCCCGATCTTTACTGAATGTATGGCAATTTATCGATATTAGCTCGATTGAACACATTCATTCTTTACTGTCCGACATGACAGCAGAATGGCAAAAACCTGAATCCATTAGCTTTTTTAGAAGCCAAACCCTTTTTCAACAGCTCATCCTGCAGCTTTTCACACTGCATAAAGAAGACATTTGTGACACAACACACGCCCTTTTCAAAACAAAACAATATATCGATCAACATTCCGAAGAACCTCTCAGCCTTACAAGTCTATCTCATATGGCTGGTATCAGCGCCAATCATTACAGCGAGCTATTTAAAAAGCATTTTGATGTGAGTGTCACTGATTATATCACCAAGAAAAGACTGGCTAGAGCCAAACAGTTCATGGTGAAAGGTCATGCAAAGCTCAAAGACATTGCACAGGACATCGGCTATCAAGACCCCTATTACTTTAGCCGTATCTTTAAGAAAAAAACGGGTATCACTCCTTCTGCTTATATGAAAAGCCGTCAACGGAAAATGGCTGCCTATGGCCATTCCATACTCGGTCAGCTCACACCCATTCATATCATCCCATATGCTGCCCCTCTTCACCCTAAATGGACAGCACATGATTTTGAGCATTATGCAGAAGAAATTCCGATTCATCTGAGTGCACATCGTATCAACGAGCACGCTGAAGCCAATTTACAGCAATTGAAGGAAGCACAACCTGAGCTGATCATTGCAAATGATCATGTGACAGAGGAAGAAAAACAAGCGTTGAAAACCCTCTGTCCTGTTCACTTTGTTCCATTCACACAATTGGATTGGCGCGCTCAATTCAGACAAACAGCTCTGTTCTTAAACGAAACGAGGGAAGCAGAAGAATGGCTGCTTCATTACGAAGAACTCGTCATTCAAGCGAAAAAGGCATGCCTTATTGATCATCCACCAAGAACCGTCCTGCCTCTTCGTATCTTTCAAGATCAGCTCTACTTATCTGTCAATCGCACCTTGTCAGAAGTAATTTTTCATGACATTGGCCTTCTGCCAGCTTTTCAGAATGATGGCCAGCTCATCGAAAAAAAAATCAGCATTCACTCTATACAGCAGCTAGACCCAGATGCCATCTTCCTCTTGTTGCATAAAGAACCAAAAACCATTGCTTTTTATCAAAAATTAAAGCAACAGGAGGCTTGGCAAAATCTCAAGGCTGTGACGCAACAAGCCGTCTATCCACTCGCTTCTGACCCTTGGCGTGAATACACAGCAGCCAGTCATCAACGAGTCATTCAGGACCTTTTATCTTTTTTTCCGTAAAAAGTCCATCACTAGACAGATGATTGTCTATGGATAAAAGGACGAATGACTACTACAATCTTTAATTGAGAACAATTATCAGTTAAAGGAGAAAACAAATGAAAAAATGGTTCGCATTGCTTATCCTTTGTATCATGACGATCATCGCAGCAGCCTGTGGTGCTGCAGAAAATAAACCGGCTTCAAACACAACCAAAAGCAAGTCAGCTGAAGCAGCAGAAACAAATATCAAATACTTAGATCAAACGTACAAACTGAAAACACCAGTGAAACGAATCGTTATTGCTGGAAGCCTAGAATCGATGGAAGATGCAAAACTACTTGGTATCGACCCTATTGGTGCTTCTACTGTAGGCGGCACTTTCCCTGAATTATTTAAAGACATTACAGCAAAAACAGAAGGCATTGGGGAAAAAACTGAACCAAACCTAGAAAAAATCTTAAAACTAAAACCAGACGTGATACTCGGATCAACCAAGTTCCCGCCTGCAACAATTAAAAAACTAGATAAAGTCCAAACGACGATCCCAGTATCACATGTCTCTTCCGACTGGGAAAGCAACCTTTTATTACTCGGTGAACTGACTGGAAAAAGTGAAGAAGCGAAAAGCATCATCTCTGATTATCAGAAAGATCTCAAACAAGCGAAAGAAACCCTGAAAGACAAAAGCAACAACAAAACAGCTGTCATTTTACGCATTAGACAGGGCGACCTATACGTGTACCCTGAAGACGTATACTTCAACTCTACCTTATATGGGGACTTAGGGTTTACAGCACCAAGTGATATCAAAAAAGCCAAAGCACAAGCAATGATTTCATTGGAACGCCTAGGTGAACTCAATCCTGATTATATCTTTGTTCAGTTCTCCCAAGAGGAAAACTCATCGAATCCAAATGCATTGAAGGACTTAGAGGGAAATAAAATTTGGAACAGCCTAAAAGCTGTGAAAAATGGGCACATCAATGAAAATGTCGTTGATCCTATGCTTCAGGGAGGAACAGCACTAAGCAAAACTACCTTCCTTGATCAGGCTGTCAAATGGCTAGATCAAACCAACTAAAAAGATGCGCATCTTGACAAAGGGCTAAACATTTTAGCCCTTTGTTCTTCTTTTCAGCGGAGCTTGAAAACTTGAAGGAGAGAATACACATGAACGGAACGTTTCTATATGACGAATTGAACGGGCGGCAGCTTGATATTTACCTTCCACCGGACACCTCTATTGATGTTCCAGCTGTCTTTGTACAAGATGGCTCTTCTTTATTTAGAACCCACCTGCTAGAGATCGAAAGCATGATTGAAGCCAAAACCATCTCGCCAATCATCATCGTCGGTATACACCCCTTCAATCGACTTGACGAATATACACCATGGAAGGCATCAGCACTGCATTCTGGATTCCCTGACTTTAAAGGTGAGGCACAGACATATGTGTCATTTTTAGCAAATGACTTGCTTCCATATATCAAAAGAGAATACCCAGTTAAACAGACCGGTCATGAACATAGCCACGTAGGTGCTTCATTAGGTGGGCTATTTGTTATTTATACCCTATTGATGCACCCTACCCTTTTTCAACGTATCGCATCTATCTCTGGGTCATTTTGGTATCGAGATTTTCTACCATTTGCTAAACAACAAAGCATTCAGTCTGTGGACCACCTTGTTTATTTGTCTGTAGGCAGTGAAGAAGGGAAAGGCAAAACATCTGCCCAACAGCACATGCCTTTATTCAACAAACAACTCCATGATCTTTTATTACAGAAAGGGATGCAGGAACGAAAGCTTCACTTTCACATTGAACAAGGAGAGGGCCACCATCTGAAACAATTTCAAAAAAATTTCTTATCGGCCATCAAGTGGTTTTATAAAAGAAAACCCAAATTTTTTATCAGCAAGTCACAAAGTCGATATGGTATATTGGAACGTATAGATTGAAAGAGGAGGGATTTGCGCATGAGACCTTTACAAATCTCAGCCGATACCGCACAAAAGCTTGCTGCATCACTCAATGTACCGTTAGAGCAAATCATGCATATGCCGCAGCACATCTTATTAGCTAAATTAGCGGAGCTTGAACAGAAGAAAGATCGTTCTTAAAGAAATAAAGGAGTTTACATTCATGGAACAACAACTAGAAAAATCAACATTTCATCCTCGCAGTACAGGGCAAACCATTTTGCTGATTGCTGGGATTTTACTCATTGCCTTTAACCTGAGGCCAGCCATTACGTCTGTTGGTCCTGTGATCGGTGCCATTCGTTCTGATTTACAGCTTTCAAATGGACTGGCTGGTTTCCTCACGACATTACCACTGCTCTCATTCGCATTGCTATCTCCCATTGCACCTAAAATCGGAAAACGTCTTGGGAATGAACGAACACTTTGGCTTGGGCTTGCTGTCCTGCTCTTTGGGATTGTCATTCGTTCATTGGGCAGCATCACCTTTTTAATGATGGGAACAGCGCTAGTCGGCGTCGGGATTGCGATTTGTAATGTGCTTTTACCTGGACTTGTGAAACATAAATTCCCTGCACATGCTGGATTAATGACAAGCGTGTATACGACATCGATGTCCGTTTTTGCTGCACTTGCATCTGGTGTCAGTGTTCCGCTCAGTCATGCGATGCCTGGCGGCTGGAATACATCATTCCTTGTCTGGGCCGGACTTGCCCTTCTTGCGATGATGGTGTGGGCGCCGCAGCTTCTTCATCAGAACACAGCGGCTGTCAAAAGCATTTCACTCAAAGAGCAGCCAATATGGCGTTCACGTGTCGCATGGCAGGTGACCTTTTTTATGGGCTTGCAATCATTCCTTTTCTACAGCAGTATCGCATGGTTTCCTGATATTTTGACATCACATGGCATGAACCTAGCGACAGCGGGATGGATGCTCTCTATTATGCAGTTCACTGGTCTGCCATCCACCTTCTTAACGCCCGTTTTTGCAGAAAAATTAAAAACGCAAAGACCGCTTGTCGTCGGCCTTGTCCTTGTGTATTTACTCGGCATGATGGGTCTCCTTCTCGGAGGGTCGACGCCTATTCTTGTCATCTCTGTGCTATTCATCGGCGTCGGACAAGGGGCCAGTATCAGTCTTGCCCTCACATTTATCGGATTACGAACAACCAATATGGAACAAGCAGCTGCCCTTTCTGGAATGGCGCAGTCACTCGGTTATCTATTAGCCGCTGTTGGTCCATTCATGATCGGTATCCTTTTTGATGCGACACATACATGGACGCCAGCCATTATCATCTTTATCATCGTCCTATTTTTCATGTTTATATCCGGTATGCGTGCTGGACGAAGCGTCTATATTTCAGATCCATCATAAACAAAGGGCTAAAATAAAGTTCATTTTACCCCTTTGTCTTCTTTTTAGCGTGATAGAAAACCTTTGCATTCTAGGAAGGACGAGTATCGGCGCGGAGCGAATTTGACATTCGTGAGCACCGAAACGCAGGACTGACACCGAATGCGATGGTTTGTCTACACGCTAAGAACCCGTCTCACGAGGAGACGGGTTCTTTTCTGTTTATGCTTGTTCTGTGACGTGCACTTTTAATGTTGCTTGTACTTCTGGGTGAAGCTTCACCGGTACATTTGTGTATCCTAACGCACGGATGGCATCATTCAACTCGATTTTACGCTTATCGAGTTTGATTTGATGTTCTTTTTGCAATTTATCAGCGATCTGTTTGCTTGTAATCGAACCAAATAGACGACCGCCTTCACCTGATTTAGCAGTGAGTTCCACTGTCAGCGCCTCAAGTGTTTCTTTTAATTGTTTCGCTTGCTCAAGCTCTTGGATGGCATTCTTTTTCTCTTTGTTTTTCTGCCCTTCCAATGCACTTAGGTTCGTTGGAGTTGCTTCAACAGCTAACCCTTGTTTGATGAGAAAGTTGTGAGCGTATCCGTCAGCTACATTTTTGACTTCGCCTTTTTTCCCTTTGCCTTTTACGTCTTTTAGAAAGATGACTTTCATCTTTGAACCCCTCCTTCGAAATATTCGTCTATGGCAGCTTTTAACTTCTCTACCGCTTCTTCAATGGTTATACCATAAATCTGGGTCGCAGCGTTAGTTAAATGACCGCCGCCATCTAATGCTTCCATAATAATTTGAACGTTGATATCCCCTAACGATCTTGCACTAATACAGACCGTATCGTCATCTCGCCTTGCGACAGCAAATGATGCTTCAACCTCACTCATCGACAAGAGAGAATCAGCCGTTTGTGCGATCGTAATTTGATCATAATACTCAGACCTGTCAGACGGCAAGGAAGCAATCGCTACCTGATTTTGATACAGCTCTGTATGCTGAATGAGCTTTGCCCGTTTGATGTAATGATCGACTGTCTCTTTCAAAAACTTTTGCACAAGGACAGGATCTGCCCCTTTTGCACGAAGATAGGATGCTGCATCGAACGTTCTTGACCCCGTTCTGAGGGAGAAACTCTTCGTATCCACGATGATCCCAGCAAGAAGTGCTGTGGCCTCAATCATGTTAATCCGCAATTTCTTCGGCTGATACTCTAACAGCTCTGTCACAAGTTCTGCTGTAGATGAAGCATACGGCTCCATATAGACAAGTAAAGGATCACGGATAAATTCCTCACCACGTCTATGGTGGTCAATGACAACGACGTTTTCGATCTTATTTAGCAGTCGTTCTTCCATCACAAGGGACGGTTTATGTGTATCTACGACCACAAGCAATGTGTCATCCTTTGCAAGCTCCATCGCTTCCTCAGGCGTGATAAAACGGGACCAAAGTTCTTCATAATTTTTAATTTCACTAATTAAGCGTTGAACGCTGTCCCCAATCTGGTTGGCATCAATGACGATGTAACCTTCTTTTCCATTCGCCTGAGCAACCTTTAAAATCCCGATCGAGGCACCGATAGAGTCCATGTCGGGGAACTTATGCCCCATGATCATGACATTACCGCTTTCAGATACAATTTCTTTTAAAGCATGTGAAATGACCCGTGCGCGTACTCGTGTCCGTTTTTCCATTGGATTGGTTTTTCCGCCGTAGAATTTCACTTTCCCATTCGGCTGTTTAATCGCTACCTGATCCCCGCCTCGTCCGAGGGCAAGGTCAAGACTTGACTGCGCAAGTGCGCCAAGTTCTTTTAAAGAAGGAACAGACGCACCGATTCCAATACTAAGGGTAAGCGTGGCGCTATGTGCCCCTGTTTTCTCACGAACCTCGTCTAAAATGGAAAACTTCGACGCTTCAAGCTCTGCTAAGATGCTCTCGTTTAATACCGCCATAAATCGTTCAGATGAAATTCTTTTTAGGAAAATGCCGTATTCTTGTGCCCAATTGTTTAACAGCGATGTGACTTCACTATTTATCGCGCTACGTACCTGATCATCAAGACCCTGCGTCACATCATCATAATTGTCTAAAAAGATATAAGATAACACCGTTCGTTCATTTTCATACTGTCTTTCAATCTGCACTTGTTCCGTGACATCAAAGAAATATAAAAGGCGCTCTGACCGTTTAATAATGACTTTGAATTTCCGGTCATTCAGCGTCACATTTTCTGTCTCAACCTCTTGTTTAATAAGAGGCACAATGGATTCAAATGTATCATACAAGGATCTGCCGACAAGTGTGCTTTCATGGAAGCACGAAGCGAGAAATGGATTGGTCCATTCGATATAATACTGGTCATTAAACAGCATAATACCAATTGGCATCTCCATTAATGCTTCTTCTCCAACCTTTTTGACTCGATAGGATAATGTTGAAATATATGAATCAATCTCTTTTTGTACCTGCGTATCTGCCCACTTTAAAAAGTAGAGCACACCCGCAAGGACTAAAAGACCAACCGCTCCTATGATCCAATTAAAATAAAGGTTGAGGAGGACTGTGATCACCGCAAGAACAATTAACGCGAAGATCGGATACTTGATGACAGGTTTTCGATAGAAGCTTGGCACTGATATCAACTCCTCAACATTCAGAGTGAATTATTTGTTTTTACTTTTTCTCTTAAATCAAAGCCTATGTCAGCAATCCCTATAATACGCACAATCACACCGATTGGCGGAAAGAGAATCGTCAATACGACGGCAAAAATGGGTACCACTTTTGAGATGTTTTTTTCGTGGCAATAATAGAAGATAAAAGAAAAGCCCTGAATAAGCACCAGTATAAATAAAATTTGAAAAGCACTCGTTTGCACGAGCGATAAAAAGCTGCCTTTCTCCGGCTGAATCAGCATCAAAAGCAGTGTGAGTAAATAATACCATACCATGCTTTTTGGCAGTCGCATATCCTTAAATTTCTTAAGAGCTGGCATGTCTGGAACAAACCGTTTGATCAACGGCCGAACAAACCAATGATTGACGAAAGACATCAGCGTGACAAAAATCAAAAGCGCTACAGGTAAAGAATTTAATGCCGTATCCTGCATCTCTCTAAACTGCTTGAGTTGTTTTGCTATGTCCTGGTCAGAAGCGCCAGATTGTTTTAAGGTACTCTCTACCATCGGCATGATTTGGTCAATTGATTCCTTTGCGACACCCAGTATATCTACTTGAAACAGCTGGACACTGACAACAAAGTAAATGAGAAAACTGAATAAGTAGATCAGCGCACCCGTAATGATAGCCTGACCTGGCTGCCTCCTGCTGTAGAAAACACCCATACCTACTCCAACAGCAATCAGCATTGGCGCACTTAACAGCCCATTAATAGACCCAATTAAAAAGCTGATCACTATGCCAATAGCGCCAGCCGCAATTCCTTTTTTCAAGCCATGCCTGATTGTATAGAGAATGATCGGAATCGGAGCAGCCATGAAGAAAATAATGGATAAAAGTGGCACATACAAATAAAACAGCGTCATTACCGCAAAAATACTGATCATGATAGCGCCTTCTACTAACGCTTTTGTTTGTTTCACACCTTCACCTCAATCCAATCATTTTTCTATATCTTGCTCAATGTGTACTTCTATGTATACGTACGATGTACGCTCCGCCATATCTTGACCCAACCTTTATTTTACCATAGCCGTAAATCGCAAGTAAAATGCAGGCTATTCCAAGAGCGTTTCACGTGGAACAACTTAGATCGTCTTGTACATGCAACTTTTCAGACAGCATGTTACAATTTTTTAGATTATTCTTAGCTATAAACCCTGAATTCAAGGTCAAAAGCTGTTAGAATAGAAACATCATCAATAAAAGTAAGAAGGAGAATTCACATGGGAAAAACACTCGTATTCGGACACAAAAACCCTGACACAGACACGATTTGCTCTGCTATCGCTTACGCTGATCTGAAAAACAAAATTGGCGTTCAAGCAGAAGCTGTCAGACTTGGAGAAATCAATGGAGAAACACAATACGCATTAGATTTCTTTAAACAAGAAGCACCTCGTTTCATTGAAACGGCTGCAAACGAAACAAAACAAGTCATTCTTGTCGATCATAACGAATTCCAACAAAGTGTAAGCGATATTGATCAAGTACAAGTGACAGAGGTCATTGACCATCACCGTATTGCCAACTTTGAAACAAGTGAACCTCTTTACTATCGTGCTGAGCCAGTTGGCTGCACAGCAACGATCTTAAACAAAATGTACAAAGAGCACCAAGTCACAATTGAAAAAGAAATCGCTGGTTTGCTTTTGTCTGCGATCATTTCTGATTCCTTGCTATTCAAATCCCCAACATGCACACAGCAGGATGTTGATGCTGCGCATGAACTGGCAAAAATCGCAGGAGTAGACCCTGAAGTATATGGTTTAGATATGCTGAAAGCAGGAGCTGACCTAAGCCAAAAAACAGTTCAAGAATTAATCACACTGGATGCAAAAGAATTTGCACTAGGTAACAGCAAAGTCGAAATTGCACAAGTTAATACAGTTGATATCGCTGAAGTAACAGCAAGACAAGCTGACATCGAAGCAAAAATCAATGAAGTTATCGCAGCGAAAGGTCTTGATCTATTTGTTTTAGTGATCACAGACATTCTAGAAAATGACTCTCTTGCGCTTGCACTTGGTGCTGAAGCAGCAAAAGTAGAAAAAGCATTTAATGTCACACTTGAAAACAACACTGCTTTACTCAAAGGTGTCGTATCAAGAAAGAAACAAGTCGTGCCTGCACTAACAGACGCACTTTCTTCATAAACTCAAAAAGACTGCTGACATCTTCAGCAGTCTTTTTTCTTCTTTTAGTGAATGTACATATCGCTGACAAGAATATCCTTTAGCACGCTTGTTGGAATCGTGAATTCAACTACACCCATGTAACCAGGCGCCACATCATATTCGTTGAAGGAAATCACCAGTTTGCCTTTTGAATTGATATAGAAACTTTGATCTAGCTGAATCTTCTTAAACGGATCAACCGTATCTTGCTTCGTCATCCAGTAAATCTTATTTGAATCCTCTTTCATCTGTTTCTTCATTTGTTCTTTAATATTTTCACTAATCACATCAATATAACGGTCATCTTTAAACAGACTTGGTAATGTAATGAGTACATGGTTTTTCTTATCCACCGTATCATATGTCATTTCCTCTGCCGCAGAAGCCTGAGTCGTCACCTTGTATCGACCTAGTGAAAGAATTTGATCATTATTTGTTCTTACTTCATATCCGCTCTCTACACTCAAATGACCATTTTTATAACCCTTTGTTTCCTTTTCAAAATCTTGATACAGCTTTTTGTTTTCAGCTAAATATTTTTGATTCAGGTTGTCTTGTAATTTTCCGTCCCCAAGCCCTGAAACGTGTGGTGTTTTGAGATCAATATTTGTTCCCTGATCGCTCTTTTTAAATTCTGTGAACGTCACGACTTTCACAAGCTCTCCAATGATGGGTACTTCTGAAATCGCTCTTGCTGCCTGCGGACTGACATTTACAGTGGTGACAAATAAAGCAGCCGCAGCAACAAGTCCGATCGTCCATTTCTGAAAATGAGGTTTCTTGTTTTTTCGTTTTAATGTCCGTTCAACCATAGCATCGTATTCCGGGGGAATAGGGATTTCTAAATATTCCTCTTTTAACTGTTCCAAATGCTTATCCATTTATATTTCCTCCTGCGATAATTCTACTTTTAAAAGCCGCAACGCCTTATATAATCTTGTTTTAATGGTGTTTTCATTTTCTCCAAGAATATGAGCAATGTCCTCTAGCTTTAAATCCTCAAAGAATCTTAATATAATGATGACCCGATACATCTCCGGCAAATCTTCTATCGCCCGTCTGACATCTTGATCCTCATAGACATCCGATTCACCCTGTGATAAAAATTCCAGCGTGTCATCGTCTGTCACTTGCACACGCTTCTTCTTTCGTAAAAAGTCGAGGGCAGCGTTTACGACGATTTTATAAAACCAGCTATGCATCTTGGTCGCATCCTCTAATCGGTGAACAGATTTGAGTGCTTTATGAATCGCCTCTTGAACGACATCCATCGCATCTTCTGGGTTTTTGACATAGCTATAGGACAATCGATAAAAACTGTGTTTATGTTCGATTACGTAATCCGCAAATTGATCATCAATCTTTCGTTTCTTCATTTTACAAAGAGCTCCTTTATCTTAAATGCGCATCTGTTATTTCTTACATTGGATAGACGCGCACCTGTTAAAAATAGTTTGCGCTCCATTATTTTTTTAACATGTCATCCCATTTACGTTTCTATACAAAAAGAGCGAACCTGACGGGTTCACTCTTTTAAAGCCGTTATTTTTTGATAAACAAATGGTTTGAGTGGTGATAGCGGATGAATGATGGACACTCCTGTTTCCTGCTCCACCTGCTTTGCAGCGTGAACCATCGAGAGCTGCATCACACAAATATCTCCATGCTGCTGCTTCACAGATTGCCTTAACTGTTCCATAATTCGCTCATGGTAGGCTTGTATCTCACCGTTCAAGCAAAGATGAAAGACATCCTCTAGCACAACCACTTCTGCCTTCAACTGCTTTCCCCGCTCTTTTACATATGAAGACAGTCGCTTCATCGTTCCTTCTACTGTATCTGGATTTGAAAACACTAGCTGAAGCGGACCCTCTCGCTCACAAATCTGCTCAAATAACGGCTCGTCTATCGGAACAATTGGTTGTTTGAACAGGTGCTGCTCCCCTAGTGCCGCAATGTATTGTGTACACGTTAATAGAATAAGATCAGCTTCTCCTTCTTGCATGAGTCTATTGATCGCATAGTTTTGCTGCTGCTCAAGATCAAATGCGGGATCTTGTTTGGCTCGTTCCATAAAGGATGTATCGACGATGTGATGCAGATCAAATCCTGTGTCATAGAAAGCGTCGTCAATGTAAGAAATATTAGATGGATGTGCGTGAAGGCAGTGTAATCGAATCATTAAGTCCGCTCCTCATAAAAGTTTTCACTCATTATATCAATCCTTGTATGAAATAGGGAGCAACATGACCATATTGTTAGGGAGATATTGAAGGAGGGATTCTACCTTGAAAGAAGATCAACAGCCTACATCATCTTCAGAGTCAGAAGAAACCTTGACGAATCGCCAAGGTCACCCGGTAACAGATAATCAAAACATGAGAACCGTTGGGAATAGAGGGCCGACTACGCTTGAAAACTACGATTTCCTAGAGAAAATCAGTCATTTTGATCGTGAACGCATCCCTGAACGTGTCGTTCACGCACGAGGTGCCGGCGCACACGGATACTTTGAAGCCTACGGTACATTCGGTGACGAACCCATTTCCACTTATACAAGAGCCAAATTATTTCAGGAGAAAGGAAAAAAGACCCCTGTCTTCGTTCGATTCTCTTCTGTTATTCACGGCGGACATTCACCAGAAACTTTACGCGATCCGCGGGGATTTGCGATCAAATTTTATACAGAAGACGGCAACTGGGATCTCGTTGGGAACAACCTCAAAATTTTCTTTATTCGAGATGCTTTGAAATTCCCTGATTTGGTTCATGCCTTTAAGCCTGACCCTGTGACCAATCGTCAGGATGGTGAGCGCATTTTTGATTTCGTTTCACAATCACCTGAAGCAACACATATGGTGACATTTCTCTTCTCACCATGGGGTATTCCTGCCACATACCGGCACATGCAAGGCTCTGGCGTCCATGCCTATAAATGGGTGAATCATGAAGGAAAAGCAGTACTGGTCAAATATCACTTTGAACCAAAGCAAGGAATTCGCAACCTGACACAAGAACAAGCCCAAGCCATTCAAGGGGAAAACTTTAATCATGCCACACAGGATTTATATGAAGCCATTGAACAAGGGGATCATCCTGAATGGGAAGTATATGCTCAAATCATGGAAGATGACGCCCACCCCCATCTAGACTTTGATCCACTCGATCCGACAAAGCTCTGGTACAAGGATGACTATCCATGGAAACCAATCGGACGAATGGTGCTAAACAAAAATCCAGAAAATTATTTTGCAGAAGTGGAACAAGTTGCCTTTGGGACGGGGGTTCTTGTAGACGGATTAGATTTCTCAGATGATAAATTGCTGCAAGGACGTACCTTCTCTTACTCTGATACGCAGCGATATCGAGTCGGGCCAAATTATTTACAGCTTCCGATCAATGCACCGAAAAAGCATGTTGCCACCAATCAGCGAGATGGGCAAATGGAATATCATGTGGATCAAGGAAAAGGACAAAACCCCCATGTGAATTATGAACCGTCCATTCTCGGGGGATTAAAAGAAGCACAGCAAGATGGAAAGGATCATACGCCTTTTGTAGAGGGTGAAGTCAAACGAGAAGCCATTGACCGCCCGAACAATTTCGGACAAGCCGGAGAAACCTATCGTCGCTTCAATGATTGGGAACGTGAGGAACTGATTAAAAACTTAGTCAACACCTTAGCTACCTGCCAAAAAGACATCCAAGACCAAATGATCGAAAACTTCACAAAAGCTGATCCTGATTACGGAAAACGTGTGGCCGATGGCTTAAAAGCCTTCAAACAAGAGGAGCCAAGCGGACCCATTGGATCAACAGGCGCGGCACAGGCTGTCAACGATGCGATCAACAACAGCACACCTTCAGATCCTTATTAATGAAAAAAGAATGCAGCGGAGTGGCTGCATTCTTTTTGTATACATCTATTAAGCGTTTTGACCTTTTTTGATCCATTCTGCTACATTGACTGTACGTTTCGCCTGATGTTTTGCGGCTGCTTCTGCATCCTCTTGGATCTTTCCATTTTGGTCAACAGTCACACTCACACCATAAGGGTTACCCCCTGCGCCGTATAGGGAATCATCCGTGTAGCCAGGAGCGGCAATAATGGCTCCCCAGTGGAACATCGTTGTATACAGGCTCAGAACCGTCTGCTCCTGTCCGCCATTTGGGTTTTGTGCAGATGTCATCGCACTCACTGCTTTGTTTGCTAGTTTCCCTTGGAACCATAAACCGCCTGTTGTGTCTAAGAATTGTTTCATTTGAGCCGGTAAGTTACCGAAACGTGTCGGCATGCTGAAAATAATGGCATCTGCCCACTCTAAGTCACTTAACTGAACCTCAGGGACATCTTTTGTTTCATCTAAATGTGCTTTCCATGCTGGATTTGATGCAACAACTGCTTCTGGTGCCAATTCAGGAACCTTTAAAATTTTGACTTCAGCACCAGCTTCTTTCGCTCCAGCCTCCGCCCATTTCGCCATCTGATAGTTTGTACCTGTTGAACTATAATAAATAATCGCTAGTTTTACGTTTTCCACTTGTTCCATCTCCTTTTGTTTGGTTTGCCCAAAAAGCTTCTGTAAAAATCCCACCTGTATTCCCCACCTTATTTAAATTGACGACGATACCACAATGCCGCAGCATCGACTTCTTCTCTCGTTAGCTGATGTCCACGATTTTCCCAATGAAGCGTTACGGATGCTCCCGCCTCCTGAAGCAGTTGCTCCAGTTCCTGAGATTCCTCAGGACGGCACATTGGATCATTTTCACCAGCTGCTATAAAGACTTGTTTCCCCGCTAATGAAGGTAATGAAACCCCTCGTCTTGGGACCATTGGATGATGCAGGATCGCTCCTTTCAGCGCATCTCCGTAATGGAATAACAGACTTCCAGCAATATTCGCCCCGTTTGAATAGCCGATGGCTACCACATTGTGACGATCAAATCCATACTTATCTGCTGCTTCCCCGATAAATGTATATAATTCCTCTGTACGCTCAATTAAATCTTGCTCATCAAAAACACCCTCTGCCAAACGCCTGAAAAAACGCGGCATGCCGTTTTCTGATACATTTCCTCTCACACTAAGAACAGATGCTTCAGGGTCTACCACTTCTGCAAGCGGCAATAAGTCTTGCTCTGTCCCGCCAGTTCCATGCAGCATGAGAAGGACAGGTTTTTGTTCATTCTTTCCTTTTTGAAAAAGATGCTTCATCATGAATCTCCTTTCCCTTTGATTTCTCTTACCTCAATCGGCAGCACGATTTGTTCAATTTGACTACGCTGCGCCTCATATTGCGGCGGCAGTTTCAACGCTTCACCCATCGTTTCCACAGATTCATCGTGTGCAAACCCTGGAGGATCGGTCGCAATCTCAAATAATATGCCGCCAAGCTCTCTAAAATAAATGGCATTGAAATAATTTCGATCTTGCACAGGCGTCACTTGATATCCGCTTTGCGCAACATGTCTTTGCCAATCTAATTGATCCTGATCATCTGTTGCTCTCCACGCAATATGATGTACAACACCCACGCCCATACGTCCTCGTGCAACAGGTGTCTTGTTCACATCAATGACATTGCCGATTTCTCCAAACGAACGGAATCTCACATAATCTCCTTCCGTGCCGACTTTTTCAAGTCCCATCGTTTGCTCTAGCAACTGCATCGTTTGCTCAGGCTGTGAAGTTAATAAAACAGCTCCGCCAAACCCTTTAATCGCTACTTCTGGTGTCACTCCATTAAATGTCCAGTCATTCTGTTTTCCTTCTTCACGTTCTACAAGTTCTATCAATAAACCGTGCGGATCTTCAAATGAGAGAAAGGCCTCACCAAAGCGTTCAATCATTTCATAAGAAACGTCAAACTGCTCAAGGCGTTCCTTCCAAAAAGAGAAAGCACCGGTCGGTACGACATATGTTGTCACACCTACTTGACCTGCTCCAATTTGTCCCTTTTGTGCACCTGGCCAAGGAAAAAACGTAATTATGGTACCTGGAGAACCTCCTTCATTTCCAAAATATAAATGATATGTGCCTGGATCATCAAAATTGACGGTCTTTTTCACGAGACGCAGACCTAAAACACCTGCATAAAAATCAACGTTCTCCTGAGGATGACCAACAATTGCTGTGATATGGTGAATTCCTTCTGTTTTCTTCACTTCTAATGACCTCCTCTTCATGACGTAACATGTCCCTACTCATTATGTCTTGACTGACGCTTTTATATTATCTCGAATTCGAGATATATGACCAAAAAATATATTTATCTCGAATTAAGGATATTCTTTTTTGAAATAGATGTCAATGATTTTTGTTTTTTTCTTTTCAAAAGCAGGCCGCTTTGTTATAGCAGACCTGCTTTCCCTTGATTATTGAAGCAATTTTTTCTTTTTTAAATAGGCTTCGGCTACTTGAAATGCATCTTTCCCCTTCACATTGACTTCGTAATTCATTTCTCTCATCTCATCATCTGTGATTTGACCAGCGAGCTTGTTGAGAGAGGCCTCAATCTCAGGATACTCTTTTAATGTCTCCTGTCTTAGCAAGGGCGCTCCTTGATAGGGCGGGAAAACATGCTTGTCATCATCAAGCACCTTCAACTTGTATTGTCTCAATTCACTGTCTGTCGAATACGCATCGACCAACTGAATATTCCCTTTTTGAATGGCTCGATATCGAAGTTTCGGTTCCATCGTGACCACATCGTCGAAAGAAAACTGATAAGCTTTTTGAATGCCTAAATATCCATCCTGACGATCAGAAAACTCTAAAGTAAAGCCAGCACGTATACGATTCTTGATTTGACCCAGATCTGAAATCTTTGATAAATCATATTGATCCGCTAGTGATTGAGGCACGGCTAAAGCATATGTATTGTTATAAGCCATCGGCTGAAGAAGCTGAAGCTGAAAGGATGACGCCAAACCTTGGCGCGCTTGCTCATACACTTTTTCCTTATCCGTGCTTTTCGCTGTTTCTTTCAGAAATTCAGAAATCGCTGTCCCTGTAAATTCAGGATAGATGTCAATATCACCAGACCGCAGTGCTTGAAAAACAAAGGACGTCTTACCAAGACCAGGCTTAAGATTGACTTGGATATCTGTATCCTGCTCAATTAAAAGCTTATACATAGAGATCAAAATTTCAGGCTCTGACCCCAGCTTCCCTCCAATGGTGATCTCTTTCTTTTCTTGTTGAAACAGCAATGGGGCAGCGACAACTGCTCCTGCTATTACAGCAAAGACCGTCACAGAGATCACGGTTTTTTTAAAGGAGATTTTCTCAAGTGTCCGCAAAACCACATCAAATAATAGCGCAAGTAATGCAGCTGGAATAGCACCAATGATGATCAACGACATATCATTCCGATCAATTCCAAGCAGAATCAGACTCCCTAATCCGCCTGCCCCAATAAGAGCTGCAAGAGTGGCTGTCCCTACAATAAGAACCATCCCTGTTCGGATACCTGCCATGATCACAGGCATAGCAAGAGGGAGTTCTACTTTTAATAAGCGTTTGCGGTGATTCATCCCCATAGCGAGCGCCGCTTCTCGGAGCGACGGATCGACCTCACGAATGCCTGTATATGTGTTTCTTAAAATAGGAAGAAGAGCATAGACGACAAGAGCGATAATTGCGGGCACTTGACCAATCCCAACGAGAGGAATCAGCAGTCCAAGCAGCGCCAAAGACGGAATTGTCTGCAAGACAGCCGTCACCCCAATGATCCACTCTGCTATCTTAGGGACTCTCGTTAAATAAATCCCTAAAGGAATGGCAATCAAAATCGCTAGAAATAACGCAATGAAGGAAATTTGAATATGCTCAAGTAAGGCGTGTCCGAGCTGATCTTTTCGAGCCCATAGCACACTGGTCCATTCATTCATGTGTCTCGCCCCTCTCAGCAGAAGTACCGGCTAAATACTGAATCACCGCTTGACGAGTGATGAGTCCGATCCGTTCCCCATCCTTCTCAACAACAAGTTCTTCATGCTCTGCCAGCCGAGATAGAACCTCTTCCAGCGTCGCATGGATGGAGACCGCCTCATCGCCTAACAGATCATCTTGAGGCATGCGCTGAGAAATAGTTGTCAGCTCAAATGCTTGATGGTCTACATGACGGGCAGCTCCTGAAACAAACTCCCGCACAAATGGATTCACTGGATGCTGAATCAATTCCTCTGGGCGTCCAACCTGCACCACTTTTCCTTCATTCATCACACATATCCGATCTCCAAGCTTCATGGCTTCCTGCATATCATGTGTCACAAAAACGATGGTCTTTTGAATACGGCGCTGTAACTCAAGCAGATCATCTTGTAATTTCTCTCTCGTCAGTGGATCTAACGCACTAAAAGGTTCATCCATCAGGACAATCTCAGGATCAGCAGCAAGTGCCCGTGCTACGCCGACTCGCTGCTGCTGTCCTCCTGAAAGCTCTGCTGGCTTTCGATGTCGATAGGTAGTAGGCTCAAGCCCCACCATGAACATCAACTCATCAACACGCTGATTCGTCTCAGTCCGCTTCCATTGTTTCAGCTCTGGCACTATAGCAATATTCTCTTCTATGGTCATATGAGGGAACAGCGCTATTTGCTGAAGCACATAACCAATATCCCAGCGCAGCTCATAAATATCATAATCGCTGATGGTTCGACCCTTTATGTAAATCTCACCTTCTGTAGAAGAGATGAGACGATTGATCATTTTCAAAGTCGTCGTTTTCCCGCTTCCACTAGGTCCAATCAATACAAAAAATTCACCTTTCTGAATCTCCAAATCAACAGATTGAACGGCATAGCGGTCATCAGAAAACTGCATCGATACATTCTTAAATTCAATCATCTTCCCACGCCCTGACTGCAAGTATATTTTAAAATACCAATATGACAGATTAACCTAGTATTTGTATAGAACAAACTGTCACGTTGACTCTCTTTTTACATACTTCCCCTAGTTAGACTGCCAGAAACGGCTTTCTCATAAAAGTGAGACAAATAAAAAAAGCGAAGAGCTCAAGGCCCTTCGCTTTTAAGTCAACGACTTACTCACCAGTAACGTATGGAAGTAATGCCATTTGACGTGATTTTTTAATCGCTAATGTCAATTTACGTTGATACTTAGCGCTAGTTCCTGTTACACGACGAGGTAAAATTTTACCACGCTCAGAAACAAACTTTCTAAGAAGATCAACATCTTTGTAATCGATGTGCGTGATTCCGTTAGAAGTAAAGAAACATACTTTACGACGTTTCGCACGACCGCCTCTGCGTCCACCTGCCATTTGTTTTCACACCTTTCCTTTGGTCATTTTTTTCAGATCAATTAGAATGGCAAATCATCATCGGAGATGTCAATCGGTTTACCATCATTCGCAAATGGGTCATCATTGAAGCTATTTCCCTGATTACGATTTTGGTTATTTTGATTGCCATATGGATTTTGACTTGGTTCATTTCCAAATGGATTCTGATCATTTTGGCTACCGCCATAATACTGGCCTCCGCTATTGCCACCGCCGCTGTATCCACCTGAACCAGCACCGCCGCTTTTAGGCTCAAGAAATTGAACACTTTCAGCTTGAACTTCTGTCACGAAGACACGCTGTCCTTGCTGGTTTTCATAGTTTCTTGTCTGCAAGCGACCGTCTACACCGGCAAGACTTCCTTTTTTCAAGAAATTAGCCACGTTCTCGGCTTGTCTTCTCCAAGTAACACAGTTAATGAAATCGGCTTCACGCTCTCCAGATTGATTCGTAAACGTACGATTCACAGCTAGAGTAAACGTGGCTACAGCCGCACCATTAGGCGTGTAGCGAAGCTCAGGGTCTTTTGTTAGTCTTCCGACCAATACAACACGGTTTAGCATATTGAAAGACCACCTTTAAATATATATTTCAATGATTTATTCTTCTTCTTTAACAACAATGTGGCGAATGATATCGTCACTGATCTTAGCTAAGCGGTCAAATTCTTGAACTGCTGCAGCGTCAGATTGAACGTTTACGATTTGGTAGAAGCCTTCACGGAAATCGTTGATTTCGTATGCAAGACGACGTTTACCCCAATCCTTTGTTCCAGTGATCTCCGCACCGTTAGAAGTTAACACGTTATTAAAACGGTCGATAACTGCTTTTTTAGCCTCATCGTCAACTGTTGGGCGGATGATGTACATAACTTCGTACTTTCTCATCTGATTGCACCTCCTTTTGGTCTAAGCGGCCCTATACGGGCAAGGAGCAATAAATTATATTACTCACAATTGTATATTATAACAAATTACTTTGCCTATGACAAGAACCTATACGTTAAAACGGAAATGAATGACGTCTCCATCTTTCACTATATATTCTTTACCTTCTAAACGAACTTTTCCTGCTTCTTTTGCAGCAGACATACTTCCGCCAGCTAGTAAATCTTCATAAGCAACCGTTTCAGCACGAATAAATCCACGCTCGAAGTCCGTATGAATGATTCCAGCACATTCCGGCGCCTTCATTCCTTTTTTAAATGTCCAAGCACGTACTTCTTGCTCACCTGCTGTGAAATACGTAGCTAAACCTAGAAGTGAATAAGACGCTTTAATCAACTGATCTAGACCTGATTCTTTAATGCCAAGCTCTTCAAGGAACATTTGCTTCTCTTCTCCTTCAAGCTCTGCAATTTCAGACTCAATCTTCGCACAAACGACGATGACTTCAGCGTTTTCGCCAGATGCAAACTCACGAATTTGCTGTACATATTCGTTTCCGTCCTGATCTGCTACTTCGTCCTCACTCACATTTGCTACATACAGAATAGGTTTTGACGTGAGTAAATGAAGTTGCTTCACAAGCTTCTGCTGCTCATCTGTAAATTCAACCGATCTTGCAGATTTTCCAGCTTCAAATGCGTCCTTCAGCTTTTCCAAAATATCAAATTCAGCTACCGCTTCCTTATCTTTTTGTTTCGCAAGCTTACTCACACGAGTTAAACGCTTTTCAACCGTTTCTAGATCAGCCAAAATCAATTCTAAATTAATCGTTTCAATATCTGACACTGGGTCAACCTTACCTGACACATGTGTAATGTTATCATCAGCAAATGCTCTCACCACGTGACAGATTGCATCTACTTGACGAATGTGAGAAAGGAATTTATTCCCTAAACCTTCTCCTTTAGATGCACCTTTCACAATACCAGCAATATCAGTGAATTCGAAAGCAGTCGGAACTGTCTTTTTTGGCTGCACTAATTCTGTCAGTTTTTGCAAACGCTCGTCTGGAACTTCTACAATTCCGACGTTTGGATCAATGGTACAGAACGGATAGTTAGCAGACTCCGCTCCAGCCTGTGTAATTGCATTAAATAGCGTTGACTTCCCGACGTTAGGTAAGCCAACAATACCAGCTGTTAAAGCCATTCTTTCATCTCCTCTATATGAAACGTGCTCGTTATACTGCGTAATATGAACCTAGAGCAATTATAAGTAGGTTTACATGAAAAGACAAGCTAACCATCATGCATTTTCAATAGAAGAAACATTACCAAAAAGACTAAATCGGAGCTTTAAAATGAGAAATTGCAGCTGTTTCTCTGAACAAAAGACAAATTTCATCAAAAAAGCATGAGGCCTACTTAAGCAGTTGGCTCCTCATGCTTGACGAGAATTTTCTTCATTTTTCGTTCAAAATCTCTTCTTGGGATCATCACGCTGTGCCCGCACCCTTCGCATTTAATACGAATATCCATGCCCAAACGAATAACTTTCCACCGATTGGCACCACATGGATGGGGTTTTTTCATTTCAACGACGTCATGTAACCCAAATGCTTTGTCTGCCATCAGCATTCACCTCTCTTGCTCACTTCATTAAATCTATTGTACAAAAAAATGCCGATGGAGAGCAATGCACAAAATAAAGAGCCGCTGTCATGTATCAATCCCGTTCTTTTTTATAGAAAAAACCCTTCTTTTAGATCATTTTATTTGTGACCAATAGTTACTTAAACTCCGCTTTTTTTCAATATTGTCACAAACACTGTAGGTCAAAAGGTTTTTATTGGTAGAACGCTGTGGTTTTTCCATATTTTTTGATTTATGATATCTGCATAAATGTTATGTGAGGGAGCAGGTACGATGGTCAATCGAAAGGATAGATTAACCGACAAAGATTATAAAATCATATCCGATCACGCTGGAAACGCAGAGAATTACCAGCAGAACCATACGATAGAAGTAGGTCAGCATACGCTCACTGTCAACGATTTTCTAAAAATAGATCATCAATTATATGGTTTAACGATGCAGCAGGAACAGTCAGATGAGTTCATTGTCGCGTTTCACTGTCCTCTGCCAAAACAAATGACGGTGACATCGACACAAGATGTTCAAACGGCTACCCAATCATTGTTAAAAACGGATTATGCCTACCCCATTGAAAGAAAATCCTTAGCCGGGAAACAAGATCATGTCTTTTTTAAAGGGAAGGAATACATCGAGGACGTCTGTCAGAAGCACCCGAATGCAACCATCTATCTCACTGGACAAGCGCTTGCCGGTGCTGTTTGTGCTTACATTGCGACAGAACAGCCAGCTGTCAAAAAAGCCATCACATTCGATAGCCCAAATATATGGAGCAGCCTGGCACCTTCCATTCAGCAAAAAGCAGTAGAAGGAAAATATACCCATGTTCTCACGGAATATATTCAACCCAATCATTATGTAGGTTTACTCAATCGCCATGATCATGGAGTTGGACAAGTCAAGTACACCGTACCACCCCGGGAGCAGGGATCGGTCCAAGAATCCATAAAATATAAACCAAGAGAAATTGACACCTTTTTAAGATCAGCTTTTGCATCAATGAATATAGAGTGGAACGAATCATTTGATACAAATGCATTTTTAGCTCTCGTTTCAGGAGAATTCAAAGTAAATGGGTATTCATTCCATTCGAATGGAACCGCTCGTATTTTAGATGAACAGCTTGATCACAATACAAGTTTTACAGCGATGCTTTTACAAGAAATCCATTCAGGCCGTGCATATGCACAAAGCGGGCTTGAAATTATCATAAAATCCCATTTACTAAAAAATTCATCATATGATCTACAAAGTATTATTGAACATGAAGTACACACTGTATTTGAGAAAATAGATGGAATTGATGATAGTGTAAAAGATGCCGTCCATCATGTAAAACAAGAACTGAAAGGACTTGTCGGCTTCGGTCACTATGATTTATTAACCCATAGCGATGTAGAAGCACTGTTAGAGGAAGTAAGGATGGAGCAGCCGCAATCAACCTTTTATTCTCATGAAAAACAACTGAATGCCTTGTACACCTTGAGAGACTACGAACAAGAACTTTCCACCCTTTCAAGACATATGTACACAATGGGTGATGACTATGCCAAGGCAGATAGACGCCTTGCGATGCAAATGGGTATTCGTTAAGAAAGGAGTCGCCATATGATCAATCAAAATAAACCTCCTAGTGACGCCCAGCGTTTCTTGCAAAATGTGAGTGCCCGCCGCTCCATGTCTGTATTCGAAAGTCAATCTGCACCACAAACACAATCTCAATCACCTGAAGAAATTGCCGCTATTCAGGCCATGCGCAGAGAAGGACAACGAAAAGATTTAAAGCGATTGCTGAAAATGCGGCTTCACGACGAATTGGCAAATACCCGCATGCACTTGGAGTACCAATTATCCAAAACAGAAGACATGATGAACCAGACAACCATTGTCAAACAGCATGTATCCCAGCATTTAAAGGGACAAGCCATCTCAGAAATAGAGGAACGCATGCAGCGTCTCCAGCACATGCCTGTATATGACGATATCAAGGAAGCGATTGATTCCATTCGGATAAAATAAGCACTTCTCTTTGAAAGAGAGGTGTTTATTTTATTTTATCAGTATAATTTTTAGAACGGAAAAATATCTTTTTACTTAAAATCGGATACAGCATTAAACAGACAAGCAAATAAAGATTGAGCAAGCTGTAAATCGGATACAAGAAAGCAATTAAATCAGCAAATCCAAGAGAGGTTAAAGGTGCCATCAAAAGAAGCATGATGAATACAATGAACCAGCGGGGCATTCGTACAAAAGAGAGCATGCGGCTGGATAAACCAAATAATCCCGCAGCAGTTGTTGTATAAATCGCTAAACAAAGAACAATGGTCATAAACACAAACAATGATGTTGGTGCCCCCTCTAATACTGTAAACAAAGGAATCCCTTCTGCTGAAAGACTCCCAGAAATATCAACTAGTATTTCGTTATACACATAAGAAATGACACCAAAAATCAAACCGCTTAATATACTTGCAACCTTGGCCTCTCCAAGCCCCTTCATTTCTTTCCCCACTGAAGATAGCACCGCCACAACAGATAATATATTCAAAGAAGCAAAGACGATACTGGCAGGCCAATTGTATTGCTGGCCAAAATCAATTCTCCACATATGATCATGATTCATATAATAAAAAACAAACGCATAGATGAGCCCCGCCACCAAAATTGGTATAATGAAGGCATTCACAGATAAGAGCCCTTTCACATCCCAGAAAAAAATCATAAATGAGAATAAACAAAATGCACCGATTCCAACCCAAAATGGCACATGATACATCTCAAGTGTCACCCCGCCACCGGCAATCATGACTGTTGTTGTCGTGAATAGATAAAGAACAATTAAAATATCATACACCTTGGCCAGCCAAGGACCTACAAGACGCTCTAACACCGGCACAAAATGATCAGCACGCACCTCATAACTGATTTTTAACACCACATAGGTCGACAGCATAAACATGAGCGTAAACAGTAGAATGGCTAGTCCGCTATCAAGGCCAAAAAACTGCCAAATTTCTTGACCAGAGGCATATCCCGCTCCTATCAAGCTTCCTAAAATTAAAAGCGTCCACCTTGAACCAGCCTTCCACACAATCATCACCTCATAGGTATAGAATTAAGCTTGTTTCCGTATACTGTTACTAACTACTATGACAAGGAAGTGAGACCTATGAATAGCAAGAACGGTCTTTTTTTAAGAAATAGGGTGAAAGAATACGTGTCCCATACGGATACAAATGCCATTCAGCAGCTTAAAAGTATTTTATTCTCGCATCTTCAGAAAGCAGGAAAAAGACCCGTTGCCATCGTCTGCATAGGAACAGACCGCTCAACCGGTGACTCTCTAGGTCCACTTGTAGGAACAAAGCTTTCAAGTCTTGATTTAAAAAAGCTGCATGTATACGGCACTCTCTCTGACCCAGTGCATGCGGTCAATTTAAAGGAAAAGCTCGCTGAAATTGAACAAGCTCATAAACACCCATTTATCGTAGCCGTTGATGCCTGTTTAGGGAGAGTGAAAAGTGTAGGATCGTTTCAAATTGGAGAAGGACCGTTAAAGCCCGGTGCAGGTGTGCAAAAAGAGCTGCCAGAAGTAGGCAATATTCATATTAATGGAATCGTCAACGTGAGCGGTTTTATGGAATACTTCGTTCTCCAAAACACACGTCTTCATCTTGTAATGTCTATGGCCAATACACTGTCTGAAAGTCTATCCCACATTGATCAAATGGATTGGACGAGAGAAAAAAGCCGTTCTCTCTTCACCCCTATTCAAAATATCACGGGAAGAATATAAAAAAGACCACCTCATATCAAGATGGTCATTCCGATGATTCTCTCGTAGAAAGCAATTCAAGGATTCTTTCTAAATCTTCATTTGAGAGAAATTCAATCTCAATTTTCCCTTTTTTCTTCTGTTTCTTGATCGTCACTGAAGTACCAAAGTAATTTTGTAAGAAAGATTCTCTTTCTTTCAACACGCGATCCTTTGGTGCTTCTTTTTTCTTTGTTTCACGTGGAACATTTTCATTTAATTGCTGAACAAGTTTCTCAACCTGACGGACATTTAATCCTTCGTCCACGACCTTCTTTACCAATGGCGCCAGCTTCTTTTTGTTTTTCAAACTAAGCAGCGTGCGTCCATGTCCCATGGATAATGTTCCATCCGCAATCAGCTTCTGTACTTCATCCGGTAATGTTAATAAACGAAGGTGGTTCGCAATATGCGGTCTGCTTTTGCCTAATCGCTTAGCTAATTCCTCCTGAGTCACACTTAAGTGATCTAGTAAGGAGGCATAGGCTTCCGCTTCCTCTAATGGAGATAAATCCTCGCGCTGTAAGTTTTCTAAAAGAGCGATCTCCCTCATCAGTGTTTCTGAAAATTCCCTGACGATCGCAGGAATCGTTGTCAAACCAGCTTGTTGTGCTGCACGGAAACGGCGTTCTCCTGCAACAATGTCATATCCTTTAATCGATTTACGAACAATAATCGGCTGTAAAACACCATGCTGCTGAATTGATTCTTTGAGATCAGACAATGCATCATCATCAAACGTTTTCCTTGGCTGATAAGGGTTCGGGCGCAAATCCTTCAACTTAATTTCTTCGACAGTTTCTTCATTGGAATCCACATTGTTAAATAGTGCATTAATACCCTTTCCAAGACCTTTAGCCATTCGCATCCACTTCCTTTGCTAAGTCTAAATAGACATCTGCACCTCTTGAACGTGGATCATACAAGATAATAGGTTTCCCATGACTAGGCGCTTCACTTAGTCTCACATTTCTCGGAATCACGGTCTGATAGACTTTATCTCTAAAGTATTTTTTTACTTCTTCGATGACTTGGATTCCAAGATTTGTTCTTGCATCAAGCATTGTCAGTAAGACACCTTCAATGGCAAGGTCGGTATTTAGATGTTTCTGCACAAGACGAACCGTATTCAACAATTGACTCAATCCTTCAAGCGCATAATATTCACACTGAACCGGTATTAAAACAGAATCGGATGCAGTTAACGCATTAATCGTCAGTAACCCAAGTGATGGCGGGCAGTCAATAATCATATAATCATAATTTTGCTTCACAGATTCAAGTGCTCTTTTCAGCCTCACTTCACGTGAGATCGTAGGCACAAGCTCAATTTCCGCCCCTGCAAGCTGTATCGTCGCAGGAATGACATCAAGATTTTCGACCTCTGTCGTCTTAATCACATCAAGTACATCTGCATCGTCTACTAAAATATCGTACACGCACTTCTCTACATCGGCCTTCTCAATCCCAATACCACTCGTGGCATTTCCCTGCGGATCAATATCAACTAACAACACTCGTTTTCCTATGTATGCTAAACACGCACCCAAATTAACAGAAGTTGTCGTCTTCCCAACGCCGCCCTTCTGGTTGGTAATCGCTATGATTTTCCCCACGATGTCACCCACTTTCAACTTAACAAGTTTCTCATTCATTCATACTTCCTATTCTATCAAAAAAAGTATGAAACGTTTGCTTTTTTTGTTTCTCCATTATAAATTCGTGAATGAATCTGTGTTTCCGTACATGGATAGATGCATAAAAACGCGCTTCGAAGATATATTAATATATCTTTTTGAAGAAAATAACGAGACAAAAAAACCCCACTTTTCATGAAAAGTGAGGGAGATACAATCAAAAGTTTAACCCGCCAATTTTACGGCCTTCGCTCACAATGACTTTAGGTGTCACTGTTTTATAGTTCTTCTTTTTCAAAAACCCATAGGGTGCTTTAATGGTAAATGTGGCATGTCCAACAGCGTCCCCGGTTTTCGCGTAAGCCTGCCATACAATCTTTGAACAATAAGTAGGGTCCAAGGATTGAATAGACATAGTGATCGAATATCGAGCCTTCGGATGGTCTTTCACGTAATCATGCGCCCAATCCCCTGCTAAATCTGCCTTTTCCTGATGATTAATCCGAATCACCTTTGTATTGGCACTATAGCGAAACCAACTTTGAATGGAATCAATATTTGGATGCTGCCGGAACCCAGGAATGGATGCATAGCTTTTCTCATTAATGACGATGCCTGCATGACCAATTAAACCATTCAAAGCACCAGTGCTCGTCACCAATATATCCCCTTTTTGAGGCATAATATCGGTTCCAGGATACGGTTTACCAAAAAGATGGCGAATGGTATTCGGCCTTTCATCTGTTACCATTTCATCCTGTTTGTTTTGCCGTAAGCCATAGTTCTCCAAATCATCATCAGCTGTGATCACATCGATCGCATCGTCCTGAGACGCTTGCTCTTGATTTAATTGTTGAACCGTTACATCTGTCGAAACCACACCTTGTTTCTTCAGAGCACTGAGTTCTTCTTTTGTAATCGTTTCTTCCGCTGAATGAGTATCATGATTCGTTGACGTGCTCACAGCAAACACAGTCGTTTCATTTGAAAAAAGAGAAAAAGAGATTAGTAAATAACAGATAATAGCAAAAATAGTCTTTTTCATTTTCATTGGTTATATGTCACCTCCCTTCTACTATGAAAATCATATTTTACCAATTAATTAATAATAAGTAAATATCATGAATTTAAGGGATGGAAAGACAAAAAAAGCTGACGAGTAATGCTCATCAGCTTTTTTCTATTTAGGAATGCGAATGGTTAATTGGATATATTCCTCAAATTCTTCTTCCTCGGTATTTATTTTAAGTCCGCTATCTTCTACCATATGGAGAGACTGACGAATGGTATTCATCGCAATTCGCGTATCTCGGCTAAACGCCTTACGTTTCGGCTTCGGTTTGCGATCTGTTTTTTGTTCAAGCATCTTCACTACACGCTCTTCAGTCTGTTTCACATTTAGCTGCTTTTCAATGATTTCCTGCAACAGCGTGATTTGTAATTCTGGAAGCTTTAGAGGTACAAGTGAACGGGCATGCCTCTCAGAGATTTTTTTCTCCAAAATGGCTTGCTGTACCTCTTCAGGCAACTTTAAAAGTCTTAGTTTGTTTGCAACAGTCGATTGTCCCTTACCTAAACGCTGAGCAAGAGCTTCTTGCGTTAAATCATGAAGCTCTAAAAGACGTGCATAAGCATGAGCCTCTTCAATTGCAGACAGCTCTTCTCTTTGCAAATTTTCAATCAATGCCACAGATGCCGTTTCCGTATCAGTAAAATCTTTTATAATAGCGGGGATCTTCTCCCATTGAAGAGTTTGTACCGCTCTCCAACGTCTTTCGCCGGCGATCAGTTCATATTTTCCTTCTTCTTCTGTTGGTCTAACAACAATCGGTTGAATAATGCCATGGGTATGAATGGTTGTGGCCAGCTCTTGTATCTTTTCTTCTGAAAAAATGGTGCGTGGCTGAAAACGGTTAGGCATAATTGTGTCGACCGGGAGCTCCTGTATCTCTTCCTTTAATGTATCATGCTCAGCAATCTCTGCCTCTATTTCGGTATCACGCTCAGGTTGTTCTTTGTCACCAAGCCCGAAGAAGCGTGAGAGTGAATGCTTCATGAACCTACACCACCTTTAAAAACTACCTTTTTATAATTCTATTTTCTCATGTTTTTTCCTTCTGTAAAATCATAAATATTGAAGAAAAACCGACCTTTTACATGATCAACCTTCTATTGGTGATTTATTAGGTGTTCCTGGTTTTCTAGGATATTTTTTTGGTGTTTGTTTTTTCTTTTCAATGACAATGATGTTCCGTTCGCTTTCTTCTAAAGGAAGAACAAAGGAATGCTTTTCAACAACCTCTCCTCCGAGGACAGTGACAGCTTTTTTTCCTGCTTGCATCTCTTCATCTGCAGCAGATGCTTTTAATGCAACAAACAATCCTTCCTTTTTCACAAGAGGCAGGCATAGTTCGCTCAAGACAGATAAGCGCGCAACAGCTCTAGCGGTGACAAGGTCATAGCTTTCACGTTGATCTTTACGTTGTCCAAAGGTCTCCGCACGATCATGATAAAAAGTAGTATCTTGTAAGTTTAACCCTTTTGCTAACTCATTGAGAAACGTAATGCGTTTCTGGAGAGAATCAACAATGGTCACATGTAGATGAGGGAAACAAATTTTAAGAGGAATGCTTGGAAAACCAGCACCAGCTCCAATATCACAAATTGTTGTCACTTTGTGAAAATTAATAAAAAATGCTGCTGATATCGAGTCATAAAAATGCTTTAAATATACTTCTTCCTTTTCTGTAATGGACGTTAAATTCATCTTCTCGTTCCATTCTACAAGCATATGGAAGTAAGTTTCAAATTGTTCAAGCTGCACTGGAGAAAGAGTGATCCCTTTCTCCTCTAGTGCTGCTGTAAATTGTTCAATGTTCATGCCGACATCCTTTCTACTCTGCTATCTTCGCAATACGTCCCTGCTCCAAATACACTAAAAGGATAGAAATATCAGCAGGGTTAACGCCTGAAATACGAGAAGCCTGTGCAACAGAAAGCGGTCGGACTTCTTTTAGCTTTTGCTTCGCTTCAGTTGCAATCCCTTTGATGGCATCATAATCGATTCGATCCGGAATCTTTTTGTTTTCCATCTTTTTCAGCTTTTCAACTTGTTGGAGCGACTTTTCAATATAACCTTCATATTTAATTTGAATCTCTACCTGTTCACACACATCAGCAGGAAGCGGTGTGTCAGCAGGAGCTAGTTTCACAACAGATTCATAGTTCATCTCTGGACGCTTCATCAGATCACTAGCGCGAATACCGTCCTTCAATTCACTTCCACCAAGAGAACGGATATATTCCTGTGTCTCTGCTGTAGGTTTAATAATGACAGAATATAAACGTTTTTTCTCTGCTTCAATGGCCTCTTTTTTCTGTGTGAATGCTTGGAATCTCTCTTCAGAAATTAAACCAATGTTATATCCAAGTTCCGTTAATCTTAAATCAGCATTGTCATGACGCAGAAGTAAGCGGTACTCTGCACGAGAAGTTAAAAGACGGTAAGGTTCATTTGTACCCTTCGTGACAAGATCATCAATGAGAACACCGATATATGCATCAGATCGGCTTAAAATGACTTCTTCTTTACCCAATGCTTTTCTTCCTGCATTGATACCTGCCATAATTCCTTGACCTGCAGCTTCCTCATAACCAGAGGTACCATTGATTTGGCCAGCTGTATATAATCCAGAAATTTTCTTCGTCTCAAGTGTCGGCCACAATTGTGTAGGCACAATCGCATCATACTCAATGGCATAACCCGCTCGCATCATTTGTACATTTTCAAGCCCTGGAATGGTTGACAGCATTCGCTGCTGTACATCCTCTGGCAGACTTGTAGATAAACCTTGAACATACACTTCTTGCGTATTACGGCCTTCTGGCTCTAAGAAAATTTGATGTCTCGGTTTATCATTAAAACGAACCACCTTATCCTCAATGGACGGGCAGTATCTAGGACCTGTTCCTTTAATCATACCTGAATACATAGGAGAACGGTGAAGATTCTCATCAATAATTTGATGAGTTTCTAAACTCGTGTATGTTAACCAGCATGGTAATTGATCTGTAATATATTCCACAGTTTCATAAGAAAACGCACGTGGCACATCGTCACCTGGTTGAATTTCCGTCTTACTATAATCAATCGAGTGGCTGTTTACTCGAGGTGGTGTCCCAGTTTTAAAGCGAACCAAATCGAATCCTAATTCTGCTAGATGATCCGACAATTTAATGGAAGGCTGCTGATTATTAGGACCGCTTGAATAAGAAAGATCCCCTAAAATAATGCGGCCTTTTAAGAAAGTACCAGTCGTTAGAACAACAGACTTCGCGCGATAATTTGCACCTGTTTGAGTCACAACACCTTTACATTCATCATCTTCTACAATTAAATGGTCTACCATCCCTTGCAACATTGTTAGGTTTGGTTCATTTTCCATTGTTTTTTTCATTTCGTGCTGATATTGAAACTTATCTGCTTGCGCTCTTAACGCACGGACAGCAGGTCCTTTCCCAGTATTCAGCATACGCATTTGAATATGCGTCTTATCTATATTTCGTGCCATTTCTCCGCCTAGCGCATCAATTTCTCTGACGACAATCCCTTTAGCGGGACCTCCTACGGACGGATTACATGGCATAAAAGCAACCATATCGAGATTGATGGTCAATACAAGTGTTTTGGCGCCCTGTCTTGCAGAAGCAAGAGCAGCCTCAACACCAGCATGACCGGCACCGACGACGATTACATCATATTGGCCAGCTTCATAACCCATTTCTTTTGTTCCTCCCTTTACTTTCCTAAACAGAATTGAGAGAATAACTGATCGATTAAGCTTTCATGAACAGCATCCCCAATAATTTCACCTAGCTGCTCCCAGCAGCGTGTTAAATCTATTTGAACAATGTCGATCGGTACATCCATTTCAATTCCTTCTAGAGCATCCTCAATCGATTGTTTTGCTTCTTGAAGGAGCGCAATATGCCTAGTATTGCTTACATACGTTAAATCTCCACTTTCAATTGAGCCAGTGAAGAATAAAGATTGAATGGCCATTTCAAGCTCATCAATCCCTTTTTCTTGTAATAAAGATGTTGTCACGACTGGACGATCTTTCGCTAACTCTTTTACTTTTTCTACATCAAGTTTAGGCTCAAGATCAGTCTTATTGACAATCACAATAATATCCATACCCGAGACAGCTTCAAATAGCTTAATATCTTCCTCAGATAACTCTTCACTATAATTGAGCACAAGTAAAATCAGGTCAGCTTCTTTTAAGACCTGTCTTGATCGTTCGACCCCAATACGCTCAACAATGTCTTCAGTCTCACGTATACCCGCAGTATCTACTAAACGGAGCGGTACTCCTCTTACATTCACATATTCCTCGATGACATCTCTGGTTGTTCCAGGAATATCGGTCACAATCGCCTTTGTTTCCTGAACAAGACTATTTAATAAGGAAGACTTCCCAACATTTGGCCTTCCAATAATAACAGTAGATAAACCCTCACGTAGGATTTTCCCCTGCTGTGAAGTCGTTAGAAGCGATTCAATTTCCTTTTTCACAGATGTCGCCTTTTCAACTAAGACTCGATGTGTCATTTCTTCCACATCGTCATACTCTGGATAATCAATATTCACTTCTACATGGGCAAGTGTCTCCAATATCTCACCACGAAGACGTTTAATCAAACCGGAGAGACGTCCCTCCATTTGAGTCATTGCGACATTCATCGCACGGTCAGTCTTTGCACGAATCAAGTCCATTACGGCTTCTGCTTGTGACAAGTCGATTCTTCCATTTAGGAAAGCACGTTTTGTAAACTCACCTGGCTCCGCTAATCTCGCTCCTTCTTTTAAAGCAAGCTGCAAGACTTTATTGACCGTGACAATTCCGCCATGGCAGTTGATCTCAATAACGTCTTCTCTCGTAAATGTTTTTGGCGCTCTTAATACAGACACCATGACCTCTTCTATCACTTGCTCGGTACTTGAATCTACAATATGACCATAATGAATGGTATGAGAATCCACTGATACAAGTTTTTTCTCCTTAGGCCCCTTATACATGCGATCAGCAATCTGAACTGCATCAGGCCCGCTTAAACGTATAATGGCAATTGCCCCTTCACCCATTGGTGTAGAAATTGCTGCAATTGTATCCACCGCTCATTCACCTCTTTCTCTATTCAATAGACAGTCTTATATCAATTAAATGGACGTTGTCCATCTCTATATCAAAAACGCTTAATCCAAAATTTAAAGATACCATAAATGCATGCGAAGCGAAAGTAGCCCACATTTAATTATCCACAGTTTTGCACCCTGTCTATTTTAACACTTAACTTATCCACATGTGAATAACGACGTTCTAAACTTGTCTTCACATCTTACACCTAAATCCAATAAATTAAAACGCCCTTCTCCCTTTGCAACTAAGGGAAAATGACGTTTTCGATCTAAATAACACACTAACTTTTTAGAAATAAAGGAGGAATCTACTATTAAAAGGTAATTTTTCAATAAAAAAAGACTAAAATCCAGCTTTGCTGAATCTTAGCCTTTCTGCTATTTTTTATACATCACCACAACATGACGCTTGCTGCCTGTATCTTCGGATGCCGTGGCAAGTTCTTTAGAAAATGCTGCAATCGTATCATGAACGACTTTTCGTTCATTCGAAGGCATCGGTTCTAAATGAACCTTTCTCTTCGTTTTTAAAACACGGTTTGCCGTTTTGATTGCATATTGTTCAAGTGCTTCTTGTCGTTTCTTCCTATAATCTCCAATATCAATTGTAATATGATGATACTGATCAGAATAACGATTAAACACTAACTGCACCAAGGTTTCTAAAGAGTACAGTGTTTGTCCTCTTTTTCCAATCATTAATGAAGTTTTGTCTCCATTAATGTGAAAAGAAATCTTTTTCGTTTCTTTTTTCGAAACAATATTTGCTTTAGGATCAATTGATTTAACAATTTTATCTAAATACTGTGTTGCTAATTTGAGCGCATCTCGCTTTTCTACTAACTTGACAACAGCTTGTCTTTTACCAAATAATCCTAAAAACCCTTTGTTTCCTTCATCTACTATTGTGATATCTACTTCTTCTTGTAGTAGTTGAATTTGTTTCAGTCCGGAATCTACTGCTTCTTCGACTGTGCGACCGACAGCAGTTATTTCCTTCATTTTTTGTTCCCGCCAGCTTTTTCTTTTGTATCAACTTTTACTTGAGGTGTTTTAATGACCAAAGTTTGAATGATCATGAAAATGTTACCTACAACCCAGTACAGTGAAAGTGCCGCTGGGAAACTGATTGCAAATACAATGATCATAATTGGCATCACCCAAAGCATAATCGCCATTTGAGGGTTGTCCGAAGGATTTCCAGCCATCATTAGCTTCTGCTGGATAAAAGTAGCTACACCTGCAATAATCGGTAGCAGGAATAATGGATCTGGACTGCCTAAGTCAAACCATAAGAAAGTATGCTTCTTGATTTCAGCTGTTCTCATGATCGCATGATAAAAACCAATTAAGATTGGCATTTGAATTAAGATTGGGAAACACCCTGCTAATGGATTTACACCATTCTTTTGGAAAAGAGCCATTGTTTCCTGTTGAAGCTGCTGCTGTGTTTTCTGGTCTTTTGAGCTATATTTTTCACGAAGCTTCTTTAGTTCTGGCTGAAGTGCTTGCATTGCTTTTGTACTTCTTAACTGTTTAATCATTAATGGTAAAATGAGCAAACGAATCAAAAGAGTTACAATAATAATCGCTACACCATAGTTTTCACCAGTTAAGTTTGCCATATAAGTGATTAATTGAGATAGCGGGTATACAATGTAAGAATTCCAGAATCCCTTACTATCTGATGTGATTGGTTCATTGATTTGTGTACATCCTGCCAATAGAACCAACACGCCAATCAAGCTAAATATTAGTAATAATCGCCTTTTCAACAAGATTCCTCCCATTACTTCAAACTTTATTTAAGTTGGAATTGATTACGAAAGTGACTCACCTAATCAGTATGGTAACATTTTTTCATTACAAAGTGGTGGTTTCATTTTAATTCACTAGATGAAGGAAGCGCTTTTAAAAATTGATTCAACGAAAGTTTCTATTACGAAGACTTTTTCGGTTGTTGTTGATAAACAGCGGATTTTCTAAATAAATGCTGGAGAGACTTCTTTGTTTCTTCAAAGGTCAATTCGCTTGCTGGTTTTCGTGCGATAACAATGTAGTCTTTTTCTTGCTTTAGCTTATGACCTTCCTCTAAGAACACCTGACGGATTAGTCGTTTAATCCGGTTTCTTATCACTGCATTACCTATCTTCTTACTGACAGACAATCCTAAACGCAGTTCTTCTTGATTTGGTTGGTCCAGCTGATAAATGACGAATTGGCGATTAGCCATTGATTGACCTTTTTTGAACACTGTTTGAAACTCTTCATTTTTTTTTAGCCTGTTTCGCTTCTTCATGTTTTCTTCCACTCCGATAAAAACTGACAGTTCATTTACGATTTTATGTAAAAAAGACCACTGACATTATTCAGTGGCCTAAGCTGATAATTTTTTTCTACCTTTGCTGCGGCGTCGCTTTAAAACTAGACGTCCGTTTTTAGAACTCATACGGCTGCGGAAGCCATGAACTTTACTACGCTTACGGTTATTTGGTTGAAACGTTCTTTTCATTTATGACACCTCCCTGAGGAATAGCTGTTTAAGACAGTCTAACTCATTATATTTGTGTAACCCATCGATTGTCAATATCAATGATAAAACTCTTATTATCAACCTTATAAGCATAACACAAGTTATCAAGTGAAGAAACCTTCTTTTTTAGTTTCCAGCATTTTATTCTTTTTTTCCTTCAAAAAAACCTTCAAAACAAGGTTGTGGATATTTTTCCGGCATATTTTGACTATCCACATCCATTATCGACATTTTTTTCACACAAATAACCTATGTGGATAATTATTTTTCAACAGGATGTAAAGTGTGTGGATAAGTTTGTGACACCCATTGCACCATCTTGTTTATTTTGATATTATATTTGTGTTTTAACTCTTAATTACTTATCTGGCCTATTTATCTTATCCACAATTTGTGGATAACCTGTGGAAAGTTATTACACAGCTTGTTGAATTGTTTATCCACAACCTGTGTAATTTGTCGAAAAGACGTTTTTCTACTATATTAATTGTTTTCAACAAAGTATGTGCACGAATGGTGATGACCATTTGCTCTTTTTCGTGTTCTATAACAGTTTGATACTGGTCATTTTAAAAAGAAAAGGAGGGGGGAGAAGCCTTATGGAAAATATTTTGGATCTGTGGAATAAAGCACTTCAAAAAATAGAGACAAAATTGAGCAAACCTAGTTTTGAAACATGGATGAAGTCCACTAAAGCCCATTCTCTTCAAGGAGATACGCTGACTATTACTGCACCTAATGAATTTGCAAGAGACTGGCTCGAGTCAAGATACCTTCACTTAATTGCAGATACCATCTATGAACTGACAGGCGAAGAGCTCAGCATCAAATTTATTATTCCTCAAAATCAGGACGAAGAGGAAGCCATGCCAAAATCTCCAATCAAAAAAATGTCGAAAGAAGAACCCGTTGAAATTCCACAAAATATGCTGAATCCAAAATATACATTTGATACTTTTGTTATTGGTTCAGGCAACCGTTTTGCTCATGCCGCTTCACTTGCAGTCGCAGAAGCACCAGCAAAAGCATATAACCCGCTTTTTATTTATGGGGGCGTTGGTTTAGGAAAGACTCACTTAATGCATGCGATCGGTCATTACGTCATCGACCATAATCCATCAGCCAAAGTGGTCTATCTATCATCTGAAAAATTTACAAATGAATTTATCAACTCAATCCGAGACAACAAAGCAGTCGATTTCCGTAATCGCTATCGGAATGTAGATGTGCTTTTGATAGATGATATTCAATTTTTAGCAGGAAAAGAACAAACACAAGAAGAGTTTTTCCATACATTCAACACACTTCACGAAGAAAGTAAGCAAATCGTCATTTCTAGTGACCGTCCGCCAAAGGAAATTCCGACACTTGAAGACAGATTACGCTCTCGATTCGAATGGGGCTTAATTACAGACATTACCCCGCCAGATCTAGAAACGCGTATTGCGATCTTACGTAAAAAAGCAAAAGCAGAAGGTTTAGACATTCCGAATGAAGTCATGCTTTATATTGCCAATCAAATCGACAGCAACATTCGGGAACTGGAAGGTGCTTTGATTCGTGTTGTTGCTTACTCTTCTTTAATCAATAAAGACATCAATGCTGATCTAGCAGCTGAAGCCCTAAAGGACATCATTCCTTCATCGAAACCTAAGGTGATTACAATTAAAGATATTCAAAGAATTGTAGGGCAGCAATTTAATATTCGATTAGAAGATTTCAAAGCGAAGAAACGTACGAAATCAGTTGCTTATCCAAGACAAATTGCGATGTATCTCTCTAGAGAAATGACAGATTCCTCTCTACCTAAAATCGGAGAAGAATTTGGTGGACGAGATCATACGACCGTCATTCATGCTCATGAGAAAATTTCAAAATTAATCGTTGAAGATGAACAGCTTCAGCAGCATGTCAAAGAGATCAAAGAACAACTAAAATAATCAAGCTGATAAGATAAGTACGGGAAAATGTGAATAACTAGAGCATAGTCATACACAGTCTGTCCACATGTGGATAGGCTGTCTTTCCTTTCTTTCTACTGACTTATCCACATATTCACAAGCCCTACTAGTACTTCTACGATTTTTATTAAATAAATATATATACATGTCATTAAGAAAAATTAGGAGGACCACTATGAAATTCACGATTCAAAAAGATCGTCTTGTTGAAAGTGTCCAAGATGTATTAAAGGCCGTATCCTCTAGAACAACGATTCCTATTTTGACAGGGATTAAAATTGTTGCATCTGACGAAGGGGTTTCTCTCACAGGGAGCGATTCTGATATCTCAATCGAATCTTTTATTCCTCAAAGAGATGGAGATTTAGAAGTCATTACAATTGATCGACCAGGAAGTATTGTGCTGCAAGCCCGCTTCTTTAGCGAAATCGTTAAGAAACTGCCTATGTCTACTGTCGAAATTGAGGTAGAACAAAATCATCTGACCATCATCCGCTCTGGTTCAGCAGAATTTAATTTAAACGGCTTAGATGCTGAAGAATATCCGCATCTGCCACAAATTGAAGAGCATCATGCTTTTCAAATTCCAACAGATTTGCTTAAAAACCTTATCCGTCAAACGGTTTTCGCAGTGTCCACCTCAGAAACACGACCTATCTTGACAGGTGTAAACTGGAAGGTTGAAAAAGGTGAATTAATATGCACAGCAACGGATAGTCATCGTCTTGCTTTAAGAAAAGCGAAGTTGGATATTAACGAGGAAAGCTCGTACAATGTGGTCATTCCTGGAAAGAGTTTAACAGAGCTAAGTAAAATTCTTGATGATGGACAAGATCTTGTGAGCATCGTCATTACGGAGACACAGGTTCTCTTTAAAGCACAGAACGTGCTGTTCTTCTCAAGATTGCTGGATGGTAATTACCCAGATACAGCTCGCCTCATTCCGCAAGAAAGTAAAACGGATGTAGTGGTGAATACGAAAGAATTCCTTCAAGCGATTGATCGCGCGTCACTTTTAGCAAGAGAAGGGCGTAACAACGTTGTGAAGCTTTCTGCTGATCCTGCGCAAAGCCTTGAAATTTCTTCTAATTCGCCTGAAATCGGTAAAGTAGTTGAAACGGTGCAAGCAGATGACATTAAAGGGGAGGATCTCAAAATCTCTTTCAGTCCAAAATATATGCTTGATGCTTTAAAAGTATTAGAGGGAACAGAGATTCATGTCAGTTTCACTGGCGCAATGAGACCATTCCTATTACGAACGCCAAATGATGATTCCATTTTGCAATTGATTCTTCCAGTTAGAACGTATTAATTTGGTCTAAAATGGCTGCTGTGTGAGCGCACAGCAGCTTTTTTCCTCGTTTCCTCAGCTTTCTTTCATCCCAGTTCGCTTTCCCCCTTTCCTTCTTGTCTTGTTTTTTAGTACAATTAGATATTAGTGATATTGAAAGAGGTCGATACAATGCCTAATCTGATAACGATTGAAACAGAAATGATTACATTAGGGCAGTTTTTGAAATTAGCCGAAGTCATTCAATCTGGTGGAATGGCGAAGTGGTTTTTAAGTGAACATGAGGTGTTCATCAATCAAGAGCCAGATAATAGACGGGGACGCAAATTATACCCAGGTGATGTTGTCGAGATAGAAGGTCACGGCACATTTCAAGTTGTGAATTAGAAACGGGTGACAATACATGTACATTCAAAGTCTGGCGTTAACTTCATACCGAAACTATGAACACACCGAGCTTCAATTCGACAATAAGGTGAATGTGATGATTGGTGAGAACGCCCAAGGTAAAACGAACCTGATGGAAGCGATCTATGTATTGTCGATGGCAAAGTCTCATCGTACGTCAAATGATAAAGAACTTATCCGATGGGACGAAGACTATGCTAAAATAGAAGGTAGAGTCATCAAAAAAAATGGTCCACTCCCCATGCAGCTCGTGATCTCAAAAAAAGGAAAAAAGGGCAAGGTCAATCACATTGAACAACAGAAACTCAGTCATTATGTTGGTGCCTTGAACACCATCATGTTTGCACCAGAGGATCTCAGCCTTGTGAAAGGTAGCCCGCAAATCCGCAGAAGATTCCTCGACATGGAGATTGGACAAGTGTCTGCTGTCTACTTGCATGATTTATCGCTCTATCAAAAAATCCTCACTCAGCGAAATCATTACTTGAAACAATTGCAAACAAGAAAGCAAATGGATCAAGCGATGCTGGAGATTTTAACAGAGCAGTTGATTGATGCGGCAGCGAAGGTTGTCAAAAGACGACTGACTTTTACGAAACAGCTCGAAAAATGGGCGCAGCCGCTGCATTTTGGGATTTCAAGAGAGCTGGAAACGCTCACGCTCCAATACCAGACGGCCATAGAGGTATCAGAAGCGTCAGACTTGTCGAAAATAAAAAATAGCTATGAAGAATCGTTTCAGAAACTAAGAGACAGAGAAATAGACCGAGGGGTGACGCTATGGGGGCCTCACAGAGATGATCTTCTTTTCTTTGTGAATGGTCGGGATGTTCAGACATATGGCTCTCAAGGGCAGCAAAGAACAACAGCTCTTTCACTAAAGCTGGCAGAAATTGATCTGATTCATGAAGAAATCGGTGAATACCCAATTCTTCTACTCGATGATGTTTTATCTGAACTTGATGATTACAGACAGTCTCATTTGCTCCATACCATTCAGGGACGTGTACAGACCTTTGTCACCACTACGAGTGTTGAAGGCATCGACCACGCCACCCTGAAAGAAGCGGAAATTTTCAGAGTAGCCAGTGGAAAAGTAATTGACTGATAAATGAGGTGTGAGTCTTGTATATTCATTTAGGTGATGATTGTGTTGTTTCTACACGAGAGATTGTCGCAATTGTTGATTACAAAATGAGGTCATCTTCTGTTGTAGAGGAATTTCTTCAAAAACAAGAAGAACAAATCATTTCGTTGTCACAAGGGACACCCAAATCCATCGTCGTCACAACTGAATCCGTGTATTACTCTCCTCTTTCCTCAAGCACGCTCAAAAAACGTGCTTCATTTGTGATTGAAATTGAAGTCTAAAAGCTCAATTCATATAAATATATCGTTTAAGAAAAGTGTAGGTGAATGTACGTGGCAATGGAACAGCAACATAATAGTTATGATGAAAATCAGATACAGGTGCTCGAAGGACTAGAAGCGGTTAGAAAACGTCCAGGAATGTACATTGGGTCAACCAGTGCAAAAGGACTTCACCATCTTGTATGGGAAATTGTCGACAACAGTATTGATGAGGCTTTAGCTGGTTATTGTACAGACATTACAGTGCAAATTGAAAAAGATAATAGCATCACAGTGAAAGATAACGGCCGCGGAATTCCTGTTGGGATTCACGAAAAAATGGGACGTCCTGCTGTAGAAGTCATTATGACGGTTCTTCACGCTGGTGGTAAATTTGACGGCAGCGGTTATAAAGTATCTGGCGGTCTGCATGGTGTAGGGGCATCTGTTGTTAATGCGTTATCTACGACCTTAGACGTGACCGTATATCGTGATGGGAAAATTCATTATCAACAATTCAAACGCGGTGTTCCAGTTGGAGATTTAGAGGTCATTGGTGAAACAGATGTAACAGGGACAACCACTCATTTTGTGCCAGATCCAGAAATTTTCACTGAAACCATTGAATTTGATTACGACACACTCGCTAACCGTGTACGTGAGTTAGCTTTCTTAACAAAAGGCGTCAACATCATCATTGAAGACTTACGTGAAGGCAAAGAGCGAAGAAACGAATACTGCTATGAAGGCGGTATTAAGAGCTATGTAGAACATTTGAATCGCTCGAAGGAAGTCGTTCATGAAGAACCAGTTTACATCGAGGGTGAAAAAGACGGAATCACCGTTGAAGTTGCACTGCAATACAACGATTCCTATACAAGCAATATTTATTCTTTCGCCAACAACATCAACACATATGAAGGCGGATCACACGAAGCTGGCTTTAAAACCGGTCTGACGCGTGTCATCAATGATTATGCTCGTAAAAATGGCGTATTCAAAGATGGAGACTCGAATTTGAGCGGTGAAGATGTACGAGAAGGCTTAACAGCCATTATCTCTATCAAACATCCAGACCCTCAATTCGAAGGACAAACGAAGACAAAGCTCGGTAACTCAGAAGCAAGAACCATTACCGACTCCCTCTTCTCCGAAGCACTTGAGAAATTCCTCTTAGAGAACCCTGATGCTGCAAAGAAAATTGTGGAGAAAGGTGTGATGGCAGCTCGTGCAAGAATGGCTGCCAAAAAGGCACGTGAGCTGACAAGACGTAAAAGTGCACTGGAAGTCTCTAGCTTGCCTGGGAAACTGGCAGACTGTTCTTCCAAAGATCCTTCCATCTCTGAGCTTTATATCGTAGAGGGAGATTCTGCGGGCGGATCTGCTAAGCAAGGTCGTGATCGACATTTCCAAGCGATCTTACCGTTAAGAGGGAAGATCCTAAACGTTGAAAAAGCACGACTAGATAAAATTTTATCTAACAACGAGGTTCGTTCAATGATTACAGCGCTAGGGACTGGAATCGGAGAAGACTTCACTTTAGAGAAAGCACGTTATCACAAAATTGTGATTATGACTGATGCTGATGTTGATGGAGCGCATATTCGGACGCTACTCCTAACATTCTTCTATCGCTACATGCGTGAAATCATTGAAAACGGTTATGTGTATATTGCACAGCCGCCTTTATATAAAGTGCAGCAAGGAAAACGTGTTGAATACGTGTATAACGATAAACAGCTAGATGAACTGTTAAAAACACTGCCTCAAACACCGAAACCTGGACTTCAGCGTTATAAAGGTCTTGGAGAGATGAATGCTACTCAGCTTTGGGAAACAACAATGGATCCTGATGCGAGAACACTTCTTCAAGTGACACTTGAGGATGCAATCGATGCTGATGAGACTTTTGAAATGCTAATGGGCGATAAAGTAGAGCCGAGACGTAACTTTATCGAAGAAAATGCACAATACGTAAAAAATCTTGATATTTAGATAGGTATCCCCCTTGAGAGCAACCTTATTTCTTGTTTGGAATAAGGTTGTTTTTCAAGAAACAGGGGCGTGAAACGAATGTCCTGGTTTTCTGCGTTTCGTTGATTTTCTAGTAAATAAATGTGTATAAAGGCAAGATTATTGATATAATGGAGAATAGTCTTGTGAAGATAAATACATATTTTACTCCCACATAATTTATTTCATGTGATACGTAAAGGGAGGTTCTTATAGTGAGTGAACAACATACACCAAATGTACGCGAAGTGAATATTAGCCATGAAATGCGTACGTCCTTTTTAGATTATGCAATGAGTGTTATTGTTTCGCGTGCATTACCAGATGTGCGAGACGGATTGAAGCCCGTGCATCGAAGAATTTTGTATGCGATGAATGACCTAGGTATGACAAGTGATAAACCATTTAAGAAATCTGCTCGTATCGTTGGGGAAGTTATCGGTAAGTACCACCCTCACGGTGATAGCGCTGTATATGAAGCGATGGTTCGGATGGCGCAAGATTTCAACTATCGTAATATGCTAGTTGAAGGACACGGGAACTTTGGTTCAGTCGATGGAGACGGCGCAGCAGCCATGCGTTATACCGAGGCACGTCTTTCTAAAATTTCGATGGAGATCCTGCGTGATATCACAAAGGACACCATTGATTATCAAGATAACTACGATGGCAGTGAAAGAGAGCCAGTCGTTATGCCTGCTAGGTTCCCGAACTTATTAGTGAACGGGGCAACTGGAATCGCTGTAGGGATGGCAACGAATATCCCGCCTCACCAACTAGGTGAAGTGATTGATGGGGTATTGGCAATTAGTCAAAATCCTGAAATGACGACACAGGAACTAATGGACATCATTCCAGGTCCAGACTTCCCAACTGCGGGACAAATCATTGGCCGAAGTGGTATTCGTAAAGCGTATGAAACAGGACGAGGCTCTATTACATTACGTGCAAAGTCAAATATCGAAGAAACATCTAGTGGTAAGCAGCGCATTGTCATCAACGAGATTCCTTATCAGGTTAACAAAGCTCGTTTGATCGAAAAAATCGCTGATCTTGTCCGTGATAAAAAGATTGATGGCATTACAGATCTTCGTGATGAATCTGACCGTAATGGAATGAGAATTGTCATTGAACTACGAAGAGACGCAAACGTCCATGTTCTATTAAACAATCTTTATAAACAAACGACACTTCAAACGTCCTTCGGTATTAACTTGCTTGCACTTGTTGATGGACAGCCGAAAGTGTTATCTCTCAAACAATGTCTTGAATATTACCTTGAGCATCAGAAAGTGATCATTCGTCGAAGAACGGCGTATGAATTGCGTAAAGCGGAAGCAAGAGCTCATATTTTAGAAGGCTTAAGAATTGCGCTTGATCACTTAGATGAGGTCATTGCCTTAATTAGAGGCTCTCAAACTGCTGAAATTGCAAGAAATGGTTTGATGGAAAACTATAGCTTGTCTGAAAAACAAGCACAGGCCATTCTCGATATGCGACTCCAGCGTTTGACTGGTTTAGAAAGAGAGAAAATAGAAGATGAATACAAAGGGCTTGTTGAATTGATTGCTGAATTGAAAGCCATTCTAGCAGACAATGAGAAAGTTCTAGAAATCATTAGAGAAGAATTAACAGAAATCAAAGAACGCTTCAATGATACGCGCCGCACAGAAATTGTGACAGCGGGTATAGAAACAATCGAAGACGAAGATTTGATTCCTGTTGAAAATATTGTGATCACACTGACTCATAATGGTTATATTAAGCGCCTGCCTGCATCAACATACCGCAGTCAAAAAAGAGGCGGTAAAGGTGTACAAGGAATGGGAACCAACGAAGATGATTTCGTTGAACAGCTGATCTCAACATCTACGCACGATACGATTCTCTTCTTCTCTAATAAAGGGAAGGTTTATCGAGCGAAGGGCTATGAGATCCCTGAATTCGGACGAACAGCGAAAGGGATTCCGATTATTAACCTTCTTGAAGTAGAAAAGGGAGAGTGGATAAACGCCATTATTCCAGTCAGCGAATTTGATGAAGATTCGTATCTCTTCTTTACAACAAGACACGGTGTATCGAAACGAACGTCATTGTCTCAATTTGCAAACATCCGAAACAATGGTTTGATTGCACTCAGCCTGCGTGATGAAGATGAATTGATGGCTGTTCGTTTAACCAATGGTGAAAAACAAATCATCATCGGAACGAAAAAAGGAATGCTCATTCGTTTCGACGAGACAGATGTTCGTGAAATGGGACGTACAGCAGCTGGAGTTAAAGGGATCACACTTTCTGAGGATGACATCGTCGTTGGAATGGAAATCCTTGAGCCAGATGCAAACGTATTGATCGTAACTGAAAAAGGTTATGGTAAATTAACGCCTGAAAAAGAATATCGTGTCCAAAGCCGTGGTGGTAAAGGTCTGAAAACATGCAAGATCACTGACAACAACGGTCCGCTTGTTGCAGTGAAGGCGACTAACGCTGAAGCTGAAGAAGACTTGATGATTATTACAGGTAGTGGTGTCATCATCCGTATGGCTGTTTCAGATATCTCCACAACAGGCCGAGTCACTCAAGGTGTCCGCCTGATCCGTCTAGGTGATGATGAACATGTCGCTACAGTGGCATTAGTAGAACAATCACCAGAAGACGATGAAGAGAATAGTGAAGAAAACGTAGAAAATGTAGAGTCAGATCAAGAGCAATCTGAGTAAAGATAAAGCCGGTTTTTCACCGGCTTTATTTTTTTTTGAAAAAACATGATTTTTTTTGAAGTTTATAATGCTTTTTTCATAGATATGTGTTAATCTTTCAAAGGAGCAAAAAGAGGCTCTATTTTTTATCTCTTTCATAACAAAAACTTCTTAAAAAAATAAAATGTTTTTCAAGAAAAATGTTGACTGTTGATAGAGATATATGATATATTTAAGTGGTCGCTTTGAGAGAGTGACAAACAAGTTCTTTGAAAACTAAACAAGACAAAACGTACCTGTTAATTCGAGTTTTTATAAAAAAATCCTATGATACATCATAGGTAGTCAGTCAAACGCTGATGAAAAACAAAACTTCGGTTTTGTACTTTTTCGGAGAGTTTGATCCTGGCTCAGGACGAACGCTGGCGGCGTGCCTAATACATGCAAGTCGAGCGGACAGAAGGGAGCTTGCTCCCGGATGTTAGCGGCGGACGGGTGAGTAACACGTGGGTAACCTGCCTGTAAGACTGGGATAACTCCGGGAAACCGGAGCTAATACCGGATAGTTCCTTGAACCGCATGGTTCAAGGATGAAAGACGGTTTCGGCTGTCACTTACAGATGGACCCGCGGCGCATTAGCTAGTTGGTGAGGTAACGGCTCACCAAGGCGACGATGCGTAGCCGACCTGAGAGGGTGATCGGCCACACTGGGACTGAGACACGGCCCAGACTCCTACGGGAGGCAGCAGTAGGGAATCTTCCGCAATGGACGAAAGTCTGACGGAGCAACGCCGCGTGAGTGATGAAGGTTTTCGGATCGTAAAGCTCTGTTGTTAGGGAAGAACAAGTGCAAGAGTAACTGCTTGCACCTTGACGGTACCTAACCAGAAAGCCACGGCTAACTACGTGCCAGCAGCCGCGGTAATACGTAGGTGGCAAGCGTTGTCCGGAATTATTGGGCGTAAAGGGCTCGCAGGCGGTTTCTTAAGTCTGATGTGAAAGCCCCCGGCTCAACCGGGGAGGGTCATTGGAAACTGGGAAACTTGAGTGCAGAAGAGGAGAGTGGAATTCCACGTGTAGCGGTGAAATGCGTAGAGATGTGGAGGAACACCAGTGGCGAAGGCGACTCTCTGGTCTGTAACTGACGCTGAGGAGCGAAAGCGTGGGGAGCGAACAGGATTAGATACCCTGGTAGTCCACGCCGTAAACGATGAGTGCTAAGTGTTAGGGGGTTTCCGCCCCTTAGTGCTGCAGCTAACGCATTAAGCACTCCGCCTGGGGAGTACGGTCGCAAGACTGAAACTCAAAGGAATTGACGGGGGCCCGCACAAGCGGTGGAGCATGTGGTTTAATTCGAAGCAACGCGAAGAACCTTACCAGGTCTTGACATCCTCTGACAACCCTAGAGATAGGGCTTTCCCTTCGGGGACAGAGTGACAGGTGGTGCATGGTTGTCGTCAGCTCGTGTCGTGAGATGTTGGGTTAAGTCCCGCAACGAGCGCAACCCTTGATCTTAGTTGCCAGCATTTAGTTGGGCACTCTAAGGTGACTGCCGGTGACAAACCGGAGGAAGGTGGGGATGACGTCAAATCATCATGCCCCTTATGACCTGGGCTACACACGTGCTACAATGGACAGAACAAAGGGCTGCGAGACCGCAAGGTTTAGCCAATCCCACAAATCTGTTCTCAGTTCGGATCGCAGTCTGCAACTCGACTGCGTGAAGCTGGAATCGCTAGTAATCGCGGATCAGCATGCCGCGGTGAATACGTTCCCGGGCCTTGTACACACCGCCCGTCACACCACGAGAGTTTGCAACACCCGAAGTCGGTGAGGTAACCTTTATGGAGCCAGCCGCCGAAGGTGGGGCAGATGATTGGGGTGAAGTCGTAACAAGGTAGCCGTATCGGAAGGTGCGGCTGGATCACCTCCTTTCTAAGGATATTTGGAGCAGCGTACGTTTTTCGTCTTGTTTAGTTTTGAAGGAACTTGCAAAAGATCCTACAACATCATATCTTCGATATGAAAGATGGGCCTGTAGCTCAGCTGGTTAGAGCGCACGCCTGATAAGCGTGAGGTCGGTGGTTCGAGTCCACTCAGGCCCACCATCTTCTATTAAATCGGGGCCTTAGCTCAGCTGGGAGAGCGCCTGCCTTGCACGCAGGAGGTCAGCGGTTCGATCCCGCTAGGCTCCACCAACGTGTTCTTTGAAAACTAGATAACAATAAGTAATACATTCACATTGAATGCAATGCAAAGTTCATCACACATAGTGATTCTTTCTAAAGTAAGAAATGGTTAAGTTAGAAAGGGCGCACGGTGGATGCCTTGGCACTAGGAGCCGATGAAGGACGGGACGAACACCGATATGCTTCGGGGAGCTGTAAGCAAGCTTTGATCCGGAGATTTCCGAATGGGGAAACCCACTGCTCGTAATGGAGTAGTATCCATACTTGAATACATAGAGTATGAGAAGGCATACCCGGGGAACTGAAACATCTAAGTACCCGGAGGAAGAGAAAGCAAATGCGATTCCCTGAGTAGCGGCGAGCGAAACGGGAACAGCCCAAACCAAGAGGCTTGCCTCTTGGGGTTGTAGGACACTCTATACGGAGTTACAAAGGAACGATATAAGCGAAGAGGTCTGGAAAGGCCCGCCAAAGAAGGTAACAGCCCTGTAACTGAAATGTTGTTCTCTCCAGAGTGGATCCTGAGTACGGCGGAACACGTGAAATTCCGTCGGAATCCGGGAGGACCATCTCCCAAGGCTAAATACTCCCTAGTGACCGATAGTGAACCAGTACCGTGAGGGAAAGGTGAAAAGCACCCCGGAAGGGGAGTGAAATAGATCCTGAAACCGTGTGCCTACAAGTAGTCAGAGCCCGTTAACGGGTGATGGCGTGCCTTTTGTAGAATGAACCGGCGAGTTACGATCCCGTGCAAGGTTAAGCAGAAGATGCGGAGCCGCAGCGAAAGCGAGTCTGAATAGGGCGCATGAGTACGTGGTCGTAGACCCGAAACCAGGTGATCTACCCATGTCCAGGGTGAAGTTCAGGTAACACTGAATGGAGGCCCGAACCCACGCACGTTGAAAAGTGCGGGGATGAGGTGTGGGTAGGGGTGAAATGCCAATCGAACCTGGAGATAGCTGGTTCTCTCCGAAATAGCTTTAGGGCTAGCCTCAAGGTAAGAGTCTCGGAGGTAGAGCACTGATTGGACTAGGGGCCCCTACCGGGTTACCGAATTCAGTCAAACTCCGAATGCCGATGACTTATCCTTGGGAGTCAGACTGCGAGTGATAAGATCCGTAGTCGAAAGGGAAACAGCCCAGACCGCCAGCTAAGGTCCCAAAGTATACGTTAAGTGGAAAAGGATGTGGAGTTGCTTAGACAACCAGGATGTTGGCTTAGAAGCAGCCACCATTTAAAGAGTGCGTAATAGCTCACTGGTCGAGTGACTCTGCGCCGAAAATGTACCGGGGCTAAACGTATCACCGAAGCTGCGGACTGTTCTTACGAACAGTGGTAGGAGAGCGTTCTAAGTGCAGTGAAGTCAGACCGGAAGGACTGGTGGAGCGCTTAGAAGTGAGAATGCCGGTATGAGTAGCGAAAGACGGGTGAGAATCCCGTCCACCGAATGCCTAAGGTTTCCTGAGGAAGGCTCGTCCGCTCAGGGTTAGTCGGGACCTAAGCCGAGGCCGAAAGGCGTAGGCGATGGACAACAGGTTGATATTCCTGTACCACCTCCTCACCATTTGAGCAATGGGGGGACGCAGGAGGATAGGGTAAGCGCGGTATTGGATATCCGCGTCCAAGCAGTTAGGCTGGGAAATAGGCAAATCCGTTTCCCGTGAAGGCTGAGCTGTGATGGCGAGCGAAATTTAGTAGCGAAGTTCCTGATTCCACACTGCCAAGAAAAGCCTCTAGCGAGGTGAGAGGTGCCCGTACCGCAAACCGACACAGGTAGGCGAGGAGAGAATCCTAAGGTGATCGAGAGAACTCTCGTTAAGGAACTCGGCAAAATGACCCCGTAACTTCGGGAGAAGGGGTGCTTCTTAGGGTGTTAAAGCCCCGAGAAGCCGCAGTGAATAGGCCCAGGCGACTGTTTAGCAAAAACACAGGTCTCTGCGAAGCCGTAAGGCGAAGTATAGGGGCTGACGCCTGCCCGGTGCTGGAAGGTTAAGAGGAGCGCTTAGCGTAAGCGAAGGTGCGAATTGAAGCCCCAGTAAACGGCGGCCGTAACTATAACGGTCCTAAGGTAGCGAAATTCCTTGTCGGGTAAGTTCCGACCCGCACGAAAGGCGCAACGATCTGGGCACTGTCTCAACGAGAGACTCGGTGAAATTATAGTACCTGTGAAGATGCAGGTTACCCGCGACAGGACGGAAAGACCCCGTGGAGCTTTACTGCAGCCTGATATTGAATGTTGGTACAGCTTGTACAGGATAGGTAGGAGCCTTGGAAACCGGAGCGCTAGCTTCGGTGGAGGCATCGGTGGGATACTACCCTGGCTGTATTGACCTTCTAACCCGCTGCCCTTATCGGGCAGGGAGACAGTGTCAGGTGGGCAGTTTGACTGGGGCGGTCGCCTCCTAAAATGTAACGGAGGCGCCCAAAGGTTCCCTCAGAATGGTTGGAAATCATTCGCAGAGTGTAAAGGCACAAGGGAGCTTGACTGCGAGACCTACAAGTCGAGCAGGGACGAAAGTCGGGCTTAGTGATCCGGTGGTTCCGCATGGAAGGGCCATCGCTCAACGGATAAAAGCTACCCCGGGGATAACAGGCTTATCTCCCCCAAGAGTCCACATCGACGGGGAGGTTTGGCACCTCGATGTCGGCTCATCGCATCCTGGGGCTGTAGTCGGTCCCAAGGGTTGGGCTGTTCGCCCATTAAAGCGGTACGCGAGCTGGGTTCAGAACGTCGTGAGACAGTTCGGTCCCTATCCGTCGCGGGCGCAGGAAATTTGAGAGGAGCTGTCCTTAGTACGAGAGGACCGGGATGGACGCACCGCTGGTGTACCAGTTGTTCTGCCAAGGGCATCGCTGGGTAGCTATGTGCGGACGGGATAAGTGCTGAAAGCATCTAAGCATGAAGCCCCCCTCAAGATGAGATTTCCCATTCCGCAAGGAAGTAAGATCCCTGAAAGATGATCAGGTTGATAGGTCTGAGGTGGAAGCGTGGTGACACGTGGAGCTGACAGATACTAATAGATCGAGGACTTAACCTATATTCTAATGTGAAAAATGAACATTGTTATCTAGTTTTGAGAGAACATTCTCTCCATCAGGTTTGGTGGCGATAGCGAAGAGGTCACACCCGTTCCCATACCGAACACGGAAGTTAAGCTCTTCAGCGCCGATGGTAGTTGGGGGTTTCCCCCTGTGAGAGTAGGACGCCGCCAAGCTTGTCAAAGGATCAGTTCCAATCGGAACTGGTCTTTTTTGTGTTTTCTTCTAGCAGCATCATAATATAAGCCGGAAACTTGTCCTCTGCAATCTCCATATAACGTTCAATCATGACATAATCATCACTAATGTATTGAGATAAAAGCTCGTACCACCATTCTGTTTCGTAGCGGGCAATCATACTGAGGTTATACATTAACAAGTAATGGCTGATGATCTCAGGAATTCCTAAAAAGGCATCTCGCGTTGATGGAATGAACCATTGATTCATTTCTAAATCATAATGAAGATGAGTAGCAAGAGCAGGGTTTTCTTCTGAAAATACATCAAATGTTAGTTTTTTAGCTTCTCGTTGCTTAAGCTTCCAAGTTGTATGGAACTCAAAATATTCAATAAAACGTTCGGCAGACATGTTATAGAGCAAGGGAATATGATCTTGAATCAACATGCCATTTGTTTGCTCTACTTTCACTAAAGTAGAGGGTTGTTTTTGAAACTCCAGAATATGACCCATCTCAGGTATTTTTGAAAGGAGATTGATCATCGTAAATCGTTCATCTTCAAGACCATTTAAATGAAATAAGTGCTTTAATACATGCATACATAATCCGTTTCGCTGAATCTTGACTTCATCCTCACTAAAACGATAATGTTGCTTCTTTCTTTTTCTTGAGGTGACGCCATGAGCTAAGACAGAGGTTTGAGAAGGATAGTCTGGATCCACTGTCAGCAAACATGCCTTTAACAGCTGTGCCATTCCATAAAACAATAAAATCGGTTTTAATTCAAGCGGAGCTGATGCGGCTTGGTCATAAAATGTATGACCGTGCTTTAAAAAGTAAATAAATCGTTCACAGTTTTTATAGGCTTGCTGGTTTGCCTCCTGAATGTTCCGTTTTTCGTACTGTTGAAATAGAAACTTTTGGGAAGTTTCAAGTGAGTAAAAACGTTTTAAATCCTTCCATCCTGAACTTTTCATCTTCTTCCTCAACTCTCTTTATATTTTCTAAAAATTGCAACTGTTTGTTGCTTCCTTGACATGCTGTTTCCTAGTTGATAATCTACATATAATATTTTGCCGAAAAGAGGGGGATTTACTAATGTGGGAAAGTAAATTTTCAAAAGAAGGTTTGACGTTTGACGACGTGTTGCTTGTTCCAGCAAAGTCTGAGGTGCTTCCGCGTGATGTCAATTTATCAGTTGAGTTAACAAGCACTTTAAAGTTGAACATTCCAATTATTAGTGCAGGAATGGATACTGTGACGGAATCACAAATGGCGATTGCAATGGCACGTCAAGGTGGTCTTGGAATCATCCATAAGAATATGTCTATTGAGCAGCAAGCAGAACAAGTGGACAAAGTAAAACGTTCAGAGCGTGGCGTTATTACAAATCCATTTTTCTTAACACCGGATCATCAAGTATTCGATGCAGAACATTTAATGGGTAAGTATCGTATTTCTGGTGTACCGATTGTTAATAACGAACAAGATCAAAAGCTTGTTGGGATTATTACGAACCGTGACCTTCGTTTTATTTCGGATTATTCAATGAAGATTAGCGACGTGATGACAAAAGAGGAACTTGTGACAGCTTCTGTTGGAACAACATTAGAAGAAGCTGAAAAAATCCTTCAGCAATATAAAATTGAAAAATTACCTCTTTTAGATGACGAAGGAACATTAAAAGGTCTCATCACCATCAAAGATATTGAAAAAGTGATTGAATTCCCTAACTCCTCTAAAGATGCACATGGACGTTTAATTGTTGGTGCCGCTGTAGGTGTCACTGGCGATACAATGACTCGTGTGAAAAAATTAGTAGAAGCCAATGTTGATGTGATCGTCATTGATACAGCACACGGTCATTCTCAAGGTGTTCTAGACACTGTTTCGAAAATCCGTGAAACGTATCCTTCTCTTAACATCATTGCTGGTAACGTTGCAACAGCTGAAGCAACAAAAGCATTGTTTGAAGCTGGAGCAGATATTGTAAAAGTGGGTATTGGACCAGGATCGATTTGTACAACACGTGTTGTTGCAGGGGTCGGTGTACCACAAATCACAGCGATTTATGACTGTGCAACAGAAGCAAGAAAGCATGGTAAATCTATTATTGCAGATGGTGGAATTAAATATTCAGGTGATATCGTGAAAGCATTAGCTTCTGGTGGACATGCTGTTATGCTGGGAAGCCTTCTTGCTGGTACATCTGAAAGCCCAGGAGAAACAGAAATTTTCCAAGGCAGACGTTTCAAAGTATATCGTGGTATGGGTTCTGTTGCTGCAATGGAAAAAGGAAGTAAAGATCGTTACTTCCAAGAAGATAATAAAAAATTCGTTCCAGAAGGTATCGAAGGACGTACACCGTATAAAGGACCAGTTGTTGACACTGTTTACCAACTCGTTGGCGGTATTCGCTCTGGTATGGGCTACTGTGGAACACAGGACTTACGTACTCTTAGAGAAGAAGCACAATTCATTCGCATGACAGGTGCAGGTCTTCGTGAGAGCCATCCACATGATGTACAAATTACAAAAGAATCACCAAACTACACAATTTCTTGATAAATTGTGACAATCAAATTACATTTGACAGGGTCTATGACTCTGTCTATTTTTTTTGTCTTTATTGTGATAAAATTTATACTGTTGTGTCGAAATAAGCCCTTGTGGATTAAATATATATGAAAAACGTCGAAAAAAGATGAATACGGAGGTATGACGATTGAACAGCAAGATGTTGAAACAGCTTATGGTCTCTATCCTTGCATTGGCATTGATTGTTACTGCATTTACCCCAATGTCCAAAGCAAAAGCGGCTGAAGATCCATTCAATGTGAATGCGAAAGCAGCCATCCTTATTGAAGCTTCTACAGGTAAAATTCTTTATAGTAAAAACGCAGAACAAAGACTGCCTATTGCAAGTATGGCAAAGATGATGACAGAGTATCTATTACTAGAGGCGATTGCTGAAGGCAAAGTGAAATGGGATCAAACATATACGCCAGATGATTACGTGTACGAAATTTCTCAGGACCGTAGTTTATCCAATGTTCCATTGAGAAAAGATGGTTCGTATACTGTCAAAGAACTTTATCAAGCAACGGCTATTTATTCAGCAAATGCAGCAGCAATTGGTCTATCAGAGGTAATCGCTGGATCAGAATCAAAGTTTGTTGAAAAAATGAATGCAAAAGCAAAAGAACTTGGCTTAACCAATTACAAATTCGTGAATGCAACTGGATTAGAAAATAAAGACTTACATGGCAAACAGCCAAAAGGTACGGGACCTGATGAAGAAAGCGAAGTTTCCGCAAAGGATATGGCTTTGCTTGCACAGCATCTCATCAAAGATCATCCAGAAATTCTTGAAACAGCAAGCATCGCGAAAACAAAGTTCAGAGAAGGCACAGATGACGAAATGGACATGCCAAACTGGAACTTTATGCTTAAAGGACTTGTGAAAGAATATGAAGGCGTAGACGGTCTGAAAACGGGCTCTACTGATTCAGCTGGTTCTAGCTTCACAGGTACAGCAAAACGTGGTGACATGCGTGTGATCGCAGTTGTCCTGAATGCTAAAGGAAATCTTCATACAGCTCGTTTTGATGTGGCGAAAAAATTGTTCGATTATGCCTTTAAAAACTTCACGATGAAAGAAATGTACAAAAAAGGCCAACAAATCAAGGGACATCAAAACATCGAAGTCGATAAAGGGAAAGATAAAGAAGTACCCGTCGTGACGAAAGAAGCTTTCTCTGTACCGGTTAAAAATGGTGATGAGAAGAGCTATAAAGCGAAAGTAAATATTGATAAAAAGAACCTAGAAGCTCCTATTAAAAAAGGAACAAAGGTTGGCATGCTGACGACTTCTTATTCTGGTGATGAGAAGGACTACGGCTATTTGAGTAAAGACCAATCAGGTGTTGAGCTTGTGACGAAAACAGGTGATGAAAAAGCAAACTGGTTCATCCTTGCAATGCGTGGTGTAGGTGGATTCTTCGCTGGCATTTGGGGCGGAATCGTCGACACAGTAAAAGGTTGGTTCTAATAAAAAAACTGCTCTCTATATGTGAGAGCAGTTTTTTTATCGTTAAAAGAAAAGAGATTGTTTGTGGTTTTGAGGTGTAGACAAGGCCTGCTGAAAAATACCACATAACTTTTCCATCCCTTCTGTCAGTGCCTTTTCATTCACATAAGAAAAACTGAGACGTATATAATTCTGCTTCGGCTCCCCAGGATAGCAGACAGAGCCAGGCAGGAAGGTGATTTGCTGCTTCCGTGCCTCATGTAATAGGGCACGTGTATCGACCCAGGAAGGAAAGCTAAGCCACAAATTGAGCCCGCCCTGTGGTATTTGCCACGTGACGTCCTTTGGCGCATGCTTTGTCAACACTTCCATCATCAAATCGCGTCTCACCTTCAAGGCAGTTCTTAATTTTTTCGTATGATCGATCATTTTCTTGGAAGTGAGAAACGGTAAGATCGCCTTTTGGGTGAGAAGCGGGCTCCCTAAATCATTATTGGCTTTTGCAGCTAATAAACGGTTAAATATAGAGCCTGACGCTGTAATAATTCCAATTCTGCATCCTGGAGCCAGTGTCTTGCTTAATCCTCGTAAATAAATGACGTGTCCATCGTGATCTAGGCTTTTAATGGGGGCCGGCGGTTTCTTTTCAAAATAAAGCTCACGATAAGGATCATCTTCTACAATGAGACAATCAATGCTTTGTGCCAGTAAAAGCAGCTGCTTTCTTCGTTTCATCGACATACTAGCACCTGTAGGACTGTGAAAAGTAGGAATGGTATAGATGAGCTTTGGTTTATATTTATCACAAATGCTTTGAAGCTGTTTCATGTTCATTCCTTCATGATCGACAGGAACCGTAATAATTCGTGCCCCTCTCCCCATAAAGACATCAATTGCGCCTGGATAGGTGGGCGCCTCCATGACAACTACATCATCCGGCCCGATAAATGTACGTGCTACTAAATCAAGCCCTTGCTGAGAACCGCTAGTGACAAGGATATTTTCAGGAGTAGATGGGACATCTAATTTTTCTAGAAATGATTGAATGACCTGACGAAGCTGAAGGTCACCTTGTATTTCTCCGTATTTTGACATGATTTGAGGATGCCGGGCTAGGACATGCTGCATTTCTTTTTCTAAATACCGGTTAGGTAAAAGACCAGGATCAATCATAGAGGAAGAAAGATTAATGGCTTCTTCGACATAGTGATACTGAGCAAATTGAGACCTTGGTAAATAATCAGGGATCGATAACTGCCAATCGAAAGAAGTAGATGACTGAACCGGGATGTCAGTTTGCTCATGCTGCTCATTCACAAACGTACCTTTTCCTTGTACAGTCGTTAAAAATCCGTCGTCCTTAAGCCGTGTATAGGCTTTTGCTGCTGTGACAAGACTTACATTCAGCTGTTTCGCTAGATCACGTACAGTCGGCAGCTTATCGCCTTGCTGAAGCAGACCTGATTGAATGTGATCAACGATGGAAAAGTAAATCTGATTCGAAAGAGATGTATCTGAATGTCGATGGATATCAATATGCATGAAAATCCTCCAATGGGTGTGGAATTGTTATAGATGGTTTCGAATTGTTATAGATGCATTATAACATGTTAATAACACTTAAAAGAGGGAATGATGCCTTTTTAACTATGAAACCTTGATATATAAGGGTTTCTTCTTTTTTATGAGCTGATTGAATTGTTATACTATTCTCTTTATTGTTATACTCTAACGCTTGTATGATAAAGGTGTTGAATCAATCGAATAGACAAATGGGAGGAAACAATTGTGAGCAATAAGGGAACTGAACGAGTAAAACGTGGAATGGCAGAAATGCAAAAAGGTGGCGTCATTATGGATGTCGTCAATGCTGAGCAGGCAAAAATCGCAGAAGAAGCAGGCGCAGTGGCAGTAATGGCACTAGAACGAGTACCAGCTGATATCCGTGCAGCAGGCGGTGTTGCCCGTATGGCAGATCCAAGAATCGTAGAAGAAGTACAAAATGCAGTAACGATTCCAGTCATGGCAAAAGCACGTATCGGCCACATCGTGGAAGCTCGTGTTCTTGAAGCACTTGGTGTTGATTATATTGATGAGAGTGAAGTGCTGACGCCCGCAGATGAGGAATTCCATTTAAATAAAAATGAATACACGGTTCCTTTCGTATGTGGCTGCCGTGATCTAGGTGAGGCGACTCGTCGTATTGCAGAAGGTGCATCTATGTTGCGTACAAAAGGTGAGCCTGGTACAGGAAATATTGTAGAAGCTGTTCGTCATATGAGAAAGGTCAATGCTCAAATTCGTAAAGTGGCGGCAATGAGTGAAGATGAATTGATGACAGAAGCCAAGAATCTGGGCGCACCTTATGAATTATTGGTTCAAATTAAAAAAGAAGGCAAATTGCCAGTTGTAAACTTTGCAGCTGGAGGTGTTGCGACACCAGCAGATGCAGCATTAATGATGCAGCTTGGAGCAGATGGTGTGTTTGTCGGCTCTGGTATCTTCAAATCAGACAATCCAGCTAAGTTTGCAAAAGCGATTGTAGAAGCAACGACTCATTTCACAGATTACCGTCTAATTGCAGAGCTTTCTAAAGAGCTTGGAACAGCGATGAAAGGAATTGAAATTTCAAATCTATTGCCAGAAGAGCGTATGCAAGAGCGTGGCTGGTAATTAAGGGAGCGCAAACAAAAATGCTAACAATTGGTGTACTAGGGCTTCAAGGAGCGGTGAGAGAGCATATTCAATCGATTGAAGCGTGTGGCGCAGCGGGAAAGATCATCAAGCGGGTAGAGGAGTTAGAAATTGTTGACGGTCTCATTATCCCTGGTGGTGAAAGTACGACAATGAGAAGACTCATGGATACGTACCAATTCATTGAACCGATTAAAGCGTTCGCTGCTCAAGGTAAACCGATATTTGGGACTTGTGCCGGTTTGATTATGCTGGCAAAGCATATAGAAGATCGAGAAGATGCTCATCTTGGACTGTTAAATGTATCTGTTGCACGTAATTCGTTTGGCAGACAGGTAGACAGCTTTGAAGCAGATGTAGAAGTGAAAGGACTGGATGCGCCGTTTACAGGAGTGTTCATCCGTGCGCCTCATATCATCAGCGCAGATGAGAGCGTAGAGGTCATGGCTGAGTATGACGGCAGGATTGTGATGGCGAAAGAAAACAATATCTTAGGTTGTTCTTTTCATCCAGAGCTGACAGATGACCACCGGTTAACACAGCTGTTTGTTGAGATGGTGGAGTCCTATAAAACGAAGCTTGCTGTATAAAACGGTTGAAAAGAGATAAAACTTATAGTACATTAAAATCACAATCAAAGATCGAAAAAGCGTTGACGGGAAATAGTAAGAAGCCCCTCTTTCTCAGAGAGCCGATGGTTGGTGAGAATCGGTGAAAGATGCATTCTGAATCCATCCTTGAGCGAAATGCTGAAACACGAAGTAAGCATTTACGGTGATGCCGTTACAGAGGAAAGAGGAAAGCATGCTTTTGGCGTGTTTTCAATCAGGGTGGCAACGCGAGAGCTCTCGTCCCTTTCATGGGATGAGGGCTCTTTTTATTTTTCGATAAAAAAGGAGTGTTACACATGCTGGATATTAAACAACTGCGCACGGATTTTGATCAAATCAAAGAAAAATTAGCCCATCGAGGTGAAGATTTAGCGGATTTTGATAAGTTTGGTGAACTAGATCAAAAAAGAAGAGAATTAATCGGCAAAACAGAAGTATTAAAGAGCCGAAGAAATGAAGTATCACAGCAAGTGGCTGTTCTAAAAAGAGAAAAGAAAGACGCCGATCACATTATTCAAGAAATGCGTGAGGTAGGCGATGAGATTAAGAAGTTGGATGATGAATTAAGAACAGTAGAGGAAAGCCTGCAAACCATCCTGTTCTCAATTCCAAACATCCCTCATGATTCTGTACCAGTCGGTGAAACAGAAGATGACAACATTGAAGTGAGAAAATGGGGCGAACAGCCAGCCTTCTCATTTGAGCCAAAGCCGCATTGGGATGTAGCAGATGAGCTGAAGATTTTAGATTTTGAACGTGCAGGAAAAGTGACAGGAAGCCGTTTCGTTTTTTATAAAGGGCTAGGCGCACGGTTAGAGCGGGCACTTTATAACTTTATGCTGGATTTACACGTAGATGAATTTGGTTTTACTGAAGTACTACCACCTTATATGGTCAACAGAGCAAGCATGACAGGAACTGGACAGCTTCCAAAGTTTGAAGAGGATGCTTTTAAAATTCGAGAAGAAGATTATTTCCTCATTCCAACGGCTGAAGTGCCAATTACGAACATGCACCGTGACGAAATTCTTGAAGGAGAGCAGCTGCCAATCAATTATGCAGCATTTAGTGCTTGCTTTAGATCAGAAGCTGGTTCTGCCGGCAGAGATACGCGCGGACTCATCCGTCAGCACCAATTTAATAAAGTAGAGCTTGTGAAATTTGTCAGACCAGAAGATTCTTATGAAGAATTAGAGAAACTAACAAACCAAGCAGAAAAAGTTCTTCAATTATTGAACCTGCCATACCGTGTCATGAGCATGTGTACAGGAGATTTAGGCTTTACGGCTGCGAAGAAATACGATATCGAAGTATGGATTCCAAGCCAAAATACGTATCGTGAAATTTCTTCTTGCAGTAACTTTGAAGCGTTCCAAGCGAGACGAGCAAACATTCGTTTCCGCCTTGAGCCTAAAGCAAAGCCAGAACACGTCCACACATTAAATGGATCTGGTTTAGCAGTAGGAAGAACTGTTGCAGCCATTTTAGAAAACTATCAACAAGAGGATGGAACAGTGATCATTCCTGAGGTGTTACGTCCTTATATGGGAAATAAAGAAGTGATAAAATAAGATGCCGTCATGGCATCTTATTCTTTTTACCTAAACTTCTACAGTTTTTCTAAAATAAGCCGATAAAAGAACTAAAAGCATCTAGGAAAGAAGGAATAACCTTGAATAGGCTTGACTATTATGTTGAAATGGCTCAATTACTCAGAAAAGTTCTAGATGAAAGTGTCCTTTTCGGCATCACTGACACAGAGAAGGTACTTTGCTATTATCCATCGACCACAGTAGATTTTGGCATTAAAGTAGGGGACGCTTTAAACCCAGAGGACCAAAACGTGGCGACGACATTAAGAGGACAAGAATATGATGGGCATTTGCCAGAGTCTTTATATGGTTATGAAATTGCTGTAAAAGGTTATCCGATTTTTGATGAAGATAGAAATGTGATTGGTTCTTTTTTAGTGGCTTTTTCACATCATCGTGAGAAGAAATTAAGCGGCTATATGGAACATATCAATAAAGTAGCGAAAGAGTTACAAGGTGGAATTGAGCAAATTGCTGCTCATTCACAAGAACTGGCGGCTACAAGCTTAGAAATTAGTGAGCAGGCCGGAAGAGCAGAAGAGAAATCCGCAAACATTGAAGAAGTCGTCAAAACCATTGGCGGTATTGCGAGACAAACAAACCTGTTAGGACTCAATGCTGCAATTGAAGCGGCAAGAGCAGGTGAAAATGGAAAAGGCTTTGCTGTTGTTGCAGACGAGGTACGTAAGTTATCAGATGGATCAAAGGAAGCAGCTGAAACCATTAATGCATTTTTAAAAGAAATCCAAGACAGCATTGGCACTCTATCAGAAAATATCTCGCAAATCAGCAGTTCAACAAACGAACAAGCTAAACAAGTGACAGACTTTACAAAGATTATCGAATCATTAAATGATTTTAAAGAAGAGATGAATCTTTTTATTGAAGACATTAGACAGGATACGAAATAAATGAAGAGCAGCCGATAATCGGCTGCTTCAGCGTGTAGACAAACCCTCGCATTCTTTGTCAGTCCTGCGTGCTGGTGCTCACGAATGCTAAATTCGCTCCGCGCCAGTACTCGTCCTTCCTAGACTGCAAAGGTTTTCTATCACGCTGAAAAGAAGACAAAAGGCTAAACATCATACCAAAATCAAATGTTGAAATTTTTTTCGAAAAGATGTTGACTTAAAATAAGATGATATGATATATTAATTCTTGTCGATACGGAGGAATACCCAAGTCCGGCTGAAGGGATCGGTCTTGAAAACCGACAGGGGTGTCAAAGCCCGCGGGGGTTCGAATCCCTCTTCCTCCGCCATATTGATTTTACCTTAGTTGAATTGAAACGCATAAAAATTGGAAATTGTCAAACCGCTGCATTCGAGAAATGCAGCGGTTTTTTTTATTTTGTGTTAGAGCGATTTTTTTGAATAACAGAAGCAATTTCATGAAGAATTGGATCAAGTGAGCTTTCATCATGAAGTAAGTCGTAATCTTCAATATTAATTTTAATCACAGGGCACAGATCAAATTGTTCAATCCATTCCGTATATCGAGTGTACATTTCTTCCCAATATGCTCGATCGGTTTGAGTTTCCATCTCTCTCCCGCGCTCTTCAATACGATGTAATATATGATCTAAATCCCCATGTAAGTAAATGAGGACATCTGGGTGAGGGAAGTAAGGTGTCATCACCATCGCCTCAAATAGACTCGTATACGTTTCATAGTCTACCTCTGACATGGTACCTTTGTCTGCGTGCATTTTAGCAAAAATACCAGTGTCCTCATAAATTGACCGATCTTGTACATAACCTCCACCAGACTCGAAGATTCGTTTCTGTTCCTTAAAACGTTCAGCTAGAAAATAGACCTGTAAATGAAAGCTCCATCTTTGGAAATCCGAATAAAAAGGCTCTAAGTATGGATTATCATCTACTTTTTCGAGAGAAGTTTGAAACCCTAGCTTGTCCGCTATTGTTTTCGTCATGGTCGATTTTCCGACACCAACTGTCCCTGCAATTGTAATGACAGCATCCTTTGGTATTTCAATATTTTTCATAGTACTTGCTCCTTTATGTTCTGTACAATTTGCTGGTAATCTTGCTGTGAGGAAACGAAGTCTGTATGATCGCCTTCAATTGTAATGATAGGAAGCCCTGGGTCAGTTTGTTTTAAATGCTCGATGGCCAACTCATAATCTTCAATCAGGGTTTTTAAATAAGCTGGATCAATGTCTTCTTCAAAAGATCGGCCTCTCATCTTTATTCTATCAAGTAAGGTGGGAAGGCTGGCTTTTATATAGATCATGGCATTTGGTTTAGGAAGATCATCTGTCAGCAAGTGATAAATCTTTCTGTATTTATCCATGTGCTTTTTGGATAAGGTTCTTTCTGCAAATATCATATTTTTATAGACATGATAATCAGTGACAATCGGCTGCTGTTTTTTGACATAGTTCTCTTCAATAGATTCTAACTGTTTAAACCGATTACATAGAAAGAACATCTCAAGCTGAAAGCTCCATTGTTCCATATCTTCATAAAATTTATCTAAGAATGGATTTTCTTCTACAATTTCTTTTACTAAAGGAAATTGAAATTCCTTTGAAAGCATTGTAGCCAAGGTTGTTTTTCCGGCTCCAATTGGGCCTTCCACTGCAATAAAAGGGGCAGGATACATAGGCGTTCTCCTCTATCTATAAAGTTGTCAAACCAATGTATATTGTACCATACCCCTTCTGAGAGATAGAGCCAATGAATTACGATGTTGTTCTTTTTTCAATATTAAATTGATCTGATAACAACAACCAGTTTTGTGGGAAGGATAGACCTAATTTCCAGTAAGCAATTCCATTTAGGTTTAACTCTTTAATGAGATTAAATTTGGCTTGAATGGATCTTGCATCTTCAAACCAAACCTCGTGTTCTTTGTTGTTAGCATCTGTATAACGGAAATAAGGTGCTTGTGCTGTTTCGTCATATAAAATGGATACATTATTCTCTCTAGCAATGGCAATCGCTTGTTGAGGGCTGACGGCTTTGGCGATAGGGCCTCCTTGAACATAAGGAAGCGTCCAATCATAACCATATAAATTCTGCCCCATCACAATTTTATTGGCAGGTATGACAGTCAGTGCGTATTCAATGACTTGGCGGACAGGGCCGATCGGAGAGACGGCTTGTGCAGGCCCGCCGCTGTAGCCCCACTCATAAGTCATCAGTACAACATGATCAACAATCTTACCAATTGCTTCATAGTCATGCGCCTCATACCACTTTCCTTTCTGTTTACTGCTTGTTTTAGGAGCGAGTGCCACAGAAATAGTCCAACCCTGTTGATGAAAACGAGTTGTTGCCTCTCTTAAAAATTGAAGGTAAGCTTCTTTATCAACTGGGCGTAAATATTCAAAGTCAAAATGGATTTCTTTTAATTGATACTTTTGAGCAACGCGGACGATTTCATTTAATAATGTCGTTTTGACAGATTGATTTGTTAAAAGGATTCGCCCGAGTTCATCACTAAATTTATCATTCTCTAGATTTGTGACTACCATGGTTAAAACCGTTCTGCTTTGAGCGGCAATTTGAGGTAATTGATCTAACGGTGGCTCGCGAAGTGTGCCGTCTCTTTGTGCTTGAAAACTAAAGGCACCGAGATGTGTTAAGTATGGAGATGCTTCTCTGGCTGCTTGCTTTAAATTTTCGCTGACTTGGTTTCCGCGAGGTTCTATATAAGCATTAGAATTAATATTTCTTTTCGGTCTTTGTGGAATATAAAGCAAAAAACGAATAGGCAATATGGCTTCAGGCCGAATCCGATTCACACGTGCCAATTCTTCTACCGAAATTTGAAATCTTCTTCCAATTTGATAAAGTGTATCATTTTGTTTGACCTCATAAAATTGACCTCTAATAGGGATGACAATTGTTTGTCCAACGACTAGTTGATTTGGTGTTTCGATGTCGTTGGTCCGAATGATTTCATTTGCCGTTGTTTTAAAACGCATGGCAATTTCATTTAATGTATCTCCTCTTTTGACAACATAAATTTGAATGGTCAACGCCCCCTTTGTTATTGCTAACAATTTATGAGGGTGATGGATAAATCATGTTTGATTTTCATCCGTGATCTCTTTAGTTGTTGTGATTTTGGCAAGAAGAACGTTCTCCATCATGGTTAAAGCGTACTCGTTGTCCCTATCATCATTTGAAGCAATACAATCTTTAGGTACAGTAAGGTTGTACTCTCGCATGTAAGCGTCATTTGCAGTGAACAGGACACAGATGTTTCCGGCAATTCCAGTTAAAATAAGATCTTGCACACCTAATTCATTTAGGAGTGTCTCTAGTGCTGTTCCGTAAAAGGCAGAGTGCTTAGGTTTAATTAAGAAGTAATCATCTTTAGATGGTGCCATTTGTTCTAAAATAGGGGTACTTCTTTCGTTTTTGCATGTTTCCATAACAGCTTTGATATCAGCCTTCCAGAGTCCATAGTGGTCGTTGATATAGATAATTGGCCAATTTTTCTTGAAAGCGTGTCGTTTAAGGGCTAAAATTTTATTGGTCATTTGCTCTGTTTTTTCAGCAAGCACATGTCCCATTTCGAAATCAAAATTATTGATCATGTCAATAATAAGTAGTGCCTTTTGTTGTTTTGGCAAATCAAGACCCCCTTTAAAAGATTGTGATAATATGTTAACCTCAATATCCTTTAAAAAAACATGAAAAGAGAGCCGTACTATGACGAAAGATGAACAGTTTATGCAAGAAGCTATTTCTGAAGCTTTGAAAGCAAAACAAATAGGAGAAGTTCCAATCGGTGCCGTCATCGTTGTTGATGATCAAATTGTAAGCCATGCTCACAATTTAAGGGAAAGTGAACAGCGATCAATTGCTCATGCGGAATTACTTGCTATTGATGAAGCGTGTAAAATGACTGGTAGCTGGCGTTTAGAAGATGCTGTACTTTATGTTACACTCGAACCGTGCCCAATGTGTGCAGGCGCTATTGTACTTTCAAGAGTGAAAAAGGTCGTTTTTGGTGCCTATGATCCTAAAGGTGGATGTGCTGGTACTTTAATGAATTTATTGGACGATGAGCGGTTCAATCATCAGTCTGAAGTCATTGGCGGTGTGCTTGAAAATGAGTGTGGTGAGCTGTTAAGTCAGTTCTTTCGAGACCTCCGTCAGCGTAAGAAGCAGTCGAAAAGTAAATGAATGGATGTCGTTTGCAATTTTATCACTTAGAAGGTATACTTATGTCTGCGTCACCAACAATTTAATATTCATTTTGCCGTGCTAAGCGGGGAGGTAGCGGTGCCCTGTACTCGCAATCCGCTCTAGCGAGGCCGAATCCCTTCTCAAGGTTCGTTTACTTCAAGGTCTGCCTTAAATAAGTGGTGTTGACGTCTGGGTCCTGCGCAATGGGAATTCATGAACCATGTCAGGTCCGGAAGGAAGCAGCATTAAGTGAAACCTCTCATGTGCCGCAGGGTTGCCTGGGCCGAGCTAACTGTTTAAGTAACGCTTGGGGTAGCGAATCGACAGAAGGTGCACGGTAAATCAATATTAAATGTAACTCATCTAGTTTATCTAGGTGAGTTTTTTGTTGCTATTGAAAGAATATATCAGTTGTTTTGTTTATACAAATAGCAAAAAAGCCATTTTCGGGGTGAGGTATTTTTGAAGTAATTTATAAGCGGAACAAATGTTCTTGTTGATCTGGCAGACATTTTCAGAAAGCAGGAAAACACATTTTTTAATCAAGAAAAGTAAAAAGTCTTTAAAGGAAATGCTCTTTTTCGTTTGTTAGAAAATAAAGGTGTACTTTTGAATTGATCGTTGCATCATGTATAATGAACATGATGATAAATGGAGGAGGGCGTATTTGTGAGTTATCAAGCTTTATACCGAGTGTTCAGACCTCAAGTTTTTGAGGATGTTGTTGGACAAGAACACATCACAAAAACGTTGCAAAATGCCCTTTTGCAGAAAAAGTTTTCTCATGCTTACTTATTTTCAGGTCCTAGAGGAACAGGTAAAACAAGTGCTGCCAAGATTTTTGCGAAAGCAGTGAACTGTGAAAAGTCACCTGTTAGTGAGCCGTGTAATGAGTGTGATGCCTGTAGAGGGATTACGACCGGTTCGATTTCAGACGTGATTGAAATAGATGCTGCCTCAAATAACGGGGTAGATGAAATTCGGGATATACGTGATAAAGTGAAATTTGCTCCTTCAGCGGTTACATATAAGGTTTATATTATAGATGAGGTACATATGCTCTCTATCGGGGCATTTAATGCACTTCTTAAAACGCTAGAGGAACCACCTGCTCATTGTATCTTTATTTTGGCTACCACAGAGCCTCATAAGATTCCTCTTACCATCATATCAAGATGTCAGAGATTTGATTTTAAACGGATCACGACAAAAGATATTGTTGGACGAATGGAGAAAATTGTAGATGCAGAAAGCCTAAATATACAAGAGGGTTCACTCGAGATTATTGCTAGTGCGGCAGATGGAGGCATGCGTGACGCACTTAGTCTCCTTGACCAAGCGATCTCATTTAGTGGTGAACAGCTAACAATTGATGATGCACTGCTCATTACAGGTGCTGTATCTCAGCATTTCATTAGTCAGCTTGCTGAAGCCATTTTTGAGCAAAATATTGCGATAGCGCTGGATACGTTAAATGAATTGCTTCAACAGGGGAAAGATGCTGCGAAATTAATAGAGGATATGATCTTCTACTTTAGAGATATGCTTCTATTCAAAACAGCACCGGATCTTGAAGGTGTCCTTGAAAAAGTCAAAGTCGACGATAAGTTTGTGGCTCTTTCAGAACGTGTGGCACCTCAGTTTCTTTATGAAACGATTGAAGTGCTGAATAAAAGCCATCAGGAAATGAAATGGACAAACCATCCTAGAATTTTCTTTGAAGTAGCTGTGGTTAAGCTCTGTCAGTCAACGGCTGGTGCTGTATCATCTCCGGCTGATTCCGACCTAACAGCGTTAACGAATAAAATAGACAGGCTGGAACAGGAGCTATCTAGGCTAAAAGCTGAGGGTGTTCCAATGACTCAGTCTCAGAGTCCTCAAGCAAAAACGGAAGCACCTCGACCTCAAACGAGTAATAAAAATGGCTATCGTGCACCTGTCGGTCGAATTCATGAGATTTTAAAAGAAGCGAAGCGACCGGAACTAGAAAAAATAAAAGGCAAATGGGGAGAGCTTCTTGCCCAATTAAAACAGCAAAATAAGGTATCTCACGCTGCGCTATTAACAGATAGTGAACCAGTTGCGGCGGCAACTCATGCCTTTGTTTTAAAATTCAAATTTGAAATACATTGTAAGATGGTGGCCGAAGATAAAAGTGGTGTTCGAACCAATCTTGAGCAACTGCTAGAATCTATGCTAGGAAAAAGAGTGGAATTAGTTGGCGTTCCTGACGCTCAATGGGGTAAAATAAGAGAAGAATTTTTGAGAGATCATCAGCCTGAAGAACAAGCAGATGGTCAGGCAGCTTCTGCTGAAGAAGATCCATTAATTGCAGAAGCAAAGAAGTTAGTAGGAACCGATTTAATTGAAATTAAAGATTAACAATTTGAAAGAGAGTGGTGTTCATATGCGCGGTGGAATGGGAAATATGCAAAAAATGATGAAACAAATGCAAAAAATGCAGAAGGAAATGGCTAAGGCTCAAGAAGAGCTTGCAGAAAAAGTCCTTGAAGGTACGGCAGGTGGCGGCATGGTCACTGTAAAAGTAAATGGACAAAAAGAAGTCGTTGATGTGGCGATTAATGAAGAAGTTGTTGATCCTGAAGACATCGATATGCTTCAAGACCTTGTACTTGCAGCAACAAATGATGCATTGAAAAAAGTTGATGAACTAACGAATGAAACAATGGGTCAATTCACAAAAGGAATGAACATGCCAGGTTTATTCTAGGAGGAATAACTGAAGATGCAATATCCTGAACCAATATCAAAGCTGATTGATAGCTTTATGAAATTGCCAGGAATCGGACCTAAAACTGCGGTCCGTCTGGCTTTTTTTGTTCTTAGTATGCAAGAAGATGTCGTGCTGGATTTTGCGAAGGCACTTGTTAATGCAAAGCGTAATTTAACTTATTGTTCTGTTTGCGGACATATCACCGATCAGGATCCTTGTTACATTTGTGAAGATACAAGAAGAGATCAATCTGTGATCTGTGTCGTGCAGGATCCAAAAGATGTGATCGCAATGGAAAAAATGAAAGAATACAACGGCTTATATCATGTGCTTCATGGTGCTATTTCACCAATGGACGGAATTGGACCAGAGGATATTAAAATTCCTGATCTATTAAAAAGGTTGCAAGACGATCAAGTCACAGAGGTCATTCTTGCAACCAATCCAAACATTGAGGGAGAAGCAACGGCCATGTATATCTCTAGATTGTTGAAACCATCAGGAATTAAACTCTCTCGCATTGCTCACGGACTCCCAGTAGGTGGAGACTTAGAGTATGCGGATGAAGTCACACTTTCTAAGGCTCTAGAAGGCAGACGTGAGATGTAGGAAGGAGAAGTACGGTACATGGGTTTTCTTCGCAGAAAATCAATTCGAAAAGAATTCGATGAGATATTAATTCAACAGCTTTTTAAGCAAAAGGAAGAATGGAACAGACAAAAAAAGCTTGTCGCAAACAGCGTTGAGCCTTCACCGGACATTCTATTCGAATTAAAGCTTGCTCAAGCGAAGTACTTTTTCTATCTGAGAGAAGCGAAAAAGAGAAATTTACGTTTAAACAACTGGAGATAGCAGGTCTATTTTCCATAATGCTCTCATATGCTTGTACTATTCATATGAAGAGGAGATGAGAGGATTATGGAACCTGTTATTGTGATTGGTTCAATTTTGTTAGCTGTTTTATTGTTGTTTATGTCAGGTGTTCAAGCGAATCCATTCAAATGGTTAGGGCTTATTGGAGTTAAGTTTGTCGCAGGTGCTCTTTTTTTATTTTGTCTCAATTTATTCGGTGAGAGTTTAGGGCTTCATGTTTCCATTAACCCTGTAACGAGTGGAATTAGTGGTTTGTTGGGCATTCCAGGTGTAGCAGCTTTAGTCGTAATTGAAAAGTTTATTATTTAATGCAAAATATTGTTGACTTTGATTATATATGGTGGTAAATTAATATACGTCGCTGATGACGAAGAAACGAAAAAACATAATAACAAAAAAGTTGTTGACACTAACAACTTGGACGTGATAAGATGTTCTAGTCGCTTCTGAAGCGGTAAACAAGTTCTTTGAAAACTAAACAAGACAAAACGTACCTGTTAATTCGAGTTTTTATAAAAAAATCCTATGATACATCATAGGTAGTCAGTCAAACGCTGACGAAAAACAAAACTTCGGTTTTGTACTTTTTCGGAGAGTTTGATCCTGGCTCAGGACGAACGCTGGCGGCGTGCCTAATACATGCAAGTCGAGCGGACAGAAGGGAGCTTGCTCCCGGATGTTAGCGGCGGACGGGTGAGTAACACGTGGGTAACCTGCCTGTAAGACTGGGATAACTCCGGGAAACCGGAGCTAATACCGGATAGTTCCTTGAACCGCATGGTTCAAGGATGAAAGACGGTTTCGGCTGTCACTTACAGATGGACCCGCGGCGCATTAGCTAGTTGGTGAGGTAACGGCTCACCAAGGCGACGATGCGTAGCCGACCTGAGAGGGTGATCGGCCACACTGGGACTGAGACACGGCCCAGACTCCTACGGGAGGCAGCAGTAGGGAATCTTCCGCAATGGACGAAAGTCTGACGGAGCAACGCCGCGTGAGTGATGAAGGTTTTCGGATCGTAAAGCTCTGTTGTTAGGGAAGAACAAGTGCAAGAGTAACTGCTTGCACCTTGACGGTACCTAACCAGAAAGCCACGGCTAACTACGTGCCAGCAGCCGCGGTAATACGTAGGTGGCAAGCGTTGTCCGGAATTATTGGGCGTAAAGGGCTCGCAGGCGGTTTCTTAAGTCTGATGTGAAAGCCCCCGGCTCAACCGGGGAGGGTCATTGGAAACTGGGAAACTTGAGTGCAGAAGAGGAGAGTGGAATTCCACGTGTAGCGGTGAAATGCGTAGAGATGTGGAGGAACACCAGTGGCGAAGGCGACTCTCTGGTCTGTAACTGACGCTGAGGAGCGAAAGCGTGGGGAGCGAACAGGATTAGATACCCTGGTAGTCCACGCCGTAAACGATGAGTGCTAAGTGTTAGGGGGTTTCCGCCCCTTAGTGCTGCAGCTAACGCATTAAGCACTCCGCCTGGGGAGTACGGTCGCAAGACTGAAACTCAAAGGAATTGACGGGGGCCCGCACAAGCGGTGGAGCATGTGGTTTAATTCGAAGCAACGCGAAGAACCTTACCAGGTCTTGACATCCTCTGACAACCCTAGAGATAGGGCTTTCCCTTCGGGGACAGAGTGACAGGTGGTGCATGGTTGTCGTCAGCTCGTGTCGTGAGATGTTGGGTTAAGTCCCGCAACGAGCGCAACCCTTGATCTTAGTTGCCAGCATTCAGTTGGGCACTCTAAGGTGACTGCCGGTGACAAACCGGAGGAAGGTGGGGATGACGTCAAATCATCATGCCCCTTATGACCTGGGCTACACACGTGCTACAATGGACAGAACAAAGGGCTGCGAGACCGCAAGGTTTAGCCAATCCCACAAATCTGTTCTCAGTTCGGATCGCAGTCTGCAACTCGACTGCGTGAAGCTGGAATCGCTAGTAATCGCGGATCAGCATGCCGCGGTGAATACGTTCCCGGGCCTTGTACACACCGCCCGTCACACCACGAGAGTTTGCAACACCCGAAGTCGGTGAGGTAACCTTTATGGAGCCAGCCGCCGAAGGTGGGGCAGATGATTGGGGTGAAGTCGTAACAAGGTAGCCGTATCGGAAGGTGCGGCTGGATCACCTCCTTTCTAAGGATATATGGAGCAGCGTACGTTTTTCGTCTTGTTTAGTTTTGAAGGAACTTGCAAAAGATCCTACAACATCATATCTTCGATATGAAAGATGGGCCTGTAGCTCAGCTGGTTAGAGCGCACGCCTGATAAGCGTGAGGTCGGTGGTTCGAGTCCACTCAGGCCCACCATCTTCTATTAAATCGGGGCCTTAGCTCAGCTGGGAGAGCGCCTGCCTTGCACGCAGGAGGTCAGCGGTTCGATCCCGCTAGGCTCCACCAACGTGTTCTTTGAAAACTAGATAACAATAAGTAATACATTCACATTGAATGCAATGCAAAGTTCATCACACATAGTGATTCTTTCTAAAGTAAGAAATGGTTAAGTTAGAAAGGGCGCACGGTGGATGCCTTGGCACTAGGAGCCGATGAAGGACGGGACAAACACCGATATGCTTCGGGGAGCTGTAAGCAAGCTTTGATCCGGAGATTTCCGAATGGGGAAACCCACTGCTCGTAATGGAGTAGTATCCATACTTGAATACATAGAGTATGAGAAGGCATACCCGGGGAACTGAAACATCTAAGTACCCGGAGGAAGAGAAAGCAAATGCGATTCCCTGAGTAGCGGCGAGCGAAACGGGAACAGCCCAAACCAAGAGGCTTGCCTCTTGGGGTTGTAGGACACTCTATACGGAGTTACAAAGGAACGATATAAGCGAAGAGGTCTGGAAAGGCCCGCCAAAGAAGGTAACAGCCCTGTAACTGAAATGTTGTTCTCTCCAGAGTGGATCCTGAGTACGGCGGAACACGTGAAATTCCGTCGGAATCCGGGAGGACCATCTCCCAAGGCTAAATACTCCCTAGTGACCGATAGTGAACCAGTACCGTGAGGGAAAGGTGAAAAGCACCCCGGAAGGGGAGTGAAATAGATCCTGAAACCGTGTGCCTACAAGTAGTCAGAGCCCGTTAACGGGTGATGGCGTGCCTTTTGTAGAATGAACCGGCGAGTTACGATCCCGTGCAAGGTTAAGCAGAAGATGCGGAGCCGCAGCGAAAGCGAGTCTGAATAGGGCGCATGAGTACGTGGTCGTAGACCCGAAACCAGGTGATCTACCCATGTCCAGGGTGAAGTTCAGGTAACACTGAATGGAGGCCCGAACCCACGCACGTTGAAAAGTGCGGGGATGAGGTGTGGGTAGGGGTGAAATGCCAATCGAACCTGGAGATAGCTGGTTCTCTCCGAAATAGCTTTAGGGCTAGCCTCAAGGTAAGAGTCTCGGAGGTAGAGCACTGATTGGACTAGGGGCCCCTACCGGGTTACCGAATTCAGTCAAACTCCGAATGCCGATGACTTATCCTTGGGAGTCAGACTGCGAGTGATAAGATCCGTAGTCGAAAGGGAAACAGCCCAGACCGCCAGCTAAGGTCCCAAAGTATACGTTAAGTGGAAAAGGATGTGGAGTTGCTTAGACAACCAGGATGTTGGCTTAGAAGCAGCCACCATTTAAAGAGTGCGTAATAGCTCACTGGTCGAGTGACTCTGCGCCGAAAATGTACCGGGGCTAAACGTATCACCGAAGCTGCGGACTGTTCTTACGAACAGTGGTAGGAGAGCGTTCTAAGTGCAGTGAAGTCAGACCGGAAGGACTGGTGGAGCGCTTAGAAGTGAGAATGCCGGTATGAGTAGCGAAAGACGGGTGAGAATCCCGTCCACCGAATGCCTAAGGTTTCCTGAGGAAGGCTCGTCCGCTCAGGGTTAGTCGGGACCTAAGCCGAGGCCGAAAGGCGTAGGCGATGGACAACAGGTTGATATTCCTGTACCACCTCCTCACCATTTGAGCAATGGGGGGACGCAGGAGGATAGGGTAAGCGCGGTATTGGATATCCGCGTCCAAGCAGTTAGGCTGGGAAATAGGCAAATCCGTTTCCCGTGAAGGCTGAGCTGTGATGGCGAGCGAAATTTAGTAGCGAAGTTCCTGATTCCACACTGCCAAGAAAAGCCTCTAGCGAGGTGAGAGGTGCCCGTACCGCAAACCGACACAGGTAGGCGAGGAGAGAATCCTAAGGTGATCGAGAGAACTCTCGTTAAGGAACTCGGCAAAATGACCCCGTAACTTCGGGAGAAGGGGTGCTTCTTAGGGTGTTAAAGCCCCGAGAAGCCGCAGTGAATAGGCCCAGGCGACTGTTTAGCAAAAACACAGGTCTCTGCGAAGCCGTAAGGCGAAGTATAGGGGCTGACGCCTGCCCGGTGCTGGAAGGTTAAGAGGAGCGCTTAGCGTAAGCGAAGGTGCGAATTGAAGCCCCAGTAAACGGCGGCCGTAACTATAACGGTCCTAAGGTAGCGAAATTCCTTGTCGGGTAAGTTCCGACCCGCACGAAAGGCGCAACGATCTGGGCACTGTCTCAACGAGAGACTCGGTGAAATTATAGTACCTGTGAAGATGCAGGTTACCCGCGACAGGACGGAAAGACCCCGTGGAGCTTTACTGCAGCCTGATATTGAATGTTGGTACAGCTTGTACAGGATAGGTAGGAGCCTTGGAAACCGGAGCGCTAGCTTCGGTGGAGGCATCGGTGGGATACTACCCTGGCTGTATTGACCTTCTAACCCGCTGCCCTTATCGGGCAGGGAGACAGTGTCAGGTGGGCAGTTTGACTGGGGCGGTCGCCTCCTAAAATGTAACGGAGGCGCCCAAAGGTTCCCTCAGAATGGTTGGAAATCATTCGCAGAGTGTAAAGGCACAAGGGAGCTTGACTGCGAGACCTACAAGTCGAGCAGGGACGAAAGTCGGGCTTAGTGATCCGGTGGTTCCGCATGGAAGGGCCATCGCTCAACGGATAAAAGCTACCCCGGGGATAACAGGCTTATCTCCCCCAAGAGTCCACATCGACGGGGAGGTTTGGCACCTCGATGTCGGCTCATCGCATCCTGGGGCTGTAGTCGGTCCCAAGGGTTGGGCTGTTCGCCCATTAAAGCGGTACGCGAGCTGGGTTCAGAACGTCGTGAGACAGTTCGGTCCCTATCCGTCGCGGGCGCAGGAAATTTGAGAGGAGCTGTCCTTAGTACGAGAGGACCGGGATGGACGCACCGCTGGTGTACCAGTTGTTCTGCCAAGGGCATCGCTGGGTAGCTATGTGCGGACGGGATAAGTGCTGAAAGCATCTAAGCATGAAGCCCCCCTCAAGATGAGATTTCCCATTCCGCAAGGAAGTAAGATCCCTGAAAGATGATCAGGTTGATAGGTCTGAGGTGGAAGCGTGGTGACACGTGGAGCTGACAGATACTAATAGATCGAGGACTTAACCTATATTCTAATGTGAAAAATGAACGTTGTTATCTAGTTTTGAGAGAACATTCTCTCCATCAGGTTTGGTGGCGATAGCGAAGAGGTCACACCCGTTCCCATACCGAACACGGAAGTTAAGCTCTTCAGCGCCGATGGTAGTTGGGGGTTTCCCCCTGTGAGAGTAGGACGCCGCCAAGCTTTTCAAAGGATCAGTTCCAATCGGAACTGGTCTTTTTTGTGTTTTAAAAAAGGAACAAACACTCGATCTGGCATGGATACATATACTAAACTATCATCTAAAACATTCTTAATTTTGTATACAATTGAAAGCGCTAGGGCATACTGAAGCTATAAGTGGAGGTGTCACAATGAGCAAAAAAGAGCGAGAAGCGATTTGTTTGATTTGTGAAGAGAAAAAAACAAAGGGAATTTATTTATATCATCAGTTTTTATGCCGAGATTGTGAACGGAAGTTAATTTCTACATCAACCTCGGATCCTAGTTATGCTGATTATGTAAGAAAGCTTAAAAATCTTCATACGCCGCCTTTGTATTCATAGACCATTAGATGGTCTTTTTTTATGGGCAATCGGGGATTGGGCCTGTTTTTTGGAACTTAGTTTGGACATCAACCGTAATAAATAATAAGATAAACAGAGAGCCTGATTATTCATAGGAGTCGATGAACATGAAATCAATTTTTTACACATTTGTATGGGCCGTTCTCTCTACTCTTTTTTCGCTGGTGATTTTAACTGTCAGTATTGGTGTTTTCCATCATCATGTTGGATTGTCGATACTGTATGCGATGATTGGGTGGGGTGTGATGTTTGCAGGAAGCCGATGGGCTGCCTTCCAGTTGTTTTTGAAGAAACACGGACTGTCTCGCAGTGATTATGTATATATTAAACAGCATTTAAAAGAAGCCGGGCAAAAGCTGGTTCGTTTGAAGAAAGCTTTATTTGCTGTGAAGAACGTACAGACGATCAAGCATAATTATGAAATTCTTCGGCTTGCACGACGCATCTATACGATAACAAAAAAGGAACCGAACCGGTTTTATGATGCACAGCGGTTTTATTTTGAGAGTTTGGATTCTGTTGTTGAATTAACTGAGAAATATGCACTGCTGTATAATCAGCCGAATCGTAGCCATGAGCTTGAAATGACATTAAGCCAAACTCGAGTCACGCTGACTGAACTGCAAAAGCAATTAACGAATGATTTACAGCAAGTTTTAGGAAGAGATATAGAAGCACTTCATATTGAACTTGAAGTGGCTGATAAAATGATTAAAAAATAGATATGAAAGGAGTCAAACTCGATGCAACCAGAAGATCCAGTCATACCACCAGCCCCATCTACTACAGATCTTCCGTTTCGGGTGTTTGATACCTTATCTGATGAGGAAAAGCAGGAGGCGCTACAGCGAGCTGAGAAGATCCCTGACCATCCACAAAAACTGCTTTTCTATGGCACACGTGTGCAGGAACGATTGTTAGAACAATCAAAACAAATGATGCAATATGTGGAGAAAAAAGATATTGACCAAATCGGAGACGTTCTAGAAGCTTTTTTACAGCAACTGCATTTAGTGGAGCCAGAGGATTTATTGCCAAAGAAGCGAGGCTTTTTTTTAAGGTTGTTTCAGCGAGAAAAGCGTTCAACTCAGGAGATCATATCTCGTTTTAAACAAGCAGAAGCACAGATAGAAAGATTGTCAGCAAGGCTTCGTTACGCAAGAGGCGTGCTAATTTCGGACCATAAGTTATTGGAGCGTTTATTTGAAGAAAATCAATCATACTTTCAAGAGATGACGTTACAGGTTGCAGCAGTTGAAGCAAAATTGACGCTGTTAGAGCAACATGCCCTAACAGAATCACAGTCACATGATCGGACATTAGAGGAACAATTGATGAATCGGGAAGTCGATGAAGAAGAATATATGGAGAGATTAAAAGAACGGAAGTATGATTTGTTGTTGAGCCGTCAAATCGCACTGCAATGTAATGCCCAAATTCGAATGATTCAGCATACAAACCATACATTAGCCAATCATATTCAATCAACTGTTTCCGCATCAATTCCTTTATGGATCAACCAAATGTCGATTGCGTTCAATCATATTCAGCAGCGAGCCAATTCAGCGCTTGAGCAGCGTATCCAGCAAACATATGAACAGGTATCGAAGCAGCAAGGACAGCTGCTTGAAGATGCATCCTTAACGCCTATAGATACGTTGAAAAAGGTTCAGCGCCAATTGGCCGAAACATTGCAGGAAACGTTGCAGGTAAAAGAACATGGGAGCCAAGAACGAGCTCAATTAAAAAGTAGCATGCATGAGGCAGAGCAAAAGCTGGTGAATCATAAACCAATAAAGGAATGAGAATCCATCTTTCAGTTCACTTGTTTGAACGTTATAATAGATATAAGATATCGTTTAAGTGAAAAGGGTCGATTTGTTTGAAAACACCTTTATATACAGCATTATCACAACATGCGGAAAAGAAGCCCTATTCTTTTCACGTTCCGGGACATCACAATGGAGATGTCTTTTTTGATGAGGCACGGTCCTATTATGAATCCATTCTTCAGCTGGATGTGACAGAACTTGAAGGTCTAGATGATCTTCACCATCCGACTGGGGTGATTCAAGAGGCAGAGGATTTATTGGCAAAGCTATATGGAGCTAAACAAAGTTTTTTCCTTGTGAATGGCACAACCGTTGGCAATTTGGCAATGGTGATGTCTGCGTGTCAGGCTGGGGAGGGCATTTTCGTTCAGCGAAATTGTCATAAGTCTGTGTTCCATGCGATTGAGCTTGCGGGAGCGACGCCTATTATGCTAGAAACCGAGAGTGATCCGCACTTGCACGTCCCAACCCATGTGACGGAGGAAACAGTCAAACAAGCTATGGAGACACATCCTAACTGTCGGGCAATCGTTTTGACATATCCGAACTACTACGGACATGCAGCTGATTTATCAGGGCTCATTCAAATGTGTCATGAAGCTGGCATCATTGTATTAGTTGATGAGGCGCATGGTGCTCATTTTGTATTAGGCGGTGCCTTTCCTCCATCTGCCCTTTCCTATGGAGCAGACGTGGTGGTACAATCAGCACATAAAACCCTTCCGGCAATGACGATGGGGTCTTATCTCCATCTTCAAGGAGACCGAATGGATGTGAAGCGGATAAAGACGTTATTAACGATGCTTCAAAGCAGTTCACCTTCTTATCCAATTATGGCTTCGTTAGATTTGGCGAGAGCTTATGTGGAGGAGTTGAAGGGAAAAGGGTTAATGGATGAAATCATGAGAGACTTGGCAAAGCTGAAAGCACAGTTCAATATGATTTCCAATCTCGAAGTGGTTGAGTCTGACTCTTTACCTATGGATCCATTAAAATGTGTCATTCGTTCAACAAAAGGGCTGACAGGCTATGAACTCAAAAAGGTGCTTGAGTCGGTGGAGGTTCACCCAGAACTTGCGGATGAACATCAAGTGTTACTCGTTTTTGGTCTAAGACAGACAAAGGACATTCCTTTTACAGCTATAGAGCAGGCTCTTCAGCAAAGTGATTCATTGCTTGTAAAAAAAGAGCCTCAAACGGGATCGCTCTTCTTAGAGGACGATCAGCAAAAGCGAGATGTAGAAGCTGTTCCATTCGAAAAAGCAGCTGGCCGGATTAGTGCAGAATCGGTCATTCCCTATCCGCCTGGCATTCCTTTGATGATTAAAGGACAACCGATTGAATCAGATCAAATTGCGACGTTAAGCCGTTTGCTTGGGCATCAAGTTCATGTGCAAGCAAGTCAGGTGATTCACCAGAGAAAATTATATGTTTATATAGAAGAGGAGACACTATGAGCGGTATGTTTATTACGTTTGAAGGGCCTGAGGGTGCTGGAAAAACGACAGTGATTCGAAAAGTGTACGAAGAAATGGAACGTCAAGGCTATGCAGTGATGGCGACACGTGAGCCCGGAGGCATTGACATTGCAGAGCAAATTCGTGAAGTGATTTTAAATGAAAAAAATACAAAAATGGACGCAAAAACAGAGGCACTGCTTTATGCAGCAGCTAGAAGGCAGCATTTGGCTGAAAAAGTAGAACCGGCATTGAAGCGGGGGGAAACTGTTTTATGTGATCGTTTTGTCGACAGCTCCCTTGCTTATCAGGGCTATGCGAGAGGGCTTGGGATTGAAGAAGTCAAATCCATTAATGATTTTGCCATTGATGGCACGATGCCGCAAATGACCATTTACTTTTCTATTACACCAGAGGAAGGTCTAAAGCGAATTGATGCCAATCAAGGAAGAGAAAAAAATCGATTAGACATGGAAACACTGAATTTTCATCAAATGGTCAGAGAAGGATATGAGCTTCTGATTGCGCAATCACCAGAACGATTCCGTGTAGTAGATGCGTCTCAGCCTGTACAGGATGTCTTTAATGAAGTGTTTCAACTGATTCAGGACACATTAAAGAAAAATCAAATATGACCTCATTCCCAATCGTTGTTATAATATAGAGGAAGACATCGGCATGTCACCTGTGCCTAAAATGAAGGAGGCCAATCAAATGAAATTAATTGTTGCCGTTGTACAGGATCAAGATAGCAGCAAGTTATTGAAAATATTGACCGAACATCAATTCGGCGTGACAAAATTAGCTTCGACTGGTGGATTTCTAAAGTCTGGGAATACGACTTTTATCATTGGTTGCGATGATGTCCGAGTGGATAAAGCGTTACAGCTAATCAAGGAAAATTGCCGTAAACGTGATCAAATGATCGCGCCTGTATCACCAATGGGTGGAAATGCAGATTCATATGTACCATACCCTGTTGAGGTTGAAGTTGGTGGAGCTACCGTCTTTATTCTGCCAGTTGAACAATTTCATCAATTTTAAGGATGGGTTGCTGTGAAAATTAATCAAGATATGCGGCTGCTTTTAGAAAAGCGTGAACTTCAAGCGATGAAAGGAAGCCAAACTTCAGCATCGTTTAAATCATCGATGGAGACACAAAGTGGTAAAATGCGTTTAGAGCAGCTGACAGCCATGCTGAGCGATATCGAAGTCTTCGGCAAGAAACTGACAAAGTCACGAAACCTTAAAGATTTGGCTAGGTTTAAAGGACTTGTGAAACGCTTTGTAAAAGAAACAGTCGATAATGGATTAAATATAGAGACATCAAGGAGCTTTGACATTTATGGCAACACACGAACACTCGCTTTAGTCAAAGCATTAGATGAAAAGCTGATTGAGTTAACAGAGGATATGATGAATCAGGAGAAACCCTCGATTGATTTGCTTGAACGTATTGGAGAAATAAAAGGTTTATTGATTAACCTTTACACATAGAGAGTGATAACATGGCAATTAGCTGGGATGACATGAATGATCTACAGCCGCGCGTCATGCGGCTGATTTTTAATAGTATTGATAAAGACCGACTGGCTCATGCTTACTTATTTGAAGGAAAAAAAGGGACAGGAAAGCTAGATGCTGCGATGCTTTTAGCGAAGAGCTTTTTTTGTTTGGAAGCAGGAGTGAAACCATGCGAGTCCTGTCAAAACTGCAAAAGAATTCAGTCTGGCAACCATCCAGATTTACATCTAGTGCAGCCTGACGGTCAATCAATTAAGAAGGCGCAAGTGCAGGCTTTGCAGGAGGAATTTACAAAAGCAGGCGTAGAATCGCATCGGAAAATGTATATCATTCTCCATGCGGACAAAATGACGGTCAATGCTGCGAACAGTTTATTAAAGTTCCTAGAGGAGCCCAACCGGGAAACGATGGCAGTTTTAATCACTGAACAATCGCATAAAATGCTGGATACGATTATTTCAAGATGTCAGATGCTTAGCTTTCAGCCGCTGCAGCCGCAATCTTTGGAGCAACAGCTTTTACAAGAAGGCGTGTCTCAGGATCTCGCAAGGCTTTTGTCGAATTTAACCAATAATTTAGCAGAAGCACTCGAATTAAGTCGAAATGATCAGTTTGCAGAGTCTAGAGCGAAAGTGATAAAATTGTATGAAGTCTTACACCAGCGAAAAGAACATGCATTTTTTTATATACAAGATCAATGGATGCCTTTTTTCAAAGAGAAAGACCTTCAAGAAACTGGTCTTGATATGCTTTTATTTATATATCGTGATGTATTGTCGATTCAAATAGGAAATGAAGATAAAGTCATTTATCAAGACTTATTCCAGACAATGAAGCAGCACGCGCTGCATTCCACACAGCAGATGGTGACGAATCAGATCCTTGCTGTATTAGAAGCGAAAAAGAGACTTCAATCCAACGTGAATGCCCAAGGGCTAATGGAGCAATTGGTGTTGATGTTGCAGGAGGGATAAGCTTGTACAACGTAATTGGTGTTCGCTTTAAAAAAGCGGGCAAAATCTATTATTTCGATCCTAATGGATTTCATATAGAAAATGATAGTTGTGTCATTGTAGAAACGGTTAGAGGTGTTGAGTACGGGCAAGTGGTCATCGCCAATAAAAAAGTAGATGAACACGATGTGGTTCTCCCTTTACGTAAGGTGATTCGCGTCGCAGATGAACGTGACCGGCTCATCGTTGAGGAGAACAAAGAAGCAGCGATGGCAGCCTTTGACACATGTCTTCAGAAAGTAAGTGAACACGGCCTAGAAATGAAGCTGGTCGATGTCGAATTTACATTCGACCGCAACAAGGTCATCTTCTATTTTACAGCGGACGGCAGAGTAGATTTCCGTGAGCTGGTCAAGGATCTTGCATCTATCTTCAAGACGAGAATTGAACTTCGTCAAATCGGTGTAAGAGACGAGGCAAAAATGCTAGGCGGCATTGGTCCGTGTGGCCGTATGCTTTGCTGTTCAACTTTCTTAGGAGATTTTGAACCTGTGTCCATTAAAATGGCAAAAGATCAAAACCTCTCGTTAAACCCTACCAAAATTTCAGGGCTTTGCGGCCGTTTAATGTGCTGCTTGAAATATGAGAATGATGAGTACGAAACAGCAAAAGAACAATTACCGGACATCGGTGAAACGATTCAGACGTCTAATGGCTCTGCAAAGGTAGTAGGGCTTAATATTTTAGAACGAATTTTGCAAGTTGAATTAACCGGGCAAGAAAAAGTGATAGAATATACTTGGGAAGAATTATTACAAGAAGGCGTTGTATCTGCACAAACAACTGAGTAACGAGGTGTGCCACCTTGGATAAAAAGGAACTATTTGATACGGTGATTAATTTAGAAGAACAAATCGGTTCTCTTTATCGCCAGCTAGGTGATTTGAAAAATCATATCGGTGAAGTGATTGAAGAAAATCATCAGCTGCAGATGGAGAATCAGCACTTGCGTGAACGTCTGGATCAATCCGATCGAGATAAATCGTCTGAGGCAGAGCATGATTCTGCCCAGAAGCCAAGTCATTCTGATATAGGAGAAGGTCATGATAACCTCGCTCGTTTATATCAGGAGGGCTTCCATATTTGTAATGTACATTATGGGAGCATTCGGAAAGAGGGAGACTGTTTGTTCTGTCTGTCATTTTTAAATAAAAAATGAGAAAAGGCTTCCGCTGAATCGGGAGCCTTTTTCACAGGAAAAGAAAGGATACATCATGGTTTCGTTAAGAGAAGATGAACGTTTAGACTACTTGCTTGCAGAAGATATGAAAATTATTCAAAGTAAAACGGTGTTCGCCTTTTCATTAGATGCAGTGTTATTAGCAAAATTTGCGTATGTGCCGATTCAAAAAGGGGAGATTATTGATCTTTGTACGGGAAATGGCATTGTTCCATTGCTGCTTTCGACGAGATCTAAAGCCTCTATTACAGGGGTTGAAATTCAAGAACGCCTGTTTGATATGGCAAAGAGAAGTGTGGCGCATAATCAACTGGAGCAGCAGATTGAGTTGATCCATGGTGATTTAAATGATATGCCTAAACGGTACGGAAACCACAAAGTAGACGTGATTACTTGTAATCCGCCATATTTTAAGACTCCTTCTAAGGATGAAATCAATGAAAATGAGTATTTGGCGATCGCACGTCATGAGATTCATTGTACATTAGAAGATGTCATTCGTGTTTCTTCCACTTTGCTAAAGCAAGGAGGCAAACTGGCAATGGTGCACCGCCCTGGACGGCTGCTTGAGATTGTTGAAATGATGAAGAAATACCGAATTGAGCCAAAACGAATTCAATTTGTATATCCGAAACAAGGAAAAGAAGCGAATACCATTTTAGTGGAAGGCATGAAAGATGGAAAGCCGGATTTGAAAATTCTCCCGCCACTTTTTGTTTATGGAGAAGACCAAGAGTATACAAAAGAAATCAGGACGATACTGTATGGAGAAGCATAGTCATTATTTCTATGTATTGAAATGTGCAGATGGCAGTTTGTACGCTGGGTATACAAATGATTTACAAAAAAGGCTGACTGCCCATAATAGTGGGAAGGGTGCAAAGTATACGAGAGCTAGACGACCGGTGGAACTCTATTACCACGAATGCTTTTTAACCAAAAGAGAAGCCATGCAACAGGAATATCGTTTCAAAACATGGACACGTCGAAAAAAGGACATGTATATAGAAGAAAAGCGAATCAAAAAGGAGGCGGCACATGAAAAAGACACAGAAAAGCTTTGATGGTCAATCAGAAATGGGTATTCTTTATCTCGTACCAACCCCGATTGGAAACTTAGAAGATATGACATTTCGAGCGATACAAACGTTAAAAGATGTAGACTATATTGCCGCAGAAGATACGAGACAAACGAAAAAGCTTTGTCATGTCTATGAAATTGATACCCCATTAACGAGTTATCATGAACATAACAAAGATAGCAGTGGTCACAAGTTAATCGAATGGTTAAAAGAAGGAAAGAGCATTGCACTCGTGAGCGATGCTGGTTTACCGACGATCTCTGATCCAGGAGCCGAAGTGGTTCGCGACTTTACGAACATCGGAGGCTATGTCATTCCGTTACCTGGTGCAAATGCAGCACTTACGGCGCTCATTGCGTCAGGGATTGCACCACAGCCATTTTTCTTTTACGGTTTTCTTGATCGTCAAAAAAAGGAAAAGAAAAAACAGTTGGAAGCATTGAAGAAACGCCAAGAAACAATTATTTTCTATGAAGCGCCCCATCGGTTAAAGGAAACGCTGACTGTGATGAAAGAAGTGTGGGGGAACCGGAATATTGCCATTACGAGAGAACTGACAAAGAAATTTGAAGAGTTCATTCGTGGAGATTTAGAATATGCGCTGACTTGGGTGACAGAACAACAAATCCGTGGTGAGTTCTGTCTCGTCGTACAAGGAAATGATCAGGATGAAGAAGAACTGAATGAAGAAGCTTGGTGGAATTCTTTATCTGAAAAAGAGCATGTGATCCATTACATAGAGGAAGGGTTAACGTCAAAAGAGGCCATTAAACGTACTGCGGTCGAACGTGGTGTGCCAAAACGGACGATCTATGATGCGTATCATATTGAACAATAAAGAAAGGTTCTTGCAAACGGTGCAAGAACCTTTTTATATAAAACTTATTTTTGTGATTGAAGTTGGTTTTGGATTTCGTTAATGATTTGCTCTGCACCTTCACGGCTAAGAACTAATTTACCATTAGCAAGTTTAAGGTTATCGTCTGATACTTCACCTGTTACTTGGCAAGTCATGTTTGGTTTATATTTTTTTAGGATAATTTTTTCATCATCAACATAAATTTCCAAAGCGTCTTTTTCTGCGATTCCTAACGTACGGCGAAGCTCGATTGGAATCACCACGCGTCCTAATTCGTCAACTTTACGTACAATACCTGTAGATTTCATCTTCATTCTCCTCCCAAAAAGTTCTTATTCTTAATATAATATTATCTTCGTCATTATTCGACAAATTCCTTACATTCCTAGCATAACAAGGTTTCCATAAATCGTCAATCATTTTGTTTACTATTGTTTGTAAAATATGACTCTTAAAGTCAAAGGACCTTGAAACTACCGGTGTATAAGGATTTTTCAGAATTTATCTATAAAAATATGAAAAATGACGATAACAGATTAACAAGACTTTTGCCCTAATTTAGCCAATTGTAAATCTGGAAATAGATTTCATACGACAATATTCGACAAAATGTCGAGCGTTTTGTCGTTTTTTTCGAAAAACTCATCTTTTTCATTCATTTCATTCTGTTCTATGTATATATGCTTGATCTTAAAGGCTAAGATGGTATCATAGAGAAAGCACAAGTGCAAAACATAATGAAATGATCTGACACATTTTAATGAAGTATGATGACCGCTCTCGTCCATTGGGCGGGAGTTTTTGACATTTACACACAAGCAGGAGGTTCCGACATGCCGGAAAAGAAAAAAACGTTTTATCTGACTACACCAATTTACTATCCGAGCGGAAAATTACATATTGGACATGCTTATACGACAGTGGCAGGGGATGCCATGGCTCGATATAAACGTCTGCAAGGCTATGATGTGATGTATTTAACGGGTACTGATGAGCACGGACAAAAAATTCAGCAAAAAGCTGAAGAACAAAATATTACACCGATTGAGTATTTAGATCCGGTCGTTGCTGACATTAAATCATTATGGAAGAAACTCGACATTTCCAACGATGATTTCATTCGTACAACGGAAAAAAGACATACGAAAATCATTGAACAAGTCTTCCAAAAGCTGCTTGATCAAGGAGATATTTATTTAGATCAATATGAGGGCTGGTACAGTATTCCTGATGAAACATTCTATACGGAAACACAGCTTGTTGATGTTGAGCGAAATGAGAAAGGGGAAGTCATTGGAGGGAAAAGCCCAGACAGTGGACACCCTGTTGAATTGATTAAAGAGGAATCATATTTCTTCCGTATGAGTAAGTATGCTGATCGCTTACTAGACTATTACGAAAAGAACCCGTCGTTCATTCAGCCTGAATCAAGAAAGAATGAAATGATTAATAACTTCATTAAACCGGGATTAGAGGATTTAGCTGTATCAAGAACAACCTTTGATTGGGGCATTAAAGTACCTAATAATCCGAAGCACGTCATCTATGTATGGATTGATGCGTTATTCAACTACTTAACAGCGATTGGCTACGGAACCGATCAAGATGAAAAATATAAAAAATATTGGCCTGCCAACGTACATCTAGTTGGGAAAGAAATTGTACGATTCCATACAATTTACTGGCCAATTATGCTGATGGCACTTGATCTGCCGTTGCCAAAACAAATTTTTGCACATGGCTGGCTGCTCATGAAAGATGGCAAAATGTCTAAATCAAAAGGGAACGTAGTAGATCCTGTTACGTTAATTGATCGCTATGGTCTTGATGCTCTTCGTTATTACCTGCTACGCGAAGTACCATTTGGTGCAGACGGTGTGTTTACACCAGAAGGATTCGTGGAACGTGTAAACTATGACCTTGCTAATGATTTAGGAAACTTGCTTAATCGTACAGTGGCGATGGTGCAAAAATACTTCGACGGTACATTAAGCAGCTATAAGGGACCAGTCAATGAGTTTGATGAGGAACTAAAAGCTGTAGCTGAACAAACGGTGAAAGCCTATGAAGAAGCGATGGAAAACCTCGAATTCTCAGTGGCTCTTTCAAATGTTTGGACATTAATCAGCAGAACAAATAAATATATTGATCAAACAGCTCCATGGGTGTTAGCAAAGGATGAAACAAAACGAAAAGAACTGCATTCGGTGATGTACCATTTAGCAGAATCACTCCGAATCACAGCTGTGTTGTTAACGCCATTCTTAACAAAAACACCTGAGAAAATCTTCTTCCAGCTTGGAATTGAAGAAGAGAAACTCAAAAGCTGGGAAAGCATTCTTTCTTTCGGTGCGATTCAAAAAGCGACGGTACAAAAAGGTGAGCCATTGTTCCCTCGTTTAGAGGTTGAAGAAGAAGTGGCATACATTAAAGAGAAGATGCAGGGAAGTGCGCCTAAGGTAGAAGAAGAGACAGTTGAAATAGAAGAAACTGAATTACCTGAGCTGGGTGCCGAAATCGCCTTCGATGATTTTTCGAAAGTTGACCTTCGTGTAGCACAAGTATTGGAAGCAGCACCAGTGAAAAAAGCTGACCGTCTCTTAAAGCTTCAGCTTGATTTTGGATTTGAAAAGAGACAAATTGTCTCAGGGATTGCCAAGCATTATCAACCAGAAGAATTGGTAGGGAAGAAGCTCGTCTGCGTAGCGAATCTCACACCAGTTAAACTAAGAGGGGAAATTTCCCAGGGAATGATTTTAACTGGAGAAACTGGTGGTAAATTGCAGGTTCTTGAAGTAGATCAATCTCTAGCAAATGGAACGAAAATTTTATAATTTAACAAAGGTGTTCCACGTGTAACATTTCGTCGAACACCTTTTGTTTTTCAGAAGAATTGTCGAAAGGAGCAATCAACCATGTTATTTGATACACATGCCCACTTAAATGCTGAACAATATAATGAAGACTTAGAGCAGGTGATTGAAAGAGCCAAAAGTGAAAAAGTAGAGAAGATTGTAGTGGTCGGGTTTGATCGTCCAACCATTACGAGAGCGATGGAGCTAATTGAAGCATATGATTTTATGTATGCAGCCATCGGCTGGCATCCTGTTGATGCCATTGATATGACAGATGAAGATTTGGCTTGGATCAAAGAATTATCTCAGCATGAAAAGGTTGTTGCCATTGGAGAAATGGGTCTAGATTACTATTGGGACAAGTCGCCAAAAGATGTGCAAAAAGAAGTCTTTAGACGTCAAATTGCTCTTGCAAAAGAAGTGAATCTGCCAATCATCATTCATAACCGTGACGCTACGGAAGATGTAGTGACGATCTTAAAAGAAGAAGGAGCGGCAGAAGTCGGAGGAATTATGCACTGCTTTACTGGCAGCCTCGAAATTGCAAAAGCGTGTATGGAAATGAACTTTTATATCTCATTCGGTGGACCTGTGACATTTAAAAATGCGAAAAAACCGAAAGAAGTTGTAAAGGATATTCCAAGTGATCGTCTTCTGATTGAGACAGACTGCCCGTATTTAACTCCAGCGCCATTTAGAGGGAAACGAAATGAGCCGAGCTATGTGAAATATATCGCAGAACAAATTGCTGAATTGCGAGAAATAAGCTTTGAAGAGCTAGCTGCATTGACAACAGAAAATGCGAAAAAAGTTTTCCGTATAAACTGACAGTATATGATGTCAATCCTTGTTTAAGCTTGTCCAATTGTGAAACATAACGAAAAAGTTCTACACGTTTGCGCCTCTTCATAGGATAAGTTGTCGATAAGTCTTTCTTCCCTTCCTTCCAAAAATCTCCCATAATAGGTTTACAATCGAGCATTTTTGTACAGTGGGTGGAAGGGTTGACAGGTTTTGAGATACTCTATATAATCTCTCCGAGGAGAAGGAGGCGTTTTTCATCGTACAAAAAATGAAAAATCTGTTTTCTGTCAAGCTAGGAAAAGGCAAGGTTTTATTTCTAGTCGCTTGCTTGCTTTTAGCTGGAACTGGGACGGCTTACGGTGCGCATGAGCTCACCAAGCAGTCTATTACCATTTCAATCAATGGCAAAGAGAAGACAATTCGTACACATGAAGAGACAGTAGCACAGCTGCTTTCAGACCTTGGAATAAGGACCAGGGCGGAGGATCATATCTCTCCAAGTCTAAATACAAAGATTCAAGACAACATGAACATTGTGTATGATGCGGCTATACCGGTTCATCTCACCCTAGATGGGAAAGAGAAAACGATATGGACAACAGATCAGACGGTTGGAGCATTATTGAAGAATGAGAAGATAGATATTGGGAAGCACGATCAAGTAACTCCAGGAAAGAATGACAAGATTAAAAAGAATATGGATCTTGTGGTTCAGCAGGCATTCCAGGTCAGCTTAAACGATGGAGGGAAGGATAAGAAAGTGTGGACCACTTCGACTACGGTCGCTGACTTTTTAAAGCAACAAGAGCTGAAGCTCAAGAAGCACGATAAGATCAAACCTGCGTTACATAGTCACCTTTCTAAAAAAAGCGCAGATGTGAAGATCACTCGGGTGGAAAAAGTCACCGATGTAGTGGAAGAGAAAATTGCTTTTGATACCAAACATAAAAAGGATCGATCTCTTGAAAAAGGAAAAGAGAAGGTGCTTGAAAAAGGTGAAGAAGGTAAATTAAAGAAGCACTATGCCATTGTGAAAGAAAACGGCAAAGTGGTGTCTAAAGAATTAATTAAAGAGGTTACTGCAAAAGACAGCAAGGATCGTTTAGTGGCAGTTGGTACACAAGTGTCCAAGAAGGAACCTAAAGCGTCACCTGCGGTTTCAAGAAGTAATGAATCTTCAGGAAAAGAGTTCTATGTGACGTCTACAGCCTATACAGCGAGCTGTGCTGGATGTACAGGTAGAACGTCTACAGGCTTTAATTTAAAAGCAAATCCGGGTGCAAAGGTCATAGCAGTAGATCCGAGTGTCATTCCGCTGGGCTCTAAAGTGTATGTGGAAGGCTATGGGTATGCCGTTGCATCAGACACTGGATCTGCTATAAAAGGGAATAAAATTGATGTGTTCGTCCCAAGTAAGTCAGCAGCTTATCAATGGGGAAATAAACGAGTGAAAATTAGAGTGCTCAAATAAACACATCAAATCATTTATATGAACAGAGGGCTTTGCGCACCCTCTGTTTTTTTGGTTATAATAGAAGCACTGTTTTCTAATTAATTAGACGCAAAAACAGCATGGAAGGTTTCATTTTTTGACAAAAAAATGTAGATTGTTTTTGCAAGCGGAGGAATACATGAAAATCAAAGAAATCATTGTGGTGGAGGGTCGTGACGACACTGCTAGAGTAAAGATGGCCGTTGATGCAGATACGATTGAAACGAATGGATCTGCCATTGGCGATACAGTCATTCAACAAGTGCGTCTTGCTCAGGAGACGAGGGGGGTTATCATTTTAACTGATCCTGACTTCCCTGGGGAAAAGATCCGTAAAACCATCGCAGAGGCTGTCCCTGGCTGTAAGCACGCCTTTTTACCAAAACACCTTGCGAAAGCGAAGCGGGACAAAGGAATTGGTGTCGAGCATGCTTCCTTGGATAGTATTCGAGAATGCCTTGCACATGTCCATGAGGAAATGGAAGAATCAGAAAGCGAGATTACGTTAGACGATTTATTTGACGCAGGCCTTATCGGAGGCGAAGCATCAAAACGCCGCCGCGAACGACTAGGTGTGCTTTTAAATATAGGATATACAAATGCGAAGCAGCTGCAAAAGCGTCTTCACATGTTCCAAATAACGAAAGAGGATTTTATTGCGGCCTTAAAGACCGTCATGCAGGAGGAAGCCGATGAATAAAGATATTGCGACGCCCATCAGAACGAAGGAAATACTGAAGAAGTACGGTTTCTCTTTTAAAAAGAGCTTAGGGCAAAACTTTTTAATTGATACGAATATTTTAGATCGCATTGTTGATCATGCAGAGATTACGGATGAGACAGGTGTGATTGAAATTGGCCCTGGTATCGGTGCGTTGACTGAACAGCTCGCCAAACGGGCAAAGAAAGTCACGGCTTTTGAAATCGACCAGCGCCTATTGCCGATTTTAAACGATACGCTTTCTCCATATGATAATGTCACCATTATTCATCAAGACGTATTGAAGGCAGATGTAAGAAAGGTGATTGAAGAACAGTTTGCTGGCTGTAAAGAAGTAATGGTCGTAGCAAACCTTCCTTATTATGTGACGACACCAATTATTATGAAATTGCTTGAAGAAAACCTTCCATTGAAAGGAATCGTTGTCATGCTGCAAAAAGAAGTAGCAGATCGCATGGCTGCTGTTCCTTCATCAAAAGAATACAACTCTTTGTCGATTGCAGTGCAATTTTATACAGAAGCGAAGACGGTCATGGTTGTGCCGAAAACGGTTTTCGTCCCACAACCAAATGTGGATTCAGCGGTAATCAAACTAACTGTTCGTGAAACGCCTGCGGTCTCAGTAGACAATGATACGTTTTTCTTTCAACTGATTCGTGCGAGTTTTGGCCAACGCCGGAAGACATTGATGAATAATTTGATGAACAATCTGCCAGATGGCAAGAAACATAAAGTGATCATTGAAGAAGCCCTTGTAACAGCTGAGGTTGATGGGAAACGCCGTGGTGAATCATTATCAATCGATGAATTTGCCCGTTTGTCCAATGTTTTACACAAAGCCCTTTCATAAGGGCTTTTTTCTTTTGGTTTTCACCACTTCACCTGTTCAGGCATAGGCTAGAAAGAACAACATACCTGAAAGAAGAACAAGTGTAGCGTAAGACGATACCAACAGGATAAGAGCCTGATTGTGGAGTGAAAAGCATGCAATTTCAAATAGGAGATATGGTGACGAGGGCATCCTATCAGATGGATATTATGTTTCGTATCATTCGAATTGATGAGACAGACCAGCACGAAGCCACCGCCATTTTGCATGGGAATGAAGTGAGGCTGATTGCCGATGCGAAGATGTCAGATTTGGTCTTGATTCAAAAAGAGGAGCAACTGACAAGAGAGAAAGACGATGAACGGAAAATTAACGAATCGCTCGACTTACTCAGGCAAGATTATCAGCTGCTTCGTGAAAAACAAGAGTATTATACGTCTGGACAATATCAGCATCAGGAGCAGTATTTTCATATGCCCGGAAAGGTTCTGCATTTAGATGGAGATGCTTCATACTTAAAGAAATGCTTAGATGTATATGAAAGAATCGGTGTACCTGTGTATGGTGTGCATTGCCACGAGAAGAAAATGCCAAGCATGATTGATTCATTAATTGATCAATATCGGCCTGATATTTTGGTCATCACAGGACATGATGCGTATTCTAAACAAAAGGGCGGTGTACACGATATCGGTGCATATCGTCATTCTCGTCATTTCGTTGAAACGGTTCAAAAGGCAAGAAGGAAGGTTCCGCATTTAGATCAGCTCGTGATCTTTGCAGGTGCCTGCCAATCTCATTTTGAATCATTAATTCAAGCAGGTGCTAATTTTGCAAGCTCACCCTCACGTGTCAACATTCATGCACTTGACCCCGTCTATATTGTTGCCAAGATCAGCTTCACTCCATTTGTAGATCGAATCAACGTGTGGGATGTGCTCCGAAATACGCTGACGAGAGAAAAAGGTCTCGGAGGGATTGAAACAAGGGGTGTTTTAAGGGTAGGTATGCCATATAAAAGAGACCATGAATCGACATAACCCGACTGATTTCAGTCTGGTTTTTTTTATGCTCAAAAAGAAATTTCATATGAATACATAATTCACCGGAATTTGAGAAAAATAGGGAGGAGAAAAGGTAGAAGTTTGTCAAAATTATTTTGTTGACAATGGCTCGTGTTGGTTGATATAATTTAATTTTTATTTGACAAAAATGGGCCGTTGTTGTATAATTATCTCAGTGAGGTGGATGCAATGGCGAAGACTTTGTCCGACATCAAAAGATCGCTTGATGGTAACTTAGGTAAACGTTTGACGTTAAAGGCTAACGGAGGCCGCCGAAAAACAATTGAGCGTTCGGGCATTTTAGCTGAAACGTACCCTTCTGTTTTTGTGATTCAATTAGATCAAGATGAGAATTCGTTTGAAAGAGTTTCTTACAGTTATGCAGATATACTGACTGAGACGGTCGAATTAACATTCGATGATACCGCTAGCTCAGTCGCCTATTAATGGGCAGTGAACTTTTTGTTTACTGCTTTTTGTTTTGCCTTTTTTTCTGTATGGGAGGCTGTCCATTATTTGAAAGGGGTAAAAGGCGAGAAACGATGCAAAATAAGAAAGCCACAAAGGAGTGGCGATGATTCGAATTCTCGACCAAAGGGGCTGTTTCGTTTGGGTAGACGCCGAGGCATTATGTCAGATGAGTTCAAATACGAGCTGGCGAAGGATCTTGGATTTTATGATACCGTCAAAAATGGAGGCTGGGGAGAGATTCGTGCGCGTGACGCAGGAAATATGGTCAAACGTGCCATTGAATTAGCTCAACAGCACATGGCTCAAGAAGAGAATCAACGATAAAGAAATGATCAGGGATACCTCGCGTGTCTCTGGTCTTTTTTGCTTGAAAAAGTGAGTGTGCTGGGGGCAAAAGCCAATATTCATCAGATCCATCAAATGTGATACAATATTGATACTTATGTTTAGATGGAGAAGTAGGTGAAATGTTTGCGTATTTTAGAAAAAGCACCGGCAAAAATTAATCTCTCACTTGATGTTCATGGAAAAAGACCGGATGGATATCACGAAGTGGAGATGGTGATGACAACAATAGATCTTGCAGATCGACTAGAGCTGACGGAGCTGGACAAAGACGAAATCCGTATATCATCTCATAATCGTTTTGTGCCAGATGATCAACGGAATTTGGCTTATCAGGCAGCTAAATTATTAAAAACAAGATTCGGTATTCAAAAAGGCGTATCGATTGTCATCACAAAAGCAATTCCCGTCGCAGCAGGTTTAGCTGGAGGCAGCAGTGATGCCGCAGCAGCGCTTCGCGGCTTAAACCGTTTGTGGAAGTTAAATCTCACGTTAGATGAACTAGCTGAGCTTGGAGCGGAGATCGGCTCAGATGTCTCTTTTTGTGTACACGGAGGGACAGCGCTAGCGACAGGACGTGGAGAGAAACTAAAGCATATTGCGACACCGCCGCATTGCTGGGTGATTTTAGCGAAGCCGGTGATAGGGGTATCTACAGCTGAGGTCTACAGACAATATGACGCAAGCAAAGTAGAACACCCAAATGTACAGCGTATGATTGAAGCAATTGAAGCGAAAGATTATAAAGAGATGTGCGGCTCACTCGGTAACGTGTTGGAATCTGTGACATTAAAGATGTATCCGGAAGTCGATATGATTAAGAGACAGATGAAGCGTTTCGGAGCAGATGCTGTATTAATGAGCGGCAGCGGGCCAACTGTATTTGGCTTGATTCAATATGAATCGAAGGTACAAAGAATATATAACGGACTGAGAGGATTTTGCGATCAGGTTTACGCTGTCCGCATGATCGGCGAACAAAATACCCTTGATTAAATCCGTATATTAAGTTATATTATTCATAAATTATTCGGGTTCTGGGGGTAAGTTCATGAAGTTTCGTCGAAGCGGCAGATTGGTGGACTTAACAAATTATTTGTTAACCCACCCGCACGTACTAGTACCTTTAACTTTTTTTGCAGAGCGATATCAATCTGCAAAGTCCTCTATTAGTGAAGACTTAACGATTATCAAACAGACCTTCGAACAGCAGGGAATAGGGACTTTACTTACTGTACCTGGCGCTGCTGGCGGAGTGAAATATATTCCAAAGATTCATTTAAAAGAAGCAGACGAAGTCGTAAACGATATCGGAGAGGCATTATCAACTCCTGAACGTGTGCTTCCTGGCGGCTATTTATATTTAACTGATGTTTTAGGCAATCCATCGATTCTTGCGAAAATCGGTAAGCTTTTTGCGACCATTTTTTCGGATCGACCGATTGATGTTGTCATGACTGTTGCGACGAAAGGTATTCCGATTGCCTATTCTGTTGCAGGGTATTTAAATGTGCCTGTTGTGATCGTTAGAAAAGATAATAAGGTAACTGAAGGATCAACTGTGAGTATTAATTATGCATCAGGTTCTTCTAACCGAATTCAAACCATGTCACTTGCAAAGCGGAGCTTAGATAAAGGATCCAATGTGTTGATTATTGATGACTTTATGAAAGCAGGCGGAACCATTAATGGCATGATGAATCTTCTAGAGGAATTTAATGCAAATGTTGCAGGGATCGGTGTTTTATTAGAAGATGAAGGCGTAGATGAACGTCTTGTCGATGAATATGTATCACTTTTAAAGCTTTCAACCATTGATATGAAGCAGAAAATCATTGAGATTAATGAAGGTAATTTCCACGAGTTTTTTCATTCGAAAGCTTAAGCTTTGATCAAACATGTATTTGAATGGGAGAGATTGATATGACAAAAGTTGTTCAAACCAAAAACGCGCCAGCAGCCATTGGACCTTACTCTCAAGGGATTATCGTCAATAACATGTTTTACAGCTCAGGGCAGATTCCATTAACGCCAGCTGGAGATTTTGTGAATGGAGATATTAAAGAACAAACACATCAAGTGTTTCATAATCTTAAAGCCGTTCTTGAAGCAGCGGGTGCTTCCTTTGAAACAGTCGTGAAAGCAACGGTTTTCATTAAAGATATGGAACAATTCGCTGAAGTGAATGAAGTGTACGGTGAATACTTCCATACACATAAGCCAGCTCGTTCGTGTGTAGAAGTAGCCAGACTTCCAAAAGATGCACTTGTAGAAATTGAAGTTGTGGCATTAGTGAAATAAACAGGCCATCTCTTTGGAGGCCGTTTGGTTTCATTATATGTATGAAAAGGCATCGTCATGATGTCTTTTTTCACGTAACGGATGTAAGCGCCGTCATCAAAATGACAAAAAATGTATAAATATCCCGATATTTCAAAAAAAGTTTAAAAAAAGAGCAGGAGAATCACCACAATCGTTGAATACCTAATTAATGCTTTTATATTGGGAAAAGGTGGTGAACTACTGTGGAAGTTACTGACGTAAGATTACGCCGCGTGAATACCGATGGTCGCATGAGGGCGATTGCATCCATCACGCTGGACCACGAATTTGTTGTTCATGATATTCGTGTGATTGATGGAAACAATGGCTTGTTTGTTGCAATGCCTAGCAAACGTACGCCTGATGGAGAGTTTCGCGACATTGCACATCCAATTAATTCAAGCACTCGGGGTAAAATCCAAGATGCTGTTTTAAATGAGTATCATCGCTTAGGCGAAGAGGAAGAGACAATTGAATATGAAGAAGCTGGAGCTTCTTAAAGATATGTGAACCTAAAAAGACAGCTTTAAGAGAAAATGAATGTTTTCTTTTAAATGCTGTCTTTTTTGCGTTTTTTCTCTTGTTCCTTATGTCTCCCGTTCATTAGAAAATTAATGTACTTCCTCTTGTATCCTTGAAATCAGTCCTTATTTAGGATATATTTTTCTATGGATAATAGGGATATTGGAGGCCAATCAATGGATAAGCGGTTCGCAGTGATTTTAGCAGCGGGAAAAGGAACAAGAATGAAGTCAAAGTTATACAAAGTACTTCATCCAGTTTGCGGAAAGCCAATGGTCGAGCATGTGGCAGATCAAGCGTTAAAGCTATCTTTAGCCAAGCTTGTGACGATTGTCGGTCATGGAGCAGAGGACGTCAAGAAGCAGCTTGGGGACAGAAGTGAATATGCACTTCAAGAAGAACAGCTGGGAACAGCACATGCCGTCAAACAAGCTAAATCGTTCCTCGCGCAGGAAAAGGGAACAACCATTGTCATTTGTGGAGATACACCATTATTGACAGCGGAAACAATGGAAGCCATGTTAAGCGAGCATCAAAAACAACAAGCGAAAGTGACGATTTTGACAGCACACGCGGATGATCCAACAGGTTATGGACGTATTCTTCGTGATGAAACAGGTGCTGTAGTAAAAATCGTCGAGCATAAAGATGCAAGTGATGCTGAACGTCAAGTGAATGAAATTAATACTGGAACCTATTGCTTTTCAAATGAAGATCTCTTCCGTGTGATTGAGCAAGTGTCAAATGAAAATGCACAAGGTGAATACTATTTGCCGGATGTCATTGAAATTCTAAAGAATGAAGGACAGACGGTTGCAGCGTATCAAACACCGCATTTTGAAGAAACACTTGGAGTCAATGATCGTATCGCTCTATCACAAGCAGAGCAATTCATGAAGCGACGTATTAATCATCAGCATATGAAGAATGGTGTAACCTTGATTGATCCTGAGAACACGTATATCTCGCCAGATTCAGTCATTGGTGAAGATACAATGATTTATCCTGGGACGGTCATCAAAGGGAATGTAAAGATTGGTGCAGATGCCACAATCGGTCCGAACACTGAAATTGTTGATAGCGTAATTGGAGATCGGACAGTCATTAAGCAGTCTGTTGTCTGCGATAGTGAAGTTGGGGTAGATGTGACAATTGGACCGTTTGCTCATATTCGCCCGTTGTCGAAAATTGGCGATGAAGTGAAGATCGGAAATTTTGTCGAAATCAAGAAAACAGTTTTCGGTGACCGAAGCAAAGCGTCTCATCTTAGCTATATTGGGGATGCAGAGGTCGGAGCGGATGTAAACCTTGGTTGTGGATCCATTACAGTTAATTATGATGGGAAGAACAAATTCTTAACGAAGATTGAAGATGGCGCATTTATTGGCTGCAATTCAAATCTCGTTGCACCAGTCACTGTCGGAAAAGGGGCATATGTTGCAGCCGGTTCAACGGTTACAGAAGATGTACCGCAGGATGCATTGTCTATTGCTAGAGCAAGACAAGTCAATAAAGAAGATTATGTGAAAAATATTCATAAAAAATAATCCAAATACCCGGAGGTTTACCATGTCTAATCGTTATGCTGATGCGAATTTAAAGATATTCTCTTTGAATTCAAACCCTGAACTTGCCAAAGAAATTGCCGATCGAATCGGAGTTGATGTAGGAAAGAGCTCTGTTAAACGTTTTAGTGACGGTGAAGTCCAAATCAATATTGAAGAAAGTATCCGCGGCTGTGATTGTTATGTTATTCAATCTACTAGTGCGCCAGTCAATGAGCACATTATGGAGCTACTCATTATGGTAGATGCACTAAAACGCGCTTCTGCGAAAACGGTCAATATTGTCATCCCTTATTACGGATATGCACGTCAAGATCGTAAGGCGAAACCTCGTGAGCCAATCACGGCGAAGCTTTTTGCGAACTTACTTGAAACAGCAGGTGCTACACGTGTCATTGCACTTGATCTTCATGCGCCGCAAATCCAAGGTTTCTTTGATATTCCAATCGATAACTTAATGGCTGTGCCAATCTTAACAAACTATTTCGAACAGAAAAACTTGAATGATATCGTTGTTGTGTCTCCTGACCACGGTGGTGTTACGCGTGCGCGCAAAATGGCGGACCGCCTGAAAGCACCAATCGCCATTATCGACAAACGTCGTCCGAAGCCGAACGTGGCTGAAGTGATGAACATCATTGGGAACATTGAAGGCAAAACGGCGATTCTCATCGATGATATCATTGATACAGCTGGTACGATTACACTTGCTGCAAATGCACTTGTGGAAAATGGAGCGGCTGAAGTCTATGCTTGTTGTACTCACCCAGTATTGTCTGGACCAGCAGTAGAACGTATTACAAACTCTAAAATTAAAGAATTAGTTGTGACAAACAGTATTCACTTAACAGATGACAAGAAAGTTGGAAAATTCATTCCGCTTTCAGTTGGGCCTTTGCTTGCAGAAGCCATCATCCGTGTACATGAAGAAGAATCTGTGAGCTACCTTTTCAGCTAATTTTCTGATTGAAAAAGGCCCTAGGCATCAGCTTGGGGTCTTTTTGCTGTGATAAATGAAAGCCAAACATGTTTAAAATGATTCAGTTATGGGTATTTATGAAAGTAGTGACAAAAAAGAAATAGGATGGTGCTGAATATGGCAACTTTAAAAGCAAATAAAAGAACTGATTTCAAACGTTCCACACTGCAAAAAATCCGTCATTCAGGACACGTTCCTGGTGTCATATACGGAAAAAATACAGACAACATGGCTGTTTCATTAGACAGCATTGATTTATTAAAGACATTACGTGATGAAGGAAAAAACACAATCATCACATTAGACGTTGGCGGTGAAACAAAATATGTGATGGTGACAGAACTGCAAACAGATCCGTTGAAAAATGAGCTTGTCCACGCTGATTTCCAAGTGGTCGACTTACAGCGAGAAATTGACGCAGATGTACCTGTACAACTCATTGGCGAATCCAAAGGGGTAAAGGATGGCGGTGTGCTTCAGCAGCCACTATTTGAGCTATCCATTACAGCGAAACCAAAGGATATCCCGCAAAATATTGAAGCTGATATTACAAACTTAGAGGTAAATGACGTACTAACAGTTGGTGATCTGTCTGTTCAGTCTACGTATCAAATTAATAATGATCCAGAAGAAGTTGTTGCTTCGATCTTACCGCCTCAGCAATCAGAGGTTCCAGAGCCAGATAGTGAAGAGGAAACGCAAGAGCCTGAGGCCATTAAAGAAAAAGATGACAGCGAAGAATAACTGGTCAATTAGAGACGTAACCCTCCCGCGGTTACGTCTTTTGTGCTAGAATGAAAAGAATTCATACGTTTTGCATGAGGCAATCACATTGGCTCATTTTTTAGGCGTGTGCATGTGCGACAAAGGAGGTTATTGGTTTCATGATTGCGTTCGTTGGATTGGGTAATCCAGGAAAAGAATATGAAAAAACAAGACATAACGTCGGGTTTATGACAATAGATGAACTATCAAAAAAATGGGATATCCCATTAAATCAATCAAAATTCCATGGACAATATGGAACTGGGTTTGTTTCGGGGCAAAAGGTTCTACTTGTGAAGCCTCTTACATATATGAACTTATCGGGGGAATGTGTGCGTCCGCTGATGGATTACTATGATATACCCCTTGAACATTTGAAGGTCATCTATGATGATCTTGATTTGCCAACGGGACGGATTCGTTTGCGTACAAAAGGAAGTGCAGGCGGACATAACGGAATCAAATCGTTGATTCAGCATTTAGGTTCACCAGAGTTTGACAGATTCCGTATCGGCATTGGCCGTCCACAAAACGGCATGAAGGTCGTCGATTACGTACTAGGACGCTTCTCAGAGGAAGAACAGCCTGATATCTCATCTGCTATTCAAGCATCTGTTGAAGCTTGTGAAGCGGCTTTAACAAAGCCATTTTTAGAAGTGATGAATGATTTTAACAAGAAGGTATAAGAATGATAAGCAAAGCACATACTGATCATAAAATCTCAGCATGGGAGGATCACGTATGGCTTTGCACTATTACTGCCGGCACTGTGGTGTAAAGGTTGGCAGTCTAGATGAATCCGCTGTCCAAAGTGAAGCACTTGGATTTCATCACTTAACAAATGAGGAAAGAAACGATATGATTTCTTATAGGGAAAATGGTGATTTACATGTACAAACCATTTGTGAGGATTGCCAAGAGGCGCTCGAAAGAAATCCTGATTACCATCAGTATCATACCTTTATTCAATAAAAAGCTTTGGTGTAGATAATAGACCAAAGCGTTTTTCTGTTTTAAACAAGCAGGGAGGAGGAGCCAAATGAAAAATATACAATCATTTATCAAACAAAGTGATGATTTTCAGTCCATTTTTAATGGGCTAAAGGAAGGTTTAAAAGAACAACTGCTCGCCGGACTATCAGGCTCCGTCAGATCTTTATTTACAGCCGCCATATCAGACGAATTAAAGCGGCCGATGTTTATTGTGACACATAACTTATATCAAGCGCAGAAGGTCACAGATGATCTAGCAAGTGTGATGCCAGATCGTTCGGTCCTTCTTTATCCTGTCAATGAACTCATTGCATCTGAAATTGCTGTGGCAAGCCCTGAGCTTAGAGCGCAGCGTCTTGATGTATTGAATCGTCTCGCGAATGGAGAAAATCCGATTGTCGTGACCCCAGCAGCTGCAGTGCGTAGAATGCTTCCTCCTGTTGAGCTCTGGAAGGAGAGTCAGATCCATTTAAAGGTTGGTGAAGAAATTGATTTGGAGGCGTTTTCAAAACAACTCGTGCAAATCGGTTATGACCGGACGTCCATGGTCGCTGCGCCCGGAGACTTTAGTGTGCGCGGAGGAATCATTGACATTTATGCGTTAACGGAAGACCACCCGATCCGTATAGAGCTGTTTGATACAGAAGTGGATTCTATTCGGTCCTTCCACTCTGACACGCAGCGTTCATTGGAAACACTTCAAGAAATCAAGATTGGCCCGGCGAAAGAGCTGATTGTAAGAGGGCCTGAACGAGTGAGAGCGATTGAACAGCTTGACGAAGGTCTTGCCAGTAGCTTAAAGAAATTCAACTCGGATAAACAAAAAGAACTGCTCCATCAGAATATTTCTGCTGATCGTGAGAAGCTGCTAGAAGGTATTGTGACACAAGAAATGACGAAGTATCTGTCCTATTTCTATGAAAAGCCTGCTAGTTTGCTAGATTATACATCGCAGGATACGATTATCATTCTAGATGAAATCAGCAGAATTCAGGAGATGGAAGAACAGCTTGAACAGGAAGAAGCAGATTGGACAATTAGTCTGCTGGAAGAAGGGAATATTCTGCATGATCTAGCCCTTTCCTTCCCATTTCAAGAGCTGTTCAATCAGCAATCGAGATCGATTCTGTACTATTCCTTATTTTTGAGACATGTTCAGCAGACCAATCCGCAAAATATCGTCAATGTATCTAGTAAGCAAATGCAGAATTTCCACGGCCAGATGAATGTGCTTGCAAGTGAAATTGAACGCTACAAAAAGCAGAATTATACGGTTGTCTTTTTAGGTGCGGATGAAGAGCGGACAGAGAAGTTGTCATCTGTCTTGCATGATTATGACATTGAAGCAGCTCTTGCTAAACCTGATGCTGAGCTTGTCAGCGGGCAAGTATATATTTTACAAGGTGAGCTTCAAACCGGTTTTGAACTACCTTTATCCAAAATTGCTGTCATTACAGAGGGTGAACTTTTCAAGAAACGTGTGAAGAAGCAGGCACGTAAGCAAAAGCTGACAAACGCAGAGCGAATCAAAAGCTATTCAGAGCTGCAAGTGGGCGATTATGTGGTGCACATTAACCACGGGATCGGTAAGTATTTAGGAATTGAAACGCTTGAAATTGGCGGCATTCATAAAGATTATTTAAATATTCATTATCAAGGAAGCGACAAGCTTTATGTCCCTGTTGAACAAATTGATCAGGTGCAGAAGTATGTAGGGTCAGAAGGAAAAGAACCAAAGCTATACAAATTAGGCGGCAGCGACTGGAAACGCGTGAAGAAAAAAGTAGAATCATCTGTGCAGGACATTGCAGATGATCTGATTAAGCTGTACGCAGAACGTGAAGCAAGCAAAGGGTATGCCTTCTCGCCTGACCATGAGATGCAGCGCCAGTTTGAATCTGCATTCCCTTACCAAGAAACAGATGATCAAATTCGCTCGATTCATGAAATCAAGCAAGACATGGAGCGGGAGCGCCCGATGGATCGTCTGCTTTGTGGAGATGTGGGCTATGGAAAAACAGAGGTGGCGATTCGAGCGGCCTTCAAAGCTATTGCTGACGGGAAGCAGGTGGCACTGCTTGTACCAACAACGATCTTAGCGCAGCAGCATTTTGACACGATTATGGACAGATTCCAAGACTATCCTGTTAAAATCGCTCAGCTTAGCCGCTTCCGTACACGAAAAGAAACAACAGAAACCTTAAAAGGGCTGAAAAACGGAACCATTGATATGGTCATTGGGACGCATCGTCTTCTTTCAAAAGACATTGTGTACAAGGATTTAGGACTGTTAATTATCGATGAAGAGCAGCGCTTTGGTGTGACGCATAAAGAGAAAATTAAGCAAATGAAAGCCAATATTGATGTGCTGACGTTAACGGCAACGCCAATTCCTCGTACGCTTCATATGTCGATGCTTGGCGTACGTGACTTATCTGTTATTGAAACGCCACCTGAGAACCGTTTCCCAGTTCAAACCTATGTTGTCGAGTACAATGGTGCGTTAGTTAGAGAAGCCATTGAGCGAGAACTGGCAAGAGGCGGTCAAGTGTACTTCCTTTATAACCGAGTGGAGGATATTGAACGAAAAGCAGATGAAATCTCGATGCTTGTTCCAGACGCAAAAGTAAGCTACGCACACGGGAAAATGAGTGAGAACGAGCTGGAATCCGTGATGATTAATTTCCTAGAAGGTGAATCGGATGTACTCGTTAGTACAACCATTATCGAAACGGGCGTAGACATACCAAATGTGAACACGCTCATTGTTCATGATGCTGATAAAATGGGGCTTTCGCAGCTGTACCAGTTAAGAGGACGAGTTGGGCGCTCGAATCGTGTGGCCTATGCTTATTTCACTTATCGAAAAGATAAAGTGCTTTCTGAAGTAGCTGAGAAAAGACTTCAAGCCATTAAAGAATTCACTGAGCTTGGATCAGGCTTTAAAATTGCGATGCGTGATTTAACAATTCGAGGAGCAGGGAACTTACTTGGTGCACAGCAGCATGGATTTATTGATTCTGTTGGATTCGACCTTTACTCTCAAATGCTGAAAGAAGCCATTGAAGAAAGAAGAGGCGATACGACTGCTCAAGAAAAATTTGAGCCGGAAATTGATCTCCAAATTGATGCCTACATTCCAGATAGCTATATTTCTGATGGCAAACAAAAGATCGAGATGTATAAACAGTTTAGAGCGATTGGATCAATAGAAGAGCGGAAAGAGCTTCAAGATGAAATGATTGACCGATTCGGAGAATATCCGCAAGAAGTGGCTGATTTGTTCACGATTGCGACGATGAAGGTGTACGCTGTGCAGGAACGTGTCGAGTTGATCAAGATGGAGAAAGGCATTGTTAGACTCACTCTCGATGAAAAAGCAAGCAGCGACATCGATGGTCAAAAATTATTTGAGCTTGGCAGTCAATATGGACGTGATATCGGTCTTGGCATGGAAGGCAGCAAGCTGATTATTTCTGTCCAAACAAAAGGCAAGAAAACGGAGGAGTGGCTTGAAGTCATTCTTCGTATGCTTCGAGGTCTTCAAGATGTGAAAAAAGAAACCATTCCATCTTCATAAAATTTTGTTGGTCTCTCGTGTATATTACGTTTGATGTGACGGATACTAATCTCAGGGTCAAGTGGTGAATGTTGCATAAAGTGGACGCTTTTGTTCCATTCACCCAACACATCATCAAACGAAAGAGAGGCAGCAGTGAATGAAAGCAACTGGAATTGTACGCCGCATCGATGATCTAGGTAGAGTGGTTATACCGAAGGAGATTCGCAGAACATTGCGCATCCGGGAAGGAGATCCGCTTGAGATTTTCGTCGACCGCGATGGAGAAGTGATTTTGAAGAAGTATTCACCGATTAGTGAGCTAGGAGACTTTGCGAAGGAATATGCTGATGCTTTATTCGACAGTTTGGGTCATTCTATCCTCATCTGTGATCGTGATACGTATATTGCTGTATCCGGCAGTTCAAAAAAAGAGTACTTAAACAAATCCATTAGTGATTTACTTGAACGAACAATGGATCAGCGTAATTCTGTATTAGAGGACAGCAAGAAAGAAATTCAGCTTGTGGATGGTATTGATGATGATGTATCAGCTTATACCATTGCACCTATTGTTGCAAACGGAGATCCAATTGGCGCCGTCGTCTTATTTTCTAAAGAGCGTTCAATGGGAGAAGTGGAGCATAAAGCGGCAGAAACGGCAGCTGGCTTCTTAGCCCGTCAAATGGAACATTAGGTCTAATAAATCTATATCATTTTGATAAAACGAAAGAATGCCGATGAAATCATCTGATTTTGTCGGCGTTTTTTATATGGGATGAAACAAAACAATGAATGTATCGTCTACTCCTTAGAAAGAAACGGCTTGCCAGTCACGTATGATATAATGAGTACGTTTAAATGCAGGTATATTTTTTGATTGAACATAAAGGAGTCATCCATGAAAAATGCTGTAAATCAGCCGCATTGGCTTTTCCAAGGTGCGGTGATTTTAACCATCGCAGGCTTGTTATCAAAGGTACTGAGTGCCGTATATCGTGTCCCTTTTCAAAATATCGTAGGAGACACAGGTTTTTATATTTATCAGCAGGTCTATCCCTTTCTTGGCATTGCGATCATGCTCGGCACCACTGGTTTTCCTGTAATGGTGTCCAAGCTTCTGAGCGAGCATGGTGAGGAGAATCGCCGAATCATTACAAAGGTATCCTTGGTGTATATCACTTTGCTGAGCTTGGCCTTATTTCTTTGTTTATACATAGGAGCAGGCACAATTGCGAATCTCATGGCGGACAGTCAATTAATGTTGCTCATCCAGATGAGTTCGTTTGTGTTTTTATTTCTGCCGCTTACCGTGATGCTGAGGGGTGTTTTTCAGAGTGATGGGCTGATGCTCCCCACTGCGGTCTCTCAATTGGCTGAGCAACTCATCAGAGTAAGCGTCCTGCTTGTTTTATCTTTCTATTTTGTGAGACATAGCTATTCGCTTTATGAAACAGGAGCGGGTGCGGTGTTCTCTTCTATAGCTGGAAGTGCGGCTTCACTCATTTTGCTTCTTTTCCTTTGGCTGACCTATCGGAAGCGGTCGGCAGCGAGCAAGACATTAAAACAGGCTACACTGCGGAAAAAAGATGTGCTGAAGAGTTTGGTGCTGTATACATTGACGATTTGTGTGAGTGGATTGCTGATCCTATGGATGCAAATGATCGATGCTTTTCACCTGTATGCGCTGCTGCGCAGTGAGGGACTGAGTGAAGCAGATGCAAAGGCGGCAAAAGGCGTATATGACCGAGGTCAGCCGTTCCTGCAGCTCGGGACGGTGTTTGCAATTAGTATAGGGACGTCTCTTGTTCCATTTTTGTCGTCGGCCTTAAGAAAAGGGCAGCATGAAGCAATTCGTGAAAAAGTACGTACATCGTTTAAGGCAACATCGGTGCTGGGGATTGGTTCAGCTGTCGGTCTTATATGTATTTTATCGTCTGTGAACATCATGCTTTTTCGTAATGACTTAGGGACAGATGCGCTGCAAATATTTTGCATATCCATTGCCTTTACATCAATGGCGATTACGCAAACCGCTTTACTTCAGGGTCTGGGACATACCGTGTACCCGGCTGTTGTGGTCCTGATCAGTGTACTGGTGAAATGGGGTCTGACGCTGGCTCTTGTCCCGTTATTCGGCATTTATGGAGCCGCATGGTCGACTGTTTGTGGGTTTCTCGCCGCCGCTGCGCTCAATGCGGTGTATTTGAAGCATAAAGGGTGGATTTCAATAAGAGAGCTATTCCCAGTGAAAATTCTTTTATCAGCAGCATTCATGGCTGTCGTTTTAATTGGATATCAGGCATTGTTTTCTTGGGTCATTCCCTTTGAGAAACGTCCGTTTTCTGTTTTAGAGAGCCTGACTTCAGTTTTTATTGGTGGTTTCGCCTTTTTATATAGTATTCTTAAGCTAGACGTATTTACGGAAGAGGAATGGAGACTCATTCCATTAGGAGAAAAGATTTTATATTTTAAACAGATGAGAGGGAATCGAAATGGCAGGTAAGATTACAGTCGTTGGTCTTGGGGCAGGCGACATGGATCAGCTGACGCTCGGTGTATATAAGCAGCTGAAGCAGGCGAAAGAAGTATACATGAGAACGCAGGATCATCCACTCACCGCAGAATTGATGCAGGAGGTCCCGTCTCTGACCTTTTTTGATGAGATATATGAAAAGCATGATCAGTTTGATGCAGTGTATGAGGAAATCACAGACATTCTCTTCCAAGAGGCTGAGGGGAAAGATATTGTGTATGCAGTACCAGGTCACCCGTTTGTAGCGGAAAAGACAGTGCAGCTTCTTGTTTCACAACAGAAGGAGCGCGGGGTTGAGGTGTACGTCGCTGGTGGACAAAGCTTTTTGGATGCGACGTTTAATTCCTTACAGATTGACCCAATTGAAGGGCTGCAATTCGTTGACGCAGGGGATATGAGAGCGGATGATCTGAAGTTGACCCAGCATGTGCTGATCTGTCAGGTATATGATCAGATGACAGCCTCGAATGTGAAGCTGACCCTCATGGAAAAGCTACCTGACGATTATGAAGTCTTTATCGTAACGGCAGCTGGAAGCAGTCAGGAACAGATTACAGGTGTTCCTTTATTTGAACTTGATCGAGATGTGTCGATAAATAACTTAACGAGTGTTTATGTGCCTCCAATCCAAGATGAAAAGCTACTCTATCAACAATTTGACACTTTCCGTGAAGTCATTCGTACATTAAGAGGTCCTGGCGGCTGTCCTTGGGATCAAAAACAAACGAATGAGTCGCTCAAACCATATTTAATTGAAGAATGTTATGAGCTGCTGGAAGCCATAGATGAAGACGATCCAGATCATATGGTTGAAGAACTCGGAGATGTACTGCTTCAAGTTTTACTCCATGCTCAAATTGGTGAAGATGATGGTTATTTCTCAATGGATGACGTCATTCAGCATGTGACAGAAAAAATGATTCGACGACATCCGCATGTGTTCGGTGATACGGATGTGTCTGAAGCATCAGATGTCGTCGCCAACTGGGAAAAAATCAAGCAGCAGGAAAAACCGGAGCGTGCAGCATCTATTTTGCAATCCATTCCAACGACTCTTCCAGCTTTAACAAAAGCCTATAAGCTCCAAAAGAAAGCAGCAAAAGTGGGCTTCGACTGGACAGAAGTAGAGGATATTTGGAACAAATACGAAGAGGAAAAGCAGGAATTCCTTGTGGAAGTGGCAGATAAGACGGATGAAGGTGCAACAAAGCAGATGAAGGATGAATTTGGGGATCTTTTGTTTGTTCTCGTCAACATTGGAAGATTTTATCATCTAGAGCCTGAAACCGCCCTCTCTTCTGCAAACACAAAATTCATGCGGCGCTTTCAGCATATTGAACAAAAAGCAAAGGATATAGGGCGTTCACTAGAGGACTTGACCCTAGAAGAAATGGACGATCTGTGGAACGATGCCAAACGCATAGAAAGAGGTGAACACACATGAGACTAGATAAATTCTTAAAAGTGTCTCGTTTAATCAAAAGAAGAACATTGGCAAAAGAAGTAGCCGATCAAGGGAGAATTTCCATTAATGGCACGCAGGCGAAAGCCAGCTCTGACGTGAAAGAAGGGGACGAGCTTCAAATTCGTTTTGGCCAAAAGCTTGTGACTGTTCAAGTCAACGAGTTAAAAGACACAACGAAAAAAGAAGAAGCTGCTGGCATGTATACCGTGCTAAAAGAAGAAAAAACAGCAGAATAGGGCTTGTTCTAAATGTCCCGCCTGTCACATACAATGCAGTAACAATGCAAGTATGAGATATGGGGGATGTATAAATGAATCAATATTATAATCAACCTCAAGGCACGAAGTTGTCATCAGAAGCCGAGCATCATGTCACAATGCGCAACAGAAAGCATTTAGATATTACCGGGGTCAAACAGGTCGAGAGCTTTGATAATGAAGAATTTCTGCTTGAGACTGTCATGGGAGTCCTCGCCATTCGCGGAGAAAATCTGCAAATGAAAAACTTAGATGTAGAAAAGGGCGTTGTGTCCATTAAAGGGCGTGTCTTTGACTTAATCTATGTAGATGAGCAGCACGGGGAGAAAGCTAAAGGATTTTTTAGCAAGCTGTTTAAATGACACTGACGGTCCAGTTTTATACGATGCTTTCGATGGCGGCGATGGGCATCTGGCTGGGCGCATCGCTGGATACGTACAAGCTGTTTGTGAACCGGGAAAAAACAGCAAAATGGCTGCTGGTCATTCACGACCTCCTTTTTTGGGTGGTGCAGGGTCTCTTATTCTTTTATGTCCTGCTGCTGACCAATGAGGGAGAATTCAGGCTTTATATTTTTCTAGCTGTTGCTCTAGGTTTCTCGATGTACCAGGCATTGATGAAACAGCTGTATATGAACATCCTCAAGTTTGTGATGAGGTGTATTTATCAGACTGTTCTCTTCCTGAAAAGGCTGATCATGTCGATGGTTTTCCAGCCCATTCGCTGGATCGTCGGTTTGATCATAAGTGCTCTTCTGTTCTTGTTCCACTCGCTCTTACGCCTTGTTCGTTTTGCGTTTCGACTCGTGTGGAAGGTGCTGTATATTGTTTGTTATCCGCTTATTTGGTTACTCAATGTGACCATTATTCATCGAATTCCCGAAAAATGGCGAACATCAATGAGGTTGTTTTTCTCAAAAGGAGCAGGAATTTTACAAGGGATCAAGAAATTATCTCGTACCATGAAAACGAAATGGAAACAATTCTGGACAAAGTAAGAGAGGAGGCCTTCATCCTTGAACGAGAGAAAAAGAAATATCGCACAAATTCAAAATGATTATCAAAAACAAATGGAACAGCAAGCGCAGCGCCTAAAACGCAAACGCCGGGGACTCCTTAGAAGGCTTACCGTTTTTGGAGTCATTGTGCTCATGTTTGCTGTTTTGGTAACAAGTGCCCTCTGGTCGCAATCGTCTGCATTGAAAGAAAAAGAAGAGAAGAAGGTTGCGCTTGAAAAAGAATTGAAGCAATTACAAACAAAGCAGGAAGATATTTCTGATGAAATCAAAAAGCTGAAAAGCAAAGAATACGTACTCGAACTGGCACGACGGGACTATTATATGTCTAAAAAAGGCGAAAAAATCTTTGATGTGGGCAATAAGAGCGATTAGCCTTGTTGACACTTAAAATTCAGTTTATGTATAATTGAACAAATGAGATTTTTTTATAAGTCTAAGGAGGAGCACTTTTTTTATGTCGATTGAAGTTGGCAGCAAGTTACAAGGGAAAGTTACGGGCATTACAAATTTTGGAGCTTTTGTGGAGTTGCCAGGCGGTTCAACTGGTCTCGTTCATATCAGTGAGGTAGCCGATAACTATGTAAAAGATATTAATGAGCATTTAAAAGTCGGTGAACAAGTTGAAGTGAAAGTGATTAACGTTGAAAAAGACGGTAAAATCGGCTTGTCCATTAAAAAAGCAAAAGATCGTCCTCAACAACAACAATCAAGACCGAGCAGAAATGATTTCCGTCCGAAGGAATCGTTTGAGCAAAAAATGAACAAATTCTTAAAAGATAGCGAAGATCGCTTAACATCTTTAAAACGTAACACGGAATCAAAACGTGGGGGGCGCGGAGCAAGAAGAGGTTAACTTGTTGCTGCTTTCTATATATTTTTCACAACAAAGCATCTGCTGTTTAGCGGGTGCTTTTTTTAATACAAATTCAACGTTTTTTGTGCATTTGCCATTTAATTTAAAACTTTCTATTGACGGACAAGCGAATCCTTTGTATTATAGTTCTTGTGCTTCTTAGCGCATTTTACATTATGGCGGTGTAGCTCAGCTGGCTAGAGCGTACGGTTCATACCCGTGAGGTCGGGGGTTCGATCCCCTCCGCCGCTATCCTTTTAAAAAGAACAATAAGCAAGGCCCGTTGGTCAAGCGGTTAAGACACCGCCCTTTCACGGCGGTAACACGGGTTCGAATCCCGTACGGGTCATCTTCAAAACAGCTTTCTATAGGAAAGCTGTTTTTTTGTGCTTTCGTAAAATTCTGATGAAAGACATCGACTTTCAAGAAAGTATGCCTTTTTGGCAAATAAAGCGTCGAACGTTTTATGGAAACGACAACTTCTTTTGACAAAATTTCTTTTTCACCTTCGCTATAATGACAAGCAACGAATATCAGGTGGGGGATGAAAAGATGGAAAAACTAGAAAGAAGAACTGATTTAACGGGAGCCGGGTTTGAAAGAATCAGTGCAGGGTTAAAAAAGATGAAAAACCTGTTTCTTCATCATACGCATTCTCTTTTTTTCTATAAAGGGTTTATTTATGTTGTTCTGGGCTTTTTATTGGGACGAGCCTTTATCTTATCTGAAATTATGCCGTTTGCATTGCCTTTCTTTGGGTCCATGCTGCTCATTAAAAGGGATAAAGCGATGCTTGCTTGTCTTGCTTTACTCGCTGGAGCGATGACGATATCACCTCAAAATGCATTATTCGTATTTGCGTCATTGATCGTGTTCCTCCTCATGTCAAAGGTCGTTTCATTTATCATCAAAGACCCAGTGAAAACATTACCGGTTGTGATTGTGCTCTCAATGCTGATGACCAGGGGAGCTTTTGTATACCTCGAGCAGGGTGCGGTTCAAAGCTATGACTATGTGATGTCAGGGGTTGAAGCTGGACTTGCCTTCATTTTGACACTGATTTTTCTTCAAAGTTTGCCGATCTTTACAGTCAGGAAAATCAAACACTCCTTAAAGGTTGAAGAAATTATTTGCTTTATGATATTAATCGCTTCAGTTTTAACTGGTCTGGCTGGGATCACATTTCAAGGAATGCAGGCAGAGCATATTTTGTCACGATATGTAGTGCTGAGCTTTGCCTTTATTGGAGGAGCGAGTATTGGTTGTACAGTGGGTGTTGTAACTGGATTAATTCTTGGTCTCGCCAACATCGGCAACCTTTATCAGATGAGTCTGCTTGCCTTCTCGGGCTTATTAGGCGGATTACTAAAAGAGGGGAAAAAAGCAGGAGCCGCCATCGGCTTGATTGTGGGTTCTTTACTAATCTCCCTCTACGGTGAAGGGTCAGCAGGGCTAATGACCACGCTATATGAATCACTCATCGCAGTTGCACTGTTTTTACTCACGCCACAGTCAGTAACGTCCAAGGTGGCAAAATATATTCCTGGTACGGTAGAGCATGTACAGGAACAGCAGCAATATGCTAGAAAAGTACGAGACGTGACAGCAAAAAAGGTAGATCAATTCTCTAATGTATTTCATGCGCTGTCTGAGAGTTTTGCGACATTTTACGAATCCATTCCTGAGGAGAAGAAGCAGGAAGAGGATGTAGATCTTTTTTTAAGTACGATCACAGAACGTTCCTGTCAAACGTGCTATAAGAAAAATAAATGCTGGGTGCAGAACTTTGATACAACCTATGAACTCATGAAACAAGTTATGCATGAATCTGATGAAAAAACGTACGAGCATAACCGGAAGTTGAAAAAGAAATTCAGTCAGCACTGCTCAAAATCAAAGCATGTAGAAGAATTGATTGAAGAGGAGATAGCTTACTATAAAGCAAACCAGACCTTAAAGAAAAAGGTCCAAGACAGCAGGCGCCTTGTGGCTGAACAACTCATGGGTGTCTCACAAGTCATGGAGGATTTTTCCCGGGAAATAAAACGAGAAAGAGAGCAGCATTTTATTCAGGAAGAGCAGATGATAGAAGCACTTCAGAACTTTGGAATTGAAATTCAGCAAGTTGAAATTTATAGCTTAGAACAGGGAAATGTTGATATAGAGATGAGAATTCCCTATTGCCAAGGTCATGGGGAATGCGAAAAAATCATCGCTCCAATGCTCTCGGATATTTTAGAAGAACAAGTTTTAGTCAAAGCAGAGCAGTGTGCGGAGCATCCAACAGGTTATTGTCATGTTGTATTCGGTTCTGCAAAATCGTATCGAGTGTCTACAGGTGTAGCACATGCAGCGAAAGGCGGAGGATTAGTATCTGGAGACAGCTACAGCATGATGGAGCTGGGTGCAGGTAAATATGCCGCAGCTATTAGTGATGGGATGGGAAATGGAGCAAGAGCCCATTTTGAAAGCAATGAAACGATCAAGCTGTTAGAAAAAATTTTGGCGTCTGGTATTGATGAAAAAGTAGCGATTAAAACAATTAATAGCATTTTATCTTTACGGACAACAGATGAAATCTATTCCACATTAGACTTATCCATCATTGATTTACAGGATGCGAGCTGTAAGTTCCTCAAGATTGGCTCCACTCCAAGTTTTATTAAACGTGGTGATCAAGTGATGAAGGTACAGGCCAGCAACTTGCCTATTGGCATTATTGATGAATTTGAAGTAGAAGTGGTGAGTGAACAGATGAAGGCAGGAGATCTCCTTATCATGATGAGCGACGGTATCTTTGAAGGACCAAAGCATATCGAAAATCATGATTTGTGGGTCAAACGAAAAATGAAGAGCTTTAAAACAGAAGATCCGCAAGAGATTGCTGATTTATTAATGGAGGAGGTCATTCGCACAAGAGCAGGTCAAATTGATGACGATATGACGGTTGTCGTCATTAGGCTCGACCACAATACACCAAAATGGGCATCCATTCCGACAGGTACATTCTATCTTCAGAAACAAGAGATTTCTTGAAATATCGTATAATATGAATTTCTTCTGGCGATGATGGGGATATAAGCATTCAGTTACAATCCCAGGAGGAATGAAGATGCGAAAAGGTCACGTAAACCAAATCTTACTGATTACAGATGGCTGCTCAAATCATGGGGAAGACCCACTTGCGATTGCCGCATTGGCAAAGGAGCAAGGGATCACAGTCAATGTCATTGGCATTATGGAAGAGAACAGACACGATCATGAAGCGATGAAAGAAGTAGAGGGGATTGCTCTAGCAGGCGGAGGCATTCATCAGGTTGTCTACGTTCAGCAATTGTCTCAAACCGTACAAATGGTGACAAAAAAGGCGATGACGCAAACGTTACAAGGTGTTGTGAATAAAGAATTGCAGCAAATTCTTGGCAAAGATACTGAAATTGAAGAACTTCCCCCAGATAAGCGTGGAGAAGTGATGGAGGTTGTGGACGAGCTCGGTGAGACGGTTCATCTTCAAGTGCTTGTGCTTGTGGATACGAGTGCAAGTATGAAACCGAAGCTGCCAACGGTCAAAGAAGCACTCATCGATCTCTCTATTAGTCTAAATTCGAGAATTGGTGAAAATCAGTTTGGGATGTGTGTATTTCCCGGGAAAAACTCAGATGCAGAAATTGTGTTGAACTGGACGCCTCGGTTCGATTCGTTATCATCGATTTTCCCGAAGCTGACAACAGGAGGAATTACACCGACTGGACCAGCAATTCGAGAAGCACTCCAGCATTTCAAATCAGTTCGTTCACGAAAAGGGCTGCTTGAAGCGAAGGAAGAACATGATGAATTCGGCTTCTAACATCCCATTAGGTACAATGATAAAAGGAAAGTGGCATCAACAACATTACCGCATTGTAAAAGAGCTGGGAAAAGGGGCGAACGGTGTGGTTTATCTGGCCGAATCGTCAAAGGGGCAAGTGGCCCTTAAAGTGAGTGATGACAGTATGCTCATTGCATCTGAAGTCAATGTATTAAAATCCTTTTCAAAGGCTCCTGTGAAAACCATGGGGCCTTCTTTTTATGATATGGATGATGCTCTTTATCCTGGTATGTCAGAGAAACGGTCGTTTTATGTCATGGAGTATGTCAGAGGACCATTGCTGCTTGAATTTGTGAAACAAAAAGGCGATGAATGGATCGTCGTTCTCATGATTCAACTGTTGTCTAACCTTGCTCACTTACATAAGGAAGGCTGGATATTCGGTGACTTGAAGCCTGATAATCTCATCGTTTCAGGCCCCCCAGCTACGATTCGATGTATTGATGTTGGAGGAACAACGAAGGCAGGAAGGGCGATTAAGGAATACACCGAGTTTTTTGACCGCGGCTACTGGGGCTTCGGTACAAGAAAAGCAGAACCTTCTTATGATCTATTTGCTTTAAGTATGGTCATGGTGAACTGTGCCTATAAAAAAGAATTTAAAAAAGGGGCAGAACCAGAAAAGCAGCTTTATCGGGCGATTGAAGGACATCCTTTATTAAAGCGATATGAGAGGGTGTTAAAAGCGGCTCTCCAAGGCAAATATCAATCAGCGGCAGACATGAAAAGCGCGATGCTGAAAGAAGGACAATTGCTTGCTTCAAGAAAATCACGACAAAAGAAGCCATCACAGCAAACTAGGCAAAAGCCAGCTGTTTCCCAACATCAACAGGCCGTACCTTCACGATCAAGAGTTGCTGCTGCGAAAAGAACATCAGTACGCAAAAAATCAGGCGGGCTTTTTGAAACCATTCTCATCTTATGCAGTGTGCTCGCTCTTTACTGTGCTTATGTGGTTTTATTCCTATTATAGAGCTGTAAAAAAGCAGGCTTCTTCTTTGCTTGGAGCTAATGAAAGTGATAGGATATGTATATCTTTAAATTACCTGCTCTTTGTGAGGAGGAAGTTGTGAATAGAATTGAATCTTTTTTGAAAAAACATGATGTTTTCCTTGAAAATACGACAGTCATTGTCGGGGTTTCTGGCGGACCAGATTCTATGCTCTTGCTGCATGAACTAAACAAACGTCGAAAAGGTTCCTTTCAGCTGATTGCAGCCCATGTAGATCACATGTTCAGAGGAGAAGAATCCTTTGCTGATTTGGCATTTGTTGAAGCGTACTGTAAAGAGCATGAGATCCTTTTTGAATCGGCTCGTATACAGGTCACCCAATATGCAAAAGAAAACCGCTTAAACAAGCAGGCAGCTGCAAGAGAGTGCAGATATGCTTTCTTTCGTCAATTGATGGAACAGTACAACGCTCAATTTATAGCGCTTGCACATCATGGAGACGATCAAGTAGAAACAATGGTGATGAGGCTGACAAGAGGGACTGTTGGAATAGGACTCGCAGGTATGCAAGCAAAGCGCCCTTTTCAAGAAGGGTGGCTGATTCGTCCGCTGATTGGATATTCTAAGGATGATGTACTCACTTCTTGCGAAAAAGAACAAGTTCCTTATGTCATTGATCAAAGCAATCACACCGATGACTACTTGAGAAACCGGATCAGAAGACACGTTCTTCCCGTGTTAAAAGAAGAGGCACCTCATGTGCATGAAAGCTTTCAGTTTGTAAGTGACATGCTGACTGAGGATGAGCAGTACTTGCAGGCATTAACAAAGGATCAAATGCATCAAGTCATTACGAATCAAACGCCTAAGCAAATTGAGATCAAAACGAAGCCTTTGCTTGACCTGCCTTTGCCTTTACAAAGAAGAGGCATTCAACTAATATTAAACTATCTTTATGAAAACACTCAATCAGCGTTTTCAAACCAGCATATTCTAGGGACTTTGGACTGGTTATCTCATACTGATCAACCGTCTGGATCATTAGATTTGCCAAAAGGTTTACAAGCTGTCAAATCTTATGATCACTGTATGTTTACCTTTGAACGATCGCTTGTCATAGATCAGTCATATACTCATCATTTAAAAGGTGAGCTTGGCGAGGAACTTTTTCTCCCGAATGGACAGTCTATCTTGGTATCAAATCATGTTCCGAAGGATGCACGGAACGGAAACCATTTTTTCTTGCTTCAAAAAGATCATGTTCGTCTTCCTTTGATCATTCGCTCACGAAAAAACGGTGATCGAATCAAACTAAAAGGGATGAATGGATCAAAAAAGGTGAAAGATATATTTATTGATAAAAAAGTGCCTCTTGCAGAAAGAGACAGCTGGCCGATCGTCACTGACTCGGATCATCAAATCATCTGGATCCCAGGTCTGAAAAAATCCGTTTTTGAAGAAATTGATATGACAAACAGCGATCTCATTGTATTACAATATAGACAGCACGAAAATTTGTAGGGGGCAAGCAAAAGCATGAAACAAGATATTGAAAAGATTTTGATCTCAGAAGAAGAGATCCAGCTAAAAGTGAAGGAACTGGGTGCAACATTAACCAGCGATTATGATGGTAAATTTCCCCTGGCTATTGGTGTTTTGAAAGGGGCTCTTCCATTCATGGCAGACCTGATCAAACACATTGATACATATTTAGAGCTTGATTTTATGGATGTATCTAGCTACGGAAAGTCTACCGTATCTTCTGGAGAAGTGAAGATCATCAAAGATCTAGATACTTCTGTTGAAGGAAGAGATATTCTAATTATGGAAGATATCATCGACAGTGGGTTAACTTTGAGTTATCTGGTAGAGCTTTTCCGATACCGTAAAGCAAACTCCATTAAAATTGTGACATTGCTTGATAAACCAAGCGGCCGCAAAGCAGACATCAAAGCAGATTATGTTGGGTTTGAAGTACCAGATGCATTTGTTGTTGGCTATGGATTGGATTTTGCCGAACGTTACCGAAACCTCCCGTATATTGGAGTGTTAAAACCATCTGTTTACGAAGGCTAATGAGCACACGTTTACATGAGGTTATTGGTTGTGTTGGAATGATTTTCTATGATACTATTGAACATAGTTGTGCTTACTGTGGGAGGAGGTAAGGAATGAATCGGGTTTTTCGTAATACGATTTTTTATATACTTATTTTATTACTTGTGATAGGGGTTGTCAGTTGGTTAGGATCCCCTAATCAAAAGCCTGAGAACATGTCTTACAGCAAATTTTCGCAAAATTTAAGTGCGGGAAAAGTGGAGAGTATCTCCATCCAGCCTGTAAGAGGGGTTTATGAAATTCGTGGTCAATTAGATGGCGCGAAGAAAGATGAATACTTCATTACCCACGTTCCAGACGGTCAAGGAGTTGACCAAATTTACAGTGCACTGAAGAATACAGATGTAAAAGTAGAACCAGCACCTGAAACAAATGGATGGCTGCAAGTTCTGACAACCATCATTCCATTCATCATCATCTTTATCCTGTTCTTCTTCTTATTGAACCAAGCTCAAGGCGGTGGAAGCCGTGTCATGAACTTTGGTAAGAGTAAGGCGAAGCTTTACACAGAAGAGAAGAAACGTGTGAAATTTAAAGATGTTGCCGGTGCGGATGAAGAAAAACAAGAGCTCGTAGAAGTGGTTGAATTCTTAAAAGATCCACGTAAATTTGCGGAGCTTGGCGCAAGAATCCCTAAAGGGGTTTTACTGGTAGGACCTCCAGGTACAGGTAAAACATTGCTTGCGAGAGCATCTGCAGGAGAAGCAGGCGTTCCTTTCTTCAGCATCAGTGGTTCTGACTTCGTCGAGATGTTCGTCGGTGTCGGTGCATCACGTGTACGTGATTTGTTTGAAAATGCGAAAAAGAATGCACCTTGCTTAATCTTTATTGATGAGATTGATGCAGTGGGTCGTCAGCGTGGAGCAGGTCTTGGCGGTGGTCATGATGAGCGTGAACAAACGCTTAACCAGCTTCTTGTTGAAATGGATGGTTTTAGTGCCAACGAAGGTATTATTATCATTGCTGCAACGAACCGTGCAGATATCCTAGATCCTGCATTGCTACGTCCGGGACGTTTTGACCGTCAAATTACGGTTGACCGCCCAGATGTCATTGGCCGTGAAGAAGTACTGAAGGTTCATGCGAAAAACAAACCGCTTGATGATACAGTCAACTTGAAAGCCATTGCAAGCAGAACACCAGGGTTCTCTGGAGCAGATCTTGAGAACTTACTAAACGAAGCAGCACTTGTTGCTGCCCGTCAAAACAAAAAGAAAATTGATATGCGTGATATCGACGAAGCAACTGACCGTGTCATTGCTGGACCGGCTAAGAAAAGCCGTGTCATTTCGAAGAAAGAACGCAATATCGTGGCGTACCATGAAGCAGGTCATACCGTCATTGGACTTGTCCTTGACGAAGCTGACATGGTGCATAAAGTAACGATCGTTCCTCGTGGTCAGGCAGGCGGATATGCGGTCATGCTTCCAAGAGAAGACCGTTATTTCCAAACGAAGCCAGAGCTTCTTGATAAAATCGTCGGCTTGCTCGGCGGTCGTGTTGCAGAGGAAATTACGTTTGGTGAGGTAAGTACAGGCGCTCACAACGACTTCCAGCGTGCAACAGGCATTGCAAGAAGAATGGTCACAGAGTTCGGTATGTCTGATAAACTTGGTCCTCTACAATTCGGTCAAGCACAAGGAGGTCAAGTATTCCTTGGCCGTGATTTCAACAACGAGCCGAATTATAGTGAAGCGATCGCTTATGAAATTGACCAAGAAGTTCAGCGCTTCATCAAAGAAAGCTACGAACGTGCGAAACAAATTCTCACTGAGAATAAAGATAAGCTAGAAATCATCGCACAAGCTCTTCTAGAAGTGGAAACATTAGATGCTGAACAAATTAAATCTCTTTACGATACTGGAAAGCTTCCAGAGCGTGTATACGCAGATGACGAAGAGAAAAACGATGATGTGAAAGTGAACATCAAGAAAAAAGAAGAAGACGAGGAGATTTAATCTCCTTCTATAAAAAGCTGTCGGGCTCACCGGCAGCTTTTTTTATTTCGATTCATGAATGGATCGGTTTCGAATTGTTTACAAATGGAACTCAATTCGTGTATGGTATGATAGAAAGTCGAAAAATGCTCTTTTTGAGACACTATTCAAAGTGGTGATGAAGTTGTTACTCGTGATAGATGTAGGAAACACAAATACCGTTTTAGGTGTTTATCATAATGGCGATTTGAACTACCATTGGCGGATTGAAACAAGCCGTCATAAAACAGAAGATGAATTTGGTATGGCAATCCGATCCTTATTTGACTATGTAGGGCTGATGTTTGACCAGATAGAAGGGATTATCATTTCTTCTGTTGTCCCGCCAATGATGTTTGCTCTGGAAAGAATGTGCGAAAAGTATTTTCACATTACTCCTCAAATCGTTGGGCCTGGCATGAAGACTGGATTAAACATTATGTGTGACAATCCAAAGGAAGTCGGCGCTGATCGAATTGTGAACGCAGTGGCGGCCATTCACCTGTATGGGGCACCTCTCATTGTGGTAGACTTTGGAACAGCCACAACCTACTGCTATATCAATGAACAAAAACAATACATGGGTGGCGCAATTGCACCGGGTATTACCATCTCAACAGAGGCTTTATATACAAGAGCGGCTAAGCTGCCAAGGATTGAAATTGTTCGTCCAGATCATATCGTAGGGAAAAACACGATCAGTGCGATGCAATCAGGTATCCTGTATGGATATGTTGGTCAAGTCGAGGGAATAGTGAAACGGATGAAGCAGCAAGCCAAACAAACACCGAAAGTCATTGCAACAGGCGGTTTGTCTACATTGATTGGAAATGAATCAGACTGTATTGATATTGTCGATCCGTTCCTCACATTAAAAGGGCTCCAATTAATTTATGAACGCAATCGTGTCGGTGTATTATAGGAGGGTTTAATCAAAATGGATTATTTAGTTAAAGCGTTAGCATATGACGGGAAAGTCCGTGCGTATGCTGCGAACACAACAGATACAATCAACGAAGCGCAGAGGAGACACCATACGTGGCCAACTGCTTCAGCTGCAATCGGCAGAACCATGACAGCGACTGTCATGATGGGAGCCATGCTGAAAGGCGAGAATAAATTAACTGTCAAAATTGAAGGTGGTGGGCCGATCGGAGCCATCATTGCGGATGGAAACGCAAAAGGTCAGGTGCGCGGATATGTCTCAAACCCACAAGTTCACTTTGATTTAAATGAACATGGGAAGCTGGACGTTAGACGTGCTGTTGGAACATCTGGAACGTTAAGTGTTGTCAAAGATATCGGACTGAAAGACCACTTTACAGGGCAAACAGAAATTGTCTCAGGTGAAATTGGAGATGACTTTACTTATTACCTCGTCTCCTCTGAACAAGTGCCATCCTCTGTAGGTGTGGGTGTTCTTGTCAATCCAGATAACTCGATCCTTGCAGCAGGCGGTTTCATCATTCAATTGCTGCCTGGAACAGAAGATGCAGTCATCGAAAGACTCGAAAAGAGATTATCAACCATTGAACCAATCTCTAAACTGATTGAAAAAGGGATGACTCCTGAAGAAATTTTAGAAGAAGTGCTCGGTGAAAAACCTCAAATTTTAGAAACTGTACCTGTCGAATTTTCTTGTAACTGCTCAAAAGAACGGTTTGCCAACGGTATTATCAGCCTAGGGAAAGCCGAAATTGAGGATATGATTGAACAAGACGGACAAGCAGAAGCTCAATGCCATTTTTGTAACGAAACGTATGTATTTACAAAAGAAGAGCTAGAAGAGCTACGTGAAGAAATAACCCGCTAAGCTCTAAGCAGCGGGTTTTCTTTTTAGAATGGAAAGGAGACGAAAGATGAGACTGAAAGCAAGAGTGGTATGGACATTTATCCTCGTTCTGCTCATGATTAATGCCGTTGTCATTGCATATGTATTAACAAAGTCACAAATGTCGCAAGCTTCTTCAAATGGGAAGAGCGGTGAAGAAATTGCTTCTATTGGGAAAGAGAAAGTCACACGTCAAGAATGGTTAAAGAAAATGGAAGACCGCTACGGAAAGGCAACACTTGAACAAATGATCAATCAGAAGGTAGTCAATCAGCTTGCGAAAGAAAACAAGCTGGAGGTATCTTCAAAAGAGATCAATCGTGAGCTGCTGATGCTGAAAGCGGTATCTAATAATTTCTACGAAGACGGTCATACAAGTGAAAAGGAATGGAAAGAGCAGATTCGTTATCAAATTTTATTAGAACAGCTTCTAACGAGAGATGCGGTCGTTTCTGAAAAAGAAGCCAAATCCTTTTATGAAAAAAACAAAGACTTGTATCAATATGATGACTCATACCGAATTCGACACATTGTTGTGAAAACAAAAGACGAGGCACAAAGTGTATTAAAAGATTTAAAGGGCGGATCTAGCTTCGAAGCTGTAGCAGCTGAACGATCCACCGATCGATATACCTCTCCTTACGGCGGAGATCTTGGATTTGTCACAGAAGAACAAGAAAGCATCCCAGCCCTATACATACAAGAAGCCCAAAAGCTTCAGCCAGATGAATGGACGAAAGAGCCGATCGAGATCAAAAACGGTTATGCCATCATACAATTAAAAGAAAAATTAAATGGCCGCTCCTTCTCTTATGAAGAAGTCAAAGATCAGATCAAAAGGCAGATCGCCATGGAAGATCTGGGTGAAAAGGCGAATGTCAAAACCCTGTGGAAAGAAGCAAAAGTCACATGGTTTTACGATGGAGAGCAGGACTAAAAGCATTGACAAAATTTTTCGAAATTGATAATTTAATATTAATACAATAAAATTACTCGGAGATAGAGGTGTTAGTGATGGCTCGTATTGCAAATTCAGTTTTTGAACTAATAGGAAATACACCAGTCGTTAAATTAAACCGTTTAGTAGATGAAGACAGTGCGGATGTCTACTTGAAACTTGAATATATGAACCCAGGCAGCAGTGTAAAAGATCGTATTGCGTTAGCGATGATCGAAGATGCTGAAGCAAAAGGTACATTAAAAGCTGGTGACACACTCATTGAGCCAACAAGTGGAAACACAGGAATCGGTCTTGCGATGGTCGCGGCTGCAAAAGGAATCAATGCGATTTTAGTTATGCCGGATACAATGAGTCAGGAGCGCCGCAACCTTTTACGCGCTTACGGTGCAGAGCTTGTATTAACACCGGGTGCAGAAGGAATGAAAGGTGCCATCAAAAAAGCAGAAGAATTAGCAGAAGAGCACGGATACTTCATGCCTCAGCAGTTCAGCAATGAAGCCAATGCTGAGATTCACCGCCGCACAACAGGGAAAGAGATTCTTGAACAGTTTGACGGCGACCTTGATGCATTTATTGCAGGAGTTGGTACGGGCGGTACGATTACAGGTGCTGGTGAAGTCCTGAAAGAAGCCATTCCATCTATTCAGCTTTATGCGGTAGAACCAACAGATTCTCCTGTACTATCAGGCGGGAAACCAGGTCCGCATAAAATTCAAGGCATCGGAGCAGGGTTTGTTCCATCTATCTTGAACACAGAAGTATATGACGGCATTATCCAAGTGAAAAACGAAGATGCATTTGAACTTGCAAGAAAGGCAGCGAAAGAAGAAGGAATCCTTGGTGGTATATCTTCAGGAGCAGCCATTTATGCAGCGCTTCAAACAGCGAAGAAGCTTGGTAAAGGGAAAAAGGTTCTAGCGATTATTCCAAGTAATGGTGAACGTTACCTTAGTACGCCGCTTTATCAATTTGATTAAACAATACACCCCAGCATTTGCTGGGGTTTTTTCATGAATTCTGAAGATGGAAAGCAAATACTATTTTCTAATTAAAATGGATTGCATTACAATAAGATTAATGAAAATAAAAAAGGATGATTACATGACACAACGTAGGCCGATGGGCATCAAAATTCCTTTTACGAAAGATGCATTCTTGAAACGATACGAACAATTAACGGCTCATGAATCACATCACGTCCTTCTTGAAAGTGCACGTGGCGGAGAATACAGTATTGCCGGCATTCATCCGATCGCTAAAGCGAAAGGGAAGGACGGGATGACCACCATCCATTATCAGAATGAGGTGTTGTTCAAAGAGGGAGATCCTTTTAGGGCGTTTGCTGATTGGTTTCAAACCCTACAAACCGAAACGAACGACGAATACCCTGACTTCCAAGGTGGAGCGATTGGATTTTTGAGCTATGATTACGCAAGATATATCGAGCATTTTAAAATGCTGTCCATCGATGATTTGAAGACGCCTGATTTGTATTTCCTCGTATTCAATGATGTCGCTGTCTTTGATCATAATAAAGACGTCCTCTGGCTGATCACTCATACAGAAGGAGACGAACCTGTCAGTGAAGTTCATCAAAGACTCGAAGAATTAAAGCAAAGCTGGACAAGCACATCAGAAGAATCAGCACATTCACCTGTCAACGTGTCTTCTTCGGAATGTGTACCTGCTGCACCTTTTACTGAAGAAGCTTTCGGGGAAGCTGTAGAATCGATTAAACAATATATCGCCAGCGGTGACGTGTTCCAAGTGAACCTATCGATTAGACAAGATGAACAGCTTCATACCCACCCATATCATTTATACAAAACATTACGTCACGTGAATCCATCTCCATATATGTCATATCTGCACACGCCAGATTTCCAAATTGTCTGTGGATCTCCAGAACTGCTTATTAAGAAAAAAGGCATTCAGCTCGAAACAAGACCGATCGCTGGCACAAGATCAAGAGGCAAGGATGATGCAGAAGATCAAGCGCTGGCAAAAGAACTCATTGAAGATGAAAAAGAACGCGCAGAACATGTGATGCTTGTTGATCTTGAGCGGAATGATCTTGGACGAGTGTCTACTTATGGCTCAGTCAAGGTGAACGAATTTATGGCCATTGAGAAATATTCACACGTGATGCACATTGTATCAAATGTCCAAGGGGAGCTGCGTGATGATTGTGATGCAGTAGATGTCATGAGAGCTGTATTCCCAGGCGGAACGATTACAGGTGCGCCAAAAGTGAGAACAATGGAAATCATAGAAGAACTTGAGCCAACAAGACGTGGGCTTTATACTGGATCTATAGGCTGGTTTGGATTCAATCAAGATATGCATTTTAATATCGTCATTCGTACGGCTTATTGTACAGGGGGCAGAGCCTTCATGCAGTCAGGTGCAGGCATTGTCATCGATTCTGTACCAAAGCACGAATACAAAGAATCGATTAAAAAAGCCTATGCAGTGAAAAAAGCATTACAGTTGAGCAAAGAAGAGACTATTTTGAGTTAGAGGTGAGCAGAGTATGATATTAATGATTGATAATTACGATTCATTTACGTACAACCTGGTCCAGTATTTAGGTGAGCTTGGGGAAGAACTGATTGTAAAACGAAACGATCAAGTCACTATTCAAGAAATCGAAGAGCTCAAGCCAGACTTTCTGATGATTTCTCCAGGACCTTGCAGTCCGGATGAAGCAGGAATTAGTATGGAAGCGATCAAACATTTTGCTGGGAAGATTCCGATCTTTGGTGTCTGTTTAGGTCATCAATCCATTGCACAAGTATTTGGTGGAGATGTCATTCGTGCGGAGCGGTTAATGCATGGGAAAACATCAGAGATTGAACATGACGGCAAAGGTGTCTTCACGGGACTCCAAAATCCGCTCGTCGCAACGAGATATCATTCATTAATTGTTAAAGACGAGACGCTGCCGGAGTGCTTTGTCAGAACAGCGAGCACAAAGGAAGGCGAACTCATGGCCATTCGCCATAAAGAACTTCCGATTGAAAGTGTTCAATTCCATCCAGAATCGATTATGACGTCCTTCGGTAAAGAAATGCTCAGAAATTTCATTGAAACCTATCGTAAAAAGGGGAATGAAGTAAACGCATGATCATTTACCTGAACGGTCAGTATATAGAGGAGAAAGACGCGACTCTTTCTCCTTTTGATCATGGTTTTCTATATGGCATCGGTGTATTCGAAACATTTACCTCTCTAGCAGGACAAGTCTTCTTGTTAGACTGGCATCTTGAAAGGCTCAATCAATCATTGCGTGACCTTTGCATCGAATCCACAATAGAGAAACCATTTGTACTCGACATCATTCATACATTATTCAATCAAAACCAAATAACGGGCGGTCATGCGAGGATCCGCTTCAATGTTTCTGCGGGCAGAGGCAATGGATTTTCTGCAGACCCTTATGAGGAGCCTGTTGTTTTTGTGATGATCTCCCCATTCCGGCCTGAATCAATAGTAGATGAAAAACAGGGAATCATTCTTGATACAAGAAGAAACACACCGGAAGGTCCAAGACGGCTCAAGTCGCATCATTACATGAACAACCTGCTGGCGAAAAGAGAAGTAGGGAACGATCCGTCGATAGAAGGGATCTTTTTAACAAAAGAAGACGATGTGGCAGAAGGAATTACGTCAAATCTATTTTGGCGAAAAAAAGATGTGATCTATACACCTTCACTTGATACCGGCATTTTAAACGGGGTTACCCGTCGATATTGTATCGAAACGCTGCAAGCTTCGGGGATCCCACTAATAGAAGGAAGATATCCACTCTCACACTTGCTCTCAGCTGATGAGGCGTGGATGACCAATTCGGTTCAGGGAATTGTGCCTTTTAAAAATATCGGAGACACCGTCCTGCAAAACCACAACCGAACGATTTCGACCAAGCTGAGAACAGAATATAAAAAAGCACGTCTAGAACATAAAGAGTAGGTGGACACAATGACACAACAATTGATAAAACAGCCTAAAATCATACAAGCCAAGCACCATACCCTTAGTTATGAAGAGAAGACATTGGTCATGGGCATTTTAAATGTCACACCGGACTCTTTTTCAGATGGAGGAAAATTCAATCAAATTGATAAAGCGCTGGCTCATGCAACGCAGCTCATAGAAGATGGGGCGCATATTATTGATATTGGCGGTGAATCGACTCGGCCGGGAGCGGCACTTGTCTCAGAGCAAGAGGAGCTTTCAAGGGTCATTCCTGTCATTGAGAAGATCACAAAAGAATTGGACATACCTATTTCTATTGATACGTATAAAGCCCATGTAGCAGATGAGGCAGTGAAAGCAGGAGCCTCAATCATTAATGATGTATGGGGGGCGAAAGCTGATCCTCAAATGGCGCATGTGGCAGCGAAGCACAACGTGCCAATCATCTTAATGCACAATCGACCAGAGCGGAATTACACCCATCTGATTTCAGATATGATTGCAGATCTGAAAGAAAGTGTTCAAATTGTAAAACAAGCGGGTGTCCGTGATGACATGATTATATTAGACCCTGGTGTAGGATTTGCGAAAAATAAAACTGACAACCTCATGGTCATGAATGAACTTGAACATTTTTGCCACCTAGGGTATCCGCTGCTTCTAGCAACATCCCGCAAACGATTCATCGGTGCAGTTTTAGACCTGCCGCCTGAAGAACGTACTGAAGGAACGGGTGCAACGGTCTGTCTTGGGATTCAAAAGGGCAGCGCGATGGTCCGAGTGCATGATGTAAAAGAAATCGCAAGAATGGCAAAAATGATGGATGCCATGCTGAATAAAGGAGGCGCTTATCATCGATAAAGTATATGTAAACGGAATGGAATTTTACGGCTATCACGGTGTATTTGCAGAAGAGAATAAACTAGGCCAGCGCTTTCGTGTGGACCTAACAGCTTCACTTGATTTAAGTAAGGCAGGACAAACGGATGACCTAAATGAGACCATCAACTATGCTGAGCTCTACAACATCTGCAAAAATATTGTAGAAGGGGATCCAGTGAACCTCGTTGAAACGCTGACAGAAAGAATTGCAAACCAAGTGTTAAAGGACTTTCCGACAGTTCAAGAATGTACAGTAAAAGTAATCAAACCAGATCCGCCAATTCCAGGACACTATCAGTCCGTTGCTATTGAAATGACGAGATCACGCGCATGAACAATACAGCATATATCGCTTTAGGTTCAAACATAGGAAAAAAGGAAACCTACTTAAAAGAAGCTGTCAAAAAACTTCACGAACATCCAGGTGTTCAAGTTGAATCCATTTCATCTATATATGAGACAACACCTGTAGGCTACGAGAATCAGGATGACTTCTTGAACATGGCTGTGAAGATTTCCACCTCGCTTCGTCCTGAAGAACTTCTATCACTGACTCAGAACATTGAGCAGGAGTTGGGCAGAACAAGAGAAGTGAGGTGGGGTCCACGGACAGCTGACCTTGACATTTTACTTTATAATCGTGAAAATATTGAAACAGAACAACTTGTAGTGCCGCATCCTAGAATGTACGAACGTTTATTCGTTCTTGTTCCGATGAGTGAGATTTGCCCAGAAATCGGCGAAGCCCAGATAAACGCCGTAACAGACCAAGAAGGTGTAAGCATATGGAAAAAGACATGTGGGGTAGAAGAATTCGTGCATACCGAAAGCTAAAAGGGTATACTCAGGAAGGGTTCGCCAAAAGACTGGGCATCTCTGTCTCTGTCTTAGGGGAAATTGAGCGAGGCAATCGATTACCAACAAACCAAATGGTTGGTCAAATAGCAGATGCTTTAAATATAACGGTGGAAGAACTTTCACCAATACTTGAAGAGGAAAGGAGGGGACTAGATGTTTAAAATCGGAGATATTGAAATTAAAAACAAAGTAGTGCTCGCACCAATGGCTGGTGTGTGTAACTCTGCTTTCAGACTCACGGTGAAAGAGTTTGGAGCGGGCCTAGTCTGCGCTGAAATGGTCAGTGACAAAGCGATCTTGATTAATAATGCCAGAACGATGGGCATGCTGTACATTGATGAACGTGAAAAACCGTTGAGCCTTCAGATATTTGGGGGAGAAAAGGACACGCTCGTGGAAGCGGCCAAGTTTGTAGACCAGAATACAACGGCGGACATTATTGATATTAATATGGGATGTCCTGTACCAAAGATCACGAAATGTGACGCAGGAGCGAAATGGCTGCTGGATCCAAACAAGATTTACGAAATGGTATCCGCAGTCGTAGATGCTGTAGATAAACCTGTTACGGTGAAAATGAGAATGGGCTGGGACGAAGACCATATCTTCGCTATCGACAATGCCCGTGCTGTTGAACGAGCAGGTGGACAAGCGGTTGCGCTTCACGGACGGACACGTGTGCAGATGTACGAAGGAACAGCGAATTGGGATATTATAAAAGAGGTCAAACAATCTGTTTCCATTCCAGTCATCGGCAATGGAGATGTCAAAACCCCTCAGGATGCAAAACGTATGCTTGATGAAACGGGTGCAGATGCTGTCATGATCGGAAGAGCCGCACTAGGAAACCCGTGGATGATTTACCGGACGGTTCATTATTTAGAAACGGGTGAACTAAAAGAAGAGCCTAATGTGCGTGAGAAAATGTCTGTGTGCAAACTTCACTTAGACAGACTCATAGACCTGAAAGGCGAGCGTGTGGCTGTCAGAGAAATGAGAAAACATGCAGCATGGTACTTAAAAGGTGTCCGAGGCAATGCAGATGTAAGAAACCAAATCAATCAAAGTGAAACGAGAGCGGAGCTTGTAAAAGTTCTAGATGACTTTACGATCGAAGCAGAGGCAAAAGAGCTTCAAAGAATAAAAGTAGGATAAGACTATCTTTCTTTTTGTAGCTCACTGCTAGTGCACGTACTGGCAGTTTTTCTGCTTTTCTCTGCAAAATACATTATTGGAGTGATATAAATGAGTAATGAAGGGCTTAATAACGAAGAATTAAATGATCAATTCCAAGTAAGACGTGACAAAATGAATAAAATGAGAGAAGAGGGTATCGATCCATTCGGTGAACGATATGACCGTTCTCATCAATCTGCACAAATTATTGCTGAATATGACGAGTTTTCAAAAGAAGACTTAGAAGAAAAAGCAGCTCAAGTAACAATTGCTGGCCGTATGATGACAAAGCGTGGAAAAGGGAAAGCTGGCTTTGCACACATTCAAGACTTAGAAGGACAAATTCAAATCTATGTACGTAAAGATAGTGTAGGAGAAGAAGCTTACGAATTATTCAAAAGCTCGGACCTAGGCGATATTATCGGTGTGACGGGAACCGTATTTAAAACGAATGTAGGAGAACTTTCAATTAAAGCGACTAGCTTTGAGGTTCTGACAAAAGCACTTCGCCCGCTCCCTGATAAATATCACGGACTAAAAGATGTTGAACAACGCTATCGTCAGCGTTACCTTGACTTGATTGTCAATCCAGAAAGTAAGCAGACGTTCATCATGCGAAGCAAAATCATTCAATCAATGAGAAGATACTTAGATTCAAAAGGATACCTAGAAGTTGAAACACCAACAATGCATAGCATCCCTGGTGGTGCATCAGCTCGTCCTTTCATTACTCATCACAATGCACTTGATATGCCGCTTTATATGCGTATTGCGATCGAGCTGCATTTAAAACGTCTGATTGTCGGTGGTCTAGAGAAAGTATACGAGATTGGTCGCGTATTCCGTAATGAAGGAGTCTCAACTCGTCATAACCCGGAATTTACTATGATTGAGCTGTATGAAGCATATGCAGACTATAAAGACATCATGAACCTAACGGAAAACTTGATTGCTCATATTGCCCAAGAGGTACTAGGAACAACAACGATTCAATATGGAGAAGATGAAATTGATCTCAAACCTGAATGGAAGAGACTCCATATGGTTGAAGCAGTCAAAGAAGCGACAGGTGTAGACTTCTGGCAAGAGATGTCTGTAGAAGAAGCAAAACAGCATGCTGCTGATCACGGTGTTGAAATCACAAAAAACATGACAGTAGGTCATATTATCAATGAGTTCTTCGAGCAAAAAGTAGAAGAAACACTGGTTCAGCCTACTTTTATTTACGGGCACCCAGTCGAGATTTCTCCATTAGCTAAGAAAAATCCTGAAGACCCGCGCTTCACGGACCGCTTTGAGCTATTCATCGTGCGCCGCGAGCATGCAAATGCATTCACAGAGCTAAACGATCCGATCGATCAAAGAGAACGCTTTGAAGCTCAATTAAAAGAACGTGAAGAAGGAAACGACGAAGCACATCTAATGGATGACGATTTTGTTGAAGCATTAGAATATGGCATGCCGCCAACAGGTGGACTAGGAATCGGTATCGACCGATTAATCATGCTACTAACAAATTCTCCATCAATCAGAGATGTACTGCTTTTCCCGCAAATGAGAAACCGTTAATACATCAACAAAAGCGCCATTTGATCTGTGGTGCTTTTTATTTTTCATAAAATGAAACTTTTTTCAAAAAAACTATTGCAAGAAAAGAATCCAGATGGTATATTATTATTCGTTGCCGCAAAACAGCAACGAGGTTGAAAAAAGAAAATGAAAAAAGTTCTTGACTTCAACCGAAGCGAAATGTTAAGATATTAAAGTCGCTTACGAGCGATAACGAAAATGATCTTTGAAAACTAAACAAGACAAAACGTACCTGTTAATTCGAGTTTTTATAAAAAAATCCTATGATACATCATAGGTAGTCAGTCAAACTGGCGAAAAGCAAAACTTCGGTTTTGTACTTTTTCGGAGAGTTTGATCCTGGCTCAGGACGAACGCTGGCGGCGTGCCTAATACATGCAAGTCGAGCGGACAGAAGGGAGCTTGCTCCCGGATGTTAGCGGCGGACGGGTGAGTAACACGTGGGTAACCTGCCTGTAAGACTGGGATAACTCCGGGAAACCGGAGCTAATACCGGATAGTTCCTTGAACCGCATGGTTCAAGGATGAAAGACGGTTTCGGCTGTCACTTACAGATGGACCCGCGGCGCATTAGCTAGTTGGTGAGGTAACGGCTCACCAAGGCGACGATGCGTAGCCGACCTGAGAGGGTGATCGGCCACACTGGGACTGAGACACGGCCCAGACTCCTACGGGAGGCAGCAGTAGGGAATCTTCCGCAATGGACGAAAGTCTGACGGAGCAACGCCGCGTGAGTGATGAAGGTTTTCGGATCGTAAAGCTCTGTTGTTAGGGAAGAACAAGTGCAAGAGTAACTGCTTGCACCTTGACGGTACCTAACCAGAAAGCCACGGCTAACTACGTGCCAGCAGCCGCGGTAATACGTAGGTGGCAAGCGTTGTCCGGAATTATTGGGCGTAAAGGGCTCGCAGGCGGTTTCTTAAGTCTGATGTGAAAGCCCCCGGCTCAACCGGGGAGGGTCATTGGAAACTGGGAAACTTGAGTGCAGAAGAGGAGAGTGGAATTCCACGTGTAGCGGTGAAATGCGTAGAGATGTGGAGGAACACCAGTGGCGAAGGCGACTCTCTGGTCTGTAACTGACGCTGAGGAGCGAAAGCGTGGGGAGCGAACAGGATTAGATACCCTGGTAGTCCACGCCGTAAACGATGAGTGCTAAGTGTTAGGGGGTTTCCGCCCCTTAGTGCTGCAGCTAACGCATTAAGCACTCCGCCTGGGGAGTACGGTCGCAAGACTGAAACTCAAAGGAATTGACGGGGGCCCGCACAAGCGGTGGAGCATGTGGTTTAATTCGAAGCAACGCGAAGAACCTTACCAGGTCTTGACATCCTCTGACAACCCTAGAGATAGGGCTTTCCCTTCGGGGACAGAGTGACAGGTGGTGCATGGTTGTCGTCAGCTCGTGTCGTGAGATGTTGGGTTAAGTCCCGCAACGAGCGCAACCCTTGATCTTAGTTGCCAGCATTCAGTTGGGCACTCTAAGGTGACTGCCGGTGACAAACCGGAGGAAGGTGGGGATGACGTCAAATCATCATGCCCCTTATGACCTGGGCTACACACGTGCTACAATGGACAGAACAAAGGGCTGCGAGACCGCAAGGTTTAGCCAATCCCACAAATCTGTTCTCAGTTCGGATCGCAGTCTGCAACTCGACTGCGTGAAGCTGGAATCGCTAGTAATCGCGGATCAGCATGCCGCGGTGAATACGTTCCCGGGCCTTGTACACACCGCCCGTCACACCACGAGAGTTTGCAACACCCGAAGTCGGTGAGGTAACCTTTATGGAGCCAGCCGCCGAAGGTGGGGCAGATGATTGGGGTGAAGTCGTAACAAGGTAGCCGTATCGGAAGGTGCGGCTGGATCACCTCCTTTCTAAGGATATATGGAGCAGCGTGCGTTTTCGTCTTGTTTAGTTTTGAAGGATCATTCCTTCAAACATGTCTCTAGCGAGACAGGATTGTTCTTTGAAAACTAGATAACAATAAGTAATACATTCACATTGAATGCAATGCAAAGTTCATCACACATAGTGATTCTTTCTAAAGTAAGAAATGGTTAAGTTAGAAAGGGCGCACGGTGGATGCCTTGGCACTAGGAGCCGATGAAGGACGGGACGAACACCGATATGCTTCGGGGAGCTGTAAGCAAGCTTTGATCCGGAGATTTCCGAATGGGGAAACCCACTGCTCGTAATGGAGTAGTATCCATACTTGAATACATAGAGTATGAGAAGGCATACCCGGGGAACTGAAACATCTAAGTACCCGGAGGAAGAGAAAGCAAATGCGATTCCCTGAGTAGCGGCGAGCGAAACGGGAACAGCCCAAACCAAGAGGCTTGCCTCTTGGGGTTGTAGGACACTCTATACGGAGTTACAAAGGAACGATATAAGCGAAGAGGTCTGGAAAGGCCCGCCAAAGAAGGTAACAGCCCTGTAACTGAAATGTTGTTCTCTCCAGAGTGGATCCTGAGTACGGCGGAACACGTGAAATTCCGTCGGAATCCGGGAGGACCATCTCCCAAGGCTAAATACTCCCTAGTGACCGATAGTGAACCAGTACCGTGAGGGAAAGGTGAAAAGCACCCCGGAAGGGGAGTGAAATAGATCCTGAAACCGTGTGCCTACAAGTAGTCAGAGCCCGTTAACGGGTGATGGCGTGCCTTTTGTAGAATGAACCGGCGAGTTACGATCCCGTGCAAGGTTAAGCAGAAGATGCGGAGCCGCAGCGAAAGCGAGTCTGAATAGGGCGCATGAGTACGTGGTCGTAGACCCGAAACCAGGTGATCTACCCATGTCCAGGGTGAAGTTCAGGTAACACTGAATGGAGGCCCGAACCCACGCACGTTGAAAAGTGCGGGGATGAGGTGTGGGTAGGGGTGAAATGCCAATCGAACCTGGAGATAGCTGGTTCTCTCCGAAATAGCTTTAGGGCTAGCCTCAAGGTAAGAGTCTCGGAGGTAGAGCACTGATTGGACTAGGGGCCCCTACCGGGTTACCGAATTCAGTCAAACTCCGAATGCCGATGACTTATCCTTGGGAGTCAGACTGCGAGTGATAAGATCCGTAGTCGAAAGGGAAACAGCCCAGACCGCCAGCTAAGGTCCCAAAGTATACGTTAAGTGGAAAAGGATGTGGAGTTGCTTAGACAACCAGGATGTTGGCTTAGAAGCAGCCACCATTTAAAGAGTGCGTAATAGCTCACTGGTCGAGTGACTCTGCGCCGAAAATGTACCGGGGCTAAACGTATCACCGAAGCTGCGGACTGTTCTTACGAACAGTGGTAGGAGAGCGTTCTAAGTGCAGTGAAGTCAGACCGGAAGGACTGGTGGAGCGCTTAGAAGTGAGAATGCCGGTATGAGTAGCGAAAGACGGGTGAGAATCCCGTCCACCGAATGCCTAAGGTTTCCTGAGGAAGGCTCGTCCGCTCAGGGTTAGTCGGGACCTAAGCCGAGGCCGAAAGGCGTAGGCGATGGACAACAGGTTGATATTCCTGTACCACCTCCTCACCATTTGAGCAATGGGGGGACGCAGGAGGATAGGGTAAGCGCGGTATTGGATATCCGCGTCCAAGCAGTTAGGCTGGGAAATAGGCAAATCCGTTTCCCGTGAAGGCTGAGCTGTGATGGCGAGCGAAATTTAGTAGCGAAGTTCCTGATTCCACACTGCCAAGAAAAGCCTCTAGCGAGGTGAGAGGTGCCCGTACCGCAAACCGACACAGGTAGGCGAGGAGAGAATCCTAAGGTGATCGAGAGAACTCTCGTTAAGGAACTCGGCAAAATGACCCCGTAACTTCGGGAGAAGGGGTGCTTCTTAGGGTGTTAAAGCCCCGAGAAGCCGCAGTGAATAGGCCCAGGCGACTGTTTAGCAAAAACACAGGTCTCTGCGAAGCCGTAAGGCGAAGTATAGGGGCTGACGCCTGCCCGGTGCTGGAAGGTTAAGAGGAGCGCTTAGCGTAAGCGAAGGTGCGAATTGAAGCCCCAGTAAACGGCGGCCGTAACTATAACGGTCCTAAGGTAGCGAAATTCCTTGTCGGGTAAGTTCCGACCCGCACGAAAGGCGCAACGATCTGGGCACTGTCTCAACGAGAGACTCGGTGAAATTATAGTACCTGTGAAGATGCAGGTTACCCGCGACAGGACGGAAAGACCCCGTGGAGCTTTACTGCAGCCTGATATTGAATGTTGGTACAGCTTGTACAGGATAGGTAGGAGCCTTGGAAACCGGAGCGCTAGCTTCGGTGGAGGCATCGGTGGGATACTACCCTGGCTGTATTGACCTTCTAACCCGCTGCCCTTATCGGGCAGGGAGACAGTGTCAGGTGGGCAGTTTGACTGGGGCGGTCGCCTCCTAAAATGTAACGGAGGCGCCCAAAGGTTCCCTCAGAATGGTTGGAAATCATTCGCAGAGTGTAAAGGCACAAGGGAGCTTGACTGCGAGACCTACAAGTCGAGCAGGGACGAAAGTCGGGCTTAGTGATCCGGTGGTTCCGCATGGAAGGGCCATCGCTCAACGGATAAAAGCTACCCCGGGGATAACAGGCTTATCTCCCCCAAGAGTCCACATCGACGGGGAGGTTTGGCACCTCGATGTCGGCTCATCGCATCCTGGGGCTGTAGTCGGTCCCAAGGGTTGGGCTGTTCGCCCATTAAAGCGGTACGCGAGCTGGGTTCAGAACGTCGTGAGACAGTTCGGTCCCTATCCGTCGCGGGCGCAGGAAATTTGAGAGGAGCTGTCCTTAGTACGAGAGGACCGGGATGGACGCACCGCTGGTGTACCAGTTGTTCTGCCAAGGGCATCGCTGGGTAGCTATGTGCGGACGGGATAAGTGCTGAAAGCATCTAAGCATGAAGCCCCCCTCAAGATGAGATTTCCCATTCCGCAAGGAAGTAAGATCCCTGAAAGATGATCAGGTTGATAGGTCTGAGGTGGAAGCGTGGTGACACGTGGAGCTGACAGATACTAATAGATCGAGGACTTAACCTATATTCTAATGTGAAAAATGAACGTTGTTATCTAGTTTTGAGAGAACATTCTCTCCATCAGGTTTGGTGGCGATAGCGAAGAGGTCACACCCGTTCCCATACCGAACACGGAAGTTAAGCTCTTCAGCGCCGATGGTAGTTGGGGGTTTCCCCCTGTGAGAGTAGGACGCCGCCAAGCTTTTCAAAGGATCAGTTCCAATCGGAACTGGTCTTTTTTGTGTTTTAAAAAATGATAGATCTATTTATATTGAAAATAGTGGTCTTTCATTACATTCTCAATAACTCATTGATTTCATCCCCTTCACTGGAATTCTAGACATTCTATAAAATTCTTATCATCCAGTCTCGTCGCTCACTCATCTTGCTAAGAGTCAACATCAAAAGAGTAAACATGTATAAAAAGGATCTTCTCCTCTGGCAACCATATGTAGCGAACTGCGCTTGCTGCTAGATCATTGAAACCTACATAAGAGAGCAAAGGGCATCTTGGTTTGCTAATGAGAGAGGGGAGGAAGATTCGAGTTAAGCACCAAAATGTTTGATGAGGCAAGGGAACATTGAGACGAATTTTTGGGAAATGACCAGGATCAATTTAATATAAAGCAAATATACAAAATGGTTTCTCGGAAAAATAAAATAATAAAAAAATTCGTTTCTAAATGCACGTTATCTGAGGATATAAGGAATAAAACAAACATTTTTCAGCTTTAAAAGAGCTGTTTTTACATTGAAAAAGCGCTATTAATGCCCTTTTTAACAAAAAAACATAAAAAAATGAAAAAAAGACTTTTAAAATGAAGAGACAAGTGGTAAACTTCTTTAGGTGCCTTAACGAAAAGATGTGAAAAAACAGCTTTAAAATAAATTCAAAAATTATTTTAAAAAAGTCTTTACAAACAATATCTTATCGTTATATAATACTATTTGTCAGATCGAGAGACATTCGAAACGACACAATATGGAGGATTAGCTCAGCTGGGAGAGCATCTGCCTTACAAGCAGAGGGTCGGCGGTTCGAGCCCGTCATCCTCCACCATATTTATTCTTACATAATGTTAGGATAGATAAAGCCGGTGTAGCTCAACTGGTAGAGCAACTGACTTGTAATCAGTAGGTTGGGGGTTCAAGTCCTCTTGCCGGCACCACTTTCATATGGTAAGATAGACAAGTCGCTTTAAAAGCGAGCCATTAGCTCAGTTGGTAGAGCATCTGACTTTTAATCAGAGGGTCGAAGGTTCGAGTCCTTCATGGCTCACCATTTTCATGCGGGTGTGGCGGAATTGGCAGACGCGCTAGACTTAGGATCTAGTGTCTTTATGACGTGGGGGTTCAAGTCCCTTCACCCGCATTGCCAAACAACATAAAGAAATCCTGTAATGCGGAAGTAGTTCAGTGGTAGAACACCACCTTGCCAAGGTGGGGGTCGCGGGTTCGAATCCCGTCTTCCGCTTATACCATCCACGCCGGGGTGGTGGAATTGGCAGACACACAGGACTTAAAATCCTGCGGTAGGTGACTACCGTGCCGGTTCAAGTCCGGCCCTCGGCATTATAAAATAAGCGCCCGTAGCTCAATTGGATAGAGCGTTTGACTACGGATCAAAAGGTTAGGGGTTCGACTCCTCTCGGGCGCGCCATTAAGATCGGGAAGTAGCTCAGCTTGGTAGAGCACTTGGTTTGGGACCAAGGGGTCGCAGGTTCGAATCCTGTCTTCCCGACCATCTTTTATGGGGCCTTAGCTCAGCTGGGAGAGCGCCTGCCTTGCACGCAGGAGGTCAGCGGTTCGATCCCGCTAGGCTCCACCAATATGATCTTTGAAAACTAAACAAGACAAAACGTACCTGTTAATTCGAGTTTTTATAAAAAAATCCTATGATACATCATAGGTAGTCAGTCAAACGCTGACGAAAAACAAAACTTCGGTTTTGTACTTTTTCGGAGAGTTTGATCCTGGCTCAGGACGAACGCTGGCGGCGTGCCTAATACATGCAAGTCGAGCGGACAGAAGGGAGCTTGCTCCCGGATGTTAGCGGCGGACGGGTGAGTAACACGTGGGTAACCTGCCTGTAAGACTGGGATAACTCCGGGAAACCGGAGCTAATACCGGATAGTTCCTTGAACCGCATGGTTCAAGGATGAAAGACGGTTTCGGCTGTCACTTACAGATGGACCCGCGGCGCATTAGCTAGTTGGTGAGGTAACGGCTCACCAAGGCGACGATGCGTAGCCGACCTGAGAGGGTGATCGGCCACACTGGGACTGAGACACGGCCCAGACTCCTACGGGAGGCAGCAGTAGGGAATCTTCCGCAATGGACGAAAGTCTGACGGAGCAACGCCGCGTGAGTGATGAAGGTTTTCGGATCGTAAAGCTCTGTTGTTAGGGAAGAACAAGTGCAAGAGTAACTGCTTGCACCTTGACGGTACCTAACCAGAAAGCCACGGCTAACTACGTGCCAGCAGCCGCGGTAATACGTAGGTGGCAAGCGTTGTCCGGAATTATTGGGCGTAAAGGGCTCGCAGGCGGTTTCTTAAGTCTGATGTGAAAGCCCCCGGCTCAACCGGGGAGGGTCATTGGAAACTGGGAAACTTGAGTGCAGAAGAGGAGAGTGGAATTCCACGTGTAGCGGTGAAATGCGTAGAGATGTGGAGGAACACCAGTGGCGAAGGCGACTCTCTGGTCTGTAACTGACGCTGAGGAGCGAAAGCGTGGGGAGCGAACAGGATTAGATACCCTGGTAGTCCACGCCGTAAACGATGAGTGCTAAGTGTTAGGGGGTTTCCGCCCCTTAGTGCTGCAGCTAACGCATTAAGCACTCCGCCTGGGGAGTACGGTCGCAAGACTGAAACTCAAAGGAATTGACGGGGGCCCGCACAAGCGGTGGAGCATGTGGTTTAATTCGAAGCAACGCGAAGAACCTTACCAGGTCTTGACATCCTCTGACAACCCTAGAGATAGGGCTTTCCCTTCGGGGACAGAGTGACAGGTGGTGCATGGTTGTCGTCAGCTCGTGTCGTGAGATGTTGGGTTAAGTCCCGCAACGAGCGCAACCCTTGATCTTAGTTGCCAGCATTCAGTTGGGCACTCTAAGGTGACTGCCGGTGACAAACCGGAGGAAGGTGGGGATGACGTCAAATCATCATGCCCCTTATGACCTGGGCTACACACGTGCTACAATGGACAGAACAAAGGGCTGCAAGACCGCGAGGTTTAGCCAATCCCACAAATCTGTTCTCAGTTCGGATCGCAGTCTGCAACTCGACTGCGTGAAGCTGGAATCGCTAGTAATCGCGGATCAGCATGCCGCGGTGAATACGTTCCCGGGCCTTGTACACACCGCCCGTCACACCACGAGAGTTTGCAACACCCGAAGTCGGTGAGGTAACCTTTATGGAGCCAGCCGCCGAAGGTGGGGCAGATGATTGGGGTGAAGTCGTAACAAGGTAGCCGTATCGGAAGGTGCGGCTGGATCACCTCCTTTCTAAGGATATATGGAGCAGCGTGCGTTTTCGTCTTGTTTAGTTTTGAAGGATCATTCCTTCAAACATGTCTCTAGCGAGACAGGATTGTTCTTTGAAAACTAGATAACAATAAGTAATACATTCACATTGAATGCAATGCAAAGTTCATCACACATAGTGATTCTTTCTAAAGTAAGAAATGGTTAAGTTAGAAAGGGCGCACGGTGGATGCCTTGGCACTAGGAGCCGATGAAGGACGGGACGAACACCGATATGCTTCGGGGAGCTGTAAGCAAGCTTTGATCCGGAGATTTCCGAATGGGGAAACCCACTGCTCGTAATGGAGTAGTATCCATACTTGAATACATAGAGTATGAGAAGGCATACCCGGGGAACTGAAACATCTAAGTACCCGGAGGAAGAGAAAGCAAATGCGATTCCCTGAGTAGCGGCGAGCGAAACGGGAACAGCCCAAACCAAGAGGCTTGCCTCTTGGGGTTGTAGGACACTCTATACGGAGTTACAAAGGAACGATATAAGCGAAGAGGTCTGGAAAGGCCCGCCAAAGAAGGTAACAGCCCTGTAACTGAAATGTTGTTCTCTCCAGAGTGGATCCTGAGTACGGCGGAACACGTGAAATTCCGTCGGAATCCGGGAGGACCATCTCCCAAGGCTAAATACTCCCTAGTGACCGATAGTGAACCAGTACCGTGAGGGAAAGGTGAAAAGCACCCCGGAAGGGGAGTGAAATAGATCCTGAAACCGTGTGCCTACAAGTAGTCAGAGCCCGTTAACGGGTGATGGCGTGCCTTTTGTAGAATGAACCGGCGAGTTACGATCCCGTGCAAGGTTAAGCAGAAGATGCGGAGCCGCAGCGAAAGCGAGTCTGAATAGGGCGCATGAGTACGTGGTCGTAGACCCGAAACCAGGTGATCTACCCATGTCCAGGGTGAAGTTCAGGTAACACTGAATGGAGGCCCGAACCCACGCACGTTGAAAAGTGCGGGGATGAGGTGTGGGTAGGGGTGAAATGCCAATCGAACCTGGAGATAGCTGGTTCTCTCCGAAATAGCTTTAGGGCTAGCCTCAAGGTAAGAGTCTCGGAGGTAGAGCACTGATTGGACTAGGGGCCCCTACCGGGTTACCGAATTCAGTCAAACTCCGAATGCCGATGACTTATCCTTGGGAGTCAGACTGCGAGTGATAAGATCCGTAGTCGAAAGGGAAACAGCCCAGACCGCCAGCTAAGGTCCCAAAGTATACGTTAAGTGGAAAAGGATGTGGAGTTGCTTAGACAACCAGGATGTTGGCTTAGAAGCAGCCACCATTTAAAGAGTGCGTAATAGCTCACTGGTCGAGTGACTCTGCGCCGAAAATGTACCGGGGCTAAACGTATCACCGAAGCTGCGGACTGTTCTTACGAACAGTGGTAGGAGAGCGTTCTAAGTGCAGTGAAGTCAGACCGGAAGGACTGGTGGAGCGCTTAGAAGTGAGAATGCCGGTATGAGTAGCGAAAGACGGGTGAGAATCCCGTCCACCGAATGCCTAAGGTTTCCTGAGGAAGGCTCGTCCGCTCAGGGTTAGTCGGGACCTAAGCCGAGGCCGAAAGGCGTAGGCGATGGACAACAGGTTGATATTCCTGTACCACCTCCTCACCATTTGAGCAATGGGGGGACGCAGGAGGATAGGGTAAGCGCGGTATTGGATATCCGCGTCCAAGCAGTTAGGCTGGGAAATAGGCAAATCCGTTTCCCGTGAAGGCTGAGCTGTGATGGCGAGCGAAATTTAGTAGCGAAGTTCCTGATTCCACACTGCCAAGAAAAGCCTCTAGCGAGGTGAGAGGTGCCCGTACCGCAAACCGACACAGGTAGGCGAGGAGAGAATCCTAAGGTGATCGAGAGAACTCTCGTTAAGGAACTCGGCAAAATGACCCCGTAACTTCGGGAGAAGGGGTGCTTCTTAGGGTGTTAAAGCCCCGAGAAGCCGCAGTGAATAGGCCCAGGCGACTGTTTAGCAAAAACACAGGTCTCTGCGAAGCCGTAAGGCGAAGTATAGGGGCTGACGCCTGCCCGGTGCTGGAAGGTTAAGAGGAGCGCTTAGCGTAAGCGAAGGTGCGAATTGAAGCCCCAGTAAACGGCGGCCGTAACTATAACGGTCCTAAGGTAGCGAAATTCCTTGTCGGGTAAGTTCCGACCCGCACGAAAGGCGCAACGATCTGGGCACTGTCTCAACGAGAGACTCGGTGAAATTATAGTACCTGTGAAGATGCAGGTTACCCGCGACAGGACGGAAAGACCCCGTGGAGCTTTACTGCAGCCTGATATTGAATGTTGGTACAGCTTGTACAGGATAGGTAGGAGCCTTGGAAACCGGAGCGCTAGCTTCGGTGGAGGCATCGGTGGGATACTACCCTGGCTGTATTGACCTTCTAACCCGCTGCCCTTATCGGGCAGGGAGACAGTGTCAGGTGGGCAGTTTGACTGGGGCGGTCGCCTCCTAAAATGTAACGGAGGCGCCCAAAGGTTCCCTCAGAATGGTTGGAAATCATTCGCAGAGTGTAAAGGCACAAGGGAGCTTGACTGCGAGACCTACAAGTCGAGCAGGGACGAAAGTCGGGCTTAGTGATCCGGTGGTTCCGCATGGAAGGGCCATCGCTCAACGGATAAAAGCTACCCCGGGGATAACAGGCTTATCTCCCCCAAGAGTCCACATCGACGGGGAGGTTTGGCACCTCGATGTCGGCTCATCGCATCCTGGGGCTGTAGTCGGTCCCAAGGGTTGGGCTGTTCGCCCATTAAAGCGGTACGCGAGCTGGGTTCAGAACGTCGTGAGACAGTTCGGTCCCTATCCGTCGCGGGCGCAGGAAATTTGAGAGGAGCTGTCCTTAGTACGAGAGGACCGGGATGGACGCACCGCTGGTGTACCAGTTGTTCTGCCAAGGGCATCGCTGGGTAGCTATGTGCGGACGGGATAAGTGCTGAAAGCATCTAAGCATGAAGCCCCCCTCAAGATGAGATTTCCCATTCCGCAAGGAAGTAAGATCCCTGAAAGATGATCAGGTTGATAGGTCTGAGGTGGAAGCGTGGTGACACGTGGAGCTGACAGATACTAATAGATCGAGGACTTAACCTATATTCTAATGTGAAAAATGAACATTGTTATCTAGTTTTGAGAGAACATTCTCTCCATCAGGTTTGGTGGCGATAGCGAAGAGGTCACACCCGTTCCCATACCGAACACGGAAGTTAAGCTCTTCAGCGCCGATGGTAGTTGGGGGTTTCCCCCTGTGAGAGTAGGACGCCGCCAAGCTTTTCAAAGGATCAGTTCCAATCGGAACTGGTCTTTTTTGTGTTTTTGGGATGTTTGGCACCAGATAAATGTGGAAATAATATTGTTAGTTGAGCGATTATCTTGAAAAATCGATCGAAAAAATTTATAGTAAGATTAAAGTCAAATATAGTCAAAGTCAATGGAGGAGGAGGCGGAGTGGCACAAAATATTTCTGATATCATCGAGCAGTATTTGAAGGAAGTCTTGGATCAGAATGGTCGAGAAATATTAGAAATTAAACGCAATGAAATTGCAGATAAGTTTCAATGCGTACCTTCACAAATTAACTATGTTATCAATACACGCTTTACGAGCGAAAGAGGTTATATCGTCGAAAGTAAGCGTGGCGGCGGTGGCTATATCCGTATCATTAAAGTCAAAATAAATGATGAAGTCGATTTATTGAACAACATTATTTCCCAAATATATCATCGTTTATCACAGGCTGCATCTGATCATATCATCATGCGTCTTGTTGAGAACAACATTTTATCCGAAAGAGAAGCAAAGATGATGATTAGTGTCATGGACCGTTCTGTTTTACACATTGATTTACCTGAACGAGATGAACTGCGGGCTCGGATGATGAAAGCGATGTTAAATGCTTTGAAATTAAAGTAAAGCGGGTGAAAAGATTGATTTGTCAAGAATGCAATGAGAGACCAGCCACTTTTCACTTTACGAAAGTAATAAATGGAGAAAAACAAGAAATGCACATATGTGAACAATGTGCAAAAGAAAACAGTGATTCATATGCTATGAGTGGAAACCAAGGTTTCTCGATTCACAACTTATTATCAGGCTTATTGAATATTGATCCTAGCTTTACCACAAGTGCGAATAAAGGATCATCTATTTTTCAAGAGGCAAGAGAAGTGGATCAATGTCCTAAGTGTGGCTTAACTTTTCAGCAATTCAGGAAAACAGGCCGTTTTGGCTGTGCAGAATGTTATCGAACCTTTGATCAGTATTTAAATCCTGTTTTAAGGAAAGTCCATAGTGGAAATACAGTCCATAATGGAAAAGTCCCTAAACGGATTGCCGGCAGTCTGCATGTTCGCCGGAAACTTGAGTTAATGCAGCAAGAACTGAAGCAGCTGATTGAACAGGAAGAGTTTGAAAAAGCAGCGGAAGTTCGAGATCAAATTCGTGCGTTAGAGCATGAGCAATCTCAGCAGAGGGAGGGAGATTAACGACATGTCGCTCCAGCATTTTATTCAAGACGCATTAAGTCAATGGATGAAACAGAAAGGACCAGAAAGTGACATTGTTCTAAGCAGTCGTATTCGGCTGGCACGCAATCTAGAGCATGTTCGTTTCCCAACTCAGTTTTCTCAAGAGGAGGCTGAAGCTGTTCTTCAGCAATTCGAGCAAAAGTTTGCGAGCCAGGAAGTGAAGGACATTGGAAACTTTGTTCTGATTCGAATGAATGACACGCAGCCTTTGGCTAAAAGGGTACTTGTTGAAAAGCATTTGATTAGCCCCAATTTAGCAGAATCAAGATTTGGCGGCTGTTTGCTTTCAGAAAATGAAGAAATCAGTGTCATGCTGAATGAGGAAGACCATATTCGTATTCAATGCTTGTTCCCAGGATTTCAGCTGGCTAATGCACTAAAAGCAGCTAACCAAATAGATGACTGGATTGAAGAGCAAGTGGATTATGCGTTTTCTGAAAAGCGAGGATACTTAACGAGCTGTCCGACCAATGTAGGTACAGGTATTAGGGCTTCAGTCATGATGCACTTACCAGCATTAGCCCTGACAAGACAAATGAATCGCATTATTCCTGCAATTAATCAATTAGGTCTTGTGGTCAGAGGAATTTATGGTGAGGGTAGCGAAGCAATAGGAAACATCTTTCAAATTTCAAATCAAATGACACTGGGTCAATCAGAAGAAGATATTGTAGATGACTTGAATAGTGTGACGGCGCAGCTCATTGAACAAGAGCGATCTGCACGTAAGGCATTATATCAGACGTCTAAAATTGAACTTGAAGACAGAGTGTACCGTTCCTTGGGGATTTTGGCTAATTGCCGCATGATTGAATCTAAGGAAACGGCTAAGTGTTTGTCAGATGTGCGACTTGGAATTGATTTAGGTATCATTAAGGGGCTTTCAAGTAATATACTGAATGAACTCATGATTTTGACACAGCCTGGCTTCCTTCAGCAATATTCAGGAGGAGCCTTGGAACCAAATGAAAGAGATATAAAACGAGCAGCAATTATTAGAGAAAGGCTGCGCTTAGAAATGCATAGGAATGGACAGGAGGATGAAACGATATGATGTTTGGAAGATTCACTGAAAGAGCTCAAAAGGTATTAGCACTTGCACAAGAAGAAGCCATTCGCCTAGGCCATAAGAACATCGGAACAGAGCATATTTTACTTGGTCTTGTACGTGAAGGTGAGGGCATTGCCGCAAAAGCATTAGAAGCACTGGGCCTTGTTTCAGATAAAATCCAAAAAGAAGTCGAGAGCTTGATTGGAAGAGGGCAAGAGGTGTCTCAAGCTATTCCTCATTACACACCTAGAGCGAAGAAGGTTACGGAGCTTTCTATGGATGAAGCGAGAAAGCTGGGTCATTCCTATGTAGGGACAGAACATATTCTTTTAGGTCTTATTCGTGAGGGAGAGGGTGTAGCTGCCCGTGTCTTAAATAACCTCGGAGTAAGCTTAAATAAAGCACGCCAGCAAGTATTGCAGCTTCTAGGCAGCAATGAAACGGGTGCATCTGCGGCAGGATCTAATAGCAATGCCAATACACCAACTTTAGATAGCTTGGCAAGAGACTTAACGGCTATTGCGAAAGAGGACAGCTTGGACCCTGTGATTGGCCGTAGCAAAGAAATTCAGCGTGTCATTGAGGTCCTAAGTAGAAGAACAAAGAATAACCCTGTCTTGATTGGAGAGCCTGGTGTTGGTAAAACAGCGATCGCAGAAGGCCTCGCACAGCAAATTATTCACAACGAAGTGCCTGAAATTTTGCGTGATAAACGAGTCATGACACTTGATATGGGAACCGTTGTAGCGGGAACGAAATATCGTGGTGAATTCGAGGATCGTTTGAAAAAAGTCATGGACGAAATCCGTCAGGCTGGAAATATCATTCTCTTCATTGATGAGCTTCATACACTGATTGGTGCAGGAGGAGCAGAGGGTGCGATTGATGCCTCTAATATTCTAAAACCATCTTTAGCACGTGGTGAGCTTCAATGTATCGGGGCAACAACGTTAGATGAGTACCGTAAATATATTGAAAAAGATGCTGCGCTTGAACGCCGATTCCAGCCAATTCAAGTGGATCAGCCGTCTGTTGATGAAAGTATTCAAATTTTAAGAGGGCTTAGAGACCGTTATGAAGCACATCACCGTGTATCTATTACAGATGAAGCCATTGAGGCGGCGGTAAAGCTTTCTGATCGTTATATCTCCGATCGTTTCCTTCCAGATAAGGCGATCGACTTAATTGATGAGGCGGGTTCAAAAGTTCGCTTACGTTCTTTCACAACACCGCCTAATCTAAAGGAACTTGAGCAAAAGTTGGATGAAGTACGCAAGGAAAAGGATGCAGCTGTTCAAAGTCAAGAATTTGAAAAAGCCGCTTCTCTTCGTGATACGGAGCAACGTTTGCGTGAAAAGGTAGAAGTGACGAAGAAATCTTGGAAAGAAAAGCAGGGACAAGAGAATTCAGAGGTTTCTGTGGATGATATCGCAATGGTTGTTTCTAGCTGGACGGGAGTACCTGTTTCAAAAATTGCTCAAACAGAAACAGATAAGCTTCTAAACATGGAACAATTGCTCCACTCTCGCGTCATTGGACAGGATGAAGCAGTTGTTGCTGTTGCAAAAGCTGTAAGACGTGCCCGTGCTGGACTAAAAGATCCGAAACGTCCGATTGGCTCCTTTATTTTCTTAGGGCCAACAGGTGTTGGTAAGACTGAGCTTGCAAGAGCACTCGCCGAGTCTATCTTCGGTGATGAAGAAGCGATGATTCGTATTGATATGTCTGAGTACATGGAAAAACACTCGACTTCAAGACTTGTTGGATCACCTCCAGGCTATGTGGGTTATGATGAGGGCGGTCAGCTGACTGAAAAAGTGAGAAGAAAGCCGTATTCTGTCGTGCTTCTAGATGAGATTGAAAAGGCGCACCCTGATGTGTTTAACATCTTACTTCAAGTGTTAGAAGATGGTCGTCTCACTGATTCCAAAGGTCGTACTGTTGACTTTAGAAATACGATTTTGATTATGACTTCAAACGTTGGAGCTAGTGAGCTGAAGCGCAATAAATATGTTGGCTTTAACGTGCAGGATGAAAGTCAAAATTACAAAGATATGAAAGGCAAAGTAATGGGTGAGCTGAAACGTGCGTTTAGACCGGAGTTCATCAACCGTATTGATGAAATCATTGTCTTCCACTCACTCGAAAAGAAACATCTAAAAGAGATTGTGTCTCTCATGTCTGATCAATTGACAAAACGACTAAAAGAGCAGGACCTTTCAATTGAATTGACGGAAGCAGCAAAAGCCAAGATTGCCGACGAAGGCGTAGATCTTGAGTATGGTGCTCGTCCGTTAAGAAGAGCGATTCAAAAGCACGTCGAGGATCGACTTTCTGAGGAATTGCTGAAAGGCAATATTGAAAAGGGCCAACATATCGTATTAGATGTAGAAGATGGAGAAATTGTCGTAAAAGCAACGGCTGCTACGAACTAATATAGTAAGAAAAAAGTGTGAGGCATACCAGTAAGTTGGATGCCTCCCTTTACTTATTTTCTGACCAGTATAAGGAGTTGTATTCTTCAATCTATGGCTAAGTCAAAATCAAAATTTATATGCCAATCGTGCGGTTATGAGTCAGCCAAATGGATGGGGAAATGTCCCGGCTGCGGCACTTGGAACAGTATGACAGAAGAGGTCGTTCGTAAAGAGCCGGCAAATCGTCGAAGTGCGTTTAATCATTCTGTTCAAACCATTCAAAAACCTTCACCTATATCTGCAATTGAAACATCCGAAGAACCCCGAATTAAAACGAATTTAGAAGAATTTAACCGAGTATTAGGAAGTGGAATTGTCAAAGGTTCACTCGTTCTTATTGGCGGTGATCCTGGGATTGGGAAGTCCACACTATTATTACAAGTTTCAGCACAGCTATCAGATCAAAATCAGAATGTGTTATACATATCTGGTGAGGAATCAATCAAACAAACGAAGCTTAGGGCGGACCGTCTCGGTATTGAAAGCGCCTCTTTACATGTTTTGGCTGAAACCGATATGGAGTATATAACGTCTGCTATACAAGAGATGAAACCCGCTTTTGTTGTGGTCGATTCAATTCAAACCGTTTATCAAAGCGATATCACGTCAGCTCCTGGATCTGTTTCTCAGGTGAGGGAATGTACTGCCCAGCTGATGAAAATTGCCAAGACGAATGGTATTCCTATTTTTATTGTTGGTCATGTGACGAAGGAAGGATCGATTGCTGGGCCGCGCCTTTTAGAGCATATGGTGGATACAGTTCTTTATTTTGAAGGGGAGCGCCATCATACGTTTCGTATTTTACGGGCAGTGAAAAACCGTTTTGGTTCAACGAATGAATTAGGGATTTTTGAAATGAGAGAGGAAGGGCTCACAGAGGTATTAAACCCATCAGAAATCTTCTTAGAAGAGCGGTCAGCAGGTGTATCTGGATCGTGTGTTGTTGCCTCAATGGAAGGAACAAGACCTGTTCTAGTGGAGATACAAGCACTTATTTCACCGACGAGCTTTGGTAATCCACGGAGAATGGCTACTGGCCTTGATCATAACCGAGTGTCATTGCTTATGGCCGTTTTAGAAAAACGGGTAGGGCTGCTGCTGCAAAACCAAGATGCCTATTTAAAGGTCGCAGGTGGTGTGAAACTTGACGAACCAGCGATTGATTTGGCTATTGCCGTCAGTATTGCATCAAGCTTTAAAGATGCAGCGCCGCATCAAGCAGATTGCTTTATAGGAGAAGTGGGTCTGACGGGAGAAGTCAGAAGAGTATCAAGAATTGAACAGCGTGTGCAGGAAGCTGCTAAACTAGGATTTAAGAGAATGTTTATTCCTCAGGCGAATATAGATGGATGGAAAAAACCGAGAGGGATTGAATTAGTCGGTGTAGAAAATGTAGCAGAGGCACTTCGTATTTCACTAGGGGGATCATAGAAATGGAAAAAGAGAAAAAAGGAGCGAGAGAAGTCGATCTCTTAGATATTGTCCAGTTTGTGGCACCGGGGACACCCCTGCGGGCAGGGATTGAAAACGTCCTAAGAGCCAATACTGGAGGGCTCATTGTTGTTGGTTATAACGATAAAGTGAAAAGTGTGGTAGATGGAGGATTTCATATTAATTCTGCATTCTCCCCAGCACATTTATATGAATTGGCGAAGATGGATGGGGCGATTATTTTAAGTGACTCTGGTCAAAAAATCTTGTATGCGAATACACAGCTCATGCCGGATGCAACCATTCATTCATCAGAAACAGGCATGAGACACCGAACGGCTGAACGTGTAGCAAAGCAGACAGGCTGCTTAATCATTGCCATTTCTGAACGTCGGAACGTGATTACCTTATACCAAGGGAATCGACGATATACGTTGAAAGATATTGGTTTTATTTTGACGAAGGCCAACCAAGCGATACAAACACTGGAGAAATATAAAACCATTTTAGATCATGCCATTTCTGCGTTAAGCGCCTTAGAATTTGAAGAGCTTGTGACCTTTGGTGATGTATTATCCGTGCTACATCGTTATGAAATGGTACTTAGAATCAAAAATGAGATCAATATGTATATCAAAGAGCTTGGGACAGAAGGACACTTGATCCGTCTGCAAGTCAATGAGCTGATTACAGATATGGAGCAGGAAGCGGCTTTATTTATTAAAGATTACGTGAAAGAAAAGATCAAAGATCCATATGTGCTGCTGAAACAGCTCCAAGATATGTCGAGCTTTGAACTTTTAGATGACTCAATTTTGTACAAGTTACTCGGCTATCCAGCATCTACAAATATTGACGAATATGTGTACACAAGAGGATACAGATTACTTCATAAAATTCCTAGATTGCCTATGCCGATCGTTGAAAACGTGGTCGAAGCATTTGGTGTGCTAGATCGAATTATGGAAGCAGATGTACAAGATTTGGATGAAGTAGAAGGAATTGGAGAAGTAAGAGCGAAAAAGATAAAAAAAGGATTAAAAAGACTGCAAGAAAAACATTATATCGACCGTCAGCTATAAAAAGAGAAATTTTTCTTAAATACGGTTAAAAATGGATGAATATGGGTATATTAATGATGGTTTTGTTTTCTGTTCATGATGATAGGAAACTTAAGCATATATCAATGTCAGATGAAGGTGGATTGACAGATGAAAAATAAAGGAGGTGAAGGTATGTTAAAAAGAATCGTTCAGGCGTTTTTAATCATTTTCGGTGCAGTTGTAGGGATTTTTATCATTCCAGAGTTATTTCTGCTGTTAAATGTGAAGGACATACCTTTCATAACAAATGCTTACTCTTCAGCACTAATAGGAGCCGCTGTGTTCTTTATCATTGGTAAATGGTGCACAGGCTATGTGGTTAATTGGGTGAAATGGATCGAGGATTCTCTATTGAAGGCGCCTCTTCCTGATCTTATATCTGGAAGTTTCGGTTTAGTATTTGGACTTATTCTAGCATATCTTATTGTAAACGTGATCCCGCTAAACAATATCCCATATCATATTTTTGGTACCATTATTCCGATTTTCCTGGCTTTCTTTTTAGGATACCTTGGATTTCAGGTAGGGTTTAAGAAGAAGGATGAAATGATGGGGCTGTTCTCCCGATCTGCAAAGGTCACAAAGAAAAAAGGAGCAGCTGATGATGAACCTGAAATAGAAGATAAAAAGCTGAAAATTTTAGACACAAGTGTTATCATTGATGGAAGAATCGCAGATATTTGTCAAACTGGATTCCTAGAAGGTGTGATGGTCATTCCTCAATTTGTACTCGAGGAATTACAACACATTGCAGACTCTTCTGATGTATTAAAGAGAAATAGAGGCCGAAGAGGTCTTGATATTTTAAATCGTATTCAAAAAGAACTGGATATTAAAGTTGAAATTTACGAAGGCGACTTCGAAGATATTCAAGAGGTTGACAGCAAGCTTGTGAAACTCGCTAAGTTAACTTCAGGTGTTGTTGTGACAAATGATTTTAATTTAAATAAAGTATGCGAACTTCAAAAAGTAGCAGTGTTAAACATCAATGATCTAGCCAATGCAGTCAAACCGGTTGTACTGCCTGGGGAAGAAATGAAAGTACAGGTCATCAAAGACGGGAAAGAGCATAACCAAGGTGTTGCTTACTTAGATGACGGTACGATGATTGTGGTCGAAGAAGGACGCAATTATATTGGAAAAGACATTGATGTGCTCGTCACGAGTGTGCTGCAAACTGCTGCTGGAAGAATGATTTTTGCGAAGCCAAAACTTCTGGAGAAGGCGCTCTAAAGGGAGAACGAACATGTATTATGAAGTAGTTATTCCGGCTGCGGGGCAGGGGAAGCGAATGAAGGCCGGCCGCAATAAACTTTTTATTGAATTGAAAAGAATGCCGGTCATCATCCACACACTGAAGGTGTTTGACGCTCATTCACAATGCAGACGCATGATCTTAGCGATCAATGAAGAAGAGCGTCGTGACTTTGAAAGGCTACTGAAGGTACACGCTTTTCAAACGCCTGTTTCACTTGTCACTGGCGGTGAAGAACGGCAGCAAAGTGTATACGAAGGATTGAAGGCTGTGCAAGATGCGGACATCGTGCTTGTTCATGATGGCGCAAGGCCTTTTATTAAGCATACACAGATTGACTTGCTCGTTAAAGCAGCGATTGAAAAAGGCTCCGCAGTCGTAGCGGTACCAGTGAAAGACACAATCAAACGCGTTCAAGAAGGTAAAGTGGAACAAACCATTGAACGTCAGAGCTTGTGGGCAGTCCAGACCCCACAAGCTTTTCGTCATTCTATTTTAAAAGAAGCGCATGAACATGCGGAGCGGACAGGCTTTCTTGGAACAGATGACGCCAGTCTTGTGGAACAATTACACGGTGAGAGTGTGTATATTGTCCAAGGAGACTATACCAATATTAAACTGACAACACCGGATGATTTATTGGTTGCCAAGGCAATTATGGATGCGGAAAGAGGGTACTAGAACATGTTTAGAATAGGACAAGGTTTTGATGTGCATCAATTAACAGAGGGAAGACCTCTTATTATTGGCGGTGTGACGATCCCTTATGAAAAGGGTCTACTTGGGCATTCAGATGCGGATGTACTGCTTCATACTGTGGCGGATGCCTGCCTAGGTGCGATTGCAGAAGGAGATATCGGCAGACATTTCCCAGACACGGATCCGGAGTTTAAAGATGCAGACTCTTTTAAATTACTTCAGCACGTGTGGGCGCTTGTAAAAGAAAAAGGCTATACACTGGTGAATATCGATTGCACCATCATGGCGCAAAAACCAAAGATGGCACCATACATTCAGCCAATGTGTGAGAAAATCGCAGAAGCTCTTGAAGCAGATGTCACACAGGTGAATGTCAAAGCAACAACGACAGAGAAACTTGGATTTACAGGAAGAGGCGAAGGAATTGCCTCTCAGGCGACAGTGCTTCTTCAGAAAAAGTAAAATCCGTTTTGATGAGAATGGGTTTTGATGATAAAATACGTTTATAAAAAATTGGTGTCAGACAACATGATGCAGATGAAAGGAAGTTAAACTCATGGGAAATGAAGTGCGTGTTCGTTATGCACCGAGTCCAACTGGTCATTTACATATTGGGAATGCTAGAACGGCTCTTTTCAACTATTTGTTCGCACGCAGCCAAGGCGGCAAATTTATTATTCGAATCGAGGATACGGATCAAAAGCGTAATGTAGAAGGTGGAGAAGAAAGCCAGCTTCGTCATTTGCAGTGGCTCGGGATTGATTGGGACGAGAGCATTGATAAAGATGGCGGCTACGGTCCTTACAGACAATCAGAGCGTAATGATATTTACAAAAAATATTATGACGAGCTGCTAGAGAAAGACTTGGCGTATAAGTGCTATTGTACGGCTGAAGAACTAGAAGAAGAGCGTGAAGCACAAATTGCCCGCAGTGAAATGCCTCGATACTCTGGTAAATGCAGTCATTTATCAAAAGAAGAAGAGGACAAGCTGATTGCTGAAGGAAGAGAGCCAAGCATCCGCTTCCGAGTGCCTAAAGGAGAAATCATCAAATTTGACGATATGGTCAAAGGCGAGATTTCATTTGAAACAGACGGCATCGGTGACTTTGTTATTGTGAAGAAAGATGGTACGCCAACGTATAACTTCGCTGTAGCGGTGGATGATCATTTGATGAAAATGACTCACATTCTTCGTGGTGAGGATCACATTTCGAATACACCTAAACAAATTATGGTCTTCAATGCATTTGGCTGGGATGTTCCGCTGTTCGGACATATGACGCTGATTGTAAACGAGAACCGCAAGAAATTAAGCAAGCGTGATGAATCAATTATCCAGTTCATCGAACAGTATAAGAACTTGGGCTATTTACCAGAAGCTTTGTTTAACTTCATTGCACTACTTGGGTGGTCTCCAGTTGGCGAAGAGGAACTATTTACAAAAGAGCAGTTCATCGATATTTTCGATGTCAATCGACTTTCTAAGTCACCAGCTCTATTTGATATGCATAAACTAAAATGGGTCAATAACCAATACGTGAAAGCACTTGATCTTGATCAAGTTGTGGCACTTACACTTCCACATCTTCAAAAGGCAGGCAAGGTAAGCGAGCAGCTGACAGACGAAGAAAACACGTGGGTGCGCAAACTCATTTCTCTATACCACGAGCAATTGAGCTACGGAGCAGAAATTGTTGAGTTAACAGAGTTGTTCTTTAAGGAACAAATTGAGTATAATCAAGAGGCAAAGGAAGTTCTTGCAGAAGAGCAAGTACCAGAAGTGATGGCTTCGTTTGCAGGTCAGCTTGAACGTCTTGAGTCTTTCACACCTGATGAAATCAAGGCTGCCATTAAAGCTGTGCAAAAAGAAACAGGGCATAAAGGTAAGAAACTATTCATGCCAATTCGTGTGGCTGTCACTGGACAAACGCATGGCCCAGAGCTTCCGCAAAGTATTGAACTACTAGGTTTAGAGACGGTATTAAACCGCATTAAACAAATATAAGGAAAATCGTTGCGAGGGAGAAGTACAATGTTTTCGCCTATCACAGAAAGAGTCTTCACCGGCTGAAAGAGACTTATGGGCAGACGTTGGAAATGCACCCTCAAGACCCTTGAGGAACACGTATGTTAGTATGCAAGGGCGGTACCCTCCGTTATGGGATGAAGTTGAGAAGGCTGCGAAATGAGGGCTTTCTAAACAGAGTGGAACCGCGTTTTCAAAACGTCTCTGTCATATGGCAGAGGCGTTTTTTATTTGTCCAAAAAAGAGAGCAAGTCCTAAGAGAGATTGATGGGGAAGAACGGGGGGAGCATGTGTTTTTCAAAATGCTGAAAGAAGATATTGATACTGTGTTTGATCAAGATCCTGCTGCTAGAAGCTATCTTGAAGTAGTGCTAACCTATTCAGGGCTTCATGCGATTTGGGCTCATCGTGTTGCGCATGCATTTTACAAGCGTAAGCTGTATTTTCTTGCGCGGATCATTTCTCAGGTCAGCCGGTTTTTCACAGGGGTTGAGATTCACCCAGCAGCAACCATCGGCCGGCGGTTCTTTATTGATCACGGCATGGGCGTCGTGATTGGGGAAACATGTGAAATTGGCGATAACGTCACTGTTTTCCAAGGCGTGACATTAGGGGGAACAGGGAAAGAAAAGGGAAAGCGGCATCCAACTATTTTGGACGATGCGCTGATTGCGACTGGTGCTAAGGTGCTCGGTTCTATTACCGTAGGAAAAGGGTCCAAGATTGGTGCGGGGTCTGTTGTGTTAAAAGACGTACCAGACCATTCCACTGTTGTAGGTATACCTGGGCGAGTGGTCGTTCAAAATGGAAAGAAAATCAATCGTGATCTCAATCATCAAGATTTGCCAGATCCCGTTTCTGATCGTTTCAAAGAATTGGAGCGAGAAATGGAAAAGCTAAAACGTGAGCTGGCTTCATTGAGCAGAAAGGAAGAACAATCATGACAATCAATATTTATAATACATTGACACGTAAGAAAGAAGAGTTTGTCCCACTTGAACCAGGAAAGGTGAAAATGTATGTATGCGGACCAACCGTGTATAACTACATTCATATCGGGAATGCAAGACCGGCCATTGTATATGACACGGTACGTAAGTATTTAGAATATAGCGGCTATGATGTGAATTTCGTATCCAACTTTACTGATGTGGATGATAAACTCATCAAAGCAGCAAATGAATTAGGCGAAGATGTCCCAACGATTGCTGATCGATTTATCCAAGCATACTTTGAGGACGTCAGTGCATTAGGCTGCAAAAAAGCAGACCTTCACCCGCGAGTGACAGAAAATATGGATGATATCATTGCGTTTATCGCCACATTGATTGAAAAAGGCTACGCCTATGAAGCAGATGGTGACGTGTATTACAGCACACGTTCATTTGAAGGCTACGGAAAACTGTCTCACCAATCGATTGATGAATTAAAGACAGGTGCCCGTATTCGTGTAGGTGAAAAGAAAAGGGATGCACTCGATTTTGCATTATGGAAGGCCGCAAAGGATCAGGAGATTTCTTGGGATAGCCCGTGGGGCGAAGGACGTCCAGGCTGGCACATCGAGTGCTCTGCGATGGTCAAAAAATATTTAGGCGATACGATTGACATTCATGCTGGCGGACAGGATTTAACGTTCCCTCATCACGAGAATGAGATCGCTCAATCTGAGGCTTTGACAGGAAAACCTTTTGCGAAGTATTGGATGCATAACGGGTATATTAATATTGAGAATGAAAAAATGTCAAAATCACTTGGGAACTTTGTGCTCGTACATGACATTATTAAAGAACAAGATCCAGATGTGCTTCGTTTCTTTATGCTGTCGGTTCACTATCGTCATCCAATCAATTACTCCATTGACTTATTGGAAAGTACAAAGAGTGCATTTAACAGACTCAAAACATCTTATTCAAATCTACATCATCGCCTTGAGAGCAGTACCAATTTAACAGAGGATAACACGGAATGGCTGACAAAGATTGAAGAGCAGCGAGCGACATTTATTTCTGAAATGAATGATGACTTCAATACGGCAAATGCCATCTCTGTTTTATTTGAACTAGCGAAACAAGCGAATTACTATATGGAAAATGATCATACTTCCGAGGAAGTGATCAAGGCATTTATTGGCTTGTTCCAAGAAATCACATCCGTCCTCGGCTTCTCACTAGCAGAAAAGCACACGCTTGACGAAGAGGTAGAAGCATTAATTGAGAAGCGGAATGAAGCTAGAAGGAATCGTGACTTCGCATTGTCTGATCAAATTCGTGACCAGTTAAAGAGCATGAATATTGTATTGGAGGACACTCCTCAAGGTACGCGCTGGAAAAGAGGAGAATAGGTCATGTTGAATTTTGAAAAGCTGAAAGACGGAAAACAGTTGAACGGACTTGCGCTTGCTTATATGGGTGATGCCATTTTTGAAGTATACGTGAGGCATCACCTCCTCCAAACGGGGGCGACCAAACCAAATGAGCTTCATAAACGTGCAAGTAAGATCGTTTCAGCTAAATCTCAGGCCGCTATTTTATTTGAGCTTCAGCAGAAGGGCTTTTTCACAGAAGCGGAAGAAGCGGTGCTGAAAAGAGGAAGAAATGCAAAATCAGGCACAGTGCCTAAAAACACAGACGTTCAAACGTATCGTTATAGTACAGCGTTTGAAGCGCTCATGGGTTATTTATTTATTGAGAAGCAGGACGAACGCTTAGAAGAGTTGATTAGTCAGGCGATTGAAATCGGAACGTCAGGGAGGAAGACAAATGAGTCAGCAACATGATTATGTGATTGGGAAAAATGCAGTGATTGAAACACTGAAGTCAGATCGGGAGTTATACAAGCTCTGGATGGCAGAAAACACTGTAAAAGGACAAGCCCAACAGGTCATTGAACTCGCGAAAAAGCAAAATATCACCATTCAGTATGTTCCGAGGAAAAAGCTTGATCAGATGGTAACAGGTCAGCACCAGGGAATCGTTGCACAAGTAGCAGCATATGAATATGCAGAATTGGACGATCTGTATCAAATTGCTGAAAAGCGGAATGAACAACCATTTTTCATCATCTTAGATGAAATTGAAGATCCGCACAATTTAGGGTCGATCATGCGTACGGCCGATGCTGTTGGGGCACATGGAATCGTCATTCCAAAACGACGAGCGGTAGGCTTGACGACAACTGTTGCGAAAGCATCTACTGGAGCCATTGAACATATCCCGGTCGCAAAAGTAACCAATCTTTCCAGAGCTCTTGATGAAATGAAGGAAAGAGGAATCTGGGTGGCAGGGACAGATGCATCTGCGAAGCAGGACTACAGACAATTTGACGGCACGATGCCTCTCGCTCTTGTCATCGGCAGTGAAGGAAAAGGAATTGGCCGATTGATTAAGGAAAAATGTGATTTCTTGATTAAATTGCCAATGGCCGGGAAGGTCACTTCATTAAATGCATCAGTTGCCGCTAGTCTATTGATGTATGAAGTGTATCGAAAACGTTATCCGTTAGGAGAATAGAGATGGACATCCTCTTAGTCGATGGATACAACATGATAGGTGCATGGCCTCGTTTGCAGCACTTAAAAGAAAACAGCTTTGAAGAAGCCAGAGACGTGCTGATTCAACATTTAGCAGAATATCAAGCATATACAGGGTATCGAGTCATTGTCGTATTCGATGCCCATATGGTCAAAGGAATCGAAAAGAAGCGGACAAACCACCGAGTAGAGGTCATCTTTACAAGAGAAAATGAAACGGCTGATGAGCGGATTGAAAAACTGGCACAAGACTTGAATAACATTCGGACGCAAATTCATGTGGCGACCTCTGATTATACAGAACAATGGGCAATTTTTGGACAGGGTGCACTTCGTAAGTCAGCACGAGAGCTCTTAAGAGAGATAGAAGTGATTGAACGAAAGATTGAAACACGTGTCAAAAAGATTACTTCTGATAAACCAGCATCCAAAATTGAATTGTCAGAAGATGTATTGAAAACGTTTGAAAAATGGCGGCGGGGAAACTTGGAATAGCTTGACGATATTTCAACCATTATTGTATAATATTTCTATCTAGGTGCGGTCGGGGGGATCGAAGTGAATCTAAACAACAGCAAGGGTAAGTCCATCAGAGAGCAATTTTGCCAGTTGGAAGATGAACAAGTCATTGAAAGGGTTCATGTCGGAGATAGTGATGCGCTAGATTATTTAATAACGAAATACCGCAATTTTGTACGTGCGAAAGCAAGATCTTATTTCTTGATTGGAGCGGATCGAGAGGACATTGTCCAAGAGGGGATGATCGGACTTTATAAGTCTATCCGCGATTTCAGAGAGGACAAGCTTACTTCATTTAAGGCTTTTGCAGAATTATGTATTACCCGCCAAATTATCACCGCAATTAAAACAGCTACTCGCCAAAAACATATCCCGTTAAATTCCTATGTATCATTAGACAAGCCGATATACGATGAAGAATCGGACAGAACATTATTGGACGTCATTTCCGGTGCTAAAGCGCTTAACCCAGAAGATTTAATCATTAGCAAAGAAGAATTTGATGATATTGAAATGAAAATGGGTGAATTACTAAGCGAGCTGGAAAGAAAGGTACTTGTGCTTTATCTTGATGGTAGGTCCTATCAGGAGATTTCTGAAGATTTAAACCGTCATGTGAAATCAATTGATAACGCACTCCAAAGAGTAAAGAGAAAATTAGAGAAATATTTAGAGCTGCGCGAGATCAGTCTCTAATCAAACCTATATTGACAGCTTTTTCGACACTGTGATAAGGTACTAAGGAAATGATGTCGAGAAAATAGGTGTAAATATGAGGAAAAAGATTACTCTAGCCTGTAAAGACTGCGGAAGCCGCAATTATACGACAATGAAAAGTGTTGCTTCAGCAGCTGAAAGATTAGAAGTTAAGAAATATTGCAAGACTTGTAATTCACATAAAACACATTTAGAAACGAAGTAGGATTTGCGTTCTTTAATCTGTGGAGGTCTTTTACATGCGTATTATCAGTTTCTTAAAAAGTGTCGGGAAAGAAATGAAAAAGGTCAGCTGGCCAAAGAAAAACGAAATGGTCCGCTACACGATCACTGTTATTTTAACAGTCGTATTTTTTGCCATCTTTTTCTCTTTTCTTGATATAGGAATCTCACAATTAATCGAATTAATTCATTAATACTTGAATAATGGTCTGCTGAACGTGCTATAATAGATCATAATATGACTTGCCAAAAAACCCGTTTTACGGGTTTTTTCAATTGCTTGAAAATATTTACCGGTACTCGAGATTCGTCAAATAGACATTACGAAATGTGGGGAGGGAAGGACTAAATAGTCCTGAACGAAAATGGAAAAGAATTGGTATGTTGTGCATACGTACTCTGGCTATGAAAACAAAGTGAAAGCAAACTTGGAAAAGCGTGTTGAATCAATGGGCATGCAGGATAAAATTTTCCGCGTTGTTGTACCAGAAGAAGAAGAAACGGACATTAAAAACGGTAAGAAAAAAGTAGTGAAAAAGAAAGTATTCCCTGGATATGTGCTAGTAGAAATCGTCATGACTGACGATTCTTGGTATGTCGTTCGTAATACACCAGGTGTGACAGGATTCGTTGGATCAGCTGGATCAGGCTCTAAGCCGACAGCGTTATTACCTGGCGAAGCGGAAACCATTCTGAAGAGAATGGGACTTGAAGAGCGCAAGACAGAAATCGACTTTGAACTAAAAGAAACAGTCAAGGTCATCGATGGACCATTTGCTAACTTCACAGGCTCTATCGAAGAGATTGATTATGATAAAAGCAAAGTCAAAGTATTCGTTAATATGTTTGGTAGAGAAACTCCTGTGGAACTTGAGTTCACACAGATCGATAAATTGTAATTTAAAAGAGCTTGAAATGAGTGTATAGAAGTGGTAATATAGCAAAGGTACGTCTTGAGTTCGCTCAAGATCGCTAGCTAGTTATTTCGTCATTCATATAAAGAATGAAGTTGTTGAGTGGGAGGGGGATTCCCCTATTACCACATCACGGACTTTAAGGAGGTGTGTCTCGTGGCTAAAAAAGTAGTTAAAGTTGTTAAATTGCAAATTCCTGCTGGAAAAGCTAACCCAGCTCCACCAGTTGGACCTGCACTAGGTCAAGCCGGTGTTAATATCATGGGATTCTGTAAGGAGTTTAACGCTCGTACAGCTGACCAAGCTGGTCTTATCATTCCTGTTGAAATTTCGGTTTTTGAAGACCGTTCATTTACATTTATTACTAAAACTCCACCTGCTGCAGTTTTACTTAAAAAAGCAGCTGGTATTGAGTCTGGTTCTGGTGAACCTAACCGTAATAAAGTGGCAACTGTTAAGCGTGATAAAGTACGCGAAATCGCGGAAACAAAAATGCCTGACTTAAACGCTGCTAGCGTTGAATCAGCTATGCGCATGGTTGAAGGTACTGCACGCAGTATGGGTATTGTCATCGAAGATTAATTTTTTGTCTTGTTGGGTTGCGAGTTTGGTTTTGACAAGTTCGCAACCCTTATTCGTGGGAGGTTATTCCGCTAAAACCACATAAGGAGGATTTTTATAATGGCTAAAAAAGGTAAAAAGTATGTAGAAGCTGCTAAGCTGATCGATCGTACAAAAGCGTATGATGTTGCTGAAGCTGTTTCTCTTACAAAAAAAGCAAATACAGCGAAATTTGATGCGACTGTAGAAGTTGCTTTTCGTTTGGGCGTAGACCCTCGTAAAAACGATCAACAAATCCGCGGTGCAGTTGTACTTCCTAACGGAACTGGTAAAACTCAACGCGTTCTTGTGTTCGCTAAAGGCGAAAAAGCAAAAGAAGCAGAAGCTGCTGGAGCAGACTACGTTGGAGATTCTGATTACATCACTAAAATCCAACAAGGCTGGTTCGAATTCGATGTAATCGTTGCGACACCTGACATGATGGGTGAAGTTGGTAAGATCGGTCGTGTACTTGGACCAAAAGGTCTTATGCCAAACCCTAAAACAGGAACTGTAACTTTCGAAGTAGAAAAAGCAATCAATGAAATCAAAGCTGGTAAAGTAGAATACCGCGTTGATAAAGCTGGTAACATCCACGCGCCAATCGGAAAGGTTTCTTTCGAGGACGAAAAGCTTGTTGAGAACTTTGCAACAATCTATGACACAATCCTTAAAGCAAAACCTGCAGCGGCTAAAGGTGTATACGTGAAAAACGTTTCTGTTACATCTACTATGGGCCCTGGCGTGAAAGTGGATCCATCTTCTTTCTCTGCAAAATAATTCTTGACTTGTCACAACCGTTTTGATAATATCAAAATGTTGTAAAATAGAATAATCATTTATACCGTAGACAGCAGGGGCCTTATGGCTTAATTAACCCGCCGAGGTGTATATGTCACAGTCTTACGTTAACGTATGCTTGTATATACAGCCTCCATGTCTTAATGGAGGCTTTTTATATGGAGAACCGTTCGTTAGGAACGTGATGGCCTGATCGGTATAAGTGTTACACAAAGAATGTACAGGAGGTGTAACCATGAGCAATGCAATCGATACTAAAAAAGTTGTCGTTGATGAAATTACTTCTAAATTTAAAGACAGTTTGTCTACTGTAATTGTAGATTACCGCGGTCTTTCAGTTTCTGAAGTGACTGAACTTCGTAAACAGCTTCGTGATGCTGGCGTAGAATTCAAAGTTTACAAAAACACTTTGACTCGCCGTGCAGTTGAACAAGTTGAACTAACGGGTTTAAACGATTTCTTAACAGGTCCAAACGCTATCGCATTCAGTAACGAAGATGTTATCGCACCTGCGAAAATCATCAACGAATTTGCGAAAAGCCACGAAGCTTTAGAAATCAAAGCTGGTGTTATCGAAGGAAACGTAGCGACTGTAGAAGAAGTGAAGGCTCTTGCGGAACTTCCGTCTCGCGAAGGCTTACTATCTATGTTGCTTAGCGTTCTTCAAGCTCCAGTTCGTAACCTTGCTCTTGCTACTAAAGCAGTTGCAGATCAAAAAGAAGAACAAGGCGCTTAATGCGTACTTGACGTAAAAAACTTAAAAATGGAGGAATTACAAATGGCTTTAAATATCGAAGAAATCATTGCTTCAGTTAAAGAAGCAACTGTACTTGAGTTAAACGACTTAGTAAAAGCAATCGAAGAAGAATTTGGCGTAACTGCTGCTGCTCCTGTAGCTGTAGCTGCTGGTGGCGGTGCTGCTGCTGAAGAAAAAACTGATTTTGATCTAGTACTTGCTGGTGCTGGAGACCAAAAAATCAAAGTTATCAAAGTGGTTCGTGAAATCACTGGTCTTGGCTTGAAAGAAGCTAAAGAACTTGTTGACAACACTCCAAAACCACTTAAAGAAGGTATTGCTAAAGAAGAAGCTGAAGAACTTAAAGCTAAGCTTGAAGAAGTTGGCGCTTCTGTAGAAGTTAAGTAATCTTCGCCTAATCTTTTGGGAAAGCTCGCTTTTACTGGCGGGCTTTTTCTTTTCTAATCTCCTGAAACGATTGAATCCAGAGGAGGTCCATTCACCATGAGTGACCACTATTATACGGAAAAGCCATCAGTGAAAAGCAATAAACAGACATGGGACTTCACCTTGAGAAACCGTAGCTTTACTTTTACAAGTGACAGTGGAGTGTTTTCTAAGAAAGAAGTCGACTATGGTTCAAGGCTTTTAATTGAAGCTTTTGAAGAACCTGACTTGGATGGCGACGTCTTAGATGTCGGTTGCGGTTATGGACCGATCGGCTTATCGTTAGCAAACGAAATGACAGGCCGCACCATTCATATGATTGATGTGAACGAAAGAGCAGTCGAACTTTCAAAGGAAAACGCTAAGCATAATCGCATTGATAATGTCCGCATCTATCAAAGTGATTTGTTCTCGAATGTTCATTCATCAGCTGCTTTTGCCACTATACTGACCAATCCCCCAATACGGGCAGGGAAGAAAGTAGTACATGCGATCTTTGAAAAAAGTGCTGATCATTTATTGCCGGAAGGTGAGTTGTGGGTGGTCATTCAGAAAAAACAAGGTGGACCATCTGCGATTGAGAAATTAGAGCAACTTTTTGGAGAAGTGACGGTCGTTATGAAAAAAAAGGGCTACTATATTATCAAAGCTAAAAAAGTTTGACGCAGTTTCCTAGCTGTGTTAACATTATAAAATGCCAATGTGTATATTTTGCTTGATAGGCTTAAAAAACAACTATTTTGTATAAATTATGCATACTTGGGAAAACTAATAAAATCGGTATTTGTTTTTGGATGTGGTTTTCTTATTTTAGAAACCCTTTTTTCTTTTGTCTTGTAAAAGTATTTCTTTACTGACATTTGAAAGACAGAAATACTTTTTACACATATAATACGCATGATTTGAGGGGTGAATCAGTTGACAGGTCAACTAGTTCAGTATGGACGACACCGCCAGCGCAGAAGCTACGCACGCATAAGCGAAGTGTTAGAATTACCAAATCTCATTGAAATTCAAACCTCTTCTTATCAGTGGTTTCTTGATGAGGGTCTTAGAGAGATGTTTCAAGATATATCCCCAATTGAGGATTTTACTGGTAACCTTTCTCTTGAATTCATTGATTACAGCCTAGGGGATCCTAAGTATCCTGTAGCAGAATCAAAAGAACGTGATGTAACTTACTCTGCTCCACTAAGAGTAAAAGTTCGTTTAATTAACAAAGAAACTGGAGAAGTAAAAGACCAAGATGTGTTTATGGGTGATTTCCCAATCATGACAGACACAGGTACTTTTATCATTAATGGTGCGGAACGTGTAATCGTTTCTCAGTTAGTACGTTCTCCAAGTGTATATTTCAGTGGTAAAGTAGACAAAAACGGTAAAAAAGGTTTTACTGCGACTGTCATTCCAAACCGTGGCGCATGGTTAGAATACGAAACTGATGCGAAGGATGTAGTCTATGTACGCATCGATCGCACACGTAAGTTGCCGGTTACGGTTCTTTTGCGTGCTCTCGGCTTCAGCTCTGATCAAGAGATACTTGACCTCATTGGCGAGAATGAATACTTACGCAACACGTTGGAAAAAGACAATACAGAGAATGCTGATAAAGCACTTCTCGAAATCTACGAGCGTCTTCGTCCCGGAGAGCCGCCAACTGTTGAAAATGCGAAAAGCTTGCTAGACTCTCGCTTCTTTGATCCGAAGAGATATGACTTAGCAAATGTTGGACGCTACAAGATTAATAAGAAGCTTCATATTAAAAATAGACTATTCAATCAAAAATTGGCTGAAACGCTAGTTGATCCTGAAACAGGTGAAATCCTAGCAGAAAAAGGTCAAATTTTAGATAGAAGAGTGCTTGATAAAGTTCTTCCATACTTAGAAAACGGCATCGGATTTAGAAAGCTTTATCCAAACGGTGGCGTAGTAGAGGATGAAGTAGAACTTCAATCTATCAAGATTTATGCACCAACTGATCAAGAAGGCGAGCAAGTGATCAACGTGATTGGTAATGCATATGTAGAGGAAGCTGTGAAGAACATCACGCCTTCTGACATCATTGCTTCAATCAGTTACTTCTTTAACCTACTTCATGGAGTAGGCGACACAGATGATATCGATCACCTTGGTAACCGTCGTCTGCGTTCTGTAGGTGAACTTCTGCAAAATCAATTCCGTATTGGTTTAAGCAGAATGGAGCGTGTTGTTCGTGAAAGAATGTCGATTCAAGACACGAACACGATCACACCTCAGCAGCTGATCAACATCCGTCCTGTGATCGCTTCTATCAAAGAGTTCTTTGGTAGCTCTCAGCTTTCTCAGTTCATGGATCAAACAAACCCGCTTGCTGAATTGACACACAAACGTCGTCTATCAGCGCTTGGACCGGGTGGTTTGACACGTGAGCGTGCAGGAATGGAAGTTCGTGACGTTCACTATTCTCACTATGGTCGTATGTGTCCGATTGAAACACCAGAGGGTCCAAACATTGGTTTGATCAACTCTCTATCTTCATTTGCGAAAGTGAATCGCTTCGGATTTATCGAAACACCTTACCGTCGGGTTGATCCTGAAACAGGTAAAGTGACGCCGAGAATCGATTACTTAACGGCTGATGAAGAGGATAATTACGTAGTAGCACAAGCGAACGCTATATTAGGTGAAGATGGTTCGTTTATTGATGATAATATCATTGCTCGTTTCAGAGGGGAAAACACCGTTGTTCCTCGAAACCGCGTTGACTACATGGACGTTTCGCCGAAGCAGGTTGTTTCTGCAGCGACAGCATGTATCCCATTCTTAGAAAACGATGACTCTAACCGTGCTCTAATGGGAGCAAACATGCAACGTCAGGCTGTGCCTTTGATGCAGCCGGAATCACCGATTGTTGGTACAGGTATGGAGTATGTATCAGGTAAAGACTCTGGTGCTGCTGTGATCTGCCGTTACCCAGGTGTTGTAGAACGTGTTGAAGCGAAAAATATTTGGGTTCGCCGTTATGAAGACGTTGACGGACAACAAGTCAAAGGAAACCTAGACAAATACAGCTTGCTGAAATTTGTCCGCTCTAACCAAGGGACTTGCTACAACCAGCGCCCAATTGTAAGTGTTGGAGATGAAGTCGTCAAAGGAGAAATCCTTGCAGACGGTCCTTCTATGGAAAAAGGTGAATTGGCTCTAGGACGTAACGTCATGGTCGGCTTCATGACTTGGGACGGTTACAACTATGAGGATGCGATCATTATGAGTGAGCGCCTTGTAAAAGATGACGTCTACACTTCTATTCATATTGAAGAATATGAATCAGAAGCTCGTGATACAAAGCTTGGACCAGAAGAAATTACGCGTGATATTCCAAACGTTGGGGAAGATGCTTTACGCAACCTTGACGAGCGTGGAATCATCCGTATTGGTGCAGAAGTAAAAGACGGAGATCTTCTTGTTGGGAAAGTAACGCCTAAAGGTGTAACAGAACTAACAGCTGAAGAACGTCTATTACATGCAATCTTCGGTGAAAAGGCTCGTGAAGTACGTGATACGTCTCTACGTGTACCACACGGCGGCGGCGGAATCATCCACGATGTCAAAGTCTTTAACCGTGAAGATGGAGATGAATTACCACCAGGTGTTAACCAGTTAGTCCGTGTATACATCGTTCAGAAGCGTAAAATTTCTGAAGGTGACAAAATGGCCGGACGACATGGTAACAAAGGTGTTATCTCTAAGATCCTTCCAGAAGAAGATATGCCGTATCTTCCAGATGGAACACCGATTGATATCATGTTAAACCCTCTAGGGGTACCATCTCGTATGAATATCGGTCAGGTACTTGAGCTTCATATGGGTATGGCTGCACGTTACCTAGGCATCCACATTGCGTCACCAGTATTTGATGGTGCTCGTGAGGAAGATGTTTGGGAAACGCTTGAAGAAGCAGGTATGTCCCGTGATGCGAAAACAGTCCTTTATGACGGTCGAACTGGTGAACCATTCGACAACCGTGTATCTGTTGGAATCATGTATATGATCAAACTGGCTCACATGGTTGACGATAAACTTCACGCACGTTCAACTGGACCATACTCACTTGTTACGCAGCAGCCACTGGGCGGTAAAGCACAGTTTGGTGGACAGCGTTTCGGAGAGATGGAAGTATGGGCACTTGAAGCTTACGGTGCAGCATATACACTTCAAGAAATCTTAACTGTAAAATCGGATGACGTTGTGGGTCGTGTGAAAACATACGAAGCGATCGTCAAAGGGGATAACGTACCTGAACCAGGTGTCCCTGAATCATTCAAAGTATTAATTAAAGAACTTCAAAGTTTAGGTATGGATGTGAAAATCCTATCTGGCGATGAAGAAGAGATAGAAATGAGAGATTTAGAAGACGATGAGGAAACGAAGAAAGCAGACGGATTAGCGTTATCTAATGACGAAGATGCTGCAGACCTCGCACCTGTCGATCTTGAACGTGACGCAGTCACAAAAGAATAGCAGAAACGATTAGAGCAAGTGACTAGGGTATAACCCGAAGATTAAAAGGGAGGTAGGCCCCTTGCTAGATGTGAACAATTTTGAGTATATGAACATCGGTCTCGCATCACCTGATAAAATCCGTTCTTGGTCTTTTGGTGAAGTGAAAAAGCCTGAAACGATTAACTATCGTACACTGAAACCGGAAAAAGATGGTCTCTTTTGTGAACGTATCTTCGGACCGCAAAAAGACTGGGAATGTCATTGTGGAAAGTATAAACGCGTTCGTTATAAGGGTGTTGTATGTGACCGTTGTGGTGTAGAAGTAACACGGGCAAAAGTCCGTCGTGAGAGAATGGGGCATATCGAACTGGCTGCCCCAGTTTCCCACATTTGGTATTTCAAAGGTATCCCAAGCCGTATGGGTCTTGTTCTAGATATGTCACCACGTGCGTTAGAAGAAGTGATTTACTTCGCTTCTTACGTCGTGACTGATCCGGGCAACACACCGCTTGAGAAGAAACAACTTCTTTCTGAGAAAGAATTCCGTGCTTATTTAGATAAATACGGTAACACCTTCCAAGCAGCTATGGGTGCAGAAGCAATTAACAAACTTCTTCAAGATATCGATCTTGTGAAAGAAGTAGATACACTCAAAGAAGAGCTAAAAACAGCTCAAGGACAGCGTCGTACACGTGCGATCAAACGCCTTGAAGTGTTGGAAGCTTTCCGTAACTCAGGAAACAAACCGTCTTGGATGATCCTTGATGTACTTCCGGTTATTCCACCAGAATTACGTCCAATGGTTCAGCTTGATGGCGGACGTTTTGCTACTTCTGACTTGAACGACCTTTATCGTCGTGTCATCAACCGTAACAATCGTCTGAAACGTTTATTAGATCTTGGCGCGCCAAGCATCATCGTTCAGAACGAGAAGCGTATGCTTCAAGAAGCTGTCGATGCCTTGATTGATAATGGACGTAGAGGCCGACCAGTAACAGGACCAGGAAATAGACCATTGAAATCTCTTTCTCACATGCTGAAAGGGAAACAAGGGCGTTTCCGTCAAAACTTGCTTGGTAAACGTGTTGACTATTCTGGACGTTCCGTTATCGTCGTTGGACCACATTTGAAAATGTATCAGTGTGGACTTCCGAAAGAAATGGCTCTTGAACTATTCAAACCATTCGTGATGAAGGAGCTTGTTGAAAAAGGATTAGCTCACAACATTAAGAGCGCGAAACGTAAGATTGAGCGCGTGCAGCCGGAAGTTTGGGATGTTTTAGAATCAGTGATTCGTGAGCATCCAGTCTTACTAAACCGTGCACCAACTCTTCACAGGCTTGGTATTCAAGCGTTTGAACCTACACTTGTGGAAGGACGCGCAATTCGTCTGCATCCACTTGTATGTACTGCCTACAACGCTGACTTTGATGGTGACCAAATGGCGGTTCACGTACCATTATCTGCTGAAGCTCAAGCTGAAGCTCGTATCTTAATGCTTGCTGCTCAAAACATTTTGAACCCGAAAGATGGAAAACCTGTTGTTACGCCATCTCAGGATATGGTGCTAGGTAACTACTACCTTACACTTGAGCGTAAAGGTGCTATCGGAGAAGGTATGGTCTTCAAAGATACGAACGAAGCCCTTCTAGCTTATCAAAATGGGTATGTGCATCTTCATACACGTGTAGCTGTTGCAGCTAACTCGTTGAAGAATGTGACATTCACTGATGAACAGCGTTCTAAATTGTTGATTACAACAGTTGGAAAACTAATCTTTAACGAAATCTTACCGGAATCATTCCCATACATGAATGAACCGACAAAGAGCAATATTGAAGAAAAAACGCCTGACCGCTTCTTCCTTGAAAAAGGTGAAGATGTCAAAGCTGCGATCGAGAAACAAGAAATCAATGCGCCGTTCAAAAAAGGTATTTTAGGTAAAATCATTGCGGAAATCTTTAAGAGATTCCATATCACTGAGACATCTAAAATGCTTGACCGCATGAAAAATCTTGGTTTCAAATACTCTACTAAAGCGGGTATTACGGTTGGGGTGTCTGATATCGTTGTATTAGATGATAAACAGAAGATCCTTGAAGAAGCGCAAGCAAAAGTAGATAACGTCATGAAGCAATTCAGACGTGGTTTGATTACTGAAGAAGAGCGTTACGAGAGAGTCATTTCGATCTGGAGTTCTTCTAAAGATGTCATCCAAGGTAAACTGATGAAGTCCCTTGATGAAGTCAACCCTATCTACATGATGAGTGACTCTGGAGCGCGTGGTAACGCATCTAACTTCACTCAGCTGGCTGGTATGCGTGGTCTGATGGCCAACCCGGCTGGACGTATCATTGAACTTCCGATTAAATCTAGTTTCCGTGAAGGTTTAACCGTATTGGAATACTTTATTTCCACTCACGGAGCGCGTAAAGGTCTTGCCGATACAGCTCTTAAAACAGCTGACTCAGGTTACCTCACGCGTCGTCTCGTTGACGTTGCACAGGATGTTATCATCCGTGAAACAGATTGCGGTACAGACCGTGGAATCTTGGCGAAGTCCATTAAAGAAGGAAATGAAATTATTGAGAAACTTGAAGAACGTCTGATCGGACGTTTTGCAAGAAAACCAATTGTTCATCCTGAAACGGGCGAAGTCATTGTTGGCGAAAACGAACTAATTGATGAAGATAAAGCACTTGAAGTAGTTGAAGCAGGAATCGAGGAAGTATGGATCCGTTCTGCATTTACATGTAACACGCCTCATGGTGTATGTAAACGATGCTACGGCCGTAACCTTGCAACTGGTACTGACGTTGAAGTCGGTGAAGCAGTTGGAATCATCGCTGCACAATCGATCGGTGAGCCAGGAACACAGCTTACAATGCGTACGTTCCACACCGGTGGGGTAGCAGGAGACGATATCACTCAAGGTTTACCTCGTATCCAAGAGTTATTTGAAGCGCGTAATCCGAAAGGGCAGGCAACCATTTCTGAAATTGATGGTGTCGTTGCTGAAATTAACGATGTTCGTGACAAGCAACAGGAAATTGTGGTTCAAGGCGAAGTTGAAACTCGCTCTTACACAGCTCCTTACAATGCACGTCTGAAAGTTGTTGAAGGTGACAAAGTCACTCGTGGTCAAGTACTGACAGAAGGTTCAATCGATCCGAAAGAACTTCTTAAAGTGACTGATATGACAGCTGTTCAAGAATATCTGCTTCATGAAGTACAAAAAGTATACCGTATGCAAGGGGTAGAAATCGGAGATAAGCACGTAGAAGTAATGGTTCGCCAAATGCTTCGTAAAGTGCGTGTCGCTGATGCAGGGGATACAGATGTATTACCAGGCACACTTCTTGACGTACACCAATTCACAGAAGCGAACAAAAAAGTACTATTCGAAGGCAAACGTCCTGCAACAGGCCGTCCAGTTCTTCTTGGTATTACAAAAGCATCGCTTGAAACAGACTCGTTCTTGTCTGCAGCATCCTTCCAAGAAACGACTCGTGTCCTAACAGATGCGGCGATCAAAGGAAAACGTGATGAACTGCTTGGCTTGAAAGAGAATGTCATCATCGGTAAACTTGTTCCTGCTGGAACTGGAATGCCAAACTACCGTAAAGTTAAGCCGGTTTCACAAGTGCAGCCGTCTGACGATATGGTTCCTGTAGAGTAATCTTTCTCTTAAGATTTCTATAAAAATCATCAGAAAATGGTGAAGGATGTCAAGATAATCTGTCAAACGATATTGACATCCTTCTGCCATGATGATAATATAACCAAGGTGCTCAAAATAAAACCTGTTACTTTGGAGGATATTCGATGTCTTATGATAAAGTATCACAGGCTCAATCCATTATTATTGGTACGAAGCAAACAGTAAAAGCTCTGAAACGAGATTCAGTGAAGGAAATTGTCGTAGCGAAAGATGCTGATCCTGCTTTAACCGCTAGTGTAATGAAACTAGCGCAAGAGAAGGGTGTAGACATTTTAGTGGTAGATTCCATGAAAAAGCTCGGCAAGGCCTGCGGAATTGAAGTTGGGGCAGCAGCTGTTGCCATTATGTTATAGCGTACTTGTTTTGTTTTTGCATGCTTAAAATGCAAAAGCATTGTTTTTTGCCTTTTGATGAACCACCTGGGTATGTGGGTTATAAAAAAAGTAATGAAGGGAGGAATAACAACATGCCTACAATTAATCAGCTAATACGCAAAGGACGCGTGAGTAAAGTTGAAAACTCAAAGTCTCCTGCACTTAACAAAGGATACAACAGTTTCAAAAAAGAGCACACTAACGTAACATCTCCACAGAAGCGCGGGGTTTGTACTCGTGTCGGTACAATGACACCGAAAAAACCAAACTCAGCACTACGTAAATATGCTCGTGTACGTTTGTCTAACCTGATTGAGGTAACAGCTTACATTCCTGGTATCGGACATAACCTACAAGAGCACAGTGTAGTACTTATCCGTGGCGGACGTGTAAAAGACTTACCGGGTGTACGTTACCACATCGTTCGTGGTGCGCTTGATACTGCCGGAGTTGACGGTCGTATGCAAGGACGTTCTAAATACGGAACAAAACGCCCTAAACAAAGCAAATAATATAAACAAACATAAGGGTTTTTAGAAGTTGAGTTCAGATCAGTGGAGTCAGGCAGCTGACAATGAAATTGAGATGAAAGACAGATAGAAATCCTTTTAAAAGAGAAGGGAGGCTATTCAGATGCCACGTAAAGGTCCTGTAGCAAAAAGAGACGTTTTGCCAGATCCAATTTACAATTCTAAACTTGTATCTCGTTTGATCAACAAAATGATGATCGACGGTAAAAGAGGAAAGTCACAAACTATTCTCTACAAGTCATTTGATATTATCAAAGAACGTACTGGTAATGAAGCGATGGAGGTTTTCGAACAAGCCTTGAAAAACATCATGCCAGTTCTTGAAGTTAAAGCACGTCGTGTAGGTGGAGCTAACTACCAAGTTCCTGTAGAAGTTCGCCCAGATCGTCGTACGACTTTAGGTCTTCGCTGGTTAGTAAACTACGCTCGTCTTCGTGGAGAAAAAACGATGGAAGAGCGTCTTGCTAACGAAATCCTTGACGCAGCTAACAACACTGGTGCTGCTGTTAAGAAACGTGAAGATACACACAAAATGGCAGAAGCGAACAAAGCATTCGCTCACTACCGCTGGTAGGATTTATACCAAACTAAAAAAACTATTCCCTAATAAGGAAGGAGAAATTACCCAATGGCAAGAGAGTTCTCCTTAGACAAAACTCGTAATATTGGTATCATGGCTCACATCGATGCCGGTAAAACGACAACGACTGAGCGTATCTTGTACTACACTGGTCGTATCCATAAAATTGGTGAAACTCACGAAGGAGCTTCACAAATGGACTGGATGGAGCAGGAGCAAGAACGTGGTATTACAATCACTTCTGCTGCTACTACAGCACAATGGAAAGGTTACCGTGTAAACATCATTGATACACCAGGACACGTAGACTTCACTGTTGAAGTTGAACGTTCTTTGCGTGTACTTGATGGTGCGGTTGCTGTTCTTGATGCACAATCAGGTGTAGAGCCTCAAACTGAAACAGTTTGGCGCCAAGCAACAACTTACGGAGTACCTCGTATCGTATTCGTTAACAAAATGGATAAAACCGGTGCGGACTTCCTTTACTCTGTAAGCACATTAAGAGATCGTCTTCAAGCGAACGCTCATGCAATTCAATTGCCGATCGGCGCTGAAGATCAATTCGAAGGAATCATCGACCTTGTAGAAAACGTAGCATACTTCTACGAAGATGACCTTGGAACTCGCTCTGATGCACAAGAAATCCCTGCTGAGTATAAAGACAAAGCTGAAGAGCTTCGCAGCAGCTTGATTGAAGCTGTCGCTGAGCTTGATGAAGAGCTTATGGAAAAATACCTTGAGGGTGAAGAAATCACAATTCCTGAATTGAAAGCTGCAATCCGTAAAGGAACTTTGAATGTTGAATTCTACCCAGTTCTTGTTGGATCTGCTTTCAAAAACAAAGGTGTTCAGCTTGTACTTGACGCTGTGCTTGACTACCTTCCTGCACCAACTGATGTTGCTGCAATCAAAGGTACATTGCCAGATACAAATGAAGAGGTTGTACGTGAGTCTACTGATGACGCACCATTCGCAGCTCTTGCATTTAAAGTTATGACTGACCCTTATGTTGGGAAACTAACTTTCTTCCGCGTATACTCTGGAACACTTGATTCTGGTTCTTACGTGAAGAACTCTTCTAAGAACAAGCGTGAGCGTGTTGGACGTATCCTTCAAATGCACGCAAACAGCCGTGAAGAAATCTCTACTGTATATGCAGGGGATATCGCAGCAGCTGTTGGTCTTAAAGATACATCTACTGGTGATACTCTTTGTGACGAGAAAAATCTTGTTATCCTTGAGTCTATGGAATTCCCAGAGCCAGTTATCGATGTAGCAATCGAGCCTAAATCTAAGGCTGACCAAGATAAAATGGGTATCGCTTTAGCTAAACTAGCTGAAGAGGATCCAACATTCCGTACACAAACAAACACTGAAACTGGTCAAACGATCATCTCTGGTATGGGTGAGCTTCACCTTGATATCATTGTTGACCGTATGAAGCGTGAGTTCAAGGTTGAAGCTAACGTAGGAGCTCCTCAAGTTGCGTACCGTGAAACATTCCGTTCTAGTGCAAAAGTTGAAGGTAAATTCGTACGTCAGTCTGGTGGACGCGGTCAGTTCGGACACGTTTGGATCGAATTCGAACCAAACGAAGAAGGCGCAGGCTTCGAATTCACAAATGCAATCGTCGGTGGGGTTGTTCCACGTGAATACATTCCAGCAATTCAAGCAGGTCTTGAAGATTCACTAGAAAATGGTGTATTAGCTGGATTCCCATTAATCGACATCAAAGCAAAATTATTCGATGGATCTTACCACGATGTTGACTCTAACGAAATGGCGTTTAAAATTGCTGCATCTATGGCATTGAAAAATGCTGTCAGCAAATGTAACCCAGTTCTACTTGAGCCAATGATGAAAGTAGAAGTCGTTATCCCAGAAGAATACATGGGAGACATCATGGGTGATATCACATCTCGTCGTGGACGTGTAGAAGGTATGGAAGCTCGCGGTAACGCTCAAGTTGTTCGCGCTATGGTTCCACTTTCTGAAATGTTCGGATATGCAACTGCACTCCGTTCTAACACACAAGGACGCGGTACTTTCACTATGCACATGGATCACTACGAAGAAGTGCCTAAGAGCATCAGTGAAGAAATCATCAAAAAAAATAAAGGTGAATAATTGATTTTGCCTTTAAACTAAAGTATAACTACTATTGAAGATCAGAAAGTGAGAGGTAACTCTTCACTTTCTATCACTCATACCAAATACAATGAACCTTTAAGGAGGATTTTTAGAATGGCTAAAGAAAAATTCGACCGTTCCAAATCGCATGCTAACATTGGTACAATTGGACACGTTGACCATGGTAAAACAACTCTAACTGCTGCTATCTCAACAGTTCTTCATAAGAAATCTGGTAAAGGTACAGCTATGGCTTATGACCAAATCGATGGTGCTCCAGAAGAGCGCGAGCGTGGAATCACAATCTCAACTGCACACGTTGAGTATGAAACTGAAACTCGTCACTATGCACACGTAGACTGCCCAGGACACGCTGACTATGTTAAAAACATGATCACTGGTGCTGCTCAAATGGACGGCGCGATCTTAGTAGTATCTGCTGCTGATGGTCCAATGCCACAAACACGTGAGCACATCCTACTTTCTCGTAACGTAGGTGTTCCTTACATCGTAGTATTCCTTAACAAATGTGACATGGTTGACGATGAAGAGTTACTTGAACTTGTTGAAATGGAAGTTCGTGACCTTCTTTCTGACTATGACTTCCCTGGTGACGATGTACCAGTTATCAAAGGTTCTGCTCTTAAAGCTCTTGAAGGTGATGCTGATTACGAAGCAAAAATCTTCGAACTTATGGATGCGGTTGATGAGTACATCCCAACTCCAGAGCGTGACACTGAGAAGCCATTCATGATGCCAGTTGAGGACGTATTCTCAATCACTGGTCGTGGAACAGTTGCTACTGGTCGTGTTGAGCGTGGACAAGTTAAAGTCGGTGACGAAGTTGAAATCATCGGTCTTCAAGAAGAAAACGGTAAAACAACTGTTACAGGTGTTGAAATGTTCCGTAAACTTCTTGACTATGCTGAAGCTGGTGACAACATCGGTGCACTACTTCGTGGTGTATCTCGTGAAGATATCCAACGTGGTCAAGTACTTGCTAAACCAGGTACAATCACTCCACATAGCCGTTTCAAAGCTGAAGTTTATGTACTTTCTAAAGAAGAGGGTGGACGTCATACTCCATTCTTCACTAACTACCGTCCGCAGTTCTACTTCCGTACAACTGACGTAACTGGTATCGTACATCTTCCAGAAGGTACTGAAATGGTAATGCCTGGCGATAACACTGAGATGGAAGTTGAACTTATCTCTACTATCGCTATCGAAGAAGGAACTCGTTTCTCTATCCGTGAGGGTGGACGTACTGTAGGTTCTGGCGTCGTTTCTACTATCATTAAGTAATACCAGTTAAAAGAGACTCCTTGCAAAAGGGTCTCTTTTTTTGCTTTTCCAGTGCATAACGGCTACTATAAGCTATAGAATCTAAATGGAACCGAGAGGATCACTGGAATGGCGAAGACAATGTTGAAAAAGTGGCTGATTGGCGGGCTTGATCAATGGCTTATGATAAAAGAAGATCAAGCGAAAAAAACAAAACCTGTTTTATTATTTTTACACGGTGGCCCAGGGTCAGCCCAAATGAGTTATATCGATTCCTTTCATGAGGAACTTGATCAAGACTTCACTGTTGTTCATTGGGACCAACGCGGTGCAGGACTGTCTTATCAAAAAAACATTCCTGAGTCTTCTATGACCATTGGGCAATTCATAGAGGATACGATTGAGCTTACAGAAAAACTGCTTTCTTATAATGATCAAACGAAAATATACATTGCGGGTTATTCATGGGGATCATTAGTTGCGATACAAGCTGTACATAAACGACCAGATTTGTATCATGCCTATTATGGAATTAGTCAGGTGGTTGATGTATTAAAAGAGGATATTGTATCGTACGAACTTCTTCTAAAAAAATATCAAGGCAAGCATTTCATCAGTAGATGTCTAAGATTGCTGACACCACCCCCTTGGAAACGCACCTCTGCTCATGCTTTGTTCTCTCTATACAAAGAGTTCGCAAAAGTAGGGCTCACGCATAGGTGGAAGCCACTTTTTCAAATGCTGTATGCATTTCTTGTTAGTAAGCATTATCAGCTAAAAGATAAGTGGAAATTCCTTATGGGACAGAAGTATAGCCAGGATATGCTGTGGGACGAGCTAATGAACGAAAGCATTCAATACCGAGTTTCTTCTATATTAATACCCTGCTACTTTATCATCGGGGAACATGACATGATTACACCAGCTGCTGTATCAAAACCATATGTTGATCAACTTACAGCACCAATAAAAGAGTGGTTTACTTTTAAAGAATCTGCGCATTCTCCGCATATTGAAGAGCCAGAAGAATTTATTCGTATCGTCAGGAAGACAGCTACACATCATCTTCAGGGAAAGCTTGATTTATAGGCTGAACCCCTGTATAATATGAAAAGTGTGCAAATCATAAATTTATCCGATTTATTATTGCAACACACAGGCCAATTTGGTACAATAGTGCATGTTGGTCTTTGACTGCGATGAAGTGAGAGGTTGCTGACACACCCGGCCGCTTTGCCATGGCAAGGTGATCAGGTTTTTCTCACGGAGAACTGTCTAACGTAAGTAGGCGAAAAGGAGGGAAAATAATGGCAAAACAAAAAATTCGTATTCGTTTAAAAGCATATGATCATAGAATTCTTGATCAATCTGCTGAGAAGATTGTTGAAACGGCTAAGCGTTCTGGTGCTAGTGTATCTGGTCCAATCCCGCTTCCAACTGAAAAATCAGTTTACACAATCCTTCGTGCGGTGCATAAGTACAAAGATTCTCGTGAGCAATTCGAGATGCGTACTCACAAACGTCTAATCGACATTGTGAATCCAACTCCGCAAACAGTTGATGCACTTATGCGTTTAGATTTACCATCCGGTGTAGATATCGAAATCAAACTTTAATTCAAATAGAAAACACATATTATAGGAGGTGTGACGAATGACCAAAGGAATCTTAGGTAGAAAAATTGGTATGACGCAAGTATTCGCAGAAAACGGTGATCTTATCCCTGTAACTGTTGTTGAGGCTGCTGCTAACGTTGTTCTTCAGAAGAAGACTACTGACACGGATGGCTATGAAGCAATCCAAATCGGTTTTGACGACAAACGTGAGAAGCTTTCTAACAAACCAGAGAAAGGCCACGTTGCTAAAGCGGAAACTGCTCCTAAGCGCTTCGTAAAAGAATTACGCGGTGTGGAGTTAGATGCGTATGAAGTTGGTCAGGAAGTCAAAGTTGATATTTTCGCAAATGGAGATATCGTAGATGTAACAGGAACATCAAAAGGTAAAGGATTCCAAGGGGCTATCAAACGCCACGGACAATCACGCGGACCAATGACTCACGGTTCACGTTACCACCGTCGTCCTGGTTCAATGGGACCTGTTGATCCAAACCGAGTATTCAAAGGTAAACTTCTTCCAGGACGTATGGGCGGAGAGCAAATCACTGTCCAAAATCTTGAGATCGTTAAAGTTGATGCAGAACGCAATCTTCTTTTGATCAAAGGTAACGTACCAGGAGCTAAAAAATCTCTAGTAACTGTAAAGAGTGCAGTTAAAACTAAATAACTCTCTTAGGAAAGGAGGAAACAAGTCATGCCAAAAGTAGCATTATTTAACCAAAACGGTTCTACTAACGGTGAAATCGAATTAAACGCTTCTGTGTTTGGAATTGAGCCAAACGAAAGCGTAGTATTCGATGCTATTCTTATGCAAAGAGCTTCCTTACGTCAAGGAACTCACAAAGTAAAAACTCGTTCTGAAGTACGTGGCGGAGGTCGTAAACCTTGGAGACAGAAGGGTACAGGTCGTGCTCGTCAAGGTTCTATCCGTTCACCACAATGGCGCGGAGGCGGTATCGTATTCGGTCCAACACCACGCAGCTATTCTTATAAATTACCTAAAAAAGTTCGCCGCTTGGCTATCAAGTCAGTATTGTCTTCTAAAGTAATCGACAACAACATCATCGTTCTTGAAGATCTTACTCTTGATGCAGTGAAAACGAAAGAATTCGCAGGCATCCTTAAAGGGTTATCTGTTGAGAAGAAAGCGTTGATCGTCACTGCGGATGCAAACGAAACAGTTGCTTTATCTGCTCGTAACATCCCTGGAGTAACAGTTGTTGAAGCTAACGGTATCAACGTTCTTGACGTTGTCAACCACGACAAACTTCTGATCACTAAAGCAGCGGTTGAAAAAGTAGAGGAGGGACTTGCATAATGAAAGATCCTCGTGATGTTCTAAAGCGCCCTATCATTACTGAACGTTCTGCTGATCTAATGACAGAGAAGAAGTACACGTTCGAAGTTGATGTCAGAGCTAACAAGACAGAAGTGAAAGACGCTGTTGAAGAGATCTTTGGAGTGAAAGTTGAGAAAGTCAACGTTCAAAACTACAAAGGTAAATCAAAACGCGTTGGACGCTACACTGGTATGACTAGCCGTCGCAGAAAAGCGATCGTGAAATTAACTGCTGACAGCAAAGAAATCGAAATTTTTGAAGCGTAAATCTTAAAAAGAAGGAGGGAAATTCAAAATGGCGATTAAAAAGTATAAACCAACCAGTAATGGTCGTCGTGGCATGACTACTTCAGATTTTGCTGAAATCACGACTGACAAACCAGAAAAATCGTTGCTTGCACCGCTTCACAGAAAAGGCGGACGTAACAACCAAGGTAGATTGACTGTTCGTCATCAAGGTGGCGGTCACAAACGTCAATACCGTATCATCGACTTTAAGCGTGATAAAGACGGTATACCTGGACGCGTTGCTACAATCGAGTATGATCCAAACCGTTCAGCGAACATCGCTCTTGTAAACTATGCAGATGGTGAGAAACGTTACATTCTTGCTCCAAAAGGAATCCAAGTTGGTACTGAAGTTACTTCTGGACCAGAAGCTGACATCAAACCAGGTAATGCTCTTCCACTTATCAACATCCCAGTTGGTACAGTTGTGCATAACATTGAATTAAAACCAGGTAAAGGTGGACAATTAGTTCGTTCTGCTGGTACTTCTGCTCAAGTTCTAGGTAAAGAAGGTAAATACGTTCTTGTACGTTTGAACTCTGGTGAAGTACGCATGATCCTTTCTGCTTGCCGTGCGACTATCGGTCAAGTTGGAAACGAACAACACGAACTAATCAACATCGGTAAAGCTGGACGTTCTCGCTGGAAAGGCGTACGCCCAACAGTTCGTGGTTCTGTAATGAACCCTAACGATCACCCACACGGCGGTGGTGAAGGACGCGCTCCAATCGGACGTAAATCACCAATGTCTCCATGGGGTAAACCGACTCTTGGATTCAAGACTCGTAAGAAAACCAACAAGTCTGATAAATTCATTGTACGTCGTCGTAAAAACAAGTAACGGGGTTGTCTACGGTTCATTTAGGACCGTAGTTCAATCACGAAGGGAGGTTCCACAATGGCTCGCAGCTTAAAAAAAGGACCATTTGTTGATGATCATTTGATGGCTAAAGTCGAGAAATTGAATGAAACTGACAAAAAGCAAGTCGTAAAAACTTGGTCTCGTCGTTCTACAATTTTCCCACAATTCATCGGTCACACAATCGCTGTCTATGACGGACGCAAACATGTACCTGTTTTCATTTCTGAAGATATGGTAGGTCACAAATTGGGCGAATTCGCACCAAGCCGTACTTACAAAGGTCATGCTAGTGACGATAAAAAAACAAGACGCTAATGAGAGGAGGCTTTTAAATGCAAGCTAAAGCTGTCGCAAGAACAGTCCGTATTGCTCCTCGTAAAGCACGTCTAGTAATGGACCTGATCCGAGGTAAGCAAGTAGGAGAAGCAGTTTCTATCTTAAACCTTACACCTAAGGCTGCTTCACCAATTATTGAAAAAGTATTAAAATCTGCTATCGCAAATGCTGAGCACAACTACGAGTTGGACGCTAACAGCCTAGTGATTACTCAAGCATTCGTTGACGAAGGTCCAACACTTAAGAGATTCCGTCCACGTGCTATGGGTCGTGCGAGCGCAATTAACAAACGTACTAGTCACATTACAATCGTTGTATCAGAAAAGAAGGAGGGATAATCCGTGGGTCAAAAGGTAAATCCAGTAGGTCTTCGTATTGGCGTCATTCGTGATTGGGAATCTAAATGGTTCGCAGGAAAAGATTACGCTGACTTCTTACATGAAGACTTGAAAATCCGTGAATTCATCAGCAAGCGTTTGTCTGACGCGTCTGTTTCTAAAGTAGAAATCGAACGTGCTGCAAACCGCGTAAATATCACAATCCACACGGCTAAACCAGGTATGGTAATTGGTAAAGGCGGATCTGAAGTTGAAGCACTTCGTAAAGCTCTTAACAGCCTAACTGGCAAACGTGTACACATCAACATTCTTGAAATCAAGAGAGCAGATCTTGATGCTCAGCTAGTTGCTGAAAACATCGCTCGTCAACTTGAAAATCGTATTTCATTCCGTCGTGCACAAAAACAAACAATCCAACGCACAATGCGTGCTGGAGCACAAGGAATCAAAACAATGGTTTCTGGTCGTCTTGGCGGTGCAGATATTGCTCGTTCTGAATATTACAGTGAAGGTACTGTTCCATTGCACACACTTCGTGCTGACATCGACTATGCTACTGCTGAAGCTGATACTACTTATGGTAAGCTTGGCGTAAAAGTATGGATCTATCGTGGAGAAGTCCTTCCAACTAAGAAGAATACTGCGGAAGGAGGAAAATAATATGTTATTGCCAAAACGCGTGAAGTATCGCAGAGAACATCGTGGAAAAATGCGTGGTCGTGCAAAAGGCGGTACTGAAGTACATTTCGGTGAGTTTGGTATCCAAGCTCTTGAAGCTTCTTGGATCACTAACCGTCAAATCGAAGCTGCTCGTATTGCTATGACTCGTTACATGAAACGTGGCGGTAAAGTTTGGATCAAAATTTTCCCTTCTAAGCCATACACAGCTAAACCTCTAGAGGTCCGCATGGGTTCCGGTAAAGGTGCTCCAGAAGGCTGGGTAGCTGTAGTAAAACCGGGTAAAGTTTTATTTGAAATTTCTGGTGTGTCTGAAGAAGTTGCTCGTGAAGCTCTTCGTCTTGCATCTCACAAATTGCCAATTAAAACGAAGTTCGTAAAACGTGAAGAAATTGGTGGTGAATCAAATGAAAGCTAATGAAATTCGTGACCTTACCACTGCTGAAATTGAACAAAAAGTAAAGTCTCTTAAAGAAGAACTTTTCAATCTTCGTTTCCAATTAGCGACTGGGCAGCTTGAAAACACTGCTCGCATTCGTGAAGTGCGTAAATCAATCGCACGCATGAAAACTGTGATTCGTCAAAGAGAAATCGCTGCTAATAAATAATAATTAGAGGGGAGGCCCCGCAAACATGAGCGAACGTAACCAACGTAAAGTGTATCAAGGTCGTGTTGTTTCTGACAAAATGGATAAAACCATCACTGTTGTAGTTGAAACATACAAAAAGCATTCACTTTATGGCAAACGTGTAAGATACTCTAAAAAGTTCAAAGCACATGATGAAAACAACCAAGCAAAAATCGGAGACATCGTAAAGGTCATGGAAACTCGTCCATTATCTGCGACTAAACGCTTTCGTCTAGTTGAAGTTGTCGAAGAAGCTGTTATTATCTAATAAAGTTCGGATTTCTTTTTCCGAAGGGAGGTAACATTAATGATTCAACAGGAGACTCGTTTAAAAGTAGCTGACAACTCTGGCGCACGCGAAGTACTAACTATTAAAGTTCTTGGTGGCTCTGGACGTAAAACGGCTAACATCGGTGATGTCATTGTTTGTACGGTTAAACAAGCAACACCAGGAGGCGTTGTCAAAAAAGGTGAAGTTGTGAAAGCAGTTATCGTTCGTACTAAGAGCGGAGCTCGCAGAAACGATGGATCTTACATCAGTTTTGATGAAAATGCATGTGTCATCATCCGTGACGACAAGAGCCCACGTGGAACTCGTATCTTCGGACCAGTAGCACGTGAACTTCGTGAAAATAACTATATGAAAATTGTTTCTTTAGCACCAGAAGTACTTTAATGAATACAATCCGCGACTCAAGGAGGTGCGATTAAATGCATGTTAAAAAGGGCGATAAAGTAGTGGTTATCTCTGGTAAAGATAAAGGTAAACAAGGTGTCATCCTTGCTGCTTTCCCTAAAAAGGACCGTGTTTTAGTAGAAGGTATTAACCTTGTGAAAAAACACTCTAAACCAACCCAAGCTAACCCTCAAGGCGGAATTTCTGAACAAGAAGCGCCGATCCACGTATCAAACGTAATGCCGCTTGATCCTAAAACGGGTGAAGTGACACGTATTGGATATAAAGTTGAGGACGGAAAGAAAGTCCGTGTAGCGAAAAAATCTGGGCAAGTTCTAGATAAATAGTAAATAAGGAAGGGAGGTCTTTCTCATGAACCGCCTTAAAGAAAAGTATGTAAAAGAAATTACACCTGCATTAGTTTCTAAGTTTGAATACAAATCAGTAATGCAAGTGCCAAAAATCGAAAAAATCGTGATCAACATGGGTGTTGGTGACGCCGTTCAAAACGCTAAAGCAATCGATACTGCTGTTGAAGAATTAACGTTTATCGCTGGTCAAAAACCTGTCGTTACTCGTGCGAAGAAGTCTATTGCTGGATTCCGTCTACGTGAAGGAATGCCAATCGGTGCGAAAGTAACACTTCGCGGAGAGCGCATGTACGATTTCCTTGATAAACTTATTTCTGTATCTTTACCACGTGTACGTGACTTCCGCGGGATTTCTAAGAAATCTTTCGACGGTCGTGGAAACTACACGCTTGGTATTAAAGAACAGTTAATCTTCCCAGAAATTGATTACGATAAAGTAACAAAAGTCCGCGGTATGGATATCGTTATCGTTACGACTGCCAACACGGACGAAGAAGCACGTGAGTTATTAACTCAAGTAGGTATGCCGTTCCAGAAATAATCAATGAAAGGGAGGCGAAATCGTGGCTAAAAAGTCTATGATTGCGAAACAACAACGCAAACAAAAGTTTAAAGTTCAAGAGTATACGCGCTGCGAACGTTGTGGACGTCCACATTCAGTAATTCGCAAGTTTAAACTTTGCCGTATTTGTTTCCGCGAACTTGCATATAAAGGACAAATTCCTGGCGTTAAAAAAGCCAGCTGGTAATCCCCATAAATGGGAAGGAGGTTATTAAATAATGGTTATGACAGATCCGATTGCAGATTTGCTGACTCGTATTCGCAATGCGAACATGGTACGTCATGAGAAGCTAGAAGTACCGGCTTCAAAAATCAAAAGAGAAATTGCTGAAATCTTAAAGCGTGAAGGTTTTATCCGTGACGTTGAGTACGTCGAAGACAGCAAACAAGGAATTATCCGTTTGTTCCTTAAATACGGCCAAAACAACGAACGTGTTATCACTGGTCTTAAAAGAATCAGTAAACCTGGTTTACGCGTATATGCGAAATCAAATGAAGTACCACGTGTACTTAACGGACTTGGAATCGCAATTATTTCTACATCACAAGGTGTTTTATCGGACAAAGAAGCCCGTGCTAAACAAGCTGGTGGAGAAGTACTTGCTTACGTATGGTAAAAAAAGTTTAAGATGAATGGAGGTGCTTGGTATGTCTCGTATAGGTAAAAAGCTAATCGAGATCCCTTCAGGAGTAACTGTGACAAACAACGATAACACAGTGACAGTAAAGGGACCAAAAGGTGAACTAACTCGTGCATTTCACCCTGATATGGAAATTAAAATTGAGGACAACGTCTTAACTGTAAGCCGTCCGTCTGAAAATAAAGAACACCGTGCATTACATGGTACAACACGTAGCTTAATTGCAAACATGGTTGAAGGTGTATCTAAAGGTTTCGAAAGAGGTTTAGAACTAATCGGTGTCGGTTACCGTGCAGCTAAATCTGGAAACAAACTTGTTCTTAACGTTGGATACTCTCACCCAGTTGAAATCGTTCCTGAGGCTGGAGTTGAAGTAGAAGTTCCATCTCAAACGAAAGTAATCGTTAAAGGTATCGATAAAGAGCGTGTAGGAGCTCTAGCTTCTAACATCCGCGCTGTCCGTGCTCCAGAGCCTTACAAAGGTAAAGGAATTCGTTACGAAGGTGAATTCGTTCGCCGTAAAGAAGGAAAAACTGGTAAGTAAGATCGCTTAATGTGAAGAAAGGAGTGACTCGGATGATTACGAAAACTAGCAAAAACGCTACTCGTCTTAAAAGACACGCTCGTGTTCGTGCGAAACTTTCAGGTACTGCTGAAAGACCTCGCCTTAACGTTTTCCGTTCTAACAAGAACATCTACGCTCAAGTAATTGATGATGTTAACGGTGTAACACTTGTAAGTGCTTCTACTCTTGATAAAGAGTTAAAGATCGAGAATAGTTCTGACGCTGCAGCTGCTACTAAAGTTGGCGAACTTGTTGCAAAACGTGCTGTTGAAAAAGGCATCTCTAACGTGGTATTTGACCGCGGAGGATACTTATATCATGGACGTGTAAAAGCTCTAGCTGAAGCTGCTCGTGAGGCTGGACTTAAATTTTAATAAAAGAAGGAGGGACACATCCGAATGAGTCGTATTGACCCAAGCAAATTAGAGTTAGAAGAACGCTTAGTTACGGTTAACCGGGTAGCGAAAGTTGTTAAAGGTGGACGTCGTTTCCGTTTTGCAGCTTTAGTTGTTGTCGGTGACAAAAACGGTCATGTAGGATTCGGTACTGGTAAAGCACAAGAAGTACCAGAAGCGATCCGCAAAGCTGTTGAAGACGCGAAAAAGAATTTAATTGAAGTACCAATGGTTGGAACTACAATTCCACATGAAATCATCGGTCGATTCGGTGCAGGAAACGTTCTATTGAAGCCTGCTTCAGAAGGTACAGGAGTTATCGCTGGAGGCCCAGTGCGTGCGGTACTTGAGCTTGCTGGTCTAGCTGATATCCTTTCTAAATCTCTAGGTTCTAATACACCGATCAACATGATCCGCGCAACACTTCAAGGTTTAAGTGAACTTAAACGTGCTGAAGATGTAGCGAAGCTTCGTGGAAAATCTGTAGAAGACCTGTTAGGATAAGGAGGGAACAATAATGGCAAATAAATTAGAAATTACCCTCAAACGCAGTGTAATCGGTCGCCCAGAAGATCAGCGTGTCACTGTTCGTACTCTTGGTCTAAAGAAAACAAACCAAACAGTCGTACATGAAGACAATGCAGCGATCCGCGGCATGATTAACAAGGTGTCTCATTTAGTTTCTGTTAAAGAACAATAAAACATTTTTAATCGATAAGGAGGTGCCCAAATGAAACTTCATGAATTGAAGCCTTCAGAAGGTTCACGTAAAGTACGCAACCGTGTTGGTCGTGGTATTGGATCAGGTAACGGTAAAACTTCTGGTAAAGGTCATAAAGGTCAAAACGCTCGTTCTGGCGGCGGTGTACGCCCTGGATTCGAAGGTGGTCAAATGCCTTTATTCCAACGCCTTCCAAAACGTGGTTTTACAAACATCAACCGTAAAGATTACGCGGTAATCAACTTAGACAGATTAAACAGTTTTGACGAAGGAACGGAAGTCACTCCTGAACTTCTTCTAGAGACTGGTGCAATAAGCAAGTTAAAAGCAGGAGTAAAAATTCTTGGCAACGGTAAATTAGAAAAAAAATTAACTGTAAAAGCCAATAAATTCTCTGCTTCTGCTAAAGAAGCGATTGAAGCTGCTGGCGGTACAGCCGAGGTGATCTAACTTGTTTAAGACAATCTCCAATTTTATGCGCGTGAAAGATATACGGAATAAGATTATATTTACACTTTTAATGTTAGTCGTCTTTCGTATAGGTGCTTTCATCCCTGTGCCTAATGTGAACGCCGAAGTTCTCCAGGCACAGGATCAAATGAGTGTTTTCGGAATCCTCAACACGTTTGGGGGCGGGGCACTTTTCCAATTCTCCATTCTTGCAATGGGGATTATGCCGTATATCACTGCTTCGATCATCATCCAGCTCTTGCAGATGGATGTTGTACCGAAGTTTACTGAGTGGTCAAAGCAAGGAGAGGTTGGCCGCCGAAAATTAGCACAATTCACAAGGTATTTTACAATTGTTCTAGGATTTATCCAGGCGTTAGGAATGTCATATGGATTTAACAATATGGCAGGAGGCATGCTGATTGAAAACCCAGGTGTTTCAACGTATCTCTTAATTGCGGTCGTACTCACTGCGGGAACAGCATTTTTAATGTGGCTGGGAGAGCAGATTACTGCTCACGGTGTTGGTAACGGTATTTCGATTATTATCTTTGCCGGTATCATCGCAGGTATCCCTCAAACATTAAAGCAAGTGTACGCTCAGCAATTTGTAGGTGGAGATGGACAGCTGTTCATGCAAATCCTGAAAATTGCCCTTATTGTGATTGCTATTCTTGTCATTGTTATCGGTGTTATTTACATTCAAATGGCAGTGAGAAAGATTGCGATTCAATATTCAAAAGGAACTGGCCGTGCACAAATGTCTGCTAGTCAAGCAACGCACCTTCCATTGAAAGTGAATCCAGCAGGGGTGATTCCAGTCATCTTTGCCGTTTCGTTCATTATCACTCCGCAGACGATCGCATCGTTCTTCGGAACAAATAATGTGACAACCTGGATAACTAACAACTTTGACTATACTAAGCCAATCGGTATGACGATTTATGTAGCACTGATTGTTGCTTTCACATATTTTTATGCCTTTGTCCAAGTAAACCCTGAACAAATGGCTGAAAATCTGCAAAAGCAGGGTGGCTATATCCCGGGAGTTCGTCCAGGGAAAATGACTCAAGATAGAATTACGAGCATTTTGTACCGACTCACGTTTGTGGGCGCCATTTTCTTAGCCGTGATTTCAATACTTCCTATCTTTTTCATTCAATTCGCTGGATTACCTTCCGCTGCACAAATTGGCGGCACAAGTCTTCTCATTGTTGTAGGTGTTGCACTTGAAACAATGAAACAGCTTGAAAGCCAATTAGTGAAACGAAACTACCGTGGATTTATGAAATAAAACAGAGGGCTGGGCTCCTGCCCAACCTCTCTAAGTAAGGAAGGGGAAATCCGAAATGAACTTAGTCTTAATGGGGCTTCCGGGTGCTGGTAAAGGCACTCAGGCAGAACGAATTGTTGATGATTATGGGATCCCTCATATCTCAACAGGAGATATGTTCCGTGCTGCTATGAAAGAGGAGACACAACTTGGGCTCGAAGCAAAATCCTTTATCGATAAAGGAGAGCTTGTTCCTGATGAGGTCACAATCGGTATTGTTAGAGAAAGACTTGGCAAGAATGATTGTGAACAAGGTTTTCTTCTGGACGGATTTCCGCGAACAGTCGCTCAGGCTGAAGCTTTAGAAGACATTCTAAAGGACCTTGGCAGAACGATTGATTATGTCATTAATATTAAAGTCGATAAAGATGCTTTGATGGAGCGTCTGACTGGCCGAAGAATTTGCAAAGATTGCGGAGCAACATATCATTTAGTATTCAATCCACCTGCTAAAGAAAATGTTTGTGACAAGTGTGGAGGCGAGCTTTATCAACGTGCAGATGATAATGCAGAAACCGTTTCGACAAGACTTGAAGTGAACTTAAAGCAGACTGAACCTTTACTGAACTTCTATTCAGAAAAAGGATATCTTGCAAACATTGATGGTGCGAAGCACATTAACGATGTTTACGCTGATATCAAGGACCTGCTTGGGGGATTAAATAAATGATTATCTGTAAAACTCCTCGCGAGCTTGAGATTATGAGAGAAGCTGGACGCATTGTCGCACTGACTCATGAAGAGCTGAAGAAACACATAAAACCAGGTATTTCGACAAAAGAATTGGATCAAATTGCCGAACGTTTTATTACAAAGCAGGGTGCAATCCCATCTTTTAAAGGGTATAATGGTTTTCGCGGGAGCATTTGCGTTTCGGTGAATGAAGAACTCGTTCACGGTATTCCTGGTAAACGGGTTTTACGTGATGGAGACATCATTAGTATCGATATCGGCGCAAAGTTAAATGGCTATCATGGTGACTCTGCTTGGACTTATCCAGTTGGGGTAATCAGTGATGAGGACCGCAAACTACTGGAAGTCACAGAGGAATCTCTATATAAGGGCTTACAGGAAGCAAAGCCAGGTGAACGTCTGTCAAACATTTCCCATGCCATACAAACGTATGTTGAAGGTGAGAATTTCTCAGTTGTTAGAGAATATGTTGGACATGGGGTCGGACAGGATCTTCATGAGGACCCTCAAATTCCTCATTATGGTCCGCCGAACAAAGGCCCACGGCTCAAACCTGGAATGGTGTTGGCCATCGAACCGATGGTGAACGCAGGCAGCCGATATGTGAAAACACTGGCTGATAACTGGACGGTTGTAACGGTTGATGGGAAAAAGTGTGCTCACTTTGAGCATACGATTGCGATTACAGATACAGGTTTTGATATACTGACTAAGATTTAGGTCTTCACTGAAGCCTTTCAGGCCCAAATCGGGCAGGTTGTCTGTATAGTCCAAGGAAAGAACAAGATCAGTATACAGTTGTCATCGGCGTGTTCGATGGCTGCCATGTACTAATCGCAGACGGAGAAAAGCGTAAATTCATTCTCCTAAGAAAAAATATCAATCATTTAACCTTTTATGATTGCGTATCTCCGGAAGTTCAGAACAGTATATTCAAAACAGGTCGGGTGATAGATGGACAATTGAGAACATCTCATTTGGACATTTATCAGAGAGCAAGTTACTGATTTGAAGAAGGGAGAACACTTGAATGGCGAAAGACGATGTAATTGAAGTGGAAGGTACTGTAGCAGAAACTTTGCCAAATGCAATGTTCAAAGTTGAACTAGAGAATGGTCATACAGTTTTGGCTCATGTATCAGGAAAAATCCGTATGCACTTCATTCGCATTTTACCTGGAGACAAAGTTACGGTAGAATTATCTCCATATGACTTAACTCGTGGTAGAATTACGTACCGTTACAAATAAAGCAACTCCGGAAGAAGGAGGTTGGAAACACATGAAAGTGAGACCATCTGTTAAACCTATCTGTGAAAAATGTAAAGTGATTCGCAGAAAAGGAAAAGTAATGGTGATCTGTGAAAACCCAAAACATAAACAAAAACAAGGCTAATAACAAGGAGGTGCCCAAATCATGGCTCGTATTGCTGGTGTAGATATTCCACGTGATAAGCGTGTTGTCATTTCTTTAACATATGTTTTTGGAATTGGTCGTACGACGGCTCAACAAGTCCTTAAAGAAGCAGGTGTTTCTGAAGACACTCGCGTTCGCGATCTAACTGAAGACGAACTAGGTAAAATCCGTGATATCATTGACAAACTTAAAGTAGAAGGTGACCTTCGTCGTGAAGTTTCACTTAACATTAAGCGTCTAATTGAAATCGGAAGCTACCGCGGAATCCGTCATCGTAGAGGACTTCCTGTTCGTGGACAAAACACAAAAAACAACGCGCGCACTCGTAAAGGTCCGCGTCGTACTGTAGCTAACAAGAAAAAATAAGTAAAGGAGGTAGTTAAAGAATGGCTGCTGCTCGTAAACAAAATACGCGTAAACGTCGCGTGAAAAAGAATATTGAAGCTGGAATCGCTCATATCCGTTCCACTTTCAACAACACGATTGTAACGATTACTGATGTTCATGGAAACGCAATTTCTTGGTCAAGTGCTGGTGCATTAGGATTCAGAGGTTCTCGTAAATCTACTCCTTTCGCTGCACAAATGGCTGCTGAAACTGCTGCTAAAGGTTCTATCGAACATGGTCTTAAAACACTTGAAGTAACTGTTAAAGGTCCTGGTTCTGGTCGTGAAGCTGCAATTCGTGCGCTTCAAGCTGCAGGTCTTGAAGTTACTGCAATCAGAGACGTAACTCCAGTTCCTCATAACGGATGCCGTCCACCAAAACGTCGCCGCGTGTAATTTGTTTGTATAGATTTTGTGTCCCTGTCAATAATGGGTTATGATACAGTTATTTATGAGACGAATACACGACTCGTTGCCTGAGCACATACGGGACTAAACAATGAGGAATTTCGGATGGAATCTCATATGATTCTATTCGAGGTTTCGACGTTTTGAAGGAGGGTTTTATTAGATGATCGAAATTGAAAAACCAAAAATCGAAACGGTTGAAATCAGCGACGATGCCAAGTATGGCAAGTTTGTCGTAGAGCCACTTGAGCGTGGATATGGTACCACTTTAGGGAACTCCCTTCGTCGTATCCTTTTATCCTCACTTCCTGGTGCAGCTGTAACATCGATCCAGATAGATGGTGTCTTACACGAATTCTCAACGATCGAAGGCGTGGTTGAAGATGTTACAACGATTATCTTAAACATTAAAAAGCTTGCACTCAAAATCTACTCTGAAGAAGAGAAGACGCTTGAAATTGATGTACAAGATGAAGGAACTGTAACAGCTGCTGATATTACACACGACAGCGATATTGAAATCTTAAATCCAGATCTTCACATCGCAACTCTTGGCAAAAATGCGAGCTTCCGTGTTCGTTTGACTGCACAAAGAGGTCGCGGGTATAATCCTGCTGATGCAAACAAAAGAGACGATCAGCCTATCGGCGTGATTCCGATCGACTCAATCTATACACCTGTATCTCGTGTAACTTATCAAGTGGAGAACACCCGTGTTGGGCAAATCACAAACTATGATAAATTAACACTAGATGTATGGACTGATGGAAGCACAGGACCGAAAGAAGCGATCGCTCTAGGTTCTAAGATTTTAACTGAACACCTAAATATTTTCGTTGGGTTAACTGACGAAGCTCAGCATGCAGAAATCATGGTTGAAAAAGAAGAAGACCAAAAAGAAAAAGTGCTTGAAATGACAATTGAAGAGCTTGATCTTTCTGTTCGTTCTTACAACTGTTTGAAGCGTGCGGGTATTAACACTGTTCAAGAGCTTGCTAACAAGACAGAAGAGGATATGATGAAAGTTCGTAACCTTGGACGTAAATCTCTTGAAGAAGTGAAAGCGAAACTAGAAGAACTTGGACTGGGTCTTCGTAAGGACGATTGACTAGTTTCATTGTGAACTAGGATTTTCGTGTGTTTTTTATTCATACAGCATCTCTAATTAAGGAGGGGACATCACATGGCATACAGAAAGCTAGGACGCACTAGTGCACAACGTAAAGCAATGCTTCGTGACCTAACGACTGATTTGATCATCAACGAACGCATCGAAACAACTGAAACACGTGCGAAAGAACTTCGCTCTGTAGTTGAAAAAATGATCACTCTTGGCAAACGCGGAGATCTTCATGCTCGCCGTCAAGCTGCAGCTTACATTCGTAACGAAGTAGCTAACGCTGAAACAAACCAAGATGCACTTCAAAAATTATTCGCTGACGTTGCAACTCGCTACGAAGATCGCCAAGGTGGATACACTCGTATCATGAAGCTTGGACCTCGTCGCGGCGATGGCGCACCAATGGCTGTCATTGAATTAGTTTAATCACATATCGTGTATCTAAGAAAGGGCGGGACAGTTCATAACTGGATCTATGCCCTTTTTTAGATACTACGGCTTTTTAGCAATAGGCAAAGTAGAGGTTGAGCTGAGAGGAGGTCCGGTAGAGATGGAGAAGACATTAATTGACGTAAAAGACATTGTATTTCGTTATCACAAAGATGCGGACAAGCCCGCTTTAGACCAAGTGTCATTGCATGTGAATCAAAATGAATGGCTTGCCATTGTTGGCCACAACGGTTCAGGTAAATCCACACTTGCCCGTGTACTGAATGGGCTCATTTTACCGGATGCAGGAACGGTCAAGGTTGGTGAGATTGAGCTGAAAGAAGAAAGTGTTTGGGATATTCGCAAAAAGGTCGGCATGGTCTTTCAAAACCCAGACAACCAATTCGTTGGCTCAACGGTTCGTGATGATGTGGCTTTTGGTTTAGAAAATAACGGGGTTGAGCGGGAATTGATGATAGAACGTGTAGATTGGGCTGTCAAACAGGTCAATATGCAGGAGTTTCTTGATCAAGAGCCGCACCATCTATCAGGCGGGCAAAAGCAGAGAGTAGCGATCGCTGGTGTACTTGCCGCAAGCCCTGACATCATGATCTTGGATGAAGCAACATCAATGCTTGATCCGATTGGCCGTGAAGAAGTGTTAGAAACCGTCAGACTACTGAAGGAACAAGGAACGGTCACGGTCATTTCCATCACACATGATTTAGACGAGGCTGCGAAGGCAGACCGTGTCATTGTGATGAATGGCGGGAAGAAATTTGCCGAGGGAACACCAGAGGAAGTATTTGAACTAGATGAACAGCTGGTTCAGATTGGACTTGATCTGCCATTTTCCTACCGGTTGAGTAAGCAATTGAAGCAGCAAGGTGTGCCGCTTGCAAATGCCCATTTGACACAAGAAGGATTGGTGAAAGAGCTATGGACATTACGATCAAAGAATTAGAGCATCGTTATCAAATGAAAACGCCGTTTGAGCGTCTCGCTTTGTATGATGTCAATGCTTCCATCAAAGAAGGCAGCTATGTTGCTGTCATCGGTCATACGGGTTCTGGCAAGTCGACATTGCTGCAACATTTAAATGGACTGCTCAAACCAACAAAGGGGAGCATTGCGCTTGGAGATACAGTCTTACAAGCCAATAAAAAGCAGAAGGAACTGAAATCTCTTCGCAAAAAGGTAGGTATCGTGTTTCAGTTTCCTGAACATCAGCTCTTTGAGGAGACGATTCTGAAGGATATCTGTTTTGGTCCGATGAATTTCGGCGTTCCAAAAGAAAAGGCAGAAGCCAAGGCTAAAGAGATGCTGAAGCTTGTAGGCCTTCCTGAATCCTTGTTATCTCGATCACCCTTTGAATTAAGCGGTGGTCAAATGAGACGTGTGGCGATTGCAGGTGTTCTAGCGATGGAGCCAGAAGTGCTTGTGCTTGATGAGCCGACTGCGGGATTAGATCCACGCGGACGTAAAGAAATCATGGACATGTTCTATGAGCTTCATCAAAAAGCCAACCTGACGACGATCCTTGTGACACACAGTATGGAAGATGCCGCTCATTATGCGGATCAAATGATTGTGATGCACAAAGGAACAGTGAAGGCGACAGGTACGCCGAGGGAGCTATTTGCCAATCGTACAGACATGTCTTCTTTCGGACTGGACCTCCCGGAAACGATCAAATTCCAGCAGGCTGTCGAAGAAAAGCTTGGGATGACGTTTCCAAGACCGCTTCTGACCATGGATGAAATGGCAGAAGCCTTAACAGCTTTATATCAGGAGGACACGACATCATGATGGATAGTATGATTATCGGCAAATATGTGCCGGGTACATCTTTTGTCCATCGTCTTGATCCAAGGACAAAGCTGTTATCAATTTTCTTTTTTGTCTTTATTGTCTTTTTTGCGAATAACTACATCACTTACGGGCTTTTAGGTGTCTTCACTATTCTTGTGGTGATGGTGTCTCAGGTGCCGCTGTACTTTATTCTCAAAGGAATGAAACCCATCCTTTGGATTGTTCTGTTTACCTTTATTCTGCATATCTTCATGACAAAGGATGGCGCTTTGCTCTTTCACTTTGGTTTTCTGAATATTTATGAAGAAGGTCTAAAACAGGGGATTTTCATTTCACTCCGTTTTGTCTATCTCATCATGATGACAACACTTCTGACGTTGACCACAACACCTATTGAAGTGACAGACGGTATGGAGAAGCTGCTGCATCCTTTCCGTAAAATCAAGCTACCTGTTCATGAACTTGCTCTTATGATGTCTATCTCTCTTCGATTTATTCCGACTTTACTCGAAGAAACAGACAAAATCATGAAAGCACAAATGGCAAGAGGTGTTGATTTTACAAGCGGACCCGTGAAAGATCGTTTAAAAGCGATTGTTCCATTGCTTGTCCCGCTTTTCGTCAGTGCGTTTAAGCGTGCGGAGGAATTGGCGACCGCTATGGAAGCGAGAGGCTACCGCGGGGGAGAAGGGCGTACGAAATACCGTCAGCTTGTCTGGGGCATGAAAGACACGTTCACGTTGCTTTTATTCATCCTGTTAACAGCACTCCTTGTGCTGCTTAGAAATTAGGTGATGCCTAGATGAAAGTAAAATGTACCGTATCATACGATGGGACACATTTTAAAGGGTATCAAGTGCAACCAGGACAGCGAACCATTCAGACGGAGATTGAATCTGCCCTTGCTAGAATGCATAAACAAGATGAACTAATTCCGATTGTGGCTTCTGGCCGGACAGACAGTGGCGTTCACGCAAAGGGGCAGGTCATCCATTTTGACACCCCGCTTGCCATCCCGATGGAGAGATGGCCGTTTGCCCTCAACAGCTTGCTGCCAGATGACATTCGTGTTCTAAAGGCTGAAGAAGTGGATGAGTCGTTTCATGCCAGATTTGGTGTTGTGTCGAAGGAGTACCGTTATAGGGTCTCAACGGAAACGCACCAAAATGTGTTTACGAGACAGTATGCCTGTCACTATCCTTATCCGCTGGATGTCGACAAAATGAGAGAAGCTGCTGGGCACCTCATTGGCACACACGATTTCACAAGCTTTTGTGCGGCCAATACAGAGGTTCAAGACAAGGTGAGGGAGATTTACGCCCTTGAGTGGAAAAACGTCTCAGACGGGCTTGAAATGCGTGTGAGAGGGAATGGCTTTTTATACAACATGGTGCGAATTATAGCCGGCACGTTACTTGAAATTGGTTCTGGTAAATTTCACCCTGAGGAGATAAAAGCCATGCTTGCCGCCCGAAATCGCGAAGCGGCAGGCAAGACTGCGCCCAGTCACGGACTGTATTTATGGGAAGTTTTCTATGACAACTAAACCAGGTGTAACATGTTCTTGACACAGGAAGCAGAAAGTTATAAGATATCATATGGTATGTATTTCAACCCCACAAATAAGCCCCGGAAGACTTATCTGTGTTTTGAAATAGAACGTAGCATTTGATTCAGGAAAATTCATTGATTTATTTAGGAGGGAAACTCATGCGTACAACACCAATGGCGAACGCAAGCACAATTGAGCGCAAATGGCTAGTGGTTGATGCGGCAGGTAAGACTCTAGGTCGTCTTTCTACTGAAGTAGCATCACTTTTGCGCGGTAAGCACAAACCAACTTATACACCACACGTTGACACAGGTGATCACGTGATCATCATCAATGCTGAGAAAATTGAATTAACAGGTAAGAAATTGACGGACAAAATTTACTACCGTCATACGATGCACCCAGGTGGTTTGAAACAAAGAACTGCTCTTGAGATGCGTACAAACTACCCTGAAAAAATGTTGGAGCTTGCTATCAAAGGTATGCTTCCAAAGGGTCCACTAGGTCGTCAAATGTTCAAAAAATTAAATGTGTACCGTGGTTCTGAGCATCCACATCAAGCACAACAACCTGAAGTTTACGAACTTCGCGGTTAATTATAAGGGAGGTTAACAATTTGGCACAGGTTCAATATTACGGTACAGGTCGTCGTAAAAGTTCTGTAGCGCGCGTTCGCTTAGTTCCAGGTGAAGGCCGTATCGTCGTTAATAATCGTGAAATTACTGAATACATTCCATTCGCTGCTTTAATCGAAGACGTGAAACAGCCTTTGAACATCACAGAAACAGCTAACAGCTACGATGTTCTTGTAAATGTTCACGGTGGTGGATTCTCTGGTCAAGCTGGAGCAATTCGTCACGGTATCTCTCGTGCTCTTCTAGAAGTAGATCCTGAGTACCGTACACCACTTAAACGTGCTGGACTTCTTACTCGTGACTCTCGTATGAAAGAGCGTAAGAAATACGGTCTTAAAGGCGCACGTCGCGCACCTCAGTTCTCAAAACGTTAATCAATTTTATATTGTATGGACGTTTTACAAAGGTTTGTACAGACAAACCCTATATGAAAAGCATCAGCATCCTGCTGGTGCTTTTTTATTTGTGTTTTTTTCTGTTTGGAAACATATAAAATAGGATCATAGTCAGGTTTTTGTTTAAAAAATGATGTTAAAGGGGGATGGCATTTATGAATCTAACAACAGAAAGATGTCTCATTCGACCGTTTAATGAGGATGATTGGCAGGATGTCTATGCATATACATCTGATCTAGCGGTGATGAAGTATATGCCAGAAGGTATTTTTTCTAAAGAAGAGGCGCGGGATTTTGTCAAAAATAATCGTCTTGAGACGGCCAAGAATTTTGCTGTCCTATTAAAAGAAGATCCTACATGCATCGGGCATATCGTGTTTCATCCTTACTTTGGTGAGCACACATATGAAATTGGCTGGGTCTTCAATTCTGCATATCAAAACAAAGGCTTTGCTTCTGAAGCGGCGTATGCTGTCCTACATCATGGTTTTCACACAATGAATTTACATCGAATCATTGCCACTTGTCAGCCTGAAAATGTGCCGTCATGGAGAGTGATGGAGAAAATGGGGATGAGGAGAGAGGGCTATTTTAAAAAATGTATACCACAAGGAAATGAGTGGTGGGATGAGTTTTATTATGCCATCTTACGAGAGGAATGGAAAACTTGATAAGTTTTCATGATATGAAGTAATTCGTCATTCCAAATATCCCTTGGCTTTCTCTATTGATATAATCAGGTCAAATAAGCAGAAGAGGGGCGCGGGCATGAGGATCTTTGATGCACATTTTCATATCATTGATTTTGATTTTCCTATTCAAGAAAACCAAGGATATACACCGCCGAGTTATGTGGAGAATGATTATAGGAGAGAGACCGCTGATTTGGGGATTGTAGGTGGAGCAATAGTATCAGGGTCATTTCAGGGCTTTGATCAAGGCTATTTGTTGAAAGCACTAGATGAAATGGGACCGGCTTTTTGCGGTGTGACTCAATTATCTTTTACAGCAACTGATGATGAGATTGTTCAATTGAATCAACAAGGGGTAAAGGCTTTACGTTTTAATGTGAAGCGGGGCGGTTCGGAGGATATTTCGAAGCTCGATTATTTTGCGAGAAGGGTGTATGAGCTGGCTGGGTGGCATAGTGAGATTTACATAGACGCTAAGTATCTCCCTGACATCTCATCAACGCTTGAACAGCTGCCGGCCGTTTCCATTGATCATCTAGGCTTATCTGAAGAAGGTTTGCCGCATTTGCTCAAGCTGGTTGAAAAAGGGGTTCGAGTGAAAGCAACAGGTTTTGGACGCGTTGATTTAAACGTGGAACATGCGTTGACATCAATTTATCAAACGAATCCTGATGCACTGATGTTTGGTACAGACCTTCCATCTACAAGAGCGAAACGTCCATTTGAATACGGTGATGTTGAATTGGTTCAACATCTTTTTGATGAGGAAGCAGTGGATAAAATTTTATATGAAAACGCTGTTAATTGGTATTTTGGCGAATGAATAAAAGTTTCCGTTCCATTATAGGAGGTGTGTTCATTGAATCTGAATCAATTGACATTTAGAGAAGCCGTCCAAGGAGACCTCGACAACATCGTTTTGATGCTTTCAGATGACAAATTAGGCCAAAAGAGAGAACGCTACACTCGTCCATTATTAGAAAGCTACCTCAATGCCTTTCATTCGATCGAAGCGGATCCCAATAATGAATTAATCGTCGCTTGTGATCGGGAAGAGGTAGTCGGTGTTCTCCAATTAACAATGATTCCATTTCTAACGTATCAAGGTGGATGGAGAGCTTCAATAGAAGGAGTTCGTACAGCCATGACTCATAGAGGAAGAGGAATTGGCACATTGTTGATCAAACGGGCTATTCAACGCGCAAGTGACCGCGGTTGTCATATGATTCAGCTGACAACAGACAAACAGAGGCCAGAAGCACGCCGTTTTTACGAAAAGTTGGGATTTGAAGCTACGCATGATGGGATGAAACTGCATCTTCTTCGTAAATAAACACACCAAGAAGCAAAGGTATTCACAACCCTTTGCTTTTTTGTGCCTTTGTTTCAAATTTTTGTTATATTGGAGACTAGAATCTATAGTGGTTTGGAAAGGAGAAACATTTGAAGAAAACAAAAGAGGATCTTTTGACATTTGTCAGGAAAAACAAAAAGAACGTATCAGTAACAATTATTGAAAATGAAGATGTGGTATTAGAATGGAATGGTAATCAAAAAACACCACTTGCAAGTACGATGAAATTAATGGTTTTGTTTCATTTTGTTAAAGCTGTATCCAGCGATGACATCAAGCTAGATGAAAAAGTGACATTGTCTGATATAGAGCGGTTTTATATTGATAGAACCGATGGCGGTGCTCACACATACTGGCTGGAGGTCAACGATTTTTCTGAGCATGCAACTTTATTAGATGTTGCCAAAGGGATGATGCAATTCAGTTCGAATGCTTGTACTGATTATTTGATTGACCTGCTGGGCTTAGAGAAGATCAATAATCAGATGAAACAAGCAGGTCTTACAGAACATGATGAACTCATGCCGCTGACACCCAAGGTTTTGTGGCCAGCCTATGTATCTGATCATGAGCAGGATGCATTAAAGCAAATAAGCGATGTAACTGATGAACAATACAAATCTCTGATGATTGAGATTTTTCATATCATGAAAAATGACCCGGAGCATAAAAAGGCGTTAGAAGAAAAATTGATGAAAAAGAACTTGTTAAGCTTGCGTATTCAATCTTTACTGACGCAAAAGATGACAAGGTCTACAACGAATCAATATGCACATTTTATGAAACGTCTACAGGATGAGCTGTTAACAACAGAAGAAAAGCGTCTTTTTAGCCAAATTGTGCTGGGAGAAATATTGAAGACGGAAACAGATCAATATATTTGGTATAAAGGTGGATCGACGTTGTTTGTTGTCACTGCTGCTTTATATCGAAAAACGGATACATCAACTATATCGATTTCTCTATTCATCAATGACCTGAAAGCGGAGAATTCTCACTGGATGGGGGAAGTGTTCGATGAATTTATACTTACCGTAGTAGCAGATCAAAACTTTCGACAACGATTGATTCAAGCTTTTACTACATAATTATCAAAAAACAGAGGGTGACGCCCTCTGTTTTTATTATTTCTTGATGGGAAACGCATTGTATACATCTAGACGTTTATCTTTTGACTTCACAACTCCATCAACCAGTTCCTTTTGCCAAAGCGCTGTATCGTCTTTGTACACTTTAAAAGAGTGAGGCAGCTTTTTTTGTAGCTGTTTTCTTTTAAACGTGACGGATGGCTCGTCTTTAGCGTTCATCTTGAGTGTCACTTGCTCCACGTTATCGATAAGAATAAAAAGTGCCAATGCATTATATAAGTAGTTTTTTTCAATGGTATCCTTCTTATCAAACCAAAATGCATCAAATTGTTCTTCTGTATCATTGGTATTTTCTTTCACGCCGTATGTCACTTTTAGCGCTTTTTCATCTACGATTTCATACTCGCGAATCACGTTACCTGGAAGATCTGATAAAATAGCGCCGACTGCTCCATTGTCTCCAATATAAGAATTTTTGTGTTTGGAAAGCTGTTTTAATGATATGTCTTCTATTTCTTTTATGTCGCTCTTTTGCTCGGTTGCTTGACTGTTGCAACCAGACAAGACTACTGTTAGTAGCAATAGGATATACATCCATTTCTTCATGAATTTTGCCCCTTTTCTATTCTTTCTATATATATGTTCATTTTATCACAATTTTCCAATCCGTTAGCTCACTGATTTCCATTTACTGAACTGCATGTTTTGTTCAAACCAACGAACAATACAAAGAAAAAAAGGAGTTCAGTCCATGGCAGAAGTTCTTTCATTTTATCAATTGAAAACAAAACGAGATGTCACGCTTGAAAAGAAGCTGTTGCGTACATTGTCTCTTCAACAGGTAACGGTCGCTTCCGAGAAATTCACGAAGAAGCTGTTCCCATTTGCAGATGATCCAGCTGGGATTATGAGTGATGGCTGTATTGATTTCGCCATTGAGGCTTTTTTAGCAGGTGGGAGATACGGTGAGTCGAGTAAGTATGGTGAATCATTCGATGATATAAAAAAACGGTCAGTTCATGAAGAAGATGAGCTGGTTGAGGAGCTAGCAGGGTGTTTGCAATCGTGGGGGAATATGTTCCGAATGGAGCGTAAGATGTCGTGTCTGTATCCATTTGCGAAGGAATTTTTAAGCATATGGTGGCAGGAAGGCTTTCGGGAATCAGAAAAAAGGCATAAGCTTCGCCTGCACTAAGCATATTTCCAGCCCTTGTCCCATATCTATAAAATAATGGTGTATGGGAGGGACAGGGATGAAAAGAAAGCTGAAATGGACAGGGTTTTTAATCGGGTTTATTGTCCTCTTATTCTTATTCAGATTTCAGTTTCTAAATGATGATTCGTGGAAATCATGGAACTTGCCTTTGAGCGGCAAGATCATCTATTTAGATCCGGGTCACGGTGGTCCAGATGGCGGGGCCGTAGGAGGAGAGCTGCTCGAAAAAGAGATTGCACTGGATGTGTCCATGAAGATAAGAGACTATTTGCAGGAGCAGGGAGCGCTTGTTCTCATGACCCGGGAGGATGACTCTGATTTATCATCAAAGAATACAAAGGGTTATGCCCGAAAGAAAGCGGAGGATTTGAGAAACCGTGTGAAAGTCATCAATGAGTCTGAAGCGGATCTCTATTTAAGCATTCATTTAAATGCGATTCCCTCTAACAAATGGAGCGGAGCGCAGACGTTCTTTTACGGAAAGTATGAAGAGAATGAAAAAGCAGCAAAGTTCATTCAAGATGAATTGCGCAACAACCTTGAAAACACAGATCGCAAGGCGAAGCGAATCAATGGGATTTATTTAATGCAAAATGTCACGAAGCCAGGAGCGCTTGTCGAAATCGGATTTCTATCGAATCCAAAAGAGGCTGGTCAGCTGGCGACTCCTAAATATCAGGATCAAATTGCTGCTTCGATTTATAAAGGCATTCTCAGATATTTAACAGAGCAAAAAGAGCCGCCTGAATAAGGGGCTTTTTCCTGTTTATCGCAGGCAAAGAGGACAGACATTGTAAGGATATGTATGATATACTTGGATTGTAAACGAATTCAATAAAGGGTGAGGTTCTGCTATGATCGGACAAGATGATGTGAGAAAACTAGTTGGGAAGATGGACGAACCTTTCCTTCATATACCGCTTGGTGAGCTGGATGCCATCAAGGAAATCAGCCTAAAGCCTGAAAAAGAGCATGTGAGCTTAAAAGTGGCGATTGCCAAGACAGGCACTGCTGAGCAGATGAAGCTGCAGCAAGAAATCGTACAAGCTTTAAAAGCAGCGGGCGCGAACACTGTAGGACTTCGTTTTGAAGAACTGCCTCAAGAAACGCTTGAAAAGTTTATGCCGTCACAGGATGAGGATGAAAACCTGCTCAACTCTAAAAATCCGCCTGTGTTCTTAGCGATTGCGAGTGGAAAAGGCGGCGTTGGGAAATCAACTGTTTCCGTTAACCTGGCTGTGGCACTGGCTCGTCTAGGGAAAAAAGTGGGACTGATCGATGCTGATATTTACGGCTTTAGTGTACCGGATATGATGGGAATCACCGTCAGACCGACAGTTAAAGGGGAAAAAATTATTCCTGTGGAACGCTTTGGCGTCAAAGTGATTTCAATGGGCTTTTTTGTTGAAGAAAACGCACCGGTCATTTGGAGAGGACCGATGCTTGGTAAAATGCTAAATAACTTCTTCCACGAAGTAGAGTGGGGAGAATTAGATTACTTACTATTAGACCTTCCGCCTGGAACAGGTGATGTGGCACTTGATATTCATACGATGCTTCCGAGCTGTAAAGAAATCATTGTGACGACACCGCATCCAACAGCGGCTTTCGTTGCTGCTAGAGCAGGCGCAATGGCACTGCAAACAGATCACGAGGTGCTAGGGGTCGTTGAGAATATGAGTTACTATGAAAGCAAAAAAACAGGTGAGAAGGAATATGTCTTTGGAAAGGGCGGCGGGGACAAGCTGGCGGAGGAGCTGCGCGTATCAGTCCTTGGTCAAATCCCTTTAAGACAGCCTGATTGGAATGAGAACGATTTTGCACCTTCCGTCTATGATGCGAGTCATCCGACAGGGGAAGTGTATCAACACATTGCCAATAAAGTCATTGAACAATTAACAGTGAAAGCATAATGAAAGCCCGAGTGGACCTTGTGCCACTCGGGTGATGTTTAACTGCCGCTTTCTTGTGAACCGGAATCATTGCTGCTTTCAGAGACTGCTTTTTTTAGCTCATCTTCGAATTTCTTCTTATAGAGAGGGCTGCTCAATGTTTCTGTGATGACTTTCTCTAAGTGCTTTCTGAACTCTTTGCTTTTGACCAGTTCACCGTATTTCTTTTCCATTTCAGGATCCTTGAGAATATCCATCATCATTTGTTGATAGTCAGGGTCCTTCATCAATTGTTTTAACATTTTTTCATGCTGTTGCTGCATGGATTTTGCGAAAGTCTCGGCAAATTTAGAATCCTCAAAGACCTTCTTCCAGAACTCTTTGCCTTTATCAGAAGTCAGTGTTTTCTCTATTGTTTTTTTCACAGTTTGTTCATCCATTACCAAAGCTTCATTCATTGCCTCGTCATTTAATAACTGTTGAATGGCCTTTTTACCGTCATCTGTTTTCAAAATATCGACGACCATTTTTTTCGTTTCGTCATAGTCCATATTAGATGAGGATTGGGTTTTGGGAGCACAAGCTGTTAGAGATAAAAGAAGAAAACAGCTCATTATACGCAAGATGCCTTTTGACATACTGTGGCTCCTTTCGTTACATGTCTTACTTTTAATATGAATGTTTCACGTGAATTTATACATAACAAAAATAGGGGTTGGGTCAATTCAATGAAAAGTCGGGATTTAGTTCGTTTTTTCTTCTCTGTGCTGGCTGTTGGAGCGGTCATTACAAGCGTGGTAGGTTTTGCGCTGGAGTGGGGGAAATATCAGAAGCTGTTTGTATCGTTTGAGATTTTAGAGATTGCGTCTGTGTTATTCTGGTTTATTGGTGTGGGGATGATCTTTAGTGTAATCAGTCAGATGGGGTTTGTTGTCTTTTTGACAGTGCACCGGTTTGCGCTGGAGATTTTCAGGTCGCATTCTTTATGGAATACCATTCAGTTATTCCTTGTGATTTTCGTGCTGTTTGATTTAGCTTATTTGCGGTTTTTGTTTTTCGGGGAGAATGAATCATTTCTTCCATACTTGTGGCTGCCTGTTTTTATCGGTGTGTTTGCATTGATCGTGTCTTATTTTAAACAGCAGCAGTCCTCTAAGAAAACATTTATTTCTGCAATGTTTCTCATGGTCGTCATCACTTCGTTAGAATGGTTTCCGGCGCTTAGAGTCAATGAAGAGGACTGGCTGTATTTAATGCTATTCCCGCTATTAGGTTGTAATGCGTTTCAGTTATTAGCTATGCCGCGGTTTTCAAAAGCAAAAGCTACTTAACCTCAGTTGACTTTGTTTTTGTATTAGAGATAAGTTCGCCAACCGTGACGTTTCTTAAATTTTGATCTTTTAAGTGTTTTAAAATAGCTGGTAAGGCTTGAGCGGTTTGGGTGGCTGAATCTGAGGCGTGAAGGAGAATGATGTCTCCGTTTTTCATTCGATCATTTACATTATGAACAATCTGGTCGACGCCCGGGTTCAGCCAATCTTGAGAATTGATGCTGTAATGGACAACGGTATAGCCATACTGTGTTGCAATTTTCAATACCGTTTCATTAAATTGCCCAGTTGGCGGTCTTAATAATTGAATGTCTTCCAGTCCAAGCTTTTGAAATGTATTTTGTGCACGGACAAGATCACGCTTAATTTCGTTTTCTTCAAGCTGGCTATAATTTTTATATGCATAGCCAAGGCTGCCAATTTGATGGCCATCCTCTTTAATCCTTTTCACAATATCCGGGTGACGCTCAGCCCAAGAAGCAGACAGAAAGAAAGTGGCGTTCTTTATATCGTACTCTCGGAGGACATTTAAAATAGGAACAGCCTTCTCGTCTCCCCAGCCAATATTAAACGTAAGGGATGCATGTTTTGATGAGGTCTCTCCTTTATAAATCGCTCGGGGTCCTTGTTCTGTTTTAAATACCGACAGCGGCGGTGCCTTTTGTACATAAAAAAAGGTTGCAGCTGCAAGGGCTGCTACAAGAATAATGACTACTTGCTTCAGCCGTTTAATAGGCAACACATATAATCGACTCAATTCAAACACTCCTGCCTTGTCCAAGATTGTTACTTGATTGTATGCAGGACAAGGGTTTGGCATGCACGATAAAACTATTTTAAAAAAAGTTCTGAAAAGGCGTTGACCAACAGAATGTTTTCGTGATATATTATTAATCGTCGCTGACACACAGTGACAAACACAAACGCTTCGGGAAATAAACTTGAAAAAAGTTGTTGACATAAGATGAAGCGAGATGTTATATTATTAAAGCCGCTAAGAACGGTGAAGATGATCTTTGAAAACTAAACAAGACAAAACGTACCTGTTAATTCGAGTTTTTATAAAAAAATCCTATGATACATCATAGGTAGTCAGTCAAACTGGCGAAAAGCAAAACTTCGGTTTTGTACTTTTTCGGAGAGTTTGATCCTGGCTCAGGACGAACGCTGGCGGCGTGCCTAATACATGCAAGTCGAGCGGACAGAAGGGAGCTTGCTCCCGGATGTTAGCGGCGGACGGGTGAGTAACACGTGGGTAACCTGCCTGTAAGACTGGGATAACTCCGGGAAACCGGAGCTAATACCGGATAGTTCCTTGAACCGCATGGTTCAAGGATGAAAGACGGTTTCGGCTGTCACTTACAGATGGACCCGCGGCGCATTAGCTAGTTGGTGAGGTAACGGCTCACCAAGGCAACGATGCGTAGCCGACCTGAGAGGGTGATCGGCCACACTGGGACTGAGACACGGCCCAGACTCCTACGGGAGGCAGCAGTAGGGAATCTTCCGCAATGGACGAAAGTCTGACGGAGCAACGCCGCGTGAGTGATGAAGGTTTTCGGATCGTAAAGCTCTGTTGTTAGGGAAGAACAAGTGCAAGAGTAACTGCTTGCACCTTGACGGTACCTAACCAGAAAGCCACGGCTAACTACGTGCCAGCAGCCGCGGTAATACGTAGGTGGCAAGCGTTGTCCGGAATTATTGGGCGTAAAGGGCTCGCAGGCGGTTTCTTAAGTCTGATGTGAAAGCCCCCGGCTCAACCGGGGAGGGTCATTGGAAACTGGGAAACTTGAGTGCAGAAGAGGAGAGTGGAATTCCACGTGTAGCGGTGAAATGCGTAGAGATGTGGAGGAACACCAGTGGCGAAGGCGACTCTCTGGTCTGTAACTGACGCTGAGGAGCGAAAGCGTGGGGAGCGAACAGGATTAGATACCCTGGTAGTCCACGCCGTAAACGATGAGTGCTAAGTGTTAGGGGGTTTCCGCCCCTTAGTGCTGCAGCTAACGCATTAAGCACTCCGCCTGGGGAGTACGGTCGCAAGACTGAAACTCAAAGGAATTGACGGGGGCCCGCACAAGCGGTGGAGCATGTGGTTTAATTCGAAGCAACGCGAAGAACCTTACCAGGTCTTGACATCCTCTGACAACCCTAGAGATAGGGCTTTCCCTTCGGGGACAGAGTGACAGGTGGTGCATGGTTGTCGTCAGCTCGTGTCGTGAGATGTTGGGTTAAGTCCCGCAACGAGCGCAACCCTTGATCTTAGTTGCCAGCATTTAGTTGGGCACTCTAAGGTGACTGCCGGTGACAAACCGGAGGAAGGTGGGGATGACGTCAAATCATCATGCCCCTTATGACCTGGGCTACACACGTGCTACAATGGACAGAACAAAGGGCTGCGAGACCGCAAGGTTTAGCCAATCCCACAAATCTGTTCTCAGTTCGGATCGCAGTCTGCAACTCGACTGCGTGAAGCTGGAATCGCTAGTAATCGCGGATCAGCATGCCGCGGTGAATACGTTCCCGGGCCTTGTACACACCGCCCGTCACACCACGAGAGTTTGCAACACCCGAAGTCGGTGAGGTAACCTTTATGGAGCCAGCCGCCGAAGGTGGGGCAGATGATTGGGGTGAAGTCGTAACAAGGTAGCCGTATCGGAAGGTGCGGCTGGATCACCTCCTTTCTAAGGATATATGGAGCAGCGTACGTTTTTCGTCTTGTTTAGTTTTGAAGGATCATTCCTTCAAACATGTCTCTAGCGAGACAGGATTGTTCTTTGAAAACTAGATAACAATAAGTAATACATTCACATTGAATGCAATGCAAAGTTCATCACACATAGTGATTCTTTCTAAAGTAAGAAATGGTTAAGTTAGAAAGGGCGCACGGTGGATGCCTTGGCACTAGGAGCCGATGAAGGACGGGACGAACACCGATATGCTTCGGGGAGCTGTAAGCAAGCTTTGATCCGGAGATTTCCGAATGGGGAAACCCACTGCTCGTAATGGAGTAGTATCCATACTTGAATACATAGAGTATGAGAAGGCATACCCGGGGAACTGAAACATCTAAGTACCCGGAGGAAGAGAAAGCAAATGCGATTCCCTGAGTAGCGGCGAGCGAAACGGGAACAGCCCAAACCAAGAGGCTTGCCTCTTGGGGTTGTAGGACACTCTATACGGAGTTACAAAGGAACGATATAAGCGAAGAGGTCTGGAAAGGCCCGCCAAAGAAGGTAACAGCCCTGTAACTGAAATGTTGTTCTCTCCAGAGTGGATCCTGAGTACGGCGGAACACGTGAAATTCCGTCGGAATCCGGGAGGACCATCTCCCAAGGCTAAATACTCCCTAGTGACCGATAGTGAACCAGTACCGTGAGGGAAAGGTGAAAAGCACCCCGGAAGGGGAGTGAAATAGATCCTGAAACCGTGTGCCTACAAGTAGTCAGAGCCCGTTAACGGGTGATGGCGTGCCTTTTGTAGAATGAACCGGCGAGTTACGATCCCGTGCAAGGTTAAGCAGAAGATGCGGAGCCGCAGCGAAAGCGAGTCTGAATAGGGCGCATGAGTACGTGGTCGTAGACCCGAAACCAGGTGATCTACCCATGTCCAGGGTGAAGTTCAGGTAACACTGAATGGAGGCCCGAACCCACGCACGTTGAAAAGTGCGGGGATGAGGTGTGGGTAGGGGTGAAATGCCAATCGAACCTGGAGATAGCTGGTTCTCTCCGAAATAGCTTTAGGGCTAGCCTCAAGGTAAGAGTCTCGGAGGTAGAGCACTGATTGGACTAGGGGCCCCTACCGGGTTACCGAATTCAGTCAAACTCCGAATGCCGATGACTTATCCTTGGGAGTCAGACTGCGAGTGATAAGATCCGTAGTCGAAAGGGAAACAGCCCAGACCGCCAGCTAAGGTCCCAAAGTATACGTTAAGTGGAAAAGGATGTGGAGTTGCTTAGACAACCAGGATGTTGGCTTAGAAGCAGCCACCATTTAAAGAGTGCGTAATAGCTCACTGGTCGAGTGACTCTGCGCCGAAAATGTACCGGGGCTAAACGTATCACCGAAGCTGCGGACTGTTCTTACGAACAGTGGTAGGAGAGCGTTCTAAGTGCAGTGAAGTCAGACCGGAAGGACTGGTGGAGCGCTTAGAAGTGAGAATGCCGGTATGAGTAGCGAAAGACGGGTGAGAATCCCGTCCACCGAATGCCTAAGGTTTCCTGAGGAAGGCTCGTCCGCTCAGGGTTAGTCGGGACCTAAGCCGAGGCCGAAAGGCGTAGGCGATGGATAACAGGTTGATATTCCTGTACCACCTCCTCACCATTTGAGCAATGGGGGGACGCAGGAGGATAGGGTAAGCGCGGTATTGGATATCCGCGTCCAAGCAGTTAGGCTGGGAAATAGGCAAATCCGTTTCCCGTGAAGGCTGAGCTGTGATGGCGAGCGAAATTTAGTAGCGAAGTTCCTGATTCCACACTGCCAAGAAAAGCCTCTAGCGAGGTGAGAGGTGCCCGTACCGCAAACCGACACAGGTAGGCGAGGAGAGAATCCTAAGGTGATCGAGAGAACTCTCGTTAAGGAACTCGGCAAAATGACCCCGTAACTTCGGGAGAAGGGGTGCTTCTTAGGGTGTTAAAGCCCCGAGAAGCCGCAGTGAATAGGCCCAGGCGACTGTTTAGCAAAAACACAGGTCTCTGCGAAGCCGTAAGGCGAAGTATAGGGGCTGACGCCTGCCCGGTGCTGGAAGGTTAAGAGGAGCGCTTAGCGTAAGCGAAGGTGCGAATTGAAGCCCCAGTAAACGGCGGCCGTAACTATAACGGTCCTAAGGTAGCGAAATTCCTTGTCGGGTAAGTTCCGACCCGCACGAAAGGCGCAACGATCTGGGCACTGTCTCAACGAGAGACTCGGTGAAATTATAGTACCTGTGAAGATGCAGGTTACCCGCGACAGGACGGAAAGACCCCGTGGAGCTTTACTGCAGCCTGATATTGAATGTTGGTACAGCTTGTACAGGATAGGTAGGAGCCTTGGAAACCGGAGCGCTAGCTTCGGTGGAGGCATCGGTGGGATACTACCCTGGCTGTATTGACCTTCTAACCCGCTGCCCTTATCGGGCAGGGAGACAGTGTCAGGTGGGCAGTTTGACTGGGGCGGTCGCCTCCTAAAATGTAACGGAGGCGCCCAAAGGTTCCCTCAGAATGGTTGGAAATCATTCGCAGAGTGTAAAGGCACAAGGGAGCTTGACTGCGAGACCTACAAGTCGAGCAGGGACGAAAGTCGGGCTTAGTGATCCGGTGGTTCCGCATGGAAGGGCCATCGCTCAACGGATAAAAGCTACCCCGGGGATAACAGGCTTATCTCCCCCAAGAGTCCACATCGACGGGGAGGTTTGGCACCTCGATGTCGGCTCATCGCATCCTGGGGCTGTAGTCGGTCCCAAGGGTTGGGCTGTTCGCCCATTAAAGCGGTACGCGAGCTGGGTTCAGAACGTCGTGAGACAGTTCGGTCCCTATCCGTCGCGGGCGCAGGAAATTTGAGAGGAGCTGTCCTTAGTACGAGAGGACCGGGATGGACGCACCGCTGGTGTACCAGTTGTTCTGCCAAGGGCATCGCTGGGTAGCTATGTGCGGACGGGATAAGTGCTGAAAGCATCTAAGCATGAAGCCCCCCTCAAGATGAGATTTCCCATTCCGCAAGGAAGTAAGATCCCTGAAAGATGATCAGGTTGATAGGTCTGAGGTGGAAGCGTGGTGACACGTGGAGCTGACAGATACTAATAGATCGAGGACTTAACCTATATTCTAATGTGAAGCATGAACGTTGTTATCTAGTTTTGAGAGAACATTCTCTCCATCAGGTTTGGTGGCGATAGCGAAGAGGTCACACCCGTTCCCATACCGAACACGGAAGTTAAGCTCTTCAGCGCCGATGGTAGTTGGGGGTTTCCCCCTGTGAGAGTAGGACGCCGCCAAGCTTTTTGTTTATATCCTTCCAATGGAAGAAGTTACTTTATCCATTCCGCAGTAGCTCAGTGGTAGAGCTATCGGCTGTTAACCGATCGGTCGTAGGTTCGAGTCCTACCTGCGGAGCCATGCTTCCATAGCTCAGTAGGTAGAGCACTTCCATGGTAAGGAAGAGGTCAGCGGTTCGAGCCCGCTTGGAAGCTTTCCTCTATATGATAATGGTAAATGTTAAGGTTTCTCGTTGATGAGAAGGCTTTTTTTGTTTGTTTTAAAATATATATTTAACGTTTATTGATCTTGGTTCGGCTTATTAAACTAGAAAATGAATCGAGCGATTTTGATGGAAGCTTTGCCTTAGCTTTCTACATACTCCTTCTATTTGTTCTTGATTCTTCGGCGTATTTCTTTTATCCTTACTAAAGTGATGACTTCCTCTCTTACAAAAGACTCTGTACGTTCCTCTTTTTCCCCGAAATTGAATGGTTATTGTTTTTTCCTTTCTGTATCTCCGGGTTTTATTCGCCTTCTTTTTCCTTGTACGGTATGTATATAAAAAGGAGTAGATGGTTTGAAAGATTTATTTGTAAAGCAAGAATGGTTTGGATATGTACGTCAGGATGTGCTGGCGGGTATTTTAGTGGCTCTGGCTTTAATTCCTGAAGCGATTGCGTTTTCGATTATTGCGGGCGTTGATCCTAAGGTCGGTTTGTATGCTTCGTTTTGTATTGCGATTGTGATTTCGTTTGTTGGTGGACGGCCAGGTATGATCTCTGCCGCTACTGGTGCTATGGCGCTGGTTATGGTCAATTTGATTGCAGATCATGGATTGCAGTATTTGTTTGCGGCTACGATTTTAACAGGCCTGATTCAAATTGTGTTTGGAATGTGTCGTGTTTCTCGTCTGATGAAATTTATTCCGAGGTCTGTGATGGTTGGTTTTGTCAATGCGTTGGCAATTATGATCTTCATGGCACAGCTGCCGCATTTCGTTGGGGAATCCATGGCTATGTATATCATGACAGGTGGCGCTTTGTTCATCATTTATGTATTACCGATGGTCATCAAAGTTGTTCCCTCTCCACTCATTGCGATTATTGTGATGACGATGATTGCTGTATTTGGGCATGTTGATGTCAGAACGGTTGGAGACATGGGAGAGCTGCCTAGCTCTTTGCCAGTTTTTCTTATCCCAAATGTACCGTTTAACTGGGAAACACTTGCTATCATTTTTCCTTATTCCTTAGCACTTGCGATGGTTGGTTTACTTGAATCTTTATTAACAGCACAGATTGTAGATGATATGACGGAAACGTCTAGTCGTAAAAATAAGGAAGCGAGAGGCCAAGGAATTGCCAATGTGGTGGCAGGATTTTTTGGCGGTATGGCTGGCTGTGCGATGATTGGTCAATCTGTGATTAATACAAAGGCAGGGGGACGAGGCAGGCTTTCTACCTTTGTTGCTGGTGCATTTTTAATGGTATTGATTTTTGTTTTGGGTGATGTAGTCGTTCAAATTCCAATGGCTGCTCTTGTGGCTGTCATGATCATGGTTTCTATTGGTACCTTTGATTGGGGTTCATTCCAGCAGCTAAAAAAGAACCCAAAAACAGATTCTATTGTCATGATTGTCACGGTCGTGACGGTGGTGTTCACTCATGATTTATCCAAGGGTGTATTTGCAGGTGTTCTTCTTAGTGCGGTATTCTTTGTAGCAAAAATATCGAAGCTTCATATTACGTCTACAGAAAGCCAAGCAGGGACTTGGATTTATCGAATAAAAGGCCAAATTTTCTTTGCTTCTGTGACTGATTTCATCCAAGCGTTCGATCAGAAAAAAGATCTCCAAGCTGTTGTCATTGATTTGTCTGAAGCGCGTATATGGGACGAATCAGGTGTGGCCGCGATTGAACGTGTGAAGGAAAAATATCGTATAGCTGGTGTAGAGGTGGACGTAGTTGGAATGGATACGTCTAGTCAAAAGCTTATGAAACAAGTGATTGGATCTTAAAAGACTTTTCTTTTTGTTACAATAAAACAAGGAAGAAAGTGAAGGATGGAGGTGGCCGGCATGCTTGTCCGTTTGAATCAGGTGCTCGGCCGGATGATGCCGCTCATTACGCCTGTCAGCGTGCTACTTGGTGTATTATTGGCGGCGTATTTAAAAGATTTCACCTTTTTGGTGCCTTGGGTGTTTGCTGTGATGACATTTTCAGGGAGCTTGTCATCTACTTTTTCAGCTTTAAAACATACGGTGATGCATCCATTGCCTTTGATTTTATCGTTTATGATTTTGCATGTGCTGATGCCCCTTTATGCATGGTCGGCGGGGCATTTGATATTTGCGGGTGATTCTATGACGATCACCGGTTTGACGCTTGCGATGGTGATTCCGACAGGTGTGTCTAGTTTAATATGGGCGGCAATGTATAAAGGGAATGTGGGGTTAACGTTATCTATCATATTAATTGATACATTGCTTTCGCCATTGATTGTGCCAGTAAGCTTGTCAATCTTCGTTGGTACACAGGTCCATATGGACATGGTGGCGATCATGAAAGGACTATTCGGTATGGTGGTGTTGCCCTCTATTTTAGGGATGCTCGTTCGTCAGTATGCAAAGCCATCGGTGACAAAAGCAATGAGTCAGACCTTGGCTCCTTTTTCAAAATTAGGCTTGTTTGTTGTCGTATCGATTAACAGTTCTGTTGTCGCCCCGTATTTGCGTGAACTGGATGCTGCGTTTTTTAGCAAAGCAGCGACTGTCTTTTTCATTGCGATGAGTGGGTATGCGTTTGCGTGGTTGATTGGAAAGGCGATGAAATGTACTCAAGGAGAAATTGTGGCGATTGTGTATACGGGCGGTATGCGGAACATTAGCGCGGGTGCGGTGCTTGCTATTAGCTTTTTCCCGCCTGCTGTTGCTGTCCCCGTCGTGATTGGCATGCTGTTTCAGCAAGTACTTGCAGCCTTGTTTGGCTTTTTACTTAATCGTTTTGAGCTGAAAGAACCTGCTGTGATTAAGTCTTTATCATGAAAAAGCCTCCATCCTTTAAGGTGGAGGCTTTTTTTACGATTAATAGATGAGATATTTTTTCCGTTTCTTTTCGAATGTTTTCAGGTCATGGTGGTATTGTTTCATGATTTGTTTGATGGAAGTGCCTTTATTGATTTCTTCTTTGATCCAGCTATTCCCGATGAGTTTATCAAAGCTGCCTGTTTGTAGGAATTGAAAGTCATTAGGATACAAGTCGTGTATTGCTTTGATAATGGATAGACCTGTTTTGACTGCTTCGAATGATTTTCGGTCTGTGACATAAAGCTGTACCCCGTGAGACAAAGTCCCGGCATGTTTTGAAAAGGTAGGGGTAAATGAGACAGGTCTAAATTGAACGCCTTTTAGTTTTAACCCATTTAAATGATCTGCTAGCTCATTGCTATTGATATATGGAGCGCCAATGAGTTCGAACGGTTTTGTCGTTCCTCTGCCTTCAGAAACGTTTGTACCTTCGATTAATCCTGTTGCTGGGTAGACAAAGGTACTATCAACGGTCGGCATGTTAGGTGAAGGGAGGACGAACGGTAGCTTCGTGTCATCGAACGTCATGGATCGTTTCCAATGTTTCATTTTGATCACTTTTACATCAGCGTTGATATGAAATTCTTTGTTAAACATGTATGCAAGTTCTCCAGTTGTCATCCCATGTCTTAATGGGATGGGATAGAGACCTACAAAAGAGGCGTGTTCTGGCTCTAATACGGGTCCTTCTACTTTTACCCCACCTATTGGGTTTGGACGATCTAAGACAACAAATGGAATGTTGTTTTCCTTAGCTGCTTCCATTGCATAGGCCATCGTGTAAATATAGGTGTAATAACGAGTACCAACGTCTTGAATATCAAATAGCAGGACATCTACATTTTTGAGCATTTCAGGAGTTGGCTTTCTTGTTTTTCCATAAAGAGAGTAAACAGGCAGGCCCGTTTTTTCGTCGGTATACGATTCGACGCCTTCTCCTGCTTGTGCATCACCACGGACGCCATGTTCAGGCCCATACAAGGCAGTCAGTTTAATATCGGGGTGTTCAAATAGCAGATCGACACTGCTTTTCATGTTTGCATCAATGCCTGTAGGATTCGTAATAAGCCCTACTTTTTTCCCTTTAAGCAAAGAGAGGTTACTTGAGAGTAATGTTTCGATACCTGTTTTGACTGTTGCTTTTTTTCCTTTTGTATCTGTTCGTTCTGAATCTGCGGGGGAGGCGGCGGTCAATGTGCTGATCATGAGAATGCTAGCGAGTATCAAGCTTGCTGTCTTTTTCAAGAGAATCCCTCCTATTTGATCTGTTTGCCTTTTAAATTGAGTCCATAGCCAAATGGATAAAGGGTTTGATTAGGATGAGTGACTGATGGGATAGCGACGGGCAATTTCCCTTTAGGTGAGGCCGCTCCAAAAATCACTTCTAGTCCCGCAGGAATATTTGGTTGATTGAATTGTCCGTTTGAGTACCCTTTAAAACCGTAAACAGCCAGTAAGGCGTCGGCTTCCTCGAAATTTGCAGCATCATATGGGTTTCGGAGACTCATGATGACCAATTTTTTGTTTTGTGCTGCTGCTTCTTTCATGACAGCACGAGGAAAGGCCGTTGCCCATTTTTTCGGATCCTGTACACCGTCATCAATGACGCCATCATTCACAGCTGGGTCATTTTGGACAACGTAAGAGCCGGTAATGACATGGTCAGCATCTTGAATGAGTTTGGCTGTTTCTTTGGAGAAGCTCTTATCTGCAAATGTGTATGATTGGATACGCACAGGTTTGATCTTTTTTTGTTTGATCAGAGATTCAATTGTGACGGACATTGCTTTTGTTTGATCTTCGTATGGTGCCATGAGTACGATTTTGTCATTCTTTTTAGGCTTAAAAGGCAAGGTTTTGTCGTTGTTTTTAAGGAGAGTGATTCCTTCGCGTGCCATTTTTTGTTCTGCTTTTCGGTGCGACTTTTGACCAACGAGCTGTGTGGCTTTTTTGATTTTCTTCTCAAGGCTTACTGATTTATTGGCGGAAATGATGCCGCGTTTGATCTTTAATTGAAGGATTTTTTCGACAGATTGATTGATCTGAGATATCGGGATTTCTTTTGTGAGAACTGCTCTTTTTAAAGCATTGAACACATTCTCTAGGTTTTTTTCTGTCTTTAAGGACGTGACAGGTGCTGGCATGAGGGCAATGTCGACGCCTGCTTTAATAGCCATTACCACAGCTTCTTCCTGTCCAAAGTTATCTGCAATCGCTTTCATATTAAGGGCGTCTGTTACAACCACTCCTTGAAAGCCCATGTCTTCTTTTAATAAGTTTGTGATGACTTTTTTTGATAAGGTTGCTGGAACCATAATGTCCTCGCCATCTTTTTTACTTTTATACGTTGTGTCATCAATGGCTGGGAATTGAACATGAGCGGTCATGACCATATCTGCCCCTGCGTTGATTGCTTGTTGAAATGGATACAGCTCCACCTTTTTAAGACGATCTAGATCATGTTCGACAAGCGGAAGACCGTAGTGACTATCAACAGCTGTATCACCATGTCCCGGGAAATGCTTTAATGTGGAAATGGTCTTTTCCTTTTGAAGTCCTTTCATGGTTTGCAGACCAAGTCGCGTGACTAGTGCAGGATCAGAGCTAAAGGAACGGACACCAATGACGGGGTTATTCGGGTTATTATTTACATCAAGAACAGGAGAGAAATTTGTATTGATACCTAGAGCGTTTAATTCTTTGCCGATGATTTTACCAGTGTCATAAGCATTTTTCTTACTTCTAGAGGCACCAATCGACATATTTCCTGGGAAATGTGTTCCCTTTTGTAGTCTTGTGACGATTCCGCCTTCTTGATCAATGGAAATGAGTAAAGGAATGTTGGATGATGCTTGTTGAAATTCATGTGTGAGTTTGACGGTTTGTTCCGTATCAACGACATTTTCTGCAAATAAGATGACACCGCCTAAATGATATTTCTCTACAAGGTGAGAGACTTCTTTATTCATTTTTGTGAAGCCTGTAGGAGCGGATTCACCTTCTGCTTGCCAATTGCGAAAGTCTGGCATGAGCATTTGGCCAATTTTTTCATCCAAGGACATGTCCTGAACCATTTGTTTGGCAGTTGGGAGAGGGGCAGAGCTCACCTTTTCCGTTGGAATGGAAGAGGTGAGCAGGGCCAAAACGAGTGCAGCGGGGAACAGAGCTTTTAACATCGAATTCCTCCTTTTACTTAAAAGATTCGTAGATTGCGGTCATGATGCTTCCATAAGTACCAGTTGGGAAAAGGTCACCTTCAAATTGATTTGGGTTGACTTCAGGTGAAATGACGGGTGAATGTTTTTTATTTGTCAGCAAGACGACGCCTAGATTGTGTTTTGGATCAATCAATGTCATCGTTCCGGTCCAGCCTGTGTGTCCATACGCTTCTTTACTTGCGTACTTCCCAAACATCCATTCCATGTCAGTATTGCCGTTTTTCCGCCAGCCTAGCCCGTAAGTTGGGTTCGTGTCTGATGATTCCGTAAAGAGATCGATAGAAGCTTGGTCAAAGATGGTTGTTTTCCCATAGCCTCCTTTATTGAGCATCAGCTGAAGCAGTACGGCCATATCTGATGTATTAGAGAAAAGTCCGGCATGTCCGGAGACACCTGCCATTGAGTAATAGGCTTTCTCATCGTGGACTTCACCTAGCAAGGTATACCTGCGAATGTTTTCAAAATCAATGACACCATCTCTTGTATTGCCTAGACGCTCGGTTGCTGCAAAATGCTTTGGCTTGAATCCCTTTTTCAGCGGATTGAACATGGTATGTTTTAGACCAAGCGGTCGATAAATCGTCGACTCTACATATTGATCAAGTGGCATACCGGTTTTTTTCTCAATGATCATGCCTAACAGCATGTAATCAATATCACTATAAATATGCTGAGTGCCTGGCTTGTATTGCAGAGGCACCTTTGGTAGCCATTTCATGGTTGTTTGTCTATCTTGAGAGAAAAAAGAGCCCGCTTGCTCTTTGCTATAAAATAAAACACTGGAAGGCAGTCCGGCAGAATGGGTGAGAAGATCCTTGACTCGAAGCTGATCTTTGCCGGTTACCTTTGCATCTGGTTCATCTTGAAAGTCAGGCAGGATGGTTTGTATTTTTTCATTTACATCTAGTTTTTGTTCATATACTAGCTTTTGCAGGGCATAGTTGGTGGCATACATTTTTGTATTGGATGCCAAATCGAACAGTGTGTTCTTTTTCATTTTCTTATAGAATTTGAGTTCTGTTGTCCCTTTATATTTTTGTCTGTAGCCATAGGCTTTTTGATGGACGATCTGACCATCCTTGATAATGATGAGTGCTGCTCCTGGAAATCCTGCTTTGATATCGTTTTGAATCATGTGATCAACCTTCCTAAGCTGCCTAGAAGAAAAACCTACTTGTTCCGGTCGTTTTGCATTTTTTAAGACGGGATATTCTTCAGGTGCTGTTTTAGACAAAGACGATACAGGATGGGAGCTAGTTGCAAATGTTTGTACTGGTAACCCAAGGAGTATGAACAGACTTGTGATGATGAGAAAATATTTCTTCAAGAGCTAGACCTCCTATTGCTTATTTTCCTCGAATTCAACAGCCATATCATCATGAAATCCAAATAAGTATGTGAAGATAAATCCAGCGACATATGCAATAAAGAGTCCTATTAAGTAAAGTAGCATTTGATGTGTGTGAACGATAAAGGTTAATGGGAGACCTGATACCCCGATTGCTTTAGTGGCGATTTGGAAATAGGCTTGAAATGCTCCGCCGATTCCAGCACCTAGACAAGCAGTGAGGAAGGGTCTTCCGAGCGGGAGTGTGACACCGAAAATGAGCGGTTCTCCAATTCCAAGCATTCCTGAAGGAAGTCCGCCTGCAATGGCTCTTTTCAGCTTTTTCTTTTTTGTTTTCATATAAATGGCAAAGGCAGCACCGACCTGTCCTGCGCCTCCCATAGCGAGGATTGGCAGAAGCGGGTCATCTCCAATTGAATTAATCAGTTCCATATGAATAGGTGTTAGACCTTGGTGAAGTCCAGTGACAACAAGAGGAAGGAAGGTCGCACCAAGAACAAATCCGGCAAAAATACCGCCAATGTTTAATAGATAAGTAAGTCCAGAGGTGATGGCATCAGATATAAATCCGCCGACTGGCATGAAGATAACGTACGTGAAAATGCCTGTAATGAGTAGTGTGATGGTTGGTGTGACGATGATATCGAGTGATTGCGGGACGAAGCGTCTGATCCGGGTTTCAACAAGTGCCATAAAAATAGCTGCAAGAAGAACACCGATGAGTCCGCCTCTACCTGGTAGAATATTAGTGCCAAATAACATAATATCAGCAGCAGCTGGGTTAATGATGAGAATACCTGCTAATGCGCCCAATGCAGGAGAGCCACCAAATTCTTTTGCGGCGTTTGTTCCTACTAATATACCGAGATAAGCAAACAAACCTGAGCCTATAACGGTTAGGATAATCGCAGCTTGAGATTTTTCATCGAGCCAGCCTGCTTGCACGACCGCTTTTGTAATACCCGTAATAAGACCCGATGCAACGAGTGCTGGAATAATGGGAATGAAAATGCTGGCGATCCGCCGTAAGAACAGCTTGAATGGTGTGCGGTTCTTTTGTGAAATGGCTTGTTTGTTTTTCTGTGCTTCGTTGTTTAAGTCATATGAACCTGAGGCATTGAGCAGCTGTTCAAATGCACTTGATACTTGGTTGACAACACCTGTGCCTAAAATGATTTGCAGTGTTTCCGCTTCGACGACGCCAATGACGCCATCGAGTTCTTTGATCGCGGTGGTTTGCACTTTTTCACGATCAATGGGTGTAATTCGGAGACGTGTCATACAATGTGTGTGGGAAGAGATGTTTTCAGAACCACCACAGAGTGAAAGGATTTCTTTCGCCAACTGCTGATATTTTTTTTGATGACTCATGTTGAATCCCCCTTTGTTTTTCGTTTCATGGAGCGGATGGCATGCCTTGTTTTGTCAATATATTGTGCTGTCTGTTCATATTGACGGGAGGCTAAACTGAGGAACAAGACATCGATTAAATAGAGCTGTGCCATTCTAGAGGAAGTGGCAGCACTGCGAAAAGGTGCTTCATTGGAACCGGACGTTGATAGATGGACATCACACAATGCAGAAACGCTTGTATGCCCTGGATGCGTTAAAGCAATGGTTTTCACTTCATTTTCTTTTGCGAGCTGAAGGGCTTGGATGATGTCTAATGTTTCTCCTGAGAAGGATATACCGAACACAATGTCATTCTTTCCAGCATTTGCGATGACCGTAGATGCGATGTGCATGTCAGTGAAGGCTGTGGCTGCATAATTGATTCTGAGAAATTTCTGCTGGGCATCAGCTGCGACGATGCCAGATGCACCCACACCGATAAAATGGATTTGGTTTGCATTCAACAGCAGTTGAACAGCTTTTTCTAAAGCTTCTACATTTAAAATAGAGGCTGTATCTTTGATCGATTGAATGGTGTTTCCTGCTGTCTTTTGAATAATGGATTGAAGTGGTTCATCTTGTTCGATATCCCGGTAGCCTTGTTTATCAGTGTGCATTAAGTCTCCAGCGATCCGCATTTTCAAATCGTGATAGCCATCCAGCCCGAGAGACTTACAGAGGCGGATGACGGCAGAGCTGCTTGCACCGGCAGCCTGACTGATTTCATGCACTGTGCTTTTAATGACTTTGTCAGGATGGGCAAGGATATAGTCTGCAATGATTTTTTCAGATTGGGGAAGCTTTGATTTCATTGTGTGTAGTAGGGTGAGTCCGCCTGCTGACATGAGTTTCCTCCTTTAAGATTGATGACGTAAGATGGCTTTGTCGATGTGACCATCTGCTTTGTTGAGCAGGTCTTTGGCTGTCTTTTTATCTGTTTTGGTTTGGAGCATGACGATGGCTGTTTTAACTTCTAAATCGGCTGCTTCAAGGGCTTTTACGGCTTGTTCGTAGGGAGCATTGGTCACATGCTGAATGATGGTGATGGCGCGTTCTTTTAGTTTATGATTGCTTACTTTTACATCTACCATCAGGTTTTCATATACTTTGCCTTGTCTGATCATGACAGAGGTGGAAAGCATATTTAAAATCATTTTATGAGCGGATGCGGCTTTCATTCGTGTTGACCCAGTGATGGCTTCTGGTCCTACGACGACTTCAATGGCGCAGTCTGCTAGTTCGCTAATCTTTGCTTGTTCATTGCAGCTGAGGGCTACTGTTTTTGCTCCAATGGTTCTAGCATAGTTTAAAGCGCCAATGATATAGGGTGTTCTACCGCTCGCCGCGATGCCGACAACCGTATCTTTTGATGTCAGGTGGATGTGTTCTAAATCTTTTTGACCAGCTTCTTCACTGTCTTCCACATCTTCTGCTGCATGTGAAAAGGCAGAGTCGCCACCGGCCATGATGCCTACGATGACATCAGGTGAAATGCTATAGGTAGGTGGACATTCGACCGCATCCATTACCCCAATTCTGCCGCTAGTTCCAGCGCCTAGATAAATGAGTCTGCCTCCATTCGAGATGGATGCAAAGGCAAAGTCACTTGCTGTCTTTACGTCTGGAAGGACACGGTTGACGGCTTGAGCGACCTTCATATCTTCCTCATTTATCATTTGGAGCATTTCTAGCGGGCTTGCTTGTGAAATTCCCATGGTGTTAGGGTTTCTTGATTCTGTTGTCAAAGAACGCAGTTGAGATGGCTGCATGTGACATACCTCCTTATTTCTTCATTTTCAGTATATTAAGTATGACATGAAATTTCAATATTATATTTAAATACTGAAATTATATTTCAGTCAAAATGTTGTGCTGATGAGGGTTGAATAGTTAGAAAATAAAAAAAATAAAAATCCCCTTTACAAAAGGGGGACAACCTGTATATAATAACTTTTGTCAGCTTCACGGAAACAGTAAACTTGACAAACTGGCCCGTTGGTCAAGCGGTTAAGACACCGCCCTTTCACGGCGGTAACACGGGTTCGAATCCCGTACGGGTCACCATCATGTGGAGGATTAGCTCAGCTGGGAGAGCATCTGCCTTACAAGCAGAGGGTCGGCGGTTCGAGCCCGTCATCCTCCACCATATGCCGGTGTAGCTCAACTGGTAGAGCAACTGACTTGTAATCAGTAGGTTGGGGGTTCAAGTCCTCTTGCCGGCACTGTTTTTCTTTTATCAATTCCATATGTGGAGGGGTAGCGAAGTGGCTAAACGCGGCGGACTGTAAATCCGCTCCCTCCGGGTTCGGCGGTTCGAATCCGCCCCCCTCCACCATTTTTGGGCTATAGCCAAGCGGTAAGGCAACGGACTTTGACTCCGTCATGCGTTGGTTCGAATCCAGCTAGCCCAGTTAAGACACCTTTTTTAAAAAGGTGTCTTTTTTTTATTTTGACGATTGGAATGTATAACTATTCAAAATATTGTTGAGTTGAGTCAGAAGGCACCGAGAAAGTAAAATATAAGCATGAACGGAAAGGGGATGTACATATGGGAGATCAAAAGAAGGTCACGATTGTTGGGGTGCCGATGGATCTCGGTCAAATGAGAAGGGGCGTCGATATGGGGCCGAGTGCCATTCGCTGTGCTGGTGTAAAAGAAAAATTGGAATCGCTTTCATTTGATGTCGAGGATCTAGGGGATATTCCCGTTGAGCAAAGAGATGATGAGAAAGGTCTCTATACAAGTGGAAAACTGAAAAACTTAACGGAGAATGCTGGCGCGAATCAGCTTCTTGCTGAAAAGGTTAGCAGTATTGTGCAGTCAGGTTCGTTTCCGCTGATTTTAGGCGGGGATCATAGCATTGCAATTGGTACACTAGCCGGTGTAGCTAAGCATTATAAAAATTTGGGTGTCATTTGGTATGATGCGCACGGTGATTTAAATACAGAGGAAACCTCTCCTTCTGGGAATATTCATGGGATGCCACTTGCTGTCAGTCTCGGTCTTGGGCATGCTGATCTAACGAATATTGGCGGTTATGCGCCTAAAGTAAAGCCTGAGAATGTGATCTTGATTGGTGCTCGTTCTTTAGATGAAGGAGAGCGGGTATTGATTAGAGAAAAAGGCATTAAAGTGTATACGATGCATGAAATTGATCGATTAGGGATGACGAGAGTAATGGAGGAAGCCATTGCGTATTTAAAAGAAAGAACAGATGGTGTTCATTTGTCGCTTGATTTAGACGGCCTTGATCCAGCGGAGTGCCCTGGCGTGGGAACGCCGGTTGCTGGCGGCATCAGTTATAGAGAGAGTCATCTTGCAATGGAGCTTTTAGAGGAAGCAGGGATTTTGACTTCTGCTGAGTTTGTTGAGGTGAATCCGGTATTAGATGAGAAAAATAAAACAGCAGAAGCGGCAGTTGCATTAATTGGTTCTTTAATGGGTGAAAAGCTATTATAGAGCGGGACTTGTTCCCGTTCTTTTTTTAATTTTGGGGAAATTTAAGGATATGTTAAGGTTTTTACCGGCTGATAAGCGTAACATGCTGTCAAAAATTTGTTACACTATTTTTTAGAGGAGAATGAAACCTTTTGGAACGAGGTTCGTATACATAAAGACCGGTGAAGGCAGAGGTTGAATATACTATGGAAACAATGATTAAAAAGAGAATTAAGCAAGTGAAAAAAGGCGACCAGAACGCATTTGCAGACATCGTAGACCTGTATAAAGACAAAATTTATCAGCTGTGCTACCGTATGCTTGGGAATGCACATGAAGCAGAAGATATTGCGCAGGAGGCGTTTATTCGTGCCTATGTGAATATTGAGAGCTTTGATGTGAATCGTAAGTTTTCCACGTGGCTGTACCGCATTGCAACCAACCTGACCATCGACCGTATTCGTAAAAAAAAGCCGGATTATTATTTAGATGCAGAGGTGGCAGGGACAGAAGGACTGAATATGTATTCTCAAATTGCGGCTGACGGCATTTTGCCAGAGGACGAGGTGGTGTCGCTTGAATTATCGAGCACCATTCAGCAAAAAATTTTAAGATTACCCGATAAATATCGCTCGGTCATCGTATTAAAGTATATTGATGAACTCTCGTTAAAAGAAATTAGTGAGATTCTGAATATACCAGTTGGTACGGTGAAAACGAGAATACACAGGGGTAGAGAGGCTCTCCGGAAACAGTTGAGAGACCTTTGAGTGAGGTGATTTTGATGAGCTGTCAGGAAAAAATCGTCCTGCTTATGCATCAGTATTTAGACGGGGACATTGAGCCCGAAGATGAAAAAGAATTAAAGAGCCATCTGCAATCGTGTGAGGAATGCCGTACTCATTTTCAACAAATTGAGAAATCCATCGCGCTCGTGCAGAGTACATCTCATATAGAAGCACCATCTGATTTCACTGCAAAGGTGATGGCAGGTCTTCCAAAGGAGAAAAAGCGTGTGTCGATTCAAAGATGGATCAAAGCTCATCCGCTAATGGTCGCCGCTGCCCTCTTTGTCATATTGATGGGAGGCAGTCTGTTTACTAGCTGGAATACGGATCATAATTTCAGTGTGTCAAAGCAGCCGAATCTCGTGGTTGAAAATGATACAGTGACGGTACCTAAAGGGGAAACCGTCAAAGGTGACGTCACTGTGAAAAATGGCAAGCTGATTGTACAAGGCAAGGTTGATGGAAACGTAACAGTCGTCAATGGAGAACAGCTGACTGCTTCTGCCGGACAAGTCACTGGTCAAATCAATGAAATTAATGAAGTGTTTGATTGGGTTTGGTACAAAATGAAGTCTACAGCACAAGACGTGATGCGGGTCATTGGACCAGAGGAGCAAAAGTAAATCAAACAGTTTGAGAGCAGTCTCTAAGGGGACTGCTCTTTTTCTATTGATGGACAAACTTGAATGCCAGCCAGATATGGCAACTATTTTCCTTGCTGAAACAAAATGTGGTATAATAGCCACGCTATGTACTTACACATAGGCTCTTTTTTTTTATAAAAAATGAATCGAACGAAGAATAACTGAAAATTCTGGAGGACGAGGAAATGGCTTTAGGGGATATTCCTTTTTTGCAGTACCTCGGTAATGCTGTTGATATTCTCGTTGTTTGGTATGTGATATATAAATTAATGATGGTCATCCGCGGAACAAAAGCGGTTCAGCTTTTAAAGGGAATTGTCGTCATTGTTCTCGTCAGGATGGGGAGTGCGTATCTCGGTCTTAACACACTTCAATGGCTGATGGATCAAGCGATTACGTGGGGGTTCCTTGCGATCATTATTATTTTTCAGCCAGAGCTAAGGAGAGCGCTTGAGCAGCTTGGGCGCGGCCGTTTCTTCTCTAGAAGCGGAACACCTGTAGAGGAACAGCAGCAGAAAACGATCGAGGCAATTACAAAAGCAATTAACTATATGGCAAAACGAAGAATAGGCGCGCTGTTAACGATTGAGCGCGATACTGGGATGAATGATTACATAGAGACCGGAATTCCTTTAAATGCAAAGGTCAGTTCTGAGCTGCTGATTAATATCTTCATTCCGAATACACCGCTTCATGACGGCGCTGTGATTATGAAGCGTGATGAGATTGCAGCTGCAGCGTGTTATTTACCGCTGTCTGAAAGTCCTTTTATCTCTAAGGAGCTCGGTACACGTCACCGCGCGGCAGTTGGTATTAGTGAAGTAACGGACAGTTTAACCGTCATTGTCTCCGAGGAGACAGGCGGCATTAGTGTCGCAAGAAATGGTGATCTCCATCGAGAATTGACAGAAGAAGCGCTTGAAGAAATGCTGATTGCTGAGTTTAGTAAGAACAGCAAAGATGCTTCCTCGACCAAATGGTATTGGAGGGGCAAGAAAAATGGATAAGATTTTGAATAATCGCTGGGCCGTTAAGTTTCTTGCATTGGTCTTCGCTTTATTGCTGTATGGTGCAGTCAATTCAGCGCAAGCGCCCACGCCGAAAAAAATCGGTGAATCCTTTTTCCCAACATCGACAACAGACGAAGCAACCTTAACGGACATTCCTGTTAAAGCGTATTATGATGACGAAAAGTATGTAGTCACTGGTGTGCCGCAGACAGTCAATGTCACGATTAAAGGATCAACTAGTGCTGTGAAAACAGCAAGACAAACGAAAAATTTTGAAATTTACGCAGATATGCAAAACCTGACAACAGGTACACATAAAGTCGAATTGAAGGCAAGAGATGTATCGAAAGGAATCACGTTAACGATTAATCCGTCTGTGACGACTGTGACGATACAAGAAAAAACGACAGCTGAATTCCCTGTTGAAACGGAATTTTATAATCAAAATAAAATCAAAGACGGCTATTCACCAGAGCAGCCTATTGTGAATCCGAAAAATGTCACGGTTACTGGCTCAAAAGACGTGATCGACAAAATTTCTGTCATTAAAGCATTTGTGAACTTAGAGGATGTCGATCAGCAAATTGAGAAAGAAGCGAAGCTCACTGTGTATGATAGCAGTGGGAATGAGCTACCAGTCGAAGTGAGTCCGTCTGTGGTAGATATTACGGTCCCTATTACGAGTCCAAGCAAGAAAGTTCCGTTTAAGATTGAGCGGACGGGCAACTTGCCAGATGGGATCAGTATCTCAAGCATTGAGACAAGCCCAAGTGAGGTGACAGTCTACGGTTCTCAAAAGGTGCTGGATGCACTTGATTTTATTGACGGCGTTAAGCTCGACCTAAGCAAGATTAAAGATGATACAGAGATTGATGCCGACATTCCACTGCCAGATGGTGTGAAAAAGGTATCGCCTGAAACTGTTAAGATCAAAGTGAAGGTTGCAACAGCTGAAGAAAAAAAGATCGATAATGTCCCAATTTCTGTCGTGGGTCTGAGCAAGGATCTCAGCTCTGCATTTGTGAGTCCGTCTTCTGGGCGTCTCACACTAACAGCAAAAGGTTCAAAGAGTGCAATCGATAAACTAAAGGCTTCAGATATTGAAGCCTATATCAATGTCGGGGACTTAAACGAAGGAACACATGAGGTCAAAGTACAAGTGAATGGCCCTCAAAATGTGACGTGGACATTATCTAGATCGAAGGTCAAAGTGAAACTGACTTCTACTGATACAGAAGATCAGCCGGCTTCTACGAATGATCGGAAAGATCAATCATCCGATGATGATCAGGAAGAGAAGAGTCAAAAGGAATCAACACAAGATAAAGCAAAAAAAGAATCAAGTCAAAGACAGCGGGTCAAAGAAGATAACAAAGAGGACGCAGCGTCCTCTTGAATGGTAAAAAAGGAGCGATTGAAACATGGGCAAGTACTTTGGAACTGATGGTGTAAGGGGTGTGGCTAATAGCGAATTAACGCCAGAGCTCGCATTTAAAATTGGGAGATTTGGCGGCTATGTGCTCACGAAGGATAAAGAACGTCCAAAGGTACTCGTTGGACGAGACACGCGTGTATCTGGTCATATGTTAGAAGGAGCACTCGTAGCAGGCTTACTTTCAATTGGGGCTGAAGTCATGCGTTTAGGTGTGATCTCAACACCTGGTGTGTCTTATTTAACGAAGGCAATGGATGCAGAAGCAGGTGTCATGATTTCAGCTTCGCATAACCCAGTTCAAGACAACGGAATTAAATTTTTTGGCGGTGACGGCTTTAAGCTGTCTGATGAACAGGAGAATGAAATCGAGCAGCTGATGGATCAGCCGGTTGATGAATTGCCACGTCCAGTGGGAGCCGCTCTTGGAACCGTGAATGACTACTTTGAAGGCGGTCAGAAATACTTGCAATTCTTGAAACAGACAGCGGACGAGGATTTCACAGGTATTCACGTAGCGCTTGACTGTGCACATGGTGCAACATCTTCTCTTGCAACACATTTATTTGCAGATTTAGATGCAGATGTGTCAACAATGGGAACATCACCAAACGGATTGAATATCAACGATGGCGTAGGTTCTACTCATCCAGAGGCACTTTCTGCTTTTGTGAAAGAAAAAGGAGCGGATATTGGTCTTGCGTTTGATGGCGACGGCGACCGCTTAATTGCAGTCGATGAAAAAGGTGATATTGTAGACGGCGATCAAATTATGTACATATGTGCACGTTATCTAAAGGGTGAAGGCCGATTGAAGGATGACACGGTCGTGTCAACGGTCATGAGTAACCTTGGTTTCTATAAAGCGCTTGAGAAGCAAGGCATTAAGAGCATTCAAACCGCTGTTGGTGACCGCTATGTGGTCGAAGCGATGAAAAAGGATGGCTATAATGTCGGAGGCGAGCAGTCAGGCCACTTGATTTTCCTTGATTATAATACGACAGGTGACGGCATGCTTTCAGCGATCATGCTGGTGAATACACTAAAAGCAACAGGAAAAACATTGTCAGAGCTTGCAGCTGAAATGGAGAAATTCCCGCAACTTCTAGTGAATGTGAAGGTATCTGATAAGTATAAAGTGGAAGAAAATGAAAAAGTAAAAGCTGTGATCCAAGAGGTTGAAAAAGAGATGAACGGTGACGGACGCATCCTTGTTCGTCCATCAGGAACAGAACCGCTTGTACGTGTCATGGCAGAGGCGAAAACAAAAGAGCTGTGTGATGAATACGTGGCTCGCATTACGGCTGTTGTCAAAGAAGAAATGGGTATTGAGTAATTGATTAAAGCAAATCGCAAAGTAGCGGTTTGCTTTTTTTTTCGAATAAACGTCATAAGAGGCTGGTCTAGTACGAATGATATAAGCGAGGGCAATTTGCTGCTTGCTTTCATACATAAGAGAGCACATCGAAGGTAGAACGTGACAAGCCTCATCGCATATAGTGTAGGGAGGTCTCACTTTCTAACATGAAAGGGATCACCCGCTAAATTGTGATTGACGGAGGTCAGACCTTATAGTACAATCATCCTTGTGTTACTGGATTTTTATTCTAGCATGAAAGGCAGGGTAGATGTTCAGCCACTCTTATAATTATAGCGCCCGAACTAAGCGATCGAACGACAGATGCTTAGTTGACGAGGATGGAGGTTATCGAATTTTTCGGCGGATGCCTCCCGGCTGATCAAATATAGAGATCACAGCCGTAAGTGTTTCTTTAAAGCAAAGAGGTGACTCTTTGTACAAAGGGAATACACATGATCTCCCAAAATAAACATGTAGAGAGGGACGAAGAAATGTCCCTTCTATTTTAGTAGGCTTTCTTTGTCCCTTTCACATGATCGGGAGGAAGAATATTTATGTGTGGAATCGTAGGTTATATTGGTCAGAATGATGCGAAGGAAATCTTATTAAAAGGTTTAGAGAAGCTTGAGTACCGTGGGTATGACTCAGCAGGTATCGCTGTGGCAAACGAAGATGGCGTGCATGTGTTCAAAGAAAAAGGACGTATCGCTGAGCTTCGTGAAGTCGTTGATGCAAACGTGGCATCTTCAGCAGGAATTGGACATACACGCTGGGCAACACACGGTGTACCAAGCCATCTAAATGCGCATCCGCATCAAAGTGCTTCTGGCCGTTTTACGCTTGTTCATAACGGTGTCATCGAGAACTATGTACAATTGACACGCGAATATTTACAAGACGTCACACTAAAAAGCGACACAGATACAGAGGTTGTTGTTCAAGTCATCGAACAATTTGTGAACAGAGGTCTTGATACAGAGGAAGCTTTCCGTCAAACGCTTCTTCAACTAAAAGGCTCTTACGCAATTGCCCTTTTCGATAACGAAAACAAAGAAACAATCTATGTGGCGAAAAACAAAAGCCCATTATTGGTTGGTTTCGGCGAAGATTTCAACGTTGTGGCTTCTGACGCAATGGCGATGCTTCAAGTAACAAACGAATATGCGGAATTAATGGATAAAGAAATGGTCATTGTTACTAAAGACGAGGTTATTATTAAAAACCTTGACGGTGATATCATGACACGTCCTTCTTATATCGCTGAGCTAGATGCAAGCGACATTGAGAAAGGCACATATCCTCACTACATGTTAAAAGAAACGGATGAACAGCCGCTTGTTATGCGCAAAATCATCCAAGAATATCAAGACGAAAACGGCAAGTTGTCAGTCGCTGGCGATATCGCAAGCGCAGTAGCAGAAGCAGACCGCATTTATATTGTGGCTTGCGGAACGAGCTACCATGCTGGACTTGTCGGTAAACAATACATTGAAGACTGGGCGAAAGTACCTGTAGAAGTTCATGTAGCAAGTGAATTCTCTTACAACATGCCGCTTCTATCGAAAAAGCCGTTGTTCATCTTCCTTTCTCAATCTGGGGAAACTGCGGACAGCCGTGCTGTACTTGTTCAAGTCAAAGAGCTTGGTCATAAAGCATTAACGATCACAAACGTACCAGGATCTACGCTTTCTCGTGAAGCGGACTTCACATTGCTTCTTCATGCAGGACCAGAAATCGCAGTGGCTTCAACAAAAGCTTACACAGCACAAATCGCTGTTCTTGCGATCCTTGCATCCGTTGCAGCTGAATTAAATGGTCAATCTCTTGACTTTGATCTTGTGAAAGAGCTTGGGATTGTAGCAAACGCAATGGAAGCCCTTGTCGATCAAAAGGATGAAATGGAACAAATCGCTCGTGACTTCTTCACAGTGACACGTAATGCATTCTTTATCGGAAGAGGACTTGATTACTATGTGTGCCTTGAAGGTTCACTCAAACTAAAAGAGATCTCTTACATCCAAGCAGAAGGCTTTGCTGGCGGAGAACTCAAACACGGCACCATTGCTTTAATTGAAGAAGGCACACCGGTCATTGCCCTTGCCACGCAAGAGCACGTGAACCTCAGCATTCGCGGTAACGTCAAAGAAGTCGTTGCACGCGGCGCAAACCCATGTGTCATCTCACTAAAAGGCCTAGAAGACGAAGGCGACCGTTTCGTCCTTCCAGCTGTACACCCAGCACTTGCACCACTTGCATCTGTTGTCCCATTACAGCTAATCGCTTACTACGCAGCCCTTCACCGCGGGTGTGATGTGGATAAACCACGTAACCTTGCAAAGAGTGTGACGGTGGAGTAGGTATTAAATAAAATCGGATTTTTGATACCCCTTTAGATATAATTGTCTAAAGGGGTATTTTTGTGTCAATAGAACTAGCAGTTGAAAGATTTAAGCTGAACTTTGATTGATAGATACTATTTCCATGTTGCTATTATGATAAATATTCTTAGGGGGAAATATTATTTTTATTCGATACGTAAAAAAAGAAAAATGGGGAATTGTTTTTTTCTTCATTGGTTATATTGCATTGTTTATCATTTCTTATTGTTTAATTGGTGGTCCTGTCTCAAGTGGAGGACCAATAGGTGTATTCCTTGGATTTTGTATTGTTCAATTTCTTAAATATAGAGCTTTCAAGAAAGATGAAAGAAATAATAAAGGCATATATCATCGTTTATAAGTTGTATTTTTAACACATTATACTAAGTGCATAATGAGATAGCGTGATAGTATAAATATTTAACGAAGAAAGAGAGCAGACATATGACCAAACCTAAAATCTACACAATGAGCTTCGCAAAAGTCTATCTTCTCTATATCGCAAAAGCAGAGAGAAAAGGACGAATGAAGGCTGAGGTTGATACGATTATTTGTTGGTTGACGGGGTACAGTCCAGCAGAGTTACAGCAACAGTTGGACAAGCAGATAGACGTTGAAGCCTTTTTTGCTGAGGCTCCTGAGCTTCATCCTTCCCGAAGTTTAATCAAAGGAGTCATCTGTGGTGTACGGGTAGAGGACATTGAGGAAGAAACCATGAAAAATATTCGGTATCTAGATAAGCTAATTGATGAGTTAGCCAAGGGAAAGAAAATAGAAAAGATTTTGCGAGATTCGTCATGAACATCACAAGCAAGCCCAGTGAAGGAACCCTCACTGGGCTTTTTTATATTTATAGACCATTCGACCAATAAAAATAAAATCCATTTGAACGAATTCTCTCTTCATGTCGTCAAAAGAAGTAATACCAAAACAAATTGACGTTTGAAAAGGGAGTGGCGTGTATGGATATGAAGATGATTTTACCTCTTATTTTGCTACAAGCGATTTTAATGGTGATTGGTTTGTTTGATTTGTTGAAAAGAGATCCGTCGAGAATCAGGGGAGAGGTGAAGTGGGTTTGGGCTTTGGTGATTGTGTTTGTGGCGAGTGCCGGTCCTATTGCGTATTTCATTTTTGGTCGTAAACAATCTTAAAAAAGGGGAGGGATTCGCTTGAATATGTTGGAGTGTTACGGGCTGACGAAATCGTATGGACGGCATAAAGTGTTAAAAGATGTCTCGTTTTCTGTTGGGGAGGTTGGATGTGTTGGCTTTTTAGGAGCCAATGGAGCGGGAAAGACAACGACGATCCGGATTTTGACGGGGCTTGCTCGTCCTACGTCTGGCATTGTGAAGGTGGCAGGTTTTGATGTCACAAAGGACATGGATCAAATCAGTCAGGTGATTGGGTACTGTCCGCAGCATCCTGCATTTTATCAGGATATGACGGGGCAGGAATGGATGCATTGGGTTGGCGGGTTATTTCATTTAGAGAAAAACATCATTCGTTCCAAAACAGAGGAGCTGTTGAAGCTTTGCCGTGTGTATGAGGCGAAGGATCGTGCCATTGGCAGCTATAGTGGAGGCATGAAGCAGAGGCTTGCTATTGCACAGGCGCTGATCAATAGCCCGAAGGTTCTGATCTTGGATGAACCTGTGTCTGCACTTGATCCCATGGGGAGAAAAGACATCCTGACTTTGATTGAGCGTCTAAAGCATGAGATGCTGATCTTTATGTCGACCCATATTTTAGATGACATTGAACGTGTGGCTGATCATATTATCATGATCAACAGCGGCAAAATTGAAATGTCCTCTTCGATGAAACAGATCAAAGAAGACTATATCCAGCCCGTGATTGAATTTCAATTAGAACAACAGAATACGAAACTAATGGCTTTGTTAAAAGAACGGGATTGGGTGGAGGAATGCATGGAGACAGGAGGCACTTATCAGGTGCGAGTCAAAGATCAACATACGGCATTGAAGGAGCTGCCGGGTCTCATCACTGAAACTGGCGGTGTTCTTCTCCAATATCGATTATCTAAGCTGACGCTTGAAGATATTTTCATGAAGGTTGTGACGGCATGATGATGTTGAAAAAGGAATTTAGGGAGTTATTCACTAGTTATAAAATCTTATTTGTGCCGATCATTTTTACGATTTTAATGATTACACAGCCTATTACGCTCAAAATGCTGCCGGATCTTTTATCGAATTCGGCTAATTTACCTGAAGGGTCTACATTTTATATACCAGAGCCTAGTGCTGGAGAGGCTTTAGCCAGTGCATTGAGTAAATTTGATTCACTCGGCGTGTTTATCCTTATTATGATCGTGATGGGGACGATTGCTGGAGAGCGTGCCTCTGGGGTAACGGCGATGATTATGGTGAAACCGATCAGTCGAATGAGTTATTATGCCTCAAAAATATGTGCCTATGCCTGTTTAACGTTGTTTAGTTTGATAGTGGCGGTGCTTGCTTCCGTTTATTATGTGGACATCCAATTTGGGCATGTGGATTGGGGCGATGTGTTAAAAGGAACGCTTTTGTATTATCCGAACCTACTGCTCATTGTAGTATCGACCATTTGTGCATCGGCGTTCTTTAAGCGTTCAGTGACTGCGGGCGGCGTTTCCCTTTTGATCAACCTCATCCTGTTTACCGTTCCTTCGTTTTATGAGGATACATTAGGGAAGTTTGCACCTAAAGGCGTCACAAGTGCGGCTGAGGAGATGATTCATAGAGGGACTTATTCAGATCAGGCACTTACTAGCTTTCTAGGTGTATCGGTATTGATTGGTTTCTTTTTTCTCATCGGATGGTTTCTTTTTAGAAAACAAGAATTATAGCATGGTGTACCCTTTGGATATGAAAATCTAGAGGGTTTTTTATGTATTTAGTAAGTAAAAAATAAGACATAAATACATATTATCATGATTTAAATGTTGAAATAATATATACTTAGTATATAATTACTCCGTAAAGGGATGGGAGGAGTTTGTAGATGATTCAGATCAAGAATGTGAAGAAGGAATTCTTTCAAGGCCAGGAGCGGACTGAGGTGTTGAGGGGCGTTGATTTGACGGTAGAAGAAGGGGAGTTTGTAGCGGTGATGGGACCGAGTGGTTCTGGAAAAAGTACATTACTTCAGCTGTTAGGCGGGCTTGATCTGCCTACTGATGGAGAGATTTTGATAGATGAGCATCAGTTGAGTGAGATGAATGAGAAAGAGAGAACGATTTTTCGCCGAAAACAGATAGGGTTTGTGTTTCAAAATTATCAGTTGCTACCTACATTAACTGTCGAAGAAAATGTGGCGTTTCCGCTGCATGCAGATGGACGTTTAACAAAGGAGAATCAACAGACGGTTGTAGAGCTGTTAGAGGCTGTTGGCTTGAATGGACTTGGACGGAAACGGGCTAGTTTGCTGAGCGGCGGGCAGCAGCAGCGTGTAGCGATTGCAAGAGCTCTAGTCAATCAGCCGTCAGTGTTGTTAGCAGATGAGCCGACGGGGAACTTGGACCGGCATAGAGCGGAGGATATTTTGGCGTTAATGTGCAAGTTCAATCGAGAAAGCAAGCAGACGATTATCATGGTGACGCATGATATTTTCGCAGCAGGATTTGCGGATCGAATCATCCTTTTTAAAGACGGTGTTATTGATCAAGTGATCTCTAGAAAGGATGATGATTATGCTCAGTATGTGGCGAATTTCATGGCGTAACATGATTCAGCATAAAAAGCGGTTCGCCATTTCTGTCTTAGGCATCATGGTGGGAATTGCTTTTGTCACGTCGATGCTCATTGCCGATCGAACGACAAATGATGTGTTTCATTACTATGAGCAAATGTATGTCGCTGATGCAGATTATTGGGTGTTGAGTGATGATCATACGTATGATGAGGAACAGATCTCATCCATTTTAAAGCATCCTGATGTGACAGGATCATTATTAGCGCTGGATAAACAGACGTTTTTTGATGTAGAAGGTGATCACTCTCTTAACCAACGGGCGGTACGAATTACCGGAGTACAAGATCAAACGAGCTCTTTACTGAAGCTGCCTGTGATTGAAGGGCGTTTGGATAATCAGGGGTTGGTCATACCAGATGTTGTGGCGAAGCTGCTGAATAAAAAAGTGGGAGATACCATTCGTTTTTCTGATTTGGGCGAAGCGAAGGTATCTGCCATTGTGGAATATACACAGCTGCTTTCAAGTCCGAGTGACTGGGAGGGTGCAGAATCATCGAGTTTTCGTGTGATGGCGCCGCTTGATTTATTGAGAGACTGGACGGGACTCGATCATCAGCTTTCTTATATGAGATTTCAGACGAATGATGGCGGAGAGCAGCTCTTTCAATCTTTACAGAAAGAGTTCAAGGATGCCGATGTTTTTGTCCAGCCTGTGGTGGCGGATGACCGGCAAAGTAATGACATTGGCGGGTTGTACACGTTCTTTTACCTCATCGCAGGGCTGTCGATGTTTATGAGCGGTTTTATCGTGTTTAATATGATTTATACGAGTGTGATGGAACGGAAAAAGGAATTTGCGATTATGAAGAGCTTTGGTTATACGCAGGGCTCTGTTTCTAAGCTGATGTTGATTGAGGTTTTGATCTTGGCATGTATTGGAACAGCCATTGGGGTGCCGATTGGCGTTTGGCTTGGAGATGTGTTCATGCAAACACTGCTTGGTGTGTTCGCTTTTGATATGGTGTATTCGTTAGATTGGCAAGTGCCTGTTGTAATAGCTGTGATCGTTGGTATTGTGTTCCCTGTGCTGTTTTCGTTATTTCCGATCTACCATGCAGGAAAAACGTCTGTGCTGCTGACTTTAAAATCCACTACCCAAACTTCTGCACCGAAAAAACGATCGGTCATTAGGGCGGTGATAGGGATAGGCTTGCTTTCATTCATATGGGTGGATCATCAGGCTGCTTATCTTGGCATTTTAGCCAGCATGGTTCTGTTATTCCCATTTTTTCTGCTCTTTTTGAACCGGTTGTTGGCGCCTCTTTTGAAGTTTGTCTTTGGTTACCCGGGCCATCTATCCTCGCAGCATGTCACGCAGCAACTGAATAGAAATGCCAATACGGCGGCGATTCTAGCTGTTGGGATTGCTGTGATCTTGCTTTTAAGTGCGGTCATTGAATCGGCTCCAGATGGCTATGAAAAAGAGATCCGTCAAACGTACGGCGGTGATCTCAGGGTTACCTCTGAAGCGCCATGGACGAAAGCGGATCAAGAAAAGCTGTCATCCTATGAGTCTGTTGAGCGGGTGGAACCGATGATGGAAGCGGCTCCTTTGACATGGGAAACGGCCCATGGAGAGAAAAGACAATTTTCTATCATCGGTGTGGATGAGAAAGGACCTTCTTTTATAGAAGGTGACAATAAAGGCGATTTGTATCAACGATTATCAGAAACGCCTTCTATCGTGTTAGGAGAGCGTGCGTTTGATGAATGGGGTGGGCGTATTGGAGAGAGTGTGTATCTCAATGCACCTTCTGGCCGGCAGCAGTTACAAGTCATTGATGTGGTCAAGACTTCTCATCATTCGGGTTATGTGGCATTTGTCGATCAGACATTTTTACAAGAGGATTTAGGGTGGACGCAGCCCCTTGATATCCTGCTTACGTTAAAAGACAAAGGTGCCGGTGAGTCTTTACGAGATCAGCTATGGGAAGACTTTGGGCAGCGGCTTTCAAAGGTGAAAACAGTAGAGGATGAGATTGAATCAACGACATCGGCTTTAACTGGTATGAACGAGTTAATTTCTATGATGCTCATTTTCATTATTGGGCTCGCGAGCATTGGAACAGCCAATACACTGCTGATGAATACGCTTGAACGTACATCTGAGATTGGCACCATGCGGGCGCTTGGGCTGACAAAGCAGCAGGTGAGAAAAATGATCGTCGGAGAAGGTGTGCTCATTGGGTTATCAGGTGTGATTGGCGGCATTTTATTTGGTGTGATTCTTCTATATATCTCAAGCCAATCTGATTGGCTGGGTGGATTTGTTTCATTCCAATTGCCGCCTGTGCATCTACTGCTGGCAGTGATCGCAGGAATTGCACTCAGTTTAGCGGCTTCGTGGATTTCTAGTGCGACAGCGAGTAAAATAGAGATGATATCATCTCTCAAAGAAGGTTAAATCATATGTCAGTGAAATACGGAATTTTAACATCGCTCTGTCAGCAGCAACATCATGGATATGAATTAAAGCTAGAGCTGGAGTCATTGCTCGGAATAAAAGGAAAAATCAACCCTGGTCAAATCTACACGACGCTTGATCGGTTAATTCGTGATCAATTGGTGACAGCAGTGGGAATAGATGACCAAGATCGAAAGCTGTATGACGTGACGGAAGAAGGCAGACAAGAGCTGGAATCATGGCTGTTGGCACCTGTTCCATATCATGCTGCAAAGGATGATTTTCACTTTAAATGGGGCTGTGCACGGAAAATCAGATTTCATCAAGAAAAAGAAATGCTTCAGCAGCAGAAAGCCGTCATCATGAAAGATGTGATGGAACTCACGAAGCTGAAAACGGAATGTCTTGTGCAAGGTGATGAGAGTCGGTACTTATTGATTTCTGGCACGCTGCTTCATTTAGAGGCGGATTTGAATTGGATTCATCAAATTGAGCATCGGAGCGGGTCATCATTTTAGAGAGGTCTTTCTTTTGAAGAAAGGTCTTTTTTTTGCTTCGTTCGGAGCATATGCAGATAGGATGGGAAGAAAGTTTGGTATGATAGGTGGAAGTTGATTGTATTTTCAGAAAAGGGGTTTGATCAATGAAAACATCACGTAATCCTGAGACCATTCATGCGCCAGTTGCACCGTACATCCATCAAATAGAGACCACAGGGCCGCAGCGGTGGTTAACCTTATCAGGGCAAGTGGGGATGGAAGTCGATGGGACCATCCCAGAGAGCCCGATGGAACAGCTCGAGCTAGCGTTAGAGAATGTAAAACGCAATGTAGAAGCGGCAGATATGAAAGTGGAAGATATAACGAAGCTTGTGTTTTATTTGGTAGGTGAGTTTGATGCTAAGAGCAGAAAACGAATCATGGGTCAGTTTTTAGGAGATCACCTGCCTTGTATGACGATGATTTATGTGGTGGCTTTGGCTTCACCTGCTTTAAAGGTCGAGGTGGATGCTTGGGCTTGTCGGGATATGGATTGATGAAATGATTGTTTATAACAGTTGAATATGCTAAAAATGGTATAAAAGAGTGTTAATAAAGAGGTGGTTTTTTGTTTCAATCAAACCAAGAATTGAAAAAAACGGTGGTCTTTTATGCAGGTGTGGGAGCTGTTTTGCTTATTCTCATGCTGTTGACATGGCTACCGATTTCTGCAGACTGGGAGTTGCCGTTGATTTTGTTTGGATTGGGGATTTTGTTTTATGTGAAGCGTGTGCTTTGGAAGGATGAAAAGAGTCATTAATCATAAGTAGGTTACCTAGAATATAAATTCTAGGTTTTTTTATTAAATTTACCTTAAAACACGGTTTTTCACATGGGGATGAGATCCAATTTTTTAAAAGTGTGGTAGGATAAATATGCTTTATTTTTATATTTTCCGAAGGAGCTGTCGTGTTGAAGGGATCTAGGGTTGAGTTTATTGATAGTTTACGTGGTTTTAGTTTATTAGGTATTTTGATAGTGAATATGCTTAATTTTCAATATGATTATGATTTTGAGAAGATGTTTGATCCGAGCATATGGGGACAGGAGTTTGGGGTATATGTGACGGAAATCTTGTTCCAGGGGTCATTTTATCCGATTTTCTCCTTTTTGTTTGGGTATTCTTTTATCAAACTGATTGAATCTACAAAGGCCAAGGGGCTGAATACGAATGCCATCGTCGTCCGCCGCGGCTTTGGTCTTATTGTGCTTGGGATGCTGCATTTAATCTTTATTTGGAGTGGCGACATTCTTCTCTATTATGGAGCTTGTACGTTTTTCCTAATGATGTTTATACACAGCCGAATCAAAACAGTGTTTATATGGTCGGGTATTTTAGGTGCCATATCTTTAGTGATTTATCCATCTCTAATGAATTTTATTTACGGAAATTCTGAATTATTAACAAATGTATATGGAACTGGTACATATGGCGATATTGTGTTGAGCCGGATTACAATCGAAGATGATATGGTAATCGTCTCCATCATGATGGCAATTGTAACACTTACTCTGACACCAATTTTAAGTCTTCTCTATGCTCCTATCATGATCGGTCCATTTGCACTGCTTGGCATGGCGATCGGGAAAAAAGGTCATTTGACAGAAGAAGATCGAGGCATGGCTTATCGTAAAGGCTGGGTTTGGATGATTATCATCGGGCTCGCTTTAAAATGTGCGACGTTCAGTGATGCTCCTTGGAGCGAAATGGTGTTGACGTTAGGAGCCTATGTCCTGACGATCGGTTATATTCAAGCTTTTATTGTCTTCTACTATTCAAATGCTGCACAAGGGTTGAAACGTTTGCTTGCAGGACTGGGCCGATTGTCTTTATCAAACTATTTGGCTCAATCTATTATTTGTACAACGATTTTCTATTCTTACGGACTTGGGTTATTCGGACAAATGGGCTCAATGTTTGGACTGGTACTTGCTGTTGGACTTTACACAGCTCAGCTGTTCATCAGCTATCTCTATTTGAAAAAGTGGAGAAGAGGGCCTGTGGAATGGCTTATGGGAAAATGGGTATATTGGAGATAAACTGTTTGTTTATATAATAATAAAATCTTCAATATGTTTCAAAAAGTAAAAAAATAAGTTATATGCAAAATATTGTATTTCTAAATATTGTATGTTACTTTTGAATAAGGGAGGGATTCTTTTGAACTATAAGTTAATTTTTTTTGTTGTAATATTGTTTTCGTGTTTGTTTTTTGTTCAAGATTTAAAAGCAGAGGGATTAGAAGAAATACCACAAGTAAATGTTAAACCTGAAGCTAACGAAATTTCATTAAAGTGGGAAGATATTGGAGATAGTTATGATGTGTATTCAAATGATAGGTTAGTATGGAGTGGGAAGGAATCTAAATTTACAGATAAGGATTTAGAAGAAAATACTCCTGTGGAATATAATGTTAATATATACAAAAAAGGTAAAAAGATCGATGTAATTAGGGTAGATACAAAAACATTAGCTAATAAAAAGATGAAGTTGATGCATTCTAATGAAGAAGATAATGTAGTAAACCCCCTGAATAATGAAGACTACATTGATAGCGCGATTATCAATAACTCAATTAATCTAAAATTAAGAGGAAATGTTAAAGATAATTTTAGTGGTAAAATAGAGTTGTATAAAGATGATAAGCTTATATCGAGCGATGCTAGTAATGGTTTTCAAGATTCTGAAATTAAAAGTGGCGAAACATATTCGTATAAATTTGTGGTGTATCACAAATTGAGCGATTCTGAAATTGAAGAAATTAATTCAGAGTTGAGTAAAAGGGGTCAAATAATTAATTTCGCAGATTTTAAATCATATTATTATAGACCTTACGAATATATTAAAGTCATTAAAATTCCAGAAAAAAACAAAATGAGCACATCAGGGTATACACCACCTGTTGATTATTATCCCAATCAAGTGGGTGTTAATTACCGAACATTTATACCAACTAAATATGCACCAGCTGCTTCAATAATTAGTGGTATAACATCTAAAGATAAGTTTGGTGGCGATAATAGATCTTTTAGTTTTTCTAATGGTACACATCGAACAATGGTTGAAACTGCCGTGAGATTTACCAAAAATGGTTCAAATACAACATTCAAAAAGAATGTAAGTTATACAAGACTTTATGATAAAGATGGTAAATTTAAAAAGCAGAAGAAGCCAACAGATAAAAATATTGTTTTTAAACAGGGTAAAAAAGATAAAAGTATGAATTATTACGTTATTGATCATGATGCTACAGTAGGTTTTAATGACTTTGGATTTGTTACACCATCTATTAATTATAGGGCTGGTATTGTTGTTTACAAGAATGGAAGGATTACTGTTAGCGGATCTAGAGACCAAGCTCCAAGCCATGAAATGTATGCTTATATCCCATATACAGACATTAGTATTACTCTTTTTAAAGCATCAAATAAAGGTTTTGAGTATTTATTTCCTGTAGCGCCATCTGCTAGAATGAGTATAAATACCAAAATCTAAAAGGAAACAACCTCACTTGGTTTTAGTGAGGTTGTTTTTTAAATTAGGTAAAATTAAGCTCATAATGAAAGCAGATATAAATGCATTGAGTGAAAAAAAACGGTCATTGAGTTGAAGGTCTAGGAACAAACTGATAAAAATAGATGTTAAAATAGCAACACAAAAGATTTTAAGTTTTGGACTTAAGTTCAAATAACCAAAAATATAAGAAAATATAAAATAGCTAATAACAGCAAGTAATGGTATATATGATAGGAGCAAGATGATATATACGAAGATTTCATTACTATCTCCTATTCCTCCATTTATAAATCTGAATATAAATAGAGCACTTAAAAATATAGAATAAAAAATAATAAAACCATATACAAAACGTTTTGTAATTAACATATAATCCCCTTTTTCCCTTTTTGTACATAATAACTCAAATACTCTTTTTTTGAAACACTTTATTATGCTTTTTATAATAATTATAATTTTGATTGTTAACAATAGTATGATGCAAGAAAATCCGTTGTTAGTTTCTTCGGATTCGAAATGATATGTGTTGTTATTAGATGCTTCTTCTAATTTTGAATGCTAAATAGGGTGAGACTTCAAGGGAGAAGAGGGCCTGTGGAATGGCTTATGGGAAAATGGGTATATTGGAGATAAATTGATTTGTTGAGGAACCGCATGGCTGAAGAGCTGTGCGGTTTTTTAGTTGGATCGCATTCAAAAAAGTTCATAAAAGGAGTTGAATATTTTTTCAGTGTGTATATAATGTATATATAGTGTATATACAATATTTCGTTGCGAATACCAGTACAGAAAAAAGAGGTTTTTATATGCAAATTACGATTTCTAACCATTCTAAGGAGCCTATCTATGAGCAAATTACGACGCAAATCAAATCGTTGATCTTAACGGGTGAGCTTGCAGAAGGTGCGGGACTGCCGTCTATCCGAAAGCTGGCGAAGGATTTACAAATCAGCGTCATCACAACAAAACGTGCATATGAAGAGTTAGAGAAGGCAGGATTTATTTATTCGATTGTCGGTAAGGGATCATTTGTTGCCGAGCAAAACCTAGAGGTCATGAGAGAGAAAAAATTGAAGGTGATTGAGGAACAGCTTGGAGCGGTTGTTACAAACGGCAAGGAATTAGGCTTATCTTTTGATGAATTGCAGCAGTTATTAAAGTTCTTGTATGAGGAGTGAGATGAGTGGAGCACGTGATTGAATTCAAAGGAGTATCAAAACGGTTCAAAGACTTTTCTGTGCAGAATCTTGATTTACAGGTCAAAAAGGGATTTGTTACTGGATTTATTGGAGAAAATGGAGCCGGTAAGTCGACCACGATTAAAATGATCATGAATTTGTTAAAACCAGATTCTGGTGAGGTTAAAATTTTTGGATTAGATTATCGCACGCATGAAAAAGAGATTAAGGAACGAATTGGCTTTGTTTACGATGCTAACGTTTTTTTCCCAGGATTGAATTTAAAAGACATCAAACGAATTGTGGCACCTGCCTATAAACGCTGGGATGACCAGCTTTTTTATCAATATATTGAACAGTTTGGCCTACCGCTGAATAAAGCGATTAAAACATTTTCAAAAGGGATGCAGATGAAGGCGTCACTTGCGATTGCGCTGTCGCATCATGCCGAGCTGATTATTATGGATGAACCAACTGCTGGGCTAGATCCGGTATTTAGAAGAGAGCTGCTCGGCACGTTACAAGAATTGATGATTGATGGAAACCGAACGATTTTTTTCTCAACGCATATGACGACTGATTTAGATCGCATCGCGGATTATATTGCGTTTATACAAAATGGAAGATTGGTCTTTCAACAGTCGATTCATGAGGTGGCGGAGAATTATGCGCTGGTGAAGGGGAGCCTTGATTTGCTGGATCGAGACACAGAAAAGGCGTTTATCCATATTCAGCGTACGGCAGCCGGATTTGAAGCATTAACAGATCGGATTGATGAGGTGAAACTTATTTTTGGGGATGCGGTTGTGATTGAACCGGCGTCGCTTGAGGATATCATGTTTTATTTGAAAGGCGGGGTTGCGCATGTTTCATTTAATTAAGCGTGATGTGATTTTGCAAAAGAAGCAGTTACTTATTTTTATTCCGTTTATCTTATTTTTTATTTTCATGGATGTCCATCCAGTATTAACGTTTCTAGTCGCTAGTGTTTTCATTCCATTTAACACATATGCTTATGATGAGAAGGCAGAAACGAATATTCTATTAAATTCCTTGCCCTATACACGTAAAGAAATTATCGCATCACGTTATCTTGGCGCCATTTTTTATATGAGTATTGCGATCGTGCTGACAAGTGCTGCATTATTTGTGTTTGGGAAGCTGTTTTCGCTGTCAGATATTGCGATTGGCAGCGGGTTGTTTTTATTGTTCGCAGCATGTACGTTTCCATTGTTTTATATCTTAAAGCCTGGCTATATCACAACGGCAGTGATTATTGGCTTTATCGTATTATCTGCTATGGGACCGCCTGTTGTTCTCTATTTAGCAGAGCAATTCAGTGGGATCACTGATTTTATCATGAATTTATCGATCCCTATTGTATATACGGGGTCAACTGTACTGATTATGCTCATCTACTTGCTGTCTTGGGGACTTTCTACTGCGATTTACCAGAGGAAAGTGTTTTAAATCAGATGATCACATCATTTATAGAGAATCATTCATTTTGAGGTAGGCCTTTCAAAATGGATGATTCTTTTTTTGCATCCGGTGAAATTGACATACAGAAGAAAAGAGGTTATTGTTATTTAACATAATGTTAATTATTTTTAACATATTGTTAAATAAATCATCCTTTAAGAAAGGAATCTGAAATGGAAATTAAAAATAGAATGAAAGTATTACGGGCAGAAAAAGACTGGACACAAAAGGATTTGGCAGAGAAGTTAGGTGTGACTCGTCAAACTGTGGCAGCAATTGAAAATGGTAAATATTCTTTGTCTTTAAAATTAGCATTTCAAATTGCGAGGACATTTGAAGTTGATTTATATGACGTTTTTCAAGAGGTTGACAAGGAGGAACAACAGCGATGATGACAACGATCATACTTTATTCTCTGATTATCCTTTCTATCTTAAGTACGGTCTTTCAATTTAAGAAAAGCCGTGAATATAAACAGGATGAACGGGGCCAATTTATTTTAGCGAAAGCTGGAAGTTTTTCAATTGTAGGTGTGGCATTAGCCTATATATTGGTGGCTGTCATTCAAGCTTTTGTTCATGAATTATCATCTCCAACGGAATGGTTTTATATAGCGATTACGTTTATGTATGTATCAAGTGTTTGCGCAAATACCATTGGCATTATCTATTGTGAAAGAAAATACTAATCTTTTATCTGCGGATGCAATCTAGGGTACTTCATCATGAAGGGAAGAAAAAATAATGAAAAAATTACTGAGAATAATGCTGATTGCTCTATGTACCATTCTGACTGTCTTGGTTGTATTTGTAGCCAGTGTTTATGTTGTGAATCTAATTAGTAAGGAAAGAGAACAGGGGAAAATAGAAGCTTATGGGCAAAAGGTCTTGGTGGATGGGAAGCAAATGAATGTGCTCATTCAAGGCGATGGGAAAGAAACGATTGTCCTTCTCCCAGGCTATGGGACTGCTTCACCTGTGCTGGATTTTGAACCGTTAGTCAAGGAGTTATCGCCATATTATAGAGTCGTTGTGATTGAACCGTTTGGTTATGGTTTAAGTGACGACACAGATAAAGTAAGGACAAGTCAAAACATTGTGGATGAGATTCATGAATGTTTGCAGAAACTCAACATTAAAAAATATACGCTGATGGGTCATTCGATTGCTGGCATTTATGGATTAGAATATGTGAATCAATATGAAAAAGAAGTCCAAGCCTTTGTTGGAATTGATACGAGTGTTCCTAAACAGGAAACGGATGAATTGCCAGTCTCCAGCTTACAGCTGCTTCATCAATCCGGCTTTTACAGATTGATAGTGAAAATGAATCCAGATCAACTGGTGATGCCTAAAGTAGATGATCAAACGAAAGCTCAGATTAAAATGCTGACTTTCCGAAATTTTTTGGATGAAAGCCAAGCTAGTGAGGCAGAAAACTTTAGAAACAATTTTAAAAACGCTCAACGTCTACATTTTCCTAAGCGTCTCCCTGTTGTTTTCTACCTAGCGGATCAAACGGAGGAAGAAACACCAAGCTGGAAACCAATGCATGAAGAGCTGCTGAAACATGTAGACCATGGAAAAGTCGGTACTTTCAAGGGCGGCCATTATTTGCATCATACGAAATCAAAAGAAATCGCAGATGATGTGAGGGAGTTTCTATCAAACAACGAGCGCTCACGTTAGCGTTTTTCCTCCTCAGTTGGATAGATGAAACATCGCAATTTTGATCAAAACGAGTGAACTGATTTGTTTTATGATCAAGAAGAGGTGAGGGAGATGATGTATAGTCGGGTGACGCAAGAGGTGATTTCTTATTTGGAGTCGCATTTGATGGATGAGCTGTCGCTGAGACAGGTGCCTGAGAAAGTAGGATATTCACATTTTCATTTGCTGCGTGTGTTTAAACGAGAAACCGGGCTGTCGATGGGGGAATATGTGCGGAAACGAAGATTAGCTACGGCTGCACAGCTTCTTTTGTATACGAATCAGGGGATTTTAGACATCGCTTTTTCGTTACAATTCCAATCGCAGGAAGCCTTTACGCGTGCTTTTAAGCATCTGTATTCCTTACCTCCCGGAATGTACAGGTCCATGATGAGAGACATGCAAATGAAAAAGGAGGAAGATTCGATGACATTACATGAAGCAGTACCTGGCTGGGGTTTGAGTGGTTCACATCCGCATATGTATGAGATGGGTGTTGATACAGCAGAGTTCCATACGGGAAAGCAATCAGGTGTTTTATCATCTAAAGAAGGCGTACAAGAAGGACAGTTTGCGACGATGATGCAGGGGTTTCAAGCAAAAGAGTATGTAGGCAAGCGGTTGAAGCTCTCTGCTTTCTTGAAAACAGAGAATGTATCTTCAGCAGGAATTTGGATGCGGGTAGATGACGGAAAGGGTGATACGGTGCAGTTTGATAATATGCAGAATCGACCTGTGACAGATTCTACGGAATGGAATCAATATGCGATCGTATTAGATGTTCCTACGCGCAGTGAATCCATTCATTTTGGAGTGCTACTCAGCGGTCATGGAACAGTCTGGGCTGACGGTTTTCGATTTGAGGAAGTGGATGAGAAAACACTTACAACGAATATGGAGGAGGCCTCGGCTCTGCCAGATGTGCCGATGAATTTGCATTTTGAGCTTGAGGAGACCGTGTGAGCGGTCTTTTTTTGTTGTATACAAATCTGGATGAACCGTTTATAATGAAAAATATAAATAAACATACCGACGGTCGGTATGTAAAAGGAGGCGTTTGAACTGGCGCGAAATAAGTATCCAGAAAAGACGATGCAGCAAATTTTGGACGTGTCAACAAAGTTGTTTCAGGAAAAGGGATTTGAAAAGACAAGTTTGCAAGATATTATCCATGAATTGAATATGTCTAAAGGGGCTATTTATCATCATTTTAAATCGAAGGAAGAAATATTACGCGGCGTGATGGATCGGCAGTTTCGTTATGCAACCGAGAAGCTTGAGGAGTTAATTGAGCATACGGAAGCAGCTCATGCGAAAGAGAAGCTCCAGCGAATCCTAGAGCAGCTTGTGGCAGACCCGCAGTCTCATTCGATTGATGGGATCTTGGTTGACCAGATGAAAAATCCACAATTTGTGATTGAAGGCATGAAGACAGGTGTCAATCAGGATGCTTTGAGAATCAAACAGTTAATCATTGAAGGGATTGAGGATGGTTCGATGGAAACTGCGTTTCCTGGTGAAGTGGCAGAAGTATTTTTGCTTCTTGTGAATATATGGTTGAATCCCACATTGTTTGTACGCAATCATGAAGAAACTGTCCAGCGTTTGTGTTTTTTAAAGCAGATGATGAAGGGTCTTGGCGTGGATATTGTGAGTGATCTATTTATTCAAAAGGTGACAGCGCACTTTGCTGAAATTGGCGGGTATGATCTGCCCGAAAGATAAAGAATGCCAACTGATAGGAGGATGACGTATGATTCATTTTATGAAGGTTGAGCTAAGAAAAGGCCACATGAAGCAGTATATTCAAGCTAGTTTCATTACGAGTATTGTGCTGCTAGTATTCATCTATTTTATTGCGTTTGCTGCAAAAATTGAACGCGAACCGGGTTTTCAGCAATATACGAATATTTATTTGTTAACGAGTACAGTATGGATGATCTTTTTTTCTATCATCACAGCTATGCTGTATTGGCGTGTAGGCAAGACTGTTTATCAGGAACGCACATCCAATTCAGTGAGATTCCTTTCTCACATGATATGGATGGTGTGCCTTTCAACGTTTGCGATGATGTGCAGTATCATTCCTTCGTTTGTTGTGTTTAGTGTGACTGAATTGTTTTTCCCTATTGTTCACGATACGCTGACGGCAGGTTCTCTGTTTCAATTGATGAAAACATTCTTTATGTTGATTGTTTGCGTTCAAGCGATTGGCATGATGGCGATGAGAATAGGCTTGAGCAAGAAATCTGTTTTGATGACCGTCCTGACTGCAATTGTTTTATGTGCTGTTTTAGGAAATATATCGCTCGCCATTTATGGCAATGATCAATTGAACCTCGTTCTGTCAGGAGCGATGATCTCGGCAATTCTCATTGTGATCTTGGAATTGTGGAGCCGCATCGGCCGGCTGCAAACGAGGTAATTCTTGATGGGAAAAGGAGGGAGACATGTGAAGCATACGGTTCAAATTGAAGAAGCAATAACGGAACTTTCGTTAAACTGGCTGGTGGGAGATGTTCGCCTTTATCACCATGATCATCCTTATTTATTGATGAAGCAGACCACCAATCACGTTTTTCCCCATCGGTATTTACTGCATCATCAAGTGCAGGAAGGCAGGCTAGTCATTCAAGATAAAAGAAAACGAGCGATCAGCTTGGGGCTTCATCTTCATAAGACGGATTTGGAGATTTACCTCCCTCAGGCACAGTTACAGTCCTTGTCTATTCATTGTAAAGGAGCAAATCTACTTTTGGATGGACTGAAGGTGAAGGAGGTTGACTGCCAATTGATTTCTGGAAAGTCCATGTTTACGGGAGAAATCAAGCATCTGCGCTTGCAGACAGTGGGTGGATTTATCTCTAGTCAACAGCTCAACACGCAGACATTGAGCCTGCGTACTACTTCGTCAAAAGTGGAGATGGCAGGTGCTTTTTCGGATATTGATTTGAATTTAATAGGCAGAAGGGTACAAATTCATTCAAAGACCATGCTACATTCACTCAAAGCGATGTCAACTGGATCATTTGTCAAAGTGGCGATTCCGGAAAATGATGGATTTATTTGTTATGTGAAGAAAAGATCAGGTACTTTTCACAATGCCTTTCCTTGTGTTGATGATCAGGAAAGAATGGTTTATAAAAATGGAGGGAAAAGCTTTGAGGTCGATATAAGGGGTGGTTCTTTTCTATTAAGTGATGGTCATTGAAGTGATGTTGATCCTCTGATTCAATATATCAATATAAAATAATTTGAATATCTTCTTATGTCAGAATATTTTGCTAATATTGTTTTCCTCAAAAAAACAATTGTTTTTTAAGGGTAGATTTATTATGATAATATACATCGAAAGATTGAAGATTTTGAATCAGAATGAAAATTCTGATTTTTTATTTTTTATGTTGTTTGTTGATGAGGGGGAATAGAAGTGGCTCAAAAGGAATTAAAGAGAGGGTTAAGTGCTCGTCATATTCAAATGATTGCGCTTGGCGGCACAATTGGTGTTGGCTTATTTATGGGGTCAGCTAAAGCCATTCAATGGACAGGTCCATCGGTTCTTCTAGCGTACGCAGTGTGTGGTATTTTTATCTTTTTTATTATGCGTGCGATGGGAGAAATGTTGTATCTTGAACCGAGTACGGGATCGTTTGCTACATTTGGGCATCAATATATTCATCCGCTTGCGGGGTATATGACAGCTTGGAGTAACTGGTTCCAGTGGGTCATTGTTGGGATGTCTGAGATTATCGCCGTAGGTGCTTATATGAAATATTGGTTCCCTGATTTACCAGCGTGGATTCCGGGATTAATCGCCATGATCATTTTAGGTGCGGCCAACTTGATTTCGGTTAAGTCATTCGGTGAGTTTGAATTCTGGTTTGCGATGATCAAGATTGTGACGATTATTTTAATGATCATTGCAGGTTTAGGCATTATTTTCTTTGGGTTTGGCAATGGTGGAACAGCGATTGGTTTGTCTAACCTTTGGGCGCACGGCGGATTCTTTACAGGTGGATTTAGCGGTTTCTTGTTTGCATTGTCCCTAGTGATTGCTGCCTATCAAGGGGTAGAGCTCATTGGGATTACTGCAGGTGAGGCGCAAAATCCGCAAAAGACGCTGACAAATGCCATCAAAAGCATCATCTGGCGTATTTTGATTTTCTATATCGGTGCGATCTTTGTCATCGTAACGGTGTATCCGTGGGATCAGCTGAATACGCTCGGCAGTCCATTTGTGGCGACGTTTGCGAAAATTGGAATTACGGCAGCAGCAGGTATTATTAACTTTGTTGTCATTACAGCAGCGATGTCCGGCTGTAATAGTGGAATCTTCAGTGCAGGACGTATGCTTTATACATTAGGTGTGAATGGACAGGCACCTGCTTTCTTTACAAAAATTTCGAAGAATGGTGTACCGTATTTTGGGACATTTGCTGTGCTGATTGGTTTAGCGGTTGGGGTGGTCTTAAATTACGTTTCTCCGCCAAACATTTTCGTTTATGTGTATAGTGCGAGTGTCCTTCCTGGAATGGTGCCTTGGTTTGTCATTTTGATTAGTCATATTGGCTTCAGAAAAGCGAAGGGGGCAGCGCTTGATCAGCATCCGTTTAAGCTACCGCTTGCGCCATTTTCTAACTATTTGACAATCGGATTCTTGCTGATGGTACTTGTGTTTATGCTGATTAATCAGGATACACGAATTTCTCTCATTGTGGCAATTGGGTTCTTGATTTTAGTGGCGCTTAGCTTTTTTGTATTTGGAATTGGTAAACGAAAACCGATTGAAACAGCTTCTTCTGATCAAACGGTGGAATAATCAAAAGCCTTGCGGAGTGGACCCGCAAGGCTTTTGTCGTTTACAGAGAAGCTTTGACACGCTGAAAGACATCTGGAAAGTTGGTGAAAAGACCGGTGACGCCGTATTGCAGAAGACGTGTCATGTCTGCTTCGCTGTTTACTGTATATGGGTGAAGGAGGAGTCCGTGGCTTCTGACCTGCTGTACATTTTCAAGTGTCAAAGCTCTAAAATTCGGTCCGACCCCCACTGCATATGATTTGATGAAGTCGAGCTGATCATCTGTAATAGACGTCATTTGTGCTCTATCTAATAGCTGTACTTTTGGAAGCCGAGGGGCGAGTTTCTGCAATTTTAATAGACTTTCTTGACTGAAAGATTGGATGATGACCTGCCCTTTTCTCGTATGTTTTCCAAGAAGATGATGTTTCTTTAAGACGGCCAATAGCTTTTCTTCCATTTGCGGATAGATGTCTGGTTTTTTGGTTTCAATATAATAATTTTCTCGTTTACCGAAGTAGCGTAATACCTCATCTAATGTGAGGACTTGCTGTCCAATAAAGTGGGCATTTTGTTTGTCGGGGTTGGCTTCGTTAAACCATGCACCGGCATCGAGCTGTTTGATTTCGGCGAGTGTGAGGTCTTTGACCCAGCCGGTTCCGTTTGTCGTCCGGTCAACCGTTTCATCGTGCATGACGATGAGGTGTCCATCCTTTGTCATTTGAAGGTCGAGTTCGAGGTAATCTGCATTCATCTTTGTGGCGAGCTTGTAGGAAGCTAGGGTATGCTCTGGGGCATACCCTGATGCTCCGCGGTGTGCAACGGTTAAAATGCGATCTGGAGATAAAAGATGTTCATGTGCCGATATGGTGGTCGGCACCCAACCAAAAGACAGTAAAGCAAAAGAGAGTAACACGAAAGCAAGTAATCTACTTTTCTTCATATTTTATCCTCCTTTTACGGTAACTGCCTCCATCATAAGAAATAGATGTAAAGGGCATGTTGGGCGGAGATGAATCTTTTATGTGATTTTCATTAAGCTTGCTCTACGCGCTTTCCTGTATTCCATGTCATGGCGAGGAACACAATCGCAAGGATACAAGAACCAACTAGTAAAATGAAACCTCCTGTCCAGTCATAGTGATCGACGACGACACCCATCATGGCATTAGCAAAAGCAGAGCCACCAATATATCCAAAGAATCCTGTCAGCCCGGCAGCAGTGCCAGCGGCTTTTTTCGGAGCGAGATCAATGGCTTGCAGTCCAATGAGCATGACGGGTCCGTAAATTAAAAACCCGATGCTGATGAGGGCAATATTATCAACCATTGGATTGCCGGCAGGGTTTAACCAGTACACGAGAACCGCAATTAACACGCCAATCATAAAGAGGACGCCTGCTGGTGCGCGGCGGCTTCTAAAGAAGCGGTCACTAATCCACCCGCACAATAATGTACCAGGGATGCCTGCATATTCATAAAGGAAATAAGACCAGCGTGAATGCTCTGGTGAGAATCCTTTTGCTTCTGTTAAATAGGTAGGTGCCCAGTCTACGACCCCGTAACGGACAAAGTACACAAAGACGTTAGCAATGGCGATATACCAAAGGAATTTATTGTTGAGTACATATTTAAATAAAATCTCTTTTACGGTTAATTCTTTTTCTTGATCTTCATATTGTTGTGCCGGATAGTCATTTCGGTATTCTTCAATTGGCGGAAGACCAGCGGATTGCGGGGTGTCCCGTACGAGAAGAATGATGACGAAGGAGACGATAATGGCGATGATGGCAGGGAAGAAAAAGATACTTTTCCACGTCGCAAACAAAACAATTCCTAATGTAATAAGCGGTGCAAGAATTCCTCCACCGATATTGTGAGCGACGTTCCAAATCGACATTTTTGTTCCACGTTCACTCACCGAAAACCAATGTGCCATCGTTCGTCCGCATGGCGGCCACCCCATTCCTTGAAACCAGCCATTTAAGAACATGAATAAAAACATGATCCATACACTGGATGTCACCCATGGAAATGAGACAAATAGAATATTGATAAGAGCTGATAGAAAGAGTCCAGCGGCTAAAAAGTATCTTGGGTTACACCGGTCTGAGATCATCCCCATAATGAATTTACTAAAGCCATAAGCGATGGAAACGGCCGCCAGTACAAAGCCTAATTCACTTTTTGTGAACCCCTCTTCCTGTAAATAAGGGATGGCAAATGCGAAATTTTTGCGCAGCAAATAGTAGCCCGCATAACCGATAAAGATTCCCAAAAAGACTTGCAGCCGCAGCCGTTTATAGGTTTCGTCTGTTTTGGCATCATCGAGCCTGTCGATATGCGGAGCTGGTTTGAACCATTTGAACATAAACATCCTCCTCTTGTAGATATGACTGAAACAAAAGTACGAGGTCTGTCTTTGATCTTGTACTTTTTCAGAGACAAAAGAATTGATAACGCTTTCTTTTGTACTCCCATCATATCGGATGGAGTAGATGTTTATGATGAGGCTTTTGTCATTATTTTGGAAAAACAGTTCATGAAGTGATGAAAAAAATCCGCACAATGGCGGATTTTTAATAGTGGTTAAATTGATACATCAATTTTTGCAGATTTCTTTAGTTGATCAATTTCTTTTTGTACTTCTTTTTGCTTTTCTTGAGATTCTAACTGCTTCTTGATTTGTGATTTGACGTCTTTGAAATCAGGTGCTTTTTGTTTTTGTTTTTTCATTTGTTCAGCGTATTGGTCATAGTACGCTTTGACGTCTTTTTCAGACACAGAGGCTGATTTAATTTCTTTGTCGACATATTGGCTGTATTTGATGCTGTCGGCAATATCACTTTTCAGCTGATCCATTGTCAGTCCGCTCTTTTTGAGTGCTTCTTCAAATTGAGCATTGTCTTTAAATTGTTTCTTTTCTTCTTTTAGCTGCTTATCGACTTGCTTGTCAGAGGCTTTATAGCCCTTCTTCTCAGCATCTTGCAGGATGAGCTCTTGACCTACTAGCGCATCAATGGTTTGCTTCTTGACAGCTTTTGCGCCTTCTTTAGATGTCGGGTCTTGTCCTGACTGCTGAAGTTGACCTTGAATGGTCGATAGGGCGCTATTGTATTCACTGCCTGTGATTTTATCTTTGTTGACGGTCGCAACGACCTTTTGATCATCAATTTTTTGTGCGTCTAATTTCTTTTGCATCTCTTCCATTTGCTTTTGCTGCTCTTTTTGGTCAGCCTGTGTTGTTTCCTTGCTTTTGGCTGAATCGTTTTGCTTATCCTGTCTCGCATCGTTTGATGAGCAGGCTGCAAGCCCCACTGATAACAGACAAGCAATGAGTGTATATGATACTTTTTTCAATTATTTTCTCTCCCTTCGGTATGAGAACATCTAGTGCGCATTCTAACCGTTTTAGAGGAAAAATAAAACCGTACAGACGAATTGTTAGCGGATTGACATGTTTTTTATCTGTTTGTCCTCATTTTGTCTTCTCATAGTCATCATATGACAGCTCAAATTTGAAATAATTGTTCCATCGCTTCGTCGAGATTGGTGATCGGCTGGCGGCAACTGTAGTTCTCACAAATATAGACTGTCGTGCTGTCGTTGATCGTTTTGTAATCTTTTGCAAAAGGTGCGAGCCTTGCTAATTCTTGCCCTGTTTCGGCAGTTAAAATGAGATCAAATGGCATGAATCGTTTTTGCAATGCTTGTAGAAGCTGTTCTTTTTGCGGGTCGCCCTTTTTCCCAAGAATAATGATTTCTCGTTTTACGGCATATTGGCTTAATAGTCCTTGTAAAAAGGCGGTATGTCCGCTTGGATAGGAAGAGACATCGACGTAAAAGGCGCTGAACATCTTCTCTAGTGTTTCGATCCAGTCTTGACGTCCGATCATTCTGCTTAGTTTCAGAAGGTGTTGGAGTGCAGTACTGTTACCAGACGGCATGGCCCCGTCGTATACTTCTTTTTCACGAACGATAAGCGCTTCTGCATCTGAGCCTGAGAAGAAAAAGCCCCCGATTTGCTCATCCCAAAACAGTTCAAACATATTTTCAGCAACGGCTCTGGCTTTTGTCAGCCAATCTAGGTCAAAGGTCGCTTTGTATAAAGACATATACGCTGTGAGCATGTGCGCATAATCCTCGATAAAGCCTAGATGCTTTACGTCCCCTTCCCTGTAGCGGACCATGAGCCGTTCCTGCTGGACGAGGTGTGTTTCTAGAAAAGACATTGCCTGTTTTGCTATGCGGATAGCCTCTTTTTCATGAAAGACACTCCCTGCTTTGGCAAGTGCGGAGATCATCAGCGCATTCCACGATGTGAGTACCTTGTCATCGATCAGCGGTGCAGGTCGCTGCTGTCTTACAGTGAGTAAGATGTTTCGAGCGGATTGCAGTTTAGAATAAAGGGTTTGGTCGTCGATTGAATATGCTGCCTTGATGTCATCAAATGAGGTGGAAATGGTATGAGGGATGTTCTGTCCTTCAAAATTTCCTTCCTCTGTGATGTGACAGACCGCACAAAATAAAGTGCCGAGGTCATCGCCTAAATGGGTCATGATCTCCTCTTTTGTCCAAACGTAATATTGCCCTTCTTTTCCTTCTGAATCGGCATCGATTGCTGAATAAAAAGAGCCATCACGATTCATCATGTCTCGTTTGATAAATTGAATGAGGTCTTGGACAAGCTTTTCGTACTCAGGGTGTTGAGTGATTTGATAGGCTTCGGTGTAGGCATCTATTAGCAAGGCGTTATCATACAGCATCTTTTCAAAATGCGGCACAAGCCATTTTTCATCGGTTGAATACCGAGTAAATCCAGAACCAATATGATCATAAATACCGCCGTTTGCCATGCCGTTTAACGTTTTTGTGACAGCATATAACGCATTTTCTTGCCCTGTCCATTCAAAATAACGCATGAGAAACGTGAGCATATGCGGCGCAGGAAATTTAGGCGCAGAACCGAAGCCGCCATACAGCGTATCAAAGCTGCTCATGAGCTGATAATAGGCTTTGTGAATCGACTCCTGAGTGAGCGTATTTTCTGTCTGCCCTGCTGCCTTGATCCGTAAATTATTTGTTGCCTTTTCTGCCAATGATTCAATATGATCACGATCGTTGTGATACGCATCCAGCAATTGCGTCAGTGCTTCAATGAAGCCGGGACGGCCGTAAGCACTTCTTTTTGGAAAGTATGTCCCCGCATAAAAAGGCTTTTGATCAGGCGTGACAAACACGTTGAGCGGCCAGCCTCCTTGTCCCGTCATCATCTGACAAACGGACATATACATCGAGTCAATGTCTGGACGCTCCTCACGATCGACCTTGATTGAAATGAAATGCTCGTTTAGGATGTCAGCGACTTGTTGATCTTCAAAGCTTTCGTGTGCCATGACGTGGCACCAGTGACAAGTTCCTTTGGTTAACCATACCCAATCGATACGAAAACAGGTTTGTTTTCGCGTTTCGCTTTTTTGAATGCTTCGTCTGACCATGTGTACCATTTAACTGGATTGTAGGCGTGTTGAAGTAAGTAGGGAGACTTTTCAGCGATTAATCGGTTGGGTATTTTTTTGTTTGGCATGGGATCACCTACCTTTATTAACTATAGATAATATATTATATACATGTAGAATTAATAATATAAAAGGACGTATCTTTTAATTTAGATACGTCCTTTTATATTTTGCGAAAAAAATCAAAATCAGTTGTCTTTAAAATAGAATTTCCATAGTGCTGTTCTTCCAAATACATAATATAGTCAATTGGGTGGTCTTGTTTATCATACCAGCATTGACAATATTCTTTAGCTGTTGGTGATAATCTTAATGACCATTTTTTCTTTAATCGTAATGCCCGTAATACATTTTTTTCAGGGTTAGGATTAGAATCAATAAAGTCAGTATGCAAATTAATGTCTAGTAGTTTTTTGTTTGCTGCATCAATGAATTTAGTAGCATCTAAAGCACCATCACTTAAGTTTAGTGCAATAGCATCAAAATTAAAGAAGGCGCCTTTAGTAATGTTATTGAATTTAGTTTCATAATAATTATTTTCAAATGCCCAATTATTGTGAACACTCCAAATATCAAATTCAACATCATCAATTAGAACATTAAATCCTCCAAAACGATTCACTCTGTAATAATAGTTATCCAATAAGGTAGCAAGGTGATTTGCAGGGGCATCTATCATTAAATCAATGTCGCGAGGTACTTCATTTAAAGCAAAGTCTCTTAAAGCCCCACCTATCAAAAATACGTCGCCAATATGTTTTAAATGTTTAATAAGGTGATCAATCTTTTGATTTTCTTGAATGAGATTATCAAAGCCTATGCCTGCTTTATTTTTAATTTGGGAGGCATTGAGCATTGCCTTTCCTCCTTAGAGTTTAATTCCTGCTAACCGTCTATAATATTCTAAGGCGTAAGTATCTGTCATGCCACATATAAAGTCAGTAACAAGAAGTAATCTTTCATATGTTGAAGGTTCTGTAGAATGTTTTTTGTGAACTAACTCCATTATATCTCTGTAATTGCTTGATATCAATGAATATAGCTTTCCATCTTCTGTTTTAGCTTCATTACAATTACTGGAAAGCACAGCTGTTACAAATTTTTGAAGAAGACCTTGGATAACTGTTCCACCTGCTAATTCTCTCACTTGAATTTCATTATCCTTGAATATGATTTTAGATAAATCTTTAAAAGCCAGTCGGATATTTGCTGCTTCTGATGCTAATAAAATATCTTCATCGAATTTTCCTTCTAGGATCTTGTCGTGTAGTTGAACGAACTTTTTTGTAACAGATTTAATCATGAAACCTTGAGCCTGAATTCTAAATTTTTGAACTGTATTATCTAGCCTATCTGTTCGAACTTTGTTTTCTTCATATACTGAGTGAAAATAATTACAGAGGATTTTATCTTCGTCTGATCCATTTGATAGATGCTTGTCTAATATTTCTTTAATAGTTGTGTAATCTAAAACCCCTTTTTTGCAGCCGTCTTCAATATCTGCTGCGGAATAAGCAATGTCATCAGAAGCCTCTAATAAGAAGGTAAGAGGGTGTCTGAAATCTCCAATACCTGTAAACTTCTTCACTAAATCAAATCTATCTTTTTCACTTTGTAAATATCCAAATTTCTTAAAGCTAGTACCCATATTTTCATTATTTTTATTACCTTCAGTTGAAGAACGTGGATACTTAATAATTGTAGCTAGGGTTGCAGCTGATAGATTGTAACCATAACTATCATGTTTTAAATTATGAAGTTTAGTGAGTAATCTAAACGTTTGTGCATTTCCTTCAAAATTTTCAAAATCTGCAATCTGTTGAACTGTGAGGTTTTTCTTATGTTTATTATTATCATCATAAAACCATCTTTTAAAAAATGTTTGAATTGCTGATTCACCATAATGTCCATAGGGTGGGTTCCCTAAATCGTGTATTAGACCAGCAGTAGCAAGTAAGGAACTTATTTTGCCGCTATGTTTAACATTTAACTTCTCATCTTTTATTAATACCTTTTCAATACTAGAGCCTAGAGAACGCCCGATTGCAGAAACTTCATGGGAGTGTGTTAACCTTGTACGCACAAAATCACTACTATCAAGAGGGAACACTTGTGCTTTGTCTTGTAATCTTCTAATAGAAGAACTAAAAATTAACCTAGAATAGTCATCATCAAAATCATTTCTGCCGTCATTTATTTCTCTTGCAGATACCATTTTTTGTCTAAGTCTAACGCCAGATAATAATTTATCCCAATTCATTTTGAAGCCTTGTCCCATACTAATTACACCCCTATACCATTTGTATTTTTTGTAATTAAATCTATTTTTATATCGGTTATAAATAAAAATAATTTAATAAATAAGGTATGGTAGGACACCAGTGGCAAGTGGCATAGCCGATGCTGACAAGCACCGGTTTATTTTCACGTTTCGCTTTGTCGAAGGCTTCTTGCCCCCACGGGTACCAGTGAACTGGGTTGTGGGCGTGTTGAAGGAGGTACGGGGATTTTTCATTGATGAGTGGGTTGGGTGTTTGGCATGGGTCACCTGCTCTTTCAATTTTTTAAGTATTTTCTTTTCTCCATTTAATATATCAGATTGCTGAGGCTCGTCATATTTTGTCTGTGAGGTATTCCCATCATGAAAAAAACAAGGGCAATAAACCCTTGTTTTATCATTATTTCACCTTTTCACCACTTCAATCGTAATGTTTTAACAAGATGGCTGAATTATGTCCTCCAAAACCAAAAGAATTGGATAGCCCATATTTCAATGGAAGCTGTCTCGCTTCTAATACAACATCTAAATTGCAATCTGGATCTTGTTTCTCTACATTAATAGTTGGCGGAATCATTCCTCGTCTCAAACTTTCCACTAAAGCAATCGCTTCTACTCCGCCAGCAGCACCAAACATGTGCCCAGTCATTGACTTGTTCGCCGTTGTTGGAATTTCGCCTGAAAGATCACCAAATAATTTCTTAATGGCTAGAACTTCTGAACGATCACCTACTTGTGTACTTGTTGCATGAGCACTAATAACATCGATTTCACTTGTTGATATATCTGCACTTCTCAATGCTTTCTTCATGGCTAAGTAGGCACCCCTACCTTCTGGGTGTGAAGCGACCATATGATGTGCATCTGAACTAGCCCCGTATCCCACTACTTCACATAATATCGGCGCATCTCTAAGAATTGCGTTGTCTAATGATTCTAATACTAATATACCTGCGCCTTCACTCATCACAAAGCCATCTCTATCTGTATCGAATGGGCGGCTGGCTCGACTTGGGTCTTGGTTTCTAGTAGACAGTGCATGTGCGTTTCCAAAGCTAGCCAAAGATATCTGATTGACGGCAGCTTCTGCTCCACCGGCAAATATAATATCTGCTTCATCGTTTCGGATCGCATTGAAAGCTTCACCAATAGAGGTGTTCCCAATAGAGCAAGCTGTGACCGGTGACAATGATGGCCCTTGTGCGCCTAATTTGATGCTGATTTGGGCCGCAGCTGCATTTGAAATCATCATGGGGACAAGGCTAGGGCTTACTCTCGATGGACCTCGTTTATCTAATACATTCACCTGATCAACAAGCGATTGTATGCCCCCGATTCCTGAACCAACATATACGCCTAAACGTTCAAGATCTACTTGATCTAACTGTAATTGTGAATGTTCTAATGCTTGTTCGGCGGCTGCTAAGGCAAACTGACTAAAACGATCTAATCGCTTTGCTTCTTTTCTCCCTAATATTTCATCTGCATCGAAATCACGAACGATTCCAGCTATTTTTGTTTTATAATCAGTCGTATCAAAAGAATCAATGTGAGATATTCCCGATTGTCCTTTAACGAGTTGATTCCAAAAGCTATCTATATCATTTCCTAGCGGGGAAATAACTCCCATTCCAGTAATGACAACTCTTTTCATGATCATTCCCTCCTTGTTTTTATTAACTTTAGCCATTGTGTTATCCTATTACAAGTTGTTGTTTATCCTAGTATAATGAATAATATTTTAAAAGGAGACCTTAATGAAACCTGAAACAAGACTTCAAGCATTATCAGAATTTCTAAAAAACCAACGTTCAAAAATTACGCCTCAAATGGTTGGTTTACCTGTAGGAACCCGCAGAAGAACACCAGGACTCAGAAGAGAAGAAGTGGCTCAACTTGCCGGTGTGAGTCTTACTTGGTATACATGGTTAGAGCAAGGCAGAGATATAAAAGTATCTACTTCGGTATTAGATGCGATTTCTAGTGCATTACAATTAAATAACGATGAAAGGAGATATTTGTACGCTTTAGCGTTAGAGGAAGGTGTGAAACAATCCTATATCATTGAGAATGAGAAGGAAATCAGTCCGGCTTTAGTGAAAATTCTGCAGGAACTTCGTTATTGTCCAACGATTATATCTGATAGAAGAAGTCAGATTGTTGGGTGGAATCAAGCAGCAGCTAATGTATTTTTGGACTTTGAACAAATCATCCCGGCAGAAAGAAATATCATCCGCTTACTATTCGCAAGAAAGGAATTTAAAAGTTTAGCCGTGAATTGGGAGCATTTTGTAAGAGGATATATCGCCATATTTAGAACGTATTATGGTCAGTATGTGGCGGATGAATGGTATGAGCAATTTATAGAGGAAATGGAGCAGGCATATCCTGAGTTTCGTAAAATATGGAATGAAAATGAGATCAGCTATGCACCTGAAGTATTAATTGAATTTCGTCATGCTAAGGTAGGGAAAATGTTGTTTAATCTCACTTCATTACAAGTGTATGGGGATACTGATTTAAGATGCAGCGTCTATACTCCAGTTGAGGATACTGAAACTGAGCTTAAGTTAAAACGTTTGATTGAAGGGTAGCTATTGTTTGGAGAGAAGAGTAGATTTGAGGTATCCTTCCTTATAATTTAGATAAATTAAGTATTTATGGTAGAAATTATTTTGTGCTTTTTAAACTTAATCATGACATTTAGCTTCTTCGGGTATGGCTGATTGAGACATGCCGTCTATTCGCTTATCTAGCTCAAATAATATGAAAAAGTTTATGATGATTTGAAGAGAGGTAATTGAGGGGATTTTGGTTCCTTCAACTACCTCCGTGTTACATTTCTATTCGCTTTTCTATTCATAACTTCAATTGATCTTTGCTTAACCAAGGTTACGCTTCTACAATCTCTAATAACACAGCATTTTGATGTAACTTGTCAATTCTCCTCTACCTCTTCACTAGTACATATTGTAAGTTTTCTAATTCAAACATATCAATCAGTTCATCGATCCCTTTAAAATCGATATGTTTTCCAAACCGTTTTTTGCTTAGGTCAATTTCTACATCCAATTGATCGTCCTTTTCTTTCATTTCGAGTCCATCTAGACAAGAATAGATTTCGATGGTTTCTCCTTTTGACAGTTCTTTTTCAATGAATTTAAAAAGTGCACGAAGAGAATGAATGATACCTAATTCATAAACAAAAGGATGCGTGAATTTGTCTCTTACCTCTTCATAGACGGGATCTAGATAATCAATATGAATGCCTTCGAAATCCTCTTCTGTTTCAAATACTTCTATCAAAAGATCTTCCTTTTGATAGGTTTTGTGCTTTTTTTGTTTTTTATCAAACATGCTGATATTGAGTTCAGAGAATGGTTTATAGGTAGGGTTTTGACCAATGGTACCAAGCGGCAGTTCTTTGTTTGATCCAATATAATGCTGTAAAGTCATGGGTTGCCCTCTTTCCTTGAAATATTCCTTATAGCGTTGATTATTTCCTTTTTACCAATTTAGAGGTGAATATGCAATGGCTTGACATATCGGTATTTCTAGATATACAATGTCTGCCATGGAACCTATTGATGTGTTTAAGGCATTATCGAATGAAACAAGGTTGAATATTTTAAAGTGGCTCAAGGAACCTGAGAAGCATTTTCCTAAGCAAGGCGCTCATTTACCGAAGGAGGTTAGTTATAAGGGGGGCGTTTGTGTTGGGGATATTCAAGAAAAGGCGCAAATTTCTCAATCAACGGTCTCTAGCTACTTACATTTGATGCAAAAGGCTGGTCTGCTTGAATCGGTACGGCATGGACAATGGACATACTATAGACGAAATGAAGAATTTATCCAACAGATCGGACAATATATGAAAACAGAGATCTAAAGGATGTGTGATTTCTGTTTTTTTCTATTCTATATATCTGTTTATCTAGATATATAAATATTTGAATCAAAGGAGATTTGATGATGCGTTTAATTTTTTATGTGCTTGCACTATTAGCCGGTGCGGCACTTAGTTTTGAAGGAGCCATCTATGCGGAGCTTGGGAAGTCAATTGGACAGTTAGAAACGAGTTTTTATAACTTTTTTGTCGGTTCAATTATTATGGGTTTATTGTGGCTCTTTTTTGGCAAAGGTGACCTTTCCTATACGTTGAAGGCACCGAAATGGTCACTGCTTGGCGGAGCGATGGGGGTTGTGTATTTAACGTCTATTGTGGTGAGTGTTCCATTTGTTGGTGTGGGGGTAACGATGGTTGCTGTCATTATTGGTCAGCTGCTGATGAGTATGGTAATTGAGCATTTTGGCTGGCTTGGGAGTCAGAGAACGAGAGTAAACAAAGAGAAGGTATTTGCGGTCATTTCGATGATCATTGCCCTTATTTTTATTCATTAGGAGGAACGTCGATATGGCATTATTGTTAATTCTATTTACTTTCATCGGAGGCATTACGTTAAGTGCGCAATCTTCCATAAACGGTACGTTTAGCAGGAGAGCGGGTACGATTGAAACGACCTTTTTGACCTTTTTAACGGGTACGATGTTTTTGACCATTCTGATTTTATTCTTTGGGAGCGGACATCTGTTGAATCTCTTGCATGCACCAAAGTGGCAGTTGAGTGCGGCTTTTCTTGGAACGGCTTATTTAATCCTGACAGTGGTCGCTGTTCCGAAAATCGGTGTCATTGCTGCGAATATTGCGGGGATTGCTGGGCAGCTTGTCATTGGAATGGTCATCGATCATTTTGGCTGGTTCCATAGCCTAATGATTTCACTTGATCTCAAACGCATATTGGCATTATTTTTTATGCTGATCGCTCTTTATTTTATTTACAAAGGAAATAAGCGCTCTCGAGAGGAAGCGAGTGCTTAAAGAGAACGTGCTGCTGCGACATTTGCTCTCAGCAGCTCTTTTATACTAATTCATCATGTTTGACTAAATACCTATCAGGGTATACTATCTGATCATAAGGAAAAGAGAAAGGAGTGTTAAACGTGGAGTATAATCAGCAGATGAAGAATCGTCTTCGCCGGATTGAAGGGCAGATTAAAGGGGTTCTTGCCATGATGGAGCAGGGAAAGGATTGCCGTGAGGTGGTGACGCAGCTATCTGCATCACGCAATGCCATTGATCGGGCGATGGGTGTGATTGTGAGTACAAACCTTGAACAATGTGTCCGTGAAAGTCTTGAACAAGGCAAGGATACAGAGGGGCTTGTCAAAGAAGCGGTTGAACTCTTGGTGAAAAGCCGGTAAGAAATTCCTCAGCCTTTGAAGGTTGACGAATTTTTTTACTTGTTATAATATACCCTTACCGGTATGTGTATATATTTTTTGTTTTCGATATACCCCCATGGGTAATTCATATAAGGAGGATCATGATGGAGGAACAGAAAAAACGAACAACAATTGTTTTATTTAGTGGAGATTATGATAAAGCGATGGCCGCTTATATTATTGCAAATGGCGCAGCAGCTTATGATCACGAGGTGACTATTTTTCATACTTTTTGGGGGCTGAATGCCTTGCGTAAGGAAGAGATGGTGCCACTGAAGAAGGGATTTTTAGAAAAAATGTTTGGTAAAATGATGCCGCGTGGCGCTGATCGAATGGGGCTGTCAAAGATGAATTTTGCAGGAATGGGACCGAAGATGATTAAGCATGTGATCAACAAACACAATGCCATGACCCTGCCGCAGCTCATTGATATGGCGAAGGAACAAGACATCAACCTCGTGGCATGTACGATGACGATGGATCTTTTAGGGCTACAGGAGAACGAGTTACTAGCAGACATTCAATATGCAGGTGTGGCAGCGTATTTAGCAGAGGCAGAAATCGGGAATGTGAACTTATTTATCTAGGGAGGTGTTCATACATGATTCAAACGCTTTTGCTCATCATTGTGATCGCTTTGCTTGTGAGCCGTTTTCTTCCCGTACGGGGTGTGAAACAAATGGACGCAGCTCATCTGAAATCTAAATTGCATAGTCGGCATCAACAGCTGATAGACGTGCGATCACCTTTAGAGTTTCAAACAAATCATATAAAAGGATTTCAAAATATCCCCTTACCACAGTTAAGGAATCGAGCGCATGAGCTTGAGAAAGAAAAAGAAATTTATGTGATCTGCCAAAGCGGGATGAGAAGTATGCAGGCGGCTAAATTATTAAAAAAACAGGGATTTACCCACATTACGAATATCAAGGGTGGCATGAATGCTTGGCGATTATAGGTATAAATAGGCTTTAAAATATACCCCCACCCCTATAAAAAGGAGGAAAAACAATGCAGCAACCAACAGCAATTCTAGATGCAAAAGGATTGGCATGCCCAATGCCCATTGTCAAAACGAAAAAACAAATGAATGAGCTCTTGCCAGGAGATGTGCTTGAAGTGCAAGCAACCGATAAAGGGTCTACAGCGGATTTAGCAGCTTGGTCAAAAAGCGCCGGTCATGAATTTTTAGGAACGAAAGTAGAAGGACAGGTGCTTCATCATTTGATCCGTAAAGGCGGAACGAAACAGGAGGAGGAGCAGTCAATGATTTCGGAAATGTCGTTGAACATGTTTCAACAGAAGGTAAAAGAAGATCAGTCATTGTTTATTTTAGATGTACGAGAGCCGGATGAATATGAAGCGGGCCATATTCCAGGAGCTGTTCACATCCCTCTTGGCGAGGTGGAACAGCGTGCTGAAGAATTGAACCGAGAGACGCTCATTTACCTCATCTGTCATTCAGGCAGAAGAAGTGAATTAGCCGCACAAAAGTTAAAAGAAAAAGGATTTCATCAATTGATCAATGTAGTGCCAGGCATGAACAGCTGGACAGGAGAGATTGAAAAATAGGAGCTGAATGAACCAATGACTGTAAAAGCAATGACAGCAGAACAGTTAACAAAAAAGATCATCAACAAAGAGCCGATCTTTTTGTTGGATGTACGAAACGAATCAGATGTGCAGGACTGGAAAATTGAAGGGAAAGCCGTTGAATATTTAAATGTGCCTTACTTTGAGCTTCTTGATGGCGTAGAGGATATGGTGGAGAACATACCGGATGACCTAGATGTACTGGTCGTTTGTGCGAAAGAAGGCTCCTCTATTATGGTGGCAGAGATGCTGTCAGAGGCAGGCAGAACGGTCCATTATTTGCAAGGCGGCATGAAGGCATGGAGTGAGCATTTAGAGCCAGTGAAGATCGGTGATTTAACTGGCGGTGGAGAGTTGTACCAATTTGTGCGAATGGGCAAGGGGTGCTTGTCCTATATGATCATGTCGAATGGGGAAGCTGCGATTATTGATGCGGCTAGAATGACGGAGGTCTATACGCAATTTGCTATAAAACATCAAGTCACAGTGACGCATGTGTTTGATACGCACCTTCATGCGGACCATATATCTGGCGGGAAAAAGCTGTCTGAACAGACTGGAGCTATCTATTGGCTACCGCCAAAAGACGCCGAAGAGGTGACATTTGATTACAATCACCTTGAAGAAGGACAGCGTGTGACGATTGGAGCGACGGAGATTGATATTCATGCCCTTTATTCACCGGGCCATACGATTGGTTCGACCTCTTTTATCGTAGACGGCCGTTACCTCCTTTCAGGTGATATTTTGTTCATTGATTCGATCGGAAGACCTGATCTAGCCGGTATGGCGGAGGACTGGGTAGGTGATTTGAGAGAAACCCTTTATACACGATATAAGGCGCTTTCGGCAGAATTGATTGTGCTGCCTGCACATTTTATGATCGTGGATGAGCTTAATGAAGACGGGAGCGTTTGGAAGGAGCTAGGCGCTTTGTTTAAAGAAAATCACGGGCTGAACATTGAAGATGAAGACGTATTTAGACAAATGGTCACGCAGGATCTCCCTGCACAGCCAAACGCTTATCAAGACATTCGGTCTACGAATATGGGGAAGCTGCATCCAGACGAGGAAGCGCAGCGAGACATGGAAATTGGTCCAAACCGTTGTGCGATTCGATAATGTTCAATAAAATAAAGAAGCGAGGGATGATCAGATGACATCAGATCACATTTTAGACGTAACCGGGCTTGCATGCCCGATGCCAATTATTCGGACGAAGAAAAAAATGAATGACTTGGCTGAAGGCCAAGTATTAGAAATACATGCAACAGATAAAGGAGCCAAAGCTGATTTGGCCGCATGGGCTAAGTCAAGCGGACATGAATTGATCACACAGACAGATGAAGGGCATGTGCTGAAGTTCTGGGTGAGAAAAGGGTCCTAAAGGGGAGAGGGGTATCTATGAGGGAGCCCCTTTTCCTTTTGCAAAGGAGGAGACCAGCGTGGATTTTGCGTTTTTCATTACTTTATTTATCATCGGATTTATTGGTTCCTTCTTATCAGGAATGGTCGGAATAGGAGGATCAGTGATCAACTATCCCATGCTGCTTTATATCCCGCCTCTTGTCGGAGTGATGGCATTATCGGCACACGAGGTTTCAGGGATTGGTGCCATTCAAGTACTATTTTCGACACTCGGCGGTGTGCTAGCGTATCGGAAAAGCGGATTTTTACATCGACCATTAATTTTATATATGGGGAGCAGTATATTGGCAGGGAGTTTATTAGGCAGCTATTTATCACATTTCCTTCCAGAGAAAGGCATCAATGTAGTCTATGGCCTGCTTGCCATTGTCGCTGTCATTTTAATGCTTGTTCCGAAAAAAGGTCAGCAGGCAGAAGCGGATGGAGAGGTGACCTTTCATAAAGGATTGGCGGCTGGTATTGCCTTTGTGATCGGAAGTGTATCCGGTGTATTAGGTGCAGGCGGTGCCTTTATTTTAGTGCCGGTGATGCTATCGATTCTCAAAATCCCTGTGCGGATGACGATTGCCTCGTCTCTGGCGATTACGTTTCTCTCTGCGATCGGCGCATCGGCTGGGAAAGTGCTGACTGGTCAAGTCATGTTCATGCCTGCTCTTGTCTTAATGGCGGCCAGTCTGATTGCTGCGCCGATTGGGGCGAAAATTGGTCAGAAAATCAATGCCGTTTATTTGCAATGGGCGCTTGCCGTGATGATTACAGCCACAGCAATCAAAATCTGGGTGGATTTATTATAAGAAAAAGACCAACAACTGAGAGCAAGGGCTCTTTTCCATGTGTTGGTCTTTTTTATTTCATATCATCGTGCTCGATATACGTTTCAAGTGCAGGGTGGTACTCTTTTTGATAATGAAGATTGGGGCATGTTTTCACGACTTTGCCTTGCAAGGCATTGGACTTCGAGACATCTAATGCTGTTTTACATTTTGGACAGCGTTCGTTAAATATTGAGAGCCAGCGCTTCATAGATCACCACTCCAGTTAAAGTCTTAAAAACCGATTATATTAATATGAATTATAGGGGATTGTGTGAATGAGGTCAATGGATATTTGGCTCTTTTTAACAAAAAAGAAGCATCGTATAAGATGCTTCAGTGTGTAGACAAATCCTCGCATTATTTGTAAAAAATTTGAAATATGATTAGTAGGCTTTTGCCCAGAACACCATATCAGAAGCAGGTTTCCCGCAGCAGACACATGTGTCAGAAACGGATTCTTGTTCAAACGGGATACAGCGTGATGTCGCCCCTGTTCTCTCTTTGATGTCGTTTTCACAGTCTTCATCGCCGCACCACATGGCTTTGATCAACCTGTTTTCTTCGGCAAGAAGCTGCTCGATGTCTTCGATTGTGTGGGCGTTTGATGTTTTTTCATGTAATCGTTCTTTTGCTTTTTCGTACATCGTCTGCTGAATGTCTTCAAGCGTGGACGTGATGGCTTGTTCAAGTGCATCTAACGTGATGGCTTGCTTTTCACCTGTGTCTCGTCTTGCGAGCATGACTTGGCCTTTTTCCATATCCTTTGGTCCTACTTCTACACGTAATGGGATGCCCTGCATTTCGCATTCGTTGAATTTCCAGCCAGGCTGTTTATCACTTGCATCGATGTCAGCTCGTGCGATGCGGGCGAGTCGATCCTTTAATTCATAGGCATGATCGAGGACACCTTCTTTATGGGAAGCAATTGGCACAACACGTACTTGGGTTGGCGCAATGTTTGGCGGCAGGACTAGTCCTCTGTCATCGCCATGCACCATGATCATAGCGCCAATGATTCTTGTGGTGAAGCCCCATGATGTTTGCTGGACATGCTCTAATTTTCCTTCTCGATTTAAAAATTCAATGCCAAACGCCTTGGCAAATCCGTTGCCGAAGAAGTGAGAAGTGGCGGTTTGCAGGGCTTTTCCGTCATGCATCAAGCTTTCAACCGTATAGGTGAAGCGGGCGCCAGCGAATTTTTCTTTCTCTGTTTTTCTTCCTTTAATGACAGGGATCGCTAGAAGCTCTTCACAAATAGACGCATAGACATGGAGCATTTTTTCTGTTTCTTCAATCGCTTCTTGCTCAGTCTCGTGACAAGTGTGCCCTTCCTGCCAGAGGAATTCAAGGGTTCTAAGAAATGGACGTGTTGTCTTTTCCCAGCGGACGACATTGGCCCATTGGTTATATAGCTTTGGTAAATCACGATAGGAATGAATGATGTTTTTATAATGCTCGGCGAACAGCACCTCGGATGTTGGTCTGACGCAGAGTCTTTCCTGTAATTCCGAATCACCGCCATGTGTCACCCACGCCACTTCAGGAGCAAAGCCTTCGATATGATCTTTTTCCTGCTGGAGAAGACTTTCTGGGATAAAGAGCGGCATATAGACATTCTCGTGACCCGTTTCTTTGATTTGACGATCAAGTTCGTCGCGAATATTCTCCCAAATTTTAAAACCGTATGGCTGAATAATCATACTGCCTCTAACGCTTGAATAATCGACGAGACGCGCCTTTGTGACAACATCTGTATACCACTGGGCAAAGTCGTCTTCCATGCTTGTAATTTTCTCAACAAATTGTTTCTTTGACATCGTCTTTTTCCTCCTTTTCAAAAAACAAAAAAGCTGTGCTTTAAGTTAGGGACCATTCCTGGTGGTACCACCCTAATTTAAAGCACAGCTTTACACTCGATCATGATAACGGTATGAACCGCTGTATGAAACAGAACTAAATCGGCAGGTTCACTTGAAGATGTCAGTAGGAACTTCTCAGCACCGTTCCCTCTCTGGTAAAGATCAATTCAAGCTACTATTCCAGATCTACGTTGATCCTTGTTCGTTGATTTTTCATCAGTTTACCTGTAAATGGGGGAGAAAGCAAGTTGGTCTGCAAGTTCATTTCATGCCTTTCTAAGGTCGTTTATGTTGCTGAGCCATTGGCAGATATTTTCTATTTTTGCAGCTTGCACGTTATGGAAGGCTATGCTAATATATTTGAAGAAAAAAATAGACTTGTATAACCTCAATAATATGGTTTGAGGGTTTCTACCAGGATCCGATAAATCCTGATTACAAAAGCGCGCTTTCCTTTTTTGTAATCAGGGTTTTTTTGTTTGTCTGCACCCTGTATCAAAAGTGAAAGCTATGATATAGAGAAGGGATGTTAGACATGAACTGGAGAGTTTATTTATTAGCTGTTTCTACTTTTGCGGTTGGATTAGTTGAGCTTGTGGTCGGGGGCATTCTGCCAAGTTTAGCAGAGGATCTCAATGTGTCTCTTGCGACAGCTGGGCAGCTGATCACGGTATTTGCGATTGTGTATGCTATTTCAGCACCGGTGCTACTGACCGTCACAGCCAAAATCGAACGAAAGCGTCTTTATTTAATCGCATTATTGGTCTTTACATTAGGCAATGTATTCACATATTTTAGTTCCACCTTTGCCCTTGTCATGATCTCTAGGGTCTTGATTGCCATGAGTACAGCGCTTGTTGTGGTACTATCATTGACGATTACCGCCAAGCTGGTGGAACCAGCGCATCGAGCGAAAGCATTAGGTCTGATTTTTATTGGGATTAGCTCATCACTTGTTCTCGGTGTACCGATCGGTATTTTTATTACAGAGAGCTTTGGCTGGAGAGTGATATTTTTAGGAATCAGTATTCTGTCAGCCATATCTATGGTACTCATTTATTTTCTATTGGAGAAAATGCCTGTTGAAAAAGTCACGCCGCTTAAAGAACAAATTCGTTCTTTAGGGCATCCGAAAATTTTCAGTGCACATTTGATTAGTTTGTTCATGCTTGCTGGTCATTATATGCTGTATTCTTATTTCACGCCATTTTTGATGGAAGTTCTGCATATGACTCCGTTTTGGATTAGTATTTGTTATTTGGTCTTCGGACTTGCGTCGATTGGCGGGAATGGGTTTGGCGGCTGGCTGAGTGACAAACTAGGATCAGGAAAAGCCATTTTGCTTGTGACCATGGCGTTTGCCATTGTGATGTTTATCCTTCCTTATACAGCGGGAGTGTTTATGCTCTTTATGGTGATGGTTGTCCTATGGGGTGCTCTTAGCTGGGCACTGACACCTGCTTTGCAGAGCTATTTGATTCAAACAGACCCTGTGACATCTGATATTCAGCAAAGTTTAAATACATCCGCTTTGCAAATTGGGATTTCCATTGGATCAGCAGTGGGTGGCGTCATGTTTACAATGACCGGTTCATCTGTTGATTTGGCTAAATTCGGTGCTGTTTTTGTGCTGATTGCCTTTAGCTGTGCAGTGATTTCATTAAAGAGACCGCCGCTTTATATGGATCGTCAGCATCATGCTGAATAGAAGAGAATTAGATCGTTTAGCTGCCTCATCATAGGCAGCTTTTTATTTTTTGAAAACCACACCTTCACTTTTACCAGTAATGACTTCTTCTCCATGCTGATTGATATACCGGGAAAAAAGGTGGACACGATGGTATTTTTCAAGGGGTTCTACCTTGGTGACGGCCATCTGACAGGTAATGGTGTCACCTGTATAAACAGGGCGTATGAAGGTACATGTCATCTCTTGACCGATAAAATGAAACTGCCCGCCAAGCTTCGTGGCTAGACTTGCTGTGAGAAAGCCGTGTACCATAAGCCTGCCTTGATCATCTAGCTCGGTATGGTGTTTGCCAAGATCACCTGTCATCTCGCCAAATTTGATCACATCTTCATGCGTATAGGTTTTGCTTGTTTGAAATTGATCGCCTGGTCGAACCATCTGTTCTTCAGCTCCTTTTTTTAAATGTACCAAAGGAGTGAATGAATGTACATTCATTTTTGTGGTGAGATGTTAGAGGCAAAGAAGAGACAGGATGCCTTTCTTTGCCTTTGATACCTCAGAAAAAATGTCATCTTCTATTCAAAAATAACCATTTCTCCAATTGGATGAAATCCGGCACGCTGATAGATATGTTTGCCGTCATTTGAGGCTTGTAACATCACACACTTTTGTTTGTTATCTGTCTGGGTCAGAAGGTAATGAAACATGTCGCTGCCAAGTCCTCTTCCGCGGTGTTCTGCCTTTGTGATGACATCATAAATACCGTAGCTGTCTGCTGTTTCAATCAATAAGCCCGTTGTGACCGGTTTGTTGAGTTCATATCCAACGAACATGCGGGTACTCGGGTGTAATCGTTCAATCGAAAAGCACTGGAAATAGCTGTTTAAAGCGATTGCCTCAGGTGATCCTTCGAAAAGTTCGATAAATAAATGTTGATAATCGAGAAAGGTTTGATCGTCAGTCACTTCCTTGATCGTAAGCGATTGAGAGGTCCTTTGATCGATGTCGTTTGTATGTTCAAGCATCATGATGGTATTGCGTTCCACTTCTTGAAGCCCATATTTCTGCATGATATTCGACCAATCGGGGTGGAGCAGGCTTTGAGTGATCCATGTGCTGAATGATAGCTGCTGTTGCTGCATTTGTTCGATGACAGCTTCCACTTTTTGTTGATCTTGTATGTGCGCTGAAATCGGTAATAATAAATTGAACGTGTCAGTTGATATATGCGTGTTTGATAGAACGAAATCTTCCGTTGATAGGAACGATCCGTTGACAACAGAAGAAAACAAATTTATTTTTTCTTCTAACTGGCGAATGGCCATTTGCTGCTCTGTTTTCATTCTCTCACCTTCTTTTTTTGATTGAGGGGTACCTATCTATCATAAATGATAGCAAAGAAAAGGAAATTGTGTCGTCTCTTGCAATCTAGTAAAAAAGTTCTTTTATTTATCAGGTCTGATGACCCATTCTTTTCCTCATCCCCACATTTCTTTTGACTCCTTTATTGATTATTAGTACCATTTTATTAACCAGTTAAGAGTGGAGGTTCAGATGGAAACAAACGAGCAGATTGTCTTAAAAGCGATTCAAGATTTGATTATGCATAGGGAAAAGAAACGGAACGATCCAACAGATCCACTGATTACCACGACTGATACACTCAAGCAAGATTGGACACTTACACAGCTTCATATTTTATCTATGATTCAAGCAAACCCTAATGAATCCAATAATACATTTCTTTCACAACAACTAAAACTATCAAAACCAGCTATTACAAAGGCTGTGAAAAAGCTCATCGAAAAAGGCATGGTCGACTATTGCCACCGGCAAGGTGACAAGAAATCCGTCTATTATTCACTCACAGAGGAAGGCACACAGCTTGCGGCACTGCATGATGAGCTTCATGAACAGGCAGTCTCCTCCTACTTAGAATTCCTCCATGAATTTAATGAAGACGAACTACAGGTTATCGAGCGCTTCTTAAAGGCTTGGAAGGAAAAGATATAAATAACTGACCGAAAGCTTTCTATAAACTAGATGCTTTCGGTTTTTTATGGTAAAATTAACATATATTGACGTTATTCGTGAGGATGATTGAGGGAGGGAACCGTGTTGGTGGAAGAGATGATGGGAAATTTCAAAAAATATGTATTTATCATGCCGTTCGTTGGATTGTTTGTCAGCTTGCTATTATTTGTTTATTTTTTTGGGATCACAGGAGTTGAAGGGTCCATGTGGGCGGCTGTTTTGTATTGTGCTCTGCCCTTTTTGATCAACGCGATACTCTGTTTGCCTTTATGGATTTATTTTAAAGTCAGCAAAAAACGTTCAATACATAGAAATGAGGAACATACATGATCGTTGTCAGCGCTTGTCTTGCGGGATTAAAGGTCCGTTATAATGGCAGCCATCGATTAGATCAACGTATCGAGGAGCTTGTGCAGGAAGGAAAGGCGGTAACAGTTTGCCCTGAGCTGCTTGGCGGTTTCTCAACACCAAGACCTCCCGCAGAAATTATTGGTGGAGATGGTCATGATGTCTTACGGGGGCAGGCTGCTGTTGTTGATGTTCATGGAACAGATGTGACAGAGATGTATGTAAATGGTGCACAAGCCACGCTTAAGCAGGCTCAGACTCTTGGCGCAACATCCGTCGTGTTAAAAGAGTACAGTCCTTCTTGCGGAAGCCGGATGATCTATCGGGGAGAGTTTAACGGGAAGACAAAGGCTGGGGACGGTGTGACGTCTGCCTTGCTGAAACAGCATGGGATTCAAGTATTCTCTGAGGAGGATGATTGGACCTCACTGTTTGTATAGGGATAAGTAGAAATCTATTTAATATAAAAACAAATATATTCACATAAAAATTTTGTGTTGTTAGTATGGGACAAAATGAAATTAGGTCATAGTAGCCCTTGCATGGTCTATTTTCATGCATGATCTTTCGCACATTCGGGTATAGTGCATGGTAAGCAAAAATGAAGCGGAGGTTTGTTTGATGAGTGGATTAACAGATACAGTCACATTAGCAAACGGAGTGAAAATGCCGAAGCTTGGCTTTGGTGTATGGCAAGTAAAAGATGGGGATGAGGCTGTAAATGCAGTCAAAGACGCACTTGAAGCGGGCTATCGCAGTATAGATACAGCAGCGGCCTATCAAAATGAAGAAGGTGTTGGCAAAGCCATTCAGCAATCAGGCATCTCTCGCGATGATCTGTTCATTACGACAAAAGTGTGGAATAGTGATCAAGGATATGAGTCAACGCTTGAAGCCTTTGAAACGAGTATGAACAAACTAGGTCTGGATGTATTGGATCTTTATTTAATCCATTGGCCGGTTGAAGGCAAATATAAAGAAACGTGGAAGGCGCTAGAAAAGCTTTATAAGGATGGCCGCGTGAAAGCCATTGGCGTGTGTAACTTCCATCAGCACCATCTAGAAGATTTATTAGAAGAGGCAGAAGTGGTGCCAATGGTCAATCAAATTGAACTGCATCCGAAGCTGACGCAAGAGCCTTTACGTGACTACTGCAAGGCAAAAGGCATTCATGTAGAAGCATGGTCGCCATTAGGCAGCGGGAAACTTCTTAACCATCCGGTGCTTCAAGATATTGCAAAAAAACATGAGAAGTCAGTAGCGCAAGTCATTCTTCGCTGGGACTTGCAGCATGGCATTATCACCATTCCGAAATCGGTGACGAAGAGCCGAATCATCGAAAACACAAACGTATTTGATTTCGAGTTGTCCGCCCATGAAATGAGTGTCATTGATCAGCTCAATGAAGATGAGCGCACGGGTCCAGACCCAGATAACTTCGATTTTTAATAAAAAGAAAGCACGGGCGGGATGCCTGTGCTTTTTATTTGCCCCTATGTTCAGACCGTCTTTTGAGGCTGATAGGTCTCAATGATTTGAATGGCGTCGACAATTTGCTCTTTCGTATAGTCTCCAATCAAACAAAAGGTTTCATCTTTACGTGCAGCACGGTTTGCCACTGTATGTGCTGCTTCCTCTAGCTGAGCTGTGATGCCAAGCTCACGCATCGTTCTAGGTAATCCGAGTGATTGATAAAGCTCAAGTAATTCTTCTACTTCCGTCATACGGTTTTCTGCGGCAAGCTGAACGAGAATGCCATAGGCCACTTTTTGTCCATGTAACACATGATGTGTTTCATCAATAAATGTTAATCCATTATGAACGGCATGGGCTCCTGCCATTCTGCCATAACGTCCTCCATAGCCGCCGACTGTTCCGGCTAACGTAATGATCGTATCTGTTACATCTGCAAAGGCTTGAGAAAGCTGACCTGTTTTTAAGCTGCTAACGGCTTCTTCACTATGAGTCAGAAGAATGTCACGAACGTACACAGCCTGCTTTAATGCAGCATGTACCATGAGCGGCAAGGTGCCTTTTGTGTTACGAATAATGGCTTCCGCTTCATACCATTTTGCCAGTGTATCCCCAATTCCGCTTTGGAGGTAGGAAAGAGGAGATGAAAGCAAAAAAGTATGATCAATTAACGTGAGATAGCTGGACCGCTTATGATAGTCGACCCCCATAAAATTTCCCTTGTCATCATAAATGACGCTGAGCGGTGTAGAAGCCGCACATGTCCCAGGAATCGTCGGCACCATGATCACTTCAATTTGGAGAGCGTCGGCAACAGACTTCGCTGTATCTAAAATCGTGCCACCACCGATCCCGATGATCACGTCTGAACTCTTGAGTTCTTCCGCAATTCGTGTGATCGCATTTGGTGAACTGTAACCTTTATGCTGAACAACAGGCCACTCGGATGGAAGCTTTGTGTACTGTGAAAAGGCTTGATATGAGTCATATCCTGTCACTATAGCTGGTGACTGAAAGGGAGTAACAAGTGACTCGATTTCATGATAAATCCCCTTTTGAGAAATAAACTGGTTAGGACCGCTTCTGACGATCTCTTCTGGCTGGATCATGGACTTATGCTCCTTTACAAAATCATATAGTTCTTAAATCATCTCATTTTACAGAAAGTTCTGTCAAATAATCGGACAATATGAGACCATAGACCCTTCCGTTTTATGGAATTGAACTGCTGACATTGCCTTAAGGTATGTATTTCCTGTATGATATAAAATGGTATGTTTTGATTAAATTTAAGAGGTGTTTATATATATGGAAAAACAATATCGTGTATTACTTTACTATCAATATGTCCCCATTGAGGATCCAGAAACGTTTACAGCAGAGCATCTAGCATTCTGTAAGGAACTTGGTTTGTTAGGTCGTATTCTTGTTTCATCTGAAGGCATAAACGGAACCGTTTCTGGTACCATCGAGCAAACGGACAAGTACATGCAAGCATTGAAAGAAGATCCACGCTTTGCGTCCATGCCAATTAAAATTGACGAAGCGGATGGTCATGCGTTTAAGAAAATGCACGTCCGCCACCGTAATGAATTGGTGAATTTAAGTCTTGAAGATGATGTGAATCCGCTAGAATTAACGGGGAAACATCTCAGTCCAGTTGAATTTTATGAGCAAATGCAATCACCTGATACGGTCGTGATTGATGCACGTAATGATTATGAGTTTGATGTCGGTCACTTCAGAGGTGCTGTGCGCCCTGACATTGAGACATTCCGTGAATTACCTGAGTGGATTCGTGACAACAAAGAGATTCTTGAAGGGAAAAAAATTCTGACGTATTGCACAGGCGGCGTACGCTGTGAGAAATTCTCAGGATGGTTAAAGCGTGAAGGCTTTGAAGATGTATCCCAGCTTGACGGTGGAATTGTCACGTACGGAAAAGACCCAGAAGTTCAAGGAAAGCTATGGGACGGTCAATGTTATGTGTTTGATAACCGCCTAACGGTTCCAGTCAATCAAACAGAGCACGTCGTGGTAGGAAAAGATTTCTTCACTGGCGAACCTTGCGAGCGTTATGTGAACTGTGCGAACCCTGCATGTAACCGCAAAATGATTGCAACAGAAGAAAGTGAGCATAAATATATGCGCAGCTGCAGCCATGAATGCCGCACAAGCGAACGTAACCTTTATGTGAAACAGCACAATTTATCTGAGGAAGAAGTTCAAGAAAGACTAGCTGTCATTGAAAAAGAACAAGCAATCTCACAAGGATAAGAGGGTTTCCCTTTTATCCTTTTTTCTTTGGATGATATGTGTTCAGAGGGAAGAGGAAGTCATTTCCTCTTTCTTTTTTGTTTTGTTTTTTTCAAAATAAGGGTAAAGGTAGTTAATCAGTCTAATAGATTGAACAGTTGAAAAAGCGCTTTCTTTTGAAATAAGCATGTTCGACTATTTCAGAAAATGGAGAATTGAGAGATAATATAACAGGCAAAAAAATGAACAAAGATAAAAGTTCAGATCAGAAAGTATTTGCCAATGGAATGAAAGGTGAGCTGCTATAAAAGAAAGGCGCTTGCTCGACACATGCTCTGTATTTTAATCGAAAGGTGTTATGAACATGAATCATTTGCATCGTAGGATGGGAACTTTCGCTTTAATGATGGTAGGTCTTGGCTCAATCATTGGTTCAGGATGGCTCTTTGGTGCGTGGCGGGCTGCTCAAATCGCCGGCCCTGCTGCTATTTTGTCATGGTTGATCGGGATGGTTGTTATTTTATTTATCGCATTGTCTTATAGTGAACTCGGGTCGATGTTTCCAGAGGCAGGCGGAATGGTCAAATATACGCAATATTCACACGGCTCTTTTATTGGATTTATCGCCGCTTGGGCAAACTGGATTGCGATTGTCTCAGTGATTCCTGTTGAGGCAGTGGCTTCCGTTCAATACATGAGCTCATGGCCTTGGGAGTGGGCAAAGTGGACAAGCCATTTGGTCACAAAAGGGGTTTTGACGACTGAGGGGCTCATGGTGGCAAGTGTGCTGCTGGTGATTTATTTTCTGCTCAATTATTGGACAGTTGGGTTGTTTTCAAAGGCGAATACATTCATTACGATTTTTAAAATCGTCATTCCAGGATTAACAATTGGTGCGCTCTTATTCGTAGGTTTTCATAGTGAGAATTTTACTTCTGGAACAAGTATTGCGCCGAACGGCTGGGCGAGTGTGCTCACAGCTGTGGCAACATCGGGGATTGTGTTTGCTTTTAATGGCTTCCAAAGCCCGATTAATATGGCAGGAGAAGCGAAAAATCCAGGGCGTTCGATTCCAATCGCCATTGTTGGATCGATTTTGATTGCAACGGTCATTTATGTGCTGCTGCAAATCGCTTTTATTGGCGCTGTCGATCCATCAATGATTGTGAATGGCTGGGGGCATTTGAATTTCAACTCGCCATTTGCTGACCTTGCCATTGCGCTAGGGATTAACTGGCTTGTCCTTATTTTATATGCAGATGCGTTCGTTTCTCCTTCTGGCACAGGGATTACGTATACGGCGACGACGTCTCGTATGATTTATGGGATGGAAAAAAACAAGTACATGCCGAGTGTACTTGGCCGTCTGCACCCAATTTACGGTGTGCCTCGTCCAGCGATGTTTTTTAACTTAGGCGTATCGTTTATCTTTCTGTTTTTGTTTAGAGGCTGGGGGGTTCTCGCTGAAATTATTTCTGTGGCGACCCTGATTTCCTATTTGACAGGACCTGTGACAGTGATGACGCTGAGAAAGACGGGCACAGATTTATATCGTCCACTGCGAATTAAAGGACTCAGCATCATTGCCCCGCTTGGTTTTGTCTTTGCATCATTGACACTGTACTGGGCGAGATGGCCGCTGACGGGTCAGGTGCTGTTCATTATTCTCATCGGTCTGCCAATCTATTTTTACTATCAAGCAAAAGCGAAGTGGAAGGGCTTTGGCCGTCACTTTAAAGCAGGTGCTTGGATGGTTGTGTATTTGCTTGTGATGATGACGATTTCTTGTCTAGGTAGTGATAAATTTGGCGGGTATAACGTCATTCATTATGGCTGGGATATGGCGCTCATTGCAGTTGTGGCGTTGTTATTTTATATGTGGGCACTCAAAAGTGGATTTGAAACAGAGTTTTTAGAAGATGCGAAAAAAATCAATGATGAACTGCGTGCTTCTCAGAAAGAAGCCGCCTCATCTAAGGAATAACGGAAGGGCTGCCTAAATACTGAGGGCAGCCTTTTATTTGGATGAGTGATGCATGACATGCTGCTTTAGCCAAGTGGTAACGCCGTGTAGAACGGTGGCTGTCACAAGACAGATAAGCGCATATCTCCATAGCTGATCTAAGCCTTGTCCACTAAGCCAAAAAACAATACCTAGAATAAAGAGAGTCAGAATGAACATGAATAAAAAAGATGCTGACCAGAAAAAAGCCTTCATCGAAGGTCACCTCCTCGGGGTATTGTATGCAGGCCGAGGGAGGATCAGACCAGCAAGAAAGAAGGGGAAATATCGTGAAATCTATTTCAAAAGTCAGATAAAAACGCCAAGTGATTTGACAGTTGTGTTAAGATGAGAGCATATTTTGAGTGTAGATGGCTGGTTATAGACGGAGGTGTTTGGAGATGCAGATTCAAAAGGTTCTAAACAATAATGTCATTAGTGTGATAGATGAACAAGGAAAAGAAATCGTCGTCATGGGCAGAGGCATCGCTTTTCAAAGACGTCCCGGAGACCCGGTGGACGAGGCGTTAATTGATAAAGTGTTCCGCCTAGAGGATCATTCCGTACATGAGCGAATGAAAATGCTGCTTCAAGAGGTTCCGTATGATGTCGTCAAGGTGACCGAGGAAATGATCCAATACGCACATACAAAGCTGAACCGAAGATTAAACGAAAGTCTGCATGTATCGCTGGCAGACCATATTCATTACGCCATCGAACGATTAAAGAAAAACCACTTGATTGAGAATTCACTGATTTGGGAGATTAAACGTTTATACAAAGATGAGTTTCTCGTGGCGAAGGAATGCCTTGAGATGATTGAAGATCGTCTTCATATTGAACTGCCTGAAGATGAAGCGGGCTTTATTGCCATGCATATTATTAATGCAGAGCTCAATGAAGACATGAATACAACAGTCAATATCACGAAAGAAGTGAATGCCATACTGACCATTGTGAAATATCATCTGAACATGGAATTTGATGAAGACTCGCTCAACTTTTATCGTTTTCTCACACATTTACGCTTTTTCGTACAGCGTCTCATCAACGAAACGTTACTCGTCAGTGAAGATCAAGATTTATATCAGCTGATTAAAGTAAAATATCCGAAGGCGTACGATTGCGCAAAGAAAATCGCGGAATATGTGTATCAAACGTATCATCGCGACCTGACATCAGAGGAGATGCTCTATCTATCGATTCATTTGAATCGACTCATCAAACGAGAAAAATAAAGATAGAATTTTAAAAGAAAGCGTTGACATCATAAAAAGTGAGTGGTACTATTTGCTCATAAACATAAAAGAATACGGTTTCACAATGATCGTCTTAGAGGATTGTGACTGTTCGGCAGGCAAAACCTAAACGTTCACTGAAAAAGCGCAATAGCAAGTTGCGACTATTTTTGGTGCCCGTTTAGGTTTTTATTTTGCCTAAAAACGTATTTTTTTGAAAAAAAGGGGGTTTTTGTATGAGTCATCGTCAATTAGCAGAAGACATTATCAAACATATCGGGACAGAGAAAAATGTTCATTCATTGGTTCACTGTGCCACAAGACTTCGCTTCACATTAAATGACAGATCAAAAGCAGATAAAGCGGCCATTGAAAAATTAAATGGTGTGGTGACTGTCATGGAAAGCGGCGGCCAATTTCAGGTGGTCATTGGCAACACCGTACCAGAGGTATATCGAGAGATTGGGGAGTTTACGAATCTATTAGAGGATTCCACTTCTTCATCTGCTAGATCAAGTGAAGAAAGTACAAGTCTTTTTGGAAAATTCGTCGACATTGTTTCTGGAATTTTCACACCGCTTCTAGGTGTCATGGCGGGTGCCGGTATTTTAAAAGGACTTCTAGGCATCTGTATCAATGCAAAATGGTTATCTCCTGAAGATACGTCGTATCAAATTTTATTTGCCTCATCAGACAGCTTGTTCTACTTCTTGCCGCTGCTGCTCGCATTCACTTCTGCTAGGAAGTTTAAAGCGAATCCATTTGTCGCTGTGACGATTGCAGGTGCACTGATCTACCCGACTATTCAAGAGCTCACAAAAGGCGGCGGAGATGTGTCGTTTTTCGGCATTCCGGTTGTCTTAATGTCTTATACATCAACGGTTATCCCGATTATTTTGGCAGTGTTTGTGATGGGATATATCGAACGTTTCTTTAACAAAGTCATTCATGAAAGTGTGAAAAACTTTATTACACCACTGATTTTACTGGTCACGGTCGTTCCACTGACACTGATCGTATTTGGACCATTTGGTGTGTATGCAGGGAACGGAATTGCAGCCGTCCTGCTGAAAGTATTCTCCTTTAGCCCTACACTTGCCGGTGCTTTAATTGCGATGGCATGGCAGGTTCTTGTCATCTTCGGTATCCATTGGGGGCTTGTGCCAGTCATTTTAAATAATATTGCGGTTCATGGAAAAGATCATATTAAGCCGGCCACTGCGCCAGCTGTATTTTCACAAGCCGGTGCTTCAATCGGTGTTATGCTGAAAACAAAGAACAAAAAGCTGAAATCATTAGCTGGATCGACAGCGGTTTCTGCTGTATTTGGAATTACAGAACCTGCTGTATACGGCGTCACACTTCGTTTGAAAAAACCATTTATTGCAGCGGTTATCTCTGCCGGTGTCGGTGGTGCCATTATCGGTTATTCACAAAGTATTGCGATCGCGTCAGGTCTTCCGAGTTTACTGACACTTCCGATCTTCTACGGTCAAGGGTTTACAGGATTCTTAATCGGAATTTCCGTTTCATTTGTCCTTTCAATCGTCTTAACCTATTTGATTGGATTCAAAGATCCTGTGGATGAAGAAGATGCTCCTGCAGCTAGTTCTGCACCAGCATCTGAAAATGAACATGGTGTCAAAGCAGCTCATGTGAAAAGTCCTTTATCTGGCGAAGTCATCAAGCTAGAAGAGGTGCAGGATAAAGCCTTCTCATCTGGCGCATTAGGTAAGGGCGCAGCCATTATCCCGTCAGAAGGCAAGCTGTTTGCACCAGTAACTGGGGTCGTGACAACGGTATTCCCAACAGGACATGCATACGGTCTCACCTCTGAAAGCGGAGCAGAAGTACTTATTCATATTGGACTGGATACTGTACAACTTGGGGGCCGTCATTTTACGCCGAAGGTTGAGCAGGGCCAAACGATTACAGAAGGTGAACTGCTTGCGGAGTTTGATATTGAGGCCATTCAAGCAGCAGGTCTTTCTGTCACAACACCTGTGATTATTACCAATTCCGGTGAATTTAGCGATATCATTGAGACAGAAGAAAAACAAGTGACACCAGGACAATCATTTTTACACTTAGTTTAAGAAAAGGGAGGACATAATCATGAGATATTCAACACTAGCACCATTTCCAAAAGACTTTTTCTGGGGCGGATCGACTTCCGCCTATCAAGTAGAAGGTGCGTGGAACGAGGATGGCAAGGGACCTTCAGTCATTGATATGAGAGAAAGCTATCCTGAAGGAACAACTGATTTTAAGGTAGCCAGCGATCACTATCATCGATATAAAGAAGACGTGAAGATGTTTGCAGAAATGGGCTTGAAGGCTTATCGTTTCTCCATTGCATGGACACGTATCATTCCAAATGGAGATGGGGAGATCAATCAAAAGGGAATTGAATTCTACCATTCTCTCATTGATGAATTGCGACGCTATGACATTGAACCAATTGTGACGATGTATCACTTTGATTTACCTCATGCGCTTCAAGTGAAAGGCGGCTGGTCAAATCGTTCAACAGTCGATGCGTTTGAACGTTATGCGGAAGTTTTGTTCCAAGAGTATGGTGAGAAGGTAAAATATTGGCTGACGATTAATGAACAAAACATGATGATCTTACATGGATCAGCTCTAGGTACACTGGATCCAAATTTAGAAAATCCGAAAAAAGAACTATATCAGCAGAACCACCATATGCTTGTGGCACAGGCGAAAGCCATGACGCTTTGTCATCGTTTGCTGCCTGAGGCGAAAATCGGACCAGCGCCAAACATCGCCCTTATTTACCCGGCATCTCCAAAACCTGAGGATATCATTGCTGCGGCTAATTACAATGCGATCCGCAACTGGCTATATCTTGATATGGCGGTATTCGGTCGTTATAACAACCTTGCATGGGCATACATGAAGGAAAAAGACATTCTTCCTGTGATTGAAGAGGGAGATATGGATATTTTGAAAAGTGCAAAACCAGACTTCATTGCCTTTAACTACTACACATCTCAAACGGTTGAAGCGAGTAAAGGAGATGGCAATGATGAATTTGCCCGCGGCGGAGATCAGCATTTAAAATCTGGTGAAGATGGCGTCTACAAAGGCGGGAACAACCCGTTCTTAAGTAAAAATGCATTTGGCTGGGAGATTGACCCTACCGGTTTCCGATCAACGATGCGTGAGATTTACGATCGCTATCAGCTGCCTCTTATTATTACGGAAAACGGGCTAGGCGCTTTTGACAAGTTAGAAGAGGATGGATCGATTCAGGATGATTACCGAATTGATTATTTAGAAAAACATATTGAACAAATCAAATGGGCGATCACTGACGGTGTTGAGGTATTCGGGTACTGCCCATGGTCAGCCATCGACTTAATCAGTACACACCAAGGTTGCTCAAAACGCTACGGTTTTATCTACGTCAACCGTGATGAATTTGACCTAAAAGACCTCAAAAGAATTCGGAAAAAGAGCTCTTATTGGTATGAAACATTGATCGAGCAAAATGGAGAGAACATCGGGAAGTAACAATTTCACACTAAAAAACCCCTAATTTTTAGGGGTTTTTTTCTCTTCATGACTTGTAACTATATCAACTGGATGTATCAAGTTTTCATCATCATTATCCTCATCAGTGTAAGGCATAATAAGTGAATCCAACTCTTCTTTATCATCAACTAAAGCAACGTAAGTTGTATAATCCTCTAAATCTGATGGAAACAATTCAGCTTGACCAACATTACTTTTCAATGCTTGGTCAATAGCACTCTTTAATTCAATTAAACCCTCACGATTACCAATAATATAAGAATCCATATGCCAACTTTTTTGTGCATATATATGGCAAATCTTATCTCTATCTTTCATTATCTCATTACACCCTTCCTGAAGAATTTAATTGATTATGTGCCAACACGCCAACCACATAAAACGTCAAACGTCTCTTTGGCTTTTATGGCGTCTAACAGCTTTTTATCTCTTTCAAGAAGAATGCTTTGTATGTATGTATGCTTGCTGTTTTTTCAACTTGCTGGAGTTTACCGATCACATCTTACTCTCTACTATCATTATACCCCGAATTTAATCTCATTTATAGACTGTTTTCCGCCCGCATCAGGCCGTATACTGTTATACGCAAGTCAAAAACGATAAGGGATGTGGCTGTATGAATGACAAGAAAGATGTTTTAGATCCTGGGCCGTTTTTTCATGGGACGAAAGCAGAATTGAAGATTGGGGACCTGCTTGAACCGTTGCATTTATCCAATTATCAGGATAAACAATCGAACCACATCTATTTTACTGGAACATTAAACGCAGCCAAATGGGGAGCTGAATTAGCCCGGTCTGATTCCAAAGAGAGAATTTATGTTGTAGAACCGACAGGCGAGTTTGAAGATGATCCGAATTTGACGGATCAAAAGTTTCCAGGGAATCCGACCCGTTCTTATCGATCGACATCCCCTTTGAAAATTGTCGCAGAATTAGGCGCTTGGGAAAGACACTCCAATGAAGAAATTAATCATATGCTGACGTCGTTAAAAAAGTTAAGGGAAGAAGGAAAAAATGTCATATACGATTGATTCGTATGTAAGGAATAGATGAATAAAAGGCCGCCCGATTTCACTTGGGCGGCCTTATGTGCTATTGAAACAGGACATGCATCAGCTCATCAAATGTCCTTGCATGTGTCAAGGAGTGAAGGCGGTCAGGACTGTCTAATAAATCGACAGCTTGTTCAAAAAATTGATTCATGCAGGCAGCGTCATCTTTCTGAATGGCTAACAAGAAAATCAGAGATACTTGATCGCCCTGCCAATCAATTGGCTGTTTCAATCGTGCAATTGCCACGCAGGAGGTGCCTTCATTTGTGATGAGCGGGTGAGGCATCGCAATCCCCTTGCCAAGATAAGTTGATGACATTTGCTCCCGCTCCAGCACGGAGGAACGAAAAGAAGATGAAACAAGCTGATGCGCCTCCAGCCGGCTGCAAAGCGTATCTAATACCTCTTCTTTGCTTGAAAGGTTCACATCCAACAAGGTCAATCGTTCTTGGAAAAAAGCCATCAGCTCCTGCGAAGGGGAACCGTGTCCGTTTAACAGGTGAATGACCTCACTCACACGCTGGACATCATGGTGTTCAAAAAAAGCATTCACTTGAATGATTGGTTTCCCTTTTGGTGCGAGAGGTACGGTTGTAATAATCACATCACATGGCAAAGTGGTGCTAAAAGCGTAATCCTGATAAGAATAAAGCTCAACAATCTCAAGCTCATGTTGAAAGGCCGCCTTCAATTTAATTTCAAGCAGCCGTGCCGTTCCTAGTCCAGACCCGCATACAATAATGGCCCTCTTTTTTTGTGAGGTGTCAAGATGACTTCTTTCAAATGAAGCAGCAATATGTAAGGCAACATATGCCGCCTCATCTTCATTTGGCGTCCGCACCAGCTGTAAGGCATTGAGTCCGCTGACAGCCAAATCAAACGGATAAGGATAAGAAGTTTTGATCTCATGCAAAAGCGGATTTTGTAAAGACACGCCGTATTGAATTCGATTTAATAATGGCTTCATATGCAGCATCAAATCTTGACGCAGGATATCGTCATCTACAAAACGATGACCGCTTGTTTTTTCAATGTGCTGGAGAAATTGTGTCACCGCCTGACGCACTTCTTCTGTCGTTTGGTGCTCATCGATTTCTTTCCACGTTTGATTCGCTAAGAGATGCATCACCAAGTAATCTGTTTCATCCTCTGATAAGGTGACATGAAACGTGTCGCTTATTTGATGAGTGATCTTTTGAGCGATTCTTGTTAACACTGGCGGTCTTTGTGTATGAGTGATACTGGCGGGTATCCGCTGTTTGTTTTGCGTTTGTTGAATGGCAATCGCTAAGTGAATCACTAAATTCTTTAGGGCAATATCTTTAATGAGCAGTGATTCTTGATATAGATTTGTCAACACAATGGATCGAATGGTTTCAAGTGAAATGTCAGGGAAATGAAGCTGTTCCCGCTCAGTTATATGAGATAGGGCGGGTTCTTCTTCAAGCAGTAAGTCTGCGTAGCACGTCCTTTTTTGCAATTCGTCTCCGTCTACTTTTAAGCCAAATCCAGGCTTTGAGACAAGGGTCATACCGTAACGGGCTAACAGCTCCCGTCCTTTTTTTAAATCACTGCTGACCGTCATACGGCTGATGAACAATTCTTCTGCTAATTGATCAATTTTTAAGTAGTCTGATTGAAGCAATAATTTTCTCATCATAAATCGTATGCGCTCTTCTGGCATGACGGGTACGAGAGAGCAGGCAGGAAGCTTTTGCTGATGAAGCCAAAGCAGGAAAGCGTCTTGGTCACTTGTTAAGAGTGTATACCCTTTCCCGCGGATGGTCTTGATCATGGCTCCAGCTTGTGTTAACAGCTCGTTTGCTTCTTTGATTAAATTGCGGATGGAGCGGTCAGATAAGCGAAAAGAGGCAGTGAGCTCCTCCAGTTTCACGAACCCTTTCGTTTCAAATAGCCGCTGAATGAGCTGGTAGGTTCGAGTATCTGCCGTCATCATCATTGCGCCGCTCCTTGTTCCTTTAAGGCATCAGCTCCAAGGGCAATGGCTCCCATTAAACCAGATAATCCGTCAAAGGAAGGCTTTGTGACGATTTCATTTAATGGCTTTGGTAATTGTAAGTAACCATGAAGACGTTTGTCTGTTTCTTCAAGGATGAGCGGCAGCAAGGCCGGCTGTTTCATGACACCTCCACCAAATATAATGCGTTCTGGTGAAAGGGTGAGTAATAAATTTGCGGTCATTTGCCCGAGATAATAAGCTTGAAGTGACCAGGCTGGATGCTCCTCTGGCAGCATTTGTGCCAATGTATGATAGCGGCCTTCTATGGCAGGTCCAGATGCTAGTCCCTCTAAACAATCATGGTGGATCGAGCAGCAGCCCCCATAGGTGTCATGAGGGTGGCGCTGAACGGTGATATGTCCCATTTCTGGATGAAGCAGTCCGTGAATGAGGCGGTTTTCAATATAAGCACCGCCGCCGATTCCCGTCCCAACCGTGATGTAGATCAAGGAATTTGGTCTGTCTGTGTCAGTTGAAAAACGAGCTTCACCGAGCGCCGCACAGTTCACATCCGTATCAAGCTTCATAGGGAGACCGAGTGCTTGTTTTAAGGTTGAGAGTAATGGAAATTGGCGCCAAGCTGTTTTGGGTGTTTCGAGAATCGTTCCATAGCTGGGGCTGTGTTCTTTTACATCGACAGGTCCGAATGCGCCTATGCCAATCGCATCGACTGGATGCTCTGTAAAGTATTCGATCACTTGCCGGCATGTTTCTTCTGGGTTCCCTGTTGCAAAGGAAGTCATATGTTCAATCGTTCCGTCTGTTGTTCCGTAGCCGCAGACAAATTTTGTACCGCCTGCTTCGATGCCTCCAATTCGCATGATCAATGCCCTCCATTAAAGAGAGGCGGAATCCAAATGGATCCCGCCCCTACATGTTCATTTTTTCTTTACAATGTAGGTTTGTACCTGACAAGGTGTGAGCGGTTCAATGTGTAATGATCCATGTTGTGCTTTCAGTATATGTCCTTCAGGTGTTTCGCCTAAATTCGCTGTTTCTCCATGTTGTAGAGATGAACTATTGATTGAAGCGGCTGTTTGACGTGTTAAATATGGATTGAAGAGACGAATGACAATGCCTGTTCCATGCTCTTCCTTTTTCAAAGCGCTTAGAACGACCCCGTCTGTCTCAATGTCAAGCAGGCTATAAGTAGATTGTAAGTCTTCTTTTTCATCTCGGAAAGAGAAAATTAAACGACCGTTTAAAAAGTCTGCCCGCTCGTAGCACTGAACCGGGGTGGTGTAACGTTTAGCAAGCTGAGCCAAGTGTCCTTCACTCACCGCTTCTTGGCTATAGTGCATGCCAAAGGAGAATGATAGCGAACGTTGAAGCTGGGCGTCAGGTGTTTCCACGATTTTTTCTCCAGAAGCCCGGCCAGGACGGTAAAGAAGGTTTTCTTTCCCCATTTTTCCGAAACAGCGGAAGAGTGTGTAAGCAATGGTTGTGTAGCCTGCGCCTGTGATTTGGTATTCTCTGACGCAGTCCGTCAAAAGAGAGACACCATATGCTTCATCGCGAAGTGCAACAAAGGATTGCATGGGTTCAATGGTAATCGGTTTTTCTTCCCAATGTTCATTGTTCCACCATTCAAGCTCTTGCGTCAGCTCCGTTGGACGTTCGATGGTGCCAAACTGTTGATCGCTGAGTGATACGTTTGATGCAATACCTGTATCAAAGAGTACCCGTAGACGGTGGTCTAGTGCATGGTTGTCCACATTCACATGAAAACGGATGACCGCTTCATCTTTATTTAAAGCTACCTTCGCTGTGATCGGGAGGGAAGTCGTCCCCTTTTGCTCCGAGCGTTCCTCTAAATCATATGGGACAGTCAATTGAAGCTTGATGGTGAGCTCTTCCTGTAAACTGCTTTTAGATACGGTGATGTCGGCTGATGAGATATCTTTAGACGATACATAAAGATCCTCACGCGGTGGTGAATAGTTATAAGAATCCCCATCATCTCCGTTGTCTTCAAAGATCATTTGCTCAGAGAATGTTCGTCCAGTCTGTTTATCCGTAATTTCTAATGACCCATTGTCATTTGCTGCAATGCGGTAAAACGTATTTTCAATGACACGACCTTCTGTTTTTTCCAAAATGGATTCACTAGATTCATCGAACACCATGCTGACTTGTGTATAACCAACGGAAGGCAAGTCGACTGCTTCAATGAGTAAAATAGCTTTCCATACTTGCTTTGGCATGTACACCTCTTTGCTTGGGTTAAGTGAAATCTGTTGTGCCAAGACATAATCTGTCACATCGGTTTTGCTTTTGACTGTGTAGTGAAGAGTTCGTCCATCAGCGTCTTTTAGTGTAAATGGACGTTCTGTGATAAAGGTTTCGACTTCAATGACTTCAGAGCGCTTTGAAGGCAGTGTATTAAATAAAGTGAACGTGATTTCTTGCTCAGTTTGCAGCCGGATGGCGATGAGACGCATGTGTAAGTCCACAAGATTCTCGGCGATTTCCTTTGCCTGTTTATAGCGGAAGAAGACATCTTGATTCGTCGTATCACTATTACAGCCGCCAATGCTATCATGCGCTGCATTTTCAAACATGAGGTACCAAATATCACGCACCGTGTCATGCGGATAGTCATGTCCGAGTGAATAGCTGATTGTAAGGATCGGCTCCATCACATTGACAAGATAGTTTTCAATTTGATTGTTTAAGATTTTCAAATCTGCTCTTGTTGAAAAAATGGACTTATGAATTCGCATATGCTTGGCATGAATGAGCTCTCCTTCTAATGTCTCAAAAGAAGTTCGCTCTTTTTTCACTGCTGCAATGTAGTCTTCTAAACTGCTGATTTGATAGTGGTGCTCGTCTATTTCATTGGCTTTTTCTAATAAGTCAGGCAGGTTTTTACGAATAGGCGCCTGGTCAAAGCCATTTGGAAAATAGACATTCTTTGTCGTGGCTTTTGCTTGCAGCGCCCCGATTTTTTCAGAAAGAAAGGCTTGCAGGTCTTCATCCTTTTCAGGAATATTTCCTCCGTAGTAGTAGCCAAATGGCAGATTCACTGCAAAAACTTCACTGCCATCAGCCCCGCGCCAATTAAATTCTGTGTGATTCGTCATATGATCAGAAACGCCGCGCCAAAAGGCTGTGTCGACAATACCAAAGCCTTGATAAATTTGAGGCATTTGTGCAGATTGACCGAAGGAATCAGGGACATAACCGACCTTCATGACATGTCCAAACTGCTGACAGCGCTCAATCCCATATTGCAGGTTCCGTACAATCGATTCCCCAGAAATAACGAGCTGATCCGTTTGTGTATACCACGGACCGATGATAAGACGTTTTGCTGTGACGAGCTGTTTGATTCGATTTTCATCCTCTGGGCGCCATTTCAAGTAATCATCTAGCAAGGATGCTTGTGCATCGAGCATGAAGTAATGGAATCGTTCATCTGTTTCGAGGGTGTCCAATATGTCCATTACGCTTTTCATTAAGTAGATACGGGAGCGGGAGGTGGTAAAATACCATTCCCGGTCCCAGTGAGTATGTGGAATCACATGTACATTGACAGTCATTGTGTAACGACACCTTTCTTTGTTCAAATTATCCTTCTAGCACAAGGTCAAAATCATCTTCTTCTTTCTGCTTCTGATCATGTTCTGGCTTTTGGGGTTCTTTTTTCTCAGAGAAGTTCACAAGTAGGTTGGCGCCAATTCCAATAACAAGTGCGCCAGTTAGCGCGCCGATTAAATATGCCCACCAGTTTCCTACTGAGAAGAATCCGTAGAGTCCGCCAATTGGCGGCATGATGTCATGGACACCTAATAAGGCAGCAACCCCGCTTCCAGCAGCACAAGCGACGACATTCAGCGGAATCAATTTCAAAGGATTGACGAGTGTAAAGGGAATGGCTCCTTCTGTAATCCCGATAATCCCCATCACAAGACCGCCTCGTCCGGCTTCTCTAAAGGTAGGAGAGAAGTTGCGTTTTCGAATCAATGTCGCAAGCCCGTATCCAAGCGGCGGAATGACAATCGCGATATTGACGAGAATGGCAGGAAGATAGACACCTGATAGGAAGAGCGCGTTACCAGCCATCCAAGCTGATTTATTCACTGGGCCGCCAAGATCGAAGCCAATCATGGCACCTAGAATGAGAGCAAGTGCGAGTGTACTTGTTCCATCTGCGACCATGCCTTTGATCCATTCAATTAATGCGGTGTTCAAAGCCCCTAATGGACCGCCTAGCAGAACGGACATGAGAAGTCCGGTTAAGCCAACAGTAATGAGCGGTAAGATGAGAAGAGGGACGAGTCCGGCTGCGGAGCCTTGAATTTGAATTTTTCTTTTCACAAAGAGAGCGACATATCCGGCAAAGAAACCTGCAATGACGGCGCCGATAAAACCAGCATTTGTTGAGCTGGCAAGAGCTCCGCCGATAAAGCCGGCCGCAAGACCAGATTTATCCGCAATCGAATAGGCAATAAAGCCAGCGAGCAGTACGTTCATTAAGCCAATGCCTGTCCAGCCAACCTGTTCCATCAAATAGGCACCATGTAAAATGCCGCCTGCATCTTTATAGGCGTTTAAATCTGACACACCAAAACCTAACCCGACTAGTTTGGCTAAACCAACGATAAGTGAAGCTCCGATGATCACCGGAAGAATATAAGAAATACCGGTCATGAGGTGGCCTTCAATGACTTTTAATTTTGCTTTCATTCTGCTTTGCTCCTTTCTATATGGCATTGCTCCTGTTTATTGGGATTCAGATTTTTTCTTTTCAACCAGCGCAACGGCTTTTGTGATGATTTGCTCGGCATTTTTTAAGGCGCGTCCGATTTCGACACGTACAGTAGGAATACCTGAGAAGCGTTCAGCGTCGTTAATGTGCTGATTGGAGGCAATGATGCAAAGGTCTGCCTGCTTGGCTTCCTCTGCTGTAATGCCATTCACCTGTCCCATAATTCCTTGTTGTTCGATTTTAATCTCGTGTCCAAGCTGTTTACCCGCATTCTCTAATGCTTTTGCTGCCATTGGTGTATGAGCTAACCCTGCTGGGCATGAAGTGACACCGACAATTTTCATTGTGTAATCCCCTCTTTCAATTGTTGTTCAATGACTTCGTAATAATAGTCTGCTGTTTGACCAGGTTGAATCTTTTCGATGAAAGCAGGCTCCATTAAACTTGTGGCAATGCCAGACAGTAATTTGAGGTGTGTGACATTGGCCTCTTCTAGTGGAACGAGCAGTGTAAATAAATAGCTTGTTGGCAAATCGTCGAAGCTTCCCCATTCTATGGGTTGTTCAAGTTCTAAAAAGAGAAGTGAAGCCGTTTGAACAGCAGAGCTTTTTGTATGAGGAATCGCAAAACCTTGCTGAAGTCCTGTTGAGACTTCGTCTTCGCGTTTCAACAAATCTGTTAATAACCCTGACTGATCTTTTGTAATGTGAAGGTCTTCAGCTTTCTCGGAAATGTATTGTAAAATCTCATTCTTTGATCGACCGTTTACTTGTGTAAAAACATGATCTTTTTGGAACAAGCTGATCCCTTCTCTCTTGTTTGTTAAGCGCTTACAATTTGATTGTAATGTACTTTTCGACATGGTTAAATAGCATCATTTTCCGTTTGAAATGGCAAAAAGTTTATGAAGCGATCAGACTAGACATCTGAATATCTCAAATCCTAGCTTAAAACGAGTTTAATTATGTCAAAAACAGATTCTACTAAAAGGGATTCTGTGATATTCTTCCAAGGTATTGTAAAAGATAAGGGGGTCTTTTCATGTTTAAAAAGCAGGTCAAATCCTGTGTGGTTGTACTCATGGCTATCATTCTATGTATGGCTGCATTACCTGGGTACGAGGCATCAGCAGTTAGTAAGGGCACAAGTGTCAATGAAGCCATTGGGTTAAAAAATGGTGAAGTCATCTCAGGTACATTACAGAATGAAAAAGAAGAGTCATGGTACCAAATCACGCCATCTGCACAAGATGTGGCAAAACATACACATATGCAAATTGCTGTCAAAAGCAAACAAGTGTTATCTGTATCGGTCTACCCAAGTAAGGATAGAGCGATAAAGGATGACACTTATTCGAGATATCGTGTGGACACAGCAAGTGGAGAGACAGAAATCAACTTCCCGCATGCATGGTCAGGTCCTTACTATGTCAAAGTGCTGTATTTAGGTTCAGAGGAAGACAGCCGTGATGAGGAAGAGGATGCAGCATATACAATCGGGTATAAAGGCGCGAATCTTCCGCCATCTGAACCGATTTTCCCTGAAGAAGAAGAGCCAGGGATCATCATTATTGAGAAAAAGCATGGACGTCAAATTCTTCAATCCATTCGTACGATCGAAGACAAACGATTCAATGAAACAGCCGATGGTCAGAAGCTTACACGTCTGCTACAAAAAACAAAGCCGTTTCTTAAATCTAAACTCATCAACAATCAAAAAAAGCAGCAAACGGTGTACAATCATTTGCTTACATTAAAATCATTGCTGAATGACGTAGAGAAAAATGGTGCATTCAGCGGTCATATCGTCACAGAGAAAGAGCAACAGGCGATCCGTTCCCTTTTTGATATGCTCAAAGAGGCAAGTCCAGCCTATCTAAAAAAGGAATTAGAAACAGTGGGACAAAAAGTAGGAATCGATCAGCTTGAAGGAAAATCGATCGGTTATGTATTAGAGAAACAAAAGCTTGTTCCAGAAGAAAAGGTCAACACAAACAAAATCATCTTTAAATTAAAGGATGGACAAACGCTTCAATCCGCAAAAAAGAAGATGAAAGGCTACGGAATTCAAGAAAACCGTGTGACATCTCAGTCAGTAAATCCTTTATTCAAAGGAATGTATGTTTACGATGTACCGGCAGGGAAAGAATCAGCTGGCAAAACGCTTAAAGCAGGCAAAGCTGTGATCAAAAGCACGGCGAGAAAGCTTTCTAGTATGCCGAATGTTGAATTTGCAGAGCCTGTACAAACGTATCGTGCGCTCAGTAATGACGCGCAGTATGGTTACCAGTGGCCGCTGAAAAACAGTGCGCAGAACAGTGGGAAAAAAGGCGCTGATGTGAAGTTTGAACAAATGAATACATTGATTGGCACAAGCAAAATGAAGCAAACGTTAATTGCTGTTGTGGATACAGGTGTCGACAGCCGTTTGTCCGATTTAAGCGGAACGGTTCGCACAGACTTAGGTGCCAATCTGATCGGCCGAAATAAAGATGCAATTGATGACAATGGCCACGGCACCCATGTGGCAGGTATCATTGCAGCAAAAGCCGATAATCATTACTCCATGGCAGGGCTGAATCAACATACAGGAATCATCCCAGTCAAAGTGCTGGATGCGTATGGAAATGGAGATACAGAGCATATTGCTCTAGGCATTAAACATGCAGTGGACAAAGGTGCAAAGGTCATCAACATGAGCCTTGGTGGCTACTACAGCAAGGTCATTGAATATGCGATGAACTATGCTGCACAAAAAAATGTATTAGTGGTAGTGGCGAGCGGAAACGATGGCATTCCAGAAATGGGTTATCCTGCGACTTCCAAGTACGCCATGGCAGTTGGTGCAAGCAATCGCATGGATATTGCCGCTGAATTCTCAAGCTATGGGAAAGGATTAAGCATGTCTGCACCAGGGTCTGATATTCCAAGCTTAATGCCTGATGGGAATGTTTCATACCTAAGCGGGACATCAATGGCTACACCGTATGTTGCAGCAGCAGCAGGATTACTGTTTTCTAAAAATCCAACCCTGAAACCAAATCAAGTGAGAAATATTTTACAAAATACAGCGGATGATATTTCATTTAAAGCTGTTGATGGAACAGATGACGTTTTCTATGATGAAAATGACGAGCCTGTTGTCGATCCGAAAATTCCGGGTATCGATTGGATGACAGGACATGGCAGACTCAATGCTTTTGCCGCGTTAAGTGCTGTTGAATTAAACGCATCAGTTAACAAAGTAGAAGATCAGCATCAAAAGGTGACAGGAAAGGCGAAAGCCGGCGCTGCCATTTCTGTGTATAGAGGCAAAACCCTGCTTGGAAAAGGCACGGCAAGCAAAAAGGGAACCTTTAGTGTGAAGATCAAGCATCAAAACAAAAATAAAGTGCTTCACATCAAGATGTCAAAAGGAAAGGCTGCGACTTCGCTTAAAACGGTCGTGAAAAAGGGCAAAGCGCCAGCTAAGCCGAAGGTGAATCGAGTAACAGTGAAAAGTAAAACGGTCAAAGGAACTGCGGGTGCAGGCTTGACGATCAAGGTGAAGAACAAGTCAAAGAAAGTCATTCAAACGGTCAAGACCAATAGCAAAGGCGCATTTACGGCTAAAATCACGCCGCAAAAAGCCAAAACCGTCTTGTATGTGACGGCTTCAGATGTGAGAAAAAGAGAAAGTAAAGCAGTGAAAGTTGTTGTGAAAAAATAGTCTTGCAGCTTCCCTTTTGAATAAAAAGGGAAGTTTTTGTTTTTTACTGGAAAAATGACAATAACTGTCGATAGTAATATAGTAGGAAAAAAAAGGAGGATTTATCGTTGAAAAAAATCATGTTTGCTTTCTTTCTATCATTGCTTCTCGTTTTCCCAAGCTTTGCACATGCAGAGGAAACAGGAGCAGTACCAGCATCCGTACAAGTAACAGGCGTCACAGCAGCAGACGGTGGTATGGTCAATTACGGTTCTGGCAGTAAATATCGTGTAGGTTCATATTATCCAGCTACTTTTAAAGGAACATTAAAGGACACAAGTGGTCAACTCATGGCGAATCAGCCAATTCAGCTTTATTTTGAAGCAGCAATCAAATCATATGCTCAAACAGCGACAGGTACAACAGACGAGAATGGACAATTTTCACTAACGATTCAAGTTCCTGCAGGTGCAGGCTACCGTACATACAATAATGCAGGCTGGTCTACACATTACTACGATATCGTTCCAGTGACTTTTACTTCAAACGACATCACGCTATCTTCAAATGTGACAAGTGTGTACCATTTGGCATATACATCACGTTACTAATCTGCTAGAAGAGGCGACTTGGCGCAAGCCCTGTCGTTTTCATAGAAAAAAAGGATGTCAGCTAGTGACATCCTTTTCTTTTTGTTAGTAAACCTGCTGGGCGGCAACCGAAAGAGTCGATAAACAAACACTCATGAGCCGTTTCTCCCAGATTCGATCGAGCATTGAGCTTTACATCTTGAGCTTTGATGGATAAGAACTTTGAATACTTGAGCTTTCAGCTTTGAACGTTCAGCTTTGAGCTTTTATCATGGATCATCCTAAGATGATCATCAAATGAGGAGGGAATGACCTTTCCCTCGGAGGTGTTTAGTCCTATCGATTTTCGGCTCACTAACAAAATCGACTAGTCGATCTGTATTTTTGTCAAGGTATTGCTTTCTGACAAGGAGAAATCCACTTCCATTTGGAAATCTTCAATCTCTTTCGAAAGCTGTTCAATCTTCACTCGGAGACGAAGAGGGTCAATGATCGCCGCCTCATTTTCAGCTAGGAATGACTTGACGATCTCTTGGTTGGCAGCGGCTTGTGTTTTCCCGTCTTTCCCAAATAGTGTTTCTAAATGCTGATCCAGTCTCTTTTTCACATCTTCATTGATTTGTTCTGACCGGTCAACGAGCTCTGTGTAGACCTTTTTTAATTTTCGTAAATAACGAATATCGTAATCTATGGATGTCTTGCGTTCAATGGCTTCTGCTACGGTCATGCTAACACCCGCCACCTCAATCGTTGTCGTAGCATTCGACACAACGATGGCTGATTTAATGGCATTTCGGCGTTTGATTAATGCTTGAATCGATTGGTCATCTGCTTTTGCCTTTTTTTCTACTTCTTCTTGATTTTGAAATCCGTTCTGTATATGTTTCCCGATGATCAAACCACCGAGTACGGCTTCATCAATCGTTCGGTTGATTCTTTTATCTAACATTTTCAGTTCACTTAATGCTCTTGTAATGGTCATTTCCATATTAAAAACAGCTCCCTTGATTCATCCTGAAAATCATAGATTCCTATCATATACCAAAATGTCTTTGTTTTGCTAGTGATATCCTTTTTTGGAACAAACAAAAACCCTGGTGCTATACACCAGGGTTTTCTCGTTTTTTCTGAATCCATGTTGTCACGTAATAGGCAGCGTAGCAAAGTGCGATAAAAGGGATACCGCATATAAGAGCAATACGCTGATTTGGATCAAAAGCAATGCCGATCACAGATGCAAGGCATAGAAGGAAGGCAGCAATCGGAACCACCGGATAGAGCGGGGTTCGGAAAGATAAATCATGAAGCTGTCCGCCATCCTGTAAGAATTTTTTGCGAAACATGAACTGTGAAGCTGCAATTCCCATCCATACAACAACAACGGCGAGTCCAGAGATTGAAACAAGAACCAGATACACCGTTTCAGGTGCGATGACACTCGATAGCAAAGAGAGAATGCCCCCAATCATACTCAAAATGAGTGCATTCAAAGGAATTCCCTTTGACGTCAATTTTGCCAGCTTTTTAGGTAATGTTCGTTCTTCAGAAAGGGACCATAGCATGCGAGATGAGGCGTATAGCCCTGAGTTTGCAGCAGATAAAATCGCTGTCAGAATGACAAAATTCATGAAATCTGCCGCATAAGGGATACCGATGCGGTCAAATACCACAACGAAAGGACTTTTGATCACCCCGGCTTCTTCTACTGGAATTAAGCCGGCTAAGACCACGATCGTTCCGACGAAAAACAGGACAAGACGTAGCACAGTCGTGCGAATCGCCCGGGGAATGGTCTCATCTGGATTGACGCTTTCACCCGCAGCAATCCCAATCAGCTCAGTACCCGAAAAAGCAAAATTAACAGCCAGCATGGTCATTAAAATCGGTAAAAAGCCGTTTGGGAAGAGACCCCCATCTCCAGTGAAGTTAGAGAAGAACGGAGCGGCCTCACCGCCTTTTAGTGGAATCAATCCAAACATCGCGGCTCCGCCAAGGATAATAAAGAGAATAATAGCCATGACTTTAATGCTAGAAAACCAAAATTCCGATTCTGCAAAAAACTTGACTGTAAAAGCATTGAGTAAAAAGATGAGAAGCGCAAAAACACCGCTCCACATCCAAACCGATGTGTCCGGGAACCAGCGCTGCATTAAAAGACCTGCCGCTGTAAATTCTGAACCAAGTGCCACGGTCCATGTCAGCCAATAAAGCCAAGCCACTGTATAGCCAGTGCCGGGCCCAATGTATTTTGTTGCATATGTGTGAAAAGCGCCTGTAACCGGCATTGCGACAGACAGTTCACCTAAACAGAGCATCACGAGGTACACAATTAATGCCCCAACCAGATAAGCCAAAATCGTTCCCGCAGGTCCGGCCTGATTGATCGTATATCCTGAACTTAAAAAGAGTCCTGTGCCAATCACGCCACCTAAAGAAAGCATGAACAGGTGACGGCTTGTCATTTTTCGTTGATATTGTTGTGACTGATCTTTTGCTTGTTCCATGTCTTCCCGCCCTTTTGCTTAGAAGTATGTGTGTTGAGTCATGATGCTACGATGTTGCCTGTTTTAAGATATCGGTAATATCTTCTGGTGTCGTCCGGCAGCAGCCACCGATGATTTGTGCGCCGTCTTTATACCATTGCTGCGCACATTCACCAAATGTATGGTGAGACGTATCTCCGCTCCAAACCTTTTCTTCAGGATCATATAATTCCCCTGAGTTCGGATACACGACAATCGGTTTGCTCGTCCCTTTTTTCATCTCCTGAATAAGAGAAGACATATATTGCGGCGGTGTACAGTTTACGCCAACAGCAGCGATCTGCTCATATGGCTCGAGCGCTTGTACACAGTCTCTCAGCAGATCCCCTTCACTAATGTGCTTGCCATCCTTTGCGCTAAACGTGATCCACGCATACACACCGCTGAATTCATCCTCCAGCAGTTTAGCGATGGCGATTGCTTCAATGAGACAAGGGATGGTTTCACAAGCGAGAATACCTGCACCAGCCTCTACTAAAGCTTGAATTCTTGGTCTGTGAAAATCAATGAGTGCCTGTTCTGTGAGTCCGTAATTTCCCTTATATTCTGAACCATCAGACAAATAAGCGCCGAAAGGCCCCACAGATCCAGCGACAAATGGTTTTGTCCGCTCTTTACGTTGTGTCTCATCCTGCCAAAACTGCTCACATGCTTCTTTTGCTAAAATGACAGATCGTTTCATTAATTCGATGGCTTCTTCTTTTGTATAGCCTTTTTCAGCAAAGCCATCAATTGTCGTTTGGTAGCTGGCTGTTGTTGCACAGTCAGCACCTGCTTGGAAGTAGTCCAAGTGTACTTGCTGAATCAATTCTGGCTGTTCAATGAGGATTTTGGCTGACCATAAACTGTCGTTTAAATCACAGCCCTTTCGTTCAAGCTCCGTTGCAAGTGCACCATCTAAAATCAAAGGTGTGTGAGCCTGTAAACGGCTTTGAATAGGATTCATATAAATCAAACAGCCTCCTTTGTCGATCGGAAATAATGGATATGATATGAGGCAGTAGTTTAAATGACTAAAGTGTTTTTGTCAAGGAGAGGAATAAGCATCATATGACGGAAAAACCCTGAAAACATGCGGGTTTGAGTGCATAAACATGCAGTCGAAATAATAGAAAACCAAGTCATTGACAGCCTCTAAAAAGAGATATATATTATGGAAAGGTTCATTTCAGAAAGCTTCATCAAAAGGCGCCGTCTTTTGATTTTTATTTTGTCCAACGACTGTCTTCTTTCGTGCAGAAAGAGGGTTTTTTATATGCTTAAAAAAGGAGGAAAGAAGAAATTGAAAAAATGTGTAAAAGATATTGCAATGATTCTAGTTGGTTCTTTTTTATTTGCTGCAGCTGTGAACATGTTTGTCATTCCACTTGAGTTTGGTGAAGGCGGCGTAACGGGGCTGTCCATCATTTTCTACTATATGTTTGAGATTGCGCCGTGGCTGACAAACCTTGTGTTGAATGCGATTTTATTACTTGTGGGGTATAAATACTTGGACAAGAAGACCACGATCTACACAGTGGTAGCTGTCGCAAGTAACTCTCTATTTTTACATTTGACCACTACATGGGTGGTGAATGTCCATGAATTGATCATTGGTTCTATTTTCGCTGGGATCATCATTGGGATTGGCATTGGTCTTGTTTTAAGAGCGGGCGGTACAACAGCGGGATCTGCTATCCTCGGGCGAATTGCGAATAAGTATCTAGACTGGAACGTGAGCTACGCCATCTTGTTCTTTGATCTGATCGTTGTTTTTGCTTCTTACTTTATTATTGGTGCGGAAAAATTAATGTTTACCATTGTGATGTTGTATGTGGCGACTAAGGTGATGGACTTCGTCATAGAAGGGCTTAACACGAAAAAAGCAGTGACGATCATTTCTTCATGCAAAGATGATATTGCAGAAGAAATCAATCACACCTTGGATCGAGGCGTGACCATTTTAAACGGTCGCGGTCATTATTCAAAGGAATCGAAGGAAATTCTCTATGCGGTCATTCAAAAACAGGAGCTGATGCGTTTAAAGAAAATCATTAAGAAAATTGATCGAGACGCATTCGTTGTTGTCCATGACGTGCGTGATGTGTTTGGAGAAGGATTTGTGAATATATAAAAGTGAAAGGCCCTGTGGGGGTCTTTTTTTTATGCTTTTACAAAATAAATACCTCTTGTCACATCATACTATGTATTGTATAGTATGAATAGTTAGGAGTTGTAAACATGAATGCACAACTAAAAAAAGGATTACTGGAATTCTGTGTACTGGCGGTATTAAAGAAAGGCGATTCCTATGGTTATCAAATGATTAAAGATATGTCCCATTGTATTGAGATTTCAGAATCGACATTATATCCGATATTAAAGCGGTTAGAGCAAAACAATTATGTGGAGACCTATTCACAGGAACATAACAGTCGATTAAGAAAATACTACCGGATGACAAAGAACGGACGGGAGCATATCGCGCAATTTTTAGCGGAATGGGATCAAGTGATGGCGATTTACGACTTTATTTCTGGAGGACAGAGCAATGAATAAAAAAGAATTTTTAGCCAGCTTGGAGAAGCACCTGCATCGTCTAGGCGAAAAAGAAAGTGATCGGTTCATCGAGTATTACGATGAAATGATCGAGGATTATCAGGAAGATGGCTACAGTGAACAGGAGGCAGTTCATCAAGTCGGTCAGCCTGCCATCATCGCTGAAGGGATTATGAAGGAACAAGGAATCAAAACCGTTCAGGTGCCGACGTTTGGAGAAAAAGCCACAAGGCTCTCCATCCTCATTTTAGGCTTTCCGTTATGGGGCAGTATTCTAGCAACAGTCTTCCTGCTGTTTCTTTCTGTGTATATGGTGATTTGGTGCATTCCACTCGTGACAGGTACAATGACGCTAGTTGGTCTGCTCGGCGGTTTTTGGAGCATCATTGGTTCACCGTTTATTTTTCAAGACGGTTTGCATGTGGTGGTGACGCAGATCGGAGTTGGTATTCTTCTATTAGGTGTCGGATTATTAAGCGGCATAGCCACGGCGTATTTGACTAAGCTATTTGTGCAAGGGACTGTTCAAACCACTAAGGCATTCATGGGAATGTTTAAAAAGAAGGTCGTGAGAGTATGAACGTGAATGATTTAAAAAAGCAATGCATCAAATGGGGGATCATCTTCACCGTTGCCGGAGGAATTGTCATGGCAATTGGTTTTGGACTTTCAGGCTTTGACCTAGATGCATATCAAAACAATGACCAGAACAATATCTTCCGCACGATCAATTGGAGCAAGCCATAAATGAAAGACCCGCTTATGCGGGTCTCAGCGTGTAGACAAACCCTCGCATTCGGTGTCAGTCCTGCGCTTCGGTGCTCACGAATGTCAAATTCGCTCCGCGCCGATGCTCGTCCTTCCTAGGGCTGCAAAGGTTTTCTATCACGCTGAAAAGAAGACAAAGGGCTAAAATAAAGTTCATTTTAGCCCTTTGTCACAATCTGCGACCCGCTTATGCGGGTCTTTTTTTGCTCTGGCAACAAAGAAAAAATAACAGCAAAGTGCGCCAAGGTCACAGAGCATAATAATCAGCCCCATGGGAAAGGCAGTCTGGCTTCCAGCTAAGCCGACAAGGGGTGTCATGCATGCGCCAAGAAGCATTTGTGCCACACCGATGAGGGCAGCGGCACTTCCAGCATGCGCACCGTGATGTTGCATCGCAAGAGAAGGAGCAGACGTGCCGACAATCCCAACGCTTGAGACCACAAAAAAGAGCGGGATGAGGATGCCATAAAGCCCTGCATCAATAGAGATCATCACACACAAGGTGACGCCCCCTAAAGCAGCTGTCAGCAGCCCGATGCGAAGGACTTTCTCCTCACCAATTTTCGCAGCAACGCGGGCAAATACTTGTCCGGCTGTGATGATGCCAAGACTATTCACCGCAAAGGCAGCACTGAAGCCTTGCGGAGAAAGGTTGAAAATCTCCTGCAATACAAACGGTGATCCAGAGATATACGCAAACATGGCGGCGAAGACAAGTCCTTGTGAGAGAGCATATCCGACAAAGAGTCGATCGCTCGCTAGAATTTTCATCGCACCTAGGATTTGTTTGAAGCCCCCAGTCTGTCTGCGTTCCACAGGTAAGCTTTCTTTCAATGAAAACATCGATCTTAGGAGCATGAGCGTCCCGAGGATTCCTAGAAGAACAAACACTCCCTGCCACGTCGTGAACCGTAACATTTGTCCGCCCACGATCGGTGCCGCTGCTGGAGCCACTCCGTTGACTAACATGAGCAAAGCAAAGAATTTCGTCATTTCTGAGCCTTCATAATGATCTCGCACGATGGCTCGTGCAATGACAATGCCTGCTGAACCAGCAAGTCCTTGAATCAGCCTTAAAAGAATGAATGTCCAAATTGATGTGACCACTGTACATAAAAGAGAGGCCGCAATAAAAATGATCAATCCAATCATGAGCGGCTTTCTTCTGCCGACTGTATCACTGATTGGACCTGCAATGAGCTGTCCAAGCGCAAGTCCAATCAAACAAGCCATGAGACTTAACTGAGACAGCGCCGTGCTTGCTTCAAAGTCACGGGCGATATTAGGTAAAGCAGGTAAATACATATCCATTGCCAGCGGTGCAAGGGCTGTTAAAGAGCCAAGAAGCGCGGCAAGGAGGAATCGATTTTTTTTCGATTCTTGGGGATAAGATAAAGAATTCATATGATGCCACTCCTCGTATATGTCCTCAAATCAGCATAATGAATCAAGCTTTCCATTTCAATCAAAATTTTCAAAGAAGTTTTCGTGCAAAATCATTGATCTTTCGAAGGAGACTCTTTACATTGAATGAGTAGAGAAAAGAATCAGATCATCGGCATGCAGTGATTGCATGATACGTATATCCATTCATAGACAAACAGGAGGTGCTGGCATGGAGCAGCAAGAGTTGATCATTCGTCAAGCAGTGAGTGAAGATCATGAGGCGATCACACATGTGCTGATCAAATCATACGCACAGTATGAGCCTCAATTTACAGAGGAAGGCTGGCAAAATTATTCTGCAGCGCTGCGAGCGGCTGTAGATAACCCAAACATGGAGTTGATGCTTGTGGCCGAGCTTGAGGGCAAGGTCGTGGGGACCCTTCAAATGTTCCGATCATCAGAACAGGCATATGACAAGCCGGAGATGGGCATTACTTCAGCGATTGTCCGGTTTTTAGGGGTAGATCCTGATGTGAGAGGAAAAGGTATTGCAGAGTCATTGTTGCGTAAAAGTATAGAACTGACGCAATCGTGGGGCGAGAACGTCCTGTATCTTCATACGTCGGATAAAATGCAGGCCGCCATTCGTTTATATGAAAGAATGGGCTTTGAACGGGCACTTGATAAAGAATTTGTGAATCAAAATGGGACGCATGTGAAGAGCTATCAGTATGTGATCAAAAAAGAACAGCCGGCTGGCTCATAATATACACCGAATAAGAAGAGGAAGAGTATGTCCTGCATGGACGGGACTCTTCCTTTTTCTCATGACACCCATACGTTCAGTGCCATATATGAAAAGCACCAAGAGATTAACCCGAACATGACAAAGAATTTCAACACATGTTCATAAGGGGTTAGCTTTCGATCTCTTTTCGTTTTCACAAGCCGCCAGTAAAGGGCATAGCCACAAAAAACCAAGATGATTTGTCCGAGTTCTGCTACGGTTTCGATGATTGTGATTCCGTTCATTTGTTTTCACCTCACCATATGTCTTCCATAGGCAGCAGTAGTGAACCTTTATTTCTTCAAAAGAAAGCAGTGTATACTAGAATAAGAAGTAGATGCAGAAGGGGTTGTGACCGATTGTTTCCGCTATATGCAAATTCTTGGGATGACGTAATCGAGAGAAAAATCAAATACGATGATCAGGTTGTGGAACATACGTGTCAGCTGTTAGACGCACAGGAGCAGCAAGTCGTGTTGTTTCATAAAATTCAAGAACCATTTACAATGGTTGCTGGTGATGGCACTGTCACGATTCCAAAAGGGAGTTATACGACCGCCTATTATTGGACGGACCGGCCTTACAATGTCTATTTTTGGCGAGATGATCAAGGCAATGAACTTGGCTCTTATGTGAATATCGTCAGACATACATGGTTTGAAGAACAGGCGGTTGTTTTTGAAGATTTATTGATTGATCTACTCGTTCTTCCGAATGGTGATTTCTTTGTTTTGGATGAAGATGAACTGCCGGAGAGTTTAGCTTCCTTTGAACACGGCTCTGTTCAACGAGCACTACATGATGTCATCCATTCGTTAGCGCACATCCTCGATCAAGTGAGGCTGGATGCGAAAGGGAAATATCATCACACCTTGTTTCAGAAGATGTTGAAATAGAAAAAACGATTCCTTGCTGAAAGGAATCGTTTTTTTATCAAACCTTGATCCGGTTTAGTCGTTTTTGTAAATCAGTTTTTGTTTTAGATGCTTTTAGTTGTTTGACCGCACTTTGAGCGGTTGCTTTTGTTTTCTTTGTTCGTTTGGCTTCCGCTTTTTTTACTTTTTGTTTGGCATCTGTCACTTTCTTTTGATAGGCGACTTGTTTTTTGACTTTGTCGAGCCGGTTTTGTAGGCTTGTTTTTTCTTTGCCTTTGGATAGCTTTTTAATGGCCGTTTGGGCACTTTTAATCGAGCCTTGGGTTTTACTTTTTTCAGCTGATTTGACCTTCGCTCGTGCGTCACGAATATCAATGGCTGTTTGGACTTTTTTGACTCGGTCAGTGAGTGCGGTTTTTTGCTTGCTGGCAGTGAGTCTGCCAATTTTCGTTTTGGCTTGATCAACATCTGTCTGTTTTTTAGATGTTTCGGCTGTCTTGACTGCGCTTGTCGCAGCCTTTAAAAAGGTTGACTGCGGCACATATTGCACGCGGCCATAGCCGAATTGTGAATCTTTTCCTTTTGCGCCGAGATCGACTGTATAGCTGCGCAATAAAGTGCGGAGCTGAACATTTGTTTTCTTAGGATGTAGCTGTTTTAAGAGCGCCAGCATCCCTGTGACATGCGGTGCCGCTTGTGATGTACCCGTGGCATACCAATATTCATTTTTCAAATAGGTACTGATGACGTTCTCGCCGGGAGCGGAAAATTCAATTCCTTTCCCCGTATTAGAGATGGAGGCGAGTTTGTCTTTGTCTGTCGTTGCGGAAACAGCAATGACGCTATTGTATGCGGCAGGATAACTAATCCCATTCTTCTTTCCATCATTTCCACTTGCAGCAACGACCAGCAGTCCTTTTTTGTATGCTTCATCAACTGCTGAACGTAAAATCGGAATGTTATCTTCAAAAGCTAGACTTAGGTTGATGATGTCCATCTTATTGCTAATCGCCCAATCAATGCCTCGGAGCAGACTGTATAAGTCGCCCTCTCCTTTTTTATCTAATACTTTTACAGCATACAGCTTCACACCAGAAGCGACGCCGACCGTACCGTAATCATTATTGAGCGCCCCAATTGTACCGGCGACATGTGTTCCATGTCCTTCATCATCTTTGTAAGAAGACGTGTAATCGACGAATGATTTACCGCCGGCTACCTTTAAATCTTCATGTGGGAAAATACCAGTATCGAGAACGGCTACTTTCACATTTTTCCCTGTCACGCCTTCTTTGATTGCTTGCTTTACATTGAGCTTCTGCAAGTTATAAGATTTTTGTACCAAAGCATCCTGACCAGTAGCAGCAGCCGTTTTTTTCACGGTAGAAGCAGCGAGTTTGACCCTGACGTTTTTTGAAACATAAGCGATGTTCGGGTCTTTTTTAAGTGAGGTGACAGCTTGCTCATCTGCTGTCACTGCTACAGCTGGAAGGTGTATGTATTGAGCGTTCACTTTTTCACTTTCTTGAATAGCCGTCTGTTTTCCTTTTTGATTTTTATAGACGATGATGACATCTGTTTCTTTTGGTGGTGCAGCTGCCTGCGAATGGAAGGGCAAAGCAGTTGTCAAAGCAAGAAGAAACGCGATGACCACGACGATTTTCTTTTTCAAGGCAATGGCTCCTTGCATATGAGGTGACCTCCGTCTTTTTTTCTTTATTATATCGGAGAAATAAGATGGATGGTTAGAAGAATCATAGTCTAGAAAGAAAGTTTTTTTCACACGTATCCCGAAATTGAATTTCATAGAATTCTAGTAGACAATAGAGAGATCATAATATGAGAAAGAAGGACATGCCGATGAATATAAAAGAGTATATGACGTATGATGCGACGGGACTGGCATCACTTGTGCAGAAAAAGCAGGTCACGCCTGAAGAGCTTGTACAAGCTGCATTTACTAGATTGGAAGAAGTGAATCCAGTACTAAATGCGGTGATTCAGACAAGGCGAGATCAAGTGTTCAAAGACATGAAGTCACTAGATGCGGATCAGCCGTTTGCTGGTGTTCCGTTTGTGTTGAAAAATATATCGCAGGGGCTGGAGCATGAACCTTTGACGGCGGGTGCTTTGCTGTTAAAGGATGTAAAGGCGCAAACAGATTCCCACTTTGTCCGTCGATTGAAGCAGGCTGGGCTCCTCATGATCGGTCATACAAACACACCTGAATTCGGATTGCGAAATGTGACAGAACCCTCTTTATATGGTCCGACGAGAAACCCTTGGAATGCTGACTATTCTCCGGGCGGTTCAAGCGGCGGGACGGCAGCAGCTGTGGCAAGCGGCATCGTACCTGCGGGTGGAGCGAGTGATGGCGGAGGGTCTATTCGGATTCCGGCATCCTTTACTGGTTTATTTGGACTCAAGCCAACAAGGGGGAGAACACCGGTCGGCCCGGGTGCAGGAAGGCAGTGGCAAGGAGCTTCCATTGACTTTACGCTCACAAAAACAGTTCGAGACAGTGCAGCCCTGCTTGATTTGCTTCAAGTCATTCAGCCAGAGGCTGCGTTCCAAACGCCATTATATGACGGTAGCTATCAGGAGGATTTAGTGAAACGAACCTCTTCGATGCGAATTGCTTACAGTGTAGACTCTCCAGTAGGCACGAAGGTGAGTGAGGAAGCAAAGCAGGCAGTCTTGAACACTGTGAAATGGCTGAGTGAACAAGGGCATCAAATAGAGGAAGCGAAGCCGGACATTGATGGTGTCCATCTGATGCAGCAATATTATGTCATGAACAGCGGTGAAATGTCTGCCTTATTTACCTCTCTGGCTCGTTCATTCGGGCGTCCGGTGAAGCCTGAGGAGACAGATATTGTGGCATGGGTACTGGCGGAAGCAGGAAAAAATGTGACGGCTGCTGCTTATACAGAAAGTCTTGATGCATGGGATATGGCCGCTGCAAAAATGGCCGCATTTCATCAAACCTACGATCTATATGTGACCCCAGCTACTGCCTATTCGGCTCCAAAGGTTGGCGAGCTGATGCATAACGATCAAGAAATTGCTGCATTGTTACGTGTGTCATCCCTTTCAATGCAAGCACAGCAGGATCTGATTTATGAAATGTTCCTCAAGAGTTTGACCTACACACCATTTACACAGCTGGCTAACCTAACCGGCCAGCCATCTATGAGTGTGCCAGTTCATCTCACAGAAGCAGACATGCCTTTAGGCGTACAGATGACAGCACCGAAAGGAAAAGAGGACTGGCTGCTCAGACTGGCGTCAGAAATAGAATCATCCTCATTATGGAAAGGAACGCATCCATTACTGAATCAATAATACAATGGCATCGACGTTGGTCTATGCAGGAAAGGAGTGTCACACGTGAGTACGAAGGACAAAATCATTCAAACGGCCGCACTTCTTTTACGTAAACAGGGGTATCATGCGACAGGGTTGAATCAAATCATTCGAGAGAGCGGCACGCCGAAAGGATCTCTTTATTATTACTTTCCAAATGGAAAAGAAGAGCTAGCCATAGCAGCCGTTGAATATATGAGTCAAAGGGTCATCGATCAAATTGAAGCAAGCTTTGCCTATTCTGATGACCCATATGTCGCCGTCGATCATTTTATGACAAATATTATTCGGGGTTTTATGGAGCAAGAAAGTGAAAGAGGGATACCGATTGTCTTACTGGCGGCAGAGTCAAAACCTGAACATACAAAACTTCATGCTGCATGCAAACAAGAAATGATCCGCTGGCAAGAGCTTGTCAAAAAAAAGCTGATGAATAGCGGATATGATGAAATAAAAGCGGATGAGCGGGCATCTCTCCTTCATTCAATGGTCATCGGCGGATTATCAATGACTACTGCATTAAAGCAAACGACACCTTTAGAGCACGTAAAATGTTACCTTAGACACTTATTTATGCGAGAAGAGTAAAATCTCTCGCATATCGCCTATCTATTATATCAATTGGTCTATATAATAAAGATAGTCAATTAGTCATGAGGAGTGATGGGATGTCGGAGCAACCACAATCGATCAAGCAATCCGAAGATACCTCTTTTTATACCGTGTCCGGTTCGGGGGAGCTGTATGGTTTGGAAAATCAGCTTGTACATGTGCTGGCAGAAGCAAATCAAACAAATCAACTGTTTGAGCTTGTCTTAATCACAGGTGGGAAAGGTGCTTACTTTCCGCTGCATTGTCATGAGACGCTATTTGAAACCATCTTTGTGCTGGAAGGGAAGCTGGAAGTGATACTGGACGGTAAAAAGTATATGGTGACGGCCTGCGATTATATTCATATTCCGCCCAAAACAATTCATGGCTATAGAATGCATAGTCACAAAACAAGGTTTATTTCTTATACACTGGGCGGGCAAATGACAGATGTCTATCAGCAAATCGGAAAGAGGCTGTTGCAGAATGAATGGCCGATGACTGATCACCCATTTGATGCAGACAGCTTTCATCAGGCTGAAAAAGAAAGCGATATCATGTTGATGCATGGCATTAGAGAGCTATCCAATACAACCAAGCCAGCTGTTTTGTTTCATAGTCAGCTCCCGCGCGCAGTGCAGCCATATGTGCTGGAGGCTGGTGAAGGAAAGCAATACATGGTCGAAGGTCAGCTTCATGAGCTGATTGCGACAACGGAAACAACAGGAGACGGATTTAGTTATTTTGTGATTGAAGGGACAAAGGGAAAAGGGTTACGTTCGCATTATCATGAAATGCATACAGAAGCACTTTATTGTGTTGAAGGCAGAATCAATCTTCAGTTAAGCGGAGAAAATATTTGCTTGATGCCAGGGGATTTTGCCTATATTCCTCCGAATACCGTTCACTCGTATGAATTCGTATCACATTCAAATAAAATGTTGGTTTTGCTGCTGCCTGGCTATATTGAGCAAGTGTTTGAACAATTTGAAGAAGCACAAAGTCCAGGTATGTGCCCTTATTTTATACAGGAAGGGGACATGATGGAGGATGGGGAGACCTCTGCTCAGTATGATTTGGTGTTTGTCGAAGATAAATAGCTGTGTAACGCGTTACACAGATTTGAATAAACAGCCTGTCGAATCAATCGGCGGGTTATTTTATTTCCCTTATGGAACAGCATCCCTATTTACATGCATGAACCCTCGCATTCGGTGTCAGTCCTGCGTGCTGGTGCTCATTAATGTCACATTCACTCCGCGCCAGTACGCGTCCTTCCTAGACTGCAAAGGTTTTCTATCACGCTAAAAGCAAACAAAGGGCTAAAATAAAGTTCATTTTAGCCCTTTGTCAAAAATCTGAGGCTTAGGATAATTCCTAAGCCTTTAATGTACGCTCGTCCATCATTTTTTCGATTAATTCAAAAAATGTTTTTTTATCTTCTTCTGATAGGTGATTGAACAGTTGATTGACAAGCAGCTGACGATTGTCGATCATTTGTCTGGCGATTTGTTCACCTGATTCAGAGAGTGTAATCCATACCGTACGGCGGTCATTGTTATTTCTAGAGCGGATAATCAGCCCTTCATCTTCTAAGTGATTGAGAGCGGTTGTTGTTGCGGAGGGAGATAATGAAACTTCCTGCAGAATATTTTTCACAGTACATGATTGATGGCGGTAGATGATGCGTAAAATGAACCCTTTTACATTCGTGACGTTTTTCGGGATATTCTCTTCATCTATTCGTTTCGTCGCCTTTAAATACTTTGTCAGTGCATGGTCTAACAAACTTGCCTCTAGCTCGAAATGTTGCATTCTCCATACCTCTTTTCCTATTGCATTCGCATTTTCCGATCAATTACTAGGTCTATCTTATCATAATAAGCATCATCATTTAAACCAAAATGGAAGACGGCTATAAAATTACCTATATTATCAATTAATAAAAGGAACAATTCCAAAATGAAATGATTTTACTTTCACCTTTTTTTATTTTAGAATGTGAATGAGATAAAATCTGCCAATCCAATTCTCTGGAAATTGGCTATTGGACATCAAACGTTTGGAGATGAAGATATTGAATACTTTACAGGCATTACTAAACGACAGAATGGAACGCTCTTCACAAATTGAAGCGGTAACTGGCGGAGGTGTGTCTTATACATTTGAAGAATATGCAAAACGCATTGATCAGCTGGCGCATTACTTACATCGTAAAGGAATTCGAAAAGGTGACCGGGTGTGCTTTATTTGTCAAAACCATCATCACTTTTCTACGATTATGCTCGCAGCCATTAAAGCAGGTGCTGTCGCCGTACCGCTTAGCTGGCAGCTTACCTCTTTTGAGCTAGAAGGTATCTTGAAAAAAGCAGAGCCAAAAGCTTTATTTTTTGACCGTGAATTCCGTGACATCATTGCGGCAGTGAATGTGTCTTTAGAAGATTGTCTCATGGTGGAATCTGGTGTTAATGCGAAAACAACACAGCTGTTTGAAGACATATTGGCGTCTAATGATGGAAGTGATCTTGCTGAAGAGGTATCAGAAGAGGATTTGGCCATGATTTTATTCACTTCAGGTACAACAGGCAATCCAAAAGGTTGTATGGTCGGACATGGGCGAATCTATCAATTTTTAACAAGACATGGGAACCGAGGATTTGATCTGAGAGGAAAACGGTACTTGGCAAGTCATCCGCTGTATCATATGAGTTCAATTAATCACCTGATTGCAGCTGCAATTGAAGGGTATACGTTAGTCTTCTTACATGATGCAACGCCGAAACGCATTTTAGAAACAATTGAGAAAGAAAGAATTACGTTTATGATGGCTTTCCCATCAGCTTACACGTACATGCTAGAAGAAATGAAGCGCGGTTCTTACGATCTCTCATCTTTTGAAATTGCAATTTCTGGCGGTACGAAGGTACCGGTACGCTTAATTAAAGATTACAAAGAAGTAGGCATTCAGATGATGCATGGCTATGGAAGTACAGAAGCGTGGGTTGTGAGTGCGTGGCATCCAGCGATGGGCGAGGATAAAATGGGCTCTGCTGGTAAAGTGGATCCGGATGTAGAAGTCAAAATCGTGCATCCTGAGACAGAGGAGGCGGTGCCAGCTGGAGAAATTGGCGAGGTCGTCATGAGAAGCCCATTTTATTTCTTAGGCTACTATCATCAACCTGAAGCGACAGAGAAAGTGCTCAAAGATGGCTGGTTCCATATGGGGGATGCAGGCTATCTGGATGAAGACGGTTTTCTTTACATCACAGGGAGATACAAAGATGTGATTCTATACGGTGGGGATAATATTTATCCTGACCAAGTGGAAGAGGTCATTGATCAAATTCCAGGTGTAATTGAATCTGCTGTCATTGGGGTACCAGATGACTTATATGGTGAAGTACCAAGTGCGTATATCGTAAAAGACGAATCTGTCGATTTCTGCGAAGAAGATGTGTTGAATTACTGCAAGGAACGTTTAGCAGATTACAAAGTGCCATCCATTCATTTCACGCAGGATCTGCCAAAAAATAAACTTGGTAAAATCATGAAGAAAGATTTACGTGAATTGGTTGTGAATGCGTAGGACCTATTCTGCTATAATGAAATTTGAATGATTTTTTTGTTTTTCTAACGTTTTGGAGGGAAAGGGTTTGCGACATATACTTCGTAAGAAACACATTCACGATTTGTTAGAACAGAGCAGACAGCAAAAGGTAAAGAAAACACTGGGCGGGCTCGATCTCACGCTCCTTGGCATAGGGGCTGTGATTGGGACGGGGGTCATGGTGTTAACCGGAATTACAGCAGCTAAGGATGCAGGACCGGCTGTTATTTTCTCCTTTGCGATCGCAGCGATTGTGTGCAGTCTAGCAGCACTCTGTTATGCAGAAATGGCTTCCGCGCTGCCTGTGTTCGGCAGTGCGTACATTTATTCATATACCACAATGGGTGAACTCGTAGGTCATCTCATGGGATGGACGTTATTATCTGTTTATATGCTGACTGCTTCAGCTGTAGCGAGTGGCTGGTCGAGTTATTTTAACAGCCTGCTGGAGGGGTTTGGAATCTCAATTCCACATCAATTTTTAGCTGGTCCAGAACAAGGCGGATATATGAATTTGCCAGCAATTATCATTGCTTTACTCATTGCGTGGATCCTATCTAGAGGAACGAAAGAAAGTAAAAAATTCAATAATATCATGGTGTTTGTGAAACTTGGCATTATTGTTCTTTTCATTGTAGTAGGTGGTTTTTATGTAGAGCCAGCCAATTGGCAGCCGTTCATGCCGTTTGGTACGGAAGGGATTATTGCTGGAGCCGCTGCTGTGTTTTTTGCCTTTTTAGGATTCGATGCCATTTCGGCTTCTGCAGAAGAGGTGAAAAATCCACAGCGGAACCTGCCAATTGGCATTATTGGTTCATTGCTCATTTGTACGATCATTTATATTGTCGTTTGTTTGGTCATGACAGGCATGGTGCACTATACGAAGTTGAATGTGACAGAGGCAATGTCTTATGTCCTGCAAAGTGTCCATCAACATAGCGTGGCTGGTATTATTTCTGTCGGTGCTGTGATTGGATTGATGGCTGTGATTTTCGCCAATAATTATGCGGCAACTCGAATTGCTTTTGCGATGGGGCGGGACGGGCTCTTGCCTAAAGTGTTTTCAAAAACAAACAAAAGTGATACACCTGTTGCAAGTATATGGGTGATTGGCGGAATGACAGCTGTTATTTCAGGGTTTATTGATTTGAAGGACCTGTCCAACCTAGCCAATATCGGTGCATTATTAACGTTTGCGATGGTGAGTTTATCCGTACTCATTTTGAGAAAGACACATAAACAGCTGGAAAGGGGATTCCGGGTTCCGTTTGTACCGGTTTTGCCAATTATCTCGATGGGCTGTTGTGTGTTTCTGATGCTCAATTTACCAGGCCGGACATGGCTGTACTTCGGGGTTTGGCTGATGATCGGTGTCGTCATGTACGCAGCGTATTCTAACAAACACAGTGAATTAGCGAAATCTGCTTGAGAAAAAGGTGCAAATCCGTTGACGATTTGTGCCTTTTTTCATACGATTTGGGATAAGCTATATAAGAGATAATGAACGGAACAAGAGGAGGATGAGGGAAATGATCAGCGTTAGTCCTTATATTGTCGTAGAAGATGTCAAAGAATCTCTTCAATATTATCAAGGAATTTTTGGCGGAGATATTCGTATCTTAAATGAACATCAAGACCGTGTATTGCATGCTGAGCTACACCTTGGAGAATCACTGCTCCACTTTTCAGATACATTTGGCCGCACACCAAAACCGGAGAATCTTCGATTGATCATGCAGTTTGACAATGAGGAAGAGTTAAAGGCTGTATACGAGGCGCTTGAAGCTGACGGAGATGTCCTTGTGGAATTACAGGATACGTTTTTTGGCGCACTTCATGGACAAGTACAAGATCGGAAGAATGGTCTGATATGGGTGCTGAATTATATGAAATAAATAAAGACCTTCACCCTTGAGAAGGTTTCAGCATGTAGACAAACCCTCGCATTCGGTGTCAGTCCTGCGTGCTGGTGCTCACGAATGTGAAATTCGCTCCGCGCCAGTACTCGTTCTTCCTAGGGCTGCAAAGGTTTTCTATCACGCTGAAAAGAAGACAAAGGGCTAAAATAAAGTTCATTTTAGCCCTTTGTCAACAATCTGAGACCTTCACCCTTGTGAAGGTTTTTTTGTGAGTGTTTTTATTTTCTGAAAAATGGAAAATATGCTATGTTGGAAGAATGATAAGACATGGGGAAAGGGTGGAAAAGGAATGGATCAAGTTGAGTTTCAATATATTCAAACAAACGGCATAAAGCTCCATACAGCAATGGCTGGTCCTGAAGATGGCCCACTGCTGGTTCTGCTGCATGGATTTCCTGAGTTTTGGTATGGTTGGAAAAATCAAATCCGCCCCCTGGCTGAGGCAGGGTATCGTGTCGTTGTTCCTGATCAAAGGGGATACCATCTGAGTGACAAACCAGAAGGAGTCGAATCATACGTCTTAGACAAATTAAGAGATGATATCGTGGGATTAATTAAGGCACTGAGCCCAAATCAAAAGGCCATTGTCGGCGGACATGATTGGGGCGGAGCTGTTGCTTGGCATCTTGCTTCAACCCGTTCTCAATATGTAGAGAAATTAATCATCGTCAACATGCCGCATCCTCGTGTGATGATGAAGGTCCTTCCGTTTTATCCGCCGCAGTGGAAGAAGAGCTCTTATATCGCGTTCTTTCAGCTTCCAAATGTACCAGAGGCAGCCCTTCAAGAAAATCACTTTCAAAGACTGGATGAAGCAATTGGACTGTCTACAAGACCTCATCTGTTCACGAAGGAAGATGTCTCAAGCTATAAGCTGGCATGGACGCAGCCGGGAGCCATTACGTCCATGTTGAATTGGTATCGAGGTATTAAAAAAGGCGGCTTTGAAAAACCGATTTCCAAACGAATTCTCGTTCCTGTCCGCATGATCTGGGGAATGGAGGACAAGTTTCTAAGCAGAAAGCTCGCAAAAGAAACAATCAAAATTTGCCCAAATGGACAGCTGATTTTTGTCGATGATGCCACTCATTGGATCAATCATGAAAAACCAGATGTCGTGAATAAGCTCATACTCGAATTTTTAACATAAAGAAATAAGCTCTGATCATATGACCAGAGCTTATTTGTTTTATCCGATTTGATTCTTTTTCAAGGAAACAGGTTCGTCGTCCCAGCATTCAATCTCTTCATTGTTTGGAACGGCATTTTTATAGAAAACAGGATCTTTGCCTTCTTTTTTCTGTCTCATGTAATCCTTCAGTGCTGCAAAGGCGACTTTGGACAACATGGTAATGGCAATGAGGTTGACGATGACCATGAGACCCATGAATAAGTCGGCTAGACCCCAAACGAGAGGAACAGTCGCAACAGCTCCGAATAGAACCATGCCAATGACAGCAACACGATAGATGTTGAGCCAAATTTTATTCGCTCCCAAGAACTCAATGTTCGTTTCACCATAGTAATAGTTACCAATTAACGTACTAAAAGCGAATAAGAAAATCATGATCGCCAGGAATCCAGAAGCCCAAGGGCCAATGTGCTGGCTTAATGAAGCCTGAGTTAGCTCAATTCCTTCCAGATTGGTTGTTTTATACGCATCAGAGAACAGAACAAGAAAGGCTGTGCTTGTACAAATAATTAACGTATCTGTTAACACACCAAATGCTTGGATTAATCCTTGTTTGACGGGGTGGCTCGTAACAGCAGTTGCTGCTGCGTTAGGGGCACTACCCATACCGGCTTCGTTTGAGAAGAGACCGCGTTTAATCCCTTGTAACAATGCTCCACCTAATGTACCGCCGGCAAACTGTTCAAATCCGAAAGCGTGCTTCACAATCGTACTGATGACACCTGGTAGTTCAGTGATATTTGTGATAATCACAAAGAAAGCAATCCCGATGTAAGCAACGGCAAGAAAAACGACAATATATTCAGATGCTTTTGCAATCGCTTTGATCCCTTTGAAAATAATGAACGCAAAAATAACAGCCATAACGATTCCGACAGTTAAACGATCTAGGCCAAAAGAGTTTTTAAAAGCGACGGTGATTGTATTTGATTGCACGGCGTTAAAGACAATCCCAAAAGAGATCGTAATCAGGATGGCAAATAAAATCCCCATCCAGCGCTTATTTAACCCTTTTTCCATGTAATAAGCAGGTCCACCGCGGAATCCTGTTTTATCTTTTACTTTATACACCTGAGCTAGTGTACTTTCAACAAAGCTTGAAGCAGAACCGATAATCGCTACGATCCACATCCAGAAGATTGCGCCAGGTCCACCGATCGCAATAGCGATGGCAATCCCTGTGATATTCCCTGTTCCGACACGTGCTGCCATACTGATGGCAAATGCTTGGAACGGTGAGATTCCCTCTTTTTCTTTTCTTCCTTCTTTTAGAACACGCAGCATTTCTTTCAGCATTCTGACTTGCAGGAAGCGTGATCTATATGTGAAGTAGACCCCTACTCCAAGTAACAGAGCAATGATTAGATAAGTCCAAATAAAATCATTTGTAGTTGTTAAATAAGATAGCAAAGCTTTTTCGTTCATAACATCACCTCTTCGAATTCATCACTGTTCTTTTTAAAAAATACTGAGATCCCACTCTTTGGCGAGTTTCTTCAGCATCATGACACCGGTAATACTATTTCCACAATCGTCAATGGCAGGACCATAAATGCCGATACCGCAGCCTGTCTGAAATGGGAATTCTCTTCTTGCGCTTGGCGGAACGCAAGCCATGATTCCTCCAGACACACCACTTTTGGCTGGAACGCCTACGAAAGCAGCAAAATTACCAGACGCATTGTACATGCCGCATGTCAGCATCAATGCCTTTGTTAGTCTTGCGATATCTTTTGGGATGACTTGGACTTGTTTAAAGGGATGGAAGCCATCACTTGAAATAATCAGTCCAATCAAGGCGATGTCCTCTGTTGTGACCTCAATGGAACATTGCTTTAAATACACTTCTAACGTGTCCTCGACATCTGATTCTAAGTAATTGGTTTCTTTTAAATAATAAGCAAGTGCCCGGTTGCGGTGTGCAGTTGCCCATTCTGATTGATAAACCTCTTCATTAACAGAAGGACGCTTACCTATTAAGTTTTCGATTAAATCGAAAATATATGCTAGCTTTTCTGTAGAAGTCTTTCCAGGAAGGATGGAGGATACGGTAATAGCTCCAGCATTAATCATTGGATTAAAGGGCTTCCCTGGTTTATGCATCTCAAGGCGGTAGATGGAATTAAATGCATCACCAGTTGGCTCTACATCTACCCGATCCAAGACGTACGGAACGCCTCTTCCTAAACAGGCAGCTATAAAGCTGATGACTTTTGAGATACTTTGCAGGGTAAAGGGAACGTCCCAATCACCATAACGTACAGATGATCCATCTGGGCCTATCACGCTGATACCAAGTTGAGAGGAATTTACTTTTCCGAGTGCTGGAATGTAGCCAGCGTTCTGCCCGTTTTTGTAATACGGACGTATTTCTTCTGCCCATTGATCAACAGAAGACTGGCATGCGTGTTGTGTATTATTAGAAATTGCTGTTTTCATACGATTCCTCCAATCAAAAATCAAAAAGTACCCTATTGAATTGGCGGATGACAAAAAATGCGATCAAATAGGCACGAAAACATGTTACACATCTTCAAAGAACTTGTCATGCGCTGCTTGTACCACTCCTTTACACCTAAATATATGTTCAAATGAAGGCTTTGGCGGCGAAACAACAAAAAGGGTTTTTAGTGAAAAATCAGAAAACGCTTACATATAGTTTCACTAAAATTGTTCATTCAATTTATCTTGGAAACTACACAATCTGACGAAAATCTACAGAAAAACTTACAAATAAAAATCAGTCTGCATGCAATTGTCTAAACAATTCCCATTATTGTAGACAATATCCAAATCGTAGAATAGCTGAAAGGTCACCATGCCTCCTCGGAGAATAGTCATAAAAAATGATTTTGAAGAGAGAAGAAGCCGTGAAAATAATTTTTTTGCTCATTGTGAAGCAAAGAGTCTCCTTGTATACTGTGGCTATGTAGACAGGGGAAGGGATGTCAGTCATTTGAGTTTAAACCAGCTTGTCAAAAAAGACGCATTTATTTTGATTTTTATGATCGTCATTGTGCCGCTTGCGGGAGAGCTGAAGTTTTATCCTGTGAATGAAACATTTCGCATTAGTTTTGGGGCACCTGCGTTTTTCTTTTGCTTATTACTTTTAAGAAAATCAAGACCATTGCTGCCAGGGTTTTTAACAGGTGCAGCCATTGTTCTATTTCGGGTAGGTTTAGACCTTATTCAGCAAAAAGCTGATTTGGCTCTGTCATTTTATCAGCAGTTTCCGAGCTTCTTTTTTTACTTTACATATGCTTTGCTTTTCTTTGTTGTCCGTACAGGACGTTTCAAGCAACGTTCCATTTTTATTGGGCTGATCGGACTGATGATTGAACTGCTTGCTGATTTTGTTGAGCTGTTTGTACAATTTTTAGTGTTTGATACAACCATGACTTTCTCAAAGCTGAGTGATATGATCCTCATTGCATTTGCTCACAGCTTCGTGGTCATCAGCTTTTTTAATATGATGAGACTGTATGAGGCACAATCAAGAGAGAAACAAATCATGAAGCAAAATGAGCATATGATGATGGTCATTTCAAATCTATATGAGGAAACAGTTCATTTAAAGAAAACGTTAAATCATACAGAGCACATAACGCAAGAATCCTATCGGCTCTATCGTCTGCTGAATGAACATGAGGCAGGAAAGAAAGTGAGTCAGGAGCTGCTCAAGCTTGCAGGGGAAATACATGAAGTCAAAAAGGACAATCAGCGTATTTACGCTGGGCTTTCAAAGCTAATTTCCAAGGAGAATATGCAAGATTATATGAGGGCAGAGGATCTTGTTCAAATCGTGATTCGCATTCAAGAGAAATATGCGCTATCTCTCGGGAAGAACATTTCCTTTACATCTGATATAAAAGGCATTCACTTGCATGAGTATCATGTGTTCATTTTCTTATCGCTGATTAATAATTTAATGGCAAATGCAGTTGAAGCAATCAAGGATGATGGAGCCATCTCACTCGTATTAAAAGGGAGTCATGATAAAATAGAGATTCGGGTTGAGGATGATGGACCGGGTATTCCTGAGAAATTGAGAGAGATTGTATTTGATCCTGGATATACCTCAAAATTTGATGCATATGGAACACCGTCAACTGGGATTGGCTTATCCTATGTGAGAGAGCTGGTTCAAGAGCTGGACGGTCAAATCCAGATTGAGCAGAAAGAAACGAAGGGAACAGCTTTTCAGCTTGTCCTTCCGATAAAAAATTTAATACAGAGAGGGTGAGTGTATGCGATTTTTCATTGCAGATGATGATCGTGCAATACGCTCGATTTTAGGTCAGATCATTGAGGATGAGGATCTAGGAGAGGTCGTGGATGAAGCTGATGACGGCATTGGATTAGAAGCGCATTCATTGAACCTGAAAAAAGTAGACATCCTTCTGATTGATCTTTTAATGCCAGCTAGAGACGGCATTCAAACCATACGTCATATTCACCCTGAATTCAAAGGAAAGGTCATCATGATATCTCAAGTAGAAGCAAAAGAGATGATGGCAGAAGCCTATGAACTTGGAATTGAATATTATATTCATAAACCCGTCAATCGAATTGAGATTGTCAGTGTCATTCGAAAGGTCATGGAGCGGATCAAGCTCGAAAAATCAATTTACGATATTCAAACTTCTCTTCGACATGTGCTGCCTTTAGAGCCGGTGATTTCTCATGAGACAGGTACTGGATCGAAGCGAAGAACGATGAAAGAGGCAGGGGAATTCCTCCTATCTGAATTAGGAATTGTCGGAGAGAGTGGCTCTAAGGATTTACTAGAGATCTTGATCTACTTACATGAAACGCAGACAGCCAATTCTCATGAGGTGAATTTTCCGCCATTAAAGCAGCTATTTATCAAAACGGCGGAACGAAAGCTTGGTCGTGGTGCGTCGGATGTGGAAGTGATGCGGGAAGTGAAAGCAGCAGAGCAGCGAATTAGACGAGCCATCCATCATTCCTTAAATCATTTCGCATCACTAGGGCTCACAGATTTTTCAAACCCTAAATTTGAGCACTATGCGTCGAAGTTTTTTGATTTCACTGATGTCAGCCAAAGAATGAAAGAAATGCAGAAGACTTCTTCATCTGCAGGGTCAACAGGCAGAGTCAATACGAAAAAGTTCGTGCAAATCTTTTATTTTGAAGCAAAGCAGCTATTCGAAGGGATGAGCTGAGGGAAATCTATTGGAATGATTGGAGAAAATAAACAGAGACAGAGTGCTTTTGACTATGAGCCGCCTTGCTCTTTTAGACGTCTTTGTTATTTATCTGATCATTCTGATTTTTCTTTTTTCTTGAAAATAAAACCCTCCTGTGCAATCGTTTGTTAAAATAGTGAGGTTAGACTAGAATGTCGGAGGTTTTATTTTGGGAAAAATTAAACGAAATGCGCTCTGCCCATGCGGAAGCGGAAAAAAATATAAACATTGCTGTGGTCAAAAGTCAGGCGGAGAACAAACGTCTGAGCTTGTGTTTAAGGAAGCTGTACAAGTTCAAAAGGATTTAATGAATTATGCGTTCTCTAAGCATCAGAGAGCGATCAATCAATTCATTAATGAGTTTTCTTTCCTAGCAGATATGGATAAAGAAACGCAACAAATCTCAGTCTTTCATTTGAGTGTATGGGGCATTTTCTTCCGCCCATTAACAGATAAGAAAGAGACCATCTTCCAAGAATTCCTGAAAAAAAAAGCAGAAGATATTACCCGTCCTAAAACAAGACAGGTGGTGGAATCTTGGACAGACATGGAGCCATCTTTGCTTTTATTAAATGAAAAAACGGACGAGTCTCTATACTTTGAGAATATGGTGACAGCTGAGAAGGTTGAAGTTGATGTGAAGCCGGATCAAACTGTGCTGCCAGAGAAAGGTAGTCTTGTTCTAGGTTTCCCTGTTCAGTTTGAAGAAAAGGCAGAGTTTTTCATTCAATATACGATGTTTGCGAAAGAGTTTACTGATACGCTTCTTCTTCAGGTTCGCCAGCTCGTTGAAGCACATGAGGCAAACGGAGGAGCACGCAGCACATTTATGAGAGAAGCCTTCCCTGAAGTGCTGAAGTGTATGTTTGCGAAGCAAGAAGTTGAAGAAACAGAAGCGCCTGCTCAAACAGAAGGAAGTACAGTAGGACTATCAGCAGATCGGATGGACTGGGCTAGTGATGTTCAGCTGGAAACAGCCAAGCTGATTGAAGACGGGATGAAAGAGCACGGTGACCAAAGCCTGACAGATGGCGCTTTAACGGTTTGGAAAGCTTACTGTGATCAGAAAGCACCTGTGATCCGTAAAGCGGCGTCATTTGCTGCGGGAATCGAATATTATATTCATTCACTTGCAAGCGATGCCCCGCTTTCTCAAGCACAAGTTGCTAAAAAGTATGGTATTAGTGCGTCCACTGTATCGAGCCGATTTAAAGACATTGAAAAAGCGGTCAAAGAAGAGCAAGAGACGACTGTATCATAGCATGAAAAAAGACGCGGCACCTTTCAAGGAGCCAGCGTCTTTTTTTCATCATCTTGTTTTAATAAAACCACTCATGTATTGCTCTGTATTATAATCATTGAGGTCAATTTTCCACTGACCATCTCCGTTACGTTTCATTTTCACTTCATACTCAGCAGGGCTTGAGACTGGAGGAAGCTTTTCAAACTCAGATGCGTACATATTCAAGCTTTTCTTATACAATTCTTCTTTCGAACGGATTTTGCCGTTGTAAAACTCATCTCTTTGTTTGTCTAGTTTGTCTTTTAAGTTAGAAGCATCAATACCGGTTACTTGAGCGACAACCTTCGCTTCGTCATCTGAGATGGTTTTCACACTTGTTTCCACTTTCGCTTTATCCTTCATTGTATTTTGCATGCGTTTGTACATGGATAAAATATCGCGGTCACTGACTTCATTTCCGTATATGCCTGCACTTCTCTTGAAGTCTTTCACGAACATTTCGTGATATTTATTAACGACATCTGATTGATTGTCACCTGTTAATTCTGAGAATTGATCATTCTTTTTGTCAAAAACAATGAGATCTGTATAAGCAGATAGCGCTTTTGCTGGGTTATCTAGCTTTTTCGCTGTATCTAGTATCTTTTCGCCATCTAGTTCAATTTCGATCGAATCGCTGTTTTTCTTGATGCTATCTTGGTACACGAACTGATATTTTTTGCCTTTATCTACTAGGAAATAAAGCGCTCCTGATAGTGATTTCCCTTTGTTCAATGACCCAAGATCAAGGCGGTCTTTACTGCCGTAGAATTTTAAATCAGAGACTTTGGCATCGTCCTGATAAAGGGTGAAATCAGAGTTATATAGTGAAAGGGCTTTGTCACCTTTGTTGGTGATCGTCAGGTTGACTTTTAACACCAATTCATTGTCTCGCAAGGTAGTTGTTGAGTCTTCTGGTAACGTATATTCGTAGCTATTCACTTTTACCTCTGCTGTTTTTGTTGATTTTTGGTCATCCTTTGTTGATTTTGCTGAGCTCTGGCAGGCTGCAGAGATGATCATCACGAATGAAATCATGAGGAGTGCACTTATTTTTTTAAGATTCACAGTTGATGCTCCTTTGCTTTTCTTTCGTCATTTTCTTCCCGTTATCTGACTGAGAAAAAAGAAACAGATAGAATGGTATATTCGGGTGTTAAAGGGGAAAATATCCTAATGACGATTTGCACTATTCATTCTATCGAATTTCATTCGTGATGAGGAATAGGTTTTAGTCCCTATCTTTGATAGATTTTTACACAAATACCTATAAAAAACGGAATTTAATAAGTAGAATATACTAGTTAATAAGAATTAATTTATCTATTTATCATGGGTTTTAAATGTTTTGTGTGTAAAAATCTTGAAATGGAGGTAGTTTTCATTTCAAAAGATGTGTTAGAATTCACATCGCAAAACTTTTTTCTTTCAAAGCGTCCACCTCCAGATTGATTTTCAGAGAGCAGAATACTTGAATGTTGAAAATGATTCATGGGAAAATAAGGATGATTAAGCAGATAAGGGAGATGAGCTTTTGAAAAAAGTAACGCTTGGACGAACTGATTTACAGGTGAATCCGATAGGGCTTGGAACAAATGCAGTAGGCGGGCATAATTTATTCCCGAATCTGAGTGAAGATGCAGGGCGGGAGCTGGTAGAAACAGCTCTTGATCATGGTGTCAATTTCTTAGATTCTGCTTTTATTTATGGGCTGGGCCGTTCAGAAGAATTGATTGGTGAGATCATTGCCAAAAGAGGCGGCCGAAAAGAACTGGTTCTTGCGACAAAAGGGGCTCATAAAGAGGTAAACGGGCAAATTGAACTGGATAATAGCCGAGATTTCTTAAGACAGCAGGTCGAAGACAGCCTGAAGAGGCTCCAAACCGATTATATTGATTTGTACTATATGCATTTCCCAGATGGCCGCACGCCGCTGGATGAAGTGGCAGGTACTTTAAAGGAATTGAAGGATGAGGGGAAAATCCGGGCAATTGGGGCATCAAACCTTGATTTTGAACAGCTTCAAACCTTTAATCGAGATGGATACCTAGACGTGCTTCAATCAGAGTATTCTCTGCTGAAACGTCAGGCTGAGCAAGACCTTCTCCCATACTGTGTGGAGCATGGGATTTCCTTTATCCCTTATTTTCCATTGGCGTCAGGCCTGTTGACTGGGAAGTTTACAAAGGATGCGACATTTGATGATATTCGAGCAAAGGACCCGCTTTTCCAAGGCGATGCTTTCCTTCAAAACCTCGAAAAAGTAGACAAGCTGAAGGCCATTGCGCAATCAAAACATGCCGAAACAGCTCATGTAGCGCTGGCGTGGCTATTGGCGCAGGATGGCATTGATGCCATAATTCCGGGTGCAAAACGAGCCGAGCAAGTCTTACAAAACTTGAAAACAAACGATGTTCAATTAACAAAAGAAGAAATCAACGAAATCGATCAGATCTTTTCATAATATAAAAAATAAGGTGCCAAGTAGCACCTTATTTTTTATGCCATTGTGAGAGGAATCTTGATTACGAGCCTCAGGTTTGGAGAACGATACGTAAAATCAAGCGTGCCGTCTGCCTTTTCAACAAGCTGATGAATGATATAAGTACCCATACCTTGATGATCACCGCCTTTTGTCGAGCGGCCAAACGTCTTGAACAGATGATCTAATACGTGTTTTTCCATTCCCTTCGTACTGTTTTCACAATGAATCAAAAAGAGCCCGCTCCGGATGGAAGTCGTGATCGAGATGTTTCCCTCGTTCCCAGCTTGCTTCGCTTCAATGGCGGCATCTAATGCGTTATCAAGCAGGTTGCCAGTAAAACTCACCTGATCCGCTTTAGAAAAAGGAAGAGAAGAAAAGGGTGCTTGAAGATCTAGTGAAAGGGCAATCTCCTCTTTTTCAGCCCGTTGGAAAAAGGAATGAAGGGAGGAAGCCAAATAAGCATTTTCCCCTTTGATCCAAGGGAAATGTTTCACGTATTGCTGAATCAAATCTTTGATCTCATGCTCGTCATTCGATGCGGAAAAGGCATTTAAATGTCTAGCTGTTTCATGGTGTTTACTTCGCAGCTCAAGCAGCAAGTCATTGGTTCTCGACTCAGCATGAATCAGCTCTTGAAGCCGTCCATTTAATCGTTGCTCTGTTTGCATCACCTTGAAGGAAAGGAGATCGACTGTCAAAATGATGAGGACAGTTAGAAGATGGCTTAGTCCATTTCCGTGCGTGAGAAAAAGTGAAATGCCTGAACAGGTAATGAGCACAAAAGCGCCTAATATCACGTAACCACTCATACCTAGCCAAAACCTTTTGTAAATGAAAAAGGTGTAAAGGCACAAGATGCAAAAGGTCAGAAGCCACACCATGCTTGATGACAAAGGCAGAACAGCTTTAGCAGCAGCTTGAACTGCAAGACCGAGCCAGATGAGCGTATATATGCGAAATCCAAGATAGAAAGCGTTCACGTTCGTTCTCCTTAAAAGTAGTATTTCTTAAAGTATTCTAATTGCTGCTTCGTCATCATGGCTTTTTTATCAGTCCCTTCAAAAGACACGATAAATGAATTTTTGGCATACGCCGAAAAGTTCTTAATGTAATGAATATTGATGATAAACGAGCGGTGGGAGCGGATAAAGTCTTTCTCAGCTAAATCACCTTTTAACTCGTTGAGAGTTTGGTATGTTTGAATATCTCCTGTTGTTGTGACAATGGTCGTCGACCTGCCAGTACGTTCAACAAAGATGACATCCTTTTTTTGCAGTACATGGATATCTGATTGCTGTTTGATGAGAAGCCGTCCGTGAATGCTTTTCTCCTGCTTGGTGGACATGTAGCGCTCTAAGGATTTGGCGATTCGATCAGCTTGATAAGGCTTCATAATATAATCATGGACATTCAAATCAAAGGCATGGACAGCATACCCACTGTTTCCCGTCACAAATACAACATCTACATTCAGTGCATGAGAGTGAATAAGGTCTGCTAATTCATAGCCTGACATGCCAGGCATCTCAATGTCTGCAAACAATAGATCAATGTCGCCCTGTTTGACCTTCTCATATGCATCCTCCGCTGACTGCGTCACAAAAACGATGTCAACGGCATCCATTCTGCCGACAATGGCATGCAGCTTTTCTAAATCCACTCGGTAATCATCGACAAGACCTACTTTTATCATAAAAATCACCTATGACTCTTCTTATTATTTGTCTATTTTACCATTTGTTTTTTAAAATGGATCATTTCAAGACAGAAAAAGGACGTTTCGCGACATTTTTATGTCAGACAGGCGGTATTTTTTCTATCATAGACGTAGATAGTCGAAAGGGGCGAACCAAATGATTACTCTACGCGATTGTAGTTGCTGGTTTACAGATAAGAAAAAAGTCGTAAAGGCGATGAAACATATGACGTTCTCCGTGAAGGAAGGAGAAGTCGTCGGCATCTTAGGAGAAAATGGTGCGGGGAAAACCACATTATTACGCGCCGTTGCGACATTATTGGAGCCTACTCATGGAACAGTCAATGTTGCAGGCTTTGATACAGTCAAAGAAGCAACTGAAGTGAAGAAGCGAATTGGGGTCTTATTTGGCGGCGAGACGGGACTTTATGACCGTTTGACGGCTCGTGAAAACCTTGAATACTTTGGGAAATTATATGGCTTAGATCAGCATGAAATCAAAGCGAGAATTGAGGATTTGGCAAAGCGATTCGGGATGAGGCAGTACATGGATCGCAAGGTAAAAGGATTTTCAAGAGGGATGAAGCAAAAGGTGGCGATTGCCAGAACATTGATTCATGACCCTGACATTATTTTGTTTGACGAACCGACAACAGGTTTAGATATCACATCGAGTAATATTTTTAGAGAGTTTATTCATCAGTTGAAACAGCAAAATAAAACGATTCTATTTTCAAGCCACATCATGGAAGAAGTCAGCCTGCTTTGTGATAGTGTCATGATGATTCATCAAGGGGAGCTCGTGTACAAAGGAACGCTTCCAGAATTATATGCACAGGAACAAAGTGAAGACTTGAATTACATCTTTATGTCGAAGCTCGCAAGGGGGAATGCATAATGTGGAAAACCGTCTTTTTAAAAGAAATGACAGATTCGCTCAGAGACAGAAAAACGCTGCTCTTAACAGTGTTGATCCCTCTTTTGACGATGCTCGGACTCGTGTTTTTCTACGAAAGCATGATCGCTGATCCAGGCGATAAAACGTATACAGTCGCAATCAATGAAAAGCTTCCGTCCGATATGAATGACATGATCAAAGAAGTGAAAAACCTGAAACTTGAAACTTTTGATGACCCGCAACAAGCCGTTAAAGACGGTGAGGCAAATGCTTATCTAGAAATGCCAAAAGATGCAGGCGATATGCTTCAGCATCAAACATCGTTTGCCATTAAAGTCCATGGGTATCCAACAGATGATGATTCCGTGATTGCGGTTCAAATGCTGCAATCATTGCTTGAACAATATCAAAACCAAGTCGTAGAAAAGCGTTTGGCACAGGATCAGATCAAATCGTCAGTGATCCATCCGTTTGAGGTACAATCGGTTGATGTGCAAGAAGGAGAGGACGGGGATGGAGAAAACGGGGTGACCACCATGCTGCTGTCGATTCTCCTTCCAATGATTTTAGTGACGTCCGTGATCTCAGGTGCTTTGCCAGCTGCGCTTGATATCGTAGCAGGTGAAAAGGATAGAAAGTCAATTGAAGCTTTATTCCTGACACCGGCCAGCAGACTTCAGCTTTTAATTGGAAAATGGCTAGCTGTTTCTATGTTTGGTATATTAAGTGGCATTGTGGCGATTGGCATGCTGCTGCTCTCTACATTGCTCTTTACAGAAAAACTGAAACAAGCGCTGAACTTCGGAGATCAAGTGTGGAGCATCATCGGCGTTATGTTAGCGGCATTAATTATTTTCTCATTCATGGTATCCATGATCGAACTGCTGCTCAGTGTCGTTTCAAGCTCAGTGAAAGAAGCACAATCGTACATGTCCATGATCATTACACTAGGTGTGATTCCGATGTTTTTCACCATGAGAGCAGGCGCTACGCAGCTAGATACGTATTACTTTGCGATCCCATTCCTTAATATTCATGCACTATGTAAGCAATTGATGTTTGGCATCGTTGACCCAATGTCAATTGCCCTGACGCTCGGCTCCTCGGCGCTGACAGTGATGATCTTGTTTGTCATCGTGAGAAGTTTGTTTATGAAAGAGAAATGGATGCTTGCAAAATAAAGAAACGCCCTCTATGATAGAGGGCGTTTTCAAGTGAATGCCGATCACCGTATGTTTTAGTCTAAGAAACCGAATTGTTCCAAGTTCTCTAAATAAAATTGAAAATACTCGTCATGAATATCAACTGGATATTCTTCTAACTCATTTTCAATAATTGCACCTACAATTAAAGCATTCATATACCTATCAAGCTTTTCGCAGCTAGCTCTTACGGTAAATTCTGAAACATATACTCCATCTTTACTTTCTAAAATGATATCAATTCTTCTACCTTCTTGTTCATCAAGCAATAAGTGATTATAATCCCATTCTTTTACTCTTTTAGGATTTAACGGATGAAGACGATTGTGAAGCACTTGTTCACGATGATCCTTTTTTTCCTCATTCGAAAACAATTGAATCAATATACTCGGATCATCAATGACAAAACATTTATATATCTTATTATATTCAAAGTGATCATCATTTACTAAATCTAAAATCTTTGTTTTTGAAAATTCTCTAGCTTTAAATTTAGACGTTATCATCTCAACGACTTGTTCTTTAGTAAAAGTCAATTGATCTTGTTTATATAAATACTGTTTATATAGCTTTTCGTAATGATACATGATTCACCTCTATTTACTATTTAACAGGACCTCCTTGGAAAGCATGAGCTTTTGGAGTCCTTTTATAGGGATGCCAGTGATAATAATACCCTTTTGGGGGCTTGTTTTTGTATTTATCTACTTCTTTAAATGGTTTACCTTTTGTATTAGCTCCAGCTGCAACACTTCTTGTCTGTCGCTAACCAGATGATAAATTATAACAAAAAACCCCCGGGAACCGGGGGTTTTCTTTAGTTCTTGATGAACTTTTCAACCAATGAGCTTGTTTTGTAGTCGTTCAAATCAAGTTTCCATTGGTCGATATCGTTTTTCTTCATGTTCACTTCTACTGTTTCTTCAGAAGATGATGGTCCTAATTTTTTAAATTCATCTGGATAGATAGAAAGTAGATATTTCTGTGCATCATCATAAGATGCTGTACGGTTTTTGCTGTAGAATTCAGTTGCTTTTTCTTTTAAACGATCGACAAGCGGGCTTGCATCAATTGGTGTAAGTGTCACAGTCACGACAGCTTTATCACCGCTGATTGATTTTGTTTTCGTTGATACTTTTGATTTTTCAGCTAATGTTTCTTTCACAGCTTTTAGAAGCTTATCAAGGTTTTCGTCTTTTGCTGAGCTAGATGAAATACCAGAAGAAGAAATATAGCCTTGTTTGAATGATTTATCAAATTCGTTGACGACAGTTGATTTGTTATCACCTGTTAGTTTTTCGAAATCGTCATTTTTCTTACCAAAAATCATGACATCAATATAAGAAGAAAGGGCTTTTGCAGACGCTTGAAGTGTATCTGCCTTTTTCATCAAGTCTTTTCCTTTAATATCGAATTCTAGTGTTTTGTCATCTTTTTTCGATCCAGAACCAGGCTCTGTGTAAACCAATTGATAGTCTTTTTCTTTATCAACCACAAAGAAAAGACCACCTTTTGATACTTTACCTGCGTTTAGAGAGCTTGAAGATAATACTTCGTTGTAGTCATCAGGAGAGATGGTAGACACCTGAGCGTCATCTTGGTAAAGCGTAAAGTTGCTTTTATCCACATTCAATGGTTCTTTGCTGATGTTTTTTACAGATACATTCACTTTTAGGACATATTGATCATCCTGAACAGATGTATCGTATTGAGGTGGTAAAGTGTACTCAGCACTTTCTACTTTTACTTCAGCTGCATCAAGGGATTTTTTTGTATCGCTTTCTTTCGCAGCAGTTTTGTCTTTTCCACCACTACAAGCAGCAGCGACAACAGTTACACACAAAATCAGAAGAAACAGGGATAATTTCTTTTTAAACATGAGATGTTTTCCTCCTCGGGTTTTATGGTGAATTTCATTGGAAAGCTTTAGTTCATATCGTTCTTTTTGCACAAAAAGAAAAATACTGTATGTTTTTTACTGTAGAATGAAGCGAAAGTACTGTCAATACCTCAGTGCGTTCGAAAGGTTCATCCACTTCAAGTAGTAAAAATGACACTATGTTGAGAGGAGAAATGTGTATTTTATTGTTTGAAATCTCCTGTAAAAACTCAACATTTTATATTTTAAGGTTTTGAGTCGGATTATTGAATAGGTTCAAATGACTGTTTTTGAAGAAGATGTAGCAAATAGAAGGATTTTTATGACTTGTAAATGAGTCGTTAGTAATGAATATTTTTTCCTGTGATGTGTATGATCACTAGGTTTGTGTGTTGTTGACATAGAGACACTTGTCCAGCGAAATGTTGAGGTATTTAGACAGGCTCTCGACACGGAATGTGTCTTTTCCCTTCAAAATGGCAGTCATCTACACAGAAACCCTACATAAAATAAAAGAGAAATGAATGGGAGGTGGATGTATGGCAGTGGTAAGAGCGACAAGCTCTGATATTGATTTAATGGCCAGACTGCTGAGAGCCGAAGCGGAAGGTGAAGGGAAACAAGGGATGCTGCTTGTAGGAAATGTAGGCATCAATCGTTTGCGTGCCAACTGTTCTGACTTTAAAGGGCTGCGTACGATTCCACAAATGATTTATCAGGAGCATGCGTTTGAGGCAGTCACGCATGGTTATTTTTATCAGCGAGCACGAGAAAGTGAAAAGACACTTGCACGGAGGAACATTAATGGTGAACGTTTTTGGCCTGCGAAATTCAGTCTTTGGTATTTCAAACCGCCTGGAAATTGTCCATCCACTTGGTACAATCAGCCGTTTGTGGCAAGGTATAAGTCACATTGCTTTTACCAGCCCACAGCTGAAACATGTGAGAATGTTTATAACACCTTTTAGTTTGATGAACAGCACAATCCTTTGTATTCAAGAGGATTGTGTTTTTCTTTTTTTCAAAATGGGTAACCATTGTGTATCAACAAGATGAAGCACGTGATTGGAGGAAATGAGAATGTATCAAGACTTAAAAGGGAAAACAGCCATTGTGACAGGTTCTTCTAAAGGGATTGGACAAGCCATCGCATTGAGGTTTGGACAAGAACAAATGAACGTGGTTGTGAATTATAAAGGTGATGAAGAGGGTGCTGAAGAAACAGTACAAGCCATCCAGCAGCATGGAGGTAGGGCGGTGAAAGTACACGCAGATGTCTCCAAAGAGGAAGGAATTCAGGCGTTAATGGATGCCGCGCTGGAGAATTTTAACGCACTAGATGTGTTCGTCAATAATTCAGGATTTAATGGTGAAGAAGCAATGCCGCATGAAATGACGTTGGAACAATGGCAAAAGGTCATTGATGTGAATATCACAGGCTCATTTTTAGGAGCAAAGGCAGCGATTGCGTATATGATGGAGCATGATGTGAAAGGGTCAATCTTGAATATATCCAGTGTCCATCAAGAGATCCCGCGTCCGTTCAATGTTCATTACTCTACTTCTAAAGGAGGAATGAATATGATGACGAAGACGCTGGCTCTTGATTATGCCGAAGCGGGTATTCGGGTCAATGCGATTGCACCAGGTACAATGGCAACGGAATCAAATGACGACCTTCAATATGAACAGAAAAAACAAAAGCAACTTGAGAAAATTCCAATGAGAACGTTTGGCGATCCGAAAGAGATTGGGTCCGCCGCTGCATTTCTCGTATCGAAAGAAGCGGCCTATATTACAGGTACTACATTATTTGTTGATGGAGGAATGACGCTTTATCCTTCTCAATTAAATGATGAATAATAGCAAAACATCCGCCCCATTAGCCGGCGGATGTTTTTTCTTTGTAGCGGTGTGCTGACTTTGCTGGTTTGCCGAGCAGCATAGGATACTTGCTCAAGAAAGAGATACATGGCACCATGAGCAGCAATGTACCGATCGTATAAAAGAGCGTCCAAGAAAGCTGCGCTGTATCAGAGATATTGATGCCTAGTCCGTAATAAACAAATGCCTTCATGATATCGATACCGGCAAATTGCAGGACGAGAATCACAATGGAATGACGTCCGAGATACGTCAATATCGTGGACGTTTTCAATTTGAAGCTTAAATAAATGACAGCAGCTGAACCGAGCAGTGCACAAGCATAAAAAATGAATAGATCTCCATAGTCATTGACCCGCATATCAATTCGTGAATTAAAGCTTTGCATATATGCAGTCAGTACAAGCAGACCTGTACATAACAGAAGGGTAGGATCTGTTTTTAATTCCACAAACCATTGTTTTGCTAAAAATCCGATTGAATAAAACACAACAGCCGTTAACGCAACGTTGGCATTCCAAGGGAGACTCTGGTTTAACAATAGCGTGGAAGCATATCCGGCTCCACCGCAAAGGACGGTCAGTAACATCAATACAGCTGGTTTTCCTTTTGTCAGACGATGCATCAAGAAAAACAACATTTCCACTAAAAAGAGCGTCGTTAAAAACCAGATGGCTGGGTTATGCGTCAGTCTTGCTTCATCGGCATTTGATATGAAAATTCCCGTAAATGGAACGAAGGGATCAATATCTGTTTGCCCCTTAAAGGCGAAAAATCGGGTCACCGTGAACCAGAAAACGTACGTAATAATGGAGAAATAGAGATAAGGTAAGAGCAAGCTTTTCGCTTTTTTCTGTATAGATGATATAGCAGGTTGTGAGGATGATCGAAACATCATACCTGATAGTAAAAAGAAGAGTGGCATATGAAATGAGTATATAAATTGCTTGAATGAATCAGGAATGGGTACATGTGCCATAACGACGAGCAGAATGCCGATTCCTTTAGCCGCATCCACCCAGTCGAGTCGCTTATTCATGGCCAGTCATCTCCTTCCTTCTCAGCATTGTAAACCGTTACTTCATATGTACCTCTACTATATAAAAGGTACACCTACAATGCGTTTACAGTTCGCTAACGATTAGAAGACACATTTGCGATCAGATGACAGAAGGAGGCTTTTTGACATCTCGATGTTACATTTCCCATCAGCGTGTAGACAAACCCTCGCATTCTTTGTCAGTCCTGCGTGCTGGTGCTCACGAATGTGAAATTCGCTCCGCTCCAGTACTCGTCCTTCCTAGACTGCAAAGGTTTTCTATCACGCTGAAAAGAAGACAAAGGGCTAAAATAAAGTTCATTTTAGCCCTTTGTCAACAATTTGAGAAGCCAATGAAAGATTGGCTTCAAAATAGTTCTGCGATTCGTTCAAAGGAACGCTGTTTTTCCATTGGATCAAATGAATTGTTTAATATCATGATCTCGCCTGTTTGATAGCGGTCCATTAAGATTTGCAGCTGTTCTTTCACTGTTTGCTTTGAGCCAACAATCATTCGCTGGCGGTTTTGTAACACTTTTTTCTTTTCTTGCTCAGTGTAATGATAGTTCTCTGCTTCTTCTATAGAAGGAACGCGACTGTCCAGCCCTTTTTCAACCCGAAGTAGCCATAAGTCTGTACTGGTGGCAATGCGGCTTGCTTCCTCGTCTGTGTCTGCGCAGATCACAAAGACAGCAAACATAGACTGAGGCTGACGTGAGAAAACGGATGGAGAAAAGTGTGACCGATACGCTTCAAAAGCTTGCCGGCCTCGTGCAGGATGAATAAAATGTCCGAAAATATAGTTGATTCCAAGTGATGCCGCCTGGATGGCACTGTTTTCCCCGAGTCCAAGCAGCCAGACTGGCGGATAAGAATCAATGAGCGGAGCCGCTTTCACTCCTGCATGCCGATGACCAGAAGGCAGGCTGTCAGATAAGTAAAAAAGAAGGTCCTCCAGCTGGCGGTCAAATTGAGACAGTTCTTTCTTCACGCCGTCTGTCAAAGCGAGTCTCGTCCGTTCAATTCCGCCTGGGGATTTACCAACCCCGATCTCAATCCGCCCAGGGTAAAGGGCTTCAAGCTGGCGGGTGACTTCTGCTACTTTAAAAGGGCTGTACTGCGGGAGTAAAATCCCTCCAGAGCCTGTGCGCAATGTCGATGTGTGTGAAGCAATATGTGCCATTAATATTTCAGGCGCTGTACTCGCGAGTCCTCTCGTGCTGTGGTGTTCAGCAAACCAATATCGCTCATACCCCAGTGTTTCCGCAAGCTTGGCCAGCTCTGTCGTATGAACCAATGTTTCTTGTGCGGACTGGCCTTTAGGGATGGCGACTTGATCTAATATATGAAGTGATGGCATCATCAACACCCTTTCATCAATACGTTGAATTCTATTCATAAGTATAAAGAAAGTCATGAACGGAAGGAAATGAAAGGGTTTATCACAGCTATGTACATGAATTTTCTATATCAACATATGAAGTGGATGCGCGCTCTGTTTTTAAGCGAGAGGCTGTGTAACGGGAACATTCGACAATGTTTCACATGAAACACTTCTTTTACGACATGAATCATTTTTGTCATGGATCTTTCTTAAAAAAAATATCATCATATTGAAACCTCTTTTATACATAGATCGTATATACTAGTAAATAGAAAAAAGAGTAAGAGGCTCCAATGTCATTTCATGAATTTTGTCGAATTTTCATGTATGATGATTTTAATAGGGTCCATCGCTTAATAAATAGATTTTTATTATGCTGGAGGAGTGATTGATTTGGCGATTACATTAGAAAAAGGTCAACGTATTGATTTAACAAAAGGAAAAGCAGGACTAACCAATATTCTAGTTGGACTTGGCTGGGACCCTGTGTCACAAGGCGGCGGTTTTCTTGGAAAGCTGTTTGGCGGCGGCGGAGGCGCTGATATTGATTGTGACGCTTCAGTGCTGATGCTGAAAAATGATAAGTTTGTTGAAAATAAAGATCTGATTTACTTTGGTAACTTGAAAAGCAAATGCGGCAGTGTTGAACATACAGGTGACAACCTGACAGGTGAAGGAGACGGAGATGATGAACAAGTCCTCGTCAACTTAAGCAAGGTACCAGGCAATGTGAATAAATTGGTGTTCGTTGTGAACATTTATGATGCACTTAGAAGAAACCAACACTTTGGTATGATTCAAAATGCTTACATCCGAATTGTTGACCGTTCAAACAATCAAGAATTAGTGAAATATAATTTGAAAGATGAATATGCAGGTAAAACATCATTAATCGTTGGAGAGCTTTATCGCCACGAGAATGAGTGGAAGTTTGTAGCTGTAGGAAATGGTACAAACGATGCGAAGCTTGCCGATATTACGAGAAACTACATTTAATTAGAAGGGAGAGGTTCCTAGTGGGAATTTCTTTAGCGAAAGGTCAAAAAATTGATTTAACAAAAACGAATCCAGGTTTAACAAAAGTAGTCGTAGGTCTTGGCTGGGATGTAAACAAGTATGATGGCGGACATGACTTTGATCTAGACGCAAGCGTATTCCTTTTAGATGCAGCAGGGAAAGCAAACTCTCCATCTGACTTTGTCTTCTACAATCAAACAACTGGCGGTGGCGGAAGTATCGTACATACAGGCGATAACCGTACAGGTGAAGGAGACGGAGATGACGAGCAGGTCAATGTTGATCTTTCAACTGTACCAGCAAGTATTGAGAAAATCTCCTTCGTCATTACAATCCATGATGCAGAAGCACGCAGCCAAAACTTTGGACAGGTGTCTAACGCTTACGTCCGTATTTTAAATGCGGCATCAAATGAAGAGCTCATTCGCTATGATTTGGCGGAAGACTTTTCAATTGAAACAGCGATTATTGTAGGTGAATTATACCGTCATGGCGGAGAGTGGAAATTCTCAGCTGTTGGATCAGGCTATCAAGGCGGACTTGCCCGCATTGCAACAGACTTCGGCTTAGATATCGGGTAACGCCCGTTTTCATATTTTCAGAAGATAGGAGAGATACGAATATGGCGATTCAGCTTTCAAAAGGACAACGTGTCGATTTAACGAAAACCAATCCAGGGCTGACAAAAGTGATGATCGGACTTGGCTGGGATACGAATAAATATTCAGGCGGAGCCGAATTTGATTTGGACGCTTCGGCTTTCTTAGTAGATGCAAACAATCGTTGTCAACAAGATACAGACTTTGTGTTCTATAATAATCTGCAGCATCCAAGCGGTAGTGTTACTCATACCGGTGATAACCGTACGGGTGAAGGAGATGGAGATGACGAGCAAATTCTCGTTGATTTCTCGAAAATTCCTGCTAACATTGATCGTATCGGAATTACAGTGACGATTCATGATGCAGAGGCACGTAGCCAGAATTTTGGACAAGTCTCTAATGCATTTGTTCGTGTTGTAAATGAAGAGGGCGGGGAAGAATTGATTCGTTTTGATTTAGGGGAGGACTTCTCAATTGAAACAGCTGTCGTCGTATGCGAACTATACAGACACGGCAGCGATTGGAAGTTTAACGCAATCGGAAGCGGATTCTCTGGCGGACTTGCAGCTCTTTGTCAAAATTATGGGTTAGAAGTGTAAAGAGAAGAAACAACTTCATTCAAGAGGCGCTGCCAATGACTCATATGAGGGTATTTTCCAAAGTGAGAAAGAAACAGCGATCAAGAATAACAGCAGGCGAAAGCCTGCTGATGCTTCTACACTTATAGGAGGAAAACCAGTTGGACATTTTGAAACATATGTTGGACACGTATGCCTCGTTTTTTGATTGGCATATGTGGGCAGAGGTATTAACAAACCCTGTCTCTTGGGGGCTTATTGGGACCCTTGTCGTGCTTGAAGGTTTGTTGTCAGCAGATAACGCACTTGTATTAGCTGTTATGGTGAAACATTTACCTGAAAAGCAGCGTAAAAAGGCATTAACCTACGGATTAATTGGCGCTTATTTCTTCCGTTTTCTATTCATTGGCGTAGGGATGTTGCTTATTAAGTTTTGGTGGATTAAGGTTCTAGGCGCTGCATACTTAGCTTGGCTGGTCATTAAGCACTTCTGGTTAGGTGACGGAGATGACGAAGCGAAGGAATTGAAAAAAGAAGGCTGGATGATTCGTGTATTTGGCGTTTTCTGGGCAACTGTTATTTCTGTAGAAATTATGGACCTTGCCTTCTCAGTAGATAGTATTCTTGCTGCATTCGCTGTATCTGAGGAAGTATGGATTCTTCTTTTAGGTGGAATGCTTGGAATTCTCATGATGCGTACAGTGGCACAATTATTCCTTGTACTCATCGACCGTATACCTGAGCTTGAGAATACGGCATTTATTCTCATTGGAATTATTGCCATCAAAATGGGCTTAAGTGCTGCTCATATTGAAATCCCGCATCTCGCATTCTTTGCGATTATTATCCTAGCGTTTATCGGAACGTTTATTGTTCATAAAATCAATAAGAAGAAGCATCAAGGTGTAACAAACGAAGCTGCGGCTTCAAAAGAAGAATAGGACGATCAAAAAGGAATGGAGTTGACTAGCGGCTCCATCCTTTTTTGAATCATCAAGTCATTACAACAGGAGGTGGCACTGCATGCGATATTTTCGTTTTTTATCAGAGACGAGACAGCACGATATTTTTTTTAAGCGGCCGGCGGCAGTTCATTCATTGACGCCAAGGCATGTACTTGCGCATGCATTAGGTGCTACTTTGTATATGCCTGCGACTAGACAGGATGTAGCAGACATGCTGCTTTCGCAGAAATATGAAGCGCTTTGCTCTGTTGTGTTTTGCTTGGAGGATGCCATTGGTGATCAGGAAGTGGACATGGCTGAACAGAATATAGTGGCACAATTGACCTGCCTTTCTGAGACAATTCATCACTCTCCAGAAATAGCTGAGCATTTGCCGCTTTTATTTATTCGAGTTCGTTCGCCCAAACAACTGCTCAAAATGGCAGATTTGCTCGGTCCCTCTCTTCATTTACTGACTGGTTTTGTGTTTCCAAAGTGCTCCGTTCACAATGCAAAGGAATATGTGGACAGTTTGAAACAGGCTTCAGCACAAACTCAGAAAACACTATACGGAATGCCCATTTTAGAAACACCAGATTTATTAGAAAAAGAAACGAGATATCAGGTGTTGTCTGAATTAAAGCAGATCATGCTGAATGATGAGGAATATATTTTGAATATTCGCATTGGAGCAACGGATCTGTGTGGATTATACGGCATTCGCCGTGATCGCGAGACCACCATTTATGAGATCAGAGTCATTTCTGAGTTAATCACAGATATCATCAATTATTTTGGTCGTTCATTTGTGATATCAGGTGCTGTATGGGAGCATTTTGGACCGGCACGAAAAGAACAAAATCCATTCATCCGTGCAATTTCTAAGAGCGGTGAATCTTCCTCATCTGAACTCGATCATATGCAAGGTCTGCTCAAAGAGACAAAGCTGGATGTGGTAAACGGTATTCATGGCAAGACAGTCATCCATCCAACACATCTCAAGCCAGTTCAAAGCATGTACGTTGTCACAAAGGAAGAGTACATGGATGCATTAAGTATTTTAGAGCATGCAGATGGTACAGTCGGCGTGATGAAGAGTGCCTTCTCCAATAAAATGAACGAAACGAAGCCGCACTATCGCTGGGCGGAAAACATTTTAATGAAGTCAGACATTTACGGGGTGTTTCATGAAAATAGAAGCTATATCGACATACTCACAGAAGCAGAAGCCACATACGCTGAACATCTTGGAACATATGGAGGTGGAGCTTAACCTCAAAGAGGGTACGCTTCAGCTTGAAAAAGAACATCTTTTTGACATGGCGGCACGGGTGAACAAAAAGAGAGCCTTTTTATTTGTTAGCAAGGTGCTCGGGAAACATATGCCTGTTCACCCGTTGAAACCACTCCTCGTCTCAGGTCTTTTGGCAATGGCTTATGCAAAAGAACAAACAGGCAAGACGCCCCCGCATCAAGACGATGTAGTAGAAGCACTAAAAACGAATGATCATGTTAAGTTAACTGAAGCCTATGCTGCGCTCAAAAAAGAGAAGCTTTCGGCGGTAAACGAGCCGATTGTGATTGGCTTTGCTGAAACGGCAACTGCGCTTGGTCATGGTGTGTATGACGTCATAGAAGGAGCATCTTACATTCATACGACACGTGAACAGCTGTTGGATCTTGATCCTTCACTCGTATTTGAAGAGGAACATTCTCATGCGACAGATCAGCTTTGCTACGCAGACGACGCCTTACTTCGGACGGATCGCCCGATTGTGCTAGTAGATGATGAGGTCACGACAGGCCGGACAAATATGAATATCATTCGGGATCTGCACGCAAAGCACCCTAGATCCTCTTATACGATTCTATCCATTTTAGATTGGAGAACAGAGGAGCACGAGGAAGCGATGCTTCAGCTTCAAGAGGAGCTAGGGGTAAATATCACATCATTATCTTTATTAAAAGGGCAGATGATGTTTCGGGGGACAACGCTGGATGAGCCTGCTTATTCGTATGAAATTGCTGCGCAAGAGAAAAGACCTGAACTCTCTTTTCATTCTCTTCAATCCTTCTTTAAGCAAGTGCCATATTCACTTTCCCATGCAGTCAATCCGGCGGGGCATTCGCCGTATATCCATGAAACAGGTCGTTTCGGTTTAAGCGCAGTGGACACGGACGCCATTGATCAAGCAACTGCTGAGGCTGGGCTGAAGCTTCAGCGAGAACGAAAAGGAAAACAGACACTCTGCTTAGGAACAGGAGAATTGATGTATGTGCCGATGAGACTTGCAGCTCATATGGGCGAAGGTGTCCTTTTTCATTCGACGACAAGAAGTCCGATTCATCCGGTTGAAAAGGAAGGGTACGCCGTTCAAAACGGATTCGCATTTTTGAGTCCAGAGGATGCCCGCATTCAGCACTACGTGTACAATATCCCTAAAGATCAGTACGATGATGTCTTTTTGTTTTTTGAGAAAAAGGTGTCTCAAGAAGCTTTGATGCCGCTGATCCACTTATTTGCTGAGCGGCATGTGAAGCATGTGCATATTGTGACTTTATCAGATGAGGTGAAGGTGAATGGCTAACGTGTATACAAAGATGGGAAGCTATCCAGAGCAGGACGTAACCTTCTTACTCAAGGATTTATCGTCGATTGAGATGGAGAAAAGTACAGAAGAGCGGGAGCGCTCTATTCAAAGCGGTGCCCATTACTCAGAAATGCTGCCAATTGAATATAAGCCGACGGCATCTTATATGGACTTATTCTATCAATCTCTTGAAGAAAGTAAGCAAAAGGTAGCGGAAGCCGTAGCGATTGTCGCAGAACAAATTGTGAAAAAACGAGGCTTTCAAACCGTTCTGTGCAGCTTGGCACGGGCTGGGACACCAATCGGGGTGCTCATTAAACGGTATATCAGAAAGACGTATGGTCTCGATTTGCCGCATTATAGCATCTCTATTATTCGTGACCGTGGAATAGATGAAAATGCGCTGCATTATATCCTCAAAGAACATCCAGGTTTTGAGATTGCCTTTATTGACGGTTGGACTGGAAAGGGTGCTATTTCCAAAGAGCTTCAACAAGCGGTGCTTGATTTTGAACAGAAATATGGAATTCGTCTTTCGAGTGAGCTAGCTGTGCTTGCTGATCCTGGTTATTGTACGAGTGTTTACGGAACGAGAGAGGATTTCCTCATTCCAAGTGCCTGCTTGAATTCAACGGTATCTGGCCTAGTTAGTCGAACGGTGCTAAACAACCGCTGGATCCATGCCGATGATTTCCATGGGGCCAAGTATTATGAAGAGCTCATTGATGAGGATGTCTCTAATCTGTACGTTAATACAATTGAAGAAGCATTTTCTGAACTTAATGCAAATGTACAAGAGAAAGCAGAGACCCTGCTCGCACAAGGAACGCCTCCTGACTGGCGGGGGATGACCTCCATTGAAGCAATTGGTCAGGAGTTCCAAATTGACAATACGCATTTGATTAAGCCGGGCGTCGGTGAGACGACCCGTGTGCTGCTAAGAAGAGTTCCTTGGAAAATACTCATTCAGCCAGGATCTCGGGAAAAGCTCAAGCACATTTTACTACTCGCAGAGGACAGAGGCGTGCCCGTGATTGAATATGCCAACATGTCCTACACATGCTGTGGGCTCATCCGCCCGTTGGAGCAATCGTCATGAAGAACATGGCATTTGCCAGTGACTTAGACCGGACACTGATATACTCACATCGAATGCTGGAGCAGTATGCATACAAGGGAGCATACGAATTAATTGAGGTGCTAGACGACCGGCCGCTTTCTTATATGTCTATTGAAACGAAAGTCTCCTTGCAGGCAATTCATCAAGCAGGCTGGTTTATCCCAGTGACGACAAGAACGACAGCACAATTTGAACGAATCACTCTCTTTCAGCAAGAGATCAAACCAGAGTATGCCGTCACGACAAACGGTGGCTGTATCCTTCATCATGGTAAGCCGCTTGAGGAGTGGCAGGCGATTGTAGATGAGAGACTGCAAGAGTGTATGCCGGTGAGAGATATGCTGCGGGCAATCTCTGAACTTCCGGTTGCCGCTTGGGTGAAACGTACTCGAACAGCTGAGGGAAGATTTCTTTATTTGATTATGAAAGACGAGTTTCTTTCTCATATTCCGCTTGCTGAATTAAGGCTGTGGGGTGAGGAGAGAGGCTGGCAGGTTTCTCTTCAAGGCCGGAAGCTATATTTTATTCCAAAGCCGCTCAATAAGTGGGCTGCTGTTGCTTTTCTAAAAGAAAGGCTACACCTTGAATATGTATATGGTGCGGGCGACTCCTTGTTAGATGCTGATCTCATACGTCAAGCAGATAAAGGCTTCGCTCCGAGTCATGGGGAAGTCTTAGATGTTGATCTATCGCTTGAACCGACGACAGCCTCTGGCATGGCGGCGGCAGACGAAATCGCCGCTTCTGTCGCAAAGAAGATGAACACAGCAAAAAAGCCTTCGATTCGATAGCAGAAGTAGAAGGCTGAATGATATGATAGTAGTAGCTTTCTAGAAAATATAGGAGAAAGGAAGGAGCGGCGTGAGTTATAAAGAAATCAACGTAACCCAGACACGGGCGAAACAGGAAGCCTGGAAAAACCTGCTGAAAAAGCCGCTCCCTGAACGAGACGGCTACGTCAAGGACGAGCACACCTTATCCTTGCCGCGTCTCGCCGCCCGTGTCCTTGGAACTCCGCATGATGCAACCGATTATTTTATTTATTTACATGAATTATACGAAACTGACGGCATGCATATTTTAAGTGAAACCCTCAACCGGCATATTGAGCCGGAGCACTTTCAAGCGCTCCAGCGGATTCATATGATCAATCAGGAAGAAAAGGGATTGTCCGTGAATCGATTTGTGGCTTTCTTAGACGGTGAACAGCTCATTGTCCGTCATCCAAACCCAGTGATGAACCGGCATATTCGCCTTTCGTTAATCCAGGTGTTTGAACATTTCAAGCAGCTGCATGAAGGGGGATTCCAGCATCCTGATTTCCGCCGTGTGCTGCTAGATGTGGTGAAGTTTTCAAATAATCATCTAGGACCATGGCTGAAGGAAGGCAATATGGAAGAAAAAATGCCAGCTGTCATTTGGTATGGAGAGGCGAATAAAAGTCAGCTTTATTTTCTTTACTATGTCATGCTGATTGGCTGTGATGTGGTGCTGTTTCATCCAGAAGGCAAGGATCAATTTCGTGAATTAGATCCAGAAGAAAAGCTGACTTTTATTGATCAGTATCCAGGGACGTCAAAGCTTGAACCGTTCCCTACTGAAAAGCCTGAGAGGAAATCAACGGTGGCGTACCGTTCGACAAGAGAGCTTGAAGAGGTACTTCACACAGAAGATTCCATGCTGTATAAGCCATGGCAATTCAGAGATCATACTCCTCATTCCATTACGCTAAAGACAACGTATGATGAGCTGTTTTTAATTGCAAAGGAACGGTCGTTTATCCGCCCGAATTTCAAAGCAGACCGTGACACCATACAGATTCCGAATCTTTTTGCGAAGATGATGGGGGTGACGAGAGACAAGCGAGAATATTGGGACCGTATCCACACGCTAATGGAGGGGAAAGAAACGAAAACGATCCGTCATTTCCCTTTCACACAAGAAGTGTCTTCGAATTATCAATTTCATTATCAGCATGCACTTTCTAAAGCAGGAGAGGTTGACCCTGATTTGTTAATGAAAAGCAATGTGTGGCAGTTCTCGCATTTGTATGAGGGCACGCAGCGTGCGATCGCAGAGGCCATTTCTCGCATATGTCAGCATCCGAAGCTGTTAAAAGAAGGCCATGAGACCGAATTAGATGTGCGTATTTATTTATTCAAGCAGCTTTTGCATATGAACCAAGATGTAATTGAACTCATTCAAACCTTTGATTATGCCCAAACTGTGCCGAAAGTGATTTTATACCATACGGAATATAATGGTGAGCTGACTCGTTCTGATGCGGCTGCCCTGATTTTCCTAAATGAAATGGGTGTGGATCTCTTCGTGTATCATCCCGCCGGCTATCAGTGTATAGAGCGGTATATAGACGATCAATTATTTGATACACATTGGCTTGATGAAATGGTCATGAACCAAGAGTTTAAAGAGCCGTCCATTGTGAGAAAGTTATTTCAATCCATTAAAAACCGATAAGGAGATCAAAGCTTATGACAAATACAAACGGAAATGACATCATTTCAATTGATAAAGAGGAAATCACGATTGAAAAGGCAGACGATATTCGCGTTCAGCTGCGCAATGAACCAGAAGTCCAAAACATTGCGAGACAGATTGATGCCAAAAATCAGCTTGAACTGCTTGAATACGGGAAACAGCCGGCTGTCGAAATCTCTAAGTTTTCTGACCGTATTCTCTCTATGATGCGTTCAACAAGTGTCACAGACTCAGGAACGATGCTTACACAGCTTGGAAAAATTATGGATCGTTTTGATAAAAATGATTTTGACGAGCCAAAGGGCGGTTTGTTATCAAAAATCTTTAAACGCGGTGGCAGCATGATCGAGAAGATTTTCAGCAAATATCAAACGCTCGGTGCAGAAATTGAAAAAATCAATGTGGAAATTAGTAAATACAAAGATGAAATGACCAAATCGACGGTTACGCTTGAAGAAATGTATGAGCATAACATTCAATACTATATGGAGCTTGAAAAGTATGTCGTCGCAGGGCAAATGAAGATCGAAGAATTAAAACAATTGGTTCCTTCTTATGAAGAAAAAGCGGCGGGGGGAAACCAGCTGGCACAAATGGAGTTGGATACGCTTCGTAATGGGATTCAAGCGCTTGAAGAGCGTGTATATGATCTTGATATGGCACGGATGGTGGCACTTCAAACGGCACCGCAAATCCGTTTGCTACAGCGTGGTAATACGAAATTAATCGGGAAAATTAACTCTGCCTTCATCATTACGATTCCAATTTTCAAAAATGGAATTATTCAAGCGGTGACAGTGAAGAGACAAAAGCTTGTGGCTGATTCCATGAGTGAACTGGACAGAAGAACGAATGAAATGCTGAAACGAAATGCTGAAAATATCTCAAGTCAAAGTGTTGAGATTGCTAAATTATCAGGTCGTCCAAGCATCGACATTGAAACGATCGAATCATCCTTTAATACGATTGTACAAGGGATGAAAGAGACGAAGCAGATTGAAGAAGAAAACAAACGATTACGTGAGGACGGAACAAAACGTATGCTTGAGCTTCAAGATAATATTAAGAAAGCTGCCCTAGAGTCCTAAAAAAACAGGCTGTCTGTAACGAAAGTTGCAGGCAGTTTTTTCATGAATTTGATTAAAATTTGAGAAAAAAGGTTTTTATGTGACCTTTTTCGGGTAAATCCTGTTCAGGGGCATGGTTCACCCATGAAAGAAAAAGTCCGCTATCACAAGGATTCGACTTATTTTTTAGCACAATAAGGAATTTCCAGTAAAATATTGTCTGGTGAGAGAAAATACCCCGTAAAATATGTAGTTTATGAAGCATTCTATAGGATTTACGAGTAATACGGCGTATAAACTGTAATCACCAGACCTCTATATGGAATTCATACATATTGTACGGAAATAAGCGAATTCTAAAGATTGTTCGCATCATAACGCTTATGTTACGGTTATAAAGATGCTAATTTGGAGGGAAAAAATGAATTCTGAAGAGAGAAAGATCAAAATCAAGATAAATAATGTATCTAAAATTTTCGGTAAAAATGCTAAAAAAGCATCTCAAATGCTTGAAAAAGGGAAGACAAAAAGAGAAATCCTAAAAGAGACCGGCGCAACAGTTGGTGTCAATCGAGCAAATTTTGATGTTTATGACGGCGAGATATTTGTCATCATGGGGCTATCAGGGAGCGGAAAGTCCACACTTGTGCGGCTGCTAAATAGGTTAATCGAACCAACCTCCGGCGAAATTTATATTGATGGGGATATGATAACAAATATGTCAAAGGATCAATTGCGTGAAGTTAGACGGAAAAAGATCAGCATGGTCTTCCAAAACTTCGCATTGTTCCCGCATCGTACCATTCTGGAGAATACAGAATACGGGCTTGAATTGCAAGGTGTAGAAAAAGAACAGCGCCGCTCTAAAGCGCTTGAATCTTTAAAGCTTGTTGGACTTGAAGGTTTTGAAGAGCAGTACCCAAATCAATTAAGTGGCGGTATGCAGCAGCGTGTTGGATTGGCACGTGCACTAGCTAATGACCCTGATATTTTGTTAATGGATGAAGCATTCAGCGCACTAGATCCATTAATTCGTAAAGACATGCAGGATGAATTGCTTGAGCTTCATACGTCTGTAGGAAAAACAATTATTTTCATCACGCATGATTTAGATGAAGCGCTTCGTATTGGCGACCGCATTGTCCTCATGAAAGACGGGAATATCGTTCAAATCGGAACACCAGAAGAAATTCTGATGAACCCATCGAACGAGTATGTTGAACGTTTCGTTGAAGATGTAGACCTTTCTAAAGTATTAACCGCTGGTCACATTATGAAACGTGCAGAAACAGTTCAGCTTGATAAAGGGGCACGTGTTGCGCTCACGCTCATGAAGAACCTTGGTATTTCGTCTATCTATGCAGTAGATAAGAAAAAGCATTTATTAGGTGTTATTTCTGCACAAGCAGCGAAAAAAGCGGCAGAAACGGGTGCGTCGCTAGAAACTGTTCTTGATAAAGAATTTACGACAGTATTGGAATCAACGTATTTAACAGAGATCTTTGACGCGGTGTCTGATGCGAACATTCCAATTGCCGTTGTAGATGAGAAAAACAGAATGAAGGGTATTGTGGTCAGAGGTGCATTGATTGGTGCATTATCAGGTAATGATGAATATATCAACATGTCTTCTAACGAGCTAGAGGAAATTAAAGCACAAGAGCCTTCTGCACAGGAGGTAGAATAAGATGTTTAGTATGAGTGATTTACCTAGAATTCCGTTCGCGGATTATATCGATCAATTTGTTGACTGGTTAACATTAACCTTTGGTGGTTTCTTTGATGGCATTACAAATGGATTAGCTGGAACAGTAAATGGTATTGTAGCTGCACTTGGCGTCATTCCATCCATTATTTTAACGCTTATCTTTGCCGGCATTGCTTGGTGGATCAGTACAAGAGGAGTTGCTCTTTTCACACTTATTGGATTCTTACTGATCGACTATTTAGGCTACTGGCAGCCAATGCTGCAAACACTTGCGCTCGTTCTGACAGCTGTGGTCATTTCTATCGTGATCGGGGTTCCGATCGGTATTTGGGCATCACAGAAGGAAACGGTGCGTAAAATTGTCACACCTATTTTAGACTTAATGCAGACAATGCCTGCATTCGTATACCTTTTACCAGCGATCTTCTTCTTTAATATTGGAGTTGTTCCTGGGGTTGTGGCATCGGTTATTTTCTCTATGCCGCCAACGATTCGTATGACCATTCTTGGGATTAAACAAGTACCATCTGATTTAATTGAAGCAACAGAAGCTTTTGGTTCAACGACATTCCAGCGTTTGTTCAAAGTTCAGCTTCCACTTGCTACAAAAACCATCTTAGCTGGGATTAACCAAAGTATCATGCTTGCTCTATCCATGGTCGTCATTGCGGCAATGGTTGGTGCACCAGGACTTGGTTCGGAAGTATATAGTGCAGTAACGCAGCTGAAAACAGGGATTGGTTTTGAAGCTGGTATTGCCATTGTTATCGTAGCGATCACACTAGATCGTATTACACAAAACATTAAAACGAAAAAAACCAGGGGGAATGCTTAATGTGGAAAAAGTCTCTCTACATTGGGATGACCGCCCTGCTTGTCTTTTTACTAGCCGCTTGTGGTGCACAATCAGATTCAAATGCAAGTGCAGCACAGCAGGTCAATAAAACGATTATCGGGATTGATCCGGGTTCAGGTATTATGGCCTTAACCGATCAAGCGAAAAAGGATTACGGTTTAGAGGATTGGACGGTTGTATCTGCCTCAAGTGCAGCGATGACAGCGACATTGAAGAAATCGTATGACCGTAAAAAACCGATTATCATCACTGGCTGGAATCCTCACTGGATGTTTTCCCGCTACGATTTGAAATATTTAGATGATCCGAAAAAATCATATGGTGACGAAGAAGAAATTCACACCATTTCTCGTAAAGGATTTGCGAAGGATCAGCCGGAAGCAGCCAAAATGCTCAGTCAGTTTAAATGGTCTCAAGATGACATGGGTGAAGTGATGCTTGATATTCAGGATGGCGTCAAACCAAAGGATGCTGCTGTTAAATATGTGAAAAAGCATAAAGATCAAGTAGCGAAATGGACAAAAGGCGTGAAAAAGTCAAACGGTGACAAAATCAATCTTGCCTACGTTGCGTGGGATAGTGAGATTGCAAGTACCAATGTGGCCGCAGAGGTATTGCGTGAACTTGGCTTTAAAGTGACCTTGACTCAGGTTGAAGCGGGCCCAATGTGGACAGCAATTGCAACCGGAAGTGCTGATGCATCATTATCTGCATGGCTTCCAAATACGCATAAAACGTATGCAGCGAAGTTTAAAGGAAAATATGATGACCTCGGTACAAGTATGAAGGGTCTTCGCATGGGTCTCGTTGTTCCGACTTATATGAAAAACGTCAACTCGATCGAAGATTTGAAAAAATAGCCAATTGTATAACAGTTCCCTTATAATAGAAGGGAGCATATGGAAAAAGCAGTCTGCTCAAAAAGCGACTGCTTTTTCTTATATATAAGGATGGTGGATGAGTTGTCGATGGTGGAAAAACCAATGATGATTTTCCTGCACGGTGGAGGCGTAAGCAGCTGGATGTGGCAGGAGCATATGGAAATATTCAAGGAAACGTATGAATGCTATACCCCTGATTTTATTGGTCACGGGACAAGAGCAAATGAAACGTCGTTTTCCATGCGAGAAAGTGCTTTTGAAATCATTTCATGGATAAAGGAGCATGCACATGGTCGTACAGTCATTCTAATTGGCTTCTCTCTAGGTGCACAGGTAGCCGTTGATGTGTTATCGAGAGAGCCAGACATCGCAGACATCGCCATCATCAATAGCGCCCTTGTGTTGCCATTACCATGGCTCTATTTGATGGTAAGGCCCATTTTACCTCTTACATATCCGTTATTAAAGAAAGATTGGTTCATCCAGCTGCAAGCAGAAAAGATGGGACTTCCAAACGATGTACTGGATCATTATGCAGCGGATTCCAAACAATTGCAGAAGAAGACGTTGCTTACGATGTTTCAAGAAAATCTTCATTACAAGCTCCCTGAGACGTTTCAACAAGCGAAGGCACGGATTCTTGTGACAGTGGGAGAAAAGGAAAAGGGCATTATGACTAGGTCAGCAGAAAAAATCACGAATGCACACCCGAATGCAGCCGGGTTCATCGTTCCTGACATTGGACATACGTTTACTTTTGAAAAGAAAGAACTTTTTGTCGACATGATCAAAAGCTTTATAGAAGAGCGTGCGTTACCAGCGGAATTAAAGGAAATAAGGAAGCTAGGCCATTTAGAAAGTGAAGATGAGCATAAAAGGGGCAGGCATGTATAAGACACTGTATGATATAGGTATAAAACGCTTACAGATGAATGGGTGTATGGATGGAAGCTCGTAAGTGAGCCATGAAGGAGGAAGCATGAGTAAAAACTATATCATATTTGGTGCGAGTCAAGGATTAGGGGATGCCTTTGTAAAAGGTCTTCCTTCAAGTGGAGATACAGTATGGATTGTGTCACGAAGTGAACCAAGCAGTTTGAACATAGACGATGGGGTGCGTAGAATTTGGCTGAAGATCGATTTATCAAGCCAAACCCATATCCCTTTTATGCTCGAAGCATTGAAGAATCAGACAATTGATGTACTTATTTATAACGTAGGTTTATGGGAGAAACGCGGCTTTGAAGATGATTATTCTTTCGATCTTGATCAACCGGAGGATATCGCTCATTTAATCAATGTGAACGTTACCTCAACGATTACCTACATCCAAGCTCTGCTTCCGCACGTAAGGACATCTGAGAATGGAAAGATCATCGTCATTGGTTCTACTGCGGGACTTGACCATACGAATTTGTCTCAGGTTTCTTTTGTTGCTTCTAAATTTGGGCTTCGTGGTATTGTGAACGCACTAAGAGAGCACGTAAGGAAAGATAAAATATCCGTTACCTGTATCAATCCAGGGGAGCTGGCAGCAGAAGTTCCGTACGAAGATGGCGCTGAAAAAGCCATTGCTCTGTATGATGAAACGAGAATACCTGTACAAGATATTGTCGAGCTGGCGAGATGTGTTATTCATCTATCCAGGGTGTCCTGTGTGAAAGAAATCAATGTCCCGGCGATGACAGATGTGAATGCGTAAAATAAAGGAGACCACCCGCTTCAGGAAAGACGGGTGGTTTTTTTATTTTACGATGAATGCTGCTGAAGTGTTTCGTATACAGCTTCCGTCAAAATCTCAATGCCGGTAAAAATCGCAGAGCGATCGAATGTCATATAAGGGTGATGAAGCCCAGGTTTTAAATCACAGCCTAAACCGAGCATCGTCGATTTAATATGAGGAACCTTTGCTGCATAAAAATGAAAGTCCTCTCCGCCTGTCGTCACGATCGGTGGATCGAGCTGTTCTTTGCCTAGCACTTGCTCTATGGCATGTGACATGATCTCCACAGCTTCTTCATTTAATGTCGCAGCTGGAAGACGATGATCAGTTGAAAGTGTGATAGAGGCGCCAAAAGCATCTGCTACAGAATGGCATGCTCTTTCAATTTCCTTTTCTAATTCATCCATCACTTCATTTGTCTGTGCCCGAACGTCGAGTGTAAAAGAGGCCTTGCCAGGTATGATATTGGAGCTGCCGCCTCCTGCATTTAAATTGGTCATTTTCACAGAATGGGCGACTCGTGGATCGACATGGATATGTGCCAGTCTCTGCACAAGCGTAGATGCAACTTCAATGACGTTGACCCCAAGATGCGGGCGTGCACCGTGAGCTTCCTCCCCTAGAATGGTCCCGACGTAATGATTACTTGATCCGTGCAAAATGGCAGGAGCGCATCGTCCGTTTAAGGTTTCTTGAATTGGGCGCACATGCACCCCGTATAAATAATCGACATCTGCTAACACACCTTTTTCGATCATCTTTAAAGCGCCGCCGCCTCTTTCTTCGGCAGGCTGAAAAATGAATCGGATCGTGCCACTTGGGAGTTCTTTTTCTTTCAATGCCATGAATGTCCCAAGTGCCATCGTCATGTGTGCATCGTGTCCGCATGAATGGTTGGCTTGGAAAACGCCATCTACTTCCTGCCAGAGGGCGTCAATATCGGCTCTCACAGCAACCACTGGTGCGCCTTCCCCAATTTCACCGATTACCCCTGTACAGTCTTCAAATGTTCTCGTTTTACAGCCTGCTTTCTTTAATAGATCTTCAATATAAGCCGTCGTATTTGTCTCTTCCCAACTGATTTCTGGATGGGCGTGCAGATGTTCAAAGATGTCTGTCACGGTTTGTTTCATCTCGTTTGTCAAAGTTGTCATGAGAAGCCTCCTTGCTGACAGATAATCTGCCAAAACATTCTTTTAGTGAAATAATATTGATCTTAAATATCATCAGTGTTTATAATATAACACATCATTTGATTATTCAGAAAATTAAGTGAAATTCCGATCGGGACAAAGGGGTTTTGACAGATGAAAACAGCGACAGTATCAGCACCTGAGAAACAAAAAAGAAAACTTCAGATGCCGGATGCGTATGTACTCTTATTTATGATTGCTTTAATTTGTACGATCGCAACGTATTTTGTACCAGCCGGTGAATTTGATCGGAAAACGTCAGGAGAGATCACAACAGCTGTTCCTGGCAGTTATCACCGTATTGATCAATCACCAGTTAGTCCGGTTGGTTTTTTTACAGCGATTCAAGAAGGGATGGTTGGTTCATCCTCTATTATTTTTCTGATTCTTTTTACTGGCGGAACCATTGCAATTTTGGAAAAGACAGGTGCCATTAACGGGATGATTCACAATGTCATCAGCCGGTTCCAAACGAAACAGCTATTGTTTATTTGTATTGTTGGCGGATTGTTTTCTGTACTTGGGACGACCGGAATTGTGGTGAACTCGGTCATTGGCTTTATTCCTATTGGAATCATTGTGGCACGTTCTTTAAAGTGGGATGCAGTGGCGGGAGCGGCGGTTATTTACATCGGCTGTTATGCAGGTTTTAACGCAACCATTTTGTCTCCATCTCCATTAGGCTTATCACAAACGATTGCAGAACTGCCGATTTTTTCTGGTATTGGTCTGCGTGTCATCATTTATCTTTGTTTTCTTCTATCTAGTATTGTGTACATCTATTTATATACAAAACGCTTGAAAAATAAAGAAAAGGGAAGCCTGCTTGGTGACGAGTGGTTTCCAGCTAAAGGGCTAGGAGGAGCTGATGCGGAATCTGTGGACAAGCCTGAATTCACCGGCAGACATAAGCTGATTTTAGCGGTGTGTGGTTTGTCGCTTGGGGGTTTTTTGTATGGTGCGCTTCAGCTTGGCTGGACCGATAAGGAAATGGCTGGTGTGTTTATTTTCATGGCCATTGCTGCTGGACTGCTTGGGGGATTAGCTGCCAATGATATTGCAAAAACGTTTATTGTCGGCTGTCAAAGCCTTGTATACGGCGCACTCATTGTTGGCATGGCACGCTGCATTTCAGTCATTTTGGAAAACGGCAAGCTGCTTGATACTGTGGTGAATGGGCTTGCGAGTATGCTGACAGGGTTTAGTCCAATCGCTGGTGCGATCGGCATGTATATCGCCAGTGCGCTCCTTCACTTTTTGATTTCATCAGGATCAGGAGAAGCGGTTGTCTTTATACCGATTCTTGCGCCGCTTGCTGATTTAATGGGTATCACGAGACAAGTAGCGGTAGAAGCAGTGATGCTCGGTGAAGGGGTGGTCAACTGCGTGAATCCGACTTCAGGTGTGTTGATGGCTGTCTTGGCTGCAAGTGGGATTCCATACGTGAAATGGCTGCGTTTTATGGTGCCGCTTGCGCTCATTTGGTTCGTCATCGGCCTTGTCTTTATTTGTATCGGTGTCATGATCAATTGGGGACCTTATTAAACAAGAGAGAAGCCACCAAAGAGTGTTTGGTGGCTTTTTTCTTATGAGAACATGTATGGGGACAGCGGTTTAAAACCACAATATGAGTGTTCACAAAATGGCAACATTATTTTTTTGAGCAATCCCCTTGCAAAAGTTTGTGAAGTGTTGCACAATAAGAATGTGAAATACTTCACATAAGAAAAACAACCTAGTTTTACTCAGGAGGATGAGATAAATGACAAACGAAAAAGTAAACAAAGTAGCACTTATTGGAGCAGGTTTTGTCGGCAGCAGTTATGCCTTTACATTAATAAATCAAGCAATCACAGATGAATTGGTAGTCATCGATTTGAATCAAGATAAAGCAATGGGTGACGTCATGGATTTAAACCACGGGAAAGCATTCGCCCCGCATCCTGTGAATACTTGGTATGGAGATTATGAGGATTGTCAGGATGCTGATATTGTATGTATCTGCGCTGGTGCAAACCAAAAGCCAGGTGAAACGAGACTTGATCTTGTTGAGAAAAATTTAAATATATTTAAAGGCATTGTACACAATGTGATGAAAAGCGGATTCGATGGTATTTTCTTAGTTGCTACGAACCCAGTTGATATTTTGACTTATGCGACTTGGAAATTCAGCGGACTACCAAAAGAACGAGTGATTGGCAGTGGAACAACGCTTGATACGGCAAGATTCAGATACATGCTTAGTGAGTACTTTGAAGCAGCGGCGCACAATGTGCATGCGTACATCATTGGAGAGCATGGGGATACAGAGCTTGCTGTTTGGAGCCATGCGAATATCGGAAGTGTACCGATCACAGAATTAATGAAGAGAAATGACCAATACAAACAAGAAGATTTAGACGACATCATGGAAAATGTCCGTCATGCCGCTTACCAAATCATTGAGAAAAAAGGAGCGACTTATTACGGCGTAGCGATGAGTTTAGCCCGTATTACTAGAGCCATTTTACACAATGAAAACAGCATTTTGACTGTCAGCACTTATTTAGATGGGGAATACGGAGCAGAAGATGTCTACATTGGTGTACCTGCCCTCGTGAACCGAAATGGTGCAACAGAAGTGATGGAGCTCGCACTGAACGACACAGAAAAAGAAAAATTCGCACATAGTGTGAATGTGTTAAAAGAAATTTTAGCTCCTCATTTTTAATCAATCAAAGGCAACCTATCTGAGCAGAAAAGGATGAATCACTATGTGGCAGCAAATATATGATCCGTTTGGTAATGAGTTCGTCAGTGCATTGGTGGCCATGCTTCCAATCTTGTTTTTCCTACTAGCATTAACTGTATTTAAGTTAAAAGGGGTATTAGCCGCTTGTTTTACCTTGATCGTCAGTTTTGTAACAGCTGTTTTCTTCTTTCATATGCCAATTGAAAAAGCATTATCTGCTGTGGTGCTCGGTGTATCTAATGGGCTGTGGCCGATTGGATATATCGTCATCATGGCCGTATGGCTCTATAAAATTGCTGTGAAGTCTGGAAAGTTTGATGTCATTCGTTCTAGTATTGCAGGAATTTCTCAAGATCAACGGTTACAGCTCTTATTAATTGGTTTTAGTTTTAACGCATTTTTAGAGGGAGCCGCTGGATTCGGTGTACCGATTGCGATTAGTGCCGCTCTTTTAACAGAGCTTGGGTTTAAACCACTAAAAGCCGCCATGCTCTGCTTAATTGCAAATGCTGCGTCTGGCGCTTTTGGTGCAGTAGGTATCCCGGTTATTACTGGAGCACAAATGGGGAATATGACGCCGCTTGAGCTGTCTCAAACCCTTGTGTACACCATTCCGTTTATTTCTTTCTGTATCCCATTTCTGCTGATTCTCATTGTAGACGGCTTTAAAGGGATCAAAGAAACGCTTCCAGCCTTGCTTGTTGTGAGTGGAAGCTATGCGATTCTGCAGGCTGTTACAATGGTCACCATGGGTCCTGAGCTTGCCAATATTATTTCAGCTTTAGCGAGTATGGGAATTTTGGCTTTATTTCTTCGAAAATGGCAGCCGAAATATATTTATCGTGAAGAAGGGGCACCAGCCATTGAGAAGAAACAAACGTATAGTGGTGTTGAGGTGCTGAAAGCATGGTCTCCGTTTTATATTTTAACTGCCGTCATTACTGTATGGAGCCTACCAGCTTTTAAAGCATTATTTGCTGAAGGAGGACCGCTTAACTGGACAACCATTTTAGTGAAAATGCCGTTTCTGCATCAGCAAATTGTGAAATTACCACCTATTGCTCAAACAGAAACACCGATTGATGCGATCTTTAAAATTGATGTTATTAGTGCAACAGGTACCGCCATTCTAATTGCAGTGATGCTGACAGGATTGTTCAGCAGACATATTACATTAAAAGAAGGGGCTGCCTGCTTAAATGCAGCGGTCAAAGAGCTTTGGGTTCCTGTTCTTACGATTTGTTTTGTCATGGGCTTTGCCAACTTGGCGAACTTTGCAGGTCTAAGTTCTGCTATCGGACTAGCGCTTGCTAAAACAGGCGATTTATTCCCGCTTGTCAGCCCAGTGCTTGGCTGGATCGGCGTGTTTATTACGGGATCTGTTGTGAGTAACAATGCCTTATTCGGCAACCTTCAAGCGGTCACCGCTTCTCAAATCGGCTCTCAGGCAGGTTTGTTAATCGGGGCAAATACGACCGGTGGTGTGATGGCGAAATTAATTTCTCCACAATCTATCGCTATTGCAACAGCAGCTGTTGGAGAAACAGGTAAAGAATCTGAGCTCTTCCAAAAAACAGTGAAGTACAGCTTCATTTTGCTCGGCATCGTATGTATATGGACATTCATTCTTGCTCAATTTGTATAGGTTGATCGATTGATTGAAAAATGGAAGACTGAGAGATTTCTCAGTCTTCAGATTGTTAACAAAGGGCTAAAATGTACTTTGTTTTAGCCCTTTGTCTTCTTTTCAGCGTGAAAGAAAACCTTTGCAATCTAGGAAGGACGAGCACTGGAGCGGAGCGAATTCGGTATTCGTGAGCACCAGACTGACAAAGAATGCGAGGGTTTGTCTACACGCTGAGACTGAGAGATTTCTCAGTCTTTTTTTTTATGTGGATTCTCGTGTGACAAGCCGAGTAGGCAGTTGAATATGTTCACGTTGTAATGGTTTTTGATCTTGCAGCAGCTGAATCATTTGTTTGACAGACTGCTGGCCAAGCTCGACGATGGGGATGTCGATGGTCGTGATCGTTGGTGCTGTCACCTCGCAAATGTCTTGATTGTCATAACCGATCACCGCTACATCCTTAGGAATGTCATATCCATATGAAATGGCTTGTTTAATGAGGCCTGCTGCAACTTGATCATTGCCGGTGAAAATCGCATCCGGCGCATCCGGCATCCGGTGGATTAAGTCCATCAAACGAAAGCCGTCTTCAATGGTAAAAGCCTCGCCAAACAGCCAATCTTCTTTAAGCGGCAAACCGTGATCAGAAAGCGCATCAAGATAGCCTTGCTTTCTTTGTTTTTGTGCTTCACTGCTTTCTGTATCAAAGCAAAATCCAATGGATGTACGCCCTGATTGAATCAAGTAGTCAACCGCTTTATAGGCAGCTTCCCGCTCATCATATCCGATAATCGGAATGTCTGCTGTTTGATGATACTCATTTGCCATGACGATCGGGCCGTTTGATAAAAATGGCTCGATTGTTTCCCACTTATTTTCTAACGCCCCCAATATGACACCATCTACTTCTTTTCTTTTTAATAATTGAAGCCCTTCAAGTTCTACTGATTCTTGATAAAACGTCTGGAGCACGATGGCTTTATACCCTTGATCCAGTGCTTCCTTTGAAATGCCTTTAATCAATTGTGCAAAAAAAGGATGGTCCACAGCTGGAACAGACACAGCAATGGTTTTTGTCTGATGTGACCGAAGGGTGCGGGCTGCTGAGCTTGGTGTATACTCCATTTCCTTCATCACCTGTAAAATGTGCTGGCGCTTTTCTTCGGATACATATGGATGGTTGTTCAGCACCCGAGAAACAGTGGTCGTTGAAACCCCGCAGCGTTTGGCAATTTCATAAATTGTACACATATTAACAAATCCTTTACACAAAGTTATTGTTCTGAAATCGATAACATCATTTACAATGTGAAACAAGTTAAATATTAACAAATGGAATTGATTAATTGGAGGGAATGGAATGCAAATATTGACGAAGATATCAGGTAAAAGCAAGGATTATCTACCGTTGCTGGATATGATCAATCAAGGTGTTCAAGTAAAGGCTGATTCAGTTGAAAAGAATCTAGCGAATGATAAGCTTGCTGCGTTCCTTGAGCAAGATATTGCGCGTACAGGTTTGGAAAAAATTCTCTTCCATTATAAACAAAATAAGGAAAAAAAGATACCGTTCCTGCCGGTCGATAAACTGATTTCAGAGGATGAGATCGATGATATTATGCAGGTGCTGAAAGAAGTATTAAGTTCAGGCCGTTTTACATCAGGCCCTTATATTCCAAAGTTTGAAAAGACGCTCGCAGCATACTTAGGGAAAAAATATGTCATTGCCACATCAAGTGGAACAGATGCCTTGATGATCAGTTTAATATCAGCAGGCGTCCATCCTGGAGATGAGGTCATCCTACCTGCTAACAGCTTTGCTGCAACAGAAAATGCAGTGCTTGCGATTGGTGCGGTTCCAGTCTATGCCGATATTGATCCAGACACCTACTGCCTAGCGGCGAATGAAATAGAAAAGCATATCACAGATAAGACAGTATGTATTCTCCCGGTTCATTTGTATGGAAAGCAAGCGGATATGAAGGCCATTTCGACGATTGCGAAACGGCATGGTCTATTGATCATTGAGGATGGCTGTCAGGCGATTGGCAGCAGCGGGCTTGGGGCATTTGGGGATGGACTTGTTCTCAGCTTTAATCCTTACAAAAACCTTGGAGTTTGCGGGAAGGCAGGAGCCATTGCGACAAATGATGAAGCCCTAGCAGAAAAATGCATGGAAATCAGCTATCACGGTTTTGAACCAGGAAAGAAAAACGTGAAGCGCAGTGACTATGGCTTTAATTCCAAGATTGATAACTTACAGGCCGCAATCGGGCTAGAACGAATGAAATATTTAGGTTTACAAAACTTTAAACGCTTTTACTTGGCAAAGAGATACATAGATCAGCTGCAAACGCTGGAAGATGAAGGCTATATAAAGCTTCCGAAGCTGACAGACGATCATGTATGGCATCTATTCCCGATCAGAGTGGTGAAGGGAAGCCGAGATGAGCTGGCAGAGAAATTACTGGAAATGGGCATAGAAACAGATGTCTATTACCCGATTTTATCGCATCAGCATCAAACGAATCTTGTTTCTCAAAAGTATAAACAAACGGCACTTCCACATACGGAAAAAACCGTACAGCAATTACTCCATTTGCCGCTTTACCCAGGTATGCCGCTGCAAGATCAGGAGAAAGTCATCGAGGGGGTCCATCATGTTATCAAATCTTCCATTCAATAAAAAGCTTGTGCATCAACCGCAACATCCGCAGTGGATCGTCTTCTGTGATTTCGATGAGACCTATTATTCTCACGGAATGACCGAGGAGCAGAGAGAGGATGTAAAACGGCTGGAAGCTTTTGTGGCAGAAAAGAGCGAAGCCGGACAGCTCATGCTGGGCTGGGTGACGGGAAGCAGCCTCGATTCTGTTACGAGCAAAATGGAGAAAGGTGGTTTCTATCAATTCCCGCATTTTATTGCGTCGAATTTAGGAACTGAAATCGTGTATACATCAGATGGGAAATTTGGACAGCCGGATGCAGAATGGATGAAACGGCTTGATGCACAGGGCTTTTCAGACGAAAAAATCGAAGATATTCTGCAAAGCGTACGTGAAAAGGGGATCACTCTTAGGCCGCAAACGCAGCTGGGCAGCTCTGGGTATAAAAAGAATTTCTATTATCAGGAGCAGGATGAACGGACAGACCTTCATCATCTATCATTCATCCAAACACTTGCGAAGGAGCGGGGAGTGGCGGTGAACATCAACAAATGCAACCCGCTTGCGGGAGACCCGGCGGATTGCTATGACGTTGATTTTTTACCAGTGGGAACAGGGAAGGATGAAATCGTTCGGTTTATGCTGAATCAATATAACCTGTCAAAAGATAAGGGCTTTGCTTTTGGTGATAGTGGGAATGACCTGCGGATGCTTCAATCCGTCACGCACGGCTTTCTTGTCCAAAATGCAACAGCCGAAGCCAAACGGCACCATCATCAAATTTGTCATCATGGGTATGCAAAAGGAATCTATGAAACATTGAAAACAGTGATGTATAAACATGAGGAGGCACATTCATGAAGAAAATTGGAATTGTTGGAGCAGGGAATATTGCAAAAGCACATGCTAGAGCATTATCAACGATCAAAGGTGCAGAATTATCTGGGGTCTATGACTTGCACGAATCCGTTGCACAAGGATTTATTAAACAGTACGGCGGACGGGTGTATTCCAGTATCGAAACACTAGCGGATGCATCAGATGGATTGATCATTGCTTCCCCTAACTTCTGTCACAAGGACCATGCCCTTCAGGCGCTTAGAACAGGACAGCCGATTTTATGCGAAAAACCGATGGCTGTATCGTTAAAAGAAGCGAAGGAAATGGTGGAGACAGCCAAACAGTTCCAGGTTCAAGCCAGTATGGGCTTTAACTATCGCTATTTATCTTTTGTGAATATTTTGAAGAACTTGATTGCCAATGGTGAATTAGGACGCGTTTTGACAGTACGGACACATTTTAAGAAAAATAGTGCCCTTAGAAGAAAGACATTTTCGTGGAGAGACAGCGGCGAAAGTCTGCGTACAAGTGGTGCATTAGGAGATTTAGGGATTCATTTGATTGATATGCTGTGGTACTTATTTGGCAGTGAAATGAAAAAAGAATCCCTTAATACGAAGATGCTGACACATGTAAAGGAAAAGGAAGAGAAAAAGGTACAGGTTGATGACCATACCGAAATTTTTGGGCAAATGGAGAATCAAGTGTTCTTTCATTTGGTGACGTCCAAAAGTACGCAGCCCGAGGAATGTGGATTTAGTGTAGAAGTAGTGGGACATGACAAGGTTTTTAAATACCATACAAACATGAAAAACGAATATGAGATCAGTGATGGCTTGTGTGTAGAGCGTCATCAAATGCCGCAAACATTGCTGACAGATCCACCAAATGAATTTTATGGATGGTCTGATACATTCCGTGATCAGCTGATGCATTGGGTAAATACAAACTCATATCCATCTCATATGAAGGTAGCTGATTTTGAAGATGGTTATCGCGCGCAGGCTGCGCTGAATACATGCTTCGAGAGGGAAGAGGCTGTCGTCTCTGCCCGTGCATATTAATGGAGAGGTGGAGCGGAGGATATCATGACTCCGCTCCTTTTTAGAGGAAGTGAAAAGATGAAAAAGGTGTTTTATTTTGGCTGTATCTTTTATTTTTTTATTGGGACCATCCATGTGTTTTTTGGCAGTTTAACGCCTTATTTGCTGTCTAGTTATGATAAGGGTCCTGGGGAATTATCTTCTTTAATCTTCTTTCAGTTTATTGGTTTTTTGACAGGCGTTCTTTTGTCGCCCATTCTTGTGAGGAAAAAAGGCTATGGCACTGTTCTGACGATGGGATTGCTGCTGATGATCGGAGCGCTTCTTCTTGGCCTTTTGGTACCAGGTTGGACGATTCTTGTGGTGGCAGGTTTTTTCCTTGGGAGCGGTGCAGGCAGTCTTGAGACGACGGCCGGGGCGTATGTCATTTCAATGGCAAACAGTGCAAAGCGAATCAGCATCATGGAGGTCTTTTTTGGATTAGGTGCATTATTATTTCCTCTATTGATTCTGTTGACTGTGACAGAGGAAACGTGGCATTATGTGTTTTTATTTCAAGTCGGTGCACTGACTTTTTTCCTTATGCTGTGGCTTACTTTTATGAATAAACTCCCTCAAGGACAGATGGCAGCTCCTTCTCAAGACATGAAGAAACCATCTTTGCTGTTTGATCGAGGGAATCGAATGATTGTCGTGCTTATGATCTGTTTTGCGTTTTTCTACGCAGGAATTGAAACGAACTTTGCGAATTTTTTACCGTCGATCATGCTGGAAAAAGGGGGAGATAACTGGGGTCTTTTTGCGGTCTCTACTTTTTGGACAGCGATCGTCATTGGCAGAACTGTCATTGCGAGAAAAGCCGATCAGCTGCATCCGCTGCGTTTTTTAAAACTAAGTGCAGCACTTATGATTGTGCTGCTCGCCGTATTTGCTCTAGCCACCCACATCGCTGCGCAGCTGATTCTTATCTTTTTCATCGGTCTGTGCGCAGCTGGCATGTTCCCCATTGCCTTGACGGCATCTGCATTAATGATTGAAAATGCCATCGACGAGGCAACGAGTTATTTTATTGCCGCCGCTAGTTTAGGTGGAGCCTGTTTGTCCTTTTTGATTGGGTTTAGCCTTGAGTGGGCAGGTGCGGCAAGCGCCGTCTTTGTTTTCGCCTTTTTAGCTGTTCTCCTTTTTGCGGCTGCCATTCAAATGAATCGATCTCGGAAAAAAGAAACCATACCCACACAGCCGCCGGCGATGAAAGCCGATCGATAAGCAGCTGATCTGGTGGCTCCTCCTTTTGTATAGCTTATCTTCAGAAAAGGTGACGAAGGACTTGTACTAAAACAACGAAAGCGTGAATAACATGTACAAGTCAGCATCAAAAGGAGGACGTCTATGTGGCGGTGTTTTTTGGTTATATCTTTTTAGGGTTGTCACTTTCAGCGCCTGTTGGGCCAGTCAATGCAGCCCAAATCGACAGAGGGATTAAAAGTGGATTTTGGCACGCTTGGATTTTTGGTGTGGGGGCTATGGCTGCGGATATTGTCTATATGATCCTCATCTATTTTGGTGTCGCCCAGCTTTTGACTGCACCTCTTGTGAAAACCTTTTTGTGGCTGTTCGGCTTTTTCGTTCTGACCTATACCGGTATTGAAAGCCTTCGTAAAATCAATTTGCATGAAAGCCCAAAGAAGGACGGAGGAAACACGTCGATCGGGCATTCGTTCATGACGGGATTTTTCATTTCCCTTTCCAATCCGCTTAGTATATTATTTTGGCTTGGGATCTATGGCAGTATTTTAGCCAATACGATTGAAAAGTACGGGGCATCTCAAATGCTGATGTACAGCATTGCTATTTTCATCGGCATGCTCTTATGGGATTTCTGTATGGCGCTGCTCGCCAGTACGTTTAGACGATATTTAAATGAACGGATTTTGCACGGCTTATCCGTTCTAGCAGGTCTCTCTTTACTCGGCTTCGGTGCTTACTTTGGATATCAAGGGATCATGGCGCTCATTGGATAGAATGGTTGATAAGAAAAAGGGCTAAAATCTAAATCATTTTAGCCCTTTTTCATATTTGACAATATAGTTTTTGCCATGCGTATGTTCCTGCCAGCATTCAACTATGTGTGTATGCTGATGTTGTCTGTGATCACAGCGACATTCGTTTATACCATGTTGTTTGCCCCACCTGAATCCAGATTCAGTTATGTGGAGGTCACCAGTCTTTTTATTTTGATCGCTTATGTCCTATTTGCTGCACCTATCCAAATGGTTTTACACCGTCATCCTGAGAAGTTTCGACGCCGTGATTTATTGGTTTATTTTATCGGGGCGTGGGTGGTTTGTACGGCGCTTGCTTTATGGATTGATTATGGTGTTGTCGTCTTTATTAGCTACAAGATTTATCTATTTAGCTTTTGTGCGGCCTTCATTTATTGGTTGCTTGATTCCGTTTTTTTAAAGAAGAAACAATCATAATGGCTTTTCCCGTTTTTTCTCTTGAACATGAACGTGTATGACCTTCGAGAATCCGCTTGATACAAAAGCAAGAGCCGTCATCAGAAGGACCCAGTATAGATTGCTAAGGTCAAATCCAGTATAAACGAAGATGAAAATCATCGAGATCACGGACGTTAATATGAGGACAGGCCATATCCGTTTAAATAGCAGATAACCAACAAATCCCCAAAGGAAAGCCATCACTGGTAGTGTAAATAAGATCAGATACATCGGATGGAGAAAAAGAAGACGCATGTCATTCACCCATTTCTTTTATGATGGCCGACTCTATTAGATAGAGGCGGCTAAATGATGATATGCAGAAGCATACTCATACATGATTAGATAAATGGAAGTGAATTCCTGCTTCATCCGTCAAATCAACCACCTTGTGAATGTCCAGTGAAAGTCGTTGAAGGACAGTCACCACAGCTTTTTCCTCCTCATAGGCTATGGAGAAGACGCTAAAACGAGGTGGAAGAAAATGGCCCAGCTGTATGCAAAAAGTTGCCTTGATCAAAATCTACGATCACTAGAGGAATGGAAGCAGGATGCCTTCACACAGTTTGGAGAGATGGTAGGGGATGAGGCAGATACATTTCCGTGTGTACCAGGCAGACAAGGATTTTTTCTCGATCATTTGCGTTATGGATTTGTCGGTGATCCGCGGGGAGAAGAGGCCGTGAATGAATTAGCAGAGCTTTTAAGGGAATACCAAAGCTGCTCTAGGGAAACCGGTCAATATGCTTCGTTCATTTGCTTTTTTGAAACACCACAGGATATGAAGGAGTATTCGCTCGAAGAGTATGAGGAGCAGTTTTGGTCGGTTGTTCAGCAATTACATCAAAAAGATGAAATGAAATGGCCAGAGGAAATTCCATCAGATCCTGAAAATCATGAATGGGAATTTTGTTTTCATGGGGAGCCTTATTTTATTTTATGCGCGACACCAGCGCATAAGCTAAGAAAAAGCCGTCATTTTCCTTATGTGATGTGGGCCTTTCAACCAAGGTGGGTGTTTGAAAAAATGAACGGTTCCACCACATTTGGTCAAAAAATGAGTAAACTCGTTCGGAAGAGGCTGAAGGCGTATGATCAAGTAGATGTACACCCAGCATTAAAATGGTATGGGGATCAGAAAAATTTAGAATGGAAACAATACTTTCTTTCAGATGATGAGGCGGAGAAACCAGCCTCCGCCAAATGTCCATTTACTGCTTTAAAAAACATGATGAAATTATGATGCGGCCTGATCCTGTTTCCACTTTTTTCTCATAAAGAGTACCATGATGCCAATTACAGCAATGATTCCAAGGCTTATAAAAAAGCCGGGTCGTCCGCTTGCCTCTGTCAGAGTGCCTGAAACAGCTGCACCAATTAAGATCAGGGCAAGAACCATTTCGCACGTTTGGCGAGTGGATGGCTTTGACAGCTTTTTGCTCGAAAGCAGAATAAACACCCATGTGTACAAAAGGGTTAAGCCGGCTGCTGTTGTGAGATGCTCGTAAATGTGTTTGGACAAAAAGAGTGCCAGCAAAATGGAGACAATCAACCCTGCAGCAGTTAAAAGAATTGAAGACCATCTGACATGAGATGGTTCTTTTTGTTTAAAACAAGCAGGTGCATCCTGATGCTCCGACATCGTGCCGAGCAGTGTTGTGACCGCATAGAGGGAGGCAACCAATGTGGAAAACCCGGCAATAATGAAAATGCCATTAAAGATATGAAGAAAAATGGATAAATGAAATGGCTCCAGTGATGTAATAAATGGACTGCTATTCTCGTTAAAGGCTGTCACTGGCACCAGCAAAAGCGCAAGTCCGATGGAGACGATATAAATGACAGCAAGAATGATCAGCATCACACGTCCAGATTTTGCGGCGTCCTTCGGGTCTTTTAAATGAACCGCCATCAGCCCCATGACTTCAATCCCCCCGAAAGCATAAAACGCATAAATCAGTCCATTCCATAGACCGAGTGGGCCGAGCGGCATCCATTCATGGTCTTTATTTGGCAGGTGGAGGGTGGGCCTATGCTCTGTGAGAATGCCGCATAAAACAAGAACGGCAAGGACGACAAACAATAGGATCGCCCCGGTCTTCAGCACGGCAAGGACATTTTCCGTCTTTTGAAAAGAAGAAAGCCCAATGATAATCACAAGCAGGGCAAGAGCGGAATAAATCGCTGAAAATACCCAAAGTGGAATGGATGGAAACCAGTGACGAGTAAAAAGAGAAATCGCCGTCAGCTGACTCCCTGTGATGAGCATTTCTGAAAACCAATACACCCAGCCATTACTAAATCCCGCCCAGCGCCCATAGGCTTTTCGGGCATAGGAACAAAATGATCCTTTATCTGGGTTTTCGGCTGTCATCGCAGCCAGGTGTTTAAAGACGAGATATGTGCCGACTGCCGCAAGCAAAAATGAAATGCAGACGGAGTAACCGGACTTTGTAATGGCGATGCTGGAACCAAGGAAGAAACCAGTGCCGATTGTACAGCCGACTCCGATAAGAGAAAGCTGCCACCAAGATAAAGATTGTTCTTCTTTCAATGCATGTGCAACACCTTTCTGATTCAATAGCATTAGCTTGTGACCCCCTCTTTTTTTTATACATGATCAAGAGGACGTTTTGGGCATACTGTCAACATGGAAAGGAGTGCATGTGATGAACGGAGAATACGTGATTTTACCAAAGGATGGGCTTGGTTTTCGGTTAGGAAAAGGACAATGTATGCGAGTGGTTGATGTCGAAGGGCAGCAAGTAGCAGATGTGATGGCCTATCATGAAAAGGATTTTTATGAAAAATTTGATCAAGGCGCTACAATGGACAGCCTGTTCTCTTCCAAGGTGAAAAAGGGAGATCAGCTTTATTCTAATTTATATAAACCAATGTTTACGGTCATTGAAGATACAGTCGAATGTCATGATTTATATATGCCTGCGTGCCGGCAAGAAATGTATCAACTCTTATATGGGCGTACGCACCTAGAGGTCATGCATACATGCTACGATAATCTCAGGACGGCCTTTGAGCCATTCGGGATTCCAAAAGAGGATATGTATTATCCTTTTAATGTCTTTATGAATACAGTCATTGATGACAAAGGAAAGTTGTCTGTCGAGCTGCCAAAATCGCTCTCCGGTGATTACATCCGCCTGCGTGCAGAAATGGACCTCATTGTCGCGGTGTCTGCATGTCCTGCCGACATTGGAAAATGCAATGGCTCAAGCTGTACATCCATCCGAGTGGAGATCGATTGAAAAGGAAAGACCAGTCAAAGCGGCTTGGTCTATTTCGTTTGTGAATGTTTGATCATTTATGAAAAAGGGGAACGTCTAAAAAATATCCTTTATCAAAACATGATATAATAAAGTGGCTAAAATCGTAGGTAAATCAATTGAAATGGAAGTAAAACCTGTTCTCTTCATGTAGAGGATGCTTAGGAGGAAAAGTGTATGAGTTTGCAGAAAAAAATCAGCCAAGAGTTGCATGTGCAGCCCTCAATTGACCCAAAGCAGGAGATCGAAAAACGGGTTGGATTTCTAAAGGCTTACTTGAAAAAGACCGGTGCAAAAGGATTCGTTCTCGGTATTAGTGGCGGACAGGATTCAACGCTTGCCGGCCGTCTCGCTCAGCTCGCTGTAAGTGAGCTTCGTCAAGAAGGAAAAGAGGATGCTGTCTTTATTGCAGTCCGTCTTCCGCATGGCACGCAGCAAGATGAAGACGATGCGCAGCTGGCTCTATCATTTATTCAGCCGGACAAGTCTTGGAAATATGACATCGCGCCTGCCGTGACGGCATTCAGTGAACAATATCAAAAGGAAACAGGCGGTGCGCTGTCTGATTTTAATAAAGGGAACGTCAAAGCACGCATGAGAATGATCGCACAGTATGCCGTCGGTGGACAGGAAGGCTTACTTGTCATTGGAACGGATCATGCAGCCGAAGCTGTGACGGGCTTTTTCACGAAGTATGGGGATGGCGGTGCAGATGTCCTTCCGCTCACAGGTTTAACGAAACGCCAAGGACGGTTGCTGCTTGAGACCCTTCAGGCGCCGGAGCGATTATACTTAAAGAAACCGACAGCCGATCTGCTGGATGACAAGCCTCAGCAAACGGATGAAACAGAACTTGGTATTACGTACAATGAAATTGATGATTACTTAGAAGGAAAACCAGTTTCAGATCAAGCAGCAGAAGCGATTGAAAAACGCTATGTTCAATCAGAACATAAACGTCAAGTACCAGCTTCTATGTTTGATGACTGGTGGAAATAAAATAAGTGACTTCTCCAGAAGATGGAGGGGTCTTTTTATGTCAAATTTCAGCTGAATTTGACAGAATGAATCGAAAATGGTTCATTAATTAGTAGAACGATCTACACAAGTCTGTTTGACTAAATAAAGGATATTTTGAAGAATAAGTGGTGAAATAATTAGTTCGATTCACTTAATTTCTCATCAAAAGACAGTATTTTCAGAAAAAATGATTGACGATAAAAACGAATGCGCTTACAATGAAAACACATTCCAAAAAGTGAAATTGAATTCCACTAGACGGAATTAAAGGAGTCGTTCATCTCCAAATAAGAGGCTAAAGGAATGATTCACACAATGAAAAATCGAAGTGCACTGGAAATATACAAAGAAGGAGGCGCTTGGTGGGAGACTGAGATTAGTCATATTCAAAAAAATTCAATTGAACTTCGGGGCTATCCAATTGAAGAGCTTATTGGTCAATTATCGTATCCACAAATGCTTTATTTACTGCTTGTTGGTGAATTACTAGATGATTCGAAGGCAGCTCTTTTTGAAAGTGTTCTGGTCGCAGGTGCGGATCATGGGCCAAGAGCACCGTCTATTGCAGCGGCAAGAATGGCGGTTACGTGCGGCATTTCGTTTAATTCTTCTGTTGCAACAGGGGTGAATCTATTAGGTGATATTCATGGCGGAGCCGGAGAAAAGGCGATGCGTATGTTATACGAAGCCAAAGCAGCCTACGATGAACACGAGGATATCAAGTCTGCTGCAAAGCAAGTATGTCAGACGTGGTTAGCCCGCAAGGAAAAAATTCCGGGAATCGGACATCAGCTGCATGATGATGATCCGAGAGTGAGGCGTCTGTATGAGCTGAGTCAAACATATGTGCAGCAAGGTGATATCAGCGGAACGTACTTACGGTTAGCTGAGGCGATTAGGCATGAACTTGAACAATTAAAAGGGAAAAAAATCACGATGAACATAGATGGTGTATCTGCTGCGATCCAATGTGAATTAAGCATTCCAGCTGAAGCGGCAAAAGGCATCTTTTCCTTATCGAGAGGAATGGGCATCGTGGCGCATGCATATGAAGAGCTGACAAAAGGTGCCCTAGTGAAAGGTCCTTGTCCGAATGAAGAAAGACTTGTTCGTTATGCGGGAGTCGGGACGCGTCACTTGAAGGAGGGTGAGAGAATTTGAGTGAATTGAAAGCGTTGTCATATATAAACGGCGAATGGCTGGATGCAAACCATGTCAAAGAAGACATTATCAATCCATACTCTGGGGAAATGATCGGTACATCCTATCTTGCCTCCTCAGAAGATATAGAACAGGCGCTTTCTATTGCGCAGCAAGCTAAAAAACAAATAGCGGCAATATCAGCATTAGAACGCTCAACGCTTCTAACAAAGGCAGCCGTCTTATTGGAAGAACAAAAAGAGCATTTTGCAAAACTCATTTCTTTAGAATTAGGCAAACCGCTTAAAAATACAAGAGATGAAGTCTCACGATCAATCGAAACGCTGGCGCAGTCAGCCGAAGAAGCCAATCGACTAATCGGTGAGACTATTCCTGGCAATGTATCTTCCCGTGGACAGAGAGCAATGGCGATGACATTTAAAGTGCCGGTTGGGGTTGTGCTGGCGATTACGCCTTTTAATGCGCCTCTCAACTTAATTTGTCACAAAATCGGTCCAGCTTTTGCGGCAGGGAATGCCATTATTTTAAAACCAGCACCGCAAACATCAGCTGTTGCCACAGCGTTTGTTAAGCTCCTGCTTGAAGCAGGGTTTCCTGAAAAGAGCCTGCAGCTTGTGATTGGAGGAGTAGACGCCGGCAGACAGTTAGTCACTGATGAAAGAACCAATCTTGTTTCTTTTACTGGCGGTGCGGTGGGCGGAGAACATATTTCAAACTCGGCTGGATTAAAAAAGGTACTGCTGGAACTCGGAGGAAACGGAGCGACGATTGTTCATCATGATGCAGATATCGAGCAAGCCGCATCTCTTTGCGCCAAAACGGGCTTTAGCAACTCTGGTCAAAGTTGTATTTCTGTTCAAAGAATTTATGTTCACAAGCAAATTTTGTCGATGTTTACTGAGACACTTAAACAAAAAGTAGAACAGCTCGTCGTTGGAGATCCGCTGTCTAGTGAAAGTGATATCGGCTGTATGGTTGATGTACAGGCAGCAAAACGTGTGGAGGCATGGATACAAGAGGCAGAGAAAATGGGTGCCGAGCTTCTATCTGGAGGACAACGAAATGGCGCAAGCATCACACCGGCTATTTTGCTAAACCCGCCAAAACAAGCCAAGGTCGTCTGTGAAGAAGTGTTCGGTCCAGTTGTCAGCATTCTCCCATATGAGGAGCTGGATGAGGCAATCAAAGAAGCAAACGATAGTCGATATGGTTTGCAGGCAGGTGTCTTTACGAATCAGCTAGATGTTGCGTTACACGCAGCAAAAGAGCTTGAAACTGGCGGCGTAGTCATCAATGGGACATCGAATTTCAGACTAGATCACTGGCCATATGGCGGGATTAAACGAAGCGGTATTGGAAGGGAAGGCCCGCGTTTCGCCATCGAGGAGATGACCGAAACCAAAATGGTTGTGCTGCCAAATGGGCTATAAAGGGGGCAGATGGATGTGAATGTCTTTCAGCAAAAGATGAAAAGTGCGCAGACAGGCGGTCAGCCAATGATTTGTATGCCGCTCATTGGACAAACAAAGGAAGAATTGTTTCTTGAAGTTGAGGTGTTAGCTGAGAAGAAGCCTGATGTGATAGAGTGGCGAGCGGATTTTTTCAATCACCTCAATAACAAGGAACAAGTCATCGACACCCTAAAAGGGATGATCGAAAAGGCAGATAACATCCCATTTTTATTCACCATTCGTTCTGAAAAAGAGGGCGGCGAACGCATCTCACTCTCAGAGGATGAAAAAGTTTCCCTGCTTGTCGAGCTTTGTACCACTCAGCTTGTGGCTGCCGTTGATTTTGAATTAATGCATGATGTCTCGCATATCCAGCAAGTCAGTCAGGCGGCTAAGAGAAACGGGGTCATCTTGATTGTGTCGTACCACGATTTCCAGCGTACTCCGGAGGCGGATCGGCTCGTGGAACTATTCACCAATGCAGAATCGGTCGGTGCCGACATCGCAAAGATCGCCGTCATGCCGCATTCCTATGAGGATGCATTGACACTACTTTCTGCGACAGGCAAGGCGAAAAAGCATCTGTCCATCCCCGTTATTTCGATGGCGATGGGGGAATATGGCGCCTTCACAAGAATGGTAGGTGGACTCTTTGGGTCTGTCATGACCTTTGCTGTAGGGAAAGAAAGCTCGGCACCTGGACAAGTTGCGATACAGGATTTGAATGCCGTTCTATCGATTGTGTTTTCAAAGAATCAGTGAGTAGCAGATTCATAGCTGCACCGTGAGAGGAGAGAAACATGAAGAAGAATATATCTACACAGGTCATTCAGTATTTAGAAAATCGAGGAGTTGAGCATATCTTCGGTCTGTGCGGTCATACGAATATTGCTTTTTTATCAGCCCTAGAAAAAAGCCGTATTCAATTTGTGAATGTTAGACATGAACAGATAGCGGCGCATGCAGCAGACGGTTATGCACGAGCGAAAAAACAGACGGCTGTTGTGCTCAGTCATTTAGGTCCTGGACTCACCAATGCGGCAACAGGCGTAGCGAATGCCGCACTCGATTCCATTCCAATGGTTGTCATTGCAGGAGATGTTCCAAGTCATTACTACGGAAAGCACCCACACCAAGAAATCAATCTTCATTCCGATGCTTCTCAATACGAAATTTATCGCCCGTTTGTGAAAAGAGCATGGCGAGTCGACATTCCAGAATTATTTCCAGAAATATTATCAAAAGCGTTTCAGTTAGCTGAAAGTGGCCGCCCTGGGCCAGTCCTGATTTCAGTTCCGATGGATGTGTTCTCAAAAGACTTAGATGTGTCGTTATTTGAACAAATCGCTCATCATACACACACCGTTGAAAAACCATCTATTGATGATCAAACAGCGAATCGGATAATAGATCGATTGCTGCAGGCAGACAAACCGCTCTTATATGTAGGGGGAGGCATTTTACTAGCCGATGCAGCAGAAGAGTTAAAGGCATTTTCTGACCATTTGAGTATCCCTGTTGCCCATTCTTTGATGGGGAAAGGGGCGATGCCGGATGATCATCCAATGACCCTTGGCATGACAGGGTTTTGGGGGACGAAATTTATCAATGATCAGTGTAAAGCAGCGGACTATATATTGGCTTTAGGCACCCGTTTTGCTGAAGCAGATGCGAGTTCGTGGGAATCGGAGTATACGTTCAATTTCCAATCAACCAAGCTCATTCATATTGACATTGATCCGAATGAAATTGGCCGGAACTATCCTGTTGAAATTGGAGCGGTAGCAGATCTCAAGCAGGCGTTGACTGTACTTAATCGTGTGGCGAAAGAAAGGCTGCCAGAAGGTCTGGATCGCCCTGAATTGAAAAAGGACATTGCGGCATATCGTGAGGAATTTCAGAAGAGCAATTTGACGAATATTCAAGACGAGTCTTTCCCAATGAAACCACAACGTATTTTGCAGGAAGTGCGCGAAGTATTGCCGCCAGATGCCTTCATTACAACCGATGTTGGCTGGAATAAAAATGGGGTCGGACAGCAATTTCCTGTATACACGCCAGGCACTATTTTAACCCCAGGTGGTTTTGCGACGATGGGATTTGGCGCTCCTGCTGCACTTGGAGCAAAGATTGCCCAGCCTGACCGTGTCGTTGTATCACTTGTTGGGGACGGCGGCTTCGGTCAAAATCCATCTGTTCTCGCAACAGCCATGGAAGAAAACATTCCTGTTGTGTGGATTGTGATGAACAACAGTGCGTTTGGGACGATCGCCGGCTTGCAAATGGCACACTATGAAACGACTTACGGCACTGTGTTTAGAAAAGATGGAGAAAGCTATTCGCCTGATTTTGCAGCCATTGCAAGAGGTTATGGGATGAAGGGGATCAAAATTACGGCGGCTTCTGAATTCAAAGAAGCTTTGGCTGAAGCAATCGCTTCTCAGGAGCCATGTGTCATTGATGTAGCGATGAAAAATGATCCAGTGCCTACTGATGGACATTGGAACATTAATGATATTTATTCACCAAATACAAAACGTTCACATGTCAGTGTGAACTAAACATGACTAGGGAGGAATCAACAATGAAAATTAAAGTATTAAATCCATTTCAAGACGGTCATCCATTATGGTTAGGTTTAGATCATCCAGAAGAGAAAATGATTCGGAAAGTGTTTCAAACGATCACACCAGATACCGTTGGATCAGAGCATATGATGGCAGGTCTCACTATTTTTGAGCCGGGCGAAGCAAGCTCGGTACACAATCACCCGGGTTCAGAAGAATTTGATTATGTGATTAAAGGGTCTGGCGAAGTCATTTGCGATGGAGAAAGACAATCATTTAAGCAAAATGACTTTATGTTTATTCCTGATGGTGTCCCGCATCAGCATGTGAACACAGGGGACGAACCTTTATGGCTGATTTGGCTCTATACACCGCAAGGGCAGCTTCCGAAGGACTAAAAAACCTTGCACGAGAGAAAGAAGAAAAGGGGCTAAAATAGAAAGCATTTTAGCCCTTTATCAATTGAACGAAAGGGAGTCAAGCAATGAATAAGAATACACCGCTTGAAGGAATCAAAATATTAGATGTTTCTACAATGATTGCTGCACCATACGGCGCGGTGCTTCTAGGGGATTTCGGTGCAGAGGTCATTAAAGTCGAGATTCCTGGAAAAGGGGATACACTGCGGCATGTTGGCCCTTTTGCAGATGGTGAACCTTTGAGATGGTCAGGGCTTTCAAGGAATAAGAAATCTCTTACACTCGATCTACACAAAGAAGAAGCAAAAGACATTTTTAAAAAGCTTGCAGCGCAGGTTGATGTGATCATTGAAAATTTTCGTCCGGGAACACTTGAAAAATGGGACGTTGGGTACGATGTATTAAAAGAAATCAACCCTCGTTTAATTATGATTCGAGTTTCGGGTTATGGACAAACCGGTCCATTTAAGGACAAAGCGGGGTTTGGGACACCTGCGACGGCGTTTAGCGGCTTTACATATATTCAAGGGTTTCCAGATCGGCATCCAGTCAGCCCTTCCTTTTCCCTTACGGATTATATCGCCGGAATCTATGTGGCGTTTGCCACTGTGACAGCGATGTATTACCGTGACACACATCCAAAAGGAACAGGGCAAATGGTGGATTTGGCTCTCTATGAATCTGTGTTCCGCATGTTAGAATTTTTGGTTGCTGAATATGACAAGCTAGGGAAGGTGCGTGAGCGTTCACCAGGGTTAAGCGGTCATTCAAGCCCTGCCGGCACCTATGAGACAAAGGATGGGCATTATTTGGTTCTTGTGACGAGTACAGATTCGACCTTTAATCGATTGGCAGAGGCGATGAATCGCTTAGATTTACTAGAGAACGAGAAATTCTCTGTGAATGCAGCCAGGCTGAAGCATAACGATGAAATGGATGCGATCGTCTCGCAGTGGATTGCGTCCAAAACAAGAGATGACGTCTTAGACATTCTAGATACACATGGTGTGCCTGTGAGTCCGATTCTAAGCATTCGGGATATCTTTGAGCATCCGCAATTTAAAGCACGAGAAAATATTGTCGAGGTGCATCACCCGCGACTTGGAAAAGTGAAGGTGCCTGGGATCATTCCGAAGTTTGAAAAAACCCCCGGCCGTATCCGCCATATTGCGCCTGATTTAGGTGAACATAATTATGAAATTTTAACGAAAATGCTTGGCTTCACAGAAGAAGAGTGTAAACAGTTAGAAGAAAAAGGGGTCATTTAAGACACTCAACCGATCCGCACGCTGCGGAAACAAAGGAGGATGGTTATGAAAGTGCATTCAGAACTGAAGGGGAACGACTTGCGGCCTGCTTATGCGAAACCAACAAAAGCTCGTTTCGGCATCTTGATTCTGTTGTTTTTTATTACCGCTATTAACTATATTGATCGAGCCAGTGTATCCATTGTTGCACCTGCGATTCAGTCTTCATTGCAATTAAACCCTGCCTTATTAGGCCTCATCTTTTCAGCATTTAGCTGGACCTATACAGCCATGCAGATCCCTGGCGGCTTTATTCTTGATAAGTTTGGATCAAAGGTAACGTATGGAATATCACTTGTGACTTGGTCTATTTTCACCGGTTTACAGGCGTTTGCGAACAGCTTTGCCTTCTTATTTGGCTGCCGTTTGTTTATCGGAATTACAGAATCTCCCGCATTTCCTGCGAATAACCGCATTGTGACCACATGGTTTCCAAGGCGGGAACGGGCATTTGCAACAGGGGTTTATACCGCTGGAGAGTATGTGGGGCTTGCATTTGCGACACCTCTTCTTTTTTGGATCATGACAACTTTCGATTGGAGAACCGTCTTTATCACTGCAGGTGCGCTCGGTATTATATTTGCTTTCTTTTGGTACAAGTATTATCACGAACCGAAAGAGCATCCGAAGATCAATGAAGATGAATTAGAATTGATCCGTCAAGGCGAAGGGCTGACAGTGGCATCACAGGAGAAACTGAAATGGGCAGACTTTGCCGCACTTTTGAAATATCGTAAATTGATTGGACTCTATATTGGTCAATTTTCTGTTGCGTCTACCCTCTTTTTCTTTTTAACATGGTTTCCGACCTATTTAGCAGAGGCGAAAAATATGGCCTTTCTCAAAGTGGGTTTTGCGGCATCCCTGCCATACATCGCTGCATTCTTTGGGGTGCTGTTTGGAGGATATGTGTCTGACTGGCTGCTTAAAAAGGGTGTATCGGTCAATGTAGCGAGAAAGCTGCCGGTTGTGGTCGGCTTGCTTCTAACAAGTACTATTGTTTTAGCGAATTTTACAACGAATATCCCGCTTGTGCTGACCATTTTATCCATCGCATCCTTTGCACAAGGACTGTCTAATATCTCCTGGACCATGCTGTCTGAGGTGGCACCAAGAGAAATGGTCGGGCTGGCTGGCGGCGTATTCAACTTTTTTGCTAACTTATCCGGCATCATCACCCCGCTGATCATCGGATTCATTGTATCGGCGACAGGCTCTTACAACGGCGGTATTTTATTCGTCAGCCTAGTGGCATTAGGGGGAGCGTTGTCGTATATCTTTATTGTAGGTAAGATTGAACGGATTCAATTAAAATAATAGAGAGTAAGAAAAAGAGAACTCATTGGGTTCTCTTTCAGCGTGTAGACAAACCCTCGCATTCGGTGTCAGTTCTGTGTGCCGGTGCTCACGAATGTCAAATTCGCTCCGCGCCAGTACTCGTCCTTTCTAGGGCTGCAAAGGTTTTCTATCACGCTGAAAAAAAGACAAAGGGCTAAAATCAAGTTCATTTTAGCCCTTTGTCAACAATCTTGAAAGAGAACTCATTGGGTTCTCTTTTTCTATGAATAAAAGATGACGGTGATGATCGTTGCACATGCGATACCCATGCTGATATAAAAACCAGCAAACCAGATATTCCATCGAGTGATTCGGTAAGGGTTAACCTTCATCAAATCGGCTAATAGGGAGACAGATACATTATATGGGCTAAACATGACCGTTGAGGTTCCAGCGATAATGAGCATGATGGCGATGGGAAGGGCAGGCAATTCATGAATGACAGGTGCCATCAAGCTCACTAAGAGGGCAAGCGAAACGAGCGGGTGAAAACCGCAAAGAGCGGTGATGAGAAAATACAGCCCGATGACCCCATAAACCCAAAAGGCATGATCTGATATACTGACGATAAATGCTTGAATCGGCTGCAAGCTGTTTGTGACAAGCAGCATATCGACAAAGAAGCCCGCGCTTAAAAATAGACACATATAATTGGAGAGCTGGCGGGTCCGTTCTTTCCAATGGGGAATAGAGACGGCTACATATTGTTTTCGTTTTTTGATGATAGACGAGAATAATAGAGCGAAAGGAATAATCGTCAGCACAACAGCGAACAGATAACCTTTCCCAATCCAGGCGTCAACAAGCGAAACGACTGTCATAAAACTGAGCAGCATGAAAGCAAGCTGAAGGGTTTTTCTCTTGATGCGATGAGGGTTGGAGTGAGCTTCCGCCGGCTGGCTGATATGCGGCAATCGTTTGCTTTGACGAGAAAACAGCAACCAATCCGTCAACAGCACAAGCACCATTAAACAAAACGTAACGGGTGCAATCTGATAATATTTCAATTTGGTTGCATCAATGGTGACACTCACCAGTACTTCGACAGGACTCCAGCTAAGACATAGCGCATATGACCTTAAAAGATTGCGCGTATAAAGGTGCTGTTTGACTTGTTCCTGAAGGGCGTTCAGCGACGGTTTCAAGGATGTATATAATAAGGGAATCGTTGCGATATTTAAAAACATGCCAAGAACATGAGTGACAAATGAACTCTTGCGATAAAGCTGATTTGTACTCGTTGTATGTAAGGTAAGCAGTTTATTTAATTGAGTATCGAAATGCCCAACATGTATGAGAGAATGAATAAATGGCAACATGAAAAATAAAGAAAGCAAGCCTAGCATGGAATGAAAATGAAGAAAAAGCGTATGCAAAGGCTGTTCTGACCAGAAAAATAACACCAATCCAATCAAGAGAAACATAGCACCCGTTTTCAAATAAAGCCCATTGGCCTTCTTAAAGGAAATGGTGAGCGAAGCAGCCGCCAGCAGACCAACCAAATAGGAGAGAATGGGAGCAGGGAATAGTTGATGAACGATGTATAAGCTAATAAGAAGTGTGAAAAGTAGCAGGTAGATCATGATATCTCCTCCATCAAAACATCTATCGGTTTTATTCCGTACAGTGGAATTTGTTTTCTTTTAATGGAACATTTAAAATGGATTATAGCAAAATTGGTCAATCATGTCGATAAGAAATCAAAGGGGAAAAGGAGAAAGTGAACATGGCTGATAAGAAGTCAAAAGAAGAATCAGGATTGCGTACCGTTCAGCGCGCTTTGGATATTCTTTCTTGCTTTAGCGAAGAACGTCAAGAGCTGACGCTAACGGACATTTCAAAAGAGATGAACTTAGCAATGTCTACCACAACGAGACTGCTCAAGGCACTTGAAATGAATCATTTTGTGGAAAAGAACCAAGAGACAATGAAGTACCGGCTCGGTCAAAGACTTTATCTTCTCGGTTATATTGCTGGGAAGTCCATCAAATTGAGGGAACTGGCAAAACCGCTCATGTACACACTTCGTGATGAAACAAAGGAAACCGTCAACCTGTATGTGCTGGATCACAAAAGCAGGGTATGTATTGAACAAGCCGAAGGGCTGCAATCGATTCGGCATCTTGTGAAAATCGGTGAGAAGCTGCCGTTATACGCTGGTGCTGGTGGAAAGGTGCTGCTTGCTTTCCAAAGCGAAGAGTTTCAACAGCAAGTTTTCGCGTCTGAGGCTGATCACATGACGATGGAGGAATGGCGAAAAGAATGTCGTCATATTCTTGAAACGCACACCGCTTGCAGTATTGATGAACGGGAAGTCGGATCGGCGGCAGTGGCGGCACCGATCTTTAACATTCATGGGGAGGTGCAGGCATGTTTATCCATATCTGGACCGACCCAACGATTTACTGAAGATGTCATCCCTCAGCTGCAGCAAAAAGTGAAAGAACATGCCGAGAAGCTCTCCGAACAGCTCGGTTACGTCGTCAAACACAATTTTTAAGAATGCCTATCTTTTCTCAGTCCATTTATCATATAATAGAAACATTATGTAGCATTCCTTGTCGTAAGGAGGACGTGTCACGAACATGAAAAACAATAGAGAGATTCCTGTGAGACAGCGAAATATTGTCCTCATTGGCTTTATGGGCGTTGGGAAAACAACCATTGGGCAGCTGGTTGCCAAAAAGTTATATAGAGATTTTATTGATGTTGATCAGGAGATTGAGAAAAAGTACAACATGACGATTCCAGAAATGTTTCAGCAAAAAGGAGAAGCGTTCTTCAGGCAGGCTGAAAAGGACTATATCGTCGATTTATGTGAACATACTCAGCTAAAGATCGTGTCTCTTGGAGGCGGTGCGTTTAAACAGGAAGAAATCAAACGATCTTGCTTAAAGCATTGTACGGTTCTTTTCCTTGACCTATCTTGGGAGAATTGGAAGCAGCGGCTGGATATTTTAATTGAAAACCGTCCTGTTCTTCATAACCGCACGCTTGACGAGATGAAAGAGCTGTTTGAAGAGCGCCGGGAAATTTATTCCCTCCATAACTCAAGAGTGGAAACAGATCATCTAGAAGCTGAAGAAGTCGCCAATTATATTGTCGACACACTCAAGCTTGGCTGGGATCTATATTCGAAATAAAAAAGTCTATCCTAAGGGGTAGACTTTTTCTATTAGATCTAGAGTAGTCAAAGAAATGACAGTATAAGTTGGATGATGGATGAAAAAAAGAAGAAAAGATGTTTTTTTCTTCGTCACTATATCAAAATGTATGCATCCTTTATGTGGTGTGTCTAGCCGTTTGAAAAAAGTGGTGATTAGACTACAACTAGGTCAAGATGATGAGGTTATTTGATTGATGTGGGAAACGACATATATCTCTCATTTTCTTTTTTTGAAAAAATAAAATAGTATCTAAATTCCAATAATAGTTTTTTGAATTATTATAATTTTTAAAAATCTGGTTGACACCTTCGGTTATATCATTCTATGATTATTAACGTAAACGCTTACCGTAAACGTTTACTATAACGGATGGGGAGGAATTTGTTGATGAAAAATAAAGAAAAATGGAGCGGTGTATTCCCGGCAGTCTTAATTCCTTTTAAAGATGACTATTCAATTGATGAACCTGCTTTTCGTAAGCTTGTTCGCTGGGTGGCGGAGCACGAAGGGATTAATGGGATCGTTGTCAATGGACATACTGGCGAGATTATGACTTTGTTGCCACATGAACGAGCTGAAGCTGTGCGTATTGCAGCCGACGAATTAAAGGGAGAAATTCCTGTCATTTCTGGGGTTTCAGCTGAAGGGACAATTGAAGCGATCCAGCATGCAAAAGCAGTGGAGGAAGCTGGAGGAGAAGGTATTCTTCTTATGCCACCACATTCATGGCTGAGATTCGGTATGCAGCCTGAGTCACCTGTCCAATTCTTTAAAGATGTTGCAGAAGCAATTGACATTTCAATCATCGTTCATCAATATCCAACATGGACAAAAACCTCTTATACAACCAGTCAATTATTAGAAATGTCGGAGATTCCAAACGTTGTCTCATTTAAAATCGGTCAAAGAGACATGGCGCAATATGAAGTCGATGTGCGCGCACTGAAAAAGCATGCACCAGATGTATCGTTGCTCACATGTCACGATGAATATTTATTGCCAACATTAGTTCAAGGGATTGATGGGGCGCTTGTAGGTTTCGGCTGCTTTGTACCAGATTTGATTGCTGAGCTTGTGAAATGTGTGGAAGAACAAGACCTTGTAGCGGCTAATAAAGTTTACGATAGAATCTTTGAATTAAAGCATGCTGTGTATAAAATGGATGAACCTTCCTCTACCTCTCATCTGCGAATGAAGGAAGCGATGTTCCAGCGAGGTTTGATCAGCAGTTCGCTTGCGAGGAAACCAGTATTACCTTTAACTCAAAAGGAAAAAGAAGAGATTCGTCAGGGTCTTCAAAGTGTTGGTTTACTTAAGGAAAACGTTAGTAAATAACAGACCATTGATTTCATGATGAAGGTGAGTCAGGTTATAATAGAGTATAAAACAACAGACTCCCGGAGGTATGAAATGTGTCAGTAAGTATTAAAGATGTCGCATTGAAAGCTGGAGTATCTATCGCCTCTGTTTCCCGAGTATTAAGTGGCAAACCAGGAGTAGGTGCTCAAACGGCTGAAAGAATCAAACAAGTGATTGATGAATTAGGCTATCGTCCTAATTTAGGGGCTAGAGGGCTCGTTAAAAGAAAGACTGGCAATATTGCTGTCGTGGTTCCTCGTGGTTCATATATTTTGAATAATCCATTTTTTTCGACGATTTTAGATGGGATAGCGAAGGAATTAGATGAGACTGAATTCAATATGTTGATGTCATTTACATCTGTACAGCAGCAGCGATTACTTGAAACGCAGGCTGTAGATGGTGCCATTTTATTTTCTCCAAGAAATGAAGAATTGAGCATGGATTGGTTAAAAAGTTTAGCTATTCCCATTATCGTTGTCGGAAGTTACTTAGAGGATTCTCCATTTCCATGTGTCAGGCCAGATGATGAGGAAGGTGTGTGTCAATCTGTCACGGCCTTATTTGATAAAGGTCATCGAACCATTGGACTGGTCAATGGTCCAATGAGTTCGATGCATAGTGTGAGGTATTACAAGGGGTATGAGCGTACACTGAAAAGTTTAGGATTAACAATGAACAAAGAGCTTGTGTTTGAGTTAGATGAATTTGATGGGGGAAAAGTAGTAGAAGTGGTTTCTCAATTTCTCCAAGGAAACCAGCACATGACTGGAGTTGTTTGCTCTTCAGATTTTTTGGCGATAGGGGTCATGAAAGCGGCAGATATCGCAAATGTGTCAATACCTCATGATTTGTCTGTCGTTGGTGCTGATGATGTGCCCATTGCAAGTTTTCTAACCCCTTCTTTATCTTCTGTTCATGTTGATTTAGTTGGAATGGGAAGAAAAGCGGTTTCTTTACTAACGCAGTTAGTAGAAGGAGAACAGTTAGAGAAAATGGAACATATCTTCCCGATGTACTATGTAGATCGTGGCACCACGGGAACGCCAAAAAAGAAATGATAGATGCTGAAAACTCAAATGATCGCCTTAGAATGTCTCTTCATTTAAAATGTAAGCGATTTCTTTTGTGCTCATCAGCATGTACTTTTGCATCATTTCCTCTATTAAGGAGGAGATATCATGACGTTAGAACTCAGCGGAAATTCAAATTCTCATGATGAGCAAGTTGTTGATAGAGCTTCACAACTATTGACTAGGATGGAAAGTGTACCTTTTTCGAGATGGCATTTAAAACCTCGTATCATTATGGGATCTGCTACCTTTTTTGATGCTTTTGATGCACTATCTTTAGCGTTTGTTCTCCCAGTTCTCATCGGCATGTGGAACTTATCACCTGCTCAAATTGGACTTCTTATTGGGTCTGGTTATATCGGACAAGCGATTGGTGCTATTTTCTTTGGATGGTTAGCAGAAAGACGTGGCCGTGTATTTAGTGCAAAGTGGACTGTATTTCTCATGTCTATTATGAGTATCGCATGTGTATTTTCAGGTAACTTTATGGCCCTTTTTATTTTTCGTTTTATACAGGGGATTGGAGTAGGAGGAGAAGTGCCAGTAGCGGCCTCATATATCAATGAGTTGTCCCGGGCCCAAGGCAGAGGGAGATTTTTTATGCTTTATGAGATGATTTTTCCATTAGGATTAATGATCTCAGCTCAAATTGGTGCATTTGTTGTCCCTAGCTTTGGATGGAAATGGATGTTCTTGATTGGTGGAATTGGCGGTTTAATCGTCTTTGTCTTCTTTTTCATGTTGCGTGAATCTCCAAGATGGCTTATTTCAAAAGGCAGGTTAGATGAAGCCGAAAGAATCATTGAAGAGATTGAAGCTAGTACGGACAAACGAATGCCTGTTGCAAAGCAAGTGTCCAGCAGCACTGAAAAAGGCGACTGGAAAGAGCTCTTTTCTACTTTTTATCGTCAAAGAACATTGATCGTATGGGGACTATGGTTTTCTGCCTACTTTGTATCGAATGGATTAAATAACTGGTTACCGAGTCTTTATAATACGGTTTACAATTTGCCAGTTGGAGATTCATTAAGGGCAGCCTCTCTCACAAATATTTTACAGACCATAGGGGTATTCGCTTGTGCATTTTTAATCGATAAAGTAGGACGGAAGCGCTGGGCAACCATTGCATTTATCGTAACAGGTGCTTTATTAACGGCTTTATGGATCAGCGGAGCAAATTCTCCAGAAAGCGTTATTTATTTAGGGTCCGCTGCCTACGGAATGATGGGGACAATTACAGTTCTTCTCTATTTATATACACCTGAAATCTATCCAACCCGTATGAGGGTAATTGGTACGGCATTTGCTACAGCGTGGCTTAGGCTGGCCTCAGCGATCGCTCCTATTATGATAGGTTTTATTTTAGAGGTGAGCGGTGTTTCAACTATTTTTATTCTTTTTGCAAGTGTGACTGTAGTGGGAGCAATTCTTGCTTTTAAAATGATCGAAACGAGAGAGAAAGTATTAGAGGATATTGCACCGTAAGTGATGCATGCAGTGAAGAACTTATTCTAAAGAGGGTAGGTTCTTTTTTTATTCAGAGGATTTACGTACACTTTTGAAAAAGCCTAACCTACCTCAGTTCAATTATCTTATAATAGAAACATCATGCAGCACTCCTTGTCACGAACATGAAAAGTAATATCTATCAGATAGTGGAAATGTAGAATCAAAATATAAAAGTCTACCGGCTAGGGTAGACTTTTTCGATCAGTTTAATGTTTGATCCCTTGAAGCAGTGCGGCTTTTAGGCAAAAGGATATTGGCTGACGATGTTCGTCGAATTGCAGTTGAAACAGCTGTTTCGTTTCATCGTCTGCAGCATGAAGGTGGGCAACGATTTCCTTTTGAACATTTTCTGGTGTATGTCCTCGTATGATCCAGTCCTGATAATCAATATGCAGATCCCAGTAACGGATATCTTCTTTCGTCAGATGGTTGTCAGCGAAAAGCTCTTTCCATTCTGATAACGAGCTTTCTCGCACATGGGAGGGATCTCTCAGTCTATTTAAATGATTAATAAAGTCATCCTGTGCTTGGTTTTCAGGTGCATAATGATCGACAAGTAGAAATTTGCCGCCTTTCTTTAAGACTCGGCTGATTTCAGACATGGCTGCCGGGAGATGTGGGAAGTGATGAGCAGCAAATCGGCATGTGACCAGATCAAATGATGCATCAGAAAAGGGCAATGCGTCTGCGGATGCCTGCTCAAACGTAATGTGGTTCAGCTGTCGCTCTTCCGCAAGTGCTGTAGCAACCTCGATCATTTTGGGTGTGACATCAATCCCGATTCCTTTAGAGATGACGTCTGAAAAGGAAAAAACGGTATGACCTGCCGCGCAGCCGATATCAAGTAGATGCTCATCGCCCTTTGCCTTCGCCGCCGTTTTCATCCATTCAAGTTCTTTTCCCGCTGCAAAGATGGGTGAATCTCGGTAGTTCTCCGCATTTTGTGAGAATTGTTTCTCGGCTTTTGAATATGGATTCATTCCTTTACCCCCTTTTTGTTGTTTCTTTATCGTAGGGTTCTTCCCGTGATTTGTCTAAGACATAAAAGATATGATATGAATAGTTAAAACCTATGAGGTGAGAGAAGTGGATATACGAATGATGGAATATGTCATGGAAGTGTACCGGCAGCAAAGCTTTACAAAAGCAGCGGAAAAACTTCACATTGCACAGCCCTCGTTAAGTCAGCAAATTAAAAAACTTGAGGAGGAATTAGATACTCCTCTGTTTATTCGGAAGTATGGACAAGTCACTCCTACACCTCAAGGAAACCGATTGATCAAAAGAGCAGAAACCATTTTGAAGGAACGAGATGATTTGTTGCGTGAGATGGGGGAAGCTGCTTATGAGGTAGGGAAAGAACTGATGATCGGTGCGCCAGCTGTCACAGGGGGATATGTCCTGCCAAGTTTATTAAAAACCTATTGTCAAACGTATCCGCACGTTCACGTTCATTTGATAGAAGAATCGCCTCGTGAGCTAGAAAGACGTTTACTCGCTGGGAAACTGGATCTGGCGATTCTTTCTCTGCCTGTCGAGCATGAATCATTGAAAACAAAACAAATGCTGACAGAGCCGCTTCTCCTCGCCATTCCGCAAACGGCTCAACCGTGGTTGACGGATGAACTCAATGAAATCATCAATCAAGCGGATCAAGAAGGGTCTGTCCCGTTTCATCTTTTGAAAGATGCCCCATTTATTATGCTGAAAGAGGGATATGGCTTTCGGCAAGTGGTCACGGAACTGTGCCGTCATCATGGCTTTCGGCCGAGGGTTGCATTTGAAACAAGTCATATTCAAACAGCTCAGGCATTGGTTGAAAATGAGCTAGGTGTGACGGTGGTGCCGAAAATGGTGGCACAAGAGGAAAGGAAAGCAGTCACTTATTTACACATTGATTCATGCCCAACCCGCACACTTGTGTTTGCATATGTGGAAGAAAGATATTTAACGAAAGCCGCGCAAGCCTTCATGGACCTTCAACAGAATCAAGGAAAAGCTTAAACAAACGTTTAATTAAACGCAAAAAGCAGGGGAGCCCCCTGCTTTCTAATATAAATCCAGCCGCTGATCTGTCATGACGGGGATTTGTTGTCTCACTTCATCTACGAGCTGAAGATCAATGTTTGCATAATAAATGTCTTCTTCATCATTTGTCTCAAGTAGAATGCGTCCGAGCGGGTCAATCACCATGGAGTGACCAGGGAATTCAGTGTCTCTGCTTGTGCCCGTCCGGTTCACCGCAATCACAAATGACTGATTCTCAATGGCTCTTGCGATGAGCAGACTGCGCCAATGGTCCACTCTTGCTGACGGCCATTGAGCGGTATTAACAAGCACCTTCGCCCCTTTGTTCACGAGCGTCCTAGAAAGCTGAGGGAAGCGGAGATCATAGCAGATCATCGCACCAATCTTGACATCTTCACCATAGTCAAATAAACCAAGCTGATCACCAGCGGTTAAATAGTTATGCTCATCCATTAAGCGGAATAAATGAATTTTATCATAATCTAACAAAAGCTCACCTTGGCGGTTAAAGACATACATTGTATTGGTGATGTTTTCATCTTCTGTCCTCTTATTTAAAACACTGCCTGCGATGAGATACACTTGGTGCTTGCGGGCAAAGGAAGAGAAGAGTTGTTTTGTTCGCTCGCCATCTGCATCGGCAAGCTCATCCGCTTGCTCTAACGCATAGCCGGTATTCCACATTTCAGGTAGAATAATCAAATCAGGCTGTTGGCGGATGGCTTCTTCTAAACATGCTTCTGCTTTCTGAAAGTTTACATCAGGTTCTCCTATTTGTACGTCCATTTGAATCAGGGCGATGTTCATGTCGGTCTTCCTCCTTTATTCGTTTCATGCAATGAATGGTTCGTTGATATTGCCTGAATCATCTAGTCTTCAAGCCAGTTTCTTTATCATAAAGCTTTCCGCTATCTTTGCCAATAGAAATGTCAGAAGGTTTTGTTAAATGACTTTCTCAATCAAGAAATGAGTGGTATGATACTCATAACTAATAAAACAAAGGGGAATAGTATGATATGCAATTGTTCGATTTATCACTAGAAGAGCTAAAGAAATATAAACCAAAGAAAACAGCACGTCCTGATTTCTCAGACTTTTGGAAGAAATCGCTCGAAGAACTGCACCAAGTGGAGGCAGAGCCAACACTTGAATCTTATGAGTATCCAGTGAAAGGCGTCAAGGTGTACCGCCTGACGTATCAAAGCTTTGGACATTCTAAAATTGAAGGCTTTTATGCTGTGCCTGATCAAACTGGTCCGCATCCAGCGCTCGTTCGTTTTCATGGCTATAATGCCAGCTATGACGGCGGCATTCACGACATCGTCAACTGGGCGCTGCATGGCTATGCGACGTTTGGAATGCTTGTCCGTGGTCAAGGTGGCAGTGAAGACACATCAGTGACGCCAGGCGGGCATGCATTAGGGTGGATGACAAAAGGCATTTTATCGAAGGATACGTACTATTATCGAGGCGTTTATCTAGATGCTGTTCGTGCACTCGAAGTCATTCAGTCTTTCCCCGAAGTAGATGAACACCGTATCGGCGTGATCGGTGGAAGTCAGGGGGGTGCGTTAGCGATTGCGGCAGCAGCCCTTTCAGACATTCCAAAAGTCGTTGTGGCAGACTATCCTTACTTATCAAATTTTGAGCGTGCGGTTGATGTTGCCTTGGAGCAGCCTTATTTAGAAATCAATTCATACTTTCGCAGAAACAGTGATCCTGAAGCTGAAGAAAAGGGATTTGAGACATTAAGTTACTTTGATTTAATCAATTTAGCCGGCTGGGTGAAACAGCCAACATTGATGGCGATCGGTCTGATTGATCAAGTGACACCGCCATCCACCGTGTTTGCGGCATACAATCATTTAGAAACAGATAAAGAGCTGAAAGTGTACCGATATTTTGGGCACGAGTTTATTCCTGCTTTTCAAACAGAGAAGCTGTCCTTTTTACAAAAGCATTTGCTTCTATCAACATAAGAGCATGACAAAGAGCTAAAATGACATTCATTTTAGCTCTTTGTCTTTTTCAGCTATTGGAGCGATCAGCTTAATAACTGGTGTTCTGTCTTGTTTTTTCATCAGGTACTAATGCTGTAACGATCAGGGCAAGGGCTGTGATGATGTGAAGGATGAATCCGAGAATCGGAATCCATGCAAGGCAGGATGTGACAATTCCAATGATACTTCCGATCATTGGTCCCTGGTCTCGCTTCGATAAGACGAGTGTGATAATATGCAGAATAAGCATGACCATGAGCGGTGAATAGCCATTGCTGATAACGAATAGACCTCCGATCACAGGGATAGCAAGGCAAGCTTCAAAAATCCCAGTGATCCATTTCATAATGCGAGATATAGACATCAGATCCAACTCCTTTTTCATATATGTCTTATTCGTATTTTCCCAAAAGGTGAAGAAGTCATGCAGAATTCTATAGAAAGAGTTGATGGACACTTGAGAGAAAGAATTAAGGAAGAGCTGAAAATCATCGAAGAAACGTATGACATCAAGATTTGTCTCGCCGTTGAATCGGGCAGCAGGGCATGGGGATTTCCTTCAACTGACAGTGATTATGATGTTCGCTTTTTATACGTTCCCCGGAAGGAATGGTACTGGGCGATGGAAGAACATCGAGATGTCATTGAACGGCCGATTGATGACATGCTTGATATCAGCGGCTGGGAGCTTAGAAAGGCGCTGCGTTTATTCAATAAATCGAATCCATCCATTATGGAATGGCTGTCTTCTGACATCATCTATGCTGAATCCTTCTCTCTAGCCAAGCAGCTAAGAGAATTAAAGGATCGAGCGTTTTACCCTGCGGCTTTGATGTATCATTACCTCAATATGGCGAAGCGGAATGAGAGCCGGCATTTACGAGGAGAGCAGGTGCGAATCAAGAAGTATTTCTATGTGCTTCGTCCGCTGCTTGCCTGTCAGTGGATTGAACGTTACCGAACAGTTCCACCAATGGACTTTCATGAATTACTCAAGGAGCTAGTGGAGGAAGGCCCGCTGTTAACAGAAATTCACGAACTGCTCAAACGTAAAATGGACGGAGAAGAAATGGATGTAGAGAACCGTCTCGCTCATGTCCATCCATTTATTGATCAAGAACTGGTGCGTTTTGATGAATTGGTGAAAAGCTACAATCAGCCGAAAGACAATCTGATGCAAGAATTAAATGAGCTTTTGCAGTCTACCCTTGATGAGGTGTGGGCGTAAGCGTGAAAGAGCCAGCCGGTTAGCGGCAGGCTCTTTTTTATCTCCTATTGTGATAAAACCACAAAAAAAGTCAGAATTTTTGTCATCTTCAAATATTGTAGCAGACAGCTCATGAGCCTTACAATAAAGACATAGCTTACAAAGAGTGGGAGGTGCCCTTTATGGAGTCGGTCACAAGAAATTTCTTCTTGTTTTTGTCAAAGAGCAGTCTCTTGAACCATATTGCTCGTAATTGGGGAAGTGCTGTTGCATCAAAGAAAATCATCGGTGGGAAGGATTTTGAGAGCGCTATCCCTGTCATCAAACGATTAAACGATCAAGGTATGGCCGTAACGGTTGATCACCTCGGTGAGTTTGTCACAAAGGCAGAGATTGCAAATGAGCGGACGAATGAGTGTATTCAAACCATTCAGCGAATTGCAGAGGCGGGACTCAATTCCCACGTGTCACTTAAAATGACATCGCTTGGCTTAGATATTGACGATGACCTTGTGTATCGCAATATGAAAAGCATTTTAGATACGGCAGAGAAACACCGTATTATGGTGACAATTGATATGGAGGATGAACAGCGCTGTCAAAAAACGCTGGACATTTTTAAAGAAATGAAATCTCAATATGAGTATGTCAGTACGGTTTTGCAGGCGTATTTGTACAGAACAGAACAAGATCTTGATGACCTAAATGAGTTGCAGCCATTTTTAAGACTTGTAAAGGGTGCCTATAAGGAATCCGCCGAAGTGGCGTATCCAAACAAAAAAGACGTCGATCAGAATTACAAGAAGCTGATCGAAAAGCAGTTACTCTCAGGGAATTATACAGCCATTGCGACACATGACGATCAAATGATCGAATTTACGAAACATATTGTGAAAAAACACAATATACAGACAGATCAGTTCGAATTTCAAATGCTGTATGGCATGAGATCAGAAACGCAGCAAGCACTCGTGAAGGAAGGCTATCAAATGAGGGTCTACACCCCGTATGGACGAGAGTGGTATGGCTACTACATGAGACGTCTTGCAGAACGACCGGCAAACATTGCATTTGCTTTAAAAGGGATGACGAGAAAATAATTTGAAACGGGAGCGTGACAAAGATGACAACACCTTACAAGCATGAACCATTCACGGATTTTAGCCAGGAAGAAAATCGCCAAGCGTTTGAACAAGCATTAGCCAAAGTAACAGAATCACTTGGGCAAACCTATCCGCTTGTGATTAATGGAGAAAGAATCGAAACAACAGACAAGATTGTCTCGATCAATCCAGCGAAGAAGGAAGAAGTCGTGGGTACCGTATCAAAAGCTGGGAAAGAAGAGGCAGAGCAAGCGATTCAAGCTGCGGCAAAAGCGTTTGAAACATGGCGCTACACGTCTCCAGAAGAAAGAGCCGGCGTCTTATTCCGCGCTGCGGCAAGCATTCGCCGTAAAAAGCATGAGTATTCAGCCCTTCTCGTAAAAGAAGCAGGGAAGCCTTGGAATGAAGCGGATGCAGATACAGCAGAAGCCATTGACTTCCTAGAGTATTATGCCCGTCAAATGCTAGAGCTTGCGAAAGGCAAACCGGTGAACAGCCGCGAAGGGGAACGCAATCAATATGTGTACACACCAACTGGCGTGACGCTTGTCATTCCACCATGGAACTTCTTGTTTGCGATCATGGCAGGAACAACCGTTGCACCAATCGTCACAGGGAATACAGTTGTTTTAAAACCAGCAAGTGCGACGCCTGTCATTGCTGCCCGCTTTGTAGAAGAACTGGAGCAAGCAGGTCTTCCGAAAGGTGTTGTCAACTTCGTGCCAGGTAGCGGAGCAGAAGTAGGAGATTACTTAGTAGATCATCCGAAAACAAGCCTTATTACATTCACTGGATCAAGAGAAGTGGGCACACGTATTTTTGAACGTGCGGCAAAAGTACAGCCAGGACAACAGCATTTAAAGCGTGTCATTGCTGAAATGGGCGGTAAAGATACAGTCGTTGTAGATGAGGATGCAGATGTTGAATTAGCGGCTAACGCCATTTTCACATCAGCCTTCGGATTCTCAGGTCAAAAATGTTCAGCTGGATCTCGTGCTGTCGTCCACGAGAAGCTGTATGACCAAGTCGTTGAGCGAGTGAAAGAAATCACAGAAACGAAAACAACAGCGAATCCGTTATCAGCTGATGTGTACATGGGACCTGTCATTGATCAAGCTTCCTTTGACAAGATCACGGAATATATCGAAATTGGCAAGCAAGAAGGCCGTCTAGTCACTGGCGGAACAAGTGATGATTCAGAAGGGTACTTCATTCATCCAACCGTGTTTGCAGATCTAGAGCCAACATCTCGTTTAATGCAAGAAGAAATCTTTGGACCTGTCCTAGCTTTCTCAAAAGTCTCAAGCTTTGATGAGGCGCTTGAAGTAGCCAACAACACAGAATACGGGTTAACCGGTGCGGTCATTACAAATAATCGTGATCACATCAACCGTGCGAAGCAGGAGTTCCATGTCGGGAACCTTTACTTTAACCGTAACTGTACGGGAGCGATTGTGGGTTACCACCCATTTGGCGGCTTTAAAATGTCAGGAACTGATTCAAAAGCAGGCGGTCCAGATTATCTTGCTCTGCACATGCAGGCCAAAACGATCAGCGAAATGTTTTAATATGGAAAAGCATGAACTCGTGAAGGCGAGTTCATGCTTTTTTTACCTGTCTACGACTTGTTTCTATACAAATCTGACTGGAAAGAAGTATGATAAATGTATCACTTATTCAGGGAGCAATCGGGATGGAAGAGATATTAGAAAAGCTTCATACATTTTTTGATGTCGATAAATTAATTGCATTTATTAGTGGTTATTTAAAAAAACCAGTCATTTTAGAAAGTACTGAATGTCAGCTGCTTGCTTATAATTCTTACAGCATCCAGCAGTTCGACCCAGTCAATCAGCAAACCATTTTCTCAAAGGAATGTCCGGGAGCTGTGGTGGATTGGTTAAAAAAAACAGGGGTCATTGAGCAGCTATATACAGATTCAAATCCTTTTTATGTGAATGGTCATGAGGAGCTCGGGTTTAATCGTCGGGTGGCTGTGAGCGCCAAGCACAAACAAGAGGTTGTCGGCTTTATTTGGGTGCAGGACATTGAAGATTCTCTCTCTCAAGAGGAGCTACAATTTTTACACGAGGCATCGTTTCAGGTTGGAAAAGTTATTTATAAAAATAAGAAACAGTTGGAGAAAAAGGAAGGCAAGATTGAAGAGTTCTTCAAAAAGGTCATGGATGATCATTTTTATACAGAAGAAGAGCTGAAATGGGAAGCTGAGAATTTAAGCATTCCACTGCCAGCTGTCTTTACTGTGATGGTTGTTCATGCCGCCGATAACAAAAGTGAGACGGCAGAAGATGTGAAGGATGTGATTAGAACCTATTTACAGCTAGAAGACAAGGTCAATCATGTCTACTCTGTGCAAGCAGACATCGTCGTGATATTAGGCAGTTTGTCAGATCGCCACTCACCAAAAGCGACCGCTGCGGATGTCGTCGCCCATCTTCAATCGAAAACGCATACACACCCATCTCCTTTATATATTGGGATGGGAAGAGAATATCGAGATGTCATGAAAATGAGCACAAGTCGATTTGAAGCGATAGAAGTCGTGAAAGCAGTGAAGATTGTCGGCGGACAGGAATTAATTCCATACGATTACGAGCATTTGGGGGTCTTCCGGTTCTTAGACCCGATTTACAGTCACCAAAAAAAGAAAAACGACTTCAATCCAGATTTGTTGCGCCTAAAGGAAAAAGACCGTGACAGCCAAACATCATTTTTAAAAACCTTAGAGGTCTACTTATTGAATAATTGCAAGCTAAAGCCAGCTGCAGAGCAGTTGTTTATTCATCAAAATACACTAAACTATCGAATGAAACAAATTTTTGAAATGACGTCTATTGATTTAAGTCATTTTAGCCAGCGTTGTGAGTTATTTATTGAATTGATGCTGATGAAAAAAGATCAATAGGTATGGACTCCGCAGGTGCAAAGGCTGACCTGCGGATTTTTATGCGAGATGATAAAATGGCATACAATTGCCTTATTTCGTTGTATGATAGATAAAGATTTTATAAGGAAAGTGAAAGGAGGGCCACCTTTGGGATCAGTCACCTTGGCCATTTTGATTTTCATCATGACCCTCGTCCTTGTCATTTGGCAGCCAGGACGTTTAACCATTGGATGGTCAGCGTGCGGGGGAGCGATTCTTGCGCTTGCTTTTGGGGTCGTTCATTTGGGCGATGTATGGGAAGTTACCCAAATTGTCTGGAACGCCACCTTTGCATTTATTGGAATTATCATCATTTCATTGATTTTAGATGAGATTGGTTTTTTTGAATGGGCGGCACTTCATATGGCAAAAGCCGCAAGAGGGAACGGGGTCCGCATGTTTATTTATTTAACATTGCTCGGCGCTGTGGTAGCAGCTTTTTTTGCCAATGATGGAGCGGCACTTATCTTAACCCCGATCGTTTTATCTGTGGTCAGAGCGCTGAAGCTGGATGAGCGTATGATCCTGCCATTTGTCATGGCAAGCGGCTTTATTGCAGATACGACGTCTTTGCCATTTGTCATTAGTAACTTGGTCAATATCGTATCAGCCGATTATTTTCATATTGGCTTTCTTGAATATACAGCAAACATGTTCGTTCCAAACCTTGTATCGCTTGGCGCTAGTATGCTTGTGCTGTATGTGTTTTATCGGAAACTCATCCCGAAAACGTACGATGTTTCGCAGGCGAAGGAACCAGCTTCGGCCATTCGTGATCTGCGCATGTTCCGGTTATCTTGGTATGTGTTAGGATGCTTGCTTGTTGGATATTTTGCTGGGGAATTGGCAGGCATTCCGGTGTCAATCATTGTAGGAGGCATTGCCATTGCTTTCTTATGGCTGGCGAAACGGAGTCCACAAGTGGCGACAAAACGAGTCGTCAAAGAAGCACCGTGGTCGATTGTGTTTTTCTCTATCGGCATGTATGTCGTGGTGTATGGGCTGAAAAATGTCGGCCTGACAGAAATTTTAGCGGCATGGATTGAACAGGGGGCGTCACACGGTTTACTTGCGGGAACGATGTTTATGGGGGTTCTGGCAGCAGTACTATCTTCTGTCATGAACAATCTCCCAACCGTTTTAATTGATGCGATTGCCATCGGTCACACAGATACAGCAGGTGTGATGAGAGATGGGCTGATTTATGCCAACGTCATCGGTTCAAACCTTGGTCCGAAAATGACCCCAATCGGTTCATTGGCGACACTGCTGTGGCTTCATGTCTTGAAGAAAAAAGGTGTGCATATTTCTTGGGGAGCATACATGAAAGCTGGAATCATTCTAACCATACCGACTCTGATCATCACGTTATTGGGGTTGTATGTGTGGTTATGGCTGATACATTAAAAAGCAGATCCAATGGATTTGCTCAGCGTGAAGACAAACCCTCGCATTCGGCGTCAGTCCTGCGCGCTGGTGCTCACGAATGTCAAATTCGCTCTGCTCCAGTGCTCGTCCTTCCTAGACTGCAAAGGTTTTCTTTTACGCTGAAAAGGAAACAAAGGGCTAAAATCAAGTTCATTTTAGCCCTTTGTTAACAATCTGAGCAGATCCAATGGATCTGTTTTTTGTTGTTATAGATATTTTGCATAGCGTTTTTCCAAAAAGTCTTGGAGCAATGAGACCACACTGCATATGCCCCAGTAAATCAAGGCAACCAATATATACATGGTCATATAATCGAATTCTCTTCCGCCCACAATTTTTGCTTGTTGGAAGAGTTCGGGTACAGTAATCATTGCCGCTAGTGAGGAAGCTTTGATTAAATCAAGCATGACGTTGGTCAGGGGCGGCAGTGCAATGCGCACGGATTGAGGCAAAATGACTCCGCGCATCGTTTGCCAATAACTGAGACCAAGTGATTTGGCGGCTTCCACTTGACCACTTGGAACAGAGGAGAGAGCCGCCCGGTTAATTTCGGCAATGTATGCAGCACTATTGAAGCTGAATCCAATAATAGCAGCAGTGACAGCTGTAAATTCAATGCCGATGTAAGGGAATCCGAAATAAAGGATAAACAAAATGACCAGAATGGGAACCCCACGCATGAATGAAATATACAGCCGTGCAGGCAACCGAAGGAACCACGTATTTGCCATTCTAGCAAGGGCAATAAAAAAGCCTAGAATCGTACCAAAAAACATGCTCACAAAAGAAATGAGCAGCGTCAGCCAGATGCCTTTCATCACAAATGGAAATGACGCTTTTGCCAGTGCAGGATTAAAGATATATTCTAAATGAATATCTCCCACGTCTGCGGCTCCTTATTTAGAAATGTCGACATCTTCGACATCAACATCAATTTTCTTTGAGACGTCAGCATGATTAAAGAATTTCTCCGAAATCTTTTTCATGGTTCCGTCTTTTTTCATCTCTTTTAATACACGATTTAATTCTTTTTGAAGCTCTGTATTGTCTTTTTTCATCACAAACCCTTGTTCATTCGGCATGTATTTTAAGTCTGGATGGATCGTAATATTTAGCTTAGGGAATGCAGCAAGCGCTAGTGTTTGCAAGTAGTAGTCATTTAAAATGACATCTGTACGGCCGTTTGCAACATCCTTTAAATATTGCTCGTTTGTGGCATTATCATAGATGACTTCTTTTGCACCATACTTACGGGCAACATCCATATAAATAGTCGTTGCAGCACCGGCTGCTTTCTTTCCTTTTAAATCCTTTAGCGTTTTAATACCTGACAGATCATCTTTTCTGACGATAGCGGTTCCATATGAGTATTTATAAGGTGTTGAAAAGGCGAACTTATCTTTCCTGTCATCTGTGATGTCGATATCGTTTGCAGCGGCATCCACCTGACCTGAATTAATGGCACTGAGCATACCATCATAACCCATTTCTTTAAATTCTACTTTTACGTCAAGGCGCTTAAATGCTTCTTTGACGACTTCCACTTCATAGCCAGTCAATTGATCCTTGCCGTTAGATGTATCATGGTAAGACGTAGGATACAAGGTGCCTGAAGTAGCGACCACGATTTTCCCTTTCTTTTGAATCTGATCCCACTTTGATTCTCCAGACTGAGATGAGCCTGATTGATTGCAAGCAGACATGACAAGCATGAGAGCAGACACAACAAGCAGCACCCATATAGGTTTTCTATGATAAAAACGACTCATTTAAGAATCCTCCTCTATTTTTTATACAAAACAAAACATAGCACGCTTTTTCAGTTAGGACAACGTTTTCAGATGAAAAGCGAAAAAGTAAGAATATTATGTGCAATTTGATGGTGTGAATAATGTATAAAAAAGGAAAGAATGCGCAAATTAAAATCGAATAAAGGAGGGAACGACAGAGATGAAAAAAACAAGTGGTTTGATCATACTAACGATGGTGATATTATTTGGTTTTCAAGTGAATACGGCTCATGGAGAAACACCCCAAATGGAAAAGCGCCCCGTCACGCATCAAGTAAAATTAACGACAGAGCAACAAAAACAAATTGAAGTACTTGAACAGCAAATTTTGTCTAAACGAAAAGAAGTGATCGAAAAATACGTTCAGTATGGTGTGTTAACGAAGGAACAAGGCACGCACATCACAAAACGAATGGATGAACATTACAATCACTTAAAAAATAACGGGTTTGTTCCATTACTAAAAAAACCACAGCACCATCGACCATAAGTTTAAGAAAACCGGCAGCAAGGGGCCGGTTTTTATTGTTTATGTGTTAAAAAGTCAGCGTCTCACCATCTTGAGGGACAAAAATGGCCTGATCTGCATGATTCTCTTGAATGTAAGATGTTAATGCTGCTCTTGTTAATAAACAATGATTCACGGCTTCAAGGTGACAGGCGATGATTTGAGCTTGTGGTTGAGAATGGTGAATGTCTACAATCTCTTCCTTTGTCATCGTAATGGGGTCTCCCTCTAAAAATTGGGCAGCCCCACTATTGACCACAATAATATCTGGCTGGCATGTATTCACAACCTCTTTCGGCTCATCACACCAAATGGTATCTCCTGCAATATAAAGAGTAGGCTCATCAGGATGAGAGAAAACAAAACCGCTCACTTGTCCCATCCGTTTAGCGGTTTCTCCTGTCCCGTGCTGCCCGCCAGTTCGTTTGATATGAACACCGCAAACATCCATTTCATCTTCAATGCATGTGACATGCTGAAATCCAGCTTCTTTTACTTCCATGCGATCTTTCTCTGATTGAGTATAGATCGGCAAAGTTTGAGCTAATCTCTTTTTTGCCTCGTCGTCAAAGTGATCTACATGTAAATGAGTGAGCAGGACAGCATCCGGCTGTAATATCTTGTCCAAATCAATGTTTGCAGGCAGCTCAACAATTGGATTGTTTACATGTTGATTGGCAGTATGCGGGAACGGTGGATAGGTTCCTTTTGCTGCTAAAAAGGGATCGATTAAAAATGTTGACGGACCATATTGAAGGTATAAAGTAGCATTACGAATGAGTGTTATTTTCATTAGAAGGCCTCCTTTTTTTCTCATTAAGTTTACAGTATATTAAAAGAGCCTCATGTGACAGAGGATCATGAAAGTCTTTCAGCGGAACGACTTGATTTTTGAAAGAGGTGAGCTAATGCTAGACAAAACAGATATGGATATATTAAAAGAACTCTCAAAGAATAGCCGATTGACGATGAAAGCACTTGGTGAAAAAGTCCATTTAACCGGTCAAGCTGCTAAAAATAGAGTTTTAAAGCTTGAGGAAGAGGGGATTATTGAAGCCTATACCATTTCAATTAACTGGCGGACACAGCAGAACATCCAAACATTTTTGCAGCTCTTTACCCGAAGTTATGATCATGAACCGCTTTTATCGTTTCTCCATCAAAAGGAAGAAATCAAAAACCTGTTTAAAATAAGTGGAGAGGGCTGTTATATGGCTGAAGGACATTTCTCCAGTCATGATGAGCTTGATCAATTTTTAACGGAGCTAACAAAGCATGCAAATTATAAATTGTCTATCGCTGTGAAACGTCTCACTCATCAAGAATAGATGAGGCGCAGGAGGAAATAACCGATGAAAAGATTAATTGAACATCAGGCTGAACCAATCACAAAGGAAAGAATCAAAGCGGATTTGGTTCAACTTGGTGTACGGAAGGGCATGATCTTATGTGTCCACTCATCCTTGTCATCTATTGGCTGGGTGAATGGAGGAGCTATAGCCGTTATACAAGCTATGATGGATATTTTAACAGATGAAGGAACACTGATTATGCCGGCACAAACATTAGAGCTGTCTGATCCTGCTGATTGGATCAATCCGCCTGTTCCTTATTCTTGGTGGAAACCGATCAAAGACACGATGCCTGCATTTGATCCAGCTTACACAGCTCCAACAGCAATGGGAAAGGTAGCGGAGACCTTTTGGAAATACCCAGGCGTAGAAAGAAGCAATCATCCTCATTTCTCATTCACCGCCTGGGGGAAAAGGAAACATGAAGTGTTGAACCACCATGCGCTTCCTTATGGTTTAGGAGAAAATTCACCTCTTGGACGTATGTACGATCTTGATGCAAAAGTGCTGCTAATTGGCACGTCATTCGAAAGTGTGACAGCTTTTCACTTAGCTGAATATCGAATCCCACAGCAAGACCTCATGACACGAGGGGCCCCCATTTTAGAGAATGGTTGGAGGGTGTGGAAAGAGTATCAAGATATCATCACAAGAGAAGAACTATTTGAACAGATTGGTCGTGACTTTTTACAATCAGAATGTAGTTATAACCACAGTCAAATCGGGCTAGCCAATTCGTATTTATTGCCGATGAGAGAATCAGTCGATTTTGCAGAAAAATGGCTTGAGCAGTACGACCAGGCGTGATCTAAGCAGTCTGAAAATCAAAATAATAGAGATCTTGATCAGGGTGCTCAGATATATAGCAGGTGAGCTGATAGTCTCCTTTTGGAATGGAGAAAGACAGTACCTGTGCCATGACGCTTGTTAGATAAACATGATCACTTGAATGAGTAAATGGCACTGTGATGACTCTATCAACGGATGATGGAGGCTCATGGCTGTTTAATGTCACGATAATAGAAGCCTTTCCGTTATTGATGCCTTCAAAAGAAATACCTCGATCCCCAGTTGCGAATCCTTGAAGAATATCGTCATCTGTCCAATCAATCACAGGTGGCGTCGTGCTTCCAGTGTATACGGTGATTTGGTGATAGGAGATAGATAGGGGATACATTTGATTTAAATCATTCATATAGATTAACTCCTTTATTCATAAAATTTGTCCAGCTGGCGATCATGTTGAAAAGTGAATGTTTGAAAGTATGATAATTGAAGAGAATGTTAGGCAGCAAGACGATTGTCGCCGTCTTGCGCTACTGTTTGAGGGATCTAGATGTGAAATTGCGAAACCATTTCTTTTAGGTCTCCTGCTAAATGGGCAAGAGCCTCTGATGAAGCTGTTACTTCTTCCATTGCTGCAAATTGTTCTTCTGTTAAACCTGCTACTTGTTGTGAATGTTCACTCGTCAGTTTAACGCCTTCTGTGATAGAGGCAAAGGTCTGCTTCGCATCATTTGTATAAGCTGCGATTTTTTGGGATGCATCTGATAAATGTTGAATGCCATCTGCCATTTCCTTCATTGACTGCTGAATGTCAATAAATGAATCCTCTGTATGAGAAATAAGAACAGCCCCTTGAGCCGCTTCCTCTCGTACTCGTTTAATGGCACTCGTCGAATGATTCATCTCTTTTTGTATTTCGGAAATGAGATGTGAAATCATGTTGGATGATGTTTGCGATTCTTCTGCGAGTTTCCTCACTTCGTCTGCCACAACGGCAAAACCTTTTCCATGTTCACCTGCGCGTGCTGCCTCAATGGCCGCATTAAGAGCAAGTAGATTAGTTTGGTTAGCGATATCTGTAATCACTTTGGAAATTTGATCAATCTCGGCTGAACGTGTTTCTAGCGCTTGAATTGCTGTACCGTTCTCTTCAATTGATTTTGCAATAGATGTCATTTGTGAATTGACTTCACCGATATTTTGTACACCTTTTTGGGCCATTTCTTGTGCGGATTGGCTTCTTGTTGCCATTTGTCCCGCATTTTCAGTGATGTTTACTAGCTCGTTAGATACTTGTCTCATCGTGTGCTCACTAGCTGTCATTTGGGCTGATTGCTGTTCAGACGATTGAGCGACTTCTTGAATGGTATGGGTAATTTTTTCTGATGCTGCACTCGTTTCTTCTGCGCTAGCTGACAGCTCCTCAGAAGAGGTGGCTACTAATTCAGATGTTTTGATCACATTTAAAATGGTTTGATTTAATTTCTCACGCATCTTATTAAAGTGACCTGCCAGCTCAGAAAGTTCATCGCCTGTGTGATCTGTCACGTTGATGGTTAAATTTCCTTCGCCTGCACTCTTAATAGCAGATGCCATATGTTTGAGACGTGTCTGAATCCGCTTTGTGAAAATAGAAATAATGATAACAGAAACAATTAAACTTAACAGTAGAACCGTGACAAATTGAATAAAGAAAGACTGAAGCATTTGTGAAATCATGCTTTGATTTGCACCGGTATAGAAAATACCAATCGTTTCCCCTGTATCATTTTTGATGGGCATATAAGCCGTTTGGTAGTCTTTCCCGGCAACATTGGCTGTTCCGTAATAATTCTCGTCTTTATCCAAAACAGCGGCCTTTACTTCAGGTGAGACTTCGGTTCCTACAGCTCGTTTCCCGTTTAACATGACATTTGTGGCAACACGGGTATTTCCTTGGAAAATCGTGATTGTATCACCAGTATATTCGGCTAATTGATCAACCAATGTGTCATGGTTATTGATTTGAGTATTTCCTTTGTAAAGCTTGCCATCTTTTATCTGCCACGAGCCAGCAACCTTTTCAGTTAGGTAAGCGTATCCTAGCTTTAGATCGCCTTTTGCTTTTTCGGTGGCCATTTGCTTAATGTTCTCTGTCATTTCGCGGTTCACTACATAACCAACCACTGCTGAAAATACGATGAGGACACTTAAAAAGATCAGCATTATTTTGGCGCCAAGCCTCAGTTTTCCTTTTTTCTTCATGCTTTTTACTCCTTTAGGTATAAGGTAGGGTATCCCTCCTTAAAGATTATCGGCATGAAAAAAATGTTTGATATACGTGAATGCACTTACACAGAAATTTTTGTTATGAAAAAAGGAAAGATAGTGCTACTCGATAATAAATTGGATTCTTGTGCCATCAGGATCATCTGATAATTGATGACTTACCCAAGAGCCTGCCCCCCTATTATCCGAAGGACGTACATATTTGACAGAAGCCCCTGCTCCACCTTCTTTACACATCGCCATTGGCCATTCATCACGATCATAACCACGCTTTGTTGGAATGCCATGAAGTGATTTGTCTCTTTGCTCATCACTATTTTTTCGATCAATGGTGCAAATGGAAGAATGACCTTCGTCAATAGCTTCTTCTATGTGCTTCGCGGTTTCTGGATATCGATCTGATGGAAAGTGAATGGTTTTGTCATAAGAAGAGTTTGTCGTCTCTTGTTTATGTTGCCCTAGTTGGACATAGCCTGTCGCTATACCAATGACAATCAATAAAAGCAAGAGAATGGTTTTAAGAAGTTTCATAGATGCTAGCTCTCTTTCTCTTTAGCGTATTTTGTAAACAGAAGTATAGCAGAATTACTTACCAATTTCTCCTCGTTTTGAAAAAACGTCTTTTAAAGTTCGAAAAACGTTTTTTACCTGTTTATGCTCTTTTCCTCGTTGTACAAACTCATAAAAATTTAATTTTGCTGCTCAAAAAACATATATGCTGATGCAAAATGGCTTTATGATTGGTTTTTAGGCTAATTTCAAGATTTTAACACACAGAAATTTCAAAAAAATAAAATTGACTAGACCGATATGCTTTAATAATATGGAGTCAAATATCAAAAAATGTCGTAATTTATCAAAATATGATTCCAATTACATTGCAGGAGGGAAGTACAAATGGCGGATGTCTCTTATCGGCTCGGAATAGACATAGGTGGAACATTTACTGATTTATCGCTGATGAATGAAGCGACAGGGGAGCTGACTGAACTCAAGACACCTACAGTGACAGATGACCCAGCTCAAGGAATTATCAATGGGCTGAAACTTCTAAAAGAAAGAGGTGTCGATTTATCCAAAATACAATATCTCGTACACGGGATGACAATCGGTCTTAATACATTATTGCAGAGAAAGGGAGCAGATTTAGCCCTTTTTGTAACGGAAGGTTTTCAAGACATTTTGTCATTACAGCGTTTACGTCTACCCATTCCTTATGACTTCAATTCTCAATTGCCAGAACCATTGATACCACGAAAACATGTATATCCAATCTCTGAAAGGCTCATACACGATGGTTCGATCAAAAAACCTCTCCAACTGCAGCAATTAGATGATGCTGTCCAGCAGGTCATGTCTAAAAAACTAGCAGGCATTGTCATTTCTTTTTTACATAGTTATCAGAATCCAGTTCATGAATTACAAGCTAAAGCCTATATTCATCACCATTACCCACAATTAGAAGTCCTGACGTCTTCTGAATTATGGCCACAAATGAGGGAATATGAGCGGACAGTGATGTCTGTTGTCAATTTGTACATTCAACCAAAGGTCAAACAATATTTACAAACATTGAAAAGCCGCTTGAAAGAAGAAGGTGTACCAATTTCTCCATACATTACCCAATCAAATGGTGGTTTAATGGATGCAGAAAGTGCAGCTACTTCACCCGTTAAAACACTTTTTTCTGGCCCGGCAGCTGGTGTAATTGGTGCAGCAAGAATTGCAACTTCTGCAAATGAACCCAATTTAATTACGTTTGATGTTGGTGGCACAAGTGCAGATATCTCGATCATTCAAAATGGGCAGCCTACAATGGCTCAATCGAATCAGCTTTCAGGATTTCCGATCATTCTTCCATCTGTTGCAATGTATTCGATAGGGGCTGGCGGAGGTTCTGTTGCATGGCTTGATCAAGGCGGGCTTCTTAAAGCAGGACCGGAATCAGTTGGCTCGCAGCCTGGACCTGCTTCGTATGGAAGGGGAAAAAAAGCTGCTTTAACCGATGCATTTCTCATATGCGGTTACCTCAATCAAGAACGGTTTGCCGGAGGACATTTACAATTGCAGCGGTCTGCAGCGGAAATAGCCTTTCAGCCAATTGCTGATCAGCTTCATAAAACGGTCGAACAGGCGGCTGACCAGTTGATTCAAGTGGCTGTTGCCAATATGTACACAGAACTAAGCAATGTCATGGAGCAGCAAGGGTTTGATCCTAGAGATTTTAGTTTGTTGGCATTTGGCGGGGCAGGACCTGTTGTCGCGAATTTCCTTGCGAGAGAAATTCATGCGAAAAATGTGGTCGTCCCTCCAAGTCCAGGAACATTATGTGCGCTAGGTGCACTTACAGCCGATTTTATCCATGATGCTGTGTTGTCTAAGAAAATCTGCTTACAAGACTATACGATGGACGAATTAAAACAAGATTATGAAATGCTTTCACGCAAAGCAACGGATTGGTTCAGCCAGCAAAACATTCAACATATCAAACAAACGTCCATTTTGTTATTAGCAGATGCCCGCTATCAAGGGCAGGCATTTGAGATTGAATTGCCATTATCGGTGGATTGGCTAAAGCAGGAACAAGACGTCTATCACCTGATTGAAGCTTTCCACAACCTGCATGAGCGTCAATATGGCCATAGAGATGATCAGGCGAACATTGAATTTACTCATTTGCGAGTTCGGGTTATAGGTGAAACACCTCCACTGCCTTTCTCTCCTGTTGATGAAAGCAGCGGACAGCCTTTAATACCACAATCATACAGACGAATCTTTATAGAAGAAAAAGAGTACGAAGCATCTGTTTACAATCGGAGTAATTTGTCATTAGGTGCTGTTGTGAAAGGACCTGCCATCATTGAGCAAGATGATACGACAACATTGATTTTGCCAAAATGGGCAGGCAGCATAGACCATTCAGGAAACTTGGTGATTTCAAGGGAGGCGGCTTTACATGGGAACTGATCCAGCAAAGCTTGAGATGATGAGGAGTTATTTTAATGCGATTGCATCAGGCATGGGACATGTCATTGAGCGGACATCCTTTACAACATTCGTAAAAGAATCGGCGGATTTTGCCACAGCATTAGCCGCGCCTTCTGGAGATTTCTTTGTTTACCCAAAAACAGTCGGTGTCACGATCTTTTTAGGGCTGAGTCTCAAAAAAGCGATTGAAGAAAGCGGACCGATGCAGCCGGGTGACATTATCATCACAAATGATCCTTATACGACAGACGGTTTAGCGACTCATTTGCCAGATGTTCATATCATCAAACCTATTTTTATAGAAGATGAAATTGTCAGTTATGCCTGGTCTTTTGTTCATGTAAGTGATGTGGGAGGTCTTGTCCCTTCAAGCATTTCTCCAACTGCAACAGATGTTCATCAGGAAGGATTAAGAATTCCGCCAGTGAAAATCTATGAAGGTGGAAAAGAGAATCAGGTTGTTCGTACCTTTTTAAGAGCTAATAGCCGAGCGAGTCATTTAAATGATGGCGATATTAATGCGATGATTGCCGCTGTTAATACAGCAGAAATCAGACTAAAAGAAATGATCGAGAAATTTGGAAAAAACGAAGTGAAGCAAGGAATGATTGATCTGCTGAAGCAAGCAGAGGATCGCGCAGGAAAAGTCATTGAAGCCATCCCTGATGGAACGAGTGAATTCGCTGATTACTTGGATGATGATATGATTTCGGACGTGCCGATCCGATTAAAGATAAAGCTGACGGTCAAAGGGAAACAGCTGACACTGGACTTCTCTGAGTGTGACCCGCAAGTTAAGACAGCTTTTAATCTTGTCACCAATGGTCAAAAGCACTCCTTCTTATATCAAGGATTGATCAATTACATTATTAGTAAAGATCCTTTTATTCCGATTAATGGTGGGATTACGTATCCGATAGACGTGATTTCACCTAAAGGAACGCTTGTCCATCCAGAATATCCGGCTTCTGTCGGTATTCGGCATTCCATTACAATGAGACTGTATAATGTCGTGCTAGGTGCTATTGGTAAGCTGTTGCCTGAAGCAGTGCCGGCGGCAGGTGCAGGTCAATCCGCTATCGTCGTTCTCTCTGTTCCTGATGATCAAACAGGAGGCAGAAAAATGTCTGTGGTCGAACCGTTAGGCGGAGGCGGCGGTGCTCAAAAAGGGACTGATGGAGTCGATGGAATTGATCATTCGTCAGGCTTTTTAAAAAATACACCTATCGAGAGCTTGGAACAGCATATTGATATTCATGTACACCGATATGAACTGCTGCCGAACACAGGTGGAGCAGGGGAACATAGAGGGGGACATGCGATTGGCTTGGAATTTGAAATAATCAAGCCAGAATCGATGGTGACGGCACGAGGAATGGAACGAATGAAGTTTCAACCTTGGGGGTTAATGGGCGGACGTGCAGGAGCAATTGGTGAGGTGAAATTGACCAAACCAAATGGGGAGACAAAAAACCAGCCGAAAATTGATGTCATGCGTCTTGAAAAAGGCGATATTGTTCAATTGGTTTCACCAAGTGGGGGAGGATGGGGGAATCCATTTTCTAGAACGAAAGAAAAAGTCCTTCATGAAGTGGAAGCAGGGCTATTAAGTGAAGAAAGAGCACTTCAGCAATATGGCGTCAAAGTCTATCGAGATCATAACGAATGGAAAATTGATGACGAACAGACGAGCAGGCTTCGTGAAAAGATGAATAATGCTGATGCTGTCGCTTGGGATTTTGGAAAACAAAGAGCAGCTTATGAGAAAGTGTGGACGGACGAAGCCAGCAGTGAGCTTGCTGTGCAGCTTCGTTCATACCCAGCAAATGAGCGTACGCACTATAAACATGCGGTTCATTCTCATTTTAGTCATAGACAGGAACCGTTAACAAAGATGGATATTATTCAAGCACTTCATCAGTTGAATCAACAAAAAGGGGGAAACGAATTATGAAAAGAAGATTAATGACCATATTTGCAGGTGTCCTATCCATCATGTTACTGCTGTCTGCATGCGGAGGAAATGGGCAGGATCAAAGTAAACAGCAGCAGACTGTGATCGTTGGTGTCTACGGAGGGGATTGGGAAAAGAATATTAAGCCAATCCTCGAAAAGTTTGAAAAGGATACAGGCATTAAAGTACAAACGGTCTCTGGGGCAGATTCTGAATGGTTTACAAAATTAAAAGCATCTAATGGTAAAAATCCACCGTATGATTTGCTTATTTTACAGCCTGATACGATTCAAAGAGGTATTGCGGCAAACGTTCTTGCGCCTATTGATGAAGATCAAGCACCGAATGTGAAAAAGCTATATCGTTCTGTTCAAAAGAAACTCACTGTTGATGGAAAACAATATGCAGCAGGCTTTAGTATGGGACAGCTTGGAATTGCTTATAGAAAAGATCTTGTCAAACAGGAGCCAAACAGCTGGACAGATTTATGGAGCGATCAGCTGAAAGGGAAAGTGGCGATTTCTTCCCCAACTTATTCAGCGGGCTTACAATTTTTCTCTGCACTTGTCCATGCTCAAGGAGGGACAGAATCAAATCCTAAGGATATTGATAAAGCATTTAAAAGCCTCGCACAATTAAAAGGGCGTGTAGCTGCTTTTCCTGATAACCCAGGGTCTATTCAAACGCTGTTAGAACGTGGTGACGTGACGGCAGTTCCATATTGGGATGGCCGAGCATTTGCACTTGAAGAAGAAGGGATGGATATTGGATTCTCATATCCGAAAGAAGGCGCTGTGGCAGCAGTTGCGAGCTGGGCGCTAACAAAGGGAAGTCAGCATGAGGAAGCGGCTTATAAGCTATTAAACTACCTTAGCGGGAAAGAAGCTCAAGAAGCCTTCTCAGAAAAATCTTACTATGGCATGTCGAATTCTGATGTGAAATACGGAGACAAAATTAAGGGAAAAGTGAAGGTTGGCGAAAATTATTATAGCAAGCTGACTTGGGTAGATTACGAAACAGCGACTTCAGAGCTCGGTCAATGGACAAATCGATGGAATGAAGTACTAGGCGGAGGAAAATAGGTGATCGCATGAGTGGAATCAATTTAGAACATATCAGCCAGCATTTTGGCGAGCAGATTGCTCTTGATGATGTCAGTCTTACGGTAAAAGAGGGAGAGTTTTTCTCCCTTCTTGGCCCTAGTGGCTGCGGAAAATCAACTTTACTCAATATCATTGGTGGTTTTTTAGAACCGACAAAAGGAGTCGTCTATATTGGTGATCAGGATGTGACGACTTTACCTCCTTATCAAAGAAAAACGGGGATGGTCTTTCAAAGCTATGCACTTTTCCCACATCTCACCGTATTTGATAATGTTGCATATGGGTTGAAGGTTCAAAAGAAAAAGAAGGCGGAAATCAAGCAAAAGGTGATGGAGAGTTTGTCTCTTGTTCAATTAGAGTCATTTGCCAAACGTATGCCGCACCAATTAAGTGGAGGTCAGCAGCAACGGGTCGCCATTGCACGGGCACTTGCCATCCAGCCTGCCGTTCTTCTTCTGGATGAACCACTCAGTAACTTAGATGCAAAACTAAGAAAAAATATGCAGACGGAGCTGCGAAATATTCAACGGAATGTCGGGATTACGACTATTCTTGTGACGCATGATCAGGAGGAAGCCTTAAGTCTTTCCGACCGAATTGGGATATTAGGTGAGGGGAAAATTCAGCAGATTGGGACACCTTTAGAAGTATATCGTCAGCCAAATAATCGTTTTGTTGCTGAATTTATCGGACAGGTCAATCTATTTGAAGCGGAATATGATGAAGTTACTTCCACATACACTGTTCCACATTTCATTCAATCAAACGGGAAGCAAATTCAGCTAAAAGTTGCCGCATTTAAAGAGAAGAGCGAGAAGCATTTACTCATGCTGCGTCCTGAGAGAATCAAGTTATCTTCTGTCGGGGAGGAAGTTCAGCCAAATCATGTCACAGGCGTGTTGGCAGATGTCAGTTATATTGGGCACTCTTTACGTTTGGTCGTTGGGCTTAATCAAGGTGAAATCATTGTCCATGCATCAGACGCAGCATTTCCCGAGCTGCCTCAAGTTGGAGAAACTGTGCATATTCATTGGCAGCCTGAAGATATTGTGTTCTTAGATTCGAAGGTGCATGCGTGATGCGAATCAAAAAAAAGAATCAGCGCTTTCATTGGTTTATGCTGCTGCCAGCTTGTTTGTTTCTAGTTGTATTCCTTCTTGCTCCGCTTGTGATGATGTTTGTCCTCAGTTTTCGTGATGTGGATTCGATGATGAATACGTTACAATCCTATAGTTTGTCTCAATATTTACATGTATTTACGACAGATGCATATGTGAAAGCAATTGGAAGTACTGTGTGGGTGGCCTTACAGACAACGGTGATTTGTTTATTGATGGCATATCCAGCAGCTTATGTGCTAGTGAAAGCACCTCACCCAAGATTGCGGGCTTTTTTCTATATCTTACTTGTATCGCCGCTTTTGACGAGTGTCGTCATTCGGACATTTGCATGGATCGTTCTTCTTTCGCAAAATGGCTTGATCAATGGCATGCTGATCGATTTACATCTGATTGAGAAACCGTTATCGATGCTGTGGAATATGAATGCGGTCATTATTGCTTATGTTCAAGTGATGCTGCCTTTTGCAGTGCTGCCTATTGCAACGAGCTTAACTGATATGGACCGTCACTTAAGACCGGCTTCTATGAGTCTTGGTGCTGGTCGTATTCGGACATTTTTTCATGTGACCTTGCCGCTTACGATTCCAGGCATGATCACCGGAGCAATTATTGTCTTCTCACTTGCAGCAGGAAGCTATATTACTCCTTTGCTAGTCGGCGGACGGATGCAACCGCTCTTGCCACTGTCCATTTATCAGCAGGTCATGCAGGTGTATAATTTGCCTCTTGCCGCTGCGATGTCCTTTACTTTATTGATTTGTGTGCTAGCGGTCGTCAGTCTATTAAGCTATTTATTGAAGCGTTGGGAGGCGAGGATGCATGCGTAAAAAATCAATAGGTGACCGTTTGCTTTCGGTTCTGATATGGACCGCAGGCTCACTCGTTTATCTCTTTTTAACCGTACCTGTTCTTGTCATTGTTCTTTCTGCTTTTAGTCCGAATGCTTTTCCTGAATTCCCGCCGACTTCGTTTTCTGTTCGCTGGTTTCATGAGGTCGTGTCGAATCCAGAATGGATGGAATCTTTGCGTATCAGCGTGATTCTGTTATTGATTGTGACGCCGCTTACTGTTCTTTTAGGAACGATGGCTTCTTATGCTTTAGCAAGGCTTTCCTTTAAGGGAAAGGAAGCTGTTCAAGCCTTTATTTTGTCACCTCTTATGATTCCTCAGGTGGTGTTAGGGATTGCGATGCTGTATTTGTTTACGGCTATGGGGTTTACAGGGTCTTTGTGGGCATTAGTCATTGGGCATGTCATCATTGGTTTTCCTTATGTGGTACGAACCGTGGGTGTCAGTGTTTCAAATCTTGATCCACGTCTTGAGCTAGCTTCCATGAATCTTGGTGCAGGGCCCATACGTACTTTCTTTCGTGTGACACTGCCCTTGATCAAGCCTGGCATTATCGCAGGTGGAGTGTTTTCTGCTGTGACATCATTTGGTGAAATCTCGATTAGTTTGTTCGTTTCTTCACCTCAAACCATTACGATTCCCGTGAGGACGTTTAATTACATTGAGCAAACTTTTGATCCGAGTGTCAATGCGATATCTGTCATATTTATTATCATTTCTATCATTGCGTTGCTCATTATTGAGAAAACGATTGGTCTGTCTAAGGTGATGTAAATATAATGAAGAAACAAGGAGCTGTCATTTGAAATGACAGCTCTTTTTGTATTGTTTTTTATGGTAAAAATATTCAAAGTTTTATGGAATATAGTTCTTAAGGTTTAAGAAAATGCGAGGCGTGATAGGAGACCTCTCTCCTACATTTTCGGTCATATTTGAAAAATTTAAGGAAAAACATGAAATTTTTGCGGTAATTGGTCATTTATTTTCGGTGGAACGCAACTATTATTAGTTATTTTCGGTAAATATCGTAAATTATGATGTGATCCCTTCGGCATAACGCATGAATCTTTACACCCATTTTTCGGTGAAAAAAACAATAATTTCATATAAAGTGGACGTAAATAGAAAATATCTAAAAGAAAAGAAGAAAAAGGCAAATCTATGGAAACATAGAGACGCAAAGCCATGTCCTAAGGTAAAAGTTTCCTTTTTTGCTATGGTCGGCAGGTTACCGAATCAAAATGGGAGTCCCTCCGTTTTATTCGGGGTGGGCTCCTTTTCTGTTATTCCGTCTATTTTAATGAAATAGACTTGGTTCTTTTGATATAGAGGGTGCAGGGTATCACATTTGGTGGAGAAAACATAGAAGAGCGGAGGATAAGAATGAGTACAGTTTATTACCCCTTAACACATGCGCAAAAGCGAGTATTCTACACGGAAAGATTTTATCCAGGCACAAGTATTTCTAATTTGGGTGGGTTTGCCAAGTTAAGATCGGTATCAGGTCTAAATCCTTCTTTGATCGTTGATGTGCTTCAAGCGTACATTCGTGAAACTGATTCTCTTCGTTTAAGGCTGGTGTATCAACATGAGCAGGAGGAGCCCGTTCAATATATCAAGCCATATGAAAAACAGCCGATTCGTTTGGTGAAAGGCTGGAGTGAAAAGGAAGTCAGGGCGTGGGCGAACGAGGAGATTCGTGAGCCGATGGAACTGATTGATCGTTCCTTAATTGAATTTACGGTCTTTCAAATCAGTGATCAAGAGTGCTGGCTGTTCTGTAAAGCACATCATATTGTGGCTGATGGTATTTCAATTATCTTGATGGGAAACCGAATCATTGATCTATACCATGACATGCTGCAGGGGACAGACATCTCTCCAATTGAAGACATTTCCTTCGTTGATCACATCATGAGTGAGCAAACGTATGAATCTTCTAAACGTTTTCAGAAAGACCAAGCTTTTTGGAACGAGCAATTTGCCAATATTCCAGATTTCGCTTCTTTAACACCGCATAAAGGTTACGAGATGAGCTTACATGCGGAGAGATTTTCAGGGGATATTCCTGATTCTTTAAAGGAGAAGCTTCGAGTCTTTTGTGAAGAAGAGAAAGTCAGTATGCTATCTATGTTTATGTCCGCTGTCTATATTTACTTGCACCGATTTAGCGGCATGGAGGATGTGGTCCTTGGCACTTTTATGGGCAATCGGACAAATGCAAAGGAAAAAAAGATGATTGGGATGTTTGTGTCGACCATTCCGATGCGCGCATCTGTGCAAGGATCCCTCACATTTCTTGATTTCGTGAAGCAAGTCATGGCGGATCAGATGAAGATCTTGCGTCATCAAAAATATCCTTACAATGTGCTCATGAATGATTTAAGGGAAAGAGATGGATTTACAGGACGCCTGTTTGATATTTCTTTAGAGTATCAGGTCATGCAGTGGCAGAAAAAAGAGAATCTTTCGTTCATTACGGAGCCGATTTTTAGTGGAAGCGGAATGAATGATATATCGATTCATGTGAAAGACCGCTGGGATACAGATACATTGACCATTGATTTGGATTACCGTACAGACCTATTTAGTGAAGACGATATGAGTAAGCTGTTTGATCGATTGATCATTTTGCTGGAGGCGGCGGTCTCTCAGCCAGATCAGCTGATTGGGGCTCTCTCTTTACTGCCAGCAGATGAACAAAAGCAACTGCTTCAATTATCTAAGGGAGAAGCATTTGATTTACCAGGAGCGAAACCAGTTCACCACTTATTTGATGAGGCAGCTAAAACGTATTCAGAACGGGCAGCTGTGGTTGCGGAAAATGGAACGTTCACTTATGGAGAGCTGTATCAAAAAGCGGACAAACTGGCACGATTTTTACAGATGAAAGGTGTCTCGCGTGATGTACCAGTTGCCGTTTTAATGGAACGGACGGCAGATGCGATGGTTGCCATTTTTGGGATATTAAAAGCTGGCGGTGCATATGTACCGATCGATCCGGCATTACCTGAGGAACGCATTCAATTTATTGTAGAAGATTCTGGTGCTTCTCTCGTTTTAACAGAAGAATCGTTTGTTCAGCGATATTCATCCATTGCGGAAAAAATGATTGTCCAGCAGCATATGGAATTAGAAGATCGTCCGCTGCCTGAGCTGATCGATCAGACGACATCACAGGATTTGGCTTATCTCATTTATACATCGGGTACGACTGGAAAGCCGAAGGGAGTGATGATCGAGCATCTTCAGCTGCATCATTTGGTTCATGCCCTGCATCACGAAGTGTATGAGGGGGCAAATCAGCTTCAAGTGGCACTTCTTGCACCATTCCATTTCGATGCATCTGTTAAACAAATCTTTGCTGCTCTTTTATTTGGACATACGCTTCATATTGTGCCAAGAGAAACGACACGAAACGGTGTACAGCTAGCGGCTTATTACAAAGAACATCAAATTAAGGCAACAGATGGAACGCCAGCACATGTGCAGCTTTTACTTGCAGCTGATTTGGATGGGCTTGCACTGACTCATATGCTGATTGGGGGAGAAGCACTCCCTGCGAAAGCAGCGCAGGCGCTGATTGAAGCTGTGCGTGTCAGCCAGCCGGATTTTGCCTTGTGGAATGTGTATGGTCCGACAGAAACGTGTGTGGATGCGGCGGTTCACCGTCTAGATCTCAGTGAGCTGCAGAAGTCACCAGAACAGCGCTATGTGTCAATTGGAAAGCCACTGGGCCATCACCGGATTTATATTTTAAATGAACATGAACAACTACAGGTGCAGGGAGCTGTGGGAGAACTATGCATTGCGGGAATAGGAGTTGGACGGGGCTATGTGAATCAGCCTGAATTGACGGAGAAGGCATTCAGACCAGATCCATTTTTTCCTGAAGACCGGATGTATCGCACAGGTGATGTAGTGAGATGGCTTCCAGACGGCACAATTGATTACCTTGGAAGAATAGATGACCAAGTAAAAATAAGAGGTTACCGCATCGAAACAGGTGAAATTGAGGCGGTCATGGAGCAGGTAGACGGAGTCGATCAGGCTGTTGTCCTTGTCGTGGATGAACCGGACGGTGGAAAGGCTTTAAGTGCTTACTATCAAGCACGACAAGAATTTCTTTCCGTGGACACCCTGCAAGCCGCTATCAAACATCAGCTGCCAGCTTATATGATGCCGCTTTATTTCAAGCAGCTTGAGGCATTTCCACTGACAGTGAGTGGGAAAGTCGACCGGCGTGCGCTTGCTGCATTAAAGGGAGACAAGGCTGTCAGTGCTGTTTATGTAGCGCCTAGAAACGATGTAGAAACGAAGCTTGTTCGTTTGTGGGAAGACGTTCTTCATCAAGAGAACATAGGTGTGTACGACTCATTCTTTGACCTAGGCGGGCATTCACTCAAAGCGATGAAAGTTCTTACACTCGTTCAGCGGGCTTTTCAAGTGGAGGTCCCTTTATCTGTTTTATTTGAACAGCAAACGATTTCAGCACTTGCTGTTTATATTGAACAAGCGGAAAAGTCTTCACAAGTGGTCATACCGAAAGCACCGACTGCCGCCGATTATCCACTGTCACCAGCGCAGCAGCGTGTTTATATGGTGACTCAGCTGGAGCAGAGCATCGCCTATCATATGCCTGCCGTTGTGAAATTAAGAGGAACGCTGCAACGAGAGAAGTTGGAGGGAGCTTTTGAAAAACTGATCGCACGTCATGATATGCTGCGAACTTCTTTTCATACAGTCAAAGGAGTCCCTCGTCAGCGGGTAGCTTCATCCGTCCCATTTCAAATAGAACAGGTGACAGGCAGCACGATGGAAGAGAACATGCGTCAATTTGTCAGACCTTTTCATCTTGAGCAGGCTCCGCTTTTGCGTGTTGGGCTACAGTCTTTACATGATCAGGAGCATCTTCTCTATTTCGATATGCATCATCTGATTTCAGATGGTCTTTCAATTGATTTGATGCTGCGTGAGCTGTCTGACGCATATGAGGGATTAGTGAAAGCGCCATTGAAGCTTCAATATCAAGATTATGCTGTTTGGCAAGAACAACAGGCAGAGCAAGGCGGTCAAATAGATGAAGCATTCTGGCTGAAAGAATTTTCAGGAGATATCCCTGCTTTGCAGCTGCTAACTGATTATCAGCGTCCGGCTGTCCAGTCTTTCACTGGAGACCGCGTTCTCAGAAACATAGATGAGACGTTAACAGGCCGTTTGCAGGAGCTTGCAGCGAATCATCATACGACGCTGTATACCGTGTTGCTTTCTGCTTACTATACATTGCTTGCGAAATACACAGGTCAAAAGGAGTTTGTTGTGGGGACACCGACAGCAGGCCGGGTGCATGCAGATTTGAATGACATGATCGGCATGTTTGTCCAAACACTTGCTTTACGTTCAGAGGTAGATCCGAACGGTTCAATGACGCAGTTGATTGAGCAAGTAAAGGAAAAGACGATGAGGGCGTTTGAGCATCAGCAATATCCATTCGAGCTGCTGCTTGAAAAGCTAAATGTGCAAAGAGATTTTAGCCGCCATCCATTATTTGATACGGTCTTTACTCTAACGCCAGATCATTCAACAGCCCAGCATATTGGAGGGATGAAAGTCGAAGTCGAGGAAACCAATTTCCATATTGCAAAGTTTGATCTCACACTTCAAGCGACGGAGTCAAGTCATGGTCTTTCCTTTGTTCTCGATTACAGTACGGCGTTATTTAAACGAAGTACAGCCGAGCAGATGCTCAAGCATTATGTTTATCTTCTGGAGCAGATGGTTGAAGTGCCGGAGCAAGCGATTCAATCATACCGCTTACTGTCTGAACAAGAGGCAGCGGCTCAATTGAAGATGTGGAACCCGTTACCTACGCCTTATCCTGTGGAAGAAACCATTGTGACGCAATTTGAATCGCAAGTAGAGCAGCACGGTCATCAGCCTGCTTTGCAATATAAGGATGAGGTTCTTTCTTATCAAGAGCTGAATCGCAGAGTGAACCAGCTGGCTCATTATTTACACGAACATGGTTTTGAAAAAGGGATGAAAGCGGCTTTATTCTTTGAACGTTCTAATGAGATGGTGCTGTCCGTTTTAGCTGTGCTAAAGGCTGGCGGTGTCTATGTGCCAATTGATCCTGACTTCCCTGATGAACGTATCAAGCACTTTTTGACAGATAGTGGTGCACAGTTTGTCCTGACCCATCATGTGCTGCGTCATCGTTCTGTGCTTACTGCATTTGAAGGGAAAATCATAGAAATAGAAGATCAAGCCGTTGATCAGCAGTCAGAGAGCAATCCAGTTGTATGTGTTTCGCCTTTGGACTTGGTGAATTTGACCTACACATCTGGTACGACAGGCAAACCTAAAGGGAACATGGTGACGCACCGGAACATTTTGAGAACAGTGAAGCAGTCGAATTATCTCACCATTCATCATGAAGACACGGTGATGAGCCTTTCAAACTATGTATTTGATGCATTTATGTTTGATGTGTTTGGTGCTTTATTAAACGGAGCGAAACTCATTGTTTTGCCAAAGGATCACATTTTAAATATGAATGAGCTTTCTGGCGCGATTGAGAAGGAAAAAGTCAGTATTTTAATGATCACGACCGCTCTATTTCACTTATTGATTGATATGAAAAAAGGCAGCCTGAAAAACGTCAGAAAAGTGCTGTTTGGCGGGGAACGTGCTTCTGTGCCGCATGTTGTGGCAGCCCTTGAAACGGTTGGAGAAGACAAACTTATTCATATGTATGGACCTTCTGAAAGCACAATTTTCACAACGTATTATCCGGTGAATCACATTGAAGAACAAGCACTGTCGATTCCGATCGGAAAGCCGGTGAGTCAAACGGCTGTTTATATTGTCGATGAGTTTGGACATGTGCAGCCGCCGGGAGTAGCTGGAGAGCTTTGTGTCGCAGGTGACGGACTGGTCAAGGGGTATTATCAACAGCCAGAACTAACGAGCGAAAAGTTTGTTGAAAATCCTTTCCGACCTGGTGAAGTCATGTACAAAACGGGCGATCTCGCACGATGGCTGTCAAATGGAGATATTGAATTTATTGGTCGAATCGATCATCAAGTCAAGATTCGAGGTCAGCGTATCGAGCTTGGCGAAATTGAACACCAGCTATTGCAGCATCCGCAAGTGAAGGAAGCCGTTGTCATTGCGATATCAAATGATACATTGTGTGCATATTTCACAGCAGAAGGTGCTGTTCCGCTGTCGGATTTACGTGAGCAAGCAGGACGAGAACTCCCTGTTTATATGATGCCAGCTTTCTTCATGCAATTAGACGAATTGCCACTAACGGGGAATGGCAAGGTAGACAGACGGGCATTACCGGTACCTGATGTAAGTGAGCAGGCTTCAAATGAATACGTCCCTCCTCAATCAGATACAGAGCGTATATTGGCACACATTTGGGAGGAAGTTCTTGAAGTGCCGAAAATCGGCAGACGTGATCATTTCTTTGAATGCGGAGGTCATTCACTGCGTGGCATGAAAATGCTGAACAGGCTCTATGAAGAGATGCATGTGGAATGTACGTTGAAAACATTATTTGAATCACCCACTTTAGAGGCGTTTGCCCATGCGGTGGATCAAACAGATCGAACTGAAATCAGACGAGTGGAAAAAGCGGAAGAAGCGGCTGTTTATCCTGTGACATCTGCTCAGAAAAGATTATTTGTTCTGCAAAAAATGACAGATGCCGAGCAGAGCTATCATATGCCAGCTGCTTTAAAGCTTGAAGGTGTATTTGATGAAAAACGATTTAAAAAAGCCATTGACCAGCTTGTTCATCGCCATGAAGCATTCCGTACGAGTTTTGACTTCGTTCAGGGTGAACCTGTTCAACGAATTGAAACGAATGTTTCTGTGAACATTGAAAACATCGAAGGGGAAGGCCGAGACATTCAGCAATTAATGAATGATTTTATTCGTCCATTTGATGTAGAAAAAGCGCCGCTGCTTAGAGTGGGGCTTGTGTCTGAATCGGAGAGTGTTCATTATCTGTTGATTGATATGCACCACATCATTTCAGATGGTGCGTCTGTCGGTATTTTAATTGATGAGCTATCGATCTTGTATCGAGGAGACGAACTTGATGAATTGCCTATTCAATATAAGGACTATGCGGTCTGGTCAAACAGTGAAGAATCCCTTGCGAAAAAAGAGGCTGAAGCGGTGTTTTGGTTGGAACAATTACAAGGAGAACTGCCTGTTTTGGCACTGCCTGAGGATCTTCCGAGACCAAAGGTTCAGACGTTTGAAGGGGGCCGCGTCGAATTCTCTATAGACGGTGCGCTTAAATCGCAATTGGATGAGCTGGTTAGATCACTCAACAGTACAACGTATACAGTGCTACTTGCTTGCTACAGTACGCTTTTAAGCAAGCTTTCGAGACAAGAAGACATCATGATCGGTTCTCCAGTGGTGGGCAGAACCCATCCTGATATTCAATCAGTCATCGGCATGTTTGTGAATACGCTGGCACTCAGAACAAAACCAGAAGGACACCAGACATTTTCTCAATTTGCGTCAACAGTTCATGAGCTTGTGTTAGCGGCAAATGAACATCAACTTTACCCATTTGAAGAATTGGTGGACCAAGTACAAACGGTTCGCGACACAAGCCGCCATCCAATCTTTGATGTGGTGTTCTCGATGGAAAATGCAGATATCCGTGACTTGTCGATGGATGGACTTCACATTGTTCCACAATCATTCAATGAGAATATAGCCAAATTTGACTTAACCTTAACTGGAAACGAATCTGACGATCAAATTGAGCTTGTGTTTGATTATAATTCTTCTATCTTTGAACGGTCGTCGATTGAGAAGTGGAAGGAGTATTTCCTTTACTTGATCGAACAAATGGTGTCAGCACCAGATCAATTATTAGATCAGATGCAATTATTATCACCAGCGCAGCAGCAAAAACTGCTTGATGAATGGTCAGGACCTATCCTAAATGTCCCGACAGATCAAACGGTTCATGCATTGATTGAGACGAAGTCGCAGGAAGTATCTCATCAAAAAGCCGCTACCTTCTGCGGCACAAGCTGGACGTATGAAGAGCTGAACAACCGGGCGAATACAGTCGCCGCAAGACTTATTTCAAACGGCACAAAACCGGGAGACCGCATCGGCATTCTCACGCGTCCATCGCTCGAGATGACAGCCGCTGTTCTCGGTGTGCTCAAGGCAGGTGCGGCATTCGTGCCGATTGATGCCGATTATCCAGCGCAGCGCATTGCCTACATGCTGGAAGACTGCGGGGCAGAGGTCCTTCTGATTCAGAAAGAGCTCACTGCACCACCTTCTTTCACAGGTCATACCCTCTTCATAGAAGAGGCGGTAGAAGGAGAAGCGCACGAGATTCAGGTTCCTATCAAGCCAACGGATCTCGCTTATATGATTTACACATCTGGAACGACTGGACAGCCGAAGGGTGTCATGGTCGAGCACCAGTCCCTTGTCAATCTCGCCTACTGGCACAATGATGCCTTCCAGGTGACGAAACAAGACCGAACCGCCAAATATGCCGGCTTTGGCTTTGATGCCTCCATTTGGGAGATGTTCCCGACGTGGATCGCCGGCGCAGAGCTCCATATCATCGACGAAGCGATTCGCCTCGATATGATCAAGCTCAATACGTATTTCAATGACGAAGGCATTACCATTGCGTTCCTGCCAACACAGCTATGTGAGCAGTTTATGTCGATGGACAATCATTCTCTCCGTTACTTACTGACAGGCGGGGACAAGCTGAAACAGGTGAAGCCCGTTCCATACAAACTCGTCAATAACTACGGCCCAACAGAAAATACGGTCGTGGCGACAAGCGGGATCATTGATCCAGATCAAGGCACGCTTCCTATCGGAACAGCGATTGCCAATACTCGTTTTTACATTATGGGTTCGTTATATGACCTCTCGCCGCAAGGCGTACCGGGTGAGCTCGTGATTGCGGGGAAAGGACTGGCAAGAGGCTACTGGAATCTCCCAGAGGAAACGGACAAACGGTTTGTCCCAGATCCATTTTATCCAGGAGAGCGCATGTACCGTACAGGTGACTTGGTGAAATGGACAGAGGATGGCGAACTGATCTACCTCGGCAGAAAAGACCATCAAGTGAGCATCCGCGGATTCCGTATTGAGCTATCAGAAATTGAAGCGCAGCTCCTTGCGCTAAATGAAGTGAAAGAAGCCGTCGTGACAACGGTCAAAGACGCAAGTGATCAAGACGCTCTTGTCGCTTACGTCATTACAGATGCAGAAACGGCTGCGCTGAAAGAAAGCTTAAAGCGCATCTTGCCTGAATATATGGTGCCATCATGGATCATCAAGCTAGACCAACTGCCAATGACGGCAAATGGCAAAGTGGATCTCAAAGCACTGCCAGCACCTGATGTGGAAGCGAATCAAACAGCATACGAAGCCCCAAGAGATGAAGTGGAAGCACTGCTTTGCGGCATTTGGGAAGATGTACTTGGCGTCAGCCAAGTTGGTATTCACGACCACTTCTTCTTCCTTGGCGGAGATTCGATTAAAGGCATCCAGATGGCAAGCAGACTCACGCAAGAAGGCTGGAAGCTCGATATGAAACTGCTTTTCCAATACCCAACGATTGCGGAGCTTCGCCCATATATCGAAGAAGCGGACCTTCTCACAGCTGATCAGTCAGCTGTGGAAGGAGAGGTCATTTTAACACCGATTCAGCGCTGGTTCTTTGAACGGAACTTCAGCAGCCAGCATCATTGGAATCAGTCCGTTATGCTCCATGCGGCAAATGGTTTGGATGAAGCGCTTGTCAAGCAAGTGCTCGAGCAGATGATGACCCATCATGATGCTTTGCGATTGGTTTATCCGATAGAAGAAGGACGCATCATCCAGCGTCATCGTGGAGTAGACGAAAACGATGTAGCGGTGGACGTGATAGAAGTACAAGGAGAACGATCACAGCAAATCGAGCACGTAGAAAAGCTGGCAAATGAAGTGCAGGCGAGTATTTCTTTAACAGAGGGACCATTAGTCAAACCTGCGATTTTCCGTACGGATCATGGAGATCACTTATTGCTCGTTGTACATCATCTTGTCATTGATGGTGTGTCATGGCGTATTTTCCTTGAAGACTTCATGGCTCTTTATGAGCAGGCGAAGCGTGGGGAAGAGCTGACCCTTCCTGAAAAAACACATTCATTCCAAGCATATGCCCAGAAGTTGACGGAATATGCAGTGTCAGATGAGCTGCTGGCAGAAAGGGACTATTGGAAAAAGGTACTTGGGCATTTAACTGCACCTCTGCAAAAGGATCATGTTACAGAGGATCAAAGAATGCTGCATACAAAAACCATTCGCTTTACGCTGTCTGAGGAAGAAACACGCAGTCTACTGACAGAAGTACATGAGGCGTACCATACGGAAATCAATGACATTTTGCTAACCGCTTTAGGATTGACCCTGAAAGAGTGGACAGGAGAAGACAGACACTTTATTCACCTTGAAGGACATGGAAGGGAAGACATCCTTCCGGCGGTCAATGTGTCGCGGACCATCGGCTGGTTTACGAGCATGTATCCTGTGCTACTTGATTTGTCGCATGCGGAGGATCTTTCGTATCAAATCAAGCTTTTGAAAGAAGAGCTCAGACACATTCCGAACAAGGGAATCGGCTATGGCGTTTTAAAATACTTAACGCCTGACAAAATGAAGGACGGTCTCGCATTTGATGTCACGCCAGATATCAGCTTTAACTATCTTGGTCAGTTTGATGAACAGATTGGCGGGGGTGAACTAAGTCGATCCACTTGGCAGGCAGGTCAATCATTAAGTCCAGAATCAGAGAAACCTCATGCATTAGATATTGTTGGTTTCGTAGAACAGGGCTTGTTCCATATGACGATTTCATATCACCAGCTTGAATTCGAAGAGCAAACGATGGAGCAGTTCAAGGACCTTTTAGAAAAGAACGTGAAGGCACTCATCTCACATTGTGTATCACAAGATGAAGCGCAAATTACACCTAGTGATGTAGGAGACGATGACCTGACCATGGATGAACTTGAAAAGCTAATGGATATATTTTAAGCAAACGAAGAGGTGGACTATGAGCAAACAGAAGATTCAAAAGGTATATCCTTTAACACCAATGCAAGAAGGCATGTTATATCATGCCATGCTAGACCCTAATTCGTCCTCTTATTTCACACAGCTGGAGCTTGGAATAAGAGGGGAGTTTGATCTCGATCTTTTTGAAAAAAGTCTCAATGAGCTCATCGGCACATATGACATTCTCCGTACAGCCTTTGTCTATCAGCAATTACAGAAGCCTCGTCAGGTTGTACTGGCAGAGCGCAATCTAGATGTGTATAGAAAGAATCTATCTCACCTGAATCATCAGGAACAGCAAAAGGTACTAGATCAATATAAAAAGCAAGTGAGAAAGCAAGGCTTCCATTTAACGAATGATTTGTTATTGAAGGTCGCTGTTTTTCAACTGAATGAAACAAACTGGCATCTCATTTGGAGCAACCATCACATCATCATGGATGGTTGGTCCATGGGAGTTTTGATGAAAAAATTGTTTCATTACTACGAATCTTATCGGAACGGCAAAACGCCGGATCGCTCACAAGGAAAACCTTATGCAGATTATATCCAGTGGCTTGGCAAGCAAAATCAACAAGCAGCGGAAGGCTATTGGAAGGATCGCTTAGACGGTGCGGTTCAGCATCAAGGGCTTTTGCAGCAAAAAGAAGCGAACGGACAATATGACCATCAGGAATGGACGTTCACATGGGATGCTGAAATGGTCAGAAGCATTCAAGAGATCGCAAGAAATTGCCAAGTGACAGCACCAAATCTATTCCAGGCTGTTTGGTCGGTTCTTTTAGGCACTTACCATGCGGCACATGATGTCACTTTCGGAACAGTCGTATCTGGAAGGCCGCCAAGTGTGGCTGGGATAGAACAGATGGCAGGGCTTTTTATCAATACAATACCGGTCAGGGTAGAAATGAATCAGGAAGACACCTTCAAACAGCTGTTTCAAAAAGTTCAGCAGCATGCGCTGGAAGCGGAAAACTATGATTTTATGCCGCTTTATGACATTCAGCAACAGACAGCTGCAGGAGGGCAACTCTTCGATCACTTGGTCGGGTTTGAGAACTATCCTTTAGATCAAGAGCTATCTGGTGACACCATGTCGGAACGTCTAGGGTTTTCCATTGATGTAAAAGACGGATTTGAACAAACGAATTTCGATCTAAATGTCCTCGTATATCCAGGTGAAACATGGACATTGAAAATCAAATACAATGCGGTGGCTTTTGAAGAAGAGGTCATTGAAAAAATATCGAAACACCTGACCAACCTCATGAAGCAGATCATCGAAAATCCGGAAGTTCGCCTTCATGACGTGACGTGTATCACCGAAGAAGAAAAACAGCAGATTGAAGCATGGAACAAGACAGAACGAGATTATCCAAAGCATCTGTCTATTCCTGAGCTTCTGAAAGAACGCATTCAAACGCAGCCAGACCAGCTGGCGTTAGTCGAAGGAGAGCGGGCATTCACCTATGAAGAACTCGGCCAAGAAATCCATCGTGTTGCGGGACATTTGATTGATAGCGGAGTGAAACAAGAAGATGCCGTCGCAGTGTATATGAATCGATCTGCTGAAGCAGTGATCGCCATTTTAGCGGTTCTTCAAGCAGGGGCTGCTTATGTACCAATTGATCCAGCCCAGCCAGAGGAGAGAATCCGCTTTATGCTTGAAGACAGCGGTGCATCCGTGTTGCTCTATGCGGACAGCCAGCCGCCAGTTCATGAAAGCATCCAAGCCGTTCATGTGTCAGACATATCGAATCAGTCAATCGTACCATTCGAAGTCGAGACCTCTCCTTCGCAATTGGCATATATCATGTACACGTCGGGGTCAACCGGCCAGCCAAAAGGTGTTCAAATTGAGCATCAGCATATTGTCAGATTGGCATGTTCTCAGGAGACATTGGGCTTGAACAAGTCGGATCGTATGGCACATACAGGAGCAGTCAGCTTTGATGCCATTACTTTTGAAATTTTCACCACACTGCTGAACGGTGCAACACTTTATCCTGTTGACCGTGACACGTTATTGGACATCAACCGGTTTGAACGCTTTATCCAAACGAATCAAATATCGGCGCTCTTTTTAACGACAGGTTTGTTTAATCAACTCGCTCAGCAGCGACCGCATATGTTTAAGGGACTGTCCAAATTGATCACAGGCGGTGATGTGATCAATGTGAAAAGTGCAGAGCTTGTGAAGAAAAATCATCCATCACTTGTTTTACTGAATGCGTACGGCCCCACAGAAAACACCACCATCTCGACCATTTATGAGGTGAGAGGGGATGAAACGGGCACGATTCCAATTGGTCAGCCGATCAATCATTCGTCCGCTTACATTTTAGATGACAATCAAAGACTTCAGCCAATTGGCGCGCCAGGAGAGCTGTATGTTGGCGGAGACGGTGTCTCAAGAGGATATCTCCATCGTCCAGAATTAACAAAGCAAGTATTTATCGCTGATCCTTTCAAGGGAGAAGGGCGTTTGTATCGAACAGGAGATTTGGCTAGGTACGGTTCAAATGGTCAAATCGAATTCCTCGGACGGACAGATGATCAAGTGAAAATCCGTGGTTTCCGTATTGAGCTCGGTGAAATTGAAACGATTCTTCAACAAGAGACGGGGATCGATGATGCGGTTGTGCTCATCCATGCGTCTCCTTCAGATGAAAAAGAAATGACCGCTTACTATACGGGAACGATCACGGAAGAAGAAGTGCGGGCTCTATTTAATCAAGCACTGCCAGCATATATGGTACCTCATCACGTCATGAAGCTAGATGCTTTTCCGCTTACCGCAAACGGAAAGGTCGATCGAAAAGCTTTACCAACGCCTGACGAAGCTGATCGTGAAGAAATCAGGATCATTCCACCTGAAACCGAGACGGAAAAGGCGCTTGCTCAAATTTGGGAGGAACTGCTTGGGAAAGCGGTGGGAATAGATGAGCATTTCTTCATGACTGGCGGACATTCACTCAAAGCAATGATGATGTCAGCCAAAATCCAAGAAGTGTTCCAAAAGGAAGTTCCGATTCAAGTGATATTCGAAAAGCCAACGGTTCGATCGCTTGCGTCATACATTGACCAGGACGGTCAAGAAGAACAAGGACATCCGATCTTACCCGCAGCGAAGGCGGAGGACTATCCAGTGTCACCAGCTCAGCGGCGCTTATACATTTTACAAACACTTGAACCTAAGAGTACAAACTATCATATTCCGATCGTCTTAACGCTTGAAGGTACGCTCGATCATCAGCGGCTCACCTCAGCATTTGATGAATTGATTCAAACGCATGAAATTTTAAGAACGAGTTTTCATATGAAAGGCGAGCACATCGTCCAAAGGGTACATGAACGAGTGGCATTTGACCTCCCTGTCCATGATGTAAAGGAAGAAGAGGCTGAGGCATTTCTTGCTGAACGTCAGGCGCCGTTTGATTTGACAGCCGCTCCCCTCCTGCGGGCACAGCTGCTCAAAGTGAGTGACGACCGTCATCTTTTAGTTCTGGAAGCACATCACCTGATTACAGATGGCAGTTCCATGAAGACGTTCATTCAGGATTTGGCGAAAGCCTATGATGGAGAGGCACTTGCAGAAAGAGCCATTCATTATAAAGATTACGCTGTCTGGCAGTTAAGTGAAGAAGAAACAGAGAAACAGCGTGCGCATGAAGCGTATTGGCTGAAGCAATACGAAGGAGATGTACCGGTTTTAGATTTGCCGACAGACTACCCACGTCCAGTGGAACGTGATTTTTCTGGAGAACGGGTGATGTTTGGCTGTGATCAAGCGACAACTCAGCGTATTCATGAGCTACTCAAGAAAACAGATACGACGCTGTACATGTTCTTGTTATCTGCATTTCAAGTGCTGCTCGCATCCTACAGCGGACAGGAAGATATCATTGTCGGATCTCCTGTTGCGGGGCGAACACATCCAGATATTCAGGACATGCCAGGGATGTTCATCAATACCATTGCGATGCGCGGAAAACCGGAACAAACAAAGTCATTTTTACAGCTACTTGAAGAAATAAAAGAAACGAGTGTAGATGCTTTTGCACATCAAAGCTATCCGCTCGAAGAGTTAATCGCGCGTCTGCCGCTTGATCGTGATACAACCCGAAGCCCGCTCTTTAGTGTTTCGTTTAATATGCAGAACATGGATGTTCCTGCACTAAAGCTCGGCGATCTGAACATTTCGCCTTATGCAATGCAGCACCGATCCGTCAAATTTGATCTGTCTCTAGAAGCATTTGAACGTGAGGGAGAAATAAAACTAAGCCTAGACTATGCAACGGCATTATTTAAAGAGGAAACCATCCGCCGGTTCGGAACACATCTTCTTGCGATTATTCGTGAGGCGGTCCAGCATCCGAATGAACGAATTGGCTTGTTCAACCTCTTGGATCAGCATGAGCAAATGGAGCGGCTGGAGAAAAGGGATGGAGAACAAACAGGTCAACATGAGCCGTACCATGTGCAATTTTCACGTCAAGCCATGGAAACGCCTGATGCCATTGCGGTGATGGATGGTGAAAGGAAGCTCACCTACTGCGAACTGGATCGCATGTCCAATGCTCTTTGCAGTGAGCTGAAGATGCAAGGCGTAGAGAAAGAAAGCACAGTCGCGCTTATTCTTGATCGCTCTGTCTATGTCATTGTCTCGATGCTAGGTGTAATGAAAGCAGGCGGTGCATTTGTCCCAATTGATCCAGCTTTTCCTGCGGAACGTATTCGTTACACATTAAAAGATTCAGGGGCAAAAGTCATCGTGGCAAATGAGTCTCTTGGCGATTCGTATCAGCATCTCAAGTCGATTCAGGTCGTACATGTGGAGAAAGCCGTCCAACGAAACGATTCTCTAGACCTGCCGGACGTATCGGTTGATCAACTGGCTTATGTGATTTACACATCTGGAACAACAGGGAAGCCAAAGGGTGTACAGCTCACGCATCGTAATCTATCACACTACGTCAATTGGTTGACACATGAAGTGACTTTACAAGAATGCGATCGAACAGCACTCCTGTCTTCTTATGCATACGACCTTGGTTACACAAGCATTTTCCCGGTTCTAAGAGCAGGCGGGACACTCTATATTCCTCGTGAAGACGTGTATACAGACCCTGTACGTCTCATGCGTTTTATTGATGAACAAGAGCTGACTTATATCAAAATGACACCATCCTTATTTCATATGATGGCAGATTCAAAGGGTTATACATTTGACGCTTTACGGCTTGTGGTATTGGGAGGAGAATCGATTGTCTCTGAAGATGTTGAGACATTTATGAAGCAGCATCCATGCGTCGCAGTGATGAACCATTACGGTCCGACAGAAACAACGATTGGTACAGTGAGCAAGCTAATGACACCGCATGAGCTGGACGCTTTAAAGGAGCGTTCTATCATCGGAAAGCCTATTGCTCATACAAGAGCGCTCGTATGCAATCGCGAGCAGCGCCTTGTCCCTTATGGCGCACCGGGTGAGCTCTACATTTCAGGTGATGGTGTTTCAAAAGGTTATTTGAATCAGCCTGAATTAACAGCAGAGCGTTTTCTTGAAAATCCTTATTTCCCTCAAGAGCGGATGTATCGGACTGGAGATTTGGTCAGACAGCATGCAAATGGGGAGATTGAATTCCTTGGAAGAGTAGACGATCAAGTGAAAATTCGCGGTTATCGAATTGAGAAACAAGAAATTGAGCATGCCGCACGTGCCCTTTCAACCATTCAAAAAGTGTATGTCAAAGTGATCAACACATCTCGTTTACCGGAGCTGGCGTTATATTATACAGCACCTGATCACATTGGAACGCTGACATTTAGAGAAAAGCTTTCAGAGACACTGCCGGATTACATGATTCCTACTTATTTTGTCAAAGTGGATCATATGCCGCTGACGCAAAACGGAAAAGTAGATGCAAAATCTCTGCCGCTTCCTCATGAGGCACATATGAACCGCACGGCACACGCAGCACCAGAAACGGCGCTTGAGCAGACGCTTTGTGATATTTGGTCAGATGTTCTTGGAATGGAGGAAGTTGGCATTGATGACCATTTCTTTGAATTAGGCGGGCATTCTCTGAAAGGCATGGTGCTCATTTCGAACATGCAAGCCAAACTGAATCAGCATGTACCACTCAAGGTTCTTTTTGAAAAGCCAACGATACGGGCGATAGCTGCCTATTTGGAAGAAGCTGATTCTTCGCTCGTCACATCCATTCAGCCAGCGGAAAAGCAAGATTTCTATCCAGTCTCTTCCGCACAAAAGCGAATGTACGTATTACAGCAGTTGCATCCAGAATCCGTCACCTACCATATGCCAGCCGTTTTCATGATGGAAGGAAACCTTGATCTGAAGCAGCTAGAAGGAGCGATTCAAGCTTTAATTGATAGACATGAGTCATTGCGGACAGCCTTTGTTGAAATTGACGGCAGTCCCGTCCAAAAAATCTATCGCCGTGTGCCGTTTACGTTACAGATGGTTGAAGTAGAAAGCGATCAGGTACAATCCGTCGTAGACAACTTCATGACACCATTCTCATTACATCAAGCACCTCTAATGAGGGCAAAAGTGGCAAAGTTGTCTGATGATAAATATGTGTTCATGATGGATATGCACCATATCATCGCAGATGGGGTGACACGCAGTCTGCTCATTCAAGAATTAGCGGAGTTGTATGAGCATAAGACGTTACCGCCAGTTCAGTTGCACTACAAGGATTATGCGGTATGGCAGCAAGAAGAAGAGCAGCAAGCAGCACTTGAAAAACAGCGGCAGTATTGGCTGGAGCAATATGCACAGCCGCCAGAAGACTTAGCACTTCCGCTTGATTTTCCTCGGCCTAGTGTGCAGTCATTTGCAGGAGACCGGGTGGATAGATGGCTGTCTGCTGAAAAGGCGCAGCATATCAAAGCGCTCATGGCTGAAAAAAATGTGAGTTTGAACATGGTGATGCAAACGGCCTTTGCCATTCTCCTTCATAAATTGACTGGGCAGCATGACATCGTCATAGGGGCTGTAACGGCTGGACGTACACATGCGTCAATCGAACGGATTCCGGGCATGTTTGTGAATACACTGGCCCTTCGACATGACGTTCAGTTAGAAGAAACTGCAGAGCATCTGCTAGAAAAAATAAGAGATCACAATCTATCAGCTTATGAACATCAAGGATTCCCATTCGAGGATTTGGTCGCGCAGTTAGACCTTCCGAAAGACACGAGCCGCAACCCGTTGTTTAGTGTCATGATGACAACGGATGAGCGTGATCTGACGTTACCGGAATTGAATGGACTTACGCTTTCGCACAAACAGCAAGAAGCCGTTCAGGCAAAATTTGATTTAACGCTCGGTGTCTTTGAGGAACAAGATCAAGTGGGCTTGCGCTTTGAATATGCAGCGGCACTATTTAAAAAGAGTACCATTCAGCGATGGAGTCAATATGTTGAGCGAATCATAGACGAAATGCTTGCGAAATTGAATCAGTCGATCTCGACCATCTCCATCTTAACAAAAGAAGAAGAGCGACATCTGCTTGATGAATGGTCCGGACCTGTCCTAGATGTCCCGACAGATCAAACGGTTCATACATTGATTGAGGCGAAGTCACAAGAAGTACCTCATCAAAAAGCCGCAACTTTCTGCGGCACAAGCTGGACGTATGAAGAACTGAACAACCGGGCGAATACAGTCGCCGCAAGACTCATTTCCACCGGCACAAAACCGGGAGACCGCATCGGCATTCTCACGCGTCCATCGCTCGAGATGACAGCCGCTGTTCTCGGTGTGCTCAAGGCAGGTGCGGCATTCGTGCCAATTGATGCCGATTATCCAGCGCAGCGCATTGCCTACATGTTGGAAGATTGCGGGGCAGAGGTCCTTCTGATTCAGAAAGAGCTCACTGCACCACCTTCTTTCACAGGTCATACCCTCTCAATAGAAGAGGCAGTAGAAGGAAAAGCGCACGAGATTCAGGTTCCTATCAAACCAACGGATCTCGCCTATATGATTTACACATCTGGAACGACTGGACAGCCGAAGGGTGTCATGGTCGAGCACCAGTCCCTTGTCAATCTCGCCTACTGGCACAATGATGCCTTCCAGGTGACGAAACAAGACCGAACCGCCAAATATGCCGGCTTTGGCTTTGATGCCTCCATTTGGGAGATGTTCCCGACGTGGATCGCCGGCGCAGAGCTCCATATCATCGACGAAGCGATTCGCCTCGATATGATCAAGCTCAATTCGTATTTTAATCACGAAGGCATCACCATTGCGTTCCTGCCAACACAGCTATGTGAGCAGTTTATGTCGATGGACAATCATTCTCTCCGTTACTTACTGACAGGCGGGGACAAGCTGAAACAGGTGAAGCCCGTTCCATACAAACTCGTCAATAACTACGGCCCAACAGAAAATACGGTCGTGGCGACAAGTGGGATCATTGATCCAGATCAAGGCACGCTTCCTATCGGAACAGCGATTGCCAATACTCGTTTTTACATTATGGGTTCGTTATATGACCTCTCGCCGCAAGGCGTACCGGGTGAGCTCGTGATTGCGGGGAAAGGACTGGCAAGAGGTTACTGGAATCTCCCAGAGGAAACGGACAAACAGTTTGTCCCAGATCCGTTTTATCCAGGAGAGCGCATGTACCGTACAGGTGATTTGGTGAAATGGACAGAGGATGGCGAGCTGATCTACCTCGGGAGAAAAGACCATCAAGTGAACATCCGCGGATTCCGGATTGAGCTGTCAGAAATTGAAGCGCAGCTCCTTGCGCTGGATTCAGTCCAAGAAGCCGTCGTGACAACGGTCAAAGACGCAAGTGATCAAGACGCTCTTGTCGCTTACGCCATCACAGATGAAGAAACGGGCACTTTGAAAGAAAGATTAAAGCGCACCTTGCCTGAATATATGGTGCCATCATGGATCATTAAGCTAGACCAACTGCCGATGACGGCAAATGGCAAAGTGGATCTCAAAGCATTGCCAGCACCTGATATGGAAGCGAATCAAACAGCATACGAAGCGCCAAGAGATGAAGTGGAAGCACTGCTTTGCGGCATTTGGGAAGATGTGCTTGGCGTCAGCCAAGTCGGTATTCACGACCATTTCTTCTTCCTTGGCGGAGATTCGATTAAAGGCATTCAAATGGCAAGCAGACTTACGCAAGAAGGCTGGAAGCTCGATATGAAACTGCTTTTCCAATACCCAACGATTGCGGAGCTTCGCCCATATATCGAAGAAGCGGATCTTCTCACAGCCGATCAGTCAGCTGTCGAAGGAGAGGTCATTTTAACACCGATTCAGCGCTGGTTCTTTGAACGTAACTTTGATCACCAGCACCACTGGAATCTCTCAATGATGCTTCATGCACCAAAAGGGTTTGACTTGGCTGTCACAGAACAAGTTCTGCAAAGGCTGCTCTCACATCATGATGCACTGCGCATGGTGTTCAGACAGGAGCATGATGACATGCTGCAATACAATCAGCGGGAGCTGACAGAACCATTTTCAATTATTTCTTGTGATGTTTCAAAAGCGCAAGATGTGAAACAGGCGATTTCCACATACGCCAATGAGTATCAGCGTCAACTGAATCTTGAAAAAGGTCCGTTGATGAAAGTGATTTGTTTCCATACAGAAAACGGTGATCACTTACTCATGATCACACATCATCTAGTGATTGACGGCGTTTCATGCCGGATTTTACTAGAAGACTTTATGTCTCTTTATTATCAGGCAGAAAAAGGAGAAGCGATGGTTCTGCCGCCAAAAACGCACTCTTTCAAAGAATGGGCAGAAGCGGTTGAACGATACGCGCAGTCACAGCTGCTAAAAAACCAAAAGGAGTATTGGGCAGCGATTGAAAATAGACCGTTTACGACTTTACCTGTTGACCATGAAGTAAAAGAAAGAAAAGTCGCGAATACGAAAGCGGTCAAAATGCAGCTGACAGAAGCAGAAACCGAGCATCTGTTAACGAATATCCATCTTCCGTACACAACAGAAATGAATGATATTCTTCTATGTGCGCTCGGACTGGCCGTTCAGGAATGGACAGGTCAATCTCATGTACATGTACAGCTTGAAGGTCATGGAAGAGAGGACATTTTATCAGGATTAGATATATCCCGCACAGTTGGCTGGTTTACGAGCATGTATCCAGTCGTTCTCGAAGCGAAACCGAATCAGACCATTGCAGACGCTATCAAAGGAACGAAAGAGATGCTGCGGCGTGTACCGAATAAAGGGATTGGTTACGGTATTTTAAGATACATGACACCATCCGAACCGTCAGTCAAACACGTGCAGCCTGAAATCAGCTTGAACTATCTCGGGCAGATTGATCAGGAAGTGACGACAGAACTCTTTGGGCCCTCAACCTATGATATGGGCCGTCAAGCAAGCCCTGAATCCGAAGCTGTTTATAAGCTGAACCTCAGCGGTCTTGTTCAGCACAATCAATTCATTTTGTCGTGCTCATATTGTGCAAGTGAATATGAAGAACAAACGATACAGCAGTTCATCGCATTGTTGAAGGAGAAAATCAGATCCATCATCACCCATTGCTTAGCGCATCAAGAGCGAGAATTTACGCCAAGTGACTTCTCGGCTGCAGACCTTGAAATGGATGAAATGGACGATATCTTTGACATGCTCGAGGAGAAATTGACCTAACACCACTAGATCAGTCATGAAAAAGGGAAAGGAGGAATGAAATAGATGAGTCAATTTAAAAGGGATCAAGTTCAAGATATGTACTATCTGTCACCGATGCAAGAAGGAATGCTGTTTCATACCCTCCATCATCAAGAAAAAGGCTTTTATGTAGAACAAATGGATATGAACGTGAAGGGCACACTTCGGCATGATTTGCTTGAGAAAAGCATGACTATCATCGTGGAACGGTACGATATTTTTCGTACCGTGTTCCTCCACGAAAAAGTGAAGCGTCCTGTCCAAGTTGTGTTAAAGAATCGACCTTTCCAGCTTGATGTTGTGGACATACAGGACCTTTCTGAAAGTGAACAGTTTGAACGTATTGATCGTTTTAAACAAAAGGATCAGCTGAGAGGATTTGATCTCTCAAAGGATCTGCTCATGCGGGCCTCTGTTTTTCAAACGGGTCCTTCAAGCTATCGCTGGATATGGAGCTATCACCATATCCTTCTAGATGGCTGGTGTTTTGGTCTAGTTGTGCAGGAATTGTTTGCGATTTATCATGCACTTTTGCATGACATCCCTTACAGGCTGGAGCCAGTCAAGCCATATAAAGAATATATTCATTGGCTGGAAAAACAAGATAAACAAGCCTCACTTGAATATTGGACGCAATCTTTGGCTGGCTTTGAGGGGCAATCGACTTTTAAAGAACAGCGAAAGCAAACAAATGAGCATGAATTAGGCGAAATCGAATGGGCCATGAGTAAAGAAGAAACAGCTGCTTTATCAGAGTTAGCCTTGCAGCAGAATGCCACGTTAAGCAGTGCGCTTCAATCGGCTTGGTCCATTTTACTAAGCAGGTATCAGCGGTCAAACGATGTGTTGTTTGGAACGGTTGTGTCAGGACGTCCGGCAGATTTAGCTGGTGTGGACCGGATGGTGGGGTTGTTCATCAATGTCATTCCAAGACGAATCCAGCTGACAGACCAAATGACGTTCCGTTCTCTATTATCAGAGACGCAGCAGCAGTCTTTATCGGCTGAACCGCACCAATATATCCCGATTTATGATATTCAGGCTAAGGCAGGTCAGCAGCAGCTCATTGATCATATTGTGGTGTTTGAGAATGTCCCTGCTGCAAAGAAAGACGAGCAGGAGTCACTGCTTGGCTTTACAGTAGAAGACATGAATGTCTATGAGAAATCGAACTATGATCTCAATTTACTGGCGTCGCCCGGGGAACAATTGCAGCTGAAGCTGGCCTTTAATCAGCGTGCATTTGATCCTGCATTTGTCCGTAAATTAAAGGATCAGCTGACCCTTTTGATCAAAGGGACCATCAAACATCCAGATCAGTCAGTTCATACACTGACACTTGTGACAAAGCAGGAAAAACAGCGAATGTTAGAGGAATGGAATGCACCTGAGCTGGAGCATGATCAGCTTTATTTGACAAAGTGGTTTGAGCATAATGTCCGAAAACAGCCGAATGCAGTGGCATTATCAGCAGGTGATCACACGATGACATATGCGGAGCTGAACGAACAAGCCAATCGACTGGCAAGGCATTTGCAAAAAAATGGGGTGGGTCATCAAACGGTGACCGCCATTTTAGCAGAGCGGACACCTGAACTCATTGTCAGCTTACTCGCTGTCTTAAAAGCAGGTGCCACCTATGTGCCGATTGATCCAGATTATCCAGAAAGCCGTATCCAATATATGCTGAAAGATAGCGGAGCGACGCATCTTCTGACTCATTCATCCTTTATCAGTCAGACGAGGTCACTCGCATTTGATGGCACGTATCTTTTTGCAGATGATCAAGAAATTTTACTGATGAGCTCAGAGAATCTGCCACTTGAAGCTGGTTTAGATGATACGGCATACATCATGTATACATCTGGAACAACCGGACAGCCAAAAGGCATCATGACGACCCATTCCAATATTGCCCGGGTGGTCAAAAATACGAATTACTTAACCATTTTAGAAACAGATACATTGTTGTCGTTATCAAATAGCGTATTTGATGGCTTTACATTTGATGTATATGGTGCGCTTTTAAACGGAGCAAAGCTTGTCCTGCCGCAAAAAGAAACCATTTTAGATATGGGGAAGCTCACTGAGCTGATAAAAGGAGAGCATATTTCTGTCATGTTTGTTCCAACGGCTTTATTCCATCTTCTCGTTGATGAAGGAACAGACTGGATGCGCGGTGTGCGTAAGGTGCTGTTTGGGGGAGAGAGGGCATCAGTTCAGCATGTGAGAAAAGCCTTTGATGTGATGGGAAAAGGCAGATTGTTGAATGTATACGGACCAACCGAATCAACGGTTTTTGCCACGTATTATCCAATAGATGAAGCAATCCCTTTAGAGGCACATTCTATTCCAATTGGGAAGCCGCTCAACCAGACGGGCGCTTATATATTGAGTGAGCACAGGCAGCTTCAGCCGATTGGAATGGTTGGAGAGCTTTGTCTGAGCGGCAAAGGACTGGCAAAAGGGTATTTGAATCGTCCTGATCTGACAAAACAAGTCTTTATCGCCCATCCATTCGCTGCGGGTGAGCGCCTGTATCGCACGGGGGATTTAGCTTACTTTCGAGAAGACGGTCTGATTGAGTATGCAGGCAGAGTTGATGATCAGGTAAAAATTCGAGGACACCGAATTGAACTGACAGAAATTGAAGCCAACCTTCTCATGCACCCAGGTGTAAAACAAGCTGTACTCCTAGCGGATCATGATGAAACCAATCATACAAGGCTGCTTGCCTATATCACGTGTGATGATGCATGGAAAGGCAAACTCGATGACATCAAATCAAGGCTGAAAGAGCGTCTTCCAGCTTATATGCTGCCTCATGAGCTGATTGAACTGGAGAACCTCCCACTTACGCCAAACGGGAAGGTTGATAAACGCCAGCTACCAAAACCAGAGGCACCGCAAGGAAACCGTCGTGTGAAACTGCCCGCAAATGAAGTGGAACAAAAGCTGCTGGTGATGTGGCGGGAAGTACTTGAACGAGAGGATATTAGCACAGATGACCATTTTTTTGAGCTTGGCGGACATTCTTTAAAAGCGATGTCTCTTTTGTCCAAAGTATCAAAAGAGTTTGAGGTTCAGGTGCCGATCCATTTGTTGTTTGAGACCCCGACGATTGAAGCGCTTAGTCATTATATTCAGCATCAGGACGGGGAAACCGCTGGCTATCTTGTATTCAATGAATCTCAAACATCAACAGTCTTTGCTCTTCCGCCATTACCAGGCTACGGCTTTATCTATCAGGAAGCAGCAAAAACGCTTGATGATGTTCGGCTAGTCGCTTTTGATTTTATTGAAACGAATAACCGAATGGCGCAGTACGTTCAGCATATTCAGCACCTTCAGCCAAAAGGGCCGCTGACGTTGATGGGGTACTCAGGCGGATGTTACCTCGCCTTTGAGCTTGTTCAAGCGCTTGAACAAGTAGGACGGACAGTCGAGAAGGTCATCATGATCGATTCCTATAAGAAAATTGGAGAAAGTGATTTAGAAGGACGATCCATTGATGATGATATTGAAGCGATTGTTCATCAAACGAAACAAAGCGAACTTGCTCAAGGGGAGATCGTTCAAGAAGCGCTTGCCCAAAAGACGCGCGCCTACTATGAAACGTTTGTTAAGGGGGTGAATCAAGGCAAAATACAGGCAGATATTACGTTCATCCAATCTGAAGAACAAATAGCGATCCCGGACTGGATGGAAGAGTGGACACAGGCAACGGCCGGATCTTTTACTCAATACCAAGGCTATGGCCGGCATGCTGATATGTTCAAGCATAAAGAATGTGCAGCTCAAAATGCACAGCTGATCAAACATATTGTCAATCAAACAAATAGAGAACGAGTCTTGTAAACTTTAGATTAGGCAGGATGCAGCCTTGCAGTCCTGCCTAACAAAAAAGGAAAGGAACTCATATGAAACCATCAACCATTAACCAAACGAGTATACATGAATCAATGGATGCGATTTTACAAGATGTAAAAACAACCATTTTACAAACCAACGAAATCGAACGCTTCGCTGTTTTTTCACGTGAAAAAACCATTCGACCGCGGCCGTATCACCTCTCTCATTTATTTCTCGACAAGCACATTGAGCAGGAGGCCGCAGCGGAAACGATACAGACGAAAACGGCTGTACCTGCTTTGGCCGACATGCCGCCCGCTCTTTCCTATGGAGGGGATCTCGACGTCACACAAGGCGCACAGACCTTACAGGACGTCTTAACAGAGGCTGCAAAAACGACAAATGGGCTTACGTATATCGTGAATAGCAAGAACGAACTCACACAATCTTATGCGCAGTTACAAGGAGACGCCGAGAGGGTTCTGACTGGGTTAAGGGCACTGGGGCTTAAGGCAGGCGATCCTGTTTTCTTTCAATTCTCATCGAATCATGCCATGGTCACTGCCTTTTGGGCATGTGTATTAGGCGGATTTGTTCCAACGCTTGTGTCGGCTGCTCCAACCTATCGGGAGATGAATGCTGCAGTGAAGAAGCTTCATCATGCTTGGAAGCTGCTCGAGCATCCGCTCATCCTAACAGATGACTCACTGATCGAGGAGGTGCAAGGGTTAGCCTTCCTGTGGCATACAGACCAATTACGTGTCGCAGCAGTTGAGCCGATGCTGACATTAGAAAGAGATACAGCCGCTCACCCTGCCGCGCCGGATGATTCCGTCTTCTTTATCTTAACGTCTGGAAGTACAGGGATGCCAAAGTGTGTAGAGCATTCCCATAGAAGTGTGCTGGCGAACGTCAAAGGAACAGTGGCAGCGAATCAATTTACACAAGAGGATGTCTCGTTAGACTGGATGCCTTTAGATCATATTGGTGGCATCGTGATGTTCCACCTTGTCAATGTGTACACAGGCTGCGAGCAGATTCGGGCAAGAACAGATGACTTTATCGCTCAGCCGCTGCGGTGGCTTGACTGGATGGACCGCTACCGTGCAACGAAGACATGGGCACCTAACTTTGCATTTGCGATGATCAATGATTATGAGAAAGAGATTTCATCAGGGTCTTGGGATCTGTCGGCGATGACCTGCATGATCAATGGGGCAGAGGCGGTCGTTCCAAAAACCATCCACCGATTTCTACACCTGCTTGCTCCGCACGGCTTAAAGGGAGATGTGATCAGACCGGCTTTCGGCATGTCTGAAATCTCATCAGCGGTTGTGTTTTCCTTTGCGATTGAGCGTGGAGATGAAAACAGCGGGGTTCTGACCTTTGAGGAAACGTCGCTGACAGAGCAGCTAAGACCAGCAGAAGCACGTGAGACGGGAACCGTCAGCTTTACTGAGTTGGGCAAACCGATTCCAGGTATCACGATACGCATCGTCAATCATCAGCATGAGCTTCTTCCAGAAGATCATATTGGCCGTGTGCAAATAAAAGGTCCAACCACCATGAAGGGTTATTACCGGAATGACGAAGCGAATCAAGAAGTATTTCAAGCGGATGGCTGGTTTCACACGGGTGATTTAGGTTTCCTGCACGAAGGAAGGCTGACACTAACCGGTAGAGAAAAAGACATGATTATCATCAACGGGAAAAACTATCACAACTATGAAATTGAAGCCATAGCAGAAGAAGTACCGGGAGTAGAAACGAGCTTTGTGGCTGCTTGTTCTGTCCGAATGGAGGCTTCTGCATCCGATGAACTGATTCTCTTTTTTACACCGAAGCTGTATGAGCCAGCTTATATTATGAGGGCAAGTCAACACATTAAATCCCATATTGCAACAAAAATGGGCTTGTCTGCATCTCGCATCATTCCTGTCCAGAAGCATGCATTTCCCAAAACAAGCTCTGGAAAAATAGAAAGGGCACAGCTCAAGACAAGATGGCAAGAAGGCGAATTTGATGAAATGATCATGGAAATGGACATGAGACTTGAAAATGAACATACCTTGCCTGATTGGAGTTATCAAAAGAAGTGGATACCTGCTCCACTTGATGTAGCTGACAAGCAGATCATAGGGGACGTTGTGATCTTTGCAGATCCATTAGGACTGGCAGATCAATTGAAATCTTTTGCAAACAGTGAACAAACATACATTACGGTTGAACCGGGTCAAGCGTTCAAACAACTCACACACACTCACTTCATCATCCACCCGAATCGGCCGTCTGACTACGAACAACTCTTTGAGACGCTCCGTTCGTATGGCGTTTCGGTGAAACACATCATTCACCTTTGGAACTATACAAACCAAGAAGACAAGCTTTATGTGGACAAGGCAAAACAAGCGCAGAAAACGGGCAGCATGAGTGCATTATTTTTAACAAAAGCCATTTCCGTCTATGAGGAGCAGGTGGCCATCACTTTTGTCTCAGCCCATGCGATGAATGTGCCGGAGGATCAAATCCACGATGTAGAAAAAGCAACGACAGTAGGACTGATGACAGCAATTCAGCATGAATGGCCGTTTATCAAGGTGCAATGTCTTGATTTTTCTCTAGCAGAATCGGTATCTAGTCATTCCCATACAATGGCGATGATGGCAGAACTCACACATGACCAAGACCGTCATGTTGCTGCTTATCGTCAAGGTGTTCGTTATATTCCCTTTTTAGCACCTCTTCATTTGGAAAAGGAACAGAAAAGGAAAGAGCCACCATTTGAATCATCTGGGCTTTATGTCATAACAGGCGGGCTAGGCGGAATTGGACGTTTAGTCAGTGAACACCTACTGACATCTTATCAAGCACATCTCGTGTTGCTTGGAAGGAAAGAGAGAGAGGCACTTTCTAGTGACCAGCAAGAGACATTGTCTTTGCTAGAAAAGCAGGCAAAATTGCATGGCGGCAAGGTTCTTTATGAGAAAGCAGACATCACGGCTGAAAAAGAGGTGGAAGCGATCATCTCTAGACATGAGGTCGCTGGAAATCGAAGGCTGGATGGGATCATTCATTTCGCAGGTATCATTCAAGAAGAACTGCTTGCTGATATGACTTCTGTGTCTCTGAATGACATGTACGAAGCGAAGGTATATGGAACGATTGCGCTTCATGAAGCTGCCTCCAAACGCAGGAATGTTTTATTTCTTTCCAGCTCGTCAGCCCGAACGCTAAAGGGCGGTATGACTGTCGGCGCCTATTGCGCTGCCAATGAGTTCGTTGAACAATTTGCTCATTATCAGAAGCTGACATCTACAGTGAAGCCATATTGCTTTAGTTTCAGCATGTGGGACGAGATTGGCATGAGTGAAGGCTCCATGATAAAAGGCATTTTAAAAGAAAGAGGTTATCTCCCAATTTCAAAGCAGGCAGGCTTCCAAACGATGCTCGCATGTCTGATGACAGATGCTCCGCTCATTTATACGGGATTGGATCGATCGAAGAAAGAGATTCACGAGATGGTCCATGCGGATGCGGAGATGCAAACAGAGCAGACCTTTTACGTCTTTTTCAAAACTGATCAAACAAAGGCGGTGGAAGAGCGGCTCTATCAATCGATTCATACATGTTTACAGTCCCGTCTATCTGGTGAATATGCCGTGCATTTGTTTCCTGAGGAATATTGGAAAGAAACAGAAGATGGAACGCCAGACGAGGCATATTTTCATGAATTAATAGAGGAAAGCGGAATGGATTCAGACAACAGAGCACCTCACACAGAAACGGAGAAACTGCTCGCACACATTTGGTCAGAGTTGCTCGATGTCTCGGATGTCAGCTGCGGCGATCATTTCTTTCTACTAGGAGGTCATTCGCTGAAGGCGACGCAAATGCTGTCTGCGGTTAGACAAAAAACAGGGTTTGACGTACCGCTTGCTGTGTTGTTTGAACATACGAGACTCGGAGAATTAGCAGACTGGATCGATTCAAATGCCAAAGCAGATGAAGTGATTCCGATGAGAAAAATGGAGAAGGGGCAGGAAATTCCGATGTCTTATGCCCAGCAAAGACAGTGGTTCCTCTATCAATTAGAGCCGGATCTGCCATTTTACAATAATACGATTTCTTTTCGGATGAACGGGCCTTTAGATATCAAGGTGCTTCAGGAAAGTCTGCATCATATGGTGGAAAGACATGAATCGCTCAGAACGTCCTTTACGATGAGCGGGGATGAACCGATACAGGTCATTCATGAACAGATGGCCCTTCCAGAGCTTGAGGTGATGGACCTTTCAGGCATAGCGTCACAGGAAGAGAAAGAACAAAAAGCGGCTGAATGGGCGAAAGAAGAGGCATCCACACCTTTTCAATTAGAACACGAAGCGCTCTTTCGAGTAAAGCTGATTCGACTTTCACCCGCAGAGCATATCTTGCTTATGTCCATTCACCACATCGTGTCAGATGGCTGGTCGATCGGCATTGTTGCAAGAGAATTATCCGAGTGGTATACAGCGGCGATCGAAGGGCGGGAGCCTCACTTGCCGGCACTGCCAATTCAATATGCGGATTACGCACTGTGGCAGAAGGAGTATTTGACAGGAGAACCACTAGGTAAGCAGCTTGCCTATTGGAAGGAGCAATTTGCGGCACCTGTTGAAGATTTGGTATTGCCGTATGATCATCCGCGGCCGGCCGTTCAATCCTACAAAGGGAAGACGAAAACATATCAGCTGTCGAAGTCACTGTCTAAAAAGATTGAGGCGCTATCCAAGAAAACAGACAGCACACTGTATATGACCTTGCTGTCGGCTTTCTCTACTCTATTACATCGATTGTCTTCACAGGACGAGTTTGTCATTGGCTCGGTCATTGCTGGGAGAAATCGAACGGAAATGGAGCATTTAATCGGATTTTTCGTGAATACATTGGCGCTTCGGATCGACCATAGCGGGAATCCAGCCTTTACGGAATTATTAGAGCGAGTGAAGGAGACAACCGTCGGTGCTTATGCACATCAGGATGTGCCGTTTGAGATGGTGGTCGATGAATTGAATATTGTGCGTGATGCCAGTAAGCAGCCGCTGTTTCAGGTCATGTTTGTTCTGCAAAACCTACCGCTTGAAGCTTCTCCAATGGGAGAGGCGACGTCGGTTTTAGCCATTGAAGATAATGATACAGCGAAATTTGATCTCTCCCTGTTTGTGTTTGAAGGAGCTGAAGGTCTTCAGTTAAAACTTGAGTATCATGCGGATTTGTTTTCTGATGACACGATGGAGCGATTCCTCGCATACTACGAGCACCTGCTTGAAGGAATTTGTGAAAATCCAGCGCAGCCGATCAGACAAGTGAATTTCCTGCCAGAGAAAGAAAAGCATCAATTGCTCTATGAATGGAGCGGAAAGACTGATCAACCAAAAGGTCCGCTACTCATGACGGAACGATTTGAAGCGCAAGTGAAAAAGACACCTCATGCAGTGGCGCTTGAGTTTCAAGGAGATGAGTGGACGTACCAGGAGTTACACGAGAAAGTCAATCGTCTAGCAGGCTATTTGCAGCAGCGAGGCGTGACGCCGCATGAACCAGTTGGACTGCTCATCGACAGATCGCCTGAAATGATTCTTGGGGTGCTGGCCATTGTGGAAGCAGGCGGGGCTTATGTGCCAATTGATCCTGAATATCCAGATGCCCGCATTGATTATATGCTGAGAGATACAGGGATTCAGCTTTTACTGACAAAAAATGAATGGCTGAAAAAAGTATCCATCAATCAAACGGAACTCATTTGTCTTGATCAAGGGTATGAAGAATTTTTACCAGAAGCAGAAGTCATGCCCGCTGTACTAAGACCTGATGGACTTGCTTATATCAATTACACATCGGGGTCAACTGGACAGCCAAAAGGAGTACTGATCCCGCATCAAGCGGTCGTCCGGCTTGTGTGTGAAACAGACTATGTCACCCTTGATGAACAAACGCGCATTTTACAAATCGCCAGCTTCTCTTTTGATGCTTTTACGTATGAAATATGGGGAGCCCTTTTAAACGGGGGAAGGCTCATACTGACGGATCGAAATACCATTTTATCAATGGATACATTAGCGGAAGCACTAAAAACTTATCAGATTACAACAGGGTTCCTGACTGTGCCGCTGTTCAACCGTTTAACAGAAGAACATCCAGAAGCTTTATCTGGACTTCATGCATTATTGGTCGGCGGAGATGCCTTATCAGCTGCTCATATCCGAAAAGCACTACCGTATTTGCCTGAAGGGCTTTTAAATGGTTATGGACCAACAGAGAATACAACATTCTCCTGTGTGCATCACATTCGAGCACTGGAAGAAGATCAGGCGACGGTCCCGATTGGACAGCCTATTGCTTATTCACAAGCTTATGTATTAGATGACCAAATGCAGCCAGTTCCGCAAGGCGTCATCGGCGAAATTTATGTTGGCGGCACAGGGCTAGCACTTGGTTACCTTGGAGATGAAGAAAAAACAGCATCATCATTTATCCCGCATCCTTTCCAAGAAGGAGCGCGTTTATATAAAACAGGCGATATGGGCCGCTGGCTGTCAAATGGCATCATTGACTGTCTTGGAAGAATCGATCATCAAGTGAAAATTCGTGGACACCGCGTGGAATGTGGAGAAATTGAAGCGGCTATGCTGACATTTGATGACATCACAGAATGTGCCGTTATCCCGCATCAGCATGAGAGTGGTCATAAGCGATTGATCGGTTATTTTGTCCAAAAAGGCGGCATGACCACGCAAGACATTCGCCAAAACTTAAAAGACATCCTGCCAGATTATATGGTGCCAAGCCTATTAATAGAGCTGGATGAATTACCGCTCACGCCAAATGGAAAGGTAGACCAAAAGCGTCTTCCCCCGCCAGAGTGGAGACAAGAAGAAGTAGAAACAGCCATTGATAAAGCAGCTACTGAGGAAGAACGTGTGTTAGAAAAAGTGTGGTCTCAGCTGCTTGGCGCTCCTTCTATTGGCGTCCATGATAACTACTTTGAGCTTGGCGGAGATTCCATTATTGTCATACAAATGGTGGCACGCTTAGCACAGGAAGGCTACGTCATCCAGCCGAGAGATGTATTTGAAAAACAGACCATCTCACAACTCGCACAAGCGATGAGAAAGGCAGAGTTCTCTACGGTCTATGATCAATCACCTGTGACAGGAGAGGTTCGTCTTCTCCCGATTCAATCATGGTTCTTTGAGCAATCGATGACCAATCAAGATTATTGGAATCTATCGGCGCATATTGAAATGAAGCGATCTGTTCCACATGAACAGTTAACACAGGTTCTTTCAAAACTGGTCGATCATCACGATATGCTGAGAGCTATATATACAAAAGAGGCAGATGGCACATGGATTCAAACCATTCGTGAGCCTGGTGTCACACCTTGTGTCACATTCTTTGATGTGACAGATGTGTCTCAAGAGGAAGCACGGGAACAAATCCGCTTGGAGACAAGTGCCTGTCAAGGAACATTGTCATTAGAGCGCGGAGAAGTGATCAAAGCGATTCTTTTCCATACAGGTGAAGACACGTCTGAGCTCTTTATTGCTGCACACCATCTCGTCATGGATGGCATATCATGGCGCATGATACAAGAAGATGTACTAAATGGATTGAAACAGCTTGCTACGGGGCAGGACATCATATTTGCGAAAAAAACCGCCTCCTATAAGCAGTGGGCAGATGCCTTATATGAATATGCACAAACAGATCAATTACAAGCGCAGGCCTCTTTTTGGCAAAAAATCAAGGATCAAGAGGAAGAAGGTTCTCCTTTCCAACTGCCTGCGCTTTCTAATATAGAAGAACATGCAGAGATCCTGTCGGTTCAGCTCACAAAGGAACAAACAGATAGGTTACTTAGACAGGCCTCACAAGCATACCGAACAGAGATTAACGATTTACTGTTATCAGGACTCACGCAAGCCATTGGAAAGCCAATGCTCATCACGTTAGAAGGGCATGGACGCGAGGATTTATTTGAACAGATGGATTTGTCACGGACAGTCGGCTGGTTTACAAGCTCTTATCCTATTTTTATTCCTTTTATTCAAACCGATGTTGCAAGACAAATCAAAGACGTCAAAGAAACCTTACGTGCTGTGCCGCAAAAGGGAATCGGCTACGGTTTGCTTCAATATATGACAGAATCTCGTTTACTCAAAACGGTAACGCCGCAGATGAGCTTTAATTACCTTGGTCAGTTAGATCAGGCAGATGGCGAAGCCAAGCTTTATATAGCAGACGAACGAAATGGACATGTTCACGATCCGAAAGCAGAAAGACAGCATTTGATCGATGTGTATGGATATGTGACAGATGGTCAGTTGCAGATGAATTTTATGATCAATCGAGAACTGCTGCAAGATCAAGAGGTGCGGTTGTTACCTGAACGTTTTAAAGAAAAAATGGAGATCATCTTGACGCATTGTGTTGAAACGAGCGGCGGCTTTACACCATCTGATTTTCCGATGGTTCAGCTCACGCAAAAGCAAATAGATGAACTTCCAGACAATGTAGTCGATGTGTATCCGCTGTCTCCAATGCAGCAAGGAATGCTGTTTCATGCACTGCTAGATCAAGACTCACAAGCTTATTTTGGTCAGGTGCATATGACACTCGAAGGCTTAACAAACGGCGATGCCTATGAACAAGCTTGGAATCTTCTTGTAGAACGTCATTCCATTTTGAGAACAAAATTCGCTTGGGAAGGGCTGAAGGAGCCTGTTCAGTTCATTCAATCAGAAGGAAGCATCCATCTCACTCAGCACGATGTGCGCCACCTGAGTGACGAGGAGCAAGAAGAGACAATCGAACACTTTTTAGTATCTGATCGTTCAAAGGATTTCAATTTAGACCATATAGATGACCCGCTGATTCGGATTGCTTTATTCCGTTGTGATGAGGAAAGATGCACGTTTGTCTTTAGTTTTCATCACATTTTAATCGATGGCTGGAGTTTGTTCAGTTTTATTCAGGAATCCTTTGCGCTGTATCGCTCTCTTGTGGACGAACGAGAGATCAGTCTTTCTACAGTCCGTCCATATAAAGATTTTATCGAATGGCTGCAAAAGCAGGATCAAGAGAAGGCGCAAGAGTTCTGGCAGCGTTATATGTCAGGCGTAGAGGAAGCGACACCGCTTCCAGGAGACGGCGAAGAACATGCTTTAGACCAAGAAGCAAGCATGGCGCAGTCCAGCATCAAATTGACGCCAGAGATGCAGCAGAAGCTGGAGAAGATGACAGGCAAGCAGAAGGTCACGTTGAGCACACTGATTCAATCAGCGTGGGGACTGCTCTTGCACCTTCATTCAGGCGCAGAGGATGTCATATTTGGGGTGACCGTATCTGGCCGGCCAGCCGACTTACCAGAAGTGGAAAGCATGACAGGGCTCTTTATTAACACATTGCCGCTTCGTCTTTCGATCCATTCGGACTGGACGATTGCGCGATTGCTCGCCTATGCACAGGAAACCGTTTTTCAGATGAGAGAATACGAGTATACCGTACTGCCTGATATTCAGCAGATGACGGAAATTCCAAATGGAGAGGCATTGTTTCACAGCATTGTCGTGTTTGAAAACTATCCGATTGAATCCATTGAGCCGTATGGCGTACGCATTTTAGACATCGCCAGTCATGAAGAAACAAATTATGACTTAACCCTTGTCGCAGTGCCGGGAGATACGCTGGAGCTTCGGATCACATACAACTTACATCAATATACAGAAAAGCAAATACAAACGCTGATGCAACAGCTGATTCACACACTTGAAGCCATGACAGAACAAGTGGATACGCCGCTATCTTCCTTCACCATTGTGACAAATGAGGAAAAAGAGCGGATGATCAGTGATTGGGCGAAAAACGCACATGTCAGCGTGCTATACCCAGACCAAGAAGAAGTCTATGCAGGCGTACATGATTCTACCTATGAAACGGAAATATATATCCTGAATGAAGAACATCAGCTCATGCCGGTTGGATTTCCTGGAGATATTTTTATCGGCGCAAAAGAGATCAAAGCACTTTTTGGAGAGCTAGCCGATTGGATGGAGGCGCATAAAATTCCGCATCCATTCAAACATCAAACAGGCGAATACCTTTATCCGACAGGGGATGTCGGCGTTTGGACGGAAGAAAGCAAGATTCAGATTTTGGATTGGATGTAGGAGGAGAAAAAGAATGCTAGTTAGTAGACGAAAAGGAAATGCAGCAAATCATATTGTCAGGATCAATGGAAAACGAATCGATCTCAAAGCATTAGAGAAAGTCTTCATGCTTCACTTTCCACTAAAGGAATGTGCGCTCATCCCGAAGAAAAATCAAGAAGGAGGCCTATCGCTTGTGCTTTTTGCACAGGCGAAGGACCCTTCGCTGACAAGAGAGGATTTGATGAAAGGCCCGCTTCATCCTGATGAAGTGCCAGCCACACTCGTCCTAGTCCCTTCCTTGCCGCGAAAAGAAAGTGGAGCGGTCGATACCGAGGCGCTGCTTGCCATTGATGTACTAGATGAAGAGGAACGAAGAAAGATAGAAGAGCGCACGAAAGCCATAGATGGAGTAGAGGAAGCAGCCGTTTTGATAGAGAGTCAGACAGAAAAACAAACACCCTATCATTTAGATGACCTCTTCCCAGATAGACAGCGTACAAATGGAAACGAATCGTTTTCAAAAGATGAAGTCAGCCAAACCATACAATCCTCCGTACAAGAAAAACCACCAGCTCTTGTTTATGGAGGTGATGTGATTAGAAAGCCTGGTACACCAGTCACATTGACAGAGGTACTGATCCGAGCCGCCTTTATGTCACCAAATCGCGGAGTCACGTATCTCAAAGAAGGCGGTCATGAGGTGATCCAGACTTACCCGGAATTGCTCACAGGAGCGGAACGTGTCCTATCTGGATTAAGGGCAGCCGGACTTTCAAACGGCGATCAAGTGCTGCTTCAATTGAAAGATCATCAAGATTTTATCACAGTATTCTGGGGCTGTATTCTCGGTGGAATGATTCCAACCCCAGTCTCTGTACCGCCTGTGTATGATGAAATGAATCAAGGCGTGAACAAGCTCAAGGGCGTGTTTCAGCTGCAAAATGAGCCATTCATTATTACAAACGAAGCGAGTGCTGAGGACATTGCAGGGCTGCGTGAAACATTTGAATCAAAAGCGATTCCGATTTTAACAATCGAAACATTACTTGCCTGTGATCCAGATGAACAGCATTATGAGCCAGAGCCGGATGAGCCTGTGCTTCAGTTGCTGTCCTCAGGAAGTACGGGTGTGCCAAAGTGTATCCGGCACAACCATCAAAGCATTTTATCTAGAATCATTTCCTTTGAGCAGGCAAATGGTTTCACGCATGAGGATGTATCAATGAACTGGATGCCGCTTGATCATGTAGGGGGCATTGTCATGTTTCATGTACATGATGTGTACCTCGGCTGCCAGCAAATTAGTCCATCCATTGATCAATTTATCGAACGGCCGATGGTGTGGCTGGATTGGGTAGAAAGATACGGTGTCACAAGGACGTGGGCGCCAAACTTTGCCTTTGCGATGATGAATGAATATAAAGACGACATTCGCAAAGGGAGCTGGGATCTCTCCACCTTGACCTATATCATGAACGCCGCCGAAGCAGTTGTTCCTAAAGTGACGCAGCGTTTCATGCACATCATGGGTGAGTACGGATTAAGCCGCCATGCGATGGTGCCGGCTTATGGCATGTCAGAAACATCATCAGCCATTGTCCAGTCAAAAGAATTCATGCGTCATGATGATCAGGGTGGACAACTGACCATTGATCAGACCTCATTAACAAGTGAGATTCAATATGTGACGCACGATCATCCGCACAAGATGACCTTTACAGAAGTTGGTGCACCAATCCCTTCTGTATGGATTCGGATTGTAGATGAGCATCACCATGTGCTGCCAGAAGATCAAGTCGGCCGCTTGCAGGTGAAGAGTCCAACGATTATGATGGGCTACTATCAAAATGAGGAAGCCAATGAAGAAGTATTTGCGGAAAACGGCTGGTTTCATACAGGAGATTTAGGATTTATTCATGAAGGGCGCCTAGTCCTCACAGGGCGGGAAAAGGACATCATCGTCATCAACGGCGCGAACTATTTGAATTACGAAATTGAAGCCGTTGTGGAAGAAGTTGAGGGGGTTGAAGTCACCTTTGCCGCAGCGTACGGCATTTACAATCCCGAATCAAGTAATGACACACTCGCCGTCTTTTTTGTCACGGAGAAGGATTCGATAGAGGATCAAATCACAATGATTCAGCAGATTAGAGAGAGCATCATTCGCAAAATGGGAATCGAACCTGATCACATCATTCCGGTGGAAAAAGACCAATTTCCGAAAACAGAAAGCGGAAAAATCCAACGTGCCCAACTAGGTGCGGCACTGAAAGATGGGGTGTTTCATGACATTGAACGTGCACTTGATCTTGCTTCGGAAAATGAACAAACCCTCCCAGATTGGTTCTTTAAACGTATTTGGGTAAAAGAGAATATCGGTCCATCTCAGCCGGTATCTACTGATCATGTACTCGTATTTGAGGATGAAAAAGGGCTTTATCAATCGCTTTATGCTCAATTTGAACAAATGAACCTGCCTTATGTTTCTGTGAAAAAGGGTCATGAATTTTTACGCCTGTCAAAAGGGATGTATCAGATGAACCCTCGAATCAAGGGGGATTACGTCAGGCTTGTGGCGGCGCTTGAAGCCGATGAATTAAAGATTGACCGTATGCTCCACTTGTGGAATGTGTCAGACAAGGAGATGATTGCGAGCCCTGCGCAGTTCAAAGAACTGAATGCAAGCACCAGCCAATCCATTTTGTATTTGTATCAAGCATTGAGACAAGAAAATAAAGAGCCGATGCGTCTCGTTGTTGTCACAAAAGGTGGTCAATTTGTAAAACCGCAAGATGAGCTTCATGTGGAGAAAACGTCTCTTGCCGGATTATTAAAAACCATCCCGCAAGAATGGGAAGGGGCAGAAGTGTCTCACCTTGATATTGAAGCGGAGAATGTGGAACAGGATGCCAAGCATATTGGGGACGAACTAGGTGCGATTCATTTGAAAGCAGAAGTGTCTTACCGGCATGGCCAGCGTCTCGTACCAAAGCTGGAAAAAGTGAATATGATGACGGCACCTCAGACAGAAGGGTTTTTAGAATATGAAGGCTTGTACTTGCTGACTGGCGGGCTTGGCGGTATTGGATTTGAACTGTCTAAGCAAATGCTCCAATTTGGCTTGAAGCTCGTGTTAATTGGACGGACATCCCTTGATGAAGACAGAGAAAAAGAGGCGTCATTCTCACAACTTAAAGATCTAGGAGACATCCTTTATGTACAAGCCGATGTGACGAATTTATGTGACGTCGAGCAGGCGATTTATGAAGCAGAAAAGCATTTCGGACAGTCGATCCGAGGAGCGCTTCATTTAGCCGGTGCTGGCAATGTATCTGAGCACTTTCAGCATGTGGATACCTACACACTGGCTCATACAACAGAAGAAGATTTCGTCAAAGAACTTTCAGGGAAGGCAGACGGTGCTTGGGTGCTGCAGGAAGCTTTCAAGCATGACCCGTCAGTGCCACTCGTCTTTTTTGGATCAGTGAATGGCTTTTTTGGCGGCACCACATTTGGCGCATATTCTGCGGCGAACAGCTTTTTAGATGGACTCGCACATGCCCTCACCTATCATGAGGGAAGAAGAGCGATTTCGTTGAATTTCAGCATGTGGGATAATCTTGGTTTGTCTAAGGGACATACTGGGGCCGCGCTAACCGTTCGCAAGGGCTTTCAATTGATTGGAAAAAAACAAGGACTCCATTCATTATGTCTAGGTGTTCGGCTGAATGAAGCGCATCTATTTATTGGCCTAGATGGGGCGAATCAAGAAATCGCTGAACATCTTCAACCAGCACCAATACCACATTTTGAAAAGAAACTGTACTATACGGTGCAATCAGGCAAAGAAGTGGATGCTGACAAGATCACAGGCATCATAGAGGGGAAATGGGACATCAGGCAAGTGGAAGATATACCGAAAAAACAAGATGGCTCTATTGATCACGAAGCCCTCAAACAGTTCCATCACAAACACGCACAGCCGTTTGAAAAGCAATTGCCAGAAACGAAGACAGAGCAGGTGCTTGCGGCCATATGGGAGGATATTTTAGAAGTCGATCGTGTGTACAAAGAGGATCAATTCTTTGACCTTGGTGGACATTCATTAAAGGCCACTCAAACGATTTCACGTATTAATCATGAGTTTTCACTAAAGGCGCCGCTAAAAATATTGTTTGAAAGCAAGAATCTAGCACACTTGGCACAAATGGTCGATGACATCAATGAAGCACCAGCCATTCAGGAAGCCAGCATTCCAAAGATGGAAAAACGAACAAGCTATGAGCTGTCACACGCTCAAAAGCGGATTTGGTTCTTATCTACATTAGAAAAGAGCCATCATTACAATATATTAGGTGCTTGGAAGCTGATGGGCCAATTACACATCCAAACGTTAACAAAGGCGATCGGTCTCTTAACAAAACGTCATGAAGCACTGCGCGCAACATTTCAAACCATTGGCGGCAAGCCGGTTCAAGTCATTCGTGAAGACCTTCCGCCATCAGTAACCGTTGCGAATTTCTCATTATTTAATGAAAAAACAAGAGCGAGAAGATTGGAACAGCTGATTCAGCAAGAGGCGAACCGCATCTATGACTTAGAACGGGGACCGCTTGCACAGTGGACAATTGTTGATATGGGGAAAGAGGAATATTACTTGCTTTGTGCGCAGCATCATATCATTTCCGATGCATGGTCGCTCAGCCTGCTTATTCAAGAATTAGAAGTCGTGTATGGTGCGCTATTATCAGAGGAAACGCCTGAGCTACCTGCACTTGAGGTTGAATGGACCGATTATGTTCATTGGGAGAATGAGCAATTAAAGAACCACCAGAAGGCTCAGAGCTATTGGCTTGAAACGTTACAAGGAGAGTTGCCGGTATTAGAGCTCCCGTTTGACCGTCCTCGTCCGCCGGTTCAAACATTTAATGGGGCTACAGAGCAATTCGTGATAGATGAACCGCTTGTTCGTCGTTTACATGCCTTGTCGAGGCAGCAGGGGACAACACTATTTATGACGATGTTGTCAGCCTATTATGTCCTGCTTCACAAGTTGTCTGGACAAACAGATGTCATTGTTGGATCGCCAATCGCTGGTCGTGATGTCGAACAATCAGAGAAGCTCGTCGGCATGTTTGTCAATACATTGGCGCTGAGACAGGACGTTTCAAAAGCCAATACCTTTGCCGATTTACTGGCAAAGGTGAAAGAAATGACGTTAAAAGCCTTTGAGCATCAGCATTATCCATTCGACAAGCTTGTGGATGACCTTTCAATGGATAGAGACCTAAGTCGTTCACCGATCTTCCAAGTCGCCATGGGGTATGTCACTGATTCGCTGGATATCAACCTAAAAGGACTGACATCGGAACAAGTGATGGTCCATCATACCGTCTCTAAATTTGATCTCACCTTGCATGTATTTGAGCAGGAGGACAAGCTGTCTATCCATGTGGAATATAATACGGATTTATTTGAGCAAGAAACGATCCACCGTATGATGAATTATTATCTCAATTTGTTAGATGGCATGACGGCTCAGCCTGAACGGACATTCGCTGACTTTTGCGTCATGGACAAAACAGAACAGAATGCCATGATCATAGGAAAAAATCAAACCGACACGCCTTATCCAAAGCGTACGCTGCAAGAACTATTTGAAGAACAAGTGCAGCGTGACCCGCACCGGATTGCTGTATCTTATATGGAAGAGCATATGACGTATCAAGATTTAGACGAGAAGGCGACAAAACTGGCTGCCTATTTACAATCAAAGGGCGTTGGACCAGGTTCACTTGTCCCGATGCTGTTTGATCGTTCGTTTGACATGATGGTCTCAGTTCTAGGGATCGTCAAGTCGGGTGCTGCTTATGTACCGATGTCACCTGAGTATCCAGATGCCCGCATTGGTCTGATCGTTCGCGATACACAAAGCGATATCATCTTAACCCAGTCGCATCTGATCAATCGTTTAGACGATCTGAGCGGCACAAAGATTGAAATGGACAAGCCGTTACCAGAAACAGGCGCAGTGTATCAAAGGGAAAAATCGATTGTAGGAGAAGACCAGATTGCCTATGTGAACTACACTTCAGGCTCAACAGGCACACCAAAAGGCGTGATGCTTCCTCATGCAGGAGTGGTCCGCTTAGTGAAAGAAACAAACTATATTGAGCTTGGTTCAGAAGATAAAATGCTTCAGCTGTCTAACTATGCATTTGATGCCTTTACCTTTGAATTATGGGGGATGCTGCTCAATGGCGGTCAGCTGGTTCTGATCCCGAAATATGCTGCGCTGAATATGGACGAATTAACTCGTTTAATCAAAACGCATCAAGTCACAGCCAACTGTTTGCCAACTGCATTATTCAACCGGCTGATTGAACATGATCCAAAAAGTGTAGCTGGATACCGTACATTACTTGTTGGCGGAGAAGCCATGTCTAGTGAGCATGCACGAAAGGCATTGCCGCATATGAAGGGTGTGCTGATCAATGCTTACGGTCCAACAGAAAACACAACATTAGCGACCACTTATCAAGTCACACATGTACCGGAGGATGCTAGATCAGTGCCAATCGGTGTGCCAGTCGCCAACTCAACGGTTGTCATACTAGATGATCATCTCAATCCAGTACCAACAGGCGTCAAAGGAGAAATCTATATCGGCGGAACAGGGTTGGCAAAAGGATATCTGCATGACCCAGAGCGCACGGAGGAGCGGTTTATTGACAATCCATTCCCGGCATTAAAAGGGGACAAACTGTATCGTTCCGGTGACCTAGGGAAATGGCGGTCTGATGGCAGTATTGAATACCTTGGCCGAAAAGACAACTTGGTCAAAATTAGAGGCTACCGAATTGAATGTGGAGAAATTGAGACAGCCCTGCTCAAACATCCACAAGTAAAAGAATGTACCGTCATTGCTAAAACGTACGGCAGCTCAAAACGGCTGGCAGCCTACCTTGTCACAGATGGGGGAGAGCCTGTTCCTGGATGGAAAGCATTTTTACAGGAAAGCCTGCCAGGCTATATGATTCCAAGTTACTTTATCTTACTTGACGCAATTCCTGTCACAACAAATGGGAAGGTCGATCAAAAAGCATTGCCGGAGCCGACAGACGCAGTCTCTTCCTCACATGAAGACGATCAACCGGCAACAGAAACACAGCAGCTGATTGTGACAGCTTTCAGTGAAGTGCTTGGTGTCAAACGAGTAGGAATTCATGATTCATTCTTTGATTTAGGCGGAGATTCCATTATGAGTATTCAAGCCGTTGCCAAATTAAAAGAAAAAGGTGTCCGTGTTGATCCGAAATGGATTTTCATGCACCCAGAGCCAGCGCAGTTAGCGGCATATTTGGACACAGTGCCAGAAACAGGCGAGCCTGTCGAAAGAGCGCCGAAAGACTATGTGATCGAGTTGAAAAAAGGGGATCCGGCTGAACCGAGAATTTTCTTTGCACCGCCTGCTGGTGGAACGGTGATGGGGTATATCGATGTGGCCAAGCTCATGACACATGAAGGAGCTGTTTACGCCTTGCAGTCTCCAGGCTTATATGAGGATGAAGAACCGCAATTCCTTCATTATACAGAGCTTGTCACCATTTTTATTGAAGCCATTGAGACATTCTATCGACCAGGCATTGATTATTTGGCAGGGCATTCTATGGGCGGACATCTTGCTTACGGAATGAATCAGAGACTCTGTCATGCAGGAAAAGCGCCAAAAGGATTGATCATTTTAGATACGGTTCCGGTATTAAGAGATGAGGCAGATCAAGCGCTTCATGCCGATATGAACGAAGAAGAAGTGAAAATGCTCGCCCTCGTCCTAGGTATGGGGAACCTCGTCGGCATCAAACCAGAAGCATTACAAGGGCTCAGCTTCCAAGAAGTGAAGCAGAAAATCCTCAAAGAAGCAGAAAAGGATGAAGTCGTTCATCAATTTATGAATGATCACTATTTAGATAAATACTTGCAAATGCAGACTCATAATACCATCATGTCACAAGCCATTGAATTAGAAAAAGACCCATTCTCTGTGCCGTTTTATATTATACAAAGCAGTGATCACGCCACAGATTTCCAGAAGAAATTTGCCGATTGGGAAGCTTACACGAGAGAAACGTGCTCGTATTATCAAATAAAGGGCGACCATGTGACCATGATGAAAAGACCGCAGGCAGATCAACTTGCGCAGATTCTTGAAACGATCGTAAAGGGGTAAGGACGTATGAACCAATTATTTAAAACCTTTGAAAAAAAATCAGATCTCATTCAGCTTATTTGTTTTCCTTTTGCAGGCGGATATTCCGCCTCTTACCGTCCGCTCTTTGAACAGCTGAAGGACACGGCCGAAGTGACAGCAGCAGAACCTCCGGGTCATGGAACGAACCTCATGCCGCTTGAAACAAGCATTGACCGGCTGGCTGAATTGTATAAAGAAGGACTGACAGGCAAATTAAACCGTCCATTTATTTTGTTCGGACATTCCATGGGCGGACTTGTGGTGTACAGGCTGACTCAGTTGCTAGAAAAGGAAGGCATCGATCCGGCAGCAGTTGTCATTTCTGCCATTCAGCCGCCGCAAACAAAAAGACAAAGATTGACCCATTTATCGAATGAAGCATTTGTTCAGCATATTGCTGAAATGGGCGGGATTCCAAAAGAATTGTTAGAGAACAAGCCAATGATGGATTACTTTACACCATCCTTACGTGCCGACTATCAAGCATTAGAATCCTTCCAGCATACGGACAAAACAATCATTGAATCACCCGTTTATTTATTGAACGGAAAGCAAGATAAAAAATGCATGGAAGACGCAGCCGGCTGGCTAACATGGGCAAACGCCATCGAACGCACTGATTTCGAAGGAGGTCACATGTATATCAACACACACCTCGAGCAGTTCGCAGAACATATGAGGCATGTCATTGAACAGACAACAAAAAGGCAATTCATCAGCCAATAAAAGAAAACAACGGCCCCGTCAAACGAGGGCCGTTGTTTTCTATAGCTGAATACCATTTTAAACGTAGAGAAACTGCTATTTAGGATAACATTTCAAAGAATCTTTTTTCAAGCTGACCTTCATCAAATGTTTCTTCGGAAGGTTTTTTTTCTGAATGAACGATTTGTCCTTCATTTATAAAAAGGATCTCGTCACATAAGTTAGCGGCAAATTGAAGGATGTGCGTAGAAAGAATGATCGTTTTATTTTGAGCCTTAAATTCTCTTAGATGTCTTTTCATAAGAGTCATATTTGCTGGGTCTAGACCGGTAAATGGTTCATCTAATAAGATTATAGCTGGATTGTGTAAGGTGGTTAATATAAAAGAAATCCTCTGCCTCATCCCTCGGGATAGAGAAGAAGAGCGAATATGGGCTTGTTTTTCAAGCCCATATTTCTCTAATAAATGTTGAATCTGTTTTGTATTTAACGGTTGCTCAACTAACATGGATTGATATTTAATCAATTCGAAGCATGTTAAGTTTTCAAAAAGTGTTGGATCATCTTCCATGTAACCGACAGTTGAAAAACCATTTTCTATATCTTTTTGTATGATTAATTCACCTTTATCTGGTGAGATCAATCCCGCGATTATTTCAAGAATGGTTGTTTTTCCAGCGCCATTTTTGCCTAATAATCCAACAATTGAGCCTTGATGAAAATGTAATTCATGAATTGATATTTTGAAGTTTGACTCTGTATATTCCTTGATTAGATCATGAATTGAAAGCATACAATCCCTCACTCGAATAATGTTTTAACTGATTTGCAGTTTTTGTTAATCGTTTTATCCCAAAATAAAAACATGATGACGATGATGATCACTGTACAAACAATCATGATCGTATTTGCCGCAATAAAAGAGGCTAGGTTATATGAGGACATAACGGATAAGCCTAAAATGAAACTGAAGCAAAGGTTTAATGTTAATTTGCTCAGTGTGCTAGGAACTTGATACACATACTCCCATTTAAAATAAGGAAATAGAACAGTAGAACCAACTGTGCATACGCCTATTAAAACGCTACTAACTAACAAAGTAAATATCACATAAAAGGGGTGATCTACATTTATTGTAAAAGTAGAAAAGATAGTATATACAGTACAAAAAAACATATGTAATAAAACGGATAATATCAACTTAGAGTTTATTTTGTTCTTTATAAAGTGAGGTAACCTATGTTTTAAAGGAATAATGGGACCATCAACATCAAAAGAGACATAAGATTGAAGGGCGTTAGAAATAAAAATCATAGGGAACATCACACTAAAAATAAACAAAAAATCATTTTCTATATTCATTGTTTCGATTTGGTTTGTATGAACACCATACAGAATGAGAGTAAATAGACCACCAGATATTGAGAATATAAATAGTAAAACCGACCATTGTATTGGAGGGTTTCTCAAAAGAAGGGTGATTTCAAAAAATAAAATATGATCGAAAGATCTTGATGTTGTGTTTTGATGATGTCTATCCTTCTCATCTGAATGGAAGATAGGCGTATATCTAAGGTTCTTTTTCCAATTGATTAACAAAATAAGACTAGTAAGAAAGATCAAAGCAACAAGCGTAAGCACCAATTGGTTAGAAAAAGGAATAGAAAATAATTCGAATTTAAAAACAAAAAACATCCAAGAAGCAATGATCCCAGTGGTGATGTATTGAATCATGGGTGTGATTGAAAAGAATCTAGGTCTAGTAAGAAGTAATAATAAGTTCAATCTAAGTAAATATCCGAATAATAACGAGCTAATGCCTAAGGCTCCAAGAATAAAAGAATGATACAAAGCATGTGTGTTTAAAATCATGCAGAAAGAACCTAAAAAAAAGCATATAAAACCAATCATGACACCGAAAAATTTACTCATATCTTTCCCAAAAATATATTGATCCATATTCAATTTCAAGATGGCCATTTGTTTTTTATCTGAAGAAAATAAGATTCGCATAAGACTTTTATCAAGGTGAATCGTTGTTAAAAAAATGAAAAATGAGATGTAGATGATTGATACGTTTTTGACAAAAAACGCAAGCAGTCCACCTAGGAAGAGTGGTGCTAGTATGTAGTTCATCGCAAATAACACATATAAATAAGGTCTGTTACGTTGATAGTCTCTTAACTCGTTGAGGATCAATATCTTTGTAAATACTATAAATATATGCACTCATAACACGTCCATTTTAGTTTGTATAATAAGGAAAGGTTCTCTCTCCTTATTATACAAAAAAATACAATACAATAAATGGTTTTGTTGTTAGTTTTGTCTAGTTCTTCTGTGTTGAATTCCCCTTCCTCACCACATTCCCGCCAATCACTCCGCCAATAACGAGCACAGCTCCGATGAGGTGAACCATATCAATCGTTTCATGTAAAATAAGCACGCCAGCGGCAATGGTAATGAAAGCAGAAAGATTGTTAAAGATACTCACCTTTGCTGCTTCAAGGTGGGAAAGAGCATAGTTTGATAAATACGCTGTGAGCAGTGATGAGAGAATGCCTAAAAAGAGCATAGACCATACAAAGGATGGCTGCGTAAACGGACTGAAAAACTGCGGTAGTGTAGCATGTACCGAGTGCCGAATGAGAGCAGCAGCATTAAAGAAGACAAATCCAAAGAATGTCATCACGAAAGTCAGTTCAATGACATGGAATCGCCGTGTCATCACCCTGGCAAATACGCTATAGGCACTGGATGATAAGGCTGAAAGTAAGATCAGCACATAACCAATGAGATGAGAATGTTTCACATCAATTCCCTTCACCACAAAGAGGAGCATCACCCCGGACACAGAAAGAATGGTAAACAGCACCTGAATCGAGGTAGGGCGTTCCTTTAAACACCATGCTGCAAGCACCATTGTCAAAATAGGGATGGTCGCCTGAATAATGCCGGCCTCTGATGAAGAGGTGAACATCAGCCCCCACACTTGAAATGCAAAAAACAACACAGGATAAAGCAAGGAAAATGGCACAATGTAAATAAGATCACGCCATTGAATGGAAAAACGGTACTTTTTTCGTAAAAATGGAAATAACAAAAGAGCGGCTGCGAAAGAAACGGTAAATCGGTGTGCCAATACATCAATCGGATTCGCTGATGCTAAAGCCACTTTGACAAACAAGAATGAAAAACCAATTATACAGGCGTATGCGATCGAGGCAGCATACGCTTTTTGTTTTGACATATCCATCAGAATTCTCCTTACAAGAGCATGCATGCTTCAGTTGAATTGACCGGTTCTGTCTTTTTATCGTAAACGGATCAAGTAAAGTGTACAATAAGAGTTATTGATATCTGTACCGGTACAAGGAGGGTAGTACTGTGAGGAAATATGATCAGCTTGTGTTGAATATAAAAAACAAAATCGAGAGCGGTGAATACAATGCTGGAATGAAAATTCCATCCATTCGTCACTTAGCGGCTCAATATGCTGTGAGCAAAAGCACTGTCATAAAAGCACTAGACACATTAGAGCGTGAACACTTGCTGTACTCTGTAGAAAGAAGTGGCTATTTTGTCGTGAAAACCAATCAGTCAGCCGTTCAGAAGGGCAGCACATGGATTGATTTTGCTTCCTCTGCGCCTGATCCCATTGTGTTTCCATATGTCGATTTTCAGCACTGCATCAATCAAGCGATTGATCTGTATCAAAATGATTTATTTATCTATGGCACCACCAATGGATTACCATCTTTACTGCCAATCATTTCAAAGCGTTTAACGGATTATCAAGTGTTTGCCTCTCCAGAACAGATCGTCATGACTTCTGGTATTCAGCTGGCTTTATCGATTTTAAGCACCATCCCGTTTCCAAATGGAAAACAGACCATATTGGTCGAACAGCCAGGCTATCACCTATTCCTCCAATACTTAGAGAAAAACCAGCTGCCTGTCCGGGGGATTCAGCGTACGGAAAAAGGACTCGATCTTCAGGAATTGGAGCGTATCTTCCGAGAGGAGGATATTCGCTTTTTCTATACGATGCCAAGGTTTCAAAACCCGCTTGGAACGAGTCTGTCGAAACAAGAAAAAATAGCGATTGCAGCCCTTGCCGAAGCATATGATGTCTACATCGTTGAAGACGATTATTTGGCTGATTTAGAATTCGATACAAAAAGAGACCCGATCTATTCATATGATCAGGCGGGGAGGGTCATTTATTTAAAAAGCTTCTCAAAAATCATTTTTCCGGGGCTTAGAACAGGTGCTGTCGTCTTACCAAACGAGCTGATTGGCCCCTTCAGTGAACATAAACGGCTGATTGATATCGACAGCTCGATGCTCTCGCAGGCTGCTTTAGAAATTTATTTGAAAAGCGGGATGTTTAAGCGTCATAGAGAAAGGATGCAGGCGACCTATAGAGCTCGATCCAAACAACTTGTGGCCTGTTTGAAAAATGATCAAGGCGCTTATGAGCTGGGGGAAGAGGAGCCAGCTACCCACACCCACGTTCGTGTCGACCGGTCCATTCCGATGAATCAGCTCATTCAGCAGCTAAAAAAGGCTTCTGTGATGGTTCAGCCGATTGACCGCCATTTCATTTCTACTTATCAAAAGGAGCCTATACTTCAACTGAACATTTGGCATGTAAAAGAAGAGGAAATCGCACGAGGCGTCGATTTGCTCAAGTCATCACTTCAACAAATCACACGTTATTAAGGCGAGACAGCATGTTCTCACAAGTGAGTATCTCGACGTGCTCAGCCGCAGCGGGTTTTCTTGTACAAACCGCCATTTGGTAGGCAGGATCAAGTGAATATGTTTGGACAACGCAAGGGGCTTCGTGATCAGGTAATCTCAAAGTAGCCTGTCCATCCTCTGACAAGCGAGCGGTAAAGGATGAAAGACCATAGGATATTCCCTTCCCTGTCAGCTTGATAAAAGCCTCCTTCATGGACCATAAATGAAAGAAATAGGCTTCCTGCCGTTCTGCTGGCTGTGAGAGTAAATCTTGATATTCGTCAGCTGAAAAAAATCGTTTGGCAATGGCTAAATCAATCGGTTTAATCTCTTCAATATCAATGCCAACAGGCGCATCATCTACTGCGCCCACGACCCAATCACCAGAGTGAGAAAGATTAAAATGAAAAGAAGGAATTTGCCGGACAACAGGCTTTCCATTCCCTTCTGTTTCAAAAATGATCTGTTCCATAGGCAGTGCGTACATCTCATGAATGATGTGACGAATCAGTACCTCACCTAAAAGCGTTCTTCTTGCATCGATCAAAAAACGAAAGCGCTCAGCGGCGGCGCGTTTTTCAAGTGACACAAAAGGCTTCAGCTGTTCTATTTGTTTTCGTGCATTTTTATCATCTAAAGGTTGTAATTGAATAGCGAAAATCTTCATAACGGACCTCAATTTTTTACATTTATTGTACCATTGGATGAACCTCTGCAAAAGAGAAACAGACATCCTGTTCAATGAAAGCACAAAATGACAGGAAGGTGCGGGCGGTTCTCGATATAGTGGAAAAGGAAGGAGAGGGAAAAATGATTCACTTGATCATGGATAGTATCAATTATATGGAAGAGAGGCTGGATCAGCCTTTGCAGATCGAAGAAGTGGCAGAGGCCGCCTGTATGTCTAAATTTCATTATCAGCGGCTATTCCATATGCTGACGGGAATTGCAGTAGCAGAATATATTCGCAAAAGACGATTAACCCTTGCGGCAGAAGAATTCATGACCAAGCAAGTGAAAGTCATTGATGCGGCGGTGAAGTATGGCTATGAAACCCCAGAGTCGTTTGCGAAAGCCTTCAAGCGGCATCACGGATATACACCGGCAGCAGTGAAAACAGGCGAGTTTACAGTGAAAGCCTACCCCCGTCTCTCCTTCGAACTTCAAATAAAAGGAGTCGAACCGATGCATTATCGAATTGTGGAAAAGGATTCATTTTCAATCATGGGCAGAAGACTAAAGACAACAACAAAGAATAGCCAAAACAAACAGGATATTCCCGCCTTTTGGAAGCGTGTCAATCAAGAAGGATGGACGGATTCACTGGCTCATGCAGCTGGAGAACTCGGATATATCGGTGTATGTGCGCATTTTGATGAAACGCTTGAAACATTTGACTATATCATTGGGATTGAGCAAGGTGAGGAAGAACCAGATTCGACCATGACAGTCGAGCAGATTCCGGCCAGTACGTGGGCTGTATTTCAGGCAAAGGGGCCTGTCGAAACCGCTGTGCATTCAACATGGACACGTATTTTCACAGAATGGTTTCCTGCCTCAGGATATGAGCATGCTGGGGGAATGGAGATGGAAACGTACCCTTTAGATGGAGAGATACATTCTCCAGATCATGTGACATTGATTTGGATTCCAATCCGTAAACAATCATAAAAAAGGCAGCGTATCTCGCTGCTTTTTATCCTTGTTTGAGGACGTGAACACCGTTTGGATCGGTCGTATTCATCCCATGAGAATCTATCATCTTCACTTCAAGTAAAGAGAGACGTTCTCCCTTTTTCCAATGAATAGGTTGTGTCAAACCGTCCAGCAACTGATCGACCGCAGGTGTATGAGTCAAATCAGGTACTGCGATCGTCATCTCGGCAATTGCTTCTTCACCAGTTTCAATCACATCTGTCCGCCGCTGCAATTCAAGCCTTAAGCGCATCGGTGTAGAAAGAAACGTTCTTCGCTCCCCGGTCTGGATTGCCCAGTTTCTCTTTTGAGCTTGTACCAGCAACTGATCATATTCATCGTCAGTCACAAGAAAGCCGATGTGATCAAAAAGGACTTTTTTACTATAACCAAATGTGATATTGATCTGTCCCTTTCTCATCTCAATGATTCGGAAAGAGGGCTTCTTCTCTCTAAAATCATCCCATGTCTGCGGAGGAGGAAAAGAACCTTCCTTTGCGAAACGTCCCTTTACTTCAAAGCCTAATGAGGTGTACGCCTTCTCCATCTCCTCAACAAATGGTGTCCAGTAATGATAATGGAAAAGCTGCATCAGAGGATCATCTCCTGTTTTGAGAATATTGCGTCTATTTAGTTTAGCACAAAACAAGCCATTCTTTTAGTAGAATGGCTTGTTCTTATCGGGTAAGGGTCTGAACAGGTTTCTCAGCTGTTTTTGTAATGAGCAGTTGCAAGAGCCGTGTCGATTGTGGCAATGAAAAGCGAAGGACGAGTCCAGTAAAGATGGCCGTCAGAATCGTTCCAATGCCAATCGGGCCGCCGAGCATCCATGCAAATAGGAGCACGGTTAACTCAATACCATTTCGAACCCACTGTACGTTCAGCCCCGTTTTTGCTGAGATGAGCAACATTAATGAATCCCTTGGCCCAGCGCCAAGATTAGCTGAGACATAAATGCCAACGCCATACCCAGACACAATCACGCCCGTAATAAATACATATAAAGCAGGTAAATACCCATGTGGTGCAGGTAATACTGCATTAAAGAAATCAATAAACACGCCGATCAGCACCATATTGAGCAGGGCACCGATCTTTGGAAAAGATTTCGTGAAAACAGATGTCAGTGTCACAATGAGTGCACCAATAATGATCGACCATTGTCCAATGGTTAAACCAAAATGCTGAAACAGTCCATAATGAAAAGCGTCCCACGGACCAATGCCAAGGATCTTTCCTTTCACTGTCAGCGATAGTCCAAAAGCAAGTACAATCAATCCCACAAAATAAAAAAACCAACGTAAAAGATGTTCCCGCTTCAAAAGCTTTCCCTTCTTTCTTAAACACTCGATTTCAATCGTAACATACTCGCACGCCCCTTTAAATGGCTTTGCTTAATGTAATCGCTTACTTTGAAAAGAGGTAAAAAAAGGCTGTTCTCATCATGTGAGAACAGCCTTTTTGATCACACTGGATTCAAAATCCGGTTTAAGAATTGTTTTGTTCGTTCTTCCTTTGGTCGTTTGAAGATTTCTTCAGGAGGACCTTGTTCGACGATGACGCCACCATCAATAAAAATCACTTCGTCCGCCACTTCTTGGGCAAACTTGATTTCATGTGTGACAACCGCCATCGTCCAGCCTTCTTTCGCTAAATCTTTCATGACCTTTAAGACTTCCCCGACAAGCTCAGGATCAAGCGCAGAGGTTGGTTCATCAAAAAGCATAAGCTCTGGCTGAATGGCAAGTGCACGGGCAATGCCGACACGTTGCTTTTGACCGCCTGACAGCTGGAAGGGATACAAATCTTTTTTATCCTCAAGTCCTACCTTTTGCAGAAGCTGAATCGCTTCTTTTCGCACCGCTTCTTTCGGACGGCGCTGGACTTGGACTGGACCTTCCATCACATTCTCAAGAACAGTGCGATGTGGGAACAGATGATAATCTTGAAACACCATGCCTGACTTCCGGCGAAGCTTGAGCAAATCAGCTTGTTTATTTTTTTTAGAAAAATCAATCGAGAAATCATCGAAGGTAAAGGAGCCGGCATTTGGAATTTCAAGTGCATTTAAACAGCGAAGCATCGTTGTTTTCCCTGAACCTGATGGACCAAGAATCGCCACAACCTGCCCTTTGTTGATCGTAAAATCAATCGACTTTAAAATCTCATTTTCACCAAAGGATTTGTTTAAGCCTTTGACTGTTAGCATGTCGTTCCCTCCTTACCTTGCGACATATCGATCAAGTCGTTTTTCAATTTGGTGTTGAACGAGCGATAGAATGAAGCAGAATACCCAATAGATCAGGGCTGCTTCCATATAAATAAATAAAATTTGATCCAAGTTCGCCGCAGCAATTTCCTGTGATTTACGGAACATCTCTGCCACAAGGATTTGGGAGGCAAGCGATGTATCTTTCACCAAACTAATGAATGAATTAGACAGCGGCGGAATCGATACACGCACTGCCTGCGGTAAAATCACGCGGACGAGCGTTTTGCGATGGGTCATCCCAATCGAATACCCCGCTTCCCATTGTCCTTTTGGAACAGATAGGACGGATGCACGGATAATCTCTGACGCATACGCACCTACGTTTAATGAAAAAGCAATAATGGCACTTGGATATGGATCCAGTGTGATATTAAATGTCGGAAAGAAATAGAAAATAATAAACAATTGCACAAAAAGCGGCGTTCCGCGAACGGCCGACACATAGATGGAGAAAATCCATCTGAGGGCTTTGATTTTAGACATTCTAGCAAGAGCTGTCACAAGCGCGATAAAAAGACCAATAATGAAGGCAATGATGGCAAGGGGGATTGTATAATAAATCCCCTGCATCACCATTGGCCAAAAAGATTGCTGAAGAAGATCCCAAGGAATGACGACTCCTAGGGTATTACTTTGTAACATCTTCACCAAACCATTTCTTAGAAATCTTAGCAAGTGTACCGTCTTTTTTCATTTCTTTTAATGCGCCATTCACTTTGTCAACGACTTCGCCGCTGCCTTTTCTGAAGGCAAAATACGTTTCTTGTGGATCTCCTGTTTCAAATGCAACTTTTAGGTTTTTGTTACCGCTTGTTTTCAAGTAATTCAAGACAGCTAATTTATCATTGAACGTCAAATCAGCACGTCCTTGCTGGATCAATTGAATGGATTGTGCAAGACCTTCAACCCCTTCAATTTTAGCGCCAGCATCTGTAGCTAATTTGTTATAGTTACTTGTTAATGATTGTGCTGCTTTTTTGCCTTTCACATCAGAAAGTTTCTTGATGTCATTGTTATCTGACTTTGTCACAACAATGGCTTGAGATGTTGTGTATTTATCAGAGAAATCATATTGATTTTCACGTCCAGTTTTACCAACTTGGTTCGCTACCACATCAAAACGTTTAGAATTCAGACCAGCAAACATGCTGTCCCATTGTGTTTCTTTGAATTCTGGTTTTAAGTCAAGACGTTTTGCGACTTCTGTGATGACCTCGACATCATAGCCAGTTAATTTATCTGTTTTTTTGTCATGGAAGGTGAAAGGAGCATATGTACCTTCTGTACCGATGGTTAATACGCCTTTATCCTGAATGGATTTCCAAAGGTCACCTGATTCCTTAGACCCAGATTGTTTATTTGCGCTGTCATTTGCAGCTGATCCACATGCTGTGATCAATGCAACACAAGCGCCTAAAATAATGGCAAAGAACATTTTTTTCATTTTATTCCCCACTTTTCTTGTTGGTATTTACAACATATGATCTTACAGAGAAGCAACCTAAAAGTAAAGCATTTGAAACTAGCTTGAGCGAATCTCACCAACTTTATGCCTTGAACTGGTTGAACGGATAAACGATAGAACTATACCCAAAACAAAAGGTGGATAAAACCAAATACATTCTCAAACGATGATGAAGAGAGTTCGATTGATGAGAATGTGAGATAGACTACTTAATGGTAAAATATGCTATGATTTTCACATCGAAAGAAGTTTATGTGGGTGTTGATTAGTCGACTTAAATGACTTTCTAAAGTACAAGATCCTCCAGTGAACAAACGGAATAAAAGGGAAGTGTGATCATTTGCATACATCGAAACAAAAACCTGTCATGATTTTAGTACACGAAATATACGGAATAAATGATCATATGAAGAGTATGATCGATCATTTTGACAAAGCTGGTTTTGAGGTTTATTGTCCTCATTTATTAGGACAGGCTAAACACTTCCCTTATGCCAGTGAGAATGAGGCATATGACTACTTTATGAATAAAGTTGGTTTTGATGAATCGGTAAAGATCGTATTGAATGTGACAAAAGAGTTAAAAACGAAAAATGCAGAGAGAGACATATGTCTGATAGGTTTTAGTGTGGGGGCAACAATTGCTTGGCAATGCAGCCAATATGATCAGTTGTTTACCGGAGTCATTGGATTTTATGGTTCAAGGATAAGAGATTTTCTCGATATGAAGCCTGCCTGCAATACGTTGTTATTTTTCTCGGAAGTTGAAGCATCTTTTAACCCACGGGAGGTTGCGAATGTTTTGGAGAAAAAGGAAAAGCTTTGCGTGAAAATAGTAAAGGGGCAGCATGGGTTCGCCAATCCAGATTCTACGACTTTTCACGCTGAATCTAAAAATCGCTGCTTTCAAGATATAGATGGTTTTATCAAAGAGTGTCTACAAAAGGAAAATGACTCATGACTGTTTGAAATGAGACTCGAATAGAGGGAAATGAAACCAGTGTGTCATGTAAGTTTGCATGCTGGTTTTTTCGTGCAATTCTTTTGGATATATGGCATCCTATCAAATGATCAGAATCACCGTATAGTTGTGCGAACATTACTAAAATAAAGACTTTGAAACAGTGACGATAGAAGGAAGCATATTTATTATAAAAGATGTATAATTAGTAGGTTGTTTTGAAAATGGAATAATCACATGGAGACATGTTTTGATAACAGAACATCTTAGAAGAAGGAGGGCATCATTGTGGATGTTGGACAAAATCAGCCCGAACAATTGAAAAGGGCGATGACCTCCCGCCATTTATTTATGATTTCTCTTGGCGGTGTCATTGGGACAGGCTTTTTCCTTGGAACAGGCTATACGATTGGACAAGCAGGGCCAGTTGGAGCTGTTCTTTCCTATATAGTGGGCGGATTGATTATGTATTTAACCATGCTGTGTCTTGGAGAGCTGTCAGTCGCGCTTCCTGTGTCGGGGTCGTTTCATACGTATGCGACGAAATTTGTGAGTCCTGCAGCGGGATTTGCTGTTGGCTGGATTTATTGGCTTGGCTGGGCAGCTACTGTGGCGCTGGAATTTTTATCAGCAGGGCAGCTGATGAGACGCTGGCTTCCACAAGTGGATGTGTGGATTTGGTGTCTCATATTTGGGCTGTGTTTGTTCTTATTAAATGCCAGATCAGCGAAAGCGTTCGGGGAGTCGGAGTTTTTCTTTTCAACCATTAAGATTGTCGCCATCTTACTATTTATTGGCGTAGGCGGAGCGGCGATGTTTGGTTTTATTCAAACGACGAGCGGGGAACCGGCTCCTTACTTTAGTCATTTTGTGAGTGATGGGCTGTTTCCGAATGGCTTGCTCGCAGTAGTCGTCACGATGATCACGGTGAATTTTTCGTTTCAAGGAACGGAGCTGATCGGGATTGCGGCAGGAGAAAGTGAAAATCCAGAGAAAACCGTGCCTCGCTCGATTCATCAGACGGTTTGGCGCACACTTGTCTTTTTTGTTTTATCTATTTTTGTCTTAGCGGGTATGGTGCCTTGGAAAGAAGCGAGTGTGCTGCAAAGCCCATTTGTCACTGTGTTTGAGAGAACGGGCATTCCTTATGCGGCAGATATCATGAACTTTGTCATTATCATTGCTTTATTATCTGTGGCGAACTCTGGCCTATATGCCTCTACGAGAATGCTGTACTCTTTGTCGAAGGAAGGAATGGCAGGCAAGGCGTTTAGACGAGTCAATCAGCGGGGCATCCCGATGAATGCCTTACTGCTCACTTTCCTGTTTACAGGTATTTCGTTATTATCAGGATTCTTTGCAGAGAAAACCGTTTTTGCTTGGATCGTGTCTATTGCAGGCATGAGCGCCCAAACCGGCTGGATTACGATTACATTATCACAACTGCTTTTCCGCAGAAGATATTTGAAAGCAGGCGGAAAGCTGGAAAACCTAAAATTTAAAACCCCTCTTTATCCGGTACTGCCGATCATTGCGATCACGCTGAACTCGATTGTGCTAATCAGTCTTGCCTTTGATGCCGAGCAGCGGATTGGGCTGTATGTCGGCGTACCGCTCATGATCATTGGATATGTTGTCTATCACCGCTATGTGAAAAAACATCAGGTGAAAAGTGAACCGCTCCAGTTGCAAATCCACGGAGATGATGAGATTCGGTTTTAATTCAAAAAAAGAAGCCTTCCCATTTGGGAGGCTTCTTTTTCAATTTAATGCACGCCTTTCATCGCTTTCTTAATCACCGGTGTAAGCAGAAGCATAACGCCACATAAAACGATAGCGAGCATGCCGATGATCCCGAAATAGACGGTTTCTGGCACTTTATCAAACAGCTTGACCACTTGTGCATTGATCGCCTGTGCCATTGCATTGGAAAGGAACCAAAGGCTCATCGTTTGCGCTGAGAAGGCAGCAGGTGCCAGTTTTGTTGTGGCTGAAAGCCCAACTGGTGATAAGCAGAGCTCTCCGATGACGACAAGGAAGAAGCTGAGAACGAGCCATAATGGGCTTACAAGTGTATTTGGTCCAGACATGTAGGCAGGAATGATCATGATGATAAAGGATAATCCTGCGAACAGAAGACCAAGTGAAAATTTAATCGGGGTAGACGGCTGTTTCTTACCGAGTCTGACCCATAACCAAGCAAATACTGGTGACAGGAGCACAATAAAGATTGGGTTCAATGATTGGAACCAAGAAGAGGCTAATGTCATGCCAAGGAAATTCAAGTTTGTTCGCTGATCTGCATATGTGGCTAAGATATTTGAGCCTTGTTCTTGAATGGCCCAGAACATCACCGCAGCTAGGAACAATGGAATATAAGCGAGTACCCTCGACTGCTCCACTGCACTCGTTTTTTGACTAAAATACATCACAATAAAATAAACAATTGGAATCAGCACACCAAGGACACTGACAAACCAAGTGAATAGATTAATCGTGAGCGCTCCTGTTTGAATGCCGATGACAGCAAAAACAGCAAGTACAATCACGATCAATGTACCGAAAATTTTGAAGTTCTTGCGTTCAGTAGCTGATAGTGGATTTGTGACATAAGTGCCGGCAAGTCCAAGATTCGGCTTTTTCGTGATGACAAACGTAATCAGTCCAACAAGCATACCAACGGCAGCGAGTGAGAAACCAAGGTGGAAATTCACTTTTTGACCGAGTGTTCCGACAATTAATGGGGCGATAAAACCACCCATATTGATCCCCATATAGAAAATACTGAATCCCGAATCCCTGCGAGGGTCTGTTTTTGTATACAGGTCGCCGACTATGTTTGATACGTTCGGCTTTAGGAGACCTGTCCCAATAATAATCAGCCCCATACTAATAAAGAGCGCTGTTGCACCGCTAGGTAGTGCCAAAATGACATGACCAAGCATAATGAAAACCCCGCCATAAAAGACCGTACTGGACGAACCAAATACCCGGTCGGCAAGCCATCCGCCAATAATGCCTGACATGTAGACAAGCGCACCATAGACAGACATGATCGAATTAGCGGTTGTCTGGTCGAAGCCAAGACCGCCTTTTGTCACCTCTGTGTACATATAATAAATAAGCAGTGCACGCATGCCATAATAAGAAAAACGCTCCCAAAATTCAGTGAAAAACAGTGTGTAAAGTCCTTTAGGATGTCCAAAAAACCCTTTTTGAGGAATACTTTTAACAACTTTATCGTGGTCAATTGTAGACATGGCATAGATCCTTTCTTAAAAAAAGAGATATGAGAAAAATGATATTCTTGTATAGTTCTTGTGTCAATATAAAACTATTCTAAAACAGGAAAATGTTAGTTCAATAGGCGTAAAGACTCAAAAAAATGAAAAATTCGCTCAAGTGAAAATCATCGGAAAGCTATTCCAGAAGAATTTATATAAAATTTGAAATATCGTACAAGCAAACCTTTTACACATGCATAGGATGACAAGAGGACATGTGTAAAAAGGAGGGGTTTTCATTGGGGGATGTAAATAAATCTGATCTGAAAAAACCCGTTGTCAATGTAATAAACTTTGGCGTGATTGCTGACGGGAAAACGGACTGTACAGCGAAACTGAACGAATGCCTGGAATGGACAAAAGCACAGGGCTACTCCCACGTCTGGCTGCCGAGCGGAACGTATCTAATAGATGCGGTGTACAGGGGGGATCAATTTTTTCCTTTTCGTAATGCCGGCATACGAGTGCCAAGTCATATTTGTATTGAGATGGCATCAGATGCCGTTATCAAAGTGAAACCAAATGATTCGTGGGGATATGCAGCCTTTTATATTGGAGAGGTAGAGCATGTGACCATTCGGGGCGGGCGGATTGAAGGCGACCGTGATGAGCATGTGTACAAGGCACTCCCGCCAGAAAGAAAAACACATGAATGGGGCTTCGGGGTGTGTATTGAAGGTGCTTCCCATGTGAATATCGATCGTGTTCAAATCAACAATTGTACGGGAGACGGCATCATTGTCAGTCCGCACGGTTTATTGACCCATATCGAATCGTACTCGCCTGCTTCGTCTATTCATATTTCTGGCTGCACCATCACTGACTCAAGGCGAAACAATATGTCTATTACAGGCTGTGATGGTGTCATTGTGGAAGACTGTTTGCTTGAAAGGGCAGGGGTAAATGGGGTCGAGCCAAAAATGGGCATTGATATTGAAGGATACGGAGAAAATGCGACCAACTTGGAGGAACCGCTGAATATTCAAATTCGAAACAACATAGTCAGAGGCGGCGCAGCCAGCTCTATCTATAATTTCAATGGCTATGGTGTGATCATTGAAGGCAATCAAACGGACAGCAGTATCTCCTATGGCTTCGCCACTGAAATGATCATTGCGAATAATTTGATTCGTGCAGTGGGTGGGGGCGTGACAAAAGCAGGGATTACGAGCTTAGGCGTGCCGCTTGATCAATCGGAAAACAATGTGATCATTATTGGCAATATGATTGAAGGGTTTGAAAAGGGGATTGATGTGAGGGGAGACAGCGTGCACATCACAGGTAATAAAATCAGTCTTTTTGAAGATGCGGCTGTGTCTGTCTATATGGCCAATCGTATTTTAATAGAAGGAAACCATATTGAGTCAGGGACAAACACACGGCTTAGAAGTACATCGCTGCGTATTTATCAATCAGACAGCATTGTCTTTTCAAACAATACCGTCTACTCTGTCATCGATGCGGCGATGGTCAGAGGAACGAATATTTTGATTCAGCATAATCAATTCAAGGAATTCAGCCGAGGGATATGGGTGCAGGAGGGAGAAGCGGGGATCAACGGCAATCACTTTATTCAAGAAGGACATTCACAGCTCGCATCTTCGTATACAATCAGCGTGACAGGAGATGCAAAGGCTTTCATATGGCAGAATCGTTTTAAGCACTATCAAAACTATGCCGTCTATAGCAATACGACCGCTCCTTTAGAGATTAAAGACAATTCCTTTGAAGAAACGTCCTTATATGTGGTGATGTATATTAAAAATGGCTCACCCCAAATTGGAGATAACCGCTTTTATTTAAATCGTTCGATCGGACAGCCGACAGCCGTTTTTCTTGATGAGGTTGTCTCAGCACGTGTGCTACGGAATAACATCATTAATCTCTCTCCTCAAAAAGCGATTGCCGTCCGCACCGTATCTTCCACTCATTCGGTGATTGCCCATAACGTACTGGAGCGCAGTCAATTGATGACACACTCCACGGACCGGCTCATCGGAAATATTGAAATTGATCCGCCGTAAACGCCTGTAAATCCCTTTTTTTGGAGGTTCAGAAGGCGGTTGACAATCATGTAAAAAGGGCATATAGTAATAATTATTTTTCATTTTTCACAACATTTGCCCTTTTTTTATGGATAAAACCGATTAATTCAATCAGAAAAATGTATCTTGTAAAATAATCACTTGATACAAGGAAGATATAGAAAGGATGAAGAACAAGTGTCACAGCCGAAACGGAAGCTCAAGCTAGGCGTATTCATCGCAGGAACTGGACATCATGTCGCCTCTTGGAGACATCCGAAAGCAGTACCAGACGCAGCCATGAATCTTGATTACTTTAAACAATTAGCGAAAAAGGCCGAGGAAGGGAAGCTGGATTTGCTCTTTTTAGCCGACAGCTTATCAATTAATCATACATCTCATCCAAATGTATTAACGAGATTTGAACCGCTCACCCTGCTTTCTTCGATTGCAGAGTCTACCTCAACAATTGGTTTAGCAGCAACAGCATCAACTACATACAGTGAGCCATTCCATATTGCGAGACAGTTTGCCTCACTCGATCATTTATCAGGCGGACGAGCAGCATGGAATGTGGTCACATCTTCTATTGAAGAAACAGCGAAAAATTTTAGCGGAGAAGAGCATTTAGCGCACCACAAACGATACGAGCGAGCTGAAGAATTCGTCGATGTCGTCAAAGGTCTGTGGGATTCTTGGGAAGAGGACGCACTTATCAGAAACCAAGAAACAGGAGAATTCTTTGAGTCTAGTAAGCTTCATGAGCTGCAGCACAAAGGTGAATTTTTCTCCGTACGGGGTCCGCTTAACGTATCACGCACCCCTCAAGGACAGCCGGTGATCATTCAAGCAGGGTCTTCTGAAGATGGTCAAAAGCTTGCGGCTAAAACGGCTGAGCTCATTTTCACGGCACAAAACGATCTCGACAAAGCGAAGGAATTTTACCAAAGCTTGAAGGGGAAAGTAGAGGCTGCTGGACGAGCGAGAGAAGATGTCAGCATCATGCCGGGCATCTTCCCAATTATTGCCGAGACAGTAGAAGAGGCAAAAGCGAAGTATGAAGAATTACAAGAGCTGATTGTTCCAGAGATCGGCCTTAGCATTTTACAAAACTACTTAGGGGGTATTGATCTTTCGCAGTATCCACTAGACGGACCGCTTCCAGAGATTGATCCAAGCGCGTCAAATGCCGTGAAAAGCCGCTTTGACCTTGTGATGAATATGGCGAGAAAGGACAACCTGACCATTCGCCAGCTCTACCAATCTGTTGCAGGGTCCCGTGGGCACCATATCTTCATTGGAACACCAGAGCAACTAGCAGATGTGATGGAGACATGGCTCGTTGAGGAAGCAGCCGACGGTTTTAACGTGATGCCGCCATTATTGCCAGAAGGACTTGATGCCTTCGTAGATCGCGTCGTTCCGATCCTTCAGGAAAGAGGCCTGTTCAAAACAGAATACACAGGACAAACTTTACGAGAAAATCTCGGATTAAAACAGCCAAAAAATCGCTACACGACATAAAGGTGAGGTGACTAACGTTGGGATATACGTTTCGTCTGGCAACTGAGGATGATATAGAAGCGCTGCTTGAACTGACAACAAGAGCCTATGAGCCGATTCGTGAGCTCGGCATCCAGTTCCAAGCAGCACATGCAGATATCGCCCTCGTTCAGAAAAATGTACAAAAGAACCTTTGCTATGTAATGGAAGAAAATGGAGAGCTTCTCTCCACCTTATCACTCCGTATGCCTTGGGGAGAACAGCCAGGACCATTCGGCGTTCCGCATATATGGTGGTTTGCTTCAGAACCAGCGGCAAAAAAAGGCACAGGCTCAGCCTTGCTTGAGTGGGTTGAAACGGAAGTGCTAAGGGACACACTAAAGGTACCATATGTCTCTCTCGGTACAGCTGATAAGCATCCGTGGCTCATGGACATGTATGAGCGTAAAGGCTATGTCAGAGCAGGTGAAAAGGATTTAGGCAAAGGTCATATCACCATTTATTTTAAAAAACAATTACGATCAGATATTACACAACCATAAGAGGAAAGAAGGGTGTACAAACATGAAAAACAAAAAGTGGCTAGTTGTTTTATTTGCGGCAATGCTTGCGGTGTTAGCGGCATGCGGCGGGGGCAATCAGAGTGAAGGCAAAGATGAGAAAGTGCTTAAAGTGGGCGCTACAGGCCAAAGCTATCCATTTGCTTATAAAGAAAACGGCAAACTAGTAGGATTTGATGTCGAGGTCACAGAAGCCATTGCGAAAAAGCTAGGCTACAAACTAGACTGGCAGCTGAGTGAATTCAGCGGACTCATGGGCCAGTTGACATCTGGTAAGCTGGATACTGTATCAAACCAAGTTGCGATTACAGATGAGCGTAAACAAACGTTCAATTTTACAGATACGTATGCATACGCAGGAACACAAATCATTGTGAAGAAGGACAACAAGGACATTAAAGGACTTGACGACTTAAAAGGAAAAACGGTGGCGGCTGTTCTTGGCTCAAACCATGCCAAAAACCTAGAGAGCAAAGACCCAGACAAGAAAATCAACATCAAAACATATGAAACACAAGACGGTGTCTTAAATGAAGTCGCAAATGGCCGTGTAGATGCTTACGTCAACGGACGCAGTGTCTTGTTAGCTCAAATTGAAAAAACAGGACTTCCACTCAAAATCGTCGGCAACCCAATCGTATATGAAGAAGTCGGCTACCCATTTGCCAAAGATGAAAAGCACGACAAGCTAAGAGAAGAATTTAATAAAGCGATCAAAGAATTAAGAGAAGACGGAACACTGAAGAAATTGTCTGAGAAATATTTCAAAGACGATGTCACAGTTCCAATTAAAAAATAACAACAGCGGCGGTGAAAAGCAGACATGAATCACATTGATTGGCAGTATATGGTGACGGTTTTTCCAACCTTGATTCAATACTTGCCGATAACGATCTTCATGGCGATTGTCTCAATGGTATTTGCCATTATCATTGGTGTGGTATTCGCGCTTATAACGAAAAACCGGATACCTGTCTTATACCAATTTGCCAAGCTGTATATTTCTTTTTTCAGAGCGGTTCCAACTTTGGTTCAGCTCTTTCTCATTTATTTTGGTCTTCCGCAGCTATTCCCTGCGATGACCTCAATGGATGCCTTAACAGCGGTCATTATCGGTTTAAGTATTAAAAACTCAGCGTACTTAGCAGAAATTTTTAGAGCGGCTCTTAATTCAGTGGATGAAGGGCAGCTTGAGGCGTGTTTATCTGTCGGCATGACAAGATGGCAGTCTTACGTCAGAATTATTTTCCCGCAGGCCGTCAGAAATGCCATTCCAGCGACGGGGAATACCTTTATTGGTCTTTTAAAAGAAACATCGCTTGCCTTTACCATTGGGGTGGCAGAAATGTTTGCGCAAGGGAAAATGATTGCATCGGCCAACTATAAGTACTTTGAAACGTATTTAGCGGTTGGCATTGTGTATTGGGTGCTCACCATCATTTATAGTTTCCTGCAAGACCTATTTGAACGAAAAATCAGCAAACCTTACCGGAATTAAGGAGGTGTGGACATGATCAAGCTCACCAATTTGAAAAAATCATTCGGCGACCTTGTCGTCTTAGACGGAATTAATCTTGACGTGCAAAAAGGGCAGGTTGTGGCCATTATCGGACCTTCTGGCTCCGGTAAATCAACATTGCTGCGCTGTCTAAATCTATTAGAAACGCCAGATGAAGGTACGATTGAAATTGGCGATGCGAAGCTGAATGCGTCTAAATATACACGTAAAGAAGCCCATCACCTGCGTCAGCAAACGGCCATGGTGTTTCAAAACTATAATTTATTCAAAAACAAAACAGCCCTGCAAAACATTACAGAGTCACTGCTTGTGACGAAAAAAATGACCAAACAGCAGGCAAATGAAATCGGTATGAAGCTATTGAAACAAGTAGGGCTCGAACAAAAAGCGGACAGCTACCCGGTCACACTATCCGGCGGTCAGCAGCAGCGGATTGGCATTGCCCGTGCGTTAGCGGTCGATCCACATGCGATTCTGCTGGATGAACCAACGTCAGCACTAGATCCAGAGCTTGTTTCAGGTGTGCTTCAAGTGATTAAATCCATTGCCATTCAAGAAACGACGATGATCATCGTGACACATGAAATGGCGTTTGCAAGAGAAGTAGCAGATCATGTGATTTTTATGGCAGATGGTCATATCATTGAGCAGGGAACGCCAACCGAACTATTTGACGAAACGAAGAATGAACGAACAAAACGATTTATTCAAAAAGAAGCAGCGGCTGAAGAAGCATAAGCTGCTTTTTACTCTTTAGAGGGGTGAGTATCAGTGAAATCATTAGGAAATCAAGCTTTAAACAAACGTTTAATTAACATACGCCGAGCGCTTCATGAGCATCCAGAGCTGGCATTTGAAGAATATGAAACGACAAAAAAACTACGAGGCTGGTTAGAAGAGGAAGGGATCACTGTACTCGATTTTCCAGATCTTCAAACAGGGGTCGTTTGTGAAATCAAAGGAGAACAAGAGGGACCAACGATTGCTCTGAGAGCCGATATTGACGCACTTCCGATTGAAGAAGCATCTGGCGAACCATTTTCTTCAAAGATACAAGGGAAAATGCACGCATGCGGCCATGATTTCCATACCGCTTCGATTTTTGGTGCGGCCGTCCTATTAAACGAACGGAAACATGAGCTCAAGGGAACAGTGCGCATTTTGTTCCAGCCGGCTGAGGAAGTGGCGCAAGGAGCGAAACACGTCATAGAGGCAGGCGTCTTAAATGGAGTGGATGCGATATTTGGTATGCACAATAAACCTAACCTGCCAGTTGGCACTATCGGGATAAGAGACAAAGCATTAATGGCGAGCGTCGATCGGTTTGAAATTGACATTCAAGGAACGGGTGGTCATGCTGGAATTCCAAATCACACAATTGATCCGATTGCCATCAGCGGTCAGATCACAAGCGCCCTACAGCAAATTGTCAGCCGCCGCATTAGTTCTTTGCATCATGCGGTTGTCAGCATCACACGTATTCAAGGCGGCACATCATGGAATGTGATACCTGATCGCGTCGAGATGGAAGGGACCGTTCGGACGTTTGAACCTGAAGTGAGAGCGATGATTCCAGGTCTCATGAAACAAATCGTGAGCGGTATCGCAGAAGGGTTTGGCGCAAAGGCAGATGTGAAATGGCATCCGTATTTGCCTTCTGTGATGAATGATGAGCGTTTGACAAAGGTTGTGGAAGAAACGGCGGGAGCGCTTGATCTCGCAGTAGTAGAGGCAGAGCAGTCACCAGGCGGAGAAGACTTTGCCCTTTACCAAGAGCGCATTCCAGGCTTTTTCGTCTGGATGGGGACGAGCGGTACCGAGGAATGGCATCACCCTGCCTTTACGTTAAATGAAGAGGCACTCCCTGTTGCCGCTGCTTTCTTCTCCGAGCTTGCGGTTCGGGCGTTGGAGTCAAGAACATGGAACTAACGAAACAGCTCGCAGAGGCAGTGCTATCTGCTGATCCGCTGCAAGATCAACAGGCCGTTCAAATGGCTCGAAACGGTTTGTTAGACGCTGCGGCAGCAGCGCTTGCTGCAAAAGAGGATGAAGGGATTCAGAAGCTCATGGCGCTGGTGGAACAAGAAGGCGGCGCGGCTCAAATTCCCGTCATTGGACAAGGGAAGAAGGTCAGCCGCCAAGCAGCAGCCATGCTAAATGGCTACCTGATTCACGCCCTTGATTATGATGATGTGCATTCTGATGTGAGAGGACACCCAAGTGCGGTGATCATTCCTGCCTTGCTTTCCCAGCTGACAGACGGTGAGGCATATGGTGATCGATTTTTGAGTGCCTACATCACAGGTGTTGAAGTGATGGCAAGGCTTGGGGTATCCATCGGCAAATCGCATTATGAGCGGGGATGGCACAATACGGGAACTCTCGGAGCCATTGCAGCGGTCTGTGCGATTGGTTATTTGAAACAAGTTTCACAGAAAGAGCTGGCGAAAGCGATCGGCTTTGCAGGTGCGCAATCAGCTGGAATGCGAAAGCAGTTTGGGGCTGATATGAAACCATTACAAGCTGGCCTCGCTGCTAAAACAGCCGTATGGTCCATGGATTTAGCTTGTTCAGGTTTTGGCGGGAGTGAATCGCTTCTGGATGGAGAGCTGGGCTTCTTTTCTCTCTATGGGGATCAGAAATTAGCGGAAAGGCGTTTGCTAGAAGACTATGGCACTGCGTGGCGTATCGTGTCGCCAGGTCTATGGTTTAAAGTGTATCCGTTCTGTTCAGCGGCACATCATGCAGCCGATGCGATCGAGTCATTAGTACAAGAATACAATTCCTTACAGGAGAAGATCGAACAGGTCGACGTCATGTTTCCGCCTGGCGGTGATGCCGCACTCACGGAGCGGGCACCTTTGACGGGAGAAGAGGGACGATTTAGTGTCGAGTATGTCATCGCACTAGCGGTGTTTGGACAACCTTTATCACTGGATGCTTTTACGAAAAAAGCCATTTCACCAGAGCTGCGGACATGGATGAAGCGGGTAAATAGAGTATATGATCAAACGATAAAACCCCATCCAGACGCAGTGCCAAAAGGGCGATTTACGATTGTAAAGCTCAACTTATCTGACGGGTCCACCATCAGCAAACGGGTCGATATCCCTCGGGGAGCACCAGGCTGTGCGTTATCGACAGAAGACATCATACAAAAGTTAAGCAGCGTCACTAGCACATCACAGGCAAAGCAGCTTTTACAGGCGGTTGAAGAGGGGAATGACGCTGCTTACTTGCAACTGCTGGCATGACAAGGAAAAGGGCTCATCAATCAGATGAGCTCAGCGTGTAGACAAACCCTCGCATTCGCCCGCAGTCCTGCGTGCTGGTGCTCACGAATGTCAAATTCGCTCCGCGCCAGTACTCGTCCTTCCTAGACTGCAAAGGTTTTCTATCACGCTGAAAAGAAGACAAAGGGCTAAAATCAAGTTCATTTTAGCCCTTTGTCAACAATTTGGGCTCATCAATAAGATGGGCTTTTTTTCATAACAAAAATCAATGAGGTTCACCTCGACACCCAACTCCATCAAAAAGTATGAATAAAAGATGACCAAAGCATGATAAGTTCATGAAATCGTATCAATCCAATTGAGATTTGAGAAGGAACATGTAAAATAAAGCTACATAAAGAAAAACAAAGGCAACAGCGGAGGCTGATGATGAAAATATTAATGATTGAAGATAACCAGAGTGTTTGTACAATGACGGATATGTTTTTTCAACGAGAAGGATTTCAAGCGGAATTCGTCCATGATGGATTAGAAGGATTGAATCGATTTAAGCAAGAGGAGGATTGGGATCTGCTCATCTTAGATGTCATGCTTCCTTCAATGGATGGTCTGACCATTTGTCAAAAAGTACGGCAGATCAGTGATGTTCCGATTATTATGCTGACAGCAAAGGAAACGGAATCTGATCAGGTGCTGGGCTTCGATCTTGGGGCAGATGATTATGTGACAAAACCCTTTAGTCCGCTCACCTTAATGGCAAGAATCAAAGCAGTGAAACGACGTTTTGCTCAAACAACATCTACTCAAGAAGGAGCGAAAGAGGGTGAACGGCTAGAGACCGAACATTTTCAGTTAGATAAAAAAACGAGAGAAGTGTTTCTAGAGGGGAAACGGATCGAAAATTTAACGCCAAAGGAATACGATCTGCTGTGCTTTTTTATACAGCATCCTCGGCAAGTATTTTCACGAGAACAATTGCTTGAGCAAATTTGGGGATACCAATTTTATGGTGATGAACGAACAGTTGATGTTCATATTAAACGGTTGCGCCAAAAAATCGGAGACGGACCTAAGCCCTTTCTGTATACGGTATGGGGCGTAGGGTATAAGTTCGATGAAGATTAAATATTTTTACCAGTTGCTGATTAGTCACCTTGGGTTATTGCTCATCGCCATCATTATTATCAGCACCCTCATGTCTCATTTTGTAAAAGATATGGCCTATCAAAACAGAGTGGATGAAATGAAATCTTATGGGAATGAAATTTTGCAGAATTTTCAGCAGCTGCCGAAAGCCGAGATGAACTTCCGCCTTCGTCCATTTGAAGACATTCTCTCGACAAGACAAATTCGCTTTTTCGTCTTTGATGAAAAAGGGACTGTGCTGTCTCAGCAGCAAGAGATGCCGCCGCATGAAGCGTTACTCACAAAGGATTTGTGGGCAAAGCTCTCAAAAGGAGAAGAAATCATAGTCAAGCGGAGTGATTCACGCCGGCTTGATCAAGAAGCATCACTTGTGGCACTTCCTGTCATGGAAGACGGAAAGCTGAAGGGCGGGGTGGTGCTCATAGCTCCTATTCAAGGAGCAGAAGAGCTGATTGCTCAAATGAACCGGTATTTATATATCATCGTGTTTGTGGCATTGACGATTACCTTTATTCTCAGTCTGTTTCTGTCGAAGTTCCATGTGAATCGTATCAAAAAACTGAGAGAGGCAACTGAGAAAATTGCGCATGGTGACTACAACATTCATCTTGAAAACAAACACCTTGATGAAATTGGCACACTAGGTGAGGATTTTAATATGATGGCGAATCGTCTTCAACGGTCAAGAGAGGAAATTGACCGGCTCGAAAAGCGTAGGCGACAATTCATTGCGGATGTGTCTCACGAATTGAAAACACCGCTGACGACCATTCGAGGATTGGTCGAATGGCTGAATACTGCGGATGTGCCGGCAGAAGAGAAAGAGAAATGCTATGCGCTCATCACTGATGAGACAAAACGAATGCTGCGTCTCGTCAATGAAAATATGGATTATGAGAAAATCAGGTCGAATCAAATCACCCTTCAAAAATTTCACTATCCACTCATTGATACGTTTGAAGTGATTAAGGAGCAGCTGAGCCGAATGGCTGAAGAGAAAAACAATCAGCTCATGGTAGAGGTTCACCCTGAACAAAAGGTATACGCAGATTATGACCGGCTCATTCAAATTCTCGTCAACATCACAAAGAACGCCATTCAATTTACAGAAGGCGGCCGTATTTTTTTGAGAGGGAAAGAAGAGAATGGGGAAACGATCATTGAAGTAGAAGACACGGGAATCGGCATTGCACCTGAAGAAGTCAAACACATTTGGGAACGTTTTTATAAAGCGGATATTTCGAGAACGAATACACCATATGGAGAATACGGACTTGGATTGTCGATTGTCAAGCAGCTTGTGGACTTGCATGACGGACAGATTGATTTAAAAAGCGAAAAACATAAGGGAACAACATTTATCATTCGATTGCCGCTACCACAAGAAAAGGGCTAAACTCGGTTTAGCCCTTTTTGGTGTATCATCACTTATTCTGTTTTGGAAAACGTTAGGCCGATATGAGCAAGTGCCTGCGGTAAATCCTTACGAATGGTGATGTCTTTAAATGAAATATTCGATTGAATCGCATTTAGCGCAAGGTCTTGCTTTATTCCTGTTAAAACAGCTGAAATGCCTAAAAGTCTTAACGTTTGCGCATAGCTGACCAAGTATTGAATGCTTTGTTCATTGAGTCGTTTTGTCCCTGAAACATCAATGACCAAATGAGAGAGCGACAGCCTGTAGCTTTCCTGTAAAATGGTTTCTAAAATATGCTGCGCACGTGTCTCTTCGATATCACCAAGAAGAGGGAGCACGGCGACACCGTCAACAACAGGTACGATCGGTACAGATAATTGCTGAATCTGCCGGTTAGCCTGGTCGAGTTCTAAGACGTAACTCAACAAAGATGCCATCGTTTCAAACATATGAACATGCTCTTCTGTAAATTGCTGCGGCCTTAGATCAAGTCCACAAATGGTTCCATAGTTCGTACCATCAGTAAAATCGATGGGAACCCCAATAAATGATCCGCCTTGCAGCTGTTTCGTGACGTCTAAGTTTTTTGAACGCTCGTCCAAGCGGATATCAGGGATCAACAGCGTATCGCGATGATCGACCGCCAGCTTGCAAAATGTCTTCTCGTAAGGATTTTCTTCCCCTTCTTCAAGAAGCTGCTCGTCGTGATTTAGCACCTTCACAATCTGATTGGTGTTTTGATCATTTTTAGCAATAAACAGTGTATTCACATGAATGAATTGACTCATCATGTTTAAAATACTTGTAGAAGCATCATGAAAATTGCGAAACTGTTTTAATAGTTGTTGACGAGGCATGGATTAGGACTCCTTGTAGCTCCGATCAATGTCCGGAACAATAGTTGATTTGTCTCTATCATACAAAATCAAACGAGAAATAGATATACTTTAATGCGCAAATCGTGCGAGATCAAAAAGACTGCCGATCCGGAGATCTGACAGTCTGCTGATTAAATGGAGACAGGCACCGTGGACATAGAGAAAAATTCCTCATATAAGGCTTGAACGGCTTCTTTTTCTTGAGCCGCTTTGACGCCAAACATCATGCTCACCTCTGAAGAGCCTTGGTTGATCATTTCAATATTCACTTTGGCTTTTGACAGCGCTTTTGCCGCTCTTGCTGTTGTACCAACATTATGACGCATCGCTTCTCCTACGACCATAATAAGCGAGAGGTTCCGCTCTAGAACGACTTCATCTGCATCAAGTACAAGCTTTAATCGGTCTAAAAGCTCTTGTTCAATCTGCTGCTCCTCCAGCTGATCCTGTCTTAAAATAATGGTAATATCATCAATGCCAGAAGGCACGTGTTCATACGTAAGTCCATATTCCTCTAACGTTTGCAACACCTTACGTCCAAAGCCCACTTCTCGGTTCATCAAATACTTGGAGATATAAATACTGCAAAATCCATTGTCTGATGCGATTCCCACAACAGGGCCATTCGTATGATCCCGTTGATTTACAATTTTCGTGCCTTTGGCCGTTGGATTATTGGTGTTCTTAATCTGAACAGGAATGCCTGCCCGAAAGGCTGGAATAAGTGCCTCATCATGAAATACAGAAAAACCCGCATAGGACAATTCACGCATTTCACGATATGTCAGCTCTGTGATTTCCTTTGGTTCATGAACGATCGTTGGATTGACGGCGTAGACTGCATCCACATCCGTAAAGTTTTCATACACATCTGCCTTCAGTCCATTTGCCAAAATGGAACCGGTAATGTCTGATCCACTGCGGGAAAAAGTGACGATATCACCCGCTAGACTAAAACCGAAAAAGCCAGGGAACACAATGATGCCAGAGCGTTCTCTTAATTTGTACAAATGATCATACGATTCTGGAAGGACTTGCGCTTGACCAGGCTCGTCGCTGACAAATAGACCGGCTTCTTTTGGATTCACATAGTGGGCTTCGACGCCTTGATGCTGAAAGTAGGCTGCAATCAGCTTTGCGTTATTATCTTCACCGCTTGCTTTAATCGCATCAAGATAACGCTCAGGATGAGAAGAATCAGCCTGTAATAACGTGTTTACATCTTGCCGGATGGTGTCAATAATGTCATGACCTAACCCCAGCTCATCCGCAATCGAGGCATATCGCTCGATGACAGCTTCTTGTAAATCGTGTGCTTCACCTAAACGTAAATATTGTTCACCGCAGCTAATTAATAGATCGGTGACCTTCGTATCCGTTGAATGCCGTTTTCCTGGTGCGGAAACAACGACTGCTTTTCGAGCTGGATCTGCTGTGACAATGTCAAATACCTTTTGCAGTTGCTTGCCAGAAGCAAGAGAACTGCCACCAAATTTAACGACCTTCAATGCATACATCTCCTATAGTAAAAATTTTCTCACAAATTGAATAGTTTCTATTATCAACTCTTTTCTTCAAATTATCAAGGTTTTTCTTCTCTATATGAACAAATGTGTTTTCTGAGAGGACGATGTGTGTAAATATATGAAAAAAGAGCCGGCGATATGCCGAGCTCTTTGTCTTTATGAAGAAGAGGACGAAGAAGATAACTCCTGCTTCATCACTTTGTTTTTACGTTTTTCTTTTAAGAAGAATGAAAGGACGAGTCCAATGACCGCAATAGCACCAGACACGATAAATGACGTATTCATGCCATGAACGGCTGACTTCATTGGATCGGATAATGCTGCATTGGCAGCAGAGCTGCTCATAATGGAGACAAGCACAGCCGTCCCGATAGAGCCGCCCATTTGTCTCATCGTATTATTCATTGCTGTCCCGTGCGGAATCAAATGCGGTGGTAACGAGTTAATACCGGCTGTTGTCAGCGGCATCATGATCATTCCAACCCCGATTAAGCGAAGTGTGTAGGCCACTGTAATGAGGGTAATCGATGAATCAAGGCTGAGCATCATAAATGGCAGGGAAGTGACAGCTAATATCGTAAATCCGCCTAGAGCCAGCCCTTTACCGCCTACTTTGTCAAAAATTCGTCCGATAATCGGCGATAGGAATCCCATAAAGAGAGCCCCTGGCAATAAGATCAGCCCTGTATCAAGGGCTGATAACCCTCTGACATTCTGCGTATAGAGCGGCAGAATTGTCTCTGTTCCAATCAGTAAGGCAAAGACGAGCATACCGAGGAAGGTCGTTAAGCTAAAGATCGCAAACTTAAAGACGCCAAACTCAAGCATCGGTCTTTTCAAATTCGACTGACGCAGGATAAAGAAGAACAAGCTCACAGCGCCGACAATGAGTGAAATCAGAACGGTCGCACTCGTCCAACCATACGTTCCGACACTTGAAAATCCGTACAGCAGTCCGCCAAATCCGAAGGAAGACAGGATCACCGATAAGACATCGATACGAGTGTCTCTTTGCTGTGTGACATTTTTCATTAAGAAGAAAGCAAGAATGAGATCAATAATACCGATTGGAAGAACAATATAGAATAAGAACTTCCAGCTAAAGGAATCGACAATCCAGCCGCCAAGTGTTGGTCCAAGCGCCGGTGCGAATGAAATCACTAGTCCGACCATACCCATGGCTTGCCCGCGTTTTTCTTTTGGGAAAATGGTTAAGAAGATCGTTTGCATGAGCGGCATCAAAATCCCTGCGCCAGCTGCCTGCACGATACGTGCTGCAAGTAACACTGGGAAATTCGTGGCGAACGAAGCAAGAATGGTACCTGCTGTAAAAATGCTAAGAGCCGTTAAGACTAAGGAACGGCTTGAAAATTTCTCAATTAAAAAGGCCGTAATTGGGATGAGAATCCCGTTTGTCAGCATAAAGGCTGTGGTCAGCCATTGACCTTTACTGACATCAATATTGAACTCTTCCATGATATGCGGGATCGCTGGAATGAGAAGCGTTTGGTTTAAGATCGCAACGAACGCCCCAACGAGGAAAATCCCAACAATCACAGACCGGTTATACGATGTTGTTGATTGGTTCATATTATCCCTTCTTTATCTATAAAATAATGCTTTTCAGCTGTGACACGTTTTGAGATAAAACGCTGTGTTTGCCTAAATAATCAAGCAATGAGCTAATTAAAAAGGTTCTCGGTTGGTCCTTTGACAGTTCTTGACTCAGCAGTTCAAACGCAGAGAGGAGATCGTCCTTTTCTTCTCCGTTTGATAGTGTGTGAAGCTCTTGTTTCATCTTTGTTAAGTACGAGATGACAAGCTTTTCTTCATCATATTCTTCCTGTGTGGAAAGCAAATAAGAGTCCATCAGCTGATCTGTTAGCACAGGCTCAATGGAGCAAGGCTTTATTGATACACGGTCCATCACACCGATGATCATTTCGGCGGCATTTTCTAATTGGATGTTCTTGTGCTCAATCGCCAACATCAAGATGAATTCTCTCATTAATCCGTTGAGGACAATCACAAGATCCCACACATAAGGCGCAACAGATTCACCATATGTGCTTAAAATGATGTCTCTGTGCCGCTGCATGATAATGGAGCGTGTCTCACGTAAATGCTTAATGACGATGGGCGAATGCTGTGAAAAAGCTTCAAAGGACAGCATATTCAAAAATTTATGATTCTCTTTAAACTCTTCAAGCTCAAGCTTAATCTTTTTTGTGAATTTTTCCTTTTTGGACAGCGTCGTTTCGGAATGAATGATCTGAGAAATCTCTCTCATTTTGCGCTGATTGTATTTAATCAGTTCCAATAGAAGAGCTTCCTTTGAATCAAACAGTTTATAAATTGACGCTTTTGATATTTTACAGGCATCAGCAATTGACTGCATGGAGACACTCATATAGCCTTTTTGAGAAAATAATTTCTTCGATACTCGCAAAATCTCTTCTTGCTTTTCGTTCATCTTCATAAGTCCTTTCCGAATCGGCAAAACCATATGGTCACAATGGAAACCGAGTGGTCACTTTTGCTATGATAACAAAACCAATGACACATGACAAGAAAATGAACTTAAAAAAATACCTGCCCCAATGACAGGTATTTATCCTTCCGCATGTGCAGCATATATGTGGATCTGTCCGTTAAGTTCGGCGATTAAAAGGTCTTCTCGCTCCTTGACAGAGTAAATAGGTGTTCCTTTTTTCAACCGAGAAGCTGTTCCATGTTCAAAATGTGTGGTAGCTGTTTTCTGAATGACACCTACTTGCTGATGTTTTGTTACATTTAATGATTTTGTCCAATCTATGTTTGTTTCATAGATCGTTTCTTCCCATTGAAATAAATCTGCCTGTGGATCGAGAGCTAATAACTCTTCTGCACTAGGTGGTTTTGACTCAAATTGCTGAACAGATTGGCAGGCGCATAAGCTCGTTGCCAATAAGAGCATGAATAAGCAAGTCCATATTGTACGTGTCAAATAAGGTTCTTCCCTTCAAAATAGTGTCTATGAGTCATAGTCGTTTCCAAAGGTTGTCGCGTTACAATGTCATAGGCGAGTAACGAGATTGTATGTTAGAACAAAATACGATACATTTATCGTATGAATAATCCAAATCATCCAACCCAAGAAAACATGAGACTCATTTCTGTGCTGCAAGCATTGGCTGACCCTGTTCGGCTGGAGATTGTCCGCTGCTTAGCAGAAGCGGGTGAGAGAACATGCGGTACGTATCATATGAACATTGCCAAGTCCACGCTTTCGCATCACTTTAAAGTACTAAGAGAGGCAGGCATCGTGAAAGTGAGAATTGACGGGAAGCACCGTTACTACTCTCTCAGAAAGGATGACATTGATTCCGCTTTTCCAGGCCTCTTGTCATCCGTATTAGCTGTAGACAAGGAGCGGTGGTAAGAGAATCTTGCATCAACAAATGACAAATCCCCAAGGCATTGTAACCTTGGGGATTTGTGATGCGTCTCGTGTAAAACGGAATTAGGCCATTGAATGATCCATAGACAGATGGACAATGTCATAAATGTGAATCTGCTGCTCTATATTCTCTGGTAATGAGTCCAGAAAAGAATATTTGACGCATTTCCATTTATCGGGGTTATATACGATGACTTCACCCTTATTGTTGTTAAAATGAGAAAAGAGATGGGCGATATCTAGATTTTCCAGGCAATCAGTAGGATGAATCGTCACATACTCTTCAAGAACGAATGTGCTACGATGAAAATCATCTGTTAAATGAACGGAATACGTGATGCCAATATTGATTTGTTTCCAGCCAAAAGAACGTAAAATATGATCAAATGACCCCTTAAACACAAAATCCGTCATGCCCTCCGATTGTTTCCAAATATACAATGGGCAATAGCCATTGTGTAAACTTCTATGTTTGTCTTTTTCAGTGATCAAATAAGCTTTAAATAATAAATCCTGATATCCATCTGTTTTCCATCCATTGTTCAGTACTCTTTTTCTAATGATATTCATATCATAATCCGCAGGCAGATCCACATGATATTGCATGGCATGCATAGAAACACTCCCTTTCAATAGCCATCATAATCGACTTCAAACCAGTTGAATAATACATATTTGTGTTATTGTTATCACAAAAAGTGATAGGTGATCATGATGAATATAAATGATTTGATTATTTTTATAGAGGTGTATCAAAAAGAATCGATTAATCAAGCGGCTAAAGCTTTAGGGTATGCGCAATCCAATATTTCTCAAAGAATCAAAGCGCTTGAAACGTTATATGATGCAACATTTTTTATCCGGTATCATCATGGAATCAGTTCAACAGGACAGGGGGATTTATTTTATCAATACGCTCAAAAAATCGTAAAAGAAACGAAGGACATTCAACAAAAATTGACTTCAAAGAAAAAGACCGTTTTATGCTCTGAACTTCTATTTAACGTTTTATACGAGCAACGAGTTTTAGAGGATATTCAAGCCACTGATTTTATCATTGCTTCATCAAGTACGATCAACAAAAAGTTAACAGAGGATGTGTATGATCAAATTATTTCTTTTAATCAAATGGAAAAACCGGAATATCAATTAAAAGAGGTAAAGAGCTTGGCATTGAACGTGTATGGAAAATCTAAAGAGATATACGATGATGATATTTCATTGGTCGTGAATCGTGATCAGCTTTGCCCATTAAGACATGAGGCCAGACGTATGCTGGGTGATCGAACCCTATTTGAGTTAGATTCGTTTGAAGGAATGATCAAAATCGTTGAACAGGGAGATGGTATTGCGTTACTGCCAACCAACTTAAAAAGCCTTCAAACACTCGTGAAATTGCTAGAAAAAAATATTCACATCAACTATTACGTTTATGAAAGAATGTGATCGTAACACTCCTCTATGGGTTTAGTCCCGTCAAAGGAGCGCCACGATTCATCTACATGAGCTGTTTCATTTCCCATAAATCGAGTCATACAGGCGTTTCACCGCTGGCTTAATATCCTCTGGCCGCATATGAGAGAAACCTAGGACGAGTGGGACAAAGCCTTCTTTGTGACCAGGCACATGCTCATCAAGGGTAAAACGGTCCATCCCGTACATTTTCAACTTTCGGTCTTTGGCACGTTGTAAAATCTCATGCTGCGTACGATCTGAGCGGAATTCTGCGATAAAATGCAGCCCTGCATTTTCCCCGATAATCCGTACATTGTCACGAAAGACAGTGTCGAGTTCTCCAATGAGCTGTTTTCGTTTTTCCTCATATAGCCCATTCATTCTTTTAATATGCCGCTGATAGGCTCCATCTTTTATAAAATAAAGAAGGGTGTATTGTGTAAAAAGGTTAGCCGTTTGAATAAAAAAGTGCTGTTCTTCCTTATAGCGTCTTAATAAATGTTGCGGTAGCACCATGTAGCTGATCCTCAAGCCGGGCAGCAATGATTTCGAAAAGGTCCCCATATAAATGACTTTGTCATAGCGGTCAAGGCTCTGCAGCGCCGGTATGCTGTCTGTGCCGTACTTAAATTCACTGTCATAATCGTCCTCAATGATATAGCGATCTGGCTGATCAGCTGCCCAGTTTAATAGCTGTATCCGCCTAGAAATCGGCATGATCACCCCTGTTGGGAACTGATGAGAAGGCGTAATGATCAAGACATTTGGCTCTTTCTTCTGAATATCGCTCATCCGCACCCCTTTTTGATCAATGCCAATCGTTTCAATCCGGTGATGATTGTTTTTCAGCATTTGATACAGTCTGCGGTAGCCGGGGTTTTCTAATCCATATATTTGATCAGCTGGAAGGATGCTAGATAACGAATGAATGAGCGACTGTGTACCTGCACTTAAAATGAGCTGTTCAGGGTAGCATTTGACCCCTCGTGCAAGTCCAATCAGCCGGGCAATCGTTTCCCGCAGCTCATAGACGCCTTGTGGGTGCGGCAGCTCACCAAAGGCGTCTTGGTGGAGATGAATCGCTTTTTGCTCACTTTTCAGCCAGCTTTTAAAAGGAAAATTGGCTGTATCAACAGAAATATGTGAAAAGGAATACCAGTCATCTCGCTCAATCGGATTTTCCTTTAAATCTGCTGGAAGGGAAGAGGGTTTCAGTTGACCTGATTCATGAAATGTTTCCAGTGATTCCACAAAAAAGCCTTTCCGTTCAACTGAATATAAATATCCCTCGGCAAGCAGCTGCTGATAGGCGCCATTCACTGAATTGACGCTGACGTTTAAAGTATCTGCTAACTCTCGTTTAGATGGTAATTGATCGTGTGGTTGCAGGTTACGGTTTAAAATTTCCTCTTTAATTTTTGTATAAATTTGATGATAAATAAATCCGTTTTCCCCTGTTTGATCTAGTTGAATTGTCAGCATCTCGTCATTCCATCCTCTCTGGTACCATGAAAAAAATGATATTGGTACTTTCTATCATACCAAAAAATATTCAGAATAATAAAAAAGACATAAAGGGGATTGGATGACAATGAGTCAAACGACAACAAACCGTTTTTCAACAGAGGAATGGCAGGGGAAAAGAGATCAATACGTCGCAAGAGGCGTAAGTAATGGCAACCGTCATCTTGCAGCGAAAGGGAAGGGAGCCGAGCTTTTCGATATCGACGGCAATCGTTTTATCGATTTTGCAGGGGCCATCGGTACATTAAATGTAGGACACTCCCATCCAAAGGTTGTGGAAGCAGTCAAAGCGCAGGCAGACAGCCTGATTCACCCAGGATTTAATGTCATGATGTACGAATCCTATATCGAATTGGCAGAAAAGTTATGCCATCTCACACCAGGCGACCACGACAAAAAAGCCATTTTCTTAAATTCAGGTGCAGAAGCAGTTGAAAACGCAGTGAAAATTGCCCGTAAATATACGAAAAGACAAGCGGTTGTCTCATTTACAAGAGGCTTCCACGGAAGAACGAATATGACGATGAGCATGACAAGCAAGGTCAAGCCTTATAAATTTGGATTCGGACCATTTGCGTCAGAAGTGTATCAAGCGCCGTATCCTTATTACTATCAAAAACCTGAAGGATTAAGCGATGCAGCCTACGACGAATACATCATTGATCAGTTCAATCAATTCTTTGTCGCAACCGTTGCACCAGAAACGGTCGCTTGTGTGGTGATGGAGCCAGTCCAAGGGGAGGGCGGATTCATTGTACCATCGAAGCGTTTTGTCCAGCACGTCGCTTCATTCTGTCAGCAGCATGGAATCGTATTCGTGGCAGATGAGATCCAAACAGGATTCGCAAGAACAGGGAAATACTTTGCGATTGAACACTACGATGTGGTACCAGACTTAATCACTGTGTCAAAATCACTTGCAGCTGGCCTGCCGCTGAGCGGTGTTGTTGGCAGAAAAGAATTACTTGATGCAGCGGACCCAGGGGAGCTAGGAGGAACGTATGCTGGCAGTCCATTAGGCTGTGTGGCAGCTTTGGCTGTACTTGATATTATTGAAACAGAACAACTGAATGAACGATCTGAACACATTGGACAAGTCATTGAGGACAAAGCGAATGAGTGGAGAAGTAAGTACTCATTCATCGGGGAAGTCCGGCGATTAGGGGCAATGGCGGCCATTGAAATTGTGGAAGATCAAAAAACGCGTACACCAGATAAGAAGACAGCCGCAGCGATTGCAGCCTATGCAAACAAGCACGGACTACTCTTATTAACGGCAGGGATCAATGGGAATATTATTCGCTTTTTAACACCACTTGTCATCACAGATGAGCTGCTGCAAGAAGGACTAGGGATTATCGAAGACGCCTTCACAGCACGCTAAACAACAAAGGGGGATGGTTGTATGCAAAAACAACAAATGGCTAAAACCATGTCGCAGTCAGACGTACTGTTTTTATCCATTGGTGCAATGCTTGGCTGGGGCTGGGTTGTACTTTCGGGAGATTGGATTTTAACAGCTGGATTTTTAGGAAGTGTGATTGCCTTTGTCATAGGGGGCGTTCTCGTCATCTTTATTGGACTAACGTATGCAGAGCTTTCCTCTGCGATTCCAGAAACAGGCGGAGGACTCGTCTTTGTCCAGCGGGCATTTGGGATCAAATCAGCGTTTGTCTCCGCATGGGGCGTATTGTTCGGTTATGTGTCGGTGATTACGTTTGAAGCGGTCGCACTTCCGACAGTCATTGACTATGTCATTCCAACACAGCATGTTGGTTTCCTATGGAATATAGGAGGATGGGATGTTTACTTTACATGGGTATTGATTGGATCTGGCGGTGCACTGTTTTTAACAGCTCTGAACTACATTGGCGCAAAGCCTGCTGCCATTTTTCAATCGGTGTTCACAGTGGCCATTATCCTGACAGGTTTTCTTCTATTAGGCGGAGCTACATTTAATGGAGATTTTGCAAACCTTGAGCCGATGTTTCAGGGCGGGGTTGGCGGTCTGATGGCTGTGTTAGTGATGATTCCCTTTTTATTCGTTGGGTTTGATGTCATCCCGCAGGTAGCGGCGGAGATTAACGCACCGAAGAAGATCATCGGGAGAATTTTGATTATCTCCATTGTGAGTGCGGTTGTATTTTATCTACTCATTGTCTTTGGAGTAGCGGCAGGATTGTCAAAAGGTCAGCTTGAGGCTTCATCACTGGCAACAGCAGATGCTATGGTACAGCTTCTTGGTCATCAGGCGTTTGGAACTGTGCTTGTCATTGGTGGTGTAGCAGGCATTGTGACGAGCTGGAATGCTTTTATCATTGGTGCAAGCCGTATCCTCTACGCAATGGCGGAAAGAGGCATGATTTCCAAATGGTTTGCGTATATTCATCCGAAGTATAAAACACCGACAAATGCCATTTTGTTCTTAGGTGCATTGGCCTTTTTTGCACCATTACTTGGCCGTCCTGCCCTCGTGTGGATTGTTAATGCAGGCGGTGTGGGTATCATCGTTGGGTATTTGATTGTGTCCATTGCCTTTATGAAACTTCGCAAGACAGAACCTGAGCTTGAGCGTCCATACCGCATTAAATATTGGCGGACGACCGGCATTTTAGCCATTGGACTTAGTTTCCTTTTTCTTTCATTTTATTTTCCTGGGATGCCGGCCTCCTTATCATGGCCAGCTGAATGGGTTTTGCTTTTAGGTTGGGCACTCATTGGGTATATACTATATGTAATGAATCCAAGAACGAAGGAGAAGGTAGAGCATGACAAACGAACTCAAAGTGTATAATCCTGCAACCGGAGAAGAAATTGCCTCAGTTGCTCAGCATACAAAAGAACAGATTGAAGCTGCGATCACTCGCTCACACAAAGCATTCAAAACATGGGCAAAAACGTCAGCCCATGAACGTGCAAATATCATTCGCAAATGGTTTGATCTCATGATCGAGCATAAAGAAAGACTTGCAAAAATCATCACAGAAGAAAACGGGAAGCCGTATCAAGAAGCATTAGGGGAAATCGTCTATGCCGCTGGATATATTGAGTGGTACGCAGAGGAAGCAAAGCGGATTTACGGCAGAACGATCCCGTCTCATACGACAAACAAACGCCTATTTGTCACAAAACAGCCAGTGGGTCCTGTTGCGGCGATTACACCGTGGAATTTCCCTGCGGCGATGATTACAAGGAAGGCGGCACCAGCGCTTGCAGCGGGCTGTACGTTTATCGTGAAACCTGCTGAAGACACGCCGCTTACGGCCATTGAGCTTGTGAAATTAGGCCATGAAGCCGGAATTCCAGAGGATGCCTTGCAATGGGTGATTGGAGATGGAAAAGAAGTGGGGGAAATCTTCACAGATAGTCCATTGATCCGCAAGATCACATTTACTGGCTCTACACCAGTTGGAAAACATCTCATCAAAAACAGTGCGAGTACAGTGAAACACGTTTCTATGGAACTTGGCGGTCATGCCCCGCTGATCGTAGATAAGGACGCCAACCTTGAATTGGCTGTGAAACAAGCAGTGGCATCTAAATTCCGTAATGCAGGCCAGACGTGTGTTTGTGCCAATCGCTTAATCGTCCATGAAGAAATTCATGAAGCATTTGCGCAAAGCTTCAGCAAAGAAGTGGAAAAGCTGAAAGTAGGAAATGGGTTTGAGGAAGGCACGTCCATCGGACCGATTATCAATAAGCGAGGCTTCGATAAAATTGTCGACCAAATTCAAGATGCCGTGGATAAAGGGGCGAAAGTTCTTGTCGGCGGCGATACACATTTTGACGATGAGAAGTCGTATTATTTTGTTCAGCCGACGGTGCTAACTCATGTCGACCCTTCAATGAACATTATGCATGAAGAGACGTTTGGTCCAGTTGCACCCATTACGACATTTAGCACATTAGATGAAGCCATTGAATTAGCAAATGATACACCTTTTGGACTTGCGGCTTATTTCTTTACAGAGAATTACCGCAATGGTCTCTATATATCTGAGAATCTAGATTACGGGATTATTGGCTGGAATGACGGGGGACCATCCGCTGTGCAGGCACCTTTCGGCGGTATGAAAGAGAGCGGTATTGGTCGTGAAGGCGGCATCGAAGGCATCGAGCCTTATTTAGAAACAAAATATGTGTCAATTGGTTTAGACGAATAACATGTGAAAAAGACTGTCCGAGAAACCTCGGCAGTCTCAGCGTGTAGGCAAACCCTCGCATTCTTTGTCAGTCCTGCGTGCTGGTGCTCACGAATGTCAAATTCGCTCCGCGCCAGTCCTGCGTGCTGGTGCTCACGAATGTCAAATTCGCTCCGCGCCAGTACTCGTCCTTCCTAGGGCTGCAAAGGTTTTCTATCACGCTGAAAAGGAAGACAAAGGGCTAAAATCAAGTTCATTTTAGCCCTTTGTCAACAATCTGTGACTGTCCGAGAAGACTCGGCAGTCTTTTTTATGTTAAACAGCCGGTGGGAAAAGTTGATCCACCGTTTCTTTTGTTTCTTTGAGAATCTCGTGGATGTCGTCTGCAGATGCTTGTTCCATGCTGCTGAACAAGAGCCGTTCGACTGGCTGAACGCCGATCAGATCAAAGGCGGCTGTATCTGTCGTCATGTGATGGCTGGGGGTGATGATCATATTTGAATCAAGAAAGGTCCTCGGTGCATCATGCGTATTAATAATGACCCCTTTTTTGTCTCGAAGCAGATTTTTCACCACTCCGTTTTCATTGATCTCATACGCAAACCCCTCTGAAAAAACGCGCTCCACATAACCCTTTAGCATCGCCGGCAAGCCTGTCCACCATATTGGAAAGATAAACGTGAGGACATCAGCTTGTTGAATCAGCTTCTGCTCTCTTTGAACCGGTACCGGCACATGTCCGTTTCTCATGGCAACCTTTTCTGCTGTTGTCAGCTCTGGCGGAAAGCCAATGCTATACACATCACGAACCGTCACATCATGACCATTGTTCAAAAGAGTGCTTACAACAAGATCTAATAGGGTTTGATTTAAGCTTTGCTGGGGATGAGCAAATATGATTAGATGGTTCATCTCATAGCCTCCTAGGTGGTCATGTGTCTCATTATGGCATGCACGAGTATCCTATTCAATCCTATATTGGAAATGATAGGTTGGGAAAATAAAAAGCGACCGCTTGAAAAAACGATCGCTCATGTAAGGTTTATTTCTTTCTAAATGCAAGTCCAAGTGCAATTAATGCCACAACTAAGGCTGCAATGGACAGACCAAGAAGAAGTGGTGAAGAAGAAGCAGAGGCTGTTTCAGATGCCTTTTCTTCTTTTGGTTTTTCTTGACCATGTGAATCCGTTACGGTATTAGACGCAACAATGTTTGTGATCGAATGAGGCTTATCAGCGTCCTTGTCGCCAGTCCATTCAACTACTGTTCCATCCTTATAATATTGATACGCATCCCATGCCGCTTCGCCGGCTTTTTCAGGGTTTTTTGCGACAAACACGAATTGCTGGAACTGGCCAGCAAGGACACCATCGCCAGTTGCTTCCCAAGTGACTCTTGTGACTTTTCCGTTTTTCTCTTCAGTTGTTGTTTTCCAGCCAGGCACTGGCTCGTATTGCTGGAATTCTACGCCTTTAGGCATCATGATGACAACCTTTGTTGTCGGACTGTCGCTTTCAGAAGGTACTTTTAACGTATAGGTTTCCCAAGCATTCGTTGCAGATGTATCAGGTTTGACTGTCACGTGTGCACTCACAGGAATCGCCAGTAAAAATGAAGCGAGAAGCATTGGTAATAAAGCTTTAACGTATTTTTTCATATGATATGAACTCCTTTTAGTTTCTTCTAATGAATGTCGTATCGATGTTGTCAAAAGAACCAGTTAATGCATGAATCTCAATTTTCCAAGTGCCTTTTTCATTTAGTAAGAGGTTTTCAGCCGAGAAGTGTCCATTCTTTAATCGTTTCAGCTGAAATTCGTTAGGCGTTTCATCACCGAACAAGGAGACTTTGTGGATCTTAGCTGTCACTGATTGAATGTCTGTGATCGTTTGTCCATCCTTCTTCGTAAATGCCACCTCGAACGTGTTTTTACCAGGAGCATTCGGGGTAATGCTCAAAGACACAAGGTCACGATGCTCCACCTGATTGGCTCCAAAGAATGGCTCTGGTGCAGGCGGCGGAGGGCTTGGGATATTGGTGAATACGGCTGTTAATAGTAAAATAGCGATCCCAATAATCCACTCTGCTCGTAAAGATACGTTTCGTTTCTGCTTCTTTTCCCATCTCAGCATCAAATAATGGACGAGCCCAAGTAGACCCATGATGATAAATAAACCAAGTTTGATTAAGAAGGTGCGTCCATAGGCTGATTGGAAAAGGGCATCAAATGATTGCAGAATAAAAATCGCATTCACAAACCCAGAAAACACAATCAGTCCAACTGAGAGCAGTGCCCACGGATGAAAAGCTGTCAGGGTGCTGCGTATGAGCGGCTGATCTTCATTCGGCAGTTTCTTCATCAAAAGAAGGACAATGGCTGTTAAGCCGCCGACCCAAATAGATGCAGAAATGAGATGAATGAAGTCAAGTGACGTTGTCAGTATTTTATTATCTGTTGCGGCTGGATGACCGATTTGTGCTTTTAGCCATAGGAGCACAGTGAAAATGAGCAGTGGAAACAGCCATACCCGGAAGGAAGTGAAGTTTCCTTTTTTCATCGCCACAATCGTCCAGATCGACAGTAGAACAAATGACGCCATTAGCATCATCCACAGACTCCCGCCCGAAGTCGACGCAATGGTTTCTTGTAAAAGTGATGGTTGAAATGCCCCTAAAAAGGACACGTCTGCCGCTGACTTAGTTTGAATCGGCAGCTGGAACAAGAGTGCTCCGCCCATCATGATCAATGAAACAGTTAAGAGTCGCTTCATTCGCCGAGCTAAAACGTCGGTTATGGCCGCTTTAAACCATAGAAGCCCAAATAAAATGGTTCCAAGAAATAAGCTAAATGACGTATACAGAAAGGCTTTGTCAATGGTTGAAGCCATATCGATGGATTCACTTGATTGTCCTTGATCTAATTGATCAAATCCTCCATCCGCTTTTCCGATACTAAACGGAATCATGCCAGACACAGAGTGCCCATCGGCTGATACCGCATTCCACTGAATGGTGTAAATGCCTTTTGGTAAATTCTTTTTTAAAGCTGCTTCCATGATCTTTTGCTCTTTGATGACCGTATCTCCTTGATCTACACGATCCCCTTTTGCATTGAACACCTTAATGGCATGAAATCCACTTTCGATCCCTTCACTAAAGGTGATCGAGACTGCAGGAGGCTGCTGATCCAGCTCTTCATTTGCTACTGGATTTGAGCTCACCACATATGCATGAGCAAATGCTTCTTTTGGCATGAAAAATGAGAACATGAAGATGAGCAGCAGAAGCCACTTCCGATATTTCAACAATGTGAATAACCGCCTTTCTACCTATGAAAATGTCTCATGTATCAGAAAGAAAGCGGCAGTAAACTGTGAGTCACAGAAAAACCGCTCTTTCTATTGTACCGCCCACTCTAAAAGGTAAACGAAACAAATAGCAAGATGGTTCACTTTTTCTGTGTCATGTCTTGTCTGCGCAGACGTTTCTTGAATGTTTGATCAATATAAGCCTATTCGATTTAAGTAGAGGAAACAAGAAGTGACCATTTGAAAGTTGTGAAATTCCAATGAATTTTGCGCCAAAACAACAGTAGATTCAACTTTTACCCCGCTATCATCTATGGTATGCCGAGAAGTGTCACATCATTTTTCAATTTTGTCACACACTAAGTGACAAAGTGACATTTAGTTTCAATTGAAGGGAAAGTGAAAGCGTTTTACGATAGGTATAAGGGCTTCACTGACTCTTGTTCTTATATCTTTTGACCTATAAAGCCCGAAATAAAGGGAGAGAAGAAAGGGGTTTTCACAGATGCAGGAAAAAAGCGGATTCCGCGTGAAAGTACAGCGCTTTGGAAGCTATTTAAGCGGCATGATTATGCCGAATATTGGTGCATTTATTGCATGGGGACTCATTACAGCTTTGTTCATTCCAAGTGGTTATCTTCCGAATGAGCAATTAGCTACACTCGTTGGACCGATGATTAACTACTTACTGCCGCTCTTAATTGGTTACACAGGCGGTAAACTCGTCTATGACCATCGAGGCGGAGTGCTCGGTGCTACAGCTACGATTGGGGTCATTGTTGGCTCAGACATTCCAATGTTTTTAGGTGCCATGATCATGGGGCCGCTGGGCGGTTATCTTATTAAGAAAATCGACCAGCTGTTTAAAGACCGAATCAAATCTGGCTTTGAAATGCTTGTGAATAACTTTACGGCAGGTATCCTCGGTGCCATTCTTGTTGCCATTGCATTCTATGCTATCGGCCCAGTGGTACTAGGTCTGAATAAAGCCCTTGCGGCAGGTGTAGATATCATTGTCAATGCTCATTTACTACCGCTGGCAAGTATCTTCATTGAACCTGCAAAAGTATTATTCTTAAACAACGCGATTAACCAAGGTATTTTAGGTCCGTTAGGGGTCGAGCAAGCAGCGAAGACAGGGCAATCTGTTCTGTTCTTGCTTGAAACAAACCCAGGGCCAGGCTTAGGTGTTCTTCTTGCGTATATGTTCTTTGGAAGAGGAAATGCGAAACAGTCTGCACCAGGTGCCATTGTCATTCAGTTCTTAGGAGGAATCCATGAAATTTACTTCCCGTACATCTTAATGAAACCAAAACTCATTTTGGCTGTCATTGCAGGGGGAGCAAGTGGTGTCCTGACGTTCACATTATTAAATGCAGGATTAAAAGCTGTGCCGTCACCAGGAAGTATTATTGCGCTTATGCTGATGTCTCCAAAAGGCGGTCACCTTGCCGTTTTAGCAGGTGTTGTCGTAGCAGCTATCGTATCGTTCCTTGTCGCATCGGTCATTTTGAAAGCATCTAAAGAAGTTGACGAAGATTTAACAGCAGCAACAGAAAAGATGCAGGACATGAAAGGCAAGAAAAGTGCAGCAGCCGCTGCTCTTACGGCACAAAAAGAAGACGCTCAAGCAAACGAGCAAGCAGCATCTCCAAGTGATGTCAATCCAGATGACGTGAACAAAATCATCTTTGCCTGCGATGCAGGGATGGGTTCAAGTGCAATGGGTGCGTCCATTCTGAAAAACAAAGTGAAAAAGGCAGAGCTTGATATCGATGTGACAAACACTTCTATCAGCAACATCCCAGACGATGCGGATGTGGTCTTTACTCATAAAGATTTAACAGACAGAGCAAAGGCAAAGCTGCCAGGCGCTGTGCATATCTCAGTGGATAATTTCTTAAACAGCCCGAAATATGATGAGCTGATTGAGAAATTGAAAAAATAACATGACGAAACGGGTTGAGTCCAATTTTTCCTAATTGAACTCCCCGTTTTGGTTGTTTTCCTGATTTTTATTCTAAAAAAGGTGTGTGATCATGTATGAAACAAGTACTTTCTAAAGACAATATTTTTCTAAACGAACAAGCAGGTTCTAAAGAAGAAGCCATCAAAAAAGCAGGCGAAGTCCTCGTAGCAAACGGCTATGTCACAAGTGATTATGTCGACAAAATGTTTGAAAGAGAAGAGATTTCTTCTACATTTATGGGGAACGGCATTGCAATCCCTCATGGAACAGAGGATGCGAAAGCGGCTGTCCTTCATTCAGGGATTTCGATTATCCAAATTCCAGATGGTGTTGAATATGGTGAAGGAAATGTGGCGAAAGTCGTCTTTGGGATTGCTGGGAAAAACAACGAGCATCTTGATATTCTGTCTCAAATTGCGATTGTCTGTTCAGAAGAAGAAAATGTAGAACGGATCATTCATGCAAAGGATCAGGATGAACTGATCGCCATCTTTAATGAGGTGAACTAATATGAAGGCACTTCATTTTGGAGCAGGGAATATCGGCAGAGGGTTTATCGGATCTTTGTTAAAGACATCAGGCTTTGAGCTTGTCTTTACCGATGTGAATGAAGCGGTCATCCATGAGCTGAATGAAAGAGGAGAATACACGGTTGAACTCGCAGCACCAGGGCAGAAGCAAGAAATCGTCGGGCCCGTATCAGCGATCAATTCTTCGCAAAATCCAGCAGCATTAACAGAGGCGATTGCCACAGCCAATTTGATTACAACAGCTGTTGGACCAGCCGTATTGAAGATCATTGCCTCATCGATTGCTGAAGGATTAAAACAAAAAAAGCCGGACCATATCATCAACATCGTGGCATGTGAAAATATGATTGGGGGAAGTGCTCATTTAAAAGAAGCGGTGTTCTCTCATTTAACAGCAGATGAGCAAGCAGTGATATCACAAACCGTTGGCTTTCCAAACGCTGCGGTTGACCGCATTGTTCCGATTCAGCACCATGAGGACATTCTCAAAGTGTCGGTTGAACCATTTTTCGAGTGGGTCATTGATGAGACGGGCTTTATTGGAGATGTTCCTCAAATTGACGGAGCGACCTTTGTCCAAGATTTGACGCCGTATATTGAACGGAAGCTTTTCACCGTCAATACAGGACATGCACTAGCGGCTTATGTCGGGTATCAGCAAGGCGTAAAAACCATTAAAGAAGCTGTTGATACACCAGACATTCGTCAAGTGGTCGAAGGTGCCCTTCATGAAACGGGCAGTTATTTAATTGACGCATATGGCTTCCGAAAAGAAGAACATGATGCGTATATTCAAAAAATCATCAAGCGATTTGAAAATGCGTTTATTTCCGATGAAGTGACTCGTGTCGCACGCTCTCCTCTTAGAAAGCTGGGAGCAGATGACCGTTTAATCGGTCCAGCGAAAAAGATCAAGCAGCCAGTGTACTTAATCAAAGGTATCGCTGCCGCTTTGGCTTACGACTTTGCAGAAGACGAAGAAGCGGTTCGCTTGCAGGCATTAAGGAAAGAAAAAGGCATTGAAGGTGTGCTTCAAGAGGTATGTGGACTCAAACCTGAAGACGATCTCTATCAAGACATCCTCAAAGAAACCGAGCGATAATCAAAAAATCCCTTTCTAACGTGAAAGGGATTTTCAGCGTATAGACAAACCCTCGCATTCGGTGTCAGTCCTGTGTGTCGGTGCTCACGAATCTCTCATTCGCTCCGCTCCGATACTCGTCCTTCCTAGACTGCAAAGGTTTTCTATCACGCTGAAAAGAAGACAAAGGGCTAAAATCAATTTTAGCCCTTTGTCAACAATCTGAGATCCCTTTCTCTAACGTGAAAGGGATTTTTTCTATGACTTTTTTAATACTTTCCCCTGCATGACGATATATGTAGTAAGGGGGAATTAGAACATGAAAAAGAAAGCGTTTGCTTCAAGAAGTGTCTTTTTTCAATTGATGTCAGCCATTATCGTTATTACAATTTTAACAGGCGGACTTGTAGGAACAACGGGGTATTTTTTAGCGAAAAATGTCTTAATTGATGCAGGGAAAGCAGATTTAAAACACATCGTAAATGGAGCGATGGCCACTCTTGAACAATTGAACGACCGTGTGGAGAAAAAAGAACTGACGCTTGAACAGGCGCAGGAACAAGCCCGTATTTATTTGAACGGGCCTAAAAATGACGACGGCAAAGGGTATCAATTTCAAAAATCAGATTTTATCTATAAAAATAAAGGCTACCTTGTCGCATATGGAGCCGATTATTCATCACAGGTTCATCCGGTTAACGACATCGGCGTCATCCCAGATAACACGACAAATCGTCAAAAAATGGTCGCTGGCGCCACAGCAAAAGGCGAGGATGCACACTATATCACCTATATGGATAAAGACGATGCCACGGGGGAAGAAAAGCAAAAACTCGCTTATATGAACCAGTTTACACCGTGGAATTGGAGTATAGGAATCGCTGTATTTCAGGATGAATTTTATAAAGAACTAGAGCAGATGAAGCTCTATATTATTCTCATTACAGCAGGTGTCGCTCTTTTAAGTATGGGTGTCTTTTATTTGGCAGCCCGAGGAAAAGTGAGATTGCTTAAGCAAGTCACGGCTGCTTCAAAAGAAATTGCGGCAGGCAATCTTGAACGCACCAGCTTAAAAGAAACCTCGGATGAAATTGGGCAGTTGGCAAAAGGTTTTAATCATATGTCAGGAGAGCTTAGAGCACTTGTGAGCGGTTTGCAGGAAACGAGCAGCCAGCTCGTCGAATCTGCGACAGATCTATCCGCCATCTCTGAAGAAACATCCGCTAGCAGTGAAGAAATTGGCAGAGCGATTGGAGACATCTCAACAGGGACTCTTCATCAGGCATCAGACCTTGAGGTAGCCAATCAACAAATGACTCAGTTCAATCAATCCATTGAAAACGTCAAAGAAAAAAGCGACCAGATCAAACGAATTTCAGACCAGTCGAACCAATCTTCCCAGCAGGGTCAGCAAATTGTCCAGCAATTAAAACAATCAAATGAGCAATCCATTCAGGCATCTCAAGGCATTCGATCAGGGATTGAGCAGTTAAGTACAAAAGTACAAGATATTTCTCAAATCACAGATACCATTGAAAGCATTTCAAACGAAACGAACTTACTGGCACTGAATGCGAGCATTGAAGCAGCTCGTGCAGGAGAGCATGGCAAAGGATTCTCGGTTGTGGCGAGTGAAGTGCGGAATTTAGCTGAACAGACAAAGCAATCAGCTGTTCAAATACAGCAGATGATTCAAGGCATTAAAGAAGAAACGACGGCTACAGCTGGCATGATGTCCAAAACAATGGATCGTTTTGCCGAGCTTGATGAAGCGGTTCATGCAACAGAACAAGAATTCAATTCCATCTCTACATCGATTTCACAAACCATCGTTGAAACGAATGCGATGGCAAAAGAGCTGAATACATTACTGGAACAAAACGACCTCATCACAAAAGCGATGCATGGTGCAGCGCATATTTCTCAAGAAAATGCCGCAGCGATTGAAGAAATCACTGCATCTACAGACGAACAAGTCACCGCCATCTCCAATGTGGCGAAGGCAGCAGAAAGGCTCAATGAGCTAAGCATGCGATTGAATCAAGATATTGCACGTTATCGTTTATAAGGTATGGTCAAACGGACGTCGAAAAGTCGATGTCCGTTTTTTTATTTAGACGACTTTCGTCCTTTTTGCCCGTCGCTTTTGATTTGTTTGGTACGTTCGATAGGCTTTCCAAGCATTGGCACATAAAAGCCCTGTGAGTAAGTAGGATAAGCTGTTAAATAAATAGAAGTCCACACATGAAACGACAGCACAGAGGATACCAAAGATGATTTGATCACGATTCTTTGCTGGTGAAGTAGGTGGATCAGTCAACATAAAGAATGCAAGGAACAAGACGGCATTTAAGTAGGGCGTCATAAAAGCAGATGAAGCATCCGTTAAGCCAATGAATCCCAATATGAGGTGAATGAGTCCGTATGCGGCTAGAAAGGCGAAAACTTGCGGGAACTTTTGTACGCGGCTTGTCACCAAATAACCGCCGACCACCACAAGGAATAGGGTCCACCAAGGTAGAAGAGACATACCGCCCCACCAGCTTTGATTGGAAGAAAATAAAATGACTGAGAGCCATAAACCAAACGCAGCTGGATTCAAAATCGGCTTCTTTTGATAAGTGATGACATGCTTAGATAAAATGGCTACTGCGGCTGTGAAAGTAGATACAGCAAAAGAAGTGGCTGGACTGAGAACAATGCCAATAATCAGCCCTGTGAGCAGAGCTCCATCAGGGAATGTGTGTTTATTGTTTTTCCAAACCACTCTTGAGATAAAAGAGTCAAGAATTAGTGCTGTCCCGATGCTGGTGGCAACTGTAGTGAGACCACTAAGAAATCCAGTGTGCAGACTGCCGGCGGCTAGAAGAACCAAAAGAATGGCAATGACATACCGTTTCGGCGTCCGAATGTAGGTTTTTAGTGAAGGCGATGATTTCAAAAATGTTTGGTCTGTGGTTGGTGCTGGCTGTAATTCCATGATGGAACCTCCTTCATCTCCGGTGTTAGGGTCATATCAGCATCTTGATCCACCATCACGGCAGGTATTTCATGTTCGGCTAAAAAAGAATAACCTCCTTCTCTACCTAATAAAAAAGCAGCTGTAGAGAGACTATCTGCGAGCATACCGAGTGGTGCAATGACGGTACAGCTTAACAAACTTTGTTCAGACTGTTTCGTTTGAGGGAGAATCAAATGGTGCGTATGAGGATCATTACGGCTGATCCGTTCATAGCTTCCAGATGTACAAATCGCACAATTTGTGGTTTGCATGACCATGATATTGGTCTTTTTTTGAAGGGGATGCCGAATCCCAATTGACCACTCTTCTTGTTGTTCGTTAAACCCAGATACCAACACATCCCCGCCAGCATTCATCATAAAGCCCTCCCATGCTTCAAGCTCTTTTGCGGCAAGATCGCACGCAAATCCCTTTGCAATAGAACCGAAATCCAAAATCAACGGTTTGTTCAAATAAATCGTCCGATTCATCTCGTTTAACTGGACGTCACGGTAATGAACAGCTGTATGTGGTACGTCATCTGATGAAAAAGTTTGTCCTGTCGTGTACAACCGATTGAATCCTTTTTGTTCCATGACTTTCCCGATGGTTGGATCATACTTTCCATTTGTTAATTCAGCTAACTCTAACGCATAGGCTGTTAAATCGAAAAGCATTTCACTGACAACTACCTCTTGCTTTGAACGATTGGCTAACTTCATGACTTCAGAATCAGAGCGGAAACGGCTAAAACGATGCTCGATATCGTAAAAAATGGAAAAGGCACGGTTGATGTCTTCTAAAACAGCTCGTCGATCTTCTTCATAGGCAACCACTTGAATATTGATAACAGTTCCCATAGCCAGCATGGATTTTTGATAAGTCATCAGTTTTTGTTGTCCTAACCATTTCATCATAGTGTCTCCTCTCTATGCCTTTGCCTGCTCTAAAGCCTGAGCAACGGCTGTTTCAAAATCCTGAGTACTTAATGTTGCACCGCTCACCGTATCTACATCAGCACTTTGTCTGATAACCACTTCATTAGGTAATGATGAAATGGAGCTTTGCCCGTATCTAGTGTTATCACTCGTAATCTCGACAGAAGTGATATTTCCTTGTTTGATGGTAACAGATACACTGATAGAGCCAATCTCATTTGATCCAGTACCAGAAAAAGTACCATCCTTGAGTTCAGTTTCTGAAGTGGTATCTTCTGTTTGCGTGGCGGTAGTATCTGATGTGAGAGATGTATCGTTTGAAGAAGCGTCTGCTTGTGTATTTGATTGTGCTGTTTGAAAGGCTTGCGCGTGATGGGTAGTTGCATAACCAGTGATGTATAAGCTGCTAATGGCTGCGGTGCAAAGACTAATCATTTTCTTATTTATTTTTGCCATGATGTATCCTACCTCCTATTACGATCTACTATATAGAAGAAATTTGAACAAACCATGAACAAGAAAAGAACGATTTTAGATAATGGGTATGAAGAATCAAAATATTGCACGTTATCATTTATCATTTATTTTTGACTGTGGTTCATTTATCAGGTAGGATGAAATAAATCTAAACCTTGCTCACGCAATCAAAAAGGAGTGTTTCGTCCATGAAAAAGAAAATATTGATGTTCTTACCTTGTGGCTACGGATACTCCACTGCTGTTTTCTTTTAGGATAGACAAAAATTGGTGAAGTCTGTCTACAGGAGGAAAAACACGCAGAAAAATCATAGTGAGTGAGGGATTTACATGGAAAAAATCACGAGAAAAAACCCAGAAAGTATGCCGAAACCCGTTGGCAACTATAGTCATATTACTAGGGTGCCAAAGGGTGCGGGGTTATTTGTGACATCAGGTCAAGTAGGGACAGGAGCGGATGGACAGATCCCATCAAGCTTAAACGACCAAGTCACCAATACGTTTGAAAATATAAAGAGAATCCTTGCATCAGAAGGATTGAATGAAGAACACGTCATCAAAGTCAATATTTGGGCAACAGAAGAAATTGATTGGGATCATCTATATCCACAGTGGGATGCAATCTTCAAAACGGCATATCCATCAATGACCGTTGCCTATGTGACTGCATTAGGGTGGCCAGAGCTGAAAATCGAAATAGAGCTATGGTGTGCGGATATTTAATCAAAAAAAGAACAGTGCAAACTGTTCTTTCAGCGAGTAGCCAAACCCTCGCATTCTTTGTCAGTCCTGCGTGCTGGTGCTCACGAATGTCAAATTCGCTCCGCTCCAGTACTCGTCCTTCCTAGGGCTGCAAAGGTTTTCTATCACGCTGAAAAGAAGACAAAGGGCTAAAATAAAGAATCATTTTAGCCCTTTGTCAACAATCTGAAAGAACAGTGCAAACTGTTCTTTCAGCTTGTAGACAAAGTCTACAAGCTTTTTTGTATAATAAGGGTAATAACACAATTCTGTGGGGGATGAACATGTTATCGAAACGTGAAGAAGAAAGAAGAAAACAATTAGAAGTAGTGGCCTTAGATGAATTAGTGCCTGAAGATCATCTTGTACGAAAAATTGATCAAGCGATCGACTTTGATTTCGTTTATGATCTTGTCAAAGATCATTATAGTTCTGACAACGGTAGACCAAGTGTTGATCCCGTTGTTCTCATTAAGATGGTCTTAATTCAATATCTATTTGGCATTCGCTCTATGCGGCAAACTATTAAAGAAATTGAAACCAACGTGGCTTATCGTTGGTTTATTGGATATGGATTTTCCGAGAAAATCCCGCACTTTTCTACCTTCGGTAAAAACTACGTGAGACGCTTCCATGATACAGATTTATTCGAACAAATTTTTTACCGAATCTTAAGAGAAGCGATGAAAAAAGGACTCGTTGACCCTTCTATTGCCTTCATTGACTCCACTCATGTAAAAGCGAATGCCAATAAGAAAAAACTTGAAAAGAAAATTGTTCGAGTAGAGACGAGAAGTTATCAAAATCAGCTTCATGAGGAGATCAATATTGACCGTGAAGAACATGGAAAAAAGCCTTTACCCCTACAGAATAAAGAAGAGACAAAAGAAATCAAGGTAAGTACGACTGATCCAGAGAGTGGCTACTATGTGAAGGATGAGCGAGAAAAATCATTTGCCTATTCATTTCATACGGCTTGTGATTCTAAAGGATTTATTTTAGGATCACTGGTCACAGGTGGAAATGTTCATGATAGTCGTATGTTGGATTCACTCGTATTAAAGGTGACAGAAAAAGTCGGAAAACCAAATGTAGTCGTAGTAGATGCAGGATATAAAACACCTTACATCGCTAAGTTTTTAATGGATCAAGAGATAAGACCTATCATGCCTTACACTCGCCCAAGAACAAAAGCTGGTTACTTGAAAAAGAATGAATATGTGTATGATGCATATTTTGATTGTTACATTTGCCCCAACGGGCAAATTCTCTCTTATCGTACAACGACTAGAGAAGGCTATAAGCAATATGCATCTGATTCAGAGGTATGTAAATCCTGCTCGTTTTTAAATAACTGTACACAAAGTCAAAATCACACTAAACAAATTCATCGGCATATTTGGCAGGACTATCTAGATGAAGCAGACCATCTGAGGCTGACACAAATGAATAAAGACATCTATGCAAAACGGAAAGAAACAATAGAACGCGTTTTTGCGGATGCAAAAGAAAAGCATGGTATGCGTTGGACGAAACTTCGAGGACTCAAAAAAGTTTCAATGCAGGCGATGCTTACTTTCGCTGCCATGAATCTTAAAAAGCTAGCAAACTGGACATGGAAAGAGCCATGTCCAGCGTAAAATACATAAAGTTTTTATAAAAAATGTGAAAACCCCACTTTTACTTGAAGTAAAGGTGGGGTTTGTCTACGGTCTGAAAGAACAGTGCAAACTGTTCTTTTTTTGATGAGTATTTATGAAACAGCTTTGAATCGCTTTGTAATGAATGCACCGAGAAATGCACAGACTGTGTAGACGATGACCCAAATGAGAAAGGTTTTATTTCCACCAATAGAGGTGAACATCAGAATCACACTCGCTACCAGCACAATCAAGGTGGGAAACCAAATGTTCTTTAAAAACAATGTGCCGAAAATACCAATCAGCACAGAGATCATAGGTAAACCAAATACAACGAATAAGACAAAAACAGCCATGTTAATTACTCCTTTGAATCAAATCAACTATTTACATAAAAACATATAACAGTGCTGCACCCATATGCGGAAGGGCAAAGATGATGAAAAGAAAAGCCGTATCAAGACGAAACATCCGGTGTTCTTTTGTTTCAGAGTGATAGGCCGCTCGTGCCTCTTCCCCGTTGGTCCATGCACCCATAAGAAATCCAGATGCAACGAACGCAATAATAGAGATTCCACCACTGACGAATCCAATCCATTCATGGTGCTGTAATATGAGCGCCGCACTGCAAATCAACAGCATGGAGCAAACACCAACAAAAAAAGCATGTTTCTTTCTCATTACGCTTCACTCCTTCGGACAGCTATTAGGAGACCGCATCACATATTTCAATGAAATGTCCATCAGGATCAGACACATAACTGACCGTTTGTCCCCACGGCTTCTTAGCAGGTTCCTTGATGACAGGTACCCCTTTTTCCTTCAAGGACGCAATGGTTTCATTCACATCATCCACAACAAAGCCAATCTCAAACGTTTGTGATGAGCTGACTGCCTCTGGAACAGGTAGACCAAGTGCCTCTTTCACATCTTGGCGTGAATTAATTGATAGGGTGACTTCTCCTGTATCAAACTCAACATAGGATTCAACCCTCAATTTAATCGGGAAACCGAGGATATGATGGTAGAACTGAATACTTGCCTCAACATCGTTTACATATAGAATGGTATATTTCATTTTCATATGGAAAGCTCCTCTCTTCATATACGTGTCAAAACCGGAAAGGTTTCCCACTCATTTTAACATATAGGTCATAAGAATTATTAAATTCCAAAAAAACCAATATTTTCACCTCGATCGTCTTGAAAAACAAAATGTGGTGACATATGATAAAAATGTAAAATGAGAAAAAATAGGGGGAACTTACATGTTAAAAAAAATCATGGTCGCTGTCTTGTCTTTCGGTCTTTTACTTAGCTTTACACAAGTTGACACTCACACAGCGGATGCAAAAACAGTCAAGTACAAAAACTGCAAAGCACTCAACAAAGTATATAAAGGCGGCGTAGCAAAAAGCAAAAATACGAAAAACAAAGGTGGAAAAACGAAGTACAAGCCTTATGTATCAAAAGCACTTTACTTAAAAAATAAACACCTTGACCGTGATAAAGACGGCATCGCATGTGAACGTTAAGAAGAAGAAAAAGACCTGTCACAAGGTCTTTTTTCTTTGGGATCAAACTCGTCCCTTTGTGCCATCTTCATCTTTATATTAAAATAAAGATAGATTCAAAAAATGATACAAAGTGGGGTACTCAATTTGTCAACACAAGCTGATAAGAAAGACATCCAATTGATTGCCATTGATATGGATGGCACGCTGTTAAATAGTGAGCACGTCATTCCTGAGGAAAATAAACAAGCCATTAAAGAAGCAGAAGCCAAAGGGGTCCATGTGGTGATTAGTACAGGACGTACGCTGATGACATGCCGAGAGCTGGTCGAGCCGCTGAAACTCTCTTCCTATCTTGTCACAGCGAACGGAAGTGAAATTTGGGATTCAAACTTCCAGTTGATTGAACGGGAACTGCTGCATCCCGATCACGTTCAGATGATGTGGGATCTAAAAAACAGATACGAGACCGATTACTGGGCATCTACTGTGGATAAGGTGTGGAGAGGGGAATTCCCTGAACGCATTCATGACCACGAATGGTTGAAATTTGGTTTTGATATTCATGACGATGCTGTTCGTGAGGAAGTCCTCCATACATTGAAAACAAATGGACAGCTAGAAATCACGAATTCCAGTCCAACCAATATCGAAGTCAATGCAGCAGGCATTAACAAAGCGGCAGCTCTTGCAAAAGTCGCAGAACGCATTGGCTGTACAATGGACAACGTCATGTCACTTGGCGACAGTCTGAATGATATGGCGATGATTCAAGAAGCCGGATTAGGCATTGCAATGGGCAATGCACAAGAAGTTGTGAAAGAAGCGGCTGATTGGATTACGGCTCCTAATACAGAACACGGGGTAGCAAAAGCCATCCAGCATTGGGTGCTGTCTAAATAAACGAGTAGAAAAACAGATTGTTGACAAAGGGCTAAAATGAACTTGATTTTAGTCCTTTGTCTTCTTTTGCGTGATAGAAAACCTTTGAAGTCTAGGAAGAACAGCTACTTTTGAGGAGCGAATTTGACATTTGTGAGTACCAGCGCGCAGGATTGACAAAGAAAGCGAGGGTTTGTCTACACGCTGAAAGTGAGAGGACATGACCTCTCACTTTTTTGTTTTCTCCTAGTTCTAATGTTGTTATATGAGCTTGAAATACACTGGTATAAAGGGGTTTTTAGGGTATTTATTTTAAACCTCTCCAAAAACCTCCCCTAGTTTATAAATTGAGTGCATCTTCAAAGGCGTCTGCATGAAAATTAAACCATCCTGAAAAGATGGTTTAACCTCTAACTTTTAAATTTTTCAATAGTAGCTGACACAAAGCTCTTTACAGATGATATCTTCATTTGTTTCTCTTTTTGATGAATTTTTTCATCGAGTATTAATTCGATTGCAAGTTGTACTTTTGGAAATAGATCAAGACATTCTTGTTCTGTTAACTCATGTATACCTTTGCTTAAAATTGCATATAGCTTTCTATTTTCAACAAGTATGCTTGGTAAATAATCTTTAAGTAGCTTAATTTTTTGATCTATTTTTGATCCTTCAAAAACGCTATTGTCCCAGTCAGTATTTTGTTCTAATGCGATTTGTCTGGTTTCTTCAATTAAGTTTTCAAAGATTCTACGAAGATATACAAAAGAACCTGCACCAATTTCTTGAGAATTCAGTCGAATTGCCTTAGAAAAATCTCTATAGTCGTTCTTTAAAATGGATTGATACTTTTTAATCTTGTGTAATTGAAGATCAGCAATAGATGGATAGGCCCAGGTAAACACATTAACAGAAACTTTATACCTTGCCTTCTCAATGGTCTTTACGTTAGTAACAACCCTTGTCGCATGGTTCAAAAACAACTATGTGACAAGTCGAGGGAAAGCCCAAAAAGAAGCGCTGCAACAAAAAGGATTAACAAAATAAAGGGCTGCCCAAGGCAGTTCTTTTTTAATACCTAAAACAATTTTAAGGGAGTAGATGAACAATGGTAAAAATCATTCAAGACTATATTTCAAAGAGTAACCGCAACAGACCAGGCAACTATATGAAGCCTTTATATATTACGGTTCACAATACAGCCAATACAGCCAATACAGCCAAAGGAGCAGACGCAGCGAGTCACGCAGCATTCGTTAAACGATCTAGTACAGCGGTAAGCTGGCACTACACTGTAGACGAAAATGTGATCTATCAGCATTTACCGTTAAACGAAAACGGATGGCACGCAGGGGATGGCAGAGGCACGGGAAATATGAAGTCGATCGGCATTGAAATTTGTGAAAATAGTGATGGTAATTTTGAGAAAGCAGTCGAGAACGCTCAATGGTTAATTCGCCAGTTAATGCAGGATCAAGGGATTCCGTTGGCAAACGTTGTGCCGCATAAGCATTGGAGCGGGAAAGAATGTCCCCGCAAGCTGCTTAATCGTTGGGACAGCTTCAAAGGCGGTATCGCCGTTGCTCACACAAATAAAAAGCCGACTGTTAAACCAACAACAGCAGCACCATCCAAAACAGCAGCTTCAAAGCCCGCTAAAAAGTCATATAGCTTGCCAACAGGTATTTTAAAAGTTACAAAGCCTCTTACAAAGGGATCAGCAGTAAAAGCCGTACAAGAAGCCCTGGCGGCGGTTTACTATTACCCGGACAAAGGGGCGAAAAATAACGGCGTCGATGGATATTACGGACCAAAAACAGCGGATGCAGTCAAACGATTCCAATTGATGCATGGTCTTGCTGCTGATGGGATCTATGGACCGAAGACTAAAGCAGCGCTAGAAAAAGCATTGAAATGAGTAAAACCCCTGTCCTTTTTAGGATGGGGGTTTTTTTGTATGTTGATTAGTAACATCTAATAAGTAAACTTTCTGAAGTATAGTTAAATATCTAAAGTATTTGCACCTATATAAAACATACATATTCCCATATCCCTTTTGATTAATTCGATCTAAGTAATATATTGTATTCAATACCATAATATTCTATAATTAACACTTGAAAAGATCGTTAAAGTGTTGATTATCAAATTACGAGTCTAGTCGTAATTTTTTAATAATACAATTCAAAGGGGAAACAAAATGAAGAGATTTATAACAAGTTTGAAAATCTTTGTTGCTGTCCTATTATTGTTTGCGATCACACCCATTGTAGCAACCGCAGAAGAAACTAACGATCAGTATTTAACGTTTGAAAAAGCAACGGATATTGTAACAAATGAAGACATAGAAAACTACAAGGCTCTAAGTGAAGAAGATATTATTGATCAAAAGACAGCAATTAGTGAGGGTTATGATGAAGGTGATGTTTTATCAAAAGAAGATACCTTATTTTTATTAACTCAAGCAGTTGTTGAACGTCAGGAACAAAACGAAGAAATTTCCACTAAAGGGATTAAATCATCAAAAAGTTTCACTGTTTCTAAAAAGAAATATGGAACAAAAGTGACTGTAAAAGGTACAATGTATCAAAATATTGCATTCCTTGCAGGTACATCATCGTATCGCGGGAATATAATAGCGACTCGAAACAGTGGAAAACTAAAACAAGTCTCCCTTAAAACGTATCATGATTCATTCGGTATTATAGGGTGGGGTGGAGGCTTTCCATCTATCGGTAAAGTATATGGTGGAAAAGTGAGTCATAAAAAGGTTGCTAATGCCAAAAAATATGCAATGGATAAAACACACCGTTACAATTCTATTATTCCAGCATATACAACTATGTGGACAAAAGCATCTGTGGTGACGAAGTCAAACAATGCGTATGATGTAGCTTCTAAAACATGGTCTAAATGGCATTAAATCTTTATGAAAGGAGATAGTAAATATGCCTTGGAATACGATTATTGGGGTTAGTCTATTTGTGGTTATACCTGTAGTCATAATCGCAGCAGTAATTTATTTTATTAAAAGAAAGAACACGAAAACATCTAATAGCTGATGACTTAAAAAAGAGCCGTTTATTTTAATTAGGCTCTTTTTTTATATTAGTTAGTCAAAATTGCTCTGAATAAGACTTTACCCTATCAAACACCCTAACTTTTGCGGTTTCTTTTCGGTGTGGAATTATTCGGAAAATGATAATATATGTCATTATAGGGAATAGCAAGGGAGGGGTAGGGTCTTATGGAGATAGTTCTATCTTCTCATGTCGGTATGAAAATCAATGAATGGTATTATCATATTCAAAGATTTAACGTACCGGACGCCGAAGCATATAAAGAAGAAATAAAATCTTTGCTCGATGATATGGAAGAAAATCAAGATTTATTATTGTATTTCTCACTCATGGAGTTCCGACATAAATTAATGTTGGATTATTTGAACCCATTGGAAAATGGGAAAGAGCGCGCCAACTTTAGAGAGTTAGCAATGAAAATAAAAAAGGATCAAGAGAAATTAACAGGCTTGCTAGATTATTATTTTAACTTTTTCTACGGCATGTACGAATTTGAAAACTATGAATACCTCAACGCTATTACCTTCTACAAACGAGCAGAAAAAAAGCTATCTCTTGTAAGTGATGATATTGAACGTGCCGAGTTTAATTTCAAGATAGCGGAAATCTATTACCACATGAAACAAAACCACATGTCTATGCACCATATAGCCCAAGCAATAGATTGTTACAAAGAAAAAAACACTTATACTGTTAGGCAGATACAGTGTTCTTTTGTTATTGGATTAAATTATATTGATATGGGTTGCCCTGAAAAAGCAATGCCTCATTTTGAATACGCACTAAAAAAAGCTTCTGACAACTCAACAAAAAGATTAAAAGGATCGGCGCTTTATAATATAGGATTAAGTTATTTCCACAATGATGAACTACTAATGGCTATCAAATACTTTAACGAATCAATCCATTCATTTAAAGAACAAGGATACGAACATTTAAATAAAATTCTTGATCCGATGGTTATGTTGACAAAGTCATATTTTAAAACAGATCAAAATGATTTAGGGTTATACGCCTTAAACGAGGGAATAGAATTGGCTGGAAAATTGAAAGATGACATATTTCTAAATACATTCACTCTATTGAGATCATTGTATTTAGAAAACAATGTTAGTCGTTTAAAAGAAGCAATGGCTTATTTGGAGTCAAAATTTCTTTATGCGAATCTTGAAGATTTATCGAAAGATGCGGCGAAGCATTATAATAAGGCAGGAGATAAAGAGCGTGCAAACGAATTTTATGAGAAGATTCTTTATTTCCAACTCCAAATTAAGAGAGGGGATTGTCTTTATGAAATTTAAATCAGTAGCAGCCGTATTAATTATTGTCAGTGTGTTAGGTGCTTTTAGTTATGTTTCATCTAACGATATCCATAATGAAGCCCAACGGGGACATACAACAAGTATCGGTTATTTTGCTTAATTAAAAAAGCCCTTTTCGGGGCTTCTTTTTTATTTGAATCTCCATTCCTGCTTCTCCTTATCCCACGCCAGTTCATTTCTAGACATAAGGTTTCTAACGGTTTTTCTAATGGACTGTTCGTCTTTTCCTGATCATATTATATATGATCCTGTATAGCTTCCTCTCAAGATCATTCATAAAATCACCACCCTGGACGGACTATCTTATTTGAATATCTTTTTCATTAGCTTGCCGGTTGTTTTACCCGCAGCACGTCGCATGATACGTTTTCCGATAGTACCCTTTTGAACGGCATTGACGTCACCCAGGTATTTTGATGTCTTATAAAAGAATGATCTTATATTGTTTATGTTCATTTTACGCTCCTTTTACGTCTGTCCATTATTAAAAAACTCCCCCAATACTCCCCCAAATGAATGCTTTTATCTGCATTTATTCACGAACGTTTGTTCTTTTTTAATGTTCAAAAAGGTTGATAGAATAACCTTTTTGAGAATGAGACCGAAAGTATGCAAGAGACACATTCTACTAGTTCTATTGTTATATTTTCTGACAATTTCATGTGCAGTCTATCCAAAGTTGGTATAATCAATATAAATTCGAATATTCGGACTTTCTATTCCGTAATTCGGAACGACAAGGAGGGGTCCTATGTATCAAGTGGATATTAACTGTGATTTGGGAGAAAGTTTTGGTCAATACACGATCGGTTCAGATGAACAAATTCTTGAATATGTCACCTCAGCCAATATTGCATGCGGTTTTCATGCGGGAGATCCAACTGTGATGAGAAAGACGGTTAAAATGGCACTGGATAAAGGGGTTCAAATTGGTGCACATCCAGGTCTGCAAGATTTAGTCGGTTTTGGCAGACGTCCAATCGCGATCTCAGCAGAGGAAGCCTATGATCTTGTGATCTATCAAATTGGTGCACTATCAGCCTTTCTGAAAGCAGAAGGCGGTACGATGCAGCACGTCAAACCACACGGCGCCCTTTACAACATGGCGGCTAAAAATACTGAATTATCTGAATCAATTGCGAAGGCTGTGTACGATATTGATCCTAACCTTGTGTTATTTGCGCTGTCAGGAAGTGAACTTGCGTCAGCAGGGGAAAGAATCGGTCTTCAAGTGGCACATGAAGTTTTTTCTGATCGCACGTATCAACCAGACGGGACACTGACATCCCGCCGTGAACCTCATGCACTTATTGAAGAGGATGAAAGGGCAGTTCAGCAGGTCATCCGTATGGTAAGAGAGGGGAAAGTGCGGACAGTGCAAGGGGAAGATGTTCAGCTCAAAGCAGATACGGTGTGCATCCACGGGGATGGCAGTCACGCGCTTCAATTTGCAAAAACCATTACAGCGAAGCTAAAGGAAGCCACTATTCAACTCAAGGCATTTCGATAAATCGTCATCAAAGGGGGAAACAGCATGAAAAGAGAGAAAGCCAAACAGATGAAAGCTCCAAAAGGGAACCGTTCTATGCTGATGGGCGCAGCCTTTTTAATGGCAACGTCCGCCATTGGACCGGGATTTTTAACACAAACAACAGTGTTCACACAGCAGCTCGCAGCTAGCTTTGGGTTTGTCATTTTGATTTCCATTTTGCTAGACATTTTTGCGCAAACAAATGTATGGCGTATCATTGCCGTCTCGGAAAAAAGAGGACAGGACATTGCCAATATGGTTCTGCCGGGTCTTGGATATGTGTTAGCCTGTTTGATTGTCATTGGGGGGCTTGCCTTTAATATTGGAAATATCGCCGGTGCGGGTCTCGGTTTTCAGGTCATATTCGGCGTCGATCCCCGCATAGGGGCTGGGGTCAGTGCAGTCATTGCCATTCTCATTTTTGTCATCAAAGAGGCAGGAAAAGCGATGGACCGATTCACACAAATCGCTGGTTTTGTCATGATTGGTCTGATGCTGTATGTGGCTATTTCCACAGCACCGCCAGTTGGAGAAGCTGTCATGAGAACTTTCGTGCCAGAGAAAATTGACATGTTATCGATTGTGACACTTGTCGGCGGGACAGTTGGTGGCTATATCGTTTTTGCTGGTGGTCATCGTCTGCTGGATGCTGGCATTAAGGGGAAGGAAGCATTGCCCCAAGTGACGAAAAGTTCCATTTTCGGTATTTTGATCACATCCGTAATGCGTGTGGCTTTATTTTTAGCCGTTCTAGGAGTTGTCTCAAAAGGATTACAGATTGATCCGTCGAACCCGCCTGCGTCTGTTTTTCAATTAGCATCTGGAAATGTTGGATATAAAATGTTCGGGATTATTATGTGGGCTGCTGCCATTACCTCAGTCATTGGAGCAGCATACACCTCCGTTTCCTTCTTTAAAACCTTCTCACCAAAAATCGAGAAAAATCAACGAGGCATTATCGTTGGATTCATTGCGCTCTCAACCATTTGTTTTATCACGATTGGAAGACCTGTGAACATATTGATTTTGGTTGGGGCCATCAATGCATTGATCTTGCCGCTTGCACTCGGAACATTGCTGATTGCTGCCTATAAAAAAGAAATTGTCGGTGATTATCGCCATCCATTCTTTTTGACAGCAACAGGTGCGTTTGTTGTTGTCATCATGGCAATCATGGGCGGATATACCATCATGAATGAAATTCCAAAACTATGGAGCTGATCACATGAAAGCATATCAAACCTATAAGCCGTCACAAATAAGGGAATTGATTCGTAAGCAGAAGATCACAGGCCCAACGGCTGGCTTTGCTGAGGGATTTGCGCAAGCCAACTTATTGATCGTCAAAAAAGAGCTGGCCTTCGATTTTCTTTTATTTTGTCAGCGGAATCCGGCTTCGTGCCCATTGCTTGATGTGCTCGACCCAGGTGTTCCAGTGCCAAGGCGTTCAGCACCTGATGCGGATATTCGAACGGATTTCCCTAAATACCGTGTTTACAAAAAAGGGGTTCTTCAAGAAGAGGTAACAGATATTTCTTCCTATTGGGAGGATGATATGGTGGGCTTTCTCATCGGATGCAGTTTTACATTTGAGCATGCACTCATGCTGAATGACATTCCTGTCCGCCATATTGAAGACGGTCATAATGTCCCAATGTATCAAACGAACATTCCATGTGAAAGGGCAGGTGTATTCCATGGTCCGATGGTTGTCAGTATGAGGCCGATCCCAGCGCATCAAGTCACAAGAAGTGTTCAGGTGACGTCTAGATTCCCATCGGTACATGGCGGTCCTATCCATATAGGTGATCCAGCTGTGATTGGCATTGAACATGTAGATCAACCAGACTTTGGAGAACCATCTGTGATCAAAGAAGGGGAAGTCCCGGTGTTTTGGGCATGTGGTGTGACGCCGCAAGCCATTGTCATGCACACTAAGCCAGACATTGCGATCACCCATGCACCCGGTCATATGTTTATCACAGATGTAAGAGATCAAAAGCTCGGTGTCCTGTAGAAAGAGAGGTGTCATAAGAGTGGCATTTTCAACGATAAAAGATACGATCACGTTCCACCCGCTAGGAGACGCAGCCATTGTCATTCAAGCCGGGACTGACATAAGTGAAGACATTCATGAGCGTGTGAAGCAGCTGTTTTCATGTATTGAACAGCATCCATTTGACGGATATGTGGAAGCTGTTCAAGCTTTTACAAACGTGACCGTCTTTTATGAGCCCTATAAGGTGTATCAATCTGCTCAGCTTAAGCAACGTGCAATCTCTCCGTATGAATGGGTCAAAGACTATATTGAAAACCTCCTTGAAGACAACTGGCAGGAGGCGAATCAGGCAAAGCGCCGGATCGTCGACATTCCTGTATGTTATGGAGGAGAGCTCGGTCCTGACTTAGAAGAAGTCGCCCGTATCAATGGTTTGACGCCTGAAGAAGTTGTACGTATTCACACATCCGGGACGTATCTTGTCTATATGATAGGGTTTGCTCCTGGGTTCCCGTTTTTAGGCGGACTTTCTGAAAAAATTGCAGCTCCGCGTAGAGAAACACCAAGAATGTCGATTCCAAAAGGGTCTGTGGGTATTGCGGGGAAGCAGACAGGGGTTTATCCGATATCTACACCCGGAGGCTGGCAGCTCATTGGACAAACCCCTTTGTCCTTATTTCGGCCGAATGCTGAGAGACCTAGTCTACTAAAGGCAGGGGACGAGGTTCGATTTGTTCAACTGTCTGAAAAGGAATTTTTCAGCATGAAGGAGGAAGATCGTTGAGTATGCATGTCATCAAGCCAGGAATGTTCACCACCATTCAAGATAAAGGGAGAATAGGCTATCAGAAGTACGGTGTTTTAACGAGCGGCGGCATGGACCCGCTCTCGCTCCGAATCGCCAACATCCTCACCGGGAATCAAGAAAACGAAGCGGTGCTGGAAATCACATTAATGGGACCCGGCCCAGTGTTGACATGTCAGAAGGATCAGCTGATCGCCGTGACCGGTGCTGATGTGGAGATTGAGATTGACGGAGAACAAGCGCCTCTATGGAAACCACTCTTCATTCGAGCAGGAAGCACGATCACCTTTGGCCCTTGTAAGAGGGGATGCCGCTCCTACCTCGCTGTAGCCGGTGGATTTGATGTTGAGCCGGTGATGAAAAGTAAAAGTACGTACGTCAGAGCGAAGATAGGCGGGATAGAAGGGCGTCCGCTAGAAAAAGGAGACGTCCTGCCGATTGGAGAACCGTCACCACTGGCGGTGAGCCTCGTTCACATGTTAAAAAGCAAAGGGGAACGTGCGCCAGACTGGACAGTCAATCATGCTCATTTTTTGCCTCTCGGGAAATCACCAGTCATTCGGGTGCTGGCAGGGAGACATCTGTCTCATTTTCAGGAAGAATCGCAGCAAGCTTTTTTCGAACGGTCTTATCAGGTCACTCCCCAATCTGATCGTATGGGATGCAGATTGAAAGGAGAACCGATACGTTTAAAGCAAAAGCTTGAATTGATTTCAGAAGCGGTTGCTTTTGGCTCTATTCAAATTCCTCCTGACGGCCAGCCGATTATTCTGCTCGCAGATCGCCAGACGACAGGTGGATATCCCCGTATTGGTGAGGTGGCAACAGTCGATTTGCCGCTCATTGCGCAGGCGATGCCTGGAGCGAATCTCACGTTTCAACAAATTGACCGCCAAGAAGCAGAGCAAGCCTTATTCACACAAGAAGCAGAAATGAAGGACCTGACGGCAAGATTAAAACTCGAAGCATTTTCGTTTTAGAAAAGGTGAGAAACATGCAGAACACAAATAAAACCGTTGTGAAATCAATGGAGATATTACGGCTTTTTATCACACACGAACAATTAACGTTAAATGACATGATTGAGCTCTCGAGCATGCCCAAAACATCTGTACACCGAATGGCCAACTCGTTAGCCGATATGGGATTATTAGAAAAGCATCCTTCAGGTGTTTACCGATTAGGATTGATGTTCCTTGAATACGGTCAGCTTGTCGCAGACCGCCTCGATATCCGTAGAATTGCAAGGCCCTTTATGGAAAACTTGCGTGATGAGGTAGGTGAGGCTGTTCAGCTCATTATTCGTGAAGGAGATGAAGCCATTTATGTGGAGAAAATGGAAGGAACGCAGCCTGTCCGGCTCTATACCGCTGTCGGAAGAAGATCCCCATTATATGCGGGAGCTTGTGCGAGAAGTATTCTTTCCTTTTTGCCAGAGGAAGAGAGACTTGCCTATATTGATTCGGTAGAGCTCGGGAAAATCGGGATCGGAACCATTACCGATAAAGATGTCCTGCGAAACATGATCGAAGAATCAAACAGGCGCGGATATACGTTAAGCTATTCAGAGCTTGAAAACTATACTGCGGCTATTGGAGCGCCCATTTTCAATCATCACGGAGAAGTGGCAGCAGGCATTAGTATTGCGGGGTTTGAGGCAGGCTATCAAAAGGAACGGCTTCCTTATTTAATTGAGCAGGTCAAAAAAGCGGCCAGCGGCATTTCAAAAGAATTAGGTTTTGCATCTGAACAAATAAAAAGCCAATGACCGTTAAGATCATTGGCTTTTTGCGTGTTAATAATTAGAAAGTTTTACCTAAAGCTTTTGCACGTTCGATCGCATCTGCTTTAATTTGTTCTGCTTTTGCAGGCTCAGCATTGTGACCTTCAACAATAAGACCTTCGAAAGAAGGAATACCGAAGAAGTTTGCAATTGTTCCAAGGTAACGGTGACCTGCTTCTAGTTCAGCAGCAGGACCTTCAGTGTAGTATCCGCCACGTGCTTGGATGTGTAGCGCTTTTTTGTCTGTTAGTAATCCAACAGGACCTTGCTCAGTGTATTTGAATGTTTTACCAGCTACAGCAACAGAGTCGATGTATGCTTTAAGAACTGGTGGGAATGAGAAGTTCCAAAGTGGTGAAACAAATACGTATTTGTCAGCAGAAACGAATTGATCGCTTAATTCGTTTAGGCGAGCAACTTTCGCTTGCTCTTCAGCTGAAAGTGTATCGAAGCCAGCACCAGATTGAAGCTTGCCCCATCCAGCGAATACATCTGCATCAATGTGAGGAATGTTTTCTTTGTACAAATCGATATGTACAACCTCGTCACTTGGATTTGCTTCCTTATAAGATTCGATAAATGCTTTAGCAGTAGCCATACTGTAAGAAACTGTTTCATCATGCGGATGTGCAGTGATGTATAAAACTTTTGCCATGTTCATTCAATCCTTCCTGTTTCAATGATTTTTTTAGCGTATCCCAAAGATACACTGAATATGTGGCATCTTTAATCATATTGGAATGCTATGAAAAAGATGTAACAAGCACAGTTACATAAAAACTGATATTTTCATTGTAATCACTATATAGTTTGAAGTCAAGGTATAAAGTCTTGAAATCAAGATAAAAAGTTTGTAAATTTTTCTGAAACGCTTCAAAGCTGCGATTTAAGCAAAAAAACCCTACTCCCATTGAACAAAAAATGGATCGATATCGCAAGTAAAGTGTTTGTAAATGCGCTCATCCTGCGTCTTTGAAAAAAAGGTGGATGCCTTTAAGCCATCTGCTACAAGCATTTGTTCTTCTTTTTCGTATATATAAGAGAAGGCAGGAGAGAGTGAGGGATAAGAGTGGGACGATCCTATGTTGCGATTGGAGATTCCTTAACGGTTGGGGTGGGGGCACGTTTATTTGGCGGCGGTTTTACGGAGCGATATGCGGCGAAGCTTGAAAAGAAGCTGCATATACCGGTGAAACTGTCCGTATTTGCGAAATCAGGGTTAACAACGGAAGAGATCTTGCAGCTTTTTCGGCGGTCTGATGTAAGACGGGCGATTGCTCATGCTGACATCATCACCATCACAGGCTGCGGGAATGATCTTGTTCAAGCTGTTCTGCAGTATGAAAAAGGTGAAGATGAAAAGACACTGCTGCAAGCGTCTATGCATTGTCAGGCGAATTTTAGCAAAATGGTTCAAGAAATCGCTCTGATAAAAAGAGGTCAGCATCATCCATACTGCGTATATTTATTGAATTTATATAATCCTTTTCCTGAGATTCCGATCGCAGAGAGATGGCTGAAGCAATACAACCATCACCTTCGCCAGCTTGCTGCGAATCCACATGTAGAAGTGGTGGATATTTACGGTGTATTTGAAGGTCATCAAAGCGCATACTTATCGATTGATCAATTTCATCCGAACCACAAAGGATATGAAGCAATGGCAGAAGCGCTGTTTCAACAATCCGCTAAGCAACTGTGATCCCGCGGGATTGCAGTTTTTTTCATTCTTTTAAATGAAGGGCTGTTTCGATATGATAAAAGAAACAAAGACAAAAGAGGTGTATGCATGCAGGAGATGAGCGCGTATTTTCATGAATTGAAAGGAACAGCTTATGAGATAGGAAAGCAGCAGGCTGTCTGGCTGAAGGAGCACCCTTTGCTTAAAAAACAATACATTCAATCAGAACCGTTATTAAAAGAGGCTGTGAAGGAAACGAAGCAGCTGATTCGACCGTTTCTTCCTCAGTTAGAGGAAGAACTCACGGGATTTTGTGATGAAATGCAAATGGATGAAAGCAATTTGACCTTTTTCTATTCTTCGCATCTTCAGCCAGGTTGTTCCCATTGTGTGATGCAGGGAAATGAGGCTGCCAATCAACAAACGGTGATGCTGCGCAACTATGATTTTTCTCCGCTGTTTGATGATATGCGTCTTGTATCTACACATGTGAAGGGCTCAGCAGTCCATACAGGCTCATCATTAATCTTATTTGGTCGATCGGATGGGATGAATGAACATGGTCTATCGGTGACATTTTCTGCATGCGGTCCGCCTATTGGCAACGAACCAGGCTTAAAGCCGCCGGCTGTTGCTGGCTTGCAAGTATATCATGTTATTCGTGCTGTGCTAGAGTCCTGTAAAACGGTGGAGGATGCCGTCCGTTTGGTACAGGAAATGCCCGTCGCGTCTAATGTTCATCTAATGCTTGCTGACCGGCAGGGAGAGGCGGCTGTGATTGAAATAATTGATGGGCAAAAAAAGGTGAGAAGGCCGGAGCGTGGATTTATTGCGGCTACGAACCATCCGCTCGCTGATCACACGGCAAAAGGGTTGACGAAACATCATTCTGTTGTCAGGTACGACATGTTAATTCAAGCTTTAGAAGAACAGCCGTCAAGCGAGTCTCTTACGGAACTATTTCAGGCAGAATACCCTGCTGGTCTGACTGTGCACAATTATGAAGAGCTGTTTGGGACGATGCGAACCGTCATGTTTCGGCCGGAGGAAGGGACGATGGAGTATTGCTTTGGCTCTCCCGTCTATCATCCTACCTATTCATTAAAGGTCGGGGGCGCACTGCCATTTCATGAACAAACGATTCAATTTCATCAAAAGGATTATGGACCTTCCTTTTGGAGAAACGTGTGAGTCTTTCATTTTGTCACAACCTGTGTGCCAAATTTAGATCAACTTCAGGTTGCATCGATCAGTGAAAGCGTTTTATATTAAAGTGTGACAATAGACCTATTTAAGCAGAAGGAGGCATTTCATGTACATAACGGCACGAGAACAGAAAGTGATCAAATATATGATTCAGCAAAATCGTTATGTCACCATTCGTGAGATCGCCGATTCTGTTCAGGTAAGTACAAGAACCATTCATAGAGAACTTAAATCCATTAAACCTATTTTAAAGAATTACAACCTATCACTTGATAAACAGCCGGGGAAGGGCTTGAAGGCGGTCGGTGAACAGGAAGACAAACAGCGGCTTCTGTCTCATATTTCAAATGAAGATCAAATTGAATATAGTTCTGATGAACGGAAGCTCTTAATCCTGTGTGCCCTACTTGAAGCAAAAGAACCGGTGAAATTATATACACTTGCAGCCGACTTGCAGGTCACAAATGCGACCATCAGTTACGACTTAGATGAACTGACGGACTGGATCGCTCCTTACGGTTTACTGCTTATCCGCAAGCGTGGGTACGGTATTGAATTAAAAGGACCGGAGGAAGCCAAACGAAAAATTGTCGGGAACCTGATCGTTGACCGTCTCGACATTCAATTATTTCTCGAAACGATTGAGATGAATATTAAACATCGAACGAAAGCGACTGAAAAGGTATTTGGGGTAGTCAGTCGAGGACAGTTGCTCAAGGTAGAAAGGCTTCTCTTTCATTTGAAAAACAGACTCTCTCTCTCGTTGTCAGATAGTGCCTATATTGCACTTGTCGTTCACTTAACCTATGCCATTGAACGCATTCAAATCGGTGAAACCATTCGGATGGAAGAGGATGAATTGCTTGAATTAAAGCGGACGAAGGAATTTGAATCTTCACTCAGAATCGCACGAGCATTAGAACGCATGTTTAATGTAGAGATTCCTGAAGCTGAAGTTGGATACATGACCATCCATTTGCGCAGTGCAAATCGAAGCTTTACGGCAGAATACCGCATTGATGAGATTGAGTTAGATATCGCGCTGAGAACGAAGAAACTCATTGACTTTATTTCTCATAAAACAGGCTATCATTTAAATGAAAACGATTCATTGTATGAGGGACTCGTGTCTCATCTTGAACCAGCTATGAACCGATTAAAAGAAAAGATGCGGATTTACAATCCGCTCACACAACAAATAAAAAAAGACTACTTCTTGCTGTTCATGGCGATTGAAGAAGGTGTGGAGCGCTTCTTTCCTGAGATCGAATTTCCAGAGGATGAAATTGCCTTTATCGTGCTTCATTTTGGTTCGGTGCTTGAAATTAAAAAAGAAGAAACCAAGATTCATGCATTGGTCGTTTGCTCAAGCGGTATCGGTTCGTCAAAAATGCTCGCATCACGATTAAAAAAAGAATTGCCTGAGATCGCCAAATTCGATCTATCTTCCTTAATGGAGCTAAAGGAAATCGACGCTGCAAGCTATGACATGATTGTATCAACCGTTCCGATCCCCTATGAGCATATTGATTACATTATGGTCAGCCCGCTCTTAAACGAGGATGACGCGGTGCGGGTCAAGTCTCATATTAAACGAAAAATTCCTTATCTGATTGAGAAAAAAAGAGCGCAGGAATCTGCAAAAGAATCGGTGGAGGAAACGGTTGATATGATAGGAATGGCAGAGCAAATCACGAATTATATGTCAGTGATTCGCAGCATCTTGTCCCATTTTACAATCGAAAAAAAGAAGACGTCGGACCAGCATGAGTCAACAATGAGAGAGCTGATGCGTCAGGTTGAAAGTCAAGGCTATTTAGAACGTGCAGACGAAGTGACAGCCGGTTTACTTGAGCGTGAGCAGCAAGGTGGTTTAGGCATTCCGGGAACTGAGTTTGCTCTTTTCCACTTAAAGCATGATCTCATTAAGAAACCGGTCTTTCATATCTATGATCTTGGTGAGGCATACGAGATCAAAAGCATGGATGGCGGGCAGCAGCTCATGTCCAGAATGCTCCTCATGCTGGCGCCGCTAGAGCTTGGCAAAGAAGGGTCTGAAATGTTTAGCCTGATCAGTTCATCCATCATTGAAAGCGAAGAAAGCATGGCGCTTTATGGACAAGGAACAAAGGAAGAGATTGAACAGAAATTACATCAACTTTTTTATCAATTTGTCAAAGAGGCAAAATGGTAAGAAAAAAGCCGAGAGCTTATTCGCTTCTCGGCTTTTTTGCTGTGACACAGACAGCGAGGGTGGGACGAATCTCCTCATATTCAACAGAAAACTGATCAAATCCAGCAAATTCTAAGTCATTGAGGATGCTTTCGCCCATTTCTTTTGTCCGATTGGCGTCTGCTCCTTTTTCTCTTGGCTGCATCACAATGACGAGTTTTCCGCCAGGTTTCAAGGTGTGATAAAGGTTGAGTGCGCCAGCCTTTGGGTCATCCCAAATCGTATAATTGTTAACAGAGAGTACTTTGTCATACTGATCCGCCGGCAGGCGCGTTCTTTCAATTTTCCCGACATACAGCCGGACCTGCTTCTCTTTGGATCGTTTCTTTATACGCGAATGCGCCTGTTCCTTCATAGTTGAAGAAGCATCTAGTCCATCAATGTGAAGATCGTCATAATGCTTGAGCATATGTTTGATGCTATAGCCGGGGCCATAGCCTATTTCCAATATGTTTTCACCATCTGATAAATCTAAATGCTGGATCGCCCATTGATTCAGTGCCTTATTTTCATTTGCCATAATAAAACCTGCGATGCTTCCGAGCCAGCCTTTTGGTCTGCTAAAGGTTTTAGAAATGGTTGACAGCATGTGAGAACGCTCCTTTTTTATGTTTATGTAACCGATTTTTCCCATCCTGAAACCTGTCAGTTTTCAAAACGCATTGATGAAGCATAGGGATGTTTGAGTGAAAAAATGAAGTGGTAATGAAAGGATACATCAACAAATCAAGGAGGAGCTTACACATGGATTTACGTGAATACTTAACAAATGGCATTCCGCGCCAAACGCAGGATCAGCAGCCAGGCAGTGAAAGAGAAATGAATCCTGCGCCGATCTATGAGGATGAATCGTATAAAGGGTCTGGTAAGCTAAAAGGAAAAGTAGCGCTGATTACAGGGGGAGATAGCGGAATTGGACGTGCCGTTTCTGTCGCGTATGCCAAAGAAGGAGCTCATGTCGCGATCGTATACTTAAATGAACATGAGGATGCAGAGGATACGCAAAAACGTGTAGAACAGGAAGGCGTCAAATGTTTAACGATTGCAGGGGATGTCGGGGACGAAGCCTTTTGTGAGAAAGCGGTAGAAAAGACAGTTGAAGCCTTTGGGAAGCTGGACATCTTAGTCAATAATGCGGCCGAACAGCATCCGAAAGAACGTATTCAAGATATTTCTAGTGAACAGCTTCACCAAACCTTTAGAACCAATTTCTATTCTTATTTTTATTTTACGAAGAAGGCACTCGATTACTTAAAACCGGGAAGTTCCATTATTAATACAACATCTATTAACCCGTATCGAGGCAACAAAGTGCTCATTGATTATACGGCGACTAAAGGGGCCATCAACGGCTTTACTCGTTCTATGGCACAGTCGCTTGTGAAAGATGGAATTCGGGTAAACGGTGTAGCACCCGGTCCAATTTGGACGCCGCTCATTCCATCTACATTTGATGAAGACAGTGTCGAAAGCTTCGGGGCCGAGACGCCAATGGGAAGACCAGGACAGCCTGTGGAGCATGTAGGCTGCTATGTACTGCTTGCTTCGGACGAATCGTCTTATATGACGGGACAGACACTTCACGTCAACGGCGGTTCCTTTATGAATACATGATCAATAAACACGCCGCCCAGCTTTGATTGGGCGGTGTATTTAGTATTTCTTCCGATTCTTCTGTACAGATGAGACAGACCATATGATAATGCCCACAACAACCGCTGCAATAACAAGTGAACTCAAATGGAACATCGTTTCATGATGCATGTTCAACTTCCCCTTTCAATGTGTCCGTTTTTTATAGCATCAGCTAGAAGATGTCTTTTTATGAAAAACACATTTCTTTGTTTAATGAATGGGTTGTCGTGGAAACCTAAGAGTACGGATGACATTTTGAAGGAGTGAAGATACATGTCACAAGAAGAGTTAAAACAAAAGGTAATGAATTTATTAGACGAACAAAAAGTCGGAACATTGGCGACTGTTGAACAAGATAAGCCGCATACCCGCTATATGACTTTTTTTCATGAAGGGCTGACATTATATACACCAACAAGCAAAGAAACACATAAAGCGGATGAGATTGAAAAAAATCCGAATGTTCATATTCTCATTGGTTATTCAGGTGAAGGATTTGGGGACACATATGCAGAAATCGCAGGTGAAGCCACATTAACTGATGATCCAGAATTGATCGACCGCCTTTGGTCTGATGAGATGGAGAAATGGTTTAAAGGAAAAGATGATCCAAACCTAGTGATCCTTAAGATTGACCCAACCTCCATTCGTTATATGAACGAAGGAAACCGGACACCAGCAGAATTATCACTTTAACACTTGCGTAAGTTGGGGGAACGTGTTATAGTTTTATATTAAGTGTTGAAATAGCAAATAAATAAAGAAAGTAAACTTTCTTTTTTCTATGACATAATGAGAAGCAATAGAGCTTCTACTTGATAAGAACGAGACGCTGTCAAAGCGAACAAACTTATTCTTTTCCTTCTGCAACCGCCCCCTATAAAAGCGGAAGAATGGAAAAAAGACGTTTTGATTTACAATTCACACTGGCACGGCTTCGGAGCCGTAAGGACGAATGAGAGGTAGGGCTTTCGTTGTCTTGTTATCCAGAACTTCCATGGCGTTTACTTTCAAACGTAGGTTCACTCGGAACACATATGACACACTGATATGATCGAATCTTAATTCATACACTCCGTGACGGAGATTAAACATTGATTATTTATTTGCATGAAAAGAGTAAGAAACGGGCTGCCATCTATTTGGCAGCCTTTTTACGTTTTAAACAATAAAATAGGAAAAAGGAAGATAAAAGCGGACACCGTCCGCATGATATCTCCTTCAAAAAGATCCGCCGCTAACAATAGAACAACGAACACTCATCGACAGAAAGAGGAAATGCTTCATTATCAATCCCTTCGCCCTTTCTTCTGATACCTCCAAATCCGGCCAATAAAAAAGAACATCACCGTAAACAAAATAGAGAAGATCAACATGTCCAGCAGTGTCACGCCTCTATCTGGATGCACAACCCCATACCAAACCCATTGAAGAACAAAAGAGATAGCAAAATAAAAGATGGATTCTTTCATGAAATTCTCCTTTTTACTTGTTTTTTTGACTGTTTAGCCACACCATCCAGATGAAAAAGGAACAAATGGCGCATGCGAGCAAAGTGACAGGCGGCAAGGTGTACCAGCCAGTCAGCCCCTTTACAAAGCACATATAAAAAAAGAAAATGGTAATAGATACGAGCACCCCTTGCTTGAACCAACGGGGAACACGCAGCCAAGCCGCTAGAATGATCGATGATAGCTTATCCATTGAGATAACATCCTTTTTTTGAATCTGATTGGATTTTATCGTAAACAATCAAATATGTAAAATATGGATTTAGAAAGTTGGAATGGTATTCTGCTAGCATGAAACATTCTCGCTGCACTGACGTATAAGAAAAAGGAACTCCATGAAAGGAAGCGATCAAGTGAAAAGAATACCAGTGATTTTCCTCAGGTATATTGTCTTCTTTATTCCAGCAATCATTCTTAGTGTCTTGGTGTGGAACCATTACCAAGATGATTTGTCAGCAGGGAAAGCGACGCAATATGACGTCAAACAAATATTTACATTCGATGAAGGAAAACGAGTAGTGAGTGCTGTATCAAAAAACCAGCAGCTCCATTTTGCAATGTATGATCCTCAATCAGGAAAAAGAATCAGTGAATGGATAACGGAAAGCGATACGTTTAATGAAATGCTGCCATCTATTCAAGGGAACCATCTCTTACTTGCTTTAAAAAATAAAGACGATCAGCTGTTGATCGAAAAACTGTCTCCAAGCGGAGCAAAGAAAGAACTCGTCAAGCAAAACTTACAGATTCCCTCATTTTTAAAAACGAATACATATCAATGGAATGGACGTCTCGTGTTTACAGGAGAAATGGAAGGCGCTGCTGCGGTCCTCGGTGAGCTAAAGAATGGTCAGTTTCATGTCCACAATCTCAGCGAGCTGAAGCTGCCAGCAAGACCTGTTTCCATCGATGTCGTCATGAATTCTTTTAGAGGGCAGACCCCATTCCCTATGTTTGAATTGACTTTGAAAAATGACCAGAAGGCGTATGTCAGCGGAATCTCAAACGAGAAGCATCAGCTTGAGGTCTATGTCTCCAAAAGTGCAGAACCGTTTAGCCTCATTGAAGATAAAGTCGTGCAGCAACTGAAAAAAACGATCGGATCATCACAAAACGTTGCTGTCGCTGTCGAATCCAACTATCCAAAAAGACCAAGGAAAGTGGATGCAGAGGGAAGGCTTGGGGAAGTCGTCCCAACACCAAAACCGATGTACCAAACCTTTATCTACCAGCTGAATGAAGAAGAAGTTCTTCTTTTAGGCTCTACAGCAAAGGACGAAGCAAAAGGCAAGCTAACTGGTTATATTTATAATCATCGCACGAATAAGGCGACGTCTGCCAGCAAGCTGTCTCAGTCGTTGTCATATGAATCTTTACAAAAAGAAGATCTCTCTTTTCATAAAAATGTGAAGAGCAATTGGCTCTATTATTCACTTGGCAACCAATTAACGGGGGCATTTGAGACGAAAAGCAAACAGCTAAAGGAATTTTCTTTGCAAAAGGTCATCTCAATCGAAAATGCCAGTCCAGCCCACCAAACGTCTGTTGACACCTTTATGCAATATGTTATGAAGGGCGGACCACTCATTCTCAACTGGGCGATATGGCTCTTTATCCCACTGCTGTTATTTGTGCTAGCGATCTTCCTGCCACCGATTTTGAGACTGGTGAGAAAGAACAAGATAAAAGACAGTGTCACATTAGAAGCCAATATTGTATCTGTCAAAGAAACGGGTACCTACATCAACGAACAGCCGCTGGTCAACATGCAACTTCAATTTCAATATGATGGGAAAAATATCGAAAAGGCGGTTAAAACGGTTGTATCCTATACTCAGATACCGCAACCGGGTCAGCGTATCGCCATTCTCTACAATCCGAAAAAGAAAAAAGCGATGCTCTTAAAAGAAGGTGACTTCTCGCAGCCAAGCGAGCCAAAGTTCATCAAAGGCGCTATTTTAAGAAACATAGAATCATATGGAATCGTAGGACGAGGCACCGTCTTATCACTTACATTTGAAGCAGATCAGAAAAGGTATACCATTCCGATGGTTCAAGCAGCTGGTTTTGAATTTAAACTAGGAGAAAAAGCCGATCTCGTTGACATCAGCGGTCAGTTGAAAATGGCAGCCTATGGCCATGAAGTGCGGAATCGATCGGGGAAAGACGTGACATTGACAGGAACGATCCAACGGGTGAAGCAATATCCAGTCACAATTCATGATCAGAAGCCTATTATGCTGGATGTGACGGTTTCTAGCGGAGATCAATCCATTACAAAAACGGTCAGTCAATTCATACCTGACCATATGGAGGTCGCGCCAGGAACTCAAATCACGATGCAGACAAAACAAGAAGAGCTAGATAAAGAAATCAGTCTTATGCAAGAGAAACAAGGAAGTGCAAAAGTGACCCATGTCACATTTTCCGGTGTCATCGGCAACCAGCCGTTAGCGATCATTCAGATTGAGAGAGAAGGCGTGATGTATGAAGTGAAACAGCCAATCGATCCGATCACTAGCGTCTTGCCAGGTGATGAATTATGGGTGGCATATCACGAAATGACACGTCAAGCAGCCATTGTGAAATATGCATCGATTTAAAAAATACGTCAGCGTGTAGAAAAAGGGCTAAAACGAATGTCGTTTTAGCCCTTTTTGATTAAGCTTTTGTATCATACTGGCGAAGCACCTTGTCATAGGCGAAGTTGCCGAAAGGAATGAATGCCGCAAAGAATCCGGCGATGGACCATTTCAAATGCCAGCGAACTTTAAAGGTCACATATGCCAAAATGAGCATATAGATCACAAACAATGCGCCATGAAGAGAGCCCACAATGGTGACCGCCATCGGAATATCCGCAAAATATTTTAGAGGCATGGCAATTAAAAGAAGGGTTAAAAGAGACATACCCTCAATAAAACCCGCCTGTCTCAGACGGCTAATACTTGTATGCATATACAAATCCTCCTGTATAAAAGCTAGTTTCTCATCTTCTAATATAAACGAAAGATCGCCTGAACATGCGATAATCTACGAAAAATTCAAAATATGTTCAACGAATGCTTAAAAAATGGGAAATGACACGCATTACTTTTCGGTTGTTTCAGAGAGTACTTGCTTTAAATGCGCCACATCATGTATGAGGTGGTCTGTCATCGCCTGAACGGCTTCAGCAGCCCGGCGTTCTTTTATTTGAGTGAAAATGGCCGTATGCTCTTTTTGAATCGTCTCGGCCCGAGGCCCGCCGCTAAAATGAAAGATGCGGCAATAATGAATGAGCGCATTCACGTGATTTAATTGTTTAGATAAACGGTGATTGTGACTGGCTTGTATAATTGTTTGATGAAACGCTTCGTGTAACTGAACGATATCCTGAGATGGCAGCTGCTGTTTGATCGCTTCGTCTGCCTTCGTGAGCACCTGTTCAATGTCATCTATTTCTCTATCTGTGGCTTCTTTGCAGGCAAGCTTAACGGCAAGCGTTTCTAAAGCCATTCGGACTTGATAGAGTTCCTCGACATCCCGCTCTGTTAACGTATAGACAGAGTAGCCTGATTTGGGATCAGCGATTAAAAGTTCGTCCTTTTCTAAAAGCCGCATGGCTTCTCTCACTGGTGAGCGGCTTACGCCAAATTGTTTGGCAAGCTGCGTTTCATTGATGCGCTCTCCTGGCTGAAACTGGCCATCAAAAATCATTTGCTTCAGCTGTTCATAAAATTGCATGTGATACGGTGCTGGTCTTTCCATCTCGAATGAATTCATCCCATCATTCCCTCTTTTGTACATCATCTTTTGTCTCATGTTATCCAAGTTCTTCCCTCTAGGCAAGCCTGCATCGAAAAGTCAATATCGTACAATCCAAGAGAAAAAGGGTGTGCTACACTAATGATCAGCTCAGTGAAAAGAGGGGATCGACATGAGAATACTAGAGGAACGAACAGTCCATTTTGATAAGGACTTGCAAATAGAGGCGTATCGCTTTCATGCCATCATCAAAAAGTTCCCAAAACATTTTCATCCATACTATGTGATTGGATTTATTGAAGGCGGTCAAAGACGTATGTTCTGCCAAAATCAAGAATACATCATTGAAAAAGGAGATATCCTTCTTTTCAATCCGTACGATAACCACGCATGTGAACAATTTGATCACATGCCGCTAGATTATCGCAGCTTAAATATTGAACCAGAGGTGCTGGAGAAGGTCTTTCAGCACAAGCCGCATTTTAAAGCCCCTGTGGTTTCACAAAGTGAACTAGCAAAGCAATTATATGATCTTCATCAAATGATCACAGAAGAAGCTCCTGCTTTGAATAAACAGGAAGCCTTTTACTTTTTGATGAAGCAGTTGATCGAAACCTATTCTGATACACCAGAGGAAAAAGTATCAGCAGCCAATGCCAATGAACAAAAAGTCCAAGACGTACAGCAATATATTGAAACACATCTCACGGAAAATATATCGTTAGATGACTTAGGTGAGCTTGTGTCCATGAACAAATATTCATTGCTGCGTGCTTTTACAAAGTTCAGAGGAATTACGCCGTATCGTTATTTACAGACAATCAGGGTGAACTATGCGAAGGAACTTCTCGCCCAAGGAATGAAGCCAATAGATGTAGCTGCTGCCGCTGGATTTTCTGATCAAAGTCATTTGACTCATTTCTTTTCGGAATTTATTGGGCTTACGCCAGGGCAGTATCAGCAAATTTTTGCAAAGCAGGTAACAGCAAAATGAAAAATAAACAGCTTCTTGGTCATCTAGCAGCCATGCTCACCATTTTTTTATGGGGATCTACCTTTATATCAACCAAAATATTATTAACGGCTTTTTCTCCAACAGAGATTTTATTTTTTCGTTTTTTCCTTGGGTACCTTGCCCTGATGATCATTTATCCAGTCACCATGAAGGTGCAACATAGAAAGCATGAAGGGATGTTTGCGCTCGCAGGGTTATGCGGTGTGGTCTTATACTATTTTTTAGAAAATGTTGCACTTACCTATACGTTCGCTTCGAATGCAGGTGTTATCAGCTCCGTTGTCCCATTTTTCTCTTTTCTATTGTCTTATTTTTTATTAAAAGATGAGCCGCTACATAGCCGGTTTTTTATCGGTTTTTTCATTGCGATGACGGGAATTGTGCTGATTAGCTTGAACGGGATGACGACATTCCAATTGAATCCACTCGGCGATGCTTTAGCATTTATGGCTACCATTGTCTGGGCATTTTATTCCATTTTATCGAAAATGATCAATCAATATGGCTACCATATTATTCAGGTGACAAGACGTGTTTTCTTTTACGGGCTTTTATGGATGATTCCACTGATCTGGCATTTTAAGATTCGTTTAGACTGGGAGCGGTTGACGAATCCATCGTTTGCCTTCCACTTGCTGTTTTTAGGCGTCTTTGCATCTGCTATTTGTTTTCTGACATGGAGCTTTTCCGTGAAGACGATCGGTGTGGTGAAATCGAGTATCTACATTTATGGCGTTCCAATCATCACGATGGTCATTTCAATGATCGTTCTCCATGAGAGATTGACCTTCATGTCACTGCTCGGAACAGCTCTGACTTTGGGAGGATTGCTTCTTTCAGATAAAAAAGGAGCAGGTAGAAAAAAACAGTCAGTCCCATTACAGTTGCAGAACAAAAAGGCGCTTTGATCAAAAAGCGTCTTTTTGTTTATTGAAAGAACATGAACTCTTTAGTAAACTCAACTTAATCGGTCGACGGTCGACCATTCATAAGGGGGAGAATACAATGAAACACTTTTCGATTGCGACGATACCTGGTGATGGGGTAGGAAAAGAAGTTGTACCAGAAGCAGTACGTGTTTTGAAAGCGATATCAGAGGTGCATGGCGGTCTGACTTTTTCTTTTCAGGATTTTCCGTGGAGCTGCGAATACTATTTAGAGCATGGCGAAATGATGCCAAAGGATGGATTGGAACAACTGAAAGCCTTTGACAGTATTTTCTTAGGGGCTGTCGGTGATGCCAACTTAGTGCCTGATCATATCTCGCTTTGGGGACTGCTCATTAAAATTAGACGGGAATTTGAACAGGTGATTAACGTAAGACCGGCAAAACAGCTAAAGGGCATCCGTTCTCCGCTTGCTCAGCCAAAAGATTTTGATCTACTAGTTGTAAGAGAAAATGGAGAAGGCGAATATAGTGAAATTGGGGGTCGGATTTATCAAGGGGAGGATCAGCTTGCGATTCAAAATGCCGTCTTCTCTAGAAAAGGGACAGAACGTGCGATGCGTTTTGCTTTTCAATTAGCAGAAAAGAGACGAAAGCATGTAACAAGTGCAACAAAGTCAAACGGCATCGTGCATACCATGCCATTTTGGGATGAAGTGTTTCAAGACGTCAAAAAGGACTACCCTAAGGTGGCGGCAGATTCTCAGCACATTGATGCGCTCTCAGCCTTCTTTGTCACAAGACCAGAGAAATTCGATGTCATCGTAGCCAGCAATTTATTTGGTGACATTTTGACGGATCTTGGTGCCGCCATAATGGGTAGTATTGGCGTCGCACCAGCAGCCAATATCAATGTAAATGGTAAATATCCATCCATGTTTGAGCCAGTACATGGATCAGCACCAGATATCGCTGGAAAAGGGATCGCAAACCCTATCGGACAAATCTGGACCGCTAAACTCATGCTTGATCATTTCGGAGAGGAAGAATTAGGCACACACCTTCTCGATACGATTGAATCTGTCACAGCAGACGGCTTTTTAACGGCAGATATCGGCGGAGCTTATCAAACACAAGAGGTCACAAACGAAATCATTAAACGATTGAAGAAATAATCCGTCATTAGAACCGCATCTCCACGTCTGCTATAATAAAAGGATGGATAGAAGAAAGAGATGTGAAATCTAGTGTCAAAAACAGTTGTATTAGCAGAGAAACCTTCGGTAGGACGTGACCTTGCACGTGTGCTGAAGTGTCATAAAAAAGGAAATGGTTTCTTAGAAGGAGATCAATACATTGTCACGTGGGCGCTTGGCCACTTGGTGACACTGGCTGATCCAGAAGGCTACGGGAAAGAATTTCAATCCTGGCGTCTAGAGGATTTACCAATTATTCCAGAACCACTCAAGCTTGTCGTGATGAAAAAGACAGGGAAACAGTTTCAAGCGGTCAAAGCGCAGCTGGCGAGAAAAGATGTAAAAGACATTGTCATCGCAACAGATGCTGGACGTGAAGGGGAGCTTGTGGCAAGGTGGATTCTTGAAAAAGCCCATGTGAAAAAGCCTCTAAAACGTTTATGGATTTCGTCTGTTACAGACAAAGCCATTCAAGAAGGGTTCAAACGATTAAAAGACGGCAGAGAGTATGATAACCTGTATCGCTCGGCGGTTGCGCGTGCAGAGGCAGACTGGATTGTAGGAATCAACGCAACAAGAGCGCTGACAACGAAGTTCAATGCGCAGTTATCCTGTGGACGTGTGCAAACGCCAACGATTGCTATGATCGCCAAGCGAGAGGAAGACATTCAGCAATTCCAGCCGAAGTCGTTCTTTGGGCTGACGGCACAAGTAGACGGACTGACGCTGACTTGGCAGGATGCAAAGACAAAACAAAACCGTACATTCCAAGAGGATGTAGTGAAGGAGCGCTTGGCAGCCTGTAAAGGAAAACCTGCAGTGATTGATGCACTGAAAAAAACAGCGAAAAAATCCTTTGCTCCAGGATTATATGACCTGACAGAATTGCAGCGTGATGCCCATAAACGCTACGGTTTTTCAGCAAAAGAAACACTGTCTACACTTCAGCGTCTGTATGAACAGCATAAGCTTGTGACGTACCCGCGTACAGATTCACGTTTTATTTCGGCAGATATCGTTCCCACATTAAAAGATCGACTCAAAGGAATGAACGTTAGACCTTACGCGCAGCATGTGAATCGCATTCTACAATCAGGCATTAAAGCACATAAAGGCTTCGTCAACGATGCCAAAGTGTCAGATCACCATGCGATCATTCCAACCGAGGAAGAGCTGTATCCGGGTGCATTAAGTGATAAAGAGCGTAAATTATATGACCTCATTGCCAAACGATTCCTCGCTGTACTGATGACCCCTTTTGAATATGAGGAAACAACAGTGATCGCCAAGATCGGCAGTGAGACATTCACAGCGAAAGGAAAAATTGTGCAATCAGCCGGTTGGAAAGCCGTGTACGATGATTCCTATGAAGACGAGGAATCAGCCGAAGCAGATCAGCACTTGCCGGCATTAACAGAGGGGCAGTCACTTGACGTACGCCAATTAAAAGAGACAAAAGGCGAAACGAAACCTCCTGCTCGTTTTAACGAAGCGACCCTTTTATCTGCCATGGAGAACCCGTCTGCATTTATGCAGAACAAGGAAAAGGACTTAGTGAAAACCCTTGGCGAAACGGGTGGATTGGGGACAGTGGCAACTCGAGCTGATATCATTGAGAAACTGTTTAACAGCTTCTTAATTGAGAAAAAAGGCAAAGACATCTTCATCACATCGAAAGGGAAGCAGCTGCTTTCTTTAGTACCTGAAGATTTAAAGTCACCTGCGTTAACAGCGGAATGGGAACAAAAGCTTTCTAAAATTGCGAAAGGCCAATTGAAAGCTTCTCAATTCATGAGTGAAATGAAGTCATATGCAAAACAAGCCGTATCTGAAATCAAACAAACGAACCAAACCTTTAAGCATGACAACATGACAGGCACACATTGTCCTGACTGCGGAAAACTCATGTTAAAAGTGAACGGGAAAAACGGCACCATGCTTGTTTGTCAGGATAGAGAATGCGGACATCGAAAAAATGTGGCAAAGAAAACAAATGCACGCTGCCCGAACTGTCATAAAAAGCTTGAGCTGCGCGGGGAAGGCGATGGCAAAATATTTGCCTGTGTTTGTGGTCATAGAGAGAAACTGTCTGTTTTCGAAAAACGCAAATCACAATCCAATCAAAAACGAGCCAGTAAGCACGATGTGTCTAAATATATGAAGAAACAAAAGAAAGTGGAAGAACCAATCAATAACGCACTTGCAGAACAATTGAAGAAACTAAAATTAGATCAATAGTTGTGTAAAAACCCATGTGAATTCGCATGGGTTTTTTGTTTGTTCGAGTATTTTGACATGTTGTTTTTCTGTAAATGGGAATATGTAAGCGAAAAGACTCGTAATTTGGTATAAAATATTTATTTTCATTTAAACAGAAACGCTCTATAATAAATCGTTAGATGCTTAGAGAGAACAAGGATTGAAAGGGGACACGAATGGATACACCCATACATCGTACAGCTATCGCTATACTCATTGTCATTCTACTAGGCGGATGTACCTGGAAACAGCAGCAACATTCAGCTCAACCAGAACCTGCAAAGCCAGTATTGTCAGGAGAGTACTTTATGACTCACCACTTAATGACAGATCAAGGCATGATTCGAACCTCGCTTGCGGAACAGCCTACTTACTTATCAGAATCGCTCGGACTTTGGATGGAGTATCTTGTTAGAAAAAAAGATCAAACATCTTTTGATCAACAGGTAGACGTCTTGCGCACTCAATTCTTACTGGAACATGATCTTCTTAGCTGGCAAATCGAATCTCATCAAAAAAGCAAAGTCAATGCTTTAGTTGATGACTTACGTGTAGTAACAGCACTTCAAAAAGCAGATCAATTGTGGCAGAAGTCAGTGTATCAAACCACAGCCAAAAAAATCGCAAAAGCGTTAAAAGACAAAAACATGTTCAAGGGTATGTTGACCGACTATTATGATGCATCGACAAAGCAAACTTCACATACAATCACACTTTCATATCTTGACCCAAAAGCAATCAAAGAACTAGTATCCCTCCACCTATTCACAGAACAAATGATGAACAACCAATTGGCCATTCTACAAAATGCACCGAGACAAAAAGGTTTTTTTCCAAAATCCTATGACATAGCGAAGAAAGTCTACTCATTTGATCAGGAAATCAACTTGATCGATCAGCTTTATACGGCTCTTCATGCCGAACGTGCACAGGTTGATACATCAGTCATCATGAAATGGCTGAAAACCAACTTCCAAAAGGAAGGAAAGCTGTACGGACGATATAAACTGAGCACATTACAGCCAGCAGTGACGTATGAATCGCCTTCAGTCTATGCATTGGTGATCTTATATGCACTCAAACAAGGAGAAGATGATTTTGCAAAAGACGTCTATCACCGAATGAAAGAGCTGCAAATCCAAGATCCTCTCAAGCCTTATTACGGAGGCTATATGAACGAAAAAGATACACACTCATTTGATAATTTATTGCCTCTAATTGCAGAAAGGGAGCTTCTAAATGAAAAGGTTATTCAGTAACACCTATCGCACGTATTATACGCTGCTCCTCACGTTTGCGGGACTCATTTTATTTATGGGCTACTTGAATGGACGTGATGCGGAGAGTGTCATGATCATCACACTCACATTTGTCGTGATAGGATGCGGTATTTTATTTGGTATTTTGCCAGCATTGGTTTTTACTTTGTTGATTTTGTTCTTTATAGGAAGCGGGATGTTCTTTACAGAGCTCGGTCACACAAATTCACTCTTTTCTCATCAAACGTTGCAAGATGTCGTGATATGGGGCGTGGCGCTTCTCTTTTTTGCTATTTCTGCTGGAAACGTGCATGAGCGAATAAAAACGATGCGTCACACCATTGACCAACAAAAGAGGGCCATCAAACAATTTGTAGCGATTGACTCAACCACAGGCTTTGACAATGCAGAGCGGATGAGGCTCGAGTTATCTGAGGAAATGAAACGAGCAGAACGATACAAACAGCCATTCGTCTTTATCCTTCTTCATATGCACTACTCAGCGGAATTCAAAACATTATATGGAGAAAAAGAAATGCAGCATCTTTTCCAGCAACTCAGTATGAAGATTCGCGAAAGTGTGAGAGAAACCGATAAGAAATTTCGATTATCCGAAGAACGAATCGGGCTGCTGCTCACTCACACACCTGCAGAAAACGTCTCGATCGTTCTTGAAAAGCTAAAGGATAAACTGCAAACGCATGTCCTGCTAAATGGTCGTGAAGTGACCTTAACTTTTCATGTCTGTCATTTAACAAGCAGCTCGGACTATCGGACACCAGAGCAATTTTTAGAAGAACTAGAAAACGAGATGATGATGAATGAACTTTAATGTTTTGACGAAATGTTGTTTGTTATTCGTTCTTTTCTCTATGCTTTCGATCAAAGACAGTACATCAGCTGGTGCACTTGAGAAAGAGTCCAGGACCCTCATCGTCTATTCCACACAATCAGGTGAGACAACGCCAACTGTTCATATGCTTGATGTACTTGTGGGGCATTTTTCCACACGAACGACCATTTTATCTGATGAACAAATAACTGAAAAGAACCTCAATAACTTTCAGCAAGTTATCTATATAGGAGAAGAAAAGAGAACGTTGAAAGCACAAACCGTACGTCTCATAAACGAATCAAAACGTTTAATCGCAATAGGATACAATGCGGAACAGCTTCGCCCATTCTCCAAGCTTACTTTTCACAAACAAGATCACATCAGTCAAATCAAAGATACTGATGATCAAGAATACCGTCAGCTAGAGAGAGGAATCACAGCTCAGACGGTTCAAGGGACAGATCTGCAACGTAAATTCTTAATAAAGAAAAATCAAGCTGAGCAGCCATTTGTGATTCAAACAAAAGAAGGTGTGGCATATATCGGAATGCTAAATATGCTTCAGCACGACAAGCTACTTGCAGAGGTGCTTGAAAGTCTTCTCCTGCCGGTTTCTAGTCAGACGAAGACAAAGTACTTACAGCTTGGGAAGATTAACCCCGTCACGGATGAGAAGAAGTTACTTGAACTTGGGCGATACGTAACAGCCCGCCATATCCCTTTTCTGCTGGCGGTGACCCCTATATGGATTGATCCAGCAACAGGGGATGAAGTGACGCTCAGTGACCGGCCTAAACTTGTCCACGTGTTAAAACAATTGCAAAGCAATGGAGCTAGTGTCGTTCTTCATGGGTTTAGCCGTACGTATCGAACGGAGGAGTCGGGTAAAGGCTTTGAATTTTGGGATGTAAAGTACGATCAGCCCGTTACGTCAAATGAACCAGAGAAAGCTGTTCAGCAGCTGAACAAAAGCTTTTTTCCGAATGAAAAAGATTTTAATGCGTATATCAAATCCAATCAACATCAAGAAGCCATCTATACAGAAGAAAAGCTGACGAAAGGCATTGAACTGCTCACGCAGCAGGGGTTATATCCACTTGCATTTGAAGTGCCGAATGACGCCATATCCCTGCAAGGCTATGAAGTGATTTCCCGCCATGTGTCCAGTCTATTTGGACAGGTGCAGCTCTCAGACCGTACATGGAAAACAAGTAGTGCATCACCATTTTTGTCGACACCCGCCATGCTTCATGGCATGACTTTATATCCTGAACAGTCTATAGATACAGCGTCTGGCCAAGAAGGTGCAAACATACTGGCTGAGCAGACAATTCAATCCATGCAGCATATCCAATCCGCCGCCATTGGGCTGTCCTATGATGTGGAAGCGGGGATAGATGGGCTGCAAGAGTTAATTACACAAATGGATGCGATCCCTTCTAGTGAATGGCTAGATTTAAAGAAAACAAAACAGACTGTTGAAACCCCGCATGTCCAGATCAAAACAACAGGAAATGGACATATTCAAATAGAGCAATCCAATATAGCTGAACCAAAAACAAACAAACGAAGCGGGATGGAAAATATGCTTCGAATGCTCACAATGGTGGTGCTGCTCTTTATTGTGGCATTTGCTTTTTACACATTGTATTTAAGGCTGACGATGAAAAAACGGATCTTTAAGGAGAGAAAATCAGGTGGCTGATATCTTATTTTACCTATCATTAATACTGATTTGGATCATGCTCCTATATCATATGTTTCTGATGCAGGGAGGCTTTCAGCACTATTTAACTTACGAAAAAGTGCTGCCTAAATGGACGAAACAAGGGAAAGATCTGCCGACCGTCAGCATTCTCATTCCAGCACATAATGAAGAAGTGGTCATTCGGCAGACGCTAAAAGCCATGGTCCAGTTATCCTATCCCAAACACCTTCTTGAAATCATTGTGATTAATGACAATTCCACTGATCATACAGGGGAGATTGTGCAATCATTTAGTGAGCAATACGATCATGTTCATATGATTGAAACAAAGCCGCCATTTGCAGGGAAGGGGAAATCTACTGCACTGAATGAAGGCTTAAAGGCTTCGACAGGAGACGTTATTTGTGTATACGATGCAGATAATATGCCTGAAAAGAAAGCCGTCTACCATTTGGTTCTTGGATTATTGAATGATCCTAAAGCAGGTGCTGTTGTCGGGAAATTCAGGGTCATTAATGCAGCCAAAAACCTCCTGACAAAATTCATTAACATAGAAACGATCTGCTTCCAGTGGATGGCGCAAGGCGGGAGATGGAAATGGTTTGGCATTGCGACGATACCAGGCACCAACTTTGCGATCCGCCGGCACATTTTAGAAGAGCTTGGCGGCTGGGATGTCCATGCACTAGCTGAAGACACTGAATTAACAATTCGTGTGTATAATCTGGGCTATGTGATTCGGTTCTTTCCTGCTGCGATTACATGGGAACAAGAGCCTGAAACATGGAAAGTCTGGTGGCGGCAACGAACACGCTGGGCTAGAGGCAACCAATATGTTGTGCTCAAATTTTTAAGGCAGTTTATGAAATTAAAACGAAAACGAATGATTTTCGATTTATTTTATTTTTTCTTTACGTATTTCTTATTTTTCTTTGGTGTACTGCTCTCCAATGGCATTTTTATCTTAAACTTATTCGTTGATCTTCACTTATCTGTGGGAGCTGTGGCACTCATCCTATGGGGGTTAGCCTTCTTCCTCTTTTTAACAGAAGTGATGATTACGTTAAGCATAGAGAAAACAGAGCTGACCAAACAAAACATTCTCATTGTCGTTCTCATGTACTTTACCTATTCCCAAGTATGGATTGCGCTTGTTGTGTACTCCTTATGTGTAGAGGCGAAAAGCCGATTATTGAAACAAGAAGTGAAATGGTACAAAACCGAGCGTTACAATCAACAACAAAAGAAAAGCGGGTGACATATTGAAATCGTTAAAATGGTTGATTTATATATTAGGATTATCCTTAGCGATCCAGCCTTTTTTCTTGGCAGGTCAAGCAATGGCGCAATCCAACCGAGTTCAAGTCAAAGATGATTGGGTTCAACCTTCAAAAGAAAGCAAAACAAAAACGCAGCATCTATCAGAAGACGTAGTGACCTTATATGGACAAGAAGACCGCACTGAATTTACCTATCAAGTGGATCAGGAAAAAACAGAGTCAAGCACATTGACGTTAAATATAGAGGCTTCACCATTATTGATTTCACCTTCTTCATTCACTGTTATGATTGATGGAGAGATCGAAAAGACCATCCCTGTATCAGGGAAAAACCAGAAGAAGTCGATTCAAATCAAGTTGAACAAAGCACAATTGAAAAAAGGTACTCACCGCATTCAGGTCACATTTTATGGTGTCTTAAAAGAAGGCGTGTGTATCAACCAAGAGACACCTGCTAATTGGCTAAAAGTGTATCCTGAAAGTGAACTTGTATTCAAAGGAATTCAAAAGAAAGACCTCGCATTAGACAACTTTCCATCACCTTTTATTCAAACGGGTGATCAGAAAGAACAGACAGACATTGTCATTCCTAATTCACCGGATGGAGCTGAATTAGAAGCAGCCATCAAAGTATACCGTACGTTGAAAAACAAAGATCGCCAAAAAGAGATCAAACTTATCCAAGAAAAGGACATCAAGCAAGTGACGCACCCAACGATTGCTGTGGGAGCTAAAGGAAGCTGGGATGGACGGATGAAAACGATTGAACAAGCTGCAGGAATTAAAACGAAAAGCAGTCATCTTACGTTAGCGATGAGAACTTTGACAGCAAAGAAAACAGAACAGCCCATTTTATTTGTGACAGCGGAAAAACCTGTGACAATTGCTGAAAAAATCAACGTTCTGACTCAGTCAGCATTAACGGGTCAACTGACTGGAACGGACTTACTGATTCAAAAGACTGCAGCTCAAACGTCTAAACCATCTCACAAGATTCGTTTGAAAGATTTTGGCGGAGATGATGTCACGGTTGGGACCAACAAGACGGCATCCGACCACTACTATTATCCGAAAGCGCTACTAGCTAACCAAAAATCAGGTGCAAAGCTCAATCTTTCATTCAAAAAATCTGATACAGCAGCAAGCAAAACAGAACGGTTAACTGTTATGATCAATGACGAACCGCACGACGTACCATTAACAAAACTAGGCAACAAAGATGCGAATGGATTCTATCATGTCTCGATTCCAGTAGATGCAAAGATACTTCAAAAAAATGAATATATTGATTTGCAATTTGTCACAAGTGGTTTTAAAAACATGGAATCCTGCAGACATACGGATGAAGAAGGCTGGATATTCATTGACAAAAATAGCTCTCTTCAAATACCAGAAGGAACAATGAGTGAAAAGCCAGATTTAGCCGCATGGCCGCTCCCGTTCACTTCGAAAAATACATTGATCATCATACCAGATCAAATCAAACGTGAAACAATCAATCAAATGACCATGTTGACGGAATCTTTTAGTCAGCCAGAAGTAGCTCAATATCATTTAATGAAAGCTTCTCAAGTCACAAATGAACAATTGAAAAATCACCCTCTCATTTTCATCGGAGGCATTCAAACATTCTCTCTTCTGAAAGAAAACGCAGCCGATCTCGTTGTTCCGGTGAAAAAGGATCAGTATGATGTATCTTCTTTCGGCATGATCAACGAAACAACGGCTCGAATTGTATGGACGCAGCCATCTGTTTGGAATAAAGAACAGACAATGACAGTCTTCTCAGGAATGACTGCAGCTGAAGCTAACGTGTCAAATGAAGTAATGCAATTTCTTCAAACAAATACAGAAAAAGCAACAGTTGCAATAGAGAGTAAAAACAAAGGTGTGTTTTCTAATCATCAATCCGTCAGCAGCACATCGAACAGTCTGAAAACAAGTGAAAAACAAAGCAGCAGCGAGGCTTGGATTTACTTTGCGTGTATCGCTGCACTCATCCTTTTTGTGCTTGTGATGATTGTCTATTTCGTACGAAAAAACCGTAAAAAGACTGAGTTCTAAACGATCAAAAGACCTTGAAAAAATCTCTTTACTTTGGTGTCAAACGGGAGTATGATCTCTTTTATAAAAGACCAATCGCTGAATCATTTCGATGAGCGGGGGAACCAATTGTGGTGGTATAAAACACCACGTGGGGTGAATCCTTTTAAGGTAGGGCAAAATCTCATGCGCCCGAATCCGTCAGCTAACCTCGTAAGCGTTAAAGAGAGCAAAGACCAACCTGTGATCTAAACAATAGGCACAGGGGCATTCTATTGCCTCTGTGTCTTTTTGGCGATCCAAAATTTTGTAACTCAAATCGTTTGACACTAAAGGAGCGGGCAACACATGTACAGTTTGATGAAGCGTATTTTAATTGGTAAACCATTAAAATCACAGGCAGCAGGAGAACAAAAACTATCAAAAATCAAAGCTTTGGCATTATTGTCATCAGACGCATTGTCGTCAGTCGCATACGGTACAGAACAAATCTTGATTGTTCTATCAGTTGTCAGTGCGGCAGCGTTTTGGTACTCACTCCCGATTGCAGGTTGTGTATTAATCCTTTTAATGGCGTTAATTCTATCTTACCGCCAGATTATTTATGCTTATCCAGAAGGCGGCGGGGCGTATGTCGTCTCCAGCAGAAACTTAGGTGAAAAACCAGGGCTGGTTGCTGGTGGATCATTACTCGTCGATTACATTTTAACCGTAGCAGTGAGCATTTCTGCTGGGACCGATGCGATCACATCGGCTTTTCCAGCTCTATATCCATATCATGTCATGATCTCAATCGTATTAGTTCTAGTGATTATGGTGTTAAACCTTCGTGGACTGACAGAGTCGGCATCTATTTTGGCTTATCCTGTGTACCTATTTGTCTTTTCATTGCTCATTTTAATTGGAGTGGGCGGGTTTAAACTATTAACAGGGCAAGTGCCGCCAGCACCTGAACATACAGCATTTGGCACACATGTATCAGGCATCACGTTATTTCTTTTATTAAAGGCATTTTCGTCTGGCTGTTCTGCTTTAACTGGTGTTGAAGCGATTTCTAATACAATTCCATCCTTTAAAAAACCAGCTGCACAAAATGCAGCGAGAACTTTATTGATGATGGGGGGATTACTGGCCGTTCTATTTGTAGGAGTGACATTGCTTGCGTTTGGTTTTGGCATCTCGCCAAAGCCAGAAGAAACGGTTGTGTCACAGATTGCATCAGACACATTTGGACGGACATTTTTCTACTATGTCATTCAGGCTGTCACAGCTTTAATTTTAATATTAGCGGCAAACACAGGTTTTTCAGCTTTTCCATTATTGGCTGTCAACTTAGCAAAAGATAAATATATGCCGCGCATGTTTACAGTGAGAGGAGATCGGCTTGGTTATTCCAATGGTATTATCTTTTTAGGTGTAGCTTCTATGCTGCTCATTTGGCTATTTGATGGGAAAACGGAACACCTCATTCCACTTTATGCTGTCGGTGTGTTTATTCCATTTACCTTGTCTCAGACAGGTATGTGTGTAAAGTGGATTCGTGAAAAACCACAGGGATGGAAAATGAAAATGCCTATCAATATCGTGGGAGCACTTATTTCATTTACGGTTTTCATGATTCTCATTTTGACCAAGTTCCATCTTGTATGGCCAGTATTTGTTTTCATGCCAATTGTTCTATTTATTTTTCATTCTATTAAGAAACATTATCTGTCTGTTGGAGAACAATTACGTTTATTGAATGAAACCGAGCCTGTCGAAATCAAAGGAAATGTGGTCATCGTCCCAATAGCAGGTGTCACACGTGTCGTCGAACAATCTGTGCAATATGCAAAATCCTTATCAGACCAGGTCATAGCGGTTCATGTATCGTTTGATAAAGAGAAAGACAAGAAAATTGAAGCTGATTGGGAAAAGCTGAATAGTGATGTGCGTCTTGTGATTTTACATTCGTCTTATCGAAGTCTCATTCATCCGCTTGATAAATTTCTTGAAACGATTGAAGCGAAAGCAAATGCACATCAATATAGATTGATGGTGCTCGTCCCTCAATTTATTCCGAAAAAAAGATGGCACACCATTTTGCACAATCAATCTGCTTTCTTATTAAGATTCCGTTTATTATGGAAACGGGATATTGTTGTCGCCACTCTTCCATATCACTTTAAAAAGTAGCAAGAGCAAGTTGAAACGTTTGATCAAAAGGGTGCGGTGGTATGGAGTAAGAAAAAAGGAGTTTTCTCACATGCCGCAAAGAACCGCAGGAAAAGAAGTAACAGCGCTACTGGAAGAGTGGGGCGTGAAACATATTTATGGAATGCCCGGCGACAGTATTAACGAATTAATCGAAGAACTAAGGCATGAATCAAGCAAAATTCAATTTATACAAACAAGACATGAAGAAGTGGCAGCACTTTCAGCAGCAGCTGATGCGAAACTAACAGGCAAACTTGGTGTTTGTTTATCAATTGCTGGGCCAGGTGCTGTCCACTTATTAAATGGACTATACGATGCAAAAGCGGATGGTGCACCTGTATTAGCGATAGCAGGGCAGGTTGCCTCAACTGAAGTAGGCAGAGATGCATTTCAAGAAATCAAATTAGAGCGGATGTTTGACGATGTTGCTGTCTTTAATCAGCAAGTACAAACAGCAGAAGCTCTGCCTGACTTATTGAATCAAGCCATCAAAGCTGCTTATACCCATAAAGGGGTGGCGGTTCTCACTGTCTCAGATGATTTATTTTCTCAGAAAATTAAGCGGAGTCCCGTTTATACATCTCCTCTTTACGTAGAGGGAGACGTGCGGCCCAAGAAAGATCAACTGCTAAAGGCTGCTCAACTCATTAACAATGCGAAGAAGCCAGTCATCTTAGCAGGAAAAGGATTAAGAAATGCTAAAGAAGAGCTTCTTTCGTTTGCAGAAAAGGCAGCTGCACCAATCGTCATTACACTTCCTGCAAAAGGTGTTGTTCCAGACAGGCATCCATACTTTTTAGGGAACCTAGGTCAGATCGGGACGAAGCCTGCATATGAAGCGATGGAAGAGTGCGATTTATTAATCATGCTTGGAACCTCCTTCCCATATAGGGATTACTTACCGGAAGACACACCTGCCATTCAATTGGATATCAAACCGGATCAGATAGGTAAAAGATATCCAGTAGAAGTGGGGATTGTAAGTGACAGTAAAAATGGTCTTCATGAACTAACCTCTTATATTGAATATAAAGAGCAGCGCGGTTTCCTTGAAGCTTGTACAGAGCATATGATGAAGTGGCGAGAAGAAATGGATAAGGAAAAATCTATTGCCACATCACCGCTTAAACCGCAGCAAGTCATCGCTAGATTAGAAGAAGCGGTAGATGATGATGCCATTCTTTCAGTTGATGTCGGTAATGTGACGGTATGGATGGCACGTCATTTCGAAATGAAACAGCAGGATTTCATTATTTCCAGCTGGCTTGCCACAATGGGCTGTGGTTTACCTGGCGCAATATCAGCTAAATTAAACGAACCAAACCGCCAAGCCATTGCTGTCTGTGGTGACGGAGGCTTCACAATGGTGATGCAAGATTTTGTGACGGCGGTAAAATATAAACTGCCAATTGTCGTTGTGATCTTAAACAACAACAACCTTGGTATGATTGAATATGAACAACAGGTAAAAGGCAACATCAACTATGGTATAGAGCTGGAAGATATTGATTTTGCAAAATTTGCAGAGGCATGCGGCGGTAAAGGAATCTCGGTGTCATCACATGAAGAACTAGCACCAGCCTTTGATCAAGCACTTCAAGCTGATAAACCTGTGATCATTGATGTTGCGGTGACCAATGAACCACCGTTACCTGGTAAAATCACATACACACAAGCAGCAGGCTTTAGTAAATATTTATTGAAAAAATTCTTTGAAAAAGGTGAGCTGGATATCCCTCCACTCAAGAAAAGCCTCAAACGCTTTTTCTAAACAGCAGGTAGTCGGTCCTCCAATTAGGGGGACTGACTTTTTTGTTGAACAAGGAAAAACATTTCAATTGTCACTTGTTTTCTTTTGTATAAAAATATACAGACTGGATTTTCGTAACTTAAAGCCTATTTTTCCAATTCGGTGAGAAAGGTAAAATAGACTTTATGATCAATAATGGAGGGAGTGGCTTCTTCTGGGCAAGATACTTGATGCAAAAGCACTAACCAGTGCCATGGATACAAGGGCAAAACACTATCAGGAACTCCGCGAACAAATGATAGATTTAAAAAAGGCATTACAAGGTGTTGCCAACCTCGGTGACGACTTCACTGGAAAAGGTGCCGATAACATTAAAAGCTTCTACAAAGAACTCGCTGGAAATGTGGACATGTTTATTAGCTTCATTGATAAACAAAAAGCCTTTCATGAAGGTGTTTCTGGGACACTTGATGATACAAATTTTGGCGGCGACACCTTTGTAGAAGAACACTTTTTAGACAACGCTGTACATATGGGCATCAAAAACGCCAAAAGCATTGTAAAGGATCAAAAAAAGGCACTCAAAACGATTTTTCAAGATATTGATGACCTCATTTCTCTGGAGGTATTTGATAGTAAAACCTTTGACGAAAAGATTGCAGATGCGGAAGATGAACGCAAGAAAACGGTTAAAGATTTAATAGAACTTGATCAAAATCTAAAAGATGAATATGCTTTGTCAGAGACTGAGGAGAAGGCTACAATGGCATTGTACGCAGAAATGATCAATGCCACAAATGACGGAAAATCCATTTCGCCTATGAATTTTGACAAGAAAGCGTATCAAAATAGCGAAATCTACAAGGCAAAAAGCGATATTGAGAAGCAAACGTCTGAATATCTAAAAATCAAAAATGATCAAGAAGAAGCTCGCAAGATCGCAAAGGAACAAGAAGCACTCGCCAACCGTCCGTGGTATGAAAAAGCTCTTGATTACGGAGGAAATATCGTCAATGAACTGACAGGCGTGAACGATGCAAAACGTGCCGCAACAGGTGTCGATCCGATCACAGGTGAAGAACTCACCGCAGGACAGCGAGTCGCCGCAGGCGGCATGGCAGCAGCAGGCTACATCCCGATCGTTGGTTGGGCAGGTCGCATTTTCAAAGGCGGAAAGGCTGTCTATAAAACGACTCAAGCCACGTCCGCCGCAGTCAGAGCAGTCGACATCTATAAGACGTCACAAAAGTCCTTTGATGCTTTAAAAACATCGCAAAAAGGCTTATACGGTCTTACTGCGACCAACGGCTTCAGCGAAGCGATTACGGGTCGTGACATGTTTGGAAATAAAGTCTCGAAAGAACAGCAGGAAGCGAGTATGAATGCGGCTCTGGGGATGCTTTTGCCGTTTGGGGCGAAAGGGTTTCATGGGAAGATGGGGATTAAAAAAACAAGTGGTTTAAGTAAAATACCTGAAAATAGCATTAAACATTCTAATAAAGGAGATTTCACAACAAACCCTAAAACAGGGAATATTTCAAAAATGAAGGGTGGAGGACACGGACAACACAATATAAAATTCTTACAAGAAAATAATATAGAATATAATATAAATAAAGTATATGAGAACGGTGTTAGGATAGGGAATGTGCCTGGTCATAAGGTGAAAGCAAAACGAACAGGTTCTAACCAATCTTGGTTCCCAGAAAACTGGACAGAATCTGATATTGCGGCAGCGGGTGCCAAAATTGTTGAGTCACCTGATTTTTCTAAAGTGGAAAATGGAGTGGCTATCTTTGGTGAATATAAAGGAGTAAGAGTTGGAGTTATTAAAACCAATGGAGAAGTAGGAACTATTTTTCCGGATGCTACAAAACAACCTTAATGTGGAGGATCAACATGGACATTGAAAATAAATTAAATAGAGTATTAGATAAAAGAAAAAAATTAGATTTAAATGATGATTACGGTATACAGAAGAGTTGGGATGAAATAATAGAAATTCTCGGAGAAAACGAAGAGAGAACGTTGGAATATTTAGAACGTTGCAGTAAAGAAGATTTATATTGGATAAGTGAAGTGTTTGAAGACATATCAGAAGTTTTACAAAGTAAGGAATTAATTAAATGTTTGCGTAGGTTGGATAAAAAATATCCTGAATTAGAGATGAAACAAGATATTGATCTAGCAGAAAGCTATATTGAAGATTAAATTTTATGATCTATTTAACTAATAATAATATGTTAATCTAATCCAATCACCACATAAAAGGAGAATCAGCCATGTTATGGATTTTCACACAAAACCAGCAAAGTCTGGTCCACGTCAATGAAGTCACAGTACAGGGTAAAAAAATTGAAGGGATCATGGGAAATGATTCTTGGACAAAAACTCTCGGCAAGTATGACTCAAGCGATCGAGCAGCAGAGATTCTGCAAGACATTGTAAAGTCGGTTGAAGAAAATCAAGGTGCATCTATTACGTACCGAATGCCTCATCAATAAAAAAGAAACCACCTTTCCATCGCGAAAAGGTGGTTTTGTTTATGAAGGTGTTTTGGTAAAGGCTAAAAATAACGGAATGCCTGTGCCGACAAGTGTTGTGGCAAAAAGGAACATACCGCAAATGAATAGAAAATGACTGGCTGAAAAGACGAGTGCCAGAATGAGAAATACGATGCTGAGTCCTGCCATGCTATAGGATGGGACAAAGCGGCGTTTGTATGTGGCTTTCTTTGTTAGGAATGAGAAGAAAATGCCAAATAATAAAGGGACAATCCATAAGTAAAATAAAATAATAAGAGACATACATCATACCTCGATTTTTTCCTTCTATTTTATCAGATGCCAATCACAACGGATACTACAAAGCTTCACTTTGTAAAATAGTTCATGCAATCGACACAATTAAGTGGGCTGATTGATCGAATTCGTTTTTTGTTTCACATACTCAGGCTGTAAAAGTGCGTACACACAGTGATCGGCAAAGTGGTCGCCCAGCCATTCACATTGTCTTAAAATGCCTTCAAGTGAAAAAGATAAACGCTCTGCGATGCGTCTACTTTTTTGATTATCGACAGCGGCCCTGATTTCAATGCGGTGTAGACCGCACTCTTCAAATAAATAGTGAATGACTGCTTTGCATGCTTTTGTCATGATGCCTTTTCCTTGATAGCCTTCCCCGAGCCAATAGCCAATGGAAACCGTCCGATTAATCCAATGAATTTGGTGGGTGCCAATGATACCAACGAGTTCTCCATGTGACCAGATTCCAGCCTGAAAACCATTGTTTTGCAAAGCTTGCTGCATGGCACCTTGAATAAACGCCATGCTATCTTCTTCTGTCTGCGTCGAATCGACCCATAGCATCCATTCACGTAAGTGCTCTCTTGAGCGTTGGATGAGCAGATACAGACTTCTCGCGTCTCTTGGTTCAAGCAGCCGCATGGATAGATCTTGATCCTGATAAAAAAACATGTGATCACATCCTCTCAAGGGAAATTCTACCACAACCCGATATAAAAGACAGCATGATCACTGTCTTTTACATAAACGTATCCACAATTAAAAACAGATTAAGTGCGACAACAAGAGCTGCTATCACCCAAGATATTCCTGTCACCCAGCGAGCATTCGTCAAATCGCCCATAATTCGTTTTTTACTTGTAAACAAAATGAGCGGAATTAAAGCAAACGCAATGCCAAATGATAAGACCACTTGACTCATCACAAGCGCAGATGTCGGATTGACCCCAGATGCAATGATCGCAATAGGAGGAATGATGGTAATCAGCCGGCGGACATAAAGCGGAATGCGGTATTGAATAAAACCCTGCATAATAATATCGCCTGACAGTGTACCGACAGAAGAGCTGGAAAGTCCGGCTACAAGCAAACCTACACCAAATAAGATCGCTGACACAGGACCTGCGAGAGTTCCAAAATGCTGAAATGCTACATCTAAATCCTCAACAAAAAGACCATTTTTAAAAAATAAAGCAGCTGCTACAATCAACATGCTGGCATTGATGGCGCCAGCAACGATCATCGCAATGAGGATGTCTAAAAACTCAAAACGAAAAATCAGCTTTTTCTCTTTTTCCGTTCTGCCGACGACTCTTCTTTGCGTTAAGGCTGAATGGAGATAGATCGCATGCGGCATCACCGTAGCGCCTAAAATACCAGCGGCAAGCAGTACGCTGTCTGTCCCTTCAAACCTTGGAATGAACAGTCCACCGGCGACACTTGCAAGATCAGGTTTGGCGACAAAGGTTTGTACAGCGAAAGCAATCACGACAACAAACAGCATGCCGGTAATTCCTGCTTCTAACGCTCGATAACCTCGTCTTTGGAGTTCTAAAATGGCAAAAGAACCGATCGCTGCAATAATCGATGCTTCAAGCAGCGGGATACGAAAGAGTAAGTATAAACCAAGGGCAGCCCCGATAAATTCGGCTAAATCTGTGGCGATAATGACGAGTTCGCCCTGAATCCATAAACCAATCGAGACTGGTTTTGGAAACTCTTCTCGAGCAATTTCAGGTAAATTTTTCCCTGTTGCGATTCCAAGCTTTGCAGACAAAGACTGGATGAGTAAGGCCATGAGATTGGATATGAGAATGACCCATAACAGAAGGTAGCCATATTTCGAACCAGCCGCAATGTTGGTCGCAAAGTTTCCTGGATCAATATAGGCAATGGCTGCGATAAAAGCAGGCCCGAGAAAAGGAAGGAGCCTTCTAAATCCTTTCACCTTTCCTTCAAGTGCACGCTCCGCTGCCACTGACATGTGGGCTTGTGCCTCGATGTATTTGTTTGTCATATGTCATCACCTAGATTCTACAAAGTTTTGCTTTGGCACAAAAAGTTTCCTCGATGCAATTTTTAATCATCATATGCCCATCTTCATGAAAAGTCAACTATCTGAACTAATAGGTTTGTTTATCATATGTAAGTGAAAAAAATAGATACCTTGTCAATCAACACATAAAAAACACCGCCTCTTATCTTAGGCGGTGCATCCTCTGCTTCCTCTTCTTTTGTATCGTTTTTTAAGAGACCCTTGATCCAACGCTGCGGAAGATCAAGCTTAAAATAATGACAAAAATGGCTGCTCCTAAGATCGCTGGAATGATCGCAAATCCTGCCAGACTAGGACCCCACGTTCCAAGTAATCCATGACCAATCCAAGCACCTGCAAGCCCGGCAATCATTGAACCGATCCAGCCTCCTGGCACACTGCCTCCAGCAAGTGCACTCCCAATGAGACCAATGACAATCGCCACAACTAATGAAATCAGAAATCCTAACATGTTGATCACTCCTCTTTTGTTTGTTTACTAAGCAATAACCGTTTTAAAAGAGATTAAAACCTTTCGGAACCACTTCAATGTTCGATACGTATGATGGACAAGGATTGTGTATAATAACAGACATATACTTGAACGGCATCTAAGGAGGCAAATGGCATGGAGGAAAGAGAGTGGCTAAAAGCACAATTAAAAGAGATTGAAAAGTGGGAGAAAGACCAGCAAAAGGTATGGTTTTGGGAGAAACTCAGCCGGCTTCCATTTCAAATGCTGGACAAGCTGACCCCTGCCTTTATTCAAAAAAAAATCGGTGTGTTATTAGATGAGATGGGGCACTATATTCAATCAGGCGGTGTCTATTTGACGTCAGAGAAAGGCATTATTCATCAATTTCAAAAGAAATGTGCCGATGAATCGATTCAGCGTATTGAAGATATTGAGGCGGCTCCGATCGAGGTCATGGATGCCATTAGTGATCAGATGGGGAAAAACCGAACAAACCTCGCCACTGTGCAAGGTGCGACAACAGGTGTCGGAGGTATGTTTACATTAGCGGCAGATATTCCGGCTGTCCTCGGTCTCTCTTTAAAAACATTACAGGATATCGCCGTCACCTATGGCTATGATCCGAAAAATAAAGAAGAACGAGTCTTTATCATTAAATGTTTACAGTTGAATTCTGCTGACGTTGTTGGGAAAAAATCAATATTAAAAGAGCTGAAGAGCTATCATGCATCAGAAGGGAAGCACGAAAACATGATCTCTCAAATTCAAGGATGGCGTGAGGTCGTATATAACTACCGTGATTCGTTTGGTTGGAAGAAGCTGTTTCAACTTGTTCCAATTGCGGGGATTTTGTTTGGTGCAGCGTCCAACCGCTCACAGTTAAAAGGAATTGCCGAAACAGGCATCATGCAATATCGAAAGCGCAGAATATTATCAAGATTAGAGGAGCTCGCTCAGCAAGAACAGCGTGACTCCGGTGCATAAAAAAATCCCTCTCTAAAGGGATTTTTTTATTTGGTTTCAGTATCTTCTTCAAACGCTTGAATCGGAGAATATTCATAGCGTGCCCGGAGCTCGCGGATTTGTTTGATCAAGGTGGAACCGATGATCCTTTCTGCTTCATCATATAAAGGATCGAGCGCCTTCATCCATTTTTGCCGCTCTGCTGGTGTTAATTCGTGTATGGCAATTGGAGATTCGCGTTTAATATCCTCCAGCTGATCCTTGTTCATTTGTTCGGCATGTTTTTCGTTCCATGCCGTTGTTTCTTCCATCGCTTCGAGTAAAATTCGCTTCGTCTCAGGTGTTTGACGATCAAAAAAAGATTGATCCGTTAAGACGACATACCCTAAATACCCGTGATTACTGATCGTCATATAGTCTTGTATATGATAGAATTTTTTTGAATAAATATTTGAAATTGTATTTTCTTCACCGTCTACTTTTTTTGTTTCTAGCAGCTGAAACGTTGAATTAAACGATTCCTGATAGGGTTTTGCGCCAAGAAGCTTGAATTGCTTTTCAATCATGTCACTTTGCATAATACGGAGAGATTGTTTTTTTAAATCACTAGGCTGCTTGATAGGGCCTTTATTCGAAGTGATTTGCTTAAAGCCATTTGTCCAGTAGGCCATTCCCTTTAGTCCGTCTTTTTGCAGTGTGCCGAACAGTCTCTGTCCAATCGCACCATGTAACCCTTCTTGGACAGCATCGTAGTTAGAAAAGGCAAAGGGCAGATCAAGTGCCAGCCATTCAGGGGACAGCATGCCGAGCTTTGACGTAGACGGAGCAATAAATTGAACTTGATTCTCTTTTAGTGCATTAATTTCTTCGATATCAGAATAAAGACTCCCGTTTGAAAAGATTTGAATGCTGATCCTGCCATCGGATTTTTCGTGAACAAGCTCAGCAAATTTCTTTGCAGCCAGCCCTTTTGGGGTATTATCTGCGACAACATGGCTGAATTTGAACACAAGCTGATCCTTCAGCCCTGTCTGTTCATCGTCGAAGGTCGTCGCTGATTTAGGCATCATATGATAAAAGCCAAAGTATAAAGCGGTTACAAAACCGATGATGAGCAATAGCGTATAGGCGAGTAAATTCTTCATGCGTCAGATCCCCCTTATGTCAAGGATACTTGACAGAGGAAGAATTCGTAAAGATACAGGTGAAAAAATGATGAGAAATCGACTGAAATTACAACAATTATCTATTAGATGGAAGCTCACCATCCTCACATATTTCGTTGTCATTTTTGCCCTTTTAATCGGAGGAATTGTTCTGGTCGGGGGAATTCAGCAAACAGAGGAACGAGAACTTCGAAAAAGGCTCATGAACACGGCAAGAACAGTGGCTGAGATGAATGAGGTAAAGCAGGCATTGGATGGTCAGACAAAGGAGCGTGCGCGTTTGCAGCATGCCATTGAAGAGATTCGGATTATCCAAGATGCTGACTACATTGTTGTCATGGATATGGATCACGTGAGATTGACACATCCAGTGAAAACAAGGATTGGCCAGCGCTCTGAGGGGACAGATGAAGAACCTGCCTTTGCAGAGCATATCTATTTCTCAGAAGCACAGGGAGAGCTTGGCACAGCCATTAGAGCTTTTTATCCAGTAAAGGATGAAAAATTTAACCAAACAGGGGTTGTACTAGTCGGAAGAACATTGCCGAGTATGGCAGATATATTAGGAGAAATGAAGCAGGATATCCTCATGATCCTTCTGCTCACGCTCAGCTTCGGGCTTGTCGGTTCATTTTTGCTCGCCCGTCATATTAAACAACAAATGTTTAAGCTGGAGCCGCATGAGATTGTCAGAATGCTAGAGGAACGCACCGCTACCTTTCATTCCATTAATGAAGGGGTCATTGCCATTGATAACCAGCACATGATCACCATTTTTAATGAAAAAGCAAAGCAAATTTTCAGCGTGACAGGTGATGTAGTGGGCCGAAATATTTGGGATGTGCTGTCAGATACAAGGCTTCCAGAAATCATTGACCGCGCAGAACCCGTCTACAATGAAGAAATTCATATGAGCGGAAAGCGGATCATGAGCAGCCGAATTCCGATTGTGATGAAAAAGAAAATCATCGGAGCGGTTGCGATTTTTCAGGACCGGACAGAGGCGGCCAAATTGGCGGAGGAATTAACCGGGGTGAAGAACTTCGTTGATGGCCTGCGGGTGCAAAATCATGAACATATGAATAAGCTTCATACAATTGCGGGATTAATTCAGCTGGGGAAAGCCGATCAAGCGCTCGATTTAGCGTTTCAAACGACCGAAGAGCAGGAGCATGTGACGGACTTTCTCCACCGTGTGATACAGCATGATGCAGTTGCAGGTTTATTGATGAGCAAGATAAGAAGGGGCAAGGAGCTAGGCATAAAGGTTGAAGTAGATGAAAATAGCAATCTGCGCGATTTCCCAGAGCTGCTGGATCAGCATGATATGACGAAGCTGCTTGGCAACCTGATCGAGAACGCCTTTGCCGCGTATGATACTGTAGAAAGAGACACAAAACTCATTTCTATTAGTATTGATCAAACAGAGGATGTCCTCGCGATCTTAATTGAAGATTATGGATCTGGAATAGAAGAGGACATGATTCCTCATATTTTCGACAAAGGCTTTACTCACGGTAAAGAAGGCGGAACAGGCTACGGGCTGTATATTGTAAAAACGATTATCGACAAAGGAATGGGAAATGTAGAAGTCACATCAAGCATCGGCATTGGTACCACCTTCTCAATCGAATTCCCAATGACAATAGAGGAGAGAGACAGATGACTCAGATTAAGGTGCTATTAATTGAAGATGATCCGATGGTGCAAGAAGTCAATAAAGAGTTCATTAAGAGTGTCCCTGGCTTTCAAGTTGCGGCTGTAGCAGGAAATGGCGAGCAGGGCATCCAGCTGATCAAAGACATTCGCCCAGATCTTGTGGTGCTCGATGTGTATATGCCTAAAAAAGATGGCATCAAAACACTGCAAGACATCAGAAAGCAAAAGATACAGGTGGATGTGATTGTGATTTCGGCAGCAAAGGACAAAGAGACGATCGGCACCATGCTTCAAAATGGTGCCCGAGATTATATCATTAAGCCATTTAAGTTTGAACGGATGAAAGAATCTCTTGAAAGCTATAAAGCGTTTAAATCAAAAATTCGTACCGCAGCAGAATTTTCTCAAGAGATGCTCGATGATATCATACGAAAGCCTGCAGTTAAGCAGGAAGAGACATGGCTTCCTAAGGGGCTGAATGTGCATACGATGAATGAAATTAAAGCCTATATGCGTCTGCAAGAAGGAGCGCAGTCTGCAGAGGAAGTAGCCAATGCACTTGGGATTGCACGTGTCACGGCACGCCGTTATTTAGACTTCCTTGTAAAAGAAGGCGAGCTGAAATTAGATATGCAATATGGCGGGGTCGGACGCCCTGTGAATAAATATATCGTACATTCTGACTAAGAGACCAAAAAGACCAAAATGTACGATATGTCCATAAGCTTCACAGCCTTTGATGAAATCGCTATCATTTATCTACAGATAACAGTTAAGCGTTTACATCAAAGGGTGAGGGAGTTGATTTTTTATGAAGAGGCTATTGAAGAACCTGACATTTCAGGTCGTTGCAGCTGTCATTATCGGGATCATTGTTGGGATGGTTTGGCCAAACGTCGGGAAAGAAATGAAGCCGCTTGGTGACACATTTATTAATGCAGTGAAAATGGTCATTGCACCCATTATTTTCTTAACCATTGTTCTTGGAATTGCCAAGATGGGGGATATGAAAAAGGTTGGAAAAGTTGGGGGAAAAGCTTTTATCTATTTTGAAGTTGTGACGACGCTTGCGCTTGTCATCGGACTGTTTGTGGTCAATATCATGAAGCCAGGAGCGGGTCTTGACTATAGTAAGCTTGAAAAAGGGGATGTCTCGCAATATACCCAAAATGGGGGACAGGGTATCGACTGGATGGAGTTTGTCACACACATTGTGCCATCTAACATGGTAGATGCCTTTGCAAAGGGAGATATTTTACAGGTCTTATTCTTCTCTATTTTATTCGGTGTTGCGCTCGCTGCACTTGGCGAGAAGGGGAAAGGCATCATCGAATGGCTTGATAAGCTGTCGCTTGTCTTCTTTAAAATCATTGGTTACATCATGCGTGCCGCGCCATTAGGGGCATTTGGAGCAATGGCTTATACAATCGGACACTTCGGTTTAGCTTCAATTAAACCACTGGCTAGTCTAATGCTTTCCGTTTATATGACGATGTTCCTGTTTATTTTCGTCGTGCTGAACATCATTTGTAAAATGTATGGCTTCAGCCTGTTCGGTTATCTCCGTTTTATCAAGGATGAAATTTTAATTGTTCTTGGCACAAGTTCTTCAGAATCTGTCCTGCCAAGAATGATGGATAAAATGGAACGCTACGGGTGCTCTAAGTCAGTCGTTGGACTTGTCATTCCGACAGGCTATTCCTTTAACTTAGATGGAACCTCAATCTACTTGTCCATGGCCGTGGTCTTCTTAGCGCAAGTGTTTGGGGTGGACCTATCCATCGGACAGCAAATCACGATTATCCTTGTTCTGATGCTCACATCAAAGGGAGCAGCTGGAGTCACAGGAAGCGGATTTATCGTGCTGGCTTCTACACTTGCTGCACTTCAGGTTATCCCGCTAGAAGGTCTTGCACTGCTATTAGGGGTCGACCGTTTCATGAGTGAAGGAAGAGCGATTACGAACCTGATTGGAAATGGAATTGCTACAATTGTTGTAGCGAAAAGTGAAGGGGAATTTGACGAAGCGAAGAGTAAAACAGCGCTACAGGAAATGCGAAATATCAAGCAGGCTGTTTAGTATAAAAACAACCAAAAACCGAAACCTTATGTTCTACATGGGGTTCGGTTTTTTCTTGTGTAAAAAAAGAAAAAACATAAAAGCTTGATTAATTTAGGACGAATCGTAAGACCTCATTGACCTTTTGTTATATAATTTACAGAAAGATCCGATATAATGAATATGAGATCCAACGAAAAATAGACTTTAGTCCTGGCAGGTGTGTAACGTATGACGGCATTTTTTAAATTGTTCGAAAAACCTGGTGTCAAGAGGTTTTCAGTATTTGTAGTATTAGCCACAGCATTATATCTATTAAGAGGAATGATGAATTTAATTCTCCTGACCTTCATTTTCACCTTTTTAATGAACCGGTTAGAAGAGGTCATAAGAGGCTTTTTAAATCGCTTCCTGAAAATAGGACAGAAATCAGTCATCACCATTTTGTACATCCTTCTAGCTGGTGGATTGACGTTTGGCGGCTTTGTGTTTGTGCCCATCATCGCGAAACAGGTGGAACAGTTATTTCATTTAGGGAAAAAGATTGCAGATCATCCACAAGATTTACCCTTCTTTGACGTCGTCACCAATGTGTTCGGAGATTTCAAAATATCTTCTTTCTTCGAGAAAGGGTTTAATTTCCTCTATACATACTTAACAGATTTCAGCACGTTCAGTATCCAGGTCATTATGTCCTTAATATTAAGCATGTTCTTCCTGTTCGAAAAGGAACGCCTCATTCAATTCATGAATAAGTTCAAAACGAGTAAAATCTCCGTGTTCTATCATGAAATTGCCTTCTTTGGACGTAAGTTTTCCAGAACATTTGGTAAGGTACTTGAAGCACAGTTCATCATTGCAACAGTTAACTGTGTCTTAACGACAATTGCGCTTGGCATTATGGGCTTCCCGCAATTATTTGGATTAGCGGTCATGGTCTTCTTGTTAGGTTTAATTCCGGTAGCGGGTGTGGTCATCTCTCTCGTTCCACTCAGCATCATTGCGTATACACTTGGAGGCGGAATGTACGTCCTATATATTGTGCTGGTGATCGTGATCATCCATGCCATTGAAGCCTACTTCTTAAATCCGAAGCTCATGTCAGCTAAAACAGAGCTCCCTATTTTCTTCACGTTTATTGTCCTGATCTTTTCTGAACACTATATTGGCATTTGGGGCCTGATTATCGGCATCCCAATCTTTGTGTTTATCTTAGATATCTTGGAGGTCACGAATAAGGAAGAAAGTAATTAAAAAGTTCATATGAACCTGTTTACAATTTTCTAAAAATAAGGTATAAATAGTATGAAAATATCATATTACCACACGCTTAATCCTTCTAAAGGAATGGGGGACCCAAGTTTTTGGGGTGAATTTTTCTTATTTAAGAAAAAAGGACATCTCTTCGTCCTAACCCGTCAGCTAACCTCATCAGCGTGAAGAGAGTAGACAGTGGTACACGTATGGACACGCAGGCCCACGAGAAGACTCTCTCGTGGGCCTTTTTGACGAGGAAGGGGAGATTTTATTGAAGCTTGCGACGAAAATTATTATTGCTTTAATTGTAGGTGCAATCACAGGACTACTGCTCAACATTTTTGCTCCAAATGTATTCAAAGTGTTAGACCCTTATCTATTTACACCTCTAGGTCAAATCTTCTTAAACCTGATTAAAATGTTAGTTGTGCCGATTGTCTTCTTTTCGATCACACTTGGTGTAGCAGGCCTTGGCGATCCGAAAAAACTTGGCAGAATCGGCGTGAAAACCATTACTTACTTTCTACTCACTACGACTTTTGCCATCATTATTGGCATTTCATTGGCCTTACTTATTAAGCCAGGCGCATTCGGTAATTTTGATACGAAAGCGGCAGAATATTCCGCTGAGGAAGCCCCATCAATGGCAGACACACTACTCAACATTATTCCAACCAATCCAGTCCAATCTCTAGTTGAAGGAAACATGCTTCAAATTATCGTCTTTTGTGTATTTTTAGGTCTCGGCATTGCCTTGCTCGGTAAAAAAACAGAAGGTTTGCTGAAGCTGTTTGAACAAGGAAATGAATTAATGATGTATCTTGTCGGTGTTGTGATGAAATTCGCACCGTACGGGACATTCGGTTTGATCGCAACGGCGATTGGCAGTCAGGGGCTCGATGCCATGAAAGCGATGGGACTTTACTTCTCAGTCGTCTTAATTGCGCTGATCTTGCATTTCTTCCTGACCTATGGGTCAACCGTTGCCCTATTAGCTAAACGAAATCCAATGGCATTCTTTAAAGGATTTTCTCCAGCAATGGTTGTGGCATTTAGTACATCAAGCAGTAACGCAGTGCTGCCAGTATCAATGGAAACAGCTCAAAAGCGTTTAAAGGTGCCAGAACCTATTTCAAGCTTTGTGCAGCCGCTAGGTGCGACCATTAATATGGATGGTACAGCGATCATGCAAGGGGTTGCGACTATTTTTATCGCACAAGTGTATGGAGTTGAATTAACCCTTGTTCAAATGCTGACAGTTGTCTTAACGGCAGTACTAGCAAGTATTGGCACAGCAGGTGTCCCAGGGGTAGGGCTCATCATGCTAGCCATGGTTTTAAATTCCGTGAATCTTCCTGTTGAGGGCATTGCGCTGATCCTTGGCATAGACCGCTTATTAGACATGGCAAGAACCGTGGTCAATATTACAGGTGACGCAGCATGTGCGGTGATTGTTTCTGAAACCGAAAAGAAACATGAGAAGGAAGCACCAACACCTAATTTATCACTTTAACAACAAGAAGGGCTGACTGGATCAGCCCTTTTTTTCGTGGAACGGCTTGTCTAGCGTGATATACTTTTTACAGGATGAGCGGCCGTAACTGCCGCCATAGGTTTTACATTAGAAGGAGGAACCACTTTGCAGTCTGCTGTTTTACACATAGAGAACGTCGATAAACAAATTGGCCGGCATCAAATTTTGCAACATATTTCGATGGACATTAGGCAAGGGGAAATTGTCGGTTTACTTGGACCAAATGGGTCTGGAAAAACGACCTTGATTCGATTGATCGTTGGCTTGATGAAAAAAAACAACGGCCGGATCATCATAAATGGATATTCTCAAGATGATGATCATCAAAAGGCGATGTCATCTGTTGGGGCGATCATAGAAAATCCGGAATTTTATTCATATTTAACAGGTTTTGAAAACCTTGAGCTGTATGCGTCTATGCATGATGGAGTTTCAGAAGAGCGCATTCTTGAAGTGGTAAAAAGAGTTCGTCTGGAGCACGCCATTCACCAGAAGGTCAAAACGTATTCACTAGGGATGAAACAAAGGCTCGGGATTGCACAAGCCATTTTGCATAAGCCCAATCTGCTCATTTTAGATGAACCAACAAATGGGCTTGATCCCGCAGGAATGAAGGAGTTTCGAGAGCACTTGCAAATGCTTGTACAAGAAGAGGGTGTCTCTGTGTTATTTGCTACACATCTTTTGCATGAAGTAGAAGAGCTTTGTGACCGCATGATCATCATCCAAAAAGGACAAATCAAAGCCAATACAAACCTTCGAGACATGGAAGGAAAAGAGCAGGTGTTGATGAATATTCAGCCAGTAGAAAAGGCAGTTTCATGGCTAGATACGCAAGGATATACATATGAACAAAGGGATCAGCATGTGCTGGTTCAACTGAATAAAGACCGTGTGCCGGAGCTGAATAAACAGCTTGTCTTAGCAGAATTTGATGTACTTGAAATGACGCCTCAAAAACAATCAATTGAAGAGGCCTTTATGAAATGGACGGAAGGTGGGACGGCAGATGCTTCAACTCATCAAGAATGAACATAAAAAAATCACGAGACAAAAGATCACATTCATTGCACTTGGACTGATTGTTGTCTTTCAATTGACGATGGCTCTAGCATTGAAACGAGTCATTTCCGGGCTTGGCGGGCAAGATACAGTCGCGAACTATTTTGCTTATTCCACGAATGTTGTGTTTATTTTACAAGTGTTCGCTGTCGTGATTGGCGCCACATTGATCTCAACAGAGTTTCAAAAAAGAACCATCAAGTTCTTGTTGATCCGGCCAAAGACAAGGCTTCATATTTTCTTGGCAAAATACATCACTCTTGTGCTGATGGTCCTTTACCTGTTTGTTTTTTATTATGTGTTCGCTTTTCTTTTTGGCCTTATTTTCTTTGGTACTGATTTTGATGAAAGCACTGGGCGATTATTTCTGCACACATTTGCTGTGATTGGATCACAGTGGGTGGAAGTGGTCATGATGGCAAGCTTTGCTTTTCTGTGCTCAAGTTTGTTTAGAAACAGTCTGATTGCACTTGTGACTTCATTTTTCGTCTTATACGCGGCGAAATCATTAGTGTCGATCATGTCTCTGTTAGAAAATCAGTGGGGGAAGATTCTACTTTTCGCTAATACGGACTTTACACAATACAGTTTTCAAGGTCCGCCGCTCTTTCAGGGCATGAGCCCTCTGTTTTCACTATTCATTGTAGGGGCGCATTTCGTTTTCTTTGTTGGTGCTGCTTGGCTCCTTTTTTGGAAGCGTGATGTAAATGTGTAAAAATTGTGTCAAATAACAAGAAAAATTCGTGACATCTTTGTGAAAACGAGTCTGTATTTCACGATAACCGGCTGATTTTGTCTTATAATAAGACAGAGTCATGGAGGTGGCACTATCGTGAAAAATTTTATTACGGCTTTACCTATTTTGTTGCTGTTGTCGTTTTCGTTTGTGTCTTTTGCCTTCCAGTTTGATCATCTTGTTTATTTCAGACTAGCGCTAGGGATCTTTTCATTAGCGGGTCTTTTCTTTCTGTATACACTTAAAAGAAACATGAAATGGTTCATGGTCTATTTGTATGCGAGCTGGATCGTTCTTGCTGCCGTTACGACATTTGAAGAACCCGTGTTTTCACAATTCTTCTTCGGTGGTTTAACGATGACAATGGGTTATCTAACATATATGCTCATCTATTTAGGAATGAAACAAGACCGTGTAGCGAAATCACATTAAAACAAAAGCCGATAAAATCGAAGAATAGATTTTATCGGCTTTTTCTTTTCTTCAGGCAAATAAAAAAGCAGCCATCTATTTGACTGCTCTTCTTGTGTTTATGATTCACGTCCAGCAGCGGCAAGCTGCTTCTGGTGCTTTTTGTCGATGGTTGCGTATATACTTTCCATCATCTTAGGGTCTCGCATGATCGCTTCCTTGTTTTCTTCAATCAATTGCTGATACGTTTTGATTTTCTTCTTAGACATGTAACTCAACGCTCCTTTGGTAGAATGGATTCTATAAGATTTCACACAGATGAAATTGATAATCATTTTCAATTAGCAACTCCATTATACAAAGCAGAATGTCATAAGTAAAGATTCAATTCAGAAAATTCACGTAACCGACATATTCCCATCCATATCGACGATGAATTCTTTCCCAGGAAATAATCCGCTGTCAAACCTTGTCATGAAATCAGATCAAACATTCCCTGCCGATGTTGAAACGTTTTAGCCGCACATCTCGTCTTATGAAGAGATTTGATTTAAAAGGATATAAAAAAAGACACCAGCATGAGTTGGCTGATGTCTCCATTCAAATGAGTTATGAAACGTGTTCTTGAAGAAACTCTGTTACTTCTTCAGGTGATTTAGCGTTGGCACTGTGTAAATGACCTGTTTTTTCGCCATTTTTGAAAATTAACAGGCTAGGAATTCCCATGACCTGATACGTTTCCGCTAACTCAGGAAAGTCGTCTTTGTTTATTTCAAACCATTCATTCTGAGCATAAGCCTCTAAGATGTCTGGAATGAACATGTCCATTCTAGTGCAATCAGGGCACCATGTCGCAAAGAATTTAACGATGACCTCTTTGTCTGATTGAATGATTTCGTTGAATTGTTCAGTGCTTGTAATTTTTTTCAATTTGTCACAACTCCTTTTCAATGTCATTTTAATATAAAATAAAGGCGAATGACATACAAATGCTCGGGGGGGCGCTTACAATCTTTACAAATCATTTCAATTCCGTAACAACAAAAATTAATTAGAGCATTTTTGCTTGAAAGTGATAAGATAGTAAAGATGAATTTTAGTGGGGGGAGTATCCATTGAAAATAAGTTTAGGATTGGTTTACGGCGGAAAGTCAGCCGAACATAATGTATCACTGCAAACAGCCCTTGCAGTTACAAAAGCACTTAACACTGAGAAGTTCGATATACATCCAATTTATATTACAGAAGAGGGCGAATGGCTAAGAGGAGAAAAACTCACTGAACCAGTATCAAACGTCAAAATGCTTCAATTTGAACAAAATGCAAAGACGTTTTTACCAACTTCTTTAAATGAAAGCATGTTTCCACAGCCTGCAGCAGCTGATGAAAAGATTGATGTTGTCTTTCCATTGCTACATGGGCCAAATGGTGAAGATGGGACCATGCAAGGGTTACTTGAACTATTGAATATCCCGTATGTTGGTAACGGCGTTCTCGCGTCTGCTGCGGGTATGGATAAAGTCATGATGAAAGATGTGTTTGCTCAAGCTGGACTTGCGCAGGCAAAGCACCTTTCCTTCAATAAAAAGGATTATGAGAAAGCCATATCAGACAGTCTAGAACAGGTAGAAGCAGTTCTCGGGTATCCTTGTTTTGTGAAACCTGCCAACATGGGATCAAGTGTCGGAATTAGTAAATGCCGCAGCAAAGAAGAGCTGCAAACAGCATTTGATTTGGCTTTCCAATATGATCGTCGTGTTGTTGTGGAAGAAGGCGTTGTAGGACGAGAAATTGAAATTGGTGTATTAGGAAATGACGAGCCGAAATGCTCAGTTGTTGGTGAAATTGCACCTAAAACAGATTTTTATGACTACAAAGCAAAATATGAAGATGGCGATACAGATTTGATCATTCCTGCGAGTGTGTCAGAGGAAGAGTACAAGACGATTCATGATATGGCGATTAAGGCATTTAAAGCCATTGATGGATCTGGCCTCGTACGTGCAGATTTCTTCCTAACAGAAGAAGGCGAAGTGCTGATCAATGAAGTGAATACAATGCCAGGGTTCACACCTTTTAGTATGTTCCCGCTGCTTTGGAAACATACTGGTGTAGAGTATCCTGAGCTGATTGAGAAGCTGGTGTCACTTGCAATTGAGCGCCATCAAGAAAAACAAACCATTAAAACCACTTTTTAATGTAAGAAGCAAGCAGACACTATCCTACAGGTAGTGTCTCTTTTCCTTCAAACGTGAAATGAGAAAGAGAGGCGAAAAAACATGATCAAACGTACAGTGAAACAAGTCGCCCAAATGGCTGGTGGCACATTATCGAATGAAGCTTTTGGCGAAGAACAGATACACGGAGTGACAACAGATACACGAAAAGTATCAAAAGGCGCACTATTTATCCCGCTTATCGGGGAACATTTTAACGGCCACACTTTTGCTTCAAAAGCAGTGGAGCTTGGAGCGGCAGCGGTTCTTTGGAATGAAACAGAAGCGAACCCACCATCCGGTGTACCTGTCATTCTTGTAGAGGATACTCTGACAGCACTCCAACAGCTTGCGAAATCATACTTAAAAGAGGAAAACCCTCGAGTTGTCGGTATTACTGGAAGTAATGGCAAAACAACGACGAAAGACATGATCCATTCTGTCCTACAAACGACATACAGAGTCCATAAAACAGATGGCAACTTTAATAATCATATTGGACTTCCACTGACCATCCTTGCAATGCCAGAAAAAACAGAGATTGCTGTATTAGAGATGGGCATGAGTGCAAAAGGAGAAATCGAATTTTTATCTAATCTCGCTGAACCTGATGCAGCTGTCATCACCAATATTGGAGAATCTCATATGCAGGATCTAGGATCAAGAGAAGCCATTGCAGATGCAAAATGTGAGATCACAAAAGGGTTAAAAGAGGATGGGACTTTTTATTATTTAGGAGACGAGCCTTTACTCCGCCAAAGAGCAAATGCCCTTGCACGTAGCGTAAAAACATTTGGGGAATCAGAGGACTGTGATATCAAGGTGATTCACATCCACCAACTCGCTGAAGGCACTGAATTTCAAGTGGAGGGATATGCTCAAGGGTTTCTCATTCCTGTATTAGGGAAACACAATGTAAAGAATGCTCTTGCAGCTATTGCAATCGGCCAGCATTTCGGTCTGAATGAAAGGCAAATTGCCCAAGGGCTAATGCAAACGAAATTGACAGGCATGCGTTTAGAACTGTTTAAAACAGATAAGGGCATCACGGTTATCAACGATGCGTATAATGCGAGTCCTACGTCGATGAAGGCAGCGATTGATCTTGTAGGAGATATGGATGGCTTTGCTAACCGCATACTCGTTCTCGGAGATATGCTGGAGATGGGCAGTGAAGAAGAAACCTATCATTTTGAAGTAGGGGAGTACATCAAGCCTGAGTTTATTGATCATGTTTTAACGTTTGGCCGTCTTGGCGCATTCATTGCTGAAGGAGCAAAGAAAGCATTTGGAGACGACCGTGTATCTTCTTATATGGACAAAGAAGAACTGAAGAAAAAACTAGCGGATGTGGCAGGACCTGACGATGTCGTTCTTGTCAAAGCTTCCCGTGGCATGAGATTGGAAGACGTGATTACTGCACTATAAATCAGATCGGCAAAGAAGGTGACAGGGTGATTGGCTGTCTATGTATACACGGTTTTACTGGTGCCCCGTATGAAGTAGAGCCGCTTGCGGAATATTTAAAGCAGACGACAGATTGGACGGTACAATCTGTCACGCTTCCGGGGCATGGGGAGGAACTTCAGCTCAAAGGCATTCTCTATCAGGAGTGGATTGCCACCGCTGAATTAGAACTCTTATCCCTTTACCGAACATGTGACACCATTTATTTGGTCGGCTTTTCTATGGGCGGGATGATTGCCTCATATTTAGCAGCGAAGTATCCAGTGGCCCGTCTTGTTCTGTTAAGTGCTGCTGCTAAATATGTTAACCCAAAACAAATGATTCAAGACACAAGGCAGATGGTGAAGGAATCCTTGTCTGGTTTGATTGATACGAACCCATTGTATGATCGATATCGTCATAAGCTGAAGAGTACACCGCTATCAGCTGCTGTAGAATTTATGAAATTGGTGAAGCAAACGAAAGGTTCTCTTGAAAAGCTTCATCTACCTGTCTTGATCGTTCAAGGTGAAAGCGATGGGATCGTCCCCGCTTCTAGTGCAGAATTCATTTATCATAAAATCCCGTCCCGTCAGAAAGAAATGTTCTATTTACCGGATTGTAAACATCACGTTTGTCATGAGCCTTGTGCACAGCAATTGTTTGAGAAAGTCGAACAATTTCTAAAAAAACAATTTAATCTATAGAAAAGCTGAAATGTGGCTAAACTAATATAAATTGAATCCCACTTGTTAAAATTTGCATCATTTTTGTCGAATGAGTGACAGGCCTATGTTACAATAGGTAAGAAAAGGTGGTCGATTCGGTTGTTTCAATATGACGGAAAAACCTTTGTCCCGCAGTCTAATTCGAGCAATGGGGAAGTATCGGAAGGAACCATATTTCAATATCGTCAGGACGGGAATATTTTAACGGGCACATATCAAGGCGGCAGTATTCAATCTGGCGTACTTGTAGGAACTGTGAATAAAGACGGAGCACTTCATTTTAGATATCATCATGTAAGTAAGGATGGCAGCATGAGAAGCGGTTCATGTCATTCCACCCCTAAGCAGCTGGATAACGGGAAAATCCAACTGTTTGAAAAGTGGAAATGGATGGACGGAGATCAAAGTGAAGGTGAATCAGTCATTGTCGAGCAGTAGATATATCCATTTCTGTCTTGTTGAAAAACAAATAGTGTAATGGTAAGATATAATGTAGGGTAATTCGGGCTTTGTATATAATGGACCTGTCCTTTCATACAAAGGGCAGTTTTTAATGATCATTCACGAGATTACTGAAACAGCAATTAGAAGGAGTTTGAATAAATTGACTATAACGTTTCAAGATTTTCAATTAAGCGAAAGTCTCATGAAAGCTATTAACCGCATGGGATTTGAAGAAGCAACACCGATTCAAGCAGAAACGATTCCTCTCGGTCTTCAGAATAAAGATGTCATCGGACAAGCACAAACAGGAACAGGAAAAACTGCAGCATTTGGTATTCCTCTTGTAGAAAAAATCGATCCAGCGTCTCCTAACATCCAAGCGATCATCATTGCGCCAACAAGAGAATTAGCGATTCAAGTATCTGAAGAGCTATACAAAATCGGCCAAGACAAGCGTGCACGTGTACTTCCAATTTACGGTGGACAAGATATCGGCCGTCAAATCCGTTCGCTCAAGAAAAATCCTCATATCATTGTAGGAACTCCAGGACGTTTACTTGATCACATTAATCGTCGCACAATGCGTCTTCAAAATGTTGAAACAGTCGTGCTTGATGAAGCAGACGAAATGCTCAACATGGGTTTCATCGAAGACATTGAAGCGATCCTTTCAAATGTACCAAGTGAACACCAAACACTTTTATTCTCTGCGACAATGCCTGCACCAATTAAGCGTATTGCAGAGCGTTTCATGACAAACCCAGAACATGTAAAAGTAAAAGCGAAAGAAATGACTGTATCTAACATCCAGCAGTTCTACTTGGATATTCACGAGCGTAAGAAGTTCGATACATTGACTCGTCTTCTTGACATTCAATCACCAGAGCTTTCAATTGTTTTCGGCCGTACAAAGCGCCGCGTTGACGAATTGACTGAAGCATTAAACCTTAGAGGTTATACAGCTGAAGGAATTCATGGTGACTTGACTCAGGCGAAACGTATGGTTGCGCTTCGTAAATTTAAAGAAGGTTCAATCGATGTGCTTGTCGCAACAGACGTTGCAGCACGTGGACTTGATATCTCAGGTGTTACACATGTGTATAACTTCGACGTACCACAAGATCCAGAAAGCTATGTACACCGTATTGGACGTACAGGCCGTGCTGGACGTACAGGTATGGCGATGACATTCATCACACCACGTGAAAAAGATATGCTTCGTGCGATTGAGCAAACGACTAAGCGTAAAATGGATCGTATGAAAGAACCAACTCTAGACGAGGCAATTGAAGGACAACAACAAGTCACAGTTGACCGTCTACGCACAATCATTAGTGAAAACAACTTGAACTTCTACATGACAGCAGCTGCTGAATTGTTAGAAGATCATGATTCTGTTACAGTGGTTGCGGCTGCCATCAAAATGATGACAAAAGAGCCGGATGCAACGCCTGTTCGTTTGACAGATGAAGCACCAATGATTTCAAAACGCAATCGTAACAACCGCAGCTCTTCTAAACGCAGAGACGGCGGCGGTGGTGGCGGCTATCGCGGAAAAAGCCGTTCATCTTACGGTGATAAAAAGCGTTCTTCAAATGACCGCAATCGTTCTTCTAACGATCGTCGTCAAAAGAAATCTTATAACAACTAATTCAAAAGCGAATCCTTTGCAGGGTTCGCTTTTTTTAACAGTCCTAATGAAACTTTTTAGGCTTTCTTTCGTAATATATTGATAGAAAAGTAAGAGAATGGGGGAAGAATGTGAGAAAACAGCCGCAACGTCAAATCAGCTTAAATGGATTAAAAGTATGGCGTCTTCAAAATGGAATTATCTCATTGATTTTCTTATTCATCATCATTGGGGTATTTGTAGCTAGTTATTATTTTCAATGGCCATATTGGATTGGAGCCATCCTCATCGGTTTGTGGATTTTACAGGTCATCTTCGGAATCTGGCTCATACCGAAAATCCGCCATCACATCTGGCGCTATGAAGTATTTGAGAACGAAATTGAAATACAGCACGGATTGATTCGTGTCACACGTGTCATTGTGCCAATGGTACGTGTTCAGCATGTGGATACATCTCAAGGGCCGCTTTTAAGGCGCTACCGGTTGGCATCTGTTCAAATTTCTACGGCTGCGACAGTGCATGATATTCCGGCACTGGAATTAGAAGAGGCAGATGAGCTTCGCGATTACATATCTCGATTAGCAAGGGTGACGGAAGATGATGTCTGAACCAAAACGTGTACATCCAATCTCGATGTTCATTGATTTTATATCAGATGCCGTATCCATGATCAAAAACTTCATTATCCCTTTTTTCGTGCTTATTTTTGTGAACTCGAATTCAAGTATTCGTTTTTATGCGTTCATTATTCTTGGGGTGCTTCTTTTATGGAAAGCTGTTTCAACCGTTTTAGCATGGAGACGATTCACCTACCGAATGGAAGACGATGAATTTCGAGTAGAATCAGGTGTCATCACCAAAAAGAAAAAGTATATCTCGTTAGAACGAATTCAAACGGTGAATACAAGTGAAGGCATCTTCCAGCGTATTTTCGGTTTGGTTCGGGTGCAAATCGAAACGGCAGGCGGGACGGATGGACCTGAAGTGAGCCTGACGGCCATTACAAAAGCAGAAGCTGAACAATTAAAGCAATCGATTTTCAACCGGAAGAAAAGCTTGCAACAAGAAGAAATGAATGACGAAAATTTAGATCTCCCTGATCCTCTGACAGCGCAACAGCCTGTAGAAAAAGAAATCAGTGTTTCCTACCGAATGGGTATACCTGAGTTGCTTTTGGCTGCGACCACTTCAAGCGGAATCGGCGTCATTATTTCTGGGTGTCTCGCCATTTACACACAAATAGATGAAATTCTGCCTTTGGACGGATTCCTCAAACGGTTTTCTTTTTTAAGTCATGCGAGTGTTGAGATTTATGCGATTCTCATATTTATTGCCGTATTGATTGCTTGGATTCTTAGTGTTGGGGTAACAGCCCTTCAATATGCGAATTTTACCGCAAAACGAAAAGGGAAAGACATCATCATCACAAGAGGACTCATCGAAAGGCATCAAATGACCATTCCGCTTGCGAGAATTCAAGCAGTGAAAATCAAAGAAAATATTCTGCGTGAACCATTTGGTTTTGCGACGGTCATGCTTGTCAGCGCAGGAGGTTCCATTACAGAAAAAGAGACCTCTTCTGTCTTATTTCCACTCATACGGAAGAAAAAAATCAATGAATTGTTAACGCAATTTACAGATCAATATCAGCTGGCACCAGAAAGTGATTTGAAAAAAGTGCCGAAGCGTTCACTGAAACGTTATCTGATATCTTACGGATTTGTTCCATTACTTGTAGGTATAATCCTTTCTGTACGTTTTCCACCATGGGGGTATTTGGCGCTGATTCCATTACCATTTGCCTTGTTCTTTGGGTATTTAGCCTATAAACAATCAGGATATGTGATCAAAGATCAACTAATTCAATTAACGACAAGAGGTATCGGCAAGACCACCGGAATTGTTTTAAGAAAACGAATGCAAAACTATACGATGACCCAATCCTATTTTCAAAAGAAAGGGCGGGTGGCAAGTATTCACACCTTTGTGAAGTCCTCTGCCTTGCTTGATTCCTTTGGTGTGCATCACCTTGAAGAGGAAGATGCTGAACGTGTATGCGATTGGTATTCCTATGAAACGAATCAATCAACTTAAACAAAAAATGTCGATCAGCTCCCGTTAAACGGAGTGATCGACATTTTTTATGAGCTTAATAGCGTCGTTTTTTTGAATGGAAGAATAGAGTGATCGGTGCTAGGATCATGCCGCCTATCAATCCAAATAAGTGGGCCATGATGTTGATGTTCGAGTTGACGAACGTCATAATAACAGAGACGCCGAGAATCGTTAAGATCACCTGAGAATTACCACGGTCCATCATATGCGGTTTAAATAGGACAAGATAAAGATAGACGCCAAATAAACCAAATATCGCACCAGAAGCCCCGACATGTACGTACTCTAAAGGCTCCACCCAATAGGTTCCGAGATTGCCAATGAATCCAGCACCCAGATAAATCACAAGAAATCGAACCTTTCCAAGCAAATACTCAAGTGCTGGAGCGAATAGGAAGAGCGACATGGAATTGAACAGAATATGTGTCAGACTTCCGTGAAGAAAAATAGGCGTTAAAAGCCGCCACCATTCTCCTGCTGCAACACCATAATTAAAACCAACGAGATGGTCCTGCCCAAGCTGGATCATTGGAATAGGGATCGCAAATAAAAGCCATAGGCCGATTTGCAAAGCAAGGATCGCTGTTACGATTGGATACGATCTAATAAATTGTTGAAAGCTCTCCGTTCGAATAAACATAACAAACCCCTTTTGACTAGATAATGGTAAGTTTATAGTAACACGTTTATGAAGCGAACATCCAAATTAGTACGAGTATCATAGGAGGTACCTCATGATTAAAGGAATCGGTATGGATATTGTAGAGATCGGCCGGCTGTCACGAGTTCTTAGCAGGCAGCCCCGTTTACCAGAACGAATTTTGACTTTACGTGAACAGGAAGTCTTTCACACACTAAGTGAAAAGAGACAGCTGGAGTTTCTGGCAGGGCGTTTTGCGGCGAAAGAAGCATTCGCAAAAGCATACGGTACGGGAATTGGTCAGTATATAAGCTTTCACGACATCGAGATACAAAAAGATGCGAACGGAAAACCCCTCATCAAAAGTGAGAAAACAAAAGAAGACTACGTTCATGTATCCATTACACACACAAAAGAATATGCTGCAGCACAAGTTTTAATTGAAAGGTTGTCAAGCTAGTCTGCATATTGTTTGTCCCCCCTTCATATATTGGGTAGTGCGATAAGGAAGGGCGAGTTGCTAACAGGCTTTGATGGTTCGCGGTACGCAGTTAACTCTTGAGGCGTACTGTTAAAGTCAAACAAGCGGTTTCTTCCTTTTAACACAATTAACGAAGGGGTTGAAAAGGGTGAGAAAAAGCTTTGTTTTGCTTGTAACGGGGATCCTTTTTGTATTGATTCTCTCCGCATGCGGTCAAAAATCTCAACAAGATATCGTTGGAGATTTAAACAAAAAGGCAGAGGAAATGACATCATACAAAGCCAAAGCAAAAATGACCATTGAGACAGGAAATGATCCGCAGGAATACCATGTGGAAATTTGGTACAAGAAGCCGGAGCTTTACCGTGTCTATTTAGAAAATCCGAAGAAGGATCAGAGTCAAGTCATTTTAAGAAATGGCAATGGTGTATTTGTGCTGACACCTTCATTAAACAAAAGCTTCCGCTTCCATAGTGATTGGCCGAACAACAGCAGTCAGGTGTATTTATTTGAATCACTTGTGAAAGACATTAAAAATGACAGTGCAGCTCAGTTCAAAGCAAAAGAGTCGAAGTACGTTTTTGAAACAAAAACCAACTATCAGCACAACCAAATGCTGCCGACCCAAGAGATTACCTTTCATAAAAAAACAATGGCGCCTGCTAGTGTGAAAGTACTGGATAGCGATAAAAAGCCAATGGTGAAAGTAGAATTCTCTCACTTTGAATTCAACAAATCCTTTGACAAAGACGCCTTTGATGAGAAGAAAAATATGACACTTTCTCAAATGGATGTTGCCACAAGCGCAGATCCATCTGACAGCTTTGCTGTGAAAACGCCTGTGGATATGCCAGAGGGCGTGAAGAAAATGGAAGAGAAAGAAATGACAACAGATGCTGGAAAGCGGTATGTGATGACGTATGGCGGAAAGAAATCCTTCACGCTCATTCAGGAAAAAGCGCGGGTAGCAGAAGCGTCTACGCCTGTGACGATGAATGGCGAGCCAGTCGATCTTGGCATGACAGTGGGTGTTCTGACAGACAAATCTCTTTCTTGGACATCTGATGGAGTTGACTACTTAATTTCTTCAAGTGATTTATCGAAAGAAGAACTCTTAATGGTCGCCAAAAGTGTAGAAGGACAGTCAGCGAAATAGGCGAGATTCTTAACATAACAACAAATCAGCCCTGTGCAGGGGCTGATTTTCTTTGAGTTGTTTCACATTATTCTGGATTTTTAGTATCATAATGAAGTATTGAATCATTCAATAGGGAAGTGTGATGAATGGACACAAATGCCTTTTATAGAGACACATGGGCAGAAATTGATTTAACAGCAATCAAGCATAATGTTTCACATATGAAAGACCATATTGGTCAAAGCGTCCAACTAATGGCTGTTGTGAAAGCCAATGCATATGGACATGGAGATATAGAAGTGGCAAGAGCTGCCCTCGAAGCAGGAGCAGACCTGTTAGCCGTCGCTTTTTTAGATGAAGCCATTTCTTTAAGAAATAAAGGCATCAAAGCCCCGATTCTTGTGCTCGGCGCAGTACCGTCAGAGTATGTCAAAGTCGCCGTTAGATACAACGTTATCATGACCGCTTACTCGATCGATTGGCTGAGAGAAGTCGTCAAAGTGATGAAAGGGCAGATGGGACAACCCATTCGTTTCCACTTGAAAATCGACAGCGGCATGAATCGGTTAGGTGTGAAAACAATCGAGCAGGTGAGCGAAGTAAAAGAGCTTGTCCACGATCATTCTTTTTTACAGCTGGAAGGCGTATTTACTCACTTTGCCACAGCGGATGAAAAAGATGAAAACTACTTCGGTATGCAGGTTGATACGTTTAAAACATTGCTTCAACCGCTTCATACGGACAAACTGCTCATTCATTGCGCCAACAGTGCAGCAGGTCTAAGGTTTAAAGACACTTTATTCAATATGGTTCGTTTTGGCATCAGTATGTACGGGCTGTCGCCGTCGGAAGAAATCAAAGATGAATTGCCGTTTAAACTGGAAGAAGCATTATCTCTTCATACAAAACTTGCACATGTAAAGCCCATTCAAAAGGATGAGAGCGTGAGCTATGGTGCAACTTATACAGCGAATCAAGATACATGGATTGGTACGATTCCAATCGGGTATGCAGACGGCTGGATTAGGAAGCTTGCCGGAACAGAAGTGCTAGTTGGCGGAAAACGCCGAAAGATTGCTGGACGGGTGTGTATGGATCAATTCATGGTTGATTTGAAAAAGGATATTCCGGCAGGGGAGCCAGTCGTGCTCATCGGCACACAAGGCGAAGACAGGATATCTGTCGATGAAATAGCCAAACGGCTTGAAACCATTAACTACGAAGTCACATGTTCTGTTGGTTACCGCGTCCCAAGAGTCTATATAGAGGACGGCAAAAGGGTTCATGTACGTAATCCGCTGCTTCAAGGCGGGCCAAGCTTTTTATAAACAGCATCCACGGGAACGATGTTCAAACTGACATCGTTCTCTTTTATTCTACAAAGGCATCATAAACATTCTCCCTTTTTTAGAGATTTTGGAAATACCGTATGATTTTCGGAAAAAAGCGTATAATGGGAAAGAGGAACTCCATTATCATCTTGATTTACGGGTGGCGAGCCGCTTCATGTTCTAATAAGAAATCATGAAAAAACAGCTTTGCTTGTGCATTGAATAATGGTATGATTAGTCTTGGAATGGATCGAAACGGTATCCGTAAGTTTTGTGGAGGTGTATGTTTTTTGTCTGAATCCAGCGCAACAAACGAAATGAAGATTCGACTGCCCGAGGCTTTAATGTCTGAGATCGAACGAGTAGCAGAGCAGGATAAGGTAACAAGAAATGAATTGATCTACCGAGCGACAAAAACGTATATTCGTGAACGTAATATTCGACAAAATCGTGAATCGATGAGACGCGGCTACATGGAGATGGCGAAAATTAATCTGAATATCTCTTCAGAGGCACAATACGCAGAATTTGAGGCTGAGAATACAGTTGAGCGATTAGTCAGCGGGGGTTAAACATTTGATTGTTAAACGCGGTGATGTTTACTTTGCTGATTTATCTCCTGTTGTTGGCTCCGAGCAGGGCGGGGTTCGCCCGGTATTGGTGATTCAAAATGACATTGGAAATCGCTTCAGCCCGACTGCTATCGTTGCAGCCATAACAGCCCAAATACAAAAAGCGAAATTACCGACTCACGTCGAAATTAATGCAAAGCGCTACGGCTTTGAACGAGATTCTGTCATTCTTTTGGAACAGATTCGTACGATCGATAAACAAAGATTGACAGATAAAATCACACATCTTGATGATGAGATGATGGAGAAGGTTGATGAAGCCTTACAAGTTAGTTTGGCTCTTATTGATTTTTAATATGGTGATACTTGGTTGCTCTATTGGGAGCAACTTTTTTTGTGTTCAATTTTTTTTAACGTTATAATGAAGAAAGACTAAAGAAGAGCTTTAAATGTAAGTAGGGGGTAAAACATGTCGAATCATATCGTGTTAGCTTTTGCAAGAAAGCACCAAAAGGAATTAGAAAAAGAGTGGACGGACATTTTAAAACGACTCGGAGAAAAAGAAACGGACATGATGCTGAACGACAAAATGTATGAAACCATCTGTTCGGAATATGTTCAACTCATCATTACATCTCTTTCAGAGGGGGATCATGAGGATTTTGAAGAAAAAGTGCAAAATTTTGCTTTAAAAATTGTTCAAATGGGTATATCACTTAAGTTACTGGCAAACGGTCTAACAGAAATCCGTACACATTTATATGAAAAAATGAACGATGACAAAGATACAACACAAGAAAGTCATGACCTCATCTGGCAAATCGATCGATTCATCACACCCATCCATAATGAGATCTTAAACCAGTATTCCATCTCATGGGAAAAAACCGTCAGCCTTCAAAAAATTGCGCTGCAGGAACTATCTGCCCCGCTAATCCCAGTATTTGAGCACATCACCGTCATGCCACTTGTTGGAACAATTGATACAGATCGTGCGAAAAAAATTATGGAGAACCTGCTCAATGGTGTCGTCAAACATCGCTCACAGGTCGTCTTAATTGATATCACGGGTGTACCTGTCGTGGACACAATGGTGGCCCACCATATCATTCAAGCGTCAGAGGCTGTGAGATTAGTAGGAGCGAAGTGTTTACTTGTCGGTATTCGCCCAGAAATAGCCCAAACAATCGTTAACCTTGGAATTGATTTATCTCAGGTTACAACAAAGAATACCCTTCAAAAAGGAATTCAAACTGCTTTGGAAATGACAAATCGAAAAATTGTTTCATTGGAGGGATAACCAATTGAGAAATCACCCGAAGATTCCAATCTTAAAATTATATAATTGTCTTCTGATTTCAATACAGTGGGAGCTTGATGATCAAACAGCTCTTCACTTTCAAGAAGACTTACTGAATAAAATTCATGAAACAGGAGCAAACGGTGTGGTCATTGACTTAACATCCGTCGATATGATTGATTCATTTATCGCAAAGGTATTAGGCGATGTGATCACCATGTCCAAGCTCATGGGGGCAAAAGTTGTATTAACAGGAATACAGCCGGCAGTCGCTGTGACGCTTATTGAACTTGGCATTTCACTGGAAGAAATTCAGACAGCACTAGATCTTGAACAAGGGCTTGAGACACTGAAGCGGGAATTGGGGGAATAGATATGAAAGACCAATCCTGTGTAAAAATATTGACGGAATGGGACATAGTCGCAGCAAGACAATTGGGGCGCAATGTTGCAAAAGAACTTGGTTTTGGAACAGTTGACCAAGCAAGAATTACGACGGCCATTTCAGAATTAGCTCGTAACATCTATTTATACGCTGGTAAAGGTCAGATTTGTATAGAAGAAGTGATGGAGCGCGGAAAGCGTGGACTCAAAGTCATCGCAGCCGATGAGGGTCCTGGCATTATGGATATACGTAAAGTAATGGAAGACGGATTTTCTACATCAGGCGGACTCGGAGCAGGCTTGCCGGGCGTCAGAAGACTGATGGATGAATTTAAATTAGATTCCGCACCAGAACAAGGAACGGAGATACAAGCTGTCAAGTGGCTTCGCTAGGAGGGAAACCATGGATTTTAAGGAGGTAATGGAGCAGCGGTACCATCAGCTGCTCAGTCGTTATATCAGTGATTTAACTGAAACATCGCTTTATCAAGCTCAAAAATTTAGCCGTAAAACCATTGAGCATCAAATACCTCCTGAAGAAATAGTGAGTGTTCACCGAAAAGTGATTCAGGAGCTTTACCCTGATTTGCCGGAAGATGTCTTTCATTCACTAGACTTCTTAATTGAAGTCATGATTGGATACGGACTTGCCTACCAGGAGCATTTAACACTAAGAGGCATCCAGCAAGAAATTAAGTCGGAAATTGAAATTGCTGCAAATGTTCAGCAAACCCTTCTGGAAACGAAAATTCCAGAAGGAGACACATTTGATATCGGAGCCATCAGTGTGCCGGCAAAACAGATGAGTGGGGATTATTACCATTTCGTAACAGATCACGATACAATCAATATCGCGATTGCAGACGTCATTGGGAAAGGCATTCCAGCTGCGCTCTGTATGTCGATGATTAAGTATGCGATGGATTCCTTGCCGGAGTCAGGCAGCGGCCCAACAAAAGTGCTCAAAACCCTTAATCGTGTGGTCGAGCAAAACGTAGACCCAAGCATGTTTATCACCATGTTTTATGGTAGCTATAATAAAGAAACACATGAATTTAAGTACGCATCGGCTGGACATGAGCCGGGCTTTTTCTATTGCAAAAAAGAGAATCAATTTTACGATTTAGATGCAAAAGGTCTTGTCCTTGGAATCGCACCAGAGTTTGATTACAGGGAGTATGAGCAGCATTTGGACGTAGGAGATATGGTGATCTTATTTTCAGATGGGGTCACCGAATCCAAGTCAGAGGACGGCTTCTTAGAGCGCGAAGATATCAAAGCGCTCATAGCAGAGCATCTTTCCTATTCAGCACAGGAAATGGTCGACGCTATCTATGCAAGCTTACTCAAATTACAAGATTTTCAGCTTCACGATGACTTTACTTTACTTGTCCTTAAAAGAAAGGTTTAGAAAGTGAATATGCGGGTATATAAAACTTTAGGAAACAAGAATTTCGAGGTGAATGCATAATGAATATGTCTGTAAAAGAGCATCAAATAGATCATAAGACGAAAATTAGTGTCAGCGGAGAAATCGATGTATACTCTGCTCCTCAGCTAAGAGAAACACTCATGCCTAAAGCAGAGGCGGGAGAGCATTTAGAGATCTGTTTGAAGGATGTTACGTATATGGATAGTACAGGATTAGGTGTATTTGTTGGGTTGTTTAAAGCAGCTCAAAAAGCAGGTGGAACACTAAAGCTTGAGAACTTGTCGGATCGGCTTATCAGATTGTTTGAAATCACTGGACTAAAGGACATCATTGACATTTCTGCAAAGTCAGAGGGTGGGGTACAATGAACGAATCAGTAGATCTAATCGAGATGAAAATACCGGCGAAACCAGAATACGTAGGCATCATTCGTCTGACTCTTTCAGGCGTTGCAAGCCGGATGGGCTATGCCTACGAAGAGATTGAGGACTTGAAAATTGCCGTCAGTGAGGCGTGTACCAATGCAGTTCAGCATGCCTATAAAGGTGCAGATGGCGAAGGTGGAGAGGTAGCGGTTCGCTTTCTTGTCTATGAAGATCGTCTAGAAATCATTGTCGCTGATAAAGGCGGTAGCTTTGACTTTAAGCAAAAGCAGGAAGACCTAGGGCCGTACACATCTGCTCATACGGTGGATCAATTGGCAGAAGGAGGTCTTGGTTTATACTTAATGCAAACATTGATGGATGAAGTCGAGGTGCAAGCAAACTCCGGAGTTACCGTGGCAATGACAAAGTTTTTAAACAGGGAGCGAGTTGACCATGACACAACCATCCAAAACTATGAAACTAACTAAAGATGAAGTGGATCGCCTCATTCAAAGCTATCAATCCAACCAAGACGAGCAGGCGCAGCTGACACTAGTTGAGTGTTATACAAACCTTGTGGATATGCTCGCGAAGAAATACTCCAAAGGAAAAAGCTTTCATGAGGATTTAAGACAAGTTGGAATGATTGGTCTACTCGGCGCAATTAAGCGTTATGATCCACTTGTCGGTAAATCATTTGAGGCATTTGCCATTCCAACCATTATCGGGGAAATCAAACGCTTTTTACGTGATAAAACATGGAGTGTCCATGTACCAAGACGAATTAAAGAGCTTGGACCAAGAATCAAGATGGCAGTTGATCACCTGACAACGGAAACGCAAAAGTCACCTAAAGTACAAGAAATTGCAGAATATCTAGATGTAACAGAAGAAGAAGTTCTTGAAACAATGGAGATGGGCAAAAGCTATCAAGCGCTGTCTGTTGACCAAGGCGTAGAGGCTGATTCTGAAGGAAGCACTGTGACGATTTTAGACGTCGTCGGCTCACAAGAAGAAGGGTACGAACGTGTAAACCAAAAAATGATGCTTGAAAGTGTGCTTCACGTTCTGACAGATAGAGAAAAAGAAATTATCAATCTCACGTATTTGCAAAATAAAAGCCAGAAAGAAACAGGCGATTTACTCGGCATATCTCAAATGCATGTATCAAGGCTGCAGCGGAAGGCAGTTAAAAAGCTACGAGATGCATTGTCAGAAGATGCGTCTATGGAGCTAGGGTAATGAAGCAGATCGAACAGCATGAGCATGTAAACGCCATTATCTATCAATCGAACAAAGAAGGAAAATCATGCTGCGGGGACAGTTTTTTTATTAAAGCAGATGATGAAGAACTAATTTGTGCTGTAGCAGACGGATTAGGCAGCGGCCAGTTCGCCAATGAATCATCTTCTTTAGTCAGCGAAATTGTCGAAGAATATGGACATGAGGATGTAACAACCCTCATCGATAGATGCAATCAGGCCATGAAAAATAAACGCGGGGCCACTGTAGCCATATTAAAGGTGAATTTTTCCCAGCAGCAGTTTACCTATTGTTCGGTTGGCAATATCCGATTTATATTGAATGCACCTTCTGGCGACTATATTTATCCACTTCCGACATCAGGATATCTATCAGGTAAACCTAGAAAATACAAAACATACACCTATTCCTACGAAAAAGGATCGACATTCATTATGTATTCCGACGGACTGAATGTGCCAAACATGCGAATGTGTTTAAAGCATAGCCATTCAGTTGCAGACATCGCCAAACAACTTGAAACATACACACAAGACAAGAAGGACGATCTCACCTATGTACTTGGTCAGCTTACATGAAATAGCTGACCTTTTTTCTGTTTTGCCGGTTTTTTTGATACACTAAAAGAGAAGACACAGTGAGAGGATGCAAAGTATGAAGACATCTGACTTTTTATTGAAACAAATTGCGACAGAATTAAAGCTTTCAACAAAACAAATTGGAAGTGTGATCCAGCTATTAGAGGATGGCAACACCGTCCCGTTTATTGCACGATACCGGAAAGAGCAGACAGGCTCACTAGATGAGGTGCAAATTCAAACCATTTCTGAACGCTATACATATATCCAAAATGTGATGAATCGAAAAGAAGAAGTGATTCGCTTAATCGCTGAACAAGACAAATTAACTGATGAATTAAAACAGAAGATCGAGCAGGCGCATAAGTTGCAAGAGGTCGAAGATTTATACCGTCCATTTAAACAAAAGCGTAAAACAAAGGCAAATGTAGCCAAAGCAAAAGGACTTGAGCCGCTGGCGGAGTATTTACTGAAGCTGCCAAACGATGAGATCGAAAAGAAAGCATCGGCTTTTATCAATGAAGAAAAAGAAATCACAACTGCAGAAGAAGCACTGGAGGGCGCCCAGCACATCATTGCTGAACAGCTTGCGGATGATCCTGATATGCGGAAATGGATTCGCAGTGAGACGTACCAAAAGGGAAGTCTTGTCACATCAGGAAAAGACGTTGAAAACGACGAGAAAAACGTCTATGAAATGTATTACGACTATCAAGAGCCGATTAAAAAAATTGTGCCTCATCGTGTACTCGCGGTCAACCGAGGCGAGAAAGAAGGGATTTTGAAAGCAGCCATCGAACCACCTGCTGAAAATATTCGTTTCTACATCGATAAACAAGTCTTAAAAGGCAAGCAAACGACGGCGAGACCTTACATTGAAGCGGCCATTGATGATGCATATAAACGCCTGATTCAGCCATCAATCGAACGAGAAATACGAAAAGAGCTGACAGAAAAAGCAGAGGAACAAGCCATCCATATTTTCGCTGAAAACTTAAGAAAGCTCCTGCTTCAACCGCCGATGAAAGGGAAACGTGTACTTGGGGTGGACCCTGCGTTTCGTACAGGCTGTAAATTAGCCGTCGTGGATGATACAGGAAAAGTCCATCATATTGGCGTCATTTATCCGCATCCGCCTGTACAGAAAAAAGCGGAAGCCAAACAAAAAGTGAAAGAAATCATTCAATCATCGAACATTGAAGTCATTGCGATCGGAAACGGAACAGCCTCAAGAGAGACCGAACAATTTATCGCAGACTTGATCCAAGAGCTGGACCAGCCAGTTTCATATTTGATCGTGAATGAAGCAGGGGCAAGTGTATACTCTGCATCTGCGCTGGCAAGAGAAGAGTTTCCAGACTTGCAAGTGGAAGAAAGAAGTGCCATTTCCATCGCCAGAAGGTTGCAGGACCCATTAGCAGAGCTTGTCAAAATAGATCCAAAATCTGTCGGTGTGGGACAATACCAGCACGATGTGAGTCAAAAGCAATTAAACAGCTCGTTAACCTTTGTGGTAGAGACGGTTGTTAACCAGGTCGGTGTGAACGTTAATACAGCTTCACAGGCACTGCTGCAATATGTGTCAGGTCTTTCAAAAGCCGTCGCAGGGAACATCGTCAAGCGCCGCGAAGAGATTGGGAGATTCACAAGCAGAAAAGAGCTGAAGGATATCCCGAGGCTTGGTGCAAAGACTTATGAGCAGTGTATCGGCTTCCTGCGCATCACAGATGGACAAGATCCACTTGATCGCACGGGTATTCACCCTGAAAGCTATAAAGAAACAAAACAGTTCTTACGCATGATCAACATGACGCCAGACGATCTTGGAACAGAACAGTTAAAAGAGAAAATTGCAGGGGTGAAGCTGGACGAAGCAGCAGAACAGCTTGAAATTGGTTCAATCACCCTTCAAGATATCATTGATCAGCTCACAAGACCTGAGCGTGATCCGCGCGATGAAGTACCAAAGCCGCTTTTAAAAACAGATGTATTGAAATTAGAAGACTTGAAGCAAGGGATGGAGCTACAAGGAACGGTGAGAAACGTCGTAGACTTCGGCGCATTCGTTGATATTGGCGTCAAGCAGGATGGACTTGTCCACATTTCCAAGCTAAGCAATCGATTTGTGAAACATCCGCTCGACGTGGTATCAGTTGGTGACATTGTGACCGTATGGGTAGACTCCGTTGACCAGGCAAAAGGCCGGGTAGCTCTATCGATGCTAAAACCAGAGTAAACAAAAAACGAGGCGCACCTTAGGATGGGGTGTGCCTTGATGTGACTGAATGCTTTTTTCTATAGAAGTACCAGCATTGATTGAGCAATTTGATTTGATAATGATTTTTCTCATAAAATGCTTTCTGCATCTGATTTTTCAGCCAGTTGGGCATCGCCCATTCCTCCTTTGATCAAAACAGTGGGTGTACCTTCAATGTATGCAAAGGGGAAATTGTCCCGTTCGAGGTTTTTATAGAAAGGAACGATCTTGATTGAACGAAAGAGAGTTACAGCAGTTAACAGAAGACATTTCAGAGCATTTCTTTGGTAAGGCATTTCGCCATCAGGCTGTTTTCAACCCCCGTTTAAAAACGACAGGCGGGAGATATTTACTTACAACACACCATATTGAGCTAAATCGCCGATATCTTGAGGAGCATGGCAGAGACGAATTGATCGGTATCATTAAGCATGAACTATGTCATTATCACCTGCACCTTGAAGGAAAGGGCTATCAGCATCGGGACAGGGATTTTTGTGAACTCTTGCAGCAAGTAGGAGCCCCGCGCTTTTGTACCCCGCTGAAGACCGTTCAAAAGAAAAAAAGAGCGGTGACGCTTCATTATTATGTGTGCACAGGATGCGGAAGACGTTATACGAGGAAGCGCCGGTTTGACACCACGCGATATGTCTGCGGGATTTGTCACGGGAAGTTAAAAAAGGAAGGGGAAAAGGCTTGACTGTTATATTAGTATATGTTAAATTATAAAAGCCGTCGCAAATGGAGCAGGAATGAAACGTTTAAAAATTCTTGACACATTTTTCTGGCATAGATATAATGAAACATGTCTTATTATTCCGCAGTAGCTCAGTGGTAGAGCTATCGGCTGTTAACCGATCGGTCGTAGGTTCGAGTCCTACCTGCGGAGCCATAATGGAGAAGTACTCAAGTGGCTGAAGAGGCGCCCCTGCTAAGGGTGTAGGTCGCGCAAGCGGCGCGAGGGTTCAAATCCCTCCTTCTCCGCCATTATGATATGGCCCGTTGGTCAAGCGGTTAAGACACCGCCCTTTCACGGCGGTAACACGGGTTCGAATCCCGTACGGGTCATGTTTTGTTATTTTGATTCGTTGGGCTATAGCCAAGCGGTAAGGCAACGGACTTTGACTCCGTCATGCGTTGGTTCGAATCCAGCTAGCCCAGCCATTTTTTTATATGTTTTTCTGCATAGCAGATGAGCCATTAGCTCAGTTGGTAGAGCATCTGACTTTTAATCAGAGGGTCGAAGGTTCGAGTCCTTCATGGCTCACCATTGTCACGCGGGTGTGGCGGAATTGGCAGACGCGCTAGACTTAGGATCTAGTGTCTTTATGACGTGGGGGTTCAAGTCCCTTCACCCGCATTGTTTTTTCAAACAGTGCACTTATGAATATATGAGCACATCAAACACGCGGTCGTGGCGGAATGGCAGACGCGCTAGGTTGAGGGCCTAGTGGGTGAATAACCCGTGGAGGTTCAAGTCCTCTCGGCCGCATCTAAGAAACCAAAGGTTGTAGACCTTTGGTTTTTTTGTATTATCTAAATGTAGCTGGCAGGATAGCTCAAGCTTCACCAAAAGCAAAAAATAGAGTATCAAATGAATGAGGGCGTATTAGGTGCATTTTTACATTAATGCTAAGTTCTCCATCTCACAATCAATAATGGATGCTTTACATGATGATGAGAAAGGAAACTTTGGTGTCGTTTTTACATTTGACGAACCGGGTGAAAGGGAAGATGCTTGAAATAGATGAATCTTGAACCAAGTGAAGAAGATCAAAAGATGCTTGGATCAATGTTTCAAAGCCAATGCCTGATTAAAGATATTTACGGGCGTACCTCTAAAATCTTAATTGAATGCCTGTTTGAAGAGTGGATGGGGACTTTCGAGACCAATAAAAGTGAAGTGGCCTATGTTGAAGAGATGTATTTTTAAAATTTCGTTCATAATTGAGCGGCTTTTTTATTTGTATAAAATCAACTTTTGGGAGGATTGGTACAATACATAATTTCTAGGTTGAAGGTCTAGTGAGTGGATGAATAACCTAGAGATGTTAAATTCTTCTCAACCATATTTAAAGAAACCAAAGGTTTATGAATCCTTGGTTTCTTCTTATCGATGGCTTCTTTGCATTTTTGTATCAGAAGCTTAATATAAAGAGCATTGTTTAATTTTACTTTTCATAATATGTGTCATACAATCCTTGATAGTGGTTTTTTAAATTTTGTATTAGATTTTGGTCATAAGAGATAAAGTCGATCACATCTTCGCTAATATAGACAAGATAGTTCTCATTATAAATAACAATATAAGATGAACGCATTCCTTTCACAACACTTTTAATATATTGATACACTTCCTCAAAACGAATGTTTTTAATAGTTGTAAATATGACATTAGCATCTATTTCATCGTGATAAGTAATGGTTTCAGACCAATTTTTGATCTTTATATACTTGCCTATATTTGTTTTTTCTCGATACCTGCGATCATTTTTAATATAACCCGAAATAAAGGTAACATTAATTTCTTGTGGATGATCCAGTGTCTCGGATAATATATCTTTTAGTAAACTAAGTTTCCCATTGTCAAAAAGTTCAACTCCAAATCGAACTCTTAATTGGGGTGAAACTTGAAAAAAAGGAATTTCCATATTTTTTGTAAAATTTATGTGGAATTTTTTGGTTTTATCCATGATATTTAATCTCCTATTCTTCTTAATTCAGCATCATAAGTCCCTGATCTAGTCTTTTTACTTGCTAAATTCTTTACTGTTGAAGCGCCTTAAATGTGCTTTTTCAATAGCAGCTTTTAAACGCGAATCATCTTTAGCAAAACCAAAGCTTAAATTAATTATATCTACACCCTGTTTAATACTCCATTCTATGCCTTCTATAGTATCAGAAGGATCGCCTTTTCCGTGTTCATCCAAAACTTGAACATCATATAAATTGATATTCTCGGTAATTCCTATTTTTGTATTTTTAATTTGAGTATTAGTAAGTATGCTTGCAATCATTGTTCCATGTGGAAAAAATGGCTTAGTTTCTGAAGTGCGATCAATTGCATTGTATGTATTTTTAATATGTTTTTTTATTTGGGGTATGTTTTGTTCAATTCCACTATCCAGTACTGTAATTTTTACTGGTTGGGTTTTTGTTATTTCTATTTTCTTATTAGGTAAAATAATACAAATTGCCCAATTATTATCACGATGTTCTTTTGATAATTTAAATTTCGTGGTCTCATGTTTTTCACAACCTACAATGTATAAAAGACATAAACAGATCAATATATATTTTTTTATCACCAACTATCACTCCAAATTAAAAATACATGATTTTCTATTGTATATATAAATAATGTGATTTTTAATAAAATATGGGTAAAAAAACACTATATAACAAATAATATAATGTTTAAATTCAACTTTGTTAAATATTTATTATTGATATTTATGTTATCGTTCTTTAATATACTTAAATATTTTTAAAACTAATAGGAAGTCTGATTTTTATATAATTGAAATAAACGTTTTGTGTAATGAATTTCGAGTTAACATATTAAAAAATTGCAATAATTTCCGCTTCGTGTTACAATAAGAATAATTATTTTTGTTCGGCGTAAAGGATAGCATGAAGAAAGACTTTTCGTCTTGAGGATACTTTGGGCAAGGATAGTATAATACATTGTGTGGTAACGCACTAGGAGGCAACAAACATGGAACAAGGTACAGTAAAATGGTTTAACGCAGAAAAAGGTTTTGGATTTATCGAACGTGAAGAAGGCGACGATGTATTCGTACATTTCTCAGCTATCCAAGGTGACGGATTCAAATCTTTAGACGAAGGTCAAAAAGTATCATTTGACGTAGAGCAAGGTTCTCGTGGAGCTCAAGCTGCTAACGTTCAAAAAATTGCTTAATCTTCATTCTATCAAAACGGGTTCTCTGTAGAGAGCCTGTTTTTTTGTGCTTTCATTTATTTCTGCAATAAAAAACCCTACTCAACGTACAAGTAGGGAGATGTTACAAGGTAATCGTAAAAAAATTCATGCTTCAAAGGTTTATCAACAGTATAGCATATTGGATTTACAATATGCGGAATTTGCCTAAATAAATTCTTTTTTTCTTTAATAAAATTGAAGGATGGATCGTTCTAGAGAACATGTATTCAAAAATGGTGAGGGATACCGTAAAGAGCGGCATAGTTCTTAACAGAAACTTTTAATTTGTTTTTCTGTAATCCCTTCGATAACTTCTAATTCACTTAACAAAAATTCATGAGCCTCATCTAGCATTTTCTTTTCACTTGCATTTAGTGCTTTCTCTTTCTTCATCCGCATCAGATCACGCACAACTTCAGCACCATCTTGGATGTCACCCGTTTTTATTTTGTTTGTATTAATTGTATGGCGTTCTTTCCATGTCAGTAATTGAGCTGATTCGCCATGCTGGAAAATGTGCATCACATTGTTTAATGCCAGTATATCTGTAACAGGTCTAATACGTGAACTTGACATTTTTCGTGTTGGAATCATCACTTTCATATGACTGATTGACATTTTAATCACATAATACTGTTGTTTTTCATCAGAGAATTCTTTTTCTTCTATGGCTTCAATTATACCTGCTCCGTGCATTGGATAAACAATGTTATCACCAATTTGAAACATATCATCCGCCTCCATATCATGTATCTACTTTAAGGGTACCACACTTAGAGGTAAAATAATCAAATTTTTAATAATAACATGTTTATTTATTTTTTGTCAATAAATTTTGTTCTGAAAAAGAGAGATTTTTTCATGTGAATTTCGGATGGTTTTTGATCATATCCTCAAGAATCCTTGCTACAAGAAAAACAGAATATCCATCATTAAAAAAAGACCAGACATTGAGCTGGTCTTTCCAAATAGAATCCGATCATAATGTCGAAATATCAATCACAAACCGATAACGCACATCACTTTTGAGCACACGTTCATATGCTTCATCGACTTGATTTGCGTTGATCACTTCAATTTGTGGTGCGATCTTGTGGGCAGCTGCGAAATCGAGCATTTCTTGTGTTTCTTGGATGCCGCCAACGAGTGAGCCGGCGATGCTGCGACGTCCCGTAATTAATGAAAACACATGGAAGTTGTCTGGCTTTGGTGGTGCACCGACGTTCACTAATGTTCCGTCAACACGAAGTAAGGACAAATAGGCATCCACGTTGATATTGGCAGAGACGGTATTGAGAATGAGATCATATTGACCGGCTAGTGTCTTAAACGTATCAGGGTCACTTGTAGCAAAATAGTCTTTTGCACCAAATGACAGCGCCTCTTCTTTTTTATTCATAGAGCGGCTTAATACAGTCACTTCTGCGCCAAGTGCGCGTGCAAATTGAATGGCAACATGACCTAGACCGCCCATTCCGACAATCGCCACTTTTTTGCCAGGCCCAGCCTTCCAGTGTTTTAACGGAGAATACGTTGTGATACCGGCACAGAGAAGAGGGCTGGCGACATCAAGGGAGAGCTGGTCAGGAATATTGACAACAAATCGTTCTGTCACAACAATTTTCTGACTGTAGCCGCCGTAAGTTGGTTCTCCATCATAATCCAGGTTATTATAAGTTTGAACGACTCCTTTCTTGCAATATTGTTCATCTCCATTTTGGCAATATTCACATGTACCGCAAGAATCGACAAAACAACCGACGCCTACACGATCACCAATGTTGAATTTCGTGACAGCATCCCCAACAGCTGAAACAACTCCAGTAATCTCATGACCCGGAACCATTGGGAAAATACCGCCGCCCCATTCATCAAAGGCACTGTGGATATCTGAATGACAGATCCCGCTAAACTGAATATCAATTAAAATATCATGTGGACGAAGTGCTCTTCGTTCAATGGTTGTCCGTTCAAAGTTTGCTTTTGCATGGGAAACACTTAAAACATTTGATTGGTGCGTCTGACACATTCTGGATCATCCTTTCAAAAGTAAGATTCGGTCCTTCCTCTATACTGTACGTCTTAAAGTGAACTTTAAGTCAACATAGAACCCTGTGATCGCCTCAATTCAGGCTTTAGCATCAACCTTGAATCAAGATTTGAGCCAAAAGTATCTTGTCTTCTCGATAAAAATGGAGATGATGGGAAAAGGGAGATCGTCAAGTAAGAGAAAGAAGAGAAGGGTGAAAACAATGAAAATAGCACAAGCCGCCAAGCAGCTCGATTTATCTACTGCTACGCTCAGGTATTATGAGAATATAGGTTTAATTAGACCGATCAGGCGTGATGAAAATGGTGTTCGTGATTATACAGAAGAAGATATTCAGTGGATAGAATTTATTAAATGTATGAGAAATGCGGGTCTGTCAATTGATGCTCTTAGAGAATATACGGCTTTATTTATCGAGGGAGAGGATCGTACATTGTCCTCAAGGAAGCGTATTTTGGTCAATGAGAGAGAAAGACTTGTAGACAAACAAAAGGAAATCGAAGAAACGATTAAACGGTTAGATTACAAGATTGAAAGTTATGAAGATATTATCCACAGTTATGAACAAAAACTAGTTCATCAATTAAAAACGAACTCTATTTAAATGAAGAAAAACCTGTGACTTGTCACAGGTTTTGTGATGTGGTTATCTTTTTGTGTAACGCACCCAATTGTAATGAGCGTAAAGTGGAGTAACACCGTTGTAGGAGCCGAGCCATTCATCGACACCTGCACCATTCCATAAGTTCATCATAATCTTTCCAGGTGTTTGAGGGATTTGAGTAGTAGCCGTATGTTTTAATTGACCGTCCACATACCATTTAATCGAGTTAGGCTGCCAGTCGAACGCATATGTGTGATAAGAGTTTGCTGCATCAAAACCAAGGTTGACGATTTTTTCATGATTTCCGACACCATTGGTATAATAGTTAAACTGAACCTTTGTCGTATCTTTTCCTAGAAATTCGATGTCAATTTCATCCCAAGGCGTACCATCAGTCGGTCCCGTATAAGTAAAGAACGAAGACACGATCCCAACATTTTTGGCTGGTTTCATGCTGACTTCATAAAGTCCATAGCCATATGTTTGAACGGAGCGGTTTTCTCCACAGTCAAACTTATTATACGAAGGACTAGTGAGCGATAATCGCATTTCCCCTAACGACGTCATGGAGACATTGTTTGCGCGCCACGTACAGTTAAACATATTTCCGTTCGAGTACCCATCGGCTTTTTGCCATAACCCGGTATTATAGTTGTTGAACGGCTCATAAAACGACCCGCCCGTTTGTGCCGAGGCACTTGCAGCAAATGTGGACAAACTTAAGAATAATCCAGTGACAAGCAGCATCAACATTCGTTTTACACGGTAAGACATGTAGGCATTCCCCTCTCTTTTTTGAAAGCGTTTTCTTTTTGATCATACATGATTCTCTCAAAATGGAAAATCGGTCTAAATAATGATAAACAGTGTGTTTTTTTAATAGAATGAAAAGAAAATTGATAGGTAAAAAATAATGATTGACAAAGCGGACAGTTGTCCGTAAGATAATACCGGTACAATTGTCCTAATGAAAATGAAAGAAATTTGATTTACACATAGAGATATAAGCAAGGTGGATGAAGGTGAAGCATCATGGAAAAGGATATTGGAAAGGAAATTGAAGAGGTCGCTTTCTCTTTGTTTCAAGAGTTTGGTGTAGAGAATGTCAGTATGCATAAAATTGCTAAAACAGCTGGTGTTGGTCAAGGAACCCTTTACCGCCGCTATGCAAATAAAAGTGATTTGTGTCTCTCTATTCTTGGTGAGAGATTTGAACAGCTGATCCCTGCTTTGCATCTTTACTTAAATAAAATCAGTGATCAGCCGGTTCAAGATCGTTTGCAATATGTTCTCGAGGAGATCCATCTCATCGTTGGTCATCACTTAGACTGGATCCGGATGCTGACGATCTCTGGAAATTTAGAGCAGACAAGTAAAGTATATGATTGTCATTACAGTCAATCACTCAAACAAATCATTCGTGATTTGCTCGAGGAAGCGAAAGTAAAAGGAGAAGCGAACATACAAGACATTGAGTTGACGACATTATGTATGTCCTCTCCAATGACGCCTGAACTCATGTTTTATATTCATGAATCCGGCTACTCAATTGAAAAAATTGCACAATTCGCTGCGGAAAGACAGGTTTTGTCTGTCTTTTCCTAGACATTGAAGTGGCTCATTTCTGTCCAGCCTAACTACTTATGGTTTATCAAAATTGAAAAAGAAAAGGAGCCAACTTAATATGAACAAACAGCAAACAGCAGCTTCCGACATTCGAACGCTGCCCATTATTATTTCATTTATCACAGCTGGATTTATTGGACTGTTTAGTGAAACGGCACTCAACATGGCGCTGAGAAGTTTAACATTAGACTTTGGTATTGAAGCAACGACTGCTCAGTGGCTTACAACCGGCTATTTATTAACACTAGGGATTCTTGTTCCAATTTCAGGCCTCATTCTTCAATGGTTTACAACAAGACAGCTTTTCATTACCTCACTGGTCTTTTCGATCATCGGTACATTTATTGCGGCCGTTGCACCTGTCTTCAGTATTTTAATGGTGGCACGTGTGGTGCAGGCAGTAGGAACAGCCTTGCTTCTTCCATTGATGTTTAATACGATTTTGGTTATCATTCCGCCTCATAAAAGAGGTAGATCAATGGGGATTATCGGTCTTGTCATTATGTTTGCCCCAGCAGTTGGTCCAACGGTCTCTGGTCTCATTCTTAAATCGTTAACATGGCATTGGATTTTTTGGATTTCGCTTCCGTTATTAGTTGCTGCACTCGTATTTGGGTATATTTTTATGCAAAATATTACGGAACCCACAAGACCGAAAATCGACATTTTATCGATTGTGCTATCAACCATCGGTTTCGGTGGAATTGTGTATGGCTTTAGCAGTGCCGGTGAAGGCGGCGGCTGGAGCAGTATGCATGTGATTGTGGCGATTGTTGTAGGTGTCATTGGCATTCTTGTGTTCTCCCTAAGACAGTTAAACATGAAAGAACCGATGTTGAATTTAAGCCCATTTAAATATCCAATGTTTGTGATCGGGTTACTTCTGATCTTAGTGTGTATGATGGTGATGCTGTCTGCTATGATGATTTTGCCATTATATCTGCAAACGTCCTTGGCACTGTCTACATTTACAGCAGGTTTAATGCTATTACCAGGTGGAATTATCAATGGACTGCTATCGCCAATCATGGGTGGGCTTTTTGATAAATTTGGGCCGAAATGGCTTGTCATCCCAGGTCTTGTCATCGTTGCAGCGACCATGTTTGGCTTCACGAACTTAAGTATGAATACGTCAATCGGTTATATCGTGACGCTTCATATTACGTTAATGGTTGGGATTGCGATGATCATGATGCCTGCCCAAACAAACGGTTTGAATCAGCTGCCGCCAGAGCTATATCCGCACGGTACAGCGATTATGAATACATTGCAGCAAGTGTCAGGAGCGATTGGGACTGCGGTTGGTATCTCGATCCTTTCATCAGGAACTCGCAGTTTTATGCAAAATGTGGCTGATCCCGCAAATCCAGTCAATCGGCTGCTCGCCTTTACAAATGGCGTCCAGCATGCCTTTATCTTTGCTGTCATCATGACAGTGATTGGCTTGGTAATTGCTTTCTTTATTAAACGAGTGAAAGTCGAACAACAAGTATCATAATATATGAAAAGCACTGAGGACTTAGCGCCGCAGTGCTTTTTTTATTTATTCATAGGGGGAATGTTTGTTTCAAAGGAGCTGAAAATGGGGAGATAGATAAAAAGCAACGACTCTCTGACGACATTGAAGGAAAAGGCGAAATTCGTAACGAATGGATAGAGATAAAAGAATAAGATAGGAGCTGAGATCATGAACTTAGACGAACAAATCAAAATGGCTGAGTCATTACGTCAACCAGCTGAAGATTCATTAGCTGGTCAATCAGAACTAAAGCCAGTCCACCCTCCTGAAGTGAACAAAATGGAATATGATATCCCAACGGGTGCTGGTGAAACAAAGGTGTGGGTATTTAAACCTGTGAAAACATTGAAACAACCCCTACCTGTTTTCGTGAATTTGCATGGGGGCGGTTTTATCCTTGGAAGTGCTGAAATGGATAATCATTGGTGTCCGGTCATAGCAGATCGTGCGGAGTGTATCGTCGTCAATGTGGAGTATCAGCTGGCACCGGAGCACCCTTTCCCGGCCGCTCTTCATGAATGCTACGATGTGATGAAATGGTTATATGAACATCCTGAAGAACTACAAATAGACCCAAATCGATTAGCCATTGGTGGACATAGTGCAGGTGGGAATTTGGCAACAGCGGTTTGTTTGCTTGATATCCAAAAAGGGAACAAACTTCCGATTGTCTATCAAGTGCTTGACTATCCGCCACTTGATTTAGCTACTGATCCAGCACAAAAGCCAGCGTTTGAAGAAGCAATTCCAGTTGAAATGGCGAGACTGTTTAATGCCTTTTACCTGCAAGGTCAAGATCCGCACAATCCGCTTGTTTCTCCGGTCTTTGCAGAGAGAGAAGTGTTAGCACAAATGCCCCCAGCTCTTGTTATCACAGCTGAGAAGGATTCACTAGCTGAAGAAGCTGAGCATTATGCGGACAAGTTAAAAGAAGCAGGGGTAGATGTCACATACAAACAATTTAAAGGAGTCCCTCATGCGTTCACTCATGCCGGAGACTTAGAGATAGCTGAAGAGGCTTGGCATCTGATGAGCGATCAGCTTAAGAAGGCGTTTGAATAAGAAATATTCGGATATCAGTAAAAAGCACAGACTTTTTTTCTGTGCTTTTTTTGTGTTCTTGCTGACGTCTTGAAAAGAAGTGTAGATACAACAATCGCAGTAGTCGATATAATAGTAAGATAGAAGACATCTAAAAAGGAGCTAATAGAATGAAAAAAGAGACACTACAGGCATTTTGTCTTTCTTTACAAGGAGCAACCCACGACTATCAACCTGAGTGGCAGGCAGATCGTTATCATATAGGTGGAAAGATGTTTGCCATGATGGGGGGAGACGTCGATCGCAAGCCAGTCATCACTTTAAAATGTGATCCGCAACGTGCTGAAGAATTAAGAGAAATGCATGAAGGAATTATTCCCGGCTATTACATGAATAAGACGCATTGGAATTCTATTTATCTTGATGCAGATATTCCATCTTCATTTGTCGAAGAGCTAATTGAACATTCCTATCAACTGGTTTTTCACAAATTAACAAAAAAAGCTCAGCAGGCTATCCTCCAACATGATTCAAAAGAAACTAAAAGCTGAACGTTCAGTTGTTCATGTCTCTTTGAATCTCTTCAAAATTGACTAGAGTCACATGCTCTCGCTATACTTTAAACAGCTGGAAGATACGAATAGGGGGATATACAATGGGCTATACAGTCATTACAGGAGCAAGTTCAGGTATTGGATATGAAACGGCTTTGGCCTTTGCAGCAAGAGGAAAAAATCTGATCTTAGCTGCACGCCGGCTTGATAAACTCCAAGAACTGAAAGAAAAGATTCTAGAAACATATCCCGATATTCAAGTGAAAATCCAGTCTGTTGATTTAACAGACAGAGAGCAAGTGTATTCTTTCTATGAGTCATTAGCTGGTGATGAGCTGGATACGTTCATTAATAATGCTGGGTTTGGCCATTTTGGTTCAATAGGAGAGCAGGATGTGAAAAAAATCGGGGACATGCTTCATCTCAATATTGAAGCGTTAACAATTTTATCCACTCTGTTTGTCCGTGATTATGAGCAAAAAGAGGGGACGCAGCTAATCAATATCTCTTCAAGAGCGGGTTATACCGTCGTCGGAAATGCTGTCACTTATTCAGCAACGAAATTTTATGTGAGCGCCTTTACAGAAGGTCTGGCCCTAGAATTGAAAGAAAAAGGAGCCAAATTACAGGCAAAAGTATTAGCGCCTGCTGCGACAGAATCAGAATTTGCAAAGCGTTCATTAGATGTCGATCAATTCGAATATGAAGGCACTATCAAGAAATATCACACATCAAAAGAAATGGCAGCGTGCTTGCTTGAACTTTACGACAGTTCAAAAACAGTTGGTATCGTTGATGGGAAGACATTTGATTTTGAATTGAAGGACCCCATTTTTTCACACGCTGGCACAAGCATGAAATAAAAAGTTCCAATCACTGAGGATAGATTCTCTTAGTGATCAGCAGGTCACCGAGCCGAAAGATGTCTTGGATAATGTGGAGCGCTGTCAACACATACTAGAATAGATAAAAACACCTACACATTAGGTGTTTTTTTTATGCATTCTTTGATGAATGAAAGAATCGCAGGTCCAGTAGATGAGACTGCTGACAATTATGATCGGAAGGGATGTTGAGCTCTCAATTCCATCCATAACAAAAAGCATGACAATCATTGCTATCAGTAAGTAAGCCGCTAAATAAAGAGGATGAAAAGCCTTGGGCTGTAAAGAAAACAACAACTGTAAAGGTACCGCAAAGATGAAATAATAAACAAAAAAGATGGGAGTGTAAAGCAGCATAAACGCAGGCTCGCCCTGAATCGATGGATATAAACATACGAACAAGCTGAGTAAAATGGAACTGAAGAATAGTGTGAGTAGGATTTTGTAAAATGGTTGAACGGAACGCACTGTATGTACTCCTTTTTTGTAAGATTTCCTATATTTTATCATAAATGGGTTGAGAACAATTTCTGAAGTCAATTTAGGTATTATGATATAAATAAATTTTGATAATAGTGTCCTTTTTCCTTTATTTGGTTCTGTGACTTTCACCTCATGCTGATGAATGAATGAATGGTATAAAGTAAACCCTATAGACAGATAATTATTCATCACATTTAAGAAAAGAGATGATCTTATGAACGTAACAAAATGGTTTGGTGCTGCCCTTCTTTCTGTTTCACTATTGGTGACCGCAGCTTGTGCGAACGATAGCACTCAAGAGAATAATCAAAGTAATCAAGAAAGCACTACCAGTGAAACAAAAGAAAAAAACACGGCTGTTGAGACAGGGAATAAATCTTTATCCAATATTAAGGTGCTGGCAACAGGCGGAACGATTGCCGGTAGTTCAGACAGTAATACAGATACGACTGGCTATAAATCTGGTGCACTTGGAATCGATAAAGTCATTGCTTCTGTACCACAGCTGAAGGATATTGCAAATGTCACGGGTGAGCAAGTAGCCAACGTCGGCAGTGAAAATGTGGATAACGCTCTGCTTTTAAAATTAGCGAAACGAGTCAATCAGCTTTTAAATGATGATCAAGTGGATGGCATTGTGGTGACACATGGTACAGATACATTAGAAGAAACGGCCTATTTTTTACATTTGGTTGTAAAAAGTGATAAGCCTGTGGTGGTCGTGGGTTCCATGAGGCCAGCATCTGCCATTAGTGCGGATGGCCCGCTTAACCTGTATCATGCAGTGAAAATTGCTTCGACAAAAGAAGCCAAAGGCAAAGGTGTAATGGTGACATTAAATGACCGAATTGCCTCTGCTCGTTTTATTACGAAGACAAATACCACCACAACCGATTCGTTCAAGTCTCTTGAGCAAGGGTACATTGGAGAAGTGGCGGGTGAAGTTGTCTCTTTCTATAACGAACCGACAAGAAAACATACAGCTGACAGTGAATTCGATATTTCCAAGCTAAAAGAGCTGCCGCAAGTGGATATCTTATACGGCTATCAAAATGATCAAAAGTATGTGTATGATGCTGCGGTTAAAGAAGGAGCGAAGGGCATTGTCGTTGCCGCCGCAGGAAATGGAACGATGTCAACAGAAGCGATCAATGGGGCAACAGATGCTGTGAAAAAAGACGTGGTGATTGTGAGGTCAAGCCGTGCAGGAAATGGCATTGTCACACATGAAAAAATGGATGATGAACATCATTTTGTCTCATCGGATTCATTAAATCCACAAAAAGCACGCATTCTACTCATGCTGGCTCTGACGAAAACAAAAGATCCAGATAAAATTCAATCCTATTACGAGCAGTATTAAAAAGAAAAAGACCCGACGTATCATTGGGTCTTTTTTTATATGTGTACCTGATCTTCAGCCCGTTTTTTTAAAGAGAGTAAAATGTCTCTCCAAACATCATCTATATCAGTCAGAAAATGTCCTGCTTGCTCGATATAGTGCGTTTTGGCGTTTGGAATGTTGGGAGCAATGCTTTCTATCTCTGCAAAAGGGGCCATCTGATCCTCTTTTCCATGCCAGACATCCACAGGGATTTGTATATCTTTCATATCGAATGCCCATGACCGTGAGAGTAAATCTGGTTCATGAATACATTCATCAACCGATTGACGAGTAGCTTCGTATAAATGCCGCATCATCAGCTCCAGTTGCTCATCGGTTTGAAGAAATTGCCGATCCGATGGATGTAAATGTTTGTTCCCTTTTTTCGTTAGTTTCTTGAATTTCTCTGGTTTCTTTTCAATGAGTTTTTTTTGAGCGCGATAACTTGCCTTTAAGAGCCAAGGCATTCTTTTACTGAGGAAAAAGGCAATCTTGTTCTCCTTTAGCATACTTTTAGGCGGTTTACCATCCTGAAATGGGGTGGTACTTGAGACGAGAGCAGCTGAAAGAATGCGGTCTGGCAATTGATAGGCACAACCAGCAGCGAATGCACCGCCTCCAGAGACACCAATCACTGAAAAATGGGAGATGTCAAGATGATCGGCCACTTCCTGTACGTCTTTTGCCCAGTCTAAAATGGTGCGGTTCGGTTGCGGATCAGATAAACCAAAACCAGGTCTGTCTAAAGAAATAAGACGAATGCCAAGCTCTTTTGAGATTGGATCATCATCTAAAAACATCACTCTCGATCCAGGTGTCCCATGAAAAAAGAATACTGGGAATCCTTCAAGATCACCGTATTGAGACAAACCAATATGACGTCCATCTTGCAAATGAATCCTGTCCATTTGATCATCCCTTTCATCGTTTATCTAACTTACATATTCATGCATGAAACGCAGGGTTAAGGCGTTTCTTTCGCAATTTGATAGATTTTTTCGTAAAGCGATAATAATGTTTTTAGATCTTCTTTTGAAAGCTGGGCATAGTATTTTTGAATAAGATGCAGCTGAATTTTTTCAATATCTTTATGATAGTCATGGCCCTTTTGAGCAAAATCAACAATGATTTCTCTACGGTTATGTGGATTAATCTCTCTTTTCACATATCCAAGCTGTTCAAGCTTTGATATGAGCTGGCTAGCGGCACTAGATGAAATGGAGAAATAATCAGCCAGTTCATTGATTGTTCTCGTCTTCGACCGCAGCAATTCAAGTGTCAGTTCTTGTTTGCTTGTTAAATCTGCATACTCATTTTTTAAGAATCGTTGATACTCTTCTACATAGATAGAGCCTAGTGCGTTTGAGTACTCAATAATTTTTTTGCTGTAATGAATGATATCCTCATCCAATGACATCACCTCTTTTCTCCTATATTATATGCGATCTTAATATTTAAGTGAAGTTAAATGTTAAGAAAAATTAAATAAAATAGGGATAGACTTGATGAGAAAATGACCTCTATCTCCACTTTCTCATCAACAATGGACAAAGAATACTTCCTGTTATCCCTAAGCATTCATATAACATAGTTGGTTTGATTTTGAACAGGTAGTAGGCTAAGGTGGCAATGAATAGGTCATAAAAGAAAAATAAGTATACGTCCTTTTTGGTGATGGCATAAATGATCATTTTGTTTGTTTTCATTTAGATTCACTCCTTAGGAAGTCGATGCCTTTTTCATTGTATTATGGGCGATCTCCATTTATAATAAAAAAATAAACCAACTGGTCGGTTTTGATTTATCTATGCAATGAAAAGTAAGGTAGAAGGGATTGTTCATAGATGACAAGTGCACAGAGCGGGGCTGGAAAAAGTGAAAAGACGAAGCAGAAAATTGTCACCGCTTCACGTGATTTATTTGCGAAAAAAGGATATTCGGAAACATCCGTGCGAGATATTCTAGAGGCGGCTGAGATTAGTAAAGGCAACCTCTATCATCATTTTAAAGGAAAAGAGTTTTTGTTCCTTCATATTATGGAAGAGGATCATCGATTCATGATGGAGACATGGCATAAAGAGAAACAAACGCTGCACCGGGCCATTGATAAGCTCGCAGGGTTTGCAGAGCTGCTTAGTCAAATGGGGATTAACTATCCTTTAATGAGAGCAAGTGAAGAATTTTGTGCCAGTGCATTTACATCAGATGAAGTTATGGAGCGGCTGAACAAAATTGATGTGGACTTTGATGATGTGATGCGAGACATCCTGCTTGAAGGAAACGAAGATGGCAGCTGGTCGATTCAGCATGTTGAATCAAAAGTCAAAATATTACTTTCTGTATTCTATGGATTAGACGTGTTATATAAAAATGACACGATGCAGCAGAGAAAGGATTTACAAAAAGAGGCGATCTCATTGTTTATTCACGGAATCAACCATCATGAGTAACAAGTGAGTCAGTAAAGGGGAAACAAACATCATGCAAAAACCGATTCGTGAGCAAAAAGCGGTACTTGTTATTTTATTAAGTAATATATTTATTGCGTTTTTAGGCATCGGCCTGATCATACCTGTCATGCCGCTCTTTATGAATGTCATGCATTTAACGGGCAGTACGATGGGATATCTTGTGGCAGCGTTTGCTGTTGCACAGCTTATCGCATCACCTATTGCGGGAAGATGGGTAGACCGATATGGAAGAAAGATCATGATTGTGTCTGGGCTGTTTCTATTCGCGTTATCAGAACTCGTTTTTGGCCTTGGGACACATGTGTATGTTCTGTATTTTGCAAGGCTTCTAGGCGGTATTAGTGCGGCATTTATCATGCCGGCTGTCACTGCCTATGTCGCTGATATCACAACCGTTCAAGAAAGATCAAAGGCAATGGGGTATGTATCCGCTGCTATTAGTACCGGATTTATCATCGGCCCGGGAATTGGCGGATTTATTGCAGAATATGGCGTTCGCCTGCCGTTTTTCTTTGCAGCAGGGATTGCATTTATTGCTGTGATTTCGTCTATGTTTATGCTGAAGGAACCATTAACAAAAGAAGAGCGAGAGAAACAAATGGATCAAGTGAAAGAATCGACCTTCTTTAAAGACTTGAAAAAATCGATTCATCCAAGCTATCTCATCGCCTTCATCATTGTCTTTGTGCTGGCGTTTGGACTATCTGCATATGAAACGGTCTTTAGCTTGTTTACAAATCACAAGTTTGGATTTGGTCCGAAGGATATTGCGATTATCATTACCGTCAGTTCAATTGTAGCCGTCATCATCCAAGTCCTCGTGTTTGGTAAAATGGTGAATGCGCTTGGGGAGAAACGAGTTATTCAACTATGCTTGATTGTTGGAGCAGTTCTCGCTTTTGTTTCCACAGTCGTGTCAGGCTTTATGGTTGTGCTGATCGTGACGTGTGTGATTTTCCTTGCGTTCGATTTATTGCGCCCTGCACTCACGACCTTCTTATCAAAAATCGCTGGCAATCAGCAAGGATTTGTCGCAGGGATGAACTCTACCTACACAAGCCTCGGTACGATTTTTGGCCCGGCACTTGGCGGCATTTTATTCGATCAAAATATTCATTTCCCATTCCTGTTTGCAGGTGTTGTCTTATTTCTTGGATTGGGCTTAACCCTTATTTGGAAGGGGAAGGCGACAGAAGAGGCATCAGCAGAATAATAGAAAAGAGACCTTTCAAATAAGGTCTCTTTTTTTAAGGCTGCGGCTTCAGGTGATTCAGTGCCTGCGCCAGTTTTTGATTTTGTTGCTTTTTGTAAAATAGAAAGGCGATGATATGGCCTACTAATGTGAGAAAGGCTATACCGATAAAATAAGGCATGATCCATTCGAGCAGTGTAGTCGAATATAAAGCGACGGTTCCTACTTGAAACCCTAAATTGACGACAGTGGAGATGAGAATGTTGATGGGTGCTGGAAAGGTAAAGTAGTTCCATAGTAAAGGATACATGACCCCAAAGACGATGCCTGCCAAAGTACCGATGGCAATGATGTGCCACACGTAATGAAAAGGGATAGAGGATGACCATTGAGTGATGGACAGGATGAGTGTCAGCCATACGATAGAGACAAAAGCTGTTTGCATAAATTGATGTTTTAGTTCCTTGATCATTTGAATCGCTCCTTTATATATTTGGCGTAATGACGACTGACGGTGTAACTGTTTTTCGAGATGGTTTCGACCTCTAAGCGAGCGTACGTACCAGCGACAAAGCTGTCGACTTGCGCTAAATTGAGAATGACTGCATTGTTGATACGATAGAAATGTTCACGCTCTAACGACTTCAGATCCTTCAGCCGTTTGCTCAGAAAATACGTCATTCCTCCGGTTGTGATCACCTTTGACAGATGTCCAAGCGCAGAGATCGCTTCAATTTGTTCTAATGGTAAAAGAGACTGCCGATCATTTTTTGGATCTTTGACCGTTAGAGATGTACTAGTCTCCAGCATTGATGCCATCTTTTGTAAACGTTCTTGATTATGTGGATGGCTGATGACGTCTACTTCCGTCAAATCCTTTTCTTGATTCCAGAAAAAACGAAATTTCATTCATAAACCTCCTCTCACAATGAGCATAGCAATAGATGAAAGCGAATGCGATTGAATGTTGCTTTGATGCAGAAGAATTCTTTTTGTTGCAAAGATTCACCGCGTGTCTGCGGCTTTCCTTTATAATGAAAAGATACTCGTTCGTGAATGGAGGAATGATGTTGTATCTTGTAGATCAACAAAGGACAGGAGCGGTAAAAGAGGAAATTCGGCGGATTGATCCTGCCTATCCAGTGTTCGTAGATGCGATACTCGATGGGGTGATAAAAGGAGATTTATATGTGGATCACCGAGATCACCCGTGTGTCTATTTTGCAGGGACGACAACCGGCATTTATTATGTCGCAGGCAGGACAGAAGCAGCACTTTCATTATGTTCAACGTTCATTGTGGATGTTTATAAAAAGCAGAAAAGAGAGAACAGACGGTTCACTTTGTTTTCAGCAAATCCTGCATCAGATGAGATGATGAAAAATTGCTTCGGTTCCCAACTGAATGAAATGCAAAGACATGCGTATTCTTATGACTTGACCTCTCCTGATCTGATTGTGCCTGATCAAGATGAAATGATTAAACGTACGAATGAACAAGTCATTGCCGCTAGCAAAGTATTCCTATCCAGCTATTATGAAGCATATTGGGGAGGAGTAGATCACTTTTTATCTAATGGCGTCGGAGTTGCCATCTTAAACGGTGAAGACGTGGTCAGTGAATGTATCTCTATTTTTTCAAGTGAAAAACGAGTGGAAATCGATATTTGGACAGATGAAGCCTGCCGTGGAAAAGGGTTGGCTTTGTTAGCAGCTCAGCAAATGATCAGCATCTGTGTTGAAAAAGGGAAGACACCGCATTGGGATTGCGATGTCCATCATGCAACCTCGGCCAAATTGGCAGAGAAGCTAGGTTTTCAGTGGACAAAGACGTATCGCTTATTTTATGCCTCACGCTGAAAAGGTTTTGAGATACCAAGCATCCATGGCAGAATGCTCTGAGCCTTCAATCGGTGCAGGAAGAAGAGAGAAGTCATACTGTTGATAAAGACCAGTAGCAGCTGTTAATTCACTGCGGGTTTCTAAATAACAAGCATCGTAGTATGTAGCAGCATATTGCAGGGCCGTATCCATCAGTTTCTTGCCCGCACCTTTGCCTTGTGCTTTTGGGCTTAAATAAAGCTTTTGTAGCTCACAAATGCCATCTGTGAAAGGGGCAATGCCAACGCCACCAACAACTTCACCATGTTCTTCGGCAATCCAATAGGCTGCATGAGTCAATGATTGATAGTATTCGAAAAGCTGATCAAGGTGTGGGTCTGTGTAGGCTGTACCTTCAATCGCAAGATTCGCTGATTCTAATGACTGGCGGATAATGGCCGCGATAAAAGGATTGTCCTGCTTTTGAATTGGTCTAATATTCATTGTAAAAACCTCCGTTGTCATAGGATAAAAAAGAAAAGGAGTTGATGCGATATGTTCTGGCTACAAACCGCTATTTTTACTGTCATTGTGCTCTGTCTCTCGTGGTGGGCAGGAAAAAGACGCAGGCATCGCCATGCCGGGCTGATTGTTCCGGTATGTATCACTTTGTTTGGATTGCTGTTATTGATCGGCAGTTTCTTCATTGGCAGATGGGAAGGGATGGCGCTCAGCATATCAAGCGTCTCTATCGTTCTCTCTTCTATCATTTGTTTGATCATCGTTACAGGGGTTCATTTGTTTAAAAAAGATGACCCTTCGTAGGCTGGGACATCTTTATGATTTGATTCTATCGTATTCCTCACGAAGGATGCCCATCATGATGACATCCGAATAAGCACCGTTGAAATAGAGCGCTTGACGTCTTTTTCCTTCATATTGAAATCCGGCTTTCTCATAGCTTCGAAAGGCTCGTGGGTTATGGGAAAAAACTTCAAGCTCAAGCCGATTGAGTTCTAACGTCTCAAAGGCAAATGTTTGAACCATCCGAACAGCCTCAGTGCCATATCCTTTGTGAAAATGCTCTGGACCATGTAGCGCAATGCGGAAACTTGCCGTATGGTTTATCTGATCAATATCCACAATCGCCGCATCCCCGATCATTTCTTTCGTGTCTAGCAGACAAATAGCAAAGTCTCGTCTACTGTCATCCTGCAGAAAACGGGTATAGGCTGAACGAATTTCTTCTAGTGTGAACGTTTTGCGTGTGCCAGTCATATAAAGTGTTTCTGCATGCTGGCATCCTCTATGAATACCAGGATAATCTTTTTCTTCAATCGGTCTCAAAAATAATCGCGTCATGATGGATCAGCCTCCTCTATATATCGGGAGATTTCAATTAAGTTCATATCAGGATCACGGATATAAATGGATTCAATCGGACCTAATGCACCAGAACGTCTGACCGGACCTTCTTCAATTGGAACAACCTGCTTTCGAAGATGAAGCAATAAACTGTCTATATCTAAATCGGTGATAAAACACAAGTCAGCAGATCCAGGCTGGGGATGAGCAGCTTTTGGTTCAAATTCATGACCCGCTTCATGAAGGTTGATCTTTTGTAAGCCAAAACGAAGGGCTTTACGGCCTTCTCCAAAAGTTTCTTCCTTCATTCCTAATACGTTTGTATAAAAGCGAATGGTTTCCTCCATATGTTGTACAGTCAACACGATATGATCAAGTCGTCGTATCATCAGTCTCTCCTCCAAGTATGATCATTGTTTGAACTGCTTCTATTATATCATCCCTTGAAGAAGATACCTTATTTGATCACGGTTTTATAACTCCAGCTTTCTAGGGACATGTTTTCTCCGTGCAGTACTCTCTCATCAAACTCCGTCCACCCATTTTTTCGATAGAAATGACGATTGGCCTCGTTGTGTGTAATCAGTGTGAACAGTCCGCCGCCTTGCCGGGCGATAAAGGGGAAAAGACATTGCTTTAGCATACGGCTTCCAAGTTTTTTTCCTTGTTGGTCTTTTGCAACGACAAGAGCTTCTAAATACCAGTAAGGTTTCTTTAAGGAAGAACACGCTTTTTTTGCCTCCTTTAACATACGGAACACATGCTGAATCGCCGATATGCCACCAGTAAAGAGTAGCTTTAACCCACCAGATAACACATAATCCATGAGTCCTGGTTCAGGAAGACGGGGATGTTTTAACAGGGCGGCAGACACAATTTTCTCGTTCTCAACCCCGACCAAACAGATTTGATGCTGAAAATATACCTTTGTATTGATCAAATGCAACTGACGGGCGAAAGCAGAACGATTGGTCACCTTTTCGCATAATAAATCAAAAAATGAATAGTTCTGAAATGAATCATCTAACAACGCTGCCACTTGAGGCAGTTCATCCTCTCTAGCAAGTCTGAATTGAAACATATGATGGTCCTCCTTTTTTTGAACAGATATAGATTATTGAACATGTGTCCATTATAATAAGAGGAAAATAAACCGAACATCGGCAATGAATGATCTCTTGTTCATAAATAGACAGGTATAGCCAGATTGTTCAAAAATGGAGGGTGTTTGATGAAGGACAGACGAACAATCAAAACCAAAAAGGCGATACGGGAAAGCTTTCTTGAGCTTTTAAAGGAAAAAGATGTTCAACAAATTACAGTATCAGAGCTATCTAGAAGAGCGGATTTAGGAAGAGGGACCTTTTATTTGCACTACCAAGATGTATTTGATTTGCATGAACAGCTTGAGAAGGAACTATTTAATCAGCTTGGCGGACTATACGATGAATCGTTTCCAAGCCAGGACCCGCTTGATATGCTGTCCTTTTTAAACAAAACAACTGAGTATTTAAAAGAAAAACAATTCATGATGACGTTATTTGTCAAACCGAATAGCCCAACGACGAATCAATTTAAAGCGTTTTTTAAAGAAAAAATCATGAAAGAGTGGCAACTTGATCAGCGTCAGATTACGGAACGTGAACAGATTGAGGCTTCATTTGTTGTGTCTGGTGTTGTTGGTGTACTGGAGGAATGGATTCATGAAGGGATGACAGTCGAAGCGGGGCAGCTTGCGCACATCTTGTACAAGCTTCTTATGAAGGTAGAACAGGAATCGTAAGAAACGAATTGATCATATATCATTTTTCTATTCATTCTGTTAAAATGGGAATATACGTTCTTATTTGAGGCGGGGAGTGGTGAGATTGAAAAGGAAATTACTATTTTATGGGGCAATGAGCATTGATGGATATTTAGCAAGGGATGATCACCGTTTAGATTGGCTCATAGGCACAGAGGGCGAAGAGGATACGAGATATGAGGAATTTTATGCAACAGTCGATACGCTGATCATGGGACGGAACACATACGAACAGGTTCTCAAACTTTCACCTGATGAGTTTCCTTATGAAGACAAGACGTGTTATATCGTTTCTCGCACTTTACAAGACAGTCATACAGGAACCCACATCGTTCGTGAAGATGTTCTCTCGTTTATCAAAAATTTAAAAAATGAAAAAGGCCAGCATATCTGGATAGTAGGAGGCGGGGAACTGCTTCAAGCATTATTAAAAGAAAAATTAGTCGATGAGCTGTATCTCCAAATCGCACCTGTCATGATTGGAAAAGGAATCCCTCTTTTCCCTCCAACTGAACAGGAATCTAGATTTTCATTACAACAAGTGAATCAATACAAACAAATTGCTGAAATGCATTTTGTGTTAAAAGAAGACCACTAAGTCACAGGGGTCTTTTTTTAATCAAACAAACACGTTGACAAGAAAATATCCTAGTGTTAGGATAAATTTATCCTAGTTTTAGGATTTATTGAAAAAGGAGTAGTTGCCATGGTGCAGCAAGATCAAGAATTAGACTTAAGGCTTTTCCGAGTGTGGATGAAAGCCTATCATGCCCTTTTTGCAAATATCCAAAAAGACATTGAACGTTATGATATCGGATTTGAAAACTTTCAAATTCTTGAATTACTGTATAGTAAGGGACCACATCCCGTTCAAAAAATTAGTGAGATTTTATCCATTCCAAGTGGGAGCATCACCTATGTGGTCAACAAATTAGAAAAACAAGAATTAGTCAAAAGACAATGTGCACCTTCTGATAAACGTGTATTCCATGTATTACTGACAGATAAAGGGAAGCAGCTATTTGACGATATTTTTCCAAAACATACAGATGTCATATCACAAAATCTGTCCTTTATCGAAACAGAGGAAAAAGAGCAGCTCATTGAATGGTTGAAAAAAATTGGTTTAGGTGCAAAACAACTTCACGAAAAGGGGAAACAAGATGACACGCAGTTTTGATACATTGGTACGTGAAAGACGATCAGCATCAAATTTTTTGCCAAATATCTCGATTTCGAGAGAAGAGCTTAATAGTATCTTTGAAGAAGTGAAGCTGGCACCTTCAGCCTTTAATTTACAGCATACGCAATATGTCGTCGTCCAATCAGAAGCGCTTAAAGAGCAAGTAAGAGATGCTGCATTTGGACAATATAAGGTGCATTCCGCTTCAGCAGCGATCATTGTACTCGGCGATCCGAAAGCTTATGAGCAAGCAGGAAACATTTATGAAGGCCTAAAAATGCTCGGCATCTTAAATGCGCAACAATATGAGGAAATGGTCAGAGAGACGATGAGTTTTTATGTGCAGAGAGGATCAGACTTTCAGAAAGTAGAGGCGATTCGCAATGCTTCATTATCTGCCATGCTATTTATGCTTGCCGCCAAAAACAAGGGATGGGATACTTGCCCAATGATCGGCTTTGACCCCGAAGCAATGAAAAAGGTGTTAAACATCGAATCAGATTTGGTTCCTGTATTAATGATCACGCTCGGAAAAGAAAAAGTAGAGAGCAGACAAGCGAGAGGCTATCGCAAGCCGGTCTCTGAATTTGTGACATATTTATAAGATAGGGGGTTCCATTCATGGAACTAGGAATTAGTACATTTGTAGAAACAACACCTGATTTTCAAACAGGAAAAACAGTCAGCCACGCACAGCGCATTCGTGAAGTAGTAGAAGAAATTATTTTAGCAGATCAAGTGGGTCTCGACGTTTTTGGTGTAGGAGAGCATCATCGTGAAGATTTCGCCGCATCAAATCCAGCAGTCGTATTAGCAGCTGCGGCAACTCAAACAAAGAATATTCGTCTGACAAGTGCCGTAACTGTTCTTTCATCGGCAGATCCTGTTCGTGTGTTTCAAGATTTTGCGACATTAGATGGCCTTTCTAACGGTCGTGCAGAGATCATGGCTGGCCGTGGATCATTTATTGAATCGTTCCCGCTTTTTGGCTATGACTTAGATGATTATGAAGAATTATTTGAAGAAAAACTAGATTTACTGTTGAAATTACAGCAGTCAGAGCGTGTGACGTGGAGCGGTAAGCATCGTCCTTCCATTCAGGATGTCGGCGTATACCCAAGACCTGTTCAAGATCCGCTTCCGATCTGGATTGGCAGTGGAGGAAACAGAGAATCTGTCGTACGTGCTGGATTATTAGGATTACCACTTGTCCTTGCCATTATTGGCGGCAGCCCTAGACAGTTCGCACCGCTCGTGCAGCTCTACAAGCAAGCTGCGATTCACGCTGGACATGACCCTGAGAAATTAACGGTGGCATCCCATTCACATGGATTTGTTGCGGAGGAAACAGAATTGGCAGCAGATCAATTCTTCCCTTCTACACAGCATGTCATGAATACATTAGCAAGAGAACGAGGCTGGGGACCTTATACCCGTTCTACATTCGATGCAGCAAGAACATTAGAAGGTGCATTGTATGTAGGAGATCCAGATGCCGTGGCAGAGAAAGTGATACATCTGCGAAAAAATGTAGGCATTACGCGCTTCATGCTGCACGTACCGGTCGGTTCGATGCCGCATGATCAAGTGCTGAAAGCTATTGAGTTATTTGGAAAAGAAGTGGCTCCTAAAGTAAGAGAAGAGGTTGCCCGCTGGGAAGCCGAACAAGCATAACAAAAAAGTCGATCAAGTGAATAGGCTTGATCGACTTTTTCTTATGCTTAAGGATCAATAACACATGGTTTCACTGTAGGGCATGAAGCAGCAGAAGCAAATGGTGTGGCCGTCAAGGTGAAGAGGAAAACAAGTTGAAAACAGATAAGCCATTTTTTCATGAAATCACCTCCGTTATCAATTGTTTCACTAGAACGAGGTGAGGATAAAAGCATAGAAGTATGTAACACCCTCTATCCAGCATAAGACAATCATATCATAATTTTCAAAAAAATGAAAAAATAACTTACGAAAGTTCTAAATTATGGTATGGTTAATATGTTCAACAAAAAAAGGGAGGGATTTTTGTATGAAAAAGGTCATAACTTCTGTTTTGGTTGGAGCAATTGTTTTAACGGGTGCGGGTGTCACCGCTGTCCCGGTAGAAGCGAAGGGGAAAGTAAACAGTGAAGTTACGGTACAAGCAAGTCGAACCGTCTCGGAAACGAGAACATATACGACGTCAAACATCCCATCAAGTATTACATATGCAAAGGATGGATGGGTCGGTATTCTCTATCAATCGTCAATTGAAGAGTTAGGTTTAGGAAAATATAGAGTTACCTTTACTGGAACGGTTGTACGCGATCCAGGATTTAATTAAATAAAATGTAAAGCTGACAGGTGGACAAGCCTGTCAGCTTTTTTTAATGGGGATAATAAAGAATCATTTGCAGCCTGACCATTTGTTCTCCAATTTGTTTATATGTATGAGTTCGGTCTGCTTTAAAACGAATGGAGTCGCCGGCTTTTAAGCGATACTGTTCATCTCCAATGGATATATCAAGCGATCCCTCAAAAACGGTAATCAATTCCTCTGTCCCGCCAATGTGTTCATTTGCATGTAGCGACCCGCCAGGATCAATTTCTACTCGGTACACTTCAAATTTCCCTCGATCATCAAAAGGAAAAGTCGTATATACGCGATATCTCCCGTCATCTTCCGTTAAAATCTGTGCATCCTCATGGCGTACTACTTTGATTTCAGGCTGTGGTGCATGGATGAGCTCACTAAAAGATACCTTTAATCCGTTCGCGATTTTCCACAAAGTCGTGATGGTAGGGGTTGATTCTCCTCTTTCAATTTGTCCAATCATGGTTTTGCTGACACCAGTTAATTCTGCCATCTTTTCGAGGCTTAATTTCTTTTGGTCTCTAAGAAGCCTCACATTTTTAGAAATAATCGATTGTACATCTTCCATGAAAAAAACTCCTTTCTCTATTTACTTTATAAAGACCAAACGTTACAATAAAGCGTAACATACGCAATAAAGTAATTAAAGTCTTAATAACGTACAAGGGAGGCGGCAATTTTGATTCTTTCTATGTTGATCTATGCTTTTGTGAGTAGCTTTACCCCAGGGCCAAACAATATCATGGCCATGGTGTTTACGAATAAATATGGGGTTAAGCAAACATTTCGTTTTTGTTTAGGTGTGGGTATCGGATTTCTCGTTATTTTGTGTTTGAGTTGCTTTTTTAATATCATTCTCTATCAAGTGATGCCGAAAATAGGGTGGGTCATGGCGTTCATTGGAGCTGCATACATGATTTATTTAGCGGTCAAAATCATGAAAAGTAAAGGCGGAGATGACGAAACACTAGACCGCTATAATCATTTTATCCCGGGGATGCTGCTGCAATTTATTAATCCGAAAGCCATCTTGTATGGGTTAACCGTCATTTCCACTTTTGTTCTGCCGTATGGACAGTCCAATATGCAATACATGTTGTTGACGTTGATTCTCGCCATCATTGGTTTTTTAGGCACATTTAGCTGGAGTTTATTTGGCTCTGTATTCAAGCGTTTTTTGACTCTTTATCAGCGGCCGTTCCAGTTCGTCATGGGGCTGCTGCTTATGTATAGTGCGATTTCGATGATCTGGAGTTATGTCATGTAAGCGGTCAGGAGACTGGCCGCTGCCTGCCCATCACAACCGTATCATAATACATGCCGTCCGCCAGCCGTTTATCTTTTTTTAACAAGCCTTCAATCTCAAAGCCATAGTGTTCATATAAACGAATGGCTTTTTGATTGGTTTCCATTACTTGAAGTGACATCTTTTGAATGCCTTGCTGATCTGCCCAGTCGATCGATGCAGCTAAAAGTTCTTTCCCGATGTGATAGCCCCAAGCGGCCTTCTGTACGGCGACGCCAAACGTTACTTTGTGAGCAGAGCGCTTAAGAGAATGCCCTTCGCATCTTGAAAAACCGACAATGTCTCCTTCAATATCTGCAACTAAAAAGAGATGACGGCATTCCTTGGAATCCTCTTGAATCAACGCCTCGAACCCTTTCTCATCAATAAAAGCTTCACCCGGTTCACGATCTAAATATTCGGTTTCACCATCGATTTTCAGTCTGAGAGCTGATAACTGTTTGGCATCTGCTAATGCAGCAGAGCGAATACGATAAGTCACACCACGTACAGTGAACATACTTTCAGAAATGATCATTGAACAAACCACCAACCTTTCATTCCATTATGTCTATCATACCTGAAACGCGCACACAGAACACTCAGATGTTTTGTCATGTGCAAAAAGGCTAAATAAACAGTATCAAACGTGGAGGTGGAACAAAATGAGTGAACAAAATGGACATATGGATAAAGCGAAAGGAAAAACAAATCAAGTCAAAGGTCAAGTGAAAGAAAAACTTGGCGAAGCGACAGATCATGAAAACCTGAAAGCAGAAGGAAAGAAAGATCAAGTAAAAGGAAAGCTTCAAGATAAAAAAGGTGACGTGAAAAATAAGCTGAATCAGTAGTTTGCGTATACTTGCACTCGCCCCATGTATCCATCATCACATTCCTTTCATCAATAAAATGAATAGGTGTGTGAAAAGAATTGATTATAAATTCTCGCTTCCATCATGTAGAATTTAAATAGAAGACATGAACAAGGGAGATGGATGACTTGGAGCAAGTATGGGGGAAAGTTGACGAGTATATCAAAGACAAATTGATGGCCAAAGATGACGTATTGGAGCAAACTCTTATCAAGAATAAGCAAGCCGGGTTACCAGAAATAGATGTGTCGCCGGCCCAAGGAAAACTGCTTTATTTGTTAGCAAAAACCAAGGGTGCAAAGCGCATTTTAGAAATCGGTACACTTGGCGGTTATAGTACCATTTGGCTTGCCCGTGCACTTGAAGAAGATGGAGAACTTTTGACATTAGAGGCTGTCAGTCATCATGCAGAAACAGCACAGCAGAACATAGACAGAGCAGGCCTAGCAGAACGTGTCACCATTTTACAAGGAAAAGCGTTAGATACTTTATCTCAGTTAAAAGAGCAGGATACGCTTCCGTTCGATTTGATTTTCATTGATGCAGACAAACCAAACAACCCGCAATATTTGAAGTGGGCGTTACATTTCTCAAAAAAGGGAACAGTCATTATTGCAGACAATGTGGTCAGAAATGGGGCAGTTCTCCATGCCTCTGATCAAGATGAGCGAGTGAAGGGAACGCGTGAATTTTTCGATTTACTCAAACAAGAGTCGAGAATTGAAGCAACCGCTATTCAAACTGTTGGCGAAAAAGGCTATGACGGCTTTATATACGGTATCGTAAAATGAAAAAAGCTTAACCGCATCCGGTTAAGCTTTTTCTATTAGAAAAGCCATCTAGCTGTGCCCATCAGCATGACGCCTACTAGAACGGTGAGGGACAAGCTTTTTGTCCAAACAGCGATTAACACAGTTGGAACCAAGACAGCAAGGTACATCCAGTGAATGGTGACGCCTGCTGTAGTATGTATGAATAGATGCTCTGCAATCAAAGCGGTAAATATACAAATGGGGATAAATGATAACCATTTGAGCACCACTTCTGGCATCTGTATACTCCTTACAAATAAAAATGGAACGACTCTTGGGATGATGGTCACAATCATACAGCCAAGAATGAGCCATAACATAAAACTGCTAATCATTTATCTGTCACCACCCCAATAGTGGCAACAAGCACAGTTGCCAACAAAACAGCCACGTGTGAAGGAACAAAATGAAGCAGCACAAACATCGCAACAAACATATATAAAACAAGTGATAAGCGATGGGTGAGCTTATTTTTTGGCACCGTCTGTAAAGAAAGAATGAGCAGCGCAGCAAACATCGCGGATAGGGCAAAATCAAGACCAAGCGCCTCTGGATTTGAAATCCAGTGTCCGAATATTCCGCCAAGTGTACACGCAGCAATCCAGCATAAATAAGCTGTAATGTTCAGTCCATGCATCCATCTGTTATTCAATTTTCCTTGCTGTGCTAATTTATTCATCGCTACGCCAAAGGATTCATCAGTAAGCAGAAGACCAAATCCGATGTTCTGCTTTACAGAGTAGCGTGTAAAATGGGGGGCAAGCGTAAGGCTGAGTAACAAATGCCGTAAATTGACAATGAACGTGGTGAAAATAATAGCGGAAAGAGGGCTTCCTGTCACAAGTAATGCACAGATGATAAACTGTGAAGCGCCAGCATAAATAAAGATAGATAACAGCGCGATTTCCCATATACTTAACTGCGAACTAATGCCAACAATTCCAAAGGCAAACCCAATGCTCATATAACCAAGCAAGGTTGGCACACAATCTTTTATTCCCTCAAGAAACGGTTCGTTTCCGGCAGTGGGAATGTGTTTCCTAGCTTCAACATCCAAATACCTCTACTCCTTTTCTGTGTAAACATCAATTGTTTTACTTACTATAAGAAAACGAATTCATCATGTCAATCCTATTGAACTTCTATTATATGAAGAAACATGGCGATAAAAAGGATTGAAGTGAACCAGATTTTGTTATAAAGTAATCAGAAAATAAACACAATTGGGGTGACTGATATGCAATGGAAGCCTTTATTTGAACATGATGTACCAAATCACCTCCGTCCATAACGGAGAGTGATCTCCGTTTGTGGATATCGCAGTGAATATATCCAGTAACGGAGGGGAAAAAATGAATGGAAAATATATAGGAGCCCTCTACTTAGCGTTAGCTGCTAGTATTTGGGGCGGTATGTATGTAGTGGTCAAAGTAACAGTTGCGGTTGTCCCGCCACTTGAGCTCGTCTGGATGAGATATGCAGTAGCTGGAGTCGTTCTTGTGTTCACGATTTGGCGTTTGGGCTACTCTTTTCGGTTAGACAAAAAGGATATCCCGCTGATTGTGTCGATTGGATTGATTGGCAACTTTCTATCGATCGTGACCCAAGAAATTGGCACAATGTATACGTCTGCACAAATGGGTGCCGTCATCACATCGGCCACACCTGCTTTTATGGTGCTTTTCGCTTTCTTTCTATTAAAAGAATCATTCACAGTGAGAAAGTGTGTCTCCATTCTGCTTGCTACAGTAGGTGTACTGACGATGATTGGGCCTGTCGCTGTTCAAACGGATGAGTTTGTTGGCGGTCTTTCGCTGATGATCGCTGCATTAACATGGGCGCTGATGTCTGTTCTTTTGAAACGAGTACCAGGAAAGTATCCTCAAGTAGTGACGACAACATATGCGATCATTGTGGCCTTTATCGTATTAACACCACCTGTCTTGTTTCGTTTGCCTCATCTTGATGTGCAGCAAATGGCAAGACCGGAAATATGGGGCGGCATTCTGTATCTAGGTATCATCTCAACGGCCCTTGCTTTCTTTTTGTGGAATAGAGGGCTTCAACTGATGGACGCTTCAAGCGGTGGTCTGTTTTTCTTCTTTCAACCAATCGTTGGTACGGTCCTTGGATGGCTGCTTCTAGGTGAAGAGATGGGCTTACGTTCGTTTGTTGGGATTTTGTGTATTTTCGCAGGTGTATATACTGTCCTGCGTCAGAGAGAGTAAGATGAGATTCCCCTTGAAGAAGGGGAATTTTCTTTACAATGAATAGATGAGAGATTCATAGAAGGTGGAGGTGAGCAGGATGATCCAGTATCCATTTTTGCAAAAAGGACAAACGATTGGGGTGACAGCACCGTCCTCAGGTGTGCAACCCTCTTTGCATGAGATGTTTCAACTGTCTTGCGATCGGATGAAAAAAAGAGGCTATGAAGTCATATGTGGAGAGACAGTATGGCAGCAGGAAAAAGCGAAATCAGCCCCTGCAATCAAGCGAGCAAATGAGTTACAGCGGATGATGACTTGTCATGAGATTGACCACATCATCCCGCCATGGGGCGGACAGCTGCTTATTGAAGTGTTAGAGCATCTTGATTTCTCAGTGATGCAAAAAAAGTGGATTCTTGGTTACTCAGATACAAGTCTCCTTCTATTAGCTTTGACATTAAACACAGGCATTGCGACAGCGCATGGACCGAACCTTGTGGATCTTCAGGGGGAAGAGCTTGATCAGGTGACGGCTATGTGGGAACAAATACTTTCCACTCCAGAGAAAAAGGACGTTACTCAATTTTCTTCTGATATGTATCAAAAGGAATGGCAGTATGACCATCCAAGTATACATGTCTTTCATTTAACCGAACCAACCGCATGGCGTACTGTTGATCACTTAGAGACGACGATGAAGGGAAGACTGATGGGTGGCTGTATTGATGTGATCCGGCACTTAGCTGGCACGCCTTTTGGAGATGTCAAAGCTTTTCAAGAAACATACCTGAAAGGTGAACCCATTCTATGGTATTTTGAAAACTGTGAATTAAATGCTGCGAGCATGAAGAGGTCTCTTGTTCAATTAAAACTAGCAGGCTGGTTTGATCATTGCTCTGGCATCATGTTTGGCAGGAGTGCAGTGGACACTCCTGTGGAAGGATATGAATATACGGATCTATATGAAGAATTGTATAAGGAATTACACATACCGATTGTTTACGATATTGATTGTGGACACGTACCGCCTCAAATGACCCTCATTAACGGAGCATATGCGGAGGTGCAGTTGCAGCAAGAAGGTAAAGCCGTGCTGAAGCAGACATTTTTGCCATGAAAAAAGAAAAGGGGGACCCCTTTCCTTCATAAAAAACATTACATTCCTTTTGTTTCTTCGCCTGCTTTTGGAACTTCCCATGCAGACTCTCGGAATACTTTTTCCCATTTAGAAACGACAATACAGGCAACCGCATGTCCAGGAACATTCACGCCTGTTCGAGCCATATCCATAATCCGATCAACACCGGCGATAATAGCGACACCTTCTGCTGGCAGACCTACTGCATGAGCTGTTGCCAAAAGAACGACAAGTGAGCCAGACGGGACAGCTGCAATGCCTTTACTTGTTAAAACAAGGACAAGCATCATGAGGAGCTGCTGTGATAAACTCATATCGACACCAAACGCTTGTGCAAGAAACACACAGGAAACCGATAAATATAAACTTGAACCATCGCAATTAAGAGAAAGACCTGACGGGATGACGAAGGAAACAATTCTTTTCGGACAGCCGTATTTCTCCATCCGTGACATGAGCTGTGGAAGAACAGTTTCTGTACTTGTAGTAGAAAAGGCAACCAAAAACAAATCCCAAATCATTTTCAACACTTCGAAGTAGTTAAAACGGAAGATCAGTGCGACAAGAGGGAACAAAACAAATAGAATAATAAACAATCCTAAGAAGACAGTGCCAACAAGTTTCATCATAGGAATGAGTAAAACAATGCCGTATTGTCCGACAGAAGCTGCCATTAATGCTAAAACTCCAATAGGAGCTGTCACCATGACCATTTGTGTGAGCTTAAACATAATTTGTGCTACTGATTCAAAGAAGGTAAGGACAGGAGCGGAAGCTTTCCCAATGCCGCTTGCGGCTACACCGAATAAAATAGCAAAGAAAATCACTGCTAGTAAATCATTCTGAGCCATGACATCGATGATATTGGTTGGAATGATATCTAAAACCATCTGTTTAAAATCGACGACCTTTTGAGTATAACCATCGAGTTCCCCAATATCTTTCTTAGCTAATTGAGAGAAATCGAGTCCGACGCCTGGCTTTAACACGTTGGCCAATAAAAGCCCGATTCCAAGAACGATGGTCGTAATGACCTCAAACCAAATGATTGTCTTTAATCCGAGACTGCCCATTTTCTTCATTCCACCGCTGCCAGCTGCGCCGATGACAATCGTAGAGAAAACAATAGGGACTACAATCATTTTAATCAATCGGATAAAGCCATCCCCAATGGGCCGCAGTGCCATTCCGAAATCAGGGAAGAAGTGGCCGATAAGAGCTCCTATCACCAAAGCGATCATGATTTGAAAAGCGACAAACTTTTTCATCATCTCCTACCTCCTTTAAATGCATGGAAAATATTAAGAATTTTCCAATAAATAAAAATTCTAGGTGACCATGTTTTGTCCTCCTTTGGATTTAGAAAGATTTTATTTAAGAATCATTAGAATTATGAAGAAAGAAATGAAAATAGGGCGATTGAAACTCTATTTATCTAACAAAAGAGCACTTCTTAAAAAACATTAAACTTTTTTAGAAAAATGTATTGACCCTTTTGTATGATCCATGGTATATTTTTATTCGTCGCTGATGACGCATCTGAAACACTGATGCTCAGACAGATACGACAAACTAACTTCAAAAAGATGTTGACTTAATAAAAACGATATGTTAAGATAATTAAGTCGCCTGATTAAGCGCCCGTAGCTCAATTGGATAGAGCGTTTGACTACGGATCAAAAGGTTAGGGGTTCGACTCCTCTCGGGCGCGCCAATAACATTTAACCACGCGGGTGTAGTTTAGTGGTAAAACCTCAGCCTTCCAAGCTGATGTCGTGAGTTCGATTCTCATCACCCGCTCCATTTAAAAAAATGATCTTTGAAAACTAAACAAGACAAAACGTACCTGTTAATTCGAGTTTTTATAAAAAAATCCTATGATACTTCATAGGTAGTCAGTCAAACGCTGACGAAAAACAAAACTTCGGTTTTGTACTTTTTCGGAGAGTTTGATCCTGGCTCAGGACGAACGCTGGCGGCGTGCCTAATACATGCAAGTCGAGCGGACAGAAGGGAGCTTGCTCCCGGATGTTAGCGGCGGACGGGTGAGTAACACGTGGGTAACCTGCCTGTAAGACTGGGATAACTCCGGGAAACCGGAGCTAATACCGGATAGTTCCTTGAACCGCATGGTTCAAGGATGAAAGACGGTTTCGGCTGTCACTTACAGATGGACCCGCGGCGCATTAGCTAGTTGGTGAGGTAACGGCTCACCAAGGCGACGATGCGTAGCCGACCTGAGAGGGTGATCGGCCACACTGGGACTGAGACACGGCCCAGACTCCTACGGGAGGCAGCAGTAGGGAATCTTCCGCAATGGACGAAAGTCTGACGGAGCAACGCCGCGTGAGTGATGAAGGTTTTCGGATCGTAAAGCTCTGTTGTTAGGGAAGAACAAGTGCAAGAGTAACTGCTTGCACCTTGACGGTACCTAACCAGAAAGCCACGGCTAACTACGTGCCAGCAGCCGCGGTAATACGTAGGTGGCAAGCGTTGTCCGGAATTATTGGGCGTAAAGGGCTCGCAGGCGGTTTCTTAAGTCTGATGTGAAAGCCCCCGGCTCAACCGGGGAGGGTCATTGGAAACTGGGAAACTTGAGTGCAGAAGAGGAGAGTGGAATTCCACGTGTAGCGGTGAAATGCGTAGAGATGTGGAGGAACACCAGTGGCGAAGGCGACTCTCTGGTCTGTAACTGACGCTGAGGAGCGAAAGCGTGGGGAGCGAACAGGATTAGATACCCTGGTAGTCCACGCCGTAAACGATGAGTGCTAAGTGTTAGGGGGTTTCCGCCCCTTAGTGCTGCAGCTAACGCATTAAGCACTCCGCCTGGGGAGTACGGTCGCAAGACTGAAACTCAAAGGAATTGACGGGGGCCCGCACAAGCGGTGGAGCATGTGGTTTAATTCGAAGCAACGCGAAGAACCTTACCAGGTCTTGACATCCTCTGACACCCCTAGAGATAGGGCTTTCCCTTCGGGGACAGAGTGACAGGTGGTGCATGGTTGTCGTCAGCTCGTGTCGTGAGATGTTGGGTTAAGTCCCGCAACGAGCGCAACCCTTGATCTTAGTTGCCAGCATTCAGTTGGGCACTCTAAGGTGACTGCCGGTGACAAACCGGAGGAAGGTGGGGATGACGTCAAATCATCATGCCCCTTATGACCTGGGCTACACACGTGCTACAATGGACAGAACAAAGGGCTGCGAGACCGCAAGGTTTAGCCAATCCCACAAATCTGTTCTCAGTTCGGATCGCAGTCTGCAACTCGACTGCGTGAAGCTGGAATCGCTAGTAATCGCGGATCAGCATGCCGCGGTGAATACGTTCCCGGGCCTTGTACACACCGCCCGTCACACCACGAGAGTTTGCAACACCCGAAGTCGGTGAGGTAACCTTTATGGAGCCAGCCGCCGAAGGTGGGGCAGATGATTGGGGTGAAGTCGTAACAAGGTAGCCGTATCGGAAGGTGCGGCTGGATCACCTCCTTTCTAAGGATATATGGAGCAGCGTACGTTTTCGTCTTGTTTAGTTTTGAAGGATCATTCCTTCAAAATATGTCTCTAGCGAGACAGGATTGTTCTTTGAAAACTAGATAACAATAAGTAATACATTCACATTGAATGCAATGCAAAGTTCATCACACATAGTGATTCTTTCTAAAGTAAGAAATGGTTAAGTTAGAAAGGGCGCACGGTGGATGCCTTGGCACTAGGAGCCGATGAAGGACGGGACGAACACCGATATGCTTCGGGGAGCTGTAAGCAAGCTTTGATCCGGAGATTTCCGAATGGGGAAACCCACTGCTCGTAATGGAGTAGTATCCATACTTGAATACATAGAGTATGAGAAGGCATACCCGGGGAACTGAAACATCTAAGTACCCGGAGGAAGAGAAAGCAAATGCGATTCCCTGAGTAGCGGCGAGCGAAACGGGAACAGCCCAAACCAAGAGGCTTGCCTCTTGGGGTTGTAGGACACTCTATACGGAGTTACAAAGGAACGATATAAGCGAAGAGGTCTGGAAAGGCCCGCCAAAGAAGGTAACAGCCCTGTAACTGAAATGTTGTTCTCTCCAGAGTGGATCCTGAGTACGGCGGAACACGTGAAATTCCGTCGGAATCCGGGAGGACCATCTCCCAAGGCTAAATACTCCCTAGTGACCGATAGTGAACCAGTACCGTGAGGGAAAGGTGAAAAGCACCCCGGAAGGGGAGTGAAATAGATCCTGAAACCGTGTGCCTACAAGTAGTCAGAGCCCGTTAACGGGTGATGGCGTGCCTTTTGTAGAATGAACCGGCGAGTTACGATCCCGTGCAAGGTTAAGCAGAAGATGCGGAGCCGCAGCGAAAGCGAGTCTGAATAGGGCGCATGAGTACGTGGTCGTAGACCCGAAACCAGGTGATCTACCCATGTCCAGGGTGAAGTTCAGGTAACACTGAATGGAGGCCCGAACCCACGCACGTTGAAAAGTGCGGGGATGAGGTGTGGGTAGGGGTGAAATGCCAATCGAACCTGGAGATAGCTGGTTCTCTCCGAAATAGCTTTAGGGCTAGCCTCAAGGTAAGAGTCTCGGAGGTAGAGCACTGATTGGACTAGGGGCCCCTACCGGGTTACCGAATTCAGTCAAACTCCGAATGCCGATGACTTATCCTTGGGAGTCAGACTGCGAGTGATAAGATCCGTAGTCGAAAGGGAAACAGCCCAGACCGCCAGCTAAGGTCCCAAAGTATACGTTAAGTGGAAAAGGATGTGGAGTTGCTTAGACAACCAGGATGTTGGCTTAGAAGCAGCCACCATTTAAAGAGTGCGTAATAGCTCACTGGTCGAGTGACTCTGCGCCGAAAATGTACCGGGGCTAAACGTATCACCGAAGCTGCGGACTGTTCTTACGAACAGTGGTAGGAGAGCGTTCTAAGTGCAGTGAAGTCAGACCGGAAGGACTGGTGGAGCGCTTAGAAGTGAGAATGCCGGTATGAGTAGCGAAAGACGGGTGAGAATCCCGTCCACCGAATGCCTAAGGTTTCCTGAGGAAGGCTCGTCCGCTCAGGGTTAGTCGGGACCTAAGCCGAGGCCGAAAGGCGTAGGCGATGGACAACAGGTTGATATTCCTGTACCACCTCCTCACCATTTGAGCAATGGGGGGACGCAGGAGGATAGGGTAAGCGCGGTATTGGATATCCGCGTCCAAGCAGTTAGGCTGGGAAATAGGCAAATCCGTTTCCCGTGAAGGCTGAGCTGTGATGGCGAGCGAAATTTAGTAGCGAAGTTCCTGATTCCACACTGCCAAGAAAAGCCTCTAGCGAGGTGAGAGGTGCCCGTACCGCAAACCGACACAGGTAGGCGAGGAGAGAATCCTAAGGTGATCGAGAGAACTCTCGTTAAGGAACTCGGCAAAATGACCCCGTAACTTCGGGAGAAGGGGTGCTTCTTAGGGTGTTAAAGCCCCGAGAAGCCGCAGTGAATAGGCCCAGGCGACTGTTTAGCAAAAACACAGGTCTCTGCGAAGCCGTAAGGCGAAGTATAGGGGCTGACGCCTGCCCGGTGCTGGAAGGTTAAGAGGAGCGCTTAGCGTAAGCGAAGGTGCGAATTGAAGCCCCAGTAAACGGCGGCCGTAACTATAACGGTCCTAAGGTAGCGAAATTCCTTGTCGGGTAAGTTCCGACCCGCACGAAAGGCGCAACGATCTGGGCACTGTCTCAACGAGAGACTCGGTGAAATTATAGTACCTGTGAAGATGCAGGTTACCCGCGACAGGACGGAAAGACCCCGTGGAGCTTTACTGCAGCCTGATATTGAATGTTGGTACAGCTTGTACAGGATAGGTAGGAGCCTTGGAAACCGGAGCGCTAGCTTCGGTGGAGGCATCGGTGGGATACTACCCTGGCTGTATTGACCTTCTAACCCGCTGCCCTTATCGGGCAGGGAGACAGTGTCAGGTGGGCAGTTTGACTGGGGCGGTCGCCTCCTAAAATGTAACGGAGGCGCCCAAAGGTTCCCTCAGAATGGTTGGAAATCATTCGCAGAGTGTAAAGGCACAAGGGAGCTTGACTGCGAGACCTACAAGTCGAGCAGGGACGAAAGTCGGGCTTAGTGATCCGGTGGTTCCGCATGGAAGGGCCATCGCTCAACGGATAAAAGCTACCCCGGGGATAACAGGCTTATCTCCCCCAAGAGTCCACATCGACGGGGAGGTTTGGCACCTCGATGTCGGCTCATCGCATCCTGGGGCTGTAGTCGGTCCCAAGGGTTGGGCTGTTCGCCCATTAAAGCGGTACGCGAGCTGGGTTCAGAACGTCGTGAGACAGTTCGGTCCCTATCCGTCGCGGGCGCAGGAAATTTGAGAGGAGCTGTCCTTAGTACGAGAGGACCGGGATGGACGCACCGCTGGTGTACCAGTTGTTCTGCCAAGGGCATCGCTGGGTAGCTATGTGCGGACGGGATAAGTGCTGAAAGCATCTAAGCATGAAGCCCCCCTCAAGATGAGATTTCCCATTCCGCAAGGAAGTAAGATCCCTGAAAGATGATCAGGTTGATAGGTCTGAGGTGGAAGCGTGGTGACACGTGGAGCTGACAGATACTAATAGATCGAGGACTTAACCTATATTCTAATGTGAAAAATGAACATTGTTATCTAGTTTTGAGAGAACATTCTCTCCATCAGGTTTGGTGGCGATAGCGAAGAGGTCACACCCGTTCCCATACCGAACACGGAAGTTAAGCTCTTCAGCGCCGATGGTAGTTGGGGGTTTCCCCCTGTGAGAGTAGGACGCCGCCAAGCTTGTTATTTTATATCGTCGCGGGGTGGAGCAGTTCGGTAGCTCGTCGGGCTCATAACCCGAAGGTCGCAGGTTCAAATCCTGCCCCCGCAACCAAATTATTTTACCTATTAAATAGGGAGTACTCATTGAGTACAGCCAAAATGGTCCGGTAGTTCAGTTGGTTAGAATGCCTGCCTGTCACGCAGGAGGTCGCGGGTTCGAGTCCCGTCCGGACCGCCATTTTTATAACTTGTAAACGAAAACGTATAGTTTCGTTTTTTTTTATGTCTTTTTCTTTCAATAAGTATCCTAGATGCAATGAAACTCCTTGTGTTTGGCTACACTAAATGTGATAAGAAAAGATCATGACTTCAACAAACAACGCCTGGTTTTTTTATACCAGGCTTTCTTTATATCATTTTTAGTTGGAACCGAGGCTCATATTCGCTACACTAATACTAACTGTGTCTGACATCATGTTTGCTCAATCAGTTGATTGTATGAAGGGGCTGTCTTTTATGGATGAATTTGATCTTATTCGCCGAATTACACCAAAAGAAACGCATCAGCGTTCTTTGGTCATGGGCATCGGTGATGATGCTAGTGTTTATCAACCTCATTCACATTGTGAAGAGGTCGTTTGTGTTGATACAATGGTAGAGCATGTCCATTTTCGATTTGATTTTTCCACACCCTTTGAGGTTGGATTTAAAGCGCTGGCAGTGAATATCAGTGATATCGCAGCCATGGGAGGAATCCCTAAGTATTATCTTGTATCAATCGCGATCCCGCCTCATGGGGATGAAGCAATTGTCGCATCATTTTACGAGGGAATGAAAGCATTGGCTGACACATATCATATGGATTTAATCGGTGGAGATACAGTAGCCACCCGCAGTGACTTTGTCATCACAGTAACGGTCATTGGTGAGATTCCAAAGGGAACAGCCTGTTACCGTCATAGTGCTCAGACAGGAGACGTTGTCTTTGTCACAGGTGAACTAGGTTCATCAGCTGCTGGGCTATCCCTTTTAATGAATGAAGTAAATGCTGCACATTCGATTGACACTGCTTTTTTTCTAGAGCGACACAAAATGCCGCAGCCGCATATTGCTGCTGGCCTTATTTGTTCAAGCTTCCCCCGGGTGACCTTGAATGATGTGAGTGACGGATTAGCGAGTGAGTTAAACGAAATAGCGGAAGCCAGTCGTGTGACGATTGAAATTGAAGCTGCTCAGCTTCCAAAACATCCACATCTACCGTTGTTACATAAAGAGTGGCTTGAATGGGTCTTGTTCGGTGGAGAGGATTTTGTCTTAACTGGTACGATCCCTGAAACGGATTGGAAGCGATTTGAGACGCAATGTAAAAAAGAACACATTCAGGTCACGCGTATTGGACAAGTCAAAGATGACCGAGCGTCCAGCGTTATTTTAAAAGACCATGATCAACAAACAATTTTAATGAAAAAAGGATATAATCATTTTAAGAAATGAGGTGACTCCACCATGAAGTTAACGTGGACAACAAAAGGTGCGGATGAGACGAAACGAATTGCTGCTGCCTTGGCTACACTTGTGATGCCTGGCGATGTCTTAACATTAGAAGGAGACTTAGGCGCAGGTAAAACGACTTTTTCAAAAGGTTTTGCAGAAGGCTTAGGTATTACCCGTATCGTCAACAGCCCTACTTTTACAATTATTAAAGAATATACGGATGGCAGACTGCCACTTTATCATATGGATGTGTATCGTATGGAAGATGCGGAAGAAGATATTGGACTGGGCGAATATTTTGAGGGGGAAGGTGTGTGTTTGGTTGAATGGGCACATCTCATTGAACCTCAATTGCCTTCATCGTATTTAAAAATTGAAATGCTGAGAACAGAACGTGAAGAAGAACGTCATCTCACGTTTTATGCAAAAGGGGAGCGTTATGAGGCCCTTTGTAAGGAGATGAAAGACATTGACCATACTGGCAATTGATACGTCAAACCATACACTCGGAATAGCTCTTGTCCGTGATGACACTGTGGTTGGGGAAAGTATTACGTACTTAAAGAAGAATCATTCAGTACGTGCAATGCCGACAGTTGAAGCACTGATGAAAGAATGCGGCGTAGCACCGAGCGAATTAAGCAAAATTGTTGTAGCCAAAGGACCCGGTTCTTACACTGGCGTTAGAATCGGTGTGACCATTGCAAAAACACTTGCTTGGACGCTGTCTATCCCGATAGCTGCTGTTTCAAGTTTAGAAACGCTGGCGGCAAATGCTCGATATTTTGATGGAATGATTTCTCCTATATTTGATGCAAGAAGAGGACAAGTTTATACAGGGTTATATACATTTGAAGGTGGAAAGATAAAAGAAGTGAAACCTGATCAAAATATCCTGCTCACTGATTGGCTTCAAGAGCTGAAAAAGGAAGGGAACCCTGTTTTATTTCTTGGACATGATGTGCATCTTCATCAAGAGAATATACTCTCCACACTTGGAGAAACCGCCGTTTTAGCAGACGAGGCATTTCACAACCCAAGACCTTCAGTGCTCGCATTTTTGGGGGCAGACCGCCCTGCTGAAGATGTCCATCAGCTTGTTCCTAATTATATTCGTTTGGCAGAAGCGGAAGTGAAATGGCTTGAAGGACAAAAATAATCTCAACACAGTAGAGATGCGAAGAATGACAGTAGAGGACATCCCAGAGGTATATACGATTGAAGTGCATTCGTTTACAGCGCCTTGGAAGAAAGAGTCGTTTGTCTATGAAATTCTCCATAACCAATACAGCCATTATTTCCTCATTGAAGAAGATGGTCAGCCTGTTGGATATTGCGGCGTTTGGATTGTCATGGATGATGCACAAATTACGAATATTGCGATTCTCCCTGAGCACCGGGGAAAAGGATACGGGGAAGCGCTGCTTCGATATGTCATGGAATTTTGCAAAGAAAAAAAGACAGATCATCTTTCACTAGAAGTGCGGGTATCAAATACGCCAGCACAATCCCTTTATGAAAAGCTAGGTTTTAAACCAGCTTCTATTCGAAAGAATTATTATACGGATAACGGGGAAGATGCATTAGTCATGTGGGTGAAGATAAATGAGTGAAAAAAAAGATCGATTCATATTAGGTATAGAAACAAGCTGTGACGAAACAGCTGCGTCCATTGTGAAAAATGGGAAAGAGATCGTAGCGAATGTTGTCGCCTCACAAATAGAAAGCCATAAACGATTTGGCGGCGTGGTACCAGAAATCGCTTCAAGGCATCATGTGGAACAAATGACGATCGTATTAGAAGAAGTCATGACGCAGGCCAATATGACCTTTCAGGATTTAGACGCCATTGCTGTGACAGAAGGACCGGGCTTAGTTGGTGCACTTTTGATAGGTGTTAATGCAGCCAAAGCACTGAGTTTCGCACATCAAATTCCGCTTGTAGGTGTTCATCATATTGCTGGACACATTTATGCGAACCAGCTCGTTGGTGAACTGGTGTTTCCTTGTTTAGCTCTAGTCGTCTCTGGTGGGCATACTGAGCTTGTTTTGATGAAAGAGCATGGGTCTTTTGAGGTTATTGGTGAAACGTTGGATGATGCGGCTGGAGAAGCGTATGACAAAGTAGCTCGGACAATGGGTCTGCCATATCCAGGGGGACCTCACATTGATCGATTGGCACATGAAGGGGAGCCAACGATTAGGCTTCCTCGAGCATGGCTTGAAGAAGGATCCTATCATTTTAGCTTTAGCGGTTTAAAATCAGCGGTCATCAACACATTACACAATGCGTCTCAAAAGGGTGAAACCATTGCGCCAGAGGATTTGGCTGCAAGTTTCCAAGAAAGCGTGATTGAGGTGCTGGTTGGAAAGACATTAAAAGCGGCTGAATCGTATGGTGTGAAACAAGTCGTTCTAGCTGGCGGGGTTGCTGCCAATAAAGGTCTTAGAGAAGCCCTTACTTCAGCATTTGCGAAGCTACCTGAAGTGAATGTCATGATTCCGCCATTGTCTCTTTGTACAGACAATGCAGCCATGATTGCTGCTGCGGGAACCATTGCATTTGAAAAGGGAATAAGAGGCGACATGGCAATGAACGGTCAACCTGGACTGCCGCTTGTCTCCTATAAATAAGAACTCCTGTGGATATACAGGAGTTTCAGCGTGTAGACAAACCCTCGCATTCGGTGTCAGTCCTGCGTGCTGGTGCTCACGACTATCAAATTCGCTCCGCGCCAGTACTCGTCCTTCCTAGACTGCAAAGGTTTTCTATCACGCTGAAAAGAAGACAAAGGACTAAAATAAAGTTCATTTTAATCCTTTGTCAACAATTTGGAACTCCTGTGGATATACAGGAGTTTTTTCTCTTGAAATGAAAGCGATTTATTCACATGTAAACGTTATATATCCACAATTGTTAGAAAATTCGTTTTAAAATGAAGAGAATGTGTATAAATGTGATCTTTTATGTGGATATGTGATTAAAATACTGTGGATAAAGTGGATAACTTTAAAATATTTAAGAATAATCAAGATGTTATTGTGGGTATCATTGTGGATAAAGATTCTCACCTTAAAAAAAAGAGCACCCGTTAGGGCACTCTTTATGCATCTGATAGATCTTCCCATTCCGCAAAAAGTGATTCCATCTCTTGATTGAGCGCATCATTTTCTGTTTGAATGGCTTGTACTTTCTCGTGATCTTGGAAAATAGCAGGATCACATAGAAGCTCTTCGTTTTCACCGAGCTTGTCTTCGATGACAGCGATACGCTCTTCAATTTCTTCAATTCGGCGCTGCTTTTGTCTTTCTTTCTTTTTGAGTTCTTTCTCTTCTGCATAGGAAAGTTTTGCTGTTTCTACTGGTTTTTCTGCTTGTTTTTTATGCGTCTCCTGAGTTTGGAGTGCTTCAAGCTCTAATTGTTCGTTTTTCTTTTCAAGATAGTAGTCGTAGTCACCGAGGTATTCTTTTGTTTCATCTGGCGAAAGCTCAAGTACTTTTGTTGCCAAGCGATTGATAAAGTAACGGTCATGCGAAACAAACAAGATGGTGCCTGGATAATCAATCAGTGCATTCTCTAAAATTTCCTTACTGTCTAAATCAAGATGGTTCGTCGGCTCATCAAGAATCAGGAAATTGGCTTTTTGGAGCATCAGCTTTGCCAGCGCAAGTCGTGCTTTTTCTCCACCGCTTAATGCATGTACAGGCTTTAAGACGTCATCACCTGAAAAAAGGAAGTTTCCTAAACAAGTCCGAATGTCTTTTTCAGTCATATGGGGATAATCATCCCAAAGTTCATTTAACACTTTCTTGGAGGATGTCAGCTTGGCTTGTTCCTGATCATAGTAGCCAATCGTCACATGAGAACCAAAGCTGATCTCGCCTTTTACTGGTTTTAACGTATCCGTTAAGGTTTTTAAAAGAGTTGATTTCCCGATACCGTTAGGACCGATGAGTGCCACGCTATCTTCACGTTTAATATGAAAAGAGAGTGAGGAGAGGAGCGGCGTTTTTTTATCGTAACTAATATCGAGATCATGCACCTTCAGCACGTCATTTCCGCTTTGCCTCATAATATCGAAATGGAAGTTTGCGGATTTTTCATCTCCTAACGGTTTATCTAAACGATCCATCCGTTCCAGCTGTTTCCGCCTGCTTTGAGCACGCTTTGTGGTGGAGGCTCTTGCTAAGTTGCGATCCACGAAATCTTGAAGCTTCGAAATTTCTTCTTGCTGTTTTTCATACAGCTTCATATCACGCTCTAGCTGCTCAGCTTTTTGGTCAAGATACTTACTATAGTTCCCTGCGAACTTTTTCATCGCTGTTCTTGACACTTCATATACATGGTTCACGACTTTGTCTAAGAAGTATCGGTCATGGGAAACGATGAGGATGGCTCCTGTATAATTTTGCAAATACTGCTCAAGCCATGATAAGGTATCAATATCAAGATGGTTGGTTGGCTCATCCAAAATCAAGAGTTCTGGTTTCATCAATAATAGCTTTCCAAGCGCTAGACGGGTTTTCTGACCGCCGCTTAAGGATTGGACGGTTGTATGATCTTCAAAATGACTAAAGCCGAGTCCGTGTAAAATGGAGCGGACATCCGCTTCATATTGGTAGCCGCCTTGATCTTTAAATGCTTGCTGCAGCCTGTCATAGGTTTTCATTAGAGAATCTAATTCTGTTCCTGTGGAAGAAGCCATTTTCTCTTCTATGGTTCTCATCTCTTGTTCCATTTCTTTTAAATGATCGAAAACGGATAGTAGTTCGTCTTTTAGCGTACGTGTAGACGTCACATCTGTATGCTGTGCGAGATATCCAATGGATAGGTCTTTCGGTTTGATGATCTCACCTTGTTCGTAAGACATTTGACCGGCAATGATTTTTAAAAGCGTGGATTTTCCTGCACCGTTACGACCAACAATGGCAATACGATCCCTCGCTTTGACTTCCAATTTTATATTCGTTAAAACGGTATCAGCGCCAAACGATTTGGACAGCTGATTCACTTGTAGAATCATCATGTAACTTCACCTCTGCTATAATATGTTAAGTGTAGCTTATCAGCAGTAAACCGGCAAATCTTACATACGGCTGCGATGGTCAAATGAAAGACAGATAGGAAAAAATAGTGTATGATTTGAGTGAGGGAGCGTTGAAAGATGAGTCAATTTAGCCACTTTAACGAACAAGGAAGAGCAAAGATGGTCGACATTAGTGACAAATCGTCTACAGTGAGAACTGCAGTTGCTGTTTCAAGCGTTCGTATGATAAAAGAAGTATTTCATCAAATACAAAAGCATGACATTGGAAAAGGGGATGTGCTGTCTGTCGCACAGGTAGCTGGCATCATGGCAGCAAAGCAAACGTCCAGCATCATTCCAATGTGTCATCCGCTTGCATTAAAAGGTGTCGATATCTCCTTTGATTGGGAGGAAGACGGAAATGCGTACATTCTGAACATACAAGTACAGGTGAAAACAAAAGGAAGTACGGGTGTGGAGATGGAAGCGCTCACTTCTGCCTCAGTATGTGCACTGACCGTTTATGACATGTGCAAAGCAATAGACAAAGGGATGATCATCGGCCCGACCTATCTAGTAGAAAAAACAGGCGGGAAAAACGGTGATTTTCACAGAGCATCTGATATTTAAGTTGGAGGATCTTATATGAATATAGACCAGTCAAAAATTCCACAAGCGACAGCCAAACGTTTGCCGCTTTACTACCGTTTTTTAAAAAATCTGCATGCATCAGGAAAACAAAGGGTGTCATCGGCAGAGCTTAGTGATGCAGTCAAAGTGGATTCTGCCACCATTCGCCGAGATTTTTCTTACTTTGGTGCACTTGGGAAGAAAGGGTATGGCTATAATGTCGATTACCTCTTGACCTTCTTTAGAAAGACCCTTGACCAAGATGAAATGACGAATGTCATGCTCATCGGTGTCGGGAATTTAGGGACTGCTTTTTTACACTATAATTTCATTAAAAATAATAATACAAAAATTTCAATGGCTTTTGACGTCAATGAGAGTAAAATAGGAAGTGAGATAGGCGGCGTGCCTGTCTATGATTTGGATAAGCTTGAAGAGCATGTGCAAGAGGTAGGAGATATTCCTGTTGCGATTTTGACAGTGCCTGCCGTAGCAGCTCAATCCATTACAGATCGTTTGATTGCCCTTGGCATCAAAGGAATCCTTAACTTTACGCCGGCTCGATTGAATGTGCCGGAACACATTCGAATTCATCATATAGATTTGGCGGTTGAACTTCAGTCTCTTGTGTATTTCTTAAAGCATTACTCTATTACACAGGAGGATTGACGAAAAGGGGTAAAGGGGGTGGAGCAAATGGGTCCGATTGGTCCTGGAAGTTTGGTTCTGATTGCGATTGTTGCGCTCATTATTTTTGGGCCGAAAAAGCTTCCTCAATTAGGAAGAGCAGCAGGAGATACATTACGTGAATTTAAAAATGCCACAAAAGGTTTAGCTGATGATCAGGAAGAAAATAAGAAAAAAGAAGATCAGTAGAATAGGATGAGCTTCATGAATGTCAAAGATATGCCGCTTATGGAGCACATTGTGGAACTGCGAAAACGTTTAGTGATCATTGCGATGTTTTTTGTCACCTTTATGGTGGCAGGTTTTTTTCTCGCTAAGCCGGTCATTGTGTATTTACAAAATACCGATGAAGCGGCCACACTGACATTGAACGCATTTAAGCTCACAGATCCACTGTACGTGTTTATGCAGTTCGCTTTTGTCATCGCTCTTGTTTTGACGTGTCCCGTGATTTTATATCAGCTTTGGGCGTTTGTGAGTCCTGGCTTATATGAAAAAGAAAGAAAGGTGACACTTGCTTATATTCCGATTGCACTGCTTTTATTTTTGAGCGGTGTGGCTTTCTCTTATTTTATTTTGTTTCCATTTGTCGTCGATTTTATGATACGGATGTCAAATGATTTACATGTGGAGCAAGTGATTGGGATTCATGAGTATTTTACATTTCTGATGCAGTTAACACTTCCATTTGGCTTTTTGTTTCAGATGCCTGTCGTGTTGATGTTTCTCACAAGACTTGGCATCATCACACCGATGTTTTTATCAAAAATCCGGAAGTATGCCTATTTTGTCCTCCTTGTCATTGCCGCACTGATTACACCGCCAGAGATCGTTTCTCACCTCATGGTTACCTTGCCAATGCTCGTTTTGTATGAAGTGAGTATTGTCATTTCAAGAGTGACCTATCGCAAAATGCAGCAAACAGAGACAGAGGAGAAAGAAAATGATGTTGTCTCATAAAAAAGCATCGTGATCCTAATAGGGGTCACGATGCTTTTTCTATTGCGAAAGAAATTGATTGATTGCTTGAAAGAGATGCTCATAATAGGCAGGTTCATGCGGGACAAAATCATGTATACGGACCTCTCTCTTTTCCTCACGTCGCTTGCCGTCTGCATCCACTTCAAAGCCCTCGATGTTCATTTTTTCGCATTCTCTATTTAAAAGCTGCTGTGCATCCATCAACCTTGCTCTATAAAGTCCAGCAACTTCTTCTTTCTGTAGATGGACATCCATGTGCTCTTTTTGATCCATATAAAGATACACATGGCAAAACTCACGATCGGTAAACGAAGGCAGATGGATTTCATCTTTAATGACACCAGCAAAGGTAAGGTTCTCAAACGAGATGGAGAGACCAAGCTCTTCTTCGACTTCTCTGATGCCATCAGGAGGCTGTTCATCTGCGAGAAGGTGGCCTGCTGCTGTGATATCAAATAGAGAAGGGAAATCCTTTTTGGAGGGACTCCTCGGCTGAAAATAGAGAAACACTGTGTCATCTTCCTTTTTTAAAAGCCAGAAATGAAAGGTTTCATGCCAAAGGCCCTCAGCATGGATATCAGATCGAGCGGCTGTACCAATCGTTTCATGCTGATTGTTCATGATGTTCAGTTTTTCGTGTTCCATGAAAACATGACCTCCATAAAAAAACCATTTTCCAAACGGCGGAAAATGGTTTTTGGTTTATTTTTGCTGTTGTTTTTTCATTTTGACAGAAAAAGCAAACATTTTTAACGCGATATTAATATTATAGGCCGCAAACACCATCAGCAAAATGCTGTAAAATGACCACATGTCACCTGGATTTTGAATGGCCATATAGGTGAACGCCACACCTACGGCAAAATAAATAATGCCCCATACGACAGGGTTTCTCATGAGAAAAAGCCTCCAATAATCATTTGCATTGTTTGGGATTGTTCTTCAATCATTTTTCTTACTGGCTCAATCTGCACAAGGATAACGAGCGAATTCATCAGCATATGAGCACCGATTGGCACAATGATTCGTTTTGTTTTCGCATATAAAAAGGCAAATGTAAAGCCCATTGCGGTATAGAGCAAGATATGTGGGAAATCATTGTGTACAGCAGCAAAAACCACTGAACTGACAAGTGCGCCAATGAAAAAATTCGTTTTTTCATAAACGACACCAAAAATGATTTTTCGAAAAATGATTTCTTCTAATATCGGTCCAATCAGAGCGATGACGATTACAAGCCATGGAACTGCATCCATAATGGCTAAAATGTTTTGAGTATTTTCGGATTCTCGGCTAATGCCAAATGCATATTGTTCAATCGCCCCCGCAATGGATTGTGCAAAGAGGGAAAGAAAGAAACCGCCAATGATCCAAGCGATTGCCGCGCCGACTGAAGCCGGTGCTTCATTTCGAAGTGAAGCTTTTGGCACAGTCCGAAGAATGAGCAGAATAATGATTAATCCGATACAGAAGCTAATGATTGTCCATGTTCCTGACAATTTAGAGAGCTCTGCTTGTGTCATCGGTGTCTGAATGTAACCTAACCACTTCATGATGAACACATACGGAAACGCAGAAACCTGCACCAATATATACGTTAAGATGATGTACCAATATTGTTTTTTCAAGTAACGAAAACCCCTTTACTAAAAGAACTAGATTTATTGTAACACAAGTCTTCTTTTTCGTTGAAAAGGAAAGAATTTGAGTTGAAAAAAGATCATGAAAGCGTAAAAATTTTTAAAGGTTTTTACTTGAAATTGCAGAAGACATTCTTTATTATAATAAATGTGTTAGCACTCGTTGATGATGAGTGCTAAAAAAGACTACATATAAAAATTGAGGAGGTTGTTTCTTATGTTAAAGCCATTAGGCGATCGCGTAATCATTGAACTCGTTGAATCTGAGGAAAAAACCGCTAGCGGTATTGTCTTACCGGATTCTGCAAAAGAAAAACCGCAAGAAGGTAAAGTTGTTGCAGCAGGTTCAGGTCGTGTACTTGAAAGTGGTGAGCGCGTTGCGTTAGAAGTAAACACAGGCGACCGCATTATCTTCTCAAAATATGCAGGCACTGAAGTGAAATATGAAGGAAAAGAATATTTAATCCTTCGTGAAAGCGACATTTTAGCTGTTATTGGTTAATCACATAAACAAAGATTGAGATATATTTCTAAAAAGACTGAGGAGGTTTCGTTATTATGGCAAAAGATATTAAGTTCAGTGAAGAAGCACGTCGTGCGATGTTACGTGGTGTAGATGCACTTGCAGATGCTGTAAAAGTAACTTTAGGACCTAAAGGACGTAACGTGGTTCTTGAGAAAAAATTCGGTTCTCCACTTATCACAAATGATGGTGTAACGATTGCAAAAGAAATCGAATTAGAAGATGCATTTGAAAACATGGGTGCAAAACTTGTGGCAGAAGTTGCAAGCAAAACAAACGATGTAGCTGGTGACGGTACTACTACTGCAACGGTTCTAGCTCAAGCGATGATCCGTGAAGGTCTTAAAAACGTAACAGCTGGTGCAAACCCTGTTGGCGTGCGTAAAGGGATCGAAGAAGCAGTGAAAGTAGCACTTGAAGGCTTGCATGAGATTTCTAAACCAATCGAAGGTAAAGAATCAATTGCTCAAGTTGCGTCTATTTCTGCAGCAGATGAAGAAGTCGGCAGCCTCATTGCGGAAGCGATGGAGCGTGTAGGAAACGACGGCGTAATCACAATTGAAGAATCTAAAGGTTTCACAACTGAGCTTGAAGTGGTTGAAGGAATGCAGTTTGACCGTGGATACGCTTCACCATACATGGTAACTGATTCTGATAAGATGGAAGCGGTTCTTGAAAATCCTTACATCTTAATCACTGATAAAAAGATCACAAACATTCAAGAAATCCTTCCTGTACTTGAGCAAGTCGTACAACAAGGAAAACCATTATTGATCATTGCTGAAGATGTAGAAGGCGAAGCACTTGCAACACTTGTTGTGAACAAACTTCGTGGAACATTCAACGCAGTGGCAGTAAAAGCACCTGGATTCGGTGATCGTCGTAAAGCAATGCTTGAAGACATCTCTGTTCTAACTGGCGGAGAACTCATCACTGAAGACCTAGGACTTGACCTGAAATCAACTGAAATTGGTCAGCTTGGCCGTGCGTCTAAAGTGGTTGTTACAAAAGAAAACACAACGATCGTAGAAGGATCAGGAGATTCTGCTCAAATCGCAGCACGTGTGAACCAAATCCGTGCGCAAGTAGAAGAAACAACTTCTGAATTCGATAAAGAAAAATTACAAGAACGTCTTGCAAAACTAGCTGGCGGCGTTGCTGTCATCAAAGTTGGTGCTGCAACTGAAACAGAACTAAAAGAACGTAAACTACGCATCGAGGATGCACTGAACTCAACTCGTGCAGCAGTTGAAGAAGGTATCGTATCTGGTGGTGGTACAGCACTTGTGAATGTATACAACAAAGTCGCTTCCATCGAAGCTGATGGTGACGTTCAAACAGGTGTCAACATCGTGCTACGTTCTCTTGAAGAGCCAATTCGTCAAATCGCTCACAACGCAGGTCTTGAAGGATCAGTCATCGTTGAGCGCTTGAAAAACGAAGAAATTGGCGTAGGCTTCAACGCAGCAACAAACGAATGGGTAAACATGATCGAAAAAGGAATCGTTGACCCAACAAAAGTCACTCGCTCTGCACTTCAAAACGCAGCTTCTGTAGCAGCTATGCTTCTTACAACTGAAGCAGTCGTAGCTGACAAACCAGAAGAAGGCGGCTCAGGCGGCGGAATGCCGGATATGGGCGGTATGGGCGGAATGGGCGGAATGATGTAATATAGGTTTTAAAACCTTGTTATATCAACAGTCTAAAATGATAATATGCTTTCTTGTCCTTGATTTTGTCCTCGCTTAAGCAACCTAAGATAGAAAAGCTAACTATAGGAGTAGGTCTTTCATCAGTTTGTTAAACTGTTGGGAGGCCTTTTCCTCCTTTATCGGAAAAACAAGATGATCATTTCAAGCCCGTCTGTATAAGCTAATTTAAGAAAATGGGCAGTCTTTTTTGTAAGTGGAGCTAAACCCAAATATATATGATAACTTCATGTTTTCCCTCGCTGTCTGAAATCTTCCATCTTCATGGCTTTCTAAAATGGCATTAATATATATGGATTATCTATAATCGAAATAAATCTATATGTGTTTTTGAAATAAAGATAAATATTTTTCCAAATATAAATTTACTCTGCGTTTGCTATTGTAATTATATGTTCTTTATTTCTGCGAAAAAATTTTTATTATTAAGTTGAAATTTTGTTGCTAAATCGTTCCCCTCGATATATGCTGCTTATATCGAATTATTTTTAGGAGAGAGTATATTGAGTAGTGAAGTGAAAAAATTTAAGTTGATTGACCTTTTTGCTGGAGCGGGTGGATTAAGTAATGGATTCTTGCAAACTGGAAATTTTGAGGTTGTTGGTGCTGTAGAAATAAATAAAGATGCAAGAGAAACCTATATTCTAAATCATGGTGGGAATAAAGATATTATCATTACACCTAAAAATTCTAATACTAGTGATATAAGTCGTATTAATTTTAAGCCTTATGCAACGCCGAATACTGCTTATACAAAAGACATGGTTGTTATTGGAGGGCCTCCTTGTCAAGGTTTCTCTAATGCAAATAGACAAAAGAACTACTTGATTTCAGGGAATAACCAACTTGTTAAGGAATTCGCTAGAGTAATTGATGAAGTAAGGCCGGTTGCTTTTTTAATGGAAAATGTAAAATCAATGAATTCTAAGACACATAAATTCTTTGTCACACATTATTTTGAAGATTCTATTTATGCTTATAGCTCACTAAAACATTTAGAGACTATCAATAAAAATGCAAAACCGTTTTGGCATAGAGATGAATTAGTGCTACTGGAAACTAAAGATAATCATAGTAGAAACCTTATTAGACAGGTGCTAAGTTTAAATGTTCAGAATGTCACTCTATTGAAAGATGTACACCTTTCAAGGATAAGAAGTATAATTAGAAAGTTGAAAGAAGAAAAGTCTATTGGTGAAAACAGATTAGAAAATACAGAAATTGTTAAAATAATTACTGATTTAAAGTCGCTTATATCAAGTAATGCCATTCAAAAAAATGATCTCCTCAAACTTGTTATAGATACGATTGAAAATTTAGAGCTGATTTTAAGGAAAGATAAGTATGAAAATAAACTTGTGTTAGATGTCTTATGTTCTTTTTTTGAAATCAACCAGTTAATTCAATATAGAAAAGAGTTAATGGATGAGCACATCTTAACGTTAGGTGAAATCACTATAAAAGGTACTGAAAAGTGCAAAGTTGTCGTAGAAGTTCTTTCGTACAATATAGTAGAGTATCTAGATAAGTTTTTTAGGTATTTAGGTTATGATGTGACATCAGGTGTCCTTAATTCAAGCGATTTCTTTGTACCACAAAAGAGACATCGTTTTATATTTATGGGTTTGAGGAAAGAAAAGAGTGTAAATGGAGAAATATCCTTACCGAAGCCAGGAAACAATATCTCATTTACCGTTGAGGATGCAATAAAAGATTTATATTTTATCCAACCAAATAAAAATGTGTCCGACGATGAACAAGTTTACGATGTAAAAAATGGTAGCACAAATATGCAAAAGTATTATAGAAGTGGACTAATGAAAAAAGTGATATATAACCACGTTAATACGGATAGCAAACCGTTGAGTAAAAAAAGATTCGAAGAAATAAGTGAAAAAGGAGGGGGGAATTTCCATAGTCTTTCGGAAGAGTTAAAGAATATAACCTACACTGATGCATCTAGGACACAGAATACTATTTACTTAAAACTAAATTATAAGCAAGCATCCCCAACAGTGGTAAATGTTAGAAAATCAATGTGGCAACATCCTATTAAAGCAGAAGCAATAAGTATAAGGGAAGCGGCTAGATTACAGTCTTTTAGAGATAACTACAGATTCGTAGGTTCTAAGGATAAGCAATATCAACAAATAGGCAATGCGGTCCCTCCTTTACTAGCTAGAGCTGTGGCTGAGTCGATGTTAATACAAATGGGAATTATACCGAAAAACTTAGTGAAAGATGAATTTAGAAATAAGTAAATTACAAAAATCCTAGAGGTAAGGAATCCTCTAGGATTTTTTTTATAGAAAATTAATTTCTAGAAGCACTCACATTTTCTAAATTTTTCATATGAATTTGAGTGATTAAGCTGTTTTTAATTGTTTAACCTGCTAGAATAAATTATATGGAATTCAAGTGGAAATAGGTGAACTTTATGGGCGAAATAATTACACAACCATTGGCTGCTCCAGTAATCCAAGCTTTACGAAGTATTGGGTACAACTCTCAGACAGCGATAGCTGATTTAATAGATAATAGTGTTGATGCTAAAGCGACTAAAATTAGTCTTTATTTTTCATATAACGAAGGTAATGGCTCTATTAAAATAATTGATAACGGTATCGGTATGGATGAAAAAGAACTACAAACAGCTATGACTGTTGGATCTAAGGACCCGAGAGATAAACGAGAGAGTAAAGAATTAGGTAGATTTGGTATGGGGTTAAAAACTGCATCTTTTTCTTTGGGGAAAAGATTAACCGTTGTTAGTAAAAAGGCCTCTAAGTTCTCTGTCAGATGTTGGGACTTGGACTATGTAAGTAAAGAAAATGAATGGTTACTTTATAAATCAATACCAGAAGATATTGCACTAGATTTCGATGAAATACATGGGGATAACGGTACTATTGTGTTTATTGATAAACTTGATAGATTTTCCGGTTATGGGACTAATAATATTATTAAGTCAGGTAGCTTCTTTAGTAAGGTGAATCGTATTCAGAAGTACTTAGAGATGGTTTTTCACGTCTTATTAGAAGAAAATATTATTTTGGAAATTAATGATAATATGCTTTCATCGTGGGATCCATTCTTGAAAAAAAACCCCAGATGTTATGAGGGAGAGGTTCAATATATTCAATTAAATAGAAAAAAAGTGGTGGTTACCCCTTATGTACTTCCACATCCTGCAACTTTTAATAAAAAAGAGCATAGAGAAGCTGGGGGGATAAAAGGCTGGAGAGATCAACAAGGTTTTTATATTTATAGGGAGAATAGATTGGTATCATATGGCGATTGGTTCGGATTGTTTCCCAGAGATGCAATCTCAGAATTAGTAAGAATAAAAGTAGACTTTACTAATGAAGCCGATGAAGAATGGAAGTTAGACGTTAAGAAATCTACTGTCACTATTCCAGAAGATATCAAGGAAGCATTGGAAGCGATCGCAAAATACTATAGACACATTTCCCATGAAATAATGCTCTATAGAACTAGAGCATCACGATCAGGGGAAAAAGTTAAAGGCTCATTAAACACATGGGAATTACAGTTAGATGACAATATTAGCAATTATATGCTCAACAGAAACCATCCCGTATTGACAAATATTTTGAAAAATTTAGATGATGGAGTAAAAAGGAAAGTAAATCTATACCTTAAATTAATTGAGTTAGGATCACCCAACAATCTATTAAAGACGGAATCGATGGTTAAACAAGATAGGCAAACAATCGATGAGAATCAAAAGAAAACAATTATAGAATATGCGGGAATAATTGTAAATTCTGGTGTAGAAATAAGTCTGGATCAAATCTCAGAGTCCATTTCATTAATGAATGGCTTTGAGAGTATAGAGATTCAGACTATACAAGATATCGTAAAGAAAGAAGTTGTTGCTAGTGTCAAATTTTGATAGAGATAGCTATATGGATATGATTGATAACTTATTCACACTGTACAAAAACCATGGTATGCAAGACCCGATAAATAAAGCAATAAGAGAAACGGAAGAACATTTTACTAACAATATTGGACAGATAGAGGAAGAGGTAAGGGAAAGTTTGGCATTGGAAGCTTACGCAAGATACGCTTCTATTAATGTAGAAAAGCCCGGTGTTTTAAAAGGGAATGGATCATTTAATTGGGAGGGTTACTCTAGGGGATACTCATATTTCTGGCCAAGATATGAAAAGTATCTTTTAAGTGAGAAGAAATGGGATGATGATACGGTCAGTTCTATAGATATTTCTACCAATGAAATACTAAATTGTATAGGTAACCCAAAGGCGAATGAAAACTTTGATAATAGGGGATTGGTGTTGGGGTATGTCCAATCAGGTAAGACTGCTAACTTTACAGGACTAATCAATAAAGCATTTGATGTTGGTTATAAACTAATAATCGTATTAGCTGGAATGCACAACGATTTAAGAACTCAAACTCAACTTCGTCTAGAAAAAGAGGTTGTAGGGACTATAGATCCTATTACAAATGAAAAACAAGGAGTAGCTAAGATAAAAATTGGTGGTACACAAATAGAAACATGGACAACACCACAAGAGGATATCTCAACAGCCAATGCCATTGGAATTAAGAACTTAGATAAGCCTATATTGGCAGTTGTAAAGAAACATAAAGATGTTCTTCCGAACCTTATCGAATTGATTAGGACAAGTATTAATATGTCAGAAATTAATCCACCAACCTTAATTATTGATGATGAGGCAGACCAGGCTAGTGTTGATACAGGTACTAAAACCAAACCAAGTACTATAAATAAGCTTGTTAGAGAACTATTAAGCTTATTCAATAAAAAAGCATATGTAGGTTATACTGCTACATCGTTTGCGAATTTATTAATTGACGCTGATGCGAATCACAATGATGTTGGGATTGACTTATACCCAAAAGACTTTGCAATATCGTTACCCAAACCCAACGACTATTGTGGCCCAGATGAGTTTTTTAACACATCTGGATATATGGAAGATAATAAACCGATGTACATTAGATATCTTAGTGAAATGGATGTTAGTTTACTAGATGATATAAAAAGTAAAGAGGATAGAGACTTATTCAAAGAAGTTCCACCAACTATGGAGGAGGCTATTCTTTCATTCTTATTAAATATTGCTATTAGAAATCTAAGAGGACAAAAGAACGAACATAATTCTATGCTTATACACACTAGTAGGTTCACGGATGTTCAGAACTCAATGTGTAGTGTCATTGACAAGTTTTATAATAAATTGTCTAATGAAGTACTTTACGATTCAGATAGTCAGTTCATAGATAAATTAAGAGTTTTATATGAAGAAGATATTGTTCCAATTCAATCATTTACTGATTTGTCTCATGAAAAATATCAAATTTATTCTTGGATAGAAGTTTATAAAGAAGTTAGAAAGATTATTGGTAAGGTAGAAGTGATGGAAATAAACGGTGAAAGTGAAGACGCACTAGAATATGAAAAGCACAAAGAAAATGGATTAAACGTCATTGTAATTGGCGGTAACAAATTATCTAGGGGATTAACCTTAGATGGTTTATCTATTTCTTATTACTACCGAAACAGTGCTATGTATGACTCATTAATGCAGATGGGAAGGTGGTTTGGTTATCGAAAAGGTTATATGGATCTGTGTCGTATTTATACTAGTAAGGAACTAGCAGAGCATTTCGAACATCTTGCTATAGTAATGAGTGAACTAAGAGAAGAATTCAAAAAATATGATGAGTTAAATGTTACACCAGAAGAGTATGCTGCGAAAATGAAAGATCACAAGAGTATGAGTGTTACTAGCCCAAATAAAATGAAGGCTGCAGAAAAAACTCCAGATTACTCGAACAGTCTACAGCAAACTCGTATTTTTGAAAAGGATAAGGCATTTTATGAAAAGAATATGAATGCAACTCTTAAATTACTCAACAGCATAGGTAATCAATTTAAGATAAAAGATGGATCTACTCGTTACCATATAGCTAAACAAATATCGAGTACTACTATTATTGAATTTTTACTTAATTATCAAACTAGTTCAACTGCTTCAAAGGTAAATAGTAAGAAAATAGCTAACTATATAGCCGATTTAAACAATAAAGGTATGTTGAATATGTTTAATGTAGCTGTGATAGATGTTACTTGTAGCACTTTAAATAGCCATTCAGTAAAAAGGAAGGGAATAAAAAAGAGGAAAGTCAACTTAGGCCCCATATCAATTCAAAGTGCAGTGTTAAGAAGTATAGACAAAGACAAAGGAAAAGCAAATAAGCTGGTAGACTTAGGCGCGATTGTTGCTTCTAATCAAGAGTTTGTTGATATTGAAGGTAGTTCGGATAACAAAGCTAAAAATAAAGAACTACGGAACAAAGAGAACCCTCTACTGATGATATATCCGTTGCATCCAGATGTAGAACCATTTATAAAGTTAAATATAAACTTCAGTGAGAATTTAGTACCAATAGGGATCGCATTATCATTTCCAGATGTAGAACTAGATTCTTCAAAATCAGGTGATAAAACAAAAACTAACTATGGGTACGTTCATAATCGAACAGTTGGAAGGGAAAATTAATATGTTAAATATATCCAATTTATTTAATGCACTAGAGGAACGTGCGTTAGGAGAAGAAAATAAAGATTTGTACCAGCTAGAGCCAATTTATTTTCAAAAACCATACTTGTTGATAGGGTTAGATTTATTAAATAATCAAAAGCGATTATATATAGATATTACCAATGAAAGTTGGAATACAGACCAATTAAAAGCATTCCCTCAGTGGAGAGGAATCCACATTAATCAAGAGTATTTTGCCAAGATTGGACCATTAAAAGAAAAGAATTTCTTAGTAATATCACAAGAAGTAAACAAGAGTGACGATATATTCGAAAATGTTTTGCAGAACATCGTAGATCACATTCTAGTAGAAGAAGACTTACCTTTGTATACATCGCTATATGAAGTACTAGATAGATGGCATAACTTCTTTAAAAAAAATTGGGAAGCCAAACTCTCTGAAGAAGAGGAAGCAGGTTTATTTGGAGAGTTATATTATATTAACAAATGGCTAGAATATTTTCCGTCAGCTCCTCCATTAATTATTAATGATTGGAAAGGACCTTTAAGGTTCAGAATAGACTTTGTAAGAAAGAAAAGTGGTATTGAGATTAAAACCCTATCTCCAAAGTTAAGGGATGAAGTCAAGATTTCCAGTGAAAAACAGTTAGAGCTTAATCCTGTTATCAACGAGTTATTCTTATATGTACTTAAAATTGAGAAGAACGACGCGGTTGGTAGCACTTTGGAAAATATAGCAAAAAATATTGATGAGAAGCTTATAAAAAAAGCCCCCTCACTTGCGGTTAAATTTAGAGAAACACTTTTATTAAAAAATATTAGGGTGGAAGAGTATAATAGTAATTGTTTTTTTATACATGAAGAATTAGCTTACGAGGTAAGAGGAAATTTTCCAAGAATAGAATCGAAACAGCTTCCTAAAGGTATAAGTAGGATTTCCTATTCCTTAGATTTATCTCATTGTGAAGAATTCATAGTGGCTGTGGAAGATGTATTTAAGTTAGATAAAAGGAAGTAGAGAAATGATTGAAAATAAACGAAAACTCGAATTTTTAAAAGAATTTTTAGACACTGTTGAGCAGAAGGCAAATGTTGTGGGATCAAGACAAACACCGTTTTTGCAAGAGGTCCTTCCATATATCAATGTGAATGACGAACCTGCACTTATATATTATGCTAAACGAGACTTAAAGCTACAAATAAACGGATATCTTTACTTTGAAGATACGGATGTCCTTAACCTCTACGTTGTTGATTATGAACCATTATTTACAAATGATTCTATACCGGTAGTTAATATGACCACAATTAAAGAGGTGGCAAACAGAGCGAAAAGGTTCTTTACCAACGTAGACTCTATCTTTAAAACAGCAGATAAATCAATGGAAATTCTTGATCTAATTAAGTTAATTAGAAGTAATCGTAATGAGATAGAGGAAGTAAATATATTTGTAGTCTCCAGTAAGTTTTATTTTACAAATAAACCAATAGATTTATCTATTCCTGGAATTGAGACAGTAAATGTACATGTTTGGGACATGGACAGAGTTTATAAACTCTCTGAAGCAGAGCAAGGTATAAGAGATTTTGAAATTCAATTTGAAGATGAATATAACTCAATCATTCAATTTATGCACATCACTAACCGTACAGGAAATGGCCTAATAGATTGCTACATTGGTGCTATCCCTGCACTTTTACTAGCAAAACTATATGATGACTGGGGACCAAAATTGGTAGAGCGAAATGTGCGTTCATTTCTACAAGCCCGCGGAGGAACAAACAAAGGTATACGAGATACGTTAAAAGACTCAGAGCAACGAGAACTGTTTTTTGCATATAACAACGGTATTTCTAGTGTTGCCAAGTCTGGTGAAATTGTTCAAATAGGAAATTCAAGTCTTTATGAGATTAAATCGTTAACTAGCTGGCAAATTGTTAACGGAGGTCAAACAACAGCTTCTATTCATCAGGCGTATAAGAATGGAATTGATCTTGAAGGAGTAAATGTACAAACTAAATTAACTATTTTAAATACAGGTGAGGTAAATAATGTCCCAAATGTAGACCGCCATGATATAGAAGATCAACTTATTACAAAAATATCTGAATATGCAAACACTCAAAATAAGATAAATAAATCTGATCTATTGGCTAATACAAGGTTTATGTCAGATATTGAAAAACTATCACGCAATACATGGATCCCTTCATTTGATAATAGTAAAGAAGAATCCAAGTGGTACTTCGAACGTGCTAGAGGTCAATACATGGTTGATATTAGCCGGCGTTCAAAAGGAAAAGAACAAACAGCATTTAAGAAGATGTACCCTAAAGAAAACGTTATAACAAAGGTTGAATTAGCGAAATACTTTATGTCTTGGGAGGGATATCCTCATGTCTCAAGTAAAGGTGGAGAGGAAGCTTTCAAGAAGTTTATGGACTTAAACAGTCAGTATTGGAAGCAAAGCCTGAATACAAATGATAATGGCGAAGTTACAAAGCCAATACAAGATATCAGTGACAATTTTTATAAGGAACTGATTGCTAGAAGGTTAATCAATGCCTATGTTGCAAAGATAGTTGATGGGATGAAATTAAAAGGCTACAGAGCAAACGTTATTTACTACACTGCAGCTATGCTTGGTCATTTATACAGGGATAGCATTATGCTAATAGATGTCTGGAACAAGCAAGAGTTATCTGAAGAATGGGAAGGTGTAATTAGGATTATAGCATCAAATGCTTTAAATTATCTAAGGGAGTCAGCAGGAGATCAGAATGTTACACAGTGGGCAAAAAAACAGGATTGTTGGGATGGATTTATTAAGGAGTCGGCTGCTGTGTTAGGGGAACTTGTGTAAGATTGACTGTAAAAATAACACACCTAATAAATAGGAATAAAATGAATCTATCCTGTTTCATGTTTTTAAAAGATTATTGAAAATATTTCTATTTCTTACTAATGAAATATTGTTGCTATATTTTTTTATGTATTATAATCTAAATATTCTTTTAGAGTTTTGTGGTTCTTTTTTACTTTATTTTCATTTATTGATACGAGGCGATGGCTTATTTTTATATCTTGTCACTTTTTCTTTACCTTTGGATAGCAGATGATAAACCAAATTTATGGGCATGTTTGGCAAGCCTTTCGCTTCTTTTTGCCATGAGAGGCGACTGATGTCGCATGATTCATGTGTAAAAGGAAAGATTCCACACCCAAGTACTAGAATCTTAACGATAATTATTCCTTTGATCCATTGTTGTTTACCTCATCCCTTTCAATCTATTAACATCCATATATTAATATTTGTTGAAATAGGGCGCAATGTTTTTTTGCTCCAATTGAAATTTAAAAATAAAATGGGGTTCTTTTTTTTGTTTAAAATTACATAAAAAAATCCACTATTTCCATAAAAAATCAGATAAATTCCTTATAATAAAAGTATCTGAGAACGGGGAGTGAGTCTAGATGGACCAAAACGTGCTGCAAATGGATCAAGACAGATCAGAGAATGAATTCGCGGTTCTTAATATATCTTCTAAAGAGATTGGTGCTCTATCAAAGGGAGCAGCGGAGCAGATTTTACAAACGGGAGATACGGACCGTATTCATCAGCTGATGTACGTTCCGATTGAAAAGAAAGAAGATTTGAATTGGCTGATCCAATGTGTTGGGGAGGCGCTAAAGAATGAAGTTGGTGATGACGTTGCACTAGAAGTAGCTGATTTGCTCTATTTCTTTGTCATTCCGTATTATGGGAAGTATATGTTGAAAGATCGTCATTTGTATGAGGATATCGATCATTTGCTGGTACGATTAGCATCTAGAGCTCACTCGGATATTGACACGCTGATTGATATCATAAGAGAAGATTTAAATGAAAATATACAATAAAAGAAGCTTGTAGAGCGACCGGGACTGACCCCAAAAGATGAGACAAATAAAAAACACCTTCAAGTTTGAAAACGGATCGTTGTGATCCGAAATAAAACATGGAGGTGTTTTTTCTATGGGGACAAGAGTGAGTTATCCGGTTGAAGTCAAACAGAAGGCTGTGCAAATGAGATTAGCAGGCGTACCTATGAAAGAGATCATGCAGGAATTGAATATCAAGAATAAGACGCAGGTTCAGACATGGGTGAGATGGCATAAAGCTGGGGATACACACAGGTTCGAACAACCTGTTGGAAAACAATATTCCTATGGAAAGGGACCCGAGTACTCTTCCGAATTAGAGAGACTGCGGGCAGAAAATCGCTATTTGAGTCAACAGAATGAAGTTTTAAAAAAGTACAACGAATTGGAAAGGAAGTTGATAAGGAAACGTCAATCAAACTGGTAGATGAATTGTGCAAAACGATGACGGTACAGGACATCTGTTTTCATTTAGGCATTTCACGCACTTCGTATTATAGATGGAAAAAGAATCTGACTCAGAATCATTCTAAAAGACAACTAGAGAAACAGGTCGGCACGTTGTGCCGAAAGCACAAATATCGATATGGTTATCGGAAAATCACAGCCATACTAAAAATGGGAATGCGTATTAACCATAAAACTGTTCAACGTATCATGCAGAAAAACCAGTGGCAATGCCGGGTTAAAATGAAAAAGCGTAAGAAGAATGGGCAGCCCTATGCCGTGGCTGGTAATATACTGGATCGGAATTTTCAGTCTGATCGACCTCTTGAAAAACTAGTAACGGACATCACGTATTTGCCTTATGGACAGAAACAATTGTACCTTTCCAGCATATTGGATTCATATAATGGAGAAGTGATTGCTTTTACGATTGGTGATAAGCAGGACACAGACTTTATCTTAAACACACTTAATCAGCTCCCAGCACTGCCTGAGAATTGCGTGTTACATAGCGATCAAGGTTCTGTGTATACATCTTACGAGTATCAGAAAGCTGTTCATATAAAAGGCATTACCATGAGCATGTCCCGTAAAGGGACGCCCGCTGATAATGCCTCCATCGAATCGTTTCATTCCTCACTAAAGTCTGAAACGTTCTATCTTAACAGGATTGATCGCACTACGACCACCATCGTAGAACGCACTGTCAAAGAATACATTTATTATGATAACAACATTCGTATTCAAACGAAACTAAACAACCAATCACCGATAAACTATCGGCAATTGGCTGTATAAAGGTGTTTTGATCCCTGTCTCAAAAACGGGGGTCAGTCCCACCCTATACAAGCTTTTTTATATCAACTTTATTCAGCTGGAACTGTTTTGACAGGCTCTTTTCTAAACACACCCATGCATCCTGCGATGATGATTAATACAGCTGGAAGGATAAAGAACACAAAAATAGAAATAATACCGCCTACAGCAGAAACTAATAATAAAATCCCGCCAAGCTTTGCTTTTTTCTTCACGATAACAGATGCCACAATCGCAAGAATAGAGAAAAGCATCGCTGACCAGCCTAATCCTGTGAATTGACTCGTACCTGATTCATTAAATGCGGCATCTAGTCCTCCAAAAGCAAGTGCAAACATTGCACCGAAAAATCCCAAAATACCTCCAATTAAGCCTAAAACAAATTCTGTCGTTCTTTTCATGATACTTTCCTCCGATATGTAAATAAGAATTATTGGTACTTAAGAACCAACACAATCTTACTCATCGGCATTCTTTTCACAATGTTAATAGTTTTGTTAAAAAAAACAAGAAAATCCATAAAGGATTTTCTTGTCCAATTACTGGGCTCTCTCCCAGGTAATCTTTGTTTCATTTGTTGTTTTTCCCCCTTTTGCCAGTATTTTTCCATTTTCCTGTTTCACGGTAATGTTTAGGTCATAAAAGGAGTAGAGGGCGCCGAGGCTGTCATTTTCCGGTTTATGCAGGTTGTTTTCCTTTTCAGTGGATGCACCAATAGCTAGTGTTTTGGCAAAGTTCAAACCAATGACTTCAGCGTAATCACTATTGGTCTCAGATGAAGCCGTCACGTTTAAGGAAATGACTTTTTTCTTTTGATCAACGGTGATCGCTGTGTCTTTTACGAGCTTAGACTGCTCCATGACCTCTTTCGTTTCATTTTGAATGCGTTCATTAATCGTTGGAAGTGCCGTAGATTCTGTTTTTTCTTCTTTTGTCGTATTTGAGCAAGCTGCTAGGATAGAGAAGGTTGCAACAAGACTCATGAAAACAAGTAGACTTTTTCTCACGTTCTTTCTCCTTTGTTCTTCAAAGTATGTATGCTTATGTTACCACGAATTGATGTTTTGATTAAAAGAGAAGTGTTGATAAGCTGTGAACAATCAAAAGCACCCAAAGTTGGGTGCTCCAGCGTGTAGACAAACCCTCGCATTCGGTGTCAGGCCTGCGCGCCGGTGCTCGCCCTTCCTAGACTGCAAAGGTTTTCTTGCACGCTGAAAAGAAGACAAAGAGCTAAAATAAAATCATTTTAGCTCTTTGTCAGCAATTTTGAAGCACCCAAAGTTGGGTGCTCGTGTTTTATTGTGCTGAAAGGGTTGTACTAAGTGGAACAGAAGAAATGACCGTGAATTTTGGAGCCGGAGCACCAGATTCTAGATTTTTGCGTAAAAGAGATGATTTGACGGTGCCGTCCCATTTTTTATAGACACTTCCAGCTGTATTTGCACGAAGCTGTACATTAGAGAAACTTGCTTGCGAGTAGCTGTTTGTTCCATTATCCTGTACGCCGTGTACCATTTTGACAACATCAAGGTTTTTCAGACGGCTAGGGTTGTAAACAGGCTGCTTATAGCGCAGTTTCCCGTTGACGTATAGTGACACTGTGCCATCACCATTGTTGATGAGCTTTAAGTTGACACGTGCACCATCTTTAATACTTGAATCGTATTCACTGTTCCAATATTGACTGCCGCCTTGGGAGCCGGTGCCCAGGAATACCTTATAGCCAGAAGCTGTTTTTGAAATCCCGCTTTCAACAACGGCAGAACCGAGACCAAGATACCAGTCGGCATAGCCATTTTTAATGGTTGCTGTTTTTGGCAGCACAATATCAGCCGTGATACCTGACCATTTGGCTTCATCCGTTTGTGTCACGATGGCGCCGTGACGAGGACCAGCCGCAGAGGCAGGAATACTTGAAAGCATCAAAACGAAGATCAAACTTACACTCAAAACGATGAACCACTTTTTCATGAAAATTCCTCCTTATATTTGATTCATTTCTATTATATAAAACGAAAGGGAGGGATCTACTGACAATGTTCTGGCTGTTTTTGGTGAAATTTATGAACAAAATCGGTCATTAAGTGGTCAACTTGTATTCGAATTGTAATGTGACTGTAAAATAACTGGGTGCATCTTCATGTATAATAGGGTCAGAAACCAAATACGGAGGATTTTTTAATGAATAAAAAGCTTATCGCGACAATCGTAACAGTAGCTAGTTTATTTTTAGCGTTTAGTTTCTCACATGGAGCAAGTGCAAAAAAAGTAAGCGGCAATATTACATGGTATAATGGTGTCGGTAAAAAAGGCGCAGATGGAAAAAAACTCGGTCATTGGGATGCAGCAACGAAAATGGGATTTGACGTACCGAAAAAAGGTACAAAACTAAGAGTGACAACAAAAGCGAAACCACATAAAGTGATTACAGTATATAAATATGATGTAGGTAGAATGCCAAACGCAGTATTAGACGTAAGTCCGAAAGCATTCAAAGCACTTGGGTATAAAACGAGTAAAGGTGTCGTCAAAGGGCATTACACTTATTAATACATAGGCATGCAAAGAAGCGGGAAAAGTTCATTTTCTGGCTTCTTTTCTTGTGGAGAGGGTCTGAAAATCAATGAAAAAATCAACATGGTGGATCATCACAGTGATTGGAGTCGCAGTTGCGGCCGTCATCTTCTTCATGATGAAGCCGGGGCAAGAGGCAAAACATGCAGGAAAAGTGAAAACAAATCAAGATGCAAAAGACGAATTGCTTGTTTCATTTACGGATCAAAAGTTAAACAATACTTATTACTTGCATGACAAGGCGCTTCATACAGAGAAACTGACAGCATATCCTTCAATTGCTTATGATCAGGCGAAGCAGCTTTTATATTACACGTATACAGATGAAGACACACAAAAAGTAAGTATACGGGAATTGAATGTGAAAACGGATAAAGAAAAAACGCTCTTTACGAGTGACGATTCAATCGACAGTATGAGACTTTCTGGTGACGGAAAACAGTTATATCTAAGGTATAACAAGGATTCAGGTGAGCAATTTTATGTAGCGTCTTTTGATTTGAAAACACAGAAAGTGAAAGTGTTATATCCAAAAAAAAGTGATGATGATACGGTGAGTTCTTTTGCTTATGATCCAGCATCAAATCTGTTGGCCATTCAGCATTATTCGTTAAAAGAGGATTATAAAAAGACGGATGAGGCAAATGAAAAAGGAATGGATCCTGAACCAACGACCATGAAGATTACCCTACAAACAGGTGAGAAGGGAAAGCGAATTGCACGTATTTCTCAAACCATCAATGATATTTCTTTTTCACCAGATCATAAAAAACTCATTTATACAGAAGTGAAGGTTCGAAATGAAAAAGAAGTATCATCTATTAAGGTGATGGATGTAGATACAGGAAAAACGAAGACACTCGTTAAAAACAGCCAAGATGTGCGTATTTTAAGTGCTGCCCAGCCACAATTTTCTGCGGATGGTACATCTGTTTATTTCTTAGGTGTTGCAAAGAACGCAAAGGAATTAAAGGATGACACAGGACGAAAGGCGAAGGTCAGAACCATTTTTGAATATGATATTAAGAAGAAAACAGTAGAAACCGCTTGGGAGAAAGAAGGCGGGATTGTTAACAATTTCACTGTCAATCGGTAAAAGGTGCGCGTTCAGTTATTTCATATAACTGGACGTTTTTTTATTTTGTCATGGAATGTGTCGGTGAAAAATGCGGATTTGTGAAATGAACATCACTTTTTAAGCAAGGAAATGAGCGATATTTTGATATTTTGCTACTGTGACAGAATCAGCGTAAGAGAGTAAAGTAAGTGGAAATAAAAAAACGAGAGGACAGAAGACTTCTCGTTTTCTCTTATTTATTGTTTTCATCTAGTAAGTTTTGAAAAATAAACAAGGCATTAATGGAATGAGGGAATCCTGCAACCTTTGTACAGTGTTTAATGATCTCCATAATCTCTATAACAGAGAGCCCGATATGTAATGCTTGTACAAAATGAGCTTTTAACTCTTCATCACAATCACCTTTTGCAATGAGAGCCGATAATGTGCTGATGGCCTTCTGTTTTTCATCTAATATGAAGTGATTGAATTCTTTTTGTTCACCGAGTTCAATTGTTAGTTGTTCAATGTTTGATCGAATGCTCTCGTTTTCATGAATTGAAAGCTTCTCCCTGTTACCTGCCACTGTTTCTTGCTTTACCTGGCAAGTCTCTTTTTCTTCATTCAAATTGAACTCCTCCGTTTTTTATGACGATTTTCTATTTGTTCGTGCATGGTTTCTTAAGTGCCTTTTGATAGAGGTAATGGGTATATAGTAGTATTATCGGTTTACTTCGTCAACTTTTTAAGTGTGGAATGTTCAAATAAATGCCATTCATGCGATACATTGTTCGTTTTTTCTCATGGAGATTGAAAAGAAAATAGAGGGCTAATATATAGAAGCTGTTAGCCCTTTTTCATATTACGCAATTAACAGAGAGGAGGTTTCATATTTACTAAATGATATCCATCGGCCGCATCATGTCATAATCCTCGTGTTCTAAAATGTGACAATGCCACACATATCGTCCGCTATATGGGACAAACCGAGCGATGATGCGAATGACTTCACCGGCATGCGCCTGAATGGTATCCTTGTAGCCTTGTTCATGCAAAGGAGGCGCTTCATTTGGTCCTGTATACACGATTTCACCTGTTGATTGATAGATGTCTGTATCGAATGGTCTTCTATCAATCACTCTGAATTGAACAAGATGTAAATGAATAGGGTGTGTGCCCCTTGTTGGGTTAACGATGTTCCATACCTCTACACTGCCAAGTCGGGGATTTTCCGTAACAGGATCATTCCAAAACTGGTTATCTAGTAATAAAATCGGGCGCCCATATTTATCTTGTGTGCCAGTAAGGGTCAGCGTTCGCTCGTTATCAGCTCGGCTCGGCCGGAGCGGTGGCAGTGGTTTGAAGATCGGACGTAATGTTTTAGCTGCTCTTCCTTTGAGCGGACGAGTGACTTTAAATTGCATAATGTTCGCATCTGTTTCTGGATTGACATCCTGACCGCAGCCTGCCGTATTTTTTAAAACAATCGTTTGGTTTTCGTAAGCAGAGAAGTCGATGATGACATCAAAACGTTCAGCGGGTGCAATGCTAAAAGATTGATGCTGAACAGGTCTTGGCAAAAAGCCGCCATCAGATCCAATTTGTAAGATTGTGGCGTCATTGTCTAGATGAAGCTCGTAAGTTCTTGTGTTGGATGCGTTTAAGATACGAAAACGATATTTTCGCGGCTCTACTTCTAAATACGGCCATACTTTTCCATTGACTAAAATCGTTTCCCCGCAAAAAAATGGCACAATGGAGGGATCTGGAAGGTCACTATCTTCTGGTGTGTTATTTGGTCTACTCGGATAAAACAGTGCGCCATCCTCCTGGAATGTCCGATCCATGATCATTAAAGGGATATCATATTCATCTTTCGGTAATTCGAGTGATTTTTCAAACGCATCTGAGATCAAATAAAATCCAGCTAATCCGGCGTATACATTTAATCGTGTCAATGCCATGGCATGATCGTGATACCACAATGTGCATGCTTGCTGGTGATTAGGGTATTCGTAAACCTCTCGTTCAAAGAAGGGACCGGTTGCTTCAAAGTCTCGCGAAAACCAAGCCTCTGGATAACCGTCACTGCTTGCAGGTGTCACGCCCCCATGCAGGTGAACGACTGTTTTGACTTCGGGTTCATCATGATGTCCAGCGTGAATGGTATGATCGACAGGCAGGAAGTGTTTCAGCGGCAATTTGTTCATCCATTTCACTTTGACCTTTTCATTTCGATTGGCTTTAATGGTTGGACCCGGCAAACTGCCATTATAGGTCCATAACTTGGTTGGGGGCAGATCTCTATGAACTTTTAGGAACACCTCCTCCATAGCGATTTCATAATACGTTTGTCTTGGGTTTTTTTTGACGGGCTCTGCGACTTCTGGAATTGGCAGCTCGTCAACAAACTTTTCTAGGTTCATGTTGACTAATCCTCACTTAAAATCAATTTGATACATTATAAGTGCGGACATCCAAATAGGTGAATAAAATAAAAAAACCGCTTTTCAGCGGGAGAATTAAGGGTGTTTATTTTCAAGCGCTGCACTTGCAGGCACTTTTTTGTTTGGTTTAAAGATGAAGTAGGCGACTAGTACACTGATGGTAATGATGCTTGTCAGTATGAGCTGAGGTCTCATTGATTCGATAAACAGCATAGAGGCCAAGATGGCGCAGATGACCAAAATGGTAAAGTACGTAAGGTATGGGAACAGCCACATTTTGATTTTGAGTTGTTCTGGATTTTCTTTTTCAATTTTACGACGCATTCTTAATTGTGAAACGGCAATGACCAAGTAGACAAGAAGTGCAATGGCACCAGAGGCATTGACTAGAAATAGAAAGATGGTTTCAGGGTAAAAGTAGTTCATCATGACGGCAATATAGGAAAAGAAGGTACCAGCGACTGTAGCTGCTACAGGGACACCGCGTTTGCTGATTTTCATAAAACGTTTTGGTGCTTCGCCTCTTTCTGCTAATGAATAAAGCATTCTGGACGTTGTGTATAGGCCGGAGTTTAAACAAGAAAGAACGGCTGTTAAAACAATGACGTTCATGACTTGAGCGGCTGATGGGACACCGATGTATTCTAATACTGCAACGAACGGACTTGTTAAAATATTCGCTGAATTCCATGGGAGTAACGTGACAACGACAGCGATCGACCCGACGTAGAAAACAATAATACGCCATACAACTGAACGAGTAGCTGTTGTCACAGATTTGACAGGGTCTGCTGATTCACCTGCGGCAATTGCCACAATCTCGGTTCCCATGAAGGAAAAGATGACAACGACAATCCCGAGGAGCACAGAGCCGAATCCGTTTGGAAGGAAACCGCCATTACCCGTTAAATTAGCAAGACCTGCAGTATGATGACCGCCAAAACCAAAGATAAATGCAAAACCAATGAGTAGGAATAGAATAATGCTGACGACTTTAATCAATGAAAACCAATATTCAAATTCGCCAAAAGATTTAACAGAAAAGATATTTGTCAAAGTTAAGAGGATTGTGAGGATAAGACTTGTGAGCCAAACAGGTGCATCTCCATACCAATATTGAATAATGGCAGCACCGGCAATGGCTTCGATGGCAATGACGATGACCCAGAAGAACCAGTAAAGCCAGCCGATTGTAAATCCAGCCCACGGGCCGATGGCGTCGCTCGCATATTGTGAGAAAGAGCCGCTTGTCGGATAGGCACATGCCATTTCTCCAAGCATTCTCATAATAAAGATGACCAGAAGTCCGGCAAATGAATAGGAAAGAATCGATCCAGGCCCTGCAGAATGAATGACAGCACCACTACCAACAAATAGCCCTGCCCCAATGACCCCGGCAATGGAGATCATTGAAATATGTCTTGTCTTAAGGTTTTTTTGAAGACCGTTTGTCATGTTGGACATTTCTTTACCTCCAAACATTTCTCTTTTATTCGAGAGTTTGTTTTTAGAATATTTTAAATTTTATCATACTGAATTGTCATTCAGCATTGGACAGGTTATCAAACTGACATTTCAAACCTCTTAACATGATGTTAAAAAGTATAAAGGATTTGAGAGATTATGTTCCCTTATTTTCCTCTGCCCATTCTTAAAAATAGCATAAGAAGGAAGAAAGAAAAGTTGTGTTTTAAAATAAAACTATTCTGACAATTGTATAGTAGAGTGATTTTGTTCTTTTTCATTTTTCGGGGTGGTTTTGAAAAACGTTGATGGGAGTAGGTCTTGAGGTCAATTGACCTTATAAAAATAAGTTTGCTTAGGTCAACACATTTCTATGTATCCTATTTTGCTGATTCAAGCGAATCATGTTGCTGTAGACCCACACGGGCTTGGCTTTGTAAGATAAATATAGAAAAGTAATGTGTGAGGAGGCGCTGTTCGGTATGGAGCGCTACAACGAATTAAGACAAGGTGAAACAGGTGCTTGGGTCAGCATTATAGCCTATGTGATCTTATCTGCTGTCAAACTGATCATTGGGTATGTGTTTCATTCAGAAGCCCTTTCCGCAGATGGCTTGAATAATACGACAGATATCATTGCTTCGCTTGCCGTATTAATTGGGCTGCGTATTTCTCAGAAGCCACCTGATGAGGATCATCCATACGGTCATTTTAGAGCTGAAAATATTGCGTCACTTGTAGCTTCCTTTATTATGATGCTTGTCGGGCTTCAGGTTTTGCTGAGTGCAGGCCAATCGCTTTTCTCATCAGAGCATCAAACGCCTGATATGATTGCAGCTTGGACGGCAGCAGGAAGTGCTGTTGTGATGTATGGCGTGTATATGTATAACCGTAAACTGTCTAAACGAATTAATAGCCAGGCGCTATATGCGGCAGCGGCTGATAATAAATCAGATGCTTATGTGAGTATCGGGACGTTTGTCGGAATTATCGCCTCTCAATTTCAGCTGGCGTGGGTTGATACGCTTGCTGCATTTGTGATTGGCTTAATTATCTGTAAAACGGCGTGGGAGATTTTCCGAGATGCGTCTCATTCGTTAACGGACGGTTTTCATATAAAAGATATGTCTAAATATAAAGAGACGATTGAAGCGACACCAGGAGTGGGCGATTTGAAAGACATTAAAGCTCGTTATCTTGGAAGCACCGTCCATGTGGATGTGGTCGTTGAAGTAGAACCGCATTTAAACATCGCAGAAAGCCATGATATTGCAGATGAAATTGAACGCAGAATGAAGCAGGAACATGATATTCTACACTCTCATGTTCATATGGAACCAGCAAGTGAGCCTAAAGAGGAGCAGAAGTCTTTTCCATCGTGAGAAGGCTTCTTTTTTCTACGTGTTGATGTTTCATGCAAATGCGTGTTGTATGGTAAAGTTAGACTATATGAAAATTGACGGAAACGTGATAGGAGGATCAGGATGGCATTTGATGAACCGATGCATTCAGATTTACAAAAAATCGTAGATAACATCAATAAAGTGATGGTGGGGAAAAAAGATATTGCGATATTAAGCCTTGTTGCGATTTTGGCGAAGGGGCATGTGCTATTAGAGGATGTGCCTGGCGTTGGGAAGACCATGATGGTTCGTGCTCTGGCAAAATCCATTGGGTGTGAGTTTAAGCGAATCCAATTTACGCCTGACCTTTTGCCTTCAGATGTAACAGGTGTGTCGATTTATAATAAAAAGACAAACGAGTTTGAATTTAGACAAGGACCGATTATGGGGCAGATTATTTTGGCTGATGAAATCAACCGAACTTCTCCTAAAACACAATCAGCCCTTCTTGAAGCGATGGAAGAAGGTAGTGTCACAGTGGACGGAGAAACGATGCCGCTGGCAGATCCTTTCTTTGTGATGGCAACGCAAAATCCAGTGGAGTATGAGGGGACCTATCCACTTCCAGAAGCGCAAATGGACCGTTTCTTATTTAAGCTGCAGATGGGGTATCCAACCATGTTGGAGGAGCTTGAGGTGCTGAATTTGCAGGAGAAACAATCGCCAATTGACACGCTTCAGGCAGTCATGACAAAAGATCATATCCATGCTTTGCAGCAAGCGGTTCAGACCGTACATGTGGATGCGTCGATTAAAGAATATATTGTCGAAATCGCCCAAGCGACGCGAAATCATTCGTCTGTCTATTTAGGCGTGAGCCCAAGGGGTTCAATTTCATTGATGAAAGCGGCTCAGGCGTATGCGCTGTTGAACAGGCGGGATTATGTGATTCCTGATGATGTACAGTATTTGGCGCCTTACACATTGCCGCATCGCATGATTTTGACATCAGAAGCAACATATGAAGGGAAGAAGGCGGAGACACTGCTACGACAGATGATTGAGCATATTGGCGTACCAGTTCAAAAGTCGATGACTCAATGAAGTCACGTGACCGTTTCGCTTTTTCACTATGGTTACGGGTGTTTATGCTCTTTCTCCTCACGGCAGCAGCCTTTTGCTATGCCATGTTTCAGGGCGGCTTTGTGAGCTGGTTCCTTTTTTATGCATTTTCACCATATGCTTTGTATGCTTTGCTGTTTGCCCTTGTTCCACTTCGTGCAACAGCCAAAAGGACATTACAGCATACCCGGTTAAAGGCAGGGGAAGTGCTGTCTGTGGACCTTGAAATCAAGCGGACGAATCTATTTCCGTACGTGTACGTCATACTTGAGGATGAACCGCCGGATACCTTCCATTTACAGGAACAGATTGAAATGAAGCGAATGATCTTTCCATGGTTTCGGAAAACGTGGCGATTTTCGTATCAATTCAATGACATCATGCGGGGAGAGCATCAATTGACGGCGATTAGAATCAAAACGGGTGATATGTTTGGGTTTGTTGAAAAAGAAGTGATTCTTCCACTAGAGAAAAAATTGCTTGTGTATCCGAAAATGTTGGATATTCCGGTTGAATCTGCTGCATCGGTGAATGAAAATGGAGGCAAAGCGGTGCACTCTTGGTTAAATGAACCGACAAATGTGACGACAGGTGTGCGTGAATACCAGCAAGGAGACCGTTTCGCTTGGGTGGACTGGAAGACAACAGCTAGAAGAGGTCAGCTTATGACGAAGGAGTTTGAACAGAATCAGACAAAGGATTTGGTGGTGTTTGCTGATTTTACAGATGAAGCCGCTTTTGAAACGATTGTGTCTATGGCCGCATCGGTTCTGCAAACGGCTGTGAAAAAAGGGGTGCCGGTAGGCCTTGTCCCGCTTGGGGATCAGCACTTATTTCGAGTGGATCAAGGAGAGTGGCACTTACAGGACATGCTCTACTATTTAACAAAGGTGCAGTATCAGCCTTCTCGTTCACCTGATTATCAATCATTAACAGCGAGTGAGCACCAGCAGACAGGAAAGTATGTGGTGACAGGTCATCTGCAAGAAGAGCTTGCTGCCATTTTACTTGGGAATCGAAACAGAAAGAACATCACCGTTCTTTTAGTGAAGAGAGCCGTTGATCGATTGACGGCAAAAGAAAAACAGCTTGTGGACCGGCTTAAAGCTTCTGGGATACACACGACCCTTTTATTTGAGGACCGGCTGCATGAAAGAACTGTGAGGTGACAAACATTTATATGCATCAGCGGCAAAGCCGTTTTGAGTTGTTCATCTATTATGCTGTCGCATTTCTGCTGCTTTGGGAGTGGCTTCGTCCGCTTCAAGATTTTACAGAGACGAGTCATACGTCTTATTTCATCATTTTTATAGGGCTTACGTGTTTGTTTACGTTCTTTCGATTGAAGTGGTATGTGACGTTTCCTATTTGTGCTGGATTGATCTTGCTCGCATTATATTTGATTTTTTATCAATCAGAGCCAAGTTATCTGCCTGCGCTGTTTGCTGATATTCAAGATAATATTTCTTTGATGAGCATGGGCATGTGGAGTGACATGTATCCGTCTTTCCGCACATTGTTGTTTTATATTTTGCTTTGGCTACTTGTTTATTTACTTCATTATTGGGTTGTGTATCAGCAGCGTATCTTCTTCTTTTTACTGATGACGATTGTATATGTCACGATTCTTGATACATTTACGCCTTATGATGCGACTTTTGCGATCGTTCGAATTATGGTATTTGGCTTTTGTTTGCTTGGCCTGCTCTATTTCGACCGGCTTCGTTCGGCTGAAGGTGTGCGGGTGTCACAGAAAGCGCGTCTCAATTGGTTCTTACCCATGCTGGCGCTTGTTCTTGTATCAGCATCACTCGGTGCTTCTTTGCCAAAATCTGATCCAAAATGGCCTGACCCTGTCCCGTTTTTTAAAGCGGTCACGAATCAAGATGGTTCCACCGGGCAGAATAAGGTGGGATATAGTGCGGATGATTCGTCGCTTGGGGGACCGTTTAGTGAGGACCGTACACCGGTATTTAAATGGAGCGGAAAAGAGCCGTCTTATTTTCGTGTAGAAACAAAAAGTATTTACACGGGGAAAGGCTGGGAGGATGCTTCAAATGATACGAAACCTACTCGGTTAAAAGGGAATGAAGTGCCGAACCGGTGGTTTACCAATCGCGTGAAAACAGAGGAGCATGAAACGAGAGTCGATATGGAATCAAATTATCGATTTAATCATGCTGTTTATCCGATTGGTACGGTTATGCTGACGCCAATGGAAAACATTCCACTGCAAATGATGGGCAAAACGGAGAAAATTGTCCCGTCTACTCAAAACCCGCCCAAAAATTTAGGGAACTATCGAGTCAGCTTCTTATCACCTACATTTATCCTAGAGGACTTACAGCGAATCAAAGTGCCAACCAAGAAGCAAGTGAATCAGCAGGTCGGACGTGAATACTTGCAGCTCCCATCCTCGCTGCCAGAGCGTGTGAAAACATTGGCGAACAGCTTAACGGAAACGAAGGATAATATGTATGATAAAGCAAAAGCGATCGAGGATTATTTAGGATCTGCGAAGTTTTCATATGAAACCCAAAATGTCGCTGTGCCTGGGCGTAACGAAGACTATGTGGATCAGTTCTTATTTGACACAATGATTGGCTATTGTGATAACTTTTCAACCTCGATGATTGTCATGCTTCGCTCGATTGGAATTCCGGCGAGATGGGTGAAAGGGTACACGTCAGGTCAATTATATGAAACACAGATGGATGGAAACAATGTGTATGAAGTGACCAATAACAATGCCCATTCATGGGTAGAGGTGTATTTTCCAAACCGTGGTTGGGTGACTTTTGAACCGACAAAAGGGTTCACGAACCCAGAGACATTTACGAATGAAACCACGGCTAACAACGACCAAGCAGATGATCAAGAGGATGAAGATGAAAAAGATCAGCCCGCATCTGATCAACAAGAAAACGAGCAGACACAGCAGCCGCAGCAACAAGAACCAGAACAGGCGGCAAAACAAGAGGAACAAGCTGCTAAAGCAAAGCCAAGTATGGTTCATGTTGGTTCAATCTTGGGTTACGCAGCAGGTGTGCTTGTCCTTCTTGGCTTCATAGGCTGGATGCTTTACCGGTTCAGAGCAAGGTGGCTGCCAATCTTTATTGTGAGAAAGGTAAAACGTCTGCCAGATGAGGAAGCTTTTTTCTACGCGTATGCTGCTCTATTAAAACAGCTAAGGCGCAGAGGGATCGAGAAAAAGCCAGGCATGACGCTAAGAGAATTTGCTTCTTTGATCGATGACAAGGAAGGGAATCATCACATGTCTGAACTAACGCAGTTCTATGAGCGGGCGCTCTACAGGCGAGAAGATGCGTCGGCGCTTTGGCGGCAGTCGGTGAAGTTATGGGAAAATTTAATAAACAGGAGATAGTCTTGACCACGTACCTTCCTGTTGTTAGAATAGGTGAATATTAAAACCTTCTAAAATACATGAAATTGAAGCGTTCGGATGTGAGTCTGGGCGCTTCAAAAGCGTGATTTACACTGAGAGAGGTTTTCTCCTCTCATTTTTTCTGTGCGTTTATAAAAACTATATTGGACATAGAGGTGACACCATGACAAATTTAGTAAATGAAATGATTTTGGTTCTCGATTTCGGTAGTCAGTACAATCAGCTGATCACTCGCCGTATTCGTGAATTTGGTGTGTACAGTGAGCTTCATCCGCACACTTTAACTGCTGAAGAAATTAAAGAAATGGCCCCTAAAGGAATCATCCTTTCTGGTGGACCAAACAGTGTTTATGATGAAGGATCTTTCCGCTGTGATGAAAAGATTTTTGATCTAGGCATTCCGGTTCTAGGCATTTGCTACGGCATGCAGCTGATGACTCACTATTTAGGTGGGAAAGTAGAAGCGGCTAGCCAGCGTGAATATGGAAAAGCAGACATCCATATTAACGGAACACCAGCTTTATTCAAAGACCTTCCAACTGATCAAGTCGTTTGGATGAGCCATGGTGACCTCGTTGTTGAAGTACCAGATGGCTTTACAGTCGATGCAACAAGTGCACATTGTCCAAACTCAGCGATGAGCTTAGCTGAGAAGAATTTCTATGGCGTTCAGTTCCACCCAGAGGTACGTCACTCTGAGTACGGAAATGATCTATTGAAGAACTTTGTCTTCGGCGTATGTGACTGCGATGGCAAATGGTCAATGGAGAACTTCATTGAAATCGAAATGCAGAAAATCCGTCAAACAGTAGGCGACAAGCAAGTATTGTGCGCACTAAGCGGCGGTGTGGATTCATCTGTTGTAGCGGTATTGATTCACAAAGCCATCGGCGATCAGCTGACATGTATTTTCGTTGACCACGGCCTTCTTCGCAAAGGCGAAGCAGAAGGGGTTATGAAAACATTTAGCGAAGGTTTCAACATGAACGTGATTAAAGTAGATGCGAAAGATCGCTTCTTAAACAAGCTAAAAGGTGTGTCTGATCCTGAGCAAAAACGTAAAATCATCGGTAACGAATTCATCTATGTATTCGATGACGAGGCGGACAAGCTAAAAGGAATCGACTACTTAGCACAAGGAACGCTTTACACTGACATCATTGAGAGTGGAACAGCAACGGCACAAACAATCAAATCTCACCACAACGTTGGCGGTCTTCCAGAAGACATGCAGTTTGAATTGATTGAGCCACTCAATACACTATTCAAGGATGAAGTTCGTGCTCTAGGATCAGAGCTAGGTATTCCAGACGACATCGTATGGAGACAGCCATTCCCAGGTCCAGGACTAGGAATCCGTGTACTAGGTGAAATTTCTGAAGAAAAACTAGAAATCGTCCGTGAATCGGATGCGATTCTACGCGAAGAAATTGCCAACTTCGGCCTTGAGCGCGACATCTGGCAATACTTCACGGTTCTCCCAGACATCCGCAGCGTAGGTGTCATGGGTGACGCAAGAACATACGACTACACAATCGGTATCCGTGCTGTTACGTCTATTGACGGTATGACGAGTGACTGGGCAAGAATCCCTTGGGATGTGCTTGAAAAGATCTCAACTCGTATCGTGAATGAAGTGAAGCATATTAACCGTGTGGTGTATGATATTACGAGTAAGCCGCCTGCTACGATTGAGTGGGAATAAGACATATAAATAAGTTGGTTTGTAAAAGCCTATTTATTGACTTTTTATATACTGATAAAGGTTGAAAACAACCTTAAAATAAATAGTTCCCCACCAAAAAACCCCCCAAGAAATTCTTGGGAGGTTTTTTTATTGTTAAGGAAATAATATTCGTGAATTGTAAATCACACTATGAACTAAACTTAAATTCATTTTTAACTACAAAACGACCTTTAGTCGCTATACCTTTTTCTTCATAAGCTTTAAACAGTTCCTCTATTTCTTGTTCATGGTAAGTATAGTTACTTTTATTAGAGAGATTGGCAATTAAATTCATATCTGCAAATACCTTGGAAAGACGAGTCTGTGCTATTTCTCTAAACTTATCGTTTTTTTCATTATTAATTTTATCTGTTCTAAAAGTAAAAGTTTTTGTTAACACTTTTTTCTCTGCAGAAGCTTCAAAAAATGACCTTATCTCAATTCCTTTTTCTTCATAAGCTTCAAACATTTCATTTACTTCTTCAATGGTGTAATCATAATATCGCTTATTGGCTAAATTCTCTATTAATGACATTGTTGAAAATACTCTTGAAAGACGATTTTCTGCTATTCTTCTAAATTTATCATGTCTACTTTCCACTTCTAGCCCCCCCTATCCTATATATTCTAACATTCACTAAGGTTGTTATACAAATAATTATTGTGTACACGTGTGTATAAGATATATTTAATTTTTTTGAATTGATTTAATAACATTAAAATGTTATAGTATCAACTAACACTATATATGTTTTGTACACATGTGTTTTGTTATTTAATTAATGAAAATGGGGTGAGAGGGTGAATTCGGAGTTTGAAGATGTATTGGAGAAGCTTCTAAAGGGAGAGTATTCAGCAAGAACGATTCGCAAGATCCATGGTCAAGAAAGGAAGATTAGAGGAATAAAAAACATTCCTCATTATGACCTTGAAGAGACTGCAAGAAAAAAGTTAGAGGAGATATTCAACGCAGGTAAAGTCTACGGTAAGTATGCAAGAGAGACCTTATGTGCTTTACAGTACTGTTCAAATCATCATCATTATTTAACAGATTCCTTATTGATAGACGATATTGTTGATCATAAGAGAATTGTTTTTAACAACTATCTCATCGAGTATAGGTAATCAAAAAAGGGGGTAGCTAACTAGTTACTCTCTATTAACTAGGGAAATAAGGAGATTTTAATGAAAAATAAAATTAAAGTGATAAATAAATTCATCTTTGAAGTAGCTATAATTCTTCTACCTTTTGCGATTGTTTATTTGGTTTTGGGGAATTGGCTGTCAGGTGTTACGGATTTTGGTAGAACTTATGTGTTTTCATCTGATGTAGCTAATCTTCGTGAAGTTTATGGGACAGGAGTAAAGTATGGCTGGATAGAGTTTGATACCTTTGGTCAAGGTTTTGAAAATTACAGTTTTGATGTTTCCCATGTATTTTGGGGCGGATTAATATCTGCAATTCTTCTAGTTTTAATTGGCAAGCTAATTCATGTGGGCTTTGTAAAATTATTAGTGAATCGAGTAAATATAAAAAATAGAACTTGAAAGGGCGTTAGTGATCCGTGAAGCTAGAGGCACTAAAGAATATCCTTAGTAGAAGGCAGAGTGAATGGCATCATGTTGTTTTTCCGCGCAGGAAAATGAATTTATTAAAATATCTCCTTGGAGTATTCATATTTGTGCTGACAGCTTTTTGTGGAATGGTGTCTAATGCTATTCCTCCACTAATAATTAATATTCCTGTTGTGTATCGCTCAATCAGTTTTAATGGTTTCGTTAATCTAATCATCATCATTTTTTGGGCGGTATCCATTTATAAAAGTATAAGGTTCTATTTTAAATTTGTTAAGAATCCTAAATCATGGATTGCAAACAATTTAGCTTATATGATTGATACTTTGAAATTATATGACGAAGACCACTTTGAATCTATTAAAAACGATAAAGTTGTTAGGGAAAAGCGTATTGTCAGAGTAATTCGCATTCAATATAGGGAAACAAGTAAGCATGTAGTCGTAAGGATTTTACGTGACGGTGATAGGTTTACCAAAGAAGCCACTAAACTTGGAGAGAATTTAGAAGCTGCTTTAGGCTTGGAGCTAGACTCTACCAATAAGACAGTGGATTATGCTGAATATGTATTTTTAAAGCATAAAGATGAACGTATAGATTTAAATTCTACTGTAACTAACGTAAATGATTCAGATGTAATCAAAATAACTGGCAACATATCTTATGAGCTTCATAAGGTTCCCCATTCTCTCATTGTAGGAGGTACTGGATCGGGCAAGTCATTCTTTATATTAGGTAAGATTGTTAATTATTTGAAGTTAACTCCGCAAGCTGATTTACGAATTATAGACCCTAAAAAAGCCGATTTGAGTCTGTTTAGATTTGTTACTGGATTTGAAAATAAAGTTGCAACAGATGCTAACCAAATATGTCGAATTCTTAGGGAAACTGTCGAATTGATGGATCGAAGATATACGGATTATTTTAATGATATATCAGCTTTCGGAAAAACGTATCGAGACTTCAATTTGCCTGTCGTTATTGTGATATTTGATGAATTTTCAGCTTTTATGCATACAGTGGATAAGAAAATTGCTAAAGAAGCATTAGATTATGTATTTACTCTAGTAATGAAAGGTAGACAAGCAGGAGTAATGATCGAGATCCTTATGCAACGTCCATCGGCAGATGATCTACCTACAAATATAAGGGCACAAATGGGGTTTAAAGCTGGGTTAGGTGCTATGGATTCCATTGGCTATAATATGATATTTGATACGAAAAACGTTGAATATAAGACTGTCACAGAAAAAGGTGGAGGTTACATACAACTAGATGGCAAACACACTTCTCCAGTTTATTTTGAAACGCCGTATATAGACAAAGATTTTGATTTTATAGCAGAAATAGAAAAACTAATGATTCATAGAGCAAATTAAGTGTTTAATGCTATTCTTGTCAAACAGCTACAGCCAACATTGACCGTCAATTTTTGTGAAGGTTTGAGGCGGTGGCAGAGCCAACCGAACGGAGTGGTCGAAAACGTTCAGAAAAAGTGATGGCCAGTTGAGCGATTTTTGCTCAACATGAATCGAAAAAAGGGTCGCACCAGTTGGGTAACACTGGTGAATCTCCCTCAACGAAAATGCTCGAAACCCTTGGTGCTCGTAGGTTAGAGGGCTATGTGAAATCCCGAGAGTTGGGGATTTAAAAAATGATAAAGAGGTGTCTAAAAATGGGAAAACTAATATTAAAATCGTCTAAATTACATTCGTTAAATGACTCGGAAAATGTGGATTTAGCTGATTTCCACTTTGATATTAAACAATTTAAGATTCCTACAGCCATGCTGATTCAGAAAGATGGCTTTACTACTCGAATTGAGAAAGAAAAAAATCTAAATGGAGAGTTAGTTGAAACTGGAAAGTATTCTGTCACATTTAAAGTATATGATCGTCCATTTATCGAACTCGTCTTACAAAATGGCGGTACTGAAATTGGCTCCCCTATTACTGTAATAGTTGAAAAACAGGATAGCCTACCTATTTTAGATGATTATGAAGATGGTGAGTTCATTCCAATTTCCTTTTTGGGACTAAAAGTAAAGCCTAAAAAGGTTCAAAAGAAAGCATTTGTTGGGCAAGGTAAACCAATGATTGATACATGGCAGTATTCAGAGCTTAAAGTTGAAGCTGATAGTTATATCATTGGTGAAGCACATGAGCCTAAATCGAAGTAATCAGTGTCTTATTGATTACTTTCGTTGTTCAATTCCGAATAGTGAATTTTCAATCGTTGCTAATGAAATTTTAGGAATCCCTATCTCTGAATTTTCTTCAGAGATTAAGGGGTCGCCTTATCCAACATACGATAGGTGCATTAGCTTTGCGAATATAAAACTCCACTCTTCAGGAAATCATGGAAGCATTCTTGTAGATATGTCAGGACAAGCTTGTCGACAGTATGAGG